>NZ_JAUOPH010000009.1 GCF_030546935.1 Marinobacter sp. 2_MG-2023 | reverse complement strand
GCCCACACGAATTACTTGGTCAATTTGTTAAAGAGCGTTTGAGCCGTTGCTCAATCAGGAGGCGTATTCTACATCGTCTCGCCACCTTGTCAACCGTTTAATTAAAGAAACTTGAAACTCGTTTTCTTCAATACTTTCAAACAGTTGCCCTTCTCGTTCCAACCCGCCTCAGCGGTGTGTCCCTCGAAGGAGATGCGCATTCTACAGACACACGCAGATCTGTCAACGGGCATTTTGAAATAAATTCAAAATGCCCTGAAATCGATCAAGCAGTGATCAAAACCCGGGCTATTTTCTTCTTTCCAGCCTGAATCACGCAATTGTCTCCCTCTACAAACGCCCGATCGCCCTCAAACTTCTCGCCATCTACAAAAACGGCTCCACGACCAAGAACGTCCCGCGCTGCCGCGCCATTCTTTACGAGACCAGCCAGGCGCAACACTGATGCCATCAAAATCTCCGGCTGACCCTCCAGTGAAACTTCGACAACAGGCACATTCTCTGGAATTGCACCAAGTGCAACTCTGTTACCTGCTGACTTATGTGCCGTCTTGGCATCCTCTTCACTATGGAAGCGCGTGATAATCTCTTCTGCCAGCAGCTTTTTGTAGTCTTGGGGATTGGCTCCTTCGCCTACCGCTGCCCGAAATTCACTTACCTCCGCAAGGGGGCGGAAGCTCAAAAGCTCAAAGTAGCGCCACAGCAATTCATCCGGCACCGACAGAAGCTTGGTGTACATTTCGCCGGGCGAATCGTTAACACCTATATAGTTACCCAAAGACTTGGACATTTTCTGCACGCCATCCAACCCCTCCAGGATTGGCATGGTGAGCACCACCTGGGGCGACTGCCCATATTGCCTCTGCAGAATACGTCCCATAAGGAGATTGAACTTCTGATCGGTACCGCCACATTCAACGTCGGCCTCCAAGGCAACCGAGTCGTAACCTTGTATCAATGGGTAGAGAAACTCGTGAATGGCTATCGGCTGCTCTGCCCGGTAACGCTTGGTGAAGTCGTCCCGCTCCAGCATTCGCGCAACCGTATACTGACCCGCCAAACGAACCATGTCGGACGCGGCCATTTTGCTCATCCACTCGGAGTTGAATGCAACCCTGGTTTTCGCAGGGTCCAGGATCTTGAACACCTGCTCTTTATAGGTAATCGCGTTCTGCGCAACCTGCTCATCCGTCAGGGGTGGCCGGGTAGCGCTTTTGCCCGTAGGATCGCCGATTTTCCCGGTAAAATCACCAATCAGAAAAATCACCTCATGACCCAGATCCTGAAACTGGCGCAGCTTGTTTATGAGAACAGTATGCCCAAGGTGGAGGTCGGGAGCAGTCGGATCAAAACCTGCCTTGATGCGCAGGGGACGACCTTCCTTTAGCTTTGCAATCAGGTCATCTTCCGGAATCAGCTCGTCTACGCCTCGCTTTATTACCGCCAGCGCTTCATCAATAGGTGCCATGAATTACTTGTCCCCAATCAGTTTCACGAAATTATCTGTTACAGACTTCAACAAAAGAAATCTGTGAGTTACCCGGCGCCCTGCTAGAGTGTAAGTGTTCAGTTTTTAAACAAAACCTGACCATTAGGGCCGGCGCATTATAACAATGACGCCACAAGAAATCCGGCGGACAGCGCAACAACCGTAATGTTATGCGCTGTTCCACATGCTTTTTATACGGTAATCTGTTGGTTTATACCTGAACAACAGCTTTAATTAGATAGCTCAAGCTACCGGAATACCGATTAAAAACGGATGCAACACGTGCTGAAAACATTCCCAAAGACCCACATTACCATTGCTGCCACTGCAACCGTGGTGGTTACTGCTGCTATTCTGATGAGCCCCAGCGCAGATGTTGAGGCAAAACGAATGTCTTATGCCCTTGATCTGGAACAGGGCAGCGCATCAGAAATTATCTCCCAAAAACAGCAGCAAGAGCCCGAAGCATCTCCAAATAAGAGTGTTGTCGTTGTCGCCGACCAGCTGGATGCCACCCCTCAAGCCGAGAAACTTGTAGCGCCTGATTCGAAGCCACACCTGAACTGGCAAACATTTGACATCAAGTCTGGCGACACCTTGTCCTCCCTCTTCAAGATGGCGGGATTCAACGACGGCATCATGCTTTCTGTTATCCACGGAGAAGGTGAAGCCGATAAATTACAGCGCCTCTACGCCGGCGAGACCATTCGCTTCGCAACCGATAGCGAAGGTGAGCTTGCTGCAATAGAGCTTCAGCGCAGCTTGCTGGAATCATTAAAGATCGAAAGACAGGAAAATTCTTACGAAGGCCTGACAGAAATACGAGAGCCCGAATCCAAGCCTGCATTTGCTTCCGGCACAATTGATGGCTCTCTTTACCTTGCCGCTCGTGATGCAGGCCTTAACGACCGGCTGACGATGGAACTCGCCGGAATTTTCGGTTGGGACATCGATTTTGTATACGATGTTCGCAAGGGCGATCAGTTCGAGGTGGTCTATGAGGAACTGTATCTTGACGGAGAAAAGTTCAACACCGGCCGTATCCTGTCTGCCCGCTTCATAAACCGGGGCGAAGAAAATATTGCTCTGCTTTATACAGATAGCAACGGCGACAGCGATTACTACACGCCAGATGGAAAAAGTATGCGCAAGGCTTTTTTGCGCACACCGATAAGCGCGAGGGTTTCTTCCCCATTTAACCTTCAGCGCCGCCACCCTGTTCTCGACGTTGTTCGCCCGCACGAAGGCACAGATTACGCTGCGCCCCCGGGTACGCCGATCAAAGCCGCGGGCAATGGCAGAGTTCAGTTTTCGGGCTGGAAGGGTGGTTATGGCCGCACAGTCGTCCTGAAACACGGCGATAACATCACCACCCTATACGCCCATATGAGCAGAATTGGCAAAGGAATGAAAAATGGAGCGCGGGTAAAGCAGGGCGAAACGATCGGTTATGTCGGATCCTCTGGCATGGTAACCGGCCCCCACCTGCATTATGAATTCCGACTTAACGGGTCACCGCGGAATTCCAGAACCGTAAAACTCCCGGACGCTCAGCCCATTCCAGCCTCTGAAATGGCGCGGTTCAAAATGGCTACCGATAGGCAGGTTGCACAGTTTGAAACTTTCAGAACCAACTATCAGCAACTTGCTCTCGCGTCGGACGACTAAACAGCAATGGATACCTGGATAGGGCTGATGTCCGGCACCAGCATGGATGGCATAGATGCCGTGCTGGTGTCCTTCCAGGGTGAAACTGTCCACATCCACGAAACGCATTCCACCCCCTATCCGGAAGAGCTCCGTCAACGCCTGGTTCTCGCGAGCCAGAATCATGCGACACCCGATGAAGTGGGCGAACTTGATACGCTGACAGGCGTGCTATTCGCTGAGACCGCAGAACACCTGATACACAAGTCCAACCTGGATAAGTCATCAATTCGAGCGATCGGTAGCCATGGCCAGACTCTGCGTCACCAACCTTCAGGCCCGGGCCGGTTTTCCCTGCAGATCGGGAACGCTGCCATCATTGCAGAAAGGACCGGGATTACAACGGTAGGAGACTTCCGGAGTCGGGATATGGCAGCGGGAGGACAGGGAGCCCCGCTGGTTCCCGCATTTCATCAACATTTCTTTGGCTCTGAAACCGAGGACAGGTGCATTCTGAACCTTGGTGGCATCGCGAATATAACCTGGATTCCTTCCACCCCCGGCACTCCAGTAACCGGATTTGACACCGGGCCCGCCAACGCCTTGATGGATGCCTGGTGCCAAGATCAAACCGGGCGACCCTTTGATGCAGACGGGCATTGGGCACAGGAAGGGATCGTTGATCAGGCTCTGCTAACCGACATGCTCTCCGACGCTTACTTCGACCGCCCCGCTCCGAAAAGCACCGGGAAAGAGAAGTTCAATATCGAATGGGTTAAAACCCAGGTGAAGCGGCACGAAGAAACCCGGCCTGAAGACGTTCAGCGCACACTGCTGCAGCTGACAGTGATAACGGCGATCCGGCAGATGCCTCAATCGCCCGCCATGACGGTATACGCTTGCGGAGGGGGGACGCGTAATAGATTGCTGATGCGGGAGCTTTCTCAGGCCCTCAGCCCGATCCGCATACTCGATACTGCGGAGCTGGGCCTCGACCCCCAGTGGGTAGAGCCAACTGCGTTTGCGTGGCTGGCTCGCCAAACGATGAAGCGAAAGCCCGGAAATCTCGCGGAAGTGACAGGAGCAAAAGGCCCCAGAATACTGGGCGCTATCTATCCCGCCTGAGCCAACAGTTCTTTTCACGAACAGCTGGCCATAATTCTTCGAGTATTTTTAGATCGTGAACGAACTGCCGCAGCCGCAGGTGGAACTTGCATTCGGGTTCTGCACTACAAACTGGGATCCCTGGAGACCTTCCTGGTAGTCAATAGTGGCCCCCACAAGATACTGATAGCTCATAGGGTCGACTAGAAGAACTGCACCGTCCCGCTCCACAGCCGTGTCATCTTCATCCTGACTTTCGTCAAATGAGAACCCGTACTGAAACCCGGAACAGCCACCGCCCGTTACGAACACGCGCAGCCTGAGGTCGGAGTTTCCCTCTTCCTCAATCAGCTCACGTACTTTTTTGACTGCGCTATCGCTGAAAAACAGCGGCGCTGCCACTTGTTGCTGAACTACACTCAAGTTCGCCTCCGGATTACCTGATACAACTGGAGTGATTATGGTATTCCTGAGTAAAACAATCAACTATTCGGATTTTCCACCATCGCCTTCTGGCAGCTCGTCAACCTCAGCGCTAACCAAAGTGTCAGCAGTCGCAGAAGCGGGCGCCTTGTCCTGCGTTAGTAACCCGGAGGGCTCTCGCTGGTGAACAAGGTTGCCATTTACGGACGACCCCATGGCCATCTGGATCAGGTTATAGTAAACACTGCCATTAATAGCGGCCTTCTCTGCCAGCTCCAGATGAGCAAACGCGTAGACGTCACCATGAACTGTCCCGTTAACAATAACGTGGGGTGCCGCAATATCACCAGTAATCTCGCCCACCTCCGATACTCGTAAAACGGCATCACTGCCCTCCTCGGCCAGCACTTTGCCGCGAATATGGCCGTCGACGTGCAAACCACCGGAAAAGTGCACATCGCCCTCGATCGTCGTGCGCGATGAGATCAGTGTGTCAAAGTTGCCAGCAGGCCGGCGGGGTTTCTGTTTCTTTTTGCCAAGCATTCTAATTCTCCGTTAAATCATCCCAGTCGAATGTGCGTTCAGCCTGTGAGGATTTGCGTCCTTCAGCCTGAGCAACCACCTGCACTTCAAGTGGTTCGAAATCATCAGGCAGGGCCAGCTTACCCTCCACGTCCTGGAAATACCGAAAGCGGAATTTCACGCCAAGATCTTCAATCTCCTGAGAAAGATCGCGCAATGCGATGACTTCTTTTTCGTCATCCCGCATACCAATAATGTTAACGGCCACGAGACCCGAAATATAACTCTTGTTGTTGCCAACCTGAGTCAGTACCAGCTTGAAGTTATAAGCGCCGGCCTGGCGGTCGCTGGCTAGGGTAAAGCGATCGACCTGCAAGCCCTTGCTGGTCTCCGAGGGCGCCATGATGTTCTTGTAAAAGGTCAGGTCAGACTTCAGATCACCGACCCGGGTCTCCAGGTCAACGATGATTTTACGAGCCTGATTCAGCGCCTGCTCGTCAATCAACTTACCGCGTTCAAGGTTGACCAACTGCTGACGAGCTTCACGATAGTTCGACTCGAGCGCTGCAACCTTCACCTCTAGCTGCTCATTGGAGGCCTCTGCACTGGTGAAACGAAAACCTCCCTGCGCCAGCCCGGCTGCATAGCCGGCGGCCGCTGCCGCGAGCGTAAACACAGCCAGAATTACCGCCCGTTTGACCCGATATCCCGGCCGGTGGCGGATAACCACATATTCTTCGGCCGGTTTGCGTTGTTCGCTCACTCAGGTTCCTCAGGGCAGTAATGCTGGTGCTTCAAGACCCAGTGTTTCTTTAAGGCCGAACATAATGTTCATATTCTGAACGGCCTGGCCAGCCGCACCTTTAACAAGGTTATCAATAACAGAAGAGACAATAACGATATTGCTCTGCTCCTGCCGGTGCAGCGCCATGCGGCATACGTTCGCCCCCCGCACACTGCGGGTTTCCGGGTGGCTGCCAAAAGGCATCACATCTACGAATGGCTCATCACGATAGCGCGCCTCAAACAACCCCTGCAGACGTTCGAAGTCAGCCGGATCCTTCAGTTCCGCATAAAGCGTCGCCTCAATACCCCGGATCATCGGAACAAGATGGGGGACAAATGTCACACCAGTGCCGACGCCTGCCGCTGCCGACAAACCCTGACGAATTTCGGGTAAATGCCGATGTCCCGAAGCGCCGTAGGCTTTGAAACTTTCACTTACTTCGCCGTGCAGCATACCAATTTTCGCCTGCCGACCACCGCCACTCGCACCGGATTTTGCGTCTGCAATCAACCGGGAGGAATCTACCAGCCCGTGTTCCAACAGCGGCAGGAAGCCGAGCTGAACCGCCGTAGGATAGCACCCCGGGTTCGCTACCAGCTGCGCTTTGGAGATTTCGCTGCGCATCAGTTCGGGCAGTCCGTAAACTGCCTTCTCGGCCCACTCCGGCGCTTCGTGAGGCATACCATACCACTCAGACCAGACCTTCAGATCCTTGAGACGGAAGTCCGCCGATAGATCAACAACTCGCACACCAGAGGCCATCAACTCCGGAATCATCCGCATTGCGACGCCGTGTGGTGTCGCAAAAAAGACCAGATCACACTCCGCCAGCACACCGGGATCCGGCTCGGAGAACACGAGATCAAAGTGTCCGCGAAGGTTCGGATACATATCGGCCACAGGCATGCCCGCCTCCGACCTGGAAGTAATGCAGTTCACCGTAACCTCCGGGTGAACTGCGAGAATTCTAAGCAGCTCGACGCCGGTGTACCCGGTGCCGCCAACGATACCTACTTTAATCACCATTCTCTCCAGCGACGTCGTATCAGGATTTAAAAGTTTAATGTCGAAGTCTACCATGATAAACCAAGGACTTATTGCAGCTTACGGGGCGACAGTTACAATGTTGTCAGAATCCCTTTGGCGGGCCACCCCACTTGTTCCGGAACACCGGCATCCATGAAAAAACTCTGGCATCAGCTTGGCGAAAAACTGGCCAGCGCGTTTCCGCGCAGGATGTCCGGCGTTGATTCGCTGCCCCAGCTGGCGATTCTCGGCCTGCTATCAGGATTGGTGACCGGGGGAGTGATTCTGGTTTTCCGCCTGGCTATTGAATGGCCCCTGGGGTATTTCCTGCCCGGCGACGGCTCTGAGGCGTTTCCATCTGAAGCCTTCGAGAACCTGGATATACTTACAAGAGGAATCCTTCCTTTTGCCGGCGCGCTTGGCCTGGGGTTCTTTTTACACCAACTGGCCACTCATGACCGCAAAGTCGGTGTGGCCCATGTCATGGAACGCCTTAACTACCACCAGGGTTACATTACCGCCAAAAGTGCTTTTATTCAGTTCATTGTTGGCGTCACAACAGTCGTTACGGGGCAGTCCGCTGGCCGAGAAGGCCCGGCAGTGCATCTGGGTGCAGCATTCTCCAGCCTGATGGGACAATGGATGAGGCTGCCGAATAACAGTATCCGTACTCTCGTCGCCTGCGGCTGCGCCGCTGCGATATCGGCTTCATTCAACACCCCTATATCCGGGGTCATTTTCGCTATGGAAGTGGTGATGATGGAATACACCATAGCGGGCTTTACCCCAATCATTCTTGCCTCGGTCAGCGCCGCTTTCGTAACGCAGTTTGTGTACGGTCCGGAGCCTGCTTTCAGTGTGCCGGCATTGACCATGAACTCATTGCTAGAGATACCCTGGATTCTGGTTATTGCCGTTATTATCGGCATCTCGGCAGCACTGTTTATCCACCTGGTCGACTCCATGGGCCGATTCAATCACCGGCCGATTCTACTTCGGGTGATCACAGCCGGGGCATTGATGGTGCCTGTTGCCATATTGGTACCTCAGACCATGGGAATCGGCTACGACACTGTTAACGAAACCATTAATGGAGAACTGGGCTTCTGGCTGCTGCTCAGTGTTGGGGTGGCTAAACTTGTAATTACCGCCCTGACCGTTGGACTGGGGATGCCCAGTAGCATTATCGGCCCAACGCTGTTCATGGGCGCAACGCTTGGCGGAGCCATGGGGCTGATCGGTGCCGAGATCATACCGAACCATGCATCATCCGTTGGTTTTTATGCGATGCTCGGCATGGGTGCCATGATGGGCGCAGTATTGCAAGCACCGCTGGCTGCGCTCATGGCACTCATGGAACTGACCCGGAACCCTCACATCATTCTCCCGGGCATGCTTATCATCACCATCTCGACCCTCATCACCAGCGAGGCTTTCGGAAAAAAATCCCTGTTCCTGACCGTGTTGAAAAGCCAGGGGCTGAGTTATCAGAGTTCACCGGTTATTCAGGCCTTGCGCAGGGTCTCTGTGGCCGCGATCATGGACAAGAGTATTCTGCGTATCGAGAGACACCTGACAGCCGAAGAAGCACGAAAAGCGCTTACTGCAGAACCGAAATGGCTGGTGGTTGAAGGCAGTAACGGACCAACTTCTCTGCTGCCGGCTGTCGACCTCGCGCGATATCTGGAAGACTCCGAGAAAATTCCGAGCGATGAGGAGACTGAGGCACCGAAATCCATTGATCTGATGGATATCCCTGCCAACCGGCGTGACATTGCGCCGGTGCAGTATCAGGCCACACTCGAAGAAGCACTGAATGAGTTTGAAACAACCAGCGCCGAAGCTCTTTACGTACAACGCCACGTGGCGCCAATGATTCAACGGATTTATGGCGTAGTGCTTAAATCTGACATCGAAAGCTATTATCAATATCGACGGAGCTGATCAATGCTGTGGGTTAAAGCCTTCCACATTATTTCCATGGTGTGCTGGTTCGCCGGCATCTTTTATCTACCAAGACTGTTTGTATATCATGCCGCCTGCGAGGATGAGCCGGGGCGTGAACGTTTCAAAGTCATGGAACGGAAACTCTATCGGGGCATTGCGACACCTTCGATGATTGCCACTGTGATCTTTGGCCTGTGGCTACTTAGTTATAATGTAACCGGCTACTTCAGCCAGGGCTGGCTACACGCGAAACTGGTGCTTGTGGCCTTACTGATCGTTTATCACTTTTATTGCGGACACCTGGTAAAAGTGTTTCGTGATGATCTCAACACACGCGGCCATGTATTCTACCGCTGGTTCAATGAGTTGCCGGTATTCGTCTTGCTGGCAGTTGTTATTCTCGCCGTCGTCAGACCTTTCTAGGGAGTTTTAGCCATCAGATACTACACCCGCCCTCAGGTACTTGTTCTTTCGGGCCTGGACCCTTCCGGCGGCGCCGGCATCCAGGCGGACATTCAGGCCATTACTTCACTGGGGTGCCACCCGCTACCGGTGCTCAGCTGCCTGACTGTCCAGGACACCAGAAACGTGTACGGTGCCGAAGCTGTGGACCCCGAGCTGATTCGCCAGCAACTCCAATGCATTTCCAACGACGCCCCCATACACGCCATCAAAACCGGCGCCCTGGGAAACGCTGCGGTTGTTGATGTACTCGTAGAGTTCCTTGAAAAACACCCGGAAATTCCGGTTATTACCGACCCGGTAGTCAAGGCAGCTGGGGGAGGTGATCTTGCGGATGAAGATATTCTTGCCCGCATGAAAGGGCGGCTTTTCCCATTGGCCGAGATGATCACCCCGAACGGTGAAGAACTTGCTCTGCTGGGCGAAAGCGCCAATCCGGACGAGGCTGCACGCAAATTGCTCGATAAAGGCTGCGTGTCAGTACTTGCGACGGGCGGCCACGGCACCGGCATTCGCATTACAAATACCCTTTACAACCATTCACCGACGCCCATGACGTGGCATATCGAGCGCATTGGCGGCGAATACCACGGTACCGGCTGCACGCTTGCAGCCGCCATTGCAGCCGGGCGAGCTCAGGGGCTCTCACCCCGTGCAGCCATCTCTCAAGCCCAGAACTATGTGCACCGTACTATTTTGCACGCACTTGAGGTGGGCAAAGGCCAGCCGGTTCCCGACCGGGGCATTCTGTGGGAACGATGAATACACCCGTACCAATCGGCCTTTACGCGATTACCGACAGACAGCTGACCTCGCCGGAAACGTTGATTGCCTCGGTGGAAGCGGCAATTCGCGGCGGAGCCGTAATGGTTCAATACCGCGAAAAGTCCGCTCCGATGGCCGAACGCCTTGCACAAGCCAGAAACCTGCAGTCAGTATGTTCTGCAGCCGATGTTCCACTGCTTATAAACGATGATGCCGAGCTTGCTAAACGCGTGGGCGCTGCCGGCGTGCATCTTGGCCAGTCAGATGGGTCTGCCATCGAGGCACGCCGTCTGCTTGGAGATAACGCGATTATCGGCATCACTTGCCATGCCGACCTCACGCTGGCCAAAAAGGCCGTGGAGGCTGGCGCGGACTATCTGGCTTTTGGTCGCTTCTTTACCTCAACAACCAAACCGGATGCTCCGGCAGCCGCAACCGACACACTGGCCAAAGCAAAACGCTTCAATCTGCCAGTCACCGCGATCGGCGGCATCACTACAGAAAATGGTGAGCGGCTTATTCGGGCAGGCGCCGACCTGTTGGCGGTCGTTGGCGGGCTCTTCGGGGGCAGCCCCGAAAACATCGAACAGAAAGCAAAAATGTTTCAGAGGCTGTTTTCCAGCCACCACCCACTCTTTCAATACCCCGATAACAGGAGCACTCTCAAATGACGCACTCCGAAACCCTGTTCGAACAGGCTCAGAAATACATTCCCGGTGGCGTTAACTCACCGGTCCGCGCGTTTCGCGGTGTGGGCGGCACCCCGATCTTTTTTAATCATGCCCAGGGCGCGTACCTTTACGACGAGGATGGTCAGAGGTACATCGATTATATAGGCTCCTGGGGCCCGATGATTATTGGCCATTCAGATCAGCGCATCAAAGATGCTTTGCATGCACAGGTAGATCTTGGTGTGGGCTATGGCGCGCCGACGGCAATTGAAACCGATATGGCCCGTAAAGTGTGCGAGTTGGTGCCCTCCATTGATCTTGTGCGCATGGTGAACTCCGGAACAGAAGCCACCATGAGCGCCATTCGCCTGGCCCGGGGCTATACCGGCCGCGACATCATCGTGAAATTTGAAGGTTGCTATCACGGGCATGTGGATTCGCTGCTTGTAAAAGCTGGCTCTGGCGCGCTAACTCTGGGTGTGCCTAACTCTCCCGGCATTCCATCCTGTCTGGCAGAACTCACGCTGACTCTCGATTTCAATGATATCGATGGGGTGCGTAAAACCTTTGCAGAAATGGGCGACCGGATTGCCGCCATTATCGTAGAGCCCGTCGCTGGCAACATGAACTGTATCCCCCCGGTCCCGGGGTTCCTGGAAGGCCTTCGGGAAGTCTGTGACGAGCACGGATCCGTGCTGATTTTTGATGAAGTAATGAGTGGTTTCCGGGTATCTCTGGGCGGCGCTCAAGGTCTCTACGGCGTAACCCCGGACCTGACAGCGCTTGGCAAGGTCATCGGCGGTGGACTGCCCGTTGGCGCGTTTGGCGGCAAGCGCGAGATAATGGAATACATTTCCCCACTCGGACCTGTTTACCAAGCTGGCACGCTGAGCGGGAACCCTCTGGCCATGAGCGCTGGCCTTGCGACCCTGAATGCTATTTCAGAGCCGGGCTTTCACGATCGCCTGACTGAAAAAACCCTCGCCCTACGGGACGGGTTGAAGGCTGCTGCGGACGCTACCGGGATTCCGCTGGCGGTTCAGGGCGCGGGCGCCATGTTTGGCTTTTTCTTCACAGAAGAACCAAGCATTACGCGCTTTGAGCAGGTCATGGCCTGCGACGTGGAACGCTTCAAGAAGTTCTTCCAGGGTATGCTGAAAGAGGGAATCTATCTTGCTCCATCAGCCTTTGAAGCTGGCTTCACCAGCGCCGCACTGACCGATGAGGATATTGCGGATACCATCAAAGCCGCGAAAAAAGTTATGGCGACGCTTTAAAACACCAGGCACGTAATTTTTCGGGCTGGCCCACGACAGAAACATGTCCCGTCGGGCCAGCTTCGCGAACATCGTCACACTTTAGCGCTAACACATCAGATTTGCCCCTCCCGCCGTTGACTTGACTCCCCTGCTGATCAAATTATGGCCACATCTCATTAGAGATGCTCTGACGGCACAAACTTAACAAGAACAATACGGAAGTCAGCAAACAGAGGCCTCACCCCGCAACTTTGGCACGTTCGGCAAAGGTATGCAGTATCTGGAGCAACCCGTTAGGTTGAGCCGCAGTTTGAATAACAAACACAACATCAAACTGTAGGAAAAGATAATGAAACTCTGGATCAAAACATTAGCACTGGTCGTAACTATTGCCTGGTCAGCTCCCTCTGCCGCATGGTGGTGGAATCCGAATCCGTCAACCTATGCCGACACCCGCTATCCGGTAGTTCTGGTTCACGGCATGTTTGGCTTTGACGCTCTGATCGGCGTTGACTACTGGTATGGCATCGCAGAGGATCTCCGAAAAAATGGTGCCGACATCTATACCACGCAGGTTCCCGCGCTGGACAGCACCATTGCCAGAGGCGAAGCCTTGTTGCCACAGGTCGAAGCCATTGCGGCCGTTCATGGCAAGGTGAACCTTATCGGCCATAGCCATGGGGGGCCAACCGCCCGTTATGTTGCCCGGGTTCGGCCAGACCTGGTGGCCTCTGTCACTTCCGTCGGCTCACCCCACAAAGGCTCTGCCGTCGCCGACCTGATTGTGGAGTCTCCCGCAAGCGGGCTCGCAGACAGTCTGGCCAATGCCCTTGGTGGCCTTATCGATCTGCTCTCGGGCGGGGGGTATGACCAGAACGCCCAGGCCAGCCTGCAATCACTCTCGGCTCAGGGCAGTGCGGAGTTCAATAGTTTTGCACCCGCCGGAATCCCTACCAGCGCCTGTGGAGAAGGAGCCAGCTCGGCAAACGGAGTAAGGTTTTACTCATGGGGCGGAACAGGTGTGATCACCAACGTTCTGGATCCGTCTGATGCCCTGCTAGGCACCACCAGCCTGGCATTTGGATCCAGCAAGAATGATGGCCTGGTAGGGCGTTGCAGCAGCCACTTCGGCAAGATTATCCGGGACAATTACTTCATGAACCATCTTGATGAAGTAAACCAGGCACTGGGCCTGCACAGCTTGTTCGAAACCGACCCTAAAGCCGTTTACAAACAACACGCCAACCGGCTGAAAAACGCTGGATTGTAAGCACAACCGCCTCCTGCCCGGGGAGTTTCCGGGCAGGAGCATTCAAATATAAAGGCGTTACAGGGCAGAGGCCCGCTCTTCTGCCTGGCTGGCCCCAGCCACATTGCCCCGCGCCCGGCGAATATCCGCCAGCAGCAACCAACCTGCTCGTTGCAGCCGAGTATCGTTACCCGCCAAAGATAAACCCTTCAGGGTAAACTGCTCAGCCGGCCCCAGCTTATTATCAGCCACATAAGCTTCAGAAAGTTTGAAATAGACCTCTGCAGACCTGGGCGCGATACGCTGCGCTCGCTCCAAGCGAACAATGGCTGCCTGGGCATCACCACTTTGCAAAAGGTTGTCTGCATCGCGCACCAGGCTCAGGGCGGCAGGAGACAGTTCGTCCCCGGCGTCGCGGTAACTCGGTTTGTTACTGCGCTGCACCTGCTCCGGCTCACTGGTATCAGGCTGTTCGCTTTTGCGCCAGACTTGCGGTTCATCTTTACTTTCCGTGGTGCGTGGTGGTTCCGGCGCAGATTCAGGGCCTCCTGCGGGCACATAAATACTCTCTCCCGGGCCGGTAGCGCACCCCGCCAGGCTTAAAAGCGCGGCCAACATACCTGCGTGAAAAACACCTTGCCTACTCATTGGAACAATCCTTCAAACCAGCCTCGAATTTTCCGTTCAAGGGTACCAGAACAGGACACTTTCTGTGTCGGCTCGCTACCCGATATAAACGGCAGAAGGCGCGCATTATCGCAATACTCGTCGGTTAATGCCTGCTTTTCAGGGTTGACCCAATGATAACTCACACCATCGGGCACCACTGGGGAAAACCCGTGTTGTGGCACCTGTGCCATAAAGCGCGACCATACGGGCAAAGCCCCGGTGGCGCCTGTCAGAACTGTCGGACCATTATCGTCGCGCCCTACCCAGGCAACTGCCAGCAAATCACCGCTGAACCCGGCAAACCATGAATCGCGACCGTCATCCGTTGTGCCGGTTTTGCCGGCGAGGGTCAGCTCCTTGGGGACCGAATAATAAGCCGAGCGACCAGTACCTTCCTGCATGGTTTCCTGCATTGCATACTGCAACAGATGCACAGCTGCCGGGTCTGAAACCTGATCCACTTCGAGGCTGTAGCGGGAAAGTGCCTGCCCTCCGGCATCTGTTACTTCTCGGATTGTACGCAGCGGCGTGTTGAACCCTGATGTTGCCAACCCCTGATAGATCTGAGCGACGGTCACCGGGCTCATAGCAACAGATCCAAGTAGCATGGAAGGGTATTCAGAAATAGGCGAAACCACACCAAAGTCTTGCAGGGTCTTGCGAACAGCCGGGACACCAACATCCAGACCAACCCTGACCGCCGGAAGATTGTATGATTTTGAAAGGGCTCGATGCAGGGGGACTTCCCCACGCTCTTCACCATCGTAGTTTTTAGGTGTCCAGCGCTTTCCGTCGTCGAACTCCAGCGTGAAAGACTTGTCCAGTACTGGCGTCATCAGCGTATAGCGCTCCGGTTGCTCCAGCGCTGTCAGGTAGGTAAAAGGTTTGATCAGGGAACCAATCGGGCGATTGGCGTCCAGCGCCCGATTAAAGCCGGCGAACTGCGGGTCTTTTCCGCCAACGAGAGCCAACACTTCCCCCGTATCCTTGGCGGTCACCACAAGTGTTGCTTCCAGGGCCTTAGCTGTGTCGCCGCTGGCCAGTCTTGGCAAGGTGTCCGTAACTGCGTACTCAGCGGCGTATTGAATGGCCGGGTTAAGTGTAGTGAATATTCGTAGCCCTTCGCTGCGCAAGTCCTCTTCTTTGTAGTCCCGCGCCAGGTGCCTTCGAACAAGATCGATATAGGCAGGATAACGATTCTCCGAGTAAGAGGGCTTAGCACTGACACCTAATGGCAAGCCCCGGGCGCGGGCCGCTTTCGGCCCATCAACAAGGCCTGCATCTTCCATCTCACTGATAACCAGATTCCGGCGCTGTGTGGCGCGCTCCGGATGGCGGCGAGGATTGTAGTAGCTCGGCCCTTTGACCATACCCACAAGCAAGGCGACCTGATGTACATCCAGATCTTTCAGTGATTCACCAAAATAGAACTGACTGGCAAGCCCGAATCCATTAATACTCCGGGTGCCGGCTTGTCCCAGGTACACTTCGTTCAGATAGGTCTCCAGTATGTCGTCTTTCTCGTAATGCAGTTCGAGCAGAATCGACATCAAGGCTTCATTGCCTTTGCGCAGCAGGGTCTGATCCCGAGTAAGAAAGAAGTTTTTTACCAGTTGCTGGGTAAGAGTACTGCCGCCCTGTACGATTTTCCCGGCGCGCATATTCGCCAGCATGGCGCGAGCGATAGAAACCGGAGCAATTCCGAAGTGGTCGTAGAACTTCCTGTCTTCAACCACCATCAGCGCAACAGGCAGCAGAGCCGGAACCTCATCCAGGCGCACAAGAATCCGGTCTTCTTTGTGAGCAGGATAAATTCCGCCGATACGCGCGGGTTCCAGCCTTACAATCGCCGCACTATCACCAGCTGAAACGGAAAAGTCCTGAACCCGGTCGCCATAGATATTCAACGAAAGCTTGCGCCGCGGCTCATCACCATCAGGAAAACGGAAGCCCCGGGTACTGATCGTAAAATGCCCGCCGTTGCGACGATAGCTTCCAGGTTTTGCGCCATCACCTTTTCTGTAGCCAGCCAACGCCAGCTCTCGCTCAAGTGCTCCGAAACTCACGCCGGCGCCGTTGTAAAGTTCCAGAGGGCGAGCATAAACCCGCGAGGGCACTTCAAACCGCCGCCCCTCGAACCGGTCGGTTACCACCGCATCGAGATAGACCATCCAACCCGCCAGCAACACAAGGCCTATGGCGGACACGCGGATAAACATTTTCCAGAACCAGGACCCTTGCCCCTTCCGGCTGTTTTTGTTTGGAGATTTTCTATTTGGCTTCGAAGATGATCTGCTTTTTTTCATGAGTAGATTATAACGAAGGCTGCAGGACATAAGGCAGGCCAACTATGTGTTATTTCTGTAACCTGCCCGTTATGATGGAACAATAGAAATCAATGAGTTCAGGGAAGCGAGGAGCACACCGTGAGTGAAACATCCCCAGGCAATCTGTTACTGGCACTGCAGAACCCCGAGCTGTACGACCACCCGGTTGACGGATTCCAGATAATCGAAACTCATATTTCTCAGGTAATCCTGACCGGCCAGTACGCCTATAAGATCAAAAAACCCATGGATTTCGGGTTTCTTGATTTCTCCACATTGGATCGTCGAAAGCACTTTTGTGAGGAAGAGCTGCGTTTGAACCGGCGCCTGGCGGAGCCACTTTATTTGGACGTTATCCCTGTTACCGGAAGCCCGGAACAGCCCGTTATTGGGGGCGAGGGCGAGCCATTTGAATACATGCTGAAAATGCGTCAATTCCGTCAGAATCAGCTTTTTGATCACATGCAGGAGACCGGGGTTCTGAAACCCGAGCTGCTGTCCAGCCTCGCACAACAGGTGGCCGCCTTCCACGACAGCCTGGAACCGATAGCAGACGAAAAACCTTTGGGCACGCCTGAAGCCGTTTACGAGGCCATGCAGGAAAACTTTGACCAGATCCGGCCGATGATTGACGACGGCGCCCTGCTGAGCCAACTCGATAATCTCGAAGCCTGGACAAAAACCACCTTCGAGCGCCAGCGCGACCTGATTGCCAAGCGGCGAGCTGATGGCCTGGTACGGGAGTGCCATGGCGATCTGCACCTGGCGAACATCACTGTATATGACGGCAAGGTAACGGTTTTCGACTGTATCGAATTCAACGAGCCGTTCCGCTGGATTGATGTGATCAACGACCTCGCATTTTTGTTGATGGATCTTGAATCGCGGCGCGAGCCTGCTCTTGCAAACCTCGTTCTCAATACCTACCTGGAGTATCGTGATGACTTCGAGGCTTTGCCTCTGTTGCCCCTCTACAAGGCTTATCGGGCACTGGTGCGCGCCAAAATTGCACTTTTCACTCTGGCCAACCCGGCCCTGAGTGCAGAGGAAAAAGCGTCCCTGATGCAGCGCTATCGCGATTACGCCCAACTGGCAGAAGATTACAGCAGCATTCCGAACCATTATCTGCTCGCCACAGTGGGCCTGTCTGCCAGCGGTAAAACCTGTGTGAGTGCCGCTTTAGCACATGAGCTTGACCTGATACGCCTGCGCTCCGATGTCGAACGCAAACGCCTGCATGGACTCGCACCGCTGGAAGACAGCAAATCACCCACCGGAGGAAATCTGTACACCTCCGAAGCCAATGAAAAAACCTATGAACGCCTGGCAGGGCTGGCCAGCGATATACTCGCTGCGGGGTTGCCGGTTATTGTTGACGCCGCCTGCCTGAAAGAACGAGAGCGCGCGCTGTTTGCCGCCGTTGCCGAAAGCCAGGGGGTGCCCTTTGCGCTGATTCATTGCGAGGCCCCGGAGGAATTACGCAAGGAATGGGTACGTAAGCGCAAGGGTGACGCCTCAGAAGCAACAGAGGAACTTTTGGATGCCCAGAAAGACTGGTTCGAACCCCTGACGGACGAAGAAAACACCTATACCGCTCACTTGCACACCGAACAGGAACATGTGGCGGAAGCAGTTGCCGATAGAATAAGGCAGCATTTTGGCCTACCTCCGAGGTAAGCATCTTGCGCCCAAGGCCGCAAAACAGCCCGGCAAACTACACTTGCTGAAGAACCTGAACAGAACGCCTTTAAGGACTTATCATGGAAACCGGCACCCTGCGCCATATCAATGATCCGCTCTACGACCTTCTTCGCAAAGAGGATGTTACCGCCTTCAATGCCGAAAAATCGGCACGAGGCGAGCTTCCCAGCTTTGCCCATGGCGATTTTCGGGGCTTGGAATTACGCGGACTGGATGCTGGTGGGCTTGATCTGCGCCACGCCTATTTTCGCGGTGCTGACCTCAGAGGCATTGATTTCAGCCAGGCAAATATGGAGGGGGCCAGCCTTGCCGGCGCAAAAATTTCCGGATGTTTCTTTCCTCAAAGGCTGAGAGCCGAAGAAATCCTAATGTCTCTGAACCACGGCACGCGGATGCGGTACAGCTCTGAGTAATGACAGATATCCAAGCAATCCTGTGGCAACCCGTGTGCTCCAGACAAACCCTGCAGGCGAGCCAGTTTGTTGAGTTTTCACTGGCCACTGTAGCGCAGGGCGAGGACACCCTGCCCCAGACGGGGTTCATCTTTCTGGACGGCTCTACTCCCAGAGCCTACCTGAACAGGTGCCCCCACAGGGGTGTCGAGCTTAACTGGATGCCGGGTCGGTTTATGGATACCGACAACTTGTTCCTCCAATGCTCCACTCACGGTGCCCTGTTCAAACCGGGAGACGGTGAGTGCATTGCCGGGCCTTGCCAGGGTGATACACTTACCGCTCTGGATATACGGGAAACCGAAGAGTTCCTTGAAGTCAGACTTCCAGAATAACCGGCACAGCTTCTGTCAGAGCCATTTCGCCGGATGGTCTGCCATCATCCTGTGCCAACCTTGCCCTGTAGGCCATAACCTCAACCCCCGCATCACACGCCTGACGCAACAACTTACCGTAATGCGAGTCGATATGATCGGCAGGCCGCACAGTTTCAATACCCGTATGATTCACCACGAAAAGCAGCACTGCACGGTCGCCAAGTACCACCTGAGCCATGAGCTCACGCAGATGTTTTTGCCCGCGGGTTGTTACTGCATCCGGGAAGAAGCCCTGACCATTTTGCATAAGGGTGACGTTCTTTACCTCAACCCAGGCATCCGGCTCCGTTTCATGGCCGGAGAGTAGCAGATCAATCCGGCTTTTTTCTTCGCCATACTTTACCTCTGACCGGCAATCACTGTACCCGGCCAGTTCGCTGATGCGGCCGGCCTCGATCGCCTCACGCGCCTGCGCGTTGGGTCTTGCCGTGTTGACACAAGCCAGCGTGCCGGGCTCGGTTTCAACAAGTTCCCAGGTATACGGCAACTTGCGCGCAGGGTTGTCACTGCGGCTGAGCCACACTTTTCCATCGGTCGGCTGGCACCCCAGCATGGAGCCGGTGTTCGGACAATGGGCGGTTATCTCAGTACCATCCGGCAATCGTACATCTGCCAGAAAGCGTTTATAACGTCGAATCAGACGCCCCTCAATCAGGGGTTCAGGAAACTTCATGGGCTCTCCAAACTGCGAAGTGGTCATCACAAGGCTGGCACCTCCGTGACTAATCTGCTATTTTCCGCCAAATCCCGTTTCAGGACGACTGCTTCATCCAGGTTATAGCCGCGCCGCAGCGGGGGCTGGCGCGCAGGGAAGCAAAGCGTCCTTGTGAAGTATTAATAAGAGGCCGGGTTAAATGGCAAATACATCAAACGAACGTTTCACCAACTTCACCCCTTATGAAATGAAGAAGGGTGAAGAGTACATGAGTGCTGATATGCGGGAGCACTTCAAGGAACTACTGCGTCAGTGGAAGCAGGAGCTCATGGAAGAAGTAGACCGCACTATGCATCACATGCAGGAAGATGCTGCAAACTACGCGGATCCCAGTGACCGCGCAACTCAGGAAGAAGAATTCAGCCTGGAACTTCGCACCCGCGACCGCGAACGTAAACTGATCAAGAAAATCGATCAGACTATAGAGCGTATCGACAAAGACGATTACGGCTTTTGCGACCAGTGCGGGGTAGAAATCGGTACCCGTCGCCTGGAAGCACGCCCGACAGCGACGCTGTGCATTGATTGTAAAACACTGGCCGAAATCCGCGAACGCCAAACTGGCATCTGAGATAACAGGCCCGACCAGGCCGGCGCAGCCTTTTAAGGCGATGCCGGCCAATCAGCCTTATCCATGACCAGTCTTCGCACTTACCGGGGCCGCTTTGCCCCCTCACCCACTGGGCCACTTCACTTTGGCTCTCTGGTTACCGCTCTGGCGAGCTACCTGGAAGCGAAATCCCGTCAAGGGCTGTGGTTCATCCGGATTGAAGATCTGGATCCACTGCGGGAACCACCGGAAGCAACCGGCGAAATTCTTCACAGCCTTGAAACCCACCACTTGTTTCCTGACGCACCGGTACTGTTTCAGTCCCGACGTCACGAAGCCTATCACTCAGTCATTGATTACCTGTCAGGGATAGGCCGGGCCTACCGCTGCAGCTGCTCACGCAAACAGCTCCAGGCCAATCACGGCCGACACCCCTTGCGTTGCAGGGATGTCAGCAGCACCACATCCACCCAGCCCTATGCCATGCGCTTTGCACTCACTGATGAAGAATGTCACTGGCAAGATCAACTACTGGGGCCGCAGCATCAAACTGTTCGCGCAGAAATTCATGACCCGGTTATTTTGCGAAAAGAAGGCTTTTTTGCCTATCAGCTTGCCGTAGTGGTTGACGATATCGAACAAGGTATTACCGATGTGGTTCGCGGCTCAGATCTACTGGACATGACTGCTCAACAATTGCAGATTTATCGTGCCTTGGGGGCAACGCCACCAAATTGGCTTCATATTCCGGTAATTGTTAACGATCAGGGACAAAAACTATCCAAACAGAACCGCGCCCCGGCGCTGGATAACCAGGCTCCTGTAGAAAATCTTTTCGCTGCATTAACCGCCCTGAACCAGCAACCACCGCAGCCATTGCTGACCGGCTCAGCGGCCGACCTTCTGAAATGGGCCTGCACCCATTGGAATCGCGGAGCCGTTCACCTGACATCCCGGTGACTGTCATGGTATAAAGCCTTTCACAAACTTCAGCGCGGATCGCATGCCTGATGTATATCTACCGTCTGGTTTTTCTGCTGGTTCTGGCCATTTATATCTTTTCACCCAACATACTTGATTGGTGGACCTCTCCCGGGAACGCCTGGTATAGCCCTTTCGTAGTCTGGGCAGGCCTTATAGCCATTGGTTTCTGGCTTGAATGGCGGCGAGATCCCAATGAGTTTTAGTGCTTCAGGGCTTCTGCTTGCCAGCTTGCTGTACCTGGTGATCCTGTTCGGTATTGCCTGGATGACAGAGCGTGGCATGGTACCCCGGCACTGGGTACGCCACCCGCTGGTTTACACTCTGAGCCTGGGCGTATACGCCGGAATCTGGGCCGTTTATGCTGCGGTCGGCATGGCGGCTGAATCCGGTTACGGCTTTCTTGCCTATTACCTCGGTATCAGCGGAGCTTTCCTACTGGCCCCCGTGCTCCTCAACCCCATCATGAGGATCGGCCGGGCCTATCAGCTGACCTCACTATCCGACCTCTTTGCCTATCGGTATCGCAGCCAGTGGGCAGGGACGCTGGTGACGCTGTGTTCTGGCGTAGCCATTCTTTCTCTACTGAGTATGCAGATAAAGGCCGTATCGACATCCGCCAGCATCCTCGCTCCGGATACCTCACCACGTCTGATCAGCATTATGTTCAGCCTTATCGTGGTGTTGTTTGCGATGCTGTTTGGCGCCCGCCGCAACCAAGGTGCAGAAAACCATCCAGGGCTGGTGCTCGCCATCGCTTTCGACTCACTGGTCAAACTTATTGCCCTTCTGGTCATTGGAGGCGTTGTTCTTTTCGGTGTATTTGACGGCATGAGCGGCCTGGAGACCTGGTTGGCCGGCAATACCGCCCCAGCCACAACCATGTCCCTGAGCGTTCACGACGGTAGCTGGCGCGCACTCATGCTGATGTCGTTTGCCGGTGCACTGGTATTGCCGCATATGTACCACATGACGTTCAGCGAAAATCCCTCACCCAAAGCTCTGGCAAAGGCCAGCTGGGGACTACCCTTCTACCTTCTGCTTCTGGGCATTCCCGTGCCGTTGATCCTGTGGGGCGGGCAGGCACTTGGGGTGACCACTGGCCCAAGCTTTTACTCTCTCGGTGTTGCCCAGGCACTGGAAAGTCCGGCCCTTACTCTTCTCATGTACGTTGCCGGGCTCTCGGCCGCCAGCGGCCTGATGATTGTCAGCACACTGGCACTCGCCGGAATGGTGCTGAACCACGTGGTCTTGCCACTGAAGACCCCGAAGGATCAGGGAGATATTTATCGCTGGCTGCAATGGATCAAACGTCTGCTGATTGCCGCAATCATCCTGCTGGCGCTGCTATTCCACGAGACTGTTGGCAAAAATCTGGACTTATCCATTCTTGGGGCGATTTCGCTTTCCGGCACCCTGCAACTACTACCTGGCGCCCTGGGTGTCATTTACTGGCCTGAAGGCAACCGCCGCGGATTGATTTCGGGACTTGTTGTCGGTCTGCTGATTTGGGCAATAACGCTGGTACTTCCCTTCTCCCACACAGCCAACCTGCTTGAATGGCTAGGCGCTCCTCTGGTTCCGGATTACAGCAACTGGCACATATTTACGTTTGTCAGCCTGACCGCAAACGTAACAGTGTTCGCACTGATTTCGGTACTGAGCTCAAGTACCAATGAGGAAACGAGCGCCGCTCAGGCTTGCTCTCTGGGTGCACTCTCACGCCCCCAGCGCCGAGAGCTGCTTGCAAGCTCCTCCGCTGACTTTGTCCGCCAGATGGCCGAGCCTCTTGGTTTGGGGGTTGCAAAACGGGAAGTAGAGCGAGCCCTCGGGCAACTGAAACTCCCCAGTGTCGAGTACCGCCCCTATCAACTAAGGCGGCTTCGCGATCAGGTTGAAATCAACCTCTCCGGCTTGCTGGGCCCATCAGTGGCCCGGGATATGGTTAAACGCCACCTGGGTTTCAAACCTATGACCCGAGGCGGTACCGCTCAGGATATCCGCTATGTAGAACGTACCCTGGGAGACTACCAGAACCGACTGACCGGCCTTGCAGGCGAGCTGGACAACCTTCGCAGACACTACCGTCAAACCCTGCAAAACCTGCCAATTCCCGCCTGCTCCGTTGGCGAGGACGGTGAAATCCTCATGTGGAACCACGCCATTGAGACACTCACGGGCATCACTGCAGACGATGTGGTAGGCGCTCGCCTGATGGCTCTGCCAGATCACTGGCACCACCTGCTGGACGACTTCAACAGCGGCAAAGATCTGCATCGTTACAAGCACCGGCTGGATCTCAAAGGGAGACCCCACTGGCTCAACCTTCACAAGGCTGCCCTCAGTGGCCCGGACCACCCGGATGGCGGGAGCATCATTCTGGTAGAAGACCAGACGGAAATCCGCTTGCTGGAAGATGAGTTGATGCACAGCGAACGTCTGGCATCGGTTGGGCGCCTGGCAGCAGGCGTAGCACACGAAATCGGAAACCCGGTGACAGGCATATCGTCGTTGGCACAGAACCTTAAACTGGAAACCGATAACCCCGACATTCTCGACACAGCTGGCCAGATTCAACAGCAGACACGTCGCATATCCACCATTCTGCAATCTTTAATGAATTTTTCCCGCACGGGAAACCATGCTCAGGCTAACCGGTATGAGCCCGTATGCATCCGTCGCTGTGTCGACGAATCCATCAACCTGCTCTCCCTGAGCGACAAAGGGCTTGGAATCCGGTACATAAACGATTGCCCGGAAACACTCCAGATCTTGGGCGATGAACAACGGCTTGTGCAGGTTTTTGTCAATCTTTTGGCCAACGCCAGGGACGCGTCGCCCGAGGGAGGATCAATCCGGGTGACTGGCAAGGATGAGGGCTACTCGGCTATCATCGAAGTCGTTGATCAGGGCTCAGGAATACCTGTTGACCAGCTTGACCATGTATTTGAGCCCTTCTACACCACCAAAGCAACCAATGAAGGAACGGGTCTGGGCTTATCGCTGGTGTACAGCATTATCGAGGAACACTACGGAAACATTCAGGTTGAAAGCCCTGCTGATCCGGCAACCGGGCTTGGCACACGGGTAAGACTGAAACTGCCAGCTTATGAGCCGGAGACAGACAACTCCACCATCCGTCCGAATTAAAGGTTCTGAAACTGCCATGCCCCGAATTCTGATCGTGGAAGATGAAGATATTATTCGCTCCGCTGTTCGCAAACTGTTGTTGCACGCTGGTTATGAGGTCGAAGATGTCGGCTCAGTGGAAGAAGCAGAGCAGGAACACGATCCGGACCAGTTCGACCTGATTATTTCTGATCTGCGCCTGCCTGGTGCCGCCGGCACGGAACTGATCGGCCGCGCACCGAATACACCGGTGCTGATCATGACCAGTTACGCCAGCCTGCGCTCCGCAGTGGACTCCATGAAGATGGGCGCCGTGGAATACATAGCCAAGCCGTTTGATCACGATGAAATGCTTGCGGCCGTAGAGAGTATCCTGGCCCGCACAATGTCATCAGCCCCGGAGCGTCAGGGAGACACCCCGGCGACTTCGGAAAGCGGCGACCCGGCCAGTATTATGTACGGCCATTGCGAGCCCATGCAGAGAGTGTTCACGCTCATTCGAAAAGTGGCACCAACGGAAACAACCGTGCTGGTTCAAGGGGAGTCTGGTACAGGTAAGGAGCTTATTGCACGGGCGCTGCACCTTTTAAGCCCGCGCGCCACAAAGCCGCTGATCTCGGTCAACTGCGCAGCCATTCCGGAAAGCCTGATCGAATCCGAACTGTTCGGACATGAGAAAGGCGCATTCACCGGCGCTGTATCTGCCAGAACCGGCCTGATTGAAGCCGCGGACGGTGGCAGCCTGTTTCTGGACGAGATTGGCGAACTGCCAGCCGAAGCTCAAGCGCGTCTGCTGCGAGTACTCCAGGAAAGTGAAATCCGCAAAGTGGGCTCAACACAGAGCCGGAAGGTCAACGTGCGAATGATCGCCGCGACCCACCGCAACCTTAAAGCGATGACCCGCACCGGCGGGTTCCGGGAAGATCTATACTACCGCCTGAACGTAATGCAGATACGGATTCCCCCCCTGCGGGACCGGCAAAGTGACATCCTCGGGTTGGCACGGCGCTTTCTTACTGCCCAGGGCGACAAAGTGGGCAAACCCAACCTGAACCTCAGCCCCGAAGCAATGCGGGTGCTTGAACGACATCGGTGGCCCGGTAACGTGAGGGAGCTGGAAAACGCCATCGAACGGGCCAGCATCCTGTGCGACGGAGACATCATCACACCCTCGCTGCTGGATCTCGACGGTGAGGGTGGCGACGAGTACATTCCTGAAACGCTGGTGGAAGGCAACAATGAGCCACTACGCTCCCGTGATGTAGACAACGCCAGCGACCTTTCTCTGGAAGACTACTTCCAGCACTTTGTGCTGGAAAATCAGGACCGTATGAGTGAGACCGAGCTGGCGCAAAAACTGGGCATCAGCCGAAAATCACTCTGGGAGCGCAGGCAGCGGCTCGGCATCCCCCGAAAGAAAACTTCAGGAAACTGAAATTTCGTATCGACGCCGGTCCAACTCTCCATCTAAAAGTATGAACCTATGCTCAGTTGTTACCGCATGTTCCCCTTGGTAACACTCCAAAGAAAAAGACTGATTACGGGTAACACTTATACAAGGTACGGGGTAACACTTACGCGACCAAAAATTCTAACTATCTGTTTACAAAGAGTTTTCAAAACCTGGCACACCAACTGCAATCTATTAAGCGCACAACAACAAAAACAATAGTGACAAAGCAGCGCTTCAACAAAAACAAAAAGCTGCGGGAATACGTTCAGCAACAAAAACAAAAATAGAACGTGAGCGAATTGAGTGTTTTGGGTACTTTGCTTTTTTGGTAGTCCCTTGGCACGTGCGAGTTGTAGAGATGCAAAGAAGAATCACCCCTGAGGTGACGCAGCACCTACCAATAACTTGTTCGATGTCTTTGATTACTGATTGTGTTCAAAGCTTTCCGTTTGCACTGCTGAGAAGCCTCAATTTTGAGGATATACAGTGGGGTACAAAAACGAAGAAAAATCCCGGCAAAAAATAAAAACAATGCAGATAGTCAACGTTTTGAGGGCGGATTCGTGAGAGCGGATCCGCCTTTTGATTATCTGGCGATCGCAAGATTCCGAGGCAAACGTGTGCAAATCCTGCTCAAACCGTTAAACTCTCGGTTTTTGCTCAACGCAACCACGGATTTCAATGCCAAAAACACTTTCCTCCATCTTCGAACAATCCGTCGACAAGCTCCGTTCTTTCATTCCCGGTAAAGGGAACAAAAAAGTACGAGCCTATCAGCGACAGGAAATCCCCAGGGACCAGCACAACGTCTCACGCTCTGCTATAAGCGAGCCTGCCAAGAAAGTTCTTAGCCGACTCAACAAGTCCGGCTATGAGGCTTACCTTGTGGGCGGCGGCGTGCGCGACATCCTTTTGGGACAACAGCCCAAAGATTTCGACATCGCCACCAACGCCACTCCGGAAGAAGTTCACGATCTGTTTCGCAACTCCCGTCTTATTGGCCGGCGCTTCCGGATTGTTCACGTGGTATTCGGGCGCGAAGTCATTGAGGTAACGACCTTCCGCGGAAACGCCGTCGAAACCGATGACGACAACACCGACGATGACAGGAAAACCAGCGAACACGGCTTGCTATTGCGTGACAACGTTTATGGCAACCAGGAAGAGGACGCCCTGCGCCGGGACTTTACAGTCAATGCACTCTACTACTGCATCCGCGATTTTACGGTCATTGACTTTGCCAACGGCATTGAAGATCTGCGCAACCGGCAACTTCGCCTGATTGGTGACCCGGAAACACGCTACCGTGAAGACCCGGTTCGTATGCTGCGTGCGATTCGTTTTGCCGCCAAGCTGGGCTTTGACATAGAGCCAGAAACCGAAGCCCCCATCCAGAATCTGGCACCGCTACTGACACATATCCCGGCCGCCCGTCTGTTCGAGGAAGTGCTGAAGCTGTTTTCTGCCGGGTACGGTGAAGCCACCTATGATCTACTTACCCGCTACAACCTTCTGGCGCCATTATTCCCTGAAACCGTCAAGGCCATCGAGGCTGGCGAGCCGGACGAGCTGATTCGCCAGGCATTGCGCAACACCGATGCCCGGATCGCGCAAGGGAAGTCCGTTACGCCCTACTTCCTGTTTGCAGCCATGCTCTGGCCCGCACTACAAAGGGAGTGGAACCAGCGCCAGGACAACGGCGACCCGGTACAGCCAGCACTTCACGGTGCAATCGGCAAAGTAATTGGTCGCCAGGTGCAGGCAACCTCGATACCCAAGCGCTTCTCAGGCCCCATGAAAGAAATCTGGGAACTGCAGATGCGCCTGCCTCGTCGCCAGGGAAAACGAGCCTTTGTAGCCATGAGCCACCCAAGGTTCCGTGCAGCCTACGATTTTCTGCTGGTCCGGGAAGCCTGTGGTGAAATCGAGCCAGGGCTGGGCGCATGGTGGACGGAGTTTCAGCGCATGGATGAGCGCGGGCAAGAGCGCATGCTTTCAGAGCTCAGCAGTGACGCACCAAAAAAACGCCGTCGCCGCAAACCGGTAAAGCGGCCAGCGCCCTGATGAAAACTGATGCCTTCATTGGCCTGGGCAGCAATCTGAAAGATCCCGCAGCCCAGTTGGCAATGGCAGTAGCCGAGCTGTCCGCCTTACCCGACACCACGCTTGTTGCGCAGTCGCCTTTTTACGCCAGCAGCCCGGTCGGCCCTCAGGATCAGCCGGATTTTGTGAATGGTGCGGTATGGCTCAGCACCGGGCTTGCCCCGCATACTCTACTCGACCAGCTTCAGGCCATCGAACACGCCCACGGGCGCGAACGCCTCAAGCGCTGGGGCCCACGCACCCTTGATCTTGATCTGCTCGTATTCGGCAACCTGGTACTGAATGACAACCGACTTACCGTTCCCCACCTGGAGCTCCCGAACCGGGATTTTGTGCTTCAGCCGCTGCTGGATCTGAAACCTGATCTGGCACTGTCTGACGGCACCTCAATCGCGACCCTGAGGGAACAATGCCCGGACAACCGGTTGCGCAAACTTCCACCTCCGGATTACCCTTAGCATCTGAACGCCGGTTATCCTCGGCACGGTCTTGGCCCACCTACCCAAAAGGCAAGGATTTTATGGCTGTTACCATCAACACCCTGCGGGAATATAAACAAAAGGGCGAAGCCTTTTCTGCTCTCACATCCTATGACGCCACCTTTGCCCAGGTCGTCAGCGAAGCCGGGGTGGACGTTATTCTGATTGGCGACTCGCTGGGCATGGTGCTTCAGGGCCACGACAGTACCCTGCCAGTCACTATGGAGCAGATCGTTTACCACGTTAGCTGTGTAGCCAAAGGCAACCACGGCTCGCTGATCATGGCCGACATGCCTTTCATGAGCTATGGAACCGTAGACGCAGCGCTGGAGAATGCCGCCAAGCTCATGCGGGCAGGTGCCCACATGGTAAAACTGGAAGGCACCGACTGGATGAAAGATACCATTACCGCGCTCTCAGAGAGAGCCGTTCCGGTATGCGCCCACTTGGGCCTGACCCCACAATTTGTCAACAAGTTTGGCGGTTACAAGGTTCAGGGGCGCGATGAAAAGTCGGCGGAAATAATGATCGACCACGCCTGTGAGCTCGTGGCTGCAGGTGCAGACATAATCCTTCTGGAGTGCGTTCCTGCGCCTTTGGCCGCGCGAATTGCCAAAGCTGTGACAGCCCCTGTTATCGGCATTGGTGCCGGCTCCGATACCGATGGCCAGATTCTGGTGCTGCACGACATGCTGGGCATTACCACGGGCCGAAAACCACGCTTTGTGAAAAACTTCCTGGCAGAAAACAACTCCATTCAGGAAGCCATTGCCGCCTACGCAAAAGCCGTTAGTGAGCGCAAATTCCCGGCCGAGGAGCATACGTTCAAGGCATGAGAACCGTCCATTCACTAAAAGAGCTGCGTGCCATTCTCCGCGGCTACCGCCAGCAGGAAAAGACCATCGGCCTGGTTCCGACTATGGGGAACCTGCATGAGGGGCATATTTCGCTGGTTCGCAAGGCTGCCGAAGCCGCAGATATTGTGGTTACCAGCATTTTCGTCAACCCGATGCAATTCGGTGCCAACGAGGATCTCGACACCTATCCTCGCACCTTGATCGAAGATCAGGAAAAACTCAGCGCTGCGGGGAACACGCTGGTATTTGCCCCCTCCGCCGACGAAGTCTATCCAGACGGCCTCGCCCGTCATACCCGGATTGTAGTGCCTGAGGTGAGTGATGGGCACTGCGGTGCAAGCCGTCCAGGGCACTTCGAGGGTGTCGCAACGGTGGTCTCTGTTCTGTTCAATATGATCCAGCCCGACTTCGCTGTATTCGGTGAAAAAGACTTCCAGCAACTGGCTGTCATCCGCAAGATGACACGGGATCTGATGATGCCGGTTGAAGTCATCGGGGCGCCAACCGTTCGGGAAGAGGACGGCCTGGCCAAGAGCTCACGCAACGGCTACCTCTCAGAGCAGGAGCGCATCATTGCTCCCGCCATCTACCAGGCACTCCAAACCACCTCGGAAAAAATTGCCAACGGGCGCGATGATTTTCCGGTGCTCGCTCAGGAGGCCGGGGACAGCTTGCGCGAAGCCGGCTTGCGTCTTGATTATTTCAACATTGCAAACAGCCAGACTCTGAAGCCCGCCGCACCAGAGGATCGGGAAGTTACGCTGTTGGCAGCTGCGTTTCTTGGCACCACCCGGTTAATTGACAATATCTCAGTAACCCGCTGAGCCACTACACCAATACATCAGGAAAGGACTCTTAGATGACCACGCCAACCCCAGCACTGACACAAAAGCCGGAGTGGAAGGAGCTGGAGGCCTGCAGAGAACGCCTGCAGCACAGCACAATGAAAGCACTGTTTGCAGACGACCCTGCGCGGGCACAACGTTATTTTGTTGAAGGCGCCGGCTTGTCGTTGGATTTCTCCCGAAACCGGCTTACAGATGAGGTGCTCTCGGGATTGATGGCCCTTGCTCGCAGCTGCAAACTGGAAGATCGCAGAGCAGCCCTGCTGCGCGGGGACAAGGTGAACGTTACAGAAAACCGCCCTGCACTTCACACGGCTTTGCGCAACCCGGGGACCGACACCATCATGATTGATGGTGTAGATGTAATTGCAGAAGTAGGCGCCACGCTGGCACGCATGGAGACCTTCGTACAAGAGGTACTCAGCCATTCTCGCTGCGGCTATACCGGCAAGGTATTTACCGATGTGGTCAGCATTGGTATTGGCGGCTCTTTTCTTGGACCGAAACTGGTGACCGAGGCCCTTCAGCCTTTCCGCGCGCCCGGCCTGCGTTGCCACTATGTGGCCAACATCGACGGCACGGAAATCTGCGAGACCCTGGCGACAGTAGACCCGGAAACCACGCTGTTCCTGGTCCAGTCGAAGTCATTCGGCACGCGAGAGACTCTGGAAAACAGTAAAGTTGCCCGCCAATGGTTCATAGACCGCAGCGGCAACAAACAAGCAGTTGCCAACCATTTCATAGCGGTCACCGCCAACCCGGCAGCTGCGAAGGAGTTCGGCATTGATCCCGCCAACGTATTCCCGATGTGGGACTGGGTAGGCGGGCGATACTCTCTCTGGTCGGCCATTGGCCTCCCCATCGCACTGACGGTCGGCATGGAGAATTTCCGCGCTTTGCTTGCCGGAGCCCACGCCATGGACAAGCATTTCCGCGACACGCCTCTGGAAAAAAACCTGCCGGTTATCATGGCCATGCTGGGCATCTGGTACAGCAACATCTGGGGCGCCGAAACCCACGCCATACTGCCGTACGATCATTACCTCCGCAGCTTGCCAGCTCATCTTCAGCAACTGGACATGGAAAGCAGCGGCAAACGCGTGAATCAACACGGAGAAGCGCTGGAATATAATTCAGGCCCGGTTATCTGGGGTGGGGTCGGTGCGAATGGCCAGCACGCCTATCACCAGCTGATTCACCAGGGCACGCGCCTCATTCCCGCAGACTTCATCATTCCCCTGCAAACCCACAACCCGGTTGCAACACACCACGCGGATCTTTTTGCCAACTGTCTGGCTCAGTCCCGCGCGATGATGACAGGAAAGACTCTGGAAGAGGCCAGAGCCGAGTTGGCGGCGAGCGGCATGAACGAGGCGGACATAGCAAAACTGGCGCCGCACAAGGTCATCCCCGGAAATCAGCCGAGCAATATGCTGATGATGAAAAAAGTAACACCGGAAACGGTCGGAGCGCTGATCGCGCTCTATGAACACCGCACCTTTGTGCAAGGCGTTATCTGGGATATTGATTCGTTTGATCAGTGGGGCGTTGAGCTGGGCAAGAAACTGGGCGAGAACATTCTGCCGAAACTGCTGGGACCGGCAAAATCTGACGACGCAAGTGACAGCACGACAGATAACCTGGTTGCGCTGTTCCGCTCAGCAAACGGCCTTTGAAATCACTCGCCCCTGCCAGCTGAAGTTCACCGGCCAGAGTTTCTGGTCAACGTTATAGGCTTGCCAGAGTTCAAGGTAACTCATCCGGCATACCGGGTGCTTCACGGTAGGTGCAATGTCTGCCAGAGGGCGCAGGACAAAAGCATTCTTGAGAATCTCGCTTCTGGGCAGCTCCACTCCATCCATCCGGCCCACGGCCTCGCCGTAGGTCAGAATATCCAGATCCAGCGTTCTTGCGCTGAACTTCGGTGCGTCTCTGCGCCGGCCGTTTTCTGCTTCCAGTTGTTTGAAATTCTGTGAAAGCTCGCCGACTGACAGATGGGTCCAGACACCCACAACCAGATTCAAGAACGGGGAACCATCAAAACCAACCGCTTCACTTTCGTATACCGGAGAGATTTCGAGTTCGCCAAACCAGCCTGAAAGTGCATCAAGAGACGCACACACATAACGTTCCCTGTCGATATTACTACCAATACTGATATAAACCGGAACCTGATCAGGCATTACCGAGCTCTCCTTCACGAGCTGACCTTTCAATGCAGACGCCCACAGACTTGGCCGCTGGAACCGCTCCGGGCTTGCGCAACGTCAGACGCAGCCAGCTAATACCAAACTCCCGCTGCAAAACTTCCGCCAGAACCTCTGCACCGTGCTCAAGCAACCTTGGTTTGAGCTCTTGAAGGCATTGCCCTACCCGCTCGCTGACTGCGGCATAATCAAGCGCATCCGCTACATCATCAGACCGGCCGGGAATGCGGTTATCCCAAGCCATGTCAAGATCTACAACCAGCGCCTGGGTCACTTCCCTCTCCCAGTCGTATACACCCACCACAGTTTCTACAACCAGGTTTTCGATCAATACACTATCTGCCAAGAGGGCTCCCTGGGTTATCCCACATACTGCTGATTGAATAACGTACAGACAGCGGATACTGTAACAACACCGGCCTGCAAACTGAGGGCCGGCATTTTCGCACATATTACCCTGATACGTCTTTGTCCCTGAGCTCGCAACATGGCCTTGAGTGATCCGCTATTAACTGTTCTGTTGTGTATGACTGCCTATCTGGCCGGGTCGGTGCTCTTTGCTCTTCCGGTTTGCAGGATTTGGGGGCTGCCCGATCCTCGGGCTCAGGGCTCGGGAAACCCCGGGGCAACAAACGTATACCGGGCCGGCGGCTGGCTACCGGCTTTGATCACCCTGGTACTGGATGCGGCTAAAGGTTGGCTGCCCGTCTGGCTGGCACACAACGCGGGCTTATCGGCTCTGGTGCAGGCCATGGTGGCGCTGTTTGCCGTTACCGGGCACATGATCCCGGCGTTCTATCGATTCAAAGGCGGCAAAGGGGTTGCTACAGCCCTCGGCGCAGGCCTTGCGCTGGCGCCAGTTACAACGCTCGCAATGGCATTTCTATGGCTACTCGTGCTTTGGCGCTGGAAAATCTCGGCACTGGCATCTGTAATAGCCATCATCAGCGGGCCGCTAATCAGCGCATTTATTGAGCCGGAGAATCTTCCCTTATTTGGTCTCCTGGCCATTCTCATTGTCGTGCGTCACCGCAACAATCTGATTCGCCTCGCCCAAGGAAGGGAAATCGGCTTTTAACGCTCCTCTGGCTCAATCCACCAGCCCTTGCAGCCGCGCCTCAGCTAACGACGGCAACTGATTCATCGGCCACCTGGGCACAGCGACAATCCGCTCCCCATCACATTGCCCAGCCTTCATACGCTGGGCACCGGCGTAGGCGATCATGGCTCCGTTATCGGTGCAAAACTCCGGGCGGGCATAAAATACCTGGGCGGACAGCTTTGCTGCCATCTTCTCAAGGCCGGCTCTCAGCCTTTTGTTGGCGCTGACCCCTCCGGCAATAACGAGGCGATCGCCGCCTGCCTGCTCGAGTGCTCGCCGGCACTTTATCACCAGCGTGTCCACAGCAGCCGTTTCAAAAGCCAGAGCAATATCAGCACGCACCTGATCACTGAGGGCCCCTGTTGCCTTTTTCTCGGCATTAACGGTGTTCAGCGTGTAGGTCTTCAAACCACTAAAGCTGAAATCCAAGCCGGGCCGGTCTGTCATCGGCCGTGGGAACTTATATTTTCCTGGCACACCCTGTTCAGCCAGCGCAGCTACCCTGGGCCCCCCGGGGTAATCCAGCCCTAACATCTTGGCAGTTTTGTCAAATGCCTCACCGGCCGCGTCGTCAACTGACTCTCCGAGCATTTCATACTCACCGATGCCATCCACTCGAACCAGTTGTGTGTGCCCACCGGAAACCAGCAGAGCCACAAAGGGAAACGCCGGCGGATTGTCTTCCAGCATGGGCGCCAGCAGGTGGCCCTCCATGTGATGCACGCCAAGTACAGGTATATCGAGGGCAAATCCCAGGGCGTGGGCTACCGCCCCACCCACCATAAGAGCCCCAATCAACCCCGGGCCCGCCGTATAAGCAATCCCCTCGATATCCTTTCGCGAGCGACCTGCGTCTGCAAGCACCTGATCACACAACGGCAAAAGTTTGCGAACATGATCACGGGACGCAAGCTCTGGCACGACACCGCCATAATCTGCATGCATGTCAACCTGACTGAACAGCGCGTGACTTAAAAGCCCCTTGTCGGTGTCAAACAAGGCGACGCCGGTTTCATCACAGGAAGTCTCAATACCCAGGATCAGCATATAATCTGGCCACATCGGTTAGCGAAAAATGGATAAGTGACGCGCATTTTAGCAGAAACCCGAAACTCACTGGCAGTTTCATCCAACAAACATTGACCTTGCCACGATCCAGGCGCTATCATTGCCGCCCTAAATTACGAACTGGTCGCATTTTAGCCAATCTGACCAGAAATCGAGAGAATCGAGCCGGTCTGGCACAGCCAGATGCGCATCAAAATGAAACCGAATCTATCAGGTAGGTGATTGTCGAATGCCAGCTGTTAAAGTGAAAGAGAATGAACCGTTTGACGTAGCACTGCGTCGCTTCAAGCGTTCTTGCGAAAAAGCGGGTGTACTTTCAGAAGTACGTCGTCGTGAGCACTATGAAAAGCCGACTTCCGTTCGTAAGCGCAAAGCAGCAGCTGCCGTTAAGCGCCATCTCAAGAAGCTTCAGCGGGAACAGCGCAAGTTCGAGCGTCTGTACTGAGTTACCGCAGACGCCGCTTGACTGCAAAGCACTGATTGCCTGTACAGCCACAGGCTGCACAGAGCGACCAAAAAATGCCGCCGGGGCCTGGCTTCGGCGGCATTTTTGGCTATTGGCCAAATGCGTGAAGTGCCTGATGTGGAGCCTCTATGAGCGGACTGATCCCCCAACGCTTTGTTGAAGACCTGCTCGACCGGGTAGACCTGGCAGAGCTGATCGGATCGCGCATAACTCTTAAAAAGGCCGGCGCCAATTACAAGGCGTGCTGCCCGTTTCACGATGAAAAAACGCCATCGTTCAATGTAAGACCGGATAAAGGCTTCTATCATTGTTTTGGCTGCGGTGCTCATGGCGATGCTATCAGCTTCGTACGTGAATTTGAGGGCCTGGGCTTTACTGAGGCCGTTGAAGAGTTGGCTCGCAGGGCTGGACTGGAAGTGCCGTACGATCAGGCTGCGAAGCAGGAAATCCAGCAGGCTCGAACGTTGACCGATGCGCTGGATTTTGCCAGTCGCTTCTATCAGTCATCGCTGCATAGTCAGCAAGGCGCTTTCGCCCGTGACTACCTGAAGCAGCGCGGGCTGGATGAGAGCATTATTCAACAGTACCAGGTGGGCTTTGCGCCTGCCGCAGGCACGTCGCTGTTTGATGCCGCGAGCAAGGATCTTCAGGGGCCGCTGATTGAAACAGGCACAGTTTCTGATAAATATGGCCGGCCCCGGGACCTGTTCCGCAACAGGATCATGTTCCCGATCCGCAACAGCCGCGGAAAAACCATTGCCTTCGGCGGGCGGACGCTTGGGGACGACAAGGCCAAGTACATCAACTCTCCGGAGTCGGATGTATTTCACAAAAGCCGGCAGATTTACGGCCTGTTTGAAGCAAAGCAGGCACTGAAACAGCTCGACAAGCTGCTCGTAGTAGAAGGCTACATGGACGTGATTGCCCTGGCCCAGCATGGCATTCATTACGCGGTTGCGACCCTCGGCACAGCAACAAATCAGGACAGCCTGACGGCCTTGTTGAAACAGGTACGTCATGTCGTTTTCTGCTTTGACGGTGATCAGGCCGGTTTCAGAGCCGCTGACCGGGCAATGGACAACGCTCTTGAACTGATGGCAGACGGGCTTCACCTGCAATTCCTGATGCTTCCGGAGGGCGAAGATCCGGATACGCTGGTACGCAAAGAGGGCGCAGAGGCTTTTCAGAAGCGTATTGATGGCGCCACCCCGCTCTCACGGTATCTGTTTGACCGACAGAGCGAGGGTCTGGACCTCCAGCTACCGGAGAACCGGGGCGAGCTCAGAGCCAGAACCGAGCCGCTGCTGAACAAAATGCCCAGAAGCACCCTGCGGGATGCCATGTGGCACGAAATGCTGCGTCTGTGCGGAGGCCGAAACCAATGGCAGAACCGCCCCCCCCAGCAGTGGGGCAAAGGGAAAGGTGAGCGACGGGATCGCATCACCGAAGAGCGTATCGACGTAAAGTTGAGCAAAGACAGCATTCTGTGTCTGGCGCTGCTGGAAGCACCGGATATGGCAAGTGAGATTACCGAACTGGCACTCCATTCCCGCCAGTACAATCAGGCCCGGAATTTTGCGGGTTTTATTCTGGAGCACGAAATCCGGAATCGAAAAGCATTGATAACAACGCTGGCTTTGAACAGCCAGGCGCGTGAACGGTTCTACCATCTGTTCGACGGCATAGAGCATATCCCTGCACGGGAAAGCACTCTGGCCGCTGCAAGAGAGATGCTGAGCCCGAACGAAGAAGCATCAAGGCAGCAAAAGCTGGCCACTTTATTGCGCAACTTCGCAAACCTTACCGCCGAGGAACGGCAAGAGCTGCGAGAGCTAAGCGGGGGAAGCCCGGATTAGCAGCACTTGAAACTTGGCGTACTGATCACCATCTAACCATTCGGTGGCAGAGCATTAGAGCGACAGCTATAATGGCTGTTTAATTTTCTCTTTATTTAAGCGAGTTCACAGGGTGTCTATGTCAGGCAATTCGCAGAAATCACGTTTGAAAGACCTCATCGCACGAGGCAAGGAACAAGGCTACCTGACTTACGCCGAGGTAAACGACCACCTCCCGGAAGACATTGCCGATCCGGATCAGGTCGAAGACATTATTCGCATGATCAACGATATGGGCATTCAGGTGTCTGAAGTGGCACCGGACGCCGATACTCTGTTGATGACCGACGGCGACTCCACCGCCGACGAAGCAGCCGCTGCTGAAGCCGCTGCTGCCCTCGCCGCCGTAGAATCTGACGCCGGTCGTACTACTGACCCCGTGCGCATGTACATGCGTGAAATGGGCACAGTGGAACTGCTGACCCGCGAAGGCGAAATTGTCATCGCCAAACGCATCGAAGAAGGTATCCGCGATGTCATGGCAGCGGTTTCTCACTTCCCCGGCACCGTAGGTACTGTGATCCAGGCCTATGATCGCATCATCGAGAATGAAGGCCGTATCAGCGATATAGTGACGGGCTTCCTTGATCCTGATGGCGCTGAGCCGTTCATGCCGGAAGAGCCCGCCAAAGCCGAAACCCCCGACTCGGAATCTGATGACGATGATTCAGACGATGAGGAAGAGGAAGAAACCGAGAGCGGACCAGATCCTGAAGAGACCCGCCTGCGTTTTGAACTTCTCAGGGAGAAGTTGACCGAAGCCGAGGCATTGCTTGCCAAACACGGTCGCGCTGACAAGAAAACCCAGGCAGCCCTTAATGAGCTGGGCCAGGTCTTTGCCCCATTCAAGCTGGGTAATAAAGCATTCGATGAGCTGGTCAATGTAGTTCGCTCCACCAACGACCTAGTGCGCCAGAATGAGCGAGCGATACTGCAAATCTGCGTCCGCGACTGCAAAATGCCGCGCAAGGATTTCATCAAATCCTTCCCGGGCAACGAAGCAAATCAGGATTGGGCAGAAAAAACCATCAAGAGCAAAAAGCCTTACGCTGCGGCTATGGGCGAGCGCATTGATGAAATCATCCGGCTTCAGAAGCGCATACAGAATGTGCAGACCGAAGTGGATCTGGATGTTGTCGACATCAAGGAAATCAACCGCCGCGTTTCCATTGGTGAGGCGAGAGCTCGTCGTGCCAAGAAAGAAATGGTTGAGGCCAACCTGCGACTGGTGATTTCTATCGCGAAGAAATACACCAACCGCGGCCTACAGTTCCTCGACCTGATTCAGGAAGGCAACATCGGCCTTATGAAGGCCGTCGATAAGTTTGAATATCGCCGTGGCTATAAATTCTCTACTTATGCCACCTGGTGGATTCGTCAGGCCATCACCCGCTCCATTGCGGATCAGGCGCGCACCATCCGTATTCCGGTGCATATGATTGAGACCATTAATAAGCTCAACCGTATTTCTCGCCAAATGCTTCAGGAAATGGGCCGCGAGCCTACTCCGGAGGAGCTCGGCGAGCGCATGGAAATGCCTGAAGACAAGATTCGTAAGGTACTGAAGATCGCCAAAGAGCCAATCTCCATGGAGACACCGATTGGTGACGATGAAGACAGTCACCTTGGTGACTTCATTGAAGACATACAGGCGCTCTCGCCAGTGGATTCGGCAACTGCTGAAGGCCTGCGCGAAGCTACCCGCTCCGTTTTGTCAGGCTTGACGGCTCGTGAGTCCAAGGTACTGCGCATGCGCTTTGGTATCGAAATGAACACGGATCACACATTGGAAGAAGTCGGCAAACAGTTCGACGTAACCCGTGAGCGTATCCGTCAGATCGAAGCCAAGGCACTGCGCAAACTGCGTCATCCTTCCCGTTCCGATCATCTGCGCGGATTTATTGACGATCAAGGCAACGGATAAGCTTCACAACAGTAGCGGGCACCGCACCTCCCCGGTATAATGGCGCCCGCTTTGTTTCCCTAAGGGGAAACACTTTCCTGACAGCGTTCGCTGAACGGGCCTATAGCTCAGTTGGTTAGAGCAGAGGACTCATAATCCTTTGGTCCCTGGTTCGAGTCCAGGTGGGCCCACCATTACTCGAAAATATCTTGCCAGCTCCACCCGGCAACTCTCACAGCCCCATTCACTTGACCCCGACCTCCCATGACAGCTTGTTCACTGCCCTGCCGACCAATTTAATCTTTTTTTTCAGAAACTTATATCCTGCATGCGCAATCATGCCAAGCGTTCAGCGGCTTATCACTCCGGGTTTGTTGCGAATCAGTCATGGTCGATTGCCTGCTGCCTGCTAGAGTTATGGTGTGGTGAGCATGGCATTCCGTCGTTTTACGGCACATCTCGCCGTTCATAAAAGTCCGTCAACCCCGACGGCAGGATGATTTCGTGCGTAAAACACGTTCCTGCATAGCTTACATATTGCTGAAAGGAGATCGTGCATGAACAAATTCAAGTCGATGTTATACACCGCCGGGATTACTGGCGTCGCTCTTACTATCGGTGGTTGCGCCAGTTCTGGCGAACGGCCCGATTCAGACCTTCAGTCTGCGGAGAGTTCTCTTCAGCAGGCCGTTGCCGCAGATGCCCGGAAGTTCCAACCGGTGCTGCTCAACAACGCGCAGAATAAGGTCGCCGATGCGAAAAACCTGATCGAACAAGAGCGGTACATCGAGGCCGAACGCCTTCTGGAACAGGCTTCCGTCGATGCTCAGCTAGCAGGCGCGCGCGCTGATACTGAAAAAGCACGCCAGGCTGTTGAGGAAATCAACCAAAACATTGAATCAATGCGCAACCAAATCAATCAAGACCAGTAATCGCCATATCTGGAAAGGAGACTGTTATGAACAAACGCAACATAACACTGGGCGTGGCTGTGGGCTTGTCAGTGCTGGTCGCCGGCTGCTCTTCAACCCCGACGGAAAACGCGATGGTCGATGAAGCGCGCGCCTCTTACACCAAAATCAAAGATGATCCGGATGTCGCACGCAGTGGCGATCGCCAACTCAGAAGTGCGAGAGATGAGCTGAGCCGCGCCGAGTCTTTGCTGGAAGACGGCAAGGACACGGTTCTTATTGAGCATGCAGCCTATCTTGCCAATCGCCATGCACAGATCGCCAGCGAGCAGGGTGAGCGCGCACGCTTGCAGGAAGAAATAGACTCGGCTGAAGAGCGCCGTCGCGAATTAATGCTCAACCAACGCTCCAGTGAAGCCGAGCAGGCCCGCAAAGAAGCTGAAATGCTGCGACAAAGAATGGAAGAGTTGCAAGCAGAGCGCACTGATCGTGGAATGGTTCTGACACTGGGCGATGTTCTGTTCGACCTTAACAAGGCCGACCTGAAGTCATCAGGGGAACGAACCATAGGCCGCCTCGCACAATTCATGCGGGAGTATGAAGACCGTAGAGTCAGCGTGGAAGGTTATACCGACAGCACTGGCGAAGAATCTTACAACCAGCAACTGTCTGAACGCCGCGCCGAAGCTGTCCGTGATGAGCTGATCTCTCAGGGCATTGAGCGGCGCCGTATAGAGACAAGAGGCTACGGCGAGCAGTATCCCGTCGCCGGCAATGACACTTCCTCTGGTCGGCAACAGAACCGCCGCGTAGAGATCGTCATCTCGGATGAAGACGGACAGATCGAGACTCGGCAAGACTGAGTGTCACCGAGCATGATAGAAACAAGGAAGTGAGTGCCCGGCGGCGCTCTTCCTTGTTTCCGTCAACCGGGCAGAATTCCGGCGCATTGACGAGGATCAAGCATGCCCGTGTGAAACGGCCTAAACTGAATTTGGTTAATGTGGTTACACACCTGAGGAGAACTAACGAATGCCACTAGAAAAACACGATCTTCTACGTGAACTGCCGGAGTCTAAAGACGCCATTCATAAACTGAAAACGACAGACCAGCATTTTGCGAAGTTGTTCGAAACTTATCACGACACCGATCATGAGATACATCGCATTGAACAGGGTGTCGAGACCACCTCCGATGAGTATCTGGAAGAGCAGAAGAAAAAGCGGCTGAGCCTCAAAGACGAGCTTTACGGCATGATCCGCGATTATGAAGCTTCAATGGCAAGCTGAGCCAGATAAGTCGCAAGGAACCCCGCAATTGCCTGCGGGGTTCGCTTTGACCTCCTAGTGTTTCCTTACCCCCCGATTTTCCCTGGAGCCGCCCCGGCTCACAAATGCCACCAGCATGTTACCTACCATCGCGCAAATTAATTATTCGCATAACCAATTGTATTAAATATGATTTTTGATAATTTTTCCCGTACATGGTCATTCCGACAGGATATCGTGTCAAAAGTGCCAAGGTCCTAGAAAGACAAGCCCCCTACACTTCCGGGTGTAAAGAATTACCAGCCGTATCCAGTCCTATTCTGGGGCGCTGAATTACGGCAAGAGTATAAAAACAATGAGATAATGGAGTGTATCAATGGTCCCCACCTCCCGGTTTCCTGCACGGGCGCCGAGCCTAGCGGTTGCAGCAGTATCCACAGCTCTCTCTATGTCGGCGTCAGCCAGCATGGGCAATATCGGTACAACTTATGGTGTCATGCCCATAGACGTTGCTACCGCCCAGTCTCTCTCCATGTTTAATGACCAGGTGTCCGCCACTTATTATAACCCGGCGGCTCTCACCCGGGATGAGCGAGGCGAGCTGACATCTGGCATTCTGCACGCTGATCAGGAACTGCGGTCGGCAAACCCTAATGCCAATGGGGATGTGGTTTCCAGCTCTCCCAGCCAACACGTACTGGTCGGAATGAAGACCAACCTGGGTTCTCTTACACGCTTTGACCACCCCCTTTACCTTGGTTTCATTGCCGGCGTGGAAAAGTACGGGAAAGAAATGCTGGCATTTGATTCCCAGACCTCATCCAATGGCCAGTTCCTGCAATACGGGAAAGAGCCTCTGTTCCTGAACCTTGGCGGTGCCACCCCTATATGGCGCGGTATTTCGGTGGGCGTATCCGCACGCATAACCCTGGATGCAACCGCTGATCTCGATGCAGTATCCACACTCGGCGGGGAAACCAGCCGCGAGCGCCTGGCAGTAAATGCCGAGCCACAGGTTAAAACCATTATTGGCACCACCGTCGATCTCGGTAGCACTTTTTGCCCGGAAAACAGCTGCTTCCTGCAAGGCTGGGAAGCAGCGTTCACTTATCGAACCAAGTCATCAGCTTCAACCGCTGTTGATTCAAACGTTATCGTTACGCAAACGATTCCCGATCCGGGCCTCAGCCTTGTCGTATCCACAATCGATTCATTCCAACCGGAAACCTTCGGATTCGGGACGCAATATCGAGGTGAAAACTGGCGCATTGGCGGCAGCATCGAACAGCAGAACTGGTCTGAGCTGTCGGATGAATTCAAAGACGATACGATCAAAGATCAGGCCACTATCCCCGCCGCCAGCCGCATTCAGTTCAACGATACGATAATTCCACGTATTGGTGCTGAGTACGACCTCAACAACAACTTTTCCATACGGGGCGGATTGGCCTACGAAGAGTCGCCTCTGAAAACAACTCGCAACCCGGAAATCAACTACCTGGATACCGACAAAATTGTCGTTGGCCTTGGCGTTAGCGCCACCTACGACCACACTCGCCTTCTGGCCTTTCCTGTACGTTTTGACCTGGGCTATCAATACCAGCAGCTGCAAGAACGGGACTTCATCCTGGTCGACTACGAGGGTACGGAAACCGACGTAACAGCAGACGGCGATGTCCACATTATCAGTGGCTCAGTAACCCTGAAGTTCTGAGGAGAAGTTTGCCATGAAGTACAACAAGATCCTGGCATTGATTCCCGCCCTGCTACTCGCAGCCTGTGGCGGAGATGAACAGACAACAAACCAGAAAGTTACACCTGGCTCAGTCATTTACTCATACCCCGCAGATGGGCAGTCTGGTGTCAGCCCTGAAGCAGATATTGTTATCAGGTTTTCACACGCCATAACTGAAGATATCACCGATCTTTCCAGCAAAATTGAAGTAAATTCAGCTGGTGCCTCTGCAGTGTTCGATGTTGAAAAAGTCGATGAAGGCAGGAGCCTGAAGCTCACCGTTAACAACGCCCTGAACAGAGCAGCAAATTACTCCGTCACTTTTAACGAGCCACTTCTTGCCGAGGGTGGACGTTTGATCGAAACGCCGGAGGGTCTCGGCGATCGGGGCGTTCAGTTCCAGACCCGGGGCAGCCTCTCAGGGTCTACGGGCCTGGCGAACACCTCTGATCGCTTTGGCGTTGCCTGGAAGGTACCGGCGAGCGATGACCAAACCGATAAGAGCTTTCAAGCGCTAAACTTTTCCACGTTCCGCCTCGCCATGACCCAGCCAGTACATCCGGACTGGAAAGGGCTCGGCGGCTCGATTGAAATGCTGGACCAGAATGAACAGCCTGTGCCTGCCACCATTCTGGTCAAAGGCAATCGCATTACGGTCGACCCTTGCGTCACACCGGATCTGCAGCAGTGTGGCGGCAAACGAGACGTCCTTAACAGTGGTGAAACCTATACGCTCAAATTAACCAACCTGGCGAGTCTGACAGACTCCGGCGAGGGTAATCGGCTAACCCGGAGCTTCAGCTTTACCCCCCGAGACACCGGCCCGACAGTCGTCTTGAAGCAAAGCGCAACGGATTCGGGTCTGGCTGCCGGCGAAGCTGAAGGAGATGTAACAAGGTCCATTCTGAACAACCAGATCATCAATGGAGTCACACTGAATTCGGTGCTTCAGGGTGTCGCCGGCCCTTCCCAGCAAACCGGTGACTTATTTGCAGAACTGGCATTCGCACCCTCATTTGAAGCAACAGAAGCACTCCCTCTGCGTATAGCCAAGGGCAGCATTCTTCGCAGTACCAGCCTGGATGTTCTGGTTGGTGGTGTTGTGCCGGTCACAGAAGCGGTAAACCCTGGCGAACCTGTTGGTCCCTTACAGAAAACAGGTGACATTAAAGTAACGATGACTTCTGATGCATCCGGTTACCTGAGCCCGAACCTCTATACCGATGACATCAACGCTCCCCGGCAAATCACATTGTTCATGGATGTATCCATGAACACCGCGGAGGCCCAACCAAACGCCTCTCTATCCCAGGATCTGATGGGCGTGGAGCTGCGGGGCATCGCGATCGTGAAGGACGGCGTACTCACTATCGATGCCATTGGCATGGTGGAACCTAATCTGCTTGGGCAGGAATTCACAGACTCAACCATTGCCTTTCACCTTGAGGCCGCCACAGATGCAGAGTCTGCTCTGGATGCAGAGTTGGATCGCGAACTGGACAACACCTCGCCGAAACTGCTGAGCTGGACGCCAGGTGCCGCTGACGCAATTCCCGCCACCAGGCAGTCCATGCACCGCCCCGGCGACCCGGTGATCCTGTTCTTTGATGAGCCTCTGGACCCTGCATCCATCAGGAATGGCGTCAGCCTGTATGCAAACGGGCAGCATGAGAAAGACCTTCATGCCAGGCTTGATGGCACAACCCTCATACTCAACCCTGAGGGCGGTTTGAAGCAGGGTGTTTCCTATCTGGTATCGGCTCGGGGTGTGGCCGACCTTGCCGGAAATACTGCAATGGTAGAGGATTTGAGCTTTGAACTTGACCCGACAGATACTGCCGCACCCTCCGTAACCCAGGCCCCGCCTCTCGCACTGACAACTTATCCGGGATTTCCTTGCGAAACGACCTATGACGCCATTGATCTTGCCGCAGGGGTACACGGCCAGTGCTGGGACGCCACCTCCGGTGGACAGGAGGGCGACGTGCTTCCTGTGCCGGAAATGCCTGAAAATCGCCCTATTGTTGTCATTTTCTCTCAGCCGATGAAGCTGGCCTCAATTCGGCCTGGGGAAACCTTCGTTGTTGAGAAAGTCGCTGCCGACAAAACCCCGATTGAGACGGTAGCCGGTCGTCTGGAGAAAAATAACCAGCGTATCCGTTTCTTTCCAGACCAGCCCTGGGAGCGCGATGCGTTCTATCGTTACACCATGAAAGTTGACCGAGCGGCACCCAATTGCGCCCAGGAAAATCCGACATCGATCTGTGGCGCGAACATGCTACCCCTGAAAACAGATCTGCTTGAGGGGCTGAATGGTGGTGGTAACGGTGACAACTCAATGTCCATCTACTTTAAAGGCGTGGCAGGGCAGGAATCGGTATTTACCCCGCTACGAAATCTGCCTATTCGCGACACCAATGCCAACTTCCGCATTGATTGCAGCTCGAACGATGATACCAGCTGCATCGAACCTTTCGCCCATGAAGGCAGCGATGAAGATGGCTGGTCGCCCTCTGCCAACACAACGAAACTGAGCGTCAAAAACAACCAGGCCTCTGCCACACCTGGACTGGTTTCCGGAAAGGCGGAGGCCCGCGTAGGTTGTGAAACGGGGGAGCGTTGCCCTAGAAACAAGTTTATCTATCAAACATATGCACTGAACACGGAAGTAAAGGGCCCGGGCATATACAAGCCGACTGGAGAGAAGGGCATACTGGTGGATCTCTACCCCACCATGCTCGCAACAACGTCGGTCAGTGTGTTCGTAGAACTCAAGGTTCTTGGCTTTATCCCACTTATGGAAGAATCCATCACCAATACGCAACTCATTCGTATGCGCTACACCCAAGACCCAAGCTGTGCGGGTGATGCCGGCTGCCCACGAAACCAGCTTATACCCGGAGCCATTATTGAGGGCGATAACGGACAGCCGGTGTTCAAAACACAAGTTGAGTTGATGCTGGATGCGCCAGATATGGAAATCCCCCTGGGTGGCACCCATGACCTTTACGCTCGGGAATTTATTTTTGACCTCGAGGGCGATATCACATTCTTCGATGATGGCCGCATGCAGATAGAGCAACGCAATATCAACCTGGTCGATATCAACGTGAGCGCAAATACCCTGGGGATACCCAATGCAGGCCTGATAACTATAAATCTACCCCTGCAGATACCGGTTGGAGGCACCTACCTTAATTTCATAACCAATCCCGTAAAGGACCTCCCCGCAGAGGAATGAACCCGCTGCAACGTTTATCAGGCCAGTCTCCGGACTGGCCTCTTTTATAGCGGAAACAACGACTGACCGTTTCCTACCCCAACGTTTCCCTACACCAGCGTTTTCCTGCTAATCTGGTTGCACAATGAAACCCAACCTGTCACAACAAAAAATATCAGGAGAGATCTTCATGGATAACGGCACCCATTACCGCACCTGTCATCTGTGCGAAGCCATGTGCGGCGTTGCCATTGAAGTGAAAGGAGGCCACATTGCATCCATTCGCGGAGATGACAAGGACCCGCTGAGCCACGGACACATTTGCCCCAAGGCCGTCGCTCTGCAAGATCTCCAAGAGGACCCAGAGCGTTTGCGCAAGCCGGTTCGCAAAACCTCCACCGGATGGCAGGAAATGGAATGGGATGAGGCTTTCAGCCGGGTCGCCGAAAAACTCCATAGCACGCGCACAACCCATGGTCGCAACAGTATCGGTGTGTACCTCGGCAACCCGAATGTCCACAACCACGGCTCGCTAATCGCCACCATGCCCTTTCTACGTGCCATCGGCACCCAGAACCGGTTTTCAGCAACGTCTAATGACCAGCTGCCACACATGCTTGCAAGCCTGGAGATGTTCGGTCACCAGGTCCTGTTCCCCATACCTGACATAGATAACACTGACCTGTTTATCTGTATTGGCGGGAATCCTATGGCATCCAATGGCAGCCTGATGAGCGTTCCGGACTTCCGTGGCCGCCTGAAAGCGCTGAAGCAGCGTGGTGGCAAAATGATTGTTGTGGATCCACGACGCACGGAAACGGCCCGACAAGCAGAGGAATTTTATTTCGTTCGACCCGGTACCGACGCCTTCCTGCTGATGGCCATGGTGAACACTCTGTTTACCGATGAGCTGATCCACCCGGGACCTGCTGAGCACCTTATAAAAGACATCGACCTTTTACGGCTGGCATCCCTGCCCTTCACTCCTGAAACTGCGGCTGAGCGTACAGGTGTTCCCGCCGAGACCATACGTAATCTCGCGCACCAGTTGGCAAGCACTCCCAAGGCTGCTCTCTATACCCGAATGGGTACGAGTACACAGACATTTGGCAGCACAGCTACCTGGCTGGCCTACTGCCTGAATATTCTGACCGGGAAACTGGACTCCATCGGCGGTGTCATGTTCACGCAGCCGGCAATTGATCTGATCGCTCTGGGCGCCATGTCCGGGCAGCGAGGCCATTTCGGCAAGCGTCACAGCCGCGTTAAAGGGCTTCCAGAGTTTGCCGGTGAATACCCTGCCAGCACCATGGCAGATGAAATACTCACCCCAGGCGAGGGGCAGGTTCGTGCCTTTGTGACTGTCGCCGGAAACCCGGTGCTCTCCAGTCCCAATGGGCGCCGGCTGGACGAGGCGCTGAGCGGCCTGGATTTTATGGTGTCGGTGGATTATTACATCAACGAAACCACACGCCACGCGGACATCATTCTGCCCCCGACCGCCGCTCTTGAGCGCAGCCATTACGATATCATTTTCAATATGCTCGCAGTGCGTAACCTGGCCAAATACAGCGAAGCGCTGTTTGATGCCGGCCCCGACAGCCGGCACGACTGGCAGATCCTTCTTGAACTGGCCCACAAGCTGGAGAAGTTACGCAAAGGTGGAAAGCTTCCTGTACGTTCCGAGTTGGGCTGGCGGGCATTCAAGCAGCTAGGCCCTGACCCCATTGTTGACCTGCTTCTGCGAACTGGCCCCTATGGCACGGATACGGGTCGCGTTGGTAGGATATTGGAGCCGGCCATGAGTCTGCTGCAGGGGCTGTTGCCCAAAAAACACGCGTTGGGCAGTCTCTCTCAGCTAAGTTCACTCAATCCGCAATGGCAGGAACTGCCCAAAGGCCTGTCTCTCAAACGCCTCAAGGAACATCCCAGCGGGATTGATTTGGGCGCTCTCAGGCCAGCCCTGCCAAATCGCCTATTCACACGGGACGGTAAAATAAATCTGGCTCCACGCCGTTACCTCGAAGACGTAGAACGCCTCCATCAGCAGCTTTCAGCGCCACAACCATCAGATGAATTGCTCCTCGTAGGAAGGCGCCATGTGCGCAGCAACAACTCTTGGATGCACAATAGCCAGAGGCTAGTGAAAGGCAAGGAGCGCTGTACGTTGCTGGTGCACCCGCAAGATGCAAGTAGACTGGGCCTTCACGAAGGCGGCCAGGCGGAAATCAGCACTGCTGGCCAGCAGATCGTCTTACCTGTAGAGATTACAGAAGACATGATGCAGGGTGTGGTTTCTATCCCCCATGGTTGGGGACATAACCGCGAGGGCACCAAGCAATCCACCGCGTCCCGACACCCTGGAGCAAGCATCAACGATGTATTAAGTGATGATCATACCGATCCGGTTGCGGGCACTTCCGTATTGAATGGTCAGCCAGTAACTGTCAAAGTCTGGCAGCCGAAACAGCAACGTAAATCGGCCTGACTAAAACAGGGAGAACAGAATGCCTGAGTGGCTGAAGTGGGGCCTGATTATTGCCGGTGCTATCGTCATCATTGTGTTGTTGGGCTTTATCCGACGGCAAATGCTGGTATTGTCTGAGAGCCGTAAACGCCAGCAAAAGGCAGAGGCTTTTCAGACAAAGCGGCGTCAGGAAATGATCGACAGCATTCGCGTTATCGCAATGGCAATAGAAGAGGATCAGGTCGAATACTCGGAGGCTTGCCTGCGCATCAAAGGCCTCCTCGACCATGTTGCGCCCCAGCTTATGGAAAAACCGCCCTTTCGGGTCTTTATAGAGGTGTATGACCAACTTCGGCATATGCCCACCCACCAGGCGCGCCAGGATACGGAAGCACGTTTTGTCGAGAAAATGGATAAGGAAAGATTCGAGGTAGAAAAGCGCCACGCCGATGAAATACGCCGTGCTGCGACCGCCATTCGAAATCACTCGTTCTAATCAGCACCAAGGTTTGTGTTTTTTTTGTAACGGAAAGAATTGCAGAGGCTATTTTTACTAATTCAATATCAACAGCTTGCTCATAGCAGAGAAAGTGACAAGGCGCTCAGGTTCAATTTTCCACCTCAAACACCTTTTCTTTTTGCAGGCGTTGTCTAAATTGAAAACAGGACGGTACTTTTCTTCTGCATCAATTTACCGCCCCGCGTTGTTTCTCCTGAAACGTTCGGACGACTCTGCTATGAGCGAAAACCTCGCCGGCCTTATTCCAGGGGCCGGCTTTTTTGTTACTGACCCATCATGCCGGCCATTGCCATAATATCGTCTTTACCAGCTACCAATTCATCAAATTGCTCTTCTACCTGCTTGCGATCCAGCCCGAGCTCTTCAAAAACCTCCTCGCCAATGCTTTCGCTGGCGCCCAGAGCTATGCCTCTCTCCGTTAATAGTTGCCTACCTAACCATAAAAGCCTGGCATAAACCCAGTGATCGCCTTTGTAACCACGGTGTTTTTGATACCGGAGCGCCAGAGTGACCTCTTCCGGCATACTCCAGTTCTCCATAAGCTGCGCGGCAATCTGCTCGCGGGTGATACCCAGCAGATAATGCTCGGTTACCGAAGAATCAATGGTCGAGTTCACTTCCAGGGAACGGCATACCAGCTTGAAGTGGGGAGGAAAAACCTGAGCCAGCAAAAGATAGCCAAAGTTATGCAGCAAGCCAGCAAGGTAGGCCAAGCCGAATACAGGCCTCTCGCCTCGAGGCATCATACTCGCCAGAACACCAGCCGACTGGGCCTGCCAGATTGCTTGCTGCCAATAATCCACATAGCCATCCGGATGATCCTGAGGCGGCTTGAGCGTGCGCCCGAGGGACAGCCCCATAGCCAGGTTCATGACCATATCAAACCCGAGCACTCGGGATACCGCATCGTGAACCGATCGAACTTGCCCGGCAGCCGCATAAAAAGAAGAGGATGCCCAGCTGACAACCTGCGCAGCCAGGCTTGGATCACTCTCAACAATATCCACGAGATCGCCCATCACAGCATTCGGATTCACCCGCAAGTGAATAATGCGCTGGGCGGTTTCCGGAAGCGGCGGAAGCTCCAGCGTATCCTCCAGTCGCTGCTGAATACGCAGGCTGGTGAATTTCTTTATCGCAAAAGTCAGCTTACTGCGATCACTGGCCGGGTCATCCAGGTTTACCGCAATATTTTCCGAGGCCACTGTAAAAGACCGGCGATCTGCATTCGACGTCAGCGCACGAAAATCTTCAGCAGGCATTACCATGGCGAGATTCTGTTCGCCCAGCTCCAACGCTACTGAGGGCAAGTCATCGACCCGGCGATCGACTATGGTCGGCCAGCCTGTTAGTGAAGGCAGTGCTGGAAGCTCCCTGAGCCCGGCTCGCTCTTTCGCGCGAACCTGCTCCCGGGGCTTCATAAGGCGAAATTCCTGCTCCAGCTGTTTGTTCAAACGCTCCAGGTCAATCAGATCCTCTTTGCAGCAAATAGCCTGAAGGTTCTCTGGCCCATCTTCGAGCAACACCATTCGCAACAGCTCGTGCCTGTTAGCCTGACGTGCGTCCCTCAGCGATACACCCTTGGCTGCGTCGCCCAGAGCTTGCTGAACCGTGACAGGTAGTTCCATCGTCTTCTCCCGAAGTGTCGCTGCTTGCCATCCGGCCTTCAATTCTGCCGAAAGGTCTTCAGTATAAGCCATGGCGTCAGGCTAAACGTTGACATAGAGCCAGTTAGTGCAGTTGCACTAAAGGCTGTCCATGCGCGCCGAATCGGTTCATACATCGCCATAACGTGTTTTTTCACCCAGCCAACGCCTGATCAGAGCCTGCACCAGCTGTGGGTATTGCATCAGTTCGGGTGCCATTTCACGCACCGGTTCAATCCAGCCCTTATCTCGCTCAAAGTCTGCCAGCCGGAACTGCATCATGCCAGTTTGCCGGGTGCCCAGGACTTCACCAGGCCCTCGTATTTCCAGGTCTTTTTCAGCAATAACAAATCCGTCCTGACTGTCACGCAAGGCCTGCAATCGAGCTTTGCCGTTGGCAGACAAAGGAGGATGGTACATGAGCACGCAGAAGCTGGCCTGTTCGCCGCGGCCAACCCGCCCCCGTAACTGATGAAGCTGGGCCAAGCCCAGGCGCTCGGGGTTTTCGATAATGATCAATGACGCATTGGGTACATCCACGCCCACTTCTATTACGGTTGTAGCAACCAGAAGGTCCAGTTCGCCTTGCTTGAACCGCTCCATTACGGCTGCTTTTTCTGACGATTTCAGTCGCCCGTGCACCAACCCGATCTTCAGCCCCGGCAACCGATCTTCCAACTCCCGAGCCGTCACTTCTGCCGCCTGGCACTGCAAGGCTTCGGATTCCTCAATCAGTGTACATACCCAATAAGCCTGGCGACCTTCTGTGCAAGCGCTGCGTACGCGTTCAATAACATCGTCTCGACGGCTGTCCGGGATTACAATGGTCTCAATCGGTTTGCGGCCTGGCGGTAGCTCGTCTATCACCGAGGTATCAAGATCGGCATAGGCGCTCATGGCAAGAGTGCGCGGAATAGGCGTCGCCGTCATGATCAACTGATGCGGCGCAAGGGTTCCGCCTACACCCTTCTCTCGCAGAGCCAGGCGTTGGTGCACACCAAACCGGTGCTGCTCATCCACGATAACCAACGCCAAACGATGAAACAACACGTCATCCTGAAACAGTGCATGAGTGCCAATCACCACGCTGGCAGCACCAGAATGTACAGCTTCCAGAGCGTCTTTCCGGGCTTTACCTTTGACCTTGCCGGAAAGCCAGGCCAGCTGGATGCCTAGTGGCTCAAGCCACCCGCAGAAATTTTGATAATGCTGCTCGGCGAGTATTTCTGTTGGCGCCATAAGAGCCACCTGTGCGCCTGCCCCGATGGTCTGAATGGCTGCGAGCGCAGCTACCACGGTTTTCCCGGAACCCACATCGCCCTGAACGAGCCGAAGCATGGGCAGTGGCTGGCTGAGATCCTGCCGAATATCGCTCATAACGTGTTTCTGGGCGCCCGTCAGCGAAAACGGCAACTCATCAAGAAAGCGCTCAGCCAGGTTCCCGACTGGCAGCAGCGGCAGAGCCTGGCGCGCCTGAATCTGTGCGCGAACCTGCAGCATGCTCAGCTGGTGGGCAAGCAGCTCTTCCATAACCAGCCGCTGCTGTGCCGGATGGCGCCCTTCCATCAACAGGTGAACCGGAGCATTGGCTGGCGGTGAATGTACCAACTGGACAGCATCACTGATTCCAGGGAGTTGATAGCCAGCCAGAAGCTCAGCAGGCAACCAGTCACGAATCGGATGACGCTGAAGATACCCTAGAGCCTGCTGACACAGGCCTCTCACCCTGGGTTGCTGTATCCCTTCTGTCAGCGGGTAAACCGGCGTGAGAGTCGCCTGGGCCTCTGGGGGCATGGGTGGTGGGTTGGTCTGGTATTCGGGGTGATAGAACTCATAGCCGGCGCGACCGGGGCGGACCTCGCCGAAACAGCGAACACGGGCGCCTTCCGCAAGCTGGTTTTTCTGGGCTGCGTTAAAATGGAAAAACCGCATGACCAGAAAGCCGCTGTCATCTTTCAGCGTAACCTGTAGGCTGCGGCGACGCCCCATTACCAGGTCCGCCTTCATCACCTCGCCCTCTACAACGGCTACATCGCCGACTCTCAAACTACCCATGGGTATGATTCGGGTACGGTCTTCGTAACGATGGGGAAGATGGAACAGCAAATCCTGCAGCGAGGCGATGCCCAGCCGCGCAAGCTTCTCAGCAAGGGCGCTTCCTACGCCCTTAAGCTCTGTAACCGGTATATCGTCCAATGCGGCCATGGTTGAGGTCAGTCCGTTGCGACTGCAACCGGAGTGTCCACTTTCGCTTTCTCAATCACCCGGCACTGGCCGGCCGCAAGCGAGAGCACATCGATAGCTTTGGGCCGCGGGAAGGTTACCCTCCAGGCCAGAGCCACCGTGCGGGATGGCACAGGCGGGGCAAAGGGCCGGGTTACAAGTACGTCCTTTTGATACTGCATGCCGGTAGCGGCAGAAAGCGGCAGTACCGTAATTCCCAGACCAGAGGCAACCATATGGCGAATGGTTTCCAGAGAGCTGCCCTCAGTTACAAGTGATGGTGAGCCAAGATCGGCACGCCGCGTAACCGCTTCAACCAGGGGCGGGCAAGATTCCAGCACTTGATCCCGAAAGCAATGCCCGGGGCCAAGCAGGAGCAGCTGTTCATGGGCGAGTTCATCGCCCGTAATCTGTTCCTTTTGCGCCAAGGGGTGATCTGCAGGCAGAAGCACAACAAATGGCTCATCGTAGAGCGGCAAGGTGAGGACTTCTGACTCTTCAAATGGCAAGGCGATAATAATAGCGTCCAGCTCGGACTGGCGCAGTTTCTGCCGCAGGTTGGCAGTATAATTTTCTTCAATATACAGCGGCATTTCTGGTGCCGCACGGCGCAGCTCCGGCAAAAGGTGCGGAAAAAGATAGGGGCCGATCGTATAGATTGCCCCGACCTTCAACGGCGAATTAAGCTGACTTTTGCCATCCTGAGCCATATCCCGGATCACGCCTACCTGATCCAGAACACGCTGGGCCTGCTCCACAATACGCTGACCCGTTTCTGTTACGCGGATACTGCTTTTGCTGCGCTCGAATAACGAGATACCCAGCTCGTCTTCGAGCTTTTTGACCGCAACACTGAGTGTTGGTTGGCTGACGTGACAGCGCTCAGCGGCCCGGCCAAAATGCCTTTCCCGTGCAAGCGTAACGACGTATCGTAACTCCGTAAGAGTCATGGTGATCTCCGGTCAAATGGATACGGGTCAAAGTTTCACTGATTTATCGTCTAAAGGATAAGGATTGATATTGTCTATGGCAATCACTGAACGTAATAGCATGCCAGGAATTCTCATTGCTGGTTGTGGCAAGCTCGGAGGCGCCATCGCCAGCAGTCTGAAAGGCTCGGCACAGGTCTATGGACTCCGCCGCAATCCGGATAAGGTTCCAGAAGGCATAAATGCTATTGGCGCCGATTTGACTCGGCCGGAGTCCTTGACTGGCAAGCTTCCGGAGAACCTGGATAGCGTGATCTACTGCCTGACCCCTTCCAGTTACGACGAGCAGGGTTATAGAGATGCCTATGTTAACGGCCTCTCTAATTTGCTTGCGGCATTAGGCGACCGGAAACTCAAGCGGCTCTTTTTTATCAGCAGCACAAGCGTTTATGCCCAGGATGATGACAGCTGGGTTGATGAAACCAGCGCGGCCTCACCCGCCCGCCTTACGGGTCAACAAATACTGGCAGGTGAACAAACGGCACTGGAGAGCGGTCATCCCGCCACCATTATCCGTTTCAGTGGAATTTATGGGCCGTCAAGAAGACGCTTCCTGGAGGAGGTTATTGAAGGCCGCATGAATCCGGTAAAGCCTGCACCGTTCAGCAACCGTATTCACGAGGAAGATGCTGCTGCAGCTGTTGCTTACCTCAACGGGCTGGCGTTTGCAGATAAGCCTCTGGATACATGCTATGTGGCCAGTGATTGCGAACCGGTTCGTCTTGATGACGTAGTTGATTGGGTTCGGCAACAGGTTCCTTGCGCTGAGCCTGTTGCCGATGCCCGAAAAGGTGGCCGGGCGGGCAGCAAGCGCTGCAATAACCACCGGCTTCTGCAAACGGGATTTACCTTTCGATACCCGGATTATCGGGCTGGATATCGCGCAATGATCGATGAAAGCCAGGCACTGAAACGAACAAAGACGGCCTGAGCCGCCTTTGTTCCTGCCTGAGAATTCCGTCCGGTATCAGCTAAGCACCATCACAGCTTCCACTTCTACTGGAACACCCTTGGGCAACGCTGAAACCTCAACGGCCGCACGGGCCGGATAAGGCTCAGGAAAGTATGTAGCCATAATTTCATTCACCGTGGCAAAGTTGGCCAGGTCGGTGACATAGATATTCGCCTTGACGATATCCTTAAGCTCTCCACCAGCTGCTTCACACACCGCTTTAAGGTTTTCGAAAACCTGGCGGGTTTTGGCTGAAAAATCCCCGGCAACCACTTCCATGGTTTCAGGATCCAGCGGAATCTGACCAGAGATGTAAACCGTGTCACCTGCCTTTACGGCCTGAGAATAGGGACCAATTGCCTTAGGGGCATTTTCAGTCTGGATTACGGATTTATTGGTCATACCGTTCAACTTCCTCTCGTCTAAAACGCTAATCGTCGCCCTTCGGTGCCGGAGCTGTCAACTACCACAAGGCGCTGCGGCTCAGTATTTCACACGGTTGATCGAGGTAACGGCCCTGATGTTACGAACCCTGCGCATGACACGGGCCAGATGCTTACGGCCTTGAACCTTGACAACCAGGCTAACCACACCGAAGCGAGCATTCTGCTCGTCCACATTAATGCGCTCAATATTACCATCGGCCATCGCTACCGCGTTGGCGACTTCCGCAATCACCCCTCGCTGGCGCTCAAGCTCAACGCGCAGCTCTACAGAGAATTCATCGGTAATGTCCTTGGCCCAGGTAAGATTGGTCAGGCGGGACCGACCTTCATTATCTTCCGGCAGGCGAGAGCAGGTATCGGAATGAATCACCATACCACTTCCGGAATCCATCACCCCGACAACAGGATCCCCGGGGATCGGCTTGCAGCAAGTGGCAAAGTGAACCAGCATGCCTTCCGTCCCGCGTATGGTTACAGGCGCAGCTTCACCACTCTTGATGTCGGTTTGCGAGTCTCCAGGCTCAGTACTTTCAGCGCCACTGACAAGCTGACGCGCAACCAGGTAGGCCATACGGTTGCCCAAACCAATCTCACTGACCAGGTCATCAAAACTGTTAACCTGGTTATGGTTAACAACCGCTTGTTTCTGGGTATCGTCAATGTCGGCCAAACGAACACCAAAACCTTTGAGAGACTTTTTCAGCAAAGCGCGACCCAGATCAAGCGACTCGGCCTGCTTTTGACTGTTAAGGGTGTGACGGATGCTGCTGCGCGCTTTGCCAGTTACCACGAAACTGAGCCATGCAGGATTCGGGCGGGCACCCGGCGCTGTAATAACCTCGACAGTCTGGCCACTCTGCAGGGGCCTGCTGAGAGAGCCCAGATTCCGGTTTATCCGACAGGCCACCGTCGCATTGCCTATGTCCGTATGAATCGAATACGCGAAATCCACAGGCGTTGCGCCTCTTGGCAACTCCATGATTTTACCCTTTGGAGTAAATACATAGATTTCATCCGGGAAAAGATCCACCTTCACGTGCTCGATAAACTCAAGGGAGTCATCTGCGCGCTCACGCATTTCCATCAAACCCTTAACCCAACGGTCTACCCTCGCCTGGTTCACACTGGTTACGCTGGTCGGCTCGTTTTTATACATCCAGTGCGCAGCGATTCCGTCGTTGGCGATATGCTCCATTTCCTCGGTACGGATCTGGACTTCGATATTCACATGCATGCCGAACAGGGTCGTGTGCAGTGACTGGTAGCCGTTGGCCTTTGGCATCGCGATGTAGTCTTTGAACCGGCCAGGCATTGGTTTATACAGACTGTGAACCGCCCCCAGAACCCGATAGCAGTCGTCTTCGTTATCGGTAATGATGCGGAAGGCGTAAACGTCCATGATTTCATAGAAGGATTTCTGCTTGAGCTTCATCTTGTTATAGATGCTGTTCAGATGCTTCTCACGCCCGAGAATGCGCCCCGGAAGGCCTCTCTCTTCAAGCTTTTCCTGCAACCGGCCTCGAATTTCCTCAATGATCTCGCGGTGACTTCCACGAAGCTTGTCTACAGCCTTGGATATATAGCGAGAGCGCATGGGATGCAGAGATGAAAACCCCAAGTCCTCCAGCTCAGTGGAGATCGCATGCATACCAAGGCGGTTAGCGATCGGGGCATATATATCGAGGGTTTCTGTGGCAATACGCTGACGCTTTTCGTAGGGCATGGGACCCAGCGTGCGCATGTTGTGCAGGCGATCGGCGAGCTTCACCAGGATAACCCGGATGTCCCTGGCCATCGCCAGGGTCATTTTCTGAAAGTTCTCTGCCTGGGCTTCTGCCCGGCTGCGAAACTCTATCTGGGTCAGCTTACTGACGCCATCTACCAGTTCTGCCACATCATCGCCAAACTGCTCTGCCAGAGCATCTTTGGGAATACCGGTATCTTCTATAACATCGTGGAGCATCGCTGCCATCAGGCTTTGATGGTCAAGCTTCAGGCCGGCAAGAATATGAGCGACAGCAAGGGGGTGTGTTATATAACGGTCACCGCTTTTGCGCATCTGGCCTTCGTGGGCCTGCTCGGCGTAATAGTAAGCCCTTCGCACCTGATTAATGCGATTGGTATCCAGATAGGTACTTAGCTCAGTTGCCAGTCCTTCTACCGTAGCATTTAGCGACACCACACCTCCATAACCTTCCGACTCCAAACATTGCTGGCCCAGAGACAAAAAAACCCGAATGCATGCATCCGGGTCTTCCTTCTGTCCTTCCAGCAACCATCTATAGCTACACTATAAAACTGCGGAGACAGATTTCAATGCTTTCCTTTGTTGCCGGGCCAAATATGCCCGTGCAACCTCAATCTTCTTCGATTTCGGTCAGCAGATCACGACTGACCAGACCGCCAGCAATTTCGCGCAATGCGATTACCGTGGGCTTGTCGTTTTCTTCTGCAACCATCGGCTCGGCACCTTTGGTGGCAAGCTGACGGGAACGCTTGGTAGCCAGCATGACCAGCTGGAAGCGGTTATCAACGTGTTCCAGACAATCTTCAACGGTAACTCGTGCCATAACTTCCCCGACAAAATAAAAATGACTGATTTAGCAGACCGCGTAGTTTACTGCCAGCGGCACAATTTGTATACAGCAAAAGCCCGTATCAGGCTTTCCTTTCGGGTAGCTCTGAAAGCGTCGAGAGCAGACGCCCGTGTCGTTCCTGTTGGGCCACGATCTTCAGGCGCTGGCTGCGAACGATCGCCAGCAAGTCACCCAACGCATGGTGAAATTCATCATTCACGACCAGGTAATCAAACTCAGCCACGTGGCGACACTCTTCACGCGCTTCCTGGAGACGGAGCTCAACGACCTCGGAAGCATCAGTACCACGGCCCACGAGACGATCCCGCAAAACTTCAGACGAAGGCGGAACAATGAAAATGCTGACGCACTCAGGCACGAGGCGTCGTACCTGCCCGGCGCCCTGCCAGTCGATCTCCAGAATGACATCACTCCCCTGGGCAAGCATCTGACGGACCCAAACCTGAGAGGTGCCATAGTAGTTACCAAAAACATCTGCATACTCAAGAAAGTCACCGCGTGCAATCATCGCCTCAAACTGGTCACGGTTGACGAAGTGATAGTTAATACCGTCTTTCTCGCCTTCGCGCATGGGGCGGGTCGTATGAGAGACAGACACTCCAAGCTTTTGGTCGGCATGCAACATTTCTGCTACGAGACTGGTTTTGCCAGCGCCCGATGGCGCAGAAATGACGAACAAAGTACCCGTTTCACCGACCTGACTCATGACTCGACAACTCCTGAACTGGATCTGGCCGCCATTAATGAGGGCCTGCAAAACCGGTAATTATACGGCCTTTGACCAAACACCGCATCCCGGACGCCTCGACAACTGATAACATTAGGAGAGCGGCAGGAAAAACCGCAGCATCGAACCCAGGCAAAACCAAATTACGGAAAGGCAGCATGGATAAACTTCTGATTGTCATGGACCCGGCCCACAAGCACCAGAAGGCTCTGGCTCGGGGAATCGAACTGGCACGCGCCACCGGGGCTCACCTGGAAATCGTGGCCTTCACTCACGAACACCTTGACGCCCTGCCGTCGGACCCGACTGTTCAGCAGCGCGCCCAAGAAGCCCTTATAGGCCTGCGCCAGCGCTGGCTGGATCAAATGCTGGCCCTTTCCGATTGCAGCGACCTGCAAGTTACCACGCACACAGTTTGGGAAAAGAACATACACCTGTGGATTATCGAACACTGCCACCCCAACCGCTTCAAAGCCGTGATCAAAACCGGAAGTCGTTCAGAAACCTTGTTGTACACACCAACCGACTGGCACTTGATAAGGGAGTGCCCGGTACCGGTAATGCTTGTTGCTGAACAGAAGTGGAACCATGCACACCCGATCCTGGCTGCGGTGGATCTGAGCTCCACAAAACCCGTCAAAAAAGCTCTCAATACTGAGATAATCGAACAAGCCGGGGCGCTGGCCAAAGCGCTCGGAACGGAACTCCATCTTGTTCATGCTCTGCATATATCCGAGTTGCTGGCAGACCTTGAGATCATCAACGTGCGCGAGCACGAACAGAAGCGCAGAGCAGCGCTGGAACCCGCCATCACACACCTTTGCAACACCTGGCACCTGAGCAGGGATCAGATTCACATGGCTGTTGGCCCCGCGCACAAGGTAATTCCCAGTACTGCCAGCAAACTTAAAGCCGATATGGTGGTTATTGGCACCAGCGGTAAAACCGGCCTGAGGGCCAGAGTCATTGGCAATACCGCAGAGAAGGTACTCACCCATCTGAGAACCGATCTGCTCGCCATCAAACCCCGAGATACTGGCCAGTAATGCGCAGAAAATTCGACGTCACAACCGAGCACCCCGAAACCGCAATTGAAGCTCTGAGCCGGAAATCAGGGCTTCCGCGCCAGCGCATCAAGGATGCGATGAACAAGGGCGCATGTTGGTGGACGCTTAAAGGAAAACAGGTAAGGCTTAGGCGCGCCACCAAAGAGGTCAAGGCAGGCACCCGGTTGCAGCTTTACTACGACGAGAACGTACTCGACCGGAAACCTGAAGCCGCAACCCTGCTAGCGGACAAGAGCCGCTACAGCGTATGGTTCAAACCCCACGGTATGCTCGCGCAAGGCTCCCAATGGGGAGATCACTGCAGCCTGTTGCGATCGACAGAGCTCGAGCTCAAACGGCCGTGCTATCTGATTCACAGGCTGGACGCCGATGCAGCCGGGCTGATGCTCATCGCCCACGATTCAAAGGCAGCTGGAGCCCTCTCCCAGTGCTTTTCCGGGCGTACCATGACCAAACAATACCTGGCCAGAGTAACGGGGATTATTGACACCCGGGATCAGCTCATCGATACGCCCATCGACGGTAAAGTCGCTATGAGCCGGGTTACTACCATGGAAACAAATGAGACCGGCCCAACCAGCCTTCTGCAAGTCATCATCGAAACCGGCCGCAAGCACCAAATCCGCAAGCACCTCGAGAGCATAGGCCATCCCATTGTCGGTGACCGCCTGTATGGCAAACCCGCAAAGGTGCCCTTACAACTGTTGGCTGCGAGCCTTGAGTTTGACTGCCCCCTGAGCCGCCAGCACGTGAAACTCGAGCTGCCAGAACCGCTGAACAGGCTGGACACCTAAAACCGGATCACTCAACGTTCTGTACCTGCTCCCGGACTTGCTCGATCAGTACTTTTAAATCCACTGCTGCGCGGGTTACACCGGCATCAATGCTCTTGCTGCTCAGGGTATTTGCCTCCCTGTTCAGCTCCTGCATCAGAAAATCCAGCCGACGACCAATCGCTTCATCGCGCTTGAGAGTGTCGGCAACCTCACTGATATGAGCGTCCAACCGATCCAGCTCCTCCGCCACATCGCTTTTCTGCGCCAGCATGACCATTTCCTGGGCCATACGCTCGGGATCAAGGTCGACTTTCGCCTTCTGGAAACGTTCTCGCAAATGCGCCTCCTGCGCTTTCAGAAGCCCGGGCATGCCGTCGCGAACGCCAGCTACCAGGGCCTTCATTTGCGTCAGGCGACTTTCAAACAAAGGCCGCAAACGGTCACCTTCACGTTCCCGGACAACCGCCAGCTCCTCAACCGTTTTTCTGAATAGCTCTTTGGCGGCTTCCCGAACAGAGCTGAAATCCTGCTCAGGCACCGACAACACTCCGGGCCAGCGCAGAATATCCAGGGCATTGATGTGCGCAGGGTTATCCAGCATTCGATTAACGTGATTCGCGGCGTCGTTGACCGCCTTGGCTATGTCCTCGTTAATTTCAAAACCTGGCGCGCCCGTATCAGAGGATTGCAGGCGAATTGATACATCTACCTTGCCTCGCTTCAACTGCTTTCGCAGCTCCTCCCGGAACGGGTTTTCAAGCTCGCGGAGCGCCTCCGGCAACCGAAAAGACGGCTCCAGGTAACGATGATTGACGGTACGAACCTCGCAGGTCAGCGTTCCCTGACTGTCCTGAACATCCTTCCGGGCAAATGCAGTCATACTTCTGATCATGGCAGCTCCGGCCTTGTAGTTGATCACAATCGATTATGGAATAACCTGAGTCTAACAGGCCAGGATCACCTGCGGCGAACTCCTTTCAAACAACCACAAGAGCCCTTCCCGGCACCCCGATCTCCGAACCCAACGTGTTATACTCCGCGCCCTTCAAATACGAATCCGACCGGGACAGCCTCCCGGACACTTACCTCAGATATCAGGAAACACTATGCGTCCAAGCGGCAGAACACCCGAGCAACCCAGAGAGATCCGCCTTACCCGAAACTACACCCGCCACGCTGAGGGTTCCGTGCTGGTAGAGTTCGGAGACACCAAGGTCATCTGCACTGCCTCTGTAGAAAACAAAGTGCCACCCTTCCTGCGTGGTGAAGGTAAAGGCTGGATCACCGCTGAATACGGCATGCTTCCGCGCTCAACCGGCAGCCGCATGGGCCGCGAAGCCGCCCGCGGCAAACAAGGCGGCCGCACCGTTGAAATCCAGCGCCTGATTGGCCGCTCACTGCGCGCCGCCGTCGACATGGAAGCTTTAGGTGAGCACACCATCACCATCGACTGCGACGTAATACAAGCCGACGGCGGCACCCGCACAGCGGCCATCACCGGAGGCTGCGTCGCTCTGGTCGACGCGCTTAACCATTTGGTTGAAACAAAACGCCTGAAGCGGTCACCGCTGAAGCAAATGATTGCGGCAGTGTCCGTTGGCATATACAAAGGCACACCGGTGGTTGATCTGGACTACCCGGAAGACTCCGAAGCCGAAACGGACATGAACGTGATCATGACCGATCAGGGCGGTTTCATTGAAATACAGGGAACTGCGGAAGCTGCACCATTTGTTCAGGAAGAGCTGAACAGCATGCTGGCATTGGCCAAGCAGGGCATTGAGAAGTTATTTGTACTGCAGAAAGAAGCGCTAGAAAGCTAAAGAAGCCAACAAGAAGTCGGGGTGTCGACGCTGATGCCTTGTCCCCAGACTGTTGAAGGCCAAGGATGGCCGGAAACAAGCGTACATGGACGGACTTGCAGCGTGTCTGGGGACAAGGCAGCAGCGCTGACAAGTCCCCGAAACTCATGCCGATTTACAAGCCAATCTCTATATCGTAATCCATAATAACCGGCGCGTGATCCGAGAAACGGGTCGTGTTGTCAATCCAGCCATCCTGAATGGTCTTGCGAATACCTGGCGTCATCAGCTGGTAATCCACCCGAATGCCCGCATTCTTTCGCGAACCCTCAGCCTGCTCCGGCCACCAGGTGAACTGATTGCTCTGCTTGTTGATATCGCGGAACGCATCCACGCAACCCATCTCATCAAACAAGCGATCCAGCCAGGCCCGCTCGTGGGGCAGAAATCCAGAGAAGTCCAATCTGTGGTAAAGAGGACTGGCATCCGTCACATGATGTGCCGTCTGCAGGTTTGCACCAAAAATAAATTGCCGACGCTTGCGCAGGGTTTTCTGCATATGCAGACCAAAAGCGTCCATAAAATCATCTTTATGGTCGAGAACCGTCAGGTCGTCCTCACTGATCAGTTCTTCTTCACGGCCAAGGGCACAAGGCGCCAAAACGCAGGCGACCGAAACCTTGTCAAAATCAGCCTGAATAAAGCGCCCTTCCCGATCCGCCTGCTCATTGGCGAAACCGTACATGATGGCCTTAGGAAAATGTCGCGTGTAAATTCCCACGCCACCATCCTCATTCTTTTCGCCATCTATGAAGTAAGCCTCGTACCCTTCAGGAATGAGATTCTGATCCTCAATCTCATAGGCGCGCATACGGTGATCCTGAACGCAGACAACATCTGCATCCTGCTCGGCCAGCCAGTCAAAAAAACCCTTTTCAACGGCCCGGGCAAGACCATTGACGCTGATTGATACTACCCGCATACGTATTCCCTGATTCGGTTTGTGTGTATGATACCGTTTTTACGCGTTATTAAAAGATCCACACCCGCCAGAAGCCTTGCCATGTACGACTATCAACAAAAATTTATTGAATTCGCCATTCGCCGCAACGTACTTCGTTTTGGTGACTTTACACTCAAGTCCGGTCGCACCAGCCCATATTTCTTTAACGCAGGGCTTTTTAACACCGGGGATGACCTGCTGCAGCTCAGCATGGCCTATGCCTCAGCCATCGCCCGAAGCGGCCTGGATTATGACATCATTTTCGGGCCTGCCTATAAGGGCATCCCGCTGGCAACCGTGACTGCCATGGCATTGGCCCGCGAGGGTGACAGCAAACCCTTTGCCTTCAACCGGAAAGAAAAAAAAGATCACGGAGAAGGCGGTAATATCGTTGGCGCCCCGTTGCAGGGTAAAGTATTAATCGTCGATGATGTGATTACTGCCGGCACAGCCATACGCGAGTCCATCGACCTTATTCATGCCTCAGGCGCAGAGCCCGCGGGTGTATTGATCGCCCTGGATCGACAGGAGCGAGGGAACAGCGAGCTCTCCGCCATACAGGAAGTGGAGAGCGAATTTGGCATTCCGGTCGTAAGCATCATACGTCTGGAACAGGTTCTGGACTATCTTGAGAACAACCCGGAGTTTTCTGGCCACGCCGCAAAGGTTGCCAGCTACCGGGAACTTTACGGAGTCTGACTGATGCACAAACGCCTGACCGCATTTTCAGCCACGGCCTCTGCACTCTTGCTGACACTGGGTGTAGTAGCCCACACGAAAGCTGGCATGTACCGGTACACGGACGAAACCGGGCAGGTCGTGATCAGCAACACCATCCCCCAGCAAGCCACAAAGCGCGGCTACGACATTCTCAACTCAAACGGCCGCGTGGTGGAAGTCATACCGCCTGCGCCAACCGAAGATGAAATCGCCGCCCGCGAAGCAGAAAAGCAGCGCCAGGAAGAGCTCGCCATTCAGCGCGAGCAAGACGCCAAGCTACTAAAGCGCTTCAGTCACCCGGACCAGGCAATCAGGGCCATGCACCGTAAACTGGATGAACTTCGGGGCCTGGTTCAGCTCAAACGAGGCAATATCTCCGTTATCTCAAGCCAACTCGACAGCGAGCAAAGTCGGGCAGCCAATATGGAGCGCAGCGGACAAAAAATTCCGGATGCAACTCTCGACAAGATCCGCCGACTGGAATCGCAGATTCGCGATATCGAGAGAGAAATCTCCTGGCAAAATCAGGAAACAGATGCCCTGATGCAGTCGTATGAAGAAGATGTCAAAAGGCTTGAAAAAATCACCGGCGAAACCCGCACACTGCCATTGGACCCAGACAGTACTGCGGATTAACCCGCCTTCAAGGCACAAAAAAACTGCACACGATTACTCAGACAACAAAAAAGGGCGCCAAGACTCAGCTTGGCGCCCTTTTTTTAAGCCAGCACACACTCCGCACTGGCATTACTACCTCACCTTAAATCAGGCTGAAGCAGGTTCTTTTTTCTCTGTAGTCTTTTTGGCAGCCGGCTTTCTGGCTGCTGGCTTTTTCGCCTGTACGGACTTCTTGGCATCCTGAGCTGCTTTGGAAACATCGTCAGCTGCGCCAGATACTGCGTCTGCGCCTTCAACGGCTTCTTTCTCAAGCTTTGCTACCAGATCGGCCGCGAAACTGCCGAAACGGCTGTTCAAGCTGCGTAGTTGGCCAAAAAGGCTGTCACTGTAGCCGTTGTAGCGGGTGCGCAGAGTCTTAACACTGTACTCACGCGCGCCTGATTCCAGCTTCTCTGCGTAGTCAAACGGCTTGGCCGCCAGCTTCTTCTGCTGCTCTTCTGCAGCGTTGATGCCTTTGTCTACGATTTCCTGAAGCTGTTCCTGATATGTTTTAAGTTTACCCATGTCACTTCTCCTTGGTTTACTGAAGTTCTCTTGAACTTTCCTCCTATCCTTTCCCATCAAGAAATAACTGCTTGCTGGGACCCAAGATGAAAGCCCTTCTCTGATCTTGTAACCAAGGTTACGGGGTAAAATTAGAATGTTCATACTAAAAGCAGACACTGCCCTACTCTACTGACTGGACTGGTCTGAGCAGAAAATCACCAGCGAAACAAAATCCAGCTCGGCACCAACATGTCAGAGTCTGTTTCGCGGATCCAACCACCACCCTCAACGGGCACCAGGTAATACTCAACGCCAACTTCCGGTACCACCTTTATCTCCATGAGCTGACCGTTCACACGGTACTCATAGAAAATCTCCTCATCGCCAGGCCGGATAACAATCTGTGGCCCCTCGCTGGAGGATTGATAATCGGAAATCACGACCGGCTCTTTGGGCGTTTCAACGACAGCCTCATCCAAAGCACCACTTTCCTGCGCCAGAGCAGACCCAAGGCCGCAGACAAGCAGGAATGCAGAACAGACGATTCTTTTCATTTTCGTGATACCCTTTTATCCATCGAATTGAGTACAGAGTTGCACAAGCCAACCCACGCTTCAATCAGAATCCGGATCCGTTTTGACATGACTGAACAAAAGACCCCACCTGTGGTGCTTGTGGACGGTTCGTCCTATTTATTCCGTGCTTATCATGCACTTCCACCACTGACAACCAGCAAGAATCATCCTACTGGCGCCATTAAAGGCGTTATCGCGATGATCCGGCGCCTGGAGCAGGACTTCCCCGGCTCGAAGCTGGTTGTAGTCTTCGACGCCAAGGGCAAAACCTTCCGCCACGACCTGTACGACGAGTATAAAGCCAACCGCCCGCCCATGCCGGACGATCTGGCCATGCAGATTGCACCTATTCACCAGATGGTTAAGGCCATGGGGCTGCCACTGCTGATTGTAGAGGGCGTGGAAGCCGATGACGTGATCGGAACTTTGGCCGAGGAAGCCACCAGTAAAGGCATTGATGTCGTGGTATCGACCGGTGACAAGGATATGGCTCAGTTGGTCAGCGACCACGTAACACTGATCAATACCATGACTGAAACCCGGATGGACCGAAACGGTGTGCTAGAAAAGTTTGGCGTTCGCCCCGACCAGATAATCGATTATCTGGCTCTGGTTGGAGACAAGGTCGATAACATACCCGGCGTCAATAAGTGCGGCCCGAAAACAGCGGTCAAGTGGCTCGAGGCCTACGACAATCTCGACAGCGTGATAGAGCATGCAGGCGAAATCAAAGGCAAGATTGGTGAGTACTTACGAGAAGCCATAGATACCCTGCCTCTGAGCCGCGAGCTTGCCACAATCAAGATGGACGTTGCCCTGGACTTTGGCCTGGAAGACCTGAAGGAGCGGCAACAAAATGATGAGGAGTTGCTGGCCCTGTTCCGCGAGTATGAGCTGCGCAGCTGGATTGCCGAGCTGGAGGCCAAGGCACCGGAAACCGCCGAAGCCGGCAACAGCAAAACAGCAGAATCCATTGATAGCAGCACGGCAACACCCCTGGAAAAACGCTACAGCGTAATCGTTAATCAGGAAGAGCTCGATGAATGGGTAGAACGGCTAAGGAAATCCGAGCTCTTCGCGTTTGACACAGAGACCACCAGCCTGCGCTACATGAGCGCCGAAGTGGTGGGTGTATCCTTCGCGGTAGAAGCGGGCGAAGCAGCTTATGTACCCTTCGGCCACGATTACATGGGAGCGCCAGAGCAGCTTGATCGCGACAAGGTGTTGGCTCAGTTCAAACCTCTGCTGGAAGACCCGAAGCAGAAGAAAGTTGGCCAGAATCTGAAGTACGATAAGAATGTACTGGCCAACCACGATATCTGCCTGGAAGGTATCGCTGAAGACACCATGGTGGAGTCCTACGTGCTCAACTCCGTGTCCTCCCGCCACGACATGGACACTCTGGCCAGGAACTACCTGGACGAAGAAACCATCACCTTCGAATCCATTGCCGGCAAAGGCGCCAAACAACTTACCTTTAACCAGCTGGAGCTGGAAAAGGCGGGCCCCTATGCCGCTGAAGACGCCGACATAACCCTGCGCCTGCATCAGGTTCTACGCCCACAGTTGGCCGCGACTGGGAAGCTGCAGTCAGTTTACGAGGATATCGACCTCCCCCTGGTGCCAGTTTTATCCCGCATGGAACAGCGCGGCATTCTGATAAAAGCCAACACTCTGCGCCAGCACAGCCAGGAACTGGCAGAGCGAATGGCCGAGCTGGAAAAAGAGGCCCATGACGTTGCCGGCGAGAAATTTAACCTGGGCTCGCCCAAGCAGTTACAGGCCATTTTCTACGAGAAGATGGGGCTGCCTGTGATCAAAAAAACCCCCAAAGGGGCACCCTCGACAGCGGAACCTGTCTTGCAGGAGCTGGCCCACGAACACGAGCTTCCGAGACTGATTCTCGAACATCGCAGTCTGAGCAAACTCAAATCAACTTACACAGACACCTTGCCAGAGCTGATCCACCACCGCACTGGACGTGTACACACCTCCTACCATCAGGCGGTTACGGCTACCGGGCGGCTCTCATCCTCAGAGCCCAACCTGCAGAACATTCCTGTCCGCACGGAACAGGGCCGGCGCATTCGTCAGGCATTTATTGCTGAGGAAGGCTGCAAACTTATCGCGGCTGACTACTCACAAATAGAGCTGCGGATCATGGCCCACTTGTCCGGGGACAAAGGTCTGCTGACAGCTTTTGAACATGGAGAGGACATTCACAAAGCAACCGCTGCAGAAGTCTTCGGTGTGGCCCTGGAAGACGTAAACGGTGATCAAAGGCGCAGCGCCAAAGCCATTAACTTCGGCCTGATTTACGGCATGTCCGCGTTCGGGTTGGCCCGCCAGCTGGATGTGGAGCGCAAGGTGGCCCAGCAATATATCGACCGGTATTTCGAACGCTACCCGGGGGTTTTGCAATACATGGATAACATTCGCAAACAGGCTCACGACGACGGTTATGTCGAAACCCTGTTTGGCCGACGTCTGTACCTGCCTGAAATCAATGCGCGCAACAAGCAGCTTCAACAGGCAGCCGAACGCACCGCCATTAATGCACCTATGCAGGGGACTGCCGCAGATATCATCAAGCGGGCGATGATTGAGGTAGACAGCTGGCTGCGCAAAGAGCACGCAAACAATGCCAGCATGACCATGCAGGTCCACGATGAACTAATCATCGAAGTGCGGGAAGAATCCCTGGAGGAGGTCAAGAAAGGCCTGGTTCAACGCATGTCTGCTGCCGCCAGCCTGAAGGTCCCACTCCTGGTTGAAGCCGGCACAGGTGACAACTGGGATGAGGCTCACTAACCTCAATAGCTGGAATGTAACGCCCTGTTTCTGTTCGCATTTAGCATGGAGTGCACGGAAATGGGGCACACTTTCTCCTGCAGCCTCCCACAAACCGGTGATTCTGCTACACCGCTTGATCGGCACGAAACCTGCTTTAATCCGCAGGTCCGGTATAAACCCCGATGTAGTGACACCGATGTGAGGTCCTTCCATGAACCCTATAGCCACCGAACGCAGCTGGTTGTTCGACCCTTCTCTGCTAAAACTGGTACACCAGTGCCGGCGTCTGATTCAATCGGAATTTGGAGTAAAACTTCATTTCGATGAAGCAGATCTCGAGCAACACCTGGCCGACTATGCGAGCAAAACACGCTCCCGTCATCTGATTCATACCTGGGAAACACTAAAACGGAGAGTGCCAGAGTTACAAACACAGGACGAAGAACAGAACCCGACGCCAAAAACGTACAGGGGGCAAGCGATCATGGAAGATCAACGTGAACGAAAAGAGGAAAGCTTCGGGGAGGAGCCCCAGCACAAGAAGAGAATATACCGGGGGCAAGTGGTAGGCTGACTCCGGAAACGGAACCAGCCTCCCAGCACTACAAATGGATCAGAAAGCTTTACTGATCTGGATAGCAGCGCTCCAGGCTTCAAGCTCGTATTCGCCCTCGTATACTGAGTTCGGGTCCCTCGGGTTCGGGACAGTGCCTGCAGGCGTTAATACGTAGGATTGATCCGAAACTTTCGGATCGTCCGTAAACAACAAGGTGCCTACCGCAGCATCTATTGTCCAGCCGCTCTGCGCCGGCTTCCATTGTGCACCGAGTGTCAGCCAGTGACGATCACTGGAAGGAATACGCGCCGTAACGTATTGGTCTACCGGCGACTCGTCCCAGGCATAACCTGCCTTGAATGCCCACTCAGGCGTTGCCTGGTAAATACCACCTACGTTGAGCTGCCAGGTATTCTTCCATTCTTCAGGGATGTGTGTCAGCTGGTCGGGCATGCCACCCGGGCTATTGGATGTCAGCGGCTTGCTGGAATCACGCCCGTATATATCGAGAGATTCGAACCGGCTCCACCGCGCATAAGTTGCACCTGCCAGAACCGTAAACTCATCGTTCAACCTGTGCCGGATGCTGGCGGTGATGCTTTCTGGAATAGCCAACGGCACGCTTGCAGGCTCTGTAGAATCAATCGCTCCAACAAAGCCCGAGGCCGGATCCACTGCCGCGAAGTCTGTAAACTTGGCATCGCCTTGAAGATCAAGCTCAGTGCCGGTTTGCGCCTTGAGGCCAATCTGGGTCTGGCTATTCAGCTCGTAAAGGAAACCAAGCTGGAAGGTCACGGCAACATCGTCACCCTCAATGTCCGCGTATCCTTGCTCTGGAGTTCCAGGAACAACATTGCCTCCAGCCCCGGCAATCGTGCCCGAGTTATCTACAAACTTCGTGAGTTTGCCTTCAACGTAAAGCACGTTAAGGCCAATACCCATCGACAAACCCTGACCGTTATTTACCGAAATGGCCGGCGTAAATGAAAGCGCTGTCAGCTCGGTTTTGTCCGCAAAGTAGCGGCCAACGAAATCGTCGTCATAATCTGCAGCCAAACCGTATGGCGCGTGGATGCCGAAGCCCACATCAATCGAATCGTTGACTTCATGAGTCAGATAAAGGTTTGGCAAAAGCGCCGGGTCTGCGATATCACCGCCAGTCGTACCCTGAACTTCGCTTTGGGGGTAAGCGGAAGGGAGCTGACTGTTTGCCCTTGCTCCGTCTTTTGCCTCAGCATCAATATCCAGAATCGCAGCACCAAAAGAAATATTGGTGCCCTTGAGTTGGCTCATGCCCGCCGGGTTGAAATAAACAGTGGTCGCGTTTTCCGGGTTCGCAGCAGCACCGGCATTAGCCGTACCCATGGCGCTGGCACTTTGCTCGTTCAGGGAAAAACCACCCGCAAAGACGCTGGCAGGGGCGGCTACTGCGGCCAGCGTTGCCAGCCGAACAGCACGGGTAAGAAGTTTGGATTTCATAACAGCGGCATCTCCTTTGTATTGTAGGGCGGAGTATACGCAGCTGTTACCGGTGGCCTCAAATGCTAAAGCTACTGATTTGATAAATTAACCATTTTCGGCCATTACCGGCATGTTGGGGTCAGGTATCCTGAATGGTCAACTTATCAACAGAGGATGACAACTTGTCTGCACCCTGGGCATCCGTACCCAGTTTTATCATCAGCCGCAGGTCATTAGCCGAGTCGGCGTGAGCCAGCGCGTCTTCATAAGTAATAGAGCCTTCGGCATAGAGCTCATACAGGGCCTGGTCGAACGTCCGCATGCCAGATTCGTTGGACTTGGACATCAACCCCTTGAGTTTATGCACTTCACCTTTACGAATCAGGTCCGCTACCAGCGGCGTGTTGATCAGCACTTCAATAACGGCCTTACGGCCTTTGCCGTCCGGTGTCGGAATCAGTTGCTGAGCCACGATCGCTTTGAGGTTAAGAGAAAGGTCCATCCAGATCTGGTTGTGCTGCTCCGCCGGGAAAAACTGGATGATACGGTCAAGCGCCTGGTTAGCATTGTTTGCGTGCAGCGTAGCAAGGCAAAGATGACCCGTCTCGGCAAACTGGACTGAGTATTCCATGGTCTGACGGGTACGCACCTCACCGATGAGGATAACGTCGGGCGCTTGTCGAAGCGTGTTTTTCAGTGCCACTTCGAAACTCTCGGTATCAATTCCGACTTCCCGCTGCGTCACGATGCAGCCCTGATGCTGATGCACGAATTCGATAGGGTCTTCTATGGAAATAATGTGCCCACGACTGTTCCGGTTACGGTGCCCCAGCATCGCCGCCAGCGACGTCGACTTGCCGGTACCCGTCGCCCCCACAAACATGATCAGGCCGCGCTTGGTCATAGCCAGCTCTTTGATTATTTCTGGCAGCGACAGCTCGTCGATCTGAGGAATTTTTACTTCTATTCGCCGCAGTACCATGCCACACAGGTTGCGCTGGAAGAACGCACTCACCCTGAAACGGCCGATCCCCCGGGCACTGATAGCAAAGTTACACTCGTGAGTCTCCTCAAACTCGATCCTCTGCTTTTCATTCATGGCGCCGTAAACAAACTCCCTCGTCTGCTCCGGCGTTAACGCATTTTTGGTAACAGGCAACACCTTACCGTTCACCTTCATACTGGGCGGGACACCGGCCGTAACAAAGAGGTCTGAGCCTCCTTTTTCTACCATCAGTCGAAGAAGCTTTTCGAATTCCATTTTTAATTACCTATTTTCTTTTTATACACCGACTCGCTACAAGCAGAGGATCAGAAATTATCAGGCATTTTCGCCTTGGCCCGGGCTGCATCTCTTGAGATCAGGCCTTTCTGCAGCAAGCGTTCCAGACACTGATCCAGCGTCTGCATACCCAGAGAGCCGCCTGTCTGGATTGACGAATACATCTGGGCGATTTTATCTTCGCGAATCAGGTTACGAATCGCAGCGGTGCCAATCATGATTTCATGGGCCGCTATACGACCACCGCCCATTTTCTTCATCAGAGTTTGGGAAATAACTGCCTGCAGTGACTCCGAAAGCATGGAGCGCACCATGGACTTTTCTTCCGCCGGGAACACGTCTACCACTCGGTCAATGGTCTTTGCCGCTGAGGTTGTATGCAGGGTACCAAATACAAGGTGACCCGTTTCCGCAGCGGTCAGTGCCAGGCGTATGGTTTCAAGGTCCCGCAGCTCACCTACCAGAATGATATCGGGATCTTCCCGCAGCGCAGAGCGCAGAGCTTCGTTAAAACCCAGAGTATCCCGGTGCACTTCCCGTTGGTTCACCAGGCACTTTTTGGAGTCATGCACGAATTCGATCGGGTCTTCTATAGTAAGAACATGCTCGTAGCGGGTGTCGTTGATGTAATCCATCATAGCCGCCAGGGTGGTGGACTTACCGGAACCGGTCGGCCCGGTGACCAACACGAGCCCACGAGGCACCGAGGAAATATCCTTGAAAACCTGGCCCATGCCGAGGTCTTCCATAGTCAGAACTTTCGAAGGAATGGTACGGAATA
>NZ_JAUOPH010000008.1 GCF_030546935.1 Marinobacter sp. 2_MG-2023 | reverse complement strand
TGGCGCGGCTGGGAGGATTCGAACCTCCGACCGCTCGGTTCGTAGCCGAGTACTCTATCCAGCTGAGCTACAGCCGCGCATTGATCACTTACTGTGGTTGGGTGCTACATCAACCTGTTCCGCTTTCCTGAAAAGGAAATGGCGGAGAGGGAGGGATTCGAACCCTCGGTACGCTTTCGCGTACGGTTCCTTAGCAGGGAACTGGTTTCAGCCACTCACCCACCTCTCCTTCAGAACGGGGCGTATACTACCATAATTTTTCTGTTTTCATAGGGTTGACACGATTTTTTTAGCCTTCATTTGCCCCAAAAACAAAAAAACCGCTCACGCCTTACCCAAACGGTCTAACTATCTACTCAGCTGTTGCCCGGCTCTGGCTCATCCACGTCTTTTTCCGACTGGATACGCTGGTAAATTTCTTCTCGGTGCACCGCAACTTCTTTCGGTGCATTAACCCCGATACGCACTTGATTGCCTTTCACTCCGAGTACTGTAACCGTAACGTCGTCACCGACCATCAGAGTTTCACCAACGCGGCGAGTTAAAATCAACATATCCCTTACTCCCTATTCAGAACTACGTGTTCCGACAAGCAATGTTTAAATTGGTTCGACGTTTCTATCGAGAACACTAGCCAACCATAAATGCACATTTCCTTATACGGTCACACGCAATCACAAGGTCAGAAAATGAGTCTCTTTTTATAAGGTTTCTTCTACACCGGGCTTATCGAGCTCGAATGCACTGTGAAGAGCACGAACTGCAAGCTCAAGGTATTTTTCGTCAATCACCACCGAAATCTTGATTTCCGATGTGGCGATCATCTGAATATTAATACCCTCGACCGAAAGCGCTTCAAACATTTTGGTTGCAACTCCCGCATGAGAGCGCATGCCAACACCAACAATACTGACTTTCGCAATTTTGGTGTCACCGCCCACTTCACGGGCTCCCAACTCATCGGAAACCCGCTGAAGCACATCTTTCGCACGTTTAAAATCGTTGCGATGAACCGTAAAGGTGAAGGCAGTCCGGTTATCCTCGCCAACGTTCTGGACTATCATGTCCACATCAATGTTGGCATCACTTATCGGCTTCAGAATACGCAGCGCGCTACCCGGAGTGTCGGGGACACCCGAAATCGTAACTTTCGCTTCATCACGGTTAAAAGCGATGCCGGAGACAACCGGTTGTTCCATGGCAGTATTTTCCTCAAATGTAATCAGAGTCCCCTCACCTTCCTCGAAGCTGGAGAGAACCCTCAACGGAACGTTGTATTTGCCCGCAAATTCTACGGCGCGAATCTGGAGTACTTTGGAGCCCAGGCTCGCCATTTCCATCATTTCTTCAAATGTAATCTGCTTCAAGCGACGGGCACTGTCCACAACCCTGGGATCGGTGGTGTAAACACCGTCCACATCGGTATAGATCTGACACTCGTCAGCCTTCAGAGCGGCGGCTAGAGCGACAGCCGTGGTATCCGAGCCGCCCCGGCCCAAAGTGGTAATACTGCCACTCTCATCAACACCCTGAAATCCGGCTACAACCACCACACGGCCAGCATTCAGATCTTCGCGCATACGCTGCTCGTCAATCTGCTTGATACGGGCCTTGGTGTGCATACTGTCAGTCAGAATGCGCACCTGAGACCCGGTATAGGAACGGGCTTCGCAACCCCGCTTCTGCAACGCCATGGACAGGAGAGCTATGGTCACCTGCTCTCCCGTTGAAACGAGAACATCCATCTCACGCGGCGTGGGCTCTTCCATTATGTTATTAGCCAGAGCGATAAGCCGGTTGGTTTCGCCACTCATGGCAGAAACCACAACCACCACATCGTGGCCTTCTTTGCGGAAGCCAGAGACCTTCTCCGCAACTGCTTCTATTCGCTCGGTTGTGCCTACCGAGGTGCCACCAAACTTCTGAACCAACAGAGCCATTATCTTTCCAGTATTCGAATCAGAGAGCTGCGGCAGAGCCCAGAGCCCTGCCCGTCAAAAAACAAGCGGCAAGAATTATAAACCTCGACCGCCACAGAAAAACAGTTGCTTATGCGATATTTTTTTCAACCCACGCCGGCACACCTGCGAGGGCTTCGGCGAGCTTCGAAGGATCGTTGCCACCGCCCTGAGCCATATCGGGCCGGCCGCCGCCTTTACCATCCAGCAAGCCAGACAAATGCTTCATCAAATCACCCGCCTTGATACGCCCCGTGGCGGATTTGGTAACGCCCGCGACAAGAGTCACCTTTCCATCCGCAACACTCGCAAGAACGACCACACCTTCACCCAGTTTGTTCTTGAGTTGATCCGTGGTTTCCATCAGCGCCTTGCGGTCCGCTCCTTCGAGTTCAGAAGCAACCACTTTGAGGCCGGCCACTTCAACTGCGGAGTCAGCCAGGTCACTTCCTGCCGAACTGGCAAGTTTTGCTTTCAGTGCGTCGACATCCTTCTCGAGTTGACGATTGCGGTCAATGGTTTGCTGCACCTTGTCGATCACCGTCTCCCGGCTACCTTTTACAAGGCGAGCTGCTTCACGAAGCGTACGCTCGGTTTCATCCACCCATTCAAGCGCACCAAAGCCGGTAACCGCTTCAATACGGCGAACACCGGAAGAAATGCCACTTTCTGAAGTAATACGGAACAGACCGATGTCACCAGTGCGAGCTACGTGAGTACCACCACACAACTCTACAGAGTAGCTCTCTGTACCCATGCTCAAAACCCGCACAACATCACCGTACTTTTCACCAAACAGAGCCATCGCGCCTTTTTTCTGCGCCTGCTCCATGTCGGTAATGTCGGTCTGAACGGCCGTATTTTCAAGGATCTGCTCGTTCACCTGGCGCTCGATTTCTTTCAATTGCTCAGGCGTGACCGCCTCAAAGTGTGAAAAGTCGAAACGCAGCTTGTCCGGGTCAACCAGCGAACCCTTCTGGCCGACGTGCTCGCCCAGCACCTTGCGCAATGCCGCATGCAACAGATGTGTAGCAGAGTGATTTCGACGAGTCCGGTCGCGGCGTACGTGATCAATGCGGGCGTCAACTTCCAGACCGTCAAACAGTTCACCCTCGATCAAAGTGCCTACATGAAGGTGATTATCACCGTCTTTACGGGTGTCAGTTACTTTAAAGCGTCCCCCGCTCCAAGTCAGCAAACCGGTATCACCCACCTGACCACCGGACTCGGCATAGAAGGGCGTGCGCTCCAGTACTACAACCGCTTCATCACCAGCCTCTGCCGTTTTATATTCGCCGTTAACGATTACAGCACGAACGCGCTCATGGCCATCCACCTGGTCGTATCCGGTAAACTCGGTTTTTCCGTCAATGCTCAGGCCGGTGGCGTTGTAATCCATGCCAAATTTACTGGCAGCTCTGGCACGTTCACGCTGGCGTTCCATGGCTTTTTCGTAGCCTTCGTAATCCAGTGTCAGGCCGCGCTCACGAGCGATATCATTGGTCAGGTCCACCGGGAAGCCATAAGTGTCATAAAGCGTAAAAATGGTTTCGCCCGGGATAACCTCGCCTTTCAGCTCGGCAATGTCCTGTTCCAGAAGCCGCAAACCCTTGTCCAGAGTTTTTACAAACTGCTCCTCTTCCTGCAACAACACTCTCTCGATCTGCTTTCGACTGCTGATCAGTTGCGGAAATGCCTCTCCCATCAATTCAACCAGAGCACCCGTCAACTTGTAGAAGAACGGGCCGGTGGCACCCAGCTTGTTGCCGTGTCGGGCAGCCCGACGGATTATGCGCCGTAGCACAAAACCGCGGCCTTCATTGGAGGGCATAACGCCATCGGAAATCAGGAACGCACAGGAGCGGATATGATCGGCAACCACACGCAGGCTGGCTTCGGTCGTTGCGGCGCCGCCGAGTATGGCCGACGCAGCTTTCAGCAAGTCGTCGAAAAGATCAATTTCGTAGTTGCTGTGTACGCCTTGCAAAACAGCTGTAACTCGCTCCAGTCCCATTCCCGTATCAACAGAAGGCTTCGGCAGGTTGAGCATTTCACCATCAGCGGTGCGGTTATACTGCATGAAGACCACGTTCCAGATCTCGATGTAGCGGTCGCCATCTTCTTCCGGGCTTCCGGGAGGGCCTCCAGCCACTTCCGGGCCATGGTCGTAGAAAATTTCGGTGCAGGGGCCGCAAGGGCCAGTGTCACCCATCTGCCAGAAGTTGTCTGATGCATAGGGAGCCCCGCCGTTGTCTCCAATTCGGACAATACGATCTGCAGGCACGCCTACTTCTTTGTTCCATATATCATAGGCTTCGTCATCATCGGCATAGACGGTCACCCAGAGTTTTTCGGCCGGCAGGTTCAACCACTGCTCTCCGGTCAGGAACGTCCACGCATAGTTGATTGCTTCACGTTTGAAGTAGTCACCAAAACTGAAGTTGCCCAGCATTTCGAAGAACGTATGGTGGCGCGCCGTGTAACCCACGTTTTCCAAGTCGTTATGCTTGCCGCCGGCACGAACGCATTTCTGTGAGCTGGTTGCGCGGTTGTAGTCGCGCTCCTCTCGCCCAAGAAACACATCCTTGAACTGATTCATCCCCGCATTGGTGAACAGAAGCGTCGGATCATCTGCCGGCACCAGAGAGCTGCTCGGAACGATGGAGTGACCTTGCTGTTTAAAATAATCAAGAAATGCCTGTCGCAACTCTGCGGTTTTCATAGCCCTTTGATACCTTTCCAGAAACCCCACCGTATAACGGCCGGATCCGCGATTGAATTCGAATACTTACATGCGTGTGCAAATCGGCTACTCTAGCACACGCTGAGTACAGGCAAAACGTGAAACATCACAGGAGACCCCATGCCCCGCCGCTTCCACGCCGCTGACGAACTACTTCCCCCAGCGACATTTCTCAAAAGATCACTGGCCATTATTTACGACGGATTGATCAGCATTGCCGTGCTTCTGGTTACCACCTGGATATACACCATGATAACTGGCTGGATTACGGGCTGGGATCGTCTCGCTCAGAAGGCGGAAGCCGGTCAATTATCCGGAGACCCCGGGCTGACGTTCGTATTGTTTCTGGTGATGTACCTGTTTTTTGCCTACTTCTGGACACGGATAGGACAGACGCTGGGAATGCAGGTATGGCGTGTCCGTATTGAGAACCTCGACGGCACGTCCGTGAGCTGGAGCCAGGCTCTTCGGCGCTATGTGACAGCTGCTGCTGTGTTTTTTCTGGCGCTGCTGGCTGGCTATTCTATGGGCTCGGCAACCCTGTTCCTCAGCATTCCGGCAATGATAGCGCTGTTCTACCCCATAAATGGGCTTTCCCTGACAGACAGGCTGTCAGAAAGCGTGGTCGTTGCCCTGCCCCATAAAACCAAAGCAGGTTAATCCGGCGAACAGGGGCTCTTACCCTGCCCGCCGCATCAGCACCGCACCAAAAACCGCACTGATCGCAATTGGAACGAGAACGGCAAGCGCCGGGTTAAAGCCGTAGACCACACTCATGGGGCCCAGAAGATCCTGCATGTATTTGAACAAAAGCCCCACGAGCAGGCCGGTAAACACTCGAAAGCCCATGGTCACCGAGCGCAGCGGCCCGAATATAAAGGAAATCGCGACCAGAACCATCACCCCGGTTCCCAGAGGCATCAGCGCTTTCTTCCAGAAAGCCAGCCAGTAAGGAGCTCCATTCAGTTCCTGATCACCAAGATAGCTGGCGTAAGTAAACAGGCCAGTCATGGAAAGGTTTTCCGGTTTGACGATCAACACACTCAGCACGTCCGGAGAAAGACCGGTATCCCAGCGAAGAGACTCATGGTTCTCACGGCTCGTTGAGTCGCCTTCGAGGCGCGTGGTGGTAGAGTTTTCCAACAACCAATGGTCGCCCTGATAGGTCGCCCGCTCTGCAAAACTTGAAGACATCAACTGACGCTGATCATCAAAGCGGAACAGAGACACGCCGTGCAGCACTCCATTCGTCTGCACCGCATTAAGATGCATAAACGTATTACCCTCACGGTGCCACACACCATGTGCCGCCGCTACATTCTGCCCGGCACCGAGCGCAACCGCCTTGTAGCTTTGGGCAGCTCGCTCCGCAGGGGGCGCCAAGTATTCACCGATAAGAACGCCAGTCAGAACAATAATCAACGCCGGCTTCATTGCCGACCAGACAACTCGCTTGATCGAAACACCAGCCGCGCGAATCACCGTAAGCTCAGACGAGCTGGCCATTGCACCCAGTCCGACAAGACAGCCCATAAAGGCTCCCAACGGCAGGTAGTCGTATATGCGACGCGGCAAGGTCAGCACCACGTACCAGAGCGCATCCAGAATCCGGTAGTTGTTCTCTGTGTCCTCCAACTCGGCAACGAAGGCGAAAATGAGATCCAGGGACAGCACCACAACCATCACCAGGAGCATAGCTCCGCCAACGTTTCGCATTACATAACGATCAATCTTACGCATTGGCCACCCCTTCCTGCTTCACTCTTCTTTTGTGGAGCCAGGCCGGACCAAACTGCAGCCAGAGACCAAGGGCCAGGAAGATTGCATGCACCCAGAGCATTCCCAACCACTCAGGAACCTTGCCGTCAGACATAGCATCGCGGGCAACGATAAGCAGGCCAAGATAGGCGATATAAACCAGCATCGCGGGCAAAAGATGAAAAAACCGTCCTTGCCTCGGATTAACCCTACTGAGCCGAACCGCCAGCAGCGTCACAATCGGAACAATCAGCGGTAATGAGAACCGCCAGTGCAGCAAGGCCCTGTCTCTCGGATCATCTGAACGCATGAGCTGTAAGGTTGTCACTCCCTCGTCCAGTTCCACGTCGCCGCTGCTACCGCTACGGATTTTCAGGCCGTAGGCTTCAAAACCGGTAATCTGGTAATCCAGTTTTCCCGGTATACCGTCGAAGCGGGCCCCGTTTTCCAGAATGAGAAAGCGACTACCCGTGTCCTCATCAATAAGTTGGGATCCGGAATCAGCGGCAATAACACTCACACCCGATCCATCACGGCCGTACTCTGCGATGAATACACCCTCGAGACGACGCTTATCATCACTGAGTGCTTCGGTATAGGTTACTCGCCCACCCGATGAAAGCTCCTGAAAGCGGCCTGGTGCAAGCAACTCGAATTCCGTCGCCTTTGCCTGCTCGGCGAAAATCTCTTCCACCTGTTTCATACCCCAGGGCGAGATGACCAGGCTCATACTTCCTACGATCAGCATTACTACAAGGCTGCCCATCAGGGTTTTCGAGAGCAGCTGACGGTCACTCACACCACAGGCCGAGAGAACGGTCATTTCGCTTTCCAGATACATCCGCCCGTAGGCAAGCAATATGCCGATGAATAATCCCAGCGGCAGAATAAGCTCAAGAAATCCTGGAAAACGGTAAGCCATGATTTCAAACAGAACGCCCGGTGCAATCTTGCCCTCTGCGGCGCCGGCCAGATATTTAAGAAATCGCCCACTCATAAATACCAGCAAAAGGATGCCCGAAACGGCAACCATACTGACCATAACCTGACGTATGAGATAGCGGAAAATAATGCTCAAAACGGTTTTTCTGCCCGTGTAGACCGAAACATGGAGGAATAGGATAACTGCGCGTATTCTAAGTAACCTTGGGGCCGAATGACAGTACAGCGACGTTAAGGCCGTGACAGATACTCTGCCGGTTAAGTGAACTAACCTGCTCTTCCCGCTTGATTATCCGACAGCAAGCCCCAATGCTTGGAGGATCGAAATAAATCATTCTCGCCGCCAACAGCTGCGGCCGCCCTGGACAACCTACAGGAGTTTCCATGAACTTCAGCCTCAACAGTAAAGCCATTGAAAGTACCAAAGCCGACTGCCTTGTCGTCGCCCTGCCGGAAAAAGGCGATTGGCCAGCCTCTACTACCGAGGTGGACGGCGTATTGGGAGGGCTGATAAGCAAGCTCCAGAAAGCTGGGGATATCAGTGGTAAGAATGCAGCAACCACCATGGTGCCGCTTAGTGACCAGCACTGGAGCCGGCTTCTTATCGTCGGTACCGGAAAGGATGCAGACCGCACTAGCGCAAGCTTCCGCAAGGCGCTGACCGCAATGACGAGCGCCCTGAAAGATGGCCCTTCAAAAAGTGCTCACATCACCCTGACAGACACCGGGCTGAACGGCGGTGAAAGCCAGAGTTCGGAGCTGGCAAAACTCAGCCTGATCGGCCGCACACTGGAAGAGCAGCTTTACCTGTTCAGTGACTTCAAGAGCGAAAAGCCGGCCGCACGCAAGCTCAAAAAAATCCTGGTGGCCGCTTCCGGTACAGCCAAGGCCCAGAAAGAAGCGTTCAATCTCGGTTTGGCGACAGGCCGCGGTATGAATTTCACCCGTGACCTCGGCAACATGCCACCAAACATTTGTCACCCGGTATGGCTAGCCGAACAAGCGAGCAAGCTTGCTGCCGATCACGGTTGCATCAAGACTGAAATCCTTGATGAAAAGCAGATGAAAAAGCTGGGCATGAACTCCCTTTTGGCCGTTGGCCAGGGCAGCACCCAGCCACCCCGCCTGATTGTTATGGAGTACCGCGGTGGCAACGCGAAAGACAAGCCCCACGTTCTTGTCGGTAAAGGCATCACCTTCGACACCGGCGGCATCAGCCTGAAACCGGGCGCTGGTATGGACGAGATGAAGTATGACATGGGCGGCTCCGCTGCCGTATTCGGCGCCATGCAGGTCCTTGCGGAGGTCAAGCCGAAGATCAATGTGGTTGCCGTAATCGCTGCCGCTGAGAACATGCCCGATGGCAATGCTGCACGCCCAGGCGATATTGTAACCACCATGTCTGGCCAGACCGTTGAAATTCTCAACACAGATGCCGAAGGCCGCTTGGTTCTCTGCGACGCCCTCACCTACGTGAAAAAGTTCGACCCGGAAGCAGTGATTGATCTGGCCACGCTCACAGGTGCCTGCATCGTCGCCCTTGGCCATGAGGCTACAGGCCTACTGGCAAACAATGACGAACTGGCAAACGAACTGTTGGCCGCAGGTGATCGCGCGAGCGACAAAGCCTGGCGCCTGCCTCTCTGGGACGAGTACCAGAGCCTGCTGGACAGCAATTTTGCCGACATGGCCAACATCGGCGGCCGCTCGGCGGGCACTATTACCGCTGCCTGCTTCTTGTCGCGCTTCACCAAAGAATACCGTTGGGCCCACCTCGACATCGCCGGAACCGCGTGGCACTCCGGCAAAGCCAAAGGTTCCTCCGGCCGTCCGGTTCCCTTGCTTGTCGACTACCTCATGTCCCACGCCGGCAAGTAATGGAAGCTAACGGAAAACTATGAACGGTAATCCGGCAACACAAACCGGCAGCGATGCTGCCGGTGCCTCCCGGCAGGCAACGGGACAGGAGGATAAAAACCAGCGGTACTGGTTCCATATACTCCTGCAAGACACCCCTACCGCCCGCAACCTGCACGCTACCAAGCTTGTAAATAAAGCCTGGGAACAGGGCGATCGGGTGTGCATTGTGTGCGACACCCAGCAACAAGCCGAAGAACTGGACGACCTACTCTGGAACATCAGCCCAGACGCGTTCATCCCCCACAGCATTGCAAAGGATTCCACCACCACCTGTTCCGACCCCGTCGGTATTCTGCTCTATCCGCCCGCTCCGGAAGACTGGGACACCGTGATCATTCTTTCAGCAGCCTTGCCGGCGAATGCAGACCGGTTCAAAAGGCTTGCGCTGGTTGCTCATAACGACCCGAATGTTCTGAATCAGGCGCGGGCGCATTTCAGGCAGTTGCGCGCTTTAGGTGTCGAGGCTCAAGTGTATGATCAACGATCGCGATCGTGATCATACACTTGGACAGCGCTGGATTAGAGCTTCCAGTTTGCGCATGCAACGATATTAACGACAATTCGCTGGCAAGTGCTTTTCGTTTACATTCTGACCGTAACAGATCCAACTGATCTCGCCTTCATCGACGGCAGGTTCAAGTACGATATATTTGGGCTCTCCGGAATTGTCCACGCCCATTTCGACCCCGATCACGCCCTCTTCATATACATCAATCGTATAGTTCTGAACGTCATTCTCCAATGTCAGCTCCGGATAGCCCAGCTCTTGCATGGTTAGCGGCCAAGCCTGGTTTTCATTGGCGTAGGAGGTGACTCGAGCCTGGGTTTCCTGAGCCATAGAATATGCAGCCGAATAACGTGCCCTTTCGACATACTGCTGGTAAGCAGGAATTGCCACGGCAGCCAGCACACCGATGATCGCGACAGTTACCAACAGGGATGCAGCTCCGCCAGCACCACCACCCAACCGGGGCACAAACATCGATAGCACCCAGGCGCCGATACTGCGGCGAGGATGCTTGACCTCCCTGCCTTGTGTCAGTGCCAAAGCGGTCGCCATGCGTTTTGTCAGCCACGGATAGTCGCCGGTCAGTTCGTTGAACGACATCCAGAACCCACTGGTTGCCTGAATCTGACTGAGGTAAGCATCCACATTGATGGTCTTCCAGCGGGTATCCCCTGCAGCGATTGCCGCTATGGCGGCCTTGATATCCTCTGAAGACTGGCAACAGGCAACGCCGTAGCGATCACAGGTGTACTCCTCTGCGCGGCGCAAAGCCGGCCCAACCACAGGCAAAAGCGAGCCGGGCATGACAAACGCGCGCCAAGAAAGATGTTTGCGGTGTATGTGGCCAAGTTCATGGCCAATATAGAAGTCGACCGCACCCGGTTGATCTTCCAGGGCATCAATCACATCGGTAAACAACACCACAAAGTGACGACCGAGAAACTTGGTGGCCAGTGCGTTAAAGAAATCGGTGCGAAGCAGGTATGCTTCAGGCAATTCTGTAACGCCAACTTTTTCAGAACAACGAACAAGCCGCTCATAGAGATCTGGATACTGATCCTGGCTGATGCGCACACCTGAGCCTTTCAGGTGGGAGATAAATGCCGAATGTGCAAACAGAAAAAACACATAGCCCAAGAGCAAGTACAACAACAAAATCCCGAACGTCCCGACAACCAATGCAAGCCAGACAATCGCTGAAAACACGACCGCTATCTTGAGCAACGGCTTCTCGTTCTTGTAAACCAAATCCATGGTATCCCCTCGTTAAGATGCTTACAGAGTGACCGGCGAGTGCACAGCGAAAGACCTGAGCCAATTATGACTGAGGTTTATTGAGGCGCACCCACGCAGCAAAGCCGGCGATTATAGAGAAAAACAGCGAACATCTTCCACGACTACATGTCGGCTTCACATACCCGAAGGTGGGACACAGCCTGCCGAAGCCGACCTCCATGGCTCGAAGGCAAGCGACCATGTATAATCCAGCGTCTTAATTTCCCCTTGTGAATCAATCAAACGGTCGCTAGAAAAACCCATGGAAAAAACCTACCAGCCAGAAAACATTGAGCGCCAGTGGTACGAAAACTGGGAATCCAAAGGGTACTTCCGCCCCAGCGGAGAGGGCGAGTCCTACAGCATCGCCATCCCACCACCCAATGTGACCGGCAGCCTGCACATGGGCCACGCCTTCCAGCACACCATCATGGACACCCTCACCCGCTACAAGCGTATGCAGGGTCACAACACCCTGTGGCAGGTAGGCAGTGACCACGCAGGCATCGCTACCCAAATGGTGGTTGAGCGCAAACTTGCTGCGGAAGAAGGCAAAACCCGCCACGATCTGGGCCGCGATGAGTTCATCAAGCGCATCTGGGAATGGAAAGAAGAATCTGGCGGCACTATTACCAGCCAGATGCGCCGGCTCGGCAACTCGGTGGATTGGGACACCGAACGCTTCACCATGGATGACGGCTTCTACAAAGCCGTACAGGAAGTGTTTATCCGCCTGTACGAAGACGGCCTGGTTTACCGCGGCAAACGCCTGGTGAACTGGGATCCGAAACTGCATACCGCCATTTCCGACCTGGAAGTAGAGAACAAGGAAGAAAAAGGCTTTTTCTGGCACCTGCGTTACCCTCTGGCCGATGGCGCCAAGACTCAAGACGGTAAAGATTATCTCGTGGTCGCCACCACCCGGCCGGAAACCATGCTGGGCGATACCGCAGTAGCCGTCCACCCGGATGACGAGCGCTATCAGCACCTGATTGGCAAGTTCGTGATGCTGCCGCTGGTAAACCGTCGCATTCCGGTGATTGCAGATCACCATGCCGACCCGGAAAAAGGCTCAGGTTGCGTCAAGATTACCCCGGCTCACGATTTCAACGACTACGCCGTGGGCAAGCGCAACAACCTGCCAATGATGAACGTGCTGACCCAGGATGCAAACGTTCGGGAACAGGCAGAAGTATTCAACAGTGACGGAACCGAAAACACAGAATTGGATGGCACCCTGCCTCAAGCGTACGCAGGCCTGACCCGTGAGGACGCGCGCAAACAGGTCGTTGCTGACATGGAAGCCGCAGGGCTGGTTCAGCAAGTGGAAGATCACGTACTGAGTGTTCCCCGTGGCGACCGCTCTGGCCTGATCATTGAGCCAATGCTGACCGACCAATGGTTTGCAGATGCGAAAGAACTGGCCAAACCAGCCATCGAAGCCGTGGAAGATGGTCGTATCCAGTTTGTGCCCAAGCAGTACGAAAACATGTATTTCTCCTGGATGCGTGACATTCAGGACTGGTGTATTTCTCGCCAGTTATGGTGGGGCCACCGCATTCCAGCCTGGTACGACGCCGAAGGCAACATCTACGTTGGCCGCAGCGAAGATGAAGTACGTCAGAAGCACAACCTGGCAGCAGATTTTGTATTGAAGCAGGACGACGACGTACTGGACACCTGGTTCAGCTCGGCACTTTGGACCTTCGGCACACTGGGCTGGCCGGAAATCACTGAGCGCCTGAAGACGTTCCACCCTACCGATGTCCTGGTGACCGGTTTTGACATCATTTTCTTCTGGGTTGCCCGAATGATCATGATGACCATGCACTTCATGAAAAATGAAGACGGCACGCCTCAGGTTCCATTCAAAACCGTTTACGTTACCGGCCTGATCCGTGACGAGCATGGCGACAAGATGTCCAAGTCCAAGGGCAACGTAATTGACCCGTTGGACATGATTGACGGCATCGATCTGGCACCGCTGCTTGAGAAGCGAACCGGCAACCTGATGCAGCCCAAGCTGGCCAAGAAAATTGCCAAGCAAACCGAGAAGGAATTTCCGGAAGGTATTTCTGCTCACGGCACTGATGCTTTGCGCTTTACGCTGGCGGCCATGGCCACTACAGGCCGTGATATTAACTGGGACATGAAACGTCTGGAAGGCTACCGCAACTTCTGCAACAAACTGTGGAACGCTGCCCGTTACGTACTGATGAACACCGAAGGTGAAGACTGCGGTGTGGATGGGGAAGCCGTTGACTTATCACTGGCTGACCGCTGGATCATCAGCGCTTTGCAGCAGTGCGAGCAGGATGTGACCCGTCATCTGGATCAATACCGTTTCGATCTGGCTTCCCACGCTTTGTATGAGTTCATCTGGAATGAGTACTGCGACTGGTATCTTGAGCTATCCAAGCCTTCCCTGAGCGACGATAACGCCACTGCCGAAGCCAAACGCGGCACTCGGCGTACTCTGGTGCGCGTGCTGGAAACCGTCTTGCGCCTGGCGCACCCGATCATGCCGTTTATCACGGAAGAAATCTGGCAGCGCATTGCGCCACTTGCTGGCAAATCCGGTGACAGCATTATGCTGCAGCCGTTCCCGCAGGTGGATGCGAGCAAGCACGATGCGAAAGCGGTCGAAGACATTGAGTGGCTGAAGGGTGTGATCGTGGCCGTGCGTAACATTCGCGGTGAGATGAACATTTCGCCGGCGAAAAAGATTCCGGTTCTGTTCCGTGGGAACAGTGCTGACGGTCAGCGCCGCATGAATGAAAACCGTCAGTTCCTCAGTTCGCTGGCCAAGCTGGAGAGTCTGGAGTGGTTTGAGGGTGATAATGCGCCCATGTGTGCCACCCAGTTGGTTGGCGATATGGAAGTCTTGGTGCCTATGGCCGGCCTGATCGATAAAGATGCGGAGCTGAAGCGGCTGGACAAGGAGCTGGAGCGCCTGCAGAAGGAAATCGCGCGACTGGAGGGCAAGCTGGGGAACGAGAAGTTCACTGCCAAGGCGCCGGCGGAGGTTGTCGCCAAGGAGCAGGAGAAGCTGGCTGAAGCTCAGGGTAACCAGAGCCGGTTGCAGCAACAGCGCGCAGACATTGAGGCCATGTAAGCATGGTGTCTGCGGATGAGCGTTCCGGGAGTGGCGGGTTGATTGCCATTCTTGGAGCGGGTTCTTTGGGGCGGCTTTGGGCCGCCCTTTTGCCGTCTGGCCAATGCGGCTTTTTGCCTCGGCTCTCTGGTGGTGAACTTCGGAGAAGCTTCAGCCTTCAGGAAGTTCCTCCCGAAACACGCTGTGAATACATCCTTGTAAACTCTGCTCCGCCCTTTGGCGCTAATGCTCCTGCGTCGCGCCAAAGGTCCAGGGCAAGCCGTCCATGGCTTGCCCGTGAAGTGCTTCGCACTCCACCCATGGCTCCGCAAGGTTTCGGGAGGGACTTCCTGAAGGCTTCGCCGGGTTCTGGTCAAGCCCGAAAACCTATTACCATTCCAGCACTCCAGTCCACTGAGAACGTAAAGCTGCTTGTAGTAACAACGAAAGCCGGAGATACGCTTACGGCTTTAAATGACTGGCTACCATATATTCCGGAACATACTCCCGTGGTTTTGTTTCAGAATGGCTTAGGTAGCCAGCAAGCAGTTGCTGAGCGCTGGTCGCAACGGCCGATTTTGGCGGCCAGCACTACCGAAGGGGCGAATCGGCCATCGCAGGATGTGCTGGTTCATGCCGGGGCTGGTGACACCTGGGTAGGTGCACTTACTGCTTCTGCGGCTGAACATGTAACAGATGTTGTTCAACAGTTGGCCGCAACTGGTTTGCGGGTTCATGCTGAGGACAAGATTCTGCAACGGCTTTGGCAGAAGCTGGTGGTTAATGCGGGGATCAATCCGTTTACCGCCCTGCTCGACTGCCCTAATGGCGATATTCTGGGCTCGCCACTCTATCAACAGAATGTTGACGGGCTTTGTTCAGAGATATCTCTTCTGCTGCAGGCCGAAACCTCGGAGGCGGTAGAGCCGTTGGTCCTTCGGGAGCGTATTGAGAAAGTGGCGAGAAATACAGCCGGCAACACTTCGTCCATGCGCGCAGACGTTATAGCTGGGCGTAAAACCGAGATTGATTTTATCAATGGCTATCTTGTGCAATGCGGAGAGCGCCACGGTATTGCCACGCCGGTAAACCAAATGCTGACCGACCGAGTAAAAGGTTTGTAACGCTTTAAATAAATGGGTTTTAAACAGGAGCACTCTTCATGGGCAATCGCCTTTCCAAGATTTACACCCGCACCGGTGACGACGGGTCGACCGGCCTGGCCGATGGCAACCGCATTGCCAAAAATGCCCAGCGCGTTGAGGCGATGGGTATGGCCGATGAGCTGAATTGCCATATTGGCCTGCTGATTGAAACTCTGGATAGCGACGATGAAATGCTTGAGCCATTGCGCCGCATTCAACATCACCTGTTTGATCTTGGCGGAGAGTTTGCCATTCCTGGCAGTAAGGCAATCAACGACGATCACATCAGTTGGCTGGAAAACCTGCTGGATGAAATGAACGAACCCTTGCCGCCCCTGAAAAATTTCATCCTGCCTGGCGGCAGTCCTGCTGCAGCCCAATGCCACCTGGCCCGTGCCGTTTGCCGCCGCGCGGAGCGTGTGGTGGTCGCCCTCAGCCATGAGGATTCAATAAACCTGCTGGCACGCCAGTACCTTAACCGTCTATCAGACCTGTTGTTTGTAGCTTCGAGGGTGTTAGCGCGCCGGGGAGGCGCTGAAGAGATTCTTTGGGATCAAAAAAAATCAGGAATGTAACGACTACTCCGGGAGTGACATTTCGTTCGCCATAACCAGGTCGTGGGTGGCGCAAAGGCTCCAGAAACTGTGCGAAGCCATGGATGGCGAAGCCAAGCGTACACGGACGTATTCACAGCGTGTTTCTGGAGCCTTTGCGCCACTCATGACCGTCTGAACAACTCAGACTTTAAACGCCTCAACAAGTCTCTGCAGTGAAGCCGTCAACTCGGACATCTGCCGCGATGAGGCCAGCGTTTCTTCGGCATTAGCCGCCGTCGATGTACCCAGCTCACCAATGTGGGCCACACTGGCATTCACATCTTTAGAGACCGCTGATTGCTCTTCAGCAGCCTGGGCAATCTGATGACTCATGTCCACGATGACCGAAATACCCTTGGCAATCCGGCTCAGTGCTTCCGTTACTTCGCCGGATTTCTCGACAGTTGTCTGGGTGACGTCGCGGCTATTGGTCATGGCCGCTACAGCATCCTTCACGCCGCTCTGGAGCTGGGAAATCATACCCTCGATTTCTTCAGTGGACTTGTGAGTGCGCTGGGACAAGGATCGTACTTCATCGGCAACCACCGCAAACCCGCGCCCATGCTCACCCGCCCGGGCCGCTTCAATCGCGGCGTTGAGCGCCAGCAGGTTGGTCTGTCCCGCTATTGCCTTGATCTCCACCAGCACCTGGCTGATGTTGTCGCTGTCTTCGCTAACCCGGTTAATCACATCCACCGCACTGGAAATTTCGGTGGCCAGCCGGTTGATGGTTTCCACGGTATCCGAGACGACGCCGCGGCCGGTTTCTGTGTCCTGTTCAGCCGCTGACGCACTGTCTGCAACTCGATGGGCGCTTTCCGTCACCTCGTTCACAGCTTCAACCATCTGGCTCATGGCTTCATTAATCTGGCCACTCTCCGACATTTGACGTGCCACGGCCTCACTGTTGGAGGCGGCCGTATCCTTGACTCGCGCAGCCTGCTGGTCAACATCTGAGGTCGTCTGACCTACAGATCGTATCAGGTCAGCCATTCGATCCGTCATGTTGTTGAATTCACCGGTCAGTTCACCAAGTTCGTCGCGGTTATCAAGTGAAATCCGGGTGGTCATATCCCCTGCGGCAACCTTACGTGCTGCTTCACTGAACCGGTTGATCGCCGTGCGCACAGACATGAAAAAGCCGATATAGAGATACACAACGATAAGCAGAACCACTATCAACGCCACCACAATCAGGCGACGCTGGCTGACTTCCTGTTCCAGGCTGGCATTCAGGTTATTTTCTATCACATCAAACGCAGCGGATTTCAGCTCGCCAAAACCCACCAACTGCGCAACGATACGCGAGTCATACTCCTGCCAGGACATCTCCAGTCGCATGGGCGTAATAATATTCACATCAAGCAGTTCGCGGACGTTCAACAGGCTCTCATCAACCTTTCGAAACGTATCGCCTGCGCCAGCGTTCAGTGCGGGAGATGCGTCGGCAGCAAGTGTCAGAGCTGGAGAAAGGAGCGAGCTGCGGTTGGTGAGGCCGTCATAAATCTCATTGAAAGTTTCGCTAAGAGCATAACCAACCTGCCCTTCAACCAATGCGTAGAGTCCATAGGAGCGGGCCTGTCCGATCACGCTGCGCGCTTCCGGCAGCGTTTGGCGAATCAACCCGAGAATAAGCAGGTTCTCTCTCGATACACCGTGGCCCAGCCCGGAGGTTTCGATGGTGGCGGGAAGGAGTGCCAAAACTTTCTGGACAAACTCCTGATAGTACTTGAACTGAGGATCAAAGTTGGTCTGGTAGTTGTCATCCGCACGGAGTCTTTGCCAGTCATCCCGTAGCGCCTCAACCTGGTCCGCCCAGGCCCCGGACGCGTCAAACGAGCGTGGCTCTGCCGCCAGGCTATCAAGAATGGAGGCAATATCTTCAGCTGCCTCATCTGAGCGGACCATGAGGGTGTCTTCATTTTTAGCCACCGCCGGTGCGCGATAGTCCCGGTAGTCCATGGATGCATCTACAAGATGATCAATCTGACGCAATTGCTCCAGGCCTTCTACACCGCGAGTCATTGTCGCAACCGAGCGGTTGAGCTCAGTCATTACTAACCAGGACAACCCACCAATCGGCAGAAGAAACAGAACACTGATAAGGCTGAACTTGTACAGCATCGGCAATCGGTTCATCAGTGCTACGGCAGGATTAATGAGTTGCTTCACATCGGCCCTCTCTTTGAAACGTCAACAACTGAACTAACGTTCTTTTTTTATCGCCCGAACATCCGATAACTTGAGCACTTTCTTTTGCCGCTTGAGCCTTCAGACGACCCCTGCAATAACCAGCAACGCCAATGCACAGATCCAGACCAACATGCTTCGGTTCAACAAGTCTCTCACCGCATTCAGACTACGTCCCCCAAAAGTGGCCCACTCATCTGCATGAACCTGGGAGAACCTTGCCGGATCAAGCGCATAACCGGTTAACGACCCATTGGCGGAGATCATTAGCACTTCCGAGGTGCTTTTCGTAATGCCTCCGATTGCTTGCCTGGCCTCTATCAGCCACCCCGAGAGATCACCGGCAATGCCAAACGTTATCGAGAGCAGCCTTGCAGGTATCCAGTTGAACCACTCACAGATTTCGATATATCTCGGTCTTGCAGCTGCCTGCGGCCACTGTTCCGCCAACGCAACCAGCCCCCGCACGAAAATTGCCAACCCGATGCCGCCCACGACATACCAGAATGCGACAAGGAAAAAGCGCTGAAAGGCAGCCATCATGAGGGCTCGTGACAGGGAAAGGTGCATCACCTCAGGTGACGCTGCCGCACCACGCTCAGCAGCTGGCAACCGCTCCTGGATATGGTGCCAGGCCGCTTGCATGTCGCCCTTTTGCCAAGCCTCGGAATAGGATTCAATTGACTGCCGCCAGCCTGGCATGCCCATCATTAATACGAGAATAAAAATCTCGAGTGGGTAGGCAGCGATCCGCCATCCGTATAACGATGAAATATAGACACACAAAGCCGCCAGCAGTGCCGGCACGCCCACCAGAAACAAACCAGACAAAATGCCTGATTCTTTGCCGGCTTCAACTTTGCTTCCGCTATGAAACCAGCGGCGCCAGAGCGCATCAGCGGACACGGCATTGAGATTATCAAGGCGTCTCCGCACGAAATAGGCAACCAGAAACACCACAAGAATCATCCAAAATGCTCCCTTTTGAGCCAGTTAACCAAAACGTCTGCGAGACTGAACCGCCTGCAGGGAAGCCCGGAAATATTGCCAGTCAAATGCAGGCCCCGGATCCGTCTTACGGCCCGGAGCAATGTCACAGTGCCCGGTAATCCGATCATCGGTAATTTCCGGCCAGGCTGAACAGATAACAGTTGAGAGTTCTGCCAGCGAAACGTACTGCTCGGGTGTATAGGGAACATCATCCGCCCCCTCAAGTTCTATTCCAATGGAGAAGTCGTTGCACTCATCCACACCCTGGAAACAGGAGCGACCAGCGTGCCAGGCCCGCTCCAGCAAGCTGACAAACTGAACGACCGATCCATCCCTTCTGATCAGGGCGTGGGCCGATACATGCATATCGGCAATGGTTGCAAAATAGGGGTGCTCAGAGGGGTTCAGGCAATTCGTAAAAAAATCTTCGATGTAGCTCCCGCCAAACTGGCCAGGCGGAAGGCTGATACTGTGCACGACCAACAGACTTATCTCAGCGCCCTCGGGGCGGGCGCCGTAGTTGGGCGACGGGCACCAGCGGGCAGATGCAAGGCGTCCTGTATCCCGGAGTGTTTTTATGTCTTCGCCGGAAACTGGCGAATCAGAATGGCCTGGGGCTGAATGGGGCAAGGTGAATCCATAATTATCAGAGCATTACATTGTGGTTTGATTGAATCACAAAGCAGGCCCTGTTGCCACGGATCAATCCTTGCGGCTGCTGCGCAGGTTATCGATGATCGATTCAAGCGCCCTGTCGAAGATAAGTCCGTCATCCAGCATTATTACGGCCCCCTTCGCCATGGCGGCTGCCAGTTCCTGACGACGATACTCGGCTACCTTCGCTCCACTGCGATTGACAAAGATGTATTTATCCGTGGCTTTTATAAAGGCTGCCAGCTTGCAACGGTGCCTCGTTTCGTCACGGGTGAGTTCAACCCAGGCACCAACACTGAGGCGGTCTGCCTTATTCAGCCATTCCGCAGGGATCACCTCTGCATCTTCCGGGGCGGGCGCTTCGTCGACAGGCTTCGAAAGCACAGGTGGCTCTGCCTCAACCACGGTTGATTCAACCAGTGGAGTTTCTGGTTCGGGATTTTCCTCGCGTAGAATTTTCGCTTCAGCTAGAGGCTTGTCTTCAACCACTGCGGGATCAGGCTGGGATGGCGCAGTAGCCAGACGCTGAAACACGTCGACGTGTGCAAGCTCCAGATCCCGAACGGCGGTATCGGTTGCAAACGGATCCCAGGAAATTTCCTGAAGAGCCATGCGCAAATCGTCGACAATGGCCGGAATAGCCCTCAGAAGCTCGCTTCGGGTTGAGTCTTCAACCGGCTGAGGGTCAACACTCCAGACAATATGAGCAGTCAGTTCACGTGCATCCGCCCAGCGTTCACCAGATTCACCTTCACGCAACAAGACCCATTGGAGGTACTTTTTCCAGGCTTCATTCAACATCTGGACAACAGGCTCTGGAACGTCTCTTCCGATAGTGAGCTCATTCACCAATGATGCCGAAACCTGACAGGCTCGCTCCTGGCGTGCCCGACCCTCTTCGGCATCGCGCAGGCGCTGCTCTACCAACTCTCTACGGCGACGATCAAGATCTGTAAAGTGACTAAAATCCTTCAGAAGTTCGTCAAAAAGCGAGACATTATTTGTAAATTCGCTCAGTACCCGATCAACAACCGACTCTATTTTCTCACGCAGCGGGTCGCGCTGACCGGCACGCTTCTCGCTCCAGCCAATGGCTGACAAAGCCAATTCGTTGAGCAGTTTGCGAACTGGGTGACCACCCCGGTTAAAGAAGTTTTTGTCACTCAATGCAACCTTCAGAACCGGTATCTGCAGCCGCCCGATCAGCGCCTTCATCACTGGGTGCAACTGGCGGTCTTCTAGAATAAAGTCGAAGAGCATAGAGACCAGGTTGATAACATCATTATCAACCTGGCCGACGCTGGCTTCCTGCCCATTATCGGCCTGAAGAATGGACTTTAGCTGATGATCAAGAGAGATGGCTTCATTGCCCTCCCACTGGCCACAGGAGGCCTGCGCCTCGCTGAGACGAGCCATCAGCCTTTCGGTATCAAGATAAACTTCCCCTTCGGCACCCGAATCGACCGTGCCATGGGAGTTGCCTCTCTGGTGCAGAAGTGCGCTCAATTCGGAAAATGTTGCATGGGAAACACCCCCCTGTATCTGATCATAACCACTGTTCTGGAGAGTGCTCGGCTCTTCCGTTGGCCCATGCGGACCGGAGCTTGCGGGTACCGGTGCGGAGGCTGACGGTCTTGCGCCAGTAGTACCCGTCGCAGGGCGCACCGGTGGCCGTTTGACGTCTGGCAATATGCCTTCCGAAACCAGTGTGCGATTGGCCTCCTGATAAAAATCACCGAGCGTGTCTGCCAACAAGCGGTCAAACAGTTTAAGCACAACCAGTTTAGCGCGGATATCGATGTCAAGATCAGCACAGGCCTCCGCGAGGCCACCGCAGATAACTTCCGGGCTGAGAGGCATCTGGTTATCAGCCAACTCTACCTTGGGAACCAGGTGGTTAATCCGCAAGGACAAAAGTTGAATCGGGCTCTGGTAACGATTACGAAGCTTATTGATGAGGTTATCAATAGCCACCTGCTGCTCTAGGTCTGAATGCTCAACAAGGCTCAGTGAATCCTGGTCAACTTCATCCAGAGCCCCGCCGGATTGCCGGGGCCGGAACTTGCCAATATCATTGAAAGCCTGGCTAACGTATTGCAGCACCGAGACAGCCATGGCCTTACGCCGCAACCTGAGCTCGCGCATGGCATCAAAATAGACAGTCTGATCTTTGTTGGAGCCTGCACGGTCTGCGAGCTCAAACAGAGCATCGTCAGCACGTTCGAAAAAGCGCCCGAGCACACCTTTCAGAGACTGACCTGAGGTATCACGCAGACGAACAAGGGCCGGCGGCAGATCAAACCGCGAAAACGGCCTCTCTCCAGAAAGACTGACAACCTTGTTACCCAGCTTCATTGAACAACTCCGAACCAGAACGAGTGAAGCGTCTGGCCATAGGTTTTAAACAACTCTAATAACACATCATACGAGTAAGCCGCGTCACCTTCTGTCAGAAATTGTCACCTTTTGTGTAGACCGGACTCAAGTCACAATTCCTTTAGAATTTGGCGAAATCACTGGCGGACTATAGAATCGTGGCCCCGGAATATTACAGAACCCTTTAGCCCCTGACACAAGCGGATGCAATACCATGAACTTCACTGAACGCCTATGCCAGTCACGAATCGAGACGGTCGCTTTGAGCTTGCGCGAGGATATTGGCGAGGGCGACATAACGGCTCAGCTCATCCCGATGACGAAACAGGCGTCCGGGCGCGTCATTACGCGGGAGCAGGCAACCATAGCGGGGAGTGAGTGGGTTAACGAAGTATTCCGTCAGGTGGATCGATCAGTATCTCTTGAATGGCTGGTTCAGGATGGCCAGACCGTTTCTCCGGGCCAGGTTCTGTTCCGCATGCAAGGAACCGCAAGAAGCCTGCTAACGGCGGAACGAGCTGCGCTGAACTGGCTGCAGACCCTTTCGGGAGTTGCAACGAACTGTGCTGGATATGCGGCGCGTGTTTCTCACACGGGCGTACGCCTGCTCGACACCCGTAAAACCCTGCCCGGATTGCGGCTTGCCCAGAAGTACGCTGTCACCTGCGGCGGCTGTCACAACCATCGAATGGGCCTGTGGGACGCCTTCCTCATCAAGGAGAATCACATAGCCGCATGCGGATCCATAGCTGCCGCTATCGCGGAAGCCCACCGGATTGCTCCGGGCAAACCAGTGGAAGTGGAAACCGAAAACATGGCAGAACTGGAGCAGGCGCTCAGTGCCGGCGCAGACATCATCATGCTTGACGAGTTTTCCATGGATGACTTGCACGCGGCAGTTGCACTGAACGAAGGACAGGCGAAACTGGAAGCTTCCGGAGGCATCTACGCAGATACGCTCGTCCCCATCGCAGAAACCGGTGTCGACTATATTTCAATTGGCGCACTGACCAAAGACGTCAGAGCCGTAGATCTCTCCATGCGCCTTGACTGATTCACTCCGCTGACAGCAAGCGGTCAAACGCTTCAAGCTCCCGGATAAGGCCTTGGCCGGATTCGGGGCGACCGCGAAAATACTCTTCCGCCATGGGTGCAATGCCGGAAACCGACGGCAAGGGGTGAGAATTTTCAATAATCAGTTTCATACGCTCCAGAAACACAAACTGGAGCCACTGGGTAAACACCAATGTATCCAGGCAAAACGGCTCTGAACTCGCAAACGCATCCTCAGGCGGACGCTCCGCCTCCCACATTCCGAGCTGACGCAACGCCATCTCGATACCCAGAAGACTGTCAGCGACCTGCCCTGTTATGTCACCGGAATCTTTCATACAAACCTTTCTTAATCTGCCAGTGGCTCAAGCTCTATCGCTTCACCATGCAATACGCCATATAAGTCTTCAAACTGTTTGGTGAGCGGGTGTTTTGGCGCCATATGGATGAGTGGTTGGCGACACTGATGGGACTCTTTCATTTTTACTGAACTGGACAACCTCACTGGCAGTACCGGCAAACCTTCCTCTATCAGCTCTTTGACCAACTGCTTGGGCAGGCTGGCACGGGGTTGAAACTGATTCGCAACAATACCTTCTACAACCAGCTCATCATTATGATCTTCCTGCAGGTCACGGATTTCGTTGAGTATGTTGTAAAGCGCCTGGCGGGAAAAGTCATCACAGTCGAACGGTATCAGGCAACGCTGGGCCGCAATCAGCGCCGAGCGGGTGTAAAAGTTGAGCGCGGGAGCCGTATCAATGTAAATGGCATCGAAGGACTCGCCCAGTTTTTTCAGCGCCTCCCGGAGCTTGTAGATTTTATGCTTTGCTTCGAGCTTGCGCTCCAGAAAGTCCAGTTCCGGACTCGAAGGCATAACGAAAAGATTCTTGAACGGCGTTGCGTGTACGAATTCCTCGGGGCGCCGGTTGAATACCTTGAACGCAACCGTTTGCTCCAGCATATCTGCAACAGTGTCCTTGAGTTCACTGGCCTGTTTGCCCAGGAGATAATGCGTCGAGTTGCCCTGGGGATCCAGATCAACCACGAGCGTGCGTTTACCTCGGGCTGCGCTGATAGCGGCCAGGTTACAGGTAATACTGGACTTCCCTACTCCACCTTTCTGGTTGAATACTACCCGTCTCATGTCGTCTCTCCATTTGGCGCCTTATTCGGCGCCCGGTCGTTTATATGCTGTATCTGTGTTCTATGGCCACTACCACTGCATTACCGTTTTAACGAACGGAATGGTGAGGCGGCGCTGGGCCTGCAATGAATTTTCATCCAGGGTATCGAGAATACCCAGTAGCTCTCCAAGGCGCCTTGGTGCACGTCGCATGATAAAGCCTGCGACATCTTCCGTCATTGTCAGCCCACGTTGCTCAGCACGCGCCATGAGAATTTTCAGTCGGTCATCATCACGGTATATTCCAAGCTGAACAGTCAACCCGTGATGTAAGCGGGAAACCAGGTCCGGCAAGACAAAAGGCAAGGACCCGGGAACTTCTGACAGGCTTACTAACAGCATATGATTGCCATCGTGCAGCCTGTTGTACAGGTGAAACACGGCTTCTTCCCAATCTGCTTTCCCTGCCACCTTATCAAGATCATCAAGCGCCACAACATCCATGGCATCCAGCCCGCCAAGCGCTTCCGGCCCGAAGGGTTCAAGCTCGGCAATGCTGATACAGACAGCCGTTTTTCCCTCAGCCTCTGCATGATGGCAAGCTGCCTGAAGCAGGTGGCTTTTGCCGGTATCCGAATCACCACAGACAACAACCACCGGCAGACCAGCAGGCTCTCTGAACACCGACAATAAACGCAGTGACGCATCCCTGTTGCGATCACCATGGAAATTGTCAAAGCGTGCATCGTCCCGAAGCCTTACACCAAGGACCAGTTGGGAAGGATTCATGATTGCCGGGACCTCCATGCCCGCATACTCCAGACCAATACATAGTGAGACCCGCTGACAATAGCGGAGACCGCAACCAGCCAGACACCAACGTCCAGCCAAAACGGCTGCACTGGCAACCCCGCCAGAATAACAATGATGCCAAGAGCCACGAGAACCTGAACCAGCGTATTCAATTTGCCGGGTACGCTGGGTTCCATATCAAAACGGCCGATACAGTAGTGGTACAGGAGAGCGCCCCCGACAATCAGAAGGTCCCTGCCGAGCACCAGGGCAAACAGCCATAATGGAAGCACGGAGGTGTAGGTAAGAACCAGATACGCCGTAATCAGTAGAGCTTTGTCCGCCAGCGGGTCTGCCACAGCACCAAACCGTGATCGCCAGTTGAAGCGTCGTGCCAGAAAACCATCCAGGCCATCCGTAATCGACGCGACGGCGAAGATCATCAATGCGATACGGTATTCCTGCACGAACAACGCCCTGGCGAAAGGTGCGATCATCAGAATGCGCACGAACGTCAGAACGTTAGGAATCCACCGCCAGCCATATGAGTTCACCGAACCCCCTCCGGTAATGGCTTACTGCCCGCCATCATTCCCGATAACCGGCACAGGCTGCCAGCGGTAATAAAGAAGCTGGTAAAGCGATTCAAACGCCTGCTCTGCCTCTTCTTCATCCACCGGAGACGGTTGGTAGGTAAATTCAGGCTGACCGGATGAGTCAGTTCCCGCCTCGACTTCCGGCGCACCCTCTTGCTGGCCAGGTGCGACCTCCGCCTGAGCTGGTTTCGACGAAGCATCAGGGGCTTGCGCACGGGCTGGACGAGCATTCTGCGGCTCACCCTCGACCGGCACAAAACGAGAGTCCAGCGCAATGTACTCTTTGAGCTGATCGAGCTCACCGGAAAACGCGACTCTGAGCGTTAGCTGCTCGCCTTTAACCCGCGACGCACCAACACTTACAACGGGAGTCAGCCCCTCAAGCACCTTGCTGGCGTTTCCGTAGTCAGCAACCGACGTTACGCCGCGTAAAACAATATCAACCCGCGGCAAGTCTCCAACTTCACCGGCAGCAACCGCATAACGATCGGCATACAGCTCCGCCCAGCGATTTACCAGCGCCTCTGCCAGGGCTTCCCGGCTAGCAGCACTGACCGATTCCTCACTACCATTAAGGCTTGCCCCCTCAAATACCCAACCGGCACGCCATTGCCCCCCAGAGCGGCTCACTCGCACCAGCGCGAGTACATCATGTTCAACACCTTCTGAAGCATTACGCACTCGACCTGTGAACTGCCCCCAGATATCGGAAAGCAACTCGCGGTTGCCACTGAACTCTTCTGGCGGCAGTGTTACAGGCAAGCCCCGCTCCCGGGCAGCACGGGCGAATGCCGCTGACCATATGCCACTTTCACCCTGATCCGCCTGGCCGCTGCCATTACCTGTAACCAGCTGGCGAACACCGCGATCTTCCACTGCCACCCACGCAAGAGTCAGAGGGCGATTAGCACCCCAGACCGGCGCATCAACGGATGCCAGAGCCCGGTTCACGCCTACAGCGCCGAAGGCCATGCTGAGCCGGCTATTGCCATTCGCGCCGCGAAGCACTTGATAGGACAGCAGCAAGGATTCCGCGTCTTCGAGCAGAGCCTGCACTCCGTCCAGCGCAAGCACCTCACGGGTGCCCGAAATCCGCACAAAGACCCGAGCCAGTCCATCGGAATACCCCTTGGCCAGCTCACGCGGCCCGGAGCCGGCTACCGGAACTTCAACCGAATAAAGGCCGGACACTGTCACAGCAGTTGCGGGAGCCGGCACGAAGGCCAACATGAACGCACAAAAAACGGCAAGCCATACGGCTGGCGTCGGCTTAACAACCGGGATTTGGTCTGGTACTGGCATGAAACACCCTGCAGTTCGCGTTAATGGCGAACAGGATACACCATGCCCCGGAGCCTTAGTAGCCGGCCCAGGTTTAAGAAATGCAATCTTGACCGCCTGAGGGAGCACTACCACACGAATCAGCAGCCGCTCACGGCGATTGCACTTGGAGCCCTACACCGCACCTGCTAAAATCCGCCGCCTGACCCACTGGCCAACGGTTAAGAACACCATGAGCGAACAAAAGCCTTCCCTGACCTACCGCGATGCCGGCGTCGATATTGATGCCGGTAATGAACTTGTCAGCCGTATCAAGGAAACCGCCGCACGCACGCGACGCCCCGAGGTTCTGGGAGGTCTTGGCGGTTTCGGCGCCATGGTGGCCATTCCGGCTGGATACAAGGAACCTGTTCTTATATCGGGCACCGATGGCGTCGGCACCAAGCTGCGGCTGGCAATGCAGCTTGGCAAGCATGACAGCATTGGTATCGATCTCGTGGCCATGTGCGTTAACGACCTTATTGTCGGCGGCGCCGAACCTTTGTTCTTTCTCGACTACTACGCCACTGGCAAACTCAATGTAGATATAGCCGCGAACGTGGTTGCAGGTATTGGTCAGGGCTGCGAGCAGGCTGGCTGTTCATTGGTAGGTGGTGAAACCGCAGAAATGCCCGGTATGTATGAAGGTGACGACTACGATCTGGCCGGTTTCTGTGTTGGCATTGCAGAACGCAGTGAAATCATCGATGGCAACAAGGTGCAAGCCGGCGACGCCCTGCTGGCCATTGAATCTTCTGGGCCCCACTCGAACGGCTACTCGCTGATCCGTAAAATCCTCGAAGTAAGCAAAGCCGATCTCGAGCAGCCTGTTGGTGACTCTACCCTGGCAAATGCCCTGATGGCACCCACCCGCATCTATGTGAAAAACCTGCTGCAACTGATCCGTGAAGTTGATGTGCGCGCACTCTCTCACATTACCGGTGGTGGTTTGCCGGAGAACATTCCCAGAGTTCTTCCGGAAGGCATGGTAGCTGCCATAGACACCGAAAGCTGGGACCTGCCCCCGGTATTTCAGTGGCTGAAGGACGCGGGTGGTGTAGCCAGTGAGGAAATGTACCGCACATTTAACTGTGGTATTGGCATGATCGTTTGTGTACCAGAGGATCAGAAAGATCTCGCTCTGGATACTCTTAAGGCGCTCGGTGAAAAAGCCTGGCAGGTGGGCCAGATTGAAAGAGCGGACGATTCCGAAAAAGATGCAGTCGTGCGTTACGCACCGGGGCTGCTCTCAGCATGAAGGCCGATCAACCGACTCTTCCCCGAATTCTGGTTCTGGCCTCAGGTAGCGGAACCAATTTTCAGGCGCTAATCGACGCTAGCCGGGAACGGGATTTTCCCGGCCAGATCATTGCTTTAGGCTGCAACCAACCCAAAGCTTTTGCACTGGAACGCGCTGGCCAGGCCAACATCGAGACGTTTGTCGTTAACCACAAGAATTTCGGCTCCCGCGAAGAGTTCGATGCGGCGCTCATGGCCCACATCCTTCGCCACAACCCGGATCTGATCGTACTTGCCGGGTTCATGAGAATCCTGACAACCGATTTCGTTCGGGCGTTTCGTGGCAAACTGGTGAACATCCATCCGTCGTTACTGCCAAAATACACAGGGCTGAACACTCACCAGAGAGCCCTGGATTCAGGCGACCGCACTCATGGGGTTTCTATCCACTTCGTTACCGAAGAACTCGACGGGGGGCCGGTAATAGCTCAGGCCGAGGTGGCGGTGTCACCCGAGGATACGGCAGAAACTCTCGCTGAAAAAGTTCAGGCCAAAGAGCATTTGCTATACCCGATTGTGGTGCGCTGGTTCTGTGAAGGCAGAATTCAGCTGGGCGGAGAACAGGTAATGTTCGATGGTCAGGCTTTGGCGGCGCCAATGCGACTCCCGGACAATTAAGCGCCTTACCAGACTGTCACCCCGTAATGCCCGCTGAGCCGCTAGACTTTCAGCATTCATGAAGGATTGGAGGTCAACCAGATGTATTCAGCACGACAGACGATGCCCGCCCCCGCAAAAGGCCGGATGATATTTCTGCCGCTTTTGGCCATGATCGCACTGCTCCTGGGCACGGCCGCAAAAGCCGAAACGAGCCCGGGCTTGTTTCCATTTGAGGTGAGCTTTGATGCTGAACTGGATAAAGGCCTGTCCCTCAATGGCACCGCCAAACGCATCCTGACCTCCCAAGGCAATGAGGTCTGGCTATATCGTACGGACGTGAATTCGTTCATTGCTGATATTGATGAATCTCTGATCTTCAAATGGGAAAACGGCCAGGTCATTCCACTCAGATACCGCTATCGCCTGTCGGGATTCCTTATTAAAGACAGAGAACAGTCCATCGATTTTGATTGGAAAAGTGGAATCGCCACAGGGGAGTACCGTGAAAAGCCTTTCCGGATCGAGTTGGCAGAAGGCAACCTCGACCCTCTTGGCTTCCAGCTCCAGTTACATCAGGACATCCGGAGCGGCGAGCGGGAAATGGAATACCAGGTTGTGGACCGCGGCAGGGTTGATAGCGAGCGCTTTTCGGTGGTGAGTGATGACGCCAGCCGCACGGATGGCAACCAGTCCTCTTACCTTAAAGCCGAAAAAATTCGTGAAAATTCCCAGCGGGAAACGCTGATGTGGTTCGACCCGGACAATAGATACCTTCTGGTTCGCCTGCTTCAGGTCGAACCCGATGGCAGTCGTTACGAGCTCAAGCTCAAGGACGTGGATCTGGGAGATTAAACCTCCCGATCCGCTTCTGCCCACACAGCCTTTACCTCATCCGCAATAATTCGCAGCCCCTGCGCCACACGCTCATCATCCTGCGAATAGGTTACGCGCAGACATTCGTGGCGATGCCGCCAATCATCGTTTTCCGGTAGCCCCGGGAAGAAATAATGGCCCGACACCACCAGCACACCCCGGGCTTTTAACCGCTGGTAAAGCTCAAGACTGGTAATGGGCAAATCGGGGAACCATAGCCACAGAAACATCGCGCCTTCCGGCTTATGAACGTACCAGCGGCAGCTGTCCTCACCCATAGCCTCACGGAAGGCTGATACAGCAAGCTCCATTTTTCTCTTGTAAAACGGACAGACCACATCGCGGCTCAACGACAGGATCTCGCCAGAACGCACCAGCGGCTCGGCGAGCATGGCTCCGAAACTTCCTGTTGCCAGGTTCATGATCGCGTTAATGCCCGACAAGGCTTTGATCACCGGCTCGGCAGCAATCACTATACCTATTCGAGCTGCCGGCAAGCCAAGCTTGGAAAGGCTCAGGCACAGGATAATCTGATCATTCCAGGTGGGTTTGGCATCCACGAACAACAAGCTCGGGAAAGGCGTGCCATAGGCCCCGTCGACGATCAGCGGCACATCATGCTGGCGCGCCATCTGTTCCAGCCGGGCCATTTCCTCATCGGTAACCACGTTGCCGGTCGGGTTGGTCGGCCGGGACACGCAAATGGCACCGGTCTCTCCAGTCACTTCTACCGCATCAAAATCCACTCGATACTTGAATTCGTGGGCGTCGGTGAACGAAATATCCGGCTGCACAGCATGAAACAGACCCGGCTCGATACCGGCATCTGCATAGCCGATATACTCAGGTGCCAGTGGCAACAATATGTGCTTGCGCTGGCCTTCACCGTAATCGCCACCGAACATGTTAAACAACATGAAGAACGCTGCCTGGCTGCCATTGGTGAGCGCAATATTACCGGGCTTAAGATCCCAGCCGTATTCGCGGCTTAGCAGCTCCGCAAGGGAAGCAATGAACTGCTTTTCGCCTTGAGGGGGATCGTAAATACCAACCAACCGGCGAACGTCGCTTTCACTCTGGCTCATGTCAGCGAGAATTTGCTGTACCCGTTTCTGTATCTCAGGGATGTGTCCAGGGTTGCCGCCGCCCATCATGATCATGTCGTCGCCAGACGCCATTGCGTTGCCCAGGTCATCCATTAACGAGGTTATACCAGCGTCCGCGGTAAATTTGCGACCAAAAGTAGAAAGCTTCATTGGGTTTTGTCCGTGTGATCAATGGGGCTTCAATCCCCCAGCGAGATACCTAGATTGCTGACGCCTTCGTTTGCGGCGTCTTCCCGGAGCTCGGTGATAAAAAGTTCCAGTGGCGTGCGTTGGCGCTTGAGGGCCAGCACCAGGTCGCGTTGGAAGGTTTTGTCTTCTTTCATCAGCGGATGAGAATCCAGCAAGCGCACTAGCTCGTCTTCTTCGAGCCCTTCACCTTCAGACAATTCTATAAAGCTCATAACGGTGGCGGTCGCCAGCTGCGATGCTTCTGTGGCCCGGTGTTTCGAAGGATTCAGACGATTCAGCAGTGCCTGCTCCAGCAACTGGCAAAAATCAAACGCCGGGTAAACACCATAAGCGTCGTAAGCTTCGACATCCGGAGACAGAGTTTCGAGTTTCGCCAGCAGTTGCGGGATAGCTGTTTCTGTTACATCTTCCTGGAGCGTGCCCCAGGCAAGATCCAGAATCTGGTGCATTTTGCCGCCGGTTTTCAGACCAACCGCTTCGGCAAACAGCGCATAATTCGGGAATGAACGCTCGGCAAGAGCCAGCAGGAAGGCGCATTCACGCCATCCCTGCAGTTGTGAAACAGCTTTGAGAAACTGGTTGGCGTTCATGTTTTTGGAAGGGTCACGCCGGTCTGGCCAAAATATTTACCGCCCCGGTCTTTGTAGCTTGTTTCACAAACTTCGTCAGACTCGAAGAATAGCATCTGGGCGATGCCTTCATTCGCGTAAATTTTAGCCGGCAGGTTGGTGGTGTTGGAAAACTCTAGGGTTACGTGGCCTTCCCACTCTGGCTCCAGCGGGGTCACATTTACAATGATGCCGCAGCGTGCGTAGGTGGACTTACCCAGGCATACGGTGAGAACGCTGCGGGGGATGCGAAAGTACTCGACGGTACGTGCAAGTGCAAAAGAGTTCGGCGGGATGATGCAGACGTCGCCGGTGAAATCCACGAAGCTTTTTTCGTCGAAGTTTTTAGGGTCAACGGTGACGGAGTGTACGTTGGTGAAGATTTTGAATTCGTTGCTGCAGCGTACGTCGTAGCCGTAACTGGAAGTGCCGTAGGAGATAATCCGGCCTTTTTCAGTTTCACGAACCTGACCGCTTTCGAAGGGTTCGATCATGCGATGCTCTTCAGACATCCGGCGAATCCACTTATCGGCTTTGATGCTCATGGCGAAGTCTCGTATCCACTGGGAAAATTGGGGCGTAGTTTACCTGTTCAGTTGGGTTCTGTCGAAGCTTCGCTGTGTGGCCTCGAGGGTTCTGGTCTTGGGGCTGGGGTCACAGAAAGGCGCTCCAAAAACCGCTACGAGCACATCCATGTGCGCTTGTCTCCGGCCGTCCTTGGCCTACGACATTTTCGGAGCGCCTTTCCTGCGCCCGCGAACGCGCCTGGGTGCTGACAGCCACGCAAATCAGCTCTGAATTAATGCGACTTCACGGACACGCTAGAGATAGCGCCACTGAGGTTGCGCTCCCTTGTCGAAAGCTCTGCACCAACCCGGCGCGCGATATCGCGGTAGCGCAGCGCCACTTCCGACTCCGGCTCTGCCACTACCGTGGGTTTACCGCCATCGGTCTGCTCCCGGATAGTCATGTGCAGGGGCAATTGGCCGAGCAATGTTGTTTCATATTCGTCGGCAATTCGCTCGCCACCGCCGTCACCAAACAGGTGTTCTTCATGGCCGCAGTTACTGCAGATGTGGACGCTCATGTTTTCCACAACGCCAAGCACGGGAATTTCGACTTTGCGGAACATTTCGATGCCGCGTTTGCCGTCAAGCAAGGCAATATCTTGAGGGGTAGTGACGATTACGGCACCGGTGACAGGGACTTTCTGGGCCAGGGTAAGCTGGATGTCGCCGGTGCCCGGAGGCATATCAACGATAAGGTAGTCGAGTTCATCCCACAGTGTTTGCTGTAACAATTGCATCACCGCGCCGCTGACCATGGGACCGCGCCAGACCATGGGGGTTTTGTCGGTGGTCACGAAGGCCATGGACATGGCCTGAAGGCCGTGGGCCTCCATTGGCAGGAAGTATTTTTCTTCCCGCACACCCGGGCGTTTGTTTTCGGGCACGCCGAGCATCATGCCAATGCTGGGGCCATAGATGTCGGCATCGAGTACACCTACCCGCGCGCCTTCTGCCTGCAGCGCCAGGGCGAGATTGACGGCGGTGGTGGATTTGCCCACGCCGCCTTTGCCGGAGGCGACGGCTATGATGTTTTTGACACCGGGAACGGACGGAAGGTCTTTCTGAACTTTATAAGAATGGATCTTTTGGGCCACATGTACGTCGGCACTTTCGACACCGTCAACGCTTTCGAGCGCATTGGCAACCAGTTGTTTCAGGCCGCCTGCAATGCCTTTTGACGGATAAGGCAACTCGATCATCAGGGTCACATGGCCTGCTTCGTCGGCCGCCAGCGATTTAACGGCACCAAGGTCGTATAGATCCTTTTGCAGGTACGGATCTCGGTATTCACGAACGGCCGCCTGCAGCGCCTGCTCTGAAATCTGTGTCATCTGGCTCTCCGGAATAAGTTCATGCGGCTTTTCAGCATGAAAACAGGTGTTTCGGGTGAAAATTATTTGCTTGAAAGGTATCATCTGTGCCCGTTTCTGACCATACAACCCTTATCCGATGAAAGGTTTGGACACACCATGACGCAAGCGAGTTCAAAGCAACAGCGCGATATTCTGGTTACCAGCGCACTGCCCTACGCCAATGGCCCCATTCACCTGGGTCATCTGCTGGAATACATCCAGACTGATATCTGGGTGCGCTATCAGAATATGCGAGGCCACACTTGCTACTACGTTTGCGCAGATGACGCCCACGGCACTGCCATCATGCTTCGTGCCGAGCGGGAGGGCATTACGCCCGAGCAGCTGATCGACCGGATCCGTGAGGAGCACCAGCAGGATTTCAGCGGCTTTCACATCCGTTTTGATAACTACTACACCACCCATTCGGAAGAGAATCGTTATTTTTCCGAATACATCTATCGGCAGTTGCAGAAGAACGGCAAGATCGCGACCCGAATGATCACTCAGTCCTTTGACCCCGAGAAAAACATGTTTCTTGCGGACCGGTTTATCAAAGGCACTTGCCCGAAATGCAAAGCAGACGATCAATATGGCGACAACTGCGAGGTCTGTGGTGCAACTTACACGCCTGCCGAGCTGATCAATCCGCGCTCTGCTGTTTCCGGCGCTACGCCGATCGAGAAGGAGTCGGAGCACTACTTCTTCAAACTGCCTGAGTTTACGGACTTCCTGACCAAGTGGACGCGCAGCGGTGCGCTACAGCCACAAGTAGCCAACAAACTGGCTGAGTGGCTCGACGCCGGCCTTCAGGAGTGGGACATCAGCCGTGATGCGCCCTATTTCGGCTTTGAAATCCCCGATGCGCCCGGTAAGTTCTTCTATGTTTGGCTGGACGCCCCCATTGGCTATCTGGCGAGCTTCAAAAACCTGTGTAACCGGGATGATATAGATTTCGAGCACTTCTGGAAGGTCGACTCCACCGCCGAGGTTTATCATTTTATCGGCAAGGACATCATTAACTTCCACGCTCTGTTCTGGCCAGCGATGCTGCATGACGCGGGCTTCCGCACGCCAACGGCCGTATGGGCCCACGGATTCGTGACGGTCAACGGCAAAAAGATGTCCAAGTCCCGGGGCACCTTCATTATGGCTCGGACCTATCTGGACCACCTGAACCCGGAATATCTGCGTTACTACTTTGCCGCCAAACTAACCGGTGGGGTGGACGACATGGACCTGAACCTGGAGGACTTTGCTGCCAGGGTTAATTCGGATCTGGTAGGCAAGGTGGTCAACATTGCCAGTCGCAGCGCGGGCTTCATTACCAAGCGCTTTGATGGAAAGCTTGGCGAAGTGACCGAACACGACAAACTGAAAGAGTTTATTGATGCCGGCACGGAACTTGAGTCTTTCTATGAGGCCCGGGAATTCGGCCGTGCAATGCGCCGCATCATGGAGTTGGCCGATATCGCCAATCAATATGTAAACGATGAACAGCCCTGGGTTATTGCCAAACAAGAAGGCCAGGATGAACAGTTGCAGGCCATCTGTACCAATGCCCTCAACATGTTCCACCTGTTGATGATTTACCTTGCTCCTGTGCTCCCAGAGACTGCCAGGGCCTCCGAAGACTTCCTGAACACGAAGCTGGACTGGAACGATCGCGGTGCAAGGCTGGAGAACCACAGCATCAACAAGTTCAAGCCGCTGATGAATCGTGTGGACATGGCGCAGATTGAAAAAATGCTGGATGCATCCAAAGAGGAAATGCCTGCAGCCACTGGAAAGCCCTCAGCCTCAGCGCCCGAAAAGAGCGAAGCGATTGCTGCCGAAATTGAATTTGATGATTTCGCGAAAGTGGATCTTCGAGTCGTTAAAATAGTCAAAGCAGAGCATGTTGAAGGCGCAGACAAGCTTCTCCGCCTGACCCTTGACCTGGGGCATGGCGAACGCAACGTGTTTGCTGGTATCAAGTCAGCCTACAACCCTGAGGATCTTGAAGGCCGTCTTACGGTGATGGTCGCCAACCTCAAACCCCGGAAGATGAAGTTCGGCATGTCTGAGGGCATGGTTCTGGCGGCAGGCCCAGGCGGCAAGGATATCTTTATTCTCTCTCCGGATTCAGGCGCGACCCCTGGCATGCGGGTGATGTAAACATGGATCGAGGCGCCACGCCCCGATGGTGAAATGATGATGACGATGTAACGATGACAGAGTATTTACTGATATTGGTCAGCACCATCCTGGTGAACAACTTCGTGTTGGTCCAGTTTCTTGGCCTGTGCCCCTTCATGGGGGTTTCAGGCAAACTGGAAACGGCTATGGGCATGTCCCTGGCCACAACCTTTGTGCTGACCCTGTCATCCGTCTGCAGTTATCTTGCCTACACCTACCTGCTGGAACCTCTGGATCTGGCGTTTCTGAAAACCATCACCTTCATCCTTGTAATTGCCGTAGTCGTTCAATTCACAGAGATGGTGGTTCGCAAAACCAGCCCACTGCTCTATCGTGTGCTGGGCATTTTTCTTCCTCTGATCACCACCAACTGCGCCGTACTTGGCGTCGCACTTCTTAACCTGAATAAAAACAACAACTTCGTTGAATCAGTACTCTACGGCTTTGGCGCTGCCGCTGGTTTTTCCCTGGTACTCGTACTGTTCGCCGCAATGCGCGAGCGCATTGCCGTTGCAGACGTACCCCTTTCCTTCCGGGGTGCAGCCATTGGCATGGTCACCGCAGGGTTGATGTCACTGGCGTTTCTGGGCTTTACCGGCCTGGTCAGCGTTTAACGGAGGCGCGCTTTTATGTGGACAGGCATTCTGATCGCCGTTCTGGTTCTGCTTGCCCTCGCTCTGGTTTTCGGGGGCTTGCTGGGCTTTGCCTCTGAGCGCTTCCGGGTTGAAGGTAACCCTCTGGTGGAACAGATTGATGCCTTGCTGCCGCAGACCCAGTGCGGCCAATGCGGGTTTCCCGGCTGCCGCCCCTATGCCGAATCTATTGCCGAGGGTGGTGCCATCAACAAGTGCCCTCCTGGCGGTGAGTCCACGATCAAAGCGCTGGCAGATTTGCTGGATGTAGAGCCCCAGCCGCTGGATGCCGAACACGGCGTAGAACAAGCGAAGCGCGTTGCTGTGATACGGGAAGATGAATGCATTGGCTGCACCAAATGCATCCAGGCCTGCCCGGTGGACGCTATTCTGGGTGCTGCAAAACATATGCACACAGTCATTGAAAGTGAATGCACAGGCTGTGATCTGTGCGTGGAGCCCTGCCCTGTTGACTGCATTGATATGATCACCATTGAACCCGATATCAGGGGCTGGACACAGCCTGCACCCGAAATTATTGCAACAGACCGGCAGGAGGCCCACGCCTGATGCCCTCTACGATCAAGCTTTGGGATTTCAGTGGCGGTGTTCATCCTGCAGAGCGCAAGAAGCTTTCAACCACCCGTGCCATTCAGCACGCTGGCGTCCCCGGGCAACTGGTGCTGCCTCTGCAACAACACATTGGGGAACCCGCCGAACCCATTGTCGCGGTGGGTGACCGGGTACTGAAAGGCCAGAAGATAGCCGATGTCAGCCACGGTATGGGTGTCCCCGTGCATGCACCCACGTCCGGTGTAATTGAAAACATCGGTGACCGCCCAGTACCACATCCGTCTGGCATGACAGACAAATGCATCGTTCTGAAGCCGGACGGCAAGGAAGAGTGGTGCGAGCGTTACCCGCTTAGCGACTATCGCAAGCTCGACCGGGACCAGGTTCTGGACGCAATTCACTCAGCCGGTATATCAGGTATGGGTGGTGCTGGTTTTCCGACAGACATCAAACTGAAGCCAAGCCGGGATCGCAAGGTCGACACACTGATCCTCAACGGCGCTGAATGTGAGCCCTACATTACTGCCGACGACATGACCATGCGAGAAAGAGCGCATGAAGTTATTGCCGGGCTCAAGATAATGGCCTGGATTCTGCGCCCCGAACGCTGCGTTATCGGGATTGAAGATAACAAGCCGGAGGCTGCAGCTGTTCTGCATGAAGCCACCCGAGGCACCAAAATTGAAATCGCCGTCATCCCGACCAAATACCCGTCAGGCGGCGAAAAGCAGTTGATCCAGATTCTGACCGGGATGGAAGTTCCCAGTGGTGGTATTCCGGCCGATATTGGCGTCATGTGCCAGAACATAGGAACAGCCGTTGCGGTTTCCCGGGCCATCTTTGAAGGTACGCCGCTGATCGAACGCATAGTCACTCTAACCGGCGAGGCGCTAAAAAAACCAGGCAATTTTGATGTTTTGCTGGGTACGCCGGTGGACTATCTTCTCGAACACGCAGGACTGCAAAATGACCGTGTCAGCCGCCTGGTTCTTGGCGGACCCATGATGGGTTACACCCTGGCGACCACGGCAGTGCCGATTATCAAAACCAGCAACTGCATTATTGCGGCAACCTCAAGCGAGCTGCCCGCGCCACCACCCGAACAGGCCTGCATCCGCTGCGGACAGTGTGCGGAAGTTTGTCCCATGGAACTGCTACCGCAACAATTATTCTGGCATGCAAAAGCCGCAGAATTTGAAAAAGCGGAGCACCTGAACCTGTTCGACTGTATTGAGTGTGGGGCCTGCTCCTATGTGTGCCCAAGCTCGATTCCACTTGTACAATACTATCGCTACGCCAAGGGCGAGATTCGAGTTCAGCGCGCCGAACAGCTTAAAGCCGACCGGGCCAGAGAACGGTTTGAGGCCCGCCAGGAACGGCTTGAACGAGAGCAGCTGGATAAAGAGTTGCGGCGTAAGGAGCGTGCAAAAGCCGCTGCAGAAGCCCAGGCCAAAAAGAAAGCTGAAGCTGAGCAGGCTGCTGCCAACGGGAAAGCTGTCGACGAGCGTGCAGCAGGCTCCGCACTGGTTGAGCAGGCTTTGGCGCGTAAAAAGGCCAGTAGCGAAGCTGCAAAAGCCCAGGCAACTATGCCATCGACCACGCCCCTGGAAAAGCCAGACACAGAAGCACTGGAGAAACAGTTGGCTCAGGCACAGTCCAAGCTGGAAACCATGCAGGCGATGCTCGAAGAGGCAAAGGCGCAGCAAGCAGACAACGTGGAAAAACTGGAGCGTGCGGTCACCAAGAATCATGACAGGGTAAAACGGGCAGAAGAAGCTCTGGCGGACGCTCGCAAAGTGCCTACAACCCAATCCGAATCCCAGTCCATCGAATAACCCGAATCAGGCCCGATATCAATGGCGTTTGTTCAACAGTCTTCACCTCATGCTCACAACGCGCGCCCGACATCGAAGGTGATGCTATGGGTCATACTCGCAGCATTGCCGGGCCTTCTCGCACAGACCCTGTTTTTCGGCTGGGGTAACCTGATCAACGTTGTTTGGTGTATCGCTATTGCTCTGGCATCTGAAGCTACGATTCTGAAGCTACGCAGCAAGCCGATAGGGTTTATTCTCAAGGATAATACTGCTGCGGTAACCGGGCTGTTGCTCGGGCTGTCCTTGCCTCAGTTTGCGCCCTGGTGGGTATCGGCAGTGGCGGTCATTTCAGCGATTGTGATAGCCAAACAGCTATACGGCGGGCTGGGCTCCAATCCCTTCAACCCTGCCATGGTGGGCTACGCGCTGGTACTGATTTCGTTCCCGGTCGCCATGACCACTAACTGGGCAGAGCCGGGGCTACTCTGGAATGATGCAGCCGGTTTCGGGGATACTCTGGCCGCAATTGTCTCGGGGCAGCAAACTGCCGTTGACGGCTGGACGATGGCAACGCCGCTGGACGAGTACAAACATAAAATTGTCACCCACACCTCAGCCGAGGTTCTGGTGCACCCCACATTTGGCGATGGCGTTGCCAGAGGATGGGAGTGGGTCAACGCTGCCTTTCTGGCGGGTGGGCTCGTACTCATCGGCCTGAAGATTATCACCTGGCATATTCCGGCCGCTCTTCTGGGCGCGCTGGTTGTCATGAGCCTGGCATTTGGCAGCAACGCGGATCAATTCGCACCCCTATCACTGCACCTCCTTGCAGGAGGCACCATGCTCGGAGCATTTTTTATCGCAACCGATCCGGTTTCTGCCGCAACCAGCCATCAGGGTAAACTGATTTACGGAGCGGGAATCGGTGTTCTTATCTATTTGATTCGAAGCTGGGGTAACTATCCGGATGCCGTGGCGTTCAGCGTATTGCTCATGAACTTTGCCGTGCCTTTTATTGATCACTACACGACGCCGAGAACCTACGGCCACCACAAAGCCCGACGAGGGCTGCCCGGCCGGGGCAGGAGCTGAGCCATGGCGACGATGATTCAATCCATTCGGCGTAGTGCTCTCGGGCTTGGGCTGTTTGCTGTAATTACCGGTGGCACCATTGCCGTTACCCAGGCACTCACCAACGAACGCATCGCAGAACAGGCGGCGAGAGCAGAAGCCAAAGCGCTGTTTGAAATCATCCCTGAAAGCGCTCACAACAACGACATGCTCAGGGATACGCTGGTGCTGCCGGCAGGTGATCGGCTGGCAACAGAGGGACCGGTGACCGTATGGGTCGCACGTCAGGACGGGCGACCGGTCGGCATGATCATGCCAGCCGTTGCGCCTGACGGGTATTCAGGCGCTATAAAGCTTCTGGTGGGCATTGACCTTGAGGGCACAGTTCTCGGTGTGCGGGTTATTGACCACAAGGAAACTCCAGGGCTGGGTGACCGCATTGAAACCCGGAAGTCCGACTGGGTAAAAGACTTTGAGGGGCGCTCTCTGGGCAACCCGGCACCAAAGCAGTGGAATGTCAAAAAGAATGGCGGGGCCTTTGATCAGTTTACCGGCGCCACCATCACCCCTCGAGCGGTAGTGAAAGCTGTACAAAAAACGCTGATTTATTCCCGGAAAAACCAACAGATTATCCGGTCCCGGCTGAACAGAACCCCGACAGGGCAAGGCCCTGACGTCACTCCCGGGGACTTGACCAATGAATCCCTGAATCTGGAGCAATCCTGACCATGGCGACAAAAACGTCCAGAGAAATCATCCGTGACGGCCTGTGGGACAACAACCCGGCGCTGGTTCAGGTGCTCGGACTGTGCCCTCTTCTTGCCGTCACCAGCACGGTCGTCAATGCAATCGGTCTGGGGCTGGCAACCCTCATGGTATTGATGGGCTCAAACCTCGCGGTTTCACTGATCCGCAACTTTGTCGGAGAATCCGTGCGCCTGCCGGCTTTTGTAATGATTATCGCTTCCTTCGTCACCTGCGCCGAGCTGTTAATGCAGGCATATACTTACGAGCTTTATCAGATCCTGGGTATTTTCATTCCTCTGATCGTTACCAACTGCGCCATTCTTGGCCGTGCCGATGCATTTGCTTCTCGTAATGCTCCTGGCCCTGCACTGCTGGATGGCGCAATGATGGGCGCGGGCTTCCTGGTCGTACTGGTTATCCTTGGCGGTATGCGTGAACTGATCGGCCAAGGCACTCTGTTTGTGGATATGCACCTGCTGCTCGGCCCCATGGCCGCCGATTGGGTAATAGAACCGTTTGGCAACTATCCGGATATGTTATTTATGGTCCTCCCACCCGGCGCATTCGTTGGCCTTGGTTTGCTCATTGCCCTGAAAAACGGTATCGACAATCATTTGAAGGAGCGCCAGAAGGCAGATCAGCCATCGACAATACCCGGTAGCAAACGTGTGCGTGTTACCGGGAATGTCTCATAATCTGCGGCTGGAGTCGTAACGAAACAACATGAATAAAGCCAAGCGTATTGAAATATTCTCCCGCTTTCGGGAAGCCAACCCCCATCCGCAAACCGAGCTGAATTACAGTAGCCCGTTTGAGTTACTCGTTGCGGTTATTCTCTCTGCGCAGGCTACGGATGTAGGCGTTAACAAGGCGACTGACAAGCTGTTTCCTGCCGCCAATACGCCGGAGGCCATACTTGCACTTGGCGTGGAAGGCCTGAAGGACTACATCAAAACAATCGGGTTATTCAACAGCAAGGCTGAGAACGTCATCAAGACCTGCCGCATACTGATTGAAAAACACAACAGCATTGTGCCGGATAATCGCGAGGACCTAGAAGCACTCCCTGGGGTCGGCCGAAAAACTGCCAACGTGGTTCTGAACACCGCGTTCGGGCAGCTCGTCATGGCAGTAGACACTCATATTTTCCGCGTATCCAACCGCACTGGCATTGCTCCGGGCAAGAACGTTGTGGAAGTGGAAAACCGTCTGATGCGGCTGGTGCCGAAAGAGTTTCTTCAGGACGCCCATCACTGGCTTATCCTCCACGGGCGCTACACATGCGTAGCACGCAAACCCCGGTGCGGAGCCTGTATTATTGAGGATCTCTGCGAGTTCAAGCAAAAAAACGATTATCTGTAAGATACCCTCGTATAAAAGAAAAGCCGGCTCTTGCCGGCTTTTCTTTTATAAACATCAGAGTTCTGTCAGCCCTGACCCAACATTTCCTTCTTCAAACTCTTCTGAGCCGGCTCATCAGAAAGCCAGATACCGAACAAGGCTTTCTTGAACTCAAGACCTCCGACAGTATCTTTTTGCTCACCATTCTTAAGCACTTTAACACCCTCACCCGGCACATAAACCAGATCAAACACATCACCTTCCTTGATTTCTTCTTTGAATACCGACATGAACTGGTCAATTTCAGCCTGAACGGAAGCCATGTCACCACCCGTAGAAGCCTTGAAGCCCTCCATGGTCGCTTCTGTCATACGGTCACTGGTGATCATGCCGGAAATAATATGCAGCGTTATTGCCTGAGGCTCATCAGCCTCAATCACGGCATTGCCATCCCGCTGTACCTGAGGCACATAAAGGCTGCCAATATAAAGATCCATGAAAAATTTGGAGCGGGTACCTGCACCGTTCAAGGCCAACTCGGTGCTGTCTGCGTTGTAGGTCTCAGGAACATCAACACCTTCAACGGTCAACGCCAAAGCAGGAGCTGAAAGTGTGGCGGCCAGCATCAGGGATGCAAAGCCCGTCAAAAACGCTTTTTTCATCGTTCTTTCCTTTTAGTCATTATTATGAGAATTCATTCGTCACCAGGTAAAAGTCCGCAGCCCCCGGCCTCGCTATTCTAACAATGACCAAAAGGGGGCAGTCGCAACCTGGTTCTCATTTGCGCGGTTACTTGTCAGGGATACTTTTTCAGAACAACTAAAACACAAAACGCCAGCCATGAAACATGGCCGGCGTTCCGGATACTGCGTCAGAAAAGCTATTTGAACAGGAGATTTCCTGTCAGACCTTCTTTTTCGAGGATTTCGCGTAGACGTCTTAGTGCCTCTACCTGAATCTGTCGAACACGCTCACGGGTCAGCCCAATTTCCTGTCCGACTTCCTCCAAAGTACTGACAGGGTAACCCCTGAGACCAAAACGCCTGGAAAGGACTTCCTGTTGCTTGTCGCTGAGCTGGTCTATCCATTTCCCAAGGCAGGCACACATGTTGTTGTCCTGCAGCACATCTGCAGGGTTGGAGGCACCTTCATCAGCCACGGTATCCAGCAAAGACTTCTCACCGCCGGCGCCGATCGGCGTATCCATCGAGGCAACGCGCTCATTAAGACCCAGCATGCGCTTAACATCGTTAACCGGCTTGTCCACACGCTTTGCAATTTCTTCCGCCGAGGGCTCATGATCAAGCTGCTGTGTAAGTTCGCGGGCTGCCCGCAAGTAAAGATTCAGCTCCTTTACTACGTGAATAGGCAGGCGGATAGTGCGGGTCTGGTTCATGATAGCCCGCTCTATCGTCTGGCGGATCCACCAGGTCGCATAAGTGGAAAAGCGAAAGCCGCGTTCCGGATCAAACTTTTCGACTGCACGGATCAGCCCGAGATTCCCCTCTTCGATCAGATCAAGCAAGGTCAATCCACGATTCACATAGCGCCTGGCAATTTTTACAACCAGTCGCAGGTTGCTCTCGATCATTCGTTTACGGCCGGAGTCCTCTCCTTTGCGCGCCAGACGTGCAAAATAGACTTCCTCTTCAGCTGTCAGAAGCGGTGAGAAACCAATTTCGTTGAGATAGAGTTGAGTGGCGTCCAGCTGCTTCGAGCTGGCGTAATACCGCCTTTGGGAAGGAAACGCTTCGTTGGTTTCAGCAGCCTCCGGAGTGCTCTTATCGGTTATTTCTTCTGCGAGTAACTGATCCTCAGAGTCATCAACGTTCGTAGAGCCATCGACGTCTGTTAGACGATCAACAATCATATCTTCCTGTTCTGCTGACATATCTCTTGCCCCGCCTTTCAACAATCCTGGATTAGCGCCCGATACTTCTTTTTTTATTGCGAGCCTTGGTTATTTCTTTTTTCTTCAGGACTTCTTCAATGGCCAGCTTATGCGCTGTTACCATCATTTCTTCTTGTTTTAGACTCCGCAACAGTCATTAGCGTGGTGGCAGATAATGCGTCGGATCAACCGGGTTACCATTTTTTCGGATCTCGAAATGTAACATCGGACGCTCCGAACCACTGCCGCCGAGCTCTGCTATGACCTGCCCGGCCTTTACTCCCTCCCCTTCACTAACCAGAATTTTCCGGTTATGAGCGTATGCACTCAGATAATGCTCGTTATGATTCACAATAATCAAATTGCCATAACCCAGCAAACCATTGCCGGCGTAGACCACACTTCCGTCTGCGGCAGCCCTTACAGCATCCCCGGCTTTCCCGGCAATATCAACGCCTTTATTGACTTTTCCGGATGCTGAATATCCTGCAATTACGGTGCCAGAGTGCGGCCAGCGCCAGGGAATACTGGCTACCGTCTGCGTGCGTGAATCCAGGGGAGCAGACTTATCCGGACCTCGGGTGACCACGGGTTTCCGGTTAGTCGTTGTTGTTGAGGCTGGGGATTTGGCAACCGGAGCCCGGGAAGACGTATTCTGAGATGGCCTGGGGGCACTTGTCGAAACACTGCCACTGCCGGATGAAACCTTGCCACGACGGTCCAGCCGGAGCACCTGCCCGGCGCGGATCGTCCAGGGTGGGCCGATGCCATTGGCACTGCCCAGTTCCCGGTAATCGCGGCCGTAAGACCAGGCGATGCCATACAGGGTCTCGCCCTGTCGGACGACATGGCTCCCCCAGTAAACAGGCGGATTGTAAATATCATCCTGGTGAAGCGCCTGGGTGTTACACCCACTCAAGGTACCGGCCAAGACAAGGATTGCAGCGAGAATGAGCCAGAGTCTGCCCGTTTCGGGTGCACAGGCAGAAGGCTGGGCACCAAAGCGGAACCGCGGGGAGGCCGGCAGTGCGGCATGAACTAACCCACGTAGTAATCTCACTGGAATAACACCGGCCCGGTTAGGAGTAATCTGTATAAGCTCTGAATCGGTTCAAAGAAAACCCTGAAGTTTTAAAAGTAACTCGCTAATTTATTGCATATTTTGGATTGAAATCCAAGTCGCTCTGGCCCAACCCCTGTTACCCATGGCGGTCTTTGTTACGGCCGGGAACAACCGCGTGCCCATAAATGTAACACGGGGCCTATCCGGATTTAGCCTGCATTATCGGATGCCGGACGCGGCTCTGTATTCTGGTTACGCCCACCAACCCACTCGACCAGCAATACAAGAGCAAACCCGGTGATAGCCATCATCACTGCTGTCCAAACCTGTGGGTCCAGACCGGTAAGATCGAGGAATGCCCCGGGGCTGATACTGACCTCATTCAAGGGCACCTGCTCGCCAGAGCTGTTGGTGCGCCAACTAAGAGTCTCCTTCCAGGGCCATACCTTATTGAGCGCACCAATCATGAAACCGGTAAGCAGGGCCAACACAGGGTCATGATACTTGTGAAAAGCCCAGGTAATCAGCCGTGCTACCGATAGCAGGCCAACCAGGCAACCCGACATAAATAAGAGTAACACCGCAACATCAAAGGTTTTTATAGCTGCCAGAACCGGAGCATACATACCCAGGATAACCAGAATAAAACTACCGGAAATCCCGGGCAGGATCATCGCGCAAATTGCCACAGCGCCAGCGCCAAAAAAGGTCAGGGCGGAAGGGTTAAGGTCGCCACCAGACAGTGTTGAGATCCACCACGCGACGACGATGCCAGCAACAAGTGGAATGAGCAGGAATGTACGATAATGGTTTGCCTGGCGGCCAACGTGCAGAACAGAGGCAACAATCAGCCCGAAAAAAAAGCTCCAGATCTGAATCGGATATTCGTCCAGCAGGAAACTGATGGCAGACGCAAGGGTAACAACGCTGATGAGAATACCCGCCAGCAGCAAGCTGAGAAATGTGCCGTCACAGGCCTGCCAGAAGGCTTTCGGCCTGCCACGGAAAAGTTCTCTGAACACGGCTCCCGGGGCAGCATTGATCGCCTCAAGTAAGCGGAAATAGATACCGGTTATGAACGCAATGGTGCCGCCGGAAACGCCTGGAACGATATCCGCTGCGCCCATAGCCATGCCCCGTAAAAACACCGATGCGGGGTGATGTTCGCGGCCACTGCTTTGCGTGCTGGTTTTCTTTACTTGTTCGGTCAACGGATAACTCCGCCCAACAAAGGAACAAAGCGGACCGGCTCCAGCTCACGACGCTCAAACCGGTCCCCGTTGCGAATCACTTCTACAAGCACCTGATGCTCTTCACCAACCGGAGCCACCAGTACGCCACCGTCAGCTAGCTGGCCCAGCAACTCAGTTGGAATTTCCATAGGAGCGGCAGTGACGATAATGCCATTAAACGGGCCTCGCTCGGGCCACCCCATGCCTCCGTCTGCATGCTTGAGCATCACGTTGCGGATATTGAGCTGACGCAGCCGCTCCCGAGCACGATCTTGAAGAGGCTTGATCCGTTCCACACTGTAAACCCGCTCAAAAAGCTGCGATAAAACAGCTGTCTGGTAACCTGATCCTGTGCCCAGTTCCAACACTCTTTCGGGCTCATGCCTGAGCAACAATTCAGTCATTCGGGCGACAATGTAGGGCTGGGACAGCGTCTGACCATAGCCAATAGGCAGAGACGTGTCCTCGTAGGCCCGATGCGACAGAGCTTCATCCAGAAAAATATGCCGCGGCACCTGCCCCATGACGTCCAGAACACGATCTGATTCAATACCAGATTCTTTAAGACGCTGCACCAGACGCATACGTGTGCGCCGGGATGTCATCCCGATACCTTGAAGCTCACCGCTCACGCACCGCCCCCCATGGATGCCTGAAGGGAGTCCACCCAGCTTCTGAGCGAAACGAGGGCTTCGTGGCGAGTCATATCTATATGCACTGGCGTAAGAGAAACATAGCCTTGCGAGACAGCGTGGAAGTCGGTTCCAGGACCGGCGTCACCGCCCTTCCCCGCAGCACCGATCCAGTACCTTTCCTTACCCCGCGGACAGGTCATCGGAACAGCACCCTCGGCACGCTCCCGGTCACCAAGCCGGGTAACGCGAAACCCGGCAAGCTCTTCCCATGGCACATCTGGCACATTGACATTCAATATAGAGCGAGGTCCCAGAACAAAAGGCTGCGCAGTCTCCAGAAGCATGCGCACGACTCTGGCAGCCGTTTCGAAATGATTACGCCCCTCACTCACCAAAGAGACTGCAATTGCTGGCAACCCGAGGTGACGACCTTCAGTTGCGGCCGCTACGGTGCCGGAATAGATGATGTCATCACCCAGATTCGCATGGGTATTGATGCCCGAAACCACACGGTCGAAGGGCTCACGAAAAAGGCCGTTAACAGCAAGATGCACGCAGTCTGTAGGCGTACCGTCGACCGACCGGAAGCCGCTGGAATGCTGCTCAACCGTCAGAGGCCGGTTGAGTGTCAGGGCGTTACTCGCGCCGCTGTGATCCCTGTCCGGCGCTACGACTTCAAGATGACCCAGGCCCTTGAGGCCTTCGTAAAGGGCAGCCAGCCCCGGTGAATGAACACCGTCATCGTTCGATAACAGAATGCGCACAGTACTCTCCAAAAAATGCTATCCAGTAAATCACTGGGCAAAAACTCCCCTGACCCTTCTAATTTTTATGGTGGTCAAGGCTGATGTCTTCCAACTCAAAAATATCACTCAAAATCGTAGTGGCGTATTGCCCGGGTTGCAGGAAAAAATCCAGTTCCAGACCGCCGTCATCCAGCCAGGACCAGCTGAGGCCCTCTGCCTCAGCGACCAGAGGACGACGCTCAGGCTTCATCCGAGTCATCATAAACAATGAGGCCAGTTTTGGCGCCTGTGCCACTATGTCACGTTCACGTTGCCCGGCCTCGCCGCTGGCAACTGTCCCACCATCACCCCACATGGGCCCCGTTGCAGTCTCCGTTGGCTCGCCTGGGAGCGGAGTCCGCCAACTAGCGTCAGCCACCCGTGACGCGAGAACCTCATTAAATAACCAGGAACGTGCAGCCGAAAAATACAATACGTTTTTCCGGTCATCTCTTCCACCGCCAGACCTGCTGCTACCCCGGCCTCGTCGCCGACCCTTACCTTGCCCGCCACGGCGGTTCAGCGCCGCAGGATCAATGTGAACAGCACGATCCAGATTAGCGCCTCCGAAACCGAAACGCTGAGGGCCGAAGTAATTGGGTGCACCCTGTATTTTCAATCGCTCCAGGGCACATTCGACAGCTTCACGATCAGCACTGATCTGCCGGAGTCTGATGGTAAAATGGTTCCCTTGGTGGTCTCCGCGGCGAAGTTTTCGCACACTGCGACAGGCTGACTTTACCGGCCAGCGTGCCGAGACCTGCTCGATTAATGCGGAATCGTCCTCCATCATACCGGGCCTGTAGAGGCTGAACCATTGGCTGGTAACCGCGTGGCGATCCTTTAGCCCGCAAAACCCCACATCGAAAGGTCGACACCCAGCCAGAGTAGCGAGTTCTCCCGCGACAAACTCTGTGTTGTCACCGGTTTTCTCTAAACGCAAACACAAATGCTCGCCCTCACCGGCAACGCTCGAAATACCGGATTGCTCCGTATGTTCGGGAAACGCCTCCAGCACCTCACTGACCCGGAAATCATCCGGCACGGTTTTCAGATGAGCACTACCCACACGGACGCCTGCTGAAACAGGCCAGTCCAGGCGCCAGCCTTCCGCACCTGCATCCGCCTCGCTCAAGGTGCCACCTGCTCAAGCAAGCATATTGCCTGGCATGCAATACCCTCCCCACGGCCGGTAAACCCGAGTTTCTCGCTGGTAGTCGCCTTTACGCTTACACAGCTGGCCGGGATACTCAGGTCCTCAGCGATATTCAAACGCATGCGCTCGATATAGGGTGCCATTTTTGGTGCCTGAGCGATGATCGTAGTATCAACATTCACGATACCGAAGCCCTCCTCCGCCACCCGGGCCACAACCCGGCACAGCAGATCACGGCTATCCGCACCAGCCCATTCCGCGCTGGTATCCGGGAAAAAATGGCCGATATCTCCCAGGGCAACCGCACCCAGAAGGGCATCTGCCAGTGCATGCAAAAGCACATCGCCATCAGAGTGGGCTTTCAGCCCCTGACTGTATGGTATAGAGACGCCGCCAAGAATAACGGCATCGCCTTCGCCGAAGGCATGAACATCAAAGCCCTGACCAATTCGCATAACTTACTCCGGGATAACGAGAAAACTCAGAACCGGCTGAGAATAAAACCAGCGAGGTCCAGATCCGCAGGTACGGTAATCTTGATATTGTCCGATCGCCCCTCGACCAAAACGGGCATGTTACCGGAAAACTCCATGGCAGAGGACTCGTCTGTAACAGCCTGCTTCTCGCCCAAAGCCTTCTCCAGTGCCTCAACCAACATCTGATAACGAAACATCTGAGGCGTAAGCGCACGCCAAAGCTGGCTGCGATCCACCGTTCCGAGGACTTCAGGCATAGGACCTGTTTCCGCCTTTTTAAGTGTATCTGCAACTGGCGCCGCCAAAAGACCACCCACAGGGTGATCCACTAAAGTTGAGACAAGGTTCTCGAGATCAGCCGGATAAACACAAGGACGAGCCGCATCATGAACCAACACCCAGTCACCGGCTGCAACCTGCTCCTCCAGTGCATGTAATGCCGAGAGCACAGAATCTGCCCGTTCGGCACCACCCGTGCAGGTCTGAATACGGTCATCAGTGCTGGCCTCTGTATCCGGCCACCAATGATCCGCAGAATTAAGCGGAACCATACAACCAACAAAGAGGCCGGAATCCAGCAACCGGGAAAGAGTGAGATCCAGAATAAAGCGGTTATTAATACGGAGGTACTGCTTGGGACGTTCAGCCTGCATGCGTTGACCGATGCCGGCGGCGGGAACAATCAACCAGAATCGTGGAGAAGTCATAAGGTTTCCGCACAAGGCCGGGAGAGCGCCGGGTAGACCTTTTCCGGGAATGTCGGTGGCCAAGGATGGCCGCCGTCAAGCGCACATGGATGTGCTCGTAGCGTTTCCCGGGAAAGGTCTACCCGGCGCTCAGAGCTCCAACCCCAGAAGTCACTGCTCAACAACAAGAAAAAACGTCTCATCGTTGCGAATCAACCCAAGATTCATCCGGGCCCGCTCTTCCACCGCACCCTGCTCATTGCGAAGGTTACGCACCTCCGCATACAAGCGCTCATTACGAGTGGCCAGTTCGGCGTTTTCCTCCCGCTGCTCGGCAATCGATTTTTCCAGCGTCCAGACCTGCGCAAAGCTGCCCTCTCCAACCCACAGACGTACCTGCAGCAGGAGAATGAGAACAACCATGAAAGCCCAGAGCAACTTCATTAATACCGATTCCGTTCACGAGTTAAACGATCAAAAACCAAACACCGGACGCTAAGTATAGACCTTAGAGTAGATTAGCAACAAATTCTTCTAACTGATTGGACAAAAAGGCCATCGTGGCTGAACTTTCATTCAATACACGACGGCCTTAATATTCCATTCCCTGAACCCCGGAGTTTCAGGGACAAAGGTAAAAGCTACTGATGTCAGCCCTGGCCTTTAATCTCAACCAGACCACGGTAAGGTGCTTTACCCTCGAGCGCCTCTTCAATACGCAGCAGCTGGTTATACTTGGCGACGCGGTCAGAGCGGCAAAGAGAACCGGTCTTGATCTGGCCAGCACAGGTAGCAACGGCAAGATCCGCAATGGTTGTATCTTCCGTTTCACCTGAACGGTGAGAAATAACCGCAGTAAATCCTGCATCCTGAGCCATCTTGATAGCGTCAAGGGTTTCACTCAGGCTTCCGATCTGATTGAACTTGATCAGAATGGAGTTGCCCACACCCGTATCGATACCACGCTTGAGGATTCTGGTGTTGGTAACAAACAGATCGTCGCCCACCAGTTGTACCTTTTCACCGATCTTGTCGGTCAGTACTTTCCAACCGTCCCAATCGCTCTCATCCATGCCATCCTCGATGGACACAATCGGAAAACGCTCAGACAATCCCGCCAGGTAATCTGCAAAACCGGCAGAATCATAGCTCTTACCTTCTCCGGCCAATACGTACTGGCCATCCTTATAAAATTCAGATGCAGCGCAGTCCAAGGCCAGAGTGATGTCTGTACCAAGCTTGTACCCGGCTTTTTCAACTGCTTCCTTGATAACCGCCAGAGCCGCCTCGTTAGACGGGAGGTTAGGCGCAAAGCCACCCTCGTCGCCTACCGCAGTGTTCAGGCCCTGAGCCTGCAGCACTTTTTTCAGACTGTGGAAAATCTCGGCACCAATGCGCAGAGCTTCCGAAAAGCTCTTGGCGGCAACCGGCTGCACCATGAACTCCTGGATATCAACGTTGTTATCCGCGTGCTCGCCGCCGTTCAGAATATTCATCATCGGCACGGGCATACTGAACTTACCGGAGGTACCGTTGATGTCAGCGATGTGCTCGTACAGCGGCTTACCCAAAGACTCGGCCGCAGCTTTAGCCGCTGCCAGAGATACTGCCAGAATAGCGTTAGCACCCAGGTTGGCCTTGTTTTCAGTACCATCCAACTCCAGCATGATGTTATCCAGACCACGCTGGTCAGCCGCATCTTTCCCTTGCAGTGCATCCTTGATCTTGCCGTTAATGGCTTCGACTGCCTTCAGTACGCCCTTACCCAGATAACGGGATGCATCACCATCGCGCAGTTCCAGTGCTTCGCGAGAGCCGGTAGAGGCTCCGGACGGTGCACAGGCACGACCAAGCGTTCCATCTTCAAGGATCACGTCTGCTTCTACCGTGGGATTACCACGGGAATCCAGGACCTCACGGGCTTTAATGTCGGCAATCTTGGTCATGCTAGGGAGTCTCCAGGTTCTCAATTTCAAAGGTCAATATAAGAAGTCTGATCAAGAGCGAGCTGGTAGGGCCTTACGAAACTGTGCGAAGCCATGGATGGCGTAGCCAAGCGTACATGGACGTATTCACAGCGTGTTTCGTAAGGCCCTACCAGCTTGCTCGTGCCACCAAGGCTAAAACACGAAAACCGCCAATCAGGCGGTATCGATAGGTTTAAAACTCTTCACAAGGTCATCAACAGCCTTAACTCGCTGCAAGAATGGCTCGAGCTGGCTCAGGCGCAACGCACAAGGCCCATCGCACTTGGCCTCATCCGGGTTCGGGTGAGCCTCCAGAAACAGCCCGGCCAGCCCCTGCGACATGCCGGCAAGCGCCAGATCTGTTACCTGAGCACGACGGCCACCGGCAGAATCTGCTCGACCACCCGGCATCTGCAATGAGTGGGTCACATCAAACATAACCGGCACATCCATGGATTTCATGATGCCAAAACCAAGCATATCGACCACAAGGTTATTGTACCCGAAGCTGCTGCCCCGCTCGCACAATATAACCCGGTCATTTCCGGCTTCTGCACACTTGGTGATGATGTGTTTCATCTCCTGTGGCGCCAGGAACTGGGCTTTCTTGATATTGATGGCTGCACCGGTTTTCGCCATGGCAACCACCAGATCAGTCTGGCGGCTCAAAAATGCGGGTAGCTGAATGATGTCACACACTTCAGCGGCAGGTGCCGCCTGTGCAGCTTCATGGACATCAGAAATAATCGGAACACCGAACTTGCTCTTGATATCAGCAAGTATCTGCAAGCCTTCCTCAAGGCCCGGCCCACGGAAAGAGTTAACCGAAGAACGGTTCGCCTTATCAAAAGATGCTTTGAACACATAAGGAATGCCAAGCTTACGGCAAACCTCAACGTAGCTTTCAGCAACCTCGAACGCCAGATCCCGGGATTCCAGAACATTCATGCCGCCAAACAGCACAAACGGCTTATCGTTGGCTATATCAATGTCAGCAACAGTAACGATGCTCTGGGCCATAATCAGGATTCCTTACGGTTAGCCAGCGCAGCTTCCACAAAGCCCTTGAACAGCGGGTGGCCATCACGCGGCGTTGAGGTAAATTCCGGATGGAACTGACAGGCAACAAACCAGGGATGATCGACCACTTCCACTACTTCCACCAATTTGCCATCGGTGGAGCGCCCGGAAACCAGCAAGCCCGCGGCTTCTAGTTGCGGCAAGAAATGATTGTTCACCTCGTAACGATGACGATGGCGCTCGCGAATGGTTTTTCTGCCATAGCAGCTGGCAATGTTCGAACCTTCAGTGAGCACGCAATCCTGAGCACCAAGGCGCATGGTGCCGCCAAGATCGGAATCATCGGTACGTTCTTCACGCTCACCGGTCGCATCCAGCCACTCGGTAATCAAGCCAACGACAGGCTCCGGTGTGTGCTTACGAAACTCGGTGCTGTGCGCATCAGTCAGGCCGGCCTTGTTGCGGGCATATTCAATAACCGCTACCTGCATCCCCAGACAGATACCCAGATAAGGAACCTTGTTCTCACGAGCGTATTGCACAGTGCGTATCTTGCCTTCCACTCCGCGCTCGCCAAAGCCGCCAGGAACCAGGATCGCATCGGCACTCTTGAGCACGTCGGTACCATCACGTTCAATGTCTTCAGAATCAATGTAATTGATCTTTACCTTGGTACGGGTCTTGATACCAGCATGAAGCAGAGATTCAATCAGCGATTTGTAGGCCTCAAGCAGCTCCATGTACTTGCCGACCATGGCAATCGTTACTTCCTGCTCCGGGTTCATCAATGATTCGACGACATTATCCCATTCACCAAGATCCGCCTCGCGGGCGTCAAGGTTGAAGCGTTCGATAACCAGCTGATCCAGACCATGCTCGTGCAACATGCGGGGAATAGCGTAAATGGACTTTGCATCACGCATTGGAATAACAGCACGCTCTTCCACGTTTGTGAAGAGTGCGATCTTCCGGCGGGAGCTGGCATCCACTTCATGCTCCGAGCGGCACAGCAGAATATCCGGCTGCAAACCGATAGAGCGCATTTCCTTTACGGAGTGCTGGGTCGGTTTGGTTTTGATTTCACCGGCAGTAGCAATGTAAGGCACCAGGGTTAAGTGCATGAACAGCGCACGGGAGGCGCCCACTTCTACCTTCAGCTGGCGACAGGCTTCAAGGAACGGCAGGGACTCAATGTCACCAACGGTGCCGCCCACTTCAACCAGAGCCACATCTGCGCCAGCTGCGCCTTCCACGACACGCCGTTTGATCTCATCGGTGATATGGGGAATAACCTGGACGGTTCCACCGAGATAATCACCGCGACGCTCTTTGCGTATAACCTCTTCGTAGACCCGGCCTGCCGTGAAATTATTACGGCGACTCATCGGTGTACGAATAAAACGCTCGTAGTGACCAAGGTCAAGATCGGTTTCAGCACCGTCTTCGGTGACGTAAACCTCACCATGCTGGAACGGACTCATGGTACCCGGGTCCACGTTTATGTATGGGTCCAGCTTGAGGATAGTAACCTTCAGGCCACGTGCCTCGAGGATCGCTGCCAGTGAGGCAGATGCGATTCCTTTCCCCAGTGAGGACACAACACCGCCGGTGACGAAAATATAACGCGTCATGCAGATTCCATGATTATCAGGTTCTGTGAAGGAGGGAGATTGTCATCTCAAGATGGGACGCCAGACTACCAGAAAGCCCTCAGCGACTCAATCACAATCCCGCTCCACAATCAGCCGCCAGCCTGCCGCAGGGGCGTTTCCGCAGTATTGTTCAGAACACCATAAATCGCCAATGCCAACAAGCTCACCAGGGCCCGCCATACCCACAAAAATCAGCGGCAGGCGGGCTCTTTGCCATGGTGGAACAGCCTTCTCCTGAAGCCATTTTTTCAAAGATTTTGACGGGCCATCCGGGTGAAAACGGATGCGCTCTCCACCCTGCCTCGTACATATTCGTATAGGCGGCACATCAGTTTTCGCTGTAGCCACCGACTCAAGGTGAATTTTCCACTCACCCCAGGCCACTTGCTGGCCCGGTTCCAGCCAAACAGCCTGTGTCGGCAATTCTGGTTTATCAGAAACCAGGTAGAGCTCGCGATTAAAGCGCTGCAGGCTATACCCCTCTGCCCGTAGCTCAGGCGCCCTGTCTTCTGCTGCCTGTAAAAGATCATGCAGGACCTGAGACCAGTCACTGATCGACGGGGGATGATACCCGGCCCGCCGGATCCACCAGCGCAGAAGATTTTTCTGCTCCGCGAGAGCTAGCTTGCTGAGCTCCGGGACGGGCAACCGGTATCGATGCGCCCCCAGCATTTGCCAATGCAACTCGGCCAGGCGCTGATTCAGGAAATCGCTGTCCGAACACGCCCCCGCAGTATGCCGAAGCCGCTGATTAAAGCCCTGCCAGCGTTTTTTGAGCAAAGGGAGAATGCTGAGGCGCAAGAAATTGCGATCAAACTTTTGATCTGTATTACTTGGGTCTTCGACCCACGAAATGCCGGCCTGACGCGCCTGGCCTTCAAGTTCTGACCGCTCAACGTTCAGCAGCGGCCGGACAAGTTGCCCGTCCCCCAACACTCGCCTTCTGGGCATTCCGGCAAGACCGGCCACGCCGCTACCACGAAACATTCGAAAAAGAATGGTTTCGGCCTGATCATCAGCATGATGGGCCATTAGCAGAATATCACCTGGTTCAAGGAGTGCTTCGAAGGCCTCATAACGAGCCTTGCGAGCAGCCTCTTCAAGGCCTTCGCCCGGGCCGCCACTGAGGTTGACCGACACAGGAATAACCGTCAACGGCACCGCCAGCCGGGAGCACAGATCGCGACAGAAGCCTTCTGTCGTGCCGGCATTAACCTGAAGCTGATGATTTATGTGCACCGCCCTCACTTTGGAATGGTAAAGCGAGGCAAGATGCAGAAGAAGGGTGGAATCCAGGCCGCCACTGAGGGCAACCCAAAGCCGCCGGTAGCCAGAAACGGCTTTTACCGGCGTACTCAAAGTTTCAGAAAAGGCAAACCCAGTCAGGGGCTTAGCGCCCGTTGTCATAGCGGGTCAACCGCTCATACCGCCGGGATACCAACTCATCCAAAGGTAAGCGGCTAAGCTCAGCCATACCCTTGGTGAGCGTTTCGCGCAGGGCTTCAGCCATTTTCTCTGGGTTGCGGTGCGCACCACCCAAGGGCTCAGTAATGACATTATCTGCCAGCCCGAGATCCTTCAGGCGATCTGCAGTGACGCCCATGGCCTCAGCGGCCTGGGAGGCATACTCCGCACTTTTCCAGAGAATGGAAGCACAACCTTCCGGGGATATAACGGCATAGGTCGAATATTGCAGCATATTTAACTGATCGCATACGCCGATGGCCAAAGCACCACCAGAACCACCCTCACCAATCACTGTAGAAATGATTGGCGTTTTCAGCCGTGACATGACTGCGAGATTGAACGCAATGGCCTCACTCTGGCCACGCTCTTCGGCACCTATACCAGGATAGGCTCCCGGGGTGTCAATAAACGTGAGAATAGGCATTCTGAAGCGCTCGGCCATTTCCATCAGGCGCAAAGCTTTGCGGTAGCCTTCAGGACGGGGCATACCAAAATTGCGCTTGACCTTATCCCGCACTTCACGGCCCTTCTGATGGCCAATCACCATTACAGGCATATCGTTCAGCCGCGCTGTGCCGCCGACAATGGCCTGATCATCTGCATAACGCCTGTCGCCATGGAGCTCATCGAAATCATCAAAGATCATTTCGACATAGTCCAGGGTATAAGGCCGGCGCGGATGCCTCGCAAGGCGGGCAACATCCCACGGATGCAAGTCCGAGAATATGTTCTCAGTCAGGCTAACGCTTTTCTTCTTCAGTCGGGTAATTTCATCAGAAATGTTGATGTCGGTGTCGTTCCCTACCATGCGAAGCTCTTCAATCTTGGCTTCAAGGTCGGCAATCGGCTGTTCGAAATCGAGATAATTAGGGTTCATGATGTTCCATCATTTTTTTGCCAGGCAAAGCAAAGCTCCGCCAACACAGAATTTGGTACAAAGATAGCAGCGCCCGGATCACGTCTAAAGCGGACATTGGTATGAGTCCGCAATCTGACAAATATTTAATATTCGGGCAGCATCCCACCTTGTTCACTCAATCATAGACCAGTTCCACGCACTGGTCGCCCATCAGATATTTAAGCTCCAGCAGCAGGTTGTCGTCCGGCTGCACCCGCCAGCTTTCCCCCAGTTCAATCCGGGTGCTGGCGTCCGGGCTGCTGTATTCAATCCAGACCGGGCTACCGTCACAGCGAAATGGTCTGAGCGTACTGTCGATTTTATCAAGCAGGCCATTCTGCAGCTGATCGGCATGCAAATTCAGTTTCAGGCCTTTGCTGAACTGCCTCCGGGCACTTGGCACGTCCATGACCGAGCTCACGCGCATTTTCATCTGGCCGGAATAGTCATCGTGGCTCACCTGCCCCTCAACCACAATCACCTGATCCGATTGCAGCAGCTCCCGGTTTTCAAAGAATGCTTCCGAAAACAGCGTAGCTTCAATCCGCGCACTCCGGTCATCCAGGGTGATAAAGCACATGGTGGAACCGGTTCGAGTTTTCATAGTTCGCTGCGCAACCACGAGCCCTGCAACCCTTTGAGGTGATTTGTTCGGCTTGAGATCGGAAATGGATGAGCGCACGAAACGCCTGACTTCCCGCTCATATTCGTCAAACGGGTGCCCTGTCAGGTACAGACCAAGCGTATCCTTCTCACCTTTCAGGCGTTGCTTCTGCGGCCATTCCCGCAAGCCGACAACGTCTGCGTATGGGTCTCCACCGTCAGTGGCTTCCAGCATTTCGCCGAACATGTCCATCATGCCAACGGACTCATTGCGTGACTGCTGATCCGCCTGCTGAACCGCTTTCGGTATGCTCGCCATCAGTTGAGCACGGCTGGCACCCAGCTTGTCCATGGCGCCGGAACGGATAAGGGCCTCCATGGCTCGCTTGTTGATTTTCTTGAGATCAACTTTGCGACAGAAGTCGAACAGGTCCTGGTAAGGCTCGCCGTCGGCCCGCCCCTCCACAATGGCCTGGATCGGACCTTCACCCAACCCCTTTATCGCACCGAGCCCGTAAACAATCTGGCCTTCATCGTTCACTGTAAACGTGTATTCCGAACGGCTTACATCTGGCAGCACCAGATCGAGCTTCAGGTTGCGGCACTCCTCGACCAGCGTGACCACTTTGTCTGTGTTCTGCATATCTGCGGTCAATACCGCAGCCATGAACTCAGCGGTATAGTGCGCCTTCAGCCACAATGTTTGGTAGGAGACCAGTGCATAGGCTGCTGAGTGGGATTTGTTAAAGCCGTAACCCGCGAACTTCTCCACCAGATCAAAGATATTTTCCGCTAGGGTTTTGTTGATACCGTTGCTTTCGCATCCATCAAGAAAGAACTGCTTCTGCTTGGCCATTTCTTCGGGTTTTTTCTTACCCATAGCTCGCCGGAGCATGTCCGCATTACCCAGGGAGTAGCCACCCATCACCTGAGCAATCTGCATGACCTGCTCCTGATAAAGGATGACCCCATAGGTGGGCTCCAGAACCGGCTTCAAGCCTTCGTACTGATAATCCGGATGCGGGAACGACATCGGCTGCTTGCCATGCTTCCGGTCGATAAAGTCATCAACCATGCCCGACTGCAGGGGGCCGGGGCGGAACAAAGCCACCAGGGCAATCATGTCTTCCAGGGAATCTGGCTGAAGGCGGCGGATAAGATCCTTCATGCCGCGTGATTCCAGCTGGAACACCGCAGTTGTCTCGGCCTTTTTCAGCATCACAAACGACGCCGGATCATCCAGCGGAATCTCGTTGATATCCAAGGGTGCCAGACCACGGCCCGCTCGCCGTGGATTAATCATTTTGAGCGCCCAATCAATGATGGTCAGCGTTCGGAGGCCGAGAAAGTCGAACTTCACCAGCCCGGCTTCTTCCACATCATTTTTGTCAAACTGGGTAACCAGGCTACCGCCTTCATCATCACAATACAGCGGCGAGAAGTCGGTAATCTTTGTGGGTGCAATGACAACGCCACCGGCGTGCTTACCAGCATTTCGGCACACGCCTTCAAGCTTGAGAGCCATTTCCCAGATTTCCTGGGCTTCTTCGTCCTGCTCAAGGAATTCCTTCAGCGTGGGCTCCTGTTCAATTGCCTTACCCAATGTCATTCCCACTTCAAAGGGAATCATCTTGGAGAGTTTGTCTGCCAGACCGTATGACTTGCCCTGCACCCGGGCAACATCACGAACCACCGCCTTGGCAGCCATGGTTCCAAAGGTAATAATCTGGGAAACCGCTTCACGGCCGTATTTTTCAGCCACGTAGGCAATGACACGATCCCGACCTTCCATGCAGAAATCGACATCAAAGTCGGGCATGGACACCCGTTCAGGGTTAAGAAAACGCTCGAACAGCAAATCGTATTCCAACGGATCCAGATCGGTAATCAGCTGGGCATAAGCCACAAGCGAGCCGGCACCTGAACCACGACCCGGCCCCACAGGAACACCGTTGTTCTTGGCCCACTTGATGAAGTCCATTACGATCAGGAAGTAACCTGGGAACCCCATCTGGATAATGATATCCAGCTCGAAATTCAGACGCTTATAGTAGGCTTCACGCTTGCTGTCGTAATCGGGATCGTCCTTGGGAAGGGTTTTTGCCAGACGATCTTCCAGGCCATCCTCAGACACCTTTCGGAAGTATTCGTCCATGGTCATGCCTTCAGGCACCGGATAATTGGGCAGGAAGTACTCGCCCATACGCACGGTCACAGAGCAACGCCGCGCTATCTCAACCGTGTTCTGGATGGCTTCAGGAATATCACTGAATAACTCAATCATTTCCTCCGCACTGCGGAGGTATTGTTGGTCGCTGAAGCGGCGGTCCCGGCGCGGGTCGTCCAGAGCCCTGCTTTCACCGATGCAGACCCGGGCCTCATGAGCCTCAAAGTCGTCGGCTTCGAGAAAGTGCACGTCATTGGTAGCAACAACCGGAAGCCCGATTTTCTCGGCCAGCTCAACGCTCATATGCAGGCAGTCTTCATCACCAGGCCGGCCAGTTCTCTGCAGTTCCAGATAATAAGAGCCTGGATACAGGTTCATCCAGTATTCGGCTCTGGCTTTTGCCAGCTCTGGCTTATCAGACAGCAAAGCCTTACCCACATCGCCCATTTTCGCGCCGGACATGGCAATCAGACCATCAGTTCTGCTTTCCAGCCATTTGCGCTGAATGATGGGCTTGCCGTAACGCTGCCCTTCGGTATACCCAAGAGAGATGATTTCTGTGAGGTTGAGATAACCCTTGTCATCACGGGCCAGTAGCGTCAAGCGGAAGGGAACTTCCGGTTCGTCCGGGTTCTCCAGCCATAGATCCGCGCCAATAACAGGTTTTACACCCGCGCCGGTTGTCGCCTTGTAAAACCGGACCAGCGAGCACATGTTGGACTGCTCTGTCAGGCCTACGGCCGGCATGCCAAGCTCTACAACGCGCTTGACCAGCGGTTTAACGCGCACAAGGCCGTCCACCATGGAGTGTTCAGAATGCACGCGAAGATGTACAAATGTCTGCGACATAAACTCAGGTAGTTCCTGCATGTAAATTCGTTAAAAAGCCGGCCGTGTTCAGCCGCCAATCAATGCCCGTATCTCTTCTTCTGTCTGCGGGCCAAAGCGGGCCTCCAGAAGGTTTCCGTCGGGGTTCACGATAAAGGTAGCCGGTAAGGCAACCGGAAGCTTCCAGTCGAATTCCGGGCCCGGATCCTCTGCCAGCATGGTGAACTCAATACCCATGCGCTTGCCGAGATCCACCAGGGCATCACCCTTCACAGCATCAAAATTGACACCCAGAACGGTAATATCCGGTGCCTTATCCAGCTCGTTGAGCTCCGGAATTTCTTCCAGGCAGGGCTTGCACCATTCGGCCCAATAGTTAACCAGCACCCACTGGCCGCGCAGAGTGTCCCACGCTAGCTTCTGACCTTCTGCTCGCTCCAGTTCGACTTTCTGACAGCCTGCCAGCAAAGCCACCAAAGCCAACGCACCTGCAATAGCTACCCTCCGGATCAGCCGGGAGACGACAGGGTTCTGCACGGGTAAACCTCCTGTTAGACTGCGGGCCACACTCTATAGTTGCAGCATCCATTTCAACAAACAGGCACGAAGATGACAGAACCCACCCGGATTTTCCACAACCCCCGCTGTTCGAAATCCCGTCAGGCTCTTGAGTTACTGACCAACCAGGGCATCGAGCCGGAAATTATACGCTACCTGGAAACGCCGCCAACAGAGCAGGAACTTTCAGATATTCTTGATGCACTCGGCTATCAGCCCCGTGAACTGATGCGCACCGGTGAAAAGGAATACAAGGAACTTGGCTTGAACAACCCGGATCTGAGCCGCGAGCAGCTCATTGCTGCTATGGTAGCAACTCCGAAACTGATTGAGCGGCCAATTGTTCTCGCCAATGGCAAAGCCGCCGTGGGCCGCCCCCCGGAAAACGTTCTCTCGATTCTTTGATTTTACCACTGTCGACTTAAAGGACACTAAAATGCCCGAGCAACTGCCCTATGTTCTGATTCTCTATTACAGCCGCAACGGGCAGACTGCAGAGCTGGCCACCCAGATAGGTCGGGGTGTCGCAAAAGTGAACGGAATCGAAGCCAGGCTACGTTCCGTTCCAGTGGTCTCACCAGATACAGAAGCCTCACTGCCTCCCGTTCCGGATGCCGGTGCGCCCTTTGCCAGCAAGTCAGACCTGGCAAACTGCGCGGGCCTGGCCATCGGCAGCCCGACAAGATTCGGCAATATGGCAGCGCCTTTAAAGCATTTCCTGGACACCACCGGCGATCTTTGGGTAAGCGGAGCACTGGTCGGTAAACCGGCAGGCGCCTTTACTTCGACCGGAAGCCTGCACGGCGGCCAGGAAACTACGCTGTTAACCATGATGATGCCGCTGCTTCACCACGGCATGCTACTGTGCGGCCTGCCTTACACAGATAAAAATCTTAGCGAAACGACAACCGGGGGTACACCTTATGGTCCATCGCACTGGGCCGGGACTGCCGAACAGCTGCCCCTGAGCAAACATGAAAAAGCCCTCTGCCAGCTCTTTGGCGAACGCCTGGCAAACCTGGCACTCAAACTGGCAGACTGAGACGAATACAGCCACGCCACGTAAAGCTCTTTATACCTTTTGGAATCTCACAATGCTGTACAATCCCAAAGCCCGATACACCGCACGGGCAACCCAGTTTCTTTATCTGTCCGTTTTGGCTGTCCTGCTGGTTACAACCTTCTATCCTGCACCGGTCGAAGGCGTTTCGATAGCGTTGATACTTTCAGTCAAATTAATCCCATTGTTGGCATTGGCAATACCGGTTTTCAAAGGCAACAATCGTGGTTATATCTGGCTGGCATTCGTGGTTATCTTTTATTTCACTCAAGCGGTAGTTTCAGCCTGGCTAAGCCAGGGTGCAGCAGGCCCCGTCATTCTTATGTTGCTCACCTTACTGCTGTTTATCGTGGCAATGGTGCATCTTAAGGTGAATCGGCGAGTGACAGGCTGAAATACTCCAGCACCGGAAAGTGATACTTAATGGCCGAGCCCAACAAAACAACGCAACCATCACGACCGCCAGCGCCACCCAGAAGCACGCTGACTTTGCGGGATATCTGCACAGCACTGGTGAGCGACGGCGAAATCAGCCAGGAAGACGCAGAACGCGTGCTTTCTGCCAACCTGGGCGCAGCCAGCAATCAGTCAGCAAAACGTCATCCTTTGGAGCTGGTGGCGATTGCCGCTCTTTCCAGTGAAAAAAGCGGTGCGACCCTGGATCTTGAGCGACTAACGCAATGGCTGGCAGGCTGGGCTGACCAGCCCTATTACCACATTGATCCGCTGAAAATAGATACACCTGCGATTGCCCGAGTCATGTCATATGCGTTCGCCCAGCGCCACGGCATTCTGGCTGTAGAGATCAGGCAGGACGAGATCCTGGTAGCCAGTGCCGAACCCTTCAAGAATGACTGGGAAGGCAACCTGCGGCAGGCCTTGCGCAAAGACATCCGCCGCGTGGTAGCGAATCCTGAAAATATCCGCCGTTATTCCGTGGAGTTTTACCAGCTTGCAAATTCCGTCAATAAAGCCAGCGGCAGCCAGGCGCCGGGTAATAGCGCAGGCCATCAGAATCTGGAGCAGCTTCTGGACCTGGGGGCCAGTGACAGTGCAGATGCCAATGACCAACACGTTGTGCGCATCGTCGATTGGCTGTTGCAGTACGCCTTTGATCAGCGCGCATCCGACATTCACATTGAACCAAGACGAACGCTGACCCATGTTCGTTTCCGGATTGACGGCGTTTTGCACAGCGTTTATGAGTTCCCTGAACACGTAGGCATGGCTATTACCAGCCGGCTCAAGATTCTGGGGCGCCTGAACGTCGCCGAAAAGCGCCGGCCACAAGATGGCCGCCTGAAAACCCGAAAGCCCGACAACAAAGAAGTAGAGCTGCGACTGGCCACCATGCCGACGGCATTCGGGGAAAAGATGGTGATGCGGATATTTGATCCGGACGTCTTGCTGAAATCCTACGAACAACTGGGGTTCAGCCGAGATGACCGGGAGCGCTGGCAGGAGGCAACCTCGAAGCCCCACGGAATAGTGCTGGTCACTGGTCCTACGGGCTCCGGCAAAACCACAACGCTGTACTCCACACTGAAACAAATTGCGACTGCCGAGCTTAATGTCTGCACTATTGAGGACCCTATCGAGATGGTTGAGGCCGCATTCAATCAGATGCAGGTCCAAACCAATATAGACCTTACCTTTGCCTCCGGTGTCCGGGCTTTGCTGAGGCAGGATCCGGACATCATCATGATCGGTGAAATCCGTGACCTGGAAACCGCTGAAATGGCAGTGCAAGCAGCACTCACCGGTCATCTGGTACTCTCAACCTTGCATACAAACGATGCGCCAAGCGCCTTGACCCGAATGATGGAGTTGGGTATTCCTCCGTATCTGATTCGTGCAACAGTACTGGGGGTTATGGCCCAACGCCTGGTGCGCACCCTCTGCCCCCATTGTAAAGCGCCGGCCCCGGTTGATGTTCAGGCGTGGCAGACTCTCACAAGACCCTGGAAAGCACCTGCACCACAAGAGTTCCACAAGCCGGTTGGTTGCCTGGAGTGTCGCAATACAGGTTACCTTGGTCGCGCTGGCGTATACGAGATCATGACGCTTTCAGGCGCGCTAACGAGTCAGATTACCGATGAATGCGAACTGGAAAAGCTGCGACTGAGCGCCTACCGGGAGGGTATGAAATCACTGCGTCTAAGCGGCGCACAAAAGGTAGCCAGCGGCCTGACCACCGTTGAGGAAATTCTCAGGGTAACGCCGGAAAGCCAGCGCTGACAGCGGATATAACCAGAAGAGTCACGAAGGTTAGGCCCCGGGCCTCAACCCACACTGCTCCAGCAGCGCTTGCCAGGCTTTGGTATGAGTATTTACTGCGGCATCCAGGCTCGCCCATACGCTTTCACGCCCGCCCAGAGCCAGCGCTGATTGATACCACACGCGAAACTGATCGGGCATAACATCAGCCTGCATGGTTGCCAGCTCGGATAGTGGCTTAATCAGATCTGTGCGTGCACGCCGCAAGTCCGCGAGATAGGGTTGTACTTTCTCGATATAGATACTGAAAAACATGCTCTGAACTATGTCAGACTGGTTATTTGGCTTGCCATTAAGGCATAGCGGGCGGCTATCAAGCCGCTGACGGATAATGCCTGTGGCATCCCCGAGGCGGGCTGTGACAAGCCGGGCGCTGTTAATCAACTGGCCTGCCCGATACTCCGCCTGCCAGCGTTGATGCACATCACCCCAAAAGCCCAGGTCCACCTCAAGATCCTGCTCCATCAGTACCGCCACAGAGCCGTTTAGTTGACGAACGTCCCGAGCAAGATCCGAGAGCGGATCGTCAGCCGCAATCGGGTACTCGCCCTTGGCAAGCGTGAACAGTGTTTCCACTTCTTCCACGCCCCAAGTCGCATTCCAGACAGCAATTGGCAGTGTTTCGCGTTTACTGGCAATAGCCTTTTTTAAAACTTCCTGAAGTTCATCATTTTCGACCGTTTTCAGGCAATCACCGGCAGCGCGGATAAAGCGAACTTCATAGCGCAGGCGGTTAAGGGGCTGCATCACCTTGCCCATAACGGAATTTTTCTCGCCAACCACGTATTGCAGCTCACAACCGTATAACGACAAAAAATCCAGCATGCTCAGTTCGAGCTCGGGCATAGGCAACACACGGTTGCGGCGCCTTGGCATCTGGTCCGTGGCAGGAATCCGGGAATACTCGGGCTCTGTGTCCAGCACACGGCTAACCCTCTCTACGTATTCGTCCATCATCGGACGAACCTCTGAAAAAGGGTTGCAACCCGCCAGCAGAAGCAGAATCACGCAGGAGGCAAACAGCCTGACAGGTCGGTTTCCGGGCATGGTTACCTCACAGCTGTTGGCTATCGCTTTTGCAGCAGGGCGTCCACTTCGGCAAAGTTTCGGGCAACAAATCGTTCTGTTTCTGGCACCTCAGAGTCCCGAATCAACCAGGCGGTTTTCATACCTGCGGCCTCCGCGGCCTCAAGCTCAGCTTCGACATCGGACAGGAACATTACGGTTCCAGCCTCTACACCAAGTTCACTGAGAATATTACGATAGGCATCTGGCTCTTTTTTGCCACCGATCCGGGTATCGAAATAACCGGAGAAAAACGGCGTACAATCGCCGGCACTGGAAAAGCCAAAAATCAGTTTCTGGGCTTTTACCGAACCGGAGGAATAAACGTATAAGCGCAGCCCACGATCGTGCCACTGCTGAAGGTACTTTGCGGCATCTTCATAGATATGGCCTTTCAACTCACCATGCTGATAACCCTGCTCCCATACCAAACCCTGGAGCGTCTTAAGCGGCGTTGCCTTCCGGTCTTCACGAATCCAGGACTGGAGCGTTTCTATCAGCGCTTCCACATCGCCCCGGTCCGTACCGGATTGTTCTGCTAACAGGTCAAGCTGCTCTGACACTTCGGGATCATCCTGCTGATCACGAATAAATCCCGGCATATGCTCAGTGGTGTAGGGAAACAACACATCGTGCACAAAAGAAATCGAGCTGGTTGTGCCTTCAATATCGGTAAGAATCACGCGTATCATAGAGTTGTCCTCTCCAGCGCCTCAAAACGCGGCAGGCGCTCGGCAATATCTTCTCCGGTAAACTCTGCAACCCAACCCTCAGGATTGGTAAACAGCCGAATGCAGGTGAACTCAGGCTCCGGCCCCATATCAAACCAGTGGCGGGTACCTTCGGGTACGCTGATCAGGTCGTTTCTCTGGCACTGCACAGCAAACACCTGATCACCAAGGTGCAAATAGAATATTCCCTGCCCGCGTACGAAAAAGCGCACCTCATCTTCACTGTGGGTGTGCTCATCCAGGAACTTCTGCCGGAATGCCTCTTTCTGCGGGTTGCCCGGGTTGAGGCTCACAACATCGGCAGTCTGAAAACCACTCTCTGCCTTCAGCTTCGCAACCTCCTCGCTGTAGGCCTCCAGGATCTGCTCAGGGGACGCGTCCGCCGGCAAATCCTGCGTTGGCCAGCGCTCAAAGCGAACACCGACATTGTTTAATAATTGACCAATTTCTACTGCATCACTGGTCACTGTTCCAGCTGCACTGGGGTTATGTGTATGAAAAATGCTCAGAGTCGTCATGGGCGAACCCTCATAGTTGCAAGTTCACATTCAAACAGAAATTCAAAGGCTTCCACGTGCCGAAGGCAATCCGCCATAGTTTTACCCCAGGTGTATAGCCCGTGCCCGCGGATCAGGTAGCCCGGCTGTTCCGGGTTTGCCATAAACCATTCCCGGGTTTCCCGTGCCAACGCCTCAATGTCCTGAGTGTTCTCGAAAACCGGCACTGTCAAAATCGATTCGTGGGTATCAATGCCATCAAACGCTTTTTGCAATTCATAGCCTTCAAGCTTCAGTGAGGCGCCTTCAGGCAACAGCCGACTCAGAACCGTTGCGCTCACGGAGTGTGTGTGGAGAACGGCTCCTGCATCTGGAAAGATCTGATACAGCGACGTATGTAACAAGGTTTCTGCCGAGGCACGGCAATTACTCTGCACCGGCCTGCCATCAAGATCGACTACCATGACATCACCCGCCTCCAGTTCGCCCTTATGCCGGCCTGATACTGTGATGGCGATGTGGTCACTATCCAAACGGGCCGAATAGTTGCTGCTCGTAGCCGGAGACCATCCCCGCCCGAACAGAAAACGCCCGGCGTCCATGATGGACTGGGCAACAATGGCGAAACGGCTTACATCAAACACGGATTATTTTCCCAAGGTTGAAGTGTAGGGCTCGAAGGCTGTTCGCAAATGATGCCGCTCTTTGATCAGATCAGCAACAACAGAAATGGCGATTTCTGCAGGGGTTTTACTGGGAATATCAACACCTATCGGCGCCCGTAATCGCTTCAAAACATTTTCATCAACGCCAAGGGAGGCCAGGCGAGCGCGCCGCGCCTCAGACGTTCGAGCGGACCCCATTGCACCGATGTAGAAGGCGCTGGACTCAAGCGCCGCCAGCAAACCCATGTCGTCGATTCGCGGATCATGGGCCAGTGCGAGCACGCCACAACATGGGTCGTCAAAAAAACCAGTAATCAAGTCGTCCGGCAAACGCCGATCAAGTGGCAGGTGGTCGTAACCCCAACCGGATGCAAAGGCTTCCCGCGGCTCACACAGAGTTACGTTAAAGTCCGCGGCGACCGCAAACTCAGCCACATAACGGGCTACCTCACCGGCTCCGATCAGCAACAGCCGGCACTCAGGCTGCAGCGTGTGGCGTAACTCTTCACCATTAAATACAACTCCCGGGCGAGCACCAGGCACTGCAAGTTCCAAAGCAATGCTACCCTGCAGGCTAACGCGACGCATGGCTGAGCCCCGGTCTTTCAGCGATTCCGCCAACTGTCGCACATGCTCAATTGCTGCACTGTTTGTACCAGAAGCATTACCCAACGGCTCTACCAGCAACCGGATACTGCCCCCACACGGCAAACGGAAATCGTCACGGTCGTTATCAGTGATGCCGTAATCGACGAGAACCGGGTAGTCCGCGCCCTCCTCGACGGTACGGCGCAGGAGATCTTCCTCCAGACAGCCGCCCGACACGGAACCACTCCATTGCCCTGAATCATTGACCGCCAGCCACGAGCCTGCCGGGCGCGGTGATGATCCCCAGGTGTCCACAATGGTGCACAACCATACCCGCCGGCCTTGCTCAAGCCATGACAAAACATCTTTGATGACCGATTCATGGGCTCCGGCCATCGGACCCGCTGAGGTGTCAGGCATCAGCTTTCAGAGGCAAGCTGCGCTGACGTTTGCCGGTCAGCGCAAATAGCGCATTACCCAGAGCCGGTATGACCGGGGGCACACCTGGCTCGCCAACGCCTGTTGGCGCTTCGCTGCTCTGCACAACATCTACCGTTATTTCTGGCAATTCATATTGGCGCATCAGTTGGTAATCGTGAAAGTTGCTCTGCTGCACCTCACCATCTTCGAGGGTTATCTCGCCGTAGAGTGCAGCGGTCAGTCCGAAGATAATCCCGCCTTCTATCTGGTCTTCTACGATGCGCGGGTTAACCACCTGGCCGCAATCCACGGCACAAGCCACTTTGTAAACCTTGATGCTTCCGTTCTCCACACCAGCTTCCACTACCTGAGCAACAAAGGTTCCAAAGCTCTTGAAAAGGGCTATGCCACGCCCGCGACCTTCCGGAACAGGCGTATTCCAGCCGGCTATGCGGGCAGCTCTGTCGAGCACTTCCAGATGACGGGGCTGACCCACCAGCAGTTTGCGGCGGAACTGATAGGGATCTTGTCCGGTTTCGTAAGCCAGTTCATCCGTGAAGGTTTCAACAGCAAAGCCATTGTGGGAGTAGCCCACCGAGCGCCAGAACGTCACGGGGACGCCGGGGTCGGTATGGGTGTGGCGGATGTCTATATTGGCTACGTTGTAGGGGTACTCTATGGCGCCTTCAATGGCGGACATATCCTTGGGCGTGGCGATACCTTCGGCGAGCAAGCCTACCTTACCCAGGGTGTCGTACATGAACTTCGGCGCCCAGGGATACTGAGCTGGTGCGGCGTTGCGTACATACCAATCCAATAGCTGGGGGCCTATGATTTGATGGTGCCAACCGGTCAGTTGGTTGCCCTCAAGGCCAGCCTGCATCCGGTGCAACATGGCCGGGCGATACAAATCGTGCTGCGTATCTTCTTCCCGCGACCAGATCAGCTTTACCGGTTTTTTCATCCGATATGCAACGGCTGCGGCTTCTTCGATGTAGTCCTGAGTCAGGCGACGACCAAAGCCGCCACCTAGAAAGGTGGTATTGATCGTAACGTCACTCGGAGAAAGATTGGTTACCCGGGCTGCGGCAATACGGCCGAGATCCGGAGCCTGGGTCGGCGCCCAGACTTCGATGGTGTTACCGCGGTACCATGCGGTGGCATTCATGGGTTCCAGGGTGGAGTGAGCCAGGTAGGGTTGGCTGTATTCCGCCTCAAATACCTTCCCTGCTTCGCCAACAGCAGCTTCATAGTCGCCTTCGCTGCGCTCAGACTCCCCGGGATCCTTATCGGCGGCCTTGCGGTAGGATGCAAACACCTCGTCGGTAGAAAGCGACAGCGCATCCTCATTATCCCACTCAGCCTTCAAGGCATCCTGAGCTTTTCGCGCGCGCCAGTACTTGTCGGCGACGATCGCGACACCGCGCTCAATCTCAAACACATCGAGGACGCCGGGCATGGCGCGGAGTTCGTCCCCATTGAACGCCTTGATTCTGGCACCGTAACGGGGCGGCCGGCTTACCACGCCATAAACCATTCCGGGCAGCTCAACATCAATGCCATAAACTGCTGTACCAGTAGACTTGGCGTGGGCATCAAGCTTGCCCCCCTGCTTGCCAATGTACTTCCACTCGGCAGCCGGTTTCAGTGCGATATCACCGCGAAGGACTTCTTTCGATGCCAACTCTACCAACTGCCCGTAGCGCATGGACTCCCGACCATTGGGGTGAATCACCCGGCCTTCGCGAGCCGAACATTCGGCTGCATCCACCTGCCATACTCTCGCTGCTGCCATAATGAGCATCTGCCGCGCCGACGCACCTGCCGTGCGCAACGGCTCCCAGCTCGTCGCTATACTGGTACTGCCACCGGTTAACTGTAATTTGTACAAAGGATTGCGATATTCCGGCGCCACAGGCGCAAATCTGGGAGTGATCGCCGCCGGTTCAACTTCCAGCTCTTCTGCAATCAGAGTGGTAAGCCCGGTATAGGTACCCTGCCCCATCTCAACCCGGGCCAGTGTAAAATGAACTTCGTCGTTATTCGTTATTTCAAGCCAGGCATCCGGCTTCCACTCACCCGTCTCCTGCTTGTATCCAGTCGGCATTCCGGAACACCCAGGGAGCGATAGGGACAGCATCAAAGTGCCAGACGTTCCAGCACTTACCTTGAGAAAGTCGCGTCGGTTCATCGTCATATCAGCTTATCTCCCTGACGACTGCCGCATCGTAAGCCAGAGAGCTATCTACCGAAGAGTTTTCCACCGAAGAGCTTTCAACCACAGACTCAACTGCGGCAATAATTCGCGAGTAGGTGCCGCACCGGCAAAGGTTGCCGGTCATAGCCGCCACAACATCGTCCCGGGCTGGCGCCGGATTGGTTGCCAAAAGGTGAGCCGCACTCATGATCTGGCCAGACTGGCAGTAGCCACACTGCGGCACACCCTCTGCAATCCAGGCATTTTGCAGGGCGTGCAGCTTACCATCCTCTGCCAGACCTTCAATGGTCGTCACTTCACCACCCACTGCGGCCTCTGCCCATGTAGAGCAGGAACGCACAGGCTGCCCATTCAGATGCACCGTGCAGGCACCGCAAAGGCCCGCGCCACACCCGAACTTGGTGCCCTTGAGCCCCAGTTCATCGCGTAATACCCACAACAAAGGGGTATCACCCTCTATATCCAACGAGTGCAGCTCGCCGTTAACTGTAAGGCTCAGTGCCATGCCTACTCTCTCCCGTTATCGTCCCGGCTCTGTCTTCCGGGTTATTAGTTTTATCTTTGCCGAAACGTATCTGTCAGGCATCTTGCACGCCTTTATTTAATAACTTTCTCGCCCTCTTTGTTGGTCCAGATGTCCCGTTCTCCGGTTTTCATTTTTCCATTAGAATCCCAGATCTCCCGGTTCTCTGTCGCACTTTCAACCTTACCGTTATCGTCCCAGATGACCCGATCCTGACAACCTGCCAGAACCAGAACCGAAAACATCATTAATAACGTTTTCTTCATACTAAACTCCTGCTTAACAATGAATTGGCCAAATATTTACGGTAACCGACACCTTGTAGTTCTTAGCGTGTACCGTGGATCTCCCGGTTACTCTGCTTTTCCCGCTCACCTTTCCGCACCATGACATAGACTGCACCGGTTCCACCATGGTGTTTTTGGGCCGAATGAAACGCCAGCACATCTGAGAGTTCCGGAAGCCATTTCGCGAGATAGCTCTTGAGCTGTGCCACCCCGTCGGGATTACGTTCTCCCTTTCCATGAAGGATGATGACTGAACGCAGGCCATAGCGGACACAATCACCAATAAACCTGAATACATCCCTGCGTGCCTGCTCGACCGTCATCCGGTGCAGATCCAACCTGGCTTCGATGGGGTACTGGCCCAACCTGAACTTGCGAAAAACCCCATGCTGAATACCGGGCCGCTGCCAGCACAGTATGTCGTGCGCCGTTAAAGGATCGACAATGTCAGAGGTCAGTGGGTTAGCGTCGCTGAATGGTTTCTCAACAGCGGCCCGCTGACGCTCCAGATGGCCGGGCGTCAGCTCACGGGGTGTGGCTATCTCGGCGCGATTGGGCTTTCGGATGCGCCGGACATCCTTCATTTCCTCAAGAAAGCTGAGGCGATCATTTTTGGTAGTCATGGCCGTGCTTTAAATAACCTTTTGAATGGGAGAATTTTACCACCCGGCGCGTTCCCCATAAAGAAAACGGGGAGATTGCGCGGTGCTATGATCATCACATTGCGACCAAAATCGTAGAGTGAACACCCACACCTGTGGACTACACTGTTAGTTGACAATAATAACGAGCAAGTGGAACCGGCTATGGCAGCAGCGAATCAGGACACGACACGCCCCCAGAATACCCGTTCTATTATGGGGTTCCTGCAGGCGCATGCACCCTTCTCAAATATGGACGACGACCATCTCGCCCACTTCGCCGAACACGCCACACTGCGCTTCTATGCAGATGGCGATGTGGTCCTTTCTGCTGAAGACGGAATCGTTAACAGGTTTTACGTTGTAAAACAGGGACGGATCCGTGGCGAACGTCATAATGAAAAGGCTGAAAAGACAGAAACCACGTTTGAGATCAGCCAGGGAGAGTGTTTTCCTCTAGCCGCCATCATAGGCGAACGCCCAACTCGAACGCTACATCGTGCGACTGGCGATACCTTCTGCCTGAGCATAGAGCAGAACACCTTTGTTACCCTGATTTCCGAAAGTGAACCCTTCCGGGATTTCTGTTTGCGCGGTGTCAGCAGCTTGCTCGACCAGGTTAACCAGCGTATACAAACCGGCGCCATGGCATCCATAGGGTCCAGCATATCTCTGAGCACACCTCTCGAACGCTATGCCCATCGCAACCCCATTGTATGCTCTCCGGATTTGCCGATACGCAAGGCCGTTGCGCGAATGCACGAAAACAACGTTGGCAGCATTGTCATTACCGATGACAGCCGGCATCCAACAGGCATTTTCACCCTACGCGACCTGCGCACCATGATTGCGGAAGAGACCTGCACCCTGGACTCGCCGGTTCGCCAGACAATGACCAAAAACCCCTGCTGCCTGAGAGCCCATGCGGATGCTTTTGATGCAGCCATGTTGATGGCCGAGCATCACTTCGCTCACCTTTGTGTGGTCGATGAAGACAACCGCCTGATAGGAATGGTTTCGGAGCGGGACCTTTTCTCTTTGCAGCGCGTCGATCTGGTTAATCTCGCCCGCACCATAGGTACCGCAACGCATTTACGAACCCTGGTCAGTTTGCGCACCGACGTCTCCAGACTGGTCGATGCCATGATGGCCCATGGTGCCGACTCCGGTCAGGTTGTGAAAATTATTACCACGCTCAACGACGTTACTGTGCGACGGGTACTTGAGCTCAACATCAAGAAAAACGATCCGGGCATTCCTTTCACCTGGCTGACCTTTGGCAGCGAAGGACGGCAGGAGCAAACGCTGCTGACAGACCAGGACAACGGCATACTTTTCCAGACACCGGAGGGCATGACGGAAGACCAGGTCAGGGAAAAACTGCTGCCGTTCGCCCGTGTCGTCAACGACGAGCTTGCAGAGTGCGGCTTTACCCTGTGCAAGGGAAACATTATGGCCAGCAACCCAAAACTGTGCCTGAGCGATCGCGAATGGGATGACTGGTTTGTCCGCTTCATCGATGCATCCACACCGCAAAATCTTGTCTACTCCTCTATTTTCCTGGATATGCGCGCGGTATTCGGACCAAAAGAGCAGTTGGACGAATTGCTGGACAGAGTTTCAACAAGGGTCCGCAAAAATGCCCTTTTCCAGAAGATGCTAGCCGGGAATGCGTTTCAGAGAAAACCGGCACTGACTATGTTCCGGAACTTTCGCTTTGTGTCTGAGGGTAAAAAGCATAGCCTCGATCTGAAACGCCAGGGCCTCGCACCTTTCGTTGAGGCCGTACGCGTTTTTGCACTTGCCAACGGAGTTAAAAGCGCAAATACGCTTGAGAGAATGGACGAACTGGTTGAGAAAGAGGTCTTCGAAGCAAAAGACGCCGCTGCCTGGAAAGATGCTTACAGCCTGATTCAGGCCATCCGCATGCGGTCACATCAGGAAATGCTTGAGCGGGGCGAAGAGCTCTCCAACTACATAGATCCGGATGATCTGAACCAGTTAGACCGGCGCATTCTCCGTGAGTCTTTCCGGCAGGCCCAGCGCTTGCAGCAGAAACTCGAAGTTACCTACCAACTCTGAATCCAGGCTGCCGCCCCATGTTGGAACAGATCAGACAGTGGATTGAACGTCGCCGCGCTGGCCAAACCGGTAACACCGCGCCAGAGAACATGCCCAACCCTAAAACCCCGGGTGATCAGCTGCTTTCCGAATGCCGCTTGATCGTCCTCGACCTGGAAACTACAGGGCTACATCCAGCCAAGGATGAAGTCATTGCTGTTGGTGCCGTCGCGATCAAGGGGGGAGCAATTGACCTCAGCGATCAGTTTGACCTGATCCTGAAGCGCCCCGAGCTGGACATCACGAAGACTGTCCTTATTCACGGTATAGGACCCGAGGCGCTGACCCAGGGACATGAAACCGAAGATGCACTGCTGTTTCTACTGGAATGGATGAATGGCGACCCGGTACTCGCCTACCACTCGGCATTTGACCAGAAGTTTCTGGAGAAAACCCTGAAGGCAGAGCTTGGCTACACCCAAAACCATACCTGGATGGACGTAGCTGACATTCTGCCCGCATTTTTCCCGGACGCCCTTACCAAAGGTAAAGGCCTGGATAACTGGGCGGACCACTTTGGACTGGAGGTCAGCGCAAGACACCACGCAGCTTCAGACGCGCTGGCGACTGCTGAACTGACTCTGATTGCCCTGAACAAAGCCCGTAAGAACGGTCTGAAAACCCTCCGGGAACTGCACGACAAATTGCGGTACCAGCGCCGCCTGAAAGATATACACCGCATATAGCCCAAGTATTTGAAACCACTAAAAAACAGACGCCTGTCACAGCAAACTTCCCAGAATTAGACTTTTTGCCAATATCTATAAATCGATTGACAGGTAGAGTCGTAGAGGAGAACAAGTAGGGGAAGTACTAATATGAATAATAAACTCTCTGGCTCGCTCAGCTCACCGAAAAACCACCATAGATCAACAACAACAAGACAGGAGTAATCCTATGTCAGGTCATAGTTACGACGCTGAAAAGTACTGGAAGGCGAATCTTCGCCTTATATTCGGGAGCCTGATTGTCTGGGCTCTGGTTTCTTACGGCTTCGGAATTCTTCTGCGGCCTATGCTCGCCGGTATCCCTATCGGCGGCACAGATCTGGGTTTCTGGTTCGCTCAACAAGGCTCCATCCTCACGTTCATTGCTCTGATTTTCCACTACGCGTGGCGCATGAACAAAATCGATGAACAATTCGGCGTGAGCGAGGAATAAGCGTATGAGCCAATTTGGAATCAATATCATGTTCGTAGGTGGGTCATTCCTCATCTACATTCTTATCGCCATCTGGGCCAAGGCTGGCAGCACCAAAGACTTCTACGTTGCCGGTGGCGGCGTTCACCCTATAACCAACGGCATGGCAATTGGTGCCGACTGGATGTCTGCGGCATCCTTTATTTCCATGGCAGGCATCATCGCTGCTAGCGGCTATGCAAGTTCTGCCTACCTGATGGGCTGGACAGGCGGTTATGTTCTACTGGCTATGCTCCTGGCACCTTACCTGCGCAAGTTTGGCAAGTTCACGGTTCCGGAGTTTATCGGCGATCGGTTCTACAGCAAAAATGCGCGCCTGGTTGCGGTTATCTGCCTGATCGTTGCATCTTTGACTTATGTTATCGGCCAGATGGCTGGTGCCGGTGTAGCTTTCTCCCGCTTCCTGGAAGTTGACTCCACCACAGGCCTGATGATTGCAGCTGTCGTCATCTTCATCTACTCCGTACTTGGTGGCATGAAGGGCATCACCTATACACAGGTTGCTCAGTACTGCGTACTGATCATTGCCTACACCATCCCCGCAGTGTTCATCTCGCTGCAGCTGACCGGCAACCCGATTCCTGCACTTGGCCTGTTCTCTACTCATATTGATTCCGGAATGCCGATTCTCGATAAGCTGAATCAGATCATCAGCGACGTCGGCTTCAACGAATACACTGCGGATGTTGATAGCCACCTGAACATGGTGCTGTTCACTCTGACATTGATGATCGGTACTGCCGGTCTTCCGCACGTTATCATTCGCTTCTTCACCGTTCCCAAAGTTGCAGATGCTCGCTGGTCTGCTGGCTGGGCACTGGTATTCATCGCGCTGCTGTACCTTACAGCCCCGGCTGTTGCGTCCATGGCTCGACTGAACCTGATGACAACCATCTATCCTGATGGCACTGCCGCCGAGCCGATTGAATATGACGCTCGTCCACAGTGGGTCAAAGAGTGGGAAGTTACGGGTCTGATACAGTTTGAAGACAAAAACGAAGATGGCCGCATCCAGCTTTACAACGATGCACCGTCATTCCAGGCTGAGGCTGATGCTCGCGGCTGGGAAGGCAATGAGTTGGACGTAAACCGTGACATTCTGGTACTTGCCAACCCGGAAATTGCCAATCTCCCTGGCTGGGTTATCGGTCTGATAGCCGCAGGTGGTCTGGCTGCCGCACTATCGACAGCAGCAGGCCTGCTTCTTGCGATATCGTCGGCAATCAGTCACGACTTGATCAAAGGCTCAATCAACCCGGGCATTACGGATAAAGGCGAGCTGTTGGCAGCCCGTATATCGATGGCCGTAGCGATAGTTGTGGCAACATACCTTGGCGCCAATCCTCCCGGATTCGCGGCTCAGGTTGTGGCACTGGCATTTGGTATCGCCGCCGCATCCCTGTTCCCGACTCTGATGATGGGTATCTTCTCCAAACGCATTAACAACACCGGCGCAATTGCAGGTATGCTGTGCGGCTTGGCGTTCACCCTGACCTACATCTTTGTGTACAAGGGATGGTTCTTTATACCGGGTACTGCAAATCTTGCGGATACTCCGGCGAACTGGGTACTCGGCATCTCCCCACTGTCGATTGGTGCAATTGGTGCCATCGTCAACTTTGCGGTAGCCTTCGCTGTATCCAACGCGACTGAAGAGCCGCCCGTTGAAATTCAGGAGCTGGTTGAGAGCGTTCGCTACCCACGTGGTGCGGGACAAGCTCAAGACCACTAAGCAACAACCCGACCTGCTTTACTCATTGAGTTGACAGGTTATTACTGAACGGGCTTCCTCTAAGAGGAAGCCCGTTCTTTTTTAAGGAATCACATTTATGTTCTGGACTCTTGTAGCCACTGTATTCTGCGGGCTGGGCGCCGCCGGCATCGCCCTGGGAATCCGGGCGGCCACCCGCAGCAGGGCGCCTAAGTGGATTATTCCGGTATTTGCCGGAGCTGGTATGCTTGGCTATCTTATCTACGGCGAATACATCTGGTTTGACCATAAACAGTCACGTCTGCCAGATGAAGCTGTGGTTGTGAGCACAGAGAGCAAAGGGATTTTCTGGCGCCCCTGGTCGCTGGCATTCCCTTATGTAACAGCGTTCTCCACTGTGGATACGGACAGCATCGCACAGGACACCGACAACCCGGAGATCATCCGGTTCACGCTCTACCGTTTTGAGCAGAAAATGACAGATACGGTTTCACACCGGGTTCATATTATTAACTGCAAGACCCGCGAAGTCGTCCCCATTGGCTCCGATGGAACGCCAAGGGTAGACAACCTCAAAGTTCTTGACCGAAACGACCCACTTTTCTCTACCGTATGTGCTGGCTGATATTTCGGTAAGGAACCAGGTAATTCGCACGACCTGACGGAAGTTTATAAATATGATTAGTGCCTGGCTGCTGGTTTTAATCTCTATAACCTACATTTCGATTCTGTTTATCATCGCGTGGGCAGGAGACAAGCACCCCGGGCTCTATCGCAAACGCCTTGCACGAACCCATGTGTATTCGCTGTCACTGGCGGTCTACTTTACTTCATGGACATTTTACGGCGCCGTTGGCCGTGCCACCCAGGAAGGGCTGGGCTTTTTGCCAATCTACCTGGGGCCCCTGCTGGTCTTTATTTTCGGCGCACCACTCCTGCGCCGCATTATTCACATAAGCAAACGCAACAACAGCACATCCATAGCGGATTTCATTGCTTCCCGGTACGGCAAGTCACAGCTGTTAGCCGCCATGATCGCGGCCTTTGCGTTGATTGGCAGCGTGCCCTATATCGCATTGCAGCTGAAAGCTATTGCCATGGGCTTCAGTGTTTTATCGGACACGGGCTCCGATGCAGGGGGGCTGACTACTGCGGCCTGGAACGATGCCGCCTGGTACATAACCCTGGCCCTGACAGTATTCACGGTGCTGTTTGGCACTCGCCATCTGGAGTCCACCGAACACCATCGAGGCATGATTCAAGCCGTTGCTTTTGAATCGCTTATCAAACTTGTTGCCTTTGTTGCCGTCGGACTTTTTGTTGGATACGGGCTCTATAACGGCTTTGGGGACCTGTTTGCAAATATACAGCAGGCTGACCTGACTGGCATTCTGACCACTGATGCTATCGAAGCTCCTGCCTTTATTACCCAAACCCTGGTGGCGATGCTCGCCATCATCTGCTTGCCAAGACAGTTTCACGTCATGGTCGTCGAGAATGCCGACCCCCGGGATTTTGAAGTTGCGCGTTGGGCTATGCCAATCTATCTGGTGGTAGCCAGCGCTTTCGTTTTGCCTATTGCTGCTGCAGGTTTGTTGGCGCCTGAGGCCGTAGGCGGTGACCCGGATATCCTGATCCTGCAGTTACCAATCATGGCGGGCAAAGAATGGCTGGCCATCCTCGCCTTCCTGGGTGGCGGATCCGCTGCTGCTGCCATGGTAATCGTCTGCTCCGTCGCCATTGCCACGATGGTGAGCAATGAAATCATCATGCCAGCGCTGCTCAAGTTTTTCCGTCCAAGGATGAACCGCCAGGCGGATCTGAGTTTTTTGCTGCTTGGCATTCGCAGGGTGGCGATTTTCGTTGTTCTACTGACGGCCTACGGCTTCTACCGGATGGCAGGAGAGGATTACAGCCTGACATCATTCGGGTTGCTGTCATTTGCCGCTGCCGCGCAGTTCGGCCCTGCCCTGGTCGGAGGTATCCTCTGGCGTCGCGGAAACGCTACAGGTGCAACCTGGGGGCTCGGTTTGGGCTTTCTAATGTGGTGTTACACGCTACTGCTCCCGGCACTGGCTTCTACAGGCTGGTTCACCGACTCCCTGATCAACCAGGGTATCTGGGGCCTGAGCTGGACAAGGCCCACAGCGCTGTTCGGGCTTGAACTCGACCAGACCAGCCATGGCATTATCTGGAGCCTCGGTATCAATACTCTGGTGTACATAACACTCTCACTGCTCACCCGCCAACGAGTGCGCGAGAAAATCCAGATTGCCTCATTTTTTCATGAGCCCAGCCCCAAAGGGGATACGGTTCAGCATCAAAGCTGGCAGGGGGAAATACTCACAGCAGACCTGCAAGCTCTTACTGACAGGTTCATGGGAGAGGAACGCTCGGAGATCATTTTCCGTAATTATGGACGACGCAACGCCATAAGACTCCACCCACATCGCCCGGCTTCATCTCATTTGATGAAATATATAGAACGCCAACTGGCGTCTGTAATAGGCGCCTCCACCGCCCGGGTGGTTCTGGAATCGACTCTCACGGGTCGCGACATGCAGATTGAAGATGTGGTCAGTATCGTTGACGAAGCATCTCAAGCCATGACTTTCAGCAGGGAGTTGCTGCAGTCAGCGATCGAGAATATAAGCATTGGCGTCTCTGTCGTTAACCAGCAACAGCAGCTGGTGGTCTGGAACCACCGTTATCTGGAGCTCTTCACTTACCCGAAAGGCTTTGTACGAGTTGGGCGCCCAGCCGAAGACCTGATGCGCTACAACCTCACCAACGCAAACCTTCCGGCTCGCCGTATCGATGAAATCATCACGAACCACTACGCCAGTATGCGTGAAGGTCAGCATATTTCTTACGAACGCCAGCGGCCAGACGGGACAGTCGTGCTTGTAGATGGTAGTCCGATCCCGGGTGGGGGCTATGTCACGACATTCCAGGACATTACGGCGATGCGCCGCACTGAACAAGCACTGAAAGAAACCAACATCTACCTGGAACAGCGGGTTAGAGAACGCACGCAGGAGCTCCAGGTAATCAACGAGCAAATGCTCAAAGCGAAGTCTGTTGCCGAGCAGGCAAACCAGAGCAAAACCCGCTTTCTTGCGTCTGCCAGTCACGACCTACTGCAGCCACTGAATGCGGCACGGTTGTTTACCTCTGCCCTTGCCGGGAAAGCCAATAATGCCGAAAACAAGGAACTCGTAGATCACATCGACAGCTCGCTCGGAGCTGCAGAAGAAATCATCAGTACCCTGCTCGACATTTCCAAGCTTGATGCCGGGGCGCTTGAGCCAGACATTGGAGTATTCCCGGTTAGCGACATTATGCGCCACCTGGCTACCGACTTTACCGCCATTGCCGAAGACCAGGGTCTAAAGCTTCACGTCGTGCCAAGCAGTGCCTGGGCTCGCTCCGACTCCAAGCTCTTACGCCGTGTGGTACAGAACTTCCTGTCCAACGCCATACGCTATACGCCAGAAGGAAAAATTCTGTTGGGTTGCCGCCGCTTGAAGGGGTATCTGCGCATAGAGGTGTGGGATACCGGCCCGGGCATACCGGAAGACCAGCTGACCTTCATTTTTGAGGAATTCCGGCGCTTTCAGCAAGGCCGGGACAAAAAAGGGCTGGGCCTGGGGCTGGCAATCGTTGACCGTATCAGCGGGATACTGAACCATCCCGTAAGTGTCCAATCCGTTCAGGGCAAGGGTAGCGTATTCGGCATAACTGTTCCTCTCACCTCCTCGCATCAGCCAAGCCAAGTTGCTGAAGCAGCGGCTCCCAGCTCCCGGAGAGTCTCCAGCCTCGGAGGGCTGAAAGTACTTTGCATCGATAATGACCCTGCCATTTTGCAGGGAATGGTGGCGCTTCTGGGGAATTGGCAGTGCGATATTACCGCAGCTCATAGCCTCGATGATGCCCTGGAGCAATTACACTCCAAACAACCCGACATTATACTTGCGGACTACCAGCTTGATGATGACAAGAATGGTCTCGACGCGATGGACGCCATACGCATCGCAGTTGGGCACGACATACCGGGCATCTTGATAACCGGATATATGGCAACGGAAGTTCGCGAAGATGCGATCGAAAGAGGTTATCAAATCCTCTACAAACCGGTTAAACCCGCGGCGTTGAGGGCCATGGTGAACAAACTGCTGAAACAGAAGCGCTCATGAGTGCACCTGACATCAAGTCCGGCTCTGATGCGAGTGCATTCGGCAAACTCGCCTACCTTGTAATCGACGACTTCGAGAACTTCCGGCTTTCTATGCGTCACATGCTTCGCAGCTGCGGCGCAGATAACATCGAACTGGTTACACGCGCCCAGGCTGCTGTTCAGTACTGCACATATAATCACGTTGACGTGGTTCTCTGCGACTACAATCTTGGGGAAGGCAAGAACGGCCAGCATATCCTGGAAGAACTTCGTCACAAAAAGCTGCTCCAACGGTCATCCCTGTTTCTAATGGTGACATCAGAGACGTCAAGGGAAATGGTTATGGGCGCCCGTGAGTACCAGCCGGATGCCTACCTTACCAAACCAATCAACCTCGCTATGCTGGAAAAACGTCTCGGTAGCCTGATTAGCCAACGTAATGCTTTGCTTCCGATCAACCGGGAGATCGACCGGGAAAATTACCCGGAAGCTATCTCACTATGCATTCAGGCTATTCCCCGGATGCCACGCCATAAAACCTGGCTCATGAAAACCCTCGGCGAGCTCTATTTTCGGCTAGGCGATCTTACCCATGCGATTAAAGTATACGATGAGGTCCTTTCCCAGAGAGAGCTGTCTTGGGCGCGGTTCGGACGCAGCAAAGTACTGCTGGCTAACCATCGCTACGATGAAGCTGTCGCGGGTCTGCGGGCACTGATCGCCAGCCATCCAGACTACATGGAGGCTTACGACCTTCTCGCGGAGGGGCTAGAGCGCCAGAACAAGCCGAGCCAGGCACAGAAAGTTCTCGAGCGGGCGACTAATTATTCACCCAATGCCCTGCTTCGCCAGAAGCACTTGGCAGAGTTGGCAGAGTCGAACCAGGACTTGGTTACAGCAGCAGAGGCATGGCGGCGAACTGTTGACCTCGGGACGCACTCCATTCACGACAGTCCAAACAATTATCTTGCACTCAGCCAAACGCTAGGTGACCTCAGCGACGGTAATACAGAGATCGAGGGAATAGCACTCGCCAAAGAGGCTATTAAAACTCTCAACAGTATGGAAAAGCGATTTCCCGATAGCGACGCTGTCGTTCTCCGCAGCGAGATTATTCAATGCCGAATATACGCCGGCCAAGAGCAGGCCCACAAAGCCGAGGTAATACTTGAGCGCATTCGCCCCTTAGTTCAGAAGATGCCTTCACCCGACCTTGAAACCAGCCTGGACTATGCAAAGACACTCTTCCGCCTTGGTTACGGCGAGGAAGCAAAATCGCTTCTTGGAGACTTGTCGAATCAATTCGGCGATGACCCAGTCACTCTCAAGAAGATCGAAAGCCTGCTGGATGAACCCGTTAGCTTTCGGATGAAAGTCAGAGCTCGTGGTCTGAACCGGGATGGGATAGAAGCATTTGAGTCAGGTAATCTCAAGAAGGCCAAGAGCATATTTGGGAAAGCACTTGAGATGATTCCGGACCACCCTGCCCTGAATCTTAATCAGGTTCAGGTTCTGATGAAGGAGTATGAAGGCGACACGTCGAACAAAGAGCTCCTCAAGAGCTGCCAGCAGTATCTCAATCAATTGACTAAACTGCCGGAGCAGCACGGACAATATCGCCGCTACCGCGCTCTGCAACGCAAATTGAAGGCACTGAACCTATGAAAAACCGGAATATCGACTTCTCCATGGTTCTGGCTCTTGCCGTACATGACATGAAGAATTCTCTGGGAATGCTGCTAAATTCTCTCGATGAACTAAGGGCAGAGAACGAGGACAAACTCAATGACTTCACCAAGTTTAATACTCTGCAGTATGAAGCTGAACGGATACACAACGACCTCGTACAGCTTCTGGGAATCTACAGACTGGGTGACAACAACCTTTCTGCACACATTGAAGAGCACTTTGTTCCCGACTTTCTAGCTCAGCACCTAGCCAGACACACCCCGCTCCTGAAAGGCTTGGGCATCGACTACGACATTGATGCCGACCCAATCAATGGTTTTTTCGATGCTGACCTGCTTACAGGCGCCCTTAATAACACACTCAACAATGCTATTCGTTATACCAAATCGAGAATCAGGCTAACCGCCAATGAGCGTGATGGTTATCTCGTTATCGGTGTGGAAGATGATGGTGAGGGTTATCCGGAAAGCATGCAGCATACCGGCACGCTGAGCTTCAAATCCCTGGACTTTAACACTGGCAGCACAAGCCTTGGTTTATTCTTCGTTTCTGCTGTAGCAGACCTCCACAGCGAGGGAGAGCGAACTGGTTACATCAAGCTGCACAATGACGGACCCCTTGGGGGCGGTGTATTCGAGATCTGGCTTCCATAACAGCAGCAACGACTACTACAGCTCCCGGAACAACTAAACAGTCAATTTTTTGAGCCATAATTCAAACAAAAAAAAGCCCCGGCAGCGAAGCTGTCGGGGCTTTTCGGTATTAAGAGTCTGACGATGACCTACTCTCA
>NZ_JAUOPH010000007.1 GCF_030546935.1 Marinobacter sp. 2_MG-2023 | reverse complement strand
CCCGCCTCAGCGGTGTGTCCCTCGAAGGAGATGCGCATTCTACAGACACACGCAGATCTGTCAACGGGCATTTTGAATTATTTATAAAGGACTTCGGTTTCCACCTACTGAATCACCCAAACAAGGAAGAAACCGATCAAAAACCGTACTACTTCTCCCTAATCCTAAAGCTTTACTTGCCAGCTTTGCTCGACCGGCGGCGCGGCTTACCGCGAAATAGCGCACGAACAGGACCCGACGAAGCATAAATAAGAAAACCGGTGAAAAGGACTGTAGCGGGATCCAGCGCAATCACCACCAGAATCAAGACAACAAGCAGAATTGCCGCGAAAGGCACCCGCCCACGCATATCAAGATCCTTGAAACTGCGGTACAGCACATTGCTGACCATCAGCACTCCCGCGCCACCCACAACTACAATAGTCAGAAAGGTAAGCCAGGCCGAAGGCTCAAACGTGTGGAAGCACCATACCAGTCCGGCGACACATGCAGCAGCAGCAGGACTGGGCAGACCGACAAAAAACTTTTTATCCACAGAACCGATCTGGGTATTGAATCGCGCAAGACGCAACGCTGCACCGGCAACGTAGATGAAAGTGATGGCCCAACCGATCTTATCCAGTCCGTTCAGCGACCAAAAGAACGCGACAAACCCGGGCGCAACACCAAACGCCACCATATCCGCAAGGCTGTCGTACTCTTCACCAAATTTGCTCTGCGTATTGGTCATACGGGCCACACGCCCGTCAAGCCCATCAAGAATCATGGACACGAAAATCGCAATGGCTGCATTATCGAAAACACCGCCTGCCGCTGAAACAATCGCATAGAACCCGGAAAATAACGAAGCCGTTGTCAGTGCATTAGGCAGAAGATAAATTCCCTTTCTGCGGACCGGGGCTCCTTCGACCAGCTCTTCTTCTACAACTTCGCCCGGCTCTACATCACACTCCCCAGATGAATTGGAGGTCAGCTCCGGCTCACTTGGCACGGCGTTCGATTCGGCATCTTTTCTTTCTTCAGTCATTCCCATTACTCCGGAAAGTATTTGAGCGGAGTATATACGAAAAACGCGGCCACCCGGGCCGCGTTTCGTTAAACCAAGCGAAACTCCGCTTAGTTTTTATCCTTATCCACAATCTTGTTGGCGGAAATCCACGGCATCATTCCGCGAAGCTTCTCACCTGTCACTTCAATCTCATGGGCGGCATTCTGACGACGACGAGCCGTCATTGACGGGTAGTTAAGAGCACCTTCCGAAATAAACATCTTCGCGTACTCACCACTCTGAATGCGCTTAAGCGCATTACGCATAGCCTCGCGAGACTGTTCGTTGATAACTTCGGGGCCAGTTACATACTCGCCATACTCCGCATTGTTGGAGATGGAGTAGTTCATGTTGGCGATACCGCCTTCGTACATCAGGTCGACAATAAGCTTCAACTCATGCAAACACTCAAAGTATGCCATTTCCGGCGCATAACCGGCTTCGGTAAGAGTCTCAAAACCAGCTTTTACCAGCTCAACCGCGCCGCCGCACAGAACAGCTTGCTCACCGAACAAGTCGGTTTCAGTCTCATCTTTAAAGGTCGTTTCAATGATACCTGTACGCCCACCGCCGATGCCGCTGGCATACGACAATGACAAGTTCTTGGCATTACCCGAAGCGTCCTGGAAGATGGCAATCAGATCAGGGATACCACCACCGTTGGCGAACTCAGTGCGCACAGTGTGCCCCGGAGCCTTGGGAGCAACCATGATAACGTCGAGATCTTTACGCGGAACAATCTGGTTGTAGTGGATTGCGAAGCCGTGAGCAAACGCAAGAGTTGCACCCTGCTTCAGGTTAGGCTCGATCTCGGCCTTGTACAACTGGGACTGAAATTCGTCTGGAGTGAGAACCATAACAACATCGGCAGCAGCAACTGCAGATGGTACATCACTGGTTTTCAGGCCATAGGCTTCTGCCTTGGCAATAGAGGACGATCCCGGGCGCAGCCCGACAGTGACATCAACACCGGACTCTTTCAGGTTACACGCATGTGCGTGGCCCTGTGAGCCAAAACCGATGATGGCAACTTTCTTGCCCTGGATAATAGAAAGATCGCAATCCTTATCGTAATAAACCTGCATGACAAACCTCTGTTTTTATGTGGTGGCCTTATAAAAAAGCCAGAACGTTCGTAAATTATAAAAAGACTTAAAGGCTCAAAACCTTCTCGCCTCTGGCGATTCCGGAAACACCAGAGCGCACTACTTCAAGAACACCCGACGTACCGATAGCCTGAATAAAGCCATCCAGTTTGTCGCTGTCGCCCGCCAACTGAACCGTATAGACCGAGCTGGTAACGTCAACAATCTGGCCCCGGAAAATATCCACCGTACGTTTGATTTCGGCACGCTGAGAACCTGTTGCTTTCAATTTGACCAGCATCAGCTCCCGTTCGATGTGAGGGCCTTCGGTCAAATCAACCAGCTTGACCACCTCAACCAGCTTGTTGAGTTGCTTGGTAATCTGCTCAATAACCCTATCGGAACCAGACGTGGTAACCGTAAGCCGGGATAAGGTTTCGTCTTCAGTAGGCGCAACGGTCAAGGTCTCAATGTTGTAATTCCGCTGTGAAAACAGACCAACTACACGAGACAGAGCGCCTGGCTCATTTTCTAGCAACACAGAAATGATTCGACGCATGATCACACCCTCTCCGTCTTGCTGAGCCACATATCTTTCATGCAGCCACGGGCTACTTGCATCGGATATACGTGCTCGAAGCGGTCAACCTGGATATCGACAAACACCAGCTTGTCTTTCATTGCCAGAACTTCTTTGAGCTTCGGCTCAAGATCTTCTTTTCTGTCGATCCGGACGCCGACATGGCCATAGGCTTCCGCCAGCTTGATGAAGTCTGGCAGGGATTCCATGTAAGAATGGGAATGACGGGACTCGTAATTCATGTCCTGCCACTGCCTTACCATACCCAGGGACTGGTTGTTCAGGTTGATGATCTTCACCGGCAAATTGTACTGGTTGCAGGTAGACAATTCCTGAATGTTCATCTGGATACTGCCTTCGCCCGTTATGCAAAGCACTTCATCGTCCGGGTAGTTCAACTTGACACCCATCGCAGCAGGCAAGCCGAAGCCCATGGTCCCAAGGCCACCGGAGTTGATCCACCGGTTAGGCTTGTCGAACTTGTAGTACTGGGCAGCAAACATCTGGTGCTGACCCACATCGGAGGTTACAAACGCATCTCCATTAGTGAGGCGGCACAGCATCTCTACCACTTCCTGAGGCTTGATAACATCCGGGCTGGTTTCGTAACGCATACCGTGGAAAGCACGCCATTCATCAATCTGTTTCCACCACGACGAAAGCGCCTCTGCATCCGGTTTTTCTTTACTCTCCTTGACCAGTGCAAGCATTTCCTTGAGAACTGCATCAACCGGTCCGACGATGGGAACATCAGCGTCGATCGTTTTGGAAATAGAAGCCGGATCAATATCGATGTGAATAATTCGAGCACCAGGGCAGAACTTTTCAGTTGCGTTAGTCACCCGGTCATCAAACCGCGCACCGACTGCCAGAATAAGATCCGAATGATGCATAGCCATATTGGCTTCATAGGTTCCGTGCATGCCAAGCCAGCCAAGATGCTGCTTGTCACTGGCGGGATAACAGCCAATACCCATCAGAGTGTTGGTGACTGGAAAACCCAGCTTGCGAACCAGCTCGGTCAATTGACCGGATGCCTTGCCCAGAATGACGCCACCACCGGCATAGATGATCGGGCGACGAGCCGCCAGCATCATATCGACCGCTTTTTTGATCTGGCCGGCGTGGCCACGAATTGCCGGATTATAAGAGCGCAGCTTGACCTTTTTCGGGTAAGCATATTCAAAGCGCTCGTTCGGCGCGGTCATATCCTTGGGAATATCAACAACAACAGGACCGGGACGCCCGGTCGACGCTATGTAATACGCCTTGCGGATAATTTCCGGAATTTCTGAAGGGTGCCGCACACTAAGATTGTGCTTTACGACAGGACGGGATACACCAATCATATCGGTTTCCTGAAAGGCATCTTCGCCAATCAGTGTGGACGCTACCTGGCCGCACAGAACCACCATGGGGATGGAGTCCATGAACGCCGTAGCGATACCGGTAATGGTGTTGGTGGCTCCAGGGCCGGAGGTCACAAGCACAGTTCCGGGCTGCCCGGAGGCGCGCGCATAGCCATCAGCCATGTGCACAGCTGCCTGCTCGTGCCTTACCAGAATGTGTTTGACCTTATCCTGCCTGAACAGCGCATCATAAATATGCAGGGCTGCGCCACCCGGATAGCCGTATATGTACTCGATCCCTTCATCCTGTAGGGAGCGGATCAGCATATCGGCGCCAGACAATAACTCCACGATTTTCTACCCTCTTCTACGAGTGAATGAGCCGGGCACATGCCCGACCGGACGCCTGGGTTCACGGTTTCCCTGCTTCTTTTGAAAGCGGAACCGGCTGCTTCACACCTTGCAAAGAGGTTGTCTCCTGGCCAGCCGCGCTCCTGAGGGTTGCGGAGAACGGCCAATCGATGGGTTGCACGTAAGCAACAACCATTCCGCGACAGACGCGCGGGACGCTCAGTGTGGTAGATAACGGGGAATAGGTGCACGGGATTGCCGGCCGAATTAACCCCAGTCTTCAGGCAATCAGTAATTCTGACAGCGCGAAATCCCCTGTCAATAGGCTCTGCTGCATTCTATGCGCGTACTGGCCAATGGTCTGGCATAATTTAGTCGCAACTTAGATGTCTAGATTTGAACCAGGCAGAAGAAAATACTTCGGACAACTGGCATCATAGGCAAATATTTTACAGACTAACGGTACCAGGCATTCAGGTTGCTGACCTGTCTGAAACAGTTTACACACCACGAGTAGAGCCATGAACAGAAAAACCCTGACACTGACACTATTAATGGCCGTAGTACCCTGCATGGCAATGGGCGCCTCGGTGTACAAGTGGACGGACGAAAACGGCGTAACCCATTTTGGTGACCGCCAACCTGTGGGGTCGAACTCTGAAACAGTCAACGTTCGTTCGGGGACATCTTCTGCAGCCGCGACCAACCGGTCAAGCCCGCAAGAGCAGCTTGGCAAACTTCAAGAGCAACAGCAGAAAGAAGCCGACAGGGAAAAGGAGACTGCAGTTGAAGCCGCACGACGCAAGCAACGTGCCGCCAACTGTGAAACTGCTCAAGAAAACCTGAAGGTGATCGACAGCAACGCACGGATCCGTATCGAGGAAGACGGAGAATTGCGCTACCTGAGCCCGGAGGAGGTCTCCGAACAGCGCGAAAAACTGGAAAAAATTGCCGCTGAAAACTGTGAGTCTGAAGCTCAGTAGCTGATTTCCGAACTAGAGACAAGATGAATAAAGGAGGCGGAACTACAACTCCGCCTCCTTTTTCAGACTTCAGTTACGCCTTCTTGAATACCAACTCACCACCATCCACAGTGGCGAGAACTGTATCGCCGGCAACAAAATCGCCTTGCAACAGTTTTTGCGCCAACGGGTTTTCAATCATTCGCTGAATTGCCCGCTTGAGAGGCCGCGCACCGTATACCGGGTCGTATCCGACTTCCGCCAGAAGATCCAGAGCAGCGTCGTCCAACTCCAACTTCATATCCTGATCCTGCAAGCGCTTGCCAAGAACCTCTATCTGGATTTTCGCTATTCCATGGATCTGGCTTCCTGCAAGCGGATGGAATACAACCACTTCGTCCACCCGGTTTATGAACTCAGGGCGGAAGTGTGTTCCCACTACCTCCATGACCGCGCTCTTCATAGCCTCGTAATTTTCTTCGCCGGTCTTCTGCTGGATAATGTCCGAACCCAGGTTTGACGTCATAACGATCACCGTATTACGGAAATCGACTGTACGACCCTGACCATCTGTCAGGCGTCCATCATCAAGCACCTGAAGCAATATATTGAATACATCCGGATGCGCTTTTTCAACTTCATCAAGCAACAGCACAGAGTACGGGCGACGGCGGACGGCCTCGGTGAGGTACCCACCTTCCTCATAACCTACGTAACCCGGAGGCGCGCCAATCAGGCGGGCAACGGAGTGCTTCTCCATAAACTCCGACATGTCGATACGCACCATGGCCTCATCAGTATCAAACAGAAACGACGCCAAAGCTTTACAGAGCTCGGTCTTACCCACACCGGTTGGCCCGAGGAACATAAACGAACCATTAGGCCTGTTCGGATCTGCGAGACCTGACCGCGAGCGGCGAACGGCATTAGACACAGCCTCTACTGCTTCGCTCTGACCGATAACCCGCTTATGCAGCTCATCTTCCATACGCATCAGCTTATCGCGCTCACCTTCCATCATTCTGGATACCGGAATCCCGGTCCACTTGGAAACCACCTCCGCGATTTCCTCGTCGGTAACACGGTTGCGCAGAAGCTTCATTTCCATCATTTCAGCCTGGCTCGCCATATCGAGCTGCCGTTCCAGCTCTGGAATGCGGCCATACTGCAGCTCCGACATTTTGCCCAGATCACCTACACGGCGAGCGGTCTCAAGATCGATACGAGCTTGCTCCAGCTGGCTCTTTACCCTCTGGGAGCCATGCAAAGCGGCTTTCTCTGTATTCCAGACCTCTTCAAGATCAGCGTATTCCCGCTCCACGCCCTGAATAACACCTGAAAGCTCTTCAAGCCGCTTTTTCGAGGCCGCATCCGTCTCTTTCTTCAACGCTTCCCGTTCGATTTTGAGCTGAATCAGTCGGCGCTCCAGCCGGTCCAGAGGCTCCGGTTTTGAGTCCATCTCCATACGAATCTGGCTGGCCGCCTCATCAATGAGGTCAATCGCTTTATCAGGTAATTGACGGTCGGTGATGTAGCGCTGCGAGAGTTTTGCAGCTGCAATGATGGCTCCGTCAGTAACCTCTACGCCATGATGCACCTCATAACGCTCTTTCAAGCCACGAAGGATCGCGATGGTGTCTTCTTCGTTAGGCTCGTTCACCAGCACCTTCTGGAAACGACGCTCCAGAGCGGCATCCTTTTCGATGTTTTCACGGTATTCGTTCAGCGTAGTGGCGCCCACACAATGCAACTCACCGCGCGCCAATGCAGGCTTGAGCATATTGCCCGCATCCATGGAGCCTTCAGCTTTACCGGCACCCACGACCGTGTGTATTTCGTCGATGAACAGAATGATCTGCCCTTCCTGTTTGGCCAACTCATTCAAAACGGCCTTCAAACGCTCCTCAAACTCACCGCGGAACTTGGCACCAGCAATTAGCGAGCCCATATCCAGGGACAAGACACGCTTGTTTTTCAGGCCCTCAGGCACCTCGCCGTTTACAATCCGCTGGGCCAGGCCCTCCGCGATGGCAGTTTTGCCCACGCCAGGCTCCCCGATCAGCACCGGGTTGTTTTTGCGTCGACGCTGCAACACCTGAATAGTGCGACGGATCTCATCGTCCCGCCCGATAACCGGGTCGAGCTTTCCAGCCTCCGCGCGCTCGGTCAGGTCAATCGTGTACTTGGACAGCGCCTGACGGTTTTCCTCGGCACCAGCATCATCCACAGCTTCGCCGCCGCGTACCGCATTAATGGCGTTTTCCAGTGCTGCTTTATCCACTCCCTGCTCACGCAATACACGACCAAGCGTGCCGCGATCCTCCAGAGCGGCCAACAGCATGAGCTCGCTGGAGATAAACTGATCTTTACGCTTTTGTGCGAGTTTGTCGGCAATATTAAACAAGCGCCCCATGTCATTGGACATGGAGACATCGCCTGCGCTGCCACTTACTTCCGGTAAATTCTCAATTTCCTGCGCCACAGCCTGGCGCACCCGGCCAGGTTCGGCACCAGCTTGCTTCAGAAGCGGTTTAATAGAGCTGCCCTGCTGGTCCAGCATCGCCTGCATAAGGTGCAGGGGCTCAATAAAGTTGTGATCCTTGCCAACAGCAAGCGACTGGGCGTCGGCCAGAGCAGTTTGCAAAAGGCTGGTTAGCTTGTCGATTCTCATGGATTTGTTTCCCCGGTCAGAAAATGCGATCAGTTATTGCGCATTTTGTGTTCTTTGAGAACTAATGTAGGGGCAATCGGGGGAAGTTCAAGGTCGACACAGAGGGTAACTGTCAGAAAATTGACACACCTCAGATTTTCCAGATAGCTGTTGCCATGCGGCCAGTCTGGCCATCGCGACGATAGGAATAGAACCTCTGACTGTCGGAAACCGTACAAAAGTTACCGCCCGAGATATTTTTGACGCCCAAGGCTTCAAGTCGCTTGCGCGCAATCTGGTATATATCAGCCATATAGCGCCCTCCTCGGGCACCCACAGCACTGAAAGCAAGCTCTGACCCTGGAGCTTGCGACACAAAAGCCGCTTTGACTTCTGGTCCGACTTCAAATGCCTTTGGGCCTATGGCAGGCCCAAGCCATGCCATCAAGGTATCGGCTGGCACCTCCATTTTGGCCACCAGGTTTTCCAGCACCCCACCGCACAGACTACGCCAACCAGCATGAGCAGCCGCTACCGTAGTCCCATTCTGGTCACAAAGAATAACAGGCAAACAATCTGCTGTGAGAATAGTACAGGCTCTGCCAACTGTCCGAGTGAAGCTCGCATCAGCTTCAGGGATAGTAGCCGCAACTCCTGCAGGCAAGCAGACGACCTCAGTACCGTGAACCTGACTCAACCACCCGAAGGCGTCGGCCGGAAGGTTGCAAGCGCCAGCCAGCCTGATACGGTTTTCCCGCACATGCTCCGGGACATCACCCACGTGATCTCCCAGGTTCATACTGGACCAAGGCGGCTCACTGACACCACCCGCCCGTGTTGTACATACAGCACGAATGTTTGCGGGCGCCGACCAATCCGGGCGGATCAGCACTGGCACAGAGACAGCATCAGAACTCATTACTCTCCAGTTCCTGAACATGCTTACGCAAAGCTTCGAGCAAACCTATGAAGTCCTCCGGCAAAGGCACATCCCAGCTCAGGGTCTCCCCGGTTGCCGGATGCTCCAGCGTGAGCTGGCGCGCATGCAGCGCCTGACGGTGAAACGCCGAGAGCACTAACCGCAACTCTTCCGTTGTTCCTTTTGGCAGTCGCAACCGACCACCATAGAGGGGATCGCCAACCAGAGGATGCTTTACATAAGCCATGTGCACACGAATCTGGTGTGTGCGACCGCTTTCCAGCTTGCAGCGCACATGGGTATGGGCGGCAAAGCGCTCAATCAGACGGTAGTGAGTCACCGCGGGCTTGCCACTTTTGACCACCCCCATTTTCTTACGTTCATGAGGGTGACGGCCAATGGGCGCGTCCACTGTGGCCCCACCTGTCAGAGTTCCCACGACAACGGCCTCGTACTCGCGCCCCATGGTTCGAGTCTGCAGCTGATCAACCAGAGAGGTGTGAGCTATCAGACTACGCGCCACCACCATGATGCCGGAAGTGTCTTTATCCAGGCGATGAACAATGCCGGCGCGAGGCAGGTTTTCCACCTCCGGCGCATAGTTCAATAACGCGTTCACCAGCGTACCGTCTGCATGGCCAGCAGCTGGATGCACAACCAGGCCGGCCGGTTTATTAATCACAAGAATATGTTCATCTTCGTAAACGATATCCAGACTGATCGCTTCGGCCTGCCAGGTAACCTGCGCCTCAGGCTCGGCATCGAGCTCCAGCCGGTCACTCAGCATTACCTTGTCTCTTGGCTTGCGAGCCTCTCCGTTCACTGTTAACGCTCCGCTGCGAATCCAGGATTGCAGGCGCGAACGTGAATGCTCAGGCATGAGCTCTGCTGCAGCCTGGTCCAAGCGCCGGTCACTCAGAGCAGGCGGTACAGAAAAGCTGGCAGTTATTCGGTTTTCAGATGACATTAAGCCCCCGGGGCCTGTGTGTGTTACGTTTCGGTCAGAATTTGAAACAAACGGGGTAAGCCCTCCATGTGATACTGCACATGAGGCGAGTTCCCCGCTACAATGACGCACTCGAATTTATCGACATTATACGGGATTCCGGCATGAGATCAGGTTTTCGTTTACTGCTACTTTCCACACTGGTTGTTCTTATCAGTGCCTGCGCATCCAACAAGCAGGAGGAAGTGTTGCCGGAAAAAACCTATTATGACAATGCCCGCGAGGCAATGAACTCCGGCAACTTCAATGAATCCGAGCAAAATCTGGACGCCCTGGAAACCTACTATCCTTTCGGCCGCTACGCTGAACAGGCGCAGCTTGATCTGATTTATGCCCGCTATCAAAACCTGGACCTTGAAGGCTCCCGGGCCGCAGCAGACCGCTTTCTGCGCTTGAACCCCCAGAGTGAACATTCTGATTATGCACTCTATATGCGCGGCCTCGCGTCCTACAACCTTGATATAGGCCTGGCCGCACGTTACCTCCCGATTGATGTGTCTGCCCGCGATGCCGGCGAGCAGCAGCAGGCATTCCGGGATTTTAACGAGCTTTTAAATCGATACCCCGACAGCGTATACGCCGCCGATGCCCGCCAGCGCATGATTGCAGTTCGCAACCGGATGGCGGAGCTGGAGCTCCACGCTGCTCGTTATTACATCAAAAGGGAAGCCTACGTGGCCGCCAACAACAGAGCGCGCTACATCATCGAGAACTATCCCTCATCGCCAGTCGTTGAAGAGGCCCTGATTATCCTGGCCGAAACTTTCGACTTCCTGGAGTTCAATAAAGGCTCTCAGGATGCGATTGCGCTGCTGCGCCAGAACTTCCCGGAAAGCAGCGCCTTCAATAGCGACGGTGAGTTTCAGGCAAGCCTGTTGAAGCGTGAGAACCGCTCACTCTCCAGCGTGGTCACCTTCGGACTCATGGGCGATGAATAACCCGAAATAAACCCGCCACCTCTCCGTTAATTGCCGCTTTTCCAGCCACTGGTAATGGGATAGCGGCGATCTTTCCCAAAACCGCGCTCCGTGATCCGAACACCGATCGGGGCTTGCCGGCGCTTATACTCATTGATATCGACCAGGCGAATGACACGACTTACATCCGCTTTGTCGAAACCCTCGGCGATAATTGCATCCGCACTGAAATCCCGCTCAACATAGAGGTTCAGAATCTCGTCCAGCACGTCGTAACCGGGAAGACTGTCTTCATCTTTCTGATCAGGCGCCAACTCCGCTGAAGGCGGGCGCGTAATAACCCGCTCAGGAATAACCGGCGACACGGAGTTGCGATACCAGGCGAGACGAAAAACAAGCGTCTTAGGCACATCCTTGAGCACATCGAACCCACCAGCCATATCGCCATACAGAGTGGAATACCCCACCGCCATCTCGCTTTTATTACCGGTTGTCAGCACCAGCGAACCAAACTTATTGGAGAGTGACATCAGCAAAACACCACGGATTCGGGCCTGGAGATTCTCCTCTGTGGTGTCCGGGACTGTGCCCTCAAACGGTGCTGCCAAGGTCGCCATGAAAGCTTCGTACATAGGCTCGATTGAGTACACGTCGTATTGAACGCCCATCGTCAATGCTTGACCTTCTGCATCTTCAAGGCTGATACCGGACGTATACCTGAACGGCATCATTACAGCGCGGACACGCTCCGGCCCCAGGGCGTCCACCGCCACTGCCAGCGTCAGAGCAGAATCAATACCGCCGGAAAGCCCGAGTACCACCGATTTGAAACCGTTTTTGTTTACATAGTCGCGCACCCCGGTCACAAGCGCGTTGTAAACGTTTGCCTCCAGTGAGGGCGCGACAGGCACTGGCTGTGAGGCAGGCTGGCAATGCAGGTCACACAGGAAATCTACCGGGAACAGGCCGTCGGCAAACTGGGGCACCTCCACTGCAGGCGCACCAGAGTGGTCGTAAACCATCGAACCGCCATCAAACACCAGTTCATCCTGCGCACCCACCAAATTTACATATATGATGCTTACCCGGTTCTCGCGAGACTTACGCTCAAGCAGCGCCCTTCTCCGCTCTTGCTTGCCGATGTCGTAGGGCGATGCGTTCAGATTGATAATCAGGCGCGCACCTGCCGCCGCGGAGTCCTCCACCGGGCCGTCAGACCAGATATCTTCGCACACCGTGAGACCCACCGGCACACCACAGATGTCGACCACCGTTGCACCTGCACCATCTGCAAAATAGCGCTTCTCGTCAAACACCTGATAATTGGGCGGAAAGCGCTTGAAATAACGCCCCGTGATTTCGCCGTTTTCGATCACCACCGCCGCATTGTAAAGCAGTCCCTCACTCCGGAGGGGGGCACCTATGACTATCGCTGCACCCAATTGCGCATTCTGCAGACGTTCCAGCGCCTCACTCACTCTGAGATCCATACTGGGACGCAGCAACAAATCTTCTGGCGGATACCCAGTAATGCAAAGCTCAGGAAAAACAACGATATCCGCATCATGTGCGGAGCAGGCACTTTTAACAGCGTCAATAATCAGCCCGGTGTTACCCGGAATATCCCCCACCAGAAAATCCATCTGCGCCATTACAACCCGCAATTTGCGGTGCGACTTACTAGAAAGCGGGGTACTCCCGGAAACAGACATAGATTGGCTCCTGTAACTCATTGCCACGAAAAGGCTATTATAACCTCCCACAGACCCTGATTTCTTCTGCTCAACAACGGATTTCCGAAAACCATGGCGACAGACACGGTATCAGCAGTCAGTTCCGGCAAAAGAGCCCCCGGCTTTCAGCAAGGAAAACTGTTCCGCATTTACAATCATTACCGGGTTGTGATCAGCCTCGTGCTGGTCGCCCTGCTGTTTGTTGACCCGGTCAATTTTGACGTCCGTTTCCGGCTTCTGGATTACTACCAGTTTGGCGTAATGGGTTATCTCGCTCTGAACAGCTTCATTGGGCTGACGATGCTTGCGGGGTTTCAGCCAGGCAAGCGACACATCACGTTATCCATATTGCTGGACATTCTGATTCTGCACGGCCTTTTGTTTGCCAGCACCGGCATCACTAACGGGCTGGCCAATCTCGTGATTGTTTCTGTCGCCGCTGGCAACATCCTTAACCCCAGCCGCACGGGAACATTTTATGCGGCCCTTGCGGCCATATGCTCTCTCAGTATTTCTGGCTGGGCAGTGCTGACAATCGGGGGTGCAGCCGATGACATGGTGCGCGCCGGCTCTCTTGGTATCCTGTATTTCGCTACTGCATTTGTTTTGCAGAATATTTCGCGGCGAATGATGCGCAGCGAGGCTCTGGCCAGCAGCCGCGCACAAAGCATTGTGGAACTCGAGCAAATCAATCAACAGATTATTCAGCGCATGCGCACCGGTATTCTTGTGCTTGACCGTTTCGGCCAAATACGGCTCGCGAACGCGGCGGCTGAAGAACTGCTGTTTGGCATCCCCACCGATAAAGGAACGCCTCCAACTCGTCCGAGAACCCTGCCCACCCTTCTCAAATCCGGTTTGGAAGACTGGCTTAGAAATCCCGCAAGGCGAATAGAACCCTTCCAGTCGGCCCCCACTTCGCCGCTCCTGCAAGTTAATTTTACCCAGCTTGATCAGGAGCGCGGAGACCAGATTCTCGTATTTATCGAAGACATGAGCAAAGTGACCCAACAGGCCCAGCAGATGAAACTGGCATCACTCGGTCGGCTGACGGCCGGGATTGCTCACGAAATTCGCAACCCCCTTGGAGCCATCAGCCATGCGGCCCAGCTGATGGAGGAATCGCCCCATCTCGACACCGGAGATCAGCAAATGCTGGGCATTATCCAGCGCCATTCCCGGCGGGCAAATGGAATTATCGAGAATGTGCTCAGCCTTTCCCGGCGCAAATCAGCCCGTGCCGACCTGGTTGATTTAAATAGTTGGCTGGAGGAATTCAGAACGGATTTTCTCCAGACTCAGGACAACACCATACCAAGCACAACCGTGATATTGAGCACAGCTTCGAATATGCCCGAGGCCCGATTTGATAAAAGCCAGATCGAACAGGTACTGGTAAACCTGTGTGACAATGGCTTGCGTTACAGCCAACAGCAGACCGGTGAACGCAAAATTGAATTGCGGGCAGGCGCTACGGCAGATGGCGGGCGAGCCTACGTGGATGTCAGAGATTTTGGCCCTGGCCTGGCTAAAGACTCAAGCCACCTGGTGTTCGAACCCTTTTACACCACTGACAAGGGCGGCACAGGTCTGGGGCTTTATCTGGCGAGAGAACTGTGCGAGTCTAATCAGGCCCACTTATCCCTTGTGGAAGACGACCAACCCGGCTGTTGTTTCCGCATTACCTTTGCCCACCCTGGGCGCATGATTTGACGTGGAACTGACAAAACGGAATTGATAGAACAAGATGACCACCCATACAGCTCTGATTGTTGACGACGAGCCCGACATCCGGGACCTCCTCGAAATTACCCTTACACGGATGGGTATTAAAACCCTGACTGCTGCAGATCTCGCAGGTGCATTCAGACTACTGGAGCAGCACACTCCCCAGCTTTGTCTGACAGACATGAACCTGCCAGACGGCAACGGCATAGAGCTGGTGCAGTGGATCCAGCAGCACCGACCGGACACGCCCGTTGCTGTTATCACCGCTTATGGCAACATGGATACGGCAATTGAATCGCTGAAAGCCGGCGCATTTGACTTCGTCTCCAAGCCGGTCGAGCTCTCCAGGCTCCGGGAACTGGTAAACAGCGCCCTGAAGCTATCGGAGCCAAGCCCTGTTATCGATGACAACAACGATGAGCCAGGCCTTCTGCTAGGCAATTCTGCGCACATTAAGAAGTTACGCAACCAGACCCGAAAACTGGCGAGAAGCCAGGCACCTGTCTTTGTCAGTGGTGAGTCCGGTAGCGGTAAAGAGCTGGTCGCGCGGATGATTCACTTGCAGGGCCCTCGCAACACCGGGCCTTTCATTGCCGTAAACTGCGGTGCAATTCCGTCAGAGTTGATGGAGAGCGAGTTTTTCGGGCATAAAAAAGGCAGTTTTACGGGCGCTGTCGAAAACAAAGACGGGCTCTTCCGCTCCGCCGACGGCGGCACGCTGTTTTTGGACGAGGTGGCCGACCTGCCCCTCGCCATGCAGGTAAAACTGCTGCGCGCCATTCAGGAAAAAGCGGTGCGCCCGGTAGGCGACACCAAAGAACTGCCCGTCGACATAAGATTACTGAGTGCGACCCACAAAAATCTGGCAGAGCTGGTTCAGGAAGGCAGCTTCCGACAGGATCTGTTTTACCGGATTAATGTCATCGAGCTTGCTGTACCTCCCCTTCGGGATCGCAAGGACGATATCGCGCTTCTGGCAAACCACATACTTGAACGCATTGCCCGGGAATACGAGTGCGATGCGGCAACGCTCACTCAGGACGCAATTGACCGACTGAAAGATCATGATTTCCCGGGCAACGTGCGGGAACTGGAAAACATCCTCGAGCGCGCCTTTACCCTGTGTGATGCCGATAAGATTAGCGCTAATGATCTGCATCTTGGCAACGGCCTGAGCTGTGGAGGGGGCGGCGCCAATGGCGCAGCGACTGCAGACGCCAGCCCGGCTTTGGTACCGGAGGGTGACATTGATCTGGAGGGCTACCTGGAGTCAATCGAACGACAGGCTATTGAAAAAGCACTGGAGGCGACCCGCTGGAACAAAACGGCGGCGGCGAAGAGGTTGGGGATTAGTTTCAGAGCATTGCGGTATCGGTTGAAGAAGTTGGGGATGGAGTAGTTTTCAAGGTATCTTGTATACCTTATCGCAGCGGCACGCAGGATGCGTTCGCTAATTAATCACTGTTACATGGATGTTGGACAATGCTTGCTCACAAAAGTCGTGGCTTTTCACTTTTGGAATTAATGATTGTGGTGGTTATCGCTGCAATTCTCGTAAATATCGCGCTACCCTCATTCACATCCCTCATCAGCAATCAGGAACGAAAAGGCGCCTTGCATGACCTGATGGGGGTGTTTGCGTTTGCCAGGCAACATGCTGTAATGCACGGGGCCATTATCACGGTATGCCCGCTTGACGCCACTCGCACTTGTGGCAGAGATTGGAATGGCAACATTCACGTTTTTCTGGATTCTGACAACACCAGAAAACTAATCGCAAATGAAAACCTTCTCAGAACCATTTCCCCAAGCGGCAACGGACGCCTTATAGCCCGCTCGCTAAACCGAAGTTTTTTTCAATTCAGACCTACCGGATTCATACACAGCGACTTGGGTAACATTACATGGTGTCCCGAATCGCGAGATCCCGCGTTAGCAGGCCAGATCATAATCAGTCGGGGCGGTCGGGTAAGAATTGCCAGGGATACGGATAATGACGGTATCCCTGAGGACTCACAAGGCCGACCACTTCACTGTTAGCCTGGCCACCGCTACCAACAGTTAGTTCCGGACGTCGATGTTTTTGCTCCTGTCTGGGCCAACCTTAATGTCCCACAATCATCGTTCGCCTGATCGCCTGCCGGAACGGCTTGCACTGAAAAGGCATTTGCCGTTGCAGCGCCATTCAAGCTGAAATTGTAAAAAGCCGTTCCGTTTCGCGGAGACTGGGTAAACGGCAATACCGGCTGATTGCCACCCTCAAGGTAAGAGAAGTCCGCCGCATATTGCCTCTCCATCCATTGCGCAAGCTCCATAAGATCCGCCTGAGCTGTCGCCCTGCGAGTCTGTCGAACATTGTCCACGTAGGAGGGATAAGCGATTGCGGCAATGATTCCAATGATTGCCACGACAATCATCAGTTCGATCAGAGTAAAACCGGCTGCTCGCCCCCGGTAGCCCGTGCCCAGATTAATGTTCAAAATGTATCCACTCCCTGCAACACCAAACGTCCATCATCACCCTTGTACTCAGCAACAACATTTAACAGGCGTTGCCCCTCCCGAAGGATAGCCATCGCACTACCTGCTGAAATAACCTGGTTATTGACGGTGACAGAGCCTTCGAGGAAGTATTCACGGTCATCTATAACGATCCGGCTATCTTCCCGATAGACGGCGTCGAGTACCGCGTACTGCGCTCCCTCGACGCCTGAATCACTATAACCCTGGGAATCAGGAGTCACCCTCTCCTGGGCCACTGAGCTCAGGCTCCACACGCCCAGAGTCGTTGCAACAATGATCGAAAATAATATTCTCATGCAGTTATCCTCTATTATCTGATCGGTGACGTTTCCGGCCGGCCTATTCGTTTACCAGCTCGTTCCAGCCACGTCGCCCTGCGTTGGCCACGGATCCGCTAAGAGGCGGAATCTCAACAACGTCCACCGCGTCATCATCATCACTGCCCGGAGTGAAGCGGAAATTACCCAAAATAGTAGATTGGTTCGGTAAGCCGCTGCTCCGGTACCCCGCAACCTTATCTCCGAATTTAAGGAAAGCACGATTTTCAGGAGTCCGGCCATCCAGACCAAATGCCATCAACCAACCACTGCCGCCGCCAAGGCAGGGGTTTTGATCCGGGATTGTAGTGTTCAGATACAGGAACTCTCCACGAACCTGAGGGCTGACCACAGCTCTCTCCCCGTTCGTAGGCAGATCAACGTACCAGCCTTTGACCGTTGTAAAGTCCATTGCATCGCCAGTCGAATAGCGAACGTCAGTAGTTACACCGGAAACCTCCAGCGTTCCCTGGGTGATACTGCGTGACTCCAGGCTGCTACGCGTCAGACCAGAACTACCTCTGTCCCAGATACCGTACACAGACTGAGTATCATTGGAAGTAACATCGTTTGCCTCCAGGTATTGACCTGTACCGAAATAAATCATCAGGTTCGGAAGGTTACCTGCACGGGAAGTTGTACTGTTTGCCGCCGCAACTGGCGCCGCTGTAATCGGCTGATCAGACCCTGCAGTAAAAACAGGTTCTGGAGATCCACCCGATTGATAGGTCGAGGCCCAGGTACCGGTGCCACTCAGTTTCGCGGCCCATAGATTGCCATCCAGGTCACCTGCATAAACACGATCTACCAGATAGTCACCCGTGGTGTCGAGGGCCAGCAAAGGAGAAAGGCCGTCACCGCCACCTTCAAACTCGACATAACGAACATCAGCAGCATCCCAGGTGCCGTCCATTCCGCCCTCAATATCGAGCATGAAAAATCCGGTACTGGCTGTATCGGAGTTATATCCATTAGATACAAAAGCAGTCCAGCGTGTATCTGTGCCCCATTTTGTCACACCGATGATAGGGGCCTGAGTAACATAACCCATACGGCTGTCATCAGTACCTGTAAACTCCCAGAGCACAATTTTTTCGGCATTTGCTTCAGAAAAACCGGAAGGATCGGTAACGTCCAGAGCAAAAATACCTTTTGCGCCTGCACGACCACCACCAACGATGATACTTCTCCAGTCTTCATCCGTAGTCAGAGAGCCATCAATCTCCTTGCCCTTGGTAAAGATGTCCTGCTGACGGATTTCCAGATCCACATAGTACCGATGCTGATAGGAGGGATCTGTCAGGAAGTGCAACCCGGCATTGTTCGCAGTCGAGTTATAGACAAACCCTGGAATGTACGCGAGCACTTCATTACCCCCGCTCGCCGTTCCGCTAAAACCATGGAGCATTCCGTCATTGGAACCGGAGTACACAACCGGCGCACGTGACTCGTTATCTTCGACAAAATCGGAGAAGCGCTTGGATGTAGTTCCGAAAGGCGCCGAATCAGGCCATATCCCTCGAGGCGCCGCAACATACTCCGGTGAGGAATTAACAATTGATCCCAGGCGGCTACCACGTTTACGCCATCCAGTGGTCTCATCAAAAGACAAGTCCCCTCGAATATAAGCAAGCCGCTGCTCAGCAACGGTATCGCCGACACTTCCATACCGGAGGTCATTTTTCTGGCTGGCAGACAGATCATCCCACCGGAATCCTTTTGCTCCATTGCCAAAGGTAACGATTACCCTGTCATCGGTCGACAGATCCCGGTCATCGAGAATAGTCCGTGCAGACCAGCCGTCACCGTTCGCTATTGCGTCGTTCATGTCAGGTACAACAGGGTTCGCCGCAGTACCACCTAACTCCGCCGCTTTCAGGTCACCCGTCCATCCGTTAGGGTCGAACTGGGATGCAAAAATCAGCGCGCCCTCCTGGAAAGAAGAAACGTCGAACTCAACCGCTGTGGAAGAACCAGCTTCAGCAACAATATCTCCGACAGTTCCCGCAAGCTCTGTGGCAAAACTTTCCGGGTCTGCCGCACTAAAGAACCCGCCTCGCCCATTAACTGCAGCGTGGATCATATCGTTTACTTTATCTTCGTTTGATGATCCACCCCACCAGTCAATATAGGTTCCGGTTTTTATGGCATTGAACGCGGCAACAGGATCAACCGATCCTTCTACACCCAGCCCCACGGTATAAGTCGACATGTGCTGCCAGAATGCGGGGTTCTTCTCAGAGGTTGGCACATAATTATTTATGTCCGTTCTCAGATCCCGCTTCCAGTAATACATTGAGACATCGGCTAGCGAGCGACGGCTTCCATCCTCAAACGGGTCGCCCTTAATATACTGGAACGAATCACCTTTGTTGTTCGATATTGGAGAGCCATCCTCATCATCTGCCCAGTCAATATCTTCATCTGGATTGCTACCGTTGTAATAACCATCAGACATCAAAATCGTATAGGCCAGCCGGCATTCCCGAACTGGGTTGGTGTTACTTACGCTCTTACTCGGATCATCCGACCAGGCTTTCTCGCTGCGTTCGTAATACCTCCCTGCGCCTTCCAGAGCCCGCCTCAAAGGCGTGCCGCCACTAGAGGGCGCATCATAAAGCCAGTCGATAAAGTCTTCTCTCCTGTCGGTGCTATATTCTCTTACGCCCTCTTCAACCGCACGGATACTAGAGGCGTCGTCCACTGAATGAGAGCCTCGGTTAATACGCCCCCAACCAAGACGAAAGCTCTCTGGCAGGTTGTAGAATGCCGTGCTGATGCCAGCCCTCGCGGCTTTAACACGCGTGTTGTAATACGAATACCAGTTTGCAAAATTCGTTTTCTCGCTTTCGGACAGGCCATTAACCGAAACATAGGTATAACAGCTATCCTGCCTGGGATTTGCATCGCAGGATGAAGAGCTATTGAATTGCCAGTAAAAACCACCGCCCTCAACGTTGTAGTTTCTGATCGCAAATCTATCACTCAAGTCTGTAGAGCCACTGCCGCTGCTGTACCCATTATAGGGTGCTGAGGTGTAAGAAGAGTTAGGAAGAGTTCCCGTTCCGTCTGCCTGAAGAGGGGGGCTGTATGTCACAGCGGGGTTGTACCAGATTTTGTTAACTTGCGAAGAATAGTAAAATCGATAATTCGCATTTTCACCATCCTGGTCGCCGTTTACACTCTGTATGCTGTAATAGCCACTTATATCATCCGGCATATATTCCCAGGCCATGGAACCTGAGTCATCCAGAATAAACATCAGATTCGGTGCCACCGCACTCCCGATAAACAAGGGTTCCTGCGCAAAATCAGGCCGCGCAGAATAGCCCGCAGTGGGAAGAACGAGTAAAGCAGCAGACACCATAACTTTAAGATCTAACGTGCTCATGGATTACCTCCTCCCAGCCCAGTGGGCAGAAATACATAAAAACCCTCAAGTAAGCGCATGCTCGTACCCGAAGGTCCGGCGGTTCTTACAAGGATACGTGCGTAATCAAATTCAGCGGAGCCCTCCGAACCATACTGGCTGAAGTCCCGTGGCAGCTGAGCTTCAGCATCCACGACAACCTTGCCCTTGTACTCAAACATATATAGAGGGGTAACACCGCCCACCGCAGTCCCCTTAATTGCCTCCTTGGGATCACCGGAGCCATCCAGCTCCCAGCTCTCCGACGCGAACGGAGACGGCGCCAGACCGTTGGGATCGGTTCCATCATGAAAACCAGTTACCGAGCCAAAATCGTCCAGATCAGAGAGGCCGTCGAGTGTTGCTTCGGCTTCACGCATGGCCGTTTCCGCAGTCTCCAATGCCAACATACCGTCTCGCTGAGCCGTCGACATACGCTCCTGCATGATACTGCCCTGCATTCCCGAAACCGCCAGTAAAGTCAGCACCAGCAATATCACCAGTGACAACAACAGCGCTGCACCCTTCTGTTTGTTCGCTATTTGCATATTTGTACCATCCTTCTAGAACGGATTTCTGAGAGTATTGGAAAATGTGTATACCCTATACATCCGCTCGTCTCCCGCCGTTGTCAGCTTGCTCGTATCGGTGACACAGTCCTCCCACCCTGGGAAGCAATAGGTTTGAGTGCTGTCCATAACGTTATCACTCGGTGAAGCTATCAGGAGGCTTACCTCCACCGCGAGCACATCATCCCAGCTAGTAACCGCCGAAGCCTCGCGCCAGTTCTGAACACCCGCCGCAACCGTGCCTTCGCCAAACCGCACGCTCATATCCTCAACACCAGCGACCAGTTCAATATCTGTTCCGTCAGCCTGTCTCATGAACAGGGAACTGCCACCGTCCGCAGCTGTGCCAATAAAATAGGCTTCGCTGTAAGGCTCAAAAATCTCCGTGCCTTGCGCATAAACAGTGCTCAGGCATGATCCCACTGACGTGCATGCGAGCGGAATATTCCCACTCAGATCATTTCCCGGGTTACCATCGGCACCTGCACTGTCATCAGCTTTCAGTGTGATGTCGTTACCGGAGGTGGTAAGTTCCGATATCTGGAAAATATCGCCCATCTCGCAATTAGTGATGTATGCCAGATCGTTAACGACCAGACTGCCAGGATCATCCGCACCATCTTCATCGCTATCTTCAAGCTGGATGTCATTGGTAGCGGTCAAATCAGCACCCAATTTCACAATTGCTCCAGGACGCCTTACCCCGGTGACATTAATAAAATCCGTGCCTGCAGTAGCCGCACCCGGACGTTCGGTATAACCACCGGTTTCTGTGGCCGATACGCCCAAGGTAACAAAACCATGCCGAACCTCATCGTATTCGCCATCGGTACTGTCCAGGCTATTGGTTATGCCATTTACAGGGAAACAACCAAAAAAGCCTGCATTACGAATGGCACGGGACAATATATCTACTGAAATCCGCCCAGACTCCAAAGATCTGGCTGCGGCCTCGTTATGGCGAAACGACTGGCTGTTGGATGTAAAAACCTGAACAAGCCCCACCGTCAGCAATGTACCAAGCAACAACGCGATCATTAACTCAATTAGCGACAACCCAGTTTGGGTTGCCGGATTCACTGAAAACCGGAAGAGGCGCTTCATTTACAATCTCGCATCCACAGTCAAAGTTTGGGTTACCAAGCCATCAGCAGCAGCTGAATTCAAGGAATCTCGCTCTACCCAGGTCACCTCCACCTCAGCGGAAGTTGCGGTTCCGTTCATGGTCACCTTAAGATCGGCTCCCGCCCCAAGATCGGCCAGCATTTGTGCTTTCAGGCTATCCATCTGGGCTGTGGAAAGCGTGGCACCACCATTCGACCGCAATCGTTCCGCAACCGTCTGAGCATACATGGTGGCTTCAGAGCGCAGCGTCGAGTTGACAGTTTGTTGCATGGACACCAACTGGACACCAGCCACACCCAGGAGGCCTATTGCGAGCACCAAAATCGAAATCAGAACCTCTATCATGGTGAATCCACGCTGAGGCTTTCCTGACAAAAGGGGTTTTATCATCGTGACAACCTCATTATGGACAAGTGATCCGCGCCGATCTGATCTGGCCACCGGCAGTTATTCTTACTCTGGTCCCATCTTCACCAGATGCCCTGCATACACTGAATTCCGAACCACCACTCAGCAGTAAACCAGTTGCACCGAATCTTGGATTACCCCCGTTCGTCAGAGCAATCGTGAACTGGCCTGATGCACCCTGAAATTCACTGATCACTGACCCACCATCAGTGACCTGATAGCTTTCGGTGAAAGTCGGATTAGGCACCAAAGACACCGGCCCACCTAATCGAACTGCCTCGGCACGCGCGGTGTTCAGCGCGCCCACCAAGTCGTTGGTGGTTGTCGTGAGCTGGTTACTTTCGATAAGCCGAGAGAAATTCGGCACCGCAATAGCTGCGACAACTCCCAATACCGCCATAAGTACGAGGAGCTCTATCAGAGTAAAACCATTTCTGAACTTGACAGACATAGACTCATCATCCTGTTCTTTTAGTCAGAGGATAAACAGGCCGGCACAATCAAGCTAGTGCGGCGTGATAAGCGGACACTCAGGGGGGATAAACGGTAGAAGGGCGCTCAAAACGAGGCTTGCATCACAATTTTTCTGTAATCCTAGCCTCGCATTTATTGCAATGCTTCTAAGAAAGCATCGTTAGGAAACATTGACGGCATCAATCCGCAATTCCTTAGGCATAGAAAAAACAATATTCTCCTCACGCCCGGCAATCTCTTCGGGCACACTGCCCCCAAGGTCCTGCAGGCGGGCAATCACATCGTTAACCAGCACTTCTGGCGCCGAGGCACCCGCGGTAACGCCGACTGATTCTTTGCCTTCCAGCCACTGCGGATCAATCTGCGATGCTTCATCAATCAAGTAAGCCGGCGTACCCATGCGCTCCGCCAGTTCACGCAGGCGGTTGGAATTGGAGCTGTTGGGTGAGCCCACAACCAGCATCAAGTCACAGTCACCGGCAAGCTGCTTTACTGCATCCTGCCGGTTCTGGGTGGCGTAGCAGATATCGTCTTTACGTGGGCCCTCAATGTCCGGGAACCTTTCGCGCAGTGCGTCAATAACCCGGGCGGTGTCGTCCATGGAAAGCGTGGTCTGGGTAACATAGGAAACATGTGCCGGGTCGCTTACCTCCAGACGCGACACGTCATCTTCGTTCTCGACCAGATAAATATTACCACCGTTACTGTGGTCGTACTGCCCCATAGTACCTTCCACTTCCGGATGGCCCTGGTGCCCAATCAGCACGCATTCACGGCCATCCCGGCTATAGCGCATGACTTCCAGGTGCACCTTGGTAACCAGCGGGCAAGTGGCATCGAATACCTTCAGGCCACGGCGGGCAGCCTCACTCTGCACTGCCTGGGATACTCCGTGCGCGCTGAAGATAACCAGTTTGTCGTCTGGCACTTCATCCAACTCATCTACAAAGATTGCCCCGCGGTTGCGGAGGTTGTTGACCACGAATTTGTTATGCACAACCTCGTGACGAACGTAAATGGGCGCGCCAAACACATCCAGAGCGCGATTTACGATCTCGATGGCGCGATCCACACCTGCACAAAAGCCACGGGGGTTTGCCAGTCTTATTTGCATAATCAGTGCGTCTGCCCTGCCGGTTCTACGTCAATAACTTCGATATCAAAAGTCAGTGTACGCCCGGACAACGGGTGATTGAAGTCCACTTCCACTTCATCGCCTTCTACCCGGCTGACCACCCCGGGCAACTCTTGCTGGCGCGCATCGGCAAAGGAAATCATAACGCCGGGATCCAGCACCATATCCGCACTGAATTCGTGCCGCTTGAAGGTCTGTACATTATTGGGGTTTCGCTGACCAAAAGCCTTCTCCGGTGGCACCTGGTGACTGGCCTTGTCGCCGGCCCTCATGCCCATCAGGTAGGACTCAAAGTTTTCCGGCAGGCTTTCGTCACCGATTTCCAGCGTTGCAGGATCTTTATCGAAGGTAGAATCGATAACTTCACCGCTATCGAACTTCAGCGCAAAGTGCAGGGTTACGCGCGTCCCCTTATCTACAGGCAATTCTTTCATGGGCTTTATTCGCTCCCGTTCTCAGGCGTGCCGGATTCAGCAGGCTTGCGGAACATATCAATGATCATCATGGCGGCACCTATGGTAATCGCGGTATCAGCCAGATTGAATGCGGGAAAGTGCCAGTCCTGCCAGTAGAAATGCAGGAAGTCGACAACATAACCGTGCACAACCCGGTCGTATACATTACCGAGCGCCCCACCGAGGATCAGTACGATAGCAATGGCCGACCAGGTCTCATGACGCTGAAGATTTCTCAGCCAGCCGATCAGTACCACGCTGACCACGAGCGCCAGCGTTACAAAGAACCAACGCTGCCAGCCGGCCGCTCCCGCCAGGAAACTGAACGCTGCGCCGGTGTTGTGCAGGAGCGTCAGGTTGAACATGGGAATCACCGGCACCGGATTGCCGTAGGTGAGCATGGCTGTGGCCATGGCTTTGGTGCCGAGATCAAGAGCAATCACCAGAACCGCCAGCCAGAGCCACTTCAATTTGCTTCCCGTTACCTGCTCATCCATTGCCAATTCCATCAGGCAAACGAGCGGGTTTCACCCGGCCCTTCAACATTCGTAATACAGCGGCCACACAGGTCTTCGTGGGCAGTATTCGTTCCCACATCTTCCCGGTGATGCCAGCAACGTTCGCACTTGGCGTAAGTCGCCGGAGTCACTTTCACCAGCAACCCCTCATAGCTGGTCGTCTCTGCCCCGCCTGCTTCCGATACCGGCCTCACGATTGCTTCGGAGGTAATCAGGACAAAGCGAAGCTCTTCCCCGAGAAACTCCAGATCAGCCGCCAGTTCACCTTCGCAATAAAGCGTAACCTCAGCACTCAGTGACCCTTTGATTTCACCACGGGCACGGGCTTCTTCCATGCATTTATTCACCGCTTCTTTTACACCGTATATCCGGCGCCAGTAATCCCTGCCAAGTTCGACATCGTCAGGAAGCGCTGTAAGGCCCTCATACCAGGTTTCGTAGAACACGGTATCGCCGCGCTCACCCGGCAGGTGCTGCCAGATCTCATCAGCCGTGAAACTCAGAATTGGAGCAATCCAGCGCACCAGGGCTTCGGCCACGTGATATAGCGCCGTCTGGCACGAGCGTCGCGCCAGGCTGTCGGCCTGAGTGGTGTACTGGCGGTCCTTGATGATGTCGAGGTAAAAGCCTCCCAAGGTCGCTTCACAGAAGCTGTACACTTTCTGATAGATGCGCAGGAATGCGTAGTTCTGGTAGTCCTCATGCAGTTCGTTCTGCAACTGGAGAGCGCGATCCACCATCCAGCGATCCAGGGCAATCATATTTTCCGGAGCAACCATGTGCTGCTTCGGATCAAAACCTGTGAGATTGCTCAGCAGGAAGCGTGAGGTATTACGGATACGCCGATATCCGTCGGCAGTTTGCCGCAGGATATCTTTGGAAACTGTCATCTCGCCGCTGTAATCAGTAGCAGAAACCCACAGGCGGAGAATATCGGCACCCAGCTCATTCATGACTTCCTGAGGCGCGATCACGTTGCCCAGGGATTTGGACATCTTCAGGCCTTTGCCGTCCACGGTAAAACCGTGAGTAAGCACCTGCCGGTATGGCGCAACTCCGTTCATGGCAATGGAGGTTTTCAGAGAAGACTGGAACCAGCCACGGTGTTGGTCAGAGCCCTCGAGGTACATATCAGCAGGGAACTGACCCAGTTCCGGGCGCACCCGCAGAACAGATTCGTGGGTCACCCCGGAATCGAACCACACATCCAGCGTATCCAGAACCTTTTCGTAGTGATCGGCATCGTCACCCAGCAGTTCGCTGGCATCTATTTCATACCAAGCATCAATGCCGCCGGTTTCGATAGCCTGAGCCACTTTCTCAATCAGACTCTGGGTATCCGGGTGCAATTCCTGAGTTTCTTTGTGGATAAACAGCGTAATCGGCACGCCCCAGGTGCGCTGGCGTGAGATACACCAATCCGGGGACTGCTGGAACATCGCCTCAATACGATTCTGCCCCCAGGCAGGCACCCAGCGCACGCCCTTGATGGCTTCAAGTGCGTTTGCGCGGAGATTCTCTTTATCCATACTGATGAACCACTGCGGCGTTGCGCGGTAGATCAGCGGCGTTTTAGTGCGCCAGCAATGGGGGAAGCTGTGGCGGAACTTTTCCTTGCGCACGAGCTTGCCTTCGCGAGCCAGTGCCTCACAGACCGGATCGTCCGCTTTATAAACATGGATGCCCGCAAACTCACCGGCAGCACTGGTGTACGTGCCGTCAGCCTGCACCATGTTTAGCGTACCAATGTCGTAGGATTTACCCACGACAAAGTCTTCCATACCGTGATCCGGTGCCGTATGTACTGCACCGGTACCCGCATCGATAGAAACATGGTCACCCAGAATTGCAGGTACCTGCTTATCGTAGATCGGATGTTGCAGGGATAGATTTTCAAGGTCTGCGCCCAAACAGGTGGCCAGCACTTCAAAATCCGCAATCTCCCAGCGCGCCATCACACCATCAACCATGGCGGCGGCGAGAATCATGCGCTCGGGACCATTGCCCGCGTCAACCTGCACCAGCGAATATTCCAGGTCAGCGTTCAACGACACAGCCTGGTTGGCTGGAATGGTCCAAGGTGTAGTGGTCCAGATAACGATGGACACCTCACCTTCGCCTTTGTCGGTACCAAACAGCGACAAGGCTTTGGCCTGATCAACAGCAGTGAAGCGGACATCGATCTGCGTTGAAGTTTTGTCCTGATATTCCACTTCGGCCTCAGCAAGCGCGGACTGACCGACCACACTCCAGTAAACCGGTTTGAAACCACGAACCAGATGGCCCTTGGCGACGATCTTGCCCAGAGCACGAACAATGCCGGCTTCCACTTTCGGATCCATGGTGAGGTAGGGCTTATCCCACTCACCCATAACTCCAAGGCGTATAAAGTCAGCTTTCTGGCCAGCGATCTGTTTGGTCGCGTAATCGCGGCACGCCTGACGGAAGGTCTTGTAGTCGACCTTCACTCCAGCCTTGCCGATTTCCTGTTCGACCTTGTGTTCAATAGGCAAACCATGGCAATCCCAACCCGGCACGTAGGGCGCATCGAAGCCCATAAAGCCACGGGATTTCACGATCATATCTTTCAGGATCTTGTTAACCGCGTGACCAATGTGAATACTGCCGTTGGCGTAGGGAGGGCCATCGTGAAGGATGAACTTTTCACGCCCTTCGCGCTGCTGGCGCAGATTGGCGTAGACGTCCAGATCCTGCCAGCGCTTGAGCATCTCGGGCTCGCGCTTGGCCAGGTTGCCGCGCATAGGAAACGCAGTTTCCGGCAGATTCAGAGTGTGCTTATAGTCGCTCATGGTTTGTGTGCGTACTCTTTTGGTCAGTTTGAGTCAGTGATGTTCTGCCCGGGATGTTCGGTCAACCATACTCTGGCAGAGTCGAAGTCCCTGGCTATCTGCGCTTTCAGCGCATCGATGGAGTCGAACTTTTCTTCATCCCGCAGCTTGTGGCGGAAAACAACGTCAATATGCTGGCCGTAAAGTGTGCCAGTAAAGTCAAAGAGGTGCACTTCCAATGCCGGCTGTTTACCATCCACTGTCGGGCGCAAGCCGATATTTGCAACACCGTCCTGCGTCTCACCGCTCTCAAGTCTTGCGCCGACCACATAAACGCCACGCAATGGCGGCATCTGGCGCAACAGGATATTGGCAGTAGGCGATCCGATACTGCGCCCCAACTGTCTGCCATAAACGACTCGTCCGACTATGTGATAAGGATGTCCAAGCAGGGCCTCGGCCTTTTCCAGCTGGCTTTCCAGAAGCAGGTTTCGGATACGGGTACTGCTTACACGCTCATCAGCAACGGATACTGTGTGGGTATTTTCCACAGAAAAACCGACAATTGCCCCCACCGCCTCAAGTAACCGAAAATCTCCAGCACGATCGCACCCAAAGCGGAAATCATCGCCAACAACGAGATGGCGCACCGCAAGCCCTTCGATGAGCACATCCTCGATAAAGCCCATACCGGAATAACCGCGAAAAGTTTCATCGAACTTCAGGCACAGCACGATATCAATGCCCGCCGCCAACAGGGCTCCCAGCTTATGTCGAAACCCCATCAACCTTGGCGGCGCCTCAAGCCCCTGAAAGAACTCCCTGGGCTGAGGCTCGAAAATGATCACAACCGAGGGCAAATCCAGCACCCGCGCCTTATTTTTGACCTGGTCAATAATGGTTTGATGGCCCAGATGGACGCCATCGAAGTTACCAATTGTAGCGACGCAGCCTTCTGCCAGCGGTGAATCCACCTGCCTGGAGAGTATTTTCAGGTTGGTCAGACCCCGGATCAGACGCATGCAATGCGAACCTTCATTTGCCAGTTGGCTTTCAGCGCTTGTCTGTGTGCAAGGCGCTGGTGAGAAAACGCGCGATTATACCTTACCTCTGCCGAAAATGTCTTACCCGCACCCCTGCCAACGCAAGAACGAGGAAGTAGGTACCACTGGCAGCCACGACCATCATTCCCATATGGAGCGAACGCTGAATTCCGTCTGCCGACAGCCAGCGCATGACCGGCATGTTCAGCCAGAGGATGACGGCAACCATGGCAGCATTCGCGAGACCGATCTGTACAAGATATTTTCCCCAGCCGGGCTGGCTTTGCCAGGCTCCCTGCCGCCTCAGCCCGCGCCAGAGCAGAACCGCATTAAGCCAGGCTGACAGCGACGTCGCCAGCGCCAGGCCAGCATGGGCCAAAGGCACGATGAGTGCCAGATTGAAAACCATATTGGCCACCATGGCGATGATGCCAATTTTCACGGGCGTACTGGTGTCCTGCCGCGCAAAAAAACCCGGCGCCAAAACCTTGATAACCATGAAGGCGAGCAAGCCCGAAGAATAGGCCCGCAGGCTCTGAGCCGACATGGCGACATCTCTGTCCGTAACCTCGCCATAATGAAACAGGGTTGCAATTAACGGCTCTGCAAGCAACCCCAGAGCCAGCGCAGAGGGAACGCCGATGATCAATACGGCGCGAACAGCCCAATCCAGCGTGGCGGCAAACTGGTCTGCAGAGGCTGCGGCATGTTTACGTGACAAGCTGGGTAGAATGACAGTCGCAATGGCAATTCCGAAGACACCCAGGGGCAACTCGGAAAGCCGGTCGGAATAATACAGCCAGGATACACTTCCCGTTTGCAGAAAAGACGCCAAAACCGTGTCCAGCAGGAGATTGATCTGGCTGACGGAGACACCGAAAAGCGCCGGCACCATTAGTTTGAGAATGCGACTGACGCCTTCGTGCCGATAGTCAACACGAGGTCGCGGCATAAGCCCCAGTCGCATCAGGAAAGGCAACTGGAAAAACAACTGAAGCGCACCAGCAATGAACACACCCCAAGCCAGAGCCATGACCGGCTCGCTCATCAACGGCGTGAGATACACAGCAGCACCGATCATGGCTAGATTGAGTAAAACCGGCGTAAATGCGGGCACTGCGAAACGGTCGTAGCTATTGAGAATGCCGCCAGCAAATGCTGTAAGGGAAATCATCAATAAATAAGGAAAGGTGATGCGCAACATATCGCTCGTCAGCGCAAATTTGACGTCATCATCCAGGAAGCCTGGAGCAAAGACGGCGGTCAAAAGCGGCGCACCGAGCATCGCAACCAGGGTTATACCCAGCAGAACAAGGCCTAGAGAGCCGGCAACCGCATCGACCAAACGCTTCACGTCAGAGGCCGGGCGATTCTCTCGATAGGATGACAACACAGGTACGAACGCCTGAGAAAACGCACCTTCTGCAAAAAGCCGGCGTAAAAAGTTGGGGATTTTGAAGGCAACAAAGAAGGCATCAGCTCCGGCCCCGGCGCCAAAATAGCGCGCAATCACCATATCCCGTACCAGACCCAGCACCCGGGATAACATGGTCATCACCCCGACCAAACCGGATGACCTGAGCAGGCCCGGGGCTTTGACCGGTGACTGTTTCTCCGGCGGCTGCGCCGGTGATTTATCGGGTTGCGATGGCATGCGGGCTTCTATCCGGGTTGCGCACTCTTTCGGCCGGGTATTTCGGGAATTACCTGCTTCCCTCCTGAACCCGTATCCAGCGAGCCGGGAGTTTACCACAGCCCTTTCGGATCATGGGATCAAATGGGCTTTGGTATTGACATTTACAGGTTTGAGCGGCATAGTTCCGCGTCATTTATTTCGACGCGCTGGTTATGGGCGCGCCCGCGATTTCAGGAAGCCTCTGGTTAACGTTTTGTTCAGAGTTTTCCGTACGAATCATTCAGTAACGAATTTTAAGTACTTTCAGGAGTTTTACGGTGGCAAATACCCCGCAAGCCAAAAAGCGCGCACGTCAGAACGAGAAAAACCGCAAGCACAACGCAAGCCTGCGTTCCATGACTCGCACGTACATGAAAAAAGTTCAGACTAAAATTGAGTCTGGCAACTACGAAGAAGCCCAAGCCGCATTTCAGACTGCCCAGCCTATTATGGACAGCATGGTTAACAAAGGCATCTTCACCAAGAACAAGGTTGCTCGCCAGAAGAGCCGCATGAGCGCCAAGATCAAAGCGCTGAAGAGTGCCTGATAGCGCCTTGCGCTAACCAAAAGCTCTTGTTGCGATAAAAAAAACCGGCTATTAAGCCGGTTTTTTTATTTCAGACAATCACCATATTATCCCGATGAATCATTTCTTCATCAGAAATATAGCCCAGAACCTCTGCAATACTGCTGCTTGAATGGCCCGCTATTGCCCTGGCCTCAACTGCGTCGTAATTCGCCAGCCCACGCGCAACCTCACACCCTTTCTGATCGACACAGGACACCATCTCGCCTCGGCGAAACTGCCCGGCAACACCCTTGACGCCAACAGGCAGAAGGCTGCGCCCACCCTGGCGAAGCACCTTCACTGCACCGTCATCCAGTGTCAGCTTACCCCGGGTCTGTAAATGGCTGGCCAGCCACTGCTTGCGCGCTGCAATACGCCCCTGCTCGGGAAGCAGCAGAGTGCCTAGAACGTCACCCCGGCGAAGCCTCGCAAGGACACCTTCTTCACGGCCACCCGCGATTACCGTAAAGGCTCCAGAGCGCGCAGCCAGGCGCGCAGCGCGCACCTTGGTCTGCATACCGCCACGACCAAGCGCACCAGCGCTCCCGCCAGCCATCTCATCCAGCTCACGATCACCGGCAAGGCCCTCCGTCACCAATCGGGCATCGGGGTTTTTGCGAGGATCCTTATCGAACAGCCCTAGCTGATCGGTCAGGATAATCAGACCATCCGCCTCAACCACGTTGGCAACCAGAGCGCCGAGCGTGTCGTTATCACCAAAGCGGATCTCGTCGGTAACTACCGTATCGTTTTCGTTTACGATAGGCACAACACCAAAGTCCAGAAGGGCCCTGAGCGTACTGCGCCCATTCAGATAGCGCTTGCGGTCGGAAAGGTCATCGTGGGTCAGCAGAATCTGGGCGGTATGAATACCGTGGCGTTTGAACTCAGCCTCCCAAGTCTGGACCAAACCCATCTGACCGACCGCAGCAGCAGCCTGAAGCTCATGCAGTTTTTCCGGGCGTTTTTTCCAGCCAAGACGACTCATGCCTTCAGCGACCGAGCCGGAAGAAACCACAACCAACTCCACACCCTGCTTAACCAGCGCTGCCATCTGATCTACCCAAAGCCCGAGCGCCGGTACATCCAGGCCACGACCATCATTGGTCAGCAGAGCACTTCCGATTTTTACCACCAGGCGTCGAGCCTGAGGCAGCTGAGCGCGTTCAGTCATGATTCAGACACTATATCTTTCTGATTATCGGGATGGCCCCGGCTATGAAACCCTGAATTTACTCAGGCGCATACACCACTTCAACGTCGTAATCGTCATCGTCAAAGTCATCGTCACCTTCCTCACGGGCCGCACGACGAGCCAGCTTTTCTTCCTCAATACCAATGCGGGCCTCTTCGTCCATGCGCCTGCGCCTAGCAGCTTCCTGCTCGGCAATCTCGGGATTTTCAGCCTCTTCCTCTGCACGTTCTTCGATCCAGCGCATAACCGCTTGCGTCAACGGCTTGGTGCCTTCACCGCTCAGTGCAGAGATACGGAAAACCGGACCCTGCCAATCGAGCTCATCAATGATAGCCTGGCAATGAGCCTCACGGTCCTCCTCCGGAACCATATCCACCTTGTTCAGCACCAGCCAGCGATCGCGGCCAGCCAGAGTTTCACTGAATTTTTCGAGTTCATGGGCAATCGTTGTCACAGCTTCAGCCGGCGAGGAACCATCGAACGGCGCCACGTCCACCAGGTGCAGCAGCAAACGGGTGCGCACAAGATGCTTGAGAAAGCGAATACCCAGGCCCGCGCCTTCTGCAGCACCCTCAATCAGCCCGGGTATGTCCGCGATAACAAAACTCTGGTGCGCCTGCACACTGACCACACCCAAATTCGGCACCAGTGTCGTAAAGGGGTAGTCAGCCACTTTAGGTGTCGCAGCTGACACAGAACGAATAAAGGTGGACTTGCCGGCGTTGGGAAAACCCAGAAGACCGACATCCGCCAGAACTTTCAGTTCCAGGCGCAGGTTCCGGAGCTCACCCTCAGAGCCTTTGGACGTTTGGCGCGGTGCACGGTTTATCGACGATTTGAATCGGGTATTCCCAAGGCCATGAAACCCACCCTGGGCCACCTTCAGGCGCTGACCAACGCGGGTAAGATCGCCAAGCACTTCGTGGGTGTCCACATCAACCACTGTGGTACCGACCGGCACCGGCAGCACCAGATCCTCGCCTTTGGTTCCGGTGCAGTTGCGCCCAGAACCCTGCTCTCCGCCCGGGGCCTTGTGTTTACGCTGGAACTGGTAATCGACCAGTGTATTGAGCGAGTCGCTCGCCTCGAGATACACGGAGCCACCATCACCGCCATCACCCCCATCAGGGCCACCCCTGGGAACGTATTTTTCACGCCGAAAGCTGAGGCAGCCATGCCCGCCGTTACCGGCCTCAACGATGATTGTGGCTTCGTCTACGAATTTCATGAATCAACCCTTTGCGCGTAGCGCATAAACTAAAAAGCCCCGCAGCCTCAAGGAAGCTTTGCGGGGCTCCGGGTGGCTCTGACTTCTAACTGTGACAGCAGAATATCAGGACTACCCAAGGTTCGACAGAACCGGATCGCCGCTGCTTAGGCAGCAGCCGGAACGATACTTACGAACTTGCGGTTCTGCGGACCTTTCACTTCGAACTTGACCTGGCCGTCTGCTTTCGCGAACAACGTGTGGTCTTTGCCCAGGCCAACATTTACGCCTGCGTGGAAACGAGTTCCGCGCTGACGAACGATAATGCTGCCTGCAGATACTGATTCGCCGCCGTAGCGCTTCACACCAAGTCGTTTCGACTCGGAATCGCGACCGTTACGGGTACTACCTGCTGCTTTTTTATGAGCCATGACAAGCCTCCTGATTAAGGGGTTTTTTCCGAGAGCTTAGCCCTGGATACCCGTGATCTTTACTTCAGTAAACCACTGACGGTGGCCCTGACGCTTCATCGAGTGCTTCCGACGACGGAACTTGATGATCTGAATCTTGTCGTGACGACCGTGGCTGACTACTTCCGCAGTCACTTTGGCACCATCAACAACCGGCGCGCCAACTTTAAAGTTGTCGCCATCCGCAATCAGCAGAACGCGGTCAAACTCGACGTTACCGCCTGTTTCCACTTCCAGCTTTTCCAGCTTCAGAGTTTCGCCTTCTTTTACACGGTGCTGTTTACCACCGCTAACAATAACTGCGTACATTAATATTCTCCGCGATTGACCCATCCCTGCTCTTATCCACCTGGTTCTAAGGGAAGCGCTCTGGCGACCCTATAGCAGGGAGCGCAGGTTGGGATGAGTTGGGCGCGTGATTGTACGAAAAGGCGCTTCGCAATACAAGCCAAGTTGACACTAACCGCGGCAAAACCTAGCATTGCCGCAACCTGCCTGTATTATCAGTACACTAGACAACTACATAATCAAGACACCAGCAAGGGATCCACAAGCCGCATGACAGCCCAGCGCATTTACGACACCGTGGCGGACGACTTCAGCCGCGTTAATGACCTGATCATCCAGCGACTTTCCTCCGATGTCCCTCTGGTAGAAAAAATAGCCCAGTACATTATTGAAAGCGGCGGTAAGCGCCTGAGACCTCTACTGGTTTTACTTTCCAGCCGCGCCGCAGGTTACTGTAAAGACGAACACCTCAAACTGGCTGTGGTGATCGAATTCCTACATACAGCCACCCTGCTCCATGATGATGTTGTAGATACATCGGATATGCGCCGGGGCCGGAGCACAGCTAATGCAAACTGGGGGAACGCGCCCAGCGTGCTGGTAGGTGATTTCCTCTACGCCCGCGCATTCGAGATGATGGTCGAGCTGAAGAGCCTTCCTATTATGGAGGTTCTGTCGCACGCCACGGCCGTGATAGCTCAGGGCGAGGTCATGCAGCTGATGAATGTAAAGAACCCGGATCTCACCGAAGATCAGTACATGACCGTGATACATAACAAAACGGCCATGCTGTTCGAAGCGGCGTCCCACTCCGGCGCCTTGCTAGCGAACGCCAACGACACTCAGGAACAAGCACTGAAAGATTATGGCAAACACCTGGGATTGGCCTTCCAGCTGGTGGATGATGTTCTCGATTATCGTGGCGATGCCGACACCATGGGTAAAAACGTTGGCGACGATTTGGCCGAAGGCAAAACCACACTGCCTCTGATCCACGCTATGACTCACAGCAGCGAGGGAGACCGTCAGTTCATTCGCCAGGCCATCCGCAAAGGTGGGCTCGACGACTTGCCACGGATTCTGAAACTTGTTGAAGCCTCTGGTGCGTTGGAATACACCATGGAACGAGCCATAGCCGAAGCAACCAAAGCTTCTGACACTCTGGCCACCCTCCCTGACTCACCCCACAAAGACGCGCTGAAACTATTGACCCAGGTCGCTGTAGCGAGAGTCAGCTAAGCCTGTTCCGACCGTGGGGAGCTGTGAAATCCAGGAGCGGCCCCAATGGCACGACCTGAGTCGGATTGATGGTGCGCTGGCTCACGTAATAGTGGCGCTTGATCTGATCAATATCCACGGTGTCGGCTACACCAGGCACCTGATACAACTCCCTCAGATAACCTGAAAGCGCCGGAAAATCGCAGATACGCTGTCGATTGCACTTGAAGTGGCTGTAGTAAACCGCATCAAACCGTATCAGTGTTGTGAAAAGCCGCCAGTCTGCTTCTGTGATACGACTTCCCGTCAGATAGCGCTGGCCGGAAAGTTTGGCTTCCAGCCAGTCCAGAGAATCAAACAACTCAGCGTAGGCTTCTTCATACTGCTCCTGAACTGTGGCAAAACCCGCCTTGTAAACGCCGTTATTCACTGTGTTGTAAACCCGCTCATTTACCGCCTCAATTTCTACTCGAAGAGCATCGGGGTAAAGGTCCAGATCGGTGTTCACTCCCTCCAGATTATCAAACGCGGAGTTGAACATACGGATAATATCCGCCGATTCATTGCTGGCAATAGTCTGCTGATACTTATCCCACAGAACCGGAACCGTCACCCGACCGGAATACGCCGGTGCGGCTCTGGTATAGATCTGATGCATAAAACGGAAGTCGTAAAGATCGTCCCTGTGCGTGTCCTCTCCGGGCCGGAACTCCCAGCCATTCTCCACCATATCCGGATGAACAACAGACACTGACACATGGGCCTCAAGTCCCTTCAGCTTCCGAAAAATCAAGGTGCGATGGGCCCAGGGACAAGCCAGAGAGACATATAAATGATAACGACCTGACTCCGCCTTGAAACCACCCTCGCCCGCTGTCCCCCGGGAGCCATCTGCAGTCACCCAGTTGCGGAACCGAGCGGCTTCGCGCTCGAACTTACCACCGGTCTTGTCGGTGTCATACCACTGGTCGTGCCATTTACCATCTACGAGAAGACCCATAACTGACTCCAATAAATATACTAATAGTCGAAGAAGAATAGCGGCCACCCTGCTACCCTCTCAAGCACGCAATTCTGGCCAACAACCTCAGATAATTCGAACATGCAAACAGCCATCACGATAGACGCCTTAAAAGTCCTCGACGCCATCGATCGCAATGGCAGCTTCGCCGGTGCCGCCAATGAGCTGTTCCGGGTGCCATCGGCAATCAGCTATACCGTGCAGAAACTTGAGGAAGACCTTAACGTTGCGCTGTTCGACCGGAGCGGTCACCGGGCGGCACTCACCCCGGCTGGGCTCTACCTGTTGAAAGAGGGACGGACGCTGCTTGATGCTGCCGCCAACCTCGCACATTCAACCAGGCAAGTTGCCCAGGGTTGGGAAACCCGACTGCGTATCGGGTTCAACTCGCTACTGCCTGCAGAATGTCTGTTCCCGGCTATAAAAGAGTTCTGCGCCCTGGGCATCCCGGTTGACGTTCAGATTACTGAAGAGGTTTTTGCAGGCGCCTGGGATGCACTTCAAGGCCGCAGGGCTGATCTTATTGTTGGTGCCGACGACATCAGTAAGCCCACCGGAAACTTCACCAGCCATATGCTTGGCAGAATGAGCTTTGTTTTTGCGGTTGCACCTGACCACCCGCTGGCACAGGCACCAGAACCGCTGAGTGAAGACGATATTTGCCGCTTTCCCGCCGCGGTCGCGGCTGACACCTCCCGTTCTCTACCCGCCGGCCACGCAGGAATTTTTCACCGACAACGCACGCTGACCGGCGCAAACATCGACCATAAAATCGCCATACAGAAAGCAGGCCTGGGTGTCGGCTGGCTGCCAAAGCCTCGAGTGAAAGGGCTTCTTGCCTCAGGCCAACTTATCGAAAAGCAGGTGTGCGAACCAAGGCAGGCTGTCGCGTTGCAGGCAGCAAGGCATGCGGACGACAAAGGCAAAGCATTGATGTGGTTCTGGCAACGACTCACCAGCGATTCAGCGCTTACAGAATGGCTCGATGCTTAAGGCCTCGAGGCGAGTCGGGCGGAATAATGCCTCCGGCGCAGAGTGCTTACAGGCAAATGAGTCAACCGAGGCTAGATCACATTCATCTATACTACGAAAAACCCGGAAAATGAACGGAGCCCATTGATGTGGCAGCTATCCGAACTGGACGCGTCCTTCCTGTATCTCGAATCCGCGAATGCGCCAATGCATATCGGCAGCATTTACCTGTTCGACGCCAGCGAAAGGGACGCACCTCTGGCCTTCAGTACCTTTATTTCGCATCTGCGCAGCCGCCTTCATGTCGTGCCTGTTTTCCGCCAACGCCTGAAAGAGATACCTCTGCGTCTGGGGCGACCCTACTGGATTGATGATCCTGAATTCAGCATCGAACGGCATCTGGCCTATGTAAGCCTCGGCGTAAACAGCCGTGAGTCAAACCTGATGACTCTTGCGTCGAAAATCCTCGAAGAGCCCCTAAAACGGGACCGCCCGCTGTGGCATATAACCTTCGTGGATGGCTTTCAGTTGGGCGAAAAGAATGCTGAAGAAAGCAGCAAAAAAGGTCGGGAGGGGTTTGCGCTTATTGTCAAACTGCATCACGCAGCCATCGACGCCTTCAGTGGCGAAGAAATTATCGGCAAGCTTCTCGAGTATACTCCGCAACCGCAGCCCATCAATGCGCCACGTCCCTGGAAGGCGCGCCCAAAGCCGTCCGAGGAGAGGGTGATAATCCAGGCCGGAGCCAATATCCTGCGCACGCCCTGGCGATTTGCCTCTCTGGCAGCGGGAGCTGCGGAGACAACTGCCCGAGGGCTGATCCAGAAACAACTGCTGAAGATTCCTCTTCCATTCCCCCTATTTTCAGCACCTCACAGTCCGTTTAACCGGAAAATCACCCCGAATCGGCAGATCGTACCCGCTAAAGTTGAGTTGTCCCGCCTCAAAGCGATCAAGGCGGCACTGGGTGATGTCACGCTTAACGATGTGGTGCTTGGACTTTGTGCAGAAACACTGAAGCGATACCTTGGAACGCAAGACGCAGATACACGCCAGTCTCTGATTGCCATGACGCCCATCTCAGTGCGCTCAAGCACTCTGAGCAGAACCACCGGAAACCAGATGTCAGCCATGCTGCTGGACCTCGCCACCAACGAGCCCGACCCGGCACGGCGCATAAGGAAAATTCACTGGAACGCCGTATCTTCGGAACCCTATCGTGACGCGATTGCTGCAGACCGGCTCACAGAGCTTTTACCATCAAATATGCTGGCGCTGTCTGCCAGACTATATTCAGAACTGCAGATTGCCCAACGCTATCGGCCTGTTTTCAATTTGGCGATTACCAACGTGCCCGGCCCTAAGGTACCCCTTTATTTGCAGGGTGCGAAGCTGACTCAGCAGTATAATACGGCACCATTGTTCGACAGCATGGGGCTGGTGGTGGTTGCCATGAGTTATCAAGGCAGCCTGACACTCAACTTTACTGTTTGCCCCGATGTCGTGCCCCAGGGCAATTCACTCCGGAAGCATGTCTGTGACAGCCTTGAGGCCATAGAGAAAGCGGCCAGCGAGCTTGACCCTGAGGAATTACATACTCCGCTAACCGAGACCCGGAGCCAGACACTGGCAGACAACGCAATGGGTTTATTGGAAGGCGCACTGAAGCGGCTCACGGGCCGCTTCAGGCGATAACAGCTAGCAAAGGGCCAGACGCTTACTCAAACGCCCAACGCAAAAACGTTTTCTTCTCTTCGTCAGTAGCAGTTGCCCAGATGGCTTTCAGGCGCTCCAACGACGTCATACCATCCTCTGACAGAGTTCCGCCCGCTGCGGCCGTGCTTCCTGACAGAGGGGTCCGACCAACCGAAGTGCTTTCCGCAGGCGACCAGTCTGAAGACTGTACCCGTGTCTGACCATCGCTCCCCACGATCGCCGCAGAGAACTCCGGCATGACCTGTTCGGCTTGTTGACGGGACTCTGGCTTGTCAAATTCGAATCTATAGGTCTCGTTAGGGCTAGCTTCAAATCGCGCGACCTGGGGCTTGCTTTTAATCACATGAACTTTGGATTCACCGTTATCCACTACTCCAGACTTGGCCCAGATAGTTTTATAAGTGAACACCACCTCGTTCTCACCTGGAAGTAGCGCATAATCCAGGGCCAGGTCATCCATCAGATAGTTAGTCATGCTCCGCCCGTTGACTCGGCTGACCTGAATAGCACCTGGCGCTTTCAGCGTAGCCGCATTCACTGCAGTCGCCGGATCCCCCTCCCAAGTCTCGAGCTTGGTAACTGCAGAGGAGCAGCCAACCAACGCTGAAAGAAGCAAAGCGGGGAACAACACCCGAACCAACTGCAACCATCGGGCGGGATAACGCAACTCAGAACGACTAACACGCAAAACGCGACTGATACTCATTTTTTCTCCTTAGGGGCACAGGTTAGGAACCGACGGGCGAAGGCTGTGGTCAGTTATCCTGTATTCTGAACACAGCCAATGTTGAGGGCAACCGGATACGCAAAAGAAAACAACGCTCGGTCACGGTTTAACTAGCTAACACATAATTGTTAAAAAATGTTGAATTCCCCTGAATCTGTATTAATTTTAAACAAACGCCTATCCATTACACGCTGCCCGCAAGGCAGATATTTGGCGCTTGCACAGGAGTCGGCCATGAATACTCAGGTCAGATCAGGAGAAGAGGGCAGCATCCCCTTTCGTAGTAGCAGGTTTTTCTGCGTCGGGAACAAGTGGTATTTCACAACCCGTGAGGGTTTTGACAGTGGCCCCTTTGCCTCGAGGGATCGAGCGGAAACCGGGCTACAGCGCTTCCTGCACGTGGTCAGGCTATTGCCGGAAGAGCAGCAGGTGCACTAAAGGCTCTTCAACGCTCCAGATATAATTAAGCAGCCCAGGCTTCTTTTAAAGAATGTAAGGCGCCAGCCAGGCATCAATCGCGACCAGGCACAGGAGCGCCATGCCACCTGCAACCACGTCGTCCACCATGATCCCCAGCCCGCCGGGCAACCGCTCATCCAGCCAGTTTATGGGCCAAGGTTTGAGAACATCGAAAAACCTGAAAATCAGAAACGCCAGCAATACACCATAAATCTGATCGGGAAAGAGCCCGAGGGCAATCCACATCCCAACGAACTCGTCCCATACAATCCCACCGTGGTCGTGAACTTTCAGGTCAGCGGCTGTTTTTCCGCACAACCAGATACCCACCAGGAAGGCCAGGACAACCACAAGCCAATAGGCGAGAGGTGGCAACCACGCAAAGCCATACCATAGAGGAATGGCAGCCAGGCTACCCCAGGTTCCGGGAGCGCGGGACGCGGCACCACTACCAAACCCGAAGGCCAAAAGGTGTACGGGGTTTTTCAGAAAACCCGGAGGCAGAATAGCCTGGGGCAAATCCGGCTCTGGCCACTGATCTTCCTGACTCATGATTCTCTCCTGAAATGGTCAAAACCTACTGTCTCAGACCCCGACCCTACATCAGCACCATCCAGGCGCAAACCCTGCATAGACTCTATCACACCAATAACAGTAAGCTGTTGCTTCAGTGACAATGGCGCGCTGGCCCAGCTTGCCTCAGGAATGGTGACACAGAGCTCGTAGTCATCTCCGGAGTGCAGCGCATAATCGCAGGCTGCGGAGCCGGTCAACCGCTTGAGTGAAGGCGACACCGGCACACGGGAACGCTCAATACTCGCACCGACAGAGGAGGCCTCAAGAATATGGCCCAGATCGGCCAACAAGCCGTCTGATACATCAATGGCAGCCGTCGCGAAATCTCTAAGGGCTATGCCCAGTTTCAACCTCGGCTCAGGATGGTGATAACGCTCAATCACATAAGCTTCGTCGGCGGAAGGGCTCAGGACGTCAAGGTACTGCAGGGCGGCACCAGCATCACCCAAGCTACCGGACACCACGACCAGATCACCCGGCCCGGCACCAGATCGACGGATGGCGGTTCCTTGAGGAACCAGGCCATGTACCTGTACGCTCAAAGCCAGAGGCCCACGGGTTGTATCACCGCCCGCAAGCACCAACCCGAACGCTTTAGCAGCCTCTCCAAGCCCGAAAGCAAAGCCACGCAGCCAGCTCTCATCAACCTCCGGCAAGGTCAGGGCAAGCGTGAAGCAGGTTGGGTCCGCTCCCATAGCCGCAAGATCGCTGGCAGCAGCTGCAAGCGCCCTCCAACCAAGAAAATCCGGACGATAGTTGAGGGGAAAGTGCACACTTTCAACAAGGGTATCTATGGAAAAAACCAGGTCAGAACCGGCGGGAATTCTCTGGATGGCACAGTCGTCGCCCGGCCCCACAAGGACTGATTGGGAGCCGGGCGAGCAGGCTAACGGCACGAAATACCGCCGAATCAGCTCAAATTCGCCCATCGGTCAACGCGAACGTGTCTCGGCGAGGCGCAAACGCCGGCCCAGCTTGTCCAGCACACTGTTAACGAACTTGTGCCCTTCTGTACCACCGAATCGCTTCGCTAGCTCAATGCCTTCGTTAATCACAACTTTGTAAGGCACATCCAGCCGGTGACGCAGCTCATAAGCACCAACTCGAACAATCGCCAACTCCACCGGATCCACCTCAAGCAGCGGGCGATCAAGAAACGGCTCAATCAGCTTATCAAGTTCTTCCTGCTCGCGATGGACACCGCGCAGAACATCCCGGAAGTACAGGGTATCGACCTTTGCCATGTCGTTATCGACCATGAACTCAGCTTCGATATCCGAGATCGGGCTCTTGGTAAAGTGACGTTGATAAAGCCCCTGCATTGCCAGAACCCGAGCGCGGCGGCGATCGCCAGCTTTTGGCTGACCGGACGGCGCCGGGCGGGATGTCGTATCTTCAGTATCGCTCATTACTCACCCAGCTTGTTGAACAGGCTGACCATTTCCAGCGCCGTAATAGCTGCTTCTGCGCCTTTGTTGCCGGCCTTGGTGCCGGAGCGCTCGATAGCCTGCTCGATAGAATCAACGGTCAGCACACCAAAGGTCACCGGCACGTCTGTTTCCAGACTTACCGCGCCAAGGCCGCTTGAGGCTTCTCCTGCCACATATTCGAAATGCGGCGTTCCACCACGGATAACCGCGCCCAAAGCAATAATGGCATCGTAGTCGCCCGCTTCTGCCACGCGCTTCACCGCCAGCGGCATTTCATATGCACCAGGGACACGCACAATGGTGATATCACTGTCAGCAATACCGTGGCGGCGCAGGGTATCAACGGCACCATCTACCAGGCTTTCCACAACAAAACCGTTAAAACGACCAACCACCAACGCATAACGACCACTGCACTGGGTAAAATCACCTTCAATTACTTTAATATCTGCCATCGATGGCTCCTTCTCGGGCTGCAGCCACAGTGCTGCAGCCAGGTTTATCAGTCTGGGGTGTAGGGAATGTACTCAACCACTTCCAGATCAAATCCGGAAATAGCCGAGTATTTCACCGGCGGACTAAGCAAACGCATTTTGCTCACGCCCAGATCCCGCAGAATCTGGGAGCCTGTCCCTACGGTGAAATAAACACCAGAGCTACCCTTACCGGCAGGCCCCTGCCCCTGATCAAAGAACTCCTGAATACGGTCTTCCAGATTGTAGCTATCTTCCGCACTGTTCAGCAGAACCACAACCCCACTACCTTCAACTGCAACTTTTTCAAGCGCGTGGTGTAACGGCCAGCTTCGGGAATCCTTGCGACGGGCTCCAAGCAGGTCCCGAAGTGTATCTGTGATGTGAACACGTACGTGCACCGGCTCATCCACCGGGAGCTCACCATACACCATTGCCAGATGCGTAGAGCCCTGAATGACATCCCGATAAGTGCGAAGTTTGAACACACCATATTCGGTATCGATCTGATTCTCTTCGACGCATTCCACGGTACGCTCATGCGTGGTGCGGTAATGGATAAGGTCAGCAATTGTTCCAATTTTAAGATTGTGCTCTGCGGCAAAACGTTCAAGGTCTTCCCGCCGTGCCATGGAACCGTCATCGTTCATGATTTCACAAATTACACCGGCAGGTTCGCAACCGGCCAAAGCAGCCAGATCGCAGGATGCTTCTGTATGGCCTGCACGGCTCAGCACTCCGCCGGGGTCCGACATCAACGGGAAAATGTGCCCAGGCTGAACGAGGTCTGACGCCCTTGCATTTCGGGCCACTGCAGCCTGCACCGTGCGAGCGCGGTCTGCGGCCGAAATGCCCGTCGTCACACCTGTGGCTGCCTCAATGGAAAGCGTAAACTTGGTTCCAAACCCCGAGGCGTTCTGCTGCACCATTAACGGGAGACCCAGCTGCTCACACCTGTCCCGGGTCATAGGCATGCAGATAAGGCCGCGGCCAAAGCGAGCCATGAAGTTGATGGCTTCGGCAGAACAATGCTCGGCCGCCATCACCAGGTCACCTTCGTTCTCCCGGTCTTCATCATCCATCAGGATCACCATATTGCCCTGGCGAATGTCCTCAATGATTTCTTCAACACTGTTCAGTGCCATACTGTTTTGCACCCTTTCAATGCACCCGCTGCAGCTTCAGGCCGCCATACCGGGACGCACTGTGAATTTAGACATTTAACGGCGAACCAGAATCAGACGCTGGTCATCCCCTACCTGTCGCCGGTCTTGTACGATCCACTCGATCTTGTCAGCCATAGTTTCCAGAGGCAGATGCGCCGTCGGCCGACCAGTACTTCCCAGAAATACCGGAGCCTGGTAAAGCCAGAGTTCATCCACAAGCTTTTCACTGATGAATGTGCCTGCCAGAGTAGGCCCGGCTTCCACCAACAGTTCATTAATACCCAGTTTACCCAGCGAATCCAAAAGCTCGGCAACATCTATACCATTGTCTTTCCAGGCCACGCCCTTCAGACGGATCCCCAAGGCGGCAAGATCCTGTGCGGGCGCTGTTGCAAGCGTGGACGAGGCACAAAACACCTGAACCTTTCCCCCACGCAGAATTGTCGCAGACGGAGGCGTTCTGGCGTCCCTGTCGGCAATCACACGCAACGGCTGACGGGAAGGCTCGGTTGCATCGCCTATATCCCCAAGTTCTTCTCGCCGGACTGTCAATGAGGGGTCATCTGCAAGTACGGTTCCTACACCGGTAAGAATCGCATCACTGATGGCCCTGAGCCGCTGAACGTCGCGGCGGGCCTCATCACCGGTAATCCACTGGCTCTCACCCGAGGCCATAGCGGTGCGCCCATCCAGACTGGACGCCATCTTGAGCCTGACCCAGGGCCGGCCTGTATTCATGCGCTTCATGAAGCCGGGATTCAGTCGTGCAGCCTCCTCCGCCAAGAGCCCTTCGTAGACCCGGATACCGGCTTCACGAAGCATATCAAGGCCCCTTCCGGAGACCGACGGGTTGGGGTCTTTAGTGGCCGCGAATACGCGGGACACGCCTGCATCAATCAACGCCCGCGCGCATGGCGGTGTTCGGCCAAAATGGCTGCAGGGTTCGAGCGTGACATAGGCTGTGGCACCACGTGCAGACGGACCAGCCTGGCTGAGCGCGCGGATTTCAGCATGGGCCTCTCCGGCCCGTTCATGCCAGCTTTCGCCCAGGATCTTATCACCACGGGCCACCACACAACCCACTCGCGGGTTGGGATGAGTCGAATAGCGGCCCCGCCATGCAAGCTGTATAGCCCGAGCCATCATGGACCGGTCCCGGAATGCGGTCATTTTTTTCCTTCAGGGGCGTGGTTATCTGCCAATACTTTCGCAACATCAACCGGCGTTTCGCCATTGCTGGCAGAAAGCCGCTCAATTTCTTCCTTGAATTCGTTGATATCCTGAAAACTGCGATATACAGAAGCAAACCGGACATAGGCAACTTTGTCGAGCTGACGTAGCTCGGTCATCACCTCTTCACCCAACTGCATAGACTTGACCTCACGCTCGCCTGTCGCCCGCAGGCGATACTTGATGCGATTAAGTGCTGCGTCGATTTGCTCAATACTGACTGGGCGTTTCTCCAGTGCCTTCATGATCCCTGACCGCAGCTTCTCTTCATCAAAGGGCTGACGGATACCGTCCTGCTTAACCACTCTGGGCATCACCAGCTCGGCCGACTCAAACGTAGTAAAGCGCTCCCGGCAGGAAAGACATTCTCTACGGCGGCGCACCTGATCGCCCTCCGCCACCAGGCGTGAGTCAATAACCTTGGTATCTGCTTCACCACAGAAAGGACAATGCATGTCAGGAACTCCGGAGAGGGAGCCGGGCAGCGAGGTGAGTGCACCCCGTGCCCGGCAGATCTTGCAAAATGCTTAGCCGTAAACCGGGAAGCGCGCGCACAGGGCTTCAACCTGCTCGCGAACACGGTTACTCACAGCTTCGTCGTCCAGGTTATCAAGAATATCGCAAATCCACCCTGCCAGCTCGCGGCTCTCTACTTCTCCAAACCCACGGGTGGTGATTGCGGGTGTGCCGAGGCGCAGGCCAGAGGTCACAAACGGAGAGCGTGGATCGTTAGGAACCGCGTTTTTGTTCACTGTGATGTGCGCGCGACCCAAGGCGGCATCTGCATCCTTACCGGTAATATCCTGCTTGATCAGGCTCACCAGAAACAGATGGTTCTTCGTGCCACCGGAAACAACGTCGTAACCACGATCAACAAATACGTTAGCCATGGCAGACGCGTTCTTGACCACCTGCTGCTGATAAGCCTTGAACTCGTCACTCATGGCCTCTTTGAAACAGATCGCCTTGGCAGCAATCACGTGCATCAGAGGGCCACCCTGGCCGCCAGGGAAGACGGCAGAGTTCAGTTTCTTGTGCAGGGCTTCGTCGTCACAGGCCAGAATCAGGCCGCCACGCGGGCCGCGCAGTGTTTTGTGCGTGGTGGTAGTGACCACGTGCGCATGGGGCATAGGGTCGGGGTATACACCAGCAGCAACCAGGCCCGCCACGTGCGCCATGTCTACAAACAGATAGGCACCAACTTTATCCGCGATGGAACGGAAGCGGGCAAAATCAAGCTCTTGAGAATAGGCGGAGAAACCCGCAATAATCATTTTCGGCTTGTGCTCAACCGCCAGAGCTTCCAACTCATCATAATCGATCAGCCCTGTATCGGTGTTGATGCCGTACTGAACAGCATTATAGATCTTGCCGGAAAAGTTCACCCCTGCACCGTGGGTCAAGTGACCACCATGAGCCAGACTCATCCCCAGAACCGTATCGCCAGGCTTCACCAGCGCCATGAAAACAGCGGAGTTAGCCTGTGAGCCGGAGTGGGGCTGAACGTTGGCATAAGCTGCGCCGAACAGCTCTTTGGCGCGATCAATGGCCAGTTGCTCCGCGATGTCGACGAACTCGCACCCACCGTAGTAACGCTTACCGGGATAACCCTCAGCATATTTGTTCGTGAGATCACTACCCTGAGCTTCCATGACCCGCGGGCTGGTGTAGTTCTCGGATGCAATCAGCTCAATATGAGCCTCCTGACGCTTGCTTTCCGCCTGCATGGCGTTCCAGAGTTCGTCGTCAAAACCGGCGATCTTCATATCACGATTAAACATCGGTGCGCTGCCCCTGTGTGCTTGGCTGGCCCGGAGAGTCTTGGAAATAGCCCCCGGAATCCCTGAAAATTTGGGCCGCTATTCTAGCCCATTAACGGGTTAAAAATCACCTTTTATGAGGTTCGCAGATACCGTCATACCCATATTGTACGTTTTCCTGAAATTGCTATAGCTCCCGGGTTTCGATACCTTACAAACCCTGTCACATCTCGCCTTCAAAGAGGGGAATGCCTTTATGGCCCAGTACGTATACAGCATGAACCGCGTAGGCAAAGTGGTTCCGCCCAAACGCGAAATTCTCAAAGATATTTCCCTGAGCTTCTTCCCGGGCGCCAAAATTGGCGTACTGGGCCTGAACGGTTCAGGTAAATCCACCCTTTTACGCATTATGGCGGGCGTGGATCAGGATTACATCGGCGAAGCCCGGCCACAGCCCGGCATCAATGTAGGCTACCTGCCCCAGGAACCGGAACTGGACGACAGCAAAACCGTTAAAGAAGTTGTTGATGAAGCCGTGGTCGAGGTTCACAACGCTCTTGCAGAGCTCGATCAGGTTTACGCAGCCTACGCAGAGCCGGATGCGGATTTCGATGCACTGGCGAAAAAACAGGGGCAACTGGAAGCTCTGATACAGGCGACCGATGGCCACGACATCGAGCGTAAAATGGAAGTTGCCGCCGATGCGCTGCGCCTCCCAGCCTGGGATCAACCCGTAAAGAACCTGTCAGGGGGTGAGCGCCGACGGGTAGCCTTGTGTCGCCTGCTGCTGTCGGGGCCGGACATGCTGTTACTGGACGAACCGACAAACCACCTGGACGCCGAATCCGTTGCCTGGCTGGAGCGCTTTCTGCACGATTACGAAGGCACCGTGGTCGCTATAACTCACGACCGCTACTTCCTCGACAACGTGGCAGGCTGGATTCTCGAACTTGACCGCGGCCAGGGCATTCCGTTCGAAGGCAACTACAGCCAATGGCTGGAGAATAAAGAACAGCGCCTGGGCACCGAAGCCAAACAGGAAGCCTCACGCCAAAAAGCCATCAAGCAAGAGCTGGAGTGGGTTCGCAGCAACGCCAAAGGCCGCCAATCCAAGAGCAAAGCCCGCCTTGCCCGCTTTGAGGAAATGAGCTCACAGGATTTCCAGAAGCGTAACGAGACCAACGAGATCTATATCCCGCCCGGGCCGCGCCTGGGTGACAAGGTCATCGAAGTGGAAGGTATCAGCAAAGCTTTTGGCGACCGCCTGCTCTATGAAGATGTTTCCTTTGTTGTACCCCCTGGCGCTATCGTCGGCATCATCGGCGGTAACGGCGCTGGCAAATCTACGTTGTTCCGCATGATCGCCGGCCACGACCAACCTAATTCGGGCACCATCACCGTGGGTGAAACGGTCAAGTTGGCCTACGTAGACCAGAGCCGCGACCTGGACGGGTCGAAAACCGTCTGGGAACTACTCAGCGACGGCCAGGACATTATTAAAGTAGGCAACTACGAAACCCCATCAAGAGCCTATGCCGGCCGCTTTAACTTCAAAGGCTCAGATCAGCAGAAGCGCGTTGGCGACCTTTCTGGCGGCGAACGCAACCGCCTCCATCTGGCAGCGTTGCTGAAGGAAGGCGGCAACCTATTGCTGCTGGACGAACCTACCAACGATCTGGACGTTGAGACTCTGCGCGCTCTGGAGGAGGCCCTGCTGAACTTCCCCGGCGCAGCCATGGTTATCTCGCACGACCGCTGGTTCCTTGACCGCGTAGCTACGCACATTCTTGCGTTTGAGGATGACGGTGAAGTGGTGTACTTCGAGGGTAACTTCGCCGAATACGACGAAGACCACAAAAAGCGTAAAGGTGATTCCGCCATGGTGCCCCAGCGCATGAAATACAAGAAGCTGGCCTGATGGCAAAAGCCAAAACCGCTTATGTCTGCACCGAGTGCGGTGCAGACTACTCCAAATGGCAGGGCCAGTGCACGGCCTGCCAGGCCTGGAACACCATCAGCGAAGTTCGTGGGGTAGCCAGCAATGCCAAAGGCGCCCGCGGTGTTCGCTTCGAGGGTTTTGCCGGTAGCCTCGCTGCCGTTCAGAGCCTGGACGATGTAAGCCTCGCCGAGCAGGAACGTATCAGTACCGGCATGCAGGAATTTGACCGGGTTCTTGGTGGCGGACTTGTGGAAGGCTCGGCTGTACTAATGGGCGGTCACCCGGGCGCCGGCAAGAGCACCCTGCTGCTTCAAGCTGTATGTCATCTGGCCGCTAGCGTTCCAGCGCTTTACGTTACCGGTGAGGAGTCGCTGCAGCAGGTAGCCATGCGGGCCAAACGCCTGGGCCTGCCCACCAAAGACCTGAAAATGCTGTCAGAAACCAGCGTTGAGCGGGTTATGCAGGTGGCAGAGGCTGAAAAACCACGGACTCTGGTGGTGGACAGTATTCAAGTAATGCACGTGGCAGACATTGAATCTGCGCCAGGTTCGGTTTCCCAGGTACGCGAAAGCGCAGCGTTTCTGACTCGGTTTGCCAAGCAAACGGGTACCATTCTGTTTCTGGTGGGGCATGTAACCAAGGACGGCAGCCTCGCGGGCCCCAAAGTACTGGAACACATGATTGACTGCTCTATTCTACTTGAAGGCTCCAGTGATAGCCGTTACCGCACCCTGAGGGGCATCAAGAATCGCTTTGGCGCGGTCAATGAGTTGGGCGTATTCGCCATGCTGGAGCAAGGCCTGAAGGAAGTGAAAAACCCCAGCGCAATTTTCCTCAACCGTGGCGAAGAAGCGGCTCCTGGCAGCGTTGTCATGGTGGTCTGGGAAGGCACTCGCCCCATGCTGGTGGAAATTCAGGCGCTGGTGGATATGGCCCAGGGCGGGTACCCGAGGCGGGTAGCAGTGGGCCTGGATCAGAACCGATTGGCAATGCTACTCGCGGTATTGCACCGCCATGGCGGACTGCATGTATCGGACCAGGACGTATTTGTGAATGTGGTGGGCGGTGTGAAGGTTAATGAAACGAGCGCTGACTTGGCCCTACTGGCAGCGATTGTGTCTTCATTCCGTGATCGCGCTTTGCCCCAGGATCTGGTGATTTTCGGAGAAGTCGGCTTGTCGGGGGAAATTCGGCCGGTGCCCAGTGGCCAGGAAAGGATTAACGAAGCAGCGAAGCATGGTTTTACCCGTGCCCTGGTTCCGAAAGCCAATGCGCCACGCAAGGCTGTTGCAGGGATGAAGGTGATTCCTGTGACCAAGCTTAGTGAGGCGATTACCGCTCTGGAGGAGCTTTAACGCTGGCTAATCGATCAGGTGAGCAAACTCACGCTCAAGAAGAACCTGATCGCCGAGATTCAACTCTACCAGGCGCTTAAGATGCGCAGCACTTTCCAGATCGATGTACTGGCATTTAAAGCCGAGCTTGTGCGCTTCAACATGTTTCAACTCAACCGCCATAACGATGCCAGCCTGCTGACTATCAAGGTGCACAATCACCTCACAAGGTTGACTCAACGGCACGTCCCACCCCTCGGGGCGTTTGACCAGGACACCTTTCAGGGAAATATCCAGCACCTCAGTTGTCCACACACTATCAAGCGCATGCAGATCGCATGGAGCGTCGAAGCTTATGCGATGGAACTTCCGTTTTTCTGAGGCTTTGGCGGGCAAGGGACGACTCCTTTTTTGTTGATATCACCTGATATGACTATAGACCGAGGGGAGATACCGATCCAGACGTGTTTCGTGTAAAGAATTAAAGACAGGGGCGGGGTTAAGGCGGTGCATTTTTATTGCGCGGTTCAGATCATGCCTAAGCTTAATATAGGCCGTCATGCGGGCCCTTCCAAAAGTGTCGGAGGCCAAGGACGGCCGGAGACAAGCGCACATGGGCAAGGCCGAGCGCTTATGAAGCGAAGCTTCATGCGACAGCCGAGCGCCAGCAATCTGTGATTGCTGGCCGGACCCCGGAGGGGTGCTCGTAGCGGTTTTTGGACTCGGTTACTCAACCCCCGCCCCCAGCGCTCATAGGCCAGGAAACGAGGGAAAGCAGGGACTAGCGGTGGTACTCGGGGCTCAACTCAACAACAGCCTCGATGAACGCCTTGGCATGCTCAGGATCCACATCCGGAGTGATGCCATGACCAAGGTTGAATATGTGGCCCGGGCCTGATCCGTAGCGACGCAGGATGTCACCGACTTCCTGGCGAATCCGTTCGGGTGGCGCATAGAGCATGGTGGGGTCCATATTGCCTTGCAAAGCCACTCGGTCACCCACACGCGCACGGGCATTGCCGATATCTGTGGTCCAGTCCAGACCAACAGCATCAGCACCAGAGTCTGCGATCGACTCAAGCCACTGACCGCCATTTTTCGTGAAGAGGATTACCGGAACACGGCGACCGTCGTTCTCACGAATCAGGTTATCAACGATCTTTTTCATATAGCGCAGTGAAAACTCTTCATAAGCCCAGCTACTCAGCACACCGCCCCAGGTATCAAAAATCTGAACAGCTTGAGCGCCGGCTTTGATCTGGCCGTTGAGATAATCAATAACCGCGTCTGCAAGGTGATCCAGCAAACGATGCATGACCTCGGGCTGACCATACATAAGCTTCTTTGCTTCACGGAAGTCTTTGGATGAGCCGCCTTCAACCATGTAGGTTGCAAGTGTCCAGGGACTGCCAGAGAAGCCGATCAGCGGAACACGACCATTGAGTGCGCCCCGGATGGTGGAGACAGCATTCATTACGTAGTCGAGATCTGTTTCTGCCTTGATGTTCGGCAGTGCATCAACATCCGCCTTGGAGCGAATGGTATGTTTGAACTTGGGGCCTTCACCGGTTTCGAAGTACAGCCCGAGACCAAGAGCATCCGGAATGGTGAGTATGTCGGAGAACAGAATCGCAGCATCCAGCGGAAAGCGCTCAAGAGGCTGAAGGGTTACCTCACAAGCCAGGGGCGTATTCTTGCACAAGCTGAGGAAGTCACCTGCTTTCTCCCGGGTGGCACGATACTCGGGCAGGTAACGGCCGGCCTGGCGCATCATCCATACCGGGGTACGATCAACAGGCTGGCGCATCAGCGCGCGCAGAAAGCGGTCATTCTTCAGCTCGGTCATAAGGATTCCAGCATTGTCTCTTTCAGATGGTCGTAATGGAACGGAAGCAATCATACCCCGTTTGCCATAATAAAAAAGGGCGGCTTACCCTTAGTAAGCCGCCCTTCTGATCCGGATCAAACGATTTTTCAGATATCCAGATAATCCATGATGCCCTCTGCAGCCTGGCGGCCTTCCCAGATGGCAGTAACAACCAGGTCCGAACCTCGAACCATATCGCCGCCCGCAAAGATCTTCGGGTTGCTGGTCTGGAAACCGAACTCTGCCTCTTCCGGCGCCGTTACCCGCCCGGAATCGTCGGTACTGATCGTAAGCTCTTCAAACCATTCGGCTGGACTCGGGCGAAAACCGAAAGCAACCAATACAGCATCAGCCGGAATAACTTCCTCGCTACCCGGAACTACCTCGGGCCGGCGGCGGCCGTTTTCATCCGGCTCACCAAGCTGAGTGGATACCACTTTCACACCTTCAACCTGGTCTTCACCGATGATGGCTATAGGCTGCCGATTAAACAGGAATTTCACACCTTCTTCCTTGGCATTGGCAACCTCCCTGCGCGACCCCGGCATATTGGCCTCATCACGACGATAAGCGCAGGCCACGCTCTCTGCCTGTTGACGGATCGAGGTGCGGTTACAGTCCATGGCGGTATCACCGCCACCCAGCACCACGACGCGCTTACCTTTCATATCAATGAAATCCGCTGCATCTTTTTCAAAGCCCAGGCGGCGGTTAACGTTGGATACGAGGAACGGCAAGGCGTCGTAAACACCCGGAAGGTTCTCACCCGGGAAGCCACCTTTCATGTAGGTGTAGGTTCCCATGCCCATGAACACCGCATCGTAATCATCAAGGATGTCCTTCAGCTGAACATCCTTACCCACTTCGGTCGACAAGCGGAACTCAACGCCCATTTCCTCAAACACCTGGCGCCTGCGAGTCATCACGGATTTTTCCAGTTTGAACTCCGGGATACCGAAGGTCAGCAGGCCGCCAATCTCAGGGTAGATATCGAATACTACCGGTTTCACGCCGTTGCGAACCAGCACATCAGCACAGCCCAGGCCTGCAGGGCCAGCACCTATAACCGCTACCTTCTTGTCCGTCCATTTGACAGCAGACATGTCCGGCTTCCACCCAAGAGCGAAGGCGGTATCGGTAATGTATTTTTCGACCGAGCCAATGGTAACAGCACCAAAACCATCATTCAGGGTGCATGCCCCTTCACAGAGTCGATCCTGCGGGCACACACGACCACAGACTTCAGGCAGAGAGTTGGTCTGGTGACACAACTCGACCGCTTTCATGATATTGCCTTCGGAAACCAGCTTCAGCCAGTTGGGAATGTAGTTGTGTACCGGGCACTTCCATTCGCAATAAGGATTCCCGCACTCCAGGCATCGATGGGACTGAGAGGACGCATTATCGGCCGTAAACGGGCGATAGATTTCACCAAACTCTTTTTTGCGCTTTTTCGCAGGTACTTTCTTCGGGTCTACCCGACCTACTTCTACAAACTGAAAATCGTTACTGAGTCGTTCTTTCATGTTGGCATTCTCATCAGTTCAATATCGACAAAGGCTGCTTCTTTCGGCAACCCTGAAACCTTACAAGTAAACAGATTCAACACCCTGAACTTATTCAGGGCGCGCACGAGTACTTGCCAACAGACTGCGCAAATTCGCAGCTTTGGGTTTCACCAGCCAGAAACGGCCGATGTAATCGTCGAAATCTTCAAGAATATGCTCTGCCCAGGCACTACCGGTTTCCGAGATATGCTCTCTAATCACGCTGCGAAGATGGTTGCGATAGGCCTCCATTTCTTCGCGGGCAATGCGCTGAATCTCCACCAATTCGTGATTGTATTTATCTACAAAGGTGTTGTCCGTGTCCAGCACGTAGGCAAAACCTCCGGTCATACCTGCACCAAAGTTGGCACCCGTAGCGCCCAGTACGGTTACCAGACCTCCTGTCATGTATTCGCAACAGTGATCGCCCGCACCTTCAATGACTGAATGTGCTCCAGAGTTACGCACCGCAAAACGCTCTCCCGCAGTACCTGCCGCAAACAGCTTGCCTCCCGTGGCTCCATAGAGGCAGGTATTTCCGACAATGGCAGTTTCCTGCGTATTAAACGCACTACTACGGGGTGGCCTGACGACGAGCTTGCCGCCGGTCATGCCTTTGCCGACATAATCATTGGCATCGCCTTCGAGGATCAGGTTCAACCCGCCCACGTTCCAGACACCAAAGCTCTGGCCGGCTGTACCCACGAGATCCAGCGTGATCGGTGCGTCAACCATACCCTGGTTGCCATGCTTTGCAGCAATCTCACCAGAAAGGCGGGCACCAATTGAACGATCACAGTTGGTCACGCGATAGCTCCAGGCACCTCCGGTTTTTCCTTCAATCGCCGATGCAGTTGCCCTGACCATTTCTTCTGCCAACTGGCCCTGGTCAAACGGCACGTTGCGCTCAACCTGGCAGGTTTGAGGCTTGTCTGCCGGGATATGATCGTTGGATAACAGCCGTGTCAGGTCCAGTTTTTTCTGGCGCTCAGTATCGCCTGGCAGGCGAACGAGAAGATCAACACGCCCGACAAGCTCTTCCAGACTGCGAACCCCCAGCTTCGCCATCCACTCTCGCGTCTCTTCCGCCACAAACCGGAAGAAGTTCATGGCCATTTCCACCGTGCCTTTGAAGTGCTCATCACGCAGGTGTTCATTCTGTGTGGCGACACCAGTTGCGCAGTTGTTCAGGTGGCAGATGCGAAGATACTTGCAGCCCAAAGCCACCATGGGCGTGGTGCCGAAACCAAAACTCTCGGCTCCCAAAATGGCTGCCTTCACTACATCCAGCCCGGTTTTAATGCCGCCATCTGTTTGCAGACGGATTTTTCCACGCAAATCATTGGCACGTAGGGCCTGCTGGGTCTCGGTCAAACCAAGCTCCCAGGGCGATCCCGCATAGCGAATGGAGGCAAGCGGGCTTGCAGCCGTGCCACCGTCGTAACCGGAGACGGTAATCAGATCGGCGTAAGCCTTTGCCACACCTGCGGCAATCGTGCCCACACCTGGCTCGGAAACCAGTTTTACCGAAACCAACGCTTCCGGGTTGACCTGCTTAAGATCAAAGATCAACTGCGCCAGATCCTCAATGGAGTAAATATCATGATGCGGAGGCGGTGAAATAAGAGTGACGCCTGGCACTGAATAACGCAGGCGCGCGATCAGCTCATTTACCTTGCCTCCTGGCAACTGACCGCCCTCACCCGGCTTGGCACCCTGCGCAACCTTGATTTGCATAACGTCAGCGCTACGCAGATATTCCGCGGTCACACCAAAGCGGCCAGAAGCGACCTGTTTGATTTTTGATCGCTTCTCTGTGCCATAGCGGGCCGGGTCTTCGCCACCCTCACCCGAGTTCGAGCGGCCGCCAAGTGTATTCATAGCTACCGCCAGTGCCTCGTGAGCCTCCGGTGACAAGGCTCCCAGTGACATAGCCGCGGAATCAAACCTGGTAAAAATTTGCTCGACCGGTTCAACCTCAGATATTCCTACAGCCTCGATACCTTCACGAAAACCCAGAAGGTCCCTGAGCGTTGCAACCGGGCGTTCGTTGACCAATGCCGCGTATTCTTTGTAATGGCCGTAATCACCTGTCGTGACTGCCTCTTGCAGCTTTCCCACCACATCGGGATTAAATGCATGGTACTCCTGACCATGGACATACTTTAGCAAGCCACCTGGAGATATCGGCTTGCGAGGTTTCCAGGCAGTGGAGGCCAACTGCTCCTGATCCTGCTGAAATTCGAAGAATCCTGCACCCTGAATGCGGCTAGGCACGCCTTTGAAGCAAAGGTCGACCACTTCATCAGCAAGCCCGATGGCCTCAAAAAGCTGAGCCCCACGATAGGAAGTAATCGTCGAGATACCCATCTTGGACAGGATCTTCAGCAGGCCCTTGTTAATGCCCTTGCGGTAGTTGTTTTTAGCTTCAATAGGATCCATCAGCAATTCGCCGGTGCGAATCAGATCGTTCAGCAGCTGATAGGCCAGGTACGGATAGACAGCCGTTGCGCCAAAGCCAAACAACACAGCAAAGTGATGCGGATCACGGGCCCAACCGGTTTCTACTATGATGTTTGAATCACAACGCAGCCCGGTTGCCACCAAATGGTGATGGACCGCTCCCGTTGCCATCAAAGAACTGACAGGCAGCTCGCCCTGCTTCAGATCCTTGTCTGAGAGAATCAACAGCGACTTGCCGTTACGAGCCGCTTGTTCAGCCTCATCACAGACGCGACGAATAGCCTGCTCAAGGCCCAATTCCGGAGAGTACCCCAAGGAAATCCGTTCGACTGCAAAGCCCGGGCGCTCGTTATTGGATATCTGAAGAAACTTGGCCGGTGACAGAATCGGTGTAGTCAGGATAATCCGGTCCGCATGCTCTGCAGTTTCTTCAAAAACGTTACGCTCTGCACCCAGACAAGTCTCCAGGGACATCACGATCGCTTCCCGTAGAGGATCAATCGGTGGATTGGTTACCTGAGCAAACTTTTGCCGGAAGAAATCTGCAACATGTCGTATCTTGCTGGACAATACCGCCATGGGGGTGTCGTCACCCATGGAACCGACGGCCTCCTGAGCATTTTCCGCAAGTGGGCGCAAAACCTGGTCGCGCTCCTCATACGACACCATGAACATTTTCTGGTGAATTAACAGCTCATCCGCATCCATCAGGCGGAATTCCGGCGTGTCCTGATTCAGCGTTGTTTCCACACGCAGGGCATTCTCGCGCAACCAGCGCTTGTAAGGCTTCGCAGTCTTGAGTCGCTGGTCGATATCTCCAGTGTGTAGCACTTCGCCGGATTCGGTATCAATAGCGAGCATCTGCCCAGGACCTACACGGCCTTTGGACACTACGTCCTCTGGCTTGTAGCCATATGTACCAATCTCAGACGCCAGGGTGATGAAATCATCTTTAGTAACCACCCAGCGGGCCGGCCTCAAGCCATTTCGATCCAGCATGCAGACCGCATAACGGCCATCCGACATAACTAGCCCGGCCGGTCCGTCCCAGGGCTCCATGTGCATGGAGTTGTATTCGTAGAAGGCCCGGAGCTCCGAGTCCATGGTGTCGACATTCTGCCAGGCTGGCGGAATCATCATTCGAGTAGCGCGGAACAGATCCACTCCACCGGCCAACAAAATCTCCAGCATATTGTCCATGCTCGATGAATCTGAGCCCGCCAGATTAACCAGTGGTTGCATGGTTTGAAGATCGGGCAGATCCGGAGAGCTGAATTTGGCTGCCCGGGCAATAGCCCAGTTTCTGTTGCCGTCAATGGTGTTGATTTCGCCATTGTGCGCGAGATAGCGGAAAGGCTGAGCCAAAGGCCAGCGAGGCATAGTGTTGGTGGAGAAGCGCTGATGGAATACACAGATAGCCGTGGCGAAATCGGGGTCGCCCAGATCTTTATAAAAGTTCGCCAGATCCGCCGGCATCATCAGGCCTTTGTAGGCGAGCGTGCGGTGGGAGAGGCTGCAGATATAAAACTCGGAATCATCCTCCATATCCCGCTCGGCATGGCGGCGACCGACAAACAAGCTGATGGCGAATTCTTTTTCCGATTTGGTTGCAGGCGTTACGAACACCTGCTCGATCCGAGGCATACAATCCAGTGCCATTGGGCCAAGACAACTATCGTCAACTGGCACTTCACGCCAGCCCATGACTTCGAGCCCCTGCTCAACCAACCGTTTTTCAAGGGTGACACGCCCGTTGGCCGCTTTATCCGAGTCCGGGCTAAGAAAAACCTGGCCGACCGCAAACAACTTACCTGGCTCTTTGCCAAACGCCGTTTTCGCCGCTTTTTTCAGAAACGCAACTGGACTCTGGATCAGTAGACCGCAACCATCCCCGGTTTTTCCATCTGCCGCGATACCACCCCGGTGAGTCATGCACGTGAGCGACTCGATAGCAGTCTGTAGCAGCTTATGGCTGGCATCGCCTTTCATGTGAGCGATCAGTCCAAAGCCGCAGTTGTCTTTAAACTCGTCGGGATGATACAAACCTGACTTCATAAGCGCTCTCTCGCATGTAAATGCTTTTTAATCAGCGACTTATGCACCAAAACAGTGCAAAAAGCAGCCAACATCAAAAAAAATGGGCTGATCATTTTACACACGTACAAACACGTACTCAAACAGATTTGATATTATTTCCAACGACGGATTCCCGAAAATCCGAACGTTTAAACATACAAGACAAAGGGTTACAAGAAACGGTCTCGCGTTTTCAGGCCTGTCACAAACCGTCGGTTGAGCGTACCCAGGGCGAACCAGCGGCCAGTGGCTCAGGAAGCAGAGACACTGCCTCCCGAGCCTCTTCCTTGGACGCGTAGTTTCCATAGAACACCATGAACCATGGCTCTTCGTTGCGTTCCCCCAACGTATAAACCATCTCATCAAGGGCCGGGTAACGGGAAATGACATTCAGCGCAGTCTGCTCAAGGTTCCCTGCGACCAACTGAATGGTCCAGCCCTTGCCGCGGCTGCGCAGCTGACCAATATCGACGTACCTGTCGGCACTTTTGGGAATAAAGTCAGGCTCAGGCTCAGGCTCAGGCTCAGGCTCAGGCTCAGGCTCAGGCTCAGGCTCAGGCTCAGGCTCAGGCTCAGGCTCAGAAACAGGATCCGGCAAGGCTGCAGGCTCCGTCAATGGCGGAAACAGCTCATCGGCTCCCTCATCTTCCAGCGACTCGTCGGAGATATTGGGACCAATCGTAATGCTCTTGCGAACCCGTTCAGGCTCAGGAGAGGTTTCCTGCTCAAGAGCCACTGTTTCGTCGTACTGTTGGGATACGAACCACCAAGAGCCACCCAACATCAGAAGTACAAGGGCAGGCAGACGGAGCTGCCTGAAATCGAAACCCGGAGGGCGCTTCTGCTTCGAGGCACCGGAAACAATATCCATCCAGATACCGGGCGTTACTCTTTTCAGTCGGGAAAAGCTGCCTTGGCTAAGGTCGTGTATTCTCGCCAACCGGGCCGGGCTCAGAAGCTCGTTGACCTTGCCGCCCGCTTTATGGACACGCGGCTCAAGGTAGGAGAACACTTCCTCTCTGGTGAGCGGGCGCAAATGAATCTGGTGAATGGAGACTGAAGAGTCCTCAAGACCCAGAAGCGTCACAAGCCGATCTTCTCCAGCAAACACCGGAACCGCTGCCTTGGCACGATCAGCCGCCAGAAAACCGTCAAGGATCAGCCTGAGAAGATCTGGCGGCGCACGGTCTGCGTCATCGATGAGCAGCACCATGCGCTGCCCCTTTCCAACCATACCCTCCGACCACCGAAAAAAACGGTACACGGCCTCTCGCGGGTTATCATCCGCACCCGAACCGGAGCGGCCAACTTGCTTGAGGTCTCTTGCCAGCGAATTTGAGCTTGTCATAGCTGCAGCGGACAAACGATGAAAGCCCAGGCGAGAGGATTCACTGCGAACCAATTCAGCCAGCAACCTGCTCTTACCCGAGCCAGGTGCGCCCGTGAGCAACAGCGCCATATCACCAAACCCGCAAAGATGACGAAGCGCCTCCAGAGCATGGTGGCGCATGCCATCCGGAAAAAACGGGGTCTCCATTTCCAGGGGATTGGCTCTCAAACCGTATCGCTGTTGCAACCGGGGGAACAGCCCACCACCATCAAGACTACTGAAGCTTTCGTCGGTCACAAAAACCCCCTGATGTTCAATGTTTCAACCTCTGCTCAGCGTTCATGCCGGCAGAAGGACTTCAGCGTTGCAGCGAGATTTTCCGGAGATGCATCAGACGTCACCACGGCGTCCCCAACAGAGCGTAGCAATACCAATCTCAAGCGCCCATCGACATTTTTCTTGTCAACCGCCATCAGGTTCATGAAGTCAGCAGCTGTCATATCCGCCGGAGGCAAATCAGGCAGGCAGGCTTTGTTAACCAGCCGCAGGATGCGGTCATAATCAGCCTGACTGATAGAGCCTTCACGCGCAGACAGGTCCGCCGCCATAATCATGCCCGTCCCCACTGCCTCTCCATGCAACCAGTTACCATAGCCAGCATAGGTCTCTATAGCATGACCAAAGGTATGACCAAGGTTCAGTGTGGCTCTGAGCCCGTTTTCGCGCTCATCCTGAGCGACGACATCCGCTTTGCATGCGCATGACCGAAAGATGGCCTCCGCAAGGGCCTTGCGGTCGAGAGTTACTAGCTTATCAATCACAAGTTCAAGCCAGCCGAGAAAGTCCGTATCCCTTATCAGGCCATACTTTATAATCTCTGCGAGCCCTGCAGACACCTCTCTCGGCGGCAGGGTTTGAAGGGTATCCGTATCAATCAGTACAGCTTCGGGCTGATGGAAAGCACCAACCATATTTTTTCCAAGCGGGTGGTTGATGCCTGTTTTCCCACCCACCGAGGAGTCAACCTGAGACAGAAGAGTCGTCGGTATTTGAATGAAAGGTACGCCGCGCTGATAGCATGCTGCAGCAAACCCCGTCATATCGCCGACAACTCCGCCGCCCAAGGCCACAAGCGTAGTTTTACGCGTGTGCCGCTTTTCCAGCAAGGCATCAAAAATCAGGTTCAGCGTTTGCCAGTCTTTATGCTTTTCCCCATCAGGCAGCACAACGGTATCCACACTCTTGCCGGGGAAACAGGCTCTGGCCTGCTCAAGATACAAAGGGCCGACAACATCGTTAGTTACGATCATTACCTGAGAGCCGCCAACGTAACCGGAAAGATCATACGCACCCAACATGCCTTCGCCGATCATGATGGGGTAACTGCGATCTCCCAGGCTGACATTAAGTTCGTGAAGCAGGTTATACATGGTTACGACCCTCCTTTCGCACCTGTCTTTGTTGTCGCGGCGTTTTGGGATTAATACGATTAACGAGTTGGCGGACCACCAATCGGGGGCTCTTACGATCCGTGTGCATAACGATGTCAGCAAGCTCGGTGTATAACGGATCCCTGATCGCAAACAACCTGCGCAGTACGGCCTCGGGGTCATCGTTCTGCAGCAGCGGCCGATTGCGGTCCTTACGAGTGCGCTCTACCTGTTGCTCTATCGAGGTTCTCAAATAGACCACCACCGCATCTTTTTTCAGCACCGAATGGTTGTCGACACGCATGACTGCACCGCCACCGGTCGCTAGAACCGTACCTGGTTCTGCAGCCAACTCCTCTAGCATGGCTGTTTCTCGCTGCCTGAAGCCTTCCTCACCCTCAACATCGAATATCCAGGGAATATTCGCCCCGCAACGCTCCTCAATGATTCGATCAGAGTCAAGGAATCGATACCCCAGCTCCCGGGCGAGCATCCGGCCAATCGTACTCTTACCGGCGCCCATGGGGCCAACCAGGACTACACGTTTGGGCAAAGACATAACTTCCGCTCAATAGGGTTCAGGCGGGTGAGAATATCACAGGGCTGAAGATTGCATAAGCGTCAGTACCGAGAGATATACAGACACAAAAAAGCCGCCGGTTTGGCGCGGCGGCTTTTTCTATCTAACCCAGATTACTGGATCAAGTCGTTCTTGATGATCTTAGGGGTAATAAAGATCAACAGCTCACTGCGCTCATTGATTTTCTCTGTGCGCTTGAACAAGCGTCCAAGATAAGGGATATCGCCCAACACTGGGGTCTTGACCACAGTAGTCGCAACCTCAGACTGGAAAATACCGCCCAGCACAACCGTTTCACCGTTCCCTACGAGCACTTGAGTCGTTACCTCGTTGGTATTAATCGACGGGATACCTTCTGTAACCTCACCACGGGAATCCTGATTGACTACCAGATCCATAATGATTTTGTCATCGGGCGTAATCTGAGGAGTTACCTCAAGCGACAACACAGCTTCCTTGAACGACACAGAGGTCGCACCGCTTGAAGAAGCTTCCTGATAGGGAATTTCTTCACCTGACTTGATCGAGGCAGTCTGGCGATCAGCGGTAACCACACGGGGCTGCGAAACAACTTCGGCCTGACCATCACTCTCATAGGCAGAAAGCTCCATATCGATCAGGAAGTCGGTACCAATATAGCCAAAGGCCACGGAGCCGGCTGGTGACCGAGTGGTGCCAAGGTCTACGTTCAGGTCAGAAGGAAAGCCGAGAGCTCCACCCAAGCCACTCTGAGAACCACCAATTACAAGATTGTTGGACCCGCCATTCGCATCGCCCTGGCCAGCAGCACCCCAGCGCACACCAAGCTCTTCGGCAACATTGTTCTGAGCGCGCACTATGCGGGCCTCAATCGAAACCTGACGCACGGGAACGTCCCAGGTGGAAACAAGGCGACGAATTTCTTCCAGCTTTTCAGATGTCTCACGAACGCTGATGGTATTGGTCCGAACATCAGAAGATACGAAACCGCGATCCGATATCAACTCTGCGTCCGCCTGGATCAATGCAACAATGTCCGCTGCTTTGGCGTAATTGACCTGAACGATATCGAGGCGAACGGGTGCAAGCTCAGCAATCTGCTTGGTCGTTTCGAGTTCAAGCTTCTCACGGGCGGCAATTTCATCGGCCGGTGCAACAAGAAGCACGTTACCAATCTGACGTTTATCCAGACCCTTGGTTTTCAGAATCAGATCCAGAGCCTGATCCCAGGGCACATTCTGCAGGCGCAAAGTTATGCTTCCGCCGACCGTGTCACTTGCTACAAGATTCAAGCCAGTGAAGTCAGCAATCAGCTGAAGAACGGAGCGAACTTCTATATCTTGGAAGTTCAGAGACAGTTTTTCGCCGGTGTATGGGAACTTTTCTTCCCGGCGAGATTCAGCCTCTTCTTCACTCAACTTTTCAACACTGACAGTGAATTGGCTACCAGACTGGTAGGCAATATAGTCGTAGTTGCCTTCGGGACGAATCTCGACCACCGCATTGCCATCTTCAACAAACGTATCGATGCGGCTGACCGGCGTTGCGAAGTCAGTTACGTCGAGACGGCGACGCAGGTCTGCGGGTACAGCGATTCCATCCATCGTCAGGCGAATTTTTCCGCCAAGCTCAGACAGGTCGATTTGGGTAGCAGAGCTGCCCAGCTCGACAATTACGCGACCTTCGCCATCCTTGCCGCGACGGAAATCTACACCAGCGAGCGTGTCCGGAGATACTGCGGGCTTCGCGGAAGCAGAGCTTCCCGAGGTGCTGGCTGCCACCGCACTGCCGCTGAACTCCCCGCCAATGGTCATCACCAAAGAATTGTTATTGCGAACCGTCTCGTATGGCGCCAGCTCAACCAAGTTGAATATCAGGCGGGTACGATCCTTGGTTTCCACTACAGTCATGCTTTGAGCGTTGCCCGATCCCAAAGGAATACTGCGACTGTTAAGGCCGCTGGTCGTATCGCGCAAATCAACCGCAATTCGTGCGGGGCGCTCAATAGTGTATCCCGACGGTTCAGGTGGCTGACCATCAAACTGAAGTGTCACTTCCAGGCGTTCCCCCGGTAGCGACGAAAACGACACGTCTTCCAGCGTGACCGCACTGGCCAGGCCGGAGAACAACCCAAAAGCAATCACGCTGACGTATAGATTGAGTTTTCTGAACATCGCTAGCCTCGACCCCGAACTTTTTTGTATATGCATTTTTCTTTCAATTTTCATCCAGCCGCTCCTTACCCTGCGTCTTCTTCCAGGGTCAGAGAGCGAGGACGCTCTACCCAACCACCCCGGCCATTAGGAACGATTTCGATTAGCTCGATCCGGGTTTCACTGACGCCAATTATTCGGCCGTAGTTCTGCCCCATGAAGTTCCCGGTACGAACGCGGTGAATACCACCCGCATTGTCCTGAATCAGTGCATAAAGACCGCCCGAAACACCCTGAAGCGTACCAACCATGCCCAAGTCCTTGAGATCGAAATTCTCAAGCACTTCGTTAGGTCGATCCAGATCTGGCTCAATGTCACTGACCGGTTTTTCATCAACCATAGTCAGCTGGACATCTATCGGCGGCTCGAATGGCGCGCGCCTATCCGCCGCAGAATAGCTGAACGCCTCGTAAGCGTTGAATTCCGGCAATGGCTCGACATGACCCCGAGGCTTGGCTCGTGTGTCTGCCATAAATTTGTCCAGATCGGAAAATCCGCTGCCCTGGGAACAGGCGGTCAGGAGTGATACCAGACAAACACCCAGCCAGGCTTTTCCCGCATGCTTTGCTGCCATGCTCATTCTCCAGCCCGGTAGCGGTAGGTACGGGCAACAACCTGCATATCAAGTCGCTCACCGTCTCCGCCAGTTGGTTTAATGGTTAAATCGTGCAGAGTGACAATCCGTGGGAGACTTGCAACACTGCTTACGAACGTAGCCAGTTCGTGATATGTACCTGAAACACGGATATTAATCGGCAATTCAGAATAGAAATCACGTTTCTGCTCAGCCTGGAGCTTGACCTCCTGGAGGGCCAGACCACTACCCAGAGCCGTATTGGTAATATCCTCCAAAAGCCCCGGCACTTCCGTTTCACTTGGAAGCTGTCGCACAAGCGCGCCGAAGGTTTCTTCCATCTCGACCATTTGCGCTTTAAAAACCTCCAGGTTAGCCACCTGATAGGCTTTCTCTTCGTACTTTTTGCGCAAATCCTGTTCCGTTTTCTCAACCCTGTCGAGCTGCACGTATTGATCCTTGATAAAGAACCAGTAACCGCCACCCATAATCAGGCCGAAAACAATCAGGACAACAATGGCTTTGATGGGAGCTGGCCAGATACCGGCATTATTTATATCAAGGTCATTGATATCAAATTCATTGAGGCTTTTCAGCGAGTCCGCGAGGCTCATTACTTATCCTCCCCTTCGGGCTCAGGTGTTTTTTGTTTGACAGTCATATTGAACTGGCTGTAACCAGCCCGCCGACTGTCTGCCGATGACACATTCGAGAGGTTCGGACTCGTGAACCAGTCGGACTCCTCAAACTGTCGCATAAGAGTCGAGACACGGCTGTTTGATTCTGCCATACCCACAATACTCACCCGATCACCTGCCCGTTTCAAATCGGTATAGAAGAGCCCATCCGGCAAAGTGCGCACCAGCTCATCAAAGGCCCGGACAATCACAGGTCGCTTACCCTGCAGATCCTGAATAACCTTCATACGGGCCAAAAGCTCATCACGTTTGCGCTTGAGACTTTCTATTTCCCGGATCTGTTCATCCAGTTTTTTAGCAGCAGATTCTATGTAAGCATTACGGGATTGCTGATATGAAATGCTGTTGTCGAGGTGAGTATTCCAAAGGAATGTAAGGCCACCGGCAATAATAGCCGCACCAACAACCATCACAACAAACTGCTTTTGTTTCTCTGCCCGAAGCTCTTCGCGCCAGGGCCTGAGGTTAATTCTTGCCATCAGTCGAAGCTCCTCATCGCCAACCCACAGGCAATCATCAGCGAGGGCGCATCGTTGCTGAGAGCAGATGCGTTAACCCGCGAACCGACCGCCATCTCTGCAAAGGGGTTCGCGACCAACGTCGGCGTTCCTGTTTTCTCTTCCACCATTTCTGTCAGCCCCTGAATCGAAGCGGTACCACCGGCGAGTACTACGTAATCCACCGCGTTGTACTGGCTGGCTCCGAAAAAGAACTGAAGCGCACGTGCAACCTGCTGAACAACAGCCTCCCGAAATGGTGTAAGCACTTCGGACTCATAATCATCCGGCAGCCCACCCTGCTTCTTGGCAAGGCCTGCTTCTTCAACAGACAACCCATACCTGCGCTGAATCTCTTCGGTAAGCTGCTTGCCGCCGAAGATCTGCTCCCGGGTGTAAACGGTTTTACCTTCCGCGAGAACGCTCAGAGTGGTCATTGTCGCGCCAACATCAACGATGGCGACCACGAGGTCCTCACCCTGCGAGTCCAGCTGGGACTCGATCAGCGCGTAGGCACGCTCCAGAGCATAGGCTTCGACGTCGACAACTTTCGTATTCAGCGACGCAATTTCGAGGGCATCTTCACGGATGTCGACGTTCTCTTTACGGCATGCAGCCAAGAGCACGTCTACCTGGTCCGGGTTTGTTTCCGAGGGGCCCTGAACCTCAAAATCTATGGCAACTTCATCGAGCGGGTACGGAATGTACTGATCAGCTTCAAGAGCAATCTGATCTTCCATTTCAAACTCGTTGAGCCCCCCGTCCATCTGGATGACCTTGGTAATGACTGCAGAACCGGAGACTGCCACCGCAACCTGTTTAACACTGGTCCGGGACTTGGAAGCTACTCGCTTGAGAACTTCACCAACGGCTTCTACATCCGTAATATTTTTTTCGACGACGGCGTTGGCCGGCAACGGCTCAACGGCGTAGCTCTCGACCTTATAGCGGTCGCCCTGTTTCGACAGCTCAAGGAGCTTGACAGAGCTTGAGCTCACATCTACGCCCAGTACTGCACTGGATTTCTTTCCCAACAATCCGAACACGCGCTCACCCTATACCTGGTACCTGGCTAGATGCACCCGGTTACATGTGTTATGTGTTTTTTATTTAAGAGAATTTCTTCATTATTCCGTTTACAATGTTCGCTCTTATTCAGCTGAGAACAATTGCAACGGTGAAGCGACTCATCCTTCCTAAAGCAATTTCTCAAATGATAGACCTATATCCAACAGTTGTCAGAAAAAAATGTCTCATTTGTTGCGTACTTCTCGCCTTTTTGCATGGTTATTTCTCACCGGACTGAGTGTCGCCGTTATCGTAGGCTCAGGCTTCTACCTTTACCTCCGTCCGGGCCTTCCCCCTGTCGAGCAACTTCTGGACATAAAACTCCAGACGCCGCTGCGGGTGTATAGCAAAGACAACAGATTAATAGCAGAATTCGGAGAAAAGAGAAGGGCACCGATCACAATAGAACAGATCCCAACAATTCAGTTACAAGCCTTTATGGCGGCGGAAGACGCACGATTTTACGAGCACTTCGGGGTCGACATCAAAGGCCTGGCGCGGGCTGCAATCGAACTGGTCTCTACCGGCTCGATCCAATCCGGCGGTAGTACGATCACAATGCAGGTTGCAAAAAATTACTTTTTGTCACGTGATCGCACCTTTATCCGCAAGTTCAATGAGATACTCCTGGCAGTTCAGATAGAGCGTGAACTAGACAAAAACCGGATTCTCGAGCTGTACCTGAACAAAATTTACCTGGGCAATCGTGCCTATGGCATCGCCGCCGCTGCCCGCGTTTATTACAACAAGCCGGTCAACGAGCTTTCTCTTGCTCAAATGGCCATGCTTGCCGGCCTACCCAAGGCGCCTTCAGCCTACAACCCCCTGGCCAACCCCCAGCGCGCAATGCAACGCAGAGACTGGATCCTGGGCCGAATGAAGGATCTCGGCTTTATCAGCCCAGATGCCTATGAGCTCGCCATCACGGCACCTCTAACAGCCACATATAATGCTACGGAGACCGAAGTAGATGCCGACTACGTCGCCGAGATGGCCCGTGCCGAGATGGTCAGGCGCTTCGGCGAGGAAGCATACACAGATGGCTACACCGTCACGCTGACGGTAGACAGCAAAGACCAGCAAACGGCTACGGACGCCCTCAGGAGCGGCCTTGAAGCCTATGATCGCCGACATGGGTTCCGGGGCGCCATCGGCCAACTCGATGCCGAGACCCTGGCGGGAGAGAACCTCTCCAACGCCATGCTGAACTATCCGAGAATTGAATCCCTGATGCCTGCAGTTGTAACGGCCGTTAGCGATGAGAAAAAGGAAGTACTTGCTCACGTCAGAAGGTTTGGCCCTGCGGTTATGCCGTTCGAATCAATGCAGTGGGCCATGCGCTACAAAACAGAAAACCTGACCGGCCCCAAGCCGGAAAAGCCTTCTGATGTTGTAAGCGTTGGCGATGTTGTCTACGTTCGCATAGACGAACTACCGCAAGCCCCAACAGCGCCAGAGAATGGCGAGCAGGAAGAAGGGATTACTACATCCGGAATAGGCCAGCCCGTCAAGGTTTCGCTGATGCAGGTGCCGAAAGCAGAGGGAGCTCTTATATCCCTTGAGGCTAAAACGGGGGCGATTGAAGCTCTCGCCGGTGGGTATAGCTTCGGACAAAGTAAATACAATCGTGCCATGCAAGCGAGGCGGCAGCCGGGTTCCACCTTCAAGCCGTTCTTGTATCTAGCCGCCCTGGAAAGCGGTGTCACACCCGCAACCATCTACAACGACGCCCCGATCGTATTTGACGACTCGGAGCTCGAAACCGCCTGGCGCCCACAGAACTCGTCCGGACAATTCTATGGCCCAACCACACTGCGAGAAGCGCTCTACCGCTCCCGCAATCTGGTTTCTATCCGGCTGCTGAGGGATATCGGCATCCCCCAGACGCTCGACTACCTCAATCAGTTGAAGGTTCCGGTTGAGAGCATGCCCAAAGACCTCTCCCTCTCTCTGGGTAGCGGCCAACTTTCCCCGATGGAACTGGCCCGCGGCCTGGCTGTTATAGCCAATGGTGGTTACGACGTGGAGCCTTTCCTTATTCAGAGCATTACGGATGTTAACGGCGAAACGGTTTACGAAGCCCCGGACGTCGTGCTTTGTGAGCAGGACTGCGACACGATTGAGACTGAACCAGCAAATATCGCCAACGAAGCCGAAAGATCCCCAGCGACCACAGCAGAAGTCGCGCCGGAAACCCGCGTCATGCGACGACTGGCAGATGAACGCTCCGTTTATATTCTGCACTCAATGCTTCGGGATGTTGTCAAGCGTGGAACCGGGCGACGCGCGCTAGCACTGGGGCGGGATGATATAGCCGGCAAAACCGGCACAACCAACGAACAGAGAGACACCTGGTTTGCAGGCTTCAATCACAACCTTGCCACTACCGTGTGGGTAGGCTTTGATCAGCCAGCCCCACTCGGGCGCAGAGAGTTTGGCGCAAGCACTGCCCTGCCCATCTGGGTCGACTACATGAAGGTAGCGCTGAGTGAGTCGCCCTCGGCTTTCATGCCCAGACCGAACGGTATCGTTAACATCCGCATAAACTCCGACACGGGTAAGCGGGCCAGACCCGGCGAAGAAGGCGTCTTCGAGATATTTAAAGAAGAAGATGCGCCCGCACCGCTGTCAGCGGATGACTCGGGCCCAGGGGGTACACGCGGAAACGGGGACGACCTTTCTCGACAGATTTTCTAGCCCGGCATCAGGGCGCAACACGAATATTTAACCACAAAAAAACCGGCGGGATCACCGCCGGTTTTTTTGTAAACGCACAACGCCATCGGTCAGATGATGTCATCCATACTCTTCAGCGGATAATGTGCAGGGTACCCCTTACCGGCAACCCCTGAGTCCACTGCCGCACGCGCCACGGCTGCCGGAACAACTTCCAGAAGGCGAACATCCATGGGCTTCGGAATGATGTATTCCTTGCCGAATTCGAAACTGTCAGCACCGTAGGCTTCACAAATCTCCTGCGGAACCGGCTCTTTCGCCAGCTTACGAATGGCATCTACCGCAGCCACTTTCATCTCTTCGTTAATGCAGCTTGCGCGAACGTCCAGAGCACCACGGAAGATGAACGGGAAACCAAGCACGTTGTTCACCTGGTTCGGGTAGTCAGAACGGCCAGTAGCCATAATAAGATCATCACGAACCGAATGAGCCAACGCTGGGTTAATTTCCGGATCCGGATTGGAGCAAGCAAAAACAACCGGGTTTGGCGCCATCTTCGCTAGCTGATCCCCGCTCAACAGGTCAGGTCCAGACAAACCGAGGAACACATCCGCGCCCTCCATCGCCTCATCCAGCGTACGCTTATCAGTGTCGTTGGCAAACATTGCCTTGTACTGATTGAGGTCATCACGACCAGAGTGGATCACACCCTTGCGGTCAAGCATGAAGATGTTTTCAGAGCGAATACCGCAGCTGATCAACAACTTCATACAAGCGATTGCAGCTGCACCGGCGCCCAGGCATACCACCTTCGCTTCTTCAATTTTTTTACCCTGAAGCTCAAGGGCATTGATCATGCCCGCTGCAGTAACAATTGCAGTACCGTGCTGATCATCATGGAAGATAGGCACGTTGCACTTCTCGATTAACGCTCGCTCAATCTCGAAACACTCCGGCGCCTTGATATCCTCAAGGTTGATACCACCGAAGGTGTCAGCGATACGCTCAACGGTTTCAATGAACGCCTGCGGGCTTTCAGAGTTGACCTCGATATCGAACACGTCAATTCCAGCAAAGCGCTTGAACAGTACGCCTTTGCCTTCCATTACCGGCTTGCTCGCCAGCGGGCCCAGGTTACCCAGACCAAGAATCGCCGTACCGTCAGAGATAACAGCCACAAGGTTGCCCTTGGCAGTGTACTTGTAGGCGTTCTCCGGGTCCTTCGCGATTTCACGAACCGGCTCAGCAACACCCGGGCTATATGCCAAGGCAAGGTCGCGGGCGGTCGCTGTCGGCTTGGAGATTTCTACACTAATCTTCCCAGGCCGCGGCTTGGCGTGATATTCAAGGGCTGCTTCTTTCAGATCTTGAGACATTGCCACTGTTCCGTTTGTCACGTTTAAAGGTAATAAACCTCCAGACGGCAGACGCCTGCCTGAAGGAGCGCGCCATTATGGCTCGCTCGCCCCAAAACGACAAGGGGCAAGTCGAGCAAAATCTGACCAGTCAATACGGCAAATTGCCTATAATCAAAAACAAGACAGGTAATTTTCACCAGACACAAAAAAAGCGCCTGCAGGCGCTTTTTTTGAAAATCAGCAGATGTATCAGTCTTTCTTACCCGCGATACGACCACCGAAACGCTTCTGGAAGCGGTCGATGCGGCCGCCAGTGTCCATAACTTTCTGCTTGCCAGTATAGAACGGGTGGCATTGTGAACAAACATCAAGCTGCAGATCATGACCGATCGTAGAGCGAGTCTTGATTACGTTACCGCAGGAACATGTTGCGGTAATCTCTTCGTACTTGGGGTGGATACCTTCTTTCATGGCGAACCTCTGTGGGTCATGCCGCTACCTGATCACGGGGCAATCATTACAGCCCTGGTGCCAGGCACCGCATGTTTGAATCAATGGAGAAGACGGGGCACAATCATGCCCTGCCGCAAACAGACCGCGAATCTTACTTGCAATTATGCTAGCAGGCAAGTCTTGCGCGCGCCCGGACCCTGCGCTTTTCCAACTGGCCGGCCGCGCCAAAGCGTTAGCAGGATAGGCAGATACCGTAACATCTAAACTACAAGGAAGCACTTGGTGCCATCCACCGTTCGCATAGCGCTGAATCGGCCGCTCAGAAGGCTCTTTGACTATCTGGCACCCGAAGGGCTTGCCCTGAAGCCCGGCCAACGCGTAAGGGTTCCTTTCGGATACCAACAGGCGGTCGGCCTGGTCGTGGAAACGGATATCGAGCCTCCGGCAGGTATCACCCTCAAGCCCGTCCAAAGTGCAGTGGAGAATTGGCCTGCCCTGCCAGACGAAACCTTTCAGCTCCTGAGCTGGGCCAGCGACTACTATCAGCACCCGCTGGGAGAATGCCTGTTCACGGCTCTACCAGCCGCATTGCGCCGGGGCCGTTCCGCTACCGAGAAAAGCGAAGACTGGTGGCAGGCTTTCGGCAGTAGCGCTGTGCTTCCTGCAAACGCCCATAAACAGAAAACCCTGATGGACTGGATCGCCCAGCACAAGCAAGGCGTAAAGGGCAGCGACATAATCAAAGCCGGGTTCACCCGTCCACAGCTGAAGGCATTAAGAGAAAAAGAACTGGTCCGGGCGATAACACCAGCGAAAGAGAGTACACAAAGCCACAGATGTGACGAAACCATCGGCGGCCCTGAACTCTCCGCAGCGCAAACCGAAGCGGCCTCAAAACTTCCACTACCAACGAGCGGATTTAGCGCCTCCCTTCTGTATGGCATCACCGGGAGCGGTAAAACAGAAATCTACCTGCATTACCTCAAGCAGAACCTCTCGGCCAGAGATCAGGCATTAGTACTGGTTCCAGAGATAAACCTTACACCCCAAACTGTTGCCCGCTTCCAGCGTTATTTCGGCGAACGTATTCTAGTGTGGCATTCGGCCCTTAATGACAGCGAGCGCCTGCACGCCTGGCTAAAAATTCGCAATGGCGAGCCCGTCATTCTCATTGGCACGCGCTCGGCAGTACTTCTTCCGTTTACGGCACTGAAAACGCTTATCGTAGACGAGGAGCACGACAGCTCATACAAACAGGGCGAGGGTTTCCGCTACTCCGGCAGGGATGTAGCGGTCTATAGGGCACACCTGAACCGGTGCCCGGTTATTCTGGGCTCAGCCACACCGTCCCTTGAGTCCTACCACAACGCCCTGGCCGGCAAGTATCAACTCATACGGCTTGAAGAACGTGCAGGAGAAGCGAAGCCTCCAGCAGTCAGCCTGCTGGATATTCGGAGCCGGCCACTTGAAGGCGGTCTTTCACGGCCGGCACTGCAGGCGATTCAGCAGACTCTTGACGATGGCAATCAGGCACTGGTGTTCGTAAACCGCCGAGGTTTTGCTCCGGTCATGATGTGTTTTGACTGCGGCCATATGGTTGAGTGCCCCCGGTGCGATACGCGCCTTACCTACCATCGCCGCGATCGTGCTATGCGGTGCCATCACTGTGATTACCAGGCCCCGGCAACCGAAACCTGCCCTAAATGTAAAAGTGAAGCATTCAAGCCGGTTGGTCAGGGAACAGAACAGACTGAAGACATACTTGCCGCCAGCTTTCCGGATACGCCAGTGGTTCGTGTTGATCGCGACAGCACGCAACGCAAAGGTAGCATTCAGAGTATTCTGAAACAGGTCAACAGCGGAAAACCCTGCATCCTCGTCGGAACCCAGATGCTCGCCAAAGGCCATGATTTCCCCAACGTGACGCTGGTTATCGTAATCAATGCCGACGGAGGGCTTTTCAGCGTTGACTTCAGGGCTCCGGAGCAACTGGTCCAGACGCTACTGCAGGTAAGCGGGCGCGCCGGGCGCGGAGCTAAATCCGGCAAGGTGGTTGTACAAACCTGCCATAGCGACCACCCCCTCCTGAAATCGCTCTGCCATGGTCGCTACCTGGACATGGCAGACCAACTTCTGGAAGAACGCGAAAGCGGCCAGCTTCCGCCTTTTCGCGCCATGGCCATCTTCCGTGCCGAAGCGGACACCATGGAACAAAGCCTGCAAGTATTGGACAGGATAAAACCGCTCGCAAACGCGCCTGGTGTTGAGACCTGGGGCCCCCTGCCCGCGTTGATAGCACGTCGCGCCGACAGGCACAGAGCGCAACTGATCGTGAACACCGACAACCGACGGCGCCTCAACAAACTCTTGACTGGCATTTGTCAGACGCTCGAGCAGGAAAAATTTCCGAAGAGTACCAAATGGATGATTGATGTAGACCCTCAGGAAACAGGCTAAACATCACCAGGCTTTTGCTTGCAGGAGGACTTTCCGCGATAATGCCGGTCTTCTGTTTTCACAGGGCGCCCTGCCCCAATCCAATTTTCCAGTAAACCGAGTCATCTCACAGCATGAAAGAGACCGTTTCCGACCTGATCCAGTCCGCGCTTGCCGCTCTTCAGTCAGAGGGCACATTGCCCGCAGACCAGGCGTACACGCCGCAAGTAGGCAACACCAAGGACAAATCCCACGGTGACTACGCCTGCAACATCGCGCTGGTTGCCGCCAAAACGGCCGGCTGCGCGCCCCGCAAACTGGCTGAGTTGCTGATAGAGAAACTGCCGGAAAGCAGTGCCGTGGAGAAAGTGGAAATTGCTGGCCCGGGCTTTATTAACTTTTTCATGAGCACCGCCAGTGCGTTCGAGATCGTTAACACGGTTCTGGCCGAGGCAGGCCAGTTCGGTCGCAACAACGGCGGCAAGGGCGAAAAAGTTCAAGTGGAGTTTGTCTCAGCCAACCCCACGGGCCCGCTGCATGTGGGCCATGGCCGGGGCGCAGCGATTGGCGATTGCCTTTGCCGGTTGCTGGAAGCTAACGGCTATGATGTGACCCGCGAATTCTACTACAACGATGCCGGTGCCCAGATCAACAACCTCGCACTCTCCGTGCAGGCCCGCGTAAACGGGCTGACACCTGAGGACGACGGCTGGCCGGAAGACGGCTATCGCGGCGACTACATTACCGATGTCGCCACAGCGTATCTGGCTGGTGACACCGTCACCGCAGATGACCGTGAAGTAACTGCCAGCGCAGACCCCAACGATCGTAAAGCCATTCAGGAATTTGCCGTGGCGTACCTGCGCCGGGAACAAGACCTGGACCTGAAGGCGTTTGGTGTTGAGTTTGATGTGTACTTCCTTGAGTCCTCCCTGTACCAGGACGGCAAGGTAGAAGCCACCGTCAAGCGCCTGCAAGACAACGGCTTCACTTACGAAGACGGTGGCGCCATGTGGCTTAAAACCACTGAGTTCGGAGATGACAAAGACCGGGTGATGCGCAAGAAAGATGGCGGTTACACCTACTTTCTGCCAGATGTGGCGTACCACCTGGATAAATGGCAGCGCGGCTACACCACCGTGATTAACGAGCAGGGTGCCGACCACCACTCCACAGTTACCCGGGTTCGCGCAGGATTACAGGCCCTGAAAGCGGGCATTCCTCAGGGATGGCCGGATTACGTGCTACACCAGATGGTCATGGTCACTCGTTCTGGCCAGGAAGTAAAAATATCCAAGCGCGCCGGCAGCTACGTCACCATTCGCGACCTGATTGATGAAGTGGGCCGGGACGCCACTCGTTTCTTCCTTGCGGCACGGCGAGTCGACTCCCAGTTGACCTTTGATATCGACCTGGCGCGTTCCCAGACCAATGAAAACCCTGTGTACTACGTTCAGTATGCCCATGCCCGCATCTGCAGTGTGTTGAGGAAACTGGCGACGGAAGGCGTTGAGCGGGGATTCAACGAGTGCCTGGGCGATCTTTCTGTGCTCACACTGGATGAGGAAAAGGATCTGGCAAATCAACTGGCAAAGTACCCTGAGCTGATTGCCAACTCTGCAGCCCAACGCGAACCGCATCACCTCACTCACTACCTGAGGGATTTGGCGGGACAATTCCACACCTATTACAACGCCCATAAGGTGCTCATCGAAGACACAGCAGTACGTGACGCCCGAGTAAGCCTCTACCTAGCCGTGCGCCAGGTAATCGCGAACGGGCTGGATCTACTGGGTGTCAGCGCTCCGGAAGAGATGTAAATAGCAACATGTCCCGAGACTACGCTCGCAAAAGCCGATCAGGCTCACCGTCAGCAACTGCAAAGAAAAAACCTGCCGGACCTGCGCGCCCCCAGAAAAAGCGCACGAAGCCAGCAGCACCGGCCCGCTCCCAACGTGGAGGACTTTCTTTGAAGTGGATTCTTTCACTGGCTACGGTCGGCGGCTTTATCGGTTTTATTGTGTACCTGAACTCCGTACCACCCAGCGAGGGTCCACGACAGCCACAGCCTATGCTCGAACAACCGGTGCAGCAGCGGCCAGAAAAAATCACCAAGCAAGTCGAGAAAAAGCCAGGTTTCCGGTTTTACGAAATGCTTCCCGAATCGGAAGTCATACCTCCGAAAGTGGATGCATACACGCCGGGTCCGGCCAAACAGGATTTCGACTATCTAGTGCAGTCCGGCTCATTCCGCAGCAAGGAAGACGCCGAGCGCCAACGCGCCCAGATTGCCTTCCAGGGGCTTCGAGCCGCCGTGCAGCGCATAGAGCTTGATAGCGGCTCGGTCTGGTATCGCGTGAATGTCGGCCCATTCACATCGCGCAGCCAGATGAGTTCGGCGATCGACAAGCTGGTGTCTATTAACATTCAGCCGCTTATCCGCAAGGTCCCTAAACAGGGTTAACCGTTTCCGTAGGCTACTGGAGGCTATGGGGCAGAGCTTTCCAAAACCGTGCGGAGCCATGGATGGCGGAGCCGAGCGTACAGGGATGTATTCACAGCGTGTTTTGGAAAGCTCTGCGCCACAGCCTCTACCCCCGAACTACTTGAATTCTCCTATCCTGCCTCCATAACTGCCCAATACCGATTTTTATCAGGCAATTGGAGCCCAAATGACTACCATACTTTCCGTCCGACGCGATGACGAAGTTGCCATGGGTGGCGACGGCCAGGTTTCTCTGGGGAACACAATGATGAAGGGCAACGCCCGCAAGGTCCGCCGGCTATACAACGGGCAGGTTATCGCGGGTTTCGCAGGTGGTACTGCGGATGCATTTACTCTATTCGAGCGATTTGAGGCTCAACTTGAGAAGCATAACGGGAACCTAACAAGAGCAGCCGTTGAACTTGCCAAAGACTGGCGCACAGACAGAGCATTGCGCAAGCTGGAAGCACTGCTGGCGGTGGCGGACAAAACTGCGTCTCTGATCATCACCGGGAACGGCGATGTAATTGAGCCCGAGCAAGGATTGATCGCGATTGGTTCCGGCGGTCCGTTCGCCCAGGCCTCAGCCCGCGCACTGCTTGAAAATACCGAACTTTCCGCCCACGAGATTGTGGAAAAAGGCTTGGAGATAGCAGCGGACATATGCATCTATACGAATCATAATCGCACCATCGAACTGCTCTCCAAAGAAGCCTCTTCCAAAACCACTGATCCGGAGTAACCATGTCTGCTATGACTCCCCGTGAGATTGTTCACGAGCTCAATAAACACATCGTGGGCCAGCAAGAGGCCAAGCGGGCCGTGGCGATTGCCCTCAGAAATCGCTGGCGCCGGATGCAGCTGGACACCACCCTTCGCGACGAAGTCACGCCCAAGAACATTTTGATGATCGGCCCGACCGGCGTTGGTAAAACCGAAATTGCGCGTCGCCTTGCCAAACTGGCTGATGCACCGTTCCTTAAAGTGGAAGCCACCAAGTTTACCGAGGTAGGCTACGTTGGGCGTGATGTTGAATCCATCATTCGTGACCTCGCCGATATGGCCGTCAAGATGTTGCGGGTGAAGGAAATGAAACTTCATGAAGAAAGGGCTCTGGACGCAGCTGAAGACCGTATTCTGGACGCTCTGATCCCGCCAGCCAGAAGCTTTGAAGAAGACAGCCAAAAGTCTTCTCAAGACTCCTCCACCCGCCAGCTGTTCCGGAAAAAGCTGCGGGAAGGTGAGCTAGACGACAAGGAAATTGAAATTGACCTGCGCAACTCCGGCGCCGGTGTTGAGATCATGGCACCCCCGGGCATGGAGGAGATGACCAACCAGCTGCAGAGCATGTTCTCCAACATGGCTTCTGAAAAGTCCAAGCCGAGAAAAATGAAAGTATCTGAAGCCCTCAAACGGGTGAAAGAAGAGGAAGCGGCCAAGCTGGTCAATGAAGAGTCGATCAAGCAGAAAGCCATACTCGCTGTGGAGCAAAATGGCATTGTGTTTCTCGATGAAATTGACAAGGTTGCCAAGCGCTCGGAGAACACCTCATCGGATGTTTCCCGTGAAGGCGTCCAACGGGATCTCCTGCCCCTTATTGAAGGCAGTACCGTGAGCACAAAATACGGTTCGGTGCGCACGGACCACATCCTGTTTATCGCCTCCGGTGCGTTCCACTTGGCCAAGCCATCGGATCTGATTCCGGAACTTCAAGGCCGTTTGCCAATCCGCGTGGAACTACAGGCCCTCAGCCCCGATGATTTCAAGCGCATTCTTACGGAGCCTGATGCCTCACTGGTTCAGCAATACGAAGCGCTGATGGCCACCGAGGGTGTGAAACTGACGTTCAGCGAAGACGCCATCGCACGCATCGCAGAGATTTCCTGGAAGGTAAACGAAACTACCGAAAACATCGGTGCGCGACGCCTCCATACGGTACTGGAACGACTTCTGGAAAGCCTGTCTTTCGATGCAGGAGACGGCGTAACAGAAACATTTGAAGTAACTGCAGGCTACGTTGATGAAAAACTTGGAGACTTGTCGGAAGACGAGGATTTGAGCCGCTACATTCTCTGACCCGCACGCGGGACCAGAGGCTACCGGGCCAAGGGGTTCAACTACCTCTGGCCCGGTTATTTATTCGGCTTTTGAAAACAGCTGCGTGACATTTTCCAGCCCGGTCACAAGCCTGCCCTTCCCTGCTGCCTTTTTCTGCCGGCTCTTGGCTACATACAGCGGTAGCATTTCACCATATAGGCTGGTGCTTATTGTACGCTGTTCATCTTCCAGCCTGTCCCGGCGCAGCTTGATGCCATACTTCGCCAGCTTTGGCTCCAGTTCGTCAGCCCGGTTTAGCAGATCCCGGCGCGTCATTTGATAAGCGTGTTCGCATACCATCCTGCGTGACTGAAAGCTGAATACATTTGAGAAAAACAGCTTGGCATCGTCTCTGGTGGGCTCAAACAACAAAATATCTTTATCCGGATAGGCCGTCGCGTAATGCGCTATTCCGGATTTCATCCGTGAGTACACCATGGTCCGGAACATCTGTGACAGCAGATTCGGCATACCCGAACGAGTCAACTCCCCTGGCGACATGCTTCCCGCACGAACCGCTGCGCTGGCGTCGATCGGGACCTGGGGATTTACAGCAAAAACCAGATCCGCGCCGTCCTCAAATGCTACCGACGCATGCAGGCCTTTGCGCAGAGTCCCATCCACATAGTAGCGGCCATCTATTTCAACAGGCACGTACAAGCCGGGTGATGCCGTACTCGCCTGAATGGCTCTGGAAATCGGCACATGATCAAACCCTGGAGCACCAAAACATACGGCCTCAGTGCTTTCAACATCAGCAGCAACAATGTAGAGACTGCGCTTCAACTGCCGAAAATCGTTTGAACGCCCAAGCATTGAAAATGCCCGCTTCAGGTATTCATGCAGACCTTCGTTATCGAAAAGCCCGGCGGGAACCGCCTGCGCCATAAGAGTCAGAGCTTCAAGCAGGCTCTGATCGTAGGGATTATTGATAAAGCGGCGGAGGGCCGTGGAAAATAGCCCGGGTATTGCGAGTAGCCGCCCCCCCATTTCCTTCAGCGCCGGGCGGAAGAAGACATCCGGGTGAAAAGGATGAACCTCGGCCTCATTCCGGACAAAAATCCGGCACAATTGGGCTGTGGTCATCTGGTTAGCCAGGTTCGCCGCTACAAAGGAGCCTGCATTAACGCCCACATAGACATCAAGGTTGTTAAAATCCAACCCATCCAACGCCTCGTCCAGCGCCCTGAGCGCGCCAATTTCGTATATCCCACCCAAGGGACCACCGCCACCAAGCGCAAGCCCGATGCGTGGAGTGGGTTTTACTCCGGTTGGCGTTGTCATAACTTTTCCTTTTCCGGGTAAACAGCCTTAACGAGGCTACTCGACGGCACACACACCAAGTTAGCAACAGGGTTTAGAGTACGCACCCTAGATTTAAAAGCTCCCCGAACTGGCATCATCAGGAAGCAGCCTGTTCGGCCAATGCCGCAGACGTGGATTTACCTGGCCGCAGATAGCGCCCAAAGCCAGCATTGCGCAATGCAAGCTCTACGCAGCTTTTAATCACATGGGGCGAATCCAGCAACAGTACATCTTTAAGAAGTTTCACCGCCCATTCCCGGCTGACGCTGCGAATGACAGATTTCACCTTCGGCAAACTGGCCGCGTTCATCGACAGAGAGTCGAAGCCCATGGCCATCAGCAACACGGCGCCACCCGGGTCTCCCGCCAACTCGCCACAGATACCCACTGGCTTGCCAACCGAATGGGCATCCTGCGCAATTCTTACCAGCGCCTGCAACACTGCCGGGTGATACGAGTGATATAGCTGGGCAACACGAGGGTTGTTACGATCTACTGCAAGCAGATACTGGGTCAGATCGTTGGAGCCAACCGAGAGAAAATCGACACGGTCAGCCAGCTCGCGAATCTGATATACCGCAGCCGGTATTTCCACCATTACACCCACCTTGGGCATATGAATGTCATACCCCTCTTCCCGAACTTCATGATAAACCCGGTATATCAGGTGCAGGGATTCCTCAACTTCAGAAATATTGCTGACCATCGGCAGCATGATCTGGAGATTGTTCAGGCCTTCGCTCGCCTTCAGCATGGCCCGCACCTGCACCAGAAAGATTTCAGGGTGATCCAGCGTGACCCGAATACCCCGCCAGCCCAGGAAAGGGTTCTCTTCTTCAATCGGGAAGTAGGTCAGCGCCTTGTCACCACCGATATCCAGGGTGCGCATGGTCACAGGATTGGGCGCAAAAGCCTCCAACTGTTCACGATAATACTGCCGCTGCTCCTGTTCCGATGGAAAGCGGTCCTTTATCATGAAGGGCACTTCGGTGCGGTATAAGCCTATCCCTTCCGCCCCGTGAGACAGGGAGCGCACCACATCCGTCATCAGCCCGGTATTAACCAGCAGGGGCACCCGATGGCCATCCGTTGTTATACAGGGCTTGTCACGGAGCGCTTCCAATCCACGATCAATTTCATCTTCTTCGTCACAAATTTGCTGGAAAAATGTACGGAGATCCGCCGAGGGTGATGCGAAAATCTGGCCTTCAAAACCGTCGACGATAAGCTCCTTACCATCGAGCTGATTAACTGGAATATCCACCAGGCCCATAACGGTGGGAACGCCCATTGCACGGGCAAGAATGGCAACATGAGAGTTACTGGAGCCCTTAACGGACACAAGCCCGACCAACTGCCCCCGGGGCACTTCACCCAGCATGGCGGGAGTCAGTTCCTCACTCACCAGAACCGTGCGCTCGGGATAGTTCAAGTCCTTCTGCTCACCCTCCTGAAGATAGGAAAGCAGACGACGACCTAGATCGCGAACGTCTACCGCCCTTTCCTGGAGGTAGTGGTCGTCCATCATTTCAAAATGACGGACATAGTGCTGAACCACCTGTTTCAGCGCCCCCTGAGCCCAGATCCCCTCACGGATTCTGTTATTGACCTCCCCAGGCAAGGCTTCGTCGCCGAGCATACGGAGGTAGACATCAAACAGCGCTAACTCTTCAGGACGAAGCCTTGAGGTCAGCCGTTTTGCAACCTTTTCGATGTCTTCGCAAACGGCTTGCACAGCAGACCGGAACAGCTCAAGTTCCTGTTCAACGTCTTCTGCCGGCCTATCGGGAACCACGTCCAGATCGGCGGCCGGGTAGACCACAACACCATGGCCAATTGCCACACCAGGCGCTCCCGGCACACCATCGAAGCTGACGTCGTGAGCCTCTTCACCGGTTAGCGAAAGGCCGCTGATGGCTCCGGTCGCTTCACTGTGCGCAATCACACCCGCCAGTTGAGCCGAAACCGTGACCAGAAACGCCTCTTCCCCTTCGTCAAAACACCGTGAACTCTCACGCTGCTGGACCACGAGGACACCCAGCACCCGGCGATGATGAATAATGGGAACCCCGAGAAACGAGCGAAAGCGCTCTTCTCCGGTTTCAGGAAAATAACGATAGCGGGGGTGAGACGGCGCGTCTTCAAGGTTGATAGGCTCTTCGCGGGAGCCCACGAGCCCGACCAGTCCTTCTGAGTGCGCTAGGCTCACCACGCCTACGGCCTTCAGGTACAGACCTTCGGTTGCCATCAGAATGTAGCGGTTGGACGCTGGATCCAGCAGATAAACAGAACAGACTTCAGTCCCCATGGCTTTCTGCACACGTGACACGATAATACCCAGTGCCTCTTGCAGATCCCGGGCACTGTTTACCTCTTGTACAAGACTTCGCAGAATGCTCAGCATGGGGTGTCAGTCCGTCATTTCGCCTGTTCCTTTAAACGCCGGTTATGCTCGCTCCGGTGCCACTGCTCCATGTTATGGAACAGCCTTGGCGCGAGCTCTCTCAGCGCACGTCGATACACTTCACGCTTGAAGGAAACCACCTGGCCCAACGGGTACCAGTAGCTTACCCACTGCCAACCATCGAACTCCGGTGAATCCGTGCCATCAACGCGTACTTGCGCGTCCGGCGATAACATCCTCAGCAGGAACCATTTCTGTTTTTGGCCCACACAGACGGGGTGCGAGTTATGCCGTACCATCCTTCGGGGAAGGCGGTATCTCAGCCAGCCCCGGGTACAACTGATGATTTCAACATCATTGGCGCCCAGGCCAACTTCCTCTCCAAGCTCCCGATACAGCGCATCTTCCGGCGATTCTTCAGTATTGATACCGCCTTGGGGAAACTGCCAGGAGTCTTGCCCTATTCGCCTTGCCCAGAGAACTTCTCCCCGGTGGTTGGCCAGAATGATTCCGACGTTGGGTCTGAAACCGTCTGAATCGATCACGGCACAGTCCTCTTAATAAAGTCGGCAGACCGGTCAGATATTTACCGGTCGGATTTTTCCAAGTTGCGCTCATTCTTACAGAATCCCAAGGCTTCGGCAAACGCAGCTGTGCGCGGACACTCATGGTAGGATATTGCCCTTCCCGAAGCCCTGTGTCCCTGGAGGTAAACGCTTGACCCTAGCAATTTTTGATCTCGACAATACCCTGCTCGCCGGTGACAGTGATCACGCCTGGGGTGAGTTCCTTGTGGAGGAAGGTATCGTTGATGCCGAGATTTATCGCAAGACCAACGACCGCTTCTATCAGGAATACCTGAACGGTGAGATGGACATACTGAACTATCTCAAGTTTGCGCTTCAGCCTCTTTCGGTCCATAACATGGAAGAGCTTCTGAAGTGGCGAGCCATCTTCATGGACAAGAAGGTGCACCCCATGCTGCTGAAAAAAGCCGGTGAACTTCTTGAAAGCCACAGGGAGCGCGACCACACCCTGATGATCATCACAGCCACCAACCGGTTCGTAACCGAACCTATCGCGGAACTCCTGGGCATTGAGCACCTGATTGCCACTGAGCCGGAAATGATCAACGGTTGCTACACCGGAGAGATTGCCGGCGTTCCCAGTTTCCAGGAAGGCAAGGTCAACAGGCTGAACGATTGGCTGGCTGCTCACGGCGAAAGTCTTGAAGGTGCCTGGTTCTACAGCGATTCACACAATGACTTGCCACTGCTCGAGAAAGTCGCCAATCCGGTTGCAGTTGATCCGGACCCGAGGCTGGAAAAGTACGCCAGAAGTCAGGGGTGGAGCGTTATGACGCTTCGCGACGAATGAGCACTGAAAACGAGTGGACCCCGCTTTTGGGGCCCGCTCACCTTCACATAAAGCCGGTCAGTGAGCGAACAAAGCAGGATTTGATGTAGTCCGTCTCCGGAATTCCCGGAATAATCGGGTGATCAGGCGCTTGATGCCCCTGCTCGAGAAGCTGGACGAACCGATCAATCTTGCGGCCGCTGCCACGGATAATATCAACCAGCTTCTCTTGAGAGAGGTGCATGGAACAGGAAGCAGAAACCAATACGCCATCTCGCTCCAGCAGTCGCAGCCCTAGCTGATTCAATCGCGCATAAGCCTGTTCACCAGCTTTCTGGTCCCTCCGGCGGGGAATAAGTGCGGGCGGATCAAGTACAACGATATCGTATTTCTCTTTCTCATCTGCCAGCGCTTTCAGCGCCTCGAACGCATCGCCCTCAATGGTTTCGACGTTATCCAGACCGTTGAGGTTCGCATTGTGATGAACCGAATCAATGGCTCCTGCGGAACTGTCCACGCAGGTAACCTGGGTTGCACCAGCGCACGCAGCCTGAATCCCCCAACCGCCCACGTAACTGAACACATCCAGCACCCTTTTGCCCGGTGCATAGGCCTGAAGGCGCTGGCGGTTCATCCTGTGATCGTAGAACCAGCCCGTTTTTTGGCCGCCTTCGAGGGGCACCTCAAAGCGAACACCGTTTTCCTCTACTTGAAGGAGCTCTGCCTCAGGGCCGTGCGCCTGCTCAACGTAGGAGCCCAACCCTTCGACTGAGCGCATCTTGCCATCGTTCTTGAGGATAATAGCCTTCGGGTGCGCCAGGCGCTGAATCGCCCTGATAATCGATTCTTTCATCTGCTCCATGCCGGCAGTGGAGATTTGCACGACTACAGTATCGCCAAACCGATCCACTACCAGCCCGGACAGTCCGTCACTGTCGCCAAATACCCAGCGATAGAACGGCTTGTCAAACAGCCGCTCTCGCAATGCCAGCGCCGTTTCCATTCGCTGAGTCAGTCGGTTCGGCGTCATACCCTGCGCCGCATCGCGGCTGATTAAACGGCCACAGATGAGGGCGTGCGGGTTCACGAACACAACACCGAGCGGCTTGTCATTGGAGGCTCTCAGTTCAGCCTGGGCACCGGCTTCAAAGGCAGCCAGCGGTGATCGCCGGGTGTCGACTTCGTTGCTATAAACCCAAAGGTGGCCTGCGCGAAGCCTGCGTTCCGCGCCTTTGCGTAGATATAAAACCGGGAAATTCATTGCGACCACCTAGGGAAAGGAATTCAGGGCGGGGATTATACATGAAGGAAGTGTGGGCGCACCTGAGCCGGGAGTATGGAACCGTCGGGCACAGCTTTTCAAAACACGCTCCTTGCGGCACATCCATGTGGCGCTTGGGCTCCGCCTCTCACTGCTTATTGCTCCTGCGTCGCAGTGAGAGTCCTGGGCTGGCCGTCCTTGGCCAGCCCGTGAAGAGTTTCTCGCTCTTCACCCATGGCTCCGCACAGTTTTGGAAAGCTGTGCCCGACGATCCCTGATCGGCTTACTCAGCAGCCGCTACATGCTCCGCATAAGCCACAGCATCCATCAGGCCATCAATCTCACCTTCATCAGCCAGCTTCACTTTGAACAACCAGCCGTCGCCGTAAGGGTCTTCGTTGACCTTTTCCGGCTCGTCTTCAAGAGCGTCGTTAATCTCGAGAACCTCTCCCGTTACCGGGCTGAACACGTCGGAGGCCGATTTAACCGATTCAGCAACTCCGGCCTCCTCACCACCGTTAACCGTTTCACCTACCTCGGGCACGCCGATATATACCACATCGCCTAACTGCTCCTGGGCGAAGTCTGTGATGCCGACGGTTGCTGTGCCATCAGCGTGCACGCGCACCCATTGGTGAGTATCGATGTATTTGAGATCAGAGGGAGTGTCGCTCATAAGTGAAATTCCTGAGAAATTTTTTGCGCAGTGTAACCGAAGAGATTAGCGCCAGCTAACCTCTCTCGCCAACTGCATAAATGAATCCAGATATTGTACCCCGACATCTCGCTCACGACAGCCCAGATAAATCTGCTTGGAAATCCCTTCTTTTCCAATTTTTACAGGAACCACCCCCAATCGATCACTATATTCGTGCACCAGCCAGCGGGGTAACGCTGCCACTCCGCGTCCAGCGGCAACCATTTGCAGCATGATATCCGTGGTCTCAATGGTTTTGTGACGGGCCGGGCGCAGGTTTGCGGGAACCAATAAATGATTGAATACATCCAGCCGCTCGATTGCCACCGGGTAAGTAATCAGAGTTTCCGGCTCCAGATCCACCGCCTCAGCCCAGGGTTTGCCTGCCAACCGGTGATTAGCTGCAACCACCAGAACCTGTTCGTAATCAAAAACAGGTTCGAATACCAGGCCGGGCCGGTGCAGCGGGTCGGGAGTTACCAGCATGTCGATGTCGTGGCCGAACAGCGCGCCAATACCCCCGAACTGGAATTTCTGTTTTACATCCACGTCTACCGCGGGCCATTGCTCGAGATAAGGGCCAACAACCTTCAGCAACCATTGGTAGCAAGGGTGGCATTCCATGCCTATACGAAGGGTGCCGGCCTGTCCTCTGGCGAACTGACCGATAAGCATCTCCGCATGCTCAAACTGGGGCAACAAGCGATTCGCCAGCGCCAGCAGGTGACTACCAGCCTGAGTCAGCCGGAGCTGGCGCCCTTCTCTTAACCAAAGGGGAGTCCCCAGCTGGTGCTCGAGTTTACGAATCGAGTGGCTGAGAGCTGACTGCGTCACATGGAGGCAGTTGGCCGCTGCAGTGAGAGACCCTTCTGCTTCAACAGCCCGGAGCACTTCCAGGTGGCTACGTTCAATCATTCTGCCAACCATGAGTAGAATTAATGGAAGCCTGAAATAATACCATTATTATTCATTAATCCGGAACGCTAATCTTGCCGCTGCTGCTAACAACCTGACACCTACAAATGGAGTTCCGGATGACTACCACCCATAACCTTGGCTACCCCCGCATCGGCCCCCGTCGTGAACTCAAATTTGCCCTGGAATCGTTATGGCACGGCAAAGCCAGCGAACAGGCCTTGCAAAAAACGGCCGCCGGGCTGCGAGCGCAGAACTGGCAAGAACAGTCAGGGCTTGCTCTTGCGCCTGTGGGCGATTTTTCGCTGTACGATCAGGTACTGGACATGACAGTCACGCTCGGAAATTTACCGGAAAGAGCCCGCGCCTATGACGGCTCCGCGCTGGATGAATATTTTCGTGTGGCCCGGGGCCGCTCCCCAAGCGACAGCACCTGCTGCAGTGTGCATGCAGGGGAAATGACAAAATGGTTCGACACCAACTATCACTACATAGTGCCGGAGTTCAGCGCTGATACTAGCTTTAGCCTGAACGCGGAACGCATTCTGGACCAACTAGCCGAAGCGCGAACGCAGGGTGTGAGCGCCAAACCGGTCATCATCGGCCCGGTTACCTATCTCTGGCTCGGCAAAGCCAAAGACGACTCCGATCGCCTGAATCTTCTGAACAAGCTACTGCCGGTATACGCCGAGCTACTGGCAAAGCTTGCTGCACAAGGTGCCGAATGGGTGCAAATTGATGAGCCAGCACTGGTCACCGAACTCGATGCGAACTGGCGACACGCGTTTATACTTGCGTATCACGAGTTGAAAACAGCGCCAGTGAAGCTGCTGCTGACAACCTATTTCGGAGAACTAAGGGAGAACCTGCAACTTGCCTGTGAACTGCCTGTGGCGGGCATTCATCTGGATGCGATCCGCGCCCGGAGCGAAGTATCCCGGCTGGCTGACTGGCTACCGGTCCATAAAGTGCTTTCTCTCGGTGTTATCAATGGCCGGAATATTTGGAAAACCGACCTGAACGCCACACTCGACCTGCTGGAGCCATTAAAAGAAAAGCTGGCCGAACGCCTCTGGCTCGCCCCCTCATGCTCTCTTCTACATGTACCCGTTGACCTGGAAAGTGAAACCACACTGGACCCTGAAGTCCGCAACTGGTTGGCCTTCGCGCGCCAAAAGCTGCAGGAATTGAGCATACTGGCGAAGGCTCTGGATAATGGCCGTGAATCTGTCGCAAAAGAACTCGAGACCAACCAGAAAGCCATCGAAAACCGCAGCCAGTCACCACGGGTTCACAACCCGGCTGTTACCAAGGCCCTGTCGGCTGTTACACCGGGGTATGGCCAGCGCAAGAGCCCGTTCAGCACCCGCGCCCGGCTGCAGAAAGAACGATTTCAACTGCCAGCCTACCCAACGACCACCATTGGCTCTTTTCCCCAAACACCAGAAATCCGTGAGGTACGCAAAGAGTTCCGTCTAGGCAACCTGGGCCAGCAGGATTACACCGCGCGAATTCATGAAGAAATCGCCTACTGTGTTAAGCAACAGGAGGCGCTTGGACTGGACGTACTGGTACACGGCGAAGCCGAACGTAACGACATGGTGGAGTATTTCGGCGAGCAACTCGAGGGCTATGTTTTCAGCCGTTTTGGCTGGGTGCAATCCTACGGTTCCCGTTGCGTGAAACCTCCGATTCTATTTGGTGACATCTCCCGCCCTAACGCCATGACTGTAGACTGGATCAACTACGCCCAGTCCCTGACGGACAAGCCCATGAAAGGCATGCTTACCGGCCCCGTAACCATTCTGAACTGGTCGTTCGTGCGCGACGATCAGCCGCGCAGAGACACTTGCTTGCAGTTGGCTTTGGCCGTGCGTGAAGAAGTGCAGGACCTGGAAAAATCAGGCGTAGGGATTATCCAGATAGATGAGGCCGCCTTGCGCGAAGGCTTGCCGTTACGTGAATCAGACTGGAACGCCTATCTTGAGTGGGCCATAGAGGCGTTCCGCATCAGCGCAAACGGCGTGCGGGACGATACCCAGATTCACACCCACATGTGTTATTCGGAGTTCAATGACATCATTGGCGCCATCGCCCGCATGGATGCGGATGTCATTACCATAGAAACGTCACGCTCGGCTATGGAACTGCTTGATGCGTTCAAGGGCTTCGAGTATCCCAATGATATCGGCCCGGGGGTCTACGACATCCACTCACCAAACATCCCGCAAACGGAGCAGGTTACAAATCTAATGGAAAAGGCTGCGGAGCGGATTCCGGCGGAACGTCTATGGGTCAACCCGGATTGCGGCCTAAAAACCCGTCGCTGGGAGGAAGTAATTCCAGCACTCAAAGCCATGGTGGCAGCAGCACGTGGGCTGCGGACGCAAAACAAGGGCAAAGAGGTCATGGCAACAGAGCTTGCAGAAACGACTCAGTAACCGGAGCTGTTCTGATCGAGTTCAAACTCGAAATCCAGGGCCCGGCAAACTTCCGTTGTGAAACTGCCGGAGGCCTGGAACTCGAACCAGCGATATCCCGGAGCCTGATCCTCAACCGAGAACTTGCGGGAACCGGAAGTGAACTGAATACAGGTGGAAGGCGTCGCCAGTAGCTGCACGCCATTTCTCTGTTGCTCATGGGTCTGGTGAACATGGCCCCACAGCACTATTTTAACTTGCGGGAAACGATCAACCACTTTCCAGAATTCTTCACGATTCCTGAGGCCGATTTCTTTCATCCATTCAGCACCAATATCCACCGGGTGGTGATGCAAGGTGACAAGAGCCGGCAAGCACGGGTGCTGCTCCAGCGTTTGTGCCAGAAACTCCAGCTCGGATTCGGCAAGCTCTCCAAATACTTTCCCGGGCACGGACGAGTCCAACATAATGAATTGCCAGCCGCCCTGGACAATATGCCGGTGATCCGCGCCATAGTTCGCTGCAATTGTATTCAGGCGTGTCGCATGATCATGATTACCTGCGATCCATGCCGAATCACAGCTGAACGCAGCAAGCCGGTCACCAAAATCACGGTACGCGTCTTCCGAGCCATCCTGAGCAAGGTCGCCGGTGGCGAGGATCAGGTCCGGCTGCCCATGGGATCTGAGCACCTCAGCAATAACGGCATCGAGACTGTCACGGGTATTCACACCCAGCAACGCGCCATCGGCACTGGACATCAGGTGCGGATCCGTTAACTGCAGTACCCGAAGCGGACGGGTTGTTACCTTTGGAGTCATTATGCCCTTGGTCTTCTCGCTGCAATCACTTGAGGAACTGTTTTACAGGCTTTCGCTTCAAGCCGGTTCCCGTGGTTTCAGAACAAGTGTACGTTGTCTGCTCCCGGATTTATCACCTGCCACTGGAACCGGCGTCACATTCTGAAGATGCGCCGGGCAATATATTGCATTATTTAACAACCAAACTCGCTCGCTCAGTGCGTGCAGACTTTCAGCCAGCCAGGCGGCATTAACCTCAATCGGCGCCTTCTCCCGCTGTCCAGGCGGCATGTTCAAGAGGAAGGTGGCCGAACTTCAGACAGTATTCGAGCCAGTCAGCGAGGAACCCATTCACCTGAACTTTTTCGTCCGGGTGATGCATAAAACGATTCGGGTAGTCATTAACCGGTGCAATCCGGGCATCACGATAACAGCTGATAACCTCTGCCATAACCGCATCGTGATACACCCGAACGGTCATTTGCGGATTATTGAGCCAGCGACCGTTATTGTGAGTCTGTTCGAGAAGGAGGGTTTCAGTGAACCGGGCTGTTTGCAGTACCTCGATACGAACACGGCCCAGATACTCGTTTTCCCGGTAAAGTTCGATTTCGCACAAGGGCTTATCTTCCACCCTCAACTGGCGCAGCCTGCGAAGGCGATGGTAGTTCCCCTCACACAGAGCCCCAAACTGGCGCAAATCCGGAACATAGCGTTTGGGTTTCATTGTCCACTCCCCCATCACTGCCACCCTGCACGCAATCTGTCCCGGTTAAGCTGCAACCATTGGATGGCAATGATTGCAGCCGCATTATTAATTCGGCCATCACTGATCATGGCTATGGCGTCGTCTGCAGAAACCACGTGGGCCCGAATATCTTCGTGCTCATGCTCAAGCCCGTAGAGGCCTCCTGCTGCCTCCGTACTGACTTGGCCACAATAGAGATAGATCATTTCTGTGCTTCCACCCGGAGAAACCAGGTAATCGCAGATTTTTTCGAGTTTGCTGAAGGTAAGGCCTGCCTCTTCCTGACCCTCTCTCTGAGCAACCTCCTCACTACTCTCGCCATTTTCGTTCATTCCAGCGACTAACTCCAACAACCACGGAGACTGGTCTCGACCGAGTGCGCCCAGGCGAAACTGTTCAAGCAGAACAACCTCGTCGCGACCGGGATCATAAGGAAGTACGCAGGTCGCGTCACCACGGATGAAGAGTTCGCGAGTAAACTCGGGCATGCTCTTGCCATCAAAGCGAGGATGCGTCAGCCACAACTTGTCCATTCGAAAAAAGCCCTGGAAGACGGTTTCGCGTTTTTCGATTTTGACATCACTGACTTTGAACTGAAACGGCTCGGCCATTGTTCATCCTGGTTAGAATCGGATTTCGAACGATAGCCGCTTGAAGTCAGTTATTGCAAGCGCGAGCCCTTCTGGGTAGGGTGCTAACTAGATGCAATCTGCAAATGTAGAGCTGAGAGCAATAATTGTCCATAATAGCCCGTCTGTTTCGGTCGGCTTGACGTACCCTTGCTGTTAATGGCCTCACCACCATCTCACTAGGAACGATACGGCATTCCTTTTCAGCGCCCCGGGAGGGTGCAGAAGCGCATATGAATTCAGGAGAAACAATGAAGAAACGACTGCTTTCCGGGCTCGTGGGCCTCTTGGTGGCACAACCTGCCCTTTCCATGGACCTGGTAGAGACCTATGAGAAAGCACTCTCCTATGACTCCGGTATTGCTGCCGCCCGCGCCAGTTTTGAGGCCCAACAAGCAGCCAGTGACGTCAGCCAGAGCTTCCTGCTACCCCAGATCGGCGCCTTCGGTGAAGGCAATATGGTCGACCTCGACGGCGGTCCAACTGCGGATTACAGCTACCGTGAACTGTCATACGGTATCCAGCTATCCCAGCCACTATTTCGCGCAGATACCTGGTTCCGTTATGACGCCAGCCAGTTTCAAACAGAATCTGCCCGGGCCGAATACAACCTGGCTCAACAGCAACTGATTCTTGATGTCGCAACTGCATACTTTAACGTTCTCCGCGCGCAGGACACAGTGACGACCGCACGGGCAGGCGAAGCCGCAATCCGACGCCAGTATGAACAGGCGCAGGAGCGATTTGACGTGGGCCTGATCGCCATTACAGAAGTCTACGAAGCCCGTGCCAGCTACGATGATAGCCGAAGCCTGCGAATTGCCGCAGAAAACCAGACAAACATTGCCCGGGAGCAGTTGGCCCGTTTTACCGGCGAATATTCCGAGGATCTGGAGAACCTGCGCCAGAACTTTCCTCTCAGCCGTCCGGAACCGATGGACCCGGCAGCCTGGGAAGTCACTGCACTGGAACAGAACTGGTCGATTCAATCTGCCCTTTACCAGCTTGATGCCAGCGAGTCCGTCCTGAAAGAAGCAAAAGCCGGACATTATCCGACTTTGGACCTGAGTGCGTCCTACAGTGATACCAACATTGCAAACGGCACCACAAGTCAGTTCGACGGCACGCAAGGCACCGTTGGGCTGACCTTGAATGTCCCGTTGTATTCTGGTGGTGGCATTCAGGCCGGTGTTCGCCAGCAGCGGTCACAGGTGACCGTCGCGGAAGAGACTCTGACCACCGTGCGCCGTGACGTACAAGTGACGACTCGCAGTCTGTACCTGACCGTTAATAATAACGTTGAAACCGCATCCGCTCTGGAGCAAACCATTGTTTCCCGCCGCAGTGCACTGGATGCAACCCGTGCAGGCTATGACGTGGGCACCCGTAACATCGTCGAGGTGCTGGATGCGGAACGCGCCTACTACGTGGCACTGAATGATTACGCCAACGCCCGTTATGACTATGTGACCAACACACTTCAACTAAAGCAGGCTGCCGGCACGCTCAGCCCGAGGGACCTTATTGAGCTGAACAACTGGATCAGCGCCACTGCCCCCGGTATAGAAGCGTTGGCAAACGACAACAAGACTCTGGACGACCCTTCCCGCTAACCTGCACAGGCCCGTCATCCAAATACCTGACCGAGAAAGGGTGGGGGGCAAGCCTCCCCACCCGAATCCTGTCCTGAAGACACCATGACTTCACGAGACTTCACACCCGCTCGATAATTCCGTCAACCACTCTGTCCAGAGCACCTTTATTCTTATTGACCACGGATAAGGCACGCTGACCACTGGCCTTGCGCTCTCCAGCATCACTAAACAGAACCACCAAACGACGACAAAGCTGATCAGCATCGCTAACCATCGTCACGCCACGGTCATCAAGAAGTCTCTGGTAAATAGTTTCAAAGTTGAAAACGTGAGGCCCGGAAATGACAGGAATCCCCCAACCCGCTGGTTCCAGAGGGTTGTGACCACCGCGTTCAATCAAAGAGCCGCCGACAAACGCCACATCGCTGGCACCGTAAAGCATCATCAGCTCACCCATGGTATCTCCGAGATAAACATCTGCACCCGAAGGGTCTTCGCCAAGAGATCGCCGTGCAAGAGTAAACGCCTGTTTACCCACTTTATCCGTTACCGATTCAAAGCGTTCCGGGTGGCGAGGCACCAAAATCAGCAGGGCGCCCGGATGTTTTTTTAAAAGCTGCCGGTGCGCCGCCAGCAACTGGGCATCCTCACCCTCATGGGTACTACCAGCAATCCATACGGGGCGCGCAGAAAAAGATGCTTTAAGTTCAAGCGAAGCCTGCCGCACAACTTCCGGGATATCCACATCAAACTTCACACTCCCGGTTACCGCAACTTTGGATGCCGCAACACCAATTCGACGAAACCGCTCCGCGTCTTTTTCGGCCTGGGCAGCTACCCAGCTGATACTGCGTACAATTGGCGCCACAAGACCTTTGATTCGCTCATAACCCCGGGCAGACCGTTCGGAAAGCCGCGCATTGATCAGGAAAACCGGCACACGACGGGAGCGGCACTGGCGTATCATATTCGGCCAGATTTCAGTTTCCATTATGACTAAAATCCGGGGATTGGTCCGGTCCAGAAAACGGCGTATTGAGCCTGGGGTATCGTAGGGAGCGTAGGCGTATTGAACCTGATCACCAAACATTTTCATGGCCTGTGTCAGGCCTGTGTCCGTCATGGCTGTCATCAGTATCGTAATATCGGGGTTACGAGCAAGCAGGCGCCGCACCATCGGGGCCGCCGCAATGGTTTCGCCTACCGAAACGGCATGCACCCACACCACAGTGCCGCGGGTTCCAGGCACGAAGCCCAGGCGCTGTTCCCAATTGCGGCGCAGCTCGGGGGCCTGCCGGCCCTGCCACCACAAACGCAAAAGAATAAATGGAAGCAGTAACCGTATAAGCTGAGAGTATATAAATTGAAGCACGCAGGACTCCTAGCAAATCAGTGCGCTATCATATCCCAAAGCCTATTGATTTGCTTCCGACTGACCCAGCCGGGCACCATAGTCTGCCCAGCAACTTACTGAACCCGGGACCTGTATCACGTGAAGAAGAAATACCGCAGGCAACCACGCAATACTGACTACACCGCCTACCTCCATCCGCGCTGGTGGTCGACCTGGGCCGGGATTGCAGTTATGTGGTGTCTGGCTCAACTTCCTATCCGCTTTCAATGGTGGCTCGGCAAGCTGGCCGGACTTCTCGCCTGGCGCTTTGCCAGCAGGCGCCGCCACATAACCGAAGTCAACATCCGGCTGTGCTTTCCGGAGCTCAATCAGTCGCAGCAGGCTGCTCTGGTCCGCAATGCCTTTATCGCCAATGGAATTGGCCTGATGGAACTGGGTATCGCATGGTTTCGAAACCCTGCAAAGCTTACCGGCATAACGGAAGTTCACGGGAAGGAGCACCTTGATAACGCACTCGCCGAAGGCCAAGGCGTATTGCTGCTGGGCGGCCACTACAGCACACTGGACCTCGGTGGCAGCCTCGTTACTGAGTATATTGAAGCGGATGTGATGCAACGTGATCACAACAATCCGCTAATGAACGCCATCATGACCCGGGCACGTGAGCGCCGATATGACACAGTGCTTGGCGCCAGAGATCTTAGGGGCCTGTTCCGAAGCCTGCGCAATAATCGCACCGTCTGGTACGCCGCCGATCAGGACTACGGGCGCAAAGATATTGTATTTGCGCCCTTCTTTGGAATACCTACCGGTACCATAACCGCAACGTCACGAATCGCGGCGCGCAGTAAATGTAAGGTGGTTCCCTTCAGCCACTTCCGGCGGGAGGATAAGCCCGGGTACGACATTTATTTCCACCCTCCGCTGGAATCGTTTCCAAGCGGTGACGACCTGCAGGACGCAACAGAGATCAACCAGATACTTGAGAGGGAAATCCGGCGCGCTCCCGACCAGTACCTATGGATGCACCGACGCTTCAAAACGCGACCAGACAAGGACGACCCAGGGTTCTATGGCAATAAATAGAGCATCGGCAGCGCCTGTAATATGGTTGCTCACAGACAACAAACCAGGGCACAGGAACCAACTGAAAGGCCTGGGCAACCGGTTGCGCGTGAAAGCTGGCGCCAGCCTGTTCTGGATAAACGCGCTCGACACCAAGGTTCCGTTTTGGCGCGCACTACTGGCAATACCTCCGAACCTGGATAGTGCACTCCCCCACCCGGACCTGATCATCGCGGCAGGCTCGGGTACTCACGGACTCTTGTTATCATTAAGGCGGTTAAAGAAAGCCACAACGCTCGTCCTAATGAAGCCCGGATTCCCTCGAACCTGGATCAGTGGCTCAATTATCCCGGCCCACGATGACATTGCTCAAAACCGGGACACCCTGATTACCGACGGTGTTATCAACACGATCACCCCACTTGCGAAAATCACGGACAAACCGGAAGCCCTGCTGTTACTTGGCGGGCCGTCTCCACATTTTGACTGGGATGATGACGTTGTATTTGGACAAGTTGCCAACCTGATGGGTGAGTACCCGCAATGGCGCTGGACGATCAGCGGCTCAAGAAGAACTCCGGAGGCTTTCAGGGCGAGACTTGAAGAACTTTCTGGCCCGCGAGTCACTGTGGTCAACCCAGACGACACTTACGAAGATTGGCTCAACCATAGAGTTGCCGCATCCAGGGCAATATGGGTAACCCCCGACAGCATGTCCATGGTGTGCGAAGCTGCAACCTCCGGCGTACCAACCGGCCTGTTTCAGCTACCTGAGCATCCGGGCAGCCGGGTCGCCAGCGGCGTTCAACGACTCGTCGAAGCAGGTTATGTGGCCCGCTGGAGCGATCACGCTGCGGTTATGGGCGGCAAAACAGGCCAGGAAAAACATATCTGGGAAGCAGATAGGGCCGCAAACTGGGTCATCCACCGGTGGCTTGCACAGGGCGCTGGAAAAAAACAAAACGAGCAAAAGAGGAAGACTTCTTGAGAATTCTTCAGGCGCTGCCCGCCCTCTACAGTGGCGGTGTAGAAAGAGGAACTGTCGAGTTTGCGTCTGACCTGGTGCGTCTCGGCCATGAATCCTATGTCGTGTCCAACGGTGGCCCTTTGGCGAAACGCCTCGAGAAGCAAGGCTCGACCCACATTCAGATGCCCATCCACCGTAAATCGCCTGCGTCATTCGGCCAGATTCGCCCTATGAGAAAGCTGATTCGGGAACTGCAGCCAGACATCATTCATGTCCGCTCACGCATGCCTGCGTGGATTGTACGCCTGGCGTGGAAGAGCTTACCGGCGTATCAGCGCCCCGCGATCGTTTCAACGTTTCACGGAATGTACTCCGTTAACCGATACAGCGCGATCATGGCGAAATCAGATCACGTAATTGCAGTTTCAAATTGCGTGCGCGACTACGTCCTCCATAATTTTCAGGTTCCCGAACACAAACTCACCGTAATACAGCGCGGCGTGGATGTGGATTATTTTCAGCACCGAGACTTGAGCGAAGCATGGCTAACGGCTCTATTTGTGCAATTTCCGCAGCTCGATAACAAGCGAATCCTCATGATGCCCGGACGCATTTCCCGCTGGAAAGGCCAGCTGGAGTTTCTTGAGGCCATGAAAGAAATCGTCCGTGAGAAGCTCGACTGCCATGGCATTGTTGTTGGCGGTGCAGAACCAGGCAAAGAACATTTCATGGAGGAGCTTGAACAGCACCGTGCGAAGCTCGGCCTCAACGATAAAGTCACCTTTCTCGGCCAGAGAGATGACATGGCGGAGCTCTATCTGTTCGCCGACCTCGTTTGTCACATGTCGACAAAACCCGAGCCCTTCGGCCGCACAGTTACCGAGGCACTTGCGTCCGGCACGCCCGTCGTCGCATTTAACCGAGGCGGCGCAGCAGAAACGCTGCAAGCATGTTTTCGGGACGGGCTGGTAACGCCCGACGATACCCGAGAGTTTGCCGGGGTTGCGCTCAGGCTGCTGAGCGATTATTCCCCGAATATCGAGATTCCCTTCAGATTTCGTCTCGAGGCACAAACAGAGTCGACACTGGAGGTTTACCGCAAAGTTCTCACCAAAGCGCCCCCTTCACCGTGAACTCAACCAACCGCCTCACCGTTGCCCAATTAATCGCCACTCCGGGAGGTAATTGGGGCGGCATGGAGAAGCACACAGCTGACCTTGCGGAAGAACTTGCGCGCGCCGGCCACAGGGTACATGTTCTGGCACACCCGGGTTACCGACATCGCTTTTCACACGAAATCACTTTCCATCCGTTACCGGTTCAGTGGGGAAGACGGAATCCCTTGCTAAAGCTCCGTTTGAGGCAAATGCTTCGCAAACTCTCACCCGATGTAATCCATGCCCAGGGCAACAAGGCCGCGGCGCTGATTTCAGCGATGGAAATCCCGGGAAGCATAACGGTGGGCACAGTACATGGCACCAAATCCAGCCATAAGGATTTCGACAAACTTGATGGCGTCATTGCCGTAAGCAAAGGCATTCTGAAGTCACTGTCACATCCCGCTAAGACCCTGATTCACAATGGGCTCAAGCTCCAGAACAAAGAGAAAAAAACAACTCATCCGGTACCCGGAAACCAGCACTTTGCAGTGGCCATAGGTCGCCTCGAGCCAGTCAAGCAGTTCGACTGCCTGATTTCTGCATGGGCGTCGATCAAGCCGGCGCTGCCACTCTATATACTTGGCGAGGGATCCCAGGCCGAAAAGCTGAAGGCTCAGCTCCAGCGCCTGGACGCTGAAAGCTTCATAAAACTGCCTGGCTACGAAGACAACCCGACGGCCTGGCTTCAGCAAGCATCAGTGTGCGTAATCAGTTCCGCGCGTGAGGGTTTTCCGTATACTCTTGTCGAAGCCTTACTGGTGCGCTGCCCCGTGCTCTCAACGCCGGTCAATGGCGCCCTTGAGATGCTTCCCGCCGAAAGCCTGGCCACCGCTACAGATGTGAGCGCGTTACAGACGCTGGTGTCAGCACAGCTTGCAGATCCCGAAAGCCTTAAAAAAAGCCAGACAGCGTGTTTTGAGTTTGCTTCACGGGAACTGACACTGGAGGCTATGGCGACCCGAACAGCGGCTTTCTATTACGAGCTTCAAGAAAGCATCCATACCTGAAAGCACTCTGAATTCACTCTCACAACACTGTCGCATACGATTAATGCCCCTGCATTTATGCATGTACCACCAAGGAGAAAGGCGCTGCCATGATCAATCTTTCAGACCAGAAGCCCTTTGCCTCGGGATCCAATCGACACTGTTACCGGCACCCCGGCATTCCTGGCCGCTGCCTGAAAGTAATTCGCCCTGAAAATATAGAAGCCCGCTATCAGCGGCAGATGCCTTTGAAGAAACTGCTCGGCAAATCCAGAATCAACGACAACACACAGGAACAGCGTGCTCACCAGCAGAGTGCCATAGTATCGTTGATCAAACGGGGCCACGAAAGCTGCGTCTGGAAACATCTCCCGCGATTCTATGGTGAAACATCAACTTCGCTCGGCTCCGCCAATGAGAGTGAGCTTCTCCTGGACGACCACGGAGAACCTGCTCAGACGCTTGAGAGCTACTTGCAGCAACACGGCTTTGACACACCTATAAAAGCTGCTTCAGAGCGTTTCTGTGAATGGCTTGAAAATACAGGAATATTGACTCGCAACCTCTTGCCTCACAATCTGGTGGTCACCCTACGAAATGACCAACCAGAGCTTTTCCTGGTCGACGGATTGGGAGCACCCGGCGCTCAGAACAAGCTAGCGGCGATTCCGGCATGGCGAAAGCGCTATATAACGAGACGAATCAATCGCTTCTACAAGCGCATCGCATGGGAGCTCAGTGACAGAAAACGGTCCTGGGAGGACTCACAACAGTTATGAAACCTGCACCGGGCCCACAGCACTGTCGATGCTCAGCCCATATGGTAAGATCCAACCTTTGAATGCAGTGTTCAGGAACGCTCTCATAAACGCAATCAAGCCCGGAGTATGCTCATGATTCATCCCGTCATTATGGCTGGCGGTACCGGCTCACGACTTTGGCCGTTGTCACGACAACTGAACCCGAAGCAGTTTCTGAAACTGACAGATAGCCCGCTCTCGATGCTGCAATCGACGGTGGCCAGGCTTGACGGAATGAGCGCTCAACAACCACTCCTGATCTGCAATGAAGAGCACAGATTCCTGGCTGCGGAACAAATGCGGCAATCCGGCCATGAGGATAGCTGCATTATCCTTGAACCTTGCGGTCGCAATACCGCACCTGCCATTGCACTGGCGGCACTTCAACTATGTGAGAGCGCCGATGGCGATGACCCGCTTATGCTGGTTCTTGCTGCCGACCATCTGATCAAGGATGTCGAGGCTTTCCAGGCAGGCGTGGCAAAAGCTGTACCTCTGGCAAAAAAGGGCAAGCTTGTTACCTTCGGTATTGTGCCCCATCAGCCAGAAACCGGGTACGGCTATATACATCGCGGCAGTGAACTGGCGACTGACTGTTTCTCGGTTGATGGATTTGTGGAAAAGCCCGATATTGAGACTGCCAAAACCTACCTTGAGTCCGGAGAGTATCTTTGGAACAGCGGCATGTTCCTCTTTGGTGCGCGACAGTATTTGACGGAGCTGGAGTTACACCGCCCTGACATTCTGTCCGCTTGCCGTGCAGCAATGGCAGATACCAGCGAAGACCTTCATTTTATCCGTGTGAACTCAGAGCTGTTCGCAAACTGCCCGTCGGAATCCGTAGACTATGCGGTTATGGAAAAAACCGATCACGCAGCAGTTGTCTCTCTGGACGCTGGTTGGAGCGACATAGGATCCTGGTCCGCCCTTTGGGATGTCAGCGAAAAAGACCCGGACGGCAACAATCTCAACGGCGACGTGATAGCCCATCAAACCCGGAACACACTGGTTCGCGCAGACAGCAGACTCGTCGCAACTATCGGCGTCGATGACCTAGTTATCATCGAAACCAAGGATGCGGTTCTGGTCGCCCATAAAGACAAAGTGCAGGACGTAAAAGCTGTGGTTGAGCAAATACGCAGCGATGGTCGGCATGAGCATATGAATCACCGGGAGGTTTACCGGCCCTGGGGCATCTATGACTCCATCGACAGCGGCCCTCGCTACCAGGTAAAACGAATCACTGTAAAGCCCGGCGCAAAACTATCCGTCCAGATGCATCACCACCGCGCTGAACACTGGATTGTCGTCAGCGGCACAGCAAGAGTCACCAACGGTGAAAAGACTTATCTGGTCACCGAAAACCAGTCTACTTACATCCCGATAGGCCAGGTGCACTCACTGGAAAACCCCGGAGTTATCGATCTGGAGCTGATTGAGGTGCAATCCGGCTCCTATCTTGGTGAGGATGACATCGTTCGATACGAAGACAAGTACGGGCGCGCATGAAAAAACTAAAATCCTACCTCCTTAAATTTGTCCTCAGAGCTTCGAGCATGCTGAACTTAAAAGCAGCTCAACACATTGGCAGGTTTTTCGGCGGCGCAGCTTGGAAATTCAGGTCAGAGTCCCGAAGAGTAACGGATGTGAACCTGGAATTGTGCCTGACGGAGTTGGATAAGGAGAAACGTGACCTGCTTTCTCATAGCTCCCTGCGTCATACGGGCATGACGGCTCTTGAAATTCCGCTGATGTGGGAGTGGCCAGTTCAAAAATGTCTCGACCTCATTCAGCAATGCGAGGGCGTGGAGTTGGTAGAAAAGGCACTGTCGACCGGCAATGGGCTGATATTGCTGGCTCCCCATATCGGTAATTGGGAGCTTGCAGGATTGTATTTTTCATCCAAATATAAAATGGCTTCTCTATATAGCCCGCCCAACATGAAAGAATTTGAAGACTATATGATCAAGGTCCGCAGCCGAGTTGGGGCGGAACTTGTCAGAGGAGACCGGCGGGGATTAATGAGGTTAATGTCGATTCTCAAGGAGGGGGGTGTAACTGGCATTCTTCCGGACCAGTCTCCGCGTGGTAAAACCAATGCTTATGCACCATTTTTTGGTACAGAGGTCAGAACTATGACACTGGTAGCCAAGCTGATGCAAAAGACAGGTGCTAACGCCCTAGTCACATATGCGGAACGGCTGCCAAGTTCAAAGGGGTTTCGCATTGTAGTTAAGGAAGCCCATCCAGACCTCGCCCACCCGGATCCTGTGGTCGCCGCTACTGCGCTAAACAAATCGATCGAAAGCGTAATACGCCTCAGCCCGGAACAGTATCAATGGGAATACAAGCGACTTCGGCATAGACCCAAGGGCGAGCCCAATCCCTACTACCCGGACAGGGTCTGCCGTGGGTAATCACTCGCGGCCAACCGCGCAACGCAGTGCTATCCATCATTTAAACCCTTCGTTAGTGGTTACACGAATATGAGTATCGCTCCTCAATCCATCGGTGTAGTTATCACCACTTATAATTCGCCCCTGTGGCTTAGCAAAGTCCTGACCGGTTATGAAAACCAGTCGTTCAAAGACTTCCGCGTCATCATCGCCGACGATGGCTCCAACGACGAAACTCGCGATCTTGTCGAAACGTTCAAAGCCCGGAAGCTACTTTCGATTGACCACATATGGCATGAAGATAAAGGGTTTCGGAAATGCCAGATATTGAACAAGGCAATTGCAGGCACTTCCTGCGATTATCTTGTTTTCACTGATGGAGACTGTATCCCCGCACCCGACCTGATTGAAACACACCGTTTACTCGCGGCACCCTCCACCTTTCTTTCTGGGGGTTACATTAAACTGACAATGCCTGTTTCCGAAGCCATTACAGAGCAAGATATACGTTCCGGCCGGATCTTCGATGCAGCCTGGCTTATAAAATGCGGACAGCCGAAAACCCACAAACTATGGAAACTGTCGAAATCCCGCGCCTTCAGAAACCTGATGAACCGGATCACTCCAGCAGCTGCAAGCTGGAATGGCATGAACAGCTCAACCTGGACAAAAGACCTGATTGCAGTAAACGGATTTAATGAAGATATGCAATATGGCGGACTTGATCGGGAGCTGGGTGAACGCCTATGGAACTATGGTCACAAGTCCCGACAAATACGGTACAGTACGGTTTGTTTGCACCTCGATCATGCTAGGGGCTATGCCAAACCCGAAATCTGGGCAAAAAATAAGGCCATTCGCAAAGCGGTTAAGGACAATAAAACCATCAGAACCGAGCACGGCATCCAGAAGGGCTCACCCAAATGAGAACCCTTGTTGTCATTCACAGCCTAAAGATGGGTGGCATGGAGCGTGTGGCCGTCAATCTTGCCGATGCGTTCGCAGAAGAGGGCCATGAGAGCCATATTCTGTCCTGTCGAAACCACCCGAATGACCTGCAACCGAATCATCCGGACGTTCACCTCCACCACCATGATCAGTTAAAAGCATTGTTGAAATCCGTTATTGGTATTCCAGTATTCTTGTTATCCCGGCTTTTTCTGGGAATTATAGTGCCAAAGTCTCATTTCATATGGGTTGGCTGGTTGAGCGGCTGGCTACTAAAACACAAAGTCCGTGTTCTGGAAAAGCAGCATGGTCGATTCGACCGGATAATATTTCGCGGATTGGGCACCTTCAAGTATTTCTGGTCGTTCCACGATGACCGTAATATCTATGTGTTGGAAAACGTAATCCATCATGACCGCCCCCTCTGGCAAAAGAAGCTGGAGTGGAGGCTGGTTTTCAAAAACCGTCACTTGGCGTGCGTGTCATCAGGGGTGTATGCATCAGCGACCGACGCGTTTAAACAAGGCAGTATTGCACCCAAAAGCCTCAGAGTGATTACAAACCCCTGCCCAATCAAAGAAATTCAAGCTCTGGCAGAACTATCTGACCCGGATATTCCCGAGGAACCCTATATTTTAAACGTGGGGCGCCTTGTGCCTCAGAAAGGGCATGATTTGCTATTACGCGCATATGCTCTCGCCCAGCCTCGTCAAAAACTGGTTATTGTGGGAGACGGTGCTCTTCGCGAATCTTTAGAACAAACAGCACGTGAGCTAGGAATTTCGGCGAATGTAATCTTCGCGGGTAAGCGGCGCAACCCCTATAACTGGATGAGACACGCAGACCTCTTCGTGCTTTCCTCTGAGTTTGAAGGCTTAGGGATCGTCTTGACGGAGGCGCTTGCTTGCGGAACGCCAGTTATATCAGTCGACTGCCCTGGCGGAATCCGTGACGTATTTAAAGGTGAACTGGAGTGCTACTTATCTCAGATGACTGCTGGTAGTTTGGCAGATTTAATGAATAGGGTACTGAGCGAGCTGCCGGTGACTATCAAAGCTGAATGGCTCTCGGACTTCGACCAAAAACGAATTGTTGATCTTTTTCTCGCCACTCCACCTCCGTTAAGAGCATGAGAATGACAGCCGATCAGACCAAAACGCCCATCCGCGTTTTATTTATCAAAACAGGGCTGGATGCAGCAGAGCTCGATCTGATTCGGCAACTGCACAACCACGGCGTGTTCATTAAAGTAATCTGCTGGGCCAGCGGCACTAGCCTGGACTTCCTGGAGAAAGAAGAAATACTTATCAACCCCGTGCGTAAAAAGGGGAAGTTTGATGTCCCATTTATTTGCCAGATTCGCTCGGTCGTAAAGCAATTCGATATCAACTTGATTCATGCAACCGATTCTACTGCACTCGCCAATGCAATCTGGGCAACGTACTTTACCAACGTTAAAATTATTGCCTACCGTGGCACCAGTGCCCGCATTCGCAAGACTGACCCAACCTATTGGCTAGGTGCGCTCCACCCGAAGGTTTCATTAACGTTCTGTGTTAGCAAGTCAGTTTATCAGTATATGAAGACCCGGCTGCCTGAGCATAAGCTTCGATTGAACTACAAGGGGTTTGACCCTTCGTGGATCAACGTTGAGAGCCCGCAACCGGCCGACTTTCCGAAGCTACCGGAAGACAGGTTTATCGGCATATTTCTGGGTAGCAGCGCTGGACGTCCGCATAAAGGGCTTGAAATTCTGATTAAAGCATTCCATCAGCTGAACGACACAAAAAATATTCTCATCGTTCTCGGCAATAGCAGTCCTGAAGCGGAGCGGCTGGCCTCAGAAGGGCCGGCGCACCAGCGAATATTTTTGATCGGGAGAGTCAAGAATGCAACTGACTGGCTTTGTCATGCTGACCTTTATATACAGCCCTCACTTGGAAGAGAAGGCTTGCCCCGCTCTGTAAAAGAAGCCATGGCAGCAGCACTGCCTATTATCATCACCGACATTCCAGGGCCAACCGAGTTGATTGAGCACGAAAAATCCGGACTGGTCATTGAGGCAGGAAATGCTGACGCACTTACTCAAGCTTGGGAGCGCATGGCGAGCGATGCTCATTTGCGGCAACGTTTGGGGGTAAACGCCAAGACCCGCCTGATCGAAAAGTTCTCGCCTGAGGCTTTTTTTCAAAATACATTAATGGCGTATCACGATGTCCTACATATTGACCCCAATGCCTGAAACGCCATCATTCAGGGGCGTGGGCAAGAGCGCAGTTGCGGCAGGATCTCTAGGGCCGACCGGTGAACAATTCCAATCTGCGCCGGGAAAGGTGTTTTGAGCATTAACGCCATCGCAAAACGATGGCAGCCTGCTCCTGAAAAAATTGGCTCACCGCCCGGCCCGATATGCATCAAAACCCCACCAACTTCTCGGAAGTTATTCGCATCCAAAGTCGCTCGTGACGGCAGTGAACCGCGCTGCTTTACGTCAGACCAGATTGAATCCAGCTTTCTATAGCGTTCGATAACATCTTCAGGCGTGCGACAATCGTCAACCACCCCGGTTTTCGACACAGAAATTTCTCTTAACATATAACTAATCGCACCAGACTGCTCCCAGTTGTCGCCCTTTTGCCAGTGAGCCCAACAGTACGCGAGTTTGGGGTGCTGATCACATGGCTGCTCCATAGGTACTGGCCATGTGCCTACAACCCGCCCTGACATCTGGCGAATGCTCGCTCCAAAGTAATGCCCCAGATCTTCCGCCTCAATATATTTTTCGCATTGACTAGGATCAACCCAAATGCGCTCCGCGTAGCAAGGCGCACCCTCACCAAAGCGAACGCGGTTCCAGGTGTCAATTCTTAGAGCTCTGAGCCAGTACTTTAAAGCCAAGAAGTATTCCTAATTAAAGACTTTCAAAATAAATCGACAATGGGAATTGTGCTGAGGCTTGGGAAGCAAGGGTCTAGGCACAACAGCGACACATTGTTCATATGCTGTATCTTCTGGCCCGCCAAGGGCATTCCAAGCATTCATTGAGCCAACTGAACAAGAGAGTCTAGCCCATCCACAGCCATCGATGCTTCCGAAAACGCGTAGCCAGACTCGCTCCACCGGCGAACAAAAATAAAGTCCAGATTCGCCCGTGATGCCGCTACATAATCATACTCGCTATCGCCCACAAAGACCGCAGGGTGACGTATCAACCCCGAGCCGATCTCTCTTGCCAGGATTTCATCTTTAGTGTCAGGACTACCGAAAATATTTCCTTCAAAATAATGACTGAGTTGCCGGTCGTCAAAGACCTCTCGCAACTCCTGTTCATCTCCTCCAGAAACAACCAGCCAGTTTGCTCCGAGAGTCAACTTACGCAGTTCATCCAGACCTTTCGTTACTTCGCACGATCTCAACCCATCACGAACATATGCTGCGTAGCCGTTCAACAATCGTTGTAACTCTTCTTGGTCAACCGTGGATCGGCCAATAATATCCGTCAAGAACATGTTGAATTTCACATATCGAGATATACCGCCATTATTGACATGATAGCTAACCAATGCGTCTGCTTTCGCCTCGCCATAGGGCTTGGCTACCTGATAAAAGGCCTGAGTCTTGACCTTGTTCGAATCCAGCAAGACACCGTCACAATCGAAAACCCAGGTTTTATATTTGTTCGGGAACGCCACTCCGTTCAACCCCACTGTAAACTATTTAATGGTTCCTCCGCCGATCAGAGAAGAACCAGGAGATGACAACTCACACGTAATCGAGCTCATTGTCATACACTTAGAAACACACTCAACACCATTGGCTATCGCTAAGTTCTTCCAGCGTGGTGCTGCCAGTTCCAGGAAATTGTCTAAAACAGTGCCTGCGTGTTCGCACCATGCGCTTTCTGAAGCAGGTTCATATATTTTTTTTCACCCAGCGCCATCACCTCATTGAAGCGAGCATCACCATGTATCAAACCAATGCTCCAAAGCCGCTCCATGAACCTGTATTGGAGAATCGGATCATGTGTTTTTATAAAAGAGCGCGTGTAGTCGATAGGCTTGGCTCCCGCCGGGTTATAACCCGCAAAACGTCCTGCCGATAGCATAAGGTCTGTATTGAAGACACGGATATCCGCCGGATTGAACCTTAGGAGGTCGAGAACAGCATTTGGGCCTGCATTGAAGTGAGTATCCGGCAACATCCAGTCGAACGAGGCCAACTGGCGAATATTGGCTTGGTTTTTTGGAAGTTGGCCGAGGCCCTTTCGGTTAATACACACTGCCCATCGAAGGCTGGACAGGACGCTATCAAAATCACCCTCTGCCAATGCCTTTGCCTGGGTATTGTTGTAGTAACTGACATCTAAACGACGCCCTTGAGTCACTGGGTCCCTGCCCTTGTCGCCCCCCCGATAGCTAAACTTGACGACCACGTCGTGGCTGTCGATTTCAGCTCCCTGGTCAACTGAACTGGCCACTGGTCCAACCAACGCAACCTGCCGCCCCTCTATGAACCGCGCGAATTCCGAATTTGAAGGCTCTTCTGAACGGCTATATCCAACGATCTCACCTTCACTATTTTGGGAAAGGACCTGCCAGAGCCACTCCGCTTGTCTCAGCCGATCATCTGAACAACCCTGGCGTCTCATTTCCTGTAAAAACTTCCAAGCACTTCCGAAATGCCCAACCTCTATTTCTGCGTAAAACCCAACATAGAGCTGGCTAAGAGAACCTTCAGAAGCTGCTTGAGCCGTGGCCTTGGATAGTGCCTGATTGCGCATGATTTCAGCAGGTGAATATAGACCTAACCCTATGCACAGATGATAGAGGTCTAGCCAACACAAGTAGGGCAAAATCAGTGGATCGATATCTTCAACAATCACTTCGATGCGATCAATGTCAGTTTTGGCAATAACTGCCCTTCGCGTAGCTCCAACGTCAACGAGCTCATGCCAAAGTTTCATGATATCAGTAGGAGGCCTTTTATAGCCCATACGACTAAATGCCTTGGAGAGCACTCTCGCTTCCAGCGCATAGTCACCAGCATGTTGGGCCTGACAGAAAGCCGCTTTAAGTGTATTGAAGCGCCACCAGCGATCTTGACGCTTTTTTGCAAACAGTAGCTTATTGATCACAACAGACATTAACCTTTTACGACAGGAGAACTGTTTGCAGCAGCTAGTAGCGCGGCCTCGACGCCAGCAACATCTTCAGGAACGTCAACCGCCAAGCTGCCAGGTTTGGTTTCGACCATAAGCACGTTTTTCCTAAGCTCGAAAAAACGCAAAATCTCAATATCTTCACTGTGTTCGAGGGTACTTTTACGGCCAAAATCACGGAAGGCAAACAATTCATCGCGAGTAAAACCATAGATACAAACCTGTTTGCGATACCGCGAAGGCGCATTCTCCGAGCTTTTGAAGCCCGGAAGCGGATTTCTAGACATGTATATGAGACGGCTGGACTCGTTAGTAATCACCTTGGGAATGTTCAGATTTGAAGGCTCCTCCGATTCGGATAGCCAGCTAAAGCCATTGACTACTTGATCCATATTTGCGGCTTTAGCGTCTCGGACATTGAGGATATCCTGAGGGTCTACCAAAGGTTCATCACCTTGAACATTAATGTAAATATCCGCCTCAATCGATTCAGCTGCCTCTGCAAGACGATCTGTGCCGGTCAACGCTGTTTTCTCAGTCATAACAGTTTGAAAACCAGCTCCTTCCACCACCGATGCGATACGGTTATCGTCTGTTGCGACATAGACATTTTCCGCCGATACCGCTCTGGCCGCCAACTCAGCCACCCAAAGGATCATCGGCTTGCCTAGCAAATGCACAAGTGGCTTTCCGGGATAACGGCTAGAAGCGTAGCGGGCTGGAATTAAAACAACACTGCGCATGAGAGGGCCCTTACATGGCATATATGGATTGAACCGGCACTGAATACCGTGTCGGCGTCACGGCGAGCAAAGGTAACGCTTCTGCACAGGCTTGGTATTGCGACAATAGTGATTGCATTTCGGCGCTCCTGGGGTCATCAGCACCATATCCATCAAAACCAGCCATCAATATGCGTAAGGCCTTTCCACTAGTCGCTATAGCGAGTGCATATGCAATCACCAACGAAACCGGGACCGTACAGAAGCTGTCACCAAACCGGAAGGTACCGCCTCTAACGCTAAAACCATAATCCAGTAGTTCTTTTCCTCGTAAAGCGCTTCGAACATGATCCGGTAGCATCGACGCGGGTGTAATCAATGGCTGAGGAAGTCGTGAATGGACATCGCAATCCGCCAGCAGCCTCACGGGGTGGCAGGCCACACGCACATCAATCAGCGCCGAATCAACGGACGACTGAGTGTTGAGCGCCATAACCAGTGGCCGATACTCGCGGATGTACTGCTCAATTGCGCCATTGTGTTCTTTGACCCCCGGCCCGGAGCCAAGCAACAGCACCTCCCTTCCCGCCAGGAGGGCATCTGGAGACCAGCTACCTTCAGGCTCGCCACGGTAAAAGTGGCGAGCCGAGTCCAATGCTTCACGACTGAACTTCTTGCCACCTTCCTTGCGTAAGTGCTCAATTACGGCCAGGATATCCTCTTCCAGATAACGAGAATCCGCCAGCATCTCCTGGACATAGGATGGGTGGATTCCGAACTTGCCAGCCAAGAAGTAGTAAGGGTTTGTCCCCCAACCGTAATGGTACTGCATCGGCCGAAAATGAGTCCGGATCAACTGCATTAACGGGATAAGATTTACGTCCTGGCCTTTGCGCTCGGCCATTTCGATTGCCAACTCCTCGGTACGAGCATTGCCAGGGCCTCGCCCCATTCCGGTGACGGTGGCGTCGACCCAGGTAACACCTTGGTCTATCGCACACAAAGTATTTTGCAAAGCCAACCCCATATTGTCGTGAGTATGGATTCCAAGCGGCCCTTGCCAGCCTTCCCGCAACCAGGAAATCACCTCGGCCGTTTGACGCGGATCCATACAGCCCATGCTATCCGCAAAATAAAGAACATCCGGTTGATACTGTGTCGCAGCTTGAGCTAACGACCGAATTTCATCTCGAGTTCGGTCGGCCACCTGCATAAGGTTAAAGCCGACGATGTACCCCCTTTCCCTTAACCATTCAGTAGCCGGCAACACTGACGAAAACTCGTGAACGTGGCACGCAATACGTACCAACGAAACGGGTGAAGCGGCTGAATTAACCGGAAAAAGCTGCCCCAATTTATATTCAAGGGCATCATCATCTACCAACTCACTAGCATTGACCATTACGCCAATCAGAACGTCGTCCGGAAGTGGCAGGGTTTTCAAATATTCATCCTTACAGAACGCAGAGGCTCCTTTGAAACCCTGATTTCGGAGTGATCTGAGACCGATTTCGATGGCCCCCACACCAACCTCTACCATCGCGCCTAAATAGTTCTCAACCAAGCCCCGCTCAAAGTTCCAATTATTGTAATACCCTCCGTCTCTAAGGGTGCAATCAAGCTGTGTGATCATCACTATCCGTCCTGACTTTTTTGTCGCTGACACCTGTTGAGGAAAATAAACGAGGCTGTCACCCCCATCAGTATGTTAAATAACAGCACACCTTCTGTTTGGAACAATATTCCATCGAACAGGTTAGTGACCATAAAGAATACAAGCGTCACTATCAAAAACCCAAACATATCGGGTTCCACCAACCCAGCTTGCCGCGCATTCCAAAGCCCCCGGAACCCCCAAGCAAACAGCAAAAAAACTATGATCACCCCACCAACACCGTACCTTAATGCAGCCTCATAATACCCATTATGAACTTGGCTGAAAGCGTCGCTATTGCCCTTTAAAAGCCCCTCCTGGTCTAGGATCAATTCCCCTGCCCGGTAGCCCCACCCGGTCCAAGGTCGCTCCGTGATACCCTTTGAACCTTCAATGAGAAAATGAACCCGCAATCCCCAGCTAGTCTTAGGGATATCCGACAAATCTCCACTCATGAGATCAGCCACAACGACTGACTCACTCTCAAAGCGGTCTGTTACGAGAGCGGGCAAGCCCACCTGATAGCTTGCAATAATGGCGAGTAACGATACAAAGGCGAGCACGACGGCCAGCTGCAGCTTCCCAGCCCACGATAATCTGACAACAGCAAAGAGATAAACCATACCAATGAATAGCGCAGGGACCAGAGCCACCATCGCAGTACGCGACTGTGTTATCACAATCGCCATGAGCGTAAAAATAAGTAGCATCAGCCACATACAGAATCGCAGAGGTGAAAACCTGCCGTTCAAAAAAAACTTACCTGCGAAACAGCAAAGCCCCAGGAAAACAACGCCGTACAATATGCCGGTCCGGATCGGGTTAATTCCAAAGTTTGCTCGCTGGCCATGCAGGCCCTGAACCAGCTCCTCGAAACCGTCACCGGACAGCCATGGCATGGCTATAATGAAAAGTCCTATGAGGCTGAGGTAAACCAAAACATTTCTAACACGACCTGCAAGTACAATGGATATAAAAAGAAAAAAGAATTTATCCAGAAAATCCTCTAATGAGGGTCCTGAGCGCGCGAGGTCCGGATGATCCCGCAGCATGAATACCCAGCTCAGCGTCAACACAACGATAGATGCCACCATTAACTTTACGGGGCTACTCCATCTCAGTCCGCTTCCGAAGCGAAACAGGGTATAAAGGCCTACCAACGCAAATAAGATCTCGATCCAGTTGGGCAATCGAACCGCGGTAAGCGGCAGTATGGAGTAAAGTAGCGCCAGGCCAGCCAGCAAAGCAAAAAGAGGTTTCGGTATCGCCAACATATCACTCCCTTGCCAAATTACGCGGGAGGTCGTGGAGCGAATGCTTGACGTATCATTCATGTAAAAACTCAGATTATAAAGTGTGTGCCCAGTATCGAGGCGTGCCTTAGATAAGCACGCTCAAACTTTGCTCAACGACTCAGGAATTACTGAATCGCTGCCTTGGCGAGGGGTTTAATATCAAGCAATAGGTTCTTAATTTAGCCAGGCTGGGCGCTAGGAGCCGGATTGATAGGCGTCAACGAGAACTTCCCAAAATTGTTCAAGCATTGGCTCGGAAAAGCATATCCGTTTACGCATCGATCGCCGCAAACGCAAAAGATTACGAGACTTCCAGGGTTCACCTCCACTGACAGACGAACTCCGCAGCCTGCAGCGGTCAAAATCAATCAGGTATATCTGATCACGAGTCACAAGGATATTGTCACAATTCAGGTCTACATGATCCAGACCGAAATCGTGAAACTCGCGTATCACTCTCCCCAATTTCCGCCACAATTGTTCTTCGCCAAGCATTAACGAGTCCGCAAAGGTTACAGCATCAGGTATACGTTTAATCAAAATTGCAGCCTGGTACCAAAACACGCGGGTTTTCCAAGCAATCGCTGCAACAGGTTCCGGCACGGGTAACCCAGCCGACAACAAGCTTTCCAGCAAACGGAATTCTGATATCGATCTGGCCTGATCAAAACCCGTAAACAGATACGTTTTCTCGGCCAGCCTCGCCATGAGCCCACCCCGCCGATAGTGACGAAGAACAAGGCTGCCTTTCTCCTCACTGATAAACCAGGCACTACCTCGCCCGCCCGTGCTTACAGGCTGTGCATCGCCCGCCCAGAAGTCCGGGCAAAACCAGACCGGGGTTAATACGGCCTCATACTCAGATGACACCAGCAGTAACGATTTTCTGGGTTGTGTCCGGCTGTCCGTAATCAGTGTCAAAAGTTTGATGCCTCTAATCCGGCAACCCGAAATTCCCGGGTAAAGACGTTGGGAGCCCAATAGGCTAAAATGGCGGTTAGTTTACCAACGAGCCCCGCCAGGCTCTACATTCAGCAGTAAAAGAATTAAAACAGGCTGTAAATTGATTCACTCCATCTGTATTCTCCGACTATCCGCTATTGGCGACGTTACCCATGTGATCCCTGTCGTGCTAAGCCTTCAGGAACAGGTGCCAGGCATCAAAATCACTTGGGTGATCGGAAAGATCGAAGCAAAGCTGGTTGGTGATATGCCCGGCGTCGAGTTTATTATCTTTGACAAGAACGCTGGGCGTCAGGGTTACTCAGACCTACGGAAGAAAATGAAAGGCCGCTCGTTTGACGCGCTACTGCATATGCAGGTGGCCTTTCGCGCGAACCTTGCGTCCGCCTGTATTCCCGCGAAAGTTCGAGTGGGCTATGACAAAGCACGCAGTAAAGACCTCCACAGTCTGTTTGTAGGTCACCGCATAAAGCCTGCTCAACATCAGCATGTTCGCGACTGTCTGGCCAGCTTCCTGGAACCACTAGGCCTGCGAGCCGCTCCGCCAAAATGGTTAATCCCCCTTACCGGAAGCGATCACGAGTTCGCCAATCAACACCTCGCCCGTGAACGCAAAAATCTGATCATTAGCCCCTGTGCGAGCCACGCGCTGAGAAACTGGCCACCTGAGCGTTACGCTCAACTCGCGGATCATGCTGCGAGACAGCATGGAATGAAGGTTATCCTGGTTGGTAGCCCAGCTTCGTTTGAAGCCGACTATTGCGCCGCCATCGAAACTGCCATGAAAGAGAAAGCTCACAACATCTGTGGCAAAGACACGCTGAAGCAACTCACAGCATTGATGTCCCATGCCGACCTGGTGGTTGCGCCAGATACCGGCCCCGCACACATTGCCAGCGCTGTTGGTACAGATGTGCTGGGAATATTTGCCGCCAGCAACCCGAACCGGTCCGGCCCATATAACTCGCTCAAATGGTGCGTTAATCGTTACCCGGAGGCATTACAGAAATTCACCGGAAAAACGGTGGCGGAGGCCCGCTGGGGAGCCAAGGCAGAATTCGAAGGTGCCATGGAGTTGGTGACGGTTGAAGATGCTACAACGATGCTGGATTTGTGGGTGACAGCTAACCCATAGGACCCCTCGCTTCCCACCTCTATTCAGTTCGGGACGAGGGGTATTTCGTGCAGCCTGGGAAAGATTACCTTACACAAGCCTGGAGAGGCTTACTTCCGTGCTGTGTAATCCTGATAGGATTTCTCTTCTACAAATCGGGAGCCAAGCGCCAGATTGATGTCTTTCTTCAGGGCCGCCCGCTTGTCGTTTGTAACGTAAACTGCACGAGCTAACTCTATAAATTTTGAGCCGAAGTTCTGCGCCGCTTCTTCATCCCGTATATCGTCTTCGATTACCCAAAGTTCTTCATTGACCGCTTTCAATTGCTTCCGCAACTCAGCAATTGCGCTCTGGTCCTTTACTGCCTCGTTCCAGGTCGCGCTGAGCTCATCCAGTTCAAGCCGGACATTTCGAACCTTGGCTTCATCTTTGATGCGTTCAGATTTGATTTCCAGAATGGTGATTTTGTCGAGAACTTCGCCGAACGAAACCGGAACTTTAATGACATCAGTCATTTTCTGCACCTGTCAATTTTATGGATTTTAAAACAAAGAAGCCGCCCGACTGCCAGTTAACAGAGGACGGCTACAAAATACTTACGCTCAGCCTTTGACCGGCGTCAACCACTCGCTATGCTGTGGGAGCCTGCCCTTGACCGCATCAAAATACATAGCCTGGAGCTTCTCTGTAACCGGTCCGCGCTTGCCAGCGCCAATAGCCCGACCATCCAGTTCACGAATTGGCAACACCTCGGCGGCAGTACCCGTAAAGAACGCCTCGTCCGCAATGTACACTTCATCACGAGTAATACGCCGTTCTTTCACTGGAATCCCAAGGTCGGCAGCAAAATCCAGAATGGTCTGTCGAGTAATGCCTTCCAAACAAGATGTCAGCTCAGGGGTGTGCAAAACACCGTTGCGCATGATGAAAATATTCTCGCCGGAGCCTTCCGCCACATAGCCTTCGTTGTCCAGCAACAGCGCTTCTTCACAACCACTGGCAATGGCTTCGTTCAATGCCAGCATGGAGTTGATATAGTTGCCGTTCGCCTTGGCCTTGCACATGGTGATGTTGACATGGTGACGAGTGTAGGAAGAGGTACGCACCTTGATGCCGATTTCCTTGGCTTCTGGCGACATGTAAGACGGCCAGCTCCACGCTGCAACCATTACATGAACATTCAGGTTGTCTGCTCGCAGCCCCATTCCCTCGGAACCCAGAAAGACCATTGGGCGCAGGTAAGCTTCATCAAGATTATTCTCACGAACCGCTGCACACTGCGCCTCGTTAAGCTCTTCTTTGCTAAACGGCATTTTCATGTTCAGAATGTGGGCGGACCTGAACAAACGATCGGTATGGTCTTTCAAGCGAAAAATAGCCGGGCCATTCGCAGTGTTGTAGGCTCGCACCCCTTCAAAACAGCCCAGGCCGTAGTGCAGGGTGTGGGTCAGGACGTGGGTTTTGGCTTCACGCCAGGGAACCATTTCACCATCCAGCCAGATAACGCCATCGCGATCAGCCATCGACATTCTTTATTGCTCCTAAAAAAGCGGTTTTCGGGGATTTAGCATTCTAGCAGGAAATTTTGATAGAACGACACCAGGCTCACTATACCTCCATAATTTTCTTCCAAACTGATTGTATATAGCGCCGCTCCTCTGTGAACGCATCGCCTGCGACCTGGCTGTTCAGGTTTTGCAGCGCCCGCCGGTGAATGCTTGAACGCAGAGCAATGTATGCTTCTCGCAGTTTTTCTGCGTCCTCTACGGGCAATACGCCAGCTCGGCCCAACTCCTCCATTTGCCGAATATTGTCAGACCACTGGGTAAGCTCTGGATGATCCTCACTCCATGCAAGCATGAGGTATTGCACCATAAACTCCATATCCACAATACCGCCCGCATCGTGCTTGATATGAAAGGTTTCTTTCCGCCGGCTTTCCGGCGTACCCAGACTGGCACGCATTTTTTCACGCATTTCCACTACGTCCTGGCGCAGCTTGTCCTTTTCACGACTTTGACAAAGTATGTTGTGCCGCACAGATTCGAAGGCCGCGAGTGTTTCGCGACAACCTGCGACGCCTCTGGCCCGGGCCAACGCCTGATGTTCCCAGGTCCAGGCGTCGTTGCACTGATACTTTTCGAAAGCCTGCAGTGTACTTACCAGCAACCCCGAATTGCCCGAGGGACGCAAACGCATATCGACCTCATACAACTGGCCAGAGGGGGTCTGTGCATTAAGGATGTGCACAATTCGCTGCCCCAGACGAGTGTAGAAGACCGCATTATCAATGGGCTTGTCGCCATCTGTGGCCAGACCGGGATCTGCATTGTGAACAAATACCAGATCAAGATCCGAGGTATAGCCAAGTTCGATTCCGCCCAGCTTTCCGTACCCGATGACTGCGAAATCCGTTTCACCGGGGACGTCATCAGCACGCCCCGGGTGTCCATGGCGCACCACCAGGTTGGCAAAGGCCACGTCCACCACGTGATCAAGAACAACCTCGGCAATCCAGGTTAGATAGTCACTCACCTTCATCAATGGCAGGGTGCCCTTCAGCTCAGAAGCGGCGACTCGAAGCGTGTGAGCCTTTTTGAAGTGCCGCAACGACTCCATCTGGTTTTCCAGGTCGTCATAGGAGATCCGCAACATTTGCTGACGCAGATCATCCTGTAATTCGTCTCGTGCAGGTGGGCTGTACAGGCTTTCAGCGTTGAGCAGCTCATCCAGCAGTAGTGGTGTTTCTGCAAGCTGCCTTGCAATCCAGGGACTTTCGCTGCACAGCTTGACCAATTGCGTTCGAGCCCCCGGATTCTCCAGCAATAACACCATGTAGGCCGTTCGGCGCAAAATGGCTTCAACCAGCTGTAAAACACGAGACAGGGTTTCTGAAGGGTTATCTACTTCGGTCAATGCTTCCAGTAACACCGGCATAAACTGATTAAGACGTTTACGCCCCTGAGTTTGCATGGTCTGAACAGTACGACCGTCGCGCAAGCTGCCAAGCAGACTGAGACTACCCGAGGGATCCTCGTACCCGTTTTGTTCCAGCCACTGAGTATCTGAAACCTCATCGGCCTCCGCCAGCCAGAGCTCAAACCAGCCTTCGTCAACTGAGGTCTGCGCGCCGTCTTCATCTTCTTCCGTAGCAATGATATTGGCAAAGTGTGTAGCCACTTTCTCCCTATGCTGAATCAGCGCTTGCTGGCAGCTCTGCCAATCATCAAACCCCATGATCAGTGCAACGCGCGCCTGGGAAAGCTCGTCTTCAGGCAATAGCTGAGTCTGCTTGTCTTCCATACCTTGCAGGGCATGCTCAAGATCACGCAGGAATACATAAGCGTCACGGAGTTCGTTAACAACCTGTGAAGGCAGCAACTCCAGCGCCTCAAGTTCTTTCAGTATGATCAGCAACTCCCTCTGCTGCAGCTCTCTGTCCCGGCCGCCACGAATGAGCTGAAACGCCTGAACAACAAACTCGATTTCCCGGATGCCACCACTGCCAAGTTTTATGTTGTTTTCCAGCCCCTGCCTGCGAACTTCACGGCTTATCATCGCCTTCATACTTCGCAGAGACTCGAAAGCGCTGAAATCGATGTATCTGCGATACACGAACGGCCTAAGGCTTTCCATAAGAACCTGGCCCGCCTTCTGGTCACCGGCAACCACTCGTGCCTTGACCATGGCATAACGCTCCCAGTCCCTTCCTTGGTCCTGGTAGTAGGTTTCCAGGGCTGCGAAACTCAGTGCAAGAGCGCCACTCTGCCCATAGGGCCGCAAGCGCATATCCACACGGAACACGAAGCCATCAGCGGTGATCTGATCCAGTGCCTGAATCAGGCGCTGTCCAAGCCGGATGAAAAACTGCTGATTATCCAGAGAACGACTGCCGCCCCGGGTTTCACCTTTGCCGGGAAAAGCAAATATGAGATCAATATCCGAGGAGACGTTCAGCTCGCGCCCCCCCAACTTTCCCATTCCGATCACGATCAGCGACTGGGGCGCTTCCGCACCTGTTACCGGATCCTTGCCCCAGGGCGTGCCAAATTGTTCGCAAGCTGACTTATAGAGCCAGTCGAGGGCCCCCTGAATACATACCTCCGCAAACGCACTGGTTGCAGCTATGGTTTCGGGTAAATCGGCCCAGCGCATCAGGTCCCGCCATATGATGCGGAACTGCGCTTCTCGGCGAAAACGGCGCAACGCCGCATGCAGGCCAGGCTCATCCTCCACATCTACTAGATACTCATTCCAGCGCGCCTGCAGATATTCCGGCGTGGTCGGTTCATTCAGCAACCGTGACTCGAGCAAGGTTCGCACCTGTTCCGGGTGTCTTTCCAGCGTCTGGCGCAGAAACGGGCTCCGGGCCATGGCCTGGGCAATGGTTGCGGCCGATATACTGGCGTCCTCCTGCAGCCAATCTGGCACACCTTCCGGAAAAACCGACGCCCAGCCGTCAGCAACATCATCTGCCAGCGGTGACGGAAGGCAACTCCATGGCTCGGACATAATGCAAACCCCTGTCTCTCTGTTATATTCCCATTACTGTATAACGAACTTACCCGAGACTGAACAGGCCAATACCGGATGCTGAGAAACCGCTTTCCCCTCAACGCCGAACATGAGAAAAGCAAAATCCCCATGGGGGGGCTCATCAGGAAGCGGGTGAAGCGCCTGTTCATGATATTGATAGCGTTGCTGACGACGCAGATACTGATTATCTGGGCCGTTGAAGACCTGACCCTGTTCGAGTCGCTGTGGATGTCGATGACTACCATCGCTACTGTGGGCTACGGCGACTTCGCCCCTGTAACCTACATTGGCCGGATCAGTACTATCCTGCTCATGTTCGTGGGCGCCATCACTCTACTGACCCTGATTGTCAGTGATTTTATCGAGTACCGGTTCTACCGCCGGGAACGCATTCTCACCGGACGTTGGATCTATAAAATGAACAACCACATTGTCATTATCAATACTCCGAAACACGGCGGCATGACCTATTTTATGCGCTTTGCAACACAGATCCGCGCTGTACAAGGCTATGAGACCATTCCTATCATGCTGCTGACTCGTCAATTTCCGAGCGGCCTACCAGCCGAGCTGTCTGACCTGGGTATCGTCCATTATCATGGCTCCGGTTTCGACCCGGATGCGTTAAAGGCAGTGCACGCAGGCAGCGCAAAGCACATTGTTGTCTTGGCTGCCGATGAATCTGACCCTCACTCAGACAGCCTGACTTTCGATATATCCCATCGCCTTGGCGAGCTAAATCTTGGCCAGAAAACCACCACTGAGTGTGTTACAGATGCCAACCGTAGCCGCTTCAAGGAGCTCGGGGTGCGGGCCGTTATACGTCCCGTTCGGACCTACCCTGAAATCATGGTACGTTCCGTGGTTGCCCCCGGTTCGGAAAAAGTTCTGGAAGACATGTTCAATTACGAACAGGATCACCCACACCGTTACGATCTGGAACTGGACGACCTTAACTGGGCAGATATCGTCAGCGCGCTGATTCGGCACGGTATTGGCACTGCGCTGGCCTACATCGATAACGACGACGAAGTTATCTGCCATCCGGAAGTCAACAAGGAAATTGAGGGTAAAGGGCTTATTGTGCTGGTCAAATCCAACGAGCCGCCGGAGCTTGAGGTGGTCAAAGAAGCTCTGGAGCGATACCGGCAATTTATGGAGAAATGGAGGAATATGCAGGATGATGCGACCGCAACTGACTCAGGCAAAACCACTAGCTGAGCACTTGCTCTAACGCGAGTACAGCGTTTATCGCGACAATTACCGACGCGAGCGCAGTGAAAGTTTATTTCGGTATCGCCACCATAATCCTAGGGGCCTGCCGACTGCCTTGCCCTGCTCGCCAATAAACCGAGTTGGCATTGACCAAGCTCCGGTTTACCGAGCAAATAGCTTATACCGCCGCCCGAGGCCAGATCCTTGACCAACCCAGAGAAGATCTCTCCCAGGTCGCAAGCTTCAGCCTGAGCACCAAGCAATGGAAGGTCAAGTCCTTCCAGCGACACTGTACTCTGCTCTAGCCATGCGTCACTTAGCCGCTTTAACAAGCGATCGATTTCATCAAAACTGTCGGGTGCCATCCCATCATTTTCAGTTTCTTTCGGTGTTGCTTCCTGTATCCCTGCAAGATGATAACCTTGCTCCGCTTTGCTGATCAGATTGAGAAAGACCGGGCACTGCCAGGCGAGCCTTTCAGCCCAGACCAGAAGACGGGAAGGGTTGCCGGATTTAAGCTCAAACTCCACCTCATGAAGCGGTTTTTGGCGTGAGCCGGCAACAATAACACCGCTGTCCAGGGCGCATTCGATTACGGCTTCACCATCATCAAGCATCACAACTTGTCGGGTGAAATTGGTTTCAAATACCGGCGCCAGCAGAGAGAGGTCTATGTTTTTTTTCAGCGGCGTATCTGCCAGCAAGCACAAAGACAGTGACGGCGAGGTCAGCTCCCACTCCCATTCGCCGCGACGGTGCGCCCCGTTAACCAGTTCGCCCCGGGTTTTAAGCGTTTGTATATATTTCTCTCCCGAGTGCCTGATACGCAAGGCTGCGTGCTGCCGGTTGAGTTGCGCATCCGGGGTATCGTAATAGCAGTTAACCAAGGACTTTTTGCACCCTTTTGAGGCTTCATTCTGCGCCAGCAGCCAATCAAGCGCACTTTTGAGGCAATTCTGCTCAAGACTCAGTTTTATTTCCAGCTCCTCAGCCATCACTCTACCGCCTATAAAGTTTTCTCATCCAAAAACGAAAAACCGGCGACCCTCAGGTCACCGGTTTTCAATACTAACTCATTAGCTGGTTAGCTGATCAGAAATAGTATACCGCACCAACGGCTGCGATGGTGCGCTCGTCACCTGAGTTGCCTTCCAGAGTGTACTGAGCAGCATTGTCAGCGTTCGACAGGTAGCCTTCTACATACACATACATGTTGTCAGACAGGTTGTGCAAAGCTTGCAGAGCAAGAGTGTCGTCTTTGTCACCGGAAACATCATTGTCACGCAACTGATAAGACAACGCGAACTGATTTGCGCCCAGAGTGTATACACCCATCAAACCAAGAACGTCTGCCACATCTTTACGGGTCTCGTAAGAGGCGGTCAGGCGCAGGTCATCAAGGTTGAAACTGGCACGAAGGCCATAGGTGTTTTCGTTGTTGATATCGGCGCTATTACTTGAATACTCAGTAGTACCGTCATTGGAATCCATAGCGAACGCCAGTTCCAGAGCATCAACGGTGTACATTGCTGCCAACTGGTACGGGTAGGACTTGCCACCTGGAGTGCTGTCGCCGTTCACCTGTACAGCTGCACCTATGGTCAAACCGCCGAAGGACGGAGACAGGTATTGGATCAAATCGCCTTCACCTGTGTCATAGTTGCCACCGAGATTGGAGCCGACTTCGTAAAAGTTATAGATCTCGTCAATCGCTGACTCGTACATGGAGTCGTCGGAACCCACCCAAACCTGACCAAAGCCGTCGCCTTTCACACCGATGTAAGCTTCGTCCAGCTTATCAATACCGTTGCTGTTAGCTTTGTCATCAGCGTTGATGCCTTCCAGCTCCAACTTGAAGAAACCAGTGATGCCCGGAGCGATTTCGTGATCATGCTTGACGCCGAGGGTTGAACCGTTGTCAGAGTGCTCAACATCTGAACCGGCACCGTCAACGTTGGTGTGTGTCAGCACGTACTGAATGTTACCGTAAACAGTCGGCAGGTTGCTTTCCTGAGCCAGTGCGGTACCAGAAATAGTGGCTGCAGCGATAGCTGATGCTATGAGTGTTTTTTTCATTCTATATCTTCCTTTTAAATGGTCTCGGTTTTGGCGAAGAGGATTTGGGCTCTAATTTCCATACCTCCGAAATCAGCAAAACTCCCTGAGCATCTTCTCGGGCGACGTTTATCACAGCAAATCATAGCCTTACTGACAGACACTTCAAAGCACTATACCAGGCCGAGTTGAGGTACAGGCAGTTCGATTTCTAACTTCGCTATCTTACCGTCTCGTCAAACGATGATACATCCCATAAAAAAACCGGCCGCCCAAAGGGCTGCCGGTTTTTCGGAATTCTGATTAGCTTTTCAGCTGATCAGAAGTAGTATACCGCACCAACGGCTGCAACAGAGGCTTCGCTCTCTGTAGGAACGCCGTATGCGCCGTCGTCACCACCACCAAGGTAGCCTTCGAAATACACATACATGTTGTCAGACAGGTTGTGCAGAGCCTGAAGAGTCACAGTGTCACTGTCTGCTCCTCCAGTTACGTCAGAGCTGAACATTTCGTATGACAGAGCGAACTGGTTAGCACCCAGTGCGTAAACGCCCATAACGCCATAAGTATCACCGACGTCTTTGCGAGTCTGGTACTCACCGGTCAGGCTGAAATCGCCCGCGTCGTAAGTGCCGCGCAGACCATAGGTGTTTTCGTTGTTGATATCGGCGCCATTACTGGAATATCCAGTAGTACCGTCGTTGGAGTCCATAGCGAACGCCAGTTCCAGGCTATCCACTGCATAGATCGCAGCCAATTGGTACGGGTAGGACTTGCCACCAGGAGTGCCGTCGCCATTCACTTGAACAGCTGCACCCAGAGTCAAACCACCGAAGGACGGAGTAGAGTACTGAACCAGATCGCCTTCACCTGTGTCGTACGATCCGCCAATGCTCAGGTCGGCAGCTTCGTAGAAGTTGGCAATGGTATCAATCGCACGCTCATAGGTAGAGTCGTCAGAACCAACCCACAACTGACCGAAGCTGTCGCCTTTCACACCAATGTAGGCTTCGTCCAGCTTATCGATACCGCTGCTGTTAGCTTTGTCATCAGCATTGATACCTTCCAGTTCAATTTTGAAGAAGCCAGTGATACCAGGAGCAATCTCGTGGTCGTGCAAAATACCAAGGGTGCTGCCGTTGTCGCGATGATCGAGGCCGTTAGCTCCGCCTTCAACGTCACTGTAGGTCACCGCGTACTGGATATTACCGTACACAGTCGGCATGTTGCTTTCCTGAGCCAGCGCAGTGCCAGAAATAGTGGCTGCAGCGATAGCCGATGCAATGAGTGTTTTCTTCATGTTGTATATCCTTTTGCGAGTTTTATCAGGTAATAACAACGGGCTAATCCCGGTTTCTGTAAGGCGCCCCAGAACAACTGGATGGCTCCGACTGTATTGCTTCCGCATGTCAGAATGATGACATGACAGCAACTTTTCTTATTATTGGGACCTGGAATAAACCAGATCCATATAGTTCAGCTAGTTACAGCACTCTCTTAAAGCACTGGATGATGACACTGTTTTAATACAACAGAGCCTTTTTTGCAAATATTTAATGCTCGCCTTTTAGCTCATTTGGCAGCAGAACATTCAACCCTTATTCCTGAGCACCTTCGTCCTGAGTATCTTCGAGGCACACTTACCTTTTCCGGGTTGAGAGCAAAAACGTAGCAGGACCGTCATTGATCAGGCTCACTTTCATATCTGCGCCGAAAAGCCCTGCTTTAACTCTCTCCGCACCCATTTCCGCACGGGAAAAAGCTATGAAGCCAGCACACATTTCGCTTGCAATATCCGGACCAGCCGCCAAAGAGAACCCCGGACGAGTACCAGAGGAGGTATCTGCAGCAAGCGTAAATTGAGGGACAACAAGAAGGGCGCCACCAGTGTCAAGTACACTTCGGTTCATACGGCCGGCTTCATCAGGAAAAATACGATAAGTAAGAACTCTGCGGCACAGTTCCTTTGCCTCATCCAGCCCATCTCCATTCTCGACACCCAGCAACAAAAGGATACCTGCGCCTATCCTTGAAACTTCACGATCATCGACTTCGACGCTCGCTTCCGATACCCGCTGAACAAGCCCTTTCATCTGGCGCTCTGACCGCTCCGACCAAACGAGAATTAAAATCTGGTAAGAGTGTATCCATGCCCACAGATTCTCGCAACCCTTTAAGGCCAGAAGATATCAGCCCGCATTTTGGCGAGCTTTAGCCAAGACCTCATCAACACCGCGCATGAGCGCGTCCACAATGGCGGGCTCGGAAGCTGAATGACCCGCATCGCGAATAATGCGCAAATCTGCCTCCGGCCATGCTCTGCTAAGCGCAAGGGCATTATCAAGCGGGCAAACCATGTCGTAGCGACCATGAACGATAATACCGGGTATCTCCCGGAGTTTGTGGGCATCCCGGATAATCTGATTATCCTCTAGAAACGAGGCATTCATGAAGTAGTGGCATTCTATACGCGCCAACGCGATTGCAACATGAGGATGGCTAAAATGCTCAACAACGCCCGGATTAGGCTGCAGAGTCGCACAACGGCCTTCCCAGACCGACCAGGCTTTTGCAGCCTGAATCTGCTCCAGCTCGTTATCGCTTGTCAGTCTGCGATAGTAGGCACTTACCATGTCCCCACGCTCACTTTCGGGAATCTGCGCTTCAAAGTCCTGCCAATAATCCGGAAAGATCCGGCTTGCACCATCCTGGTAAAACCAGGAAATATCCTTCGGCCGGCACAGAAAAATACCGCGAAGAACAAGCCCCAGCACTCTCTCGGTATGCGCTTGGGCATATACCAGGCTAAGAGTAGAGCCCCAGCTCCCACCGAATAACAGCCAGCGATCAATGCCCAGAAACGTGCGAATGGTCTCCATATCCTCTACGAGCTTGTCAGTGCTGTTTCCTTCCAGCTCGGCAAGAGGCGTGGAACGGCCGGCACCGCGCTGGTCCATCAAGATTATCCGAAAACGCTCAGCATCGAAAAAACGGCGATGATAGTCTTCGCACCCGCCCCCCGGGCCTCCATGAACGAAGAGCACAGGTATACCATCAGGATTCCCACTCTCTTCAACATACAACTCATGGGGCACATCAACTGCCAGCCGATGTTTGGCATAGGGTTTGATATCCGGGTACAAATTAAGCATGACCAGTCCGCCGATTCGATAGGGTTTGGTAGCATTGTAGCGGAGTTGAATAGTCGGTGTGTGAGCCATGCACAAAGCACGAGCATAAAAAAGGCCGGGGCTGTTGCCAGCGCCGGCCTGATTCAGAACATAAAGATTACTTCTTGGTGGCGCGCTTACGCTCATTCTCCGTAAGGTGCTTCTTACGCAGACGAATAGACTTAGGCGTTACTTCAACCAGTTCGTCATCATCAATAAATTCAAGCGCCTGCTCCAGAGTAAACTTAATCGGCGGTACCAGCGCAATGACTTCATCCTTGCCGGACGCACGCATGTTATCGAGTTTCTTGCCCTTGGTCGGATTAATCACCAGGTCGTTGTCACGACTATGGATACCGCAAAGCTGCCCCTCGTAGACTTCCTGACCCGGCTCCAGGAACAATTTGCCACGGCTCTGGAGTGTTTCCAGGGAATAAGTCAACGCGGTGCCCTTGGCCATAGAGACCAGAACGCCATTCTGACGATTGGTCACATCTCCAACCTTGATCGGGCCATAATGACTGAAGGTTGAGGTAAGAATACCTGTGCCGGAAGTCATGGTCAGAAAAGTATTCCGGAAACCAATCAGACCGCGAGCCGGAATGGTGTATTCCAGGCGCATACGACCCTTTCCATCCGGAACCATGTTGGTCAGATCGCCTCTGCGCAGACCCATCTGTTCCATCAAAGGCCCCTGGTGCTGCTCTTCGATATCGACGATAACGTTCTCGTATGGCTCCTGTTTTTCGCCATCCACTTCCCTGATAACGACTTCGGGACGACCTACCGCCAGCTCAAAGTTTTCGCGACGCATGTTCTCGATGAGTACCGACAGGTGCAGCTCACCGCGGCCAGACACCTTGAACTTGTCCGCCGAATCGCCTTCTTCAACGCGCAGAGCAACGTTGTGCAACAGCTCTTTCTCAAGGCGGTCCTTAATGTTCCGACTGGTGACAAACTTGCCTTCTTTGCCACAAAACGGTGAGTCGTTGACCTGGAAGGTCATAGACACTGTAGGCTCGTCCACCGTCAACGGCGGCAAGGCCTCAACATTGTTCATGTCGCACAGAGTGTCGGAGATAAACAGCTGATCCAGACCACTGACACACACAATGTCGCCCGCTTGAGCCTCGTCAACCTCAACCCGCTGCAAGCCCGAGTGGCCCATGATTTTCAGAATCCGACCCTGGCGTTTTTTGCCATCTGCACCGATAGCGACCACAGGCGAATTGGTTTTGATCTTCCCGCGTGCGATACGTCCAATACCGATCACACCCAAAAAGCTGCTGTAGTCCAACTGCGAGACCTGCATCTGGAAAGGGCCATCCATATCCACCGCAGGCGCAGGCACGTGGTCGACGATCGCCTGAAAAACAGGATCCATATTGTCACTCAGGTCTTCATGATCCAGACCGGCAATACCATTCAAGGCACTGGCGTAAACAATAGGAAAGTCCAGCTGCTCGTCAGTGGCACCCAGGCTATCAAACAGGTCGAATACCTGATCCACAACCCAATCCGGGCGAGCACCCGGGCGATCGATCTTGTTCACCACAACGATCGGGCGCAGCCCGGCCGCGAATGCCTTCTGGGTTACAAAGCGAGTCTGCGGCATGGGCCCGTCGATGGAATCGACCACCAGAAGCACACAATCGACCATGCTCATTACTCGCTCTACCTCACCACCAAAGTCCGCGTGGCCCGGGGTATCTACGATGTTGATGTCGTAGCCGTTCCACTTCAGTGCGGTATTCTTGGCCAGAATGGTAATGCCACGTTCTTTTTCCTGGTCATTGGAATCCATGACGCGCTCGTTCTCGAGCTCTTTGCGATCCAGCGTACCAGAAAGGCGCAAAAGCTTATCTACGAGGGTGGTCTTACCATGGTCAACGTGGGCGATGATGGCGATATTACGAAGTTTCTCAATCACAAAATTATTCCTGCGGCATGCACTCAATGACCTGAGAGGGTCGTTCACGGGCAACGCCCGCACATGCCATCTCAAATCCGTAAAATGAACTCATCCACCGGAGCCTGGTGGCCCGGCGCCTCACATGTGCCTGGCAGGTCTCTAACCCGGGCACGTGCGGAGAAAATGAAGCGGCGCGCAGTATATCGAAAACTCTTCGCCGTTTATATGAAGAAGAACGCCTATTTCTTAATCAATCTCGCCCAGACAAGGTTGCGCACCAAATCGGAGCAATGTTGCCAATGACGCCCTTTGAACGCCCTATTACAGTGCGACACCCCACCATCGCGATATGTAGACCGGCACAACTCGTTTGCACAAACCGTGCTAGCCACCTGTTATAGGACCTAGATGACCACCGACACCGGAAAAACAATCAAAACTGGCAAGCACATTGCTTTGATCCCCTCATCAGGTTTTTCGATTATCTGTAAAGCCGAAATGTGAAGGTAACAACCAACAGCTTTTGCTAAGCTGCGCAAACCTGAACAAAAGACCGGAACTCGACTCTAAAAGAGCAATCCGGAGTATGATCACGAATACACCCGCGGTGCGGGGTTACTTATGGAGCAGTCACAATGTCCAAGACAGTTGATTTGATTAAAGAACACGAAGTCAAATGGGTTGATATGCGCTTCACCGACAGCCGGGGTAAAGAGCAGCATGTCACCATCCCTGCAACAGATATCGATGAAGACTTCTTTGCCGAAGGCAAGATGTTTGACGGTTCTTCCATCTCTGGCTGGAAAGGCATTAACGAATCCGACATGATCCTGATGCCGGATGACAGCAGTTCAGTTCTTGACCCGTTCACCGAAGAAAGCACCGTCAACATTACCTGCAACATTGTTGAGCCTTCTACCATGCAAGGCTACGAGCGTGATCCGCGCTCCGTTGCCCGCCGTGCCGAAGAGTACTTGAAGTCCACAGGTATCGCAGATGGCGCTTTGTTTGGCCCTGAGCCCGAGTTCTTCGTTTTCGATTCCGCCAAGTGGAAAACCGATATGCAGGGCTCCATGTATGAGCTCTACTCCGAAGAAGCAGCGTGGGTTTCCGGCGACGATTTCGACCGCAATAACACAGGCCACCGCCCTGGCGTGAAAGGCGGCTACTTCCCGGTACCACCGGTAGATAGCCTGCATGATCTGCGTGGAGCTATGTGCGCGGCCATGGAATCCATGGGTCTGGATATTGAAGTACACCACCACGAAGTAGGCACTGCGGGCCAGTGTGAAATCGGTGTTGGACCCAATACACTGACCAAAAAAGCAGACGAAGTTCAGATTCTGAAGTACTGCGTGCACAACGTGGCTCATGCCTACGGCAAGACCGCCACCTTTATGCCCAAGCCCGTAGTCGGTGACAACGGCTCCGGCATGCACGTACACATGAGCCTGAACAAAGATGGCAAGAACCTGTTTGCAGGCGACAGCTATGCTGGCCTGAGTGAAATGGCTCTATTCTACGTTGGCGGTATCATCAAGCACGCCAAAGCCATCAATGCTTTCACCAACCCGGCCACTAACAGCTATAAGCGCCTGGTCCCCGGGTTCGAAGCGCCGGTCATGCTGGCTTACTCTGCCCGCAACCGTTCTGCATCTATCCGCATCCCATATGTCACCAGCCCGAAAGCCCGTCGCGTGGAAGTACGCTTCCCGGATGCAGCAGCTAACCCGTACCTGGCATTCGCAGCCATGATGATGGCCGGCATTGACGGCATCCAGAACAAGATTCACCCGGGCGATGCCATGGACAAGGATCTTTACGACCTGCCCAAAGAGGAAGCTCTCAGCATTCCAAAGGTTGCCGAAACCCTGAAAGAAGCGCTGGACTGCCTGGAAGAAGATCACGAATTTCTGACCCAGGGCGGCGTCTTTACTGAAGACATGATTGCAGGGTATATCGACCTGAAGCGTGGCGAAGTTGAACGCATCAACATGACCACCCACCCGGTTGAGTTCGAGCTGTACTATTCTTGCTAAAGCTGCACCAGCAGTTTTTGCTTGAACCGCCTTTGCGGTGAATAGCAGCCCAGAAGCCTCGTTCTCAAAGAGCGGGGCTTTTTTTCGGGCCGCATTTGTGATCTTCCGCACACTGCCGCAGCCCTTAACGATATGTAACCAACATCTCCCTCTACTGCATTGAAAAGGCCCGCCCCGCCATTGATAATCAATGCAAACATTACATAGGTCGTGATTATGAACCGCAAGCTTGGAATCATCGCAGGGCTATCGCTCCTGGTCGCGGGCCCCGCGGCTGCAGAGGTCTACCGTAATGTAGATGCCCAGGGCAATGTAACCTTCTCTGACGAGCCCTCGAAAGGCGCAGAGGCGGTAAAGGTTAAGCCGGTTACTACGATTACGCTCCCCAAGCCCCAAAATGTCCGGGAAACCGACAAACTCCGGGAAGAAGTGGAACGTGAAGGCTCGATCTATGAGAGCGTCTCGTTTTCTTATCCTGAAGACGAACAGGCATTCCACTCCGGCAGTGGAGACGTGCGGTTCGAAATGCGCAGCACGCCAGGACTTGAAGCCGGGCACAAATATGAGGTAACGCTGGATGGCCAGCCAGTTGGCCAGAGCTCTTCCGGCACGGTTACCGTCAGCAATGTTTTTCGGGGAACGCACGAGGCAGGTATCCACATTGTGGACAGCAATGGCGTTCAGATTAAAACTGGCAGTTCGATTCGATTCACCGTTCACCGCCCTTCTGTTCAGAATTAACTCTCGATAGCCGCACCATTATAGTGCAACCGATTCATGGTTGTGCGAAACTTCAGGCAGCAACGGAGCAATGCTTCGGGCTGCCCGACCCTTTTCATAGCAATCCCGCCCTGAAATGACGCGCCGCCGGCCAGCTTCTCCTTTGTTTGGCCAAACAACACGGCCGCACTCTGAAATTGGTTCAATTTTTGCTGATTCCTGTTACAGCAAACACCAAACCCCGCTCTTCCGGCTTAACACCAACAGGAAGCACGTATGGCAAACACATTCGCCAACGCAAACATGTACAAGAACATGCTGGAGCATCTTACGACCGCAGTTCTGGTACTGGAGAGCGATCTTATAATCCGCTACCTGAACCCCGCTGCCGAAAGTCTCTTTGAGACCAGCCTGACCCGCAGTTCCGGGCTTCATCTCAGCGATATCCTTCTGGATGCGGAAAGCACCTTTAATACCCTTCGCACTGCAGCAGAGTCAGGCCAGTCTTACACTCGCAGGGAAACAGAGTTCCTTCTTGCCGGCGGCTCTCAGAGAGTTGTGGACTACTCGGTTTCACTCCTTGACCAAGACCCTGCGGTTTTGCTTCTGGAGGTGCAACCTAGGGACCGCCTGCTGCGGATAAGCAGAGAAGAAGACCTGATATCCCAGCAGGAAACCACACGAATCCTGGTGCGCGGCATGGCCCATGAGATAAAGAATCCTCTCGGGGGAATTCGCGGCGCCGCCCAGTTACTCGATCGTGAACTATCCAGTGCAGATCAACGCGAATACACACGAGTCATCATTGAAGAAGCCGATCGGCTACGCAGCCTTGTTGATCGCATGCTGGGCCCCAACAAAGCAATGAAGCCGGCACTCGTCAATATTCATGAAATCCTTGAACGGGTGCGCACCTTGCTGGAAGCCGAGTCCAAAGGCAGGGTGCGCCTGCAGCGCGACTACGACCCGAGTCTGCCAGAGTTTTTAGGCGATAAAGAGCAGCTCATTCAGGCTTTTCTCAACATTGCCCGAAATGCGATGGAAGCGGCCTTTGAAAGCGAGGCCATCCATTCAGAAAGCCAGAAAGCACCCACGATTACTTTCCGCACCCGTGCACTGCGCAAGGTCACCATCGGCCCAAGGCGGCATCGGCTTGTGTGCCGGATAGACATCATCGACAACGGCCCGGGAATCCCCCCGGAACTCCGACAGAATATTTTCTACCCCATGATCAGCGGCCGCGCCAATGGCACAGGGCTCGGGCTATCCATTACCCAGAGCATCATCAGCCAACATCACGGGCTGGTTGAGTGTGAGAGCGAGCCGGGTCGGACAGATTTCATCATCTTCTTACCCCTGGAGGGCACACCATGAGCCAACAACCCGCAAACATCTGGATCGTCGACGACGATCGCAGCATACGCTGGGTGCTGGAACGCGCCCTTAGCCAGGCTGGCATGCAGCCCACCGCTTTCGAAAGCGGCGAAAATATCATGAGGCGACTGGAACACGAACAACCAGATGCCATAATCAGTGATATTCGCATGCCAGGGGTCGATGGCATCACCTTGCTATCACATATTGTGGAAGCACACCCAGACGTACCTGTCATCATAATGACCGCGCATTCAGATCTGGAAAGCGCCGTTACAAGTTATCAGACGGGGGCATTCGAGTACCTTCCAAAACCGTTCGATGTAGACGACGCAGTAGGCCTTGCGAAGCGAGCCGTCGCTCATAGCCAGGAAAAACGGGCAGCCTCTCAGCCACAAGCAGAAACCATGCAGCGCAGCACCGAAATCATCGGTGAGGCGCCCGCCATGCAGGAAGTTTTTCGCGCTATCGGCAGGCTTTCCCACTCGAATATCACCGTGCTTATCAACGGTGAAAGCGGCACAGGAAAGGAGCTTGTCGCCCAGGCGCTACACAACCATAGCCCCAGAGCGCGACATCCTTTCATAGCCCTCAACATGGCTGCCATCCCTCGGGACCTTATAGAATCAGAACTCTTCGGCCATGAAAAAGGCGCATTCACCGGTGCTTCGGCGGTCCGTCAAGGACGGTTTGAACAAGCGAATGGAGGCACCCTGTTTCTTGATGAAATCGGTGATATGCCAGGCGACACCCAGACCCGACTACTCAGGGTACTGGCGGATGGAGAGTTCTACCGCGTTGGCGGCACAACCCCCATTAAGGTAGACGTCCGCATCATCGCAGCCACGCACCAGAATCTGGAAAAGCTCGTGCAATCTGGCTCCTTCCGGGAAGACCTTTTTCATCGTTTGAATGTTATTCGCGTGCATCTGCCGAAGCTGTCCGAACGCAGTGAGGACATCCCCCGATTAATGCAGCACTTTTTGCAACGAGCCGCCAGGGAACTATCCGTAGAGCCCAAGATTCTTCGTCCGGAAGCCGAAAACTACCTCACAACCCTGCCCTGGCCCGGCAACGTGCGTCAGCTTGAAAACACGTGTCGATGGCTCACGGTGATGGCCAGCGGACGAGAAATACACATTAATGACCTGCCGCCGGAGCTATTACACCAGAGCGAAGCCCCCACTACGGGAATAACATGGCAGGAGGGGCTTAAAAACTGGGCTGAACAAGAATTAAAGAGAGGAGAAAGGGCAATACTCGGATCGGCTCTGCCAGAGTTTGAAAGAATCATGATCGAGACCGCCCTGAAACACACCGGAGGCCGCCGTCGGGATGCCTCAATTCTTCTTGGCTGGGGGCGCAATACTCTTACACGCAAAATTAATGAACTGGGCATGGAAAGCGCGGAGGAAGAGTGAGCTCCAAATTGAAATATGTTTTCGGTACCCTGATAGAGTATAAGTTGGTTTGAGCACAAGACATGAAGTCTGACTAGAAAGGACGCCAAGAACATGAGGACCGTTGCGTTTTACAGTCCAAAAGGAGGTGTGGGAAAAACTGCCTCTGCGGTAAACATTGCTTATCTGGCAAGTCTCAGCGGGCTATCAACCCTGCTCTGGGACTTGGATTCTCAGGGCTCTGCTAGCTTCTACCTGTCAAGAGGAGCTCCAGGCGAAGGAAAGAAAATAACGAAACTGCTTGAAGGTCGTACCCCAATCGCAGATTTCATAGAGGAAGGCGTTTACCCAAACCTGGATTTCATCCCTGCTCATAAGAGCTTCAGGCACCTCGATATCCGGCTTGAAGAAGACGAACGCAGCCAGCCTCTAAAAGACATGCTCGCTCCTCTGGCGGAGGAAACAAGCCTTGTTATATTGGATTGCCCACCTGGCCAGTCCAGGTTGACGGAACAAGTTTTGAAGGTCGCCGATCTGGTCTACGTGCCCCTGGTCCCTACTTGGCTGTCACTAAACAGCTGGAAACAGTTTCATGATTTTGTCCGCGACAAAAAGCTGGGCGTCAAAAAGCTTCGCCCCTTCTTCACGCTGGTAGATAGGCGCAAAAAACTTCATAGGGAACTCGTAGAACAAAACTCATCGCTATTTGATAAACCATCAAAGACAAGAATCCCGTATTCCAGTGCAGTAGAAAGAATGGGCGAGGAAGGGCTTCCCCTGGAATTACTGAGCCCACGATCCGAACCAGCGGCTTCTTATCGGCGATTATGGTCTGAGGTTCGGACAGAGCTCAAGCTATGAATCCGCTGCGTGTGGCCGGCGCCGAATCCGGCCTGAGCAGGGCAATGAATAGCTGAATCACCGACTCAAAAAAATGGCTGCCAAGTAAGGCAGCCATTTTTAAAGACTTTATGTCGCAGGTATATCCTAAAACGGAATATCATCATCAAAATCGTCAACTGGCTCAGGCATACTGCCACCCTGAGTTGGTTGGCCAGGACTCTGATTGTAACCACCTGACTGTTGAGGCTGCGGGTTATTCTGGGCGGGTGCAGCAGGCGCAGATTGCTGCTGTGGACGCCCGGCAGGAGCGCCTTGGCCCATACCACCTTCACCGCCGCGGCTATCCAGCATCTGCATCTGACCATTTATATCGACAACCACCTCTGTGGTGTAAACATCCTGGCCTTCTTTGTTCTGCCATTTACGCGTCTGAAGCTTGCCCTCAATATAGACTTTGGAGCCTTTACGCAGGTACTGGCCTGCGATCTCGGCAATCTTTCCAAACATGACAATTCGATGCCATTCGGTTTTTGGAACCATCTGGCCGGTCTGGCGATCTTTGTAACTCTCGTCAGTAGCAAGATTCAGGTTCACCACGGCATTGCCGTTCGGGGTATAACGGGTATCCGGATCCTGCCCGAGATTTCCGATAAGAATAACTTTGTTAACACCTCTTGCCATGTTCTGCTCCTGATTCTGTTTTCAGCGACACTCGCATTCCTTGCGAGCCTCCGGATTTCAAGAACTGCTACCCTGTCGGACAAACGGGAAGTCCGCAAGTAACGCCTCATCAAAGTGCTGTCGATCCACCTTTAAGTAGGCGGTAGACGCGTTTTCAATAATGACCACATCCTGCACACCCGGCAAGCGGCGCAGACTGCCATCAACATCATCGTACTGATTGCCGACCATATCCCGCAACTGTACCACGAAACCTGATGTGTGGCCCGGCGCCGGCATAGTCAGAGCGACCAGCAACCACAATCCGAGGGCGGCGACCATAAACCAGACAACACCGTCTATACCTACCTGCTGCAGCAAGTAACCGCCAAAAGCTCCGCCCAGGAAGGCTCCCATAAACTGGGAGGTGGAGTACACGCCCATAGCCGTTCCTTTGCTGGCCGCTGGCGCCTCTTTACTGATCAGGGAAGGCAGGCTGGCTTCCAGCAGATTGAACGCCATGAAAAAGAAAAACATCACCACCCACGCGAAAGCGAGGCTGTCGGATACACCCGAAAGTCCCGCCGTCGCCATTGCAAGTAAGGCGATTGCGCCGCCGAGCACAGGCTTCATCATGCGCTTTTTCTCGCCAATAATGATGAAGGGCACCATGGCAAAAAATGAAGTAACCATCACACTCAGGTAAAACCACCAATGGGAGCCACTGGCCAATCCGAGCTGGTTCTGAAGAACTGATGGAAACACCAGAAACAACGAAGTAAGAACGAGATGCAGCACGAAAATACCGAAATCCAGTCGTAACAATCGCTTGTCAGACAAAACCTTTCCGAGCATGGCTTTCGCAGGATGAGTGTCGGCACTGACTTTATGCTGATGCGGAGTAGGCACCACGCGGCTGACGATGAACAGGGCAATCATTGCCAATACGCCCGTGGCATAGAAAATCCCAGACAGCCCCCATACCGAACCCACCAGAGGTCCCAGTACCAGCGAGACAGAAAAGGAAAGCCCGATAGAGATACCTACCGTCGCCATGGCCTTGGTTCGCTCTTCTTCCCGGGTAAGGTCACTGAGCAACGCCATGAGCACACTGGCAATAGCGCCCGCCCCCTGAAGAATCCGGCCTGCGATAACAACGTATATTGAATCCGCAGAGCCTGCCAGTATGCTGCCTGCAGCAAACAGAACCAGGCCGATATAGATCATTCGTTTGCGGCCAACACGATCTGACAGAAAGCCAAAGGGAATCTGGAGCAATGCCTGGCTCAGGCCATAGGCGCCAATGGCGAAGCCGAGCAACGCCGGAGTTGCACCTTCAAGGCTGTCACCCAGCAACATGAACACTGGCATGATCATGAACAACCCGAGCATGCGTATGGCGTATACCGACGCCAGCGCAAATACGGAGCGTTTTTCCAGCGTATTCATGGCAATCGGCTCCTCTCCCGGGGTTGAATGCGTGGCCTGGCGAAAGAACATATCTGTCGCCGGCGGCGCATTGTATCAGAAGGTTCTCCGCCGGGGGACAGGTACGACTTTATCTACATTTTCGCCGCGGCGGGTGTAACGCGGTATAATTTCCGTTTTTTCTCCAAGCGAGGTGTTATGGATCATATCCAGATCAAAGGGGCACGGACCCACAACCTGAAGAACATCGACCTGGATATCCCAAGGGACAAGCTGATTGTCATTACCGGCTTATCCGGATCAGGCAAATCATCCCTGGCCTTTGATACACTTTATGCCGAAGGTCAGAGACGCTATGTGGAATCTCTATCCACCTATGCGCGCCAGTTCCTCTCCATGATGGAAAAGCCCGATGTCGACCACATCGAAGGCCTCTCCCCTGCCATATCTATCGAGCAGAAATCCACATCGCACAACCCCCGCTCCACAGTTGGCACCATCACCGAAATCTATGATTACCTGCGCCTGTTGTTCGCCCGGGCTGGTGAGCCTCGATGCCCGGATCATGGCCAACCACTGGTAGCGCAAACTGTCAGCCAGATGGTTGATCAGGTGCTTGCTATGCCCGAAGACAGCAAGCTGATGATCCTTGCTCCGGTTATCCGTGACCGTAAAGGTGAACACCTTCAAGTCGTGGAGACCATGCGTAGCCAGGGCTTTATTCGACTTCGAGTGGATGGCACAGTTTACGATATCGACGATGTACCAACGCTGGACAAGAAGCGCAAGCACCAGATTGACGTGGTGGTTGACCGCTTCAAAGTTAAGCCAGGCTTGGAACAGCGTCTTGCCGAGAGTTTTGAAACCGCTCTGGGTCTCGCTGACGGCATCGCCCTTGTGGCTCCGATGGACGGCGATAGCAGCAGCGACATAGAAGAACGCACTTTTTCCGCAAAATACGCCTGCACTCAGTGCGGCTATGCTTTAAGCGAACTCGAGCCAAAGTTGTTTTCATTTAACAACCCGGCAGGGGCATGTCCTACTTGCGACGGACTGGGGGTAAAACAGTTTTTTGATGCGGATAAAATCGTCCAGCATCCTGAAGCAACTCTTGCCGCTGGTGCCATTAAAGGCTGGGATCGCCGGGCAGTATACTATTTCCAGATACTGAGCAGTGTCGCCGAACACTATGGCATCGATCTGGAGACGCCCTGGGAGGAGCTCCCGGAAGAATTTCAGACCACTCTCCTTTTCGGATCGGGATCAGAAGAGATTCCATTTCGCTACGTGAACTCCCGTGGTCACATCATGGAAAAATCCCATTCTTTTGAAGGGATCATTCCAAACCTCGAACGCCGCTATCGGGAAACGGACTCGCAAAGCGTGCGAGAAGAACTTTCGCGCAATCTCAGCACCCAGGCCTGCAAGGGATGCAACGGCACCCGCCTTCGCCGCAGCGCACGGCACGTTTTCATCGACAATCACGACCTGCCGGACCTTACCCATCTTCCGATCGGTGAAGCTTATGCCTACTTTGAGACACTCACACTGCCTGGGCGCAGAGGCGAGATCGCCGAAAAGATCACAAAGGAAGTGCGCCAGAGGCTCCAGTTCCTGGTAAATGTCGGCCTCGAATACCTGACTCTCGAGCGCAGTGCCGACACACTGTCTGGCGGTGAGGCACAGAGAATCAGGCTCGCCAGCCAAATTGGGGCAGGCCTGGTAGGAGTTATGTACATTCTTGATGAACCCTCCATTGGGCTTCATCAACGAGATAATGACAGGTTATTGAGCACCCTAACCCACCTTCGTGACCTGGGTAATACTGTCATCGTGGTCGAACACGACGAGGACGCCATCCTCGCGGCAGATCACGTAATTGATATCGGCCCTGGCGCTGGCGTTCATGGCGGCCAAATCATAGCTCAGGGAACCCCTGCCCAAATCCTGGAGAATCCGGATTCATTGACCGGCCAGTATTTGAGCGGGACAAAAGAAATCGCCATTCCCGAAGTAAGAAACAAGGGAAACGGACAAACTCTGACGCTGACCGGAGCAACCGGCAACAACCTGCAGAATGTGACACTCACATTGCCCCTGGGCATCATGACCTGTGTAACGGGAGTATCAGGCTCAGGCAAGTCCACTCTCATTAACAGCACTCTGTATCCTGTCGCAGCCGCCAAGCTAAACAAAGCCACCAGCCTGAGCCACGCACCCTATGGCTCGCTGAAAGGGCTTGATCATCTGGACAAAGTGATCGATATAGACCAGAGCCCGATCGGGAGAACACCCCGCTCGAACCCGGCCACCTATACCGGGCTGTTCACCCCGATTCGGGAGCTATTTGCAGGAACCCAGGAGGCACGGTCAAGGGGATACAAACCAGGGCGTTTCTCTTTCAACGTAAAAGGGGGGCGTTGTGAGGCTTGCCAGGGCGACGGCATGATCAAGGTTGAAATGCATTTTCTTCCCGACGTCTATGTCCCCTGTGATGTATGCAAAGCCAAGCGCTATAACCGAGAAACACTGGAGGTCCGATACAAGGGCAAGAATATCAACGAAGTCCTGAGTATGACCGTTGAAGAAGGACGGGAATTTTTTGACGCAGTCCCATTCCTGGCCAGAAAACTGCAAACCCTGATTGATGTAGGGCTATCCTACATTCGCCTTGGGCAAAGCGCAGTAACGCTGTCCGGTGGTGAGGCTCAACGGGTAAAGCTGGCTAAAGAACTCTCCAAACGGGATACCGGTAAAACCCTGTACATACTCGACGAACCCACCACAGGGCTTCATTTCTACGACATTCAGCAACTGTTGAACGTTTTGCAGCGCTTGCGAGACCACGGCAACACCATTGTGGTCATCGAACACAACCTGGACGTAATCAAAACGGCGGACTGGGTAATCGACCTGGGCCCCGAAGGTGGTTCTGGGGGTGGTCAGATCATTGCGGAAGGCACTCCGGAAGAAGTTGCAGAGAGTCCAGCGTCCCATACAGGCCGTTATTTGAAGCCACTGCTGAATAGATAGATCGGATATATTCCGGAGCACAAAGGCCGGGGGTGGGGACGCTTTCAAAACTGAAAAAATGTCTGAGCAAAGCGAGTTGTTTTTCAGTTTTGAAAGCGTCCCCACCTCTGGCCAAACCCACACTCAGGCAGGCTACAGAGAACCAACTCAAATCCAGGACACAAAAAAAACCGGGAACCTTACGGGACCCGGTTTTTTCTGCAGACCAAAGAACGAAATTACTCGTCGCCTTCGTCCACTTCTTCTGCTTCGATGTCCAACGGACGACCTACCAGCTCAACAAATGCCATAGGGGCATTGTCGCCAGCACGGAAGCCACACTTCAGAATACGAAGGTAACCACCCGGGCGCTCGTTGTAACGGGGACCAAGCTCATTAAACAGCTTGGCTACCGCTGCGTCGTCGCGCAGGCGAGAAAACGCCAGACGACGATTCGCAACCGAATCTTTCTTGGCGAGCGTGATCAAAGGCTCGGCTACCCGACGAAGCTCTTTGGCTTTCGGCAGCGTTGTTTTAATCAGCTCATGACCAACCAGTGACGCAGTCATGTTACGAAACATGGCCTTGCGATGCGCACTGGTCCTGCTGAACTTACGACCACTCTTACGATGACGCATTGCTCTGATTCCTTACCTTAAACTAATCGGCAATCAACCGCCCAGAACCCGGTCGTCGCCACGAAGGCTAGCCGGAGGCCAGTTATCAAGACGCATACCCAGAGACAAACCACGGGACGCCAAAACGTCCTTGATCTCGGTGAGCGACTTCTTACCAAGGTTAGGCGTCTTCAACAGCTCAACTTCTGTGCGCTGGATAAGATCGCCGATGTAGTAAATATTTTCAGCTTTCAAGCAGTTAGCTGAACGCACTGTTAATTCCAGATCATCTACCGGACGCAGCAGAATCGGATCAATTTCTTCCTCTTCTTCAACACGCTCTGGTTCTTTTTCATGATCGAAATCAACAAACACTGCCAGCTGCTGCTGAAGAATCGTGGCCGCCCGGCGAATTGCTTCTTCGGGATCGATAGTGCCATTAGTCTCCAGATCAATAACCAGCTTGTCCAGATCGGTACGCTGCTCTACCCGTGCACTTTCCACAGAGTAAGCAACACGACGAACCGGGCTAAAGGTTGCGTCCAACTGCAGACGTCCGATTGCACGGGTTTCATCCTCGTCGAGACCACGCTGATCCGCCGGCTCATAGCCGCGGCCACGTGCCACACGCAAACGCATGTTAACTTCGCCCTTTTCACTCAAGTGACAAATCACATGGTCAGGGTTGGAAATCTCAACATCGTGGTCCAGCTTGATATCACCGGCTGTAACGACGCCCGGGCCTTTCTTGCTGAGCGTAAGCTCAGTGTCGTCCCGACCGTTCATCTTTACCGCAACGCCCTTGAGGTTCAAAAGAATCTCAATGACGTCTTCCTGGACACCCTCGATTGCGCTGTACTCGTGCAAAACACCGTCAATCTGCGCTTCAGTAACGGCGCAGCCCGGCATCGAAGACAAGAGAATTCGACGCAACGCGCTACCCAAAGTGTGGCCAAAACCTCTTTCGAGAGGCTCCAGCGTTACCTTGGCGCGCGTGGCACCAGATTCTTTCACGTCAATGGTACGAGGTGTCAATAACTCTTGTACTGAACGCTGCATAGACGCCCCTATCTACTATCGTTGCTAACTGGGCTTTACTTGGAGTAAAGCTCGACGATGAGGTTCTCGTTGATGTCGGCCGGCAGTTCAGTACGCTCAGGCACTGACTTGTAAACGCCAGACATCTTAGTGGCGTCGACCTCTACCCAGCCCACTGGTGCGCGGCTTGAAGACAAATCCAGCGCACCTTTAACGCGCAACTGGTTCTTAGCCTTCTCACGTACACTCACAACATCACCTGATTTGACTTTGTAGGAAGGGATATTCACTACTTTGTCATTCACCAGGATCGCTTTGTGGGACACGAGCTGACGGGACTCTGCACGGGTAGAACCAAAACCCATGCGGTATACAACGTTATCGAGGCGCGTTTCGAGAAGTTGCAGCAGGTTTTCACCAGTTGCACCCTTCAGACGGGCAGCCTCTTTGTAATAGTTGCGAAATTGCTTTTCAAGAACGCCATAAATACGACGAACTTTCTGTTTTTCACGAAGCTGTACGCCATATTCGGACAGACGACTGCGACGCGCGCCGTGCATACCCGGCGGGGTCTCGATGTTGCACTTTGAATCCAGCGCGCGAACACCGCTCTTCAGAAAAAGATCTGTCCCTTCACGACGAGACAGCTTGCACTTCGGGCCTATATAACGAGCCATATTTCACTGTCTCCTGTGTTAGACGCGGCGCTTTTTGGGCGGACGACAGCCGTTATGAGGAATCGGCGTCACATCTGTGATGTTTGTGATCTTGTAGCCGCACGAGTTCAACGCGCGAACTGCAGACTCACGTCCGGGCCCGGGTCCTTTAACCTCTACGTCCAGGTTTTTAAGGCCGTATTCAGCAGCCGCGTTACCGGCTCTTTCAGCTGCTACCTGCGCAGCAAAAGGTGTACTTTTACGTGACCCACGGAAACCGGAACCACCGGAAGTGGCCCAGGACAGGACGTTGCCCTGACGGTCTGAAATGGTCACGATAGTGTTGTTGAAGGACGCGTGAATATGCGCGACGCCATCAACAACTGTCTTTTTCACCTTTTTACGGGTACGTGTACCTGGCTTTGCCATGTTTGCCTACCTGTTACTTACGAATAGGTTTGCGTGGACCTTTACGGGTGCGTGCGTTGGTCTTGGTGCGCTGTCCACGGACTGGAAGTCCATGACGGTGGCGCAGACCACGGTGACATCCGAGATCCTTCAAACGCTTGATGTTCATCTGTACTTCACGACGCAGATCGCCTTCAACGATAGCTTTACCCACTTCAGTACGAAGTGTCTCAAGCTGCTCGTCGGACAGGTCTTTGACCTTGACGTCCGGCTTAACACCGGTTGCATCGCAAAGCTTCTGGGCTGTTGTCTTGCCAACACCGAAAATATAGGTGAGAGAGACAACAGCATGTTTGTGATCGGGTATATTGACACCGGCTATACGTGCCATCCAAATTACTCCGCGTTCAAAGCTTTGCTGTGTGAATTGTCCGCCACAAAAAAGGGGCGCGAAATAATAACGCCTGACCCGTGATCGAGTCAAGCGCTATCATCACGACACCTTTTACAGGCCTGGCTATTTCCCGAAGGAATTAACCCTGGCGCTGTTTATGGCGAGGTTCCGGGCAAATGACTCGTACTGAGCCATTGCGACGAATTACTTTGCAGTTACGGCAAATTTTCTTTACCGAAGCGCGTACTTTCATTGTCGACTCCAGTTTTCAAGGGGAACAGGGTTAGCTGTTCCGACCATAGCCCTTGAGATTGGACTTCTTCATCAGCGATTCATACTGATGCGACATCAGGTGCGATTGTACCTGGGCCATGAAATCCATCACGACGACTACAACAATCAGCAGTGAGGTGCCTCCCAAATAGAAGGGCACATTCCCGGCAACCATCAAAAACTGAGGGAACAGGGAGACTGCTGCAATGTACATTGCACCGAACAATGTCAGACGTGTCAGCACACCATCAATATACTTGGCAGTCTGATCGCCCGGACGTATGCCCGGAATAAACGCGCCAGAGCGCTTGAGATTATCCGCAACTTCTTTCGGGTTATACATCAACGCTGTATAGAAGAAGCAAAAGAACACAACTGCTGCCGCAAACAGAATGATGTACAACGGCTGGCTTGGCGCCAAAGCCTGCGAAACGTCGCTGAGCCACTCCATGCCTTCGCCCTGACCAAACCACTGCCCCAGCGACGCCGGGAAAAGCAGAATGGATGAAGCAAAGATGGGCGGAATAACGCCGGCCATATTTACTTTCAGCGGCAAATGACTGGATTGCTGCGCAAATACCTGGCGCCCCTGCTGCCGTTTGGCGTAGTTGATGGTCAGACGACGCTGCCCACGCTCCATGAAAACCACAAAGCCAACCACTGCGACCGCAAGAATGCCGATACCCAGAACAACCAGCAAGCTCATTTCGCCGTTTCGGGCCTGCTCAAGAGTCTGACCTATTGCACCGGGAAGTCCGGCAACAATTCCAGCGAAGATCAAGAGTGAAATGCCGTTCCCGACACCCCGCTCAGTAATCTGCTCACCCAGCCACATCATGAAGACTGCACCGCTAACAAAAGACACAACCGCCACAAAGTGAAAGCTGAAACTGTCGTTAAAGGTCACACCCTGCGATGCCAATCCAACGGAAATCCCGAAGCCCTGCACCAGGGCCAGGATAACCGTACCATACCGCGTATACTGGCTAATCTTTCGACGGCCCGCCTCACCCTCTTTTTTCAGCTGCTCAAGCTGCGGACTTACCGCAGTCATGAGCTGCATGATAATCGAGGCCGAGATATACGGCATGATACCGAGAGCGAAGATACTCATGCGCTCGAGCGCACCACCTGAAAACATGTTGAACATACTCAGGATCGTTCCCTGATTCTGCTCAAACAGTGCTGCCAGCCGGTCGGGATTTATACCTGGCACCGGAATGTGGGCACCGATCCGGTACACCAGCAATGCCAGGAAAACAAACCAGAGCCGTGACTTAAGCTCTGCAAGTCCTTTTCCCGCGCCCGCAGGCAATGATGCGTTCTTGGCCATTTAGTCCTCGACTCGCCTTAGTCTTCGACTTTACCACCCGCGGCAGAAATTGCCTCGCGCGCGCCTTTGGTTACCCGAAGTCCCTTAACGGTCACTGCACGGTCAAGTTCTCCGGACAGAATAACCTTGGCTTCGCGAATTTCGTCGCGGATGATGTCCGCCTTTTTAAGGGCAGCAAGATCCACAATATCGCCTTCAACTTTCGCCAGTTCGTTCAAGCGAACCTCGGCAACATAACGCTGTTGACGCGATGTGAAGCCAAACTTCGGCAGACGACGGGCCAAAGGCTGCTGACCACCCTCAAAACCAGGAGCTACACTGCCCCCGGAACGGGCTTTGAGACCTTTATGACCGCGACCACCGGTTTTTCCGAGACCACTTCCGATACCACGACCTACGCGCCTTGCGGCCGGACGTGAACCGGGTTCCGGACTAAGTTCGTTCAGACGCATCTTAGTTCTCCTCAACCCGAACCAGGTAATCTACCCGGTTGATCATACCGCGAATAGAAGGTGTATCTTCCACCTCAACGGTGTGACCGATTTTACGAAGACCCAAGCCTTTCACACACAATTTGTGCTTAGGCTGACAGCCGATTGGGCTGCGGGTCAGAGTTACTTTGATCGTTTTTGCGTTCGCCATGACTTCAACCCAGAATCTCTTCGACGGATTTACCGCGCTTGGCTGCAATATCTTCAGGCGCCTGAGTGGCCTGGAGACCCTTGATGGTGGAACGTACCACGTTCACCGGGTTGGTAGACCCGTAACACTTGGACAGTACGTTCTGAACACCTGCGACTTCCAGTACTGCACGCATCGCGCCACCGGCGATGATACCTGTACCTTCTGAAGCTGGCTGCATGTACACCTTCGAACCACCATGTTGGGCCCGAACTGCGTATTGCAGGGTAGTACCGTCAAGCGGCACATCTACCATGTTCTTGCGTGCAGCTTCCATTGCCTTCTGGATGGCGACCGGCACTTCACGTGCCTTGCCACGACCGAAGCCAACGCGTCCTTTTCCATCACCAACGACACTCAGTGCGGTGAACGCGAAAACGCGACCACCCTTGACTACCTTGGCGACACGATTCACCTGAACCAGCTTTTCCTGGAGCTCAGGCGCCTTCTGATCATTAACGCTCATCTTCTCCACCTCTTAGAATTGCAAGCCAGCTTCACGGGCAGCGTCGGCCAAGGCCTGAACGCGTCCATGATAACGGTAACCGGAGCGGTCAAAAGCGACCTGCTCAACACCTGCCGCCTTGGCACGCTCAGCAATCAGCTGACCAACCTTTTTGGCGGCGTCCACGTTACCGGTTGCACCCTGGCGCAGTTCCTTATCCAACGTGGAGGCAGTGGCAATAACTTTGCTGCCATCTGCGGACGTAACCTGAGCATACATGTGACGCGGGGTGCGATGAACGCACAAACGTGTCGTACCCAGTTCACGGATCTTCATGCGCACTTTGCGTGCGCGACGCAATCTTTCGTTATTCGCGCTCATAGTCCCGCCTTATTTCTTCTTGGCTTCTTTACGTCTTACCTGCTCATCCGCATACCGAACACCTTTGCCTTTATAGGGCTCGGGCGGACGGAACGCGCGGATTTCCGCAGCGACGTGGCCAACCTGTTGCTTGTCGATACCGCGAATGACTACTTCCGTATTGGACGGAGTTTCAACGGTAATCCCCTCGGGCAGCTCATACTCTACCGGGTGAGAAAAACCCAGCGTCAAATTAAGCTTCTTACCTTGCGCCTGGGCCCGATAACCTACACCGATCAGCTGGAGCTTACGCTCAAAGCCTGTGGATACACCGGTCACCATATTGTTGACCAGCGCACGAGTTGTACCAGCAAGAGCGCGGGACTTTTGGGCACCATCGCGGGCTGCAAAACGCAGAAGATTTTCTTCCTGCTTTACCTCAACCGCCTGGTGAATTGAAAACTCAAGTGCTCCTTTGGAGCCCTTTACACTAATTTCCTGTCCGTTTAGCTTAACCTCAACACCGGAAGGCAGCACGACAGGATTATTGGCAACCCTGGACATGTGATTCTCCTAGAATACGGTGCAGATGACTTCGCCACCTACGCCGGCAGCACGTGCAGCACGATCTGTCATTACGCCCTTGGACGTAGAAACAATCGCGACTCCCAGACCACCGGATACTTTCGGCAGCTCCCCTGTGCCCTTGTACTGGCGCAGGCTCGGGCGGCTAACCCGCTTGATCGACTCAATAACCGGCTTACCACCGAAATACTTCAGAGTGATCGTCAGCTCGGGCTTTGCATCGGCTGTAACGGAGAAATCGTCAACATAACCCTCGTCCTTCAGGACCTGGGCTACGGAGATCTTCATCTTTGAAGAGGGCATCGTAACGTCTGCTTTCGATGCCATCTGTGCATTACGAATACGAGTAAACATATCCGCAAGCGTATCTTGCATACTCATTGGTATGAGGCTCCTGATCTTTTTAGTTGTGCAGCGGCTTGCCGCACCGCTTACCAACAGGCACCTGACCGAAGCCAGGATACCTATCTTACCAGCTTGCCTTGGTCAGACCCGGGACGTCACCACGCATGCCGTACTCACGGAGCTTAATCCGTGAAAGTTCGAACTTGCGTAGAACGCCATGGGGACGACCAGTCACCTGGCAACGATTACGAAGACGCGAAGGAGATGCATCGCGAGGAAGCTGCTGGAGCTTCATCTGTGCATCCCAGCGGTCATCATCGCTGGTATTCGGGTTTTTGATAATCGCCTTGAGCTCGGCGCGCTTCGCTGCAAATTTTGCAACGGTTTGCTCGCGCTTGAGCTCACGGTTTTTCATGGAAACCTTAGCCATTACACTCGTTCCTTTATTTCTTGAACGGAAAACCGAAAGCTTTCAAAAGCTCACGACCTTCATCGTCGGTACGGGCACTGGTGGTAATGGTGATATCCAGACCACGGATCTTGTCGACTTTGTCGTACTCGATTTCCGGGAAGATAATCTGCTCACGCACACCCATGCTGTAGTTACCGCGTCCGTCAAAAGACTTGGGATTCAGACCACGGAAGTCACGGATGCGGGGAACCGCAATGTGAACCAGGCGATCAAAGAAATCCCACATACGCTCACCGCGCAGGGTAACTTTACAACCAATTGGCCAGCCTTCGCGGATTTTAAAGCCCGCAACGGATTTACGTGCCGTAGTAACAACAACCTTTTGACCTGCCAGGCGCTCAAGATCCGCCACAGCATTCTCAATCAGTTTTTTGTCACCGACCGCCTCGCCAACACCCATGTTCAGGGTAATCTTTTCGATACGCGGCACCTGCATAATGTTCTTGAAACCGAACTCTTTCTGCAGGGCGGGTACCACTTCCTTGCTGTACTGCTCTTTCATGTTAAGCATCGTAACCACCACCGCTTACTGGTTATCGACAGCTTCTTTCGTAGCTTTGAAGATCCGCGTTTTCGCCCCGTCTTCCTTGATCTGGAAGCCAACACGATCGGCTTTGCCGGTCTGCGGATTAAAAATAGCCACGTTGGAAGCCTGGATAGGTGCTTCTTTTTCGACGATGCCACCTGGGGTGCCCAGCATCGGGTTTGGTTTAGTGTGCTTCTTCATCATATTGATGCCAGAAACAATCACTTTACCATCGTCCTGCACTTTCAGGACTTTACCACGTTTACCTTTGTCTTTCCCCGTGGTGACGATTACTTCGTCATCTCGTTTGATCTTTTTCATAACCGGCCTCTGGTCCTTTAAAGTACTTCGGGTGCCAGTGAGATAATTTTCATGAACTTCTCATTTCGCAGTTCACGGGTAACCGGTCCGAAGATACGGGTACCAATGGGAGCGTCCTGAGTGTTCAGAAGTACCGCCGCATTGCCGTCAAAACGGATCAGCGACCCATCGGGACGGCGAACACCCTTGCGGGTGCGTACTACTACAGCCTTCAGGACCTGGCCCTTTTTCACCTTTCCGCGGGGGATGGCTTCCTTAACGGTTACCTTGATGATATCCCCAACGCTGGCATAACGCCGGTGTGAACCGCCCAGGACCTTAATGCACATCACCTGACGCGCACCGCTGTTATCCGCGACTTCAAGCATTGTCTGAGTCTGAATCATGGTTGTTCTCCGGGCGATTTACACCTTGGATGCATGTTCGATGACTTCAACCAGGGCCCAGCTCTTGGTCTTCGAGACCGGACGGGTTTCCTGGATGGTAACTTTGTCACCGATGTTGCACTGGTTGCTCTCATCGTGAGCGTGGATCTTGGTTGAACGCTTCATGTACTTACCGTACAGAGGATGCTTTACCTGACGTTCAACCAATACCACGATGGATTTCTCCATCTTGTTGCTCACGACCTTACCGCTAAGAGTTCTGGCAGTTTGGGTAGCTTCGGTCATGTCACTGTCCTGCCTTTTCGTTCAATACTGTTTTCACGCGAGCAATATCACGCTTCACCCCGGCGAGAAGGTGAGACTGATTGAGCTGACCGGTTGCCTTGCGCATGCGCAGGTTGAACTGCTCCTTCAGGAGGTCGATCAGCTCCTTATTCAGCTCCGCGGCTGATTTTTCACGCAGCTCTGTTGCTTTCATCACATCACCGTCCTAGTTACGAAGGTGGTCTGTACCGGCAGCTTTGCCGCTGCGAGTGTGAAGGCTTCGCGTGCGATATCTTCTGCAACGCCTTCCATCTCATAGAGCATACGGCCTGGCTGAATTTCCGCCACCCAATACTCAACAGAACCCTTACCTTTACCCATACGTACTTCAAGCGGCTTACCGGTGATCGGCTTATCCGGGAAAACCCGGATCCAGATCTTACCACCACGCTTGATCTTACGAGTCATGGTACGACGCGCCGCTTCAATCTGGCGCGCATTTATACGCCCACGACTTGTCGCTTTCAATCCGTATTCACCGAAGCTCACCTTGTTGGCGCGGTGAGCAAGACCGGTGTTACGGCCTTTCATTACCTTGCGAAATTTGGTGCGTTTTGGTTGCAGCATAAGATTGCCCCTTTACTTAGAACCTTTCTTCCCAGAGGCTTTCTTGTCAGCACGGACTTGTTCCATACCACCAAGAATCTCACCTTTGAAGATCCATACCTTGACGCCGATTACGCCGTAAGTGGTATGCGCTTCGTAGGTTGCGTAATCAATATCTGCACGCAGTGTGTGCAGAGGAACACGACCTTCGCGATACCACTCGGAACGCGCAATCTCAGCACCCCCGAGACGACCACCAACCTGAATCTTGATACCTTTGGCTCCCTGGCGCATGGCATTCTGAACCGCACGCTTCATAGCGCGACGGAACATCACACGACGCTCCAGCTGACCGGCAACGTTTTGCGCTACCAGGCGAGCATCCAGATCCGGCTTGCGGACTTCTTCGATGTTGATGTGCACAGGCACACCCATCATCTCGCCGACTTCACGACGCAGACGATCAACATCTTCACCCTTCTTACCGATAACGATACCGGGACGGGCAGTATGAATCGTGATACGGGCGTTCTGAGCAGGGCGCTCGATCACAATCTTGCTAACAGACGCCTTAACCAGACGCTTGTCGAGGAATTCGCGGACCTGAATATCGTTCAACAGGTTCTTGGCGTATTCCTTTTTATCGGCATACCAGACTGAGTTGTGTTCTTTTATAACACCCAGTCGCATGCCGGTTGGATTTACTTTATGACCCATCTGAGCATCTCCTACTTGTCGGCGACCTTGACGGTGATATGGCAGGTGCGCTTCATAATTCTATCAGCGCGCCCCTTGGCTCGAGCCTTGATACGCTTGAGCGTCGGGCCCTCATCCACCATAACGGTGGAAACCCGCAGTTCGTCAACGTCCAGACCTTCGTTATGCTCAGCGTTGGCGATGGCAGACTCAAGAGCTTTCTTGATAATAACCGCCGCCTTCTTAGGGCTGAAAGTCAGAATGTTCAGGGCGTCCTCAACAGCCTTGCCGCGGACCTGGTCGGCGACAAGACGTGCTTTCTGAGCTGAGAGGCGAGCGCCCTTATACTTGGCTGCTACTTCCATTTCTATTCCCCTCACAATCAGCGTTTAGCTTTCTTGTCGGCCGCATGGCCACGATAAGTACGCGTCGCCGCGAACTCACCCAGTTTATGTCCGACCATATCTTCGGTCACATAAACCGGCACGTGTTGCCTGCCGTTGTGGACTGCGATGGTCAGGCCTACGAACTCTGGAAAGATCGTCGAACGACGGGACCAGGTTTTGATCGGTCGTTTATCGTTTGCTTCCAGAGCTGCCTCGACCTTCTTCAACAGATGCAGGTCTATAAAAGGACCTTTCTTTAAAGAACGTGGCACAGCAATTACCTCTATGTAGTCGTTTACTTGGCTGAACGACGACGTACTATCATTTTATCAGTACGTTTGTTCTTACGAGTCTTATGCCCTTTGGTCGGAACACCCCACGGAGTAACCGGGTGACGTCCGCCAGAGGTACGCCCTTCACCACCACCATGCGGGTGGTCAACTGGGTTCATAGCAACACCACGTACTGTTGGACGCTTGCCACGCCAACGTGATGCACCCGCTTTGCCAAGCCGCTTGAGACTGTGCTCACTGTTGGAAACTTCTCCCAACGTGGCACGGCAGTCTACAAGCACCTTACGCATTTCACCTGAACGGAGGCGGATAGTCGCATAAGCGCCTTCCCGAGCAACCAGCTGTACGGATGCACCCGCAGAGCGAGCCAGCTGTGCACCTTTTCCAGGCTTGAGTTCAACGCAATGGATCACAGAACCAACCGGGATATTCCGCAGCGGCAATGTACTTCCTACCTTGATAGGCGCGTCGATTCCTGAGCGCACAGGCTCGCCAATCTGCATACCTTTGGGAGCGATAATGTAACGACGCTCGCCATCGGCATACTTGATCAGCGCGATGTGCGCAGAGCGGTTAGGATCGTATTCAATGCGTTCTATTGTCGCAGGAATACCATCTTTTGTCCGCTTGAAGTCGATGATTCGGTAGTGCTGCTTATGACCACCACCAACGTGACGAGTGGTAATGCGGCCAGCATTGTTACGACCACCCGACTTACTTTGTGATTCAACCAACGGTTCGTAAGGGCGCCCTTTGTGCAAATCCGGGTTGTAAAGCTTTACAACGTGACGGCGTCCGGCAGATGTTGGTTTGGTTTTGACGATCGGCATATTACGACCCCTTTACCTTATTCCACATCCAGAAAATCGATGTCCTGACCTTCAGCCAGCTTTACGTAAGCCTTACGAATGTCATTACGCTTGCCGAACCCGCGGGCAGTACGCTTAAGCTTGCCCTTACGATTCAGAACCTGAACACCTTCTACGGTGACGTTGAACAATTGCTCAACAGCCTTCTTGATCTCCGGCTTGGTAGCGTCCGGGGCAACCCGGAAAACGACTTGACCGTGCTCGGCAACCAGAGAAGCCTTCTCCGATACGTGCGGCCCCAGAAGGACCTTATAAATACGTTCCTGATTCATCCCAGCATCTCCTCGATCTTCTTCAGAGCGGGAACAGTCACCACGACTTTCTCGAAGGCAACCAAGCTAACCGGATCCAGGCCAGCAACATCACGCACATCGACGTGAGGAACGTTGCGAGAGGCCAGGTGCAGGTTTTGCTCAACACTTTCCGTCAGGATCAATGCGTTTGAGATACCCATATCTGCCAACTTGGCAGTAAAGGTCTTAGTCTTGGGCGCATCGACAGCGAAGTCGTCAACCAGGACCAGACGCTCTTGACGAACCAGCTCGGAAAAAATGGAGCACATCGCAGCACGGTACATCTTGCGGTTAACCTTCTGCTCGAAGCTACGCGGCTTGGCAGCAAAGGTTACACCACCGGCGCGCCAGATCGGGCTCCGGATAGTACCGGCACGAGCGCGACCCGTGCCCTTCTGACGCCAGGGCTTTTTACCACCGCCGCTGACTTCTGAACGGGTTTTCTGAGCCTTGGTACCCTGACGGCCAGCTGCCATATAAGCAGTAACCACCTGGTGAACCAGGGACTCGTTAAAATCTTTCGCGAAAGCAGCCTCGGAAACCGTAATTCCCTTGCCGCTACCTGTAATAGTCAATTCCATCGAACCGCTCCTCAGGCTTTAACAGCAGGCTTGATGACAACATCGCCGCCAGTTGCGCCGGGTACGGCACCACTAACCAGCAGAAGGTTGCGCTCAGCGTCGACACGGACAATTTTCAGGTTCTGAACAGTCACCTGAACATTACCCATCTGCCCTGCCATCTTTTTGCCTTTGAATACCTTGCCCGGAGTCTGGTTCTGACCAATGGAACCCGGCGCACGGTGAGACAGTGAGTTACCGTGAGTGGCATCCTGCATAGAGAAATTCCAGCGCTTTACACCGCCCTGAAAGCCTTTACCCTTGGATGTTCCGGTAGCATCAACAACCTGACCGTCTTCAAAGACTGACGCAGTAATTTCGCCACCGGCGGCAAGGTCTTCACCTTCACCATCCGCAAGACGAAATTCCCATACGCTACGACCAGCTTCAACGCCGGCTTTAGCGAAATGACCTGCTGCACTCTTATTAACGCGAGAGGAACGACGCGATCCCACAGTTACCTGAACTGCGCGATAGCCATCGCTTTCAAGAGTTTTGAGCTGAGTGATGCGGTTAGGCTCAACTTCAATCACTGTTACGGGCAGCGCTTGCCCGTCTTCCGTAAAAATACGGGTCATACCGGCCTTACGACCGACAATACCAATTGCCATGTTTCACCTCTAAGTGTACGGGGCTCTCACCCTCTATGGCCTTAGGACAGTTACACAGGTCAATACCTGGCGGTATTAACCGAGGCTAATCTGAACGTCTACACCTGCTGCCAGGTCTAACTTCATCAAAGCATCTACTGTCTTTTCCGTCGGCTCAACAATGTCAAGCAAACGCTTGTGGGTACGAATTTCATACTGGTCGCGCGCGTCTTTGTTGACGTGCGGAGAAACCAGAATAGTGAACTTCTCTTTGCGCGTCGGCAAAGGAATAGGCCCACGCACTTGAGCGCCGGTCCGCTTGGCGGTATCGACGATCTCCTGTGTGGACTGGTCGATCAGGCGATAATCAAACGCCTTCAACCGGATCCGAATCTTTTGGCTTTGCATGTTGCACCAAACTCCACTCGTAGTAGCGAAACCGTTCGCTGACCTTCAAAAAAAGGAGCCGCATTGTATGCATAATAAACAACCCTGTCAACAGCCTTACTGGAAGACTGACCAGGATCATACATTGCAACTGAAACAGAAAAAGGGGCTGATCAAATCAGCCCCTTTTTCCAGATCAAACGAGTAGATTACTCGATAATCTTCGCTACCACACCGGCACCAACGGTACGGCCGCCTTCACGAATCGCGAAGCGCAGACCATCTTCCATGGCGATCGGAGCAATCAGCGTTACTTCCATCTTCACGTTATCACCTGGCATAACCATTTCTACGCCTTCCGGCAATTCACAAGAACCGGTTACGTCGGT
>NZ_JAUOPH010000006.1 GCF_030546935.1 Marinobacter sp. 2_MG-2023 | reverse complement strand
AAATCCTCTTTTTTTTTTTTTTTTTTTTTTTTTTTTTCTTCCTTATCTATTTTTTTTTTTTTTTTTTTGTGGGGGGGGGGGGGGGGGGGGCCGCCCCCCCCCCCCCCCCCCCCCCCCCCCCCCCCGACAGCGTCGAACTCCGTTTCAGGCAGGCCTGGGCGCAATCAAACGCCAACCTTACCAAATGCCTCACCCATACGAACCCGCTTCCCCGCAATCTGCTCAGCGTCCCAGCTAACGCTACCCTTGGGCATAACCATTACCACCGTAGAGCCCAGGCGGAAACGCCCCATTTCCTCGCCTTTGGCAAACGAGATAGCACTCTCGCCTTCATAGGAGATCGTCTTTACGCCACTGCTATTGGGAGCCACAACGCCTGCCCAGGGCGTCTCCACGCTGCCGACAATCATCGCACCTACAAGAACCATCGCCATAGGGCCCGCCGCAGTATCAAACATGCAGACAACACGCTCATTGCGGGCAAATAGGTTAGGAACATTCTCAGCGGTAACCGGGTTTACTGAAAACAGTTTGCCAGGAACATAGGTCATCTCCCGAAGCGTGCCCGCCATGGGCATATGGACTCGATGGTAGTCCTTCGGGGAAAGGTAGATGGTTGAAAACTCACCCTCTGAGACAGCATCCGCCCGCTGAGTGTCTCCGCCGAGCAGTTCGGTCAGGCTGAAAGACTGGCCTTTGGCCTGGAAGACCCGGTCGCCGGTTACATGGCCCAGCTGGCTTATGGTGCCATCCGCAGGGCTTACGAAGGTGCTTGCGCCTTCGGCAATGGGGCGGAGGCCGGGCTTCAGCGCACGGGTAAAAAATGCGTTAAAGCTGGCGTAGGCCGTCGGGTCCTCTTCGGCGGCCTCACTCATGTCTACGTCGTAACGCTTCACGAACCATTTGACCACACGATTTTTAAGCGCAGGGGCACGGTCGTTGTCTGCAAGACGGCCGGCCGCGTGCGACACTGTCAGTTGCGGAGTGACGTACTGACTCAGGACAAACAGCTTGTCGAACATTGAAAAGAGATCCTCGGTGCTCAAAGACCCCAAGTTTATCAAATAGTACTGCAAGTGTGTTGCGCAGACGTCTGTATGTATAGAAATTGTTTCGTAGCTTCGCGGATAATGCAGGGGCTTGCTATGATCAGTCCAGAAAATGCACGATCATTACCGGCGCAGGCCGATTCCTTCAATTCAAAGGCTCACATTCTTCCCATGTTACTTATTATTGGCTCAATTATTGTCATCGCCAGCGTTCTTGGTGGGTATGTCCTCCATGGCGGCAATCTTATGGTGTTGTGGCAACCGACAGAGCTTCTCATTATCTTCGGCGCAGCCCTTGGTTCGTTCGTGATTGCCAACCCGCTGCACACCGTCAAGGAAGTATTCTCTGGAATCATGCGCCTGCTGACAGGGTCCCCGTTCAACAAATCCTATTACATGGATTTGCTGAGCATGCTCTACGAGATCTTTGATAAATCCCGCAAGCAAGGCGTAATGTCTATTGAGGAAGACATAGATAACCCGGAATCCAGCCAGATTTTCAGTCGTTACCCGGCCATTATGAAATCAAAAGAGCTGCTGGCATTCATTACCGATTATCTGCGAATAATCAGTGCCGGAAACATGGCTACCCATGAGCTTGAAGGCATGATGGAAAGTGAAATTGACAGCCGTCAGCACGAGCTTGAAGAGCCAGCCCACGCGGTAAACAAAATCGCTGATGCCCTTCCTGGCCTTGGTATTGTGGCTGCCGTGCTGGGTATTGTTATCACCATGAACTTTCTGAGCGAGGGGCCCGAGCGCATTGGTCTGAGTGTGGCAGCAGCGTTGGTAGGAACTTTTCTGGGAATATGGATGGGTTATGGTTTTGTGGGCCCAACCTCCATCGCCATGGAGCATGCCGCAAAATATGAGCTCAAAGCCTATGAGTGCGTCAAATCCGCAATTGTTGCCACAGTGTCAGGGCAGGCGCCCCAGATGGCCATCGAGTTTGGACGCAAAGCATTGCCAACTGACAAACGCCCTGGTTTTCAGGAACTGAACGATCATGTGCGCGCCAAATAGCACAACCTGAACCCGGAGCCGAGTCTTGGAACAGCAGCCGATCATCATCAAGCGTAAAAAAGTTGTTGCCGGGGGCCATCATGGCGGCTCCTGGAAAGTGGCGTTTGCCGACTTTGCTACAGCGATGATGGCCTTCTTTCTGGTGCTCTGGTTAACAGCGACAGCCTCTCCGGAACAGAAAAAAGCGGTGGAAGGTTATTTTCGCGATCCGGTGGGCTTCACGGATGGTGGATCTCCCAACCCTGTAGACCTTGAGGGCAGTGCATCTGTTATTAACGAAGCAAGCATGGATGTCGATCCAGGCCAGATTGCAATCAGTGAAAATGTAGTGGATGCACTCTCGGATACTCTCGAGCAGCGCCGTATGAACGAATTGTTTGAAGAGTTGAAGCAACGCATCGACGAGAACGAAACGCTGCAGGAATTCAAGGATCAGCTGTTGATTGATATCACGGATGAAGGGCTCCGAATCCAGATCGTTGACCGCTCAGGTCGCCCCATGTTCGATATCGGCAAGGCTGAATTGAAATACTACTCGCAAGATATCCTGTTCGAGCTTGCGAAAACCCTTGGGTCTGTGGATAACAGGGTAAGCATTACCGGTCATACGGACGCCACGCCCTTTGGCGGGCGCCCGGGCTATACGAATTGGGAACTCTCGGCCGATCGCGCGAATACTGCACGCAGGGCTCTTGTTGCTGGCGGTGTGCGTGCCCAACAGATTGCAAGAGTCGTGGGGCTTAGTGATTCCGTATTGTTTGATCAGAGTGAGCCGACGGCACCCATAAATCGCCGGATTTCCATTATTGTGCTGAACAAGAAAACCGTGAACAGCATTCAAAGCAGTGCCAGCGCCGAAGGCGTGCCTTTGATTGATGTTACGGCCCCATCTGAACAAGAGCAGGAAAAGGCTCAGGAAAGCCTTCAGAGCGGAGACTGGTTGGACGAAAACCCTGAACCTGCGCCCGGCGAACTGAACTGGTAGATCTGTGGGTCGTGCGGTATCAGTTGGCTTTTAAGCCCCGGGACTGCTGTTCCGCCATATCTTCAAGAATACGGTGAAAACTCCGGCGCCGTTCCGGGCTGAGCTTGCCTGATTCTGCTGCTGCATCGATGGCGCAGCCAGGGTCGCCCATATGCCGGCAATTGCGAAATTTACAGTAGCCAATCACATCGCGAATCTCGCGAAAGCCATATTCGATTTCGCTAGGTGACATATGCCAGAGGCCAAACTCCCGGATTCCCGGTGAGTCAATCAGATCACCGCCCATCGGCAGGTGGAAAAGCTTTGCTGTCGTGGTGGTGTGAACGCCTTTGCCCGTACTTTCTGAAACCGCACCAACCCGAATTGCCTCATCGGGCATGAGTGTCTGAATAATCGATGACTTCCCGACGCCAGACTGACCTACAAACGCGCTCGTTTTGCCTTTTACCAGCGCCTCGACTTCCGGTGAAGGTGCGCCGTCGAACTGCACGGCTGAGGTGCGTACTATCTCGTAGCCCAGCGCCGCATAGCGCTCCAGCAATGCGTCAATCTGCGCCCGGTTACGGTCCGTGATCAGATCTGTCTTGTTCAAAAGAATGACGGCAGGAATATCTGTGGTCTCTGATGCCACCAGGTATCGGTCAATCAGGTTGTCGTGGGGCTCAGGCTCCGGCGCAATCACCAGAATAATGTGATCAATGTTGGCCGCTACCGGCTTCACAGCACCAAAGTTATCCGGCCGTTGCAGCAAATTATCGCGTTCGCAGCGCGCAACAATCACGCCCGTCTCGCTCTTGCCTGGCCGCCAGATAACCCGGTCACCTGTTACCAGGCTGTCGATATTTGCCCGAACAAAGCAGCGCACAACATCACCCTTGTGTTCGCCCTCCAGGGCTTCCACATCAAGCTGCTGCCCATAGTGAGCAATAATCAGCCCTTCCTGTTCTGGCCCCAGTTCGCCGGCATCGGCCTGTGCCTGAACCGATTTCTCCTTGCGAGCTGCACGTGCGGCACGCTCCTCCTGAACCTTCTTGATCCGGAATTGCTGCTGCTTGTTCAGTTGCCGTTTTGCCATAAAGTCTCAAATAACACAGATGAAAGTGGTGACGTTGCTGTGACATCATACGGTAATTAATTATGTGCGGCTTTAATATGGCTGTTTCACCACGATATAACGGCGAATTATGGGGTGGGGCTGTCTTTTACCTGCCGGGAATGTCGGAGGCCATGGATGGCCGGAGTCAAGCGCACATGGATGTGCTTGTAGCGGTTCCCGGCAGGTAAAAGGCAGCCCCGCCTACCACCGATGTTTGGTTAACGAGGAAAGTAGAATGTCAGCAGGCAACCACCTGGTATGGATTGATCTGGAAATGACCGGCCTTGATCCGGAAAAAGAACGCATCATCGAAATGGCCACCATCATCACCGATTCAGAACTGAACCTGGTCGCTGAAGGGCCGGTTGTTGCGATTCACCAACCCGACAGCCTGCTGGACTCCATGGACGAATGGTGCACCCGAACCCACGGCGAGAGCGGCCTGACCAAACGCGTCCGCGAAAGTAACGTTTCAGAATCCGAAGCAGAGCAGCAAACCATCGCCTTCCTAAAAGAATACATGGAAAAGGGCAAATCCCCTCTGTGCGGCAACAGCATCGGCCAGGACCGCCGCTTCCTCGTAAAATACATGCCCGAGCTTGAAGACTTTTTCCACTACCGCAACCTTGACGTTTCCACCGTAAAAGAACTGGCTCGTCGCTGGCGCCCGGATGTTCTGGAAGGCGTAAAGAAGCAGGGCAGTCACCTGGCACTGGATGATATTCGCGATTCCATCAACGAACTGCGCCACTACCGGGAACACTTCTTTAAATTATAAACCGTGCTGCGCCAGGGCCCATTGAACATGCTCGCGGACCAACTCGGAGGGATGGTCTGCGCGCTGTTTAAGGGCTTCGGTCACCGGAATGGTGGTAGGCGCATTACCTAGCCCTACCGCCAGATTCCGCAACCAGCCCTCGTATCCCGTTCGGCGAATCGCTGAACCCTCTGTCCGCTTCAGGAACTGCTCCTCCGTCCATAAAAAAAGCTCTGCCAGCGAACTATTGTCCAGGCCGTGTCTTGGCTGGAAATCATCTTCGCGGGTGGGTTTCTTGAATTTTTGCCAGGGGCACACGAGCTGACAATCGTCGCAACCAAATACCCGATTGCCCATCAGAGTTCGCAACTCCTCCGGGATGCTGCCTTTCAGCTCTATGGTGAGGTAGCTGATGCAGCGCCGGGCATCCAACTTGTGTGGACCCACAAAGGCATCTGTCGGGCACATGTCGAGGCAGGCAGAACAGCTGCCGCAATGATCGGTCTCGAAGGGTGTATCAACCGGCAGGGGGGCGCTGGTAAATATTTCACCAAGAAAAAAGAACGACCCTGCCTTCGGATGAATCAACATGTTGTTCTTGCCGATCCAGCCCAGACCGGCGCGTTGCGCAAGCGCTCGCTCCAGCACAGGTGCGCTGTCTACGAAGGCGCGGTGATCATAGCCACTTACTGCCTCGTCAATTTTCTTTGCCAGTGTCGCGAGCCGCTTCCGGATCAGCTTGTGATAGTCGCGGCCAAGAGCGTAGCGGGTAATGTAGGCGTTTTCCCGGTTAGTAAGTGCTTCTTTCGGGCTGTCTGGTGTTGGCATGTAATCCATGCGCACGGAGATCACCCGGATTGTACCGGGCACGAGAGAATTCGGCGTATAGCGCTTGTCCCCGTGGTGCCCCATGTACTCCATCTCGCCCTGGTAGCCACTGTCCAGCCAGTCTTGCAGGTGCCGGGCATGTTCGCCGGTCTCCGCCGTTGTGATGCCTGCATCCGAAAAGCCGAGGTCGCTGGCCCATTGCCGGATAAGTTCTGGTAAATCAGTCAGTTCCGGGATGGGGAACGTGTTGGATTCGGTCGTGCTCATAGTTTCCGCTGATGTCTCTGTTTCGCAGGCGCTGGAAATAAGGATATTTAATTTGATTAAGTTATGACCTTTTCCATGGTTTTGCTATGCTTTACAGGTAGCTGGCCAATTTTCTTAAACCGGTTTCTGTAACGGGGGCAAAGGTTCATGCCGCAGCACGCTGGGGGCAGTTTATCAGATGCGCTGTTTTCAGCCGATTCCGTGCGCCGTATCGATCATTATCTGATCGAACAGCAGGGCGTTGATGGTTTCGCGCTGATGCAGGCTGCTGCACGCGCGGCGTTTCGCCGGCTGGTTGTGCGCTGGCCTAATGGTGAGCCGTTGCTGGTTCTTTGCGGTGCCGGCAATAACGGTGGTGATGGTTATCTGATAGCGGCCAACGCCGTGCGGCACGGATTGGTTGTGCACTGTGTTGCGGTTGCTCCCACGGAGAAATTGAGTGGAGATGCACGCAAGGCCTGGCAAAACGCTGTTGCCGACGGTGTGAAGGTTCAGGAACTGGCGGGTATCGGTGAGCCTGAGTGGGATTCTTTTTTTGAAAACGCTGGCCTCATTGTCGATGCCATGCTGGGTACAGGTGTTTCCGGTGCACCCAGAGAGCCATTTTCGGGGGTAATTGTACGCTGCAACCGTTCTGGAATTCCGGTGCTGGCAGTGGATTTGCCGTCCGGGCTGAACGCCACCACCGGTGCCGCCAAGGGAGACGTAGTTAAAGCCGACCTCACCGTTACTTTCATTGGTCGCAAGGTCGGCCTGTATACCGGGCAGGGAGCTGCAGTGTGTGGCGATGTGGTTTTCGAGTCACTGATTGCCGGTACCGGGGTCAGCGAGAGCGGTGAGAGGCCTCTGGCCATGCTTCAGTTTTGGCCCTCGGTTCGTGACTGGTTGCCTGCGCGTCAGGCCAACGCCCACAAGGGGCAATTCGGCCATGTATTGGTCGTTGCTGGAGACCGGGGTTTTGGTGGGGCTGGTTTGTTGGCAGCAGAAGCGGCTGCACGCTCCGGCGCCGGGCTGGTTACGTTGGCGACCCGCCCCGAGCATGTGACGGCTGCGCTGGCTCGGTGTCCCTCGTTAATGGCTCATGGCGTGACGCACGGTTCAGAACTGCCAGCGCTGCTGGATGCTGCCACGGTAGTGGTGTGCGGGCCGGGTATAGGTCAGGGCTCATGGGGGCAGCAGATGCTGCAACAAGTAGTTGCAAGCGGTAAACCCCGTGTTCTGGATGCAGATGCCCTGAACCTGTTGTGTTCCAGAGCGGCTATGTCTGCAGGCAATCAGATTCTGACGCCGCACCCGGGAGAAGCAGCCAGGCTAATGAGTTGCGAGGTTCCGGAAATAGAGGCGGATCGTGTGGCTGCAGCTAAAAAACTCCAGTCTTTATACGGTGGCGCGGTTTTGCTCAAAGGGGCGGGTACGATCGTCGCCTCTGGGAAGAAAGAAGTGGATATTGCCGGTGGGAGCAACCCGGGCATGGCGACGGGGGGCATGGGTGATGTTTTGTCGGGAGTCATCGGTGCACTTTACGCACAGATGGTCGACTCACCGGCAGCTGCCGCCACGATCGGTGCAGTCGTGCACCTGGAAGCCGCTGGCCGGGCCTCACTGGAAAAAGGCTATATGGGGCTGATCCCAACGGATGTAATCGATGCGTTGCCGCAGGTTTTCCGGAAAGCAGAGCCGCACAGCAGTTTCTGTAAGGGGGAGGAATGAGTATCTTCGGGAACGAGCGCAGACTGTTTCTGGAAGGCGAGGCCGAAACAGAAAATCTCGGTGCCGAGCTTGCTCGCCTTGCAAAACAAATGGGTCAGGGGCTGACGGTGTTTCTCGAAGGCGACCTCGGGATGGGTAAGACCACGCTCAGTCGCGGAGTTATCCGGGGGCTCGGGCATCAGGGTGCTGTAAAGAGTCCCACTTACACGCTTGTTGAACCGTACGAAGATTTGGAGCCGCCGGCCTACCATTTTGATCTGTATCGGTTGGGCGACCCTGAAGAGTTGGAATACATGGGTATACGTGATTACTTCAACGGCCAGAGTATTTGCCTTATTGAATGGCCAGAACGCGGCGAGGGACTGTTGCCTGCGCCGGACATTGAAATACACCTTGAACATCAGGGCGAAGGGCGCTCCGTGGTTGTTCGGGCGCGCTCGGAAATGGGCGCATCACTTTTGAACGAATTGGAACTGATCGGTCCGGGCCATTAACGGACCGGCACTGGATAAACAGGCAAGTTGTATGATGAAAATCAAACTTACGATGAAGACAATGATTGCTCTGGTGTCGTTGTGCTTGCTTACGGCAAGTGTGACCGTACAGGCCGGCACTCAGGTTGATGGCATCCGCATCTGGCCCGCGCCGGATCATACTCGCCTGGTACTGGATACCGCGGGTAAGGTTAATCACAACATGTTTGCGCTGAGTAATCCTTCCCGTCTGGTGATTGATCTCAAGGATACCCGGTTGAAAACAGATTTTTCCAAACTCGATCTGTCTGGTAGTCCCGTCCGGCGTATCCGCAGTGCCACGCGTAATGGCACCGATTTGCGGGTGGTTCTTGATCTTGCCAGTGACATCAAGCCCCGGAGCTTCCAATTGGAGCCCAACCAGCAGTATGGGCATCGCCTCGTACTTGATCTCATTGATGAAAACGGCAGTCGATTAGAGAAAGCGAGCAAGCCTACGGTAACTCATGATTCAGCCGGCAAGCGTGATGTTATTGTGGTTATCGATGCAGGTCACGGTGGTGAGGACCCCGGAGCCATAGGTCCACGAGGCACGCGGGAAAAAGATGTAGTCCTGAAGATGGCACAAATTCTCGCGGATATGATTAACAAGCAGCCAGGTTATACCGCCAAACTCACCCGAACCGGCGACTATTACATCGGTCTGAGAAATCGCACCATTCTGGCCCGTAAATACAGCGCAGACCTGTTCGTGTCAGTGCACGCGGATGCTTTCAGGACGCCTCAGCCCAAGGGCGCCTCAGTGTTCGCGCTGTCTCAGCGCGGCGCTACCAGTGAAACCGCGCGCTGGCTGGCGCAGAGTGAAAACCGCTCTGATTTGATCGGCGGCACCGGTGGTGTATCTCTCGATGGGCGCGACGATATGCTGGCGGGCGTGTTACTCGATCTGTCCATGACGGCCAGTATTAACGCCAGTCTGGGGGTGGGCAGCTCGATACTTGGCAAACTCAATGGTGTGGCCCATTTGCATAAGCCGGGGGTAGAGCAGGCAGCGTTCGCGGTTCTCAAATCTCCTGATATTCCATCCATTCTCGTTGAGGCAGGGTTTATCTCCAATCCTCAGGAAGAGAAGAATCTGGCAACCGATTGGTATCGCCGCAAGTTGGCCGGCGCCATTATGAAGGGTGTTGACGAGTATTTTCGTAAAACACCCCCGCCTGGCACCTTGTTGGCCTGGCAGAAACAGAACAGTCAGGGAGGCAGCCGTGTGAGCCAGTACCGGGTCCAGAGTGGCGATACGCTTTCGGGCGTGGCGCGGGAAAATCAGACCACCGTCAGCGAGCTTATGCAGTATAACGGCCTTAGGGACGACCGTGTTATGGTAGGGCAAACCATTCGTATCCCCTCATCCTGAACAAGAGGTAGTCCCGAAATATGCCCTCCATCCGATTGCTCTCGCCGCGGCTGGCAAACCAGATTGCCGCGGGCGAGGTAGTTGAACGCCCTGCATCTGTCGTCAAGGAACTGGTTGAAAACGCGCTCGATGCGGGCGCGGACCGCGTAGATGTGGAAGTAGAGCAGGGTGGCGTAAAGCTGATCCGGGTGCGCGATGACGGTAGCGGTATCGCGGAAGATGACTTGCCTCTGGCGCTTAGTCGCCATGCCACCAGCAAAATTGCCAGCCTTGATGATCTTGAGGCAGTAGCCTCACTTGGTTTCCGGGGCGAGGCCCTGGCCAGTATCAGTTCTGTTTCGCGTCTTGCGCTGACGTCCCGTACGCACGGACAGGAAGCGGCTTCCCGGGTGGAGGTTGAAGGTCGCGATATGGATGCGTTGATCTCACCGGCTGCGCATCCTGTGGGCACCACCGTTGAAGTCCGGGATCTCTTTTTCAATACTCCGGCGCGGCGCAAGTTTCTGCGTACTGAGAAAACCGAATTCAATCATGTAGAAGAGTGTGTGCGGCGCCAGGCGCTCAGCAGGTTTGATGCTGGTTTTTCTCTGCGTCACAACCAGCGGGTTGTTCAGAATCTTCGGCCAGCAGAATCCATGGTGGACAGAGAGCGCCGTATTGGAGCTCTTTGCGGTCAGAAGTTTATCGATAATGCGGTGGTGATCGATGCAGAAGCCACAGGGCTCCGCCTTTGGGGATGGGTGGCCTTGCCCACATTCTCTCGTAGCCAGGCCGATTTGCAGTATTTCTTTGTCAATGGCCGGGTAATCCGGGACAGGCTGGTTGCGCACGCTGTTCGCCAGGCCTACCGCGATGTGCTGTACAACAATCGCCATCCGGCTTTTGTTCTCTATCTTGAAGTTGATCCGGCTACGGTTGATGTGAACGTGCACCCGACCAAACACGAAGTGCGCTTCCGTGACGGTCGACTGGTGCACGATTTTATATTCCGCACGTTGCATAAGGCGTTGGCGGATGTCCGACCGGATGACCACTTTCGTGGCGCAGTGGCGCAGTCCTTCGGTCGCGAAGGTTCGGGGCAGGGAGAAGCGGTAGCGGGCGAATCATTGGCTCAGGCTCAGCCCTGGAATGGTCAGCCTGCGATGCCTGCCAGTGGAGGTCATGCTGCTGCGACCAGTTTTGGCGGCCAGGCGGCACCGCAGCAGGAATGGCGGGCCAGTGATCAGATGGCTTTTTACCAGTCCCTTGGTGGTGGGGGTGTCAGTGCTCCGCACGAGCCGACATCGTTTGGAGATGCGGCAGCTATCGCGACTTCTCCGCTGGATCATGCTGCCAGCACAGGTGGTCATGAGGAGCCGCCTCTGGGTTACGCTATTGCGCAGTTGCACGGTATCTATGTGCTGGCCCAGAGCAGTGCCGGGATGATCGTGGTAGACATGCACGCCGCCCACGAAAGGATTACCTATGAGCGAATGAAGCGTGCTTTGGCCGAGCAGGATCTCAAAAGCCAGCCGCTGCTGGTGCCTTTGTCTCTTGCTGTGAGTCAGAAAGAGGCTGCTTTGGCGGAGACTCACGGAGAAGAGTTACAGCAGCTCGGGCTGCAGATTGAGCGTATAGGTCCCGAAACGCTTGCCGTCCGTCAAGTGCCCGCCCTGCTGCGGGGAGCGGATACCGAACAGCTCGTAAGGGATGTTCTTTCGGACCTGATCGAGCACGGCCAGAGCGACCGGGTTGAAGCGGTTACCCACGAGCTTCTCGGTACCATGGCCTGCCACGGTTCGGTGCGGGCAAATCGTCAATTGACCATTCCGGAAATGAACTCGCTACTACGGGACATGGAAGCAACGGAGCGCAGTGGCCAGTGTAACCATGGGCGCCCCACCTGGACGCTCGTGACGCTCGCGGAGCTGGATAAGCTATTTCTGCGGGGTCGCTAGGGTGCCGTCGAGAGAGCTCTCCAAAGCACCACCCGCCATCTTTCTGATGGGGCCTACAGCGTCTGGTAAAACAGATTTGGCCATGGCGCTTTGCGAACAACTGCCTTGTGACATCATCAGCGTAGACTCAGCGATGATCTATCGCGGGATGGATATAGGCACGGCCAAGCCCAGTGCGGATGAGCTGGCACACGCACCGCACCGGCTGATCGATATCTGCGACCCCGCAGAAACCTATTCCGCTGCTGACTTTCGTAGGGATGCGCTGGTTGAAATGGATCTGGTCGCCAGGGCAGGCCGTATTCCATTGTTAGTCGGCGGAACCATGATGTACTTCAAAGCGCTTTTACATGGAATGTCTGGGCTGCCTTCTGCCAGCCCCGAACTTCGTAAAGCCCTGGAAATGGAGGCCGATGCGAAGGGGTGGCTTGCCCTCCATGAAGAGCTGCTGGCCAAAGATCCTATAGCAGCAGAGCTGATTCACCCGAATAATCGCCAGCGTCTCCTGCGAGCCCTGGAGGTGATTCGCCTGACAGGCCGACCGATTTCCTCGTTCTGGGAAGCGGAGAGCAGCCAGCCGCAGCGGCAAGAGGCAGGCCAACAAGGCATTAAGGATTACACCTACTATACTAAATGGCAGGCAGACGAAAGTTTATCGCTTCCGTATACTGTAACGCAGTTAGCTGTGGCGCCCTCAGATAGGCGGGTGCTTCATGAGAGGATACATACGCGCTTCCTCAATATGCTGGAAGCGGGCTTCCTCGACGAGGTTCGGGCACTGATGGCCAGAAGTGATTTATATCCGGAACTTCCGTCCATGCGCTGTGTCGGTTATCGACAGGCATGGAGCCATTTGGCCGGTGCTGATGATTATGACGCATTTGTAAGTAAAGGTGTCGCAGCCACTCGTCAGCTTGCCAAACGGCAGCTCACGTGGCTTCGAAAGTGGTCGGATTTGAACTGGTTGGATAGCGAAGACGGTTTTATCGCTGAGGCAGCCTTGAAAAAAGTCAGACTTCGCACCACATTGAATTCAGAATATTGACGATCTGCATTTACCAATAAACAGGAGAACATACATGTCAAAAGGGCACTCACTACAAGACCCTTACCTCAATGCCTTACGCAAGGAACGCATTCCGGTTTCCATTTTTCTGGTTAACGGCATCAAACTGCAAGGGCAGGTAGAGTCTTTTGACCAATTTGTGATTTTACTGAAAAATACCGTCAGCCAGATGGTTTACAAGCATGCAATCTCTACTGTCGTTCCTGCCAGGAATGTTCGCATTCCCCAGCAGAACCCGGCGGAAGATGGTGAACCTGAAGACTGAACCAATTCAGTTTTCCAGCATTGTCACCCGCGCCCCTGACGAGCCTTCTGGCTCCGATGGCCGCGGGTGTTTGTTTTTAAGAGGATAACAGCCTGACTGTTTCGGAGTTGATACCCATTGTTTGAACGCCCGGATGTAGGTGAGCGAGCGATACTCGTGCACATCGATTTTACGTCCCATGACGGCTCGGAAGATCCGGATGAATTCCGGGAGCTTGTGTCATCGGCCGGAGTTGAGTCGGTTGGAATTGTAACCGGTTCCCGTAAGCAGCCCAGCCCAAAGTTGTTTGTTGGGGAAGGCAAGCTTGAGGAAATTCGCGATGCGGTAGCGCTGCACGATGCCGATGTCGTTCTGTTCAATCATGCTCTGAGGCCCAGCCAGGAGCGAAATATTGAACATGAGCTCAAATGCCGTGTGTTGGATCGAACGGGCGTTATTCTGGATATTTTTGCTCAGCGTGCTCGCACGCACGAAGGCAAATTGCAGGTAGAGTTGGCGCAGCTTGAACATATGTCGACGCGCCTGATACGCGGCTGGACACACCTTGAGCGGCAGAAAGGCGGTATTGGTCTGCGTGGCCCGGGTGAGACCCAGCTGGAAACCGACCGCAGGTTGCTGCGCGAGCGCATCAAGTCCATTAACAAGCGGCTTGAGAAGGTTCGCAGCCAACGTAATCAGGGTCGTCGGGCGCGCAAGCGCGCTGATATTCCTACGGTATCTCTGGTAGGCTACACCAACGCCGGAAAATCCACTCTTTTCAACCAAATTACCACGTCCTCCGTATATGCTGCGGACAAGTTGTTCGCGACTCTGGATCCAACCATCCGGCGTTTGGAACTTCCGGATATCGGGGCGGTCGTAATGGCGGATACGGTGGGTTTTATCAGGCATCTGCCGCACAAACTGGTTGAAGCCTTCCGGGCAACTCTCGAAGAGACCACGGAAGCTACCATTCTGTTGCACATTGTTGACTGTCACGACAGCCGTCGTGACGAAAATATTGAGCAAGTTGAGGAAGTGCTGGCGGAAATTGGTGCCGACGAAATTCCTGTGCTTCAGGTGTTCAATAAAATCGATTTGTTAGATGATTTTGCGCCTCGGGTTGAGCGCAACGAAGAGGGTGTGCCTGTCCGAGCCTGGGTTTCGGCTGTTACAGGCGAGGGGCTGGATGGGCTCTACGATGCCATCGTCGAGAGACTGGCTGAAGACGTTGTACACCAATTTGTTTTGCTCGGGCCTGCCGATGGCAAGCTCCGGGCGCTCCTGCATGAGGCAGGTTCGGTGCTGAGTGAAGAATACCGGGAAACCGGGGATACGGTACTCGAAATCCGACTGCAACGCCGGGACTGGCTGCAATTGCTGAGCCGTGCGGGCGTGAATGAAGAAACAGTGCGCCTGGATGACGGGCACGCCTGAAACCATAGCAGCTATTGCCGGGGCGATGATAAGTCCCTAGTATTTGCAACCATTCGACACGTTAGGAACGGAGAGCACTATGGCCTGGAATGAACCGGGTGGAAACCGCAACGACAATGACCCATGGGGAACTGGTGGTGGTCGTCGCGGCAATGATCAGGGACCACCAGACCTTGATGAGGCACTGAAAAAAGGCCTCGACAAACTGAACAAAATGCTGGGTGGTAAAGGCAAGAAATCCGGAGGCGACGGCGGCAACAGTGGCGGCGGTTCAGGTGCAGCAGGCAGCTTTGGTGCGGTTCTCGCACTCGCAGCTATTCTTGTCGTGGGTTACGTGATTTTTCAGTCCTTCTATACGGTAAACGAGCAGGAGCGCGCTGTTGTGTTGCGGTTCGGCGAGTTTTCCAAAACTGAAAACCCCGGCCTGAGATTCAAGGTGCCTCTGATTGATGATGTCACCAAGGTATTGGTCACAAGTGTCAGAACTGCCCAGTCCAGCGGCCAGATGCTGACCCAGGACGAGAATCTGGTAACGGTTGACCTTCAAGTACAGTACCGGGTCGGCGATGCACGTGACTATGTGCTGAATGTCAGGGACTCAAACCAGGCTTTGGCTTTCGCAACAGACAGTGCTCTGCGCCACGAGGTTGGCAGTTCGACGCTGGATGACGTGCTCACAGAGGGGCGGGCTGAACTGGCTGTTCGGGTTGAACAACGTCTCCAGGGCTTTCTTCAGGAGTACGAAACTGGTCTTCAGATTGTTCGGGTTAACGTTGAAAGTACCCAGCCGCCACCAGCTGTACAGGACGCTTTCCGTGAGGTTCAGCGAGCTCGTGAGGATGAACAGCGTGTGAAGGAAGAAGCGGAAACCTACCGTAACAAGGTTGTTCCGGAAGCCCGTGGTCAAGCCCAGCGCATGATTGAAGAAGCCAGCGCCTATAAAGAAGAGGTTACCGAAAGGGCTCGCGGTGAAACCGCACGTTTCCTCGAGTTGTTGGCGGTTTATCAGATGGCGCCGAATGTAACCCGTGAACGCATGTACCTGCAGACACTGGAAACGGTTCTGTCTAACAGCAGCAAGATTCTCGTGGATACCGAAAGCAGTGGCAACATGATGCTTCTGCCGTTGGATCGCATGACTCAGGGCGCTCTGCCACGCAGCGGAAACCAGTCTTCCAGCAGCGGTAGCGATATGGATATCCAGACGGTTACAGACCAGGTTATCCAGGAAATTCGAACCAGGCAGGACACTAATACCCGGAGGAGCAGATAATTATGGGACCTAAAAGTGTAGTGGGTCTTGCAGGCGCTCTTATCGTTGTCCTGCTGGTACTTTCGAGCGTTTACATTATTCCGGAAACCCATCGTGGGGTAATGCTGAGATTTGGTGAGTTGGTTGAGACCGACATCAAGGCTGGCATTCACTTCAAGGTGCCGGTCATCGATCAGGTCAGGGAGTTTGATATCCGGCTTCTCACCATGGATCTGCCTTCGCGGCAGTATCTGACGGTTGAGAAGAAACCGCTGGATGTTACCTCCTACATCGCCTGGAAAATTCGGGATGTGGACCAGTTCTACCGGGCCACAGGTGGAGACGAGTTCCGCGCTCAGTCGCTTCTGTTGTCCCGGGTGGATAATGGCCTGCGAGATGAATTTGGTGTCCGTACCATGCATGAGGTGGTTTCAGGTCAGCGCGACGAACTGATGCACACTCTGCGTGACCGCGTTAATGAAACGTCCGTCAAGGAATTTGGTATCGATGTGATAGACATCCGTGTCAAGGCTATCGAGTTTCCGGGGCAGGTCAGTGAAAACGTTTATCGCCGTATGGCTACTGAGCGTGAAAAACTGGCGCAGGAGTTCCGCTCCAGGGGACGTGAGTTGGGCGAAGGCATTCGCGCTGATGCCGACCGTCAGAAAACGGTTACCCTGGCGGCAGCATTCGCATCCGCAGAAGAAACGCGAGGCGAAGGCGATGGCGAAGCGGCCCGTATCTACGCGGAGGCCTACGGCTCCAATCCGGAGTTCTACAGCTTCTACCGTAGCCTGCAGGCTTACAGGAACACCTTTTCCAGCAAAGACGACGTAATGGTTATCGACTCCAACAGTGAATTCCTGAAATTCATGAAGGATTCGAAGGGCGGAAGCTAAAACTCGCCCTGCACGCCTGAAAACCGGAATACCTTGGTATTCCGGTTTTTTTGTGCGCGCCAACAGTGTAAAATCCCTCAGGTTTTGGTTCGGGTTTCTCTGCCCCGAATGTCACCCTACAAATCTGCATACTTCTTCTGAACCACTGACAGGAGTGTGCGGGATGGACTACGGAATCTCATGACAGTATCTGATCGCTGGTTACTGCCGGACGGGGTAGAAGATATTTTGCCGCCCCTGGCCGGACAGATAGAATCCCTGCGCCGGGATGTAATGGATACCTGCCAGCGCTGGGGCTACCAACTGGTAATTCCTCCGCTTATCGAATACCTCGAATCCCTTTTTACCGGCACAGGACATGACCTGGAGTTGCAGACCTTCAAGCTGACTGATCAGCTGACGGGGCGCATGATGGGTGTTCGTGCCGATATGACGCCTCAGGCTGCGCGCATTGATGCTCACACTCTGGGTCAGGAGGGAGTTACTCGTCTCTGTTATGCCGGGCATGTGCTGCATACCCGTCCGAAACATATGCTGACGGGGCGTACGCCGATTCAGGCGGGTTGTGAGCTGTTTGGCAGTGCCTCTGAATCTGCGGATCTGGAAGTGATCAGCCTGATGCTGGAGGCCCTTCGCGTTGCCGGCCTCCCGAGAGTCCATCTGGATCTGGCTCATGTGTCCATTTACGAAAGCCTCATTGGTGAAGCCGAATTTGATCGTGATACCAGTGCGGCTATCTTTGACGCTATGGCGCGGAAGTCTGTACCCGAGTTGGACAGGCTTCTTGGTGACTGCCCGAGTGGGTCGGCGGGAGCGAGGCTTCGTGAGCTTGCTCGCGTCAGCGGCGGTCCGGAAGCGCTGGCTGAGGCACGTCGAATACTGAGTGGTGCGTCAGATAACCTCAGCGCGGCGCTGGATCAACTGGGTCGGGTTGCAGAGATGCTGGAAAGAGACTTCCCGGAAGTCAGCTTTGGTTTCGATTTCTGCGAGCTGCGGGGATACAACTACCACACCGGTCTGGTGTTTGCGGCTTATGTCCCTGGTCATGGCGACTCAGTGGCAAAAGGTGGCCGTTACGACGCCATTGGCAGTGATTTTGGGCGTGCCCGCCCGGCTACGGGGTTTAGCCTGGATATTCGGGCTCTGGTCGCTCTGGGTAAACGTTCGGTTTGTCGCAGCAAAGCGGTTTGGGCGCCTGCAGACAATGATGTAGCGCTGGAACAGGCCGTCTCGGAACTACGGATGACCGATGTCGTTGTCCGGGCGCTACCAGAAGACAGCGGGGTGAATCCCTTGACCCGGGGGTGTGATCGGAAGCTGGTAAAACAGGGTGATCATTGGGTCGTTCAGTCGCTCAGCTGAAGTCGGCGAGTTGTTACGAACGTGTGAAAGTACATTTGCCAAATTTGCAAGACGCACGCCATGCCGTGTGCGCATTGAGAGATAATCATGGGTAAAAACGTTGTTGTGCTGGGCACCCAGTGGGGTGATGAAGGCAAGGGTAAAATCGTCGATCTTCTGACTGAAAAAGTCGGAGCGGTAGTTCGTTTTCAGGGCGGCCACAATGCGGGCCACACTCTGGTAATTGACGGCAAAAAAACGGCTCTGCATCTGATTCCCTCAGGCATTCTCCGGCAAAACGTTCAGTGCCTGATTGGAAACGGCGTGGTTTTGTCGCCGGAGGCTCTTCTCAAGGAAGTCCGTGGGCTGGAAGCCTCTGGTGTAGCGGTTCGCGACCGTCTGCGTATCAGTCTGGCATGCCCGATCATACTGCGCACACACGTGCGAATTGATCAGGCCCGTGAACGCGCGAAAGGAAACGACAAGATCGGTACCACTGGCCGGGGCATAGGTCCGGCTTATGAAGACAAGGTTTCACGCCGCGGAGTTCGTCTTGGTGATCTCCACAGCCCGGCAGACTTTGAAGTGAAGCTGCGGGAAATCATGTCCTATCACAACTTCGTGCTGACCGAGTACTTCAAGGAAGAAGCTGAAGATGTCGATGCGGCTCTGGAAGAGCTGATGCAAATGGGTAAAGAAATCCTGCCGATGGCAGCGGATGTTACCGACTTGCTCCATGACTATCGCAAGCGTGGTCAGGATATTATGTTTGAGGGCGCCCAGGGCTCATTGCTCGATATAGACCTGGGAACCTATCCGTATGTAACCTCTTCCAATACGACTGCTGGCGGCACAGCTACGGGCTCTGGTTTCGGTCCTCTGTATCTGGATTATGTACTTGGTATTACAAAAGCCTATACCACTCGCGTGGGTTCTGGCCCGTTCCCCACTGAGCTTTTTGATGACATGGGGCAGCATCTGGCGGTGAAAGGCAACGAAGTCGGTACTACAACCGGTCGCTCACGCCGTTGTGGCTGGTTTGATGCAGTTGCTCTTCGCCATGCTATCCAGATCAACAGTGTATCCGGCATTTGTCTTACCAAGCTGGATGTTCTTGATGGGCTTGAAACCGTGAAGGTTTGCGTGGGCTATAAAACCCCAAAAGGTGAAATCACCCGTCCACCGATCGGTTGCGACAGCTATAAGGATATTGAGCCGGTATATGCAGAGTTGCCGGGCTGGAACGAAAGCACATTCGGGCTGACTGAACTCGATCAGTTGCCGGAAAATGCTAAAGCCTATATCCGTTTCCTTGAGCAGCAGATTGAAGCGCCAATCGATATTATTTCAACCGGCCCAGACCGCATTGAAACGATTGTACTGCGTCATCCTTTTGGCTGCTAAGCGCTAAGAGAAGGGAAAACCCGCTCTGCCAAATCGGCACAGCGGGTTTTTTGTGCTCTTTTTTTATGTTCAGGGTTTCTCAGCAATAATCGTGGCCCGCTTTGGCCCGGGATAACCTTCGATGGTTTTTGTGGGATCATCCGGGTCCAGAAAGTCATGAAGCGAATTGAAACGCATCCAGTCTGTGCTGCGCTGCTCGTCAGTGCTGGTTACCGAGACATCCACAACGCGGGCGTTGCGGAATCCGGCCCGGTCCAGCCACCTTAGTAAAGTGTCACAGCTCGGTAAAAACCATACGTTGCGCATCTGCCCATAGCGGTCCTCAGGCATCAGGCTGTAACCTTCCGGCCCATCCACGATCAGAGTTTCGAGTACCAGTTCACCACCCCTGCGTAAGGTGCCTTTGAGCTCCAGCAGGTGATCGAGGGGTGACCGGCGGTGGTAGAGCACGCCCATGGAGAAGGTGGTATCAAAGGCTTCGAGCCCTTGAGGGAGGTCTTCCATGCGTATCGGTAATAGATCCACCGGAGACTCAGGCAAATAGCGTTTTACGCTGAGAAACTGGAACATGAACAGTAATCCCGGATCTATACCGATTGCCCGCTCAGCGCCTTCACCCAGCATGCGCCAGCAGTGGTATCCGGAGCCACACCCCACGTCCAGAATGCGGCGCCCCTTAAGGTCAGAAATATAAGGTGAAATCCGATCCCACTTCCAGTCGGAACGCCATTCGGTATCAATGTGGGTGCCGAAAAAATCGAAAGGGCCCTTGCGCCAGGGCATAAGCCCCCTGAGTCCTTTCTCAAGGTCATCCTGTTGGTCAGGGTTCAGGGGAGCCGCTGAGCGAAGCGTAATGGAGGAGGTGTTGAGCTCGGCGGTTGTTTCGGCAATGACAGGGAGGCTGCCCAGGGCTGTTTGCCAGCGGCCAAGGTCACCGTGGGGATTATCCTCAAAACGGCGGCTTAGCTGGGCTCTGATTAGATCTGCCCAGTCGCTTTGGCCGGTATCGTCCAGTTCAGTCAGGAGCTGTCTGAAACAGGTTTTCCAGTCAAAATTCGGCATGTTCTCTGGTCGCTCTCCGTATAGGGTTCAGTCGGCCTTGATCGCCAGCATGGATACGAAGTTGAAGCACTGATACCAGACCAGAACACGGTCAAACCCCGCCTCTTCAAGGCGCTGCTTGTGTGCATCCAGTGTTTCCGGAATCAATACCTGTTCAATGGCGCTGCGCTTCTGACTGATCTCCAGGTCCGAATATCCATTCGCACGTTTGAATTCATGATGAAGGCGTGTCTGAATGGCCTGTTCTTCCTCTGAGTCGAAGCAGATTTTTTCCGAAAGGATCAGGACGCCTCCAGGCCGGGTAGCCGCAGCGATTTTACTTAACAGGCTGCTTCGCTGCCCCGGCGGAACAAATTGCAGAGTGAAATTCAGGGTCGTTACGGATGCGTTGGTAAGTTCCGTCTCCTGAATGTTCTCGCAGCGAAGGCTGACCGGCTGGGCGTGATCATCGAGGGCTATGTAGTGCTCGCAGCGCTCGATCATTGCTTCTGAGTTATCAACACCCACCAGAGAACAGCTGTCAAACGAAATGCCGTGGCGCATGGCCAGGGTTGAGGCGCCAAGAGAGCAGCCCAGGTCATAACAGTTGGAGTTGGCCTGGGCATACTGTTCGGTGATGACTTCGATCATCGGTATGATCGTGGTGTATCCGGGCACGGAGCGACGGATCATATCCGGGAATACGCGGGCAACCGCCGCATCAAACCGGAAGTCTTCAGGCTGTCGTTCGGTGGCGAAAAGCCGGTCTGTCTGCTGTTCTGGAGAGCGGTCGGTCTTACTCATCGCTGGCAGGGTTCTCTTGTTGATCCGGTGCATCATGTTGCGGTACGACCGCCGGGGCCGTGGCTGTGGGCCGGTAGCAGCGTACACCGCGGTTTTTGTAGTCGACAAGGATGCCACGGAAAGATGGGTCTATATCAGCAGCGATAGCCAGGTACCCGTTTTCACAAGCGGCGTGGAGCTCGGAGGCCTTGGGTGACATGCGGAAGCTCTCGCCCGGCGTTATATGGATCGCCTGAAAGTCGCCAACAGGCACATGATCCTTGTTGTCCGAATGCTTGATGTTTCCGCTGACCTCCAGCACCAGTACGGTACCGACAATAGTGACCAGAGCGGTCACAAAAAGGCTTCGGATGGTGTAACGGGCCTCGTTCTGGCTCATGCCTACCTCAATTTAAACGTGAGTGAATATTCAGTATTGACCGGGGAGTGCTATGGAGGGCGCCTGCAGAGCAGCTAACTGCTCTCTGAGGGACAGCACCTGATCTGACCAGAATCTGGGCTGGGCAAACCATGGGAAAAATCGCGGAAACGCAGGATCATCCCAGCGCTTTGCAAGCCACGCACAATGGCTGATCTGCCGATAACAGCGCAAAGGCTCAATCAAATGCCTCTCTCGACGATTGTAATCCCGGAACATTTCATAGCCTTCCAGTAACTCGCCCAGCTGCGCGCCACGCTCGCTATCCTCTCCATTCAGTAGCAGCCACATGTCCTGGATGGCGGGGCCGGAACGGCAATCGTCCAGGTCCACGAAGAGCATCTGCTCATCGCGGCACAATATATTACCGGCGTGGCAGTCTCCGTGCAGTCGCAGTGTTTCAACTTCTCCGGCATCTTCCATCCGGGCGCGACAATGGTTCAGTAAGTCCGGGATCAGGCTGTCCCAGGCTGGCCGAAGGTCCTTAGGAATCCAGTTTCCTTCAAGTAATAGTTGGTTGCTCGCTTCAATGCCGTCCAGGGGTGAGAGAGCGACACGATGTTGAAATGGCTTCAGGGCGCCGATGTTGTGAATCTGGCCGAGCCACTGTCCCAATCGGTAGAGGGTGTCGGTAACACTGGTATCAGGTGCCTGGCCGCCACGCTGATCGAACACCGCGAAGAAAAAGTCACCATGCTTGCCGAGTGTATCGCCGGATGGCATTAGCAGCGGTGCGACAACAGGGATATCGGCGGCGAGCAATTCCAGAGTATATTCGTGCTCTTCCCGTATTTGCTCTTCGGTCCAGCGACCGGGACGATAGAACTTGGCAATCATGGGGGCGCCTTCGTCCAACCCTACTTGATAAACCCGGTTTTCATAGCTGTTCAGAGCAAATAGCCGGCCACTTACCGCAAAACCAACCTCTTCCATGGCATCCAGAATGACATCCGGTGTCAGGGCATCGTAGGGGTGGGGAGAGGCGTTAATCATAAAACGAAGCCAGGCTGGTAAATTTGGCCCCAAGTATACCTTCTTGGCAGTGCTCTCGTAATGCGGGAACGGGATGTTTCCATGGGTTCCGGCCCGGCGGGTATTGGGGTACCTTAGGCTTCAACGGTTTTCGGCTTCCGGAAACTGGCTGTCGGCAATCAAAAAGGCAACAGGAATATCACGTGACAAGCGATCTTCTGGAAGTGGATACCCTTGTGATCGGAGCCGGCGTTGTCGGGCTTGCAGTGGCGCGGACACTTGCCCGGTCAGGCAGGGAAGTGATTGTTCTCGAGGCAGGAAGTCGTTTCGGTGAAGGCATTTCTTCACGTAACAGTGAAGTCATCCATGCCGGAATCTATTATCCACAGAACTCGCTGAAAGCCCGTCTTTGCGTGGAAGGTCGCAGGCAACTGTATGACTTCTGTGAAAGCCACCAGGTAGGCTACCGTAAGTGCGGAAAGTGGGTAATAGCTACCAATGACGCGCAAAATCGTTTGCTTGAAGGGATTCAATCGCACGCTGCAGCCAATGATGTCCCGCTTTCCCTTGTGGGTGGCAAGGACGTTGCGCGGCAGTTACCGGGCGTCCGGGTAACTGCGGGGCTCTGGTCGCCGGAAACGGGCATTCTGGATACCCATGGCCTGATGCTTGCGCTACTGGGTGAGCTGGAGGATGCGGGGGGCTCACTCGCATTGCACTCCCCGGTCGAGCGGATTGAATCGGCGGGTGACTATCATCTGCTCCAGGTTGCCGGCGCTTCTCCGTGCACACTAAAAGTCCGTAGTCTTGTGAACGCCGCCGGTTTAGGGGCGGTTCCACTGACTCGAAGCTGGTTGGGGTTTCCCGATGAGCAACGGCCCTCCCAATGGCTCGCCAGGGGAGTCTACTTCAGCTACAGCGGGCGCCACCCATTCAGAAACCTGATCTATCCGGTTCCCGAGCCAGGTGGGCTGGGTGTTCATCTTACCCTTGACCTGGCCGGGCAGGCGCGCTTTGGCCCGGACGTAGAGTGGATTGAACGAGAAGACTATTCGGTCGATCCTGAGCGGGTAGGTGGTTTTGCCGCAGGCATAAAACAGTGGTGGCCCGGTCTTGAGGTTGGCCGCCTTCAGCCTGCATACGCTGGCATCCGGCCGAAATTGAAAGACGCAAAGGGCGGTTTTTTCGATTTCAGAGTCGATGGTCCCGATGAGCACGGTGTTCCGGGGCTGGTAAACCTTTTCGGGATCGAGTCGCCGGGGCTGACATCCTGCCTGGCGATTGCCGGCCTGGTAAAGAACAAACTGGCATAACCAAAGCCAGCCTACCCTGGCGTCCTTGCCAGTGCCCAGATCTGAATCTCCTTTGCTCCGGCCTCCCTCAGAGCTGATGCAAGTACCCGCACCGTTGCACCGGTCGTTACCACATCGTCAACGATGGCAACTCGTTCTGGCACCGCTGCACACACTTTAAAAACCCCGCGAAGATTAGCCAGCCTTGCCTCTCTGCTCAGGCCCCTTTGGGCCTGGACTTTATGCACGCGGCGAACGACTCCGGTGTCAACCGGAATGCTTAGCGCCTTACCCAGGCTTTCTGCGATATCCCGGGCCTGGTTGAAGCCGCGTTTTCGACGACGAGCGGGGAACATGGGGGACGGAATTAATATGTCCGGTTTGGCTTCACCGGATTCCAGAATAGCGGTATGCAGGTGCTCTGATAAACCTGCGATCAATGGCCGGGCAAATTTACGTTGGCCGTTATATTTATAGCGGCTGATCATGCTGTCGACCGGATACTGATAGCGCCAGGGTATGAGAGAGCGATCGAACGGCGGTGGTGACTGCAGGCAGTCGCCACAAAGAGTACCGGCTCCCGGGAATGCCAGCGGCAGGGCACAGCAGTAACAATGCCATTGGTTAACCGGGAGGTCAGCCTTGCAAAGGTGGCATAAGCCGTTGCCAGCATTGGCGGAAAGGCAACCAACGCATAGGCCTTTGGTGTTATCTCTGTTAACCCAGGTTGACTTTAGGGTTGACAGCCGATGCAGTCCCTTTATCATCTGATTCATCCGTAAACCAAGCGACCGAAAAAGGTTAACAGGACTTCTGCATGACTGCCACATCGATACGCCACGACTGGACGCTCCAGGAAGCACGGTCACTTTTTGAACTGCCCTTTAATGATCTTCTGTTTCGTGCCCAGTCGGTGCACCGGCAGCATTTTGACCCTAATGAAGTTCAGGTCAGCACCTTGCTGTCGATTAAAACCGGAGCCTGCCCGGAGGACTGTAAATACTGCCCCCAAAGCGGTCACTACAACACCGGTCTGGAAAAGGAAAAGTTACTGGAACTGGAGAAAGTGGTTGCGGAAGCCCGCGCCGCAAAGGAAAAAGGCGCTTCGCGTTTCTGTATGGGCGCTGCATGGCGCAGCCCTGCAGAGAAGGATATGCCCTATGTGCTGGATATGATCCGGCAGGTGAAATCTCTGGGTCTTGAAACCTGCATGACACTGGGCATGCTCAAGCCCGAGCAGGCGGACGAGCTTGCGACGGCAGGGCTGGATTATTACAACCACAACCTTGATACGTCCGAGAAATACTACAGCCACATTATTACAACTCGCACCTACCAGGATCGGCTGGATACGCTTGATAACGTTCGCAACGCAGGCATGAAGGTGTGTTGTGGCGGCATTATGGGTATGGGTGAGGAGGAAGATGATCGGGTTGGTTTGCTGGTTCAGCTCGCAAACCTGCCACATCACCCGGAAAGTGTGCCGGTGAACATGCTGGTAAAAGTGAAGGGCACACCTATGGAGAATGTGGACGATCTGGATCCGTTTGAGTTTATTCGCGTTCTTGCAGTAGCTCGCATCATGATGCCAGCTTCCCATGTGCGTTTGTCTGCGGGTCGGGAGACGATGAACGAACAGATGCAGGCGCTGTGTTTCCTGGCGGGTGCCAATTCAATTTTTTACGGCGAGAAATTGCTGACGACTTCGAACCCGGAGGCGGATGCGGATATGGCGCTGTTCCGCCGTTTGGGTATCAGGCCCGAGCAGCGGGAGCAATGCGTGTCTGAAGCGCAGAATGAAGAGACGATTGTCGGGGCCCTGGAGCAGGAAGCAGCGCGGCATTTGTTTTATGACGCCACCCGAGAATCTGCCTAGTTTGTATTGGTGCAAACAACCGGCAGCCATATACACCTGTGACTTCTCAGGATAATCATTCGTGCGCGATTTCTTCGCTGAACTGGAACAACGAAAGCAGGCGGGTCTGTACAGGACTCGCCGGCGAATTTCTGGCCCGCAGAAACCAGTTTTAACGTCCAACGGTAAGCAATTACTTTCGTTTTGCAGTAATGACTACCTTGGCCTGGCCAATCATCCTTCAAGTATTGAAGCGCTCCGGAATGCCCTGCCAGAGACAGGGCTTGGTGGTGCGGCTTCGCATCTCATCTGTGGCCATCATGATGCTCACCATCTGTTGGAGGAGCGCCTTGCTGCCTTTACCAGCCGCAGTTCGGCGTTATTTTTCTCCACTGGTTATATGGCCAATATGGGTGTGATTTCTGCACTGGCGGGGCGTGGGGACACGATTTTCTCGGATCGCCTGAACCATGCCTCAATTATTGATGGCTGTGTCCTGAGCCGGGCAAAGGTGCGCAGGTATGCACATGGAGACGTGTCGACACTTGCGACCATGCTTGCTGAGACGTCCGGCCACAAGCTGGTGGTTACCGACGGCGTGTTCAGTATGGATGGGGATGTGGCCCCTCTGGTTGAGCTATCTTCGGTTTGTCGGGAGCACGGTGCCTTGCTTGTGGTGGATGATGCGCATGGTTTTGGGGTTCTTGGGCCGCATGGGCAGGGAAGCCTGGCGGAGTTCGGGTTGTCTGAAGAAAATGTGCCGATCCTCATAGGAACTCTGGGGAAGGCCGCAGGTACCAGCGGGGCGTTTGTGGCTGGTCCGGCACTATTGATGGACTACCTGGTGCAAAAGGCCCGTACCTATATTTACACCACGGCGATGCCTCCGGCGTTGGCGCTGGCAACCTGTGCCAATCTTGACCTGATTGAACAGGGTGACGAGCGACGAACTCACCTGCAGAGTCTGATTGGGCGGTTCCGAAAAGAGGCTGTTGGCCTGGGGTATGAACTCATGCCCTCGTATACGCCTATTCAACCCATCATGATTGGTGACAACCATGTGGTTCTGGCGCTAAGCCAGGCTCTTGAAGAGCGTGGGCTTCTGGTGACGGCGATCCGGCCCCCAACGGTGCCCGAAGGTGAGGCGCGCTTGCGGGTTACGTTTAGTGCTGATCACTCCTGTGGAGATCTGGACTATCTGATGCAGGCGCTGTGGGAATGCCGATATCTTCTGGATAGCAGGAGTACAGTTTTGTGACGATCCCTCGAAGGCTCGAGTGCCCAAAAAATGATTGACGCGTACCTGGCCAGCAAAACCGATATAGCTCGTGGATTTGGCACTGCACGGGCCACCTATGAGAGCGTATCCCGGTTGCAGCGCCTTATGGGCAACGCTATGTTCGAGGAGCTTCAGCAGCCCTCGGCTAGCCAGAACAATCTGCCTTGCCATGTATTGGACCTTGGCTGCGGTACAGGTTGGTTTACTCGCAAGCTGGTCGGGCTTGGGTGTGTCGTATCCATAATGGGTATGGATCTTTCGCCCGGCATGATTGATCATGCCGGCGCAAGTTCCCCTTCAGGCATCGACTGGGTTGTTGGAGATGCCGAATCGATTCCTCTGCCGGATCAGAGCTGCGACCTGATCTTCAGCAATCTCATGATTCAGTGGTGTACTGACCCTGCCACGGTGTTGAGAGAGTGCCGGCGGGTTCTCAGGCCGGGAGGTCGCCTGGCGATTTCAACGCTTCTTGAGGGTACTCTTTGGGAGCTTGATCAGGCGTGGAATCAAGCGGACCCTGGTCAGAAGCATATAAACCGGTTCGAGCCTGAGGCGGCGTTTCGGGCGGCTGTATCCCGTGAGTTATCGGAAGCGAAAATCGAGACAAAAACTCTACGCTTACCCTATTCCTCGCCACTCGCCTTGGCAGCAGAGCTGAAGCAACTGGGGGCGGGTTATAAAGCGGCGAACAGACGCATGACGGTCACAGCTCCAGGCCGTTTGCGGGCTATGTGCCGGAATTACCCGGTAGAGCCTGAGGGTGGCTTTGTGGCCAGCTATGAGGCTGCATGGGTTTACTGGTCAAGCCCGGATATCAACGACAAGACGCAAATTGACACGAGGATGGGGCAAACCAGCTTATATGGCTAAGAAAACGTTTTTCGTGACTGGCACAGACACAGGGGTAGGGAAAACCATGGTGTCTGCTACGATTCTCGAGGCCGCGAAAGCGGCTGGCAGGCGTACACTGGGCATGAAGCCTGTCGCCTCTGGTTGCGAGAAGACACCGGAGGGGCTGCGCAATGAAGATGCATTGATTCTCCAACGGGTGACCACAGAATCCCTGGCCTATGATCTTGTGAACCCCATTGCGTTAGCTCCTGCCATCGCACCTCATGTTGCCGCTGAGCAAGCTGGAAGAGTCATTTCGGCGGATCGCCTGGTGGGCTTCTGTCGGGGTTTGCAGATGCGCCCGGCGGACCTTTTGCTGATTGAAGGCGCGGGTGGCTGGCGAGTGCCATTGAACGAACGGGAAACATACTCGGCTGTGCCCAGGGCGCTTGGTGTGCCGGTTATTCTTGTTGTTGCCCTCAGGCTTGGGTGCATTAATCAGGCACTGCTGACCGCGGAGGCTATTCGAAACGATGGATTGGTATTGGCCGGTTGGGTTGCGAACCATGCAGAATCCGCAGCAATGAGCTGTGAGCAGGAAACACTGGATTATCTCATGAAGCATATCCGGGCTCCTTGCCTGGGTGTGATGCCCTGGGTTAAAGGTGCTGAGCCGACAACCCTGAGTGGCTGTCTTGGTATTGATGTGCTGTTTGAAAATTGACCAGTAGTGTGGCCTAATGGTGTCAATTAATGGTCAGGGGAAGTGGCAGTCATGATCAATAATACGCTCGCTATTGGCATCCAGGGTATTCAGGATGGTATGTACGGCATGGAAAATGCCGCTCGTAAAATCGCTCGCGCTGGCGTTGATGGCCCTCAGGGTAGTGCCGACAGCGGGAGCAGTCTTATTGAGCCGATTGTCGATCTCAAGCTTTACGAACGTAGCGTCGAGGCGTCTGCCCAGGTAGTAAAAACTGCCGATGAGACGCTCGGGTCACTTTTAGATATTATGGTCTGAGTTCTGAATCCTTGAACTCACTTTCGTCCCTCCCTCCCGTATCGACATTCATCTCCCAGTCCCCTGTTGTCCGTGAGCCGCGTGGTGCCGGCAATGTGGATAGTGAATCGCCCGTGGAGACCGGTAACCGGGCGGTTCGCGCTGCAGACGAAAGCGAAGCTACGGGAACAAACCGCAAGGCAGGTGAGCCGCCAACCTCCGACAAAGAGGTCGGTGGGCTGAATGAGGCGGAGCTGAAAGAGTTATCCGAGCTCAAGGCAAGAGATCGCGAAGTGCGTGCCCATGAAGCAGCGCATCAGGCGGTGGGAGGCCAATACGCAGGCAGCATGTCGTTTACGTATCAGCGTGGCGCAGACGGCGCCCAATACGCGGTAGGTGGAGAAGTGTCCATTGATGTTTCTCCTGTTAACGGCGACCCCCAGGCAACCATCGAAAAAATGCGTGTGGTTCGCGCAGCTGCAATGGCACCTGCGGAACCCTCAGGCCAGGACCGCGCAGTCGCGGCCCAGGCGATGCAGACCATGCTGCAGGCTCAGTCTGAACTTGCCTCAGAACAGGGTTCCTCCAACTCTGAGGGGGAAGTGTCAGCCCGCGTTGATGACGGTGTATCTTCTGATTCCCGTGATAGTTCCAGTGCGTCGGAAAGCTCTGCTGAGCAACTGTCCAGAGCCAGCCAGCAGGCCCGTAGTATCTATCAGGATATCGCCGGTTTCGTGCCAGAACCCATCTCCGGTAAAGACGGGTTTCTACCCATTTCAGTCTGATTTGATCACTTGTCAGCCTTTGGGCTGGCAGGCAACTTTCGTTTAAACCCTATTGAGGATTCGCAGCCGGTCACCGCCCGTCGAGGCGCCATTGGTGGCTTGTGTGTGCGTTTTGAATACACCCGGGAAATCTGCGTCGGTGCCCAATTCCTGCACAAATTATTCGCCCGGCTATTGACAATTCCGTGCCTCTAAACGTATGTTTCAAACAAGTGTTTAATTAATGCTGCAGCACACTAGGCTGCGGTGTCTGAGCAAACCCAAGGCCACAAGCTGTTATTTCTTTTCAGCCAAGACCGAAAACCGAGGTGGTTTACATGCCTGAGTACAAAGCGCCCCTGCGTGATATCAAATTCGTAATGAACGAGCTGCTCGACAGCGAGACCCACTACGCCAGTCTGGAAGGCGCGGAAGACGCAACTCCGGATATGGTTGATGCCATTATTCAGGAAGGTGCGAAGTTTGCTGAACAGGTACTGTCCCCACTGAACACCGTTGGTGACAGGGAAGGCTGCACCTGGAGCGAAAACGGTGTAAAAACACCGACAGGCTTCAAAGAAGCATACAACCAGTACGTTGAAGGCGGCTGGCCGGCGCTTGCTGCAGACCCTAATTACGGTGGCCAGGGCCTCCCGAGTTCGCTTGGTATTGTCATGAGCGAAATGAATGGCACATCAAACTGGTCCTGGGGCATGTACCCGGGCCTCAGCCATGGTGCGATTAACACGCTTGAAGCGCACGGCACTGAAGAGCAGAAGCAGACTTACCTTACCAAAATGATCAGCGGTGAGTGGACTGGCACCATGTGCCTGACTGAAGCTCACTGTGGTTCGGATCTAGGCACTCTGCGCACCAAGGCAGAGCCCAACGCAGACGGTTCCTATAGTATCACCGGCACCAAAATCTTTATCTCGGCCGGTGAACATGACCTGACCGACAACATCGTTCACGTTGTTTTGGCACGTTTGCCAGGCGCACCAGAAGGTACCAAGGGCATTTCCCTGTTCATCGTACCCAAGTGCTTGCCCGCGGCAGATGGCTCTGCCGGAGAGCGCAACGCGGTATCCTGTGGTTCTATCGAACATAAGATGGGTATCCATGGCAACGCTACCTGTGTCATGAACTTTGACGGTGCCAAAGGTTGGCTGATCGGGCCAGAGAACAAGGGCCTGAACTGCATGTTCACCTTTATGAATGTCGCCCGTATTGGTACGGCCATTCAGGGCCTCGGCGCTGCGGAGCTGGGCTTCCAGGGGTCACTGGCCTACGCCAAAGACCGTCTGGCCATGCGTTCCCTGAGTGGCGCCAAGAATCCGGAAGGCATTGCAGACCCGATTATCGTTCACCCGGACGTTCGTCGCATGCTGCTGACCCAGAAAGCCGTCGCAGAAGGCGCACGTGCACTGATCTACATGACTGCCCAAAAAGCCGATCTGGTTGAGCGTGGCAAGTCAGATGAAGAGCGTAAAGAGGCCGATGAGTTGCTTGGCTTCCTGACCCCGATTGCCAAGGCGTTTCTGACCGAAATTGGCTATGAAGCGGCTAACCTGGGAATGCAAGTGTTTGGTGGCCACGGGTTTATCTCCGAGTGGGGAATGGAACAGAATGTTCGTGATTCCCGCATCGGCATGATCTACGAGGGTACTACCGGCATCCAGGCGCTGGATCTGTTGGGTCGTAAAGTATTGATGACCCAGGGCGAGTCTCTGAAAGGCTTCACCAAGCTGGTTCACACCTTCTGCAAAGAAAACGCTGACAATGAGCAGATGAAGCCGTTCATCGAGCCGCTGGGCGCGATCAACAAGGAGTGGGGCGACCTGACCATGAAAGTGGGCATGACTGCCATGAAGAACCGTGAAGAAGTCGGTGCCGCGTCTGTTGATTACCTGATGTACTCTGGCTATGCGGTATTTGGCTACCTTTGGGCTCGTATGGCGAAGATCGCCCAGGAAAAACTGGCAGAAGGTACTACGGAAGAGCTGTTCTACAACGCCAAGTTGCAGACTGCACGCTTCTATTTCGCCCGCATGCTGCCGCGCACCAAGACGCACGCTGTGACTATGCTGGCGGGTGCTGACACCCTGCTGGATATGCCGGAAGAAGCTTTCGCGATCTGATTCCGGAAAGCGTTGCTGATTAACCGGCAAAAAAAGCCCGTGCTCTCAGGAGCCGGGCTTTTTTCATGAGTTACGGCCGGGTTTGAGTTAGAATGTGCGCCAATAAAATATAACAACCCCGGACACACGGACCGAGCAGGTGAGCTGGCTTTGCACTGCTGCCATCTGCACAGACAGACTGTTATGAAATTGGAGAGTTTTGATGGCTGATTATCAGGCACCATTGCGTGACATGCGTTTTATCCTGAACGAAGTTTTTGATGCTCCGGCACTTTGGGCATCATTGCCAAAGGTCGCTGAAAACGTGGACCCCGAAACCGCAGATGCGATCCTTGAAGAAGCCGGCAAAATTACGAGTGGCGTGCTGGCACCCCTGAACCGCGAAGGGGACGAGCAGGGCTGCAAATGGACCGAAGGCGAAGTAACTACGCCAGATGGTTTTAAAGAAGCTTACCAAACGATTGTAGAAGGCGGCTGGAACGGCCTCGGTGGCAACCCCGAGTTTGGTGGTATGGGCATGCCAAAAACGCTGGTTGCCCAGTTTGAGGAAATGCTACAGGGCGCGAATATGGCGTTTGGCCTGGCCCCCATGCTGACCGCCGGTGCCTGCCTCTCATTGGATGCCCATGGCAGCCAGGAACTGAAGGAAAAGTACCTCCCCAATATGTACTCGGGTGTCTGGTCCGGTGCAATGGATCTGACGGAGCCGCACGCAGGAACTGATCTGGGTATCATCCGCACGAAAGCTGAACCCAATGGCGATGGCTCGTTCAATGTGACTGGCACCAAGATTTTTATAACTTGGGGCGATCACGACATGGCGGAAAACATTATTCACCTCGTACTGGCCAAGTTGCCCGGCGCGCCCAAAGGTCCCAAGGGTATCTCTCTGCTCCTGGTGCCCAAGTTCATGGTGAACGATGATGGTTCGCTGGGCGAGCGTAACAGTCTGAGCTGCGGCTCCATCGAGAAAAAGATGGGCATCAAAGGCTCTGCGACCTGCGTAATGAACTTTGACGGAGCCAAAGGCTGGCTCGTGGGTGAGGAGAACAAGGGTCTGAACGCCATGTTCACCATGATGAACTATGAGCGTCTGGGCGTAGGTATCCAGGGTATCGGCGCTGCAGAAGCTTCCCTGCAAAGCGCCCGGGAATACGCCATGGAACGTATTCAGAGCCGCGCCCCTACCGGCGCGCAACAGCCTGATAAAGCGGCAGATCCAATTCTGGTACACCCGGATGTGCGCCGCATGCTGTTGACGATGAAGGGCTACGTCGAAGGCGGTCGCGCCTTCTCAACGTATGTGGCGCAGTGGTTGGACATCTCCAAATACGCTGATGCTGCTGAACAGGATCGTCGCACCCACGCTGAAGGCCTGGTTGCGCTGCTGACGCCGGTTGCAAAAGCATTTCTGACAGACCGCGGCCTGGATACCTGCATCATGGGCCAGCAAGTGTTTGGCGGCCACGGGTTTATCCGTGAATGGGGCCAGGAACAGTTGGTTCGTGACTGTCGCATTACCCAGATCTACGAAGGCACCAACGGCATTCAGGCACTGGATCTCATGGGGCGCAAGGTGGTTGGAAGCCAGGGTAAGCTGTATGAGTTGTTTGCCGAGGATATGGCCGCCTTTATTGAGGAAAACAGCGGCGAAGAGAGCTTGCGTCCATATCTGGAACCGCTTGCTGCCGCACTCGAACGCCTCTCGGACGTCACCGAGCACGTTATCAAACAGGCTTCTGACAATCCCGATGCCATTGGCGCGGCTTCAGTAGATTATCTCGACCTGTTCGGGTTGACCGCATTGGGCTACATGTGGGCGCGTATTGTTAAGGCGGCGGCACCGAAAGCCGGTGACGACACCTCCGGCTTCTACAGTGGCAAGCTGAAAACCGCACGTTTCTATTTCGATCGTCTGTTGCCGAAAACCGTTTCGCTTGCAGAGGGTATTCGTAGCGGCAGTGAATCCATGATGGCGCTAACTGCCGAGGAGTTCTGATACCTCCGGCGGAATGAAAAAAGCAGGCCCTTGGGCCTGCTTTTTTTTTGCTATTTCAGTTGTGCGAGGCCTGACTCAATCAGCCGCAGCGTTAAAGGTGCTCAATCCGAGTTGGGTCGGTTATATAGGGGTTTTCATTGCCCTGAATTTCCGCAACTCTTTTGTGGCGGGACACTTCTCTGTCGTCAGGAGGATCCGCACGGTTCCAATTCTGGAATACATGTGCGGATCCAAGCCAGGGAAGGCTGTAGGTGTTAACCATATAGCTCATGCTTCGGGCAACATCACCTTTGACTCTGGTGGGCGGTTCAAAGAACTGGCTGCTTTCCCGGATACCACAGTCATCTTGTTTGACCGTTTCTCCAAGGTCTTCGTAGCGGGCATTCCTCCGCCGAAGCTCGGTACGACTCCGCACCGGAATCATGTTGTGAAGATCAGAAGCTATCTGGCGATAGCGGTTGTCCTGCTCGCACTGGCGTGCGGTGCCACATGAGAGCGCGTTACGCACATCCGCAAGCGGATAAATGTAGCCTTCCGTCAGCGTGAAGCTTTTTCGGGAAAATGGCGCATCGCAGAAAAATGACTGGCCACCGCTCGCATACAGGTTGCCCCAGAACTGTTCTTTGATAACGGTTGCCGGGTCACTAAAGCGGGTGTTCTGACCGATAACAAAAGTCGCGGTCAGCATAAAAGCGAGGGCGATGGGGATGATCAACAACTTTTTCATATGTCATTTATACCTCTCAGCGTCTGCGGGCGTCTTGGCGGAACAGGCCTTATTTGGTCTTGGAGCATACGACCAGGCGGTGCCGTCATAAAAACAATGACGCTCGATTCACTTCTAGAGGAACTATGACACAAGGGCCTCGGTACCGGGGCCCCTAAAGGTAAAGTTTTGTAGCGTTCTGTTAACGGTTTAACACTTTACTTCATTTTATTGCGAATGCTCTCGTAACCCGTCTTAAGATCTTCTCCCAGTTTCTTGGCTGTCTGGCGTGCTTCCTGGGATACTTCGTTTGCATCGTCCATTACCTGATCAAAACGGGCTCTGAACTTATCCCACTCCTGATCGAGCTCATCGAACTCATCCTTAACGTCCTGACGAGCCAGGTGGAGTTGCACGCGAGCCTCATCACGATACTGTTTGATTTTATCCGAGAGAGTTTTGAGTTCTTCTTGAAGACCCATGCCAGGCACCTCTTTGAGTTAGTGATGCCTTAACCATGCGCTTGGTCACGAAAAACTGTCAAGTGACAGATAGGCCAAGAAGGCCCTATATCGGGTGCTTTTGACCCATGTCAGGATCTGGCTGCGAGCAGTGCAGACATATCCCTCAGATAATGCCAGGGGGAGAGTTCGTCAAAGCCTTTAGCTGCGCGATCTATCTGGCTGCATAGTTTTATGGCTTCCTGCAGTTGCATCGGATTCAGGCGCCGGGCTGCCTGCTCCAATGCCCTGGCTCGTTGGGGTTGAAAGACGCCACGTTTCTTGAAAAATGCCGACGGGTTTTCTGTTCTGTTCTCGCCGGTCTTCAGTTCCAGCAAAAGATTGAGGTCACGGCTCAATACTGCAAGAAGGCCGAGGGGGTTTTCACCTTCCTGTTGCAGTACACCAATCATCTTCCCGGCATGGGGCGCACGCCCACTGATAAGCTCGGTAACAAGTTCGAAACCATTGAAGCGTGAACTGTCCTGAACGGCCTGTTCAATCGTCTCCTCGTCAATGGTGTTCCCGTTGGTAAGAAGCGATAACCGGTCAAGCTCCTGGCTGGCAGCGAGCAAATTGCCCTCAAGCCTTTCTGCCAGCATCGCCAGGGCTCCCCGGGTCAGGCTCAGCCCCCGGTTTCCCGCTCTTTGCTGAAGCCAGCCCTGAAACTTGTCTGCATCCACCGGCCATACAGGTACGTGAACGCCTTTAGATTGCAGTTCCTTGTACCATTTGCGTCTGGTTTCTGCTGCGTCCAGGCGCGTGCTGATCAGAAGGACAATGATATCCTCGGGAGGCTGAGCAAGCACCCGTTCAAGAACCGCGCGGCCATCTCCCAGCTTTCCTGTAGGCAAACGGATTTCGATTCGACGGCGCTCGGCAAACAGGGACATGGCATTGAATTCGTCGGCAACGATATTCCAGTCGAGTTGCTGATCAGCGTGAAAGGTCAGGCGGTCCTCGAAGCCAGCTTCTCTTGCAGCACCCCGGATCTGATCACAGCACTCCTGTACCAACAGAGGCTCATCTCCGGAAACCAGATAGACCGGAGCCAGGCCTTTGCGCAGCAACTGTGACAGTTGGCCCGGATTCGTCTTCATGGTTTGACAGGTGGTTGATCGTTAGCCGGGGTAGTAGCCTTATTGTGGCTGTTCCGGATCTCCTGTAGCCGTTCCTGAGTGAGGGGCACAAGGCGGAAGATGATCTGCTGCGCCAGACGGTCGCTCAGTTGCTGTTGCAGGTTTTCTTCCTCGCGTTGTTTGGCTAACACGTTGGTTTCATCGTACCTGTAACTTTCAGACGTTGAGAGGCGAGTACTGGCGATAATAGGAATGCCATCGCCACTGATCACTTCTAGGTTAACCGAGTGTCTGAGAGTGTATTCGGCGGCCGCAGCCTGAACGGTAATTGCGGAGGCTCGGCGATCCTGTTCGAAGTTTCGGATCTTGAGGTGATATTTTGCTTCTTCGTCCGAAGCCAGCAGCACACCACCAAGCTCAAGCTGATTCCGAACCGCCACACATAGGGCGGTGGGTACAGGGGCTTGGCAATCGAGATGCAGAGGTTCAAGAGCCGACGAAACTGGTGATGCACCCCGTAACTGAAAACCACAGGCTCCCAGACTGGCCGCCATCACACTGATGGCAATCAGTCTGGCTGCGTTTAGCTGCAAGGTGCAAAGCCGCATATCAGTTAGCCACCACGTTAACCAGTTTACCGGGCACAACAATCACTTTGCGAACGGTCACGCCTTCAATAAAACGCAAAACATTTTCGTTTTCCAGGGCCAGCGCTTCGAGATCAGGCTTGCTGATGTCTGCGGGAACGTCTGCTTTGGCGCGCACCTTACCATTAACCTGAAGCACTACTTGAATCTCGCTTCGGACCATGGCGGCCTCATCTGCTACCGGCCAGGGCGCATCAACAACGGGACCCTGATGGTCAAGAGCCTCCCAGAGGGTATGGCATATGTGCGGCACAATCGGTGCCAGCATAACAACTGCGGCTTCCAGTGCCTCCTGGCGGACGGCCCGCGTTTGCGGTTCGTCGCCATTCAGGCGGCTAACATCATTCAATAACTCCATCACCGCAGCAATGGCTGTATTGAAGGTCAGGCGACGGCTTATATCGTCGCTAACCTTGGTTATAGTTTCGTGGGTTTTGCGTCGCAGGTCTTTCTGGGCACTATTCAGCGCACCTACGTCCAGAGCGGGTGCGCCTCCGCCGGCCACCTGCTCATGCACCAGCCGCCAAAGACGCTTCAGGAAGCGGTGTGCGCCCTCTACGGCGCTGTCTGACCACTCAAGAGACTGCTCGGGGGGTGCGGCAAACATCATGAACAGGCGCACGGTGTCGGCGCCGTGAGCATCAATGATCGATTGCGGATCTATGCCATTGTTCTTTGATTTGGACATCTTGGTTACGCCGCCGGCGATAACAGGTTGCCCGTCGTCCTTGTGAACAGCGCCAACTGCGTGTCCTTTTTCGTCCCGTTCTACAATAACATCTGCGGGCGCAATCCAGACCTTGCCGCCTTTTTCGTCGTCGCGATAGTAAGTGTCTGCAAGCACCATTCCCTGAGTCAGCAACTGCTTGAAAGGCTCGGAGCTGGTCACCAGACCAACGTCACGCAACAGCTTATGGAAGAAGCGCGCGTAAAGCAGGTGGAGAATGGCGTGTTCGATACCACCTATATACTGATCTACCGGTAGCCAGTAGTTCGCAGCCGCAGGGTCCAGCATGCCTTTGTCGTAGTTCGGGCTGCAGAAGCGGGCGTAGTACCAGGACGACTCCATGAAGGTGTCGAAGGTATCGGTTTCCAGCGTTGCCGGCTGGCCATTGAAAGAAGTTTTTGCCCATTCGGGGTCGGCTTTGATCGGGGACTGCACGCCGTCCATCTCGACATCTTCAGGCAGGCGAACCGGTAGCTGATCATCCGGTACCGGGCGTTGGGTGCCATCCTCCATGGTCATCATGGGAATGGGCGCACCCCAGTAACGCTGGCGAGACACACCCCAGTCACGAAGGCGATAGTTTACGGTGCGTTTGCCAATGCCGGTCTCTTCCAAATGGTCGGCAATGGCGTCAAAGGCCTCGTCGCTGGTCAGGCCAGTGTATTTCCCGGAAGAAACCAGTACACCTTTGCCTGTAAAGGCCTCCTCTTGCACGTCTATCTCACGACCGTCGGTGGCCGCAATAACCTGTTTGATCGGCAAGCGATACTTGAGCGCAAACTCGTGGTCGCGTTCATCATGGCCCGGGACCGCCATCAGGGCGCCGGTACCGTAATCGGTGAGTACAAAATTGGCGACCCACACCGGTATCTCTTCATGCGTAAGCGGATTAATGGCTTTGAATCCGGTGTCAACGCCTTTCTTTTCCATGGTGGCCATGTCAGCTTCGGCAACCTTGCTGTTACCGCACTCAGCCACAAAGCTGGCAACATTCTGATGGCGCTCAGCGGCAGCTTTGGCCAGCGGGTGCTCCGCAGCGACTGCCATATAACTCACACCCATCAGGGTGTCAGGGCGCGTAGTATAGACCGTCAGGCTGTCCTCGCTGTCCTTCAGAGGGAAGGTCAGCTCTGTACCTACAGACTTGCCGATCCAGTTGCGCTGCATGGTCTTGACCTGCTCCGGCCACCCATCCAGATCGTCCATGTCGTTCAGCAGCTCTTCGGCGTAATCGGTAATGCGGATAAACCACTGGGGTATCTTTTTCTGCTCAACCAGGGCACCAGAGCGCCATCCCCGGCCATCAACAACCTGTTCATTTGCAAGAACGGTTTGGTCGACAGGATCCCAGTTCACGGTAGACATTTTCTTGTAAACCAGGCCTTTTTCATAAAGGCGCGCAAAGAACCATTGTTCCCAGCGGTAATAATCCGGCTTGCAGGTAGCCAGTTCGCGGTTCCAGTCGTACCCGAAACCCAGCTGTTTTAGCTGGTTTTTCATGTATTCGATATTGGCGTAGGTCCACTTGGCTGGTGCAGTCTTGTTGGCAATGGCCGCGTTCTCCGCGGGTAACCCAAACGCGTCCCAGCCCATGGGCTGCATCACGTTTTTGCCTTGCATGCGCTGGTAGCGTGAGATCACGTCTCCGATGGTATAGTTTCGAACGTGTCCCATGTGGAGCTTGCCACTGGGGTAGGGGAACATGGAGAGGCAGTAGTATTTCGGCTTACCCGGCTCTTCCCTGACTTCAAAGGTTTTGTTCTCTTCCCAGAAGGTGCGCGCATTCTGTTCTACGTCACGGGGATTGTACTGCTCGTCCATACCTGCCATTACCAAAGTTACCCTGTATAAAATGATGTGCGGAGCGGCCGAACATTCTAACGCACACAAGGCGTAACAGGTAGTCCGGCTGCTCGGACGTGAAACATGTTGCCACAACTGCTGCCTGGTGCTTGTTCGGCTGCAGATCATGGACCACAATGAAGCAAGGGCATTCACAAAAGGAAAATGCTATGACTCGTCCGGAAAGACACCATCTCTCGGGCCAGGCTCTTGAAGCTTATGACCGTATGCTTGAGCAGGTTCAGAGCCGCTTGCGTACAGCGCAGGACACCACGCTGGAAACCCTGGAAGAGGAGGTTGATAGGGCGATAGAAGTGGAAGCGGAACTGGAGAAGATGACCAGGGACGAAATCGGCCTCCTTGGGGCTTACCTTCAGAGGGATCTGGAGCACCTCATACATTTTGTGGATGAAACTGGTGAAGGGCTCGCGGAATGGCTTCAGCTCGATATATCACTTTTGGAAACGGGCCTCACTGAGCGTTTGCTGTCAGTCGCAGATCAGACCATGGTGGACACGCTGGCGCTGCGGCAAAAGCTCGAAAGTCACGATGCAGGAAAGTATATCGCCGGTGAAGTTGCAACCGCCGGCATGTTCCAATGCCTGAACTGCAAGCACATGCTGTGCCTCACCTCCACAAGTCACCTGGAGCCTTGCGAAGCTTGCGGTTCACAATACTACAAGCGGGTGACCAGCCGTTGGCCGAGGAAAGAAAGCTGATACCAGCCTGACAACTGGGGTGGTGACACCCCGGATACAATTGCAGGCACCAAAACCTGAACAGAGTCAGTTCTTAGGAATAACCCGCTCGCGAACAAACACGATCAGGATCAACGCCAAAGTCAAAACCGGCCAGGAAGCCGTCATCATGTAAGGGGTACTGCCGCTGGCCTTGAATACATCTCCCGTAAGCACCGCACGCTCAAATTGCGGAATGCGTGCCGTGATCTGTCCTCTGTGATCAATGATCGCCGTCACTCCATTGTTGGTGCCGCGAATCATATAACGACCGGTTTCCAGCGCCCTCATGCGAGCAATTTGCAAATGCTGTAACGGCCCTACCGAATCCCCGAACCAGCCATCGTTACTGATCGTTAGTAGCAAATCCGAATTTACCGCATTGCGGGCCAGAAAATCCGGGTAAGCGACCTCATAGCAAATAAAAGGCATTACCCGGGTGTTATTGGCTATTAACGGTCCCTGGCTCTGCGGACCAGGTGTAAAGCTCGACATCGGCAGATCAAAAAAGCCGATAAGCCCCCGAAGAATACCCTCCAGCGGAACATACTCTCCAAAAGGCACCAGTTTTTGCTTGTGATAGATCCCGTTACCATTGCCGATGGCCGTAATGCTGTTGTGATACGTGAATTCGCCCGTCCGGGCGCTGACGCCATACCAGGGAATGCCGGTGATCAGAGTGCTGTCTTCCCCAAGGTTCTCTTTGATGTGCTCAATGATTTTTCCCGCCTGATCCTGGGGGATGGGAATGGCGGTCTCGGGCCAGAGAATCAAATCGGTATCCCAATACGGCTCGGTCATACCCAGATACGCCACAATCTGATCCTTCAGAAACTCCGGGTCCCATTTCATTAACTGTGGAATATTGCCCTGCATGGCAGCAACCGAGGTGGGTTCGTTACTAATGTCCGTCCAGTCAACGCGGTTCAGAGCAGGTGCTGCAAGCCAGGGGACAAGGGTTGCCACTATCAGAATTCCGGCGCTTGTATGACGTTGCTTTGCGATAAGCCAGCCGGCCGCAAAGATTGCCGCGCCACTGGTCGCGATCCAAAAGGTGAGGCCATGCACGCCAACAACCGGGGCAAGACCGGCCAAGGGGCCATCAGTGTGAGCTGTGCCCAGATACAGCCAGGGAAAGCCGGTAAGCAGCCAGCCTCGCAGCCAATCCCCGAGAATCCAGATGGCCGGGAAGAGGATAAGGCGCCGCACAGCACTTGCTTTCGCCAAGTTGCCCCAGAACCAGAAGGCGATAGCAGGAAACAGAGCCAGGCCCGCCACAAACGCCGCGGTGAGCAAAACTGAAACGGGAATGGGCGTGTTGCCGAATTCGCTGATACTGATGTAAACCCAGCTCGCGCCAGAAGCGAACAGGCCCAATCCGGTCAGCCAGCCAGCGGCGAAGAGCTTTTTCGCCGGAAGGGGGATGGTGACCAGCAAAATAAGCAAAATGGAAACCGGGCCAAGCCACCACAGGTGAAAGGGTGAGAAGGTCAGGGTCTGCAGCGCGCCGGCAACCAAAAGGGTTGCCATACTGAACCAGCGGTTGGGCAATAAAGGGTGAGCGGAGGAAATGAGAGGTTTTAAGTCGTCACTGCTCACTACGGGTTACCTGTAACAGACGGATGACACGGTTATCAGCGTTGGCAATGGTAAACCGCAAACCACCGAATTCAACCGTTTCGCCTCGTCTGGGCAGGTGTCCGAATTCCTTGAGCACTACGCCGCCAATAGTATCGAAGTCTTCTTCATCCAGCCCCGTCTTGAAGAACTCATTGAAGTCATCGACGGGTGTTACGGCTTTCACCGCATAGGAACCGTCACCGCGAGCCTTGATGTGGGTTTCTTCATCGAAATCGTGCTCGTCCTCGATTTCTCCGACGATTTGCTCCAGCACATCTTCAATGGTGATCAACCCTGCCGTTCCGCCGTACTCATCCACAACGATTGCCATGTGATTGCGGTTTTCCTTGAACTGCTTGAGAAGCTGGTTCAGGCGCTTGCTCTCTGGAACAAACGTTGGCGGGCGCAAGATCTCACGGACATGAGACCAGTCCATGTCGTTGTTGAGAGCGAGCGGCAAAAGGTCTTTGGCGAGAAGCACGCCAATAACATCGTCCTGGCTGTCTCCAATAACCGGGAACCGGCTATGAGCAGACGCAATGACTTCATCCAGAAAGTCTTTCGGATCCTGGTGGGCCCGCACCGTGACCATCTGGGAGCGGGGAATCATGATTTCTTCCACCCGCATGTCCACAACCTGCATGGCACCTTCGATGATGCTCATGGCATCGACGTCGATGATAGCCTGGGATTCAGCATCCCGCAGTATCTCCAGCACATCCTCGATTGATTCTGGTCCGCTGGAGAAGGCATGTGATATTCGCTCCAGCCAGGACTTGTTGGAGCCCTGACTGCGACTCGACTGATCGTCGCTCATGAGTCTTTTACCGTTTCCTCTGCTGTATAAGGGTTGCCGAACCCAAACTGTGCCAGCAACCGGATTTCCAGGGCCTCCATGGCCTCTGCGTCTTCATCATTAATATGGTCATAGCCCTGAAGATGCAACATACCGTGGATCACCATGTGTGCCCAGTGAGTTGCCGTCTGTTTGTGTTGTTCCCTGGCCTCATCTTCCACAACCGGGGCACAAATAACGAGATCTCCGGCCAACGGCATTGTTATACCGGGTGGAGCTTCAAATGGAAAGGACAACACATTGGTTGGTTTATCCTTACCACGATATTGATGATTCAGTGCCTGGCTTTCATCAATACCGACAATGCGGATGGTTACCTCGGACGGCTCCTGCCCCAGCCAGGCTGCCTGAGCCCAAGACTGAAACAGGGATTCGGCAGGCACTTCGGGCCCGGCGACCACATTTTGGAAATCGACCGTCAGTTTGCTCACCGCTTACGATCGCTCTCTTTACTATTGGTGCCACTGGTTTCATCGAGCGAGTCATAGGCTTCTACTATTCGCTGAACCAGCGGATGCCGGACAACGTCTTTGGCTTCAAAGCGGGTAAAGCCAATGCCTGTAACCTTATTAAGTACACCCGCTGCATGTATCAGCCCGGAGTTCTGGCCCCGCGGCAAATCGACTTGAGTCGTGTCGCCGGTAATGACAGCGGTAGAGCCAAAGCCTATTCGCGTCAGGAACATTTTCATCTGCTCGCGGGTAGTGTTCTGGCTCTCATCCAGAATAATAAACGAGTTATTGAGGGTGCGGCCACGCATGAATGCAAGCGGTGCAATCTCGATCACGCTTTTTTCAATCAGCCGGGTGACATGGTCAAACCCGAGCATCTCGTAAAGCGCGTCATACAGGGGGCGAAGATAAGGGTCTACTTTCTGTGCCAGGTCACCGGGCAGAAAGCCCAGTTTCTCACCCGCTTCGACAGCAGGGCGCACTAAAAGAATTCGTTTCACCTGCTCGTCTTTCAGTGCTTCCACCGCGCAAGCGACGGCCAGCCAGGTTTTACCTGTGCCCGCAGGGCCAATACCAAAATTGATGTCGTGGGAGCGAATGCTGTGCACGTACTTCTGTTGATTTGCTCCCCGAGGTTTGGCGGTGAGCTTGGGGGTTTTAATGATTGTTACCGCGCCATCAAACGGCACATCTTCCGGAAGCCGCTCGAACCCTGTTTCCCGGATATACAGGTGTACGGTATCCGGTGAAATGTCATCGGTAGCTTCAGTTTCCCGGTACAGGTGCCGGATGACTTCCACTGCGGCGGCAACATGTTCGGTTTCACCTTCCACCCGGAAGTGATGACCTCGGCGGCTGATCGATACTTGCAGGCGACGTTCGACGTGTTTCAGGTTCTCGTCAAATTGCCCGCAAAGGGTGGTTAGCCTGCGCTGGTCAGCGGGGTGTAAGTCAAATTGTCTGGAATCGTTGGTATTCAAATTTTCTCCGTTTTACTCCCTTTCGGGAGGACGCATTTCAAGCTTGGGTACTATTGGAGTGCAGGCCTAGTACAGTTCAGAATCCACAGGCAAACCACGCAAAGAGTTAGCGTAAGCCTCAACAATCTCGACGTCGATGAAATGCCCTACGATTTCCGGATTTTCGTGCCGGAAATTCACAATCCGGTTGTTCTCCGTGCGCCCGGAATACTCCCCAGGATCCTTCTTCGAAAGACCGGTTACCAGAATGCGTTGAGTAGAACCCACCATCTTGCGACTGATATCCATCACTGTCTGGTTGATACGATCCTGAAGAATCTTAAGGCGCTGCTTTTTCACTTCCATTTCCGTGTCGTCCGGCAGATCCGAGGCTGGAGTTCCAGGGCGAGCGCTGTAAACGAAGCTGAACGACATGTCGAAACCGATATCGTTGATCAGCTTCATCGTGTCTTCAAAGTCTTTCTCGGTTTCCCCGGGGAAACCGATGATGAAGTCTGAAGAAAAACTGATGTCGGGGCGGATTTTACGCAGGCGACGAAGCTTGGATTTGTACTCCAGTGCCGTATGGCCACGTTTCATCGCCGCCAGAATACGATCCGAGCCGCTTTGTACCGGAAGGTGCAAATGGCTGACCAGTTCGGGAACCTGTTCGTACACGTCTATCATCGCATCGGTGAATTCAACCGGGTGCGACGTTGTGTAACGGATGCGATCTATACCGTTGATAGTGGCTATCAAGGTAATAAGCTCTGCCAGGTCCATGTGATCGCCGTCGTGGGTTTCACCGCGATAGGCGTTCACGTTCTGGCCCAGCAGATTCACTTCGCGTACACCCTGGCTTGCCAAATGAGCGACTTCTGCAATCACATCGTCTGCAGGCCGGCTGACTTCTTCGCCGCGGGTATAGGGCACCACGCAGAAGGTGCAGTATTTGCTACAGCCTTCCATGATGGATACAAACGCCGAGGGGCCATCGGCACCCGGTTCCGGCAAGTTGTCGAACTTTTCGATTTCCGGAAAGCTCACATCCACTACGCCTACGCCATTACCTTTCATGCGCACTTCGGTAATCATATCCGGCAGGCGGTGCAGGGTTTGTGGGCCAAAGACCATATCGACATATGGCGCGCGGTCGAGAATGGCCTGGCCTTCCTGGCTGGCAACACAGCCGCCGACACCGATAATCAGTTCCGGTTTATTCGCTTTCAGCTTTTTCCAGCGACCCAGCTGGTGAAAGACCTTCTCCTGGGCTTTTTCACGAATGGAGCAGGTGTTCAGCAGCAGGATGTCGGCGTCGTCCGGGGATTCGGTCATTTCAACCGCTTCGCCGGTTTTAAGCAGGTCGGCCATGCGGGATGAATCGTATTCATTCATCTGGCAACCGTGGGTCTTGATAAACAGCTTTTTGGCCATGGGTCTCAACATAACTGGATGTATTTGGCGCCCGGAGCTTTGAAATATCCGGAACGGGCGCGCTAAAAAGGAGAACTGCGTATTATAACGGTGTGATCATTCGGCAACCAGCGTTGTCTCGGTAATCTGCCAGTTTTGCTGTGGTATTATCGCGGTTTATCGAGTTTCGGAGTGTCAGCGGTTGGTGCAGGGGCATCCAAAAAACGCCCGTAACTACTTCCCTGTAGGGCTCGGTCGCGCCATCCTTGGCGCTCCACGTTTTTGGCTGCCCCTGCACCAACCGCTTCGTCTTGCTTCGGAGTAATGACCGCTTCCCACGCAGCAGTAGAAAACGATGACACCTGAACGCCTTGCCCGCATCAAACAGGTTTTGAACACCCGTCAGCCAGACCTGAGTGTCCTGACCGACCAGGTTCATAAACCCAGAAACCTCTCGGCTATATTGCGAACCTGCGACGCTTTCGGGCTTGCCAATATGCACGTGGTATGGCCTAAAGAAGGCTTCCGCGCCTTCCGTAAAACCGCCGGTGGTAGCTTCAAGTGGGTAACACCTCACACCCACAGAACCATGGACGATGCCATAGCAAACCTGAAAGGGCAGGGCCACAAACTCTACGCGGCACAGCTGTCAGACCGCGCCATTGACTACCGCTCCGCAGACTTTACCGTGCCCTGTACCATCGTCATGGGCAATGAAGTGGATGGTGTCAGCGCCGGTGCCGCCGCGCAGGCCGACGAACACATCGTCATCCCCATGATGGGCATGGTCGAATCCCTTAACGTCTCCGCAGCCTGTGCGATCATCCTCTCCGAAGCGCAGCGACAGCGCAAAGAAGCCGGCCTGTTCGACACTCGGCGCATACCGGATGAAGAATACAACCGCCTGCTGTTCAGCTGGTGTCAGCCTGTCGTCAAACGCTATTGCGACGACCGCAATCTGCCATATCCACCACTCGACCACGAAACCGGAGAGCTGGTTGACGGAGTAAGCTGGATGCAGGATATAAGAGTGCTAAGAGCAAACCGCCCCAGGTGGACCGACAACAACCCAGAATCAGCAGGCTAAACGGATAAACCTCAACAGCCTGATCGGCCCGTGGTGTGGCGGCTCTTTTCTGCCGGAAAAAGATATCTGAGCGCAGCGAGTTGCTTTTTCCAGAAGAAAAAAGCCACCGCGCCGCGGAGCCAGCCCCCACGGAAGCCAGCCCCGTTTTTCGGGGTGAAGGGAGACAGTTAATCCTCTCTTGTCTGAAGATACCTCTCCAGCTGCTCCCGCAACGCCTTGGGCAAGCGAGTAATCGTAAGCGCATCCTTATCCCGGTCGTAATACACCGCCTGATTCACCAGGTCCGAAGAAAAAGAAACACTCATGCCACCACCAGAACCCGCGATCCGCACCAGCTTCTTCACCTTCCGATGATCCGGGTGCAGTACGCCACTTTCAGGCATCTCGGTAGTCTTGCTGGCAAACTCCTTGAAACGCTCAGGTTTATCTTCGTCCAAATAGCCAGACAACGCCTCAATGGCAACCGGCTCACCCAACGCATGCTGCTCCTTGCAGAACTCATAAGCCCGCGTGCGTACCTCTCCGGCCTTCTCTGGCTCCGAAGACTTGGCAAAAGCTTCCACCGCATCGAGAAACGTCAGGGTTTCTTTCTCAACATCCACATGGTTAGTGAAGCCGCACAAGCGTATGAATAGGTCTCCCGGTTCACCAGTGCCACGGGCATGAACCAGAGTAAGATAGTTCTCAGCCGCGTTATCGCCCAGCCAGTCGTCAAGCTCAACCCGCATCGCAAGGTTCAGGCGCGATGTGCTCAGCACATCCGTTGTATCCAATGTCTGGTTACCATCAAACCGCAGGGCGCCATCGCTTTCCATGACAAGTACATAAACCACATCTGAATCGGCCAGCGCCTCATGGACAACCACTAACTGCCCCTGAAATTCTTCCTGGCAACCCGTAAGCAGTTCCTGCCACTGCCCGAACAAGCGGTCAGTAAGAGACGCAAAACTCTGCTTATCCTCAAGGTAATCTTTCAGCCAGCTTGCAAATGGGCTCTCACCGATGTCATCCGAAAATCGTCCGTATTTCTTGCCCGGCTTGCTGTTAAACAGCCGCTTCATCTGCTTATGCAGACCCTCATAGTCGCCACCCGGTTCTTGCAGGGATTCACCACTTTGGAGGCGGGCCGGCTGCCCAGGCTGGTACTGGCTGGAAAAAGCGGTGCGAAGGTGTTTGATGGCCATAAACAGAAAAGTCCCAGATAAAGAAACAAAAATGCCCCGAAGGAAACCTTCAGGGCCACAGATTCTGCCACGTACAACGATTACATTCACGACTAAAAGGGAGAATTACTGGATAGCTTGATAGCCGTGGGGCGGGGTGTCTTTTCTGCCGGAAAAAATGTCTGTGCGAAGCGGGTTGTTTTTCCAGAAGAAAAGACACCCCGCCCCGCGGCCCCCACCTAATCAGCCAGTTTTGACTATAAAACCCAGATTAAACCCGTTTTCCGCGAACCAGCTCCTGCACTAAAGCTGCAGCAACAGCGGAGACTTCCTCCGTACTGTCAGCCGATCTAGAAACGCTGGCTACATCCGTGCCAAGGTTCACAGCAATCGCAATCAGCCCATGGGCTGTCAGCAACTGCGCAGTGCGTCGGCGGTCGTCAGCATTACCTGCATTATCTTCACTCAGGACCACAGCGGTCTTGCCCTGGTCAAACAGTGCACGCTCCACTGCCAATGCAAGTGCGGAAGCTTGTTTGCCGGAGCAGCCGATAATCGTCGGCTGCTGGGCCAGCCTGCGCTCGCGTTCTTCCGGGCCAACTGGCTCAAGGGTTCCTACAGTATCTGCCAGGCTGTCGATCATGCCGGCACCAACGGTTACGTTGGATAGCCGGTCAATTACGATAAAACTGCCTGTGGCGTGGTTGCGCTGATAGGCATCAAATGCAATTGGCTGGCTCAGGGTCAGGTCACAGAGGCCGATTTCATTCACTTGCAGCAGCTCTGGGTTTGCATGCTGTTCCAGCGTGTTCACGTCGGTCTGATAATGGATTTTCCGAACCGTGCCCGAGGTAAAGGTGGGGCCCAGTTTGATGTCATACAGACGACCGGTTTGTAAAGGCGCATCCGTCATCCACACGATATTGGCCTTGAAGCGGTTGCCGACTTCCGGCTCGTCTTCGGGCTTTACCAGCATGTCGCCGCGGCTGAGATCGATCTCGTCCGCAAGTGTCAGCGTGACGGCCTGATCAATGTAAGCTTCTTCCAGGTTACCATCGAAAGTCACGACTTCCTTAATGGTGCTGGTGCGCCGGGAGGGCAGAGCCATAACCTTTTCGCCCGGGCGGATAACGCCGGAGGCGATGGTGCCGCAGAACCCACGGAAGTTCAGATTGGGGCGGGTTACGTATTGCACCGGAAACCGGAAATGTTCCAGATTTTTGTCGCGGCCCACTTCCACCGTTTCGAGGATTTCCATCAAAGGCTGGCCGTTGAACCACGGCATGTTCTTGCTTCGGTTCACAACGTTGTCGCCTTCCAGCGCGGAGATTGGCACAAAACGGATATCGTTCAGCCCAAGTTTGGCGGCGAATGCGAGATATTCCTCGCGGATTTCGTTGAAGCGGTCTTCGCTATAATCCACCAGGTCCATCTTGTTAACGGCTACAACGATATGCCGGATGCCAAGTAACGAGGCAATGTAGGAATGCCGGCGAGTCTGGGTTAGCACCCCGCGACGGGCGTCGATCATCAGGATGGCGACCTGGGCGGTAGATGCGCCGGTAGCCATGTTGCGGGTGTATTGCTCGTGCCCCGGCGTGTCGGCAATGATGAACTTGCGCTTGTCGGTCGAAAAGTAACGGTAGGCAACGTCGATGGTGATGCCCTGTTCACGCTCCGCCTGCAAGCCGTCTACCAGTAAGGCAAGATCGAGCTTTTCACCGGTGGTGCCCATTTTAGCGCTGTCGGTTTTCAGGCTGGCCATGTGATCTTCGTAGATCATTTTAGTGTCGTGCAGCAGGCGGCCAATCAGGGTGCTTTTGCCGTCGTCGACGCTGCCGCAGGTCAACAGGCGCAGTAGTTCTTTGTTTTCATGCTGCTTGAGGTAAGCCTGAATATCGTCGGCGATGAGATCAGATTGATGTGACATATCAGAAGTACCCTTCCCGCTTTTTCTGTTCCATGGAGCCAGCCGAATCGTGATCGATCACGCGGCCCTGGCGCTCGGAGCTGGTGGCCAGCAGCATTTCCTGAATGATTTCGGGCAATGTGTCCGCTTCGGATTCAATCGCGCCGGTTAATGGGTAACACCCAAGGGTTCGGAAACGGATGGACTTCATCATAGGTTTTTCGCCTTCTTTCAAAGGCATGCGGTCGTCGTCCACCATGATCAGAGATCCGTCGCGCTCAACAACCGGGCGTACTGCTGAGTAGTAAAGCGGCACAATTTCAATGTTTTCCAGATAGATGTACTGCCAGATATCCAGCTCGGTCCAGTTGGAAAGAGGGAACACCCGAATACTTTCGCCTTTATTAACTTTGCCGTTGTAGGTGTTCCAGAGTTCCGGACGCTGGTTTTTGGGGTCCCAGCGGTGATATTCGTCGCGGAAGGAGTAGACCCGCTCTTTGGCGCGGGATTTTTCCTCGTCCCGGCGAGCGCCACCAAATGCGGCATCGAAGCCATGTTTGTCCAGGGCTTGCTTGAGTGCCTGGGTTTTCATTACGTCTGTATGCTTGGCGCTGCCATGAGTGAACGGGCCGATGCCCTGGTCCACGCCATCCTGATTGGTGTGCACAATCAGATCCAGACCGTACTCCTTAACCTTGCGTTCCCGAAAATCAATCATATCCCGGAATTTCCAGGTCGTGTCTACGTGCATCAACGGGAAGGGTAGCTTGCCTGGGTAGAAGGCCTTGCGAGCCAGGTGCAGCATAACCGCAGAATCTTTGCCAATGGAGTAGAGCATGACCGGGTTATCAAACTCGGCGGCCACTTCGCGGATGATATGGATGCTTTCCGCTTCCAGTTGTTTCAGATGCGTGAGGTTGTATGTGGTCATGATAATCCGTTGTCGCAGCGGGCCGTAAAGGCGTGCAAATGTGAACGGCAATCATATCAGAGGCAATAAGGCTATAAGAAGGCTTGCGTTTAGAGTTTTAAGTTATAGAAATATAGCGCATCACGTGGATTAGCTCGGGAACAGGTGTAGGTGTTTTATATCTTGCGATGTCAGGCTGGTTTGCTCGTGTTGGCCAGCAGTTCGCGCACGTAGCTGTCTATGTAATCAAATCCGTTGCCTTCAAAATCTGAAAACTGGATTCCCAGCTGAAACTCATCCCGGGCCATTCTTCGCAGGTGAATGATATTCCCGTTGGCCAATATGGATACCGGTTGGGTTGGGAGAACCGGCACAGAAAACCGGGCTTTGACGGCAATCCAGTTGCCGGGGGCAGGGGCCTTCAGGTGAGGTACGAGCTGGTCCACAGCTTCCTGGTTGCAGGAAACCATCACGCCTGTGCGGGAAAGGTTGGAGATTTTGCAGGTGAGTTGGCATCCATCGGGCTTCTCGATAAGGATATCACTCACAACATCCACGCGTTGCTGATTCCGCAGGTTTGGCTTTATTGTGGCAGCTTTCATGGGCGCTCTTGTGGGTACTGTTAGGTCATGCTCAAGTCTAAATAATCTTTCAGAACAACGTGTAAACGACAAAAAGTGTAGTTGTTTGTTTTCTGATCAGCAACTTGAGTGTCGTATATTATTGCAGATTTATTATATTTTTCTGAACAAGAGTTCACAGTTTTGATTCAGATCAGTAGCCTTTAGCCCTTCGTGCATCTCGGCTTTTGCTGCAGAAAGGCGCTTTATTAGTGTAAAATCCCGGCCTCCATTCATTCGCGTGCTCTCCTCGGGCGCCAGGAATCCTGAACGTTTTATGACAGAAAAAACCGAGAACACAGTGGGCAGCAACGGCAAGGTTGGCTTTATCAGTCTGGGGTGTCCGAAAGCACTGGTAGATTCAGAGCGTATCCTGACCCAGCTTCGACTGGATGGCTACGATGTGGTGCCGACCTACAACGATGCAGACATTGTGGTGGTGAACACCTGCGGTTTTATTGATGCAGCCAAGCAGGAGTCTCTGGACGCCATTGGTGAGGCCATCAGCGAAAATGGCAAGGTTATTGTTACCGGTTGCATGGGTGTTGAAGCGGACAAAATCCGCGAAACCCACCCAGGTGTGCTGGCAGTCTCGGGTCCTCATGCCTATGAGGAAGTGGTGGGTGCGGTGCACCAGTTTGTCCCTCAAGCCAAAAAGCATGATCCGTTCACCGATCTGGTGCCGCCTCAGGGGATCAAGCTGACGCCAAGGCACTACGCTTATCTCAAGATTTCAGAGGGCTGTAACCACCGCTGCACCTTCTGCATTATTCCATCCATGCGTGGCGATCTGGTCAGTCGGCCTATTGGTGACGTGATGGATGAAGCCCAACGCCTGGTCGACGCTGGTGTAAAAGAACTACTGGTAATTTCCCAGGACACTTCGGCCTACGGTGTAGACACCAAGTACCGCACGGGTTTCTGGCAAGGACGTCCACTGAAAACCAAAATGCAGTCGTTGTGTGAGGCCCTTGGCGAGATGGGTGTGTGGGTTCGCTTGCACTATGTTTACCCATACCCACATGTAGACGATATTATTCCGCTGATGGCCGAAGGTAAGATCCTTCCGTATCTGGATATTCCGTTCCAGCACGCCAGCCCGAAGGTGCTGAAGGCTATGAAGCGCCCGGCCCACGATAGCAAAACTCTTGACCGCATCCGCAAGTGGAGGGAAATCTGCCCGGAACTGACCATTCGTTCCACCTTCATTGTGGGTTTCCCTGGGGAGACAGAAGAGGATTTCCAGTACCTGCTGGATTGGTTGGATGAGGCTCAGTTGGATCGCGTGGGTGCCTTTACCTACAGTGCGGTTGAGGGCGCTAAAGCTAACGAAATTGAAGGCGCTGTGCCGGAAGAGATCAAGGAAGAGCGTCTGGCTCGCTTTATGGCCAAGCAGGCCGAAATCTCGGCTGCTCGTCTGCAGGCGAAAATCGGCACCACCATTGATGTGCTGATTGATGAAGTAGACGAAGAAGGCGCCATCGGTCGCTCCAAAGCCGATGCGCCGGAAATCGACGGCATGGTTTATCTGAATGATGTAACAAGTGTGCAGCCGGGACAGATTGTTCAGGCAGTTGTTGAGCATGCCGACGAACACGATTTGTGGGCGACTTTGGCCTGAGTTAAGTGACGTGCAAAAGGCCCCAGAATATTGGGGCCTTTTTCGTTGTAGTTAGCGCTTATTCGCTGAACGTGGCGATGTAGTCGGCGTAATACTGATCAAAACTCTTGAATTCCAGGCTGTCGCGACCACAGCAGCGAATGCTCCCCGACTTGATATCATATACCCAACCGTGAACTTCGATTTTAGCAGTGGCCAGTTTCGCAGCTACGACCGGGTGCGTGCGCAGGTGCTGCACCTGTTGCTGCACGTTTTCCTCAATGGCTTCATTGAGGTACTTACTGTCCAGGCAGGCGTCGGTCGCAATATTGTGCCGTTCGCGGACGATCTCCATGGCAGAACGGCAATGGCCCAGCCATTCCTTGACGTGGGGTAAGCCTTTCAATGCTGGTATATCCAGTGCGCCTTTGATGGCACCGCAATCTGTGTGGCCACAGACAATAATGTGGCGTACGCCGAGAACCGCGACGGCATATTCGATCGACGCTGTCATGCTGCCGGTTTCGTTGCTGTGCGGAGGGATAACATTTCCGGCGTTTCTGCAAATGAATAGATCGCCTGGGTGAGAGCCTGTGAGCATATTCGGGTCAATGCGGGAATCAGAACAGGTGATAAACAGCACATCCGGGCTCTGGCTGGTGGCCAGGGCCCCAAACAGGTCTTTGTGCTTCGGGTAAATGTTTTTGTGAAAATTCAGTACGCCGCGAACAATGTGATCCATGATGTTTCCTCGGTTTGTTCAGGGGGTTAAGCACTACTTCCTCGGGCATGCCACCCAGCGACAAATACAGCTTTCGCGACGGACAGGAATGCCGGCGGTTTGAGGGTGCCGTTCTTGATCTCTTGCAGGCACTCGCGGTCTAAATCCGGGAGTATGGCGTTATGTGAGCACATCTTATTCGCGTTTGGCTAGACTACCAACGTCTTCTCGGTCATTAGCGCACCCACAGACCCAAGGAATACGTCAACGTTTCTGAAGCCTCTGCGCATCAAAACCGACGCAGCGATCGCTGCCCGTGCACCACTTCCACACATGACGGTGTAGTGCCTGCCAGGGTCCAGTTCACGGGCCTCCTCCATCAGGTTTCCGGTGTAGTGGTGAATGGCCCGGTCAACGGGATTTTCGTCCACTTCACCTTTGCCCCGCACATCCAGCAAGCTCCAGTTCTCCGGAGGAGAGGCTCTGCGTTTTTTGAAATCCTCCAGATCAATCACTTGTACCGATCTGAACGGTTCTGCCATAGCGGCCCATTGGGGCATGTCAGGAGCCAGATATCCGAGTACATTGTCAAAGCCGATGCGTGCAAGATGGCGTGCAGCCACCTCGGCTTCCGACGCGTTGACAGCGACCAGGGCCAGATTATCTTCAGGGCTCAGGAACCAACCTGCGAAGGCCGGAATCATGGGTGTCGGAAGTGCCAGGCTGCCCGGTATATGAGCTCCGAGGAAACTACTGATTCCGCGCACGTCGATGATCACAGTCTGGTCTGTCAGGTCTTTGAAGGCGGCAGGTGAGAGGGCTGCAGGAGTCAGGACCGAGCTTGTTGCGCGACCACCTTCCATGTTCAGACGCTCCATTTCACGGAAGTAGGGCGGCTGGTAATGATGTTCCTGGACTTTCAGGCTGATGAATTCCTCGCGTGAACGGATTTGCATCATAGGGTTGTTGCGGCGTTCATAGCCAATGCTCGAGAATTCACGGTCAGCCATATTGTCGCCGCATACAGAACCGGCGCCGTGAGCGGGGTAAATCAGCGCCTGGTCGCCAAGGCTTGTCAGCTTTTGCAGGCTGTCAAAGAGTAGGCCTGCAACTTCTTCTGGGCGCTCCGGATAGAAGTCTGTCCGGCCAACATCCCCTACGAACAGGGCATCGCCCGTGAATACAGCTACGGCGTCATCACCGAAGTCGGTATCGTAGAGCGCAAACGACAGGCTGTCGTCGGTGTGGCCTGGTGTCTCGAGTACCCGCAGTTGCAGATTGCCGAAGCTGAACTCATCGTGTTCCCGGGTGGTTTTTGCATAGCGCACCGTTCCCGCAGCATTCGGTCCGTGGAAGACGATAGCGCCCGTTAGTTGCGCAAGTATGGGCGCACCGGATATGAGATCTTCATTGCGGTGCGTTTCAAAGATATGTGTTATTCGGCAGCCTTCTGCGGCGGCGGCTTCGGCATAGACCTCACAGTCGCGGCGGGGATCGATAACTGCGGCCTGGCCGTTATTGCCAATCAGGTACGAAAGATGGGACAAGCCTTCGGATTTGAACGTCTGAATAAACATGGAGCCTCCTTCCAGAATCAGATTGAGGAACGTGTGTCATGTTTAACACAGCGCCGGCGGCGTCGGGTCGCTATCAGGTTACCGTATTGAGGTCGCAAGATTAAGGTTGCTTAACAAGAGTTGTCAGCCAGGCACCAGCGAATTACCGGCGTGCTCTGGCTGACAACTCAATCACTTTCCTGAGTGGTTAATTGCTCAGTTTTTTCAGCAAAATCTCATTGAACAGTTTTGGATTGCCCTGTCCCTTGGAGGCTTTCATCAGAGGCCCCATAAAGCCCCCGAGCATTTTCTTCTGCTTCTTGGGGTCGGTTTCCTGCTGATACTGCGCAACCTGGTCCGGCATGCCCGCGAGAACCTCATCCACCATCTGTTCCAGCGCACCGGTGTCCGACACCTGTTTCAGGCCCTGGGCCTCAATAATGGCATCAGCGTTGTCCCCATCACCCTTCCAGAGTGCCTCGAAAACTTTCTTGGCCCCGGACGAAGAAACAGTGTTGTCGGCAATGCGTGCCACCAGTTGGCCCAGTTGTTCGCCGGTAATGGGTGCTTGCGCCACAGTTTTGTCGTCAGAGTTCAGGCGTGCGGAGAACTCACCCAACACCCAGTTGGCAGCGAGTTTTGCGTCTTTGCCATGGCCTGCTGTTTCTTCAAAGAACGCTGCCATACGGGCATCGTCGCTGAGCAAGCGTGCGTCGTAATCGTTCAGGCCGTACTGTTCCTTGAATCGTGCTTTGCGCTCGTCCGGCAGTTCCGGTAACAAATCGCGGGCGCTTTCAATAAAGGCGTCATCAATCACTACGGGCAGCAAATCCGGGCAGGGGAAGTACCGGTAATCGTTGGCTTCTTCCTTGCTGCGCATGGAGCGGGATTCATCCCGGTCGCCGTTATAGAGGCGGGTTTCCTGAATGATGCGGCCACCGTCTTCCAGAATGTCCATTTGTCGCTCCACTTCATGGGCAATGGCTTGCTCCATAAAGCGGAAAGAGTTCAGGTTTTTGGTTTCTGTGCGGGTGCCAAGTTCGTCTGAACCTTTCGGCTTAAGTGAAATGTTGACGTCGAAACGCAGGGAGCCCTGGCTCATGTCTCCGTCGCAAATACCGATGGAGGATACCAGGCTGTGCAGTTTCCTGGCGAAGGCTACGGCTTCTTCCGCGCTGTTCATGTCCGGCTCGGTGACAATTTCGATTAGCGGAGTGCCGGCGCGGTTCAGATCGATACCGGTCATGCCATGAAAGTCTTCGTGCAGGGATTTGCCGGCGTCTTCTTCCAGGTGGGCGTGGTGAATGCGCACCCGTTTGCTGCTGCCGTCGGCCAGATCAATATCCACGAAGCCGGGGCCGACGATAGGGTGATCCAGCTGTGTGGTCTGATAGCCTTTGGGCAAATCCGGGTAGAAGTAGTTTTTACGATCGAATACAGAGCGCCGGCCGATTTCGGCGTTTACCGCCAGGCCGAACATCACTGCGTAACGGAATGCCTGCTCATTCGGAACGGGCAAGGTCCCCGGCATGGCCAGGTCAACGGCACTGGCCTGGGTATTAGGCTCGGCACCAAACGCAGTGCTGGAGCCTGAAAAAATCTTGGTTCTGGTGGCAAGCTGAACATGAATTTCCAGCCCGATCACAATATCCCATTGCATAAACGTTCTCCTGATTCGGGCTTACTGAGGAAGCTTCTGGTGCCAGTCAGTTACCTGTTGGAACTGATGAGCCACGTTCAACAGTCGGGCTTCTTCAAAGTAGTTCCCGATAACCTGCAAACCGACCGGTAAACCATCAACGAATCCTGCCGGTACCGACATCGCAGGCACGCCAGCAAGGTTTACGGCGATAGTGAAAATATCTTCCAGGTACATGGTGACCGGGTCGTTGGTTTTCTCGCCTTGGACAAACGCAGGTGAGGGCGAAACCGGGCTCATCAATACATCCACGTCTTTGAAGGCGTTGATGAAATCCTGCTGGATCAGCCGTCGTACTTTCTGGGCCTTCAGGTAATAGGCATCAAAATAGCCGGCGGAGAGCGCATAGGTGCCGACCAAAATGCGGCGTTTCACCTCGCCTCCGAAACCCTCGGCGCGGGTGCGGGTATAGAGGTCGCTGAGATCCCGGGGGTCGTCACAACGATAGCCGTAGCGCACACCGTCAAACCGTGACAGGTTGGCGGAGGCTTCAGCTGGCGCAATCACGTAATAGGCGGCAATGGCTAGCTTGGCATGGGGCAGTGACACCTCTTTGACTGTCGCACCCAGCTTTTCGTATTCCTTCACTGCATTGCGAACCTGTTGTTCCATCGCGGGGCTGAGCTGATCGGAGAAGTATTCTTTCGGCAGGCCAACGCGCAGGCCTTTCAAAGGTTCGTTCAGGGTCGCAGTGTAATCGGGTACGGCACGATCAGCGGATGTGGAATCCTTCGGGTCGAATCCGGCCATCACGTTCAGCATCAGGGCGTTGTCTTCGGCCGTGCGCGCCATGGTGCCGCCCTGGTCGAGGCTGGAGGCGAAGGCGATCATGCCAAAGCGCGAGACCCGGCCATAGGTCGGTTTCAGGCCAGTGATGCCACAAAGGGCCGCTGGCTGGCGAATGGAGCCGCCAGTATCGGTGGCTGTAGCTGCAGGTGTCAGGCGAGCCGCGATGGCAGCCGCGGAACCGCCGGAGGAGCCGCCAGGTACTCGCTTCTCTCCGTTGCTCAGGCCCCAGGGATTGGTTACCGGGCCGAAAAAGCTCGACTCGTTGGAAGAGCCCATCGCGAACTCGTCCATATTGGTTTTGCCCAGACACACTGCGCCAGCAGCGCGGAAATTGGCGGTGACCGTGGCGTCGTACGGTGGCACGAAGTTGGCCAGCATTTTCGAACCGGCGGTGGTGGTTGCGCCATTGGTGCAGAAGATATCTTTGTGGGCAAAGGGTACACCGGTCCAAACCTCCGCTTTTCCAGCGGCACGTTTTTCGTCAGCGGCTTTGGCATCGGCCATTGCCTGCTCTTCGGTGACAGTAATAAAGCTGTTGTATTGACTGTCTTCGGCCTTGATGCGATCGAGGAACTCACGGGTCAGTTCCACGCTTGAAATCTTGCCGCTTTCCAGTTCGCGGGAAAGCTCTGCTACGGATTTGTTATGCATGTTCCATCCTGATGCTGGGCTGATGGTGGGATTCGTCAGATCACTCAATAACGCGGGGCACGAGATAGAGGCCATTCTCGGTGGCCGGAGCTATGGCTTGAAAAGCCTCGCGCTGGTTGCTTTCGGTCACCTCGTCGGCGCGCAGGCGCTGAACCGCATCCAGCGGGTGAGCCAGAGGCTCTACGTTATCGGTATCGGCGGCGCTAAGCTCATCAACAAGGCTGAGTATGTTGCCCAGGTCTTTCTCCAGTGCGGGTATCTGCTCTTCGTCGAGACGAATACGGGCCAGCACGGCGACTTTTTCAATGTCTTCGCGGGAAATGGTCACGTTGACTCCAAAAGTATAAAACAGCGTTTTTAAGAAGGCAGTTATGGTAACAGATTCGCGGCTGAGCGGGAGGGCCCGTGGCTGTCAGAGCTATTCAATCGGTCGGGTATCGTCCAGCAGGTCTTCGACAGCAGCCTCACGGCGTTCCTCGTGTACTTGTCGCGAAATAGTAGTGTCCGGGCGTACATTCAATACTTCATCAGGTGATGAATTGGTGTTGGCAGATGTTGTGCTACCGGTGGCACCAGAACTCGGCTCCTCTGTTTTCGCCGGCATTTCGGGCACTTCGTTTACTGCCAGGGTTGCCGGTGTCTGATCGAAGCGCAGTCGGTAAATGGGCTCGGGCAGGGTGAAACCCTCAGATTCCAGAGCATTCTTGGCCGCACGAATGGAAAGGCTACGGGCTTTGCCGTAGTCGGATTCGCGCTGGTCAATCCATGCCATGAATTTGATCAGGATGTTGGAGTCGCCCACGGACTCGATAATTCCGTGGGGCTCGGGGTCCGCCAGTACCCAGTCCAGTTGTTGTATAGCGGCAAGCCCGGTCTGAATGGCCTGGGCCGGGTCGTCTTCAGCATCAACGCCAAGCACAAAGTCAAAGCGGCGCTGGGGGTTGCGTGTGTAGTTCAGGATGACGGCTTTGAACACGGTAGCATTCGGGATGCGCAGATGGTTGCCGTCCAGAGTCATTAATACCGTGGAGCGCGATGTCAGCCGCACCACAACACCTTCGTAGTCGTTGATAACCACATGTTCCTGGGCCCGGAACGGCTGGCGGATGCTCAACATGATGCTGGAAATGTAGTTTTCCATTGAGTCCTTGACGGCAAAGCTGATAGCCAGGCCCAGCACGCCCGCACCTCCCAGCAATGTGCCCATCAGCGCTGTGGCGCCGAGAATGTTCAGGGCAAGGATCAGGCCCAGCAGTATTGTAATCAGCCGGACAGCGTGGCCAGCGAGTTCCGCCAGGAAGGGATTTCTCGTTAAGCGTGACCAGAGGGGGGTGTGGCCGGCCAGCCGGTGCCCGGCGAAAGCCACGACTGCAAAAACGGCAAACGCTACCAACAATAGCGGCAAGGCTCGTATCCAGCCGCGCAGGGTATTTTGCAGCGAGTCCCAAAGGGGGTTGAGGTTATCCTGCAAATCCAGGGTGCGTACAACCCTGTCGTCAACGGCGATGGCGCCCTCTACCCGGCTGGCCAGGCTCAATGCCCGTTGCGCCTGGGTGTCGTTGGCAGTCTGCCCTGATAGTGCAACTACGCCGCTATTGACCGTAACCTGCAGTGATTCAAACTGTGGAATCTGATTAAAAATGCTGGCAATGCGTTCTGCGATCAAGGCGTCACTGTCAGCACCTGGTTGCAGGGAGATCGCGCCTGCAGGTTCGGTTTCACTTTGCTGGGCCAGAGCAAGGGAAGGTATGCATGCGGTCAGGGTCAATATCAGAGCAAGGAGCAGCCGACCGTTTACTGCTACTATTGCACCGAGGCGCTGTTGCAGTCTGATTTCTGGTGTTCTCAATTGTGGCCCCGTTTGTGGCAGGTTGAACCCTGTGGTTCAGGAGTTTCAGGCTATCTTCTGAGTGAAGCAAAGATCAACTCGCCGCCTGCGTCAACCAGTAAATTGCCGCCTGCGGAATTCTGTTCGGGTCGGCGTATGAACAATTGTTCACGCGAAGTTCAATATCATTTGCCTTTACAGCAGGCTGCGCCTTGCCTGAGCGGGGGGGCACTGCTAAAGTTGCCGCATCTTTCTGCAACCGCAACTCTCAGGTTGAAACTACACGAATGTTGATTAAAAGACTCCGAGGCTTATTCTCCAGCGACCTGTCCATTGATCTGGGCACCGCCAACACCCTTATTTTCGTGCGTGACCGCGGGATTGTGCTGAACGAGCCATCCGTTGTAGCCATTCGTACCACGAATTCCCAGAAAATGGTTGCCGCCGTGGGCTCCGAAGCCAAGCGTATGCTGGGCCGGACGCCAGGTAACATCACCGCTATTCGCCCGATGAAAGATGGCGTGATTGCTGATTTTGTGGTGACCGAGAAAATGCTACAGCACTTTATTCACAAGGTGCATGAGAACAGCTTCATTACGCCAAGCCCGCGGGTTCTGGTGTGTGTTCCCAGCAAGTCTACTCAGGTTGAGCGCAAGGCCATTCGCGAATCGGCGCTGGGCGCCGGTGCTCGTGAAGTGTTCCTGATTGAGGAACCAATGGCCGCGGCGATCGGTGCCGGTTTGCCAGTGGAAGAAGCTAGCGGCTCAATGATTGTGGATGTAGGTGGCGGCACCTCCGAAATTGCGATTATTTCCCTGAATGGCATCGTCTATGCCGATTCCGTAAGAGTGGGTGGTGACAAGTTTGATGAAGCCATCGTTACCTATGTGCGTCGTAATTACGGCAGCCTGATTGGTGAATCTACTGCTGAGCGCATCAAGCATGAGATTGGTTGTGCCTATGAAGGGCTGGAGATTCTCGAAATCGATGTTCGGGGTCGTAACCTGGCTGAAGGCGTGCCACGGGCGTTTACCCTTAACAGTGAGGAAATCCTGGACGCGCTTCAGGAGTCACTGGCTCAGATAGTACAAACGGTTAAAAGTGCGTTGGAGCAGTCCCCGCCAGAGCTGGCTTCGGATATCGCAGAGCGTGGCATTGTTCTGACCGGCGGCGGTGCACTGCTGCGTGGGCTGGACAAGCTGATCAGCGAAGAAACCGGGTTGCCGGTTATTATTGCCGAGGATCCGCTTACCTGTGTCGCCCGTGGTGGCGGCAAGGCGCTGGAAGTGATTGACCGGGGTGGCATCGGAATGTTCTCACCGGAGGGATAATCCTTTGGGGAGGGATCGCCATTAAAACCATTTTTGTCCAGGGGCCAGTTCCTGGCCTCAGGCTGCTGCTCGTTATTATCGTATCGGCAACGCTGATTGTTGCCGATCAGCAGTTCGACCGCGTTACGCCTGTCCGAAGCACTCTGGCAACCGGCCTCACCCCTGTCTACTGGCTTGGCAATGCGCCCTATCAGTTCAGTGACTGGGTTGCTGGCCTGTTTACCACCCGTGAAGATGTGAAACAGGAAAACGAAGATCTGAAAGCCCGCCTTCTCATCCTTGAGAGAAGGGCGCTCAAGTACGCTGCCCTGGCGTCTGAGAATAACGAACTCCGCCGCCTCATGAATTCCTCGGAACTGCTGGATGACCGCGTTATCGTCAGTGAAGTGGTGAGCGTGTCGCCAGACCCCTATTCCCATGAAATTATCATCAATAAAGGCCGTAGTGATGGTTTGGAGGTCGGGCAGGCGATACTGGATGCCTATGGACTGATGGGGCAGGTCATACAGACCAGTCAGGTGACCTCCCGTGTACTTCTTGTTTCCGACAGCAGTCATGCGGTGCCGGTTGAAGTGGTGCGGAACGGGCTGAGGGCGGTTCTTCTGGGTACTGGCGATTCAGGAGCCCTTGATCTGGTTCATGTGCCTGACACGGCGGATATTCGTGAGGGCGACCTTCTCGTCAGTTCCGGGCTTGGCGGGCGCTTCCCGAGGGGTTATCCGGTTGCAGAAGTCAGCTTGATTAACAAAGAACCAGGCGAGCCCTTTGTATCGATTCGTGCGCGGCCTAAGGCTCAGCTCAATCAAAGTCGTCTCGCTCTGGTGGTTTTTCCGCCAAAAGGCGAGCTTCGGTCTCAGCCTGCAATCGGTGATGAGGCGCAGCCAGAGTCGTCTGACTCGGTTACTGAGCAAGAGGGTGAGGGCTGATGTTATCTGTAATCAGTTATCCGGTTTTTGCGCTGTCAGTGATCGTGTCACTGGTGTTGAGCATTTCTTTGTTTCCTGTAGGTTGGTTCGAGTTCCGGCCCGAGTGGCTCGGTTTGATAGTGTTTTACTGGACGTTCCGGGCCCCGGGGCAGTTCGGCATCCTGTTTGCCTGGTGCCTCGGCTTATTGCTCGATGTGCTGGAGGCAACGCCATTGGGCGTCAATGCTTTGGGCATGGCGCTGATCGCGTTTCTCGTTCTTACCGTTCACCAGCGGCTGCGGATGTACCCCCTGCCGCAACAGTGCCTCATGGTGTTTCTCCTTCTGGGCATCAATCAGATGCTGGTGCACTTCCTCAAGCAACTGTTCGGAGGCGAGGATGCCGGCTTCAGTTACTTGTGGCCGGCACTGACCAGCGCTCTGGTGTGGCCCCTGTTTTCCATCCTGATGGATAACATCAACCGGAAACTGGGGTAGCCATGTCATCTATTATTCTTGCCTCTGCATCACCGCGCCGTGCGGAGTTGCTTGAGCAGATCGGTGTTGCATTCACTGTGCAGCCTGCTCATATCGACGAAACACCCCGAGCGGTAGAAATGCCGGGTGATTACGTTGAGCGGCTGGCTCGGGAAAAAGCCCTTGCTGTTGCAATCAGTTTTCCTGATAAGCTGATTCTCGGGTCTGATACTTCCGTGGTTCTGGACAATGTGATTCTCGGGAAGCCATCGGATGCGTATGAAGCAGGAACGATGCTGGCGGAGTTGTCTGCCAAAACCCACCGGGTTATGACAGCCATTGCGCTGGTGCAGGGCGGGCGTTGTGAATCCCGTTTGGTGACGACAGAAGTGACGTTCCGCAAGCTTCTGGAGCCAGAAATTGCAGCCTATGTGGCTTCAGGTGAGCCCATGGACAAGGCTGGAAGTTATGGAATTCAGGGCCTTGGTGGTATTTTTGTGAAAGAAATCAAAGGGAGCTACAGTGCAGTTGTTGGCCTGCCGTTGCAGGAAACAGCTGCCTTGCTGGCCGATGCCGGTTGCCCTGTCTGGAAACACTGGCCGAGTAGTCGGGAGAGCCAATCATGAGCGAAGAAATCCTGATCAACGTAACGCCGGTTGAAACCCGGGTCGCGCTGGTCGAGAACGGTATGCTGCAGGAAGCGTATATCGAGCGTGCCAGCCGCAAAGGAATTGTCGGCAATATCTACAAAGGCAAAGTTGTGCGTGTGCTTCCTGGCATGGAAGCAGCATTCGTAGATATAGGCCTGGAAAGAGCCGCCTTCATTCATGCATCGGATGTTGTCGCGAACCAGCCCGGCACGGCAGACTCCGGCGAAGGGCCAAAAACGGTTCCCGATATACGTACCCTGTTGCGAGAAGGCCAGTCATTGGTCGTGCAGGTAACCAAGGATCCTATTGGCACAAAAGGCGCCCGGCTAACCACTCAGCTTTCCATACCCTCCCGGTATCTGGTCTTTATGCCAGACGTCAGCCACGTGGGTATCTCCCAGCGGATTGAAGATGAGACCGAACGTAACCGTTTGAAGGCTCTCGTTGAGGAAGGTGCTGCAGCACACGCCGATGTGCAAGGAGGCTATATTATCCGCACAGCGGCTGAGGCTGCATCGGAAGAAGAGCTGATGGCCGATATGAATTACCTGCATCATCTCAGCCAGTCCATTCACGAACGGATTGGAAAGGTGCAGGCCCCTGCAGCTGTGTATAAAGATTTGCCCCTGTTCATCCGCACCATTCGTGATCTTATCCGGCCTCAGACTGAAAAAGTGCGTATCGACAGTCGCGAGAGCCATCAGCGCGTGATGGAATTTGTCGAAGAGTTCGTGACAGAGTTTGCCGATAAAGTTGAATACTACCCGGGCGAGAGGCCTATTTTTGATCTCTATTCGGTTGAGGATGAGATCCAGCGGGCGCTTAGCCGCAAAGTTCAGCTCAAGTCCGGCGGTTATGTGATCATTGACCAGACCGAAGCCATGACAACCATCGATATCAATACCGGTGCGTTTGTGGGGCATCGCAATCTGGAAGAGACCATTTTCAAGACCAATCTGGAAGCGGCCCGGGCGATCAGCCGTCAACTGCGCCTGCGCAATCTGGGTGGCATTATCATCATCGATTTTATCGACATGGAAGACGCTGAGCATAAACGCCAGGTTCACAGAATGCTGGAAAAGATGCTCGAGCGGGATCACGCGAAAACCAAGATTACCGGTGTGTCCGAGCTGGGCCTTGTTGAGATGACCCGTAAGCGCACCACAGAAAGCCTTGGCCAGGTTCTTTGCGAGCCTTGCCCGATCTGCGATGGCCGGGGTTTCCTGAAAACCAGTGAAACCGTGTGTTTCGAGATTTTTCGGGAAATTCTCCGGGTTAACCGGGTTTATGATGCCGAAAGCTATCTGGTAATGGCTTCCCAGAGTGTGGTTGATCGACTGCTGGATGAGGAGTCGGACAACGTGGCTGACCTTGAAACCTTTATAGCCAAGACGGTCCGTTTCCAGGTGGAACCATTTTATAGCCAGGAGCAATACGATGTGGTTTTGCTCTGATTTTGGAGCAATCTACCGGCGGAGGGGGTGACTTAGAGTGACACCCCGGATGCCTCCTTCCGACAGCCAGCCAGCCCGTTTGATTGCGCTGCTGACCAGCACTTTCTGGTGGCTGTTGGTGGTTGCTCTGGTGCTGTTTGCTCTCTACGCCGGAATCGGAAGGCAGCTCACCCATAATATTGATGCCTTCCGGGATGACCTTTCCCGCGAGCTATCCGCCCGCCTTGATCACGACGTCAGTATTGGCAGCCTCTCCTCTCGCTGGTTCTGGCTTGACCCTTCCTTTACGGCGGAAAATATAGAGATCACTAACCCCGATACCGGGGTGCGGGCATTGCATCTGCAGCATCTGACTATTCGGTTTGACGCATTGGCCTCGTTGATGCGTTTTAGAGTTGTATTCGAGGATTTTGAGGCTGAAGGGCTCGATTTGACGCTGAATCAACGTGACAGTGGCGATCTCGGCGTTCGAGGAGCGGATTTCCAGGAACCCTTCAACAACCGACTCCGGTATTGGCTGGAAGTTGCCGGAAAGTGGCTGTCAGACCCTTACATAAAAGTCACTCGTGTAAGCCTGGGTATCCGGGATAACCAGGGCCAGCTCAGGCACCTCGACATTCCCCAGCTTGACCTGAGATACCAACAGGGCCTTTTTCGTGCATCAGGGCGCGCTATGCGATCCGCAACGACCCAGCAGCTCGCCAGTTTTACGCTCGTGGGGAAGCACTTCTTTCGCGGTGATTTTACCGGCCAGCTTTACCTCGATGTGGATTCCGGACGCCTGTTCGACGGCCTGATTGATGAGTATCAATGGAAGGATATACGCGTAGAAGGCTTTGATCTGGGTGGTGAGGCCTGGCTTACCTTCCGTTCAGGTGTCTTGCAGCAAGTCAACGGGACGGTCAGGACGCCGTACCTGCAGCTCGGTGTTGGAGGGGAGTCTCTGGCGCCGCTAGAAGATATCAGCGCCCGATTCGGCTGGCGCCGCCATAATACTGTCCTCGAAGCAAAGGAGGGTGCCAGCGCACAACCTGAAACCATTGGGGAGTGGCACCTGAAACAGCTGGCCTGGACCTGGAATGGTGACACAGTGCCTCCGTTCAGTCTGCTTTTGTCGCCCCAGCCCGAGGGGTTCTCTTTAACAGCTGACGCTCTTCCCTTGCTCCCGTTAAGACGGCTTGCCGAAACCCTGCCTCTGCTGCCTGATGTGGCCCGTGAAGCACTCGAACAGTATCGTCCCGTCGGTTTTCTCGATGGTATGACGCTCAGCATTCCGGGCAATACAGGCAGTAGTTTCGAATTATCCGGGCGCCTCAGGGGTGTCGGGGCAGCCGCATACGGGGGTGCTCCAGCGGTACAGAACGTGAACGGGTTCATTTACGTTGATCAGACATCAGGCTATGTGGAGGCCCGCTCAGGCAGTCAGCCTGTTGCTCTCGGCTTTCCTCAACTCTTTGGAAGCGAGTGGTCGTTACCCGAACTTGCCGCTACCGTCGCCTGGAAGCTGGATGGATCTGTAACCCGGGTATATGCGTCAGACATAACCATGACCTATGGCGAGGACACCCATCTGACCGGCGCTTTTGACCTGAAACTGGACAGGCAGGGTGAGGACGATCTCGGATTGCGAGTGGCTGTCGAGAATGCAGATGAATCCATGTTGGCGGACTTTGTACCTGCAAAGGTCGTGGATGCCGGCCTTTACGAATGGCTTACCTCCGCTATAGAAGAGGCAGATATTACTTCGGGTGTGTACTACGGCCATGGACAGATTGGTGGAGACGCACCTTCGGGGTCGTTTGTTTCCTCCATGTGGTATGAATTCGAGAACGGCATCGTCCGCTACGATGAACAATGGCCGAAAGTGACGGAGGCACGTGGAAGAGTTGCCATACAGAATGGCGACACTCTGGTGTCTCTGGAGTCGGGAAAAACCGGTGGATTGGCGCTGAACCCCGCAACCGTTGCGGTTATTCCCGGCGATGGCGGGGCGCGGGTCCGAGTGGATGTGTCAGCACCTGTGCCGGGTAGTGCTATCGCATTCTGGATGACTGACAGCCCGTTTGGGGCGATGGCCGGCACTCAGGCTTCAAACCTGAATTACGGTGGCGACTACTTGCTTGATCTGGATATTGACCTGCCACTTGATAATGCTGAAGGCGTGGTCGTGGAAGCCGATGTCAGTACGTCGAGCGGCTATGTAGGGTATCCGGGTGCGGACCTGAGTTGGGAGGATATTTCCGGGTCCCTGAAATACCACTCGGAGAAAGGTTTTTCAGGAGATCCGCTCAGTGCCCGGTTTCTCGGTGAGCCGGTCGAGGTTATGTTCAGCCAATCCTCTTCAGATAAAGCTTCTGATGCCGACGGGCTTAGCATCAGGCAAACCGGCTCCCTGTCTGTACCTGACGCGCTCCGTCAGGCCGGTTTGGCTGAGGAGGGAGAGAACAATGGCAGCGGACAAAGCAATTACGGGTTGAAAGGGAGTATTGATTATTCTGCGGAGCTCAATGTGGACGCAGATACAGCTTCGATCATCACCGTTCGCTCAACCCTTGAAGGATTGGCTATTGACTGGCCCGGCCCGTTTTCCAAAAAATCGGCAGAGGCGACGCCGCTGGTTGCAAAGATTGATCCGGCGGAGGCAGACGGAGTTGGCATCACCGGGAGCTGGCAAGATCGGGCGACCTTTGATCTGCTGCTGAAAAGTTCCGGTGTTGAGCTGACGTTCGACGAATTGTACCTCGGCGATCAGACGCTCACGAATATTCACCTGGAAGCACTCGATCTGGGCGATCGCTGGATTTTAACAACTCGCTCCGAGCGGGCGGTCGGCAGAATCGTTTTCCCGGCCGACGATCGCCCCATAGCTGCAAATTTTGAAGTAGTACGGCTTATCCGGAGTGACGGCGCTGCGGCGGAGGATGAGCCGGAATTGCTGACGGTCGAGCAGCAGTTGGAAGCCTTCCGGGCGATGGATATAGCGAACTGGCCAGATGTGGATATAGATATTTCCGAACTGCAACTGAATGGGGGCAGCCTTGGGCGTTGGTCCTTCCACCTGCGGCCAGAGCCCTCCCAACTCAATATCAGCGGCATCGAGGGGCGGTTAAAATCCCTCACGCTTCTCGGTGATATGACCTGGGGCGTAATAGACAACAGAGAAACCAGCCGGTTTACCGGGTCGGTTTCTGGCGGTGCGCTGGCGGATCTTGGCGAGCTCTTCGATACGGATATCCCGCTTTCCAATAAGCAGACGGACGTTCAGCTGGAACTGGACTGGCCAGGTCGGCCGGATGAGTTTGAGATTGCGGGGCTGAGCGGCGAGGTCAGCTTACGACTGGATGATGGTGTGATTCTGGAGCGCAACAACAGTGCCCAGATATTCCGGGTATTCAACCTGCTCAATGCCGATACCCTGTGGCGCAGGCTCAAACTGGATTTTTCCGATCTGTATGAGCGAGGTGTAGCGTTTGATGCGATCTCAGGCAAGGCGAGGCTGAACGAAGGTCTGCTGACCATGGATCCGGAACTCCAGGTTGTGGGGCCTTCGCTAGCCTTCAAGCTCAGCGGTAACACAGACCTGGCAAATGAAGCGCTTGATATGCGCCTGGTGGTCGTTTTGCCACTGACCCAGAATCTTCCCCTGGCAGCGTTGTTGATGGGCGCCAGTGCGCCGATAGGGGGAGCTCTTTTCGTACTGGACAAGGTGCTGGGCGACCCATTGAGCAAGTTGACCAGCGCCACTTACAACGTCACCGGCACCTGGGACGAGCCCAAAGTAGATCTCAGGCAGGTTTTTGATACCGGTGGCTAATCTGGGTTAGGCCTCAACCTCGTCAATACGCTCCCTCAGGTAGCGGAACAGTTTGCGGGTCTGGCCAGTATTTTTCTGCTTTTCAACGTCCCTGCGGGCGTTGCGAACCAGATTGCGTAAGTGTTGTATGTCAGCATCCGGGCAGTATCTGAAGAACTCACCCGCCACGGCATCACCTTCTGCAATCATACGGTCACGCCAGCGTTCAGCCAGGTGATGGCGACGTGTATGTTCTTCGCTGCCTGAATCGAAGGCATCAATGGCACGCTGCACCGCTTCCGGATCATCTTCCTGTCGGATAATCTTGCCGATGTACTGCAGATGGCGTCGCTTGGCTTCGTTCTGGCGTATCCTGCGCGACTCCTCAATGGCGTGCCTCAGAGTATCGCTGATAGTAAGCGTATCAAGCTGCTCATCGCTCAGCTCCATCATGCGCTTACCAATACCCTGCAGTGCGTGCATCTCCCGCTTTAGCTGGGATTTACTCGGGCCGGAATATTCGTAGGTATCGTTATCTTCGTGATCGCTGTCAATCATTAGTGCATCCAGGGTTTTCGAGTCAGGCGTAGACGATGGTCGCAAGGCCCAGAAATGACATGAAGCCCACCACATCTGTCACGGTGGTCAATATAACGCTGCCGGCCAGGGCAGGGTCGATGTTTCGGGATTTCAGGAATAGTGGCAGTACCGTGCCCACCAATGCGGCGACGACCAGGTTGATAACCAGTGCAGCGGCAATGATAGCGCCTATAAGGACATCCTGGAACCAGGCCATGGCAGCGGCCGCCACCACGACAGCCCAGAGCAAACCATTAAGGATTCCCGATAGAAACTCCCGGTTCAGCAGCCAGCCTACATTGGCGCCACTGATTTGCCCCACGGCCATGCCCCGGATAACCAGAGTGAGAGTCTGGCTGCCTGCTATGCCCCCCATGCTGGCCACGATAGGCATCAGTATCGCAAGGGCGACAACTTTGTCGATGGTGCCCTCGAACAGCCCAATCACCCCGGAGGCAGTGAAAGCCGTGATCAAATTGACACCCAACCAGACAGCTCTGCGGCGGGTGGTCTTCCATACCGGGGCAAAGGTGTCTTCATCGTCATCGAGGCCGGCCATGCTCAGCAGCGAGTGATCTGCATCCTCCCGGATAACATCTACCACGTCATCGATGGTGATCCGGCCCAACAGGCGACCCTCGTCGCTCACAACGGGGGCGGAAATCAGGTCGTAACGTTCAAACAGCGTGGCCACTTTAGTATCGGAAAGGGTGACGGGAATAGGCTCGATATCGGTGTCCATGACTTCCCGTACCGTTGCGCTCTGGTTGGATACAAGCATTTTGGTAATGGGAAGCATGCCGATAAACTCGTCCCTGCGGCTTACCACAATCAAGCTGTCGGTCATGGGCGGTAGCGCTTTGTGCCGGCGCAGGTACCGCAAGACCACATCCATGCTCAGGTCGGGGCGCACGGTGATGGTATCCGTGTTCATCAGGCCGCCTGCAGTGTCTTCCGGGTAGGAAAGCACTTCTTCGACCCGCTGCCGGTCCTGTTCGTCCATGGTGTCCAGGACTTCCTGGATCACCGCATCCGGCAGCTGTTGCAGAAGGTCGGCGAGATCGTCGGACTCGAAGTCCTCGATGATATCTGCCAGCTCCTGAGCATTCAGGCGGCTCAGGTATTCGGCACGAATATCTTCATTAAGATACTGGAGAACCTCGCCTTCCAGCTGTTTGTCTACCAGGTTCCATAGCACGGCACGCTGGCGTGGAGGCGAAGATTCAAGCAGGTGAGCGATATCACTGGGGCTCAGGCCGCCATTGAGAATGCGGGCGACCTGTTTCAGGGCGCCACTGTCCAGCGCTTCACTCAGTGAGCGAAGACGTTGGCGGGCTTGGCTTTTTTCCAGAATATCGGACATGAATCACCTGAGCTCAGAAAACACCTGCATTATAACGGAGTTAGGCTGTGCACGTGAGAAAGAGTTACAGGGATGTTCAGTGAAAAATGGTGAGTTACTCACCTTCCCCGAAATAGTCGTTGATCAACCCGGCAAGGGCCTCAATAGCTTCCTGCTCGCCCGGGCCGTCTGCCACGAGTTCCACTTCTGTGCCTTTGCTGGCAGCAAGCATCATGACCTGCATGATGTTTTTTGCGTCCACCTCGCGACCTTTGCCGCAGACTTTGACGGAACAATCAAATGCCGACGCTGTGGCAACCAGCTTGGCGGTGGCCCGGGCATGCAGACCGAGTTTATTGATAATCACAATATGCTGCCGTATCACGCTGGTTCAGACCTCTTTCCGGGCCTGCAAATGCGGTAGCTCGGTGTGACGTACCTGAGCGTTACTGGTGTGTTCCCGGAAGTGCCGCCCCAACTGTTCGCAGATATAAACAGATCGGTGCTGACCGCCAGTGCAACCAATGGAAATGGTCATGTAGCTGCGATTGCTATCCGCAAAGGAGGGAATCCAGCTCTCCAGAAACGTAATGAGGTCGGCTATCATTTTTTTGCTTGAAGGCTCTTTTTCAAGAAACTCGATCACTGGCTGATCAAGGCCTGTAAACTTTCGCAGGCTGGTATCCCAGTAGGGATTGGGCAGGCAGCGCACATCAAACACATAATCGGAATCCAGAGGTACGCCGTGCTTGAAACCGAAGGACTGGAAAAGCAAGGCCAGTTCCTGATCCTTACGACCCGCTACCCGCTGCTTCACCATATCCCGCAGCTCATACATCGACAGCCCTTTGGTGTTGATGTAGAGGTCCGAGAGCTTTGAGAGCGGCTCAAGCAGACTCTTTTCGTTGCTGATTGCCTCCCTGAGCGAGGTTTTGTCGTCGCTCAGCGGGTGCTTGCGCCGGGTGGCATGGAAGCGTTGCAGCAAGGACTGTTCATCGGCATCCAGAAAGATGATCTCTACCTGAATGTCATCTCTGCGAAGCTTGCGGTAAATCGCCTCAAAATTGGCCAGTTCGCCGGACAGGTTACGGGCATCGATACTGACCGCCATTTTGTCGAGTCGCCCGGGAGCACTCTGGTTAGCAGCTTCCCGGGTAAGAGGAAACAGCAGCCCGATCGGCAGGTTATCAATACAGTAGTATCCGAGGTCTTCCAGTACGTGAAGGGCGGTACTCTTGCCGGAGCCGGACCTGCCACTGACGATGATGAGCTTCATGATGAAACAGCCTGTTCCCAGAGTGGATGTCAGCCGCTCGCGGCGGTCATGCGTTGGTAAAGCGTGCTAGCATCTTCGCTCTGCCTGAGACGGTCACAGAAGGTACGCTCATTGAATTTCTCGGCGAGCTGGCTCAGTAACTCAAGGTGCTCACTGGTGGCTTCCTTGGGTACCACCAGTGCAAATACAAGATCCACCGGCTGGTTATCAATCGCATCAAACTCGACAGTTTCGTCCAGCGTCATCAGAACGCCAATAACGTGCTCAAGCCCTTCCAGGCGGCAGTGGGGGATGGCGATCCCCTGGCCGATTCCGGTGCTGCCCAGCCGCTCACGAGCGATCAGATTGTTGAAAATCTGGCTCTCGCTGAGTGAATCATTTTGCTGACGGATCTGCTCGGCAATGAACTCCAGAACCCGCTTTTTACTCGAGGCGGGTACCTTACACAGGGTCAGTTCCGGTGCAAGAATGTTGTCTATTGTCAGGGATGTGTCGCTCATGAATCGACCGCGCTTCCGTTAAAATAAAGCTGCGGCACGTTGTCCGGGCCGCAGCTTGATTAGATTACATGCCTGAAAATGGCCGCCTATCGGGCGGTATTTCCCTGCATCCTGTCCAGGCTTTTCTCTTTGTGCTTAAGGATCTGTCGGTCAAGCTTGTCGACGAGGCCGTCGATAGCCGCATACATATCCTCGTTTTCCGCCTTTGCGTGAATCTCACCACCAACCACGTGGAGCGTAGCATCGGCGATCTGCCGAACCTTATCAACTTCCAGTGTTACCTGGCAGTTACTGATATGGTCGAAGTGCCGCTCCAGCCGTTCAAACTTTTCGGATACATATTCCTTCAAAGCGGGAGTCAGTTCTACGTGATGGCCTGAAATGTTGAGTTGCATAGACGTCTCCTGTTGTCATTCGTTCCGGCTCCTGGAGCCGGACTGAGTGCTGGCGTTTGTGACTGTGCCAGCGAAATCCGTAGTAGTCAGTTAACCGCGTCCGGTTCAAACCAGGCGCTTGCGTTCGTTCGAGGGCGGAATGTGCATGGCTTCGCGATATTTTGCAACTGTGCGCCTCGCCACTTTGATTCCCTGTTCCCCAAGCATGGTCGCAATCTTGCTGTCACTCAACGGCTTTTTAGGTGTTTCGGCCGCAATCAGCTTTTTGATCATGGCGCGAATCGCGGTTGAGGAGCATTCTCCGCCCTCGTCAGTGCTGACGTGGCTAGAAAAAAAGTACTTCAGCTCGAAGATACCCCGAGGGGTATGCATGTACTTCTGCGTCGTTACACGGGAAATGGTGGACTCATGCATTTCCACTACCTGGGCGATATCAGAGAGAATCAGCGGCTTCATCGCCTCCTCTCCATGATCCAGAAAGCCCTGCTGGTACTCAACAATACGTGTGGCTACCTTCAACAGAGTTTCGTTCCGGCTTTGCAGGCTTTTTATGAACCACTTGGCCTCCTGAAGCTGGTCACGAAGATAGGTATTGTCAGCGCTGCTGTCCGCACGCTTTATCAATGAAGCATAGCTGGCATTCACGCGTATGCGCGGTGCAATTTCCGGATTCAGCTCCACGCGCCACCGGCCGTTGTGTTTGCGTACGATGACATCGGGAATGACATAATCCGGTTCTGTGCGATCGATAATGTCACCAGGCCGCGGATTAAGGCTGGTGATCAGCGCGAGCACATCACGCAGCTGGTCTTCTTTTAGGCGGCTGCGGCGAAGCAACTGGGCATAATCGCGATTGCCCAGCAGATTTATATAATGGGTGATAACCAGGCGCGCCTGGGCCAGCCAGGGTGTTTCCGGGGGCAGTTGGTTGAGTTGAATCAACAGGCAATCCTGCAGATCCCGGGCGAAAACCCCCGGCGGATCGAAGTACTGCAGCCGCCGTAAAACGGCTTCCACTTCATCCATTTCAAGAGGGTCTTCATCGCTCTCGTCACTCAGGCCCGCGTAGATCTCATCAAGTGTGCTGGTGAGATACCCGCGCTCATCTACCGCATCCATCAAAGCATGAGCAATGGCCTGATCCCGCTCACTCAACGGAGTAAGGTTGAGCTGCCATTCAAGATGGTCCCTGAGGGTTTCGGTCGGAGAGTTCCGGGTTTCGAAATCGTGGTCGTTCTCATCATCGTTCCGCGCGGCCGGGGCGGGAGCGGACTGATAAACATCTTCCCAGGCGGTATCTACGGGAAGATCATCGGGAAGCGCATCCGGTATTTCGTTTTCGGACTGCCAGTCCGGGCCGGTTTCGTTTTCATCCCAGTCAGAAGCGTTAGAGTCACCAGCTACGTCGGCCGAAACTTCCTCCGACGCGGTGTCTTTGTGCTCGCCCTGATCGTTATCGGCTGGGGTCGATTCAGACTGGTCGTCATCTTCCGAGGCTTCCAGCAGGGGATTGGATTCCAGGGCTTGCTGGATTTCCTGCTGAAGATCGAGAGTTGATAACTGCAGAAGCCTGATCGCCTGTTGCAGCTGGGGCGTCATGGTCAGGCTTTGACCCAGCTTTAATTGTAATGAGGCTTTCATAACCATCGCTCAGGATCCGTCACTTATACCCACTCTGAATTTCTTGCATTGACTAAAAAATCTATGTATGCCGGCTACTTGCCGCCACTTTAGATTATCCTAGCAAGTTCTTTGCCGAGTTTACTTGCTCCGGGTCTGCAAAACAATCGAACGGGTGTAACCGAGTGTCGAAAACAAGGCTTACAGGTGAAATTCATTGCCAAGATACACTTCTTTAACTTGTTGATTGGCCAGAATAGATTCCGAATTTCCAGAGGCAATAATGTGGCCACCTGAAACAATGTAAGCGTTCTCGCAGATATCCAGTGTTTCGCGCACGTTGTGATCGGTGATCAGAACACCTATACCTTTGTCCCGGAGGTGACGAATAATCTGTTTGATATCACTCACGGAGATAGGGTCTACACCTGCAAATGGCTCGTCGAGCAGAATAAAGGCGGGTTCCATCGCCAGAGCGCGGGCGATCTCAACCCGGCGGCGTTCACCCCCGGAGAGCGCCATGCCAAGGCTATCGCGAATATGGGTGATGTGAAATTCTTCCAGCAACTGCTCGAGCTTCTGCAGGCGGTCAGCACGATTGAGGTTTTTGCGGGTTTCCAGAATCGCCATGATGTTATCTCGCACGGAGAGCTTGCGGAACACCGAGGCTTCCTGCGGCAGGTAGCCAATCCCTTTGCGGGCTCGTCCGTGCATGGGTAAGGGCGTAATGTCCTGGCTGTCGATGGTTATGCGGCCATTGTCGGCGTTCACCAGCCCTACAATCATATAGAAACAGGTGGTCTTGCCGGCGCCGTTAGGGCCGAGCAGTCCGACGATTTCACCGCTGCGAATTTCCAGCGAAACATCGATGACCACTTTTTTCTGTTTGTAGCTTTTCGCCAGGTTGCTCGCTCTGAGAACTGCCATCGAACCTCTGTTTGCTGTAATCAGCTGTTATTGGTTGGAGTTGGTACCGCGGGGCTGGATGATCATTTCGACCCGGCCCGGGCCAGCGCCGGTATCCTCGCTGCCTTCTGCAGTGACCACTCGTTGCTCGGTATCGTAATGAATAATGTCGCCGCTGAACACGTTGCCATTCTGCTCAATCACAGCCTCGCGTTCAAAGGTGAGCTGTTTGTCAGAGGCCGACCAGGTTATGTTGAGGGCTTTGGCATCGGTTTCACCTTCTCCGCTGGTAACCGGCTGCTGGTAGCGTGCAGGAGTACCATTGGCCTCAATGCGGTTCAGGCCTTCGGCGCTGCGATACAGAACGACACGTTCCGCCGTTAGACGGGTTTTGCCCTGAACCAGTTCTACAGCTCCGGTGTAGGTGGCAATGCCCTTACCGTCGTCGAGACGAGCGCTGTCAGCGCTGACGGTAATAGGGGAGTCGGAGTCAAGATCAAATGCCATTGCCGGGCCAGTGAGGCTTGCAACCAGAATGCCGGCAAGTACTTTGCGCATTGAGTTATCTGACGGTTTCATAGCGTCCTTCCACCTGGGAGTTGAGTTCCAGAATGCGTTCATCAATCCACGCGTTCATGCCTTTAGCCCGGGTAGTGCCCACGCTGTCAGTAATTTCTACAAAATCATCGGTGTAGACTTTACCCTGATTGTTGTCCAGGGTCAGGCTCTCTGTGACCAGAGTCGCTTCACGCTCACCAATTGTGCGCACCACGCGGACGTTGCCGGTCAGGTGTAACAGGTCTTCGCCCTGCAGCAGGTTGCCGCTCTCGGCTTTGAGTACCCATGGCTCAGTTTCGGTTGCGCTGAACACCTCTGCATTGGGCAGCTCCATGGTAGCCCGGTTTCCCTCTTCAAACTGTTCGATACGGGGGCTGGTAAAAACGATCTTGCGATTGCCTGCGTCATCGTAAGATGTGTAGCTGCCGTTGATTACAAAACCGTCGGGTTCACCCGCTCCTCGGAGCTGTCTGGCATCGCTGTAACTGGTTACCGGTGATTCGTCACTTTGCCACAGAAGGAAAAACGTGGCGGCGATGGTGGCTGCCAGCGCGAGCATGCGAAGTCGTGGCCTGTTTGCCATGGCCAGCAAAGATAGCAGGCTGTTCTTTTCGCTTTGTGCCATGGCTATGGTTCCAGATAGGGCGTCAATGCTGAGTTCAGGCTGCCCCCTGCCGTCAGTAGCAGGTCACAGAGTTCGCGCACGGCTCCGTTGCCACCGCTAACCTCGGTGCAGTAATCCGCATGCTCTTTCACCAGCCAGTATGCGTTCGGAACCGTAACCCCAAGGCCCGCGTAGCGAATGGCGGGCAGGTCCGGCAAATCATCGCCCATGTAGGCGATGGCTTCTGGCAGAATGCCCAGCGTGCTCACCAACTCTTGCAGGGCGACCTTTTTATCCTCGCGACCCTGCATAAGATGAGGGATTCCAAGGTCTTTCATACGCTTTTCAGTAAGCGGTGAATTGCGGCCGGTAATGACGGCTACAGTGATGCCCGCTGCCATGATCTGTTTGAGACCCAGCCCGTCCAGAATGTTAAAACCTTTCAGTTCATCGCCTTTTGCGCTGAAGTAAATTTTGCCGTTGCTCATGATGCCATCAACGTCCAAAGCAACAAGCTTGATGCGCGCTGCTTTCGTCAGCAGGGTGTCGGGCCAGTTTTCCTGAAGTGGGCTTTTTAGTTCTTCCATTAAATCGATCTCTGAATAACTCTTTAAGCAGCTTTTTAGATAACTCCGGCGCGGAGGAGGTCGTGCATGTTAATGGCTCCAACCAGGGCGCCGTTTTCGTCGACCACGGGGAGTGCGTTTATCTTCAGGCCTTCCATAACGTTGAGGGCCTCGGCTGCCAGCTGATCCGGCTGAATGGCTCTTCCATTGCGCGTCATCACATCCCGCATTGGGGTGGTGTGTACATCAATGGACTTATCCAGGGTACGGCGCAAGTCGCCGTCAGTGAAAATGCCAGTCATGGAACCATCACTGTTTACGACGGTGGTCATTCCCAACCCTTTGCGGGATATCTCCAACAAAGCGCCGCTCAGGGTGGTGTCTTCCCCTACCACGGGTATGCGATCACCGGTGTGCATAATGTCGGATACCCGTAGCAGGAGTTTACGACCCAGGCTGCCGCCCGGATGTGAGATCGCGAAGTCTTCCGCGCTGAAGCCCCGCGCCTCCAGCAAGGCAACGGCCAGGGCATCGCCCATCACCAGGGTTGCGGTTGTACTGGATGTCGGCGCCAGTCCAAGAGGGCAAGCCTCTGTTTCCACTCTGACATCCAGGTTCGCAACCGCCTCTTTCGCCAGTACGGACGCCGGGTTGCCGGTCATGCTGATCAGAGGTGCGCCCATGCGTTTGATGAGTGGCAGGATGGTAACCACTTCGCTGGTGTTGCCGCTGTTCGAAATGGCAATTACGACGTCCTGGCTGGTTATCATGCCCATATCGCCATGGCTGGCTTCCCCTGGGTGAACAAAAAAAGAAGGGGTGCCGGTACTGGCCAGGGTAGCCGCAATCTTGTTACCCACATGGCCGGACTTGCCCATGCCTGTCACCACGACACGGCCTTTGCATGCCATGATTACTTCGCAGGCACGTACAAAGTGCTCATCGATGCGATTTTCCAGGGCGCTGATTGCATCGCGCTCAATGCGAATGGCCTGGAGTGCGGGATTCCGGAAATCGAATGTTTTTTGCTCAGTCATCGGGCAAAGGGCCTGCTTTTTCGTTAATTTACGGGAATGCGATAAAGTTGACGAAGTATAACATTTCCCACCAGTCGCGAGGCCTGGTTACTGGATGTTCATCAGAGATTGCAGTAGCGGGCGTTGTAGCGAAATCTGCAAGGATTTCTCTGTAAAGTTCAGTGAAACTGATCATTGCTATCAATTCATTTTACGAACCACTGATTGAGCTTGTGGGCTCCTTAGAATAATGTAGCCGGTCTTTGAAAGCCAAGCGCTATGCGTTGAGAGCTAAAGGCTATGGGCTGAAAGGTAAGGAATATGGGTTTGAGCTCGTACATTTCATTAAAGGACGTTGTATTTTCGCGCTCCGGTCGCCGCATTTTTAATGGTGTTTCCGTGGACATTCCCCGTGGAAAAATTACCGCCATTATGGGCCCTAGCGGCAGCGGGAAAACCACTTTGTTGCGTTTGGTTGGTGGTCAGCTCCGGCCAGATTCCGGCAGCATTATGGTGGATGGTCACCCGATTTCTGAACTTCGCCGTAAAGAGCTTTACAAGTTTCGGGAAAAAATGGGCATGTTATTCCAGAGCGGTGCCTTGTTTACCGATTTGAGCGTATACGAGAATGTGGCTTTCCCGATGCGTGTGCACACGAAATTGCCGGAAGACATGATTCACGACATCGTATTGATGAAACTGGAGGCCGTTGGTTTGCGTGGTGCGCGCAAACTTATGCCATCGGAACTTTCCGGTGGTATGGGTCGGCGCGTCGCTCTGGCCCGCAGTATTGCTCTGGATCCGGAGCTGATCATGTACGATGAGCCCTTTGCCGGGCAGGACCCGATTGGTATGGGTGTGCTGGTGAAACTGATTCGTGACCTCAACAGCTCCATGGGGCTCACCAGTGTTCTGGTCTCCCACGACGTAAAAGAATCCCTGAGCATCTGCCATTACGCCTGTATTATCGCGGATGGAAAAGTGATTGGTACAGGTACACCTGCCGAGTTGCAGGATCATCCGTCCGAGCAGGTACAACAGTTTTTGAACGGGCACCCGGATGGCCCCGTGCCGTTCCATTACCCATCCTCGGCTGCGGCTGAAGATTTTGGTCTCTCGGGAGGTGTCTCGTGATCAACAGAATCGCTTCCTTCGGGCGTAGCGGGATCGACCTTGTTATATCCTTCGGCCAGGCTGGCCGCTTTCTGGCGGGCGTCTTGTCAGGTGTTCCGCACCCAGCAACCGGTTTCCCGCTTTTGATGAAGCAGCTGTATTCGGTTGGTGTGTTATCGCTGGCTATCATAGTGGTTTCCGGCCTGTTTATCGGCATGGTACTCGGCCTTCAGGGCTATACAATTCTCAGCGATTTTGGTTCCGAAGCGGCCATAGGGCAGATGATTGCGCTTACCCTGGTGCGTGAGCTCGGGCCTGTGGTAACCGCACTGCTGTTTGCCGGGCGCGCAGGCTCGGCGTTGACCGCTGAGATCGGCTTGATGAAAGCGACCGAGCAGCTGTCCAGTATGGAAATGATGGGGGTCGACCCTTTGCGGCGGGTTATTGCTCCCAGGCTCTGGGCGGGTTTCATTGCCATGCCGGTGCTGGCTATCATTTTTTCAATGGTAGGTATCTGGGGCGGAATGCTGGTTGGTGTCGAATGGCTGGGCGTTTTTGAGGGTTCATATTGGGGCAATATGCAGGCCTCAGTGGACTTCTGGGACGATGTAGTAAATGGCGTGATTAAAAGCGTGGTGTTCGGCTTTGTGTGCGCCTGGATTGCGGTTTATCAGGGCTACGACTGTGTACCCACATCGGCAGGAATCAGCTCAGCTACTACAAAAACGGTAGTTTATTCCTCGCTGGCCGTGCTGGGGCTGGATTTTGTGCTCACTGCCGTAATGTTCGGCAACTTCTGATTAACGACTGACGAGATAATACCGGGAGCGGGTAATGACACAAAGAACAACGGATATCACAGTTGGCCTGTTTATGCTGGCGGGGCTTGCAGCGCTGCTGTTTCTCGCGCTGCAGGTTAGCGGGCTGTCGCCAAAATCCGCAAAAAGTACCTACACCATCTATGCCGACTTTAATGACACCGGCGGTATTACACCCCGGGGCAGGGTGTCCATGGCAGGCGTAACGGTGGGCACTATTGATTCCATCAGTCTGAACAAGGAAACCTTCCAGGCGCGGGTCGCTATGTCCATCCATGGTGATGTGGACAATATCCCCGCAGATAGCGCTGCAGTAATACGTACATCCGGATTGCTGGGCGAGCAGTACATTGATATATCAATTGGTGGTGAAATGGACTCCCTCAAAGAGGGCGACACGTTCTACTCCACCCAGTCTGCCATGAATATCGAACGGCTGATCAGCAATTTTGCGTCTGGCAAATAAGCCAGTTTTGCGACAGAACAGGAGAATCAGGTGATTGCGTCAATACAACGATTTTTTCTCGCTCTGACTCTGATGGCGTTTTGCGTGGCATCAGTTCATGCGGGCCCGGAAGAAGACTTGCAGCAGTATGTGGATGAGAATACACAGATGCTGGTAGAGAAACTTAACGCCGAGCGCGGGCTTTATGACCGTGATCCTGAGGCGTTTTACCAGAGTATGGACGATGCACTTGAGGGTTTTGTTGATTTTCGCCGAATTGCAGCCCGGGTAATGGGTCGTTATGCGCGGCAAACAACTCCCGAACAGCGGGATGAGTTTGTGGTTAAATTCAAGCGCAGCCTGTTCGACAGCTATGCTCAGGCGTTGGTGAGTGCGGAAGATTTCAGAATCAATGTCAACGATGCTTCCATCAATCCGCAGAACGATAACCGTGCTTCTGTGGCCATGGAAGTGATTACTGCCACGGGAAATCGTCACTCAGTCACCTATTCCATGTATCGCCGGGAGGGCAGTAACTGGATGATGGAAAATGTGATCGTCGAGGGAGTTAACATCGGCCTGTCGTTCCGGGATCGCTTCACCCAGGAAATGGAAGCCAACCGTGGGCAGGTTCAGGTAGTGATCGACGGATGGAGTGATGCAGTGAAATCTCTCAACCTGGAAGACGAAGTGAACAATTCATGAACACAGAACTACCGACGGTGAAGCAAAAGGGTGGCGTGCTCGCGGTTGCCGGAGCCATTGACGCCCACACAGTGTTGCCATTGCGAGCTGAGGGCGAGCGGCTGATCAAAACGGCTAGCGGAAGCCTGGTGGTAGATCTTGAAGGCTTGACCACCACTCACAGTGCGGCCCTATCTATGCTTTTATGTTGGAGTCGGCTTGCTGAAAAGCAGGGTGTTTCACTGTCTTTCACAGGCGCACCAGAGCGCCTCGTTTCGCTTGCGGCTTTGAGCAACCTCGCGGATTGGTTACAATCCCGCCCCTGATTTCAATAAAACCCGAGGATTTACTATGGACGCCACCGAAGTCTCCGAGCTGGTCAAAGAAGCACTGCCTGATTGTGAAGTGCAGGTACAGATCGACGGCAGCCATTACATGGTGGTAGTCATAGGTGAGGTTTTCGAAGGCCTGTCGAGCATCAAGCGGCAGCAACTGATCAACAAGGCGCTATTCCAGCAAATCATGGATGGCACTATTCATGCCCTTCATCCGAAACCTTTTACACCGGCTGAATGGGCCGCGCGCCAGGGCTGAACAGCTCGCACACGACAGGATTACCATTGTGGACAAACTTTTGATCCGGGGCTGCAAGCCCCTGGACGGCGAAATCCGGATTTCCGGTGCTAAGAATGCCGCCCTTCCTATTCTTGCTGCCACCTTGCTGGCGGATGAGCCGGTGACCGTAGGCAATCTGCCGCACCTGCACGACGTGACAACCATGATCGAGCTGCTTGGCCGCATGGGTGTGGAACTAATGATTGATGAGAAGATGAGCGTTGAAATTCACGCTAACACCATCAAGCATTTTCATGCGCCTTACGAGCTGGTGAAAACCATGCGTGCCTCCATTCTGGTGCTTGGGCCGTTGGTCGCGCATTTCGGCGAAGCTGAAGTTTCTCTGCCTGGTGGCTGTGCCATTGGTAGCCGCCCGGTAAACCTGCATATTCAGGGCCTTGAGCAGATGGGCGCGGATATCAAGGTAGAGAACGGCTACATCCGGGCGAAAACCAATGGGCGCTTGAAAGGTGCGCACATTTTTATGGATGTGGTGACGGTGACCGGCACGGAAAACCTGTTGATGGCTGCGGCTCTTGCTGAAGGCACAACCATACTCGAAAACGCTGCCCGCGAGCCGGAAGTCGTTGATTTGGCTGAATGCCTGATTGCCATGGGGGCAAAAATCACCGGGCAAGGCACTTCGACTATTGTTATTGAAGGTGTTGAGCGTTTGCACGGCTGTCACTACAACGTGCTACCAGATCGTATTGAAACGGGTACCTACCTGGTGGCGGCAGCCGCGACCGGTGGCCGCGTAAAACTAAAAGATACCCGCGCGGATCTTCTCGATGCCGTGTTGCTCAAACTGGAAGAAGCCGGCGCCCACATCACTTCGGGTCCTGACTGGATCGAGCTGGATATGAAAGGTCAGCGTCCGAAGGCGGTTAATATTCGTACAGCGCCTTACCCGGCTTTCCCCACGGACATGCAGGCGCAGTTTGCCGCGATGAATGCAGTGGCGGAAGGTACAGGCACCATCATCGAGACCGTTTTCGAGAATCGTTTCATGCACCTTCAGGAACTGACCCGCATGGGGGCGGATATCACCTTGGAAGGCAATGCTGCCATTATCAAAGGCGTTGATCATCTGACAGGCGCGCCGGTTATGGCAACGGATCTGCGGGCATCCGCCAGTCTGGTAATCGCAGGTCTGATAGCCGATGGGGATACTATTATCGACCGTATCTACCATATCGATCGTGGTTATGAGTGCATTGAAGAAAAATTGCAGCTGCTTGGTGGAAGTATCCGCCGCCTGCCAGCGTGACAGACACAAGTGGGGAACCGGAAGGACGCATGACAGACTCCATTACCATCGCCTTGTCGAAGGGGCGAATCCTGGAAGAAACTCTGCCACTGCTGGCAGAAGCCGGAATTGAGCTGGTCGACGACATCAAGAAATCCCGTAAGCTGGTGTTTCCCACCACAGATCCGAATGTGCGGGTGCTTATTATTCGTGCAACTGATGTGCCCACATATGTGCAATATGGCGGCGCCGATTTGGGTGTGACGGGTAAGGATGTGCTGATGGAGCATGGCGGGGAAGGGCTTTACGAGCCTTTGGACCTGAACATCTCCCGCTGCCGCCTCATGACCGCCGGCCCCAAAGGTGAAACGCCGCCCGCCGGGCGCATTCGGGTAGCAACCAAGTTCGTTAATATGGCTCGCCGGTATTATGCGGCCCAGGGGCGCCAGGCCGATATCATCAAGCTTTACGGCGCGATGGAGTTGGCCCCGATACTCGGTTTGGCAGATGAGATTGTCGATATCGTGGATACGGGCAATACGTTGAAGGCCAATGGCCTTGAAGCCCGTGAGTTGATTGATCACATCAGCAGTCGGTTGGTGGTGAATCGTGCTTCTATGAAGATGAAACATCAGCAGATTAACCCCATCATTGAGAAGATGGCGGCTGCTGTGGATAGGCGCCGCTAAAGATACCTTGTGCGCTGAAGCCGTCGGGCAAGGCTGACCAAAACACGCTGTGAATACGTCCGTGTACGCTTGGCTACGCCATCCATGGCTCCGCACAGTTTTGGTCAGCCTTGCCCAACAGCTTCGCAGAAACATGAGTGTACGCTTTTAGAATTAATCCAAAGCAGGATTTGAGAAATGACCGTTAGCATCAAACGATTGAACGCCTCCCAAAGTGACTTTGATAGCGCGCTGGCTGCGCTGCTGGCCTGGGACGACAGTGTTGATCATCAGGTGAACGAGTCGGTGCGTCATATCCTGCACGAAGTTAAAACCCGTGGTGATCAGGCAGTTCTGGAGTTTACAGAGAAGTTTGATCGGCTGGATGTTGCCAGCGTCGCTGAGTTGGAGATGAGTCAGAGTCGTTTGCAGCAAGCGCTGAATGCAATTCCGAAAGAACAGCGCGTTGCGTTGGAACAGGCTGCGGATCGGGTGCGGGATTATCACGAGCGCCAGAATCAGAAGTCCTGGCAGTATCAGGATGAAGACGGCACTGTGCTGGGCCAGAAGGTGACACCGCTGGATCGCGCTGGGCTTTACGTGCCCGGTGGTAAAGCAGCCTATCCTTCGTCCGTTCTGATGAACGCCATCCCCGCGAAAGTGGCTGGGGTGGGCGAAGTTATCATGGTGGTTCCCACTCCGGATGGTGTGGTGAATGATCTGGTGCTGGCCGCCGCCGCTATTGCGGGCGTTGATCGTGTGTTCACCGTCGGCGGCGCGCAGGCGGTTGGTGCTTTGGCCTACGGTACAGAAACCATCCCTGCTGTGGACAAGATTGTTGGTCCCGGTAATATCTTTGTGGCTACGGCCAAGCGCGAAGTCTTCGGCACCGTCGGTATCGACATGATTGCCGGCCCTTCGGAAATCCTCGTGATCTGTGACGGTAAAACAGATCCTGACTGGATCGCCATGGACTTGTTCTCCCAGGCCGAGCATGACGAACAGGCCCAGTCCATTCTGGTCAGCCCCGACGCAGACTTCCTCGATGCCGTAGAGGCCAGTATCAACAAGCTACTGCCCACCATGGAGCGCGCCGACATCATCCGCGCCTCTATGGCTGATCGCGCAGCTCTGATACAAGTTGCAGATTTAAGCGAAGCTGCCAAGGTCTCCAACCGAATCGCGCCGGAACATCTGGAGTTGTCGGTCGAAGATCCGGAAGCTCTGCTGGAAGAAATCCGCCATGCTGGCGCTATCTTCATGGGTCGCTACACCGCTGAAGCATTGGGTGACTACTGTGCTGGCCCGAACCACGTACTGCCTACGAGCGGCACAGCCCGATTTTCATCCCCACTGGGTGTTTACGATTTCCAGAAGCGCTCCTCTATTATTGGCTTCAGTGCCAAAGGTGCCGACCGGATGGGGCGAGTAGCCTCTGTTCTGGCAAGGGGAGAGGGGCTTACGGCTCACGCACGATCTGCTGAGTACCGTATTAAAAGCGACTAGTTTTAGTCAGCTTGAAAATGACCCGAGCTATTTGAATATATCACCAAAGTTTGCAGGCAATTGGGGCGGCATCTGCTCCGGGAATGTCGGAGGCCATGGACGTCCGAAGACAAGGGCACATGGATGTGCTCGTAGCGGTTCCCGGAGCAGATGCCGCCCCAACTGCCGTCTCCACCGGAGCAATGAAATGAGTAAATTCTGGAGCCCCCTGGTTAAGAGCTTGGTTCCTTATGTGCCAGGCGAGCAACCCAAAATGGCCAACCTGGTGAAGCTGAACACCAATGAAAATCCGTTTGGCCCATCCCCAAAAGTGATAGATGCCATCCAGGCGGAACTCAACGACAGCCTGCGCCTCTATCCGGATCCCGAAGGCGAAAGCCTGCGCCAGACCATTGCCGGTTATCACAGCGTAACGCCCGAGCAAGTGTTCCTGGGCAATGGCTCCGACGAAGTCCTGGCGCACATATTTTTTGCCTTGTTCCAGCACGGCGAGCCTATCCTGTTCCCGGACATAACCTACAGTTTTTACCCGGTGTACTGTGGCCTATACAACATAGAAGGCAAAAAGGTACCCCTGACCGATAGCTTCGAAATCGATCCAGAAGACTACACGCAGCCCAACGGTGGGATCATCTTCCCCAATCCGAACGCGCCTACCGGTCGTTACCTCGGGCTTGAGCATGTGGAAACTATCCTCCAGGCCAATCCTGAGCGTGTAGTTGTGGTTGATGAAGCTTATATAGACTTTGGCGGCGAAACCGCTATCAAGCTTGTGGATAAATACTCCAATCTGCTGGTCAGTCAGACGCTCTCCAAGGCCCGTTCATTGGCAGGCCTCCGCGTCGGCTTCGCAATTGGCCACCCGGATCTGGTTGAGGCTTTGAATCGCGTCAAAAACAGCTTTAACAGTTACCCGCTGGACAGGCTGGCTCTGGCTGGCGCAAAAGCCGCTTACGAAGACGAGGCCTGGTTTCAAAAATCCTGCGAAGGCGTCATTTCTGAGCGGGAGCGTGTGACTGAGGCTCTGGAGGGTCTGAGTTTCGAAGTCTTGCCATCTAAAGCCAACTTCGTTTTTGCCCGTCATAAAGCGAAGTCCGGTGAAAGTCTGGCGAAAGCTCTGAGAGAGCAAGGTATTATTGTTCGCCACTTCAACAAGCCCAGAATCAGTGACTTCCTGAGAATAACCATTGGTACTCCCGAGCAGAATGATGCTTTGATCTCAGGCCTGAATTTGCTCTAGCCTTTTAGATTGGGACAGGGCAGGGCGCGAAGGGGCCTCCCGGGAACCGCTACGAGCACATCCATGTGCGCTTGTCTCCGGCCGTCCATAGCCTCCGACATTCCCGGAAGGCCCCTTCGCGCCCCGCTAGTCCGGCTTCAGGTGATATCGCTACCAGGAGAAAATATATGGCAACTCGTGACAGTATCCTCGCGAAACTCAATGAATGGCTCCAGCCAGAAAACTTCCAGGACTATTGCCCCAATGGACTGCAAGTTGAGGGCAAACGCGACGTAAAAACCATCATCACTGGCGTAACCGCCTCCCGCGCACTCATCGAAGCTGCCATTGCCGCAAACGCCGACATGGTTATTGTTCATCACGGCTACTTCTGGAAAGGCGAAGACCAGCGTATTCAGGGTATGAAGCGTGAACGCCTCAAGCGGCTATTGGATAACGACATCAATCTGGTCGCCTATCACCTGCCTCTGGATGACCATCCGGAATACGGCAACAACCGCCAGCTGGCAGACATCCTCAGTATCGAGAATCCCCGCCCGTTAAACGGTTTGGTCTGGGAGGGTGAGCTTCAGGGCGCAATGTCTCCCGAAAAATTCGGGCTGCACATCGCCAGAGCGCTTCACCGGGAACCACTGAAGGTCGGCGACGGAAAAGCGGAAATCAAAAGGGTAGGGTGGTGTACAGGTGCGGCGCAAGGGTTCATTGATACAGCTATCAATGCCCGCCTCGATGCCTATATCAGCGGCGAAATCTCCGAACCGACCACCCATACAGCCAGAGAATGCGGCATCCATTACTATGCCGCCGGGCACCACGCAACCGAGCGCTATGGTGTAAAAGCGCTCGGTGTGGCGTTAGAAAAGGAATTTGGCGTCAATCATCGGTTTATCGATTGCGATAACCCGGTCTGATCAAGCCTGGGTTGCTTTCTCGCCTTTCTTCAGGCCAAAGTCTTCCGAAAGTGTACCTGAAGTCTTGGGAGCATAGTCACGGGGCGGCTCAACACCGTCCTCACTGACTTCCTCAAGGCGCTTGCGGGAGGTTTGTTCAGCAAGCTCTGCCATCCAGTCCTCATCGTTGCACAAGCGGTTAGCGCCGCGAGCCATATGCTGGTTCACATCGCGATAGGCATCGTTAAAGCGGCTCAGCAAATGGGCCGACTCCATAAAATGCTCATTTACCTGGGCCTGATAACGGGTGTACTCGTTGCGCAGTTCTTCTGCCTGCTGTTCTGCACGGCGCTGCCTGAGGGAAGACCCCTGCCCCGAGCGGCCGACCAATACTCCGATGACAATGCCAACAATCAATGCGGCAATCGCTGCCAGAATCAGGTTTGTCATATGCTGTGTCGTCCTGTTGCCTGAAAAATGAACCAAGTCATGTAAGCCAGTATAACGCCCGTGGCCCTATCAGCCCATGCTTGCGTGCTGCGCCAATCGTCGTATTGCCCCCGCAGCCCTTCAGCATGGCGAAAAAACCGTAAATACGCGATAATACGCCGCGCCAAAATCAACGATCAGACCTCGGGATTTCCTGATGACAGCTTCCATGCCCTCTGAAACCACTGCGAGCCAGACCCCCTGGCAGCGCTATCAAGCAGATCTTGAACGCCCGGATTTTCTCAGTGATGCCGCCCAGGCAGACGCTGTTCGACGTCTCCAGACACTTTACGACAAACTCGTGGAAGCGGAAAGCGAACGCGGAAAAGCAATGGCAAAATTGCGCCGCAAGTTGAGAAAAGGCAGAGAGGAGCCAGTTAAAGGCCTGTATTTCTGGGGCGGCGTTGGCAGAGGCAAGACCTACCTGATGGACACGTTTTTTGAGTCGCTGCCCTTCAAACGCAAAATGCGCGTGCATTTTCACCGTTTCATGCAGCGAGTGCATCAGGAACTTAAAAACTTCAAGGGTGAAAAGAATCCGCTGGATCTTGTAGCGAAAAAGTTTGCGGATGAGACCCGTGTGATCTGTTTTGACGAGTTTTTTGTGTCAGATATCGGCGATGCCATGATTCTCGCAACCCTGATGGGTGGGCTGTTCAAACGTGGCGTTACCCTGGTGTGTACATCCAATATCGTTCCCGACGGCCTTTACAAGGATGGCTTGCAGCGGGCGCGCTTCCTTCCTGCAATTGCACTTGTGAACAAGCACACAGACGTAGTGAACGTAGATGGCGGCGTTGATTACCGCTTGCGAACACTGGAGCAGGCTGAGCTTTATCATTCGCCGCTGGATGAAGAGGCTGATGCCTCTTTGCGCAGAAGCTTTGATGCACTGGCGTTGGAGGCCGGCAAGCATAGTAAATCCATGGAGATTAACGGTCGCAAGATTCCGGCTCAGGAGCATGCTGACGATGTGGTCTGGTTTGACTTCAAAGACGTGTGTGACGGCCCTCGCAGCCAGAACGACTATATCGAGATGGCGCGCCAGTTTCACGCAATCATAATCAGTAACGTCCCTGTGCTCGGGGGCGAGAAAGATGATCAGTCACGCCGGTTCGTGAACATGGTCGACGAGTTCTATGATCGCAATGTGAAAGTGATCATTTCAGCAGCCGTGCCTATTACTGAGCTCTACTCTGGTGGTCGCTTGAGCTTCGAATTCGAGCGCACCGAATCCCGCCTCCTGGAAATGCAGTCACAAGAATATCTGCAGGCTCCACACAGGCCCTAGCAGGAGCAAAAAAACCATCAAAAGCAAAGTGGTTGCATCCGTAATTGTTGTCTATAGTGAGTCTGTGCGAGAAAACCCGACGTCGATCGGGTGGGTGAGCGGGTGGTGAGAGCAAAATCATACTTTTGACTGATCAAAGCACTGGACAGCGTTAGCTATAGTGCCTACATCACGAGCACTGTGCATGAAGCCTCCAATACATCGTGAATACCAATAATCAGAGCAGCGACTCAGAACAACAATGGAGTAGCCTTCCAATGACAAGAAAAATACACCAATGGCAGCGTTGGACAAAATTACCGCTTGCTGTGGCAGTAGCGGCCGGTATGTCTGGCCAAGCATCTGCGTACTCTTTTTACCTTGGGGATGTAGAAGCCCAATTCAATACCACGCTTTCAGCCGGGGCTGGGTGGCGAGTTTCGGATCAGGACAAACGCCTGATTGCTCAAGGTAACCTCGGGCCTCAATATGCTAACACCACCACAGGTGCGTCTACTAACAACTACGACGACGGTAACCTGAACTTTGGCAAGGGAGACACCTACTCAAAGATCGTCAAAGGCAACAGTGAGCTTTTCCTCAACTACGATGTTAACGGCGATATGCTTACCCGAGTCGGGGCGCTGGTCCGGGGCCGTTACTGGTACGATTTCGAACTGAAAGACGAGCAGCGCGCTGTTGACGATGTGGGTCAACGCCGGGAGCTGAATAGCCAGGTAAAAGATAATGCGTCCGGTGGTGAGTTGCTGGACGCCTACGTGTTTACTGACTGGTATCTCGGCGATGTTCCCCTGAGTGTACGTTACGGTAAGCAGGTTTTGAGTTGGGGTGAGAGCACATTTATCCAGGGTGGGATCAACACGATAAATCCGGTGGATGTCCCGGCTTTCAGAGCTCCGGGCTCTGAGTTGAAAGATGCTCTTTTGCCGGTGGAAATGTTTTACATCTCAGCGGGCGTGACCGAGAACATCACGCTCGAAGCATTCGTGCAGACCGACTGGGCTCCGGTTCGACCTGATGATTGCGGTACTTTCTTCTCCACCAATGATTTTGCAGGAGATGGTTGCGGCCCAGTGCTTCTTGCCGGGCAGTTACCGGATTCCCAGGCCTATGCGCAAGGCTTCATTGCACCCCGCCTGGGTGATGTAGAGGCAGATTCAAAAGACCAGTTTGGTGTTGCCATGCGCTGGTATGTACCTGCATTGAACGATTCCGAGTTCGGCTTCTATTACATCAAGTACAACAGCCGCCTGCCTTACGTCAGTGGAACCATTAAAGACGTTGGCGGAACCTTCCCGTCCTATTTCATTGAGTATCCTGAAAACATCAACCTCTACGGTATTAGCGTCAATACTAACGTAGCAGGCGGGTGGTCTCTGGGTGCAGAATACTCCTATCGTGACAAAATGCCGTTGCAATGGAACGCCTTCGAGCTGATTTATGGCGGGCTTCAACTTGCAAATCCGGTTGATGGCAGTCCGGTAAGTAAGCTGGAACAACAGCGTCTTGAAGAAGCAGGCGGGACGCTTACTCCAGGTTCCAGAGTTTCGGGTAATGATAGTTTCGGTGTTTCCCAAGCTCAGTTTACATTGATCAAATTCTTCGATCAGGTGATGGGCGCGAGCCGTCTGTCGTTGATCACGGAGTTTGGTGCAACATACATCCACGATCTTCCAAGCCTTGACGAGGCACGTTATGGCCGCTCGGGCACCTTTGGTCTCGGCACGCTGCCGACCGATGCTGGTGGTGGGAATATTGTTGATGTCTGCGCTGCAGGCGTGAACATCAACGCAAGCTATTGCACCAATGAAGGCTTCACGACAGACTTTTCCTGGGGCTATCGCGCCCGTTTGGTCTGGGATTACCCGAGCGCGATTGCCGGTATAAACCTGTCACCGCAGTTGGCCTGGAGTCATGACGTGCAGGGTTATAGCCCGCAACCTGGTGGAGCTTTCAACGAAGGCAGCAAAGCGATCGGCCTTTCCCTTCAGGGTGTTTATCAGAACAAGATTACCGGCAACATCGGTTATACAAACTTTTTCGGCGGCAAGCCGTATAACGAGTTGACTGATCGGGACTTCGTGAGTGCCAGCGTTTCCTACTCATTCTGAACCGTCAAGAATTCGTTTAACGAGGTACTGTAAATGAAACTAAACAAAAAAATACTGGCCACCGGCGTTTTGGCTGCGAGTCTTGTAGCAGGCCAGGCCTGGGGTGCAGTTTCTTCCGAAGAAGCAGGCAAACTCGGCGATTCACTGACGCCGATGGGTGCAGAAAAGGCGGGTAACGGTGGTGCGATTCCTGCCTGGACCGGTGGTTTGACAACGCCTCCCTCTGACTACAAAGGGGACGGAATCTATGTGAACCCATTCCCGGACGAGTCGCCTCAGTTCACGATCGATCAGAGCAATGTCGCGGAATACGCTGACAACCTGTCTCCCGGACAGATTGCGATGATCAAGCAGTACCCGGAGTATGTACTGCCGGTGTACGAGACTCACCGCACCGCGGTCTACCCGAAAGACGTTATGGATCAAACCGTCGAGAATGCGACCGGTACGGAACTGATCAAGGATGGTAACGGACTCGGAAACTACCAGTATGCGACGCCGTTCCCGATCCCGCAGAACGGCCTGGAAGCAATCTGGAACCACATTACACGCTATCGTGGTGGTTCGGTGCAGCGTAATGTTGGGCAGGCAACGCCTACCGCCAATGGCGCATACTCTATTGTGAAGTTTCAGGATGAGCTGACCTGGCGTACTTACCTGGAAGATTACAGCCCGGACGAGGACGCCAACGTGCTGTTTTACTTCAAGCAGGCAATCACCGCACCGGCGCGTCTGGCCGGTAACGTATTGCTGGTTCATGAGACCATAGACCAGGTTTCAGAACCACGGCGTGCTTGGGTATACAACGCGGGCCAACGTCGTGTTCGACGTGCGCCTCAGGTTGCCTACGATGGGCCAGGTACTGCGTCTGACGGCATGCGTACGTCGGACAACTTCGATATGTTCAACGGTGCGCCAGATCGCTACAACTGGGAGTTGGTCGGCAAGAAGGAAATGTACATTCCGTATAACTCCTACAAGTTGGTTGACCGGGATCTGAGCTATGACCAGATTGTTAAAGCTGGCCATATCAACCAGGATCTGACCCGCTATGAGCTCCACCGGGTTTGGCATGTTCGTGCAACCCTGAAAGAAGGCGAGCGTCATATCTATGGCCAGCGTGATTTCTATATTGACGAAGACACCTGGCAGGCATCAGTGATCGACCACTACGATGGCCGTGGCGAGCTCTGGCGTGTAGCAGAAGCTCACTCCATGCAGTTCTACGATAAGATCGTTCCCTGGTATGCGGTTGAAACCCTTTATGACCTTCTGTCTGGCCGCTACCTGGTGCTGGGTCTGACAAACGAGGAAGTTAACCCCTACCAGTTTGGCGTCAAGCGTCAATCCAGAGATTACACGCCGGCAGCTCTGCGCAGAGCCGGAACCCGCTAAACGGGTGTGTTGATCTTAGGAAACGGCGGGCTTCGGCCCGCCGTTTCTGTTTTCATGATGGAAAACTGTCACGGTATAAATACCTTTTACGTCAAAACTTTGCAGCCAGCCCCTCAATTGGTTTAACCTCGCTATCATACTAAAGGTGTATGCGGGGCAGTGTGTGAAATCATTCAATGATGGCTGTGCGGCCAATGACGAATTTCAGACAGCAAATAGCGGTCTACAGCGGGGTGAACTCGTAAGAGATTTGCTCAGGCAAAGGTTGCAGTTACCTGTTGTTCCAACCCATTCATTGGCACGCCCTCATCTTGATGCTCTCGTTGCCGAGGCATTAACACCACGCGGCGTGACGTTTGTGGAAGCGCCTTGTGGATATGGAAAATCCCATACTGTTGCCATGGGGGTTCAGGCTGCGGGTATCAAAGACGAAGGTGTTCGGTGGTTTCCGCTAAATTCTCAGGATAACGCACCAACCCGTTTTCTCAGCCTGCTGTCTGTGGCCCTTGATATTCCTGAATCTTCCGAAAGCAGTCTGCAAGGTGGCGCAACATTCTCTGACGCTCTCGCGATAATGCTCCTGGGGCTGAAAAAAACGCCCGCAGAGGAACACTCTGTTCTGATTCTGGATGGTCTCCACCATATCACCAACCCGGCGGTTATCGCCTTGATACAGCAGTTGGTGGCTGACATACCTCCTTACTTCTCGGTCGTTATGGTTTCAAGGCAAGCGCTACCCTATGAGACCCACGCTCTGGAACTGGAAAACCGGTTTACCCGAATTGGCGTCGAAAAGCTGGAGTTCAGTCGAAGCGAAACCTTTGAGTTTTTCCGGGATGTTTTGAGTGATCAACAGCTAACCAGTGTTGCGATTGACCACTTGTACGATCTTACCGAGGGCTGGCCAACGCCACTGGCGCTCTATCGTCGGGATATACTCCAAAGTACAGAGCGGCATACTGTTTCGGAAACGCCCGGAGTTGAGCGATTTTTGAAGGAATCCGTATTGGGCAACGTATCGCCCAGCCAAGTACGTGCTTTGAGGGCTATATCAGAGCTTGGACCTTGTTCCGATGAACTGGTGTTGGCACTTCAATCCCTCATACCAGACGGCGTAATGCTGCCTTCTGATGCTTATGAAAGAGGCCTGCCCCTAAAGGTCATGCCAGGTTGGGGCCGCTGGTATCGGCTCAACCCGCTGCTGGTGGAGTGGTTAAAAGCACCCGTAATGGCCGGTTATGCTGACAGGATGTTAGCCGCCAGTCAGTGGTTCGGCAGTCGCGATCAATTTCCCGAGGCTCTCAAATACTCGCTACTCGCAGGTGATGCGGAAGAAGTAATACGTATCGCGTCTGAGGGATCCGAAGCGCTTCTGCTTGGGCAGGACACAGCATCGCTTCTGCGTCTGCGCAAAAGCCTGCCTGCCCCCCTGCTTGAGCGCAGCTCCAGGCTTAGAATTGTATACAGTTGGGTACACGCCATTGGTGGTCAGTTCCGGCAGGCGCGAGCTCTTATTGACGGTATGGATGATGCGAGCCTGCAAGAGCATGAAGCACGAATCTGGGCACTCCGAGCGTTTATCCTGCGTGGGGAAGGGCAGGTTGCACCGGCGCTGGAAATGGCCGAGCGCGCTCTTTCCGGTCTGGAGCTTTCAACTCAGGGCCAGTTAGTCACCGAGATGGTTCGTGCCAGCGCTTTGTGTGCATCCGGGCGTTTTACCGAAGCCAGGGAGGCCAACCGCGCGGCGTCCCGCCTGGCAAGGGAGGCCGGAGACTCTGGTTCAGAGGCGCTGGCAGTATACTCCCATGCCCGGATTGAGCTTGGCAAAGGCGCGCTCAGGCATGCAGAGCAACTGCTGCGAACCGGGCTGGATACGGTTGTGCAGGAACTTGCCCGGCCCGCCCGAATTGGTGAGACACGGCTTCAGCTGAATCTTGTGCTGGTGCTTTGGCACCAGGGGCGTGACGCTGAGGCTGATCGCCTATTGGTAACCTGTGGGCGCCACGCAGAGCAGACCCGGGATCTTGGTCTCCTGCTGGCAATGGCTATCCGTGTATTGATGTGTCGCTCTCAGGGCCGTCTGGAAGACGCATTTGTCTGGATTGGGCGAGCAGAGCGCACCATGCATACCTGGCAGGTAGATGAGTCACTTTATGTGCCGGTTCTGGAAGCCCTGAAAGCCAGTTGCTGGCTGGCCCTCGGCCAGCTGGAAAGCGTCGCCCAGGCCCTTAGGAGATTACAACCCTACCGGGAAGCTGGATGCGTGCCGGAACTTTTTCCGATGATGCCGGGGTTATTGGACTGCCTTCAGGTGCGCCTGGATCTCGCCCGGGGCGAAACCGTAAGGGCGCGGGAAGCCCTCGCGAGTTCCCGCAAGCGCTATAATGAAGCCATCCCATGGGGCGTGGACATACACATGAGGCTATTGGAGGCCATACTCGTCAGCGAGGATAAAGGCCTGGCAGCCGCACAGAAGATGGTTTTAGCGGTGGTGTCGGAAGCTGAGAAGGAGCACTTTATAAGCCCATTTGCAGAGCTGAAGCTTGAGCTGAGGGACTTGATGGAAAAGGCTTACAATCAGCTCCCCGTCACCGCATTCCGAGCAGCCCTGGGGCATCTGTTTGGCATAGCAGAAGGCAAACTGCCCGCTTCGTTGGCTGAGCCTATCAGCGATCGCGAACAGAGTGTGCTTGAGCTCATTGCGCAAGGTTTATCGAACCAGGAAATTGCTGACAAACTGCACATCTCGTTGCATACGGTAAAAACGCATGCCCGGCGTATAAACGCCAAACTGGAGGTGCGTTCCCGCACCCAGGCGACCGTCCGGGCCCGTGAGCTTGGGCTGCTATGAAGCCTGCCAGATTCAGCTCTGGTTCAGGCTTTCGCTTTTGATTGCTTCAATCCGGGCATCTTTTTCGGCCCAGAGTTCACTTACCCACCGCTGAAATTCCACCCGGGTTTCCCGGCTGTTTTCATAATCCATGCCGAGAAACTGGGACGGAATTTCTCGTACCCGGATATCGATTACAATAGTGCGGATGCGCCCGCTGAGATAATCCCAGATGCCTATGCTGCGATTCTGCCCAGGGTAAACAATCGTAACATCCAGCATGGTATGCAGCATTTCGCCCATTGCACCCAGAACAAAAGCGGTGCCGCCTGCCCGTGGTTTCAGTAGATGCTTGTAAGGCGAGTTCTGGCGTTTTTGTTTCGCCGGCGTAAAGCGGGTTCCTTCCATGAAGTTGAAGACCGTGACGGGCGTATAGCGAAACTTTTCGCATGCCGCCTGGGTAGCGGCGATATCTTTACCCTTCAGTTCGGGCTTCCGTGCAATCTGCTCTTTTGTGTGGCGGTGCATAAAGGGAAAATCCAGTGCCCACCAGGCAACACCCAGTAACGGAACCCAGATTAGCTGCTTTTTCAGAAAGAACTTGAGCAGAGGTATTTGGCTGTTGAGTACGTACTGTATGGCCGGAATATCAGCCCAGCTTTGATGGTTGCAGGTGACGAAATACCAGTGTTCGCGGCTGAGCTGCTCTGCGCCCCGTACGTCCCACTCAACCTTGTGTAGCGTATCCATTACCAGGTTGTTGACGCCTATCCACACCCTGGCGATGGTGTTCAGTACAAGGGTGCAGCCTTTGCGAACAGCAATTATCGGAAGCACGAGCTTGAGCAGAGCAAACAATAGCAGAAACGGAAAGAGTATAAGGGTGTTTATCAACACGAGCAGAGCCGCCAGGGTTCCCTTCAGCGGCGCAGGCAGAAAATCAAGCATGCGGGAATGTCTCAGGTTATCAGGGGTTAATCGGAGATCAGCCCTCGGCCGAAGCAGCGGTTCTCTCTCCTGCAATCTGGCCAGGGAGAAGTGTCTGCCCGGCTTTCGCCGATGCCAGACTCTTCAGATGCGACGGGCTGCGGTCGCTTAAAATATTCCTGAACTCCAGGTCGTAAAATTCCAGGTTGTTATAACGGATCATTGAGCGAATTTCACTAACATATTCTTCGCCGCGTTCAGAATAGCTGCTTAACCCGCGGGCGAGAGCAAGCCCCGAAAGCGGGTCACCGGTTTTTCTGTCATCGAGGCGTGTATCACGCAGTCCCTGGTAGCTGGCATGCCGGTTCAGGTTCTGAATATAGGCTCGCACAGAGTGATAGGGCGATGAGAAAGATGCCACTTCATGGCTGGCACCTTCAATTCTGTTCAAAGGTACCAGGCCGCAACCTTTAGTGAAGCACCACTGGCCAAACAGATTGTTTCCTCGAAGAGCAAAGCGGGAAGTCCCCCAAGCTGATTCGTTAGCGGCCTGGGCCAGAATCAGGGAAGGCGGAATAATATCCAGACGTTTCCTCAGCAAGGCGAATTGCTCGGGGCTGCCAGGCTCCTCGTCTACGCGCAGGCGTTTTGATTGGGCTGCGAGCCAGGCGTATTCCTTTTTCGACAGGGTATCCTTAGTGGTAAGGCTGTCCAGATAGTCTCGTTCAATAAGTATGCGCGAGTTGGCGAGGACGATGCGCGGGTACAGGAATGAGAAAAAGGCCACTTTCTTTTCTGTCGTGTCCTGATAGCCAGAGAAATCCGGAAGTTCTTCCCGGGCCCACGCAGGTAGAGGAGGGAGTGAGCTCAGAGCGGGCTCAGAGCCGCTGTTATCGTCATAGGTTGATTTTTCTGAGGGTACGTAAAGCCCGCCTCCGATAGCAAAAGCGACTAGCGGGACTACCAGCATTAACGAGCGCATTGCAGCTGACATAAAACCTCTCTTCACAACCTGTCTCTGTGCCCGGCAGGCTTTTCAAGCGGGGTATGGGTTGATAATTATAACAGGTTGTACGAGCAGGGATGTCTGAGGGTTCACGGAAGCCGGGTTGCGATCAAAAGTCCGAGCTGCTCCTCGCCATTGGTGACGTTTTGCAGGATGAGATAAAACTGGCTTTGATCCTGGGTCACAAGGCCGTTCAACAAAAGGTCTCCGGCACTGAAACTGACACGGCCGCTGCCCTCATCGCTGTACGCCAGGTTTGCGCTTAATTGTCCTGAGTTGGGTGGGGAGACACTTTCGTCGTTTACGGAATGGAGGACTTCAAGTGTCTTACTATCGAGACTTGCAGTGTTGCCCGAGAGTTCCAGAACGCCGTTGTCCAGGTGAGTGAGTCGGTTGAAGCCATCTACCATACCGAGCACAAAGCCCTGCACTCGGTATTGTCCGGAGCCTGGTGCCGCTGAGAGGCTTTGTTCACCGGCAATGAGTAAACCATCGCCCATTACCCCGCTTGTCGATGCTGCGTTGGCCAGATTAAACGCCAGTAGCGAGCCGTCCGGCACACTGGCACCAACGCCCAGATCCGGCTGACCGGAAGCTCCGGCCGGGTTGTTGATATCGAGATTGAGCCGGCCAATTTCCTTGTTACCGCTGCTAAGAAGGGCGGTGCGCGGAGTAATAATCCAGCTGTCAGAACGGGCGCCTGTGTTGTCTGCATAGGCTGCGCCTGAACTGTCGCGGCTGAGTGTGGTAAATGCCTGAATTTGGGTGACGGAACTTTTACCGGAACTCGCACGTACCTGCCATGAGCCAGATCCTGCTTCAACCTGTACGGGTGTTGCTGATTCTGAAAACCGTGTGGTCAGATAAACCGTGTTGTAATCACGGTCATTCAGGATGTCCGTATCAAATCCCTCCTCCCGCAGCAGGTTCAGTTCCAGCGCGGAGAGATAATGAACTTCCAGCTCATCTTTACGCCTCAGCTTGCTGTCTTCGGATTCCAATGCGATGGCTTTGCCTGCACTGAAGTAGCCCGCCAATGCTCGATCCGGGCCAGTATTGGTGCTGCCGGATCCTCCGGTGTAGGCGTCCAGAAAGTACGGGTTACGGGTCCAGCCAATCGTTCTGGCGCTGTTTTTATCGGTAATGCTCTGGTAGAGCGACCGGCCAGCCAGCAAGCGGGCGTTCTCCTCCAGGGTGGCGGCACCGGGCGATGTTGAGTGAGTGTTCAGGGCCCAGGTGTCTTCTCCCCGCGCATAAAAATCGTTGCCCGATTTGTGAACCAGGGTTTTTCGGTCGTAAGGAATTTGCGTGGCAAGAGACGTTACCTTGATGTTGAAAACATCAAAGCTTGCCAATGTGAGCCCGGGGTATCGGTATGCGGGTGTGGAGCTGGTGCCGGTTTGCTCCTCGCGCCCGAGGCGAACACCCCATTGGCCCGACCCACTAAAACTGCTCTCAAGAAAGGTTTGCCCCAGCTCTACGCCCATGAAAACCGAGTTGTAATCCGCCGAACTCGCTGAAATTTTGCCGGAGGACTGATCGTCCAGAAGTGCATAGTTCGCCATTGAGGAGACGTAGCTGGCAAAATCAGCGCGTTGGGAAAGCAAATCCAGTGCACTGGCAACACTGGCGCCGGTCGGAATATCAATCTCGAAATCGTGAACCTGGTCAGCCAGGGCGGGCCAGACGTATTTATTGAGACACAGAGCGTTATTTGAGGCGTTGACGCAATCAATAATGCCCTGGTATTCGCCGGAGGTATAATGCGGGATTGTGTTGCGTACCAGGTACTCGGAGAACGGATTGATTTTGATGTCCCGGTCGGCGTCGGCTGCCAGGGCTCGCAGGGTGGCGTTCCCATAACTGGCTTCGATGATTACGTCTGGCCCCTGGGGCTGGCCATTCTGAAACCTGATTATGGTAAAACCGTTGCTGTCCTTACGACTGGTGTAAAGAACAGAGCCAAGGTTCTGCAGGTTACGGTTGGTTTGATAAACGCTGATGGAGTCTGGTTGAACGAGGCGCAGGTTACGCCGTGTAGGTTCACCGTCCGGTGCGAGGCTGGCGGGCATTTCAAGAGTAATTCGGACTTCGTCGGTGCTCAGGCCACTGGTATTGCCGGAATCGCCGGTGCTGCCGGGGCTGAAGTCGTCCACGGGGTTTTTCGTGCCAGCAAATGAATTGGGTTGATTGCGCACGCTGTCAATGGCGTCTTCGCCACCCCCGCAGGCAGTGGTCAGCGCAACAAACGATAAAAGAAATAACCCGGGATTCAGTCGCATGTCTGGCAGTCCGTGCAAAAAACGGTAGCCAGTCTAGCAGTGAGCGTTGCAGGAAAGCGTGAGGAAGGGCACGAAACGGGCGCCTGAGAACAGAGCGCCCGTTTGAAGCAACTGAACGGCTTTAGAAGAAAATCTTCATGCCAGCCATAACGCCTTCGTCCAGATTAATGTCACCCCGGTAGGGGGAATCCAGTTCGGTGTTCAGGTAGCGGTAGCCGGCAAACAACTCAGCATTGCGGATAACCCGGTAGCTGCCACGGAGCTCAACGCTGGTCATCTCTTCAGAGTCGCCAAACGATAGGATTCGCGGGGCATAGTGCAGGCCACCCGTGAACGACAGGCCCGGTACCTTGGGAACGTTCACGGTAGCAAAGCCTCCCAGGCCCACTGCGCCGCCATCCAGATGGTCGTCGTCCCAGCCTATGGCACGCATACCAATGCCGGCGGTTGTGGGCAGGTTGCCCAGAGCGGTGCGGCCCTGAGCATGAAAATCTACGTTACCAATGTGGCGGCTGCCTTCATGGTAGGTATAGCCGGCGCCAAGCTGAAGGTCGTTGTTGTTGCCAAAGAAGTTTACCTGGCCCTTAACGGAATCGTTGGTCAGGCTCAGATCCAAATCGCTGGCAAATGCAGGCGCAGCAGCCAGAGAAAGAACCAACACGGAAATACGGGATACTTTCATTCTTTTACCTTCTTGATTGCGGTGCACGTACTGATTGGGGCGAATGGTAACGGGCTGACTGGGGTACCACAACTTACAAGCGTGTAAGCTCGTGGAAAGAACCATGCGATGATGTCTGCACAATCAGTGGCGTGTTGTTTCGCCGCCCTGGTCAAGATCATCCGGAGATGCATTCTCCGCAGGAACCCGGTATTCCTCATTAGCCCAGGCTCCAAGGTCAATCAGCTTGCAGCGTTCTGAACAGAATGGTCTGGAAGGGTTGGACTCCGACCATTCTACGGATTTATTGCAGGTGGGGCATTCTACGTTCATGTGGACCTTTCAAATCGCTAAACAGGGGCTTTTGCTGGAATGTCATGGGCATATTGTTCCAGAACAGCCCTGAGCATTGCAATATTGACGGGCTTGGCAACAAACGAATCCATCCCGGCCTGGCGGCAGCGCTCCTCATCCTCTTCCATGGCGCTGGCGGTAAGAGCAACCACCGGAACCCGAGGCCGTTTTCGGGAGATTTCCCACGCTCGCAGACGCCTGGTGGCTTCAAAGCCGTCGACCCGGGGCATTACGCAATCCATAAATATCAGATCGAATGGGTGCCATTGCCACAGGCTGGATGCCGCCTCCCCATCATTCGCTGTCATGACATCGCATCCCAGTTTTTCCAGCAACCTGCGGGTGAGCGTGCGATTTACCGGGTTATCTTCAACCAGCAGCACCTTCATTCGGCGAGATGTGAGTTCACGGCGTTTTTCAGTGTCGTCGCTTGCCTGAAGAGAAAAACGTGTGAGAAAACGTCGCTCATCCTTCGTGGCATCCTCAAAAAGCTGGTTCAGAATCGGCGTCAGACAGGATTCGCGCAAGGATTTGCTGAGAAAGGCGTCTGACCCGGCCTGGCGAAAATGTTCGGCATCACCGCGCTGAGGGTTGGATGAGAGAATCAAGAGGCGCATATCGGTCCATAAAGGATTCCCCCTAATCTGGCGGCACAGCAGGTCGCTGTCCATATCCGGCAAGAAACCGTCGAGAATGATGGCGTCAAACGGTTCCTGACTGTCGAATGCCAGCCGCAATGACGTGAGTGCTTCGCCGGCGGATTTAACTGCCTCGATGTGGACATCATGGCGCGACAGCATTTCCAGCGTAATCTTGCGAGAGAGCTCGTACGAATCGGCTACAAGAACCCGCTTACCCTTCAGCATGCGCGTATCCGGGCGCACTCGGGGTGTGTTCTCCGGCGTTGTGGGCAGCGTAAGCTCAACCCAGAACGTAGAACCTTCACCGGGCTGGCTCTCCAGGTCCAGAGAGCCAGCCATCAGATCGACGAGCTGTCGGCAGATGGTCAGCCCCAACCCGGCGCCAGGTAGCTGACGTTGGAACCTCTGGCCCAACTGCACGTATGGCTCATACACCAGCGGAATGTCTTCGGGGTTAATGCCAATGCCTGTATCTTCTACTGCCAGACGCAAGCGAACCTTCTCATCCCGGCGCCCCAGTACTTCGATACTGATCAGCACGTGCCCGGAATCGGTAAACTTGATGGCGTTGGAAACCAGATTCAGTAACACCTGACGGATTCGCACCGGGTCACCGCGCAGTGCCCAGGGCAGCTCTTCGTCAATGCGTAGTTCCAGCGCCAGCCCTTTCTCCCGTGCACGTTCGCCCAGCATGTGCACCAGGTCGTTCAGGGTTTCCCGCAGATCGAAAGGGATGTCCTCAAGCACAAGCTTTCCAGCTTCCATGCTGGAAATGTCGAGCAAATCGTTGATGATGGCGGAGAGGCCTTCTGAAGCGCTCAGCAGAGTGTGCACGTACTCCTTCTGCTCCTGATCCAGCGACGTGTCGGTCAACAGGTTGGCGTAGCCGAGAACCGACTGCAGAGGCGTGCGCAGTTCGTGGCTTACATTGGCAAGAAACTGGTTTTTCGCACGATTGGCCCGAATGGCTTCATCCCGCTCATCCTGTGATTGAATGGTGGTTTGCCGGAGTGATCGGGTATCTTCCAGAATCTGCAGCCGCATTTTGTTAAGCGCCTGCTCAAGCTCTGAAAGCTCATCGGGCTTGCGGGGCGGTTTGCGCTTCAGGTGTAGCGGGTCCACCAGTGCATCCAAGTTCAGCCGCGCGGCGTAATCCGCCATGGTTTCGAGGTGGCGGGAGAGGGTGAGGCGAACAATAATCACGAGCCCCAGTGTGCCGAGCATTACCACAATTGACTGGAACAACAGGTTAATCAGGGCGCCACTGCGCAGTTCTGTGTACACCTGCTCAACTGACGAGGTGATAGTAAGGGTGCCCATGTTTTCGGGGCCACGGTACGTAGAGCGGTTGAAGACTAGCGGGAAGGTTTGTGAAATTACCCGGCCCTCCGGGTGGCCTCCGGTACTGAAATGCTCTCCCGAAGAGGTCACAACGCTGGCGTAATCAATCGCCTCTACCGCCCGCATGTCGTCCAGACTGTTGGCCACCTCGCTGAAGTTCATCAGCCAGATGTTATTGCTCATACCACCGGAGACGAGACCTGCGGCCCGTTTCTGGGTTTCCTGAAGATCAGACTTGCGGCGTTCAAACTCGCCGATCATCTGCACACCGGTTGCAACCAGAGAAAGCACCAGGCTGAACATCAGAACATACGCAAGCAACCGCATTGCGAGCGGTCGGATACCCATACGCGTAAACATTCGATTTGAAGGCAAGGCACAAATTCCCTGTGTCGACTACTAAACAACCCGGAGAAGTTTAACAGACCGTCAGCACTTCGACACGTTTCTTTGAACGATCATTCATAAACCGGAATCGCACGTTCAGATCATAAAGGTGCGCGCCGTAAATACGCTCCTCGTCCCGCCCTCTGCGAAAGGAAGGGCGCGGGTCATAGCTCACTACATCGGTAATAAGCAGCTTCAGATCCGGGTACTGCTCTGCAGGCAGATTAGCAAGTTGCGCCTCCGCTTCTGGCAGAAAAATGACATCCAGACGCTCGGTCGGCGCTGATTCAGCCCATCCCAGCCCTGCATCTGACACCGAATCCGCAAACGGTAGATAGGGCTTGATGTCGAGAATCGGCGTGCCATCAATCAGATCATGATCGCTTATTCTCAATAAAAGCTGGCCATCTGCGCGCACAAGCCCTTCGTTTCTAACCACAGATAAGCCAAGACTATTAGGCCGGAACGGTGAGCGGGAGGCGAACACCCCCATTTTCTGGTTTCCGCCCAGGCGAGGGGGGCGAACCACGGGGCGCCACTCTGCCCGAACGGCTTCATGAAACTGGAAGATCAGCCAGAGATGGCTGGCTGTTTCCAGGCCGCGGAAGGCATCTTCCCGGTTGTAAGGTGGCTGTATAATCAGATCGGCCCTGGCATAGCGGGTTAGGCCCGGTTGCCGGGGGACTCCGAATTTGTCCTTGAAGCACGAACTGGTGATGGCTATGGGCGAAAGCGCGAGTGCATCGGATGCGGGAATAGAGTGGTGTCTGGGCATGGGTCCTGATTCATACTCCGTGGTTGAGGCCTGCAAGCGGGGCCTTCCGGGAACCGCTACAAGCACATCCCTGTGCGCTTGACTCCGGCCATCCATGGCCTCCGACATTCCCGGAAGGCCCCGCTTGCAGGCCTCTTCGGGTTTTGGAGTTAGAAATCCGGGTTAATGCTACCGGAAAAGAACATTTCTACACGAAAAAGAAGAGAGCCCTGGTCTTTAAAACTCTTTTCTCTTGGAAACGTCAAGGCTGGAATTACTTCAGCAAACAGCCAGTCGCTATGGAGCCTGTAACGCCAGGTAAGGTCAACAAACGCCGAAGTTGTTCGCCAGTTCGGTTTGCTCTCGCCGAGAACGCCCACGCGCGGATTGAGTGTTGAGCGATTATTGAGGCGCTTGTAAGTGCTGAAAATCTGCGAAGCAACAAACTTGCTGTCGCTATGTACCCACTCAAGCTCCGAAGATGACCAGAAACGCCAGCCATGACCAACATCCCGGCTGGCACTTAACCAAGTGTTGGCACCCCAGCCTTCCTGGTGGTAGTAGTAAAAGCGCTGCTGTGCCCGTATAGCCCAGTCTTCGTCTGCTTTCCAGCGCTTTTCGGCCGTGGCCCGCCAGAAGACATCCGGCGGAAAGCGCAGGCGGGCGCCAATGTCGTTTGACAGGTTGATGGCGTCTCCGATCTGTGAGAGATACCGCAATGCGCCAGTCGCCGTGCCGGTCGTTCGGTCTGCTTCGGTCAGTTGCCGGTCGCGCTGACGCTCTTCGAGCGGAACGAGGTCATCACTTTCGCTTTCGATAACCAGGCGCAACTTGCGTTTTGTAGTGGGTATATCCAGGCGGAAACGGGCTTCCGGTTCAAACTGGGCCGGGTCGCCGTACTCTGACTCGGTAGCGAAGCCGAGGCGCAAGTAGCTTTCGTTGTTCGGGAGGTTATGGCTTTCGCCTGAGAGCATTCTGTCTGCCCAGTTGCCGAGGGACTGAACCTTTGGTCCCTGAATACGCTCCTGGCGCAGGATAAAGTTGCTGAAACCCATCCAGTAGGAGTCTATTGGCTCTGCCCAGTACTCATCAGGCTCAAACGTATAGAACGAAAGAGGCAGTGTCGTAGGCGCCAGGGTGTCAGATATAGAGTGTTCCTGAACCTTGAACACGGGTTCGATACTGTAACCGTTGGTGCTGATTAGATAGAGCAGAGCTGCAACTGTCCGGGTAAAAGCCGAACTCTGCCTCAAATGGAACAAGTCAACCAAAGTCCACCATGAACCTTTCATGCAGTGCGCGAACTTCAGCGGCTACTTTTTCTGCGGGCTGGTTATTGTCAATAACGGCATTTGCCTTGGCTGTGCGATGGTCTCTTGGAAGCTGCGCCGCGATAATGCGTTCAACCTGCTCACGGGAATTGGTGTCCCGGGCCATGGTACGTTCAATCTGCACCTCTTCAGGCACATCGACCACCAGAACCCGTTCAGTCAACTTGTGCTGATCGGTTTCAAGTAGCAGGGGAGACACTAACAGAACATAAGGCAAAGTATAATCGGCAGGGTGTAGCTGGCGTATCAGCTCTTCACGAATTATCGGATGCAGCAGACTTTCCAGCCACGCACGCTGTTCGGGCTGTTCGAACACGATTTGCCGAAGGCGTGCTCTGTCCAGCGCTCCTTCACTTGTGAGAATCTCTTGTCCGAAGTGCTCTGCAATAGCTGCCAGCGCAGGCGTACCAGGTTCAACCACTTCGCGGGCTACATCGTCTGCATCCACCCAATGCACGCCCAAAGCGCCAAATTGACGCGCGACTGTTGATTTGCCAGATCCAATACCACCGGTAAGGCCTAAAACGATCATCTGATGCCTCAAACCCCTAAAAGCCCGTACCAGAATGCCTGGATCTCAACGCCGAACCATAAGCATAACAGCCCGGCCGCTGCGAGGTAGGGACCAAATGGAATCGGGACTTCACGCCCATGTTGTTTGAATAGCATCAGGCTGATACCAACTACCGCACCCACAATTGACGACAGCAGAATAATTGCGGGTAATAACTCCCACCCCAGCCAGGCACCTAAGGCGGCCAGCAGCTTGAAGTCACCGTGCCCCATGCCTTCTTTGCCGGTGGCCAGCTTGAACAACCAGTAAACAGACCAGAGGGATAGATAACCAAAAACCGCTCCCAGGAAAGCGCTGTTAAAATCATCCAGATACCCGAAATAGCTTAATACCAGCCCTAGCCACATCAAGGGTAGGGTGATGCTGTCTGGTAGAAGCTGAGTATCGAAATCGATCACAGTAAGGGCGACCAATGCCCAAACCAATAGCAAGGTCAGCAAGGTCGATTCAGAAGCGCCCCCAACTACCACCGTGATCACGGAAAACAATGCGGTTAATGCCTCAATCACGGGATAACGGGCCGAAATGGGGGCCTTGCAGCCGGCGCACTTTCCGCGAAGGAGCAGGTAGCTGATTACCGGAATGTTCTCCCATGGGCGAATTTTGTGGCCGCAAGAAGGGCAGGTGGACGCCGGACTGGAAAGCGTTATGCGCTCTTCCTGTTTGTGCTGGGCCTCCGGAATTTCAAGAAAGGCTTCGCACTGGCAGCGCCAGTCCTGGTGCATCATTTTTGGTAGGCGAAGGATGACAACGTTCAGGAAGCTACCGATGCATAGGGAAACGAAGATTACGGTGAGGTACAGAAGCCAGGGAGTTGAAAGGAAGATGTTTAATGTGGACATTCAAAAGCTCTTAGTGGTTCTTTCGTATTACTCCCCGCACCCTTGGGGAAAGGGGTGCGGGGAGAGGGAACAGTGGCTTTTAGCCCACAACTTGTCCCATCTGGAAGATTGGCAGGTACATTGCAATAATCAAACCGCCCACGAGCACGCCCAGAACAGACATAATCATCGGCTCCATCAGTGCGGTCAGGTTATCTACCATATCGTCGACCACTGCCTCATAATGCTCGGCGACTTTCTCCAACATCTCATCCAGATTGCCTGACTCTTCGCCAATAGCTGTTAACTGCACAGCCATAACAGGGAATATATCCTGTTGTCGCATGGAAGCCTGTAACTGGGTACCGCTGGAGACATCGGTTTTGATGCGTTGAATGGCGTCCCTATACACGGCGTTTCCTGTCGCGCCAGCAACAGAGTCCAGCGCATCTACAAGGGGCACACCTGCCGCGAAGGTAGTGGACAGCACCCGACCAAACTTGGCAACCGCTGACTTATCCAGAATTTCACCAACGACAGGCAATTTTAGGACGTATTTATCAATAAAATCTGAGAATTTTTGTGAGCGTCGGTTGGCTTCTTTGAACAGGAATATTGTTCCAACTATGCCCAATAACACTACAAACCACCATGACTGCATCCATTCCGAAAGTCTTACGACCATCTGCGTAAATACAGGAAGTTCTGCGCCGAAGCCCTGAAACAGGCTTTCAAACTGCGGAACAACTTTGACCAGAAGGATTGCTGTCACAACGATAGCTACAACAACAACCGCAATTGGATAAGTCATTGCCTTTTTGACTTTTTTCTTGAGCAATTCAGTTTTCTCAAGGTAAGTGGCGATACGATCCAGCATCTTCTCCAGGGCACCGGCTTTTTCGCCTGAATCCACCAAATTACAGTAAAGGTCATCAAAGTGCTTGGGGTGCTTGCGAAGAGCCCCGGCAAAACTGGTGCCGGAAGCAATGTCATTTCGGATTGCCATTACCAAGTCCTGCAATCCTTTGTTCTCAAGGCCATCGGTAACTATGTCGAAGCTCTGAACCAGGGGCACCCCTGCTTTCATCATCGTCGCCAGTTGCCGGGTTAGCATGGCAATGTCGAAGGGTGTGATTTTTTTACTTCCACCAAACAGAGGTTTTGGCTTTTTCTTGACCTTGTCCGGAATGATCCCCTGTTTGCGTAGCTGGGCTTTAACCAGGGACAAATTGGACCCAGTAAGTTCACCTTTGGACTTGTTGCCTTTCCGGTCTTTACCTTCCCAGATATACGATTCCAGCTTTTGTGCTTTTTCTGCCATGCTTAATCCTTCGTCACGCGGTTGGCTTCCTCAAGGCTGGTTACGCCTTCAATCACTTTCATAAGTGCGGATTGGCGTAAATTTCGGAAGCCTTCGGCCTCAGCCTGCTTTGCAATTTTAATAGAGCTGGCCTCTTCCATAATCATGCTTGCCAGCTTGTCAGTAATCTTGACCACTTCGTAAATACCGACGCGGCCTTTATACCCACCATTGCATTTATCACAGCCCTTGGGGTGGTACAACTTGAACCCTGTATCAATTTGTTCCTGTGTGAACCCTTCGGCCAAAAGTACGTCTTTTGGCACGTCGCCGGGCTGTTTGCAGGCATTGCACAGGCGTCGGCCAAGGCGCTGGGCAATGATAAGGCTAACCGATGTTGCAATGTTGAAGGCGGGAACACCCATGTTCATCATCCGGGTAAGGGTTTCCGGCGCGCTATTGGTGTGCAGGGTGGAAAGAACCATGTGACCGGTCTGCGCTGCTTTGATAGCAATATTGGCAGTTTCCAGGTCCCGGATCTCACCTACCATGATGACATCGGGGTCCTGGCGGAGGAAGGCGCGCAAGGCTTCCGCGAAACCCAGCCCAACCCTGTTGTTTACGTTGACCTGGTTAATCCCTTCGAGGTTAATCTCGGCTGGATCCTCCGCGGTTGAGATGTTGATGTCTTCGGTATTAAGGATGTTCAGGCCCGTATACAAAGATACGGTTTTACCCGAGCCTGTTGGGCCAGTGACCAGAACCATGCCTTGTGGCTGAGCTAATGCATCCAAGTAAAGCTGTTTTTGGTCTTCCTCGTAACCGAGCGCGTCAATCCCCAGCTTAGCCTGGCTAGGATCCAGGATCCGGAGAACAATTTTTTCGCCCCAGAGAGTCGGGAGTGTGTTAACCCGAAAATCAATGGCTTTTGTTTTGGATAGCTTCATCTTGATTCGACCATCCTGGGGTACTCGGCGCTCGGAAATGTCCAGTTGAGCCATGATTTTTATGCGCGCCGAAATCTTGGGTGCAAGTTTAATTGAAGGGCGAGACATTTCCTTCAGCATGCCGTCGGTTCTATAGCGCACCCTGTAGGTTTTTTCATAGGGCTCAAAGTGTACGTCCGAAGCGCCTCCGCGAATGGCGTCCAGCAGCATCTTATTTACATATTTTACGATGGGGGCATCGTCTACGTCACTTGCAGACACGGCTCCTTCATCTTCCTGTTCGCCACCCTCCGTCTCAACGCCTTCCAGGTCTGCATCGTCAAGGTCTCCCATGGTGGTGTCATGGGATTCCAGGTACCTGTCAATAGCTTCGCGTAGTCTTGCATCGTCTACCAGTACAGGATCTGTGCTCAGGCCTGTGTTGAATTTTATCTCATCAAGAGCCTGAATGTTCGTGGGGTCAGAAACTGCGATGAAAAGGCGATTGCCCCTTTTGAAAAGGGGGAGGGCGTTGTGCTTTCGTACGAGTTTTTCGTCAACTATCTTCTCCGGCATCATTTCTGGGAGGAATGCCGAGAGGTCCATAACAGACACCCCAAACTCCATGGCGGCCGAAAAAGCAAGTCTCGAACTGTCTGCCAGTTTGTTCTGGGTAAGATAGGTGATTAAAGGAATCCGGTTCTGAGAGGCCTGAACAAAGGCGTCCTTGGCGATGGCTTCTTCAAGGAGCCCATCATCTACAAAGCGCCGAGCCAGACCGGTGAGCGTGATGTTAGTTTGGTTAGTAGCCATAAACTGTATAAGGAGTGCCGCCTAAGTGACTGAAACGGGGAATCGTTGATTGAGGAGAGTTTAGATGGCTGATGTGGGTTTGGAAAGGTGTTTACTCGATTCGGCGTGCCAATTGAGAGAGGTCTTGCAAAAAAGCGTATGAGCACTGCACTAGGGTGACAAATATTGTCAGCGAATGACGGAAAGCGCCTCTAAGTTCCTTGTGTTAATCTGGCGCTTCATATCAGATTTTTTCAAATTACTGATTTAATGAGATTTTTTATCTTTTTGTTTAGTTGGCACGGAGAGTGCTCTCAGTTTGTCAGGCTCACAAAACCGGTTTCGGGGCAAGTCTCCACCGGCCCCGGGCCATATCGAGTTGATCAACGACAATCGTAGAGGTCGAATATGCAAAGCATGAAAATTAATCACGCCCAGAAGGGTTTTACACTGATCGAACTTATGATCGTTGTTGCGATCATTGGTATTTTGGCGGCTATCGCTATCCCACAGTATCAGGATTATATCGCTCGTTCGCAGATGAATCGCGTATACGGTGAACTGTCTGCTCTCAAGACCGCAGCCGAGGATAACCTCATGCGTGGTAATGCGGCATCGCTTACAGATGGTGATTCTTTGGGTTTCACAAGCTCCAGCTTGTTGACCGCTGCTGGTCCTGCGGTATCTTTTGATGCTACAACTGGTGCGGGTTCAATTATTGGTACGCTAGGAGGCGACGCTGGCACAGCTGTTGCGGGATCGAAAATCGCTATCAGCCGTACTGCCCAAGGCACTTGGTCATGCGGAGTTGAATTGGGCACTAATACGGATGAGAAGTTCATTCCGACTGGTTGTGCCGAGAGCTGATGATTGGCTTGATTAAAGCGGGCAAGTGAAGTTAAGTCTTTTAACTTTTTGGGCCCAAATCAGAAAGTCCGAACTCCCTACGAGTTCGGACTTTTTTGTTATCGTAAGTAAGAGCAGAAGATATACGCATGCAGAATTTTGCACGATCCGAATGTTAGATTTTTTATGCAAGAATAAAGTCGATATGCACAGGGATGGGCTCCTATGATGGCCAAATTGATGAGGTTGCGAATTATATCGTTGTTTCGGTTTGGGCTAGTGCTTTTTGTGTTAATTCCCGCAATAAATTTTCTTAACGTATTCCCTCTGAATTCCGCTACCGCTGACGGGCTTAGTATGTTGGTTGCAGGCAGCATGGCTGGCGGTATCTTGCTCTTCAGTCGTGATCGCCAGTTCACTATGTCCCCGGTTCTTTTCTTCGTTGTTGCACTTATTCTCGTAACGATAGTGTCAGTTGCATTGAACAGCTATTCGCTGGAAGCTACTTGGCGTTGGTACCTGATAAGTCTCGCTTTTTGTGTAGTGGTAGTCCTTGGTTCTGCTGAGCTAATCCGAGCTGAGGGTGTGAATCGTTACATTAATGCGCTTGTGGCAGTGATCTGGCTCGGCGCATTGGTTTATGCGGTATTAAGCCTGCTTCGTTATTACGGAGTGCTGCAATTCGTGATACCGGGGTTGGAGCCTTCTCGTGGCCGCTTAGGGGGGATTTGGGGCCAACCAAATCTCACCAGCACGACTGTCTGGTTGGGCTTGCTCGCGAGTATTAGGCGATTTGACTGGCGGAATGCCCCCTATAAGCTAAGTATATCCATTTTTATATACGGATGGGTGATCGCGTGTGCAGCATCGAGGATGTCTTGGTTGTATGTCGCGGGCTTGGTGTCACTCATTATTGTTAGCTCGTTTCCTGTCTGGCGCAAGGCAGAAACTTCGGCAATAAGGGGCAGATTGGTGCTAGCCCTTTTGGTGGTTGTTGTCCTTTTTTTTGTGGTCCCGGTGGTCAATAAGCCTGTTGGGGGTTGGTTGACAGACCTTGGCATGCTAGATCGGCCTGAAAGTATAGCGCTAACTGATCGTGATATTTCCCAAGATGCTGCCAGGCTATCTGAATTCCGAAAGCTGGGTAATTCAATTTCTGAATTGTCGGTTCAGGGTTGGATTGTTGGTATGGGTCCCGGAAACTACGCTCGTTTCTCTGCAAACGCAGATCTCGATCTACGGCCTGAGGATCTCGTGCAGGTAATATGGTTGCATTCCCACAATCTGTTTACGATGGTCTTTGTTGAGTTGGGTTTGCTAGGCTTTATGCTTCTCATTACCTTGTGTGGGGCAATTGGCTGGAGGCTTCTTAAGAAGCCTATAAACAGTGACTCCTTTTTTGTCACTGGCGCTCTTGGGATCATTTTCATCCACAGTTTGCTTGAATTCCCTCTGTGGTATCCATGGTTCTTATTTTTGACTTGTTGTTTAACTTCTCCGCTATTTCCCGCATACGCAGTTAAGTCAGAAATTCCTTATTTGAAACCGGTGGTAGGAGGTCTGATTGTCTTGATGACACTCGGGCTTTTGGTGAATGTTGGTAGCCAGTATCGCACTATTGTTCGAGTAGCGGCTGACCCGTCGCCAGATGGCCAGGAATACCAGTCTCTGGCGCTGCTTGCGAATGATAGTTTGATGGGGCCTTATGCAGTATTGAGGCGCTACCGCGACTTTGCACCGGAAGAGTCCAGCTTAGATTGGCAGCTAAGAGAGGTGCAGCGCATTAAGGCGTGGCAGCCGCGCGATCTGGTGTTGCTGCGTGAGTACTCGTTGTTGGTCTTGAAAAGAGATGTTGCGCATGCTTGCGAGGCTGGGAGGCAAACAGCATATCGTTATCCAAGATCGGCGCCGATCATGTTGGAGCATGCGGTGATGTCTAAAAAATTGAAACCTGCGGAAGTGATCAGGTTGGCGGAATGTATTGAAAGAGGGCTTGCTCCATGGGGGGAGACAGTACCTTCGATGAAAAAAAGGAATCTCGAGTCGCAACGCTGATCATTGGTTGTGAGGCTTGATCGTTGCTAAGGGTGTGGCAATAAAGGCTTTTAGAGGTAATCTCATTTTTAGTCAGTATTTTGGCTCCGAAATTGCTTAATATAACTTAACTTAACTGCCAGAACCTAAATGCTGATGACTAAAAATGCCGGCTTTACCTTGATAGAGCTGATGATCGTCGTAGCGATCATCGGCATATTGGCTGCCATTGCTGTTCCTACCTACCAGGGGTACGTAATAAAAACCCAGACAAACCTTGCTGTAGGGGAATTATCAGCCTATATAGCCCCTTTTGAAGAGCTCGCAGGTTCCGGGGGAGGCGTTACAAATAGCGATATTGGCTACAGTCCGTCAAACCTTACTGATGGCGAACAGGCTATCAATATAGGCATGCTCAATCCTGACGGATCGGGGCAGCTTCAAGTGACTCTGGGTGGCACTGCCCACCCGAAATTGACAGGTTTGATTCTGCGCTTTAATCGCGATGCTGCTGGCAGGTGGGAGTGCGTGGTTGATAATACAGCAATAGCAGCGAGCTGGAAGTCGTCCTATCTGCCGACCGGCTGCCGATTGTAAGTATGTCAGTTTGATTCGAACTTTTATTCTTATCCTTGGCTAGGGTATGTAATGCAAAAAGTCTGGAATGCTGGTCTTTGGTTATTAGTTGCTGTCGTGTTCGCCTGCGTTTTATTTGCAGATTTTTTGTCACTACCATTCGATACATATGCTTCGCAGCGATTTATATTGGTTTACCTGTTGGCAGGGGTGGTTAGCTTTTCAGCGGTGGTGTTGGTTTATCGGTATGGCTGGGCTCTATTCGACCGCATATGGCCTGCTGTCTTGGTCGCGGGCGGGTTTAGTTTGTTGGCACTGCCGTTTGACGAGGTACCTTTTAGGTGGGCCGAGCCTGGATTGTATGCGGCGTTCTTTCTAGGTTTCGTCTTGGTGGGCACTTTAGCTGTAAGCGATAGGAATAAGCAGTGCTTTGTTGGTGTTTTGGTTAGTGTTGCAGCTGCCTCGGCTTCTTTATACGGTGGCGCGACTATAACTCTGTACCTGTTTGCACTTTCTGACCGAGTAGCAAACTTGTCGGATTTTATTCCGTGGGGCTTTGTCAATATTCGCTATTGGAGCCACATCGCAACGTGGTTTCTGCCATTGTTGCCACTGGCTGTCCTCGTGGGGCCGCTGCGCAATCAGAGATTGTGGCGATTTTTCACTGCACTGGGCGCGGCAATTTGGTGGTGGGTTGTGTTTCTTTCGTCCTCTCGAGGAACGATGTTGGGGCTTGGGTTCGGGGTGCTTGTTGCGGTTTTGTTGATCGGTCGTCCGACGTTGCCCTGGCTGAAGACATTTTTGCGTTATCTGGCATATGGCATCATTTTATGGTTGTTGCTTTCAGTATTGGTCCCCTCGGTATTACTAGACGAAGTTAGTATTCGTTCGTTGAAAGCGGATGCATCTGGGCGCATGCCATTATTTATCGAGGCTTGGCGCATGAGCCTCGAAAACTTTCCCCTAGGTATGGGACCGCAATCCTGGGTGACGCATGAGGCTATTACTGAAGCTTACCGCCGGTCTCCCAAGTTCGGTCACCCCCACAACATGTATTTAATGTGGGCAGCTGAATATGGTTGGGTGTTAATTGGTGCTCTTCTGTTATTGGTTGGTCAGGCGGCCCGACTTTTATGGCAGCGACGGAGAGAAGTGCATTTGGGAGAGCATAGCGACCTTGCTGTGCCTCTGGCTGCCTTTACCGCATCGGTTGCAGCCGCCCTGCTTCACGCTGGAGTTTCTGCGGTATTTATGGCTCCTGGCTCAATGCTGACCGGTTTTCTGGTGCTCAGTGTATTCTGGTCATTGCTTGCCACTGGATCGAGTTCGTCTGCCACCAGGTTTCCTAAAGCAAGGGCTGGAACAGCCATTTTTGCTGGGCTTCTAATCGGCCTATGTTGCCTATGCTGGCTGAATGAGGTCGAGAACTATCACAGGGCCATGGAAACGGATCGAGAATTCTATTTCGAGAATGTGCCTGCTGGAACAATGCCGCGATTTTGGCTTCACGGAAATTTTCCCCGTCACTCGAGTCAGATGCCTTAGTGGCAACTGATGCTCATGAAGCGGTTAAGAATAGTTGGTGGGAGCTTTATGCAGCCAACGTACATTCAAGCCTGCTAGTTGAGTATAATCATCTCGCCTTGCGTTCTATTAGCGGTGCTCCGGCACCACCCTCCCCATTCATCTCAACACTAATCCTAGGCGCAGCAACATCAATATACCGCTCCTCCATATTCCGCTTCAGCAGCAAGTTAAACGCCCGAGAAACATCCCACTGGCACTCCGGCTTGGTGCGCATCCGCATCCGCAATACCGGGCAACCTTCTTCAAAAGAATGAATTCCCTGCATCTCAAGCGGTGACCAGATCAGCCAGCGCATATCCGGCTGCGTCCGCAGTTCCTCTGCGGTTTCTTCCATCAGAAGTATTGCGTCATCAATAGGCAGTTCACGGGGAATCCGGATTTTGATCAGCGCGATACCAAACTGGCGCGACATGTTGTGAATGGAGCTGATTTTGCTGAAGGTGATGTGATGAACAACACCTTCTAGGTCCCGCAACCTAACAGTTCGTAAGTTGAACCCTTCCACTGTGCCCATGAAGCCGTTGATTTCTACGAAATCACCGACCGACATGGAATCTTCAACCACAATAAACAGGCCAGTGATCAAATCCTGAACTAGCGTCTGGGCGCCGAAACCGACTGCGAGGCCGATTATGCCCGCACCGGCCAGAAGGGGCGTTACGTCCACGCCTAATGTGGATAGGCCTACAAATATCCCTACAACGATGATGGTAATCAGCAGAGTGTTCCGGGCGATGGGAACAATTGTCTGGGCCCTTGCTGGATTGATTCTTTTCTTTCGATCGCCCTCGCGTAGTGCCCTTTCCAGCAGTTCGTCAACAAAGATCCAGGCAATGCTGGCGATTAACCATGTGAGAATTATACCGATCAGGCTGTTCGTCAGGCCGACACTGATCGGTGGTTTTTCGCCCAAACCGAGTAATGATAGGTCCCAGGTCTGGAGAATCAGCTCAAAAAACGCCATCCATGCAGCAATCTGTAGCAAGCGGTATCCAAAACGCACTAATCTTTGGCTGAATTTACTGAGGGCCCGATGCTTGGGGCTGTTTTCCTGAATGCCGAACAAACCCTGGATGGCCAGTGTGGCCGCAAGCAGTAACGCGCAGATCATTGCTCTGCCCAGGGCCTCATCAGCCTCTCCACCATTTGCGAAAACCGCTACCACCGAGGCGCTGATAGCGAGCAGCATTGGGATATGCCAAAGCCTCGCCAGCAAAGCTGTCACTTCGCGCCCGACACCCTGATTCTTGCGTTGTTTATAGGGACGATTGCGAATCAGATGAGTGACGGGGCGACGGTTTCGAATAATAAGGAAAAAACTCAGCAGAGCCGCGACTATGCTGAATATCAGGGCGAGGGCGCTGGCCAGTTCTGTGCCGAGTTGCGAGGTGAGCTCGGCGGTGCCCAGGGCATCTTCTAGAGCGAAAAGCGCGCCTATGATGAACAGTGGCACCAGAATTCGCCGGCGTAGTATCAGAACGGCAGTTTGGCGATGACCGCTGGAGAAGATGGAGATGGTTACATCAAAGAATGTGGTCAGTGCCCGGGCGCACAGGGCGGCGTACGCAAGAATCAGAACGGTGGTTTGAGCACCTTCTGACATGCCGAACGTGGGAAGTCCCGCCAGGAGCGCGGTAAAGGTAATCAGCCAGGGTAAAAGACGCCGCGCCAGGTGCGCTATCAGCATCCAGGGCCGAGGTTGCCTCGGCATCTCTACTGGCCAGTCTCGCCAGGCGTATAACATGCGGGCCAGGCGCGAGAGACCCCATAATGCGAACAGCCAAGCGGTGAGTCCGGCAAGGGTTTCCATAAGCACTCGAAACGATGCGCCTGCCAGTAATTTTTCGGCCGCACTGTAGGCATTTCTGAAATTTGCTTTCCACTTCCCAAGTGGTGATTCCGCATTGCTATCCGGGTTGGCGGCTTCATCAAACAGAACCGCCAGAGCGCCCAGCAGACCTTCTCCGCCGGCCCTCGTTTGTGCGGTTTGCGAAGATTCCGCTACCAGCCCCTGCTGGAGTGCCTTGAGTTGTTCTACGAGAGCCTGCCGACTTTCGTCATCCTGCAAAGCCTGGATAGTGACCTCAAGAGATTCCGTCAGTTGTTCGGGTGACGCCTGCTGTTCATCGGCTTGCTCAGAAGACCCTCCCGAAAGCCCGGGAATACCGGGAAGCGTGAAGGGTTGGGCCTGAACAGTGCTAGCTGCCGAAAACAGAAGGAGAAAGCCGAAAAAGTACTCAGTGAACCTCAAATCTCAACCTCTTCAAACAAATCCGGTACCTCAGCGTCCCACCCGAACTTTTCATGGATTCGCTTGCGCATGATGTCGCTGGCCAGCATTTCGCCGTGGGTAACATAAACCTTTTCTGGCTTAAGTGTTCCCTGTTCAAGCCATTGCAGAATTTCATTGTAGTCGCCGTGAGCGGAGAGAGAGCCCAGGTTATGAATTTCAGCTTTCACGGGCCAGTATTCTCCATGAATTTTTACCGACTCTACACCCGCTACCAACCGGTCGCCCCGGGTTCCTGGAGCTTGAAAGCCTGCGAACACGACGCTGTTTCTATAGTTCGGTAGCAGAGTTTTCAGGTGGTGGAGGACCCGCCCACCGCTGGCCATGCCACTGGCAGATACGATGATGCAAGGGTAGCGGGCGGAGTCCAGCTTGATGGATTCATCCACGGTGCGGACGAACGTGGTATGAGCGTCAATCATTTCGCATTGGCTGGCGCTTAGTTTGTGTTCTTTATGATGCTTGCAAAATATTTCTGTAGCTTTGATGGCCATGGGGCTGTTTAGGAACACGGGGAGTTTGGGAATGCGCCCTTCTTTCATGATTTTATGAATCACGTAGAGCAGCATCTGTGCGCGGCCAACAGCAAAAGCCGGTATCAATACGATGCCGCCACGGCCAGCGGTGCGAGTGATGATCTCGGCAAGTTCGGTCTCCGGGTCGGTTTCCTCATGCAACCTGTCGCCGTAGGTTGATTCGCACACAAGCACGTCAGTTTTGCTGATCGGCTCCGGTGGACGCATGATCGGGTCAATTTGCCTACCCAAATCCCCGCTGAACACCACTGTGCGATCATCAGCTTTGTGGTGAACATGCACGCAAGCAGACCCCAGGATGTGTCCTGCAGGGGTAAAGGTGACTTCAAAGTTCTTCACCGGCTCAAAGGTTTCGTGGTAGTGAAGGGGTTCAAAATGTTTCAGAGCTTCCATTGCATCCTTCACCGTAAAGAGCGGTTCCGGGTGTGCATGCTTCGAAAATTTCTTCCGGAAAGCGTATTTTGCGTCCTCTTCCTGCAAATAACCCGCATCCGGAAGCAGCACTTTGCACAAATCATGGGTGCCCTTCGTGCAGTATATCTTGCCTTTGAAGCCATTTTTCACCAGTGCAGGCAGGTAACCAGAGTGGTCTATGTGGGCATGAGTAAGAACGACTGCATCAATGGTACTGGGCTCTACAGGGAACTTTGACCAGTTTCGTCTACGAAGGGTTTTAACGCCTTGGTACATACCGCAATCGATCAATACGCGATGCTTGTCATCGGAAAGCAGGTAGCGTGAGCCAGTTACCGTGCCGGTACCGCCGAGGAAACGAAGTTTCATACACGAAAGACCTTATGAGCAGGTGGGTTAGGTGCGTTTGAAGTGAGTTCTACAAGATTGCCTGAAAGCTACCCTGCAGAAAAGCCTCAGTACGGTCAGCTGTTAATATTTGCTACTATCCAGAAACTTTATCGAAGCAGGATCCATGGCATGCACTATAGCTCAATACTCCCGGACGTTATTAAAGTAGCGGATGAAGCCAGCACCAAAGTTCTTCATATCTACCAGTCTGATTTCAGGGTGAGCTACAAGGAAGATGAATCACCTATCACCGCTGCGGATGTTGCGAGCCACGAGATTATAGTAAAAGGTCTCCGTAACATAAGTCGGGACATCCCAATCCTCTCCGAAGAGGGTATGCAGGCTAGTTGGGAAGAGCGCAAGCACTGGCGCCGGTTCTGGCTGGTTGATCCGATTGATGGCACCAAAGAGTTTACCCAGCGTACCGGCGAGTTCACGGTGAATATTGCCATGATTGAAGACGGAGTGCCGGTAATGGGTGTGGTTACAGCCCCTGCACTGAAAGAAGCTTTTTGGGGAATAAAGGGTGAAGGCGCTCATAAGCGTGACCGAACCGGGCAGGTTCACCGTATCCGCGTTGCGGAGCCCCCGGCGACCAAGCGAGTTGTCGCCAGCAAAAACCACATGAATGATGAGACCCGCGACTTTATTCGAGCACTTGGAGCCCACAAAACGATTCAGGCTGGCAGCTCCCTGAAACTTTGCCGCATAGCCGAAGGCCACGCCGATCTTTATCCGCGCATGGGGCCTACCAGTGAGTGGGATACGGCCGCAGCCCATGCAGTGTTGCTTGCGGCGGGCGGCAATGTGAACACTATGGATGGCGAATCCCTGAGGTATGGCAAAGAGGATGTGTTAAATCCGTATTTTATTGCTGCAGGAAACTGGTATTTTTGATACGCATTTAGGGTTTCCGCTCACCATAAATTAACTACGGAATCGTATGACTTGGTACGCGCTGCAGCACAAGCCTGCCCAAGGTGATCGCGCATTGGCGCATCTGCAAAATCAGGAGATGACCTGTTTTTACCCGAAAATTCAGGTGGAAAAAATAAAAGCTGGAAAGCGGTCTATAAAACTTGAGCCGCTTTTTCCTGGTTACCTCTTTGTGCAACTGGAGCAAACCGATCCATGTTGGGCAAAGCTACGCTCAACCCGCGGCGTGCTGCGCGTCGTCAGCTTCGCTAATAAGCCGGCAGCCATTTCTGATGAGGTGATCCAGCAAGTTAAACAGGGCCTCGATACGGTTCAACAGCATGGCGGGCTGAAACCTGGAGAGGCCGTTCAGCTAAGCGAAGGCCCGTTCGAGGGCATCAACGCAGTTTTTCAGGCTTATGACGGTGAAGAGCGGGCTATTGTGTTGATCAGCTTTATGCAGAAACAACAATCAGTGAAGGTGTCGGTTTCGGCCATAAGGCACTAGTCCGGAAGGCTTACTGGGTATTAACGTAAATAATAAGGTCTACACTGTAGGCTAGTAAGTCTATTGGCGCTGAACCAGTTCTCGCAGGATTGTTCGCTCCCATTACAAAATACGTGCTCCAGGTTACAATTTAATGAATGAGATGCAAAACACGCCCCCGGCCGGTCAGCGGCCAGATTATTCCGATGAAATCAGCTTGGTTGACCTGGTTGCAACGTTTGTTCGCAGGCGCCGGGTTTTTTATGTGGTGTTTATTTTCGTCACCTTAGTTGGCTTGGGGTACGCGCTGTGGATGCCGGACGAGTTCGAATACGTTAGCCTTGTTCAGATCGCGCAAAAAGACAGCAAGGAATTTGTGCAGCCTCCCGAGACAACTATTGCAACGCTGGAGAGCCGTTGGTTGCCAGAAGTGCAGACGCGTTATCGCGAAGAGCACGGCAGAAAGCTGCCCTTCGATGTGGTTTTCAACAATCCCGAAAGCACCGGTCTTATTCGTTTTGAAAGCATTACGACAAAGGGCGAAGGTCAGGCGGTTAGCGCTGCCCACAGTGCCCTGATAAACAGCGTTAAAGACGACCAGGATGTATTGATCAAGAGCGAACGGCAGAGCTTGCAGCGACAGATCGAATCTGTCGAGAGCGCTGTTGAGACATTGAAAGGTGAAAAAGATGCTGGTGAAGCTATCGCCGGTGCCATAGAGCGGCGTTCAAAGCTTGAGGGTAGGCTTGAGGGCCTACAGGGAGTTGAGGTACTAGTTACCAGCCGTCAAAGTGCCGAAAAAGTAGCCCCTAAACGCAGTCTCATCGCTGTGTTGGCGGTGTTGCTCGGCAGTATGTTGGGCGTTTTTTTGGCCTTTATGAGCGAGTTTGTGGCCTCGGTAAGAGAGCAGGTAGCAACTGAGAGCGCTGGTGAGGGTGCTGGCTGATCTTATTTGAATTAGATGCACTTCTGATGCTTTCACAGCCTTTGACGCTTCCGCATTCATTTCTCACATGTGTCAGACTTTTTGTCACTTGAATGTCACATACGATGCCGTAGAATTGCCCCGCTTCAGACTTGGAGTATTCACATACTGACAGGGATGCAGTCGGGAGCGTGTTTTCCCCTTCTCGTTTTTTTCCTGTCATTGCAGGCAATTTACTTCTATGACCTTAAAACACTGGGCGTTGGTCGGTGGGGCGGTAGCGTGCCTGACGAGCACTGTAACGAAAGCGGCACCATGGCTTGAGCCAGGTGATGTACGTGCCCGATATGCTGTCCAGAAGCTCGCTGATCGCGGTCAGCTTCAGCGCCCTGTCACAAGTTGGCCAATCATGTGGGGCTCGATAACCAGTGGGTTGAGTGAGTCAGAAAACAATTCTGACCCCGCCACTGGGCTCGCACGCCATTACCTTGAGTTTGAGCGGAGCCAGCAAGCGTCACCTGGTTTTCGTACTGAGTTTGAACTCTCTGGCACAAATGAAGTGTCAATGGTTCAGGGTTTCGATCGCGGCCCAATGTCTGAGGCGACCGCGAAACTTGACGTGCAATGGCAGGGGCAGAACTGGGCCTTCGGAATCAGCCCGGCTTACGCCCATAATCCCGATGATGATGAGAGCTTTCGCCTGGATGGCTCCTATCTCGCCGCGACCGCAGGTAACTGGGTGTTTGGTGCGGGTGCTATTGATCACTGGTGGGGGCCGGGTTGGCAATCGAGCCTTATTTTATCCAACAACGCCCGGCCAATGCCCTCAGTATGGCTGAACCGAAAAGACGCCTCAGCCCCTGAGAGTCGTTGGCTGAACTGGGTTGGTCCCTGGCAATTCACAGTATTTGCCGGGCAGTATGAAAAAGAACGCACAGTACCGGAAGCAAAGCTAATCGGTATGCGCCTGAATCTTCGCCCGCTGAATGGGCTGGAGTTGGGCTTTTCCCGGGCGATTATGCTCGGTGGGGAAGGTCGACCTGAGGGTGCTTCTACAGTCTGGAATGCGCTGATCGGAAAAGATAACGGCCAGCTGGAAGAAGACGACCCGGGCAACCAGCTTGCCAGCATAGATGCGCGTTATGGTTTTGCAATTGGCAAGCAAGCGATGGGTGTCTATGGCCAGATGATGGGTGAAGACGAAGCCGGTGCTTTTCCCGCACGCAAATCCTGGCTTCTGGGCACCGATTGGACGAGCCAGATGCTAAGCGGCGAGCAGCAGTGGTTTATAGAGTACGCCAACACCCTTGCTGATGACTTTTTGGGCGACGCCATGCCCAACATCACCTACGACCACTCTCGTTACAATAGTGGCTATCGCTATTACGGCCGAACCATGGGCGCTAGCTTCAGTGGCGATGCCGAAGCCATTACGCTAGGTGGCTTCCACTTCTTTGACGACGGTCGCAACCTGTCGGCCAGCTTGAGTTTTGTCGAATTCAACAAAGACGGAATAAGCCGGACACCGGTGGTTGATGAAGACATCAAGTTGATGGTCCCGGCTGAAAATGCCAAACAAGTGATCACAAAAGTTGGCTATGGCACAGAGTTTTTAAGTGGCTGGCTGGACCTAAGCGCTCAGTTTGCCGATAAAAAACTTGAGCTGATTAATCCGGCAGAGAATGAAGCAGGCCAGTGGTCTGTTGGCGCGAGTTGGCGATACCGTTTCTGACAAACTTAATCTGATTGATAACTTCAAACTTTTTTAAACATATACTGGATACCCGCTGTGAACTTTAAGAGTTTCCTCTGTTCTTTGGCATTACTCATGCCTCTCGGTGTTGCTGCTCAATCGATAACACCTGCCCAAATCCAGCAGTTTAAATCTCTACCCAAAGCCCAGCAGGAAGCGTTGGCTCGCCAATATGGGGTGGACCTGGATGAGGTTCAAAGCGGAACGTCGCAGTCTCAGTCAAATGTAAACCGAGACATCTCTGTCGTTGAGCCCCTTGAGAGAGGCTCGGAGCAAGGGGGGGGCGAGAACGAGGGGAAGAGCAAGCCTTCAAAAGAAGAGCAAGCGTTCAGCACTAAGAACAATGGCCTGAAGCCATTCGGCTACGAGTTGTTTGAGGGCAAGCCCAGCACCTTTGCGCCGGTAACTGAGATTCCGGTGCCAGCAAATTATACGCTGGGCCCTGGTGACGAATTGAAAGTTCAGCTTTGGGGTAATGAGAATCGTCAGCTATCTTTGGTTGTTTCTCGCGATGGCACCATCGAGATGCCAGAAAGAGGGCCCGTCAATGTCGCGGGCATGAGCTTTCAGCAAATCAGAGAAGAAATCAGCCGGTTGGTTGCAGAGCAGTACATTGGTGTAAAAGCGGCTGTGTCTCTCGGAGAGTTGCGCAGCATGCGAGTGTTCGTGCTTGGAGAGGCGCGCACGCCAGGGTCCTTCAGTGTCAGCTCGCTATCCACCATAACCAACGCCCTTTACGTATCGGGCGGCGTTCGCCACACTGGGTCTTTGCGCAATATACAGCTGAAGCGTAACGGGAAGGTTGTAGGCACGTTGGATCTCTACGACCTGCTGCTGAAAGGCGATACCAGCGGTGATATACGCCTTCAGCCCGGAGACGCAGTATTTATTCCGGCTGTAGGCCCCCGGGTAGGGATTGATGGAGAAGTCTATCGCCCAGCGCTTTACGAAATTAAAAACTCCACCACGTTAGACGGCTTGGTAAATCTGGCTGGAGGTCTCACCTCTCAAGCCTATCCGCAAATAACGCGCATCGAACGTACGAACCAGGATTATCTTCGCGTGATCGCGGAAGCCGACCTCACGAATGACCAGGGCAAGCGCGCTAAGGTTAGACCCGGTGACCGAGTTTCAGTTGCATCTATCGCGGATGTAACCGGCCAGTATGTTGAAATAACCGGTGCGGCAACCCGGGAGGGCAAGTTTGCGTGGGTACCTGGGATGCGGGTGAGCTCCATAATCCGAAATCTGGACGCAGATTTGTTGCCAATTGCAGACACGAATTTTGCGGCTTTGGTCAGGACAAATCCTGAGTCCCAAAAAATTTCCGTGCTTAGCCTTGAGCTTAAAGCTGCCTTAGCCAGCCCCGGCGGTGAAGAAGACCTGGTACTGCAAGAGAAAGACCAGATTTTAGTGTTTTCGGATGAGGGTAAGGGCAATTTTAAAGAAAGCTTCCGTGAACAGGCCACTGTGGGGAGTGGGTCCGGAATGGGCCAAGACCGTATTAATGCGCAAAAAGATCCTCAGCGTTTCCGTCGCGATGTACTTTTCAGTCCCGTTGTAAGACGTTTAAAGGCTCAGGCTACGCCGCTAGCGCCTCAACAGACAATGACCATCAGTGGGCCGGTTCGTTACCCGGGCGAATATCCCCTGCCGGCAACAGGAAAAGTGAAAGATGCCATTGTTATGGCCGGCGGGTTGACGGATTCTGCACTGATGTTAGATGCGGAGTTGGCCCGTCGAAACCTGAGTGTTGATGGAGTAGAGCAAACCCAGCTCCGTACCGTCAGCCTAGCTGATGCAATGAACGACGAAACGGAGATACAGCTGCAAAGCCGTGATCGCCTGATGGTCAGGTCCATCCCTCTGTTCGGCGCCACACGTACGATAAAACTGGGAGGTGAAGTAGTTTATCCAGGTGAGTACACATTCAGCGACGGCGAGACGCTGGTGGACGTGCTTGAGCGTGCAGGAGGGCTTACCAGCAATGCCTTCCCGCAGGGCGCGGTATTTACCCGTAAAAAGTTGCGTGAGCTGGAAGCTCAGCGCCTTCGGGAAGCTGAAGAACGACTCCAAGGGGATCTGTTGGGGGTTCAGCTGGATGGTGACAACTTCGGTGGCCAAAATGCACAGCGAGTGGAGCAGGTTCAGGGGCTACTGGACGATGTACAGAGCAGCCGCCCGGTAGGGCGCATGGTTATTGATCTTGCCTCAGTTCTCGAAGATAGCAGTTACCAATCTATTCGCCTTCAGGATGGTGATTCTTTAAATATCCCAACCATTCCACAGGCTGTGAGTGTGTTCGGCGAGGTACAATTCCCCACAAGCCATCTGCACTCGGCAGGTTTGACGGTAGACGACTACCTGGAACGTTCTGGCGGACCTACTCGCCAAGCGGACGAGAACCGCGTGTATGTGGTAAAAGCAGACGGCTCGGTAATGTTGCCTGAAAAAAGCGCATGGTTTGGTGGTCGGAGTCAGCAGCTGCAGCCTGGTGATACGGTTATCATGCCGATTGACGTGGATCGCCTGAATCAGCTGGAGCTTTGGACTAACGTAAGCCAGATTGTCTATCAGATGGCGTTGGGTGCTGCTGCAGTGGGGAATCTGTGATGAGTAACCCCAGCGTGAATCAGTTACAAAAACAAACTTACCACTCTGACGATGAAATAGACATTCGTGACCTTTTGGCTACTCTGTGGGGCCGCAAATGGGTCGTCATACTTTTTAGCATTGTATTTACTGCCGCCGGTATCTTCTATGCGGTGAGTAAGCCTAATATCTATGAGGCTAGTGTGCTTTTGGCTCCGGCTCAGGATGAAGGCAGCGCAGGTCGCATAAGTGGTCAACTCGGTGGTCTCGCCAGCTTGGCTGGAATCAATATGGGCGGCGTTGGGGCCAACCAAACGATTATGGCTAAAGAGGTGCTGCTGTCTCGGGTATTTTTGACTAGCTTTATTCATCGTCACAGCCTAGTGGTTCCGCTTATGGCCGCTGAAGCGTGGGATATCGAAGGTAAACGTTGGATCATCGATACAACAATCTATAACCCGAAGGAAGAAAAGTGGCTCGTAGATGATGAAGGCGAAAGCCTAGAGCCAACGGACTGGGATATAGTGAAAACCTTCAAGGAGCATATAAGTATCTCCAGCAATGACGAAACCAATATGGTAACCGTCAAAATGAAAAGTCAATCACCGACCGCAGCAAAAGAGTGGGTTAAGAAATTAATAGATGATATCAATGAACATATGCGCTCCCGAGATGTACAAGAGGCAGAAGCACGAATTGCGTACTTGGAGGGAAAACTTCGTGAAACTAATATTGCGGGAATGCAGCAGGTATTTTATCAGCTAATAGAAAATGAAACCCGTACTGTGATGCTAGCTAATGCCCAGAGTGAGTATGTTTTTAAAACTATAGACCCGGCGGTAGTTCCCCAAGAAAAGAGCGACCCAAAACGTGTGCTTATAGCAGTAGCTGCCATGATTTTGGGTGGGATGCTCGGGATCTTTGTTGTATTTTTAGGCACTTCTATTCGCACCCAAAAGACAGTAGCTCTAGAAAAAGAATAAGATTCCTCAAACCTGTTGAACGAAATGTTATGCGTTTAAAGGTTTCCAATTCTTTTGGGGCGCGCGCGGCATTATATTAAATTACCTAAACCTTACCAAGTATTAGTGTCTATGCTTTAGTTTATCAGGCTAAACATTGCGGTTATTTAGAAAGCTGATAAAAAATACGGTTTGGAAGTTTATGTTAGTAGATTCTATGTCTTCAAAGATAGGTATGTTCATAGAAAAATATCAGGTGGCTGTAGAATAATCTCGTTCCATTTTGATTTAACTTCATAAGGTAAAAAATGAGATTTCTCAGTTGAGGGCATATGGTTTGTTAGGCAAAATTCGTCGTAGCTCATTGTTTTCAGAGGCCGGGATTTATCTTGTAGTTACGCTCATAAACGCTTCAATTCCATTCCTGCTTTTGCCGATACTTACGCGCTACCTTACCCCTGAGAAATATGGGGTAGTCGCCGTGTTTCAGGTTTGGTGTAGCTTGCTATCTGTGCTGTGCGGGCTCAACACATACGGAGCTGCGACGCGTAAACACTACGATTACGATGAGCCGGATACGCATATGGGGGATTACATATCTGCTTGCGTGACCATTCTCGTAATTAGCGTCATTATCGTTACTATACTCCTACTCCCCTTCTTGGGCTTGTTATCGGAAGTACTGGGATTATCACAAGGCTGGCTTTTGGCTGGGGCGTTGTTTGCGTCAGGCAGTTTTATGGTTCAATTGCGGTTGAGGCAATGGCAGGTTAGAAAAAAGCCTGTTAAGTATGGTCAGTTTCAGATTAGCCAAAGCGTATTGAATATGGGGTTGTCGCTGTTCCTCGTGGTATTACTTACGATGGGGGTTGATGGCAGACTAATTGGATTAACTTCGGCTATGTTCTTTTTCGGTGCTGTGGGAGCGTTATTGCTTTGGCGAGATGAGCTTCTGAAGTTCACTTGGCAGCCTACTTTGATGAAGGACGCACTAGAATTTAGCCTTCCGTTGCTGCCTCATTTTGCAGGAAGTTTTCTGTTGTTGACCGTTGATAGAGCAATTATTAGCTCAGTTCTTGGTCTGGAAGCAGCTGGCCACTATATGGTTGCTGTACAGTTGGCTCTTGCGCTTAACTTAATTTTACAGTCCTTTCATAAAGCATATGTTCCTTGGCTGTTTGAGCGAATAAAAAGAGATAATGCTGAAGAGAAAAAGCAGATCGTAAAAGGAAGTTATTGTTATTTTATAATACTACTTATTGTTGTTTTTCTGGCTTTTATTTTTGGAGGCCCTGTGTTGATTATTGTTGCCGGTCCAGGTTATGAACCTGCTGGGGAAATACTTCCATGGCTTTTTCTTGCTCAAGCAATTCGAGGGATGTATTACATCGTATCCAGCTATTTACTATATGCAAAAAAAACTCAGCAGATATCAAAGATTACGATACTTTCTGGTGTTATAAGTGTTGCGTTTCTGATATTTTTTCTCAAAACTTATGGCTTAATTGGCGCCGCTTGGGCAGGGTGTGTGGGCGCTAGTGTACAGTTTCTGCTTACTTGGTATACGGCTTCACGTGCTATAGTCATGCCGTGGTCACCTAGAAAGTTGTTTCTTAAATAGCATAATCATGGTTTAACTATTAACAGAGAAGAAGCTTGGTAAATATGGATAACATACTTGTCGTCATACCTGCTCGAGGCGGTTCCAAAGGTATTCCCAGAAAGAATCTCCGAATGCTCGGTGGGAAACCGTTGATACAGTATTCTATCATGACGGCTCTGGCATCTCGTTATAAACCTGATGTGTATGTTTCTACGGAAGATGATGAGATCGCACTAATATCTAAGAAAGTAGGGGCATCTATTATAGAGCGGGAGTTAGATAAGGCCAGCGACAACACGACCCTCGACCCGGTCATATATGACTGTATGATTAAGGCGGAAGCTATTGAAGGTAAAGACTATCAATTGGTTGTTACGCTTCAGCCGACATCGCCTCTTATTCGGACCGAATCTTTAGATGCGGCTCTGGGTAAAATGCTCGAAAATGAAAGATTGGATACAATTCTCTCAGTGGTGAATGATACGCATCTCACCTGGCGATATGAGAATTCCCGATACACTCCAAATTACCGGGAGCGTGTGAATCGTCAATACCTAACTCCAACATACAAAGAGACTGGAGGGTTTCTAATTGCCCGAAAGCGCAGCATCACCGAAAATACTCGTATAGGAGGGTGCGTTGAACTTTTTGAGCTACAGGGGGGAGAGGCTGTTGATATCGACAGCCATGAAGATTGGAGTCTCTGCGAATATTACAGGAAGCGTGAGAAGATCCTGTTTGTTGTTTCTGGATATCAGGAGATTGGTTTAGGGCACGTTTATAATTCGCTCATTATTGCGAATGACATTCTTGACCACCAGGTTGAGTTTCTCGTGGATAGGAAAAGCCAGCTCGCCTTTGAAAAAATTTCGTCCAAAAACTATCCCGTTTATATTCAAGAAAGCGATGATTTGATTCGAGATATAGAGCGTTTGCGGCCGAATGTAGTCATCAATGACAAGCTCGACACACAACCCGGTGAGATCCGAGAACTCAAACGAAAGGGCATGAAAGTTATAAACTTTGAGGATCTTGGAGAAGGCGCAAAGTTCGCCGACCTAGTAATTAACGCAATTTACCCCGAGCGGCAAGTTTTGCCCGATCACTATTTTGGTCATGATTATGTAGTCCTAAGGGACGAATTCATCTTAACGCCACCAAAACCTGTTCAAAACGTCGTTAGCAACGTCCTGTTAACATTTGGCGGAGTTGATCCGGACAATCTTACAAAGAAAGTGTTGAAGGCAATTCATCAATACTGCCAGTCTAACGGAATAGGAATCTCTGTAGTAACAGGCTTTGGTTATCGATACCATAGTTCCCTAGACGAATTTGACAATGTCAGGGTCTTTCGTAACACGTCATCTATATCTGATCATATGATTAATGCCGACATCGCCTTCACTTCTGCCGGAAGAACAACCTATGAAATTGCTTCGCTAGAAGTTCCATGTATTGTGCTCGCTCAGAATGAGCGTGAGCTTTCCCACTTGTTTGCCAGCGCTGAATTTGGCTTTCTAAACTTAGGGCATGGTAAAAAGGTGGGTGCCGAAACAATATTGGACATCTTTATTCAACTTGTCGAGAACCCAGCGTCACGAAAGTATATGGCTAGCCTGATGTCGAAGGCAGACCTCGCCAGTGGCCGAAAGAGGGTTCGAAAACTCATAAGAAATGTTTTGGAGACGTCATGAAAATCAAAGATTATTTTTACCGCATTAACCCGCAGGCACGCGAGTTTCATCGCCCTTACATCATTGCAGAAGCGGGGGTTAACCATGAAGGCTCCATGGATACAGCCAAGCGTTTGGTAGATGAAGCCGCAGAAGGTGGTGCCCACGCAATTAAATTTCAGACATACAAAGCCGACACATTGGCCTCGCGGCATTCGCCCGCATACTGGGATACCTCAAAAGAGCCAACGCTCTCACAGCATGAGTTGTTTTCGAAACACGACAGGTTTTGGAAAAAGGAAATGGAGGAGCTCAAAAAATATTGCGATCGGCGAAATATCGAATTTATGAGTACTCCATTCGATGTGGAATCAGCTAAATTCTTAGATGAGTTGATGGATGTTTTCAAAATTTCTTCGTCCGACATTACCAATAAGCCTTTTATAAAATATCTTTGTAGCTTTAATAAGCCGATTATCTTGTCAACAGGTGCAAGCGAACTGTGGGAAATACAAGAGGCGGTCAATTGGATTGAAGAGGCTGGAAACCCTGTCGCGCTTCTACATTGTGTTCTTAACTACCCGACACCTGAGAAGAACGCTAATTTGGGAATGATCCAAGGTCTGCGCAAGGCTTTTCCGGATAAGCTTGTTGGTTACTCTGATCACACGATGCCAGGAGATATGAAAGTTTGTGAAATCGCGGCCCTTCTCGGGAGCGTAATAATTGAAAAACACTTCACACATGATAAGACGTTGCCAGGTAATGATCATTACCATGCCATGGATATGCATGATCTCAGGATGTTTCAGAATAGTATGGATCGAATTTTCGGTTTGCTAGGTGATTTTCGTGTCAAGGCTTTAGCAGATGAAGAAGTTTCTAGAAAAAATGCGCGTCGAAGCTTGGTCGCTATGTGCGAACTAAAAGCAGGGCAAGAAGTTTCTGAAGGAGATATAACGTTCAAGCGGCCTGCATATGGCATTAGTCCTAGATCCATCGAAGAGCTTTTAGGTAAGAAACCATTGGAGGATATTCCTGAAGATACGGTACTTCAGTGGAACATGTTCGAATGAAACCATATTATGTTCTCCTTACCGGTAGTAAAAATAACGCTGGTGATTTTTTAATTAAACATCGTGCGAAATCACTATTTGCATCTAAAAGGCCTGATAGGGAGATTATTGATTTCAATGCATGGGAGCGATTTGATCAAAAAAGGCTTGAGGTTATCAACGGTGCGAAGGCTTTGTTGTTGGTGGGTGGCCCATCTCTTCGGTATGACATGTATCCTGAGATATATCGCTTAACTGGCGATCTTTCTGATATTAAGGTTCCCGTAAGCCTAATGGGAGTTGGGTGGAAGTCAGTCACTGGTCGGTGGAAGGATACCTACAGTTATTCATTCTCAGAAAATTCTATTCAGTTATTGGAGAAAGCTGCTCAATCAGGTCTACCTGTTAGCGTCAGAGATTATCATAGCCTTAATAGTTTGTTCTTTAATGGTTTTACGAATGGTATTATGACTGGATGCCCTGCCTATTATGACCTAAGTTCCCTAGCGAAGTCTCCCGAAATACCACCAAGTATCCAGAAGGTAGGATTTTCACTTGGTGTTTCATTCGTGAAAAGCCCTGGAATGGAACGGCAGATGAAACGGCAAATTATTGCTTGCCGTGACCACTTTGAAACTGCAGAGTTTCAAGTCCTTTTTCATCATTCCCTCACTCCGAGTGTGACGAAGGCCGCCTACGGTGGAGCAATGTCGGAGCATCTTGATAAGCACCAACAGTTTGTCCAATGGCTAGAACGTGAAAATATTGCGTATAAAGATATATCAGGTGATGCGCAAAAATTAATTGAAACGTACAGTAGTGTTGATCTTCATATTGGTTATCGTGTGCACGCGCACATTTTCATGAACAGCATTGGTAAGCTTTCTTTGCTATTTTCAGAGGATGGGAGAGCTAGTGGTAGTCGAGGTGCAATAGGTGGAATGGTTGTAGATGGTTATCATGGGGTTAGAAATGGGATCCTAGCGAAAGCGTCTAGGAAGCTTACGGGGTGGCCTGATCGTTTCATCTCGAATCGATATTCAACTAAAGACATGCTTTCAATGTTAGAATATGAAATTTATTCCGGAGGTCAACGAACTTTGGCCGCAAATTCGGCGATTCACCAAAACTATTATCAGATGACACGATATTTAAAAATGTTGCCGTGAAATTAATTGTACAGTCAGCGTTAAGCTTTTATTAAATGGTATTTTATGATTTCGTGGTATACAAATATTAGGGATATTTTAAGATCTGAGCCTGAGGTTTGGCTTAGTTACTTATATGGCCAACAACTTCATAATCGCCCCCATTTTGTACGGGTGAAGCCTCGTTATGCCGGATTTTTTTTACAAGTTGCCAAGTTTTTCGCAATTTTGATTCGTGATTTTCGTCCAATAAAGCAGCCCCGGGTTAGGCAATCTGCTAAGTTTTTTGTCTTTGCCGGTAGCGTGAATCAACTGCGCTCGTTGGACAAAACCATTGAGGCATTGGGTAAAAAGGAAGGTGAAGTAGTAGTGGTAGGTAATCCGCGGATACTGTTAACCGAAGACCACGACAAAGGCTATATTCCTGTTCAGTTAACGCTTATTGATATTTTTAGGATTATTGTGCTTTTCTCTATTCGCGGCTGGGGTCTGTATCGAGTACTGAAGGAGAAGCATCCAATTTCTATAAGTTGGCATTTCTCTACATTCTGCAGTGCGTACATCTACCTTGTGTATTTCTACAGGGTGCTGTCGCAAACTAAGCCAGAGTTTGTCATATCAGCGAATGATCACAATGTACCTAACCGGTGTATGCTTGCCGTTGCTCATCATATCGGTATTAAAACGGTCTATCTTCAGCACGCCTCAGTAAGCGACATTTTCCCAGCACTGCGGGTACATTACGCGTTTCTAGATGGGCAGTGTGCGCTTGACACATACCGGGAGTGTGAGCCGAATCAACCGGCTACTTCCAGGAAGGCACCAGTGCCAGAAGTGATTTTGTCCGGACAGAAAAAGTACCTCAATCGAGTTGATAGTCACGGCGCAAACGTAATTGGTATAGCCTTAAACGCTTTGGACGATTCGGCTGCAGCGATTAAGTTCATTGAAACACTGACTTTAAAGGGTATTACTGTTCGGCTACGCTGGCATCCGGGGCAGGCATTAAAAGATACCCATGCTTATCGCTGTGCTTTTAGCGATAATGAATGGGTAGAATTAAGTGATCCAAAGCACGAGCCAATTTCTGTTTTTTTGGGAAAACTCAGTTGGTTAGTTGCGGGTAATAGCAGCATTCACCTGGAAGCCGCGTTGGCCGGCGTCATTCCCATATACTATGAGCTTACTCCGCCAGATAGGCCAGATTACTATGGATATGTCGAACATGGTTTAGTGCACCCAGCCGGTTCAGTTCAGAGCATTTTCGAGCTGATTAACAGTAAACTCGGTCGTCATAGCCCCGATAAAGAAGCTGTCCGTTACTACAGTTCCACCTACCTTACTGAATGGGACGGGCGCGAAGGTGAATTAGTTGCCGAGAGTTTGGCTTGTTTGAGTCTTGGTCAGGAGTTACCGGTAAGAAGCGTAACCTTTCTTGAAGGCAGCGGACGATAATAAAGAATTTTCAAATAAAGCAAATAAATTTCTAAAGTAAATGAAGTGAGGGCGACCACCGAATTCGCATCGGTTTGCTGGCATTAAATTAGTGTACCAACTGGGGAAAAATGGGCGCGATTTTTTCCTGCTTTATTTTAAAATTACTTCGATAGCCAAAGAGTTACTTGACAACACTCAGGGTTGATTTGTTTCGACGAGAGAATACGGAACAGTGTATTAGGAGTGTCATCAATGAATAGCTTTAACGTTAGATTACCCAGTGAAGACAGGGCACGGCTAGGAAATAGTTAACACCGTATAGCGTTGATCGAGTGGCCTTTACTATTGGTTCAGCCCCATGAGCCCCAAGCTGCAATTCAAGCGGAGGTTTTTTTAAAGACTTTTGGTTTCTACCTGCAGACAAATAGGAGTACCTCGGCCCGATGGATCTGGTTAATGGCTCATATTTCGAGGCACTGTTATTGTGCAGGTAAAACCCTCACGCGCACTGTATCAGCTGTTGTGCGTGCCAAACCTTTGACAGCGCTAAGGGTATGCAGGCTACTTACCGATACCTCAAAACCAATTGCTTTTCGTTATGGCTCATAGTTCATCTGAACTAGCTCTAGGGGCTTACTTTTTCACTCTGCTATTATAGTGAAAAGATCTGGAGGTAGATTGATGGTGGGCAGGGCTCTAATACGATTGGTGGAAAATGTCTCACCCTTGATTTCAAGGTTTTGAGAGTACTCTTTGCTTTTTAAGGCACTTATGCTCTATTCGCTATTTTTGATGCTTTATTTTTTTTCCTTTTCGTATATTCTTTTTAAGAAAAGAAGTTTGGACTTCTTTACATTGATGATTTGTTCGTTGGGATATTACTCTTTTCCTTTAGTGTTAGGGTTCATAGCTATACCTGGCGTTGTTGAAGGTATGATTATCGATGATTATATTTATTTAGTATTTAGTTTTGTATATGCCGTTAGCATTTTTTTTATGTTGTATAGTGATGCCTTAGGTTCTCGGGTGAAAATAACAGTTGTTGCTAGAGGTACTAAAGAACTTCAGTTTTTGTTTTTTGTGACTCTTGCCTCCTATTTGGTGGGAGTTTTTGATACTGGACCTTCCGATTTCTTTTTTGGGACAAAGAAGAATGGTAATGCACTAAGCCCTTTTATACCTGTTTCTTTGTGGTGTTCTCTTTTTTTATTTAGTGTTGCATATGCGGATCCGGTTAAAGATAAAGGTTCTTTGCTTCTAAGCGTTTTTGTTATATTAAGTGTTCTTTTTTATGGAAGTAGAGCGGTTACAGTTATTTTATTTTTGATGTTTTCTTTGTTGTATATTGGTTTTGTCAGGCTGAGGCTCTTTTCAAAAGTACATTATTTTTTGATTGGTGGAATGTTTGTAATTGCTTTTATTTTGTTCAAGGTTGTGTATTGGATGCTGAAGGTCGATGGTTTGATGCAATCTGCAAACAAGATCAGCGGTTTGGGACTCGATCGTGGTTATGATCTTTTTCTGGCAGATCCTATGGCGGTAATTTATAATTTTAACCTTGTGGTTATTGATCAGATGTCATTGCCCTTAACTTATTTGGTTCATCGAGCTTTGGCGTTCATTCCTTTCGCTAATACAATCTTTTCAGAGGTTTTAGGGTTTGAGTTTTTGAAGTTTTCCCAAATTCTTCAAGATGAATATCATGGCCTGAGTTGGGGATTGGCTAGCTCATTTATGGCCGAAATTTTTTCTATTGTTGGTGGTTTTTTTGTTTTCTTTTTTTTGTTTTTTTGGGTTTTTTTAATATATAAGTTTAATTTTCGATATAAGTCAATGGATGGGTTCCTTATTAGAATCCTTTTTCCGGTTTTTGTGTATTCCACGTTTTATATACACAGAGTGGATCTTACTTACGCGATTAGTGGTTTTAAAATGGCTATTTTTGTATTTTTATCTGCGAAAATATATGCTAGCTTATTTAATAATTTTAAGATTAAAGTGTGGTGAAATTTTGGTAGATATTAATAAAGTTGCATTTTTAGTAAATTCTTTGTCGGGAGGGGGGGCGGAGCGAGTCATTCAAACGCTGTCTAACTCACTTGTTGGTAAAGGTTTCGATATATACTTAATATTACTCGATGATGAAGATATTCGTTACGATTTAGATGATAGGGTGAAGGTTCTTCGTTTGAAAACTTCGTTTCTTTCAAAAGGTCCTCTTAAAATCTTAATTTTACCATTTCAGGCTGCAGAGCTATCTGTCGTTTTGAGGAGGATTGATGTTAAAAATGTTATTAGCTTTTTAGTTAGATCAAATTTTGTTTCTGTCATCTCAGGTATTTTTTCAAATCGTAAAGTTGTAATATCTGAAAGAAATTATTCGAAGCTTCAGTATAACAGTAAAGGGTTCAAGGGATTTGTGATGAATTCGCTTATTAAATTCCTGTATAAGCGAGCAGACTTAATTTTGCCTATTTCCCATGGTATCGAATGTAGTCTGATTAGCGATTATGGTTTGGATTCTAGAAAGATTAAAGTGATTCACAATCCACAGGATTTAAAGGCAATAAAAGAGCTTAGTGTTCAGTCCGGTAATGATGATTTTTTTATTAAAAATAATGGTTTTTTTTATGTGACTGTAGGTCGGTTGGTAGATCAAAAAGACCACGTGACCCTAATTAATGCATTTAAACGTGTCCAAGAAGTCCGTAGCGATGCGAAGTTAATTATCATCGGTGATGGCAGTCTGAAAAGCTATTTGAAAGATTCTGTTGATAAATTGAAATTGAAAGATCATGTTTTCTTCTTGGGTTTCGTAAATAATCCATTCTTCTACTTAAATAATTCGGATGTTTTTGTTTTTAGCTCGAAGTTTGAGGGTTTTGGTAATGTTCTGGTTGAAGCGATGGCGTGTGGGCTTCCAGTTATTTCAACAGACTGTCTTAGTGGCCCCTCGGAGATTTTACGCGACGGCGAATACGGAATTTTAGTAGAAGTTGGTAATGTGAATGAGATGTCTAATAGTATGTTGTCGTTGCTAGACAATAAAAAATATGATTATTATAGAGGGAAGTCTCTGGCTAGATCATTGGATTTTGATGTCGATATTGTTGAGCTTAAGTACTTAAGTGTATTTGAAAATTAATGCTTGTGATAATGTTGATCTGAATATTTCTATGGATTATGGTATTCGTCAACTATGTCTCAGAGTATTAGGTGTGTTTTAAATAGATAAGAGTCGGTTCGGATCTAGCGCTTTTCGGTACGCTGTTTTTTTCTAGTTTTCAATCTACTTTTTCTTGGTTGATTTCATGGTTTGAATTTGGCGTGTTCATAAATCTGTGATTATTTTAAAAATAAAATAATTAAAGGTTTATCTGTTCAATATAGGTAAAAGCGTTCGAAATATGTAGGGTTCGCATATTTTATGTTTTCCGAAAATTGCATTACTGGAATATATGTGCATGTTTCTGATTAATTTTATTATTTGACTTATGAGACTAAATTGCAAAAAAAGAATATTGTTTTTATAGTAAATACGCCTGAGTTCTTTTTATCCCATAGACTGCCACTTGCCAAAGCAGCAAAAGAAGCGGGCTGGAGTGTGGTGATTGTCTCAGGCTCCGGCTTAGCTGGAGAAAAAATTAAAGCGTTAGGTTTCACCCACTATGAAGTTCCTATCGCACGCAGCGGTCAAAATCCGTTCAGGGAACTATGGACTTTGCTGTGTATTGTCCGGCTGCTCCTTCGGTTGCAACCGAGACTCGTCCATTTAATAACCATTAAGCCAGTTCTCTACGGAGGAATAGCTGCAAGAATAACTGGAGTGAGGTCTGTGGTCGCTGCCATTTCCGGCCTTGGTACTGTTTTCCACTCTTCCTCCGATGGCGGTTATTTACGTCGGATGTTGGTGAAGATCCTCTACAGAGCCGCATTTAAGCAGGTGCGACTCAGAGTGATATTTCAGAATTCGGATGATAAAAATGCTTTGCTTCAAGCTCAAGCTATGAGGATCAGTGAAGCTCGAATGATCAAAGGATCAGGAGTAGATCTCCAAGAGTATCCAGTTGTACCTGAACCGGGAGAAATACCTGTTGTGGTCATGGCTGCTCGGTTGCTTAGCGACAAGGGTGTATTTGAATTTGTCCGGGCTGCTGAGATTCTAAAGAATGAGCGGGGTGTAGGTGTCGAGTTTCGTTTGATAGGCTCACTTGACCCAGGCAACCCAACCAGCGCAACGGAAGATGACCTGGCAAAGTGGAAGAGGGGCAAGGCTATCAGAGTACTTGGCTATCGGGCTGATATTGCGGATCAATACGGTGCTGCGAATATTGTATGTCTACCCTCATACTATGGCGAAGGCTTGCCTAAAAGCTTAGTAGAAGCAGCCGCTTGTGGCCGTGCTGTCGTCACCACGGACCACCCCGGCTGCCGAGACGCTATTAAGCCGGGCGAATCCGGAATTTTAGTTCCTGTAAGAGATTCAGTGGCGTTGGCAGACGCTATTCAGCTACTTCTTGAGTCTCCTGACCTTCGGGCGCAAATGGGGCGCCGGGGGAGAAAACTGGCGGAGGAAGAATTTACTATTGAGAAAATCGTAGATCAACACATGAAGATTTATGAAGAGCTTTTGGCCACATGATACAGAAACGAAGTCTGCTCGTGACCGGTGCTAACGGTTTCATAGGAAAGTCCTTAAAAAGACGGTTGGCCGAGCTTGAGTTTTCCTCTTGTGTGGGAGCCGTACGCTCAATTGAGTCGGCCAATCAACCAGGATTTATAGAGGTTGGCGACGTGGATGCTTTTACGCGCTGGGAGCAGGTATTGGAAGGCCTGGACACCGTCATTCACACTGCCGCTCGCGCCCATATCATGCAAGACAAGGCGTTAGACCCCCTTACTGAATATCGAAGGGTAAATGTGGAGGGGACCCTCAACCTTGCCAGGCAGGCTGTCGACGCTGGCGTTCGACGCTTTGTGTTCATTAGTTCGATAAAGGTGAACGGTGAGCAAACACGAAACAATCTACCCTTCACTGAGAAAGACAGGCCCGCACCGCAAGACGCATACGGTATTTCTAAGCTGGAAGCTGAACGGGGCTTGTTAGCGCTCTCGGATGAGTCTGATATAGAGGTAGTTATCATCCGGCCGCCGCTGGTTTACGGGCCAGGCGTAAAGGGAAACTTTGGTAGTATGATCAATTTGGTTGAAAAAGGCCTGCCACTCCCCTTGGGTGCTGTTAACAACAAACGTTCGCTCGTGGCACTGGATAACTTAGTAGATTTAATTATTACCTGCATAGATCACCCTAGCGCAGTCAATCAAATCTTCCTGGCGGGAGATGGTGAAGACCTTTCCATCACCGAGCTATTAAAAGGGTTGGCAAAAGCTAGCGGCAAAGTTTCAAAGTTGGTACCAGTGCCCGCAGGGTTTCTGATGTTCGGAGCGAAGGTCTTGGGGAAAAAAGCGATGGCTCAGCGCTTGCTGGGGTCTTTGCAGGTGGATATTTCCAAAGCTCGTAACTTGCTGAACTGGCAACCGCCGCTGAGTGTGGAAGAAGGGTTGAAACGCTGCTTCTCCGAAAAATAAGGATTTTCTGTGATTCGTTTACTGGATTTTATTTTTGCCCTGTTGGGGTTGTTGTTTGGTTTTCCGGTCTTGTTGGTGTTGGTGGTGATTGGCTTGTTCGATACAGGCTCCCCCGTCTTTCGTCAAAAGCGAGTAGGTCGTTATGGAGTTCCGTTCACTCTGGTGAAGTTCCGCACCATGAAAAAAAATACCGCATCCGTTGCCAGTCACTTGGCCAGCGCTGACGCAATTACACCTTTCGGTCATTTTTTGCGTCGTAGCAAGCTGGATGAATTACCACAGCTTTGGAATGTACTGAAGGGTGAAATGAGCCTGGTGGGTCCGCGTCCGTGTTTATTTAACCAAGAAGTGCTGATTGAAGAGCGCCAAAGCCGGGGCGTACTCGCCGCGCGGCCTGGGATAACGGGCTTGGCTCAGGTCAAAGATATTGATATGTCTACACCCCGGTTACTAGCGGAAACTGATCATGAGATGCTTGAGAACCTGACGGTTGCGGCATATTTTAAATATATTTTTTTGACGCTAGCGGGGAAGGGTGCTGGCGACCGTATCCCGGGTAAAGACTAATTCAAGGATCTATAAATGAAAATCGCCATCGCCGGTACCGGCTATGTGGGCCTTTCCAATGCTATTTTGCTGGCCCAGAACAACGAAGTAGTAGCTCTGGACATTGATTCAGAGAAAGTGGACTTGCTGAATAATCGCCAGAGCCCTATTGAAGATGTAGAAATCTCCGACTTCTTGGCCAATAAAGACCTGAACTTCACTGCTACCTTGGATAAAGCACAGGCATACCAGGGCGCAGATTATGTAGTGGTTGCTACACCCACGGATTACGATCCCAAAACCAACTACTTCAATACGACAACCGTAGAGTCGGTGATTCAGGATGTGATGACGAAAAATCCCACAGCGGTGATGGTTATCAAATCTACGGTGCCGGTGGGCTATACCCGAGAGCTTTGTGAGCGTTTTGGGACCAATAACATTATTTTCTCGCCGGAGTTTTTGCGTGAAGGCAGGGCCCTGCACGATAACCTTTACCCGTCGCGCATTATTGTTGGTGAACGTTCAGAGCGTGCGGAGGTGTTTGCCCATCTGTTAAAGCAGGGTGCGGTGAAAGCAGATGCGCCAGTATTGTTTACGGACAGCACAGAGGCCGAGGCTATCAAGCTTTTCTCCAACACCTATTTAGCTATGCGCGTGGCTTACTTCAATGAGCTTGATACCTACGCAGCCCGCCACGGTTTGAATACCCGCCAGATCATCGATGGCGTTGGTCTGGACCCGCGTATTGGCGACCACTATAACAACCCTTCGTTCGGCTATGGGGGCTACTGCCTGCCCAAAGACACTAAGCAGTTGCTGGCGAACTACGAAGAAGTGCCCAATAACCTCATCGGCGCCATTGTAGATGCCAACCGTACCCGTAAGGACTTTATCGCCGATGATATTTTGGCCAGCAAACCTCAGGTGGTTGGCGTGTACCGGCTGGTTATGAAATCCGGCTCTGACAATTTCCGAGCCTCGGCCATTCAAGGCATTATGAAACGGATCAAGGCAAAAGGTATTGAGGTTATTGTTTACGAGCCCGAGTTAGTTGAAGATGAGTTCTTTCATTCACGAGTCGTTCGTGAGTTGGATGCTTTCAAGCTGGCAGCGGATGTGATAGTGGCCAATCGCAGGAGTGAGAGCCTCGTTGATGTAGCAGAGAAGGTATATACCCGGGACTTGTTTGGCAGCGACTGACAGGCTTCCGGCGTTATTTATCAAGAAACAAGGCTTTGGGTGGTCCCTGTGTGTTCACAAAAATTGATGCTCATCCTCCCCTACTTAGGTTACGTTTTATGAGCGCTCTACCATCGTTTGGGTATTGCTTTCTTAAGGATTAGAAACATGTTCAAGCAATTTTTGAGACTTTCTCGTCTACAAAAGCGCATCGTTTCCCTAACTGTAGATGCAGTGGTGCTATCGTTTGCCCTCTGGGCATCTTTCGCACTGCGTTTAGAGCAAAGCCTTTGGTTACCGAATCAGGGCCAACTACTGGTTTCTGCACTAACGGTTGTTTTCACCTTAGGTGTATTCGTCCGTTTTGGCCTGTATCGCGCAGTCGTTCGCTACATGAGCGACCGAGCCTTCCTAACTATTATCATGGGTGTCGGCACCTCTGCCCTCGTGCTAATCATCCTCGGTTATAGCCTTCAAGTTCAGATCCCTCGCTCCGTCCCGATCATCTATGCTGCCGTGGCTTTTATCTTCGTCGGCGGCAGCCGCATGAGCGTGCGCATGCTGGTGCATCACACCTCCAACCGGGGTAAAGAGTGGGTAGCGATTGTGGGTGCGGGTGAAACCGGCGCCCAATTGGCCAAGGCTTTGCAGCAGGGCACGGAATACCACCCAGTGGTATTCATTGGCTTGCAGGAAGCTAACCATAAGGCCTTGATCGCGGGAGTGCCAGTGGTTGCTCTGAGCGATCTTGAACAGGCTGTTCGCGTTCATGGCGTGAAGCGTTTGCTGTTGGCCCTGGATGTCGAAAAGCAGGTCGATCGCCGGCAGCTGCTTAACCGACTGGAAGCACTGAAGTTACCGGTTCAGACGGTTCCTTCCATGTCAGAGTTGGTGGCAGGCCAGGCCCGGATTAACGATATTCGGGATCTGGAAATCGAGGATCTTCTAGGTCGGGATCCCGTGCGGCCGGATAACGCTCAGGTTGCGGCCAGCCTGTACAACAAGGCAGTGATGGTAACTGGCGCTGGCGGCTCCATTGGTTCCGAGCTTTGCCGGCAGATCATTCAGCACCGGCCCCGGGCTCTGGTTCTGTTCGAGCAGTCTGAATACTCTCTCTATGCCATTGAGCGGGAGCTGCAGGCGATTAACCGGATTGACGGGCTGGGTGTAGAGATCCACCCGCTTCTGGGCAGTGTGGTTCATCGTCGCCGGTGTGAGATGGTGATGCGCAGTTTCGGTATTCAAACGGTTTATCATGCGGCTGCATACAAACACGTGCCTCTTGTTGAGCACAACGTGATTGAAGGGGTGCAGAACAATACGTTCGGCACACTTCACGCAGCTGAGGCGGCCATTACGGCCGGCGTTGAGCGGTTTGTTCTGATCTCGACCGATAAGGCCGTTCGCCCCACCAATGTGATGGGTGCCAGCAAGCGTATGGCGGAGCTGGTACTACAAGGGTTGGCTCAGCGGCAGAGCAAAACGATTTTCTCGATGGTGCGTTTCGGCAATGTCCTTGGCTCGTCCGGTTCTGTCGTGCCTCTGTTCCGCGACCAGATTCGCGATGGCGGGCCGATTACGGTTACCCACCAGGATATCATCCGTTACTTCATGACTATTCCGGAAGCCAGCCAGCTGGTACTGCAAGCTGGCAGCATGGGCCGTGGTGGTGAGGTGTTTGTATTGGATATGGGTGAGCCGGTTAAGATTGCCGACCTGGCGCGCAAGATGATTCATTTGATGGGGCTTGTGGAGAAAACGCCGGATCGGCCAGAGGGTGACATTGAGGTTGTCTTCACGGGATTACGGCCGGGTGAAAAGCTGTTTGAGGAGCTGTTGATTGGGGATGATCCTCAGGGCACGTCCCACCCGCGCATTATGATGGCGCGGGAAGTATCGATGGCGTGGGAGGACCTGGAAGTGGTCCTGGGCAAACTTTCGCGGGCCAGCCAGGAATTTGACTGCCGAGAGATTGTCGAGACGCTGAAAAGCGCACCCACTGGGTTTACGCCGAATGACAATGTGGCCGATCTCGTGTGGTGCAATGGCGGCCATAAGCTGACGGTAGAAAAAGAGGGCAAAGGAAAAATACATCGCCTGCCTGTTTGAATGATTACAATAGACAACAAGGACTGTTGTGCATGATAAAACTATCCCACCACGGCGCCACATCTGGTGTCACTGGCTCCTGCCACGAACTTACCCTCGGTTTGGGGTCAGACCCCACCTCCGAATCGTCTTCTGCCGGCATCCTGATTGACTGCGGCCTGTTTCAGGGCGCAGAGAAGGGCGATAGCGCCGATGCTTCCAACCTTTCCGTTGATTTCCCCATTGCGCATATCCGCGCGCTCGTTGTTACCCACGTGCACATTGATCACGTCGGCCGAATTCCCTACCTGTTGGCGGCGGGGTTTGAGGGGCCGATTATCTGTTCGGAACCTTCCGCGATTATGTTGCCGGAAATTCTGGAAGATGCTTTGAAGATCGGTTTTACCCGGGACAAGGCGCTGATTGAGCGCGTACTTGGGCTGATTCGCTCCCGGCTTGTGCCTGTGCCTTACGGACAGTGGCATGAGGTTTTTGCGGAGCCGAGTTGTTCGCTTTTCGTTCGATTCCAGCGCGCAGGGCACATACTGGGTTCGGCTTATGTTGAGTGTGACGCGGTATCCGGCGATGAGCGTGAACGCGTGGTATTCAGCGGTGATCTGGGCGCGCCCCACGCGCCTTTGTTGCAGGAACCTGCTTCGCCGGAGAGGGCAGATCGGCTGGTTATTGAGAGCACATACGGTGACAAGGATCATGAGAGCCGGGAAACACGTCGTTATCGCCTGAAAGCCATTCTGGAGCGAGCGTTGGCAGATGGCGGAACAGTGTTGATTCCGGCATTCAGTATCGGGCGTACTCAGGAGCTGTTGTATGAGATGGAAGGTCTGATACACGAGTTTCGGAACGAGTCGGTTGCGGACGGCCTGGCCTGGGATGATTTGGAAATCGTGGTGGACTCACCCCTGGCGGCGGAATTCACTGGCATCTATCGCAAGCTGAAGCCATTCTGGAATGCGGAAGCCAACGACCTGGTTCAGCAGGGCAGGCACCCGCTTTCTTTTGAACAGTTAACGGTGATCGATTCCCACGCGGATCACCTGAATGCAGTGGAATATCTGGCCAGCTCTAACAGGCCTTGTGTGGTGCTGGCAGGCTCCGGGATGTGCGCCGGGGGTAGGGTGGTTAATTATCTCAAGGCGATGCTTGGAGAAGCCAGAAACGATGTTCTGTTTGTGGGTTATCAAGCAGCGGGAACGCCCGGCCGCGATATCCTCACATATGGTCCGAGGGGAGGATGGGTAGACTTGGATGGTGAACGCTTTGATATAAGGGCAAGCGTACATCAGGTGGGAGGCTATTCTGCCCATGCGGGGCAATCAGATTTGATCCGCTTTATTGAAGGTATTCCCAAGAAGCCGGCTGAGATCCGCATCGTGCATGGGGATGAATCTGCAAAGCTTGAGTTTAAGCAGCGACTTATTGAGATGAACCATTCGCGGGTGCTCATACCCGATAAGTAATGTAATTAACAAACTATTTTAATTTATTAATGACTGTTAAATGAATAGTCTTTGCCAACTATAAAGCGATGACTTATTATTCCTGTGATCTAAGAATTCCTTGAATCCTACTGTTCGATATTCCAAGGTCAGTTTCGGGTTTCAGAACTCGCGTTTTAGAATCCACAGAAAATATAAGGTTATAGCTTCATGGCAAAGATTAACGATTATTACCAGAAGAAGCAGCTTATGGAAAAGCTTGCGGATGAGATTAACCAACTGGAACAGGATCAGTCTCTGAAACGCGAACTGGCGTTTGAGAACAGCATTCGTGAGCTGATGAAGGAATATGACAAGTCTCCGAAGCATGTACTTCAGATTCTGACGGCGATTGACCCTTCTATTGCTGGTGCCAAAGCGGAAGGCAGCACAAGCACACGTGCCAAGCGACCGATGAAAACCTATAAGAACCCGCATACCGGTGAAGTGGTTAAAACCCGCGGCGGTAACCATAAGGTTCTGAACGAGTGGCGTGAAAAGCACGGCAAAGAAGCGGTACAGAGCTGGCAGCAAGACTGATCAGCCGGGTATCTAAAAAGGGCCAGATGATAAATTCACCTGGCCCTTTTTTTGTCTGAATTAAAGCTGATCAAAAACGATGACGCGATTTCTTCCGCCGTTCTTTGCAGCATACAAAGCTTCGTCTGCTTGCTGCATCCATTCCATATAGCTTTTTGCGGCATGATCTAGTTGTGCAATACCTACGCTCACCGTATAACGAATAGGGGCAATCGTGGTCTGAACAACGCTATCATTAATACTTTCTCGTATGCGCTCACATATTATGCGAGCTCCTTCAACATCGGTTTCCGGTAATATTATTCCGAATTCTTCACCGCCATAACGGCCGATACTGTCGGATTGCCGTAAGTTATGTTTGGCGGTTGTAGCCGCATGTTTGATTACCTCATCACCAACCAGGTGGCCGTAGCTATCGTTAACCTTTTTGAAGAAATCGATATCAAACATAACAAGGCTGGTTGCCTGGTTATAGCGGCGATAACGTTCAAACTCTGCATCCACCAGGTTCTCCCAGGTGCCTCTGTTCAGCAGGTTGGTTAACCGGTCGGTCATGCTGAGTTTGGCGAGTTGCTCGTTTGCCCGCTCCAGTGCGCGTTTGCCAGAGGCGATATCGGTTACGTCGTAGACCATAAGGCATATCTTCTCCACCTGCCCGGAACTGCCTGAAAGCGGGCTGATGGTGAGGTTCTGGAACATATAGTCTTCTGTTCCGGTAATGGGGCGCGTATTACGAAACCGGAACAGGTAGGGCCGTTGTTCCCAGGAGGTGAAGGCACGGGTGTTCAGCAGCGCAACTGCGTCCACTTTGCGGGTAAGCCAGGCTTCCGGGATATCGGGGAACAGCTCGAACAATACTCGATTTCGGATTTTGCTGGCGGTGATGCCGCTGTGGTTTTCCATAAACCCGTTCCATGCCTGCACTCGGAACTCCAGATCCAGTACCACCAGGCCAACCTCAACGGATTCCAGCATATCCACCAGCCAGTGGAAAGATTGGGCTTCAGTTTCGTCTAGTGTCATGGTTCAGTCCGTCAGGTATTGAAGGCGTTGTTCCAGGAAGGGCACTGAATCCTCCGTAAGCAGCACCAGCATGTCGCACTGTATATCCCGGTCTTCCAATGTGTAACTGAGTTCAATGCACAGGAGCTGTTCATCGCGGGAGCTCTGGTGTTCGAGCAGGTCTGCGATCTGCCGGTGCTGTCCTAGTACGCTTGGGTGACCAAGGCCAAGCTTCAGGTCCAGTTGGTCGCCCATACCTTTGAGAAAAGCCCCGAACAGTATGCTGGACATATCCATCAACACTTCGACGTTGACGGATTCACCCTCAAGCGTCTCGTAATGGAGGAGTTTGGCCATTTCCCGGAAGCTGGCGTCTGCAAACAGCAATAGCGCCTCGCCAGCAACACCTGCGCCCGTGAAGCCCTGACACACAGCAGAATAGGTATCTCTGTCGTGTGCGGCCGAGATGGCCATGTGGAGTTCGGAATTGGCAATAAAAGCGACTTTGGGGATGGGCTGCTTTACGAACACCCTTAACAGCCGCGCAAGCAGGTCTGATGAACGCCCCATGGCGACGTTGGATATTTCCTGCAGGTAATCGTTCAGTGAAATCGAAATTTCCTGTGCCGGAGACTCATCGCCGGGATTCAGCTCACTGTCGCTCAGCGCGGCACTTTCAAGGTCGCCGGGGCGATAAAAGCCGTAATCAGCAAGTAGGCTGAGCACAACGGCCAGGTCTGTCGGCTTTTTTATAAAGTCTATGGCGCCGAGTTTGCGTACCCGTTCCCGAGCTTCCGGCTGAATGTCGCCTGAGACCACGATGGTCATGATGGGCAGGTCTTCAGCCAGTACGCGTTCCAGAACCTCATAGCCATCCATCTCTGGCATGTTGAGGTCGAGAAACATCAGATCGGCTTCGTGCGCCCGAAGTTTGTTAAGAGCTTCTACGCCGTTGTGGGCAAAAAGAATGGTATCTGCAAGGCCTGAGGGTAGGGCTCTCGCCATCTGTTTTCTGGCAAGCGCGGAATCGTCACAGATGAGTATTCGGGTGGTCATGACTGTTGCCAGGAAAGATTGAATATCGTTTCATTAATTTTATCAGTGCGAAGTATAACAGCACGCTTACATATGTACACGCTAACGACACCTTTTAAGTTTGTTTTGAATGCCAGTGAAATGTAACCGTTTGTTATCCGTGTTTGTGACTGAGCTCACCCTATAGCCCGTGTGGTCTCCGCTATAGTGAGTATGTGCTAAGAAGAAGTTGTTAATTGCAAGTATAGGTTCCCTGAGTGCACCGGTAAAATTAAAAGTGACCGTGCAAACCCTTAACCCGAGACACTGCTATGCAACACCATGCGTATGGATACGCCGCTCTCATCACTTTGTGCCTTGGTTTCGCGCCTTTAGCCCAGGCTGAACTGGAGCCGATTTCCGAATCGGCGATGGGTGATGTGACGGGGCAGGCCTTTATGGAGATTGAAAATATCTCTGGCGCCTCGCACGAATTTACTCGCATGACCCTTGGCATGGATGTGGAAACGAGGGTAAATATTGATGATGCGAGAATTGGTGAGATCAATGGCGGCTCGGATTTCTCCGCATCTCATATTGCACTTGGCCATATCTCCCGCGATGCCTCGGCTGTTCAGCATGACGGCAATACCTATGCAGTGGGAGAGGTTGTGCCTTTCGAGGCGGTTCAGCCCTATATTGAGCTGGCAGAAGATCACGATAAAACCCAGTTGTCGGGATTCCGCATAGGGTTCCAGCAGGCGCGTGGATCGGTTTCTTCTCTTACCAGTAGTTTCAGCGGTAACATTGGTCTGAAACTGACAGACAGCGCCGGCACCGAGCACGACGCCACGTTGTTCAACGCCACCAGTAGCGCAACGGATTACCGGGCGACGCATATCGGAATCAACGATGACACCACAGATTGTTCTGCTGGCGTAAACTGCGCCCCCATGAGTCATTTGCAATCGGTTATCGTGGGTACCGATAACGGGGATACGACCACCGGTTTTACGGATGACTTCTTTATCGGTTTCCAGCGCGAAGGCGTCGAGTGGAATAGCCCGGATGGCGCAAACGTGATCAATGCCGGTAAGGGTGTGTTCATTAACCTGCCCACCAACATGAAGGTTGATATGAATACGCTGATCAATCAGGGGGTGTCACGCCTGCAGACTCATCGGGTGGATATGGGTACCAAGCTGTTTTGATTTTGTTAGACTCCTGAATTCAATGATCCACAAGGCAGGAGCCTTCCCTTGATCCGCTCGTTTTACTGGCACGATTACGAAACCTTTGGTGTAGACCCGGTTCATGACCATCCTTCCCAGTTTGCCGGTGTGCGAACCGATGCCGATCTGAATATTATTGAAGATCCGCTGGTCATTTACTGCAAACCCACCGATGACTACCTGCCATCACCGGAAGCCTGCCTGATTACGGGTATTACGCCTCAGAAAGCCATGGAAGAGGGCTTTCCGGAAACGGAATTCATCGCTCAGATTAACGAGGCATTCAGCCAGCCGGGCACCTGCGTAGTAGGCTACAACAGCCTGCGATTTGATGACGAAGTAACCCGCCATACCCTCTACCGTAACCTGCGTGACCCTTATGCCCGTGAATGGCAGAACGGGAATTCCCGCTGGGATATTATTGATATGGTCCGGCTGACCTACGCGCTTCGCCCCGAAGGCATCAACTGGCCGCGTAAAGAGGATGGCAGCCCTAGCTTTAAACTGGAGGCGCTGACCACCGCGAACGGTATTGCCCACGAAGCCGCCCATGATGCCATGTCGGATGTGGAAGCGACCCTTGCGGTTGCTAAGTTGATAAAGGAAAAGCAGCCCAAGCTGTTCGATTTTGTTCTGAATAACAAGGACAAACACTCCGCCCGCGCCATGCTGGATACCGCCGCTATGAAGCCGGTCTTCCACATCTCCGCGAAATATCCGGCCACGCGCGGATGCTGCGCCATGGTCGCGCCGCTCGCTGACCACCCCACGAACAAGAACCTGGTGATTGTATACGACCTGCGGGAAGACCCGAGTGAGCTGATTAACGCTACACCCGAGCAAATTCGGGAGCGAGTGTTTACCTCTCAGGCGCAGTTAGGGGACACGAAACGATTCCCTCTGAAAAGTGTTCAGCTGAATAAATGCCCTGTGTTGGCACCTGCAAACATGCTCACCACGCTTTCTGCTGAGCGGTTGGCTGAGCTTGAGCTGAACGGTGACACGCTTCGCGCCAACCTCTCACTCATACGAAAAGCTCCGGGCTTGGCGGAGAGAATCGCCGAAGCCTTCGATCAACCCCACGACGGCGACCTGACCGATCCCGACGAACAGCTTTATGCCGGCGGCTTTATATCACCTGCGGATCGTAATGAGCTGAACCGTGTGCTGCAAACACCGCCGGAAGCCTTGGTGGAGGAGACGTTCAATTTTAAAGACGAGCGCTTGCAGGAACTCTTGTTCCGGTATCGCGCTCGCAATTACCCGGATTCGCTGACCAGTGAGGAGGCCGAACGTTGGGAGACATTTCGGTCTCAGCGGTTGATGGCACCGAAGAAAGGCTGGCTCTCGCTTGAGGCATTTGGACTTGAGCTGCAAAGGCTTGCGACTGATCCGGAGCTGACGCCGCAGAAGCAGCAGATTCTGGAGGATCTGCACTTGTATGGGGAATCTTTGATCCCCTACATGTAATCAACGATTGGTTCTATCCGGGGTCAGAGAAGGTCTCTGGCCCCGGAATTTCGTCGGTTACCGGCGCCGCTGAAAATACACGCTCAGATTTTGCCCCATCACACTCTGCACCTCACTTCCCAGAGCCTCCGCCTGAATCTGCGTTTGCACGGGCCGGGTAGCCAGGCTGTGGCCGTCCTCATCGCGAGCCTTTACCAGCTTCCATTCGACTTCATTGCTTACCATTGCCATCAGGTCTTTCAGCTGAGCTTCATCCTGAGGCCGGAACCAGCGATCACGGCAGCCGCCCAGGCTATAGAAGTCGTCCTCGTTGGTAAGTTCCTGCCAAGTGGCATCCTGTCGGTTGGTAAGAACCATCCGGCGCAGTTGACGCAAGGTAGAGCGGGTTGGTTGCAGGTTATGCTCTGCGATCAGTTTCCGCATCTGCCGGTCGCCAGTTGTCTGTTCAGCAATGGCTGTATGCAGATGCACGATGGCGCCGGAGCCGGAGGCACTTTTCACCAGTGCGGCCAGCGAGAGTTCGGTCATTGCCGGGGAGGGCAGGCGACCGACTTCAACCCAGTGCACCTGATGGCCATCTGCCACAAACTGCCGGGCGATGGACCAGGGCCAGAATACAATGTTGCTGATCTCGGATTCGGTGGCCATGCGCGTAGCCTTGGCAATGTTGGCCAGGGACTCATCCACTGCGATCACTTCCACATCGGCCAGGTAACGCGCAAGTTCCATGGCACGTTGGCCGGACTGGGCACCGCACACCATGATGCGCAAGGTGTCTGGCAGGTTGTTTGTCGCCAGTCCCAGCTCGGTTGCCATCAGCGACTTCAGGCTGCTTTCAGCGCGATACGCCAGTTTTGACCACGCAGGCCAGGCTTGTGGCACATCCGTTTTGTCGAGACACAGCTCTTCTGCTTTCTCATCAAAGCACTGCTTGATGCCTTCTTCTTCAGCACGGTGATAGTAGCTGGCGGCCAAAACCGGTTGGAGGGCCAGTGGCCAGTCCACGAGATTCCATTGCCCGAGCTGAACCGCAAACTCCTGATGAAACAGGGCGCCGTACATGGCGCTGATCATCAATGTGCCAATCAGGGCCTCCTGGGGCTCGCCCATTACAAATTGCGCTTTTAGGCTGTCATTCACGGCCGCTACGAGTCGCTCTTCATCGTCCTCCGCTGCCAGCGCATAGCCGGTGCGGTCGGCATAAAGTGCTATGGCGAGTGCAAGTTGCTGGAGCTCGTCCCGTAGTTCAACGGTTTGGGCGACTTCCGCCAGAATTGCACGGCGCAGCATTACAACCAGCTCTTCCACGGCCGGATCTGGCATCAGTGTTTTTTGCAGTGCCAGAATCAGCAGCTCGTCCGCGGCGGCAGCATTCAGCAGAATTTCTGCCTGGGGGTTATCAAGATCGTATTGCTGGCGGATGATAGAGCCGACAAAACGACCGATTTCCTGGTGCGGCAAGCCTTCATGTTTCAGAAGTGCAACGGCATCCAGCGCGAGGTCACTATCCGTTTTATTCACTGCCAGATGCTGAGCACAGCTGAGCATGCCACTGTAGACAGAATCCCATTCAGCGCCCGCCTCCAACAGCTTGCGATAGTGTAGATACGCGACATCAAACTGACCCTGCAACCGCTTGGCATGGGCAACCCCGCAAAAAGCGGCGGCCGATTGCCGGTCGCAGTCCAGAGCCTGCAGGAAATGTTGCTCCGCCAAGGCTGGCCGCTCGGTTTTTAAAGCCCAGTAGCCCAGATTGGCGTATTGCTGTGCTTGGCCGGGTTGGATTTCCAGGCTGGCGGTAAAGAGGTCGTGGGCGTTTTCAAGTTGCCCGTTGTCCATTTCGACACGCCCCAATAATCCCAACGCTATGGCGTTGTTGGGCTCCAGTGCAATCACCTCTTCCAGGTAAACACGGCATTCCTGCCTGGCTTGCAGGCGCTGAATATGGCTAAGCCCGCTGCTATTGGACTCGCCATAGGCAAGGTTGGCCTGCAGAAGCAGGCGGGCGGCCTGAGCCTGTTGGGAATGGGATTCCTGAATGTGATGTTTGGCTTGCATGGGATACCTCATTTACCTGCCGCTAGATTCAAAAATTGCGGCAAAGGCCTGCAGTTTTTGGTTGTTTGCTGTGCGTTAAGTGAGGTATTGCGAAAGGTGTGCCAGTTTTCGAGGCTGGTACAGAGGGGCTACAAAGAAAAACGGCCGGGTTCTTAGCCCGGCCGTTTTGTTTTCTGCGAAGGAGTTTAGCCCTGTAGCAACTGCAACACCTGCTGAGGTCTGGCGTTGGCCTGGGCCAGCACCGAGAGGCCAGCCTGCTGGAGTACCTGAGTGCGGGCCAGTTCGGCGGATTCTGCGGCGAAGTCGGCATCGCGGATTCGGCTGTTGGAGGCCGAGAGGTTTTCTGAGGTGGTTGCCAGGTTTGCGATCGTGGATTCGAAGCGATTCTGCACCGCGCCGAGCTCTGCTCGGAAACCGTTGATTTTGTCGATGGCGTAATCAAGAGTGGACATTGCCTCGTCGGCACCGTCCGGCGTTGAGATGTCTATGTCATTAAGCGAAACAGTATTTGCGGTGGCGGTATAAGCCTCTACCAGGTCAATTTCATTGGTCAGAGGGTCACCATCAAGATCAGCTTTAATATCGACATCGATGTCTCCGCCAAATTGTGATGAGAAAACGATCTCGTTGTTGGTTCTGTCCAGGTTTGCCTTGACACCTGTATCGTTGGACTGAGCGTTGATCTTTCCGACCAAGTCGTTCAACGAAGTAATGTTGTCGGAAGAGAACGATACTCCGTTGATGCTGAAGTCGACGGTGGTTTTCTGATTAGTGTCGAAGTAAGCGGCTAAATCACCACCTTCTGCGCTGAAGCTTTGGGTAAAGTTGTTGGGGGTGCCAGCGCTGTCTGTCAGGTCAAGGGCAACCGGAACCGTTTCGCCGGTGCTGTTCGTAAAGATCAGCGTGTCATCCGCAGTTTCTGATACGGTGATGCCGCTCGCAGCGGCAATGGCGGTTTCAATATCGGCAGTGAGGGTGGCTAGGTCGCCCGGAGCGGTACTAGTGCCTGTATAGGCAGTACCGTCTATCGTGACTGAATAGGTGACATCTCCAGTGTAATCGAGTCCCAGTGCGTTAGATTCGGTATCAAAAGGAGCGACCTGATCAGTGAATCCGCTAGTCTTCCCTAGGGTCGCTCCGAGTTGACTCCCGCGGGAATCTAATCCACTAATGCCGATTGTCTCACCGGCGTTTGCGCCTACCTGGAATGTTTGGGTGCCGAACGTGCCATCAAGCACTTTCAAGCCGTTGAAAGAAGTCTGGCTGGCAATCCGGTTAATTTCTTCAACGCGTTGCTGAACTTCCTGATTTAGTGCCTGGCGGTCTGAAATGCTATTTGTCGCATTAGCAGACTGCACCGCCAGCTCACGAATGCGCTGCAGGTTGTTGGTGATCTCATCCATCGCGCCTTCGGCAGTTTGTGCCAGAGAAATACCGTCATTGGCATTTCTCTGGGCCTGGTTCAGCCCGGAGATCTGTGACTCGAACCTTTCGGAAATGGCGAGGCCGGCGGCATCGTCTTTGGCGGAGTTGATGCGCAGGCCTGAAGACAAGCGTTCAAGTGCTGTGTTGGCCTGAGTCTGTGAGGCGTTCAAGTTACGCTGCGCATTCAATGAGGCAATGTTGGTGTTGATGACCTGAGGCATATCTAGTCTCCCTGCTCAGAGGTGCCGGGTCACGCTGCTCATTGTGCATCAGGCAGCATACCGGCAAAAAATTCGTTAATGACCGTTTTGTGGAAGACTAAGCGAAGGGTGTGCCAGTTTTTTTGTATGAACCTTAACTAGCTAATAAATATAGCGTTGTTTGCTATTTTCTGATGCTTTTTGCGAAGGGCCTGCCATATTCCCGGCGGCGAGTGTGGGAAGCAAGTTGCCGCTTTTTTCAGGTACGTCTCAGACTAAATTAACGATTTTTCTGAAAGCCAGGAAATAAAAAACTTATTAAAACAATAGGATAGCGCTTTAGATTCGAGCTTTTACATTCCTTTACAAAATCCTGCCGGTTTTTTCTAAAGGAAGAACAATGAACGCCGTTAAGTAAATCAACAGGGCGGCGCTCCAAACCAAAAAGAGAACGCCAGACCTTATCCATGAAAAAACGACTTCTGTCGAAGGGGAAGCATTATGGCTCTCGGAATTAACACTAACGTCGCTTCATTGAACGCTCAGAACCAGCTTGGTAAATCTCAAAGCTTGAATGACCAGGCTCTTCAGCGTTTGTCATCTGGCCTGCGCATCAACTCCGCCAAAGACGATGCCGCTGGCCTGGCGATCTCGACTCGCTTCCAGTCCCAAATCTCTGGCCTGAATGTAGCGACCCGAAACGCTAATGATGGCATCTCTCTGGCCCAGACCACAGAAGGCGCGCTGGACGAGATCACCAATAACCTGCAGCGGATTCGTGAACTGGCCGTTCAGTCTGCCAACGCAACGAATAGTGACTCTGATCGGGCTGCGTTGAACGATGAAGTTCAGCAGCGACTGGAAGAAATTGATCGAATTTCTTCTCAGACTGCCTTTAACGGACTCAGGGTGTTGGATGGTTCGTTTGGTCAGCAGGACTTTCAAGTGGGTGCGAATGCCGGTGAGACGATCGGTATTAACCTGACTCAAGGGACTCGAGCTTCCCAAATTGGCTCGATTGCACAGGTTGATCTTGATGTTGATGGAGAAGCCATTGCTGATGGGCAGTCATTCACACTTCGTGTGGGAACTGGTGAGGTCCAAACGGTCGATATTGAAGCGGGTAGCAGTGCGGCTAGCATCGCGGATACTATTCGCTCTACTGTTGGTGGAGCTTCGAGTGTCACTGCGGAGAATTCACAAACAATTGACTTTGCTGACGTTACTTTAACGACTGCAGCTTCCGGAGCGGATACGGAAAGCTACACCCTTACTGTGGGTGTGGGGAGTGAGAGTGTTGATCTGGCGTTTAACAGCCCGGAAGCGGATGGTGCCAATACGGTTACCGTTGAAGATGTCAGGGATGCGATCAACAGTAATTCCGTTCTTGCTGACTCAGGAATCTCTGCTTCCGTGGACGGTGGCGATTTGGTAATCGCTCAAGCTGATGGTGAAAATTTCACCATCCAGGAGGCTGCTGCTGTTACTGGGACCGCAACCATTACAGACTTGGATGCAGAAGGTCTTCTCGACTCAACTGGTTCTGCTGGATACGGTACCGAAACGAATTTCTCCGGCACAGTGAGCTTTACGGCGGAAGACTCGGTTGTGGTTGACGGAACGGATGTTGCCTCTGTCGGCGCTGCTCAAAATGTTAGTGCTGATGGATTTATTGAAGATATCGATATCAGCAACGTTGATGGTGCAAATGAAGCGATTGCCCGTGTAGATGCTGCCCTCACCTCAGTAAACGGCCTGCGCGGTGAGCTGGGTGCGATCCAGAACCGCTTTGAGTCCACCATTGCGAACCTGAGTACCTCGGTAGAGAACCTCAGCGCCTCCAACAGCCGTATCCTGGATGCTGACTTCGCGGCAGAAACTGCTAACCTGGCCAAGTCCCAGGTACTGCAGCAGGCCGGTATCTCCGTCTTGGCACAGGCTAACGCCCGTCCACAGCAGGTTCTGTCCCTCCTGCAGTAAGGGATCAGCGGTAACAGCCGGAACCTTCGGGTTCCGGTTTTAAGCCGTCCAAGGATAGAGAGGTGAGCTATGAATGACGTTAACCTGAGCAGTCCGGGCCTGAAACTGGTGCGTACTGACAGCCAGGCTCCGGTAAAGGCAATGTCGTCATCTCAGGCCGAAGGCAGTAATGCCTCCGAGCTTGTTTCTTCATCTTCTGAGTCAGCTGCGCCGGTTGCGGTGGCTACCCGAGGTCAGGATGTTTCTAAAGCTGAACAGCTCAAGGAACAGAATGACGCGCAGCGGAAAGAACTGGATTCTGCGGTTTCGCAGCTGAACGATTATGTTCAGAACGTCCAGAGGGATCTGCAGTTTGAAGTGGATAACGATCTGGGGCAGACCATCGTTCGTGTGGTGGATCAGCAAACCCAGGAAGTTGTCCGGCAGATGCCTGATGAGGTGGCATTAAGGTTGGCAGAAAAATTGCAGCAGGATGAACCGCTGACGTTGTTTAACATTAAAGTCTGAACGCTTGCCGTTTTGATTTAAGGCTGACAACGGTATTCCAGCACCGCCGCACCTGAAGGGGCCGGCGGTGTTTTGCGTTTTGGGTTAAAATTCGGTTTAACAGGTTGTTACAAATCGCATGAAGAAAGGGGCAAAGTTTTGCCGTCTTCTGCCGATAAACTGAACAACGAATAGATTCGCCCCCTTGGGAGGCAGTGGTTATGTCAAGCATTTCATCGCTGGGAATAGGTTCTGGTGTTCTGACGTCTGATCTGGTGGATCAGCTGGTAGAGGCGGAGCGTGCTCCAACCGATACCCGTCTTGCCCAGAAAACTGAAGAGGCCGAGGCGCTTATTTCGGCTTATGGCACCTTGCGAAGTGCGGTAACTGAGTTGCGCCTGCCCATGCGACAGCTGAGCTCACCGGAAAACCTGACGGCCTTTTCTGCAAGTTCGTCCAACGAGGACATCGGGGTAACGGTCGATAGCACCAAGGCCAGTCGCGGCACCTATAGTGTTGAAGTGACCAGCCTTGCGGGGGCACAGGCGCTGGCCTCCCGGGATGTATTTGCCGACAGGGACTCTACCAGTGTTGGTCAGGGAACCCTTACCCTTTCCGTTGGGAGTAATACCGTTGATATCACCATTGATGATAGCAACGACACTTTGCAGGGCCTGGCTAATGCAATCAATGAGGCAGATGCGGGTGTGTCTGCCGGTGTAATTGATACGGGTAACGGATTTCAGTTGGTGTTTTCTGCCGACGAAAGCGGCACGGCTAACGCTGTGAGTATTTCAGTTTCCGGGGACTCCGAGGGTACCGCGACGGATAACCAGGGGCTTTCCCGCTTCGCCTTTAATACAGCAATGGATGCGGATTCTGGTTTGCGAGAAACCATCGCGGCGACAGACGCTGTGATGTCCATTAACGGTGTAGAGATTACTCGCTCTAACAACAGTTTTGAAAATGTTATAGACGGGCTTAATTTTGATATTTCAGAAACCGGCTCATCTGTCATCAGGGTAGAGCAGGACTTCGAAGCGGTTGCGGACCGGGTGCAGGGCTTTGTTGACCAGTTCAACGCTCTGCAGACCACAATTGACGGTCTGGCGGGTTATAACGCCGATGCCGGTGTGGGCGGCCTGCTCACGGGTGATAGCACCGTTCGTTCTATCCAGAGTCAGCTCCGGGAAATACTGACACGGGTTGTGCCTGGTCTTGAAAACGCCAACGTGCGAAGCCTTGCGGATGTGGGAGTTACCACGAACTATGAAACGGGTGGCCTGGAGTTCGACAGGGAGGCTTTTATTGCCCAGCTCAAGGCCAACCCGGACGATGTGACGGCGCTGTTTGCGGAACAGGGTCGGACTACCGATAGTCAGGTTGAATTTGTGCGTAGCGGTCTGGACACAGAGCCAGGCACTTACGATATCAACATCACCCAGGCTGCAACCCAGGGCAGCGTTGCGGGAGATGCCCCGCTTACGAGCGGGGTTGTTATTGACGATACCAATGACTCGATCGAGTTTATGGTCGATGACTCGACAAATTTTTCGATTCAGCTGAACCAGCAGACTTACGCGACCGCTGATGAACTGGTCGCAGAAATTCAGAACCAGATTAATAACAGTACGCCCCTCAATGCTGCCGGCCAGTCTGTGATGGTGGATCTGGATGAGAGCGGTGCGCTCAGATTTACATCTGGCAGTTACGGTAGCAGTTCGAACGTAAGCCTTGTGTGGGCTGAAGGCGGCAACGACCTTGGTGTTTCGGCTAAAACAGGCACCGTTGGGTTGGATGTGGCCGGCACCATTGGTGGCCAGACTGCTGAAGGTGATGGCCAGGTGCTTTATCTGGGCAGCGGCTCCGGCGGGGCATCTGGGCTGCAGGTTCAAGTTCTGGGCGACCAGACCGGCAGCCGGGGCTCCATCACCTTCGTGGAAGGCGTGGCCGAGCGCACGGTTGATCTGGTAACCAACTATGTAGGTGCGGACGGGGCTTTTGAGACTCGTACCAGTAGCCTGAACCAGCAACTGGAAGATATTGCAGAGAGCCAGGCAGCACTGGAAACGCGAATCGAGGCCTATCGGGCGCGGCTGGTCAGCCAGTTTAGCGCTGCCGATTCATTGATTTCTCAGCTCAATAATACTCGCGATTATGTCACCCAGCAGTTTGAAGCTCTGTTGTCTAGCAACAGCGATTGATAAACCAATTTTATAAGGCGGATCCAGTCACCGGACTGGTTTGGCCAATGGAAAATGAGGCAAATTATGAACGGTTTACAGGCCTATCAACGGGTAAATACTCAGACCAGCATCACCGACGCCGACCCTCACAAGCTGATTCAGCTTTTGTACAACGGTGCGCTTGAACGTATCAACATGGCCAAAGCTCGTATGCAGGCAAAGGACTTCGCCGGTAAAGGCAAGTTGATTGGTAAAGCGATTGAAATTATCGGTGGGCTGAAAAGCTTTCTGGATTTTGAAAAAGGCGGTGAGCTTGCTGCACGCCTTGAAGGCTTGTATGACTATATGGAGCGCACCTTGCTAGAGGCGAGTTCCAGGAACGATACTGCCAAGCTGGACGAAGTTGCTGACCTGCTTCGCTCCATCAAAGGCGGTTGGGACGGCATTCGGGAAGAGGCGGTGGGCCAGTCGGCCCAGGTTGGCTGATTTTCCTTCTTCCTGACGCGCCTCCTTTAAGCTCCTCTCCCGCCAAGAGAGGGGGGCGTTGGTCTTTCCTCCAATAGCCAACTCCCCCGCCATCCCGTACAATATCGCTCTTCTTTTCAATACATCCATTCTGTTCAGTCTGGAGCACAAAGCATGTCTGATATTAAAAAGGTGGTTCTGGCCTACTCCGGTGGCCTGGATACTTCCGTTATTGTTCGGTGGTTGCAGGATACCTATAACTGTGAGGTGGTAACCTTTACTGCCGACATTGGCCAGGGCGAGGAAGTTGAGCCGGCGCGGGCAAAGGCGGAAGCCTTGGGCGTTAAGGAAATCTACATTGAGGATCTGCGCGAGGAATTTGTTCGCGATTACGTGTTCCCGATGTTCCGTGCGAATACCATCTATGAAGGTGAGTACCTGCTGGGTACATCCATTGCCCGCCCTCTGATTGCCAAGCGTTTGATCGATATTGCCAATCAAACCGGTGCGGATGCCATTTCCCACGGCGCTACCGGTAAGGGCAACGACCAGGTTCGTTTCGAGCTGGGTGCCTATGCACTCAAACCGGGTGTGAAAGTGATTGCGCCCTGGCGTGAATGGGATCTTAACTCCCGTGAAAAGCTGCTGCAGTACTGCGCAGAGCGCAATATTCAGGTAGATATGAAGCCGGGCAAATCGCCTTACTCCATGGATGCCAACCTCCTGCACATTTCCTATGAAGGCATGAACCTGGAAGATCCCTGGTCTGAAGCCGAGGAAGATATGTGGCGCTGGAGTGTGTCTCCGGAAGCGGCTCCGAACGAGCCGACTTACGTTGAGCTGACCTACCGCAAGGGCGACATTGTTGCCATTGACGGGCAAGAAATGAAAGCACACGAAGTGCTGGAAAACCTGAACAAGGTTGCTGGCGCCAATGGTATCGGCCGTCTGGACATTGTTGAGAACCGTTACGTGGGCATGAAGTCCCGTGGCTGTTATGAAACACCGGGCGGCACCATTATGCTGCGTGGCCACCGTGCCATCGAGTCCATTACGCTGGATCGTGAAGTAGCACACCTGAAAGACAGCCTGATGCCGCGCTATGCCGAGGTTATCTATAACGGCTACTGGTGGTCGCCAGAGCGTGAAGCTCTGCAGGCGCTGATTGATCAGACTCAGGAATACGTGAACGGAACCGTTCGTCTGAAGCTTTACAAGGGCAACGTTGATGTGGTTGGCCGTAAGTCTGATGACTCTCTGTTCGATGAGACCATCGCGACCTTCGAAGAGGATCACGGTGCTTATGATCAGAAAGACGCAGAAGGCTTTATCAAGCTGAACGCTCTGCGCCTGCGGATTGCCGCTGGTAAAGGCCGCAAGCTTTAAGGTTTGAACTTGAGTCTGACCAAGGCCGGCACAGACTCCCAGAAAACGCCCGTGAATACATCCATGTAGGGCTCGGTCGCGCCATCCCTGGCGCTCCACGTTTCTGGGAGTCTGTGCCGGCCTTGGTCGTTCTAGGCTAGTTGCCAGTTTTTGTTTGTCTGAATTCTCCGGGTGTTTGGCCTGTAACCGCTTTGAATTTCCTGTGAAACGATGTGGTTTCACTGTATCCCAGCCTTAGTGCTATATCCGGGATGCTCAAGTCGCTGTTTAGTAAGTAATCCTCCGCCATTTTCTGACGAACTTCATCCAGCAGCTTTTGATAGGAAACGCCCTCCTGGCTCAGCTTCCTCTGCAGGGTTCGGCTTGTCATTCCCAGATCGTCCGCCACCATGTCTTGCCGGGTGATGCCCTGCGTCAGCTGGTGCTGAATGCTGTGTTTTACCTGGGATGTAAGGTCGGTGTCTGTATCCAGCGTATCCAGTGAGGCCAGCTGGGTGAGGGCATGCGCTTCCAGGGTTTTGCGCAGCATGGGGTCGGGCTGGCGCAGGCGAGTGTCCAGTAAATCTTGTTTGAGCGTTATGGAATCTTCGTCTGCGCCAAACTGAACCGGGCAGTTCCAGCGGTTGCGATAGGCCTTTTCCAGCTCGACGCCGGGCAATTCCCGTTGCAGGCGAACGCTGGTAGGAGAGGCTTCAGTATCGTCTGCTAACCAGCGAGCGTAGTTCACCCAAGAGGCGAATACGTTATCGATCACCTGTGGTCGAACCACTGGGTCATCGTAGTTGCAGTTCCAGGTTAGTGTGATTGAGCCCTGAGCTATGGCCAGCCCGGTTGTGCCCATGTCGCCCACGAGTTTTTCAAACGGCGCTATTCTGGCAACGGCTTCCCCCAGGGTGGCACAGCTCATGGTGATATAACCCAGCACGCTGTAGGAGCCCGGCTGCACGAAGTCGCCGGTCTCCAGCCCGAGAATCGGGTTGTCGGTGAGTTCGCACAACAAACGGATAAAGTGCTGGAACTGTTCACCATCAATACGGCCGTCGTCAGAATCCAGAATGTTCGGATCCAGGTTAGCCTGTGCAAATAGGGCAGAGGTATCTGTGCCTGCGGATTCGGCCGCACGAACGTATTGACGAAGGGCGGCGACGGAGGCGGTTCCAAGGTTTTTCATGAATACAGCACAATTTTTTGGATGTTATAGCGGGAGTATAACGAATGTTGTGCCGAGCGACTTTAAAAGAGGGATTTGCGGGGAAGCAAAAAACAAAAAGGCCAGCTATCGAGCTGGCCAAAAAAGAACAACGAAAGTGCCTGAAAAATTCGTTAATTCGGTGGATTCCCCATTTGGCGGCGGAGGTACAACACGGCTCCTCCGCCATGGGGGATACTGCTTGAATCCACAATCTCAGAATAGGCTGTACGCTGCGCTGTGTCTGTGCGAGATGTGTGTCTCAGTGTTACGGATTGTTTGCCTGCTCAGGCGCTCATGCCTATCTCTGGTGCGGTCTCGGTAAACCGGCGGGTTTCATAGGCATCCACCAGGCCATTTACCGAGGCCCGTTCCATATCCTGAATGGAGGGCGTTCCGTTCTGGGCGTCGGCTTTGCAAAGCACCATGCCGGCTTCGACAGAAATATACCCCGCGGTGGTTTTCAGGGCCTTGTGGTTAATGCCATCAAACACCCGGCGAAAGGCGGTTGTTGTACAGTGGTCGCTGTTCGGGAAGTAGGAAATGATCGCAAACTGATTGTCGCCGACCCGGCATAGCACATCGATGGGGCGAATCAGGGTGCTTAGCCTGCGTGCAATGCCCACTGACAATTCATTCATAATGGCGGGCGGGTGCTTGCGTTTGAGTTCCTGCCAGTTGCGGATGCCACAGAGCACGTAAGCTGACGCACCGCCGCGGGATTCGGCATGGCGCAACATCTTGGTTAGCCGGTCCCGGCCGTAGCGGTTGTTGCAAAGACCGGTTTCAAGGTCGATGATGTTGCTGGATTCCAGTTCCCGGTTGTTCTCGATCAACAGGGCGTTGGCACGCAGCAGTGTGTTCTGTCGATCTGCCATTCGGTCGGCAGCGAAAATCCTTGGGATCAGCTGTTTGCTCATGTCGGATTTGTAGACAAAATCGTCTACGCCCCGGTCGAACGCTTCTGCGAGAGCTTCCACACTCTCCCGAGCGGTCAGCAGCATTACATAGGTGTAGTGGTTTTTCTGCTCATCCTGCTGGCGTACCTGATCGGTGAGCTCCAGCCCGTCCATTTCGGGCATCAGCCAGTCTGCAATCAGCACGCTTACCGGGCGTTGTTCGATAAGCTTGAGGGCCGCCGGTGCGTCATTGGCGATACGTACGTCGCGATAACCGGCATTCTTTAGAGTACGGCCAACCACCATACTGCTGAATTTCGCGTCGTCGACTACAAGTATTGGAAGGTCCAGATTTGGCATGTTTGTCTACTTTTTACAGTCCATTGTCAGATGCGATGATTACCGGGGCTTGATATGCTTGCCACAATTTCTAAAGCCGACAGTATACTCGCTACAGGTCCAGGAGAATAACGACCATGCCTTCTTTTGATATTGTTTCTGAAGTTGATATGCACGAAGTCACCAACGCGGTGGATAAAGCCAAAAAAGATCTCGGCAATCGCTGGGATTTCAAAAATGTAGATGCAGACATTGAACAGGATGATAAGGGCGTAACCGTCAGCGCCGAGCAGGAATTCCAGTTGGAGCAGGTGATCGACATACTGCGCATGGCGTTTGCCAGCCGCAATATCGATGGTCGCGCGCTTTCCGAGAGCGGCGAGAGTAAATCCGGCAAGCTGATGAAACAGCATTTTGTGCTGAAGCAGGGCCTTGAAACCGACATGGCGAAAAAGATCGTGAAGCTGATCAAAGACGCCAAGCTGAAAGTACAATCGAGCATTCAGGGCGACAAGGTGCGGGTGACCGGTAAAAAACGGGATGATCTGCAAACGGCAATTGCCTTGCTGCGCGAGACCGAACTGGACGTCCCTCTGCAGTTTAATAATTTCCGCGACTGATCCGGAGGCACCACCATTTCTACCGGCACCCGCCTGGCCCTGATCCGGGACACGCTGTTCACCTACACTCGCTGGCAGGTGATCGCTCTGTTGTTTCTCGGGTTCTCCGCCGGGCTGCCCTTTTTGCTGGTGTTTTCCACGCTGAATGCCCGCCTTGCCGACGTGGGTGTGGAAACCGCCACTATAGGCTTCTTCAGTTGGTTGGGAATAACCTATTCCATCAAGGTGTTCTGGGCGCCGGTAGTTGATCGATTGAAACTGCCGATACTGGACAGGCTGCTGGGCAAGCGTCGTAGCTGGATACTGCTGGCGCAGGTTGGCATTGCGACCGGTTTGTATCTGATGGCCCATGTAGACGCCATCGCGGTGCCTGAAACCATGGCGCTTTGTGGGCTGCTGGTGGCGTTTTCCTCTGCAACCCAGGATGTGGCTATCGATGCGTATCGCATCGAGATCGCTGAAGAGAGGCTTCAGGCCGCCCTGGCTGCTACTTATATCTTTGGTTATCGATTGGCTCTTCTGGTAGCCGGAGCCGGGGCTTTATACCTGGCGGAGTTCTGGTCCTGGCAGGTGTCCTACGAGGTTATGGCTGCTCTGGTGGGTGTGGGTGCTTTAACCGTGCTGATTGTTCGGGAGCCTGAGGTAAATCACTTTTCTATCGCGCAGGACATCGCCCACAAAGTCGAGCAGGAAGCCGCGAAGCGTACCCATCTGGGCCCGAGAATGGCACGCTTTGCCGGATGGTTTTATGCTGCCGTAGCAGGGCCCTTCCTGGATTTTTTCCGGCGCTACAAAGAGCTATCCATTGCAATTCTGTTGATGGTGGCGGTTTACCGCATTTCTGATATTGCCATGGGTGTTATGGCCAACCCCTTCTACCTGGATTTCATGGGTTTCAGCAAAACCCAGGTTGCGGACGTAACCAAGATTTTCGGGTTTTTCATGACGATTGCCGGCTCGCTGGCCGGCGGTGTTCTGGTTGTGCGCTATGGTACAAGGAAGATTTTGCTGGTGGGCGCGATCATGACGGCAGCAACAAACCTTCTGTTCGTATTTCTGGCCCAGTACCCGCCTGATCTGGTCACACTTGCGGTGGTGGTGAGTGCCGATAACCTCAGCGGAGGCATTGCCAATGTGGCCTTGATTGCCTGGCTGTCGAGCATGACCAGCGCGTCTTTTACGGCTACTCAGTATGCGTTGTTCAGCTCCTTGATGACGCTGCCAGGGAAGTTTCTGGGCGGCTTCTCCGGGATGGTTGTTGCGGGCTTCGGTTATGCAGAGTTTTTCCTCGTAGCCGGCTTGATGGGTATCCCCGCGATTCTTCTCGCTCTGTTTATGATTCGCCAGGGTGACAGGCTGGATGCCTTGGCGCCCGATCACTCAGGTAACGACAGTGCAGAGGCCGGCCAGGCCGCAAGCGGGTAAAGCGTATGGAACCGGGAAAGGATCAAAAAATCTGGCAGGTAGTGCTCGCAATCCCGCCGGGCAAGGTTGCCAGCTACGGCCAAGTGGCCGAAATGGCTGGTCTCGGTCGCCAGGCCCGCTACATTGGCAGGGCGCTCGGCAAACTCCCGCAAGGCCACTCCGTGCCCTGGTATCGGGTTATCCGCAGTAATGGCCAGATCGCCTTTCCGGAAGGCTCCGAGATCTATCAGGAACAGGTCAGTTTACTGCAAGCGGAAGGCGTGGAAGTGGTTAACGGCCGCGTGGCTATGTCGCGGTTTCGTTGGCAATAAGAGTCTGCAAGTGCTCAAGCACCATTGACTGCTCATTGTTCGGGTTCTGAGTAAGTCGGGTGGCGATGTAAGGCGACAGTTTTCCCAGAGCCTGGCGGCACTCTTCGTAAAGTGCACTGGCCTTTGAAGCCGTCAGATTGCATGCCTGTACCCCAAATCGCTCCAGTTGCTTGCGAGTTTGCCATTTTTTGCTGCCTGCAAGCGTAAGCGCGGGAATATCCTGCCTGATATAGGCCGTGGTGCAGACAATATCGTAAGCCGGCGCAAGTCTGGCTGAGGTGAAGCTCTCATAAACCAGGCCAAAGTTTTTCAGGTGCGCGTCCCCATTCTGCAGCGCGTTGCTGATAACAAGTATCTTGAAGAACTGCTCCAGTGAAGCCTGTTTGTTTTCCGGGCTCACAAAGGTTTTTATTGTTTTTGCAATTTGTTCATAACTGCCGCGGTACTTGTCTTCTCGCTGCTTTGCCTGAAGCACGCACATATCCTCGAAGCCCAGCGCGCTTCCGTCGTCACGGAGATCAAATCGTTTCATGATAAACAGGGCTTCGTCGTCGGATAGATAGAACTCCGGTACTGGGATTCCCGCATATTGGCAGGCCAGCATGCAACAGTATTCGTTCAGGGCAAGAGCAGGGTAGTCTGGGCCCCAGGCCTTAATAATGAAGTCATCCAGACGCAGAGTTGCCTTGTTCTCAAGTTGTGCCAGCACTTTGGGTTGCACGCCACTCAGTGCAGAGCGCAGAGCGAAGCGTGAAACGAGTTCTTCGAACAGGCCCGGATTATCTGAGTGCAGAAGGGTATCGAGCTGCAAGGGCGACTTTTCAGATTGTTCATTGCGCGTGTATTCAACGCGTCCCCGAACATTAGGGGCAAGCAATCTGAGAAGTCCGAAGTCGTCGGTCTCTGTAATTTTGGCAAATTGCTTTTTGATGATTGAGAGCAGATAGCCCTCGGGCAGATGCATCTCGAATACCGGGTGCAAGCGCGGGTGGATGTAATCTTTGCGGCGCACAGGCATTGTGAGTGAAACGAACTGGTCTGGGGAAGCCGTCCCGCTGTAACGGAATACGAGGTCATCGGCTTCCTGGAACAGTTTTCCGGAAGGGAACCCCCCAGTGCGTACGCTTAGCTCATTGCCCATCCCGCAGCTCCTCCAGAGTCGGGAAGGGCGATTTATCCCGAATGGCCAGTTCCTTGCCGAGGTAGTCCAGTATCGCCATGACTTTGCGGATACCAATGTCGCCTGAGCGGCCATTTTCAAGCGCATTGATCGTGGCGCGTGAGATGCCGAGGTGCTCAGCCATTTTTAGCTGAGACACCCCGTTCTGTTGGCGCAAGGTTGAGATGGTCTTGCCTAATGTTTGTAAGTCCATTCTGAGTGGTTGCTTTGGCTAATTTACTTTACATACTATTATTTTTGTTTATTTTGTAAAGTATTTTGGGCATTTAAATGCGCATCGCGCCATCTACCTCGATCATCCGGCCCGACAGGTAATCGTTTTCAAAAATGAAAGCGGCCGCCGAGGCGATTTCTTCTGGCGTGCCCATGCGTTTGAGGGGGATGGCTGAGATCAACTTCTCAAGGACTTCCGGTCTCATGGATTCGGTCATTTCTGTTCCCACGAATCCGGGCGCAATGCCCATGCAGCGGATGCCGTAGCGTGCAAGTTCTTTTGCCCACACGGGCACCAGTGCAGATACGCCGGCTTTGGCGGCGGAGTAGTTGCTCTGGCCCATGTTGCCGGCACGGGAAATGGAGGCAATGTTGATGATTACGCCTTTATTATCGTTTTTGATCATCTGAGTAGCCGCCTCACGGCCACACAGGAATACGCCTGTGAGGTTAACGTCGATAACAGCCTGCCATTGAGCCAGTTCCAGGCGCTTTGTGATTTCGCCGTCTTTTGCTTTGACCATCAGGCCATCTCGCAGTATTCCGGCGTTGTTGACCAGGCCATCCAAGCGGCCGAAGTCCTCTGCGATGGCGGCAAACGTTTTCTCTACTTCGTCTTCTTTTGCCACATTGCATACGTAGACTTTCGCGTCGCTGCCTGCCTTTCTACAGGCTTCTGCGGATTCTTCAAGTTTCTCTGGCATCAGGTCGATCAGAGCCAGTTTGGCGCCTTTTGCAGCCAGGTACTCGGCCATGGCGCGGCCAAGGCCCTGGCCGCCGCCGGTAATTGCTATCACAGAATCTTGAAGTTTCATGTTTTGCCCTAAGTAAGTGAGGAGGTATTTTGGAAAGGCTGAGAGTATACCAGACCTTTAAATGCCCCAATCCAGACCGTGAGAGCTTGATGCCCATATTATTATTTATCTTCATTATCATGCCGATCGCCGAAATGGCGGTGCTCATTCAGGTAGGCAGCGTGATTGGTGTGTTCAACACCATTGGCTTTGTGCTGCTGACGGCTGTTGCCGGCGCCTGGCTGCTTCGCCAGCAAGGCCTGGCCACATTGCTTAAAGCCAATCAGCGCCTGAACAGTGGCGAGTTGCCGGCTCGAGAGGTTGCCGAAGGGCTGATTCTTGCCGTTGGCGGTGTGCTGCTTCTGACCCCCGGGTTTATCACCGATGCCGTCGGATTTTTTTGCCTTGTGCCCTTCACCCGGCACTGGCTTGCCGCACAGGCGTTGAAGCGGATGGTGGTATCAGGCAAGAGTAGTGGGTTCTATTTCCGCGCTGGGAGTGGCCAGAACCCGTTCGGTCAAGACCCTTTTGGGCGGTCTGATAGCCCTTTTGGCAAACAGCGGCCATTCGACAGGGATGGCAACGGCGACATTATTGAAGGCGAATACCGTGACGAGACAGAAACCGACCACGATCGCCTCGAGAAAAAGTAAAAATTTTATCGGAGTGGGTGTTGAAAACCCCTGTACGAGCCCCACATAAGATTCACAAGTTAGCCGCAGGCCGATACCAACTGGAAGCAGTGGGTCAGAGGCCGGGCAATTTTGCCGGATTGAAACAGCAATCCGGCTATCAACAGCAAATGTCATTGCCACATTAATCTGACTATTGGAGAAGCCGAGCAATGAAGATTCGTCCGCTACACGATCGTGTCGTTGTACGCCGTAAAGAAGAAGAAGAGAAAACTGCGGGTGGCATTGTGCTGCCAGGTAATGCCAAAGAAAAGCCTTCCCAGGGTGAAGTCGTTGCCGTTGGTAACGGTCGCGTTCTGGAAAACGGCGATGTTCGTGCGTTGGCAGTCAAAGCGGGTGATACCGTGGTATTTGGCCAGTATGCCGGCAACACCGTAAAAATCGACGGTGAAGAGCTGCTCATCATGAGCGAAAGCGACATTTACGGCGTGCTTGAGTAACAGCTCAGGCAGTTCGCATGGTCAGTCATTTATCCGATTGGCCCAACGAATTCGGTTTAACGAACAGGAATAGAAAACATGTCAGCAAAAGAAGTTAAGTTCGGTGATAGCGCTCGTAAGCGCATGGTCGCAGGCGTAAACGTCCTGGCGGATGCTGTTAAGGTTACTCTTGGTCCTAAAGGCCGTAACGTTGTTCTCGAGAAGTCCTTCGGCTCCCCGACCATCACCAAAGACGGTGTATCTGTAGCCAAGGAAATCGAACTGAAAGACAAGTTCGAGAACATGGGCGCGCAGATGGTTAAGGAAGTTGCTTCCCAGGCCAATGACACTGCTGGTGATGGTACTACCACTGCTACGGTTCTGGCCCAGGCCATCGTTAACGAGGGCGTGAAGGCTGTGACTGCCGGCATGAACCCGATGGATCTGAAGCGCGGTATCGACAAGGCCACTGCAGAAGCGGTCAAAGCGATTCATGACATGGCCAAGCCATGCGATGACAGCCGCAACATTGCCCAGGTAGGTACCATTTCTGCCAACGGCGACGAGACAATTGGTCAGCTTATTGCCGATGCAATGGTAAAAGTTGGTCAGGAAGGCGTAATTACCGTTGAAGAAGGCCGTGGCCTGGAAGACGAGCTGGACGTGGTTGAAGGTATGCAGTTCGATCGCGGCTTCCTGTCTCCGTACTTCATCAACAACCAGGACAACATGTCTGTTGAACTTGATGACCCGTTCATGCTGCTGGTCGACAAGAAGGTTTCCAACATCCGCGAACTGCTTCCGGTTCTGGAAGCTGTCGCTAAAGCTGGCAAGCCCCTGATGATCATTGCCGAAGACATCGAAGGCGAAGCGCTTGCGACTCTGGTTGTGAACAACATGCGTGGCATCGTAAAAGTCGCCGCTGTTAAAGCGCCTGGTTTTGGTGATCGTCGTAAGGAAATGCTGCAGGACATCGCCATTCTGACTGGCGGTACTGTGATCTCTGAAGAAGTAGGTCTGAGCCTTGAGAACACCACTCTGGACGACCTGGGCACTGCCAAGCGTGTGAACATCACCAAAGAAAACACCACGATTATTGATGGTGCTGGTGCGCAGACGGATATCGAAGCCCGTGTTGAACAGGTTCGCAAGCAGATCGAAGACAGCTCTTCAGACTATGACAAAGAGAAGCTTCAGGAACGTGTGGCCAAGTTGGCTGGCGGTGTTGCCGTCATCAAGGTAGGCGCTGGTTCCGAAGTTGAAATGAAAGAGAAGAAAGCTCGCGTTGAAGATGCGCTGCACTCAACCCGTGCTGCCGTAGAAGAAGGCATTGTGCCTGGTGGTGGTGTAACTCTGATCCGCGCTATTGCTGCGCTGGAGAAAGTTGATGCCATCAACGAAGAGCAGAAAGCCGGTGTTAACATTCTGCGTCGCGCCATGGAAGCACCTTTGCGTCAGATCGTTTACAACGCAGGCGGTGAGTCTTCTGTAGTGGTTGCCAAGGTTCGCGAAGGCGAAGGTTCGTTCGGCTATAACGCTGCGACCGAAGCTTATGGCGATATGTTGGAAATGGGTATCCTGGATCCTGCCAAGGTAACCCGTTCTGCACTGCAGGCAGCTGCCTCTGTTGCATCTTTGATCATCACCACTGAGGCGATGGTTGCGGATGAGCCGGATGACGAGAAAGCCGGTGGCGCTATGCCTGATATGGGCGGAATGGGTGGAATGGGAGGCATGGGCGGCATGATGTAATGCCGTTCATAGCCTGCTGATTCCGACTGCGCCTCTGATTAAGAGGCGCAGCCAGATCTGCTCAAAAACCCCGCGCCGGTTCACACTGGCGCGGGGTTTTTGTTTTTTTGTCATGAACTTGACCAAAGCGTTTGCTAGACTCGGCAACCAGCCAACTGTCTGTGTGTAAATGAATGAGTGACGCTGAATCCAAACCTTTTTTTCGCCCCGGCAAGGTATTTTTGCTGTTGCTGCTTGGGGTGATTGTCTACCTCGGTGCGTTGATTGTTTTTATACCCGCGGGCTGGCTCTGGCAGCAGGCATCGCCGCATATTTCCCTTCCTGCTCAGGTTCAGGTCAAGCAGGTCGCGGGCAAGGTCTGGGATGGCGCCGCTGGAGTTGTTGTTGCCGGTTTTCCGGTGCGCGTGCACTGGCAGTTGGGCTGGCCTTCGATTACAGCGCTGGAGCAACCTGTGCGGATTTCGGTGGAGTCTCTTCAGTCCGCTGTTTCGGGCGATATAACCTTGGGTTGGCCTGCAAATGCTCGTCTGAATGCCCGCGGTAATATTGCCGTTGCCGAGTTTGAAGAACTGATCCGGCGCAGTGGTGGCGCGATGATTGAGGGCGACGTGAGCATTGATCGCCTGGCTCTGGAATGGGCCGACGACCGTGTCGTGAGTGCCGACGGCCTCGGCCGATGGGCAGGGGGCAGGGTGAGCTGGCCCATGGGTGATCAGACCGGGCAGGCCCAGTTTCCGCCTATGCAAGCCAATCTGGACACGACCAATGGTGGTGTGGCACTGGTTATTTCGGAGCAATCAGGCAGCGGTCCTGCGGCAGATGCAAATATCCGCTGGAACGGAATGATGGAGTTAAGGGTCTATAAGCGCATGATCGATCTGGCCGGTCAGCCCTGGTCGGACTCTGCCAGCCCGGATGATATCGTGTTCCGTGTAAGGCAGCCATTGCTCCCGGGGGCGCATTGATGATGGCTATGCCGGCTGCCGATACCCAGCATCGGATTGCTAAAGCGTTCGCCAATCTGCTGCTTGTGGGGTTGGTGATCTATCTGGGAGTCGTGTTGGCGAATGCTACCTGGCTTTACGCCTGGAATGATAAGCCGGTTGTGATTGCGTCGGTCTCCAGTGCGTCAGGTGTTTCGGTTTTTGGAAGTTCTGGCCGCTACCCAATGGCGAGCTACGAGTTTTTTGGTCGGCCGGAGGTCTCAGGAGAGGTGGCCGAGGCAGTGAAACGTTCAGCTCCGGAGACCGGATTAAAGCTCAGGCTTCAAGGGGTTCTGGTAGGACAGCGCCCGGAGGACTCAGGTGCTATAGTGGCCGGAAGCAATGGTGAAACCTCGTGGTATCGGGTTGGTGATTTGCTTCCGGGCAATGCCGAATTGGCAGAGGTAGAGCCCGGGCGCATACTGATTCGCCGTGGCGGTCGCTATGAATCACTGACGTTTGAGGAAGACGACACTTCCACAATGGTTGCAGAGGTGGCACGGGAGCCGGCAGAATCATCACCGGAAGCGTTTCTTGAAAATGCCAGGCAACAGTTGGACAGTTCAGGTGTTGCCGCACTGACGCCTTACGGGCTGAGCCCCGTGGATGACAGCGGTATGTCGGGCTACGTATATGACGGCTCTAATGCCATGTTGAACGCAGTGAATCTCAAAGCCGGGGACGTAATAACAGCCATCAACGGGCAGCGTCTGGGCGACCTGCAACAGGATCAGTCGTTGCTGGAAAGCTGGCGTGGCCAGGCCAGCCTTGATATTGAAATCGAACGTGACGGATCTTTCCTAACCATAAGCTATGCCATACCCGAGCAGTGGCGCTGATCGGGTTCATCGATACAGGAAGAAATCGCCAGATGTATAACCACAAAACCAATTTTCTGCGGGCCCTGGCTCTGCTTGTTCTTTTACCCCTGATGTCGATGGCATACGGCCAGGAAGAAACCTGGAGGCTGAACCTCAAAGATGCGGATATCCGCGCTTTTGTTACTCAGGTCGCGGATATTACCGGTTACAGTTTTGTGGTGGATCCCCGGGTCAAGGGTAAGGTCACCGTCCTTTCCAGTGCACCGATGAACAAGGATGAGATTTATGATCTGTTTCTTGCGGTGCTTAACGTCCATGGTTTCACCGCTATTCCCGGCGAAGAGGTTATCAAGGTGGTTCAGCAGGTGGATGCTAAACAGTCCGCCGAGGCTCTGGGCCGCTTCCCTAGTACGCCCTCTGAACAGCTGATTACCCGGGTTATTCAGATTGATAACGCGAATGCATTGGAGCTGGTGCCCATTCTTCGGCCGCTGGTGGCAAAATACGGCCATCTGGCTGGCGTGGCAGCCGCTAATGCGCTGATTATCAGTGATCATTCTTCTAATATTCAGCGGATTGAGCAGATTGTGAGGGAGCTGGACAGCCCCTCTAAATATGAAGTAGAAGTGATCAAACTTCGGGAAGCCTGGGTCGGCGATATGGTGGTTCTGTTGCAGGAGCTGGCGCCGGATGAGCTGGGTCGCGCCGGAAACGACAGCGCCGCCAGAAAGTACAGTGTCACCGCTGATGAGCGTAGCAACCGTCTTATCCTCCGGGGTGATGAATCCTTCCGGAACAAGATGCGTGGTTTGATTGCGCAACTTGATCAGCCATCTGCCAGCGGGGGCACAACCAAGGTAATCCGCCTCAGGCACGCCGATGCGAAGAATCTGACCGAGATCCTCACGGGTGTAATGGGCGAGCTCGCCAAGGAAAGTGGCTCCGGAGGCGCGGCTGGTAGCGGCGCTACCAGCAGGCCTCAGGGCAGCTTCTCGGTGTTTGCCGATGAGGGGCTGAACGCTCTGGTGGTTCGTGGTGAGCCGTCGTTGATGCAGGAGGCAGAAGTGATTGTCGCCGCGCTGGATGTTCGTCGTGCCCAGGTAATGATTGAGGCGGCAATTGTCGAAATCAGCGATGAACTTGGTCAGGACCTTGGGGTCCAGGTGGCGGTTGGTGATGAATCCGGCGCCTCTACGCCTGTAATGGGAACAAACTTCGGGAATGTGGGAAACAGCCTGGGTGATGTTGTCAGCGCAATTCTGACGGAGTCCGCCATTGCACCGGCATTAGGGGGGGTTACTATCGGTGCCGGCCAGAGAAATGAGGACGGTGTGACCTGGGGAATTCTACTGCAGGCGCTATCAACCTCTGCAGCGGCTAATCTGCTTTCGACACCGAGTATCATTACTCTGGATAATCAGGAGTCGGAAATTATCGTTGGCCAGAACGTCCCTTTTCGTACAGGTCAGTCCACCGTTACGGGTGACGGCACCACTAATCCGTTCACCACGATTGAGCGCCGGGATATTGGTCTTACTCTGAAGGTAACTCCAACCATCAGTGCGGATGGCCTGGTAAGGCTGGTTGTTGAGCAGACCACAGAAAGCGTTGCCGACAGTATTGAAGATGCGTCGGATATCGTGACGAACAAACGTGAAATAAAGACAACGGTGCTTGCAGACGATGGCGAAACCATCGTGCTTGGCGGCCTAACCCGCGACGATTACACGGTGAACAAGAGCAAAGTGCCCCTGTTGGGCGACATTCCGTATATCGGGAGACTGTTTTCGTCGGAGTCTGAGCGCAGGGTGAAGCGTAATCTGTTGGTGTTCCTGCGACCCAAGATTCTGCTTGGCAAGGGCGATGCGGTAGTGGCGACATCCGAAAAGTTCAATCAGTTGTGGGATGTGAACCTGGATATTCGCAACAAACTCGGCTTGCCGGAAGTTGAAGTGAATCCCGATGTAGACATATTGTTTAAAGCCGGCGAATAAAAGTTCGCCGGAAAAATAAATACCTGCATGCCTTTTAGATAGTCATCGGCGGCATAGGGCAGTCCATCTGGTCTGCCACTAGCCGCATCAGCTCGTACTCCCGTACCTCTATAACGCCATCATAAGTGATGCAATGCCCGCAGGCATCGATAACCGCTGGCTTCAGCAGGGGCGATAGGCCATTCAGCGCCTTCAATGCTTCTTGCAGTTGTTTCATGGTGACTTTTGTCAGAATCGGATAATCGCCGCTTCCGCGGCTTGCGAAGCCGGCAATGGCTTCGCGATACAAAATGCCTGCGTCCGCACTTTTACCCGCCCCGGCTCTTGCCAAGAGGCTCAGAAGTCTCTGAAGTGCCGGCATCACCGGCTTGTAACTGCGGTGGCGTACAGGCATTGCCCTGTCTGAATCCACGCCTAAATGGCGGGAAAGGAAGCTGGTAAGAGTGAGCTCGAATAGCGTAATCCGCTTGTCTGCGTTGACCAATTTCCTCGCATTGCGAATCAATTGCGCGCGTTCGTCTGGATCCAGTTTGCGCAAAGCTGGCATGGCGAGTTCCAGAGCCGGGAAGCGCACAGCCTCGCCAAGGTTTTGAAGCGCAGGGATCAGTTTGGCCAACAGGTCTGATTGCGCGCCAAGTAACGAATGCTCCGGAAGCAGTCCGAGGCATTCTTCTTGTTGCCGTTTGTCCAAATCGCTAACGAGCAGGGCATAGCAGAGCTGAATGGCTCCTGCCCGGGTGTAAAGCAAGCCGCGGAATGTTGAAGGCAAACGGCGCAGCAGATGAACTGCAAAGTCTTCGCCTTCCGGGCTAACCGTACCGACTCGTTCCGATAGCTTTTGTGCCGTCGTGGATGTGGGTGTTGGTGCCGCGATTGCCGAGCCTGAAGGGGATGTGCGCCGGCCAGAAATGCTGCCGTAAATGTCTGCTGCAGTATCCGCAAAGCCAGAGGCACCTTCAGGTCTTCGCCCGGTCGTAGCTGCACGCAGATCACTACCGGGTTCAGTGTCCCTGAGGCGGCTTTTTAGCCGGGCCATTAACCCGGGCTGAATGGCGTTAATACGCTGGTCAATCGGAGGATGGGACGCAAGTAAAGCAGAGAACTTCATGCGTGCGGCTTCCCCGAAGCACATGTGGTTCATATCACTGGCATGGCCGGTGGTATCCAGGTAACTGCTTCTAAGGCCGATCTTGAAGAGGGCACCGCCAATCCCTTCCGGGTTGCGGGTAAACTGAACTGACGACGCATCGGCGAGGGTTTCCCGTTGACGCGACACGGCAGCCTGAATCAGGCGTCCGAAAAATACGCCCAGGTAGCCGATGACAAACAAAGCTATGCCAAGCAGCCCCATGGCCGCCTGGGCGCGCCCATCCCGGTTGCGGGCGGTTGTCCGTCCACCGCTATAAAACGAAACACGAACGAGAAACCCACCGATTTGACCAATCATCAGAATGCCGGCGAGCAGGGCTATGAGGCGAACGTTAAGGCGCATATCACCGTTGAAGATATGGCTGAACTCGTGACCCACAACGCCCTGAAGTTCGTCCCGGGTTAATTGGGTGATTGCCCCGTGGGTAACGACCATCACAGCCGAGCCGGGCGTGTACCCCGCCACAAAGGCGTTGATGCCGGTCTCGCTATCCATTATGTAGAGCTCCGGTACGGGCACGCCGCTGGCGATAGCCATCTCCTCTACGATGTTGCGCAGCTTGCGCTCATCTCCATCTCGGGTGTCGGGGTCAATGGGGCGTGCGCCAACCATTTTTGCAACGCGGCTGCCGCCGCCGGACAGGTCTGCCCAGCGTATGAGTGACCCCATACATATGAGAATAACAACAGCGGAGGCGGTGATCAGGCCATGGCTGGATAATAGCCAGTAGTGGAAAGGCTGGCCGGAAGTTTCGCTGCGGGTAACGAGATAACCCACGAGACATACCGCCAGTGTGATCAGCATCACTGCTGTGATAAACAGGAACACGAGCAGACTGGTATTGCGCCGGGCACTGGCCTGGCGCTGGAAAAAACCGGGATGAGCCATGTTTCAGAGCCTCAGAAGGCTACTTTCGGAGCCTGGCGGGCCTCCGGAGATTCAAGCTCCAACTGAGAAGTTTCCTTGAACGCAAACATGCCTGCGATAATGTTGTTAGGGAACTGTTCGCGGAAGATGTTGTAGCTCATTACTCCGTCGTTATAAGCCTGGCGGGCAAAGGAAACCCGGTTTTCGGTGCTTGAAAGCTCTTCCATCAATTGCTGGATGGTCTCATTGGCTTTCAGTTCCGGGTAGTTTTCTGCCACAGCATAAAAGTTGGCAAGTGCTTTGGTCAGCAGGTTTTCGGCGCCACCTAGCCGCTGGATTTTGGTGCCGTCGCCTGGATCTTTTGCTGCGTCTTTCTGTGCGCTGACGGCATTATTCCTGGCTTCCATTACCTGGGTCAGCGTTGATTTTTCGTGCACAAGGTAGGCCTTGGCTGCCTCAACCAGGTTGGGGATGAGATCGTGCCTGCGCTGAAGCTGAACGTCTATCTGAGCGAAGCCGTTTTTGAACTGGTTACGCAAAGAAACCAGGCGGTTGTAGATAAAAACCAGATAGATTGCCACGATGGCAATAACAATAAGGCCGATAATGGTAGTGCCCATGGCAACTCCTCACAGGTAATGGGTCAGGTGTTATTTTCTACAGTTTTCTGGTGGAACCTTTGTACAAAAGTCTCGAAATCGTCAGGACGGATGGGTCGGCTGAAGAGATAACCTTGTGCCAGTTTGCAACCACGCTGGCTGAGATAGCATTCCTGCTCTGCTGTTTCCACGCCTTCCGCAATCACCGTAAGGTTGAGGCTTTTGCCGAGATCGATAATGGTGTTGGCAATCTGTGTATCTTCTTCGTTAACAAGCAGGTCCCGTATAAACTGCTTATCAATCTTCAAGTGCTGTACCGGCATTTTCTTGAGGTAGGTAAGGGATGAGTAGCCAGTGCCGAAGTCATCTACGGCAATGCTGATGCCAGCCCGATTCAGGGTGTGAAGCTTGGCAACCGCATCTGATAGGTTGGTCATGAAGCTGGTCTCAGTGACTTCCAGCTCCAACCGACCCGCCGGGACGCTGTGGCGCTTCAGCGTGCTCAGTATGTCGTCCACAATCCGATCCTGACGAAGCTGCACCGCAGACAGGTTGACGGCGATCCGCAGGTGAAGCCCCTTGTCTGCCCATAATCTGGCTTGCAGACAGGCCTGTTCCAGCACCCACTGACCAATTTCTACAATAGTGCCATTATTTTCCGCGACCGGAATAAAGTAATCCGGTGGAACCAGGCCGCGTAAAGGATGTTCCCATCGAAGCAGCGCCTCCGCGCCGATAATCCGTTTGGTTTCGAGGTTAATCTGAGGCTGGTAAACGAGGTGGAACTGGTGAAGAGCCAGCGCCTGTGAAAGGTCTTTCTCCAGCTGCTTGCGGTCCCGGATTTCCTGGTCGATGCTTGCCACGTAAAACTGGAAGTGATCCCGGCCCTTCTGCTTAGCCAGCATCATGGTCTGCTCTGCGCTCTGTAGCAGACGGTCTGGCTGGATGGCATCGGATGGGTAAAGGGCAATACCGAGAGTTGCCGTCATGGAAATGTTCTGGCCTTCGACACCGATGTTCTCGCTGATTCCAGCCAGAATGGCTTCTGCAGTATCTGCCGCCTGAAAGCCATCTTTGAGTCCTTTCTCAACAACCACAAACTGATCACCCCCGAGCCGGGCGACAGTGAAGCGTGAACCACTCAGGTAGTTGAGGAGCCGGTCTGCAACGGTCTGCAGGGTCATATCCCCGGTACGGAAACCGCACTGGTCGTTAATAGATTTGAAATCGTCGATACCGCAAACAATCACGGATAGCAGTGTCTGGTTGAGCTTCGATTCTTCGATATCAGCTTTCAACAGATCCATGAAGCTGTCTCGGCTGAGCAGCCCGGTTAGCTGGTCGTAGCGGGCAAGCCGGCTGACTCGGTCTTCGGCTTCGCGATGGCGTTTCTGGCTGTCGCCAATCGCGACAAGCAGGGTGTTGGTCGCCTTTACCCAAAGCCCGAGTTCGTCCTTCTCGTGTCCCGCAGGAGTGCCAATCAGGCGGTCATCCGGATGTGCTGGGTCGACCTGCTTCAAGGAGTGCACAATGCGCAGCAGCGGGCGGGTCAGAAGCATGTAGAAAACAAAAAACAGCACCATTCCCAAGATCACGGCTGTGGCGATAACCGATGTGAAGGTAATGATGGCGCGGCCGAGCCACATGTGGGCTGCTGGTTCGGTATCGTAGTGAACAACGAAATAACCGTATACAGAGCCCGCTGGGTCGCCTTTGCGTACCAGTTCTGTTCGGAACTGGCGTTCGGCACCGAAAATCCAGTTGGTCAGCGGTCGGAATGCACTGTCAGCCATTGGGCGCGAACGACTGCTTAGAGGTTCGCCGTTGGTGTGGAGGATCTGGGCCAGATGCACGGCTTCCCTCTCAAACAGGCCGTCGACCACCTGTTTTGCCAGATCTGCGTCAATACTGAACACGGCTTGGGTTGCAGCGTCTTTGACCATCGCAATGGTTTCGCCGGCCTCATTGTTGAGGTCAGCAGATACGCGGCGAGCATCGAGTACCACCTGTACGGCACTCACAATCACCCCGCTGATCAGTGCAACGGCAAGTATCCACCAAAGGATGCGGTAGCCAAGGCGGTTTTCGGCCTCAAAGGATGCTTGCATTCAAATCCGTCTTTAGCCCGTTCATCAGGCGCCCTTGTTCTTGTAGATATCAAGTGTTGGAGTAACTTACCATATTGCTGACTGTAGGGATTACGGTTCAGGTCAAACGACACTCTATATAGTAGCGGGGATTATTTCAGATACTTAAGAGCGTCGACGTTTCAATTTGTAAGTTTCCTTCTTTGCCATTAATAAAACGCCCGCATGTAGCGGGCGTTTTATTTTCAGCTGTTGCCAGCTGTGCCTGTATTACAAATCAGGACAATCAAGCCAGGTTTTCGTTTACGAAATCCCAGTTGACCAGGTTCCAGAATGCTTCCAGGTAATTCGGGCGAGAGTTGCGATAGTCAATGTAGTACGCATGCTCCCACACATCGACGGTAAGCACAGGCTTGTCAGCACCGGTCAACGGTGTTTCTGCGTTGCTGGTGTTGGCAATGGCAACACTGCCGTCTGCTTTCTTGACGAGCCAAGTCCAGCCTGAACCGAAGTTGTTGGCGGCTTTGTCGTTGAATTCTTTTTTGAAGTCATCGAACGAGCCAAAAGCTTTTTCAATAGCTTCTTTGGCTGCACCTGTGGGCTCACCACCACCGTTTGGGCTCAGGCAGTGCCAATAGAAGGTGTGGTTCCATACTTGTGCTGCGTTGTTGAACAGCGGGCCACTGGCGCTTGTGATAATGTCTTCGAGCGACTTGTTGGCGTTGTCCGTACCTTCAACCAGGCCGTTGAGCTTGGTTACGTAGGTGTTGTGGTGCTTGCCGTAATGGTATTCGAGGGTCTCGGCAGAGATGTGGGGTTCCAGTGCGTTCTTTTCATAAGGTAGTGCCGGAAGTTCAAATGCCATGAGGTCGTTCTCCCTGATTCTCTCGATTATGGTGAATGTCACCGCTCTAATATAGGGGCGATTTGAGCGATATCAACCCCGGTAGGCGATTCAACCGTTGCTGTTGCTGTTTAATGAACTGCTGAACTCTGGGCTGCCGGGCAAAAACTGCACGCAGTTTCTGACTCGCCAAACCAGTTCGGCGTAGCTGTCTGCCAGGACATTTACATGGCCTAGCTTGCGGCCGGGCCGTTCGCCTTTTTTGTAAAGGTGCACATGAGCGTAAGGCAGTTCCAGCAGGCGTTCAATATCTCCGTGCTCTGCAATGATGTTAATCATGCAGCTCAGGCCCCGTGGCTCTACATTACCCAGAGCATGCCCGCTTATGGCGCGTATGTGGTTCTCAAACTGGCTGGTCATCGCGCCTTCGATGGTCCAGTGGCCGGAGTTGTGAACCCGTGGTGCCATTTCGTTCGCAACCAGGCCTGCGGGCGTGTCAAACAGCTCTAGCGTTAGCACACCTACGTAATTCAGTTCGTTCAGAAGAGCTTTGATATAACGTTCTGCATCTTCCTGAACGTGTTTCTCCAACTTGGGTGCCGGCGCGATTGCGTAACGCAGAATACCTTCGTGGTGCACGTTTTCCGAGATGGGGTAAAAGGCCAGTTGGCCGTCTTCACCGCGGACTGCAATGATTGATACTTCCCGGCTGAACTCGACGAACTTTTCCACCATCAGTCGCGGGTGGCCGATGGATTCCCAGGCGGCTTCGGCATCTTCCGGGCTTCTCAGTACTGCTTGGCCCTTGCCGTCGTAACCTTCGGTGTTGGACTTGGCAACAACCGGGCAGCCCAGGCTTTCTGCCGCAGCTCTCAGGGATTCGGCGCTGTCGGCAATCTTCCATTGTGGCGTAGGAATGCCCAACTCACCGAACAGTGTCTTCTCCGCTTCTCGATTCTGGCAGACCTGCAGGGCGCGGGGGCAGGGGTGAACCGGCTTTTCTTTGGCCAGTTTTTCTGCAACGTCGACAGGAAGGTGTTCGAATTCGTAAGTGACCCGATCAACCCGGGACAGGAAGTCATCCAGGTACTTGCCTTCGCGATCAATGATGACTTCACCCAATCCGGCACTGGGGCTGCCTGACATGTCGTAGAAAACAAAGGTTTTGGCCAGCGGGTATCCGGCTAGGGCAAGCATTCTTCCCAGTTGACCGGCGCCTAGTACACCAATTCTCATTTGTGTTCTCCTGCCGCTGATGGGCATTGATCAAGTTTGGGTGAGTTTGCGGGCAGGGCTTTCCAAAACTGTGCGGAGCCATGGATGGCGGAGCCAAGCGTACATGGATGTATTTACAGCGTGTTTTGGAAAGCCCTGTCCGCACACTCTTGCACGGAGTTGGGCTTACTGCTCTTTTGGATCGGGATTATCCAGAATCGTTTGCGTTTGTGCTGTACGGAACTCGTCGACAGCTTCGCGCACACTCTCATCAGAGGTGCCAATAATCTGTGCGGCCAGTAATCCGGCGTTGGTAGCGCCCGCGTTGCCAATGGCCAGGGTGCCAACGGCAATGCCGCCGGGCATTTGGACAATAGAAAGTAACGAGTCAAGGCCGCTGAGCGCTTTGGATTGAACGGGCACGCCCAGTACCGGTAGAGATGTCTGCGAAGCGACCATGCCGGGGAGGTGAGCTGCGCCGCCGGCACCTGCAATGATGACTTTCAGGCCGCGATCGGACGCTGTTTTTGCATAGTCGAATAGCAGATCCGGGGTGCGGTGAGCCGAGACGACTTTGGTTTCATAGGCGACGCCGAGTTTCTCGAGCATGTTGGCGGCGTGTTCCATGGTGGGCCAGTCGGATTTCGAGCCCATGATAAGTCCTACAAGCGGCTGCATACGCAACAGTCCTGTGATAATTGGAAAGCCGGACATTGTATGTTTTGGCTATCTACCATGCAAGGAAGGCGGCTTCGTGATTTCAACCCATCCGCAAGTGCATGTATTATCAGTGTCAGTTACTTAAACCGCCCATATTCAGGAGCTGCAATGGAACCCATCCGTCCAGATGACGATGAACTGAGAGCTGAACGGCCTTTTGGCGCCGCGGAGAAAAAGGCACCAGCCCAGAAGAAGCCGAAATCGTCAGCGGAGGCTTCAGGCGGAAAAGTGAAGCCACCGAAGCCGGCACAGAAGAGCGCTGGTAATAGTAACGGCGGCGGTAGTGGTCGGTCCGGGCTGGCGGTTTTATGGTTGCTGGTCATCGCGGTGGCTGTCGCGTCCATTGCTGGGTGGTATTCCCAGAATCAACGGATTCAGATGCTTGAGGGGCAACTGGAGGAGGCGGATTACTGGGCCCGTCAGAGCAAGCTGGCATTGGCAAGATTCGAAGGTGACCTTTCACAAACCGGAGAGAATCTGCAAGAGCATGGAGCGTCTCTGGCTGAGCAGCTTGACGCCCAGAAGAAGCAACTTGATGTGGCGGATAGCGAGATCCGTAAGCTGTGGGCCATCGCAAACGAGCGCAACAAGAAGCGCCTGGATGAACACCAGGACCGAATTGCCGCGGCAGAGGGTGGGCTAACTGAAACCAAAAAGGCTGTAGCAGATGTTGAGTCTACAGTTGAACAGGTCCGCACCTCCCTTGGCGCCGACGTGGCCGCGCTGACGAAGCAAACTGAGACGTCCGTTGCAGCTCTGGAGGATTCGAGCCGGCAGGCGAGTGAGCAGCTGACGTCGCTGAGCAAGCAGTTGGCGGATGTTGATCAGGTGGTAGAGCGCCGGGTTCGTCGTTTTGAGCAGGAGCAAAAGCTCGGAATCGATGGCATGGAAGGGCGTTTGGCGGCTCTGGAGCGAAAACTGGCTGATTTGTCGGGCAATGACGGCAACCAGGCACTCAGGACTGAGCTGGCGGCGCTGCAGAAGAATGTGCAGGCAATTGACTCATCCCGTGCGCAGCTTACATCACGCCTCGTGCGGTTGTCGGAGGAAGTTAATCAGCTTCGCAGCCAGGTATCAGGCCAGTAACTGAGGTGACATCGACACTGGTGGCGCCGCACTGAGCGTGCGCGCCCTGGTTTGTAACGGTTTGTTATTCATCCCTTGCGGTAGCTCTCATTTATACGGTTTGTCAGTTGCTATGATCGGGCAACTCACCAAAGGATGAAGAGTTAACAAAAATGAAAACCCCAATGTCTTTTTTTGAGTCCCTCAAGCACGCCTCATTTTCATTTCGTGGGCTGTTAGTCGTTTCACTGTTGCTGCCTGCGTCTGGTTGTACGTTTTACCATTCCATTGGCAAAAGCGTAGGGTCTTTCCTGCATCCGGTTTCCGGTCATGACTTTGTCCATCTCGACAACGATGAATGGGACAGCAGGCATGCGGTTCTGTACTTCTATCGCACCCACTCCCAATGGGCTGAAGACGAGATCGAATCCCCCAGCGTTTATATTGATGACACCCACTACTTCAATATCCGCAATAACAGCTTTACCTGGCTTGTGGTGAATCCCGGCGAGCGTCACCTTGCCATGCGCAGGCCATTGCTTGGCCTGGAAGGGCTGAATTCGTTCAGTCTTAGCCTGATTGCAGACGCCACCTTAACGGTTGAGCCAGGCCGTATTTATTATCTGCGGTATAACGAGTTATCTGAGCCAACACAGATGCACCCGGAGCTCGATCCGGAACACCCCCTCGCAGAGGGGCACCTGCAACTGGTCACGCGGGAATACGCCATGCAGAGGCAAGAAATTATCTCAACACGGTTTCTGAACAGCGATATGCTGGCGCCTAACCATGCCGCCGTCTCCATTGTAGAAACCAACGAAGATGTCGACTACGAGCGGCGGATATCGCTTCTTGAAGAAGAGCGCGACCTTGAGATTGAAAGGCTTGAACGTGAGGGGCTTTATGAGCCGGCTCCATGGTACTGGCCATTCGGAGGCGGTCCTTCGGTGCCGTTGGAGGCGGACCGGAAAATTGAGCAGCTGGAGCAGGAATATGCGTCGCTGGAGCTGGAGCGCGAACGTCGTGAGGAGGCAGAATCTGACGGCTGGTGGTTTTTCTAGGGTTTCCCGAAAAAGATTTGACACCGCCGAACAAATGCTTAAAATGCGCCTCTCACTTGGTTGAGCAATGAAGCCTGTTTACAGGCAACATAAGCAATATCAGGTGAGTGCCTTTGAAAGGTACCAGAGTGGGTGGTTAGCTCAGCTGGGAGAGCATCGCCCTTACAAGGCGAGGGTCACTGGTTCGATCCCAGTACCACCCACCACTTTCTTTCAAGGTAGGCATCAAACTCTTGAGTTTGGTGTGCGATTCAGGCTTAATGCCGGATCGATGCGGAGCGGTAGTTCAGTTGGTTAGAATACCGGCCTGTCACGCCGGGGGTCGCGGGTTCGAGTCCCGTCCGCTCCGCCATTTTATTCCTGGGTGGTTAGCTCAGCTGGGAGAGCATCGCCCTTACAAGGCGAGGGTCACTGGTTCGATCCCAGTACCACCCACCAGATTCCGAAAAAGGGCAAGTCCATTGGACTTGCCCTTTTTTATTACCTGCCGATCAGTGACTGACCGCACACCCGCACAACGTTCCCGTTTACGCCACCCGAAGCCGGGCTGCAATACCAGGCAATGGTTTCTGCAACGTCTACCGGCTGGCCGCCCTGCGAAAGACTGTTCATGCGTCGCCCGACTTCGCGCAATGTCAGGGGCATGGCTGCTGTCATCTGGGTTTCAATAAAGCCCGGCGCTACGGCGTTAATAGTAATGCCGTTCTTAACCTGTTTGGCCATAGCTTCCACATAACCGATTACACCGGATTTTGCCGCAGAGTAATTGCTCTGCCCGAAGTTCCCGGCGATACCGCTGATGGAGGATATACAGACAATACGGCCATCCTCGCGAAGCAGCTCCCTGCTCATGAGTTCATCATTGATGTGTTCCTCTGCAGTGAGGTTCACGGCGATGGTTATATCCCAGAAATGCTCAGGCATGTTGCCCAGAGTTTTGTCGCGGGTAATACCTGCGTTGTGGATGACCAGATCCACACCGCCAAAATGGTTTTCAACAAAATCGGCGATTTTGACAGGCGCGTCCTGAGCAGTAATGTCGCAGGAGAGGGCCTTACCTTTGATCGCGCGCATCACGTTTTCGAGGTCTGCCATTGCAGGCTCGATATCAAGACCGACTACCGTGGCACCATCCCGTGCCAGAGTTTCTGCAATTGAAGCGCCAATACCCCGTGAGGCACCTGTGACCAGTGCAACCTTTCCAGTGAGCGGAGCGACCGGGTTGATCGTCGGCGTGCTGGCGCTTTTGCCAACTCGTACAACCTGGCCTGAAACATATGCAGATCGTGCAGAAAGGAAGAAGCGGAGGCTGGATTCCAGCTGCTTTTCGGCGTTTGGTGCCATCCACAGAAGATTAGCGGTTGCGCCTTTTTTGCCAATTTCTTTACCAATACTGCGAGTAAACCCTTCCAGCGCCTGTTGTGCGGCAGCCTGAGGTGCTTTTCTGCAGGTTGCCGGATCCTGGCCTACGATTACAACGCGAGCGTTGGCACCGAGTTTTTTGATGGTGGGATGAAAAAAGTCGTACAGAGCGCGAAGGTCTTCAGGACCCTTGAGGCCGGAGGCGTCGAATACCAGTGCTGAAAACTTTGTTTCAATATCTGAGCCCAGCTCAAGCGCCTGAGCTTTATTACCGGCTTTCGATGAGTCTTCCAGGGATGCTTTACCGCTTGCATGATAAAGAGTCGCGGCACTGGCGCCGAGAACGCCGCCAATCGTTGCAATGGCCCTGCCGCCAATGCCGGCACCAACCAGCACCTTCCCTTCAATAAAAGCCTGATCCGCCCGTTTGAGCCGGTTCAGCGGCACCGGTGAGGGCAGGCCAAGGGACTGTGCGGCGGTTTTACCAACCGGAGTGTTAACAAGTTTAAAGTAGATGTCAGACATGGCTTCGTCCTTGCGTTGCTATGATGTGTGGAGCATGTTGGTTAACAGAGTAAAGAATCCGCCAGCTAAGTGATTGACTCAAGGCCTTTGAGGTCTTGTCAGGCATGCCAATGAGATGATAGTTGTTGGCGCTAGACTGCTTTCATAGTTTGCTCGCTCTAGTTTGAGGGTATGAAGCTTCGCCTTCATACCCTTGCACCTTGAACCCTGGAACTTGTAAAGAAAGGATATCATCATGGCACAGGCTCAGAAGACCAACCAGAGTAAACCCGCGGCTCCAAAACCGGATGCGAAGGGTGTCGGTGGCGTTCGTCGCGTTGCTGTTATTGGTGGCAACCGGGTTCCTTTTGCCCGCTCCAATACGGTTTACAGCAAAGTAAGCAATCAGGAATTGCTGACTTCCGCTTTGCGCGGGCTTGTTGATCGCTTCGGCCTTCAGGGGAAGCGCCTGGGTGAAGTGGTTGCTGGCGCTGTGATCAAACACTCCAGCGATTTTAACCTGACTCGTGAGGCAGCACTGAGTAGCGGTCTGGCGCCCGAGACGCCGGCGTACGATGTTCAACAAGCATGCGCTACAGGGCTGGAAGCGGCGATTCTGGTTGGCAACAAGATTGCTCTTGGGCAAATTGAGTGCGGCATTGCAGGTGGTACAGACACTACATCTGACGCGCCAATCGGCGTGAGTGAAGGGTTGCGGGAGATCCTGCTTGATCTGAATCGGGCCAAGACAACCGGTGACCGGTTGAAGATTCTTACCCGCTTTCGCCCCAGCCACCTTAAACCAAATCTACCGCAGAACGGAGAGCCCCGAACAGGCATGTCCATGGGTGAGCATGCCCAGGTGACGGCCCATGAATGGTCTATACCCCGGGATGAGCAAGACCTGCTGACTTGGGAAAGCCACAGGAAACTGGCAAAGGCCTACGAAGAAGGTTTCTTTGATGATTTGATAACACCGCTTGCCGGGCTTGAGAAGGACAATATTCTGCGGCCTGACACCACGCTTGAGAAACTCGCAACACTGAAGCCAGTGTTCGATCGCGAGAAGGGCACTATGACAGCGGCGAACAGTACCGCGCTAACGGATGGCGCCTCTTGCGTGCTCCTGGCCAGTGAAGACTGGGCGAAAGCCCATAACCTTGAAGTAAAAGCCTGGCTAACATACTCGGAGGTGGCGGCAGTTGATTTTGTTGATAAAAAAGAAGGTCTTCTGATGGCTCCGACCTATGCGGTGCCGCGTCTTCTGGAAAAAGCTGGTCTTACGCTGCAGGATTTCGATTTTTACGAAATCCACGAAGCGTTTGCAGCACAGGTTCTGTCAACGCTCAAGGCCTGGGAAGACCCAGCTTTTTGCAAAGACAAGTTGGGTCTGAGCAAACCGCTTGGAAGCATTGATCGCAACAAGTTGAACGTGAAAGGCAGTAGCCTTGCCACCGGCCACCCTTTCGCGGCGACCGGCGGGCGCATTGTGGCCACCCTGGCGAAGCTCCTGGAGGAAAAGGGCAGTGGGCGCGGTCTGATTTCTATCTGCGCCGCGGGTGGCCAGGGCATAACGGCAATTCTGGAGCGATAAGTTACTGGAAACTCGGAATAGTCTTTGACAGATGGGGTCGGGCTCCGTACTATGCGCACCTCGGTGATCGAGAGGTTACCAACCAGTTTGATGCGGGGTGGAGCAGTCTGGTAGCTCGTCGGGCTCATAACCCGAAGGTCGTAGGTTCGAATCCTGCCCCCGCTACCATATAAAAGAAAGGCAGATCAGTAACTTACTGGTCTGCCTTTTTTGCGTTTTGAGTCATAGAAAAGCTTGAAGTATTCAAAGAGGCAGAAAGCTGGCTAGCGCCGAGCGGAGGACTATCCGCTCCCTGCGTGCATGCGGATGTACGAGTGCCTGTCAGGGCAGACTGGCATCTGTGGCCAATATGTTTGCCTGTCGCTGCCGTTTTTTACTCTGTAGGCGCTTGTCAACGCATTGAGTTTCGTCGTTCAGTATGACCACGCACTCCAGGCACTGGATGCATTCGTCGTAGTCAATTTCACCGTCTTTACGGATGGCATTAATGCCGCAGGCATTCTTGCAGTGCTGGCAAGGGCTGCCGCACAAGTCCACTCGATCCAGCCAACTGAAGAGTCTCAGTCGACCGATAATTGCTAATCCGGCACCCAGCGGACACAGGTAGCGGCAATAGAATTTGTGAATGAACATTCCGATTACCAGTAGGCCGACTGCATAAACAACGAATGGCCAATGGCGCACGAAAAACAGAGTGATGCTGGTTTTGAAGGGCTCCACCTCGACCAGCTTTTCCGCCAGTGTCAGGGAATAGAAAGCCGTGCCCACCAGACCGATCAGAATGGGGTATTTAATAAGAATCAGGCGGCGATGCCAGTGTTCCGGCACTTTAATCTGGCGCAGGCCAAGCTTTTCACCCAGCCAGGCCGCCATTTCCTGCAAAGCACCAAAAGGGCACAGCCAGCCACAAAACAGGCCGCGACCCCACACGAATAGGCTGATAAACGTGTATATCCATAAAATAAAAATAATGGGGTCAAGCATAAAGACATTCAGTGAGAAGCCATCCCATATTGCGATGAGAAGCGTGTAAATATTGACTACCGACAGCTGTCCCTGAGCAAAAAATCCGATAAAAAACAGAGTGAAAAACAGAAAGCCCCAACGGAATCGGTGAACCAGTTTCGGGTATTGGCTGAATGTCTTCTGGCGTGCAAAGAATACCGTCAACACAGTAAGCGCGGTTAAAACAATAGCGATCTGCCACCAGCGCTGTTTCCAAAGGCCCACCCAGACGGGCTCGCGCTCATTCATCTCTAATGACGACACATCTACCGTTTCAAAGAGGTCCTCATTGAAGCGGACAGGCACTTCCATTACGACCCGGTCTTTTACCAAATGGTTGCGGGAAAGTTCGATGTTGATATCCATCGTGGCCTCTGTGCCGGGGCTAAAGCCAGCGCTCCCACCAACGCGAAAGAAGTTATGTGCGACCAGGTCCGGCATATTGGTCGCCTGTAAGTTCAGGTCCTCGGCGGATATGTTTAAATCACGCATTTCTACGGCCAACCCGTTCTGTTTGAGGCTCAGGCGCTGAGGATTGCTGCCGGGGGTGAAATTCTCGGATACGTGGGGGTAGTCCCCCCTGGACATAACGATCATTACCTGGACATCCGGGTCCAGTCTCTCTTTCAGCGTGTTATAAGCATCGTCTCCCAACAGGTTCCGACCCACCATGGGAGAGTTAATATAGCCAAAGAAGAGTTGAGTGAAAGGCCCATCACTGGTATCACCAAAATCCCGGGGATAGTCTGCCAAGGGTCTTCCCAGCTCAGATTCAATTTCCTCATGGCTCAGTTCCCATTGCCCTATGTAGCCGCGTTCGAGCAATTGTTGCCATGTCAGAGGCTGAAAAAAATCGGTCTTTGCTTTTGTTGGTGCGGCCTGTGCGAAGCCTTCAAGTTTTCTGCGCGCTACCTGCAAAGCCGACGAAAGTACGGTGTCGTTAATGATCAAAACCGAAACCGTGGCTTTGCTGACGCCGTCAAAATACACGGTGTCACCATTGTCAGCCGATCGCCCGGAGCTTCCTGTATTAGAGGTGTTGATGATGATCTGTTTGCGCAGTGATCTGCCCTCATACTGATCAACGAACTCAAAAAGTGGCGCCTCACCCAACCCGTGCAGAAATACCGGCTCGTGATGGTGCAGCACTTTTACCCCGGTAAATCGGCCGTGTGTGTCCAGCCCTATCAACATACTGATGGGCTTGCCGGCAAAACCCTGAAGCGGGCTAAGATCCACTGATTCGTACGCATAACCCAACAGCTCCTGGAGCTGGTACACCGGATAGACAGGAAAATCGGAGAGTTTGTCCTCAATAACCGTTGCTGATGGAAAGAGTTGTTGAATGAGGGCTGTCTTCTGCTCGGAAAGTTCCGCCCGGGCGCCTGGGAGAAACATAAAGATGCAGATAAAAACGAGCATTGCGCGCCCGGCCATGGATTACCCCTGATATTTTTTTTGTAGGAGCTCTCATGCTATGGGGTTTGTATGCGGACTCAATGCGACCTCCGAACCGGTCACCTGCTACTTTATGGTTGGCCTTATTTTACGTCTTAATCCCAAAGTGCTGTTTCCAATACCTTCCAAGTAACCATAAAACCGACTCCCTCGGCCGATATCTCGGGTTTCTGTATTAGCCGATTATGGAATTCAAGCGAAAGATCACGCTTGTGGCACCTGCAACAGGGGCCATACCCATAATGTCTTTAATGTTCCGGGGGAAATATGAATAACAAAATCAGAAGATCTGGACTGGTAGTGGCAATGGCAGCTGCAATGGGTGCCAGTACTGGGGCAAACGCCGCGGTAGAGCTGTATAACGAAGATGGCACAACATTTTCAGTCGATGGCTACTTCAACGCTTTCTATGTTAATCGAGACAACGATTTGGCTGACACGCAGGATTCCCGTATCAAGATGGGCTTTCTGCCAAACACGATTGGCTTTAATTTCAGCAAAGAAATGGGTGACCTGACTCTGGGAGGGCGCTCGTCTTTCTGGACCTCGATCAATGACAGTCTGGATTCACCGACCGACACCTCAATTGATGTACGCCAGTTCTACGCAACCGTTGATGGTAGCTTCGGGCAAGTGTTGATTGGTAAAGATTTTGGCCTTTATGCGCGCTCCAATATATTCCTCGATGAAATTCTGATGGGCTTCGGTTCGCCGGGCGCGCCCGGTGGCGTATCTTTCGGCAACATTGGCGCCGGCTATGCGTATCCGACGCCATCCGCTCAGATAACCTATCGTGCTCCGGAGATGTCTGGTTTCAATATTGCGGTTGGTGTACTTGACCCAGCGGACACAGTGACCGGCGCAAACGATGAGAACTCAGCTCCGCGGTTTGAGTCGGAAATAACCTACAGCACCGATGTGAACGGATTGGGGTTGACCGGTTGGGTCAACGGCCGCTATCAGTCGGCGGAAAATGCCGGCACTACAATCGACAGTACAGGTGTTGGCTACGGCATCAAGGCCACATTGGAGGGGCTGACTCTGGCCGCGTCGGGATTTACCTCAAAGGGTGACAATCCGGTGTTGATTTCCAATGGTCCAGTAACAGAAGACGATGCTGACGGTTATCTCGTTCAGGGCTCCTACACCTTTGGGCCCAACCGTCTGGTCTTGTCTTACGGTGAGACCGACGCCGAGATTCTGAATCTTGAAACGGAAAGCACAACGATTGGTTTCTTTCATGATGTGAACAGCCATTTCAAACTCGTAGCAGAGTACAACATGTTTGAAGGGAAGAATCGGACAACTGACGTAACCAGTTCTGACATCGATACAATTGCGCTCGGCGCAATCGTTACCTTCTGATCGGTACTTGCGGCGGACGGTTTAATGGGTATCCAGCCGTCCGCCCGACTTTATGGCCTAGGACTAAAGTGCCGGTTTTTCTTATGTAGTAACATCGGGTACTGATACCGGGGTAGTCTGATCAATGACTTACGATCATTTCGGCGCACCTGTAAAGAGCACTCAAGTCGCATTGGCGGGTTGCGCCGAGGCTGTACAATGGGCGGAACGTTCTCGTTCTGCGGAAGTGCTCTCCATGTCATCAGTAACGGACTTGCCTCCCGCCCAGGTCGCCAGCACTTGCCTTCGTGATCCGGTCCTGGCGGCGAAGAAACTTGCCAGTGAACTCAATCATTCCTATCTCGGCAGTGTTCTGTTTTTCTGTTCTGCAGAGTACGACCTTGCATCTTTGGGCCCGGCTCTTGAGCAAGCATTTCCGAATGTGCGTCTTTCGGGTTGTACCTCGGCCGGAGAGATAACCACCCGGGGCTATGACCGGGGTAGTATCACCGCTATCGGCTTCGACAGCCGTTTCTTTTCGATTGAATGTGCTCTGATTCGTGAAATGGATCAGTTTTCACTGCATGACGCTCAAAGCCTGATTGATCGCCTGTTAAACAATTGTCGCAATGCACGACTGGCACCCATTAAAGGCAACACCTTTGCGATCACGCTACTGGACGGTCTTTCCAGTCGTGAAGAACTCGTGCTTTCAACATTGAATGCCGCGCTGGGCAGTATTCCGCAGTTTGGTGGGTCAGCGGGCGATGACGAGCGCCTGACAAACACTCATGTATTTTACAACGGGCGTTTCTACGCTGGGGCGGCAACTGTTCTGTTGGTGAACACCCCATTGGATTTCCGTGTATTTTCATGCCATCACATGATGGGAGGCGATGAGAAGCTGGTTGTCACTAATGCCTGTTCTGACAGTCGAACAGTTTATGAACTGAATGCAGAACCGGCGGCTGATGCCTATGCCCGTGCTGTTGGTGTTGCGGCTGATGAACTGGACAGCACGGTGTTCGCATTGCGGCCTCTGGGTGTAAAGATCGGCGGCCATTACTTTGTGCGGTCCATACAGCGTGTCAATCCGGATAAGAGCCTGACCTTTTACTGCGCGGTGGAGACCGGCATTGTAATGACGGCGATGGCCCCTGGATCCTTGCTCGAAACAGTGCAGCAACAACTTGAAATATCCGAAGATGTTGTAGGTTCGCCGCTGGTTACCATTGGCTGTGATTGCTTTTTAAGGCGCCTTGAAGCTGAACTGACGGGTAAAGCGGCGGCGCTCTCGGATTTTCTGCGCGAACATAAGGTGGTTGGTTTCAACACTTATGGCGAGCAGTTCGACGGCATACATATTAATCAGACATTCACGGGGGTAGTCATTGGCCAGCCTGATGCCGGTTCCCCGTAACGAACAGTCGCAGTCGGAAACTTCGTTGCTTCAGCGTGTTGATACGCTTGAGGCGGATAACGAGCGCCTGCGTAAAATTTGTGACGCACTGATTGTACGCGTGGAGTCCGGTGCGGCCCAGAAGCCTGAACCTTATGCCGCATTTGAGCATTCGGTAGTCCTGGCCGAACAGGTAAGAGAACGCACAGAAGCCTTGAGTCAGGCGATGGAGGAACTTCGCGACAGTAACAAGGCGCTTAACCGAGCCCGTGAAGAAGAAGAAACGACCCGCCAACGGCTGAGCGATGCTATCGAGAGTATCGCCGATGGCTTTGTGCTCTTTGATAATTGCCACCAGTTGATTCAGAGCAATAGCCGCTTTCGTAGTTATTGGCGCTATGCCGGTGTTGAGATACCTGCCCCGGGCACGGATATCGACACGGTTTGGCAGCTGGCGCTCGAGTCGGGTTTGATTGTCGAAGAGCATCGTGAGCCAGATTCTGATGGAGTGGTGCTCCTGCTCTCCAATGACCGGTGGGAACAAATGACAGAAAGACCTACCCGTGAAGGTGGTCTGGTGGTTCTGTACTCTGATATCACAGATGTAAAAAACAGCGAAATGGCGCGCCGAATCAAAGCGCTTGAAGAGAGCGAGCGTTGGGTTCGCGTGGTAACGGATCATGTGCCGGCACTGATTGCCTACGTTGGCGCCGACTTGAGTATTCAGTTCTGCAATCAGGTATACGAAGCCTGGTATGGCCTGAATGGCGAGTCGCCCTTGGGCAAGCGCCTTGAGCATGTGCATTCAGAAGAACTATATCAACGGTTATTGCCGCAGATGCTGGAAGCGCTCGCCGGTAACAATGTCAACTTCGAATTTGAAGAAATGGATGGACAGGGTCAGGTCCGCCACATGATGCGTTCCTATGTTGCGAATTTCGATGAACAAGGCGACGTTATCGGCTTTTTCGTGCTCATTCGAGACATTACGGAACGGCGCAAAACTGCGCTCGCTCTGGAGCAGGCCTACGACGACCTCGAGTGCAGAATTGAGGAACGGACCTCGGCTCTAACCGAGGTGAACAATCAGCTGCGCCAGGAAATCAGTGAGCGCGCCTCGGCGGAGGCCCGGTTGCAGGAGGCCAAGCAGGAAGCTGAGAAAGCAAACTTGTCGAAAACCAAGTTTCTGGCAGCGGTCAGCCACGACCTGTTGCAACCCTTGAACGCTGCCCGGTTGTTTACCAGCGCATTGCTGGAGCAGTCTTTTGGCCCTAAAGCCGAGGGGCTGGTGCATTCGGTCAGTACGTCGCTGGACGACGTAGAGAGTTTGCTGGGTACCCTGGTAGATATTTCAAAGCTGGATGCCGGTGTCATAAAGCCGGATGTCACCGCGTTTGACCTCCGCGACCTACTGAATAACATCGCCCGCGAGTGTCAGCAGATGGCGATTGCAGAGAATCTTACGCTGGACTTTGTGGCGTCTTCAGCAATTGTGGTGTCTGACTCCCAGTTACTGGCGCGCATACTTCGGAATTTTCTGACCAATGCCATTCGTTATACCAGCAGTGGGCGTATTTTGCTGGGCTGTCGGCGTCAGGCAGGCCACGTTGTGTTGCAGGTATGGGATACCGGCCCCGGCATTCCCCAGGACAAACTCAGTGAGATTTTTCAGGAATTTAAACGGATACGACCTGAGGGTTCGCGCCCTGATAAGGGTCTGGGCCTGGGGCTTGCTATCGTTGATAAAATTGCACGTATGCTTGGCCACGAGATCACCGTTTCGTCTGTTGAAGGCAAGGGCTCGGTATTCAGTGTCAGGGTACCGCTAGGCAAGCTGATGCCGCGACGGGCAACCACCGAAAAGACACTTGATGTGGCCGCGGATCATGGCTTGGGCGGTGCGAGGATATGGGTGATCGACAATGATCACGCTATCTGTGAAGGCATGAGAATATTGCTGGAAGGCTGGGAGTGCCGGGTGACAGCTGCCACGTCGCTGGCCGAACTGGAGCGCCAGTTAGATCCGGTTGTCAGCCCCGTGGATCTGATACTTGCAGATTATCATCTGGACAATGATGAGACAGGTGTAGACGCTGTGGCCAGCATTAATAAACGGCGTCAAAATCCGGTTCCGGTGGTAATGATTACGGCAAATTACACCAACGAACTCAAGCAGCACATTCGCGAGCTTGGTTATGTGCTGATGAACAAGCCGGTTAAGCCATTAAAGCTAAGAAGTACGCTTAACCACATGATCTCTGGCCACCCTCGCGCGCCTCACTGATAAAAGCTTAGCGTTTCAGGTACTGACTGAAATCTACATCACTGGCAGACAAAATAGCTTGCACCCTGTTATGCACACTGAGTTTGCGCAGTATTGCGGATACGTGGGCTTTCACCGTCGTTTCAGCAATGTTCAGGTTGTAGGCAATCTGTTTGTTCGATTCGCCTTTTGACATCCGTTCCAGCACCAGCAGCTGGCGTCGGGTCAGGGAGTTGAGCAATTCCGGTGAAATTGGGTTGTCATCGTTGCGCCTGCGACGGCCAGCGCTTTCTTTCCCCGTGCGAATGATGTCTGAGGGCAGATATACGTTGCCGTTCAGGATCTGTTGGATGGCTTCCGTCATTTGTGCACGCGGCGATGATTTTGTAATAAAACCTATCGCGCCGTAAGTGATGGCCTGGAGCACCACTTGCTTTTCTTCCTCCGCTGAAACAATCACGACCGGAATAGTTGGAGCTTCGTTTCGTAGCGTGATCAGCCCGTTCAACCCGTGCATGCCAGGCATATTCAGGTCCAGCAGAATAAGGTCCAGATCATCGTTTTCCCTGGCGATTGCCAGCGCACTATCGAGGTCGTCCGTTTCAAGAATTTCACTGCCTTCAAAGCCGGATTCGATAACACTGATAATCGCTTCGCGGAACAGTGGATGGTCATCGGCTATCAGTATCTTGTATGCGGGCTCCATGAGTGTTTCTACCTGTTTGTTTTCGGCATCAAGGGTCGTGACCGGACCATCATAGCGGGTTTCGGGAGTATGTGCGGCATGGGGTTCATCAAGCATGGCAACCTCCTGTTGAAGGTTTCCGGCGACAAGTAAAGACCGCGGAACCTCGTTATTATTGTGTCGGCCTCATTACACGCCATATCGGAGTTCAGTAGAACGAGACCATCGCACCAAAAAACTGGCACTAAAGTACTATTTTGGCGGGTTGTTGCCGGTGCCAGCCTGGGCATGCTCATGCTGGTTTACTGCCCAGAATTTTGGTTCTCTGTGGCCGGAAGCCGATTGTGGCCAAAATAACGAGTATGACTGTAACGCCTGTACTGACTCCCCAGGCTAAAGGACTCCACTGCAGATAAAGCGAGAAACGGATGGCTTCTACTGCGTGGGTAAAGGGATTGAACTGGCACACCCAGTACAGCCAGGGACTGGCTTCGTTCATACGCCATAGCGGGTACAGTGCCGAGGAGAGAAAGAACATCGGGAAAATGACAAAGTTCATTACCCCTGCAAAGCTTTCCAGCTGCTTTATCCAGGTGGCAATCAGCAGCCCCAGTGCACCCAGCATTAAACTTGTTAAAATCAGCGCCGGCATTACGGCCAGATAGCCCCACATCGGTGGCTTTACGTCCACCAATAAGGCGATAAACAGGAAGATATACACCTGAACCACCGACACCGAGCCCATAGCCAGCAGCTTTGTTACCAGCAGAAAAGGCCGCGGTAGGGGGCTCATCAAGAGAACCCGCATGCTGCCCAGCTCGCGGTCGTAAACCATCGATAGCGCTCCCTGCATGCTGTTGAAGAGTATGATCATGCCGCAGAGCCCTGGTGCAATGTAGGTTTCGTAGGTGATATAGGTCTGATAGGGCGGGATAATGGATATTCCAAGAACCGCGCGAAAACCGGCGGCAAACACAACCAGCCATAGCAGTGGCCGCACTAACGCACTGGCAAACCGTGTACGTTGTTGCCAAAAGCGCAGCCATTCACGAGTCTGAACGCCGGCGAAACAATGCCAGTAAGCGATGAGTTTCACGAACTCACTCCGGTAAGCGATTTGAAGGTTTCCGCGAGACTGTCCGTGGCCGTCTGTCTGCATAGTTCGTGGCCAGATTCGTCAGCCATCAGCTGGCCAAGGTGTAAAATCATTACACGGTCGTGCTCTTGTACTTCTTCAATCAGATGGGTAGCCCAAAGTACCGTGAGGTTGTCTTCGCGGCAAAGCCGGCGAACATGTTCGTTCAGGGCATTTCGGCTGGCGATATCCAGGCCTGCGGTGGGCTCGTCCAGCAACAGCAATGTAGGTTGGTGCAGCAGGGCGCGGGCAATTTCTACCCGTCGCCGGTGGCCGCCATTAAGTGTTCTTACTGCGTCGTTGGCCCGGTCCATTAAATCAAACCGTTCCAGCTCCCGGTCCCCGCGCCGTCGCGCCTGCTTACGTGAGAGTCCGTGCAGAGCGCTGTGATACATAAGGTTCTGGCGTACGCTCAGATCCAGGTCCAGGGCGTTTTGCTGAAACACCACGCCGATCTGGCGCATGGCCTCGGCGGGGTGCTTCTTCAGGGATCGCCCGGCGAGCAGAATGTCGCCCTGCTGCAAAGCGAGCAGGCGTGTCAGCAGACCAAACAGGGTAGATTTACCCGCCCCGTTAGGTCCGAGCAGGGCGTGAAAACGCCCCTTGTCGAGAGCAAAATTGATGTCTGTGAGTACCGGTTGGCTACCGTAGCGAAAACCGATATCCCTGGCGGTCAGTGTCATGAGTTAGGGTCGATCACTACGCCCCAGGGGTAGCGTCCCACCTTGATTGATTTAATAACCTTCATGTCCTCTATATCAATCACTGACACATCGCCGGAAACACCATTGGTGGTGTAAAGCTGAGTTTGATCCTTGTTCAGGTCCAGCTGCCACACCCGGCTGCCAACCAACAGATAATCCAGCACTTCGTAGGTTTTGGCATCCACCACCGCCACGTGGTTTGCGGGGCCAAGTGCGACAAATGCATATTTGCCGTCAGACGTCAGCTCAATGCCAACGGGTTGCACCCGGTCCTGATTGACCCCCGGCACTTTGAAGGACATTTCGTGAATCTGCTCGAGTTTGTCCACGTCAATGATATGAACGGTGCCGCCAATTTCCGCTGAAGCCCAGGCGATCTTGCTGTCTTCGCTGAATTCCACATGTCGCGGGCGCTGGCCCACCACAATGTTCTTGTCGATTTCAAACGTTTCAGTGTTGATCCAGTGCAGCATGCTGGTGGTTTCCGAGGTGTTCACAGCCCACTTGCCATCCGGGCTCACGGCCATGCCTTCGGGCTCTATACCGACATCAATCTGGGCAAGAACAACCTTGGTGGAAACGTCGACCACGGTTACTATCGCATCGTCTTCGTTGGCAATGTACAGGTGTTTATTGTTCGGATGCAGGGCGAACTGCTCAGGGTCTTCACCCGAGGGCAGGGTGTCTATAATTTTGCGGCTGGCCAGGTCCAGCACCTGAACCGTATCGTCATCGCTCGCGCAGATGTATAGCTTGGTGTAATCCTTGGACAGCAGAATGCCCCGCGGCCGGGCACCAATCTCAATGGTTTCTACGACCTCCATGGTTGCGGTATCAATCACCGACAAGGTGTTGTCCTTCTCGTTGGACACGTAGGCAACACTTGCCATTGCAGGTGCGGACAACCCGATAAGGGAGGCCAAAACGGTTTTTCTGAGCAGCGATTTCATCGGTAAACTCCTTATTGTTCTGAATGGCGAGCGCGCAGGCGGTCAGCCGTTGATACGACAATTACTTTCCGGCTCATCAAAGCCGAGGGTGTCCATTTCGGTGCGCGGGTGAATAAAACCCTCGAAGGGTGCAGTTGCCACCAAACCTCTCGGATGTATCAGGGGAATGGGTTGGCGTAGCTGGCCATTCCACTGCCGGTAATTCAGTTTTCTGCCTTTGAAAGCGGCCAATTGAAAGCGGTCACTGAAGATAAACTGGCGGATACTGCTGGCATCAGCTTGTCCCGTTTGAGTAACCGCGGTACCCACTGAGCGAACGGCCGTCCAGGCGGCGTAATCGGCGCTGTTCATATTACGGCCGGCCAGTTCCTGGAAACGGCTTTGCAACTGCGCCGCACCCCAGCTTTCAACAACTCGATGCCAGGCCACCGGTGACATGCCCTGAGTGCCAACCACGGGGCGTGGCAGCCATGTATTGAAAGGCACGTATTCGCCAAAGTCGCCGCGCACATCCGCCACCACTACCGCGTCATAGTCTTTTGCCTGGGTGAAAAGTGGTAACTCCTTGGCGGCAGTGCGACGCAGGTCTGCATCGAAGGTCCAGGGCTTATCTTCAATAATTTTCACTCCGAAACGCTTGGCTGAACGGCGAAAGGCGTCGGCCCATGCAAGATCTTCTGCGGTGGGGCCGGTGATCAGAAATACCGCGTTCCAGCGCCGCAGTTGTAACCACTGGTTAAGGGCGTCTGTGAGCATGGCGTAACTGGGGATGGTGTGCAGAAGGTTGCTGTTGCACTCCCGGGTTCGCAGCGTGTCGTCGGCGGCACCTGCGTTAAAAACCAGAGTGTCGGCGCTTGCTTTGTTCATCATGGCAGCCAGTGTGCTGGCAGGCACGTTGGCCACGAACACCTGAACGCCCTGCTGTTGGAGCGCCTCAAATTCAGTAATGGCTGCCTGCTCCGAATCCGTCACCTGGGTAGTCAGCTCATAGTTGTGCCCCATGAACTTGCCCGTAGTGCTGTTGTCGGCGATGGCCAGTTCAGCACCGCGTAAGCCGGCATCTTTCGGTTCGGGCAACACATTGGATAGCACCGGCCCGGTATCTGGTTTCCATTGCAGGTAGCCGATGCGCACATTCAGCGGGTCTGCCGCAGTGGCGGGTAGTACGGTCAGAGCGGCGAGTAGAAAAGTGACGACCATAAGTGATGGTCGGAACCTTAAACGAAACACATAGTGAAGCATGGCGCTCTCCGGTTTTTATTGTGTGACCAGCTTAGTGAAGGGAAAAAGTCCCGGGAATATTCAGAAAGTAGGAAACTGCCAGTACTAAAGGACTATTCCGCTCCCGGACAGCTTGTTTAGCATGGGATACAAGCATACGTGCTGGCTTTCCATGCACTTTATCGAGCACTGAAAATGACGGTTTTCCGGAAGATTTCCCTGCTGATGCTGCTCCTGTTTACCGCTATTTATGGCGTGGGTGCAGTACTGTATGTGCAGCAGGCTCAGTACGATATTGGTCGGGAACTGGCGGCGGTATCCGGCGTTGCTCAATCTTTGGGGGCAGCGGAAACCTTGCCTCCGGATGTGGTTCAGTCCCTTCGTCACATGCGCCCCACGCAGGGCTCCGGTTCAGCTGTCAATCATGAAGTGCCTTTCTGGTTTGCTAGCATCGTTACTGGCGAACGTGCTTTTGAGGTGGTGAACGGCTGGCGTATAGATCCAGCGGACGAAGTGGAGGAAGTCTGGGAGGGCTTTGTGCTGATATCGGCTTCCTACGCGGTGGGGATGGTGTTGTGTTTTTTGGCGCTGTTCTGGATGGTAAAGCAGGGAGTGCGGCCGTTGACCGAACTCTCCTCTGCTATGGCTGCCGTTGCCGACGGTTGTCTGGCGTCGCGTTTGCCAAGCCAGCGGGTTATGGAGCTGGACACCCTGGCGCAGCGCTTCAATCATATGGTTTTAGCACTTGAGAACGAGCAGCAAACCGTTAGCCGTCTGCTCAACGAGTTGTTGCAGCTGCAAGACCGGGAACGGGAGCACATTGCCCGGGTGTTGCATGATGATCTTGGCCAGTACCTGACGGGTATTCGCGCCCAGGCAAAAAGTTGGGTTTATGACCCGGAACTGAACGAGCGCCAGAAGCAGCAAGCCCGGGACCTGGCTGGGCATTGTGAAACGGTTCAGCGGCACTTTCGTCACCTGCTACAGGATTTGCATCCGTTAGCGATGGAACAATTGGGCCTGGCAGGTGCCATTCAGCACCTGGCCGAGCAGTGGCAGCACCTGAGCGGTCTGAATTGCCAGCTGACGATGGATGAACACTTGGCAGACATGTCCGGAGAGCAACAAACGCACCTGTATCGATTTCTGCAGGAAGCCCTGAATAATGTATCGCGTCATGCGAACGCAACCTGCGCCACTCTTGCGGTCACCCTGAACGCAGGTGAGCTGCATATTGAACTGCGTGACGATGGCGCAGGTACCGACAATTTTCCTGAAAAAGCCGGGTTGGGACTGCGCTCGATGCACGAGCGAGCTCGTTGTCTGGGGGGGCGTGTGCGATTTTTGAGCAAGGTTGGCGAGGGCACGAAAATACAGTTAGCCGTTCCGCTGCATCCGTCCTGTGCGTTTGGGAGCCTATTATGAAACTGATGATTGTGGATGACCACCAGGTGGTTCGCCAGGGCATTGCGAATTTGCTTCGCTCTATGATTCCTGGCATGGAGGTCACCGAGGCGGAGAACGGTCAGCAGGCTGTCACCCAATATGGGCCGTGTCGGCCTGATGTGTTGTTACTGGATATGGGGCTGCCGGATATCTCCGGGCTTGAGGTTGGGCGACGTGTTCGCCAGCGCTGGCAGGGGGCCGCTATCCTGTTTTTTACTATGCACGATGAACTACCTCTGGTGCGCCAGGCGTTGGATGTGGGCAGTATGGGATTTGTATCCAAGAGCTGTGCGCCGGAGGAACTCGCAGAAGCCGTCAGGCGAGTGGCGTCTGGTCAGCCCTACATTGAGCATGCCATTGCTACACGCCTGGCAATGAATAGCGAACGGCCTGTTGATTATCGTCTGAAAGATATGACCCAGAGAGAAATGGAGGTTCTGTTGATGTATGCCCGGGGCGACAACGTTTCGGGTATTGCAGAGCAGCTTTGTATCAGCAGCAAAACCGTGTCCAATCATTTGGCGCTGTTGAAAAGCAAATTACAGGTTGGTTCCTCCGTGGAACTGATACATCTTGCAGTAGACGCGGGCCTGGTGCGTTATGGCCAGCGAGGTGCTGGCCAAAGATCCTGAAACCGGCTCCTGACGACAACCCTGTGAGACTCCGGTTACCAATCAAACGGGCATCCTGTGCAGCCCTCCATATAAGTCCCTTCGAAGGTTGCGTAGTGAATTCTGCTGTTGGTCAGGTTTGCGTCTGCCAAATTGGCCAGCCCGAGCTTTGCTTCCTGCAGGTTAGCCCCATGCAGGTTGGCACCCTGGAAATCAGCTTTGGGTAGCCAGGCAATTTCGAAATTGCTGAAAGACAGGTTGCTGCCTTGTAGCCTGGCGCCTGAAAATCTGGAAAAGGAAAAATTGGCACCGGTCAGGTCTGACTCGCTGAAGTCTGCGCCTTGGGCAAACAGGTATTCGGCCTGCATTCCCTGAAGCTTTGCGTCGCGCACCTTTGCGCCGCGCATCGTGGCTCGGTAAGCCTGCAGACGATAACCGCTGACACCATCAAGGTTAGCGCCGTCGAGATTGGCGCCGCGCAAGCTGGTGTGGTTCAGGTTAGCACCGCTGAGGTTGGCGCCTTTGAAATTGGCACCGCGCAAATCCATGTTCGATAGGTCAGCGCCTTGCAGGTCAACGCCTTCGCATTTGGCGTTTTGCTCCAGAACGCAGCCATTGAGCACCGGTGGTTGGTCTTGTCCGGCCATGTAGTCGCCGGCCATAAGGGGGAATGTGAGCAGTAAAAGCGAAGCGCTGATAAGCAGTTTCATAATGTAAACTCTACAGTTATGTGCTCAGGAAAAGGGCCTGGTGCGTTCACACCAGGCCCGGATGGCTTGGAACTTAACGGGAAGCCTGCGCCCAGGAGGGCAGCTTGAATACCCAGAATGAACCGCCTTGTGAGATCGGCTTGGTTAGCTCGGCCATATCACCACCCCACAAGGGAACTGCTCCACCGTAACCAGAGGCCACGCCAACGTACTGCTCACCGTCCATCTCCCAAGTGATGGGCGAGGAGATAATTCCGGAACCTGTCTGGAATTGCCAGAGTACCTCACCGGTTTCAGAGTTAAAGGCCTTCAGGTAGCCATCACCTGTACCGGTAAACACCAGTCCGCCTTTTGTGGTGAGCACGCCGCCCCAGAGCGGCATATTCTCTTTATGTTCCCATTCAATCTCGCCACTGACCGGGTCCATAGCTCTGAGAATGCCGACATGATCGTCGTACATGCGCTTGATACGGAAACCTTGTCCGAGGTAAGCCGCACCTTTCTTGTAGGTGACTTCTTCTGTCCAGTAGTCTTCTTTCCAGTGATTGGCTGGAATATAGAACAAGCCGGTGTCAGGGCTATAGGCCATCGGGTTCCAGTTTTTGCCACCCAGGAATGGTGGTGATACTTCAATGGACTCGCCGCGGCTTTCGCCTTCTTTGACCGGTGGTGGGCGTTGGCCTTTATTTTCCATCGGGCGCCCATCATCACCAATGCCAGAGGCCCAGGTAATGTTGTCAACAAATGGAAAGCCCTTTTTGAACTCGCCATTGGCGCGGTCAACTACGTAGAAGAAACCATTCCGGTCCGCATGGCCGGTAGCTTTAACGGTTTCGCCGTCTTCGGTGTATTCGAATAGCACCAATTCGTTGTTGCCCGAGAAATCCCAGGCGTCGTTAGGGGTGTGCTGATAGAACCATTTAACTTCGCCGGTGGTCGGGTCGACACCCACCTGGCCAGAGGTATACAGGTTGTCATAATCGGCGGGGTCGCCACCAGGAGAGGTGCGATGCCAGGTATTCCAGGGTGCCGGGTTGCCAGCGCCAACAATAATGGTGTTGGTTTCAGCATCAAAGCTGGCGCTTTGCCAGGGGGCGCCGCCGCCTTGGCTCCAGGCCTCTACTTTTCCGGTTTCAGTGTTGGGGTCATCAGGCCAGCTCGGTGCATTTACATCGCCGGTCGGGGTGCTCTTCTCTCCATTCAAACGTCCGAAATGGCCTTCCACGAAAGGGCGCATCCAGACTTCTTCACCGGTTTCAGGGTCTCGGGCAAACAATTTACCTACAACGCCGAACTCATCGCCGGAAGACCCGTGAATCAGCAGAACCTTGCCGGATTTCTGATCTTTGACCAGAGTCGGGGCTCCCGTCATGGTGTAGCCCGCTTCGTGATCGCCAAACTTCTCGCGCCAAACCACTTTGCCGGTATCTTTATTCAGGGCAACGATGCCAGCATCCAGGGTGCCAAAGAACACCTTGTCACCAAAAATCGCGGCACCGCGGTTGACCACGTCACAGCAGGGGCGAATGCCCTCGGGCAGACGGTGTGTGTACTCCCATAGACGTTTGCCGGATTTTGCATCCAGGGCAAATATGCGCGAGTAAGATGCGGTAACGTAAATCACGCCGTCGTGAATCAGCGCCTGGGACTCCTGTCCACGCTGCTTCTCGTCACCAAACGAGAAGGACCAGGCCGGAACCAGCCGCTCCACATTGTCCCTGTTCAGGGTGGTCATCGGGCTGTAACGCTGGGCTTTTGGGCCGATTCCGTAACCCAGTACGTTCTCCACGGATTCAGCATCGTTGGCAATATCGTCCCAGGTTACTCCTGCAGCGTGACTTTGCGTTGCGACCAGACCGCTACCGGTACCCAGAAGCAAGGCCAGACCGATTCCACGTATTAATGGGCGTTGTTTGCTTATGATGTTCATATTCGTTCCTCAGGTTATTGTTGTGACGTCTTCGCTGTTGTACTCGACGCACTGAGTATTGGCCTGAGTCGCCGCCCACAGCGACGGCAAAACCCATTAGAGAATCGGGAAAAAGCCATAAAAAACCGGGAAAAATGCCCGTACGCCCCCTTTGTGCCTGATAAATGGTCCCTTTACGGCGGGCAGATATGCCTGTCGTGCTTTGGGCTTCGCTCCTACTGTCTACTACCAAGGAACTAAGTCGAGACCTCGAAAGTGGCATTCGGATTTTCTGGGGGTGTTCTTACACTGGTTGCAGTTGCTGGCAGCTCATAAATCCAACAGCCAGAGCATCAGGCACCAACAGAGGTAAGAATCATGGCACGCTACTTTTCACTCTCCTTTTTACGCTTGTTACCCGTCAGAGCGCTGACAACGGCGGCCTTTTTAAGCGCTGCGGGCTTAGTTGTTGCGCATGGCAACGTGACCCCCCAGGCTGTTGATACCGGCGACCTCCCGGTACTGGGCGAAGAGGTACTGTATGAAAACCCGTTCCGTGAAGGCGGCTCCCACGCCGATGCAAAGTCACTCGCGGTAGAGATCGGGGAAAGTGCATACGCTGGCAATTGCGCTGCCTGTCACGGTATCAGAGCAATGTCGGGTGGATTGACTCCGGATTTGCGCGAACTCTCAGAGTGGGACGACGAGTACTACATGACGAGGGTTCAGAACGGCACCGACCGTGGTATGCCTTCCTGGAAAACTACCCTGGATCAAAACGCCATCTGGGCAATAAAAACCTACGTCGAATCATTGCCCAAGCCCGAGTGAACGGCTTTGGTATCAAAAAAACATGTTCGATAATGGGCTGGCGTCGCGCTGGCCCTTTGCCGTTGGGGAGAAAATAATGAAAGCGCTATTTCTGTGTTTGATGATGCTGGTGTTTCAAGCGGGCGTTGCACAGGAGGTAGACGACGGCGATATGCTTCTGAATCGCCCGGCGGAGCGCACCTACGACATCATTCTTGAATCCGGGTATCTGAAAGTTGGTGTCTATCAGAACTTCCCACCGTATTCCTATATGGCCGATGGGGAGCCGCAAGGCATCGATGTCGAACTGGGCAAGCGCATTGCGGCAGAGATGGGCGTAGAGTTCAAAGTGCACTGGATAGTGCCCGATGAAAACCTGGGTGATGACCTTCGCAACAATGTGTGGAAAGGACACTATCTTGCCAAGCGACGATTGGCGGACGTGATGATGCGGGTGCCATACGATAAAAAATACGCCTATATGCAAGACTCCACAGGCGAATACATGAATGAGCAGGTTGTCCTGTTCGGGCCCTACCAGCAGGAGACCTGGCAGATTGCCTACAATCCGCAAAAGATGGAGTCGGTCGACACCATCGCGATGTTTCAATACCACCCGATAGGCGTGGAAATTGACACCCTGCCAGATTTTTACCTGACCTCGGGGCTGAATGGTCGTATTCGCGACAAAGTACGCCACTATGCCAACGTTCAAGAGGCGTTTGGTGCTATGCGCGATGGCCAGGTCAGCGCTGTTATGGGCATGCGTGCCGAAATTGATCATGAGTTGGCCAAGAAAGAAAACAGCAATTTCAAGGCGGCCGGCAATGGATTTCCGGGCATTGGCAAGCAGGTTTGGGATGTGGGTATGGCTATCAAGCACACCCATCGTCAGCTGGGTTACGCGTTGGAAGAGATTATTGGAACCCTGGTGAAGTCGGGCGATCTGGACACCTTGTTCGCTGAGCAGCGTTTGCGCTACAGCCTGCCGCAATACTACCGGGAATTTCTGAGTGAGGAGGCCATTGCCCGGGCTGAAGGTAGCAACTGACGTATTCTGGTGAGCATTTTCAAACTGTAGATCTAACCGAAGCCCGTGCACTTGGCACGGGCTTTTTGTTGGGTAGTACGACCAAGTGATGAGAAAACCACATCCGCGGTGGCATTGTTGATTGCGTGGGCAAAGCGAAGAATCTGCTAACAGACGGGAAAACTTCCCGGCTTACCGAAAACCGACAACAAGAGACTCGGAGAACGCAATCATGAGACCCAACAGATTCGGCATTCGCATTGCAGTCAGCACCCTGGCGTTGGCTGTGTCCTGCGGCGCCCAAGCCGTCACCGACAACGATATCCTTAACGATGCCAGCACACCAGAGGACATCGTCAGCTATGGCATGGGTACTCAAGGTCAACGGTTCAGCACCATTGAAGACTTGAATACCGATAACATCCGCTTTTTGCAGCCGGCTTGGGCGTTTTCATTTGGCAGCGAAAAAATGCGAGGCCAGGAATCCCAGCCCATGATCAAAGATGGGGTGATGTATGTGACCGCGTCTTATTCCCGTGTATACGCCATTGATGCGCGCACTGGTGAAGAGCTTTGGCAATACGATGCTCGCTTGCCGGACGGCATTATGCCTTGTTGCGACGTGGTTAACCGGGGCGTTGCCCTGTACGGCGATAAAGTGTATTTCGGCACTCTCGACGCCAAGCTGGTGGCTTTGAACAAAGACACCGGCAAGCCTGTCTGGATTAAAAAGGTTGCCGATTATCAGGCAGGTTACGCCATCACGGCTGCGCCGATTGTGGTCAAGGGAAAGCTGATCACCGGGGTGTCGGGCGGTGAGTTTGGTGTGGTGGGCAAAGTAGAAGCCTATGACCCCGAAAGCGGTGACCTGATCTGGACACGGCCTACTGTTGAAGGCCACATGGGCTATGTCTACAAAGACGGCAAGGCTGTTGAAAATGGCATTTCTGGCGGCGAAGCCGGTAAAACCTGGCCAGGTGATTTGTGGAAAAACGGTGGTGCCGCAACCTGGTTGGGCGGCACCTACGACCCGGACACAGATTCGCTGTTTTTCGGCACAGGTAACCCTGCACCCTGGAATTCACACCTGCGCCCGGGCGACAACCTGTTTTCATCCTCGCGTCTGGCTATCGACCCGAACGACGGAAGTATCAAATGGCACTTCCAGACCACGCCCCACGACGGTTGGGATTACGATGGTGTGAACGAGCTGATTTCATTCAACTACGAAGAAGATGGCGAAAAAGTGATGGCAGCGGCCACAGCTGACCGTAACGGCTTTTTCTATGTTCTTAATCGTGAGAATGGCGACTTCATTCGCGGCTTTCCCTTCGTCGACAAGATCACTTGGGCTACAGGGCTTGACCCGAAAACCGGCCGGCCTATTTATGCCGAGGGCGGGCGCCCGGGTGATCCGTCATCAATAGATGGTGCAAAAGGCGAGACAGTTCTGGCGCAGCCGGCGTTCCTGGGTGGTAAAAACTGGATGCCAATGGCGTTTAGCCAGGACACAGGCCTCTTTTATATACCCTCGAACGAGTGGTCTATGGATATCTGGAATGAGCCGGTGTCTTACAAGAAGGGCGGGGCTTATCTGGGGGCAGGCTTCACCATTAAACCTGCGAATGATGACTACATCGGTGTCCTGCGGGCGGTGGACCCGAAAACCGGAGAGGAAGTGTGGCGCTATGAAAACCCCGCACCTTTGTGGGGTGGGGTAATGGCCACCGCTGGCAATCTTGTGTTTACCGGTACTCCGGAAGGTTACCTGAAAGCGTTTGATGCCAAGACTGGTGAGGAACTATACAAGTTCAACACTGGCTCTGGTGTGGTAGGTACGCCAGTAACCTGGACGATGGATGGCGAGCAATATGTTTCCGTTGCGTCGGGTTGGGGTGGGGCTGTTCCGCTATGGGGTGGCGAAGTAGCCAAGGTAGTTAAAGATTTCAACCAGGGCGGTATGGTGTGGACGTTCAGGCTGCCGAAGGACCGCGTTGCCAGCCAGTAACGCCCAAATGCAATGAGCGTGGGCGCCAGAGGCAACAATGAATAGCTCTGGCGCCTACTACCAAGGGAGGAGTTTTTCGCCTCTATCGCAGCATTCAACAGACAGCCGTTAGTGCCTATATTGATTCCGTAAATGCGAAAGCCCACCTTGGCGAGCAACAAACACAAAAAGAGGTTAGAACCATGATCTACGCACAACCAGGAAAGGAAGGCTCGGTCGTTTCTTTCAAGTCCCAGTACGGAAACTACATTGGCGGTGAGTGGGTTGCCCCGGTAAAAGGGCAGTATTTTGAAAACATCTCGCCGGTGACAGGCGAAGTGATCTGCGAGATTCCGCGTTCAACCGCAGAGGATATTGATCTGGCACTGGATGCAGCCCATAAAGCAGCTCCGGCGTGGGGGCGTACTTCGGCGGCTGAGCGCTCGAATATTCTGTTGAAGATTGCTGACCGCATCGAAGCCAACCTGGAAAAACTGGCGGTCGCCGAAACTTGGGATAACGGCAAGGCCGTTCGTGAAACCCTTAATGCCGATATCCCACTGGCAGCCGATCACTTCCGGTATTTTGCGGGCTGCATTCGTGCCCAGGAAGGGCATATGGGCGAAATTGACCACAATACAGTGGCGTATCATTTTCACGAGCCGCTGGGCGTGGTGGGACAAATCATTCCCTGGAACTTCCCGATATTGATGGCAGCCTGGAAGCTGGGCCCGTGTCTGGCTGCTGGTAACTGTACAGTGCTGAAGCCGGCCGAACAGACACCTGCAAGTATATTGGTGTTGATGGAAGTCATCGGTGATTTGTTGCCACAGGGTGTTCTTAACGTGGTCAACGGCTACGGCATTGAAGCCGGTCAGGCGCTGGCTACGAGCAAGCGCATTGCCAAAATTGCGTTCACCGGCTCAACCCCGGTCGGATCACATATTCTCAAGTGCGCGGCTGAAAACATCATTCCCTCCACTGTGGAGCTGGGCGGAAAATCACCCAATATTTACTTCTCGGATGTGATGAAGGCAGAGCCCGAGTTCGTCGATAAGTGTGTAGAAGGTCTGGTTCTGGCGTTCTTTAACCAGGGTGAAGTATGCACCTGTCCGTCCCGCGCTCTGGTGCAGGAAGACATGTACGAAGAATTTATGGAAAAAGTGGTAGCCCGCACCAAGTCAATCAAGCGTGGCAACCCACTGGACACCGATGTACAGGTCGGCGCTCAGGCGAGTAAAGAACAGTTTGACAAGATCCTGTCTTACCTTGAAATCGGGAAGCAGGAGGGTGCAGAGGTTCTGACTGGTGGAGATCGCGAACACCTGGAAGGTGAATTCGCTAACGGATTTTATATTCAGCCCACGTTGTTCAAGGGCGATAACAAGATGCGGGTGTTCCAGGAAGAGATCTTCGGCCCTGTCGTAGGTGTGACAACCTTCAAGACTGAGGAAGAAGCGCTGGCAATCGCCAACGATACTGAGTTTGGTCTGGGCGCTGGTGTCTGGTCCCGGGATACCAATGTGGCGTATCGCATGGGTCGCAACATTGAGGCTGGTCGGGTTTGGATGAACTGCTACCACGCTTATCCGGCTCATGCGGCCTTCGGTGGCTACAAGAAGTCGGGTATTGGCCGCGAAACCCACAAACTGGCGCTTGATCACTACCAGCAAACCAAGTGCATGCTGACCAGCTACGACATCAATCCTCTAGGCTTTTTCTGACGATGACGCCACCGTCTTGCTCCCCACACGGGCTTGATGGTGGAACTGCGCACCGGGTGTGCACCTTTTTGCCCTCAGCGTCTGCTGAGGGTTTTTTTTGGCTGAAAGAGTCGTTCCCCGAACGCAACTAAAGGTGCCCCTAAAACAGTGCGAAAGTACCATATTGGTGTTTGGCGCCTGCCTTTAGGATGGTTTTGGGAATGTGGCAGAAGTGCCGTAATTCTCCTGACACGTAAGCAATCACGACAATAAGAGGTAAGTGTTATGTGGACAAAACCAGCTTATGAAGACCTGCGTATCGGTTTCGAAGTCACTATGTACTTCGCCAACCGCTGAAGCCTGAAGCGGTCAGCGCTATGGCGCTGGCCGTTTTACTTCCGGAGCTTCTATTTATGTACATTCAGGTTCTTGGTTCAGCGGCAGGTGGCGGTTTCCCACAGTGGAACTGTAACTGTGCAAACTGTGACGGTTTCCGAAAAGGCACTCTTAACGCCCACGCCCGTTCACAATCATCCATCGCGGTCAGTGAAGATGGCGAGCGTTGGATTCTGTTTAACGCGTCTCCGGACATTCGCGCCCAGCTTTCATCTTTCCCTGCCATGCAACCGGCGCGTGAGCTGCGCGACACCGGTATTGAAGCCGTGCTGTTAATGGATAGCCAGGTAGACCACACCACCGGTTTGTTGACCTTGCGGGAAGGTTTGCCGCTCGATGTCTGGTGTACCTCCCAGGTACATGAAGACCTGAGCAGTGGCTTTCCATTGTTCCCGATGCTGGAGCACTGGAATGGTGGCTTGCGCTGGCGTGAAATCCCTCTTGGTGATGGAGCCGGAGAAGCTTTTGTAATACCCAGTGTGCCAAACCTCAAGCTGACCGCCATACCCTTACTGAGCAATGCACCACCTTACTCGCCGCGCAGGGATAACCCGCATCCCGGTGACAATATTGGTGTATTTATTGAAGACATCCGTACAGGTCAGACCGTGCTATACGCGCCAGGTCTGGGTAAGCCGGATGCGCAGATTCTGCAGTGGATGCATCGGGCCAATGTACTGATGGTTGATGGCACTGTATGGCACGACGATGAAATGATCCGCCAGCGGGTCGGTACAAAAACCGGCCAGGCGATGGGGCATCTGGCGCAGAATGGTCCCGGTGGAATGATAGAGGTGCTCGACACCATTCCGGCCAAGCGCAAGATTCTGATACACATCAACAACACCAATCCGATCCTGAATGAGGACTCAGCCGAGCGGGCTCAGTTGGCCCGACACGGCATTGAAGTGGCCTGGGACGGAATGCATCTGGATCTGTCGGGGACGCTATGAACGCCATTGTGAACGCCACCCTGAATCGTGCGGACTTTGAGCGCGCGTTACGCGACAAAGGCCGTCTTTACCATATCCATCACCCGTATCATCAGGCCATGTATGGTGGTCAATGCAGCCCGGAGCAGATTCGTGGCTGGGTGGCCAATCGCTACTATTACCAGGTGATGATCCCGCGCAAAGACGCCGCCATTATGGCGAACTGCCCTGATGCCGGCGTGCGCAAACAATGGTTGCAGCGAATCTTGGATCACGATGGCCATGATGACGATGTGGGTGGCATTGAAGCCTGGCTGTGCCTGGCTGAAGCCGTGGGCCTGACCCGCGAAGAAGTCATTGATCAGCGCCACGTGTTGCCCGGTGTGCGCTTTGCGGTGGATGCCTACCTGAACTTTGCCCGCCGCGCTACCTGGCAGGAAGCAGCCTGCTCCTCGTTAACCGAGTTGTTCGCACCTGAAATTCACCAGTCCCGCCTGGAAAGCTGGCCCCAGCATTATCCATGGATTGAGGAGGCCGGATATAGCTACTTCCGAAAACGCTTGTCTGAAGCCCGTCGTGATGTCGAGCACGGCCTGTCGATCACCCTGGAACATTTCACGACGGCCGCTGACCAGGCTCGCGCCCTGAATATTTTGCAGTTCAAGCTGGATATTCTCTGGAGCCTGTTGGACTCTCTGACCATGGCCTATAGCCACAAAACGCCGCCGTTTCACACAGTCACCGATCAGCAAGTCTGGCACAGGGGGTTGTGATGGCGAACGTCGCACCGGTTGGCGAAACGGCGGGGAGCATCCCGCGTTTGCGTCGAGGCTTTCGGTTTCAGTGGGAACCGGTTCAGAACGGCTATGTGTTGCTTTATCCCGAAGGCATGGTGAAGCTTAACGAAAGCGCGGGTGCGATTCTGCGTGAAGTTGATGGCCAGCGCACCGTGCAGGATATTGTATGCGCGTTGGAGCGTGCCTTTCCTGAGGCTGGGCCATTGGCTGGTGATGTTAACGAGTTTTTGCAGCATGCCCGCGAACAACACTGGATTGATTTTTCATGACTGCGCCAATATCTGCGCCAGATGGCGATAAGGCAACCAATGTAGGGCCACCTCTTTGGCTATTGGCCGAGTTGACTTATCGCTGCCCTCTGCAGTGCCCCTATTGCTCAAACCCTCTGGATTTTGCCCAGACCCAGCAAGAACTCAGTACTGAAGACTGGGTCAAGGTTTTACGGCAGGGGCGGGATATGGGAGCCGCGCAACTGGGGTTTTCCGGCGGTGAGCCTCTGGTGCGGTCAGACTTACAGGAACTGATTGCTGAAGCCAGACATCTGGGTTACTACAGCAATCTGATTACCTCGGGTCTGGGCCTGACCGAAAGCAAAGTTGAGGCGTTTGCCAGTGCCGGGCTGGACCACATTCAGGTTAGTTTTCAGGCTTCTGATCCTGAGCTGAACAATGCCGTGGCGGGTTCGCGCAAGGCCTTTGAACAAAAGCTGGCGATGGCCAGAGCGGTGAAAGAGGCCGGTTACCCCATGGTGCTGAACTTCGTAATTCACCGGCACAATATTCACCAAATGACCGACATAATGGTGCTGTGTGATCGTTTGGGAGCGGACTATGTAGAGTTGGCCACCTGCCAGTATTACGGCTGGGCGTTCAAAAATCGTGAAGGGCTGATGCCGTCGCGAAGACAACTGGAGAAAGCCGAACGCGAAGTGAATGAGTATCGCGCGCGCCAGGCGGAAGCCGGCTCAGAAATGAAGCTGATTTTTGTCACCCCGGATTATTACGAAGAGCGCCCGAAGGCCTGTATGAATGGCTGGGGCAACCTGTTCTTGACAGTGGCACCGGATGGCACGGCTTTGCCTTGCCATAGTGCGCGCTTGCTGCCCATTGATTTCCCGAATGTTCGCGACAAAGGCCTCAAGCAGATCTGGTACGACAGCCCCGGTTTTAACCACTATCGCGGTGATCGCTGGATGCCGGAACCCTGCCGCTCCTGTGATGAGAAAGACAAGGATTTTGGTGGCTGTCGCTGCCAGGCCTTTCTGCTTACCGGCAACGCCGATAACGCCGACCCGGTGTGCAGTAAATCGGCTCACCACGACCGCATTCTGGCCGCACGTCAGGCGGCCGACCATGCCACCGCAGGTATTGAGGAGCTGACCTATCGCAACACCGGTAACTCCCGCATGTTCTTTCGCGGCTGAACAGCCGCCCGCCGAAAGCCTGCTGAGCGCTGCTGAAGCCTGCGCTGGTTACGTCCAGCGCAGCGGCTTATGCGCCTCAGACGCCGGTGTTTTCTGGTTGCAGAGCGATCCCGAAACCGGCGCTAATAAGGTGTGGATGCTGAATGGGGATGGCGAGGCGTCGGCGCTGAGCAATCTTCCTGGCAGTGTTCGCAGCCGAGTCAACGGGTACGGTGGTGGTGCTTTGACAGCTACACAGGATGGTGTGTTTGTGGTCAGTGATGATCAGAGCATCCTGTTTGCTCACGGGGCAGGGCAGTGGAGCCAGACATTGACTACCGATACAGCTGTCTATGGCGGTCTGGTGGCTGACCCCTTGCGGCGCCGTGTACTGGCAGTACGTGAAACCGGGCAAGGAGTAATCGATGGCCGACAACAACTGGTTTCAGTCGGTCGCGATGGCTTGCTGACAGTGCTACACCAGGGTGAGGATTTTTACGGCGCGCCCGCACTTTCAGACGACGGTCGCCATATTGCCTGGATCAGCTGGCAGCTGCCCGACATGCCCTGGATACAGACCCGGCTCTGGACGGCAAGGGTGTCAGCCGATGGCACACTTGAGGGGCCGCGTGTGCAACCTGCACCGCGGCCTGCATCAATTCAGCAGCCAGTATTCTCAGGGCAGGAGCTTTGGGTTTTGTCTGACCATGACGGTTGGTGGCAGCCTTGGAAGCTTGACCTGCAGAGCCCGGCCAGCCCTTGGGAAAAAGCCTCAGTGCCGGATCGCGACCACGCCAATGCGCCTTGGCAGTTAGCTGAGGTTCACCATTGCCCGTTACCAGGTGGCGGCTGGGCTAGAACCCATTATCACCAAGGTCGTGGCGAATTATGGCTGTCTGGAAGCAAACACCCAAAACCCGTGCGGGTGGCACCCGAGTTTAGTGACTTTCGTAGTTTGTGTGCCTGCGGAGGTTTTTTGTATGCCATTGGGCGCTCGCCTGATCATCTGGACGCTGTGCTCAGGATAGATCCAACAAATGCGGGCATAGTGGTGGTTGCCGGAGGTGAGCCGGCTTTGCCCGGGCATGTGGTGGCGCACCCCACTGTGTTTCAGGTGCCGGCTCTTGGGCAGGAAAGTACTCCGCCAGAGGGTTTCCTTTATTTACCGCTGAAACCGAATGCTGAACCCTTGGCGTTGATCCTGGTTGTTCATGGCGGGCCGACGTCGGCAGCGTATCCCGTATTCAACCCTTTGATTCAGTTTTGGTGCCAGCGAGGCTTTGCGGTGGCAGAGGTGAATTATCGTGGCAGCAGTGGGTATGGTCGGGCATTCCGGTTGGCATTGGCAGAGTGTTGGGGCGATATTGATGTGCAAGACATGGCGCGAGCTGCAGAATTTCTGAAAGCCGCAGGTTACGTGAATGGGAAGAGCACATTTATTCAGGGGCGCAGTTCCGGTGGTTACACGGCGTTGATGGCCTTGAGTCAGGATCAGCGTTACGAGGCCGGCGCGAGTCAGTTCGGTGTTACCGACCCCTTGCAGCTAAGGCGGATGACTCACCGCTTCGAATCCGGTTATCTGGACTGGTTGTTGGGCAACCCCGAAGACCATTCACAACGCTGGCAGGAGCGCACACCTCGGCTGCGCACGGCAACGATCGCCTCGCCGGTGATCTTTTTTCAGGGCGGGCAGGACAAAGTGGTGGTGCCCGAACAGACCCGTATGATGGTCGAGGCGATGCAGCAGGCGGGTCTGAAACCTGAGCTGCACTGGTTCCCGGATGAAGGCCATGGCATTTTAAAGCAGGTGAACCAGGCCGCCATGCTTGAGGCACTTTACAGCTTTTATCAACAGCGGCTGCGAACCATCGGATGAATGCAGCCAAAGCTTGAGTTAAACTGTCGGGTATTGCTTATAAAAACAAAACCAGTGTCGAGTGCATGATCATGGGTCACGACCTATCCGCTTTAAGAAAATTTGTCTCTCCAGAGATCGTATTCGGAGCCGGATCAAGAAAGTCGGTTGCCAACTTTGCCAGTAATTTTGGTGCGAAACAGGTGTTTCTCGTTTCTGATCCTGGCGTGTCCGCCGCCGGCTGGGTGGACGAAATCGTCACCTTGCTGACCGATGCTGGAATAGGTAGCACGGTCTATACGGGGGTTTCTGCCAATCCGCGGGTTGATGAAGTTATGGCTGGCGCTGAACTCTACAAATCGTCAGAGTGCGATGTCATCGTCGCTATTGGTGGCGGCAGCCCTATGGATTGTGCCAAGGGCATCGCTATTGTCGTGAGCAATGGCCGTCACATTGTGGATTTTGAGGGGGTGGATACCATAGTAAACCCGCCGCCACCGATGATTTTGATTCCCACCACCGCAGGCACCTCGGCCGATGTGTCACAGTTCGCGATCATTTCTGATCCGGCGCGTCGCTTCAAGTTTTCCATCATCAGCAAAGCGATTGTCCCGGATGTGTCGCTGATTGATCCTGAAGTGACCGAAACCATGAGTAGCTATCTGACGGCCTGTACCGGTGTTGACGCGCTGGTTCATGCAATAGAAGCATACGTGTCCACAGGTAGCGGGCCGCTAACCGATGCCAACGCACTGGAAGCGATTCGGCTGATTAACCGTAACCTGGAGCCGCTTGTCGCTAATACCGCTGATGGATATTTACGCGAGCAAATCATGCTGGCCTCCATGCAAGCCGGCCTGGCATTCTCCAATGCCATCCTGGGGGCGGTTCATGCGATGTCCCATAGTCTGGGAGGGTTTCTGGATTTGCCCCACGGTTTGTGCAACGCCATGCTGCTGGAGCACGTGGTGGCGTATAATTTCCGCTCTGCGGAAGATCGGTTTCGCCGTGTAGCCGAAGCCATGGGTATCGACACCAGAGGTATGGGCCAGGCCGAGATCCAGAAGCGCTTGATGAACCGTATTATTCAACTTAAGCGGGCTGTTGGGCTAGAAGCCAAGTTGTCGGAGTTGGGTGTCAGTGTGTCTGATATTCCGTCTCTCTCCGGATTTGCGTTGCAGGATCCCTGTATTTTAACCAATCCGCGCAAATCAACACTCCGCGATGTTCAGGTTGTCTATGAAGAAGCCCTCTGACCGCGCAGACGGTTATGAAGTTGTTGACCTTCTTGGCCTGGGTAGCCAATCGGTTCGTAAGAACTACTACCCGGCTTTGCAGGCGCGCATCGAGGAGCTGGAGCAGGAACGAAACCGTTACAAATGGCTGTTTGAAAAAGCATTGCACGGTATTTTCCAGGCTAACTTGCGAGGTGGGTTCCTGGCCTGTAACCCCGCAATGGCCAAGATTTGTGGCTATGCAAGCCCCGAAGATCTGAAAGCCCGCGTTATTCGTTTACGTGAACAGCTGTTTTGTAGCTCCAGCGAATTCGATGTGTTGCGTCAGGAACTGCTCAACAACGGTAGTCTGAGTGCCCGTGAAATTCGCTTGCGACGTGCCGACGCCACGCCGGTTAATGTGGCTATAACTTTGCTCAGGCGGCCGGATTTGGGTCCAGAAGTGGTCGAGGCTTTTGTGGCGGATATCACTGAGAGGGTGCAAGCGCGGCAGAAGTTGGTACAGATGAATGCAGACCTGGAACAGCGCGTACAAGACCGTACCAAGGCGCTGCAGGATGCAAATGCCGGGTTGCACTTTCAGATTGAAGAAAGGGAAAAAGTCGAACGCGAACTGGTGGTTGCCGCAAAGGTCGCAAGCGATGCCAACCGTAGTAAAGACAAGTATCTGGCGGCCGCCAGCCATGACCTGTTGCAGCCCCTGAATGCAGCGCGGCTAACGATATCGGCGCTGCAGGAAAGTGCGTTGCCGGCGGAAGAAGCGAGAATGGTGCATCAGGTACACCGCGCGCTTGAGGGTGCCGAAGATTTGCTGGCGGACTTGTTGGATATATCAAAACTGGACCAGCAGGCCATGGTGCCCGATCTCTTGTTGACGGATGTCGCTGCCCTGGCCAAAGGCCTGGGTGAAGAATTCGAAGCCGTAGCGACCAACGCTGGTCTGCGATTCCATGTTCGTACCATTCCGGCGCTGATAAAGACCGATCAGCGCATGCTCACCCGTATTCTACGTAACCTTTTAAGTAATGCTTTTCGCTACACTCGCAGTGGCCGCGTTCTACTGGCACTGAGAGCGCGACGCGACAGCCTCCGAATTGAAGTGTGGGATACAGGTGTAGGCATTGAGGAAAGCAAACTGAGGGATATTTTTACTGAGTTTCATCAGCTATTGCCGCAAGGCAGCGGTGGCCGACAGGGTGCCGGGCTCGGGCTGGCTATTGTTGAGCGCATGGTCTCGGTGTTGGGTTACCGGATAGAGTTGGCTTCACGCCCGGGTAGAGGTTCCCGATTTTCCGTGGTGCTGCCTGTGGACATGAACGCAGCCCGCAAGGCCGCTTTGCCCGCCGTTCAGGGCGTGCCCGGCTTTGCGCAAGGCTTTGCCGGTATTCAGATTTTGGTGATTGATAACGAGCCGGCCATACTTGCGAGCATGAAATTGTTACTGGAGCGTTGGGGTTGTCTGGTAATTACCAGTACGGACGAGCATCGGGCATTGGATTATTTGCGAGAGACAAACACCATGCCGGCAGCCGTGTTGGCCGACTATCATCTTGATGGTGGAAAAACAGGCTGGCAGGCCATTGAGGCCGTCCGCAAGTTACTGGGTACGCGATTGCCCGCAGCTCTGGTTACTGCAGATTGTAGTGACGAACTGCGCAGGCAGATGCGAGCGCAGCACCTGCCTATTCTGAACAAGCCGGTAAAGCCCAATCGTCTTCGGGCACTATTGACGAGCTTGCTGTCAACGAGTTAACAGGATCGCCCCCATCGTTTGTGACAGGGGCATTATGTGGCACGTCTAGCACTTTATTCCGGCAGGGTTTGCCCTGAGCCGCCCATTTCCGCCGGCATATCCTTCATCTTTGGCAAGCCATCACGAATTGGTAATACCGACTCCTGATAGTGCACATGAAGCGCTGGCTCAAACGTCAGTTGCGGCAGGTTTGCAACATAGACGTCAACCAAACCCCAGGCCGGATGATCGCTGAAGATATGACCACCGCATTGCTTGCACCATTTGCGGTGGCTTTGTTCTGTCAGGTGAAATTCGTCTATTTGGTCGGAACCGGCCAGTATCTGAAGGGCATCTGCAGGCCATAGTGAAAAGGCATTCACTGGCCCAGCTGACCAGCGACGACACGAATCGCAATGGCAATAACCCATTGCTTCCGGAACGCCACGGACCTCGAACTGTACTGCGCCGCAAAAACACTTACCTTGATACTGGTTCATAGCTTCGCCCTCGTATTGTTGTTTGTTCTTCACGATCTCAGAACACTGGCGATGCTGTACATGGGACCAAATTATTAATTGACGGCGACTTTAGTGCCGGCCCCCTCCGTCTCGGCACAGCTGATTATCCTTGCGGCTGGAAGCGTAAGGCTCCGTCGCTTCCTTTAGCGCAACGCCATACTTTCTCATGAAAATAAAACGCTACCGTGTTAACCGCAGGCTCAACCATGGCGACAAGGCTACCTATCAGGATGTCGCCGGTTAATCCCCATGTAACCAGAAATGCGACGCTGAAGTGCATTACAGCAAAGGTGGCTGTTTTGATAAGGTCTCTGTGTTTGGCGACGTTAATGTACATGACATTGTTTCCTGACTGCTGTGGTTTCGATAATGATAACCAATATCATTAAAGCTTAAATCTTTTTGTTTTAATGTTTTTGATAGCTTTTCTATATCAGACCGGCCGATCAGCCTTCCGTGCGCCAGACCTCTGGCTATGTCCGTAAACCATTCCCTGTATACTGCGAGTATCAAGAACGACCTGCCGTTACGGGGAAATCAGTTTGTCTGGCGAGACTGTAAGCTACGGATTAGAAAGCATCGTCCTGCACCACTCCTTCAAGCAAGTGAAGGGACGAACCATTAAAATAGATTGTCGTGAACGAACGCACCTTGGGGGCGTAAACGGGGCCGGTAAAACGTCTGTTCTGGCACTTGTTCCAGCCTTTTTTGGGGAAGAGCCGGAGCGAATCGTTACCAAGGCCTCGGGTAAGCTGTCTTTCCTGGACTACTACCTGCCGACCTTTCAAAGCCTCATCATTTTTGAGTACCGGCGACATACAGGGCTCTATTGCGCTGTGATGTACCGGCATGCTCAAGGAAAGCCCTGCTACCGTTTTGTGGCTGGTTCGGCGGAAGAAACTTTCTTTTCGTCAGAGGTGAAAGAGATTCTCCAGGCGGGAGCCAGTGCCGACGATGTGTTTGCCGCTCTCCGCAAACGGGGCGTAACCGTTTCCAAAATGGTGGACACCATAACCAATTACCGGGCAATCATTCAGCGCAATCAAAAGCTGCTGAAGCGCTTGCCTGCAGATGCCCGATCACTGCGTGCACTGGCTGCTGAATTTGGCCTGGGTGACAGCAACACTCAAATGACTAACATTGAGCGGCTGACCCACGTGGTATTGAACAAACATCGCCTCCTTAGCAGTTTCAAGGCGATGATCTGCGAAACGCAGTTTGAGAACATCCACCAACACGCCAAGCCCCGGGCTATTGACCGTAAAGATCTGATTGCCGATATCCAGAGCCTTTCTGCCTTTGCAGATGAGGAAGAGAAAATCCGTGAATGCCTCAGAAAGGATGCAGAGCGCAGGGCTATTCTGGAGCAGGCTGATAAAACAGTTGCCAACTTAAGTGTGACCGTGGAGGAAGCCCGGGAGAAAGCGAGTGAACTGGGCCAGCAGAAAGAACGGCTTGAGGGCCAGCGAACAGACCTGCGAGCGGAGTTTGAAGATACGGATCGCCAGCTTGCCCGCCAGGTTACTGATCATAACGCCAACTTTGAAACGCTTGATGAGCAAGTTGCGGCTCTGCACAAGCAGAACGACAGATATGAAGCCGATGGTTTGTCAGACCTGGCCCAGAGCTTCGACAACCTGCCCGATTATCGCCAGCGCCTGGAGACGGCACAGGCCGATTACAACAGTCTTACAGGCAAGGCCTCTGAAATTGAGGGCGAGTACGAGCTTGAGAAGCAGACGATCCAACGCGAACATGAGAAACAGCAGGCTCAGCGCCAGCAGCGCTTGCGAGAGGCGAGTGATGCGCTTACCTCAGCGAAACATGCTTATGATTTGAAATTGAATGCTGTCAGAACAGACCAGGTGACGGCGGTTTCAGCCTACAAAGACAGCCGGTCTTCAGAGCGATCAGAACTCGCGAGTGAGCAAGCCCGCCTATCCGCACTCCGGCAAAGCCCCGGGCAGACCGAAGCGGAGCAGAAAGAAATTGCTGTTGCCGAACAAGCCTCTGAAGAAGCGGCCGAGCAGGTCACGCAGGCACACGAGAACCGTCTGGAAGCTGGCCGTAAACGGGACCAGACTGATCGTGACTGGAAATCCGCGCAGGAACAGGTTCAGCAGATGGACGTAAAAGTCCAGGAGCTGGAAGATCGGTTTAACGAACTTCAGAGGCAGATTGCTCCGGAAGATGGTACCTGGTTGTCTCAGCTACGGGCTCAGGACCCGGAGTGGGGACGCCGTCTGGCAAAAGTTGTTAATCCTCAGTTACTGCACAGAAAAGATCTGGCGCCCATCCTCGACCCCGATGCCAGTGGCAACGCTGTTATGGGTTGGCAACTCGTACTGGATAATCTGCCAACACCCGATTTTGCGGCCTCCGAAGAAGCTCTATTGGAGCGCAGCCGAAGCATAGATGCCGACCGCCAGGCTGCCATCAAGCAGCGGGCAGACACCGAGCGAGAGGCGCAACGACGGCATGACGCCTACAAAGACCGCGTGGAAGCTGCTGATAGGTTGGAAACAGAATTTTCTCTATTTGAGCGTACTCGTAGCAACGCCCAGAACAAGTTGGGCAATGTGCGCTTGCGAGTCAAGGAAGCGCAGGCCGCCCGGATTGCCAAGATCACAAAAGATCTGGAAGCTGTCCAGAGCAGCCTTAAGGCCTTCGACGAGCAGACGGGCGATGGTATTCGGGATGTCGAATCCGGCTTTCAGCAGCAGATTCTTGATATTCGAGGGCATTGGGCGGAACAGGAATCTGAGCTTCAAGCCAGCGTGGAGCAATCGTCGGAGTCGATTGCATCAGCCGAGTCGGAATACAAGGCGCGCCTCAAGAAAAAGCGCCAGATATACGACCAGCGTCTCTCTGAGGAAGGTATTGATCCGAGAGTGGTTCAGGAAGCAAGAGACACATTGGCTAAACTCTCAGAAACAGTCGAAAAGATTGTGGCGTCTGAGGATTTGGTGCGCGGATATCGCAAGTGGCGAGAACAGGAATGGCGTAAGGTTGAGGCGCTTACTGAGCAAGCGAACCAGGCCAGGATGCTGCGCGAGACTGCGGTTCGAAAGCGGGAGGAAACGGAGCGTTCGTGGAAGGAGCAGGACAGCAAACTAAAAATCTCAATTGCAGAACATCAAAGTGCTATCAAAGAGTTGCGGGATCAAACAGAAGCGGCGGAAAGCCTTCTCAAACACTTCCAGGGGCAGACGCTCTCGGAAGGCTTCCCGGGGCATATTTCCGATCTTACTCAGGAGCTTCAGAGCGCCTACCAGAAACTGGAGCAGTTGCGTAAAGCGGTGGTAGGTACGTTTGATCAGGCAACCGCTATCCTGAACCGGTATGACAACACCCAGATACAACAGGCGTGGCAAAAGCTGTCAGCCCACCGGCGTGGCCAGATGACCGGCGATGTTCAGGATTATGAAGAGAGCTTCAAGCTGGCGCGGGTTCCGGATCTGCGAGAGCTGTTGGATACCGATATCCCCCAGTTGCGCGATGCACTGATCGATCAGTTCATTTCCGAAGCGGGCAGTCTGGTGAAGTATTTCGACAGCCTGGAAGTGATGGCTCGTGAAGTAAAAGCTGTTTCCAGCCTCTTGAAGCGCAAGATCAATACGGACCAGCAGATTGAAAGCCTGAGCGATATTCAGGTTGTGCTTGAACCCAGGGTCTATGAGGACGAAACCTGGCAGCCGTTAAAGGAATTCGTGGCGCAGTGGCAAACCTGGATTCACATGAACCGCCGCTCACTACCCAGCGATGCAGTGCTGAGGCGCTTCAAGCTGGTTACCGACACGCTTAGTGACGCCAAAGTGAAAGACAGCGTTGAGTCGATGATCGACATGCGCCTGGAGATGAAAGAGAACGACCGGCAGGTGGTGATTCGCACCGACGCGGATTTCCTCTCTGCCAGCTCTACTGGCCTGACCTACCTGGCAATCATGACCGTGTTCATGGGGCTTACCCGATACCTGTGCCCGGATTTGAATACTCGTATTACCTGGCCCATTGATGAGCTGGCCACGCTCAGCCCCAACAACATCTCTCACCTTGCAGATATGCTGGAAGCTAACAACCTGACCATGATCTCCGCTTGCCCGAAACTGGACAGAAGTCTGCGCAAGTTCTTTGAGAACAAGATCTCACTGAAGGAAGGGCGCATTCATACCTACGAATCGTCCGTGCGCAATGACAGGCATGCACAAATGTTCGCCAGTGTAAGCCACGATGGGCAGGCAGCAGAGGAGGGCGTAAGCCATGAGTAGCCCCTTATTCGAGAGAACCGTCACGGCCCTGCTTCAGGAGCGGGTTATCTGTGAGGTCAGTGATGATGAGCTCTATAACTACCTGCTATTGCCGGCCAATCAGGACTCCGTCAATCGTTTCCTGGGTCAGATCAACCGAACGCTTCGCCAGACCAGTGCCCATGACGCCTTCGTGTGTGCGTACCTGGATACCTCGGATACCGAAACCAAAGATGCTATCCGCCATCAGTTCCGGGATGTTGCCAATAATCTTGAGGCGTTTGTGCAGTTTCTTCGGCTCGTAATGATGCTGGAAGCCAATGACCGCCCGGTTTTACCGGGAGACAAGCTGTCGGAAGGCGCCATACTGGACCGTATTGCTGCGGCACCGGCGTTGGAATCAAAGCTGAGATCGCTGGCGGAAAAAAAGGTGTTTCACACTAAGCGTTCGGATTCGGCAGGACAGATTCGTGCGGTGCTCTCCAGCCTAGAGAAAATGGGGTATCTGAAACCAATCGGCACCAGCGGGAGCCTATACCGCGCCACTGGCCGATGGAGCTGGCTGTACGATGCCATGACGTTTATCCAGACCCATGAAGGCATTCAGGGAGCTGATGATGCCGAGTCCGAGCAAATGAGGCTGCACTGATGGCACGCGCTCAAGATGCTCACGGAACGCTCCGGGCCCTGGCCAAATACGGTGAAGCCATTCTGGAGGCTCATCTTCGGAACGGCAACCGGATTCCGGATTCGGATGACAATCTCAGCCTGATTGAAACCCTTGAGCACCATCGCCTTGTGTGGCGCATTGGTGAATCCGAAGATCTGCAGTTGAAAAAGGTTTTGGTTCAGTTCCTTGATCATATCACCGAGTCAGAAAGGCGCCGCTACGCCAGTGCTCAGGTACATATTTTGTGGCAGCAGCTTAGTGAGCTGTTCCAGGAATACAAAGAAGCCAAGAAACGTTCAGCCTTGTCCGATATCGATCGGCTTGAAGGTGAAATCAAGGAATGCCTTGCGGATGTGATCGAAGATATCAGGAATGCAACGGACGCTTTTGCAACCTACATCAACACCGGCTTTGCCTATATCACAGACCTGAATCTACGCATCCGTGAAAACGAGCGGGTCATCGAGCGGGCAGGTCGGCTGATTACCCTGTTCGAGAGCTTTCGCATTCCTGAGCTGGCGGAGCAAGCAGGTTCCGACGCCTTCCTGAAACGTCTTTTGCTGAGGCACCTGCCTGCTACCCTGGAATCCTCGCAGAAGAACCTTTCTTACGCACTTAACCAGCTGCGCAAGATGCTGGTACGCATGCGCGAAGACCAGCGGCTAAGCCGGATGGTTGGCGCTTTTGAGGCGCATTTTATTAACAATCGGGGATTTGAACCCTCCATTGATCACCTGGACCTCAAGCGAGTTCCTGACTTCCTCAATACGGTAGCCCCTTTCCAGATACGAGGCTTCGGGGATATCTATGATTCATCTGACGATCTTGAACTTATCGAGCTCGCTGCCAGGGCCCGAACCCTTCCCGTCGAAATCGAAGACAAGCATGTACCGGACGATGTGGATACCGTTAGCTTTGACGTTGCGGGTGAAACCGAAGCTGAGGAAGATGATCCGGTAGAGGAAGCCATCGAAGAGTTGATTCAACTGGTCGTAGATGGCGTTCTGGGTGAGCGAACCATCCTGGCCTCCGAGGCACTTGCCAGTGCAGGCCTGGGGATTGATAAAGCCGACTGGCTGCAAGCCATTGTCTCGGAGATTGAATCATTGCCAGATGGAGATCAGCAGCACATCGAAGTGATTTACCATCAGGCTCCGCACAAGGTGTATTCGGATAATGTCATGGTTTCTGATCTGACGCTGAGGCATAACAATGCGAGCTGAGGTCGCTGCCATTGAGCGTCTGTTAAAGGCAGCCAGACTGAAGGTTAAGCGTAGCCCGGTGTGGGAACGGATTTGCGAAGAGAATGGAGTAGGGCGGGTCATCGGCAGAGATATTCACTTTACTGCCGACGAGAAGCAGCGCCTGAGGGCGTATGTCCAGTCCCAGTATGGGATAGATCCACAATACGATTCCCGTGTCGGTGGTCGGATGGCTATGGCGCTTCAGAATGCCAGTGAAAAGCTCAGCAGTGATTCAGTTTTTGGCCAGCTGATTGTTTTTGCAACAGCCGGCAATACGACGGTAAGGGTGAACGGCGAAAACTTCCAGACTCCCCGGGGCAGTGTGTGCAGTGTCCTACCGGATCATCTCGATATCGATGACCTTCAAACCCGTAACCTCGTGATCATTGAAAATGGTGGTGTCATGCCCTTTTGGGCTGAACTTCAACTACCAGGTGCTTGGCAGGATTCGGTGATTCTATACCGGGGCCACCGGGAAAACGTTCGTAATGTTGTTGAAATCGTCAGCAAACAGCCCGCAGACAAACTCGCCTGGTTCTTTGACTTTGATCCCGCTGGGCTCGCACTGGCACTTGAGCAAGGCAAGGGAAGCACCCTGGTGCCTGTTAAATGGCGCGAACTCAGCAGGTACACACCGTTCAATCAGCCAAAGGTCCATCACAAGCAGTCAGTTGCCCTCAAAAGATTGAAAGGCCTGGCCGCCGGAGAGCTTCGTGCCATCGCGGAACATATGGCGAATGAGGAGCTTGCGGTGATGCAGGAGCACCTGACTCGGCGGCAAATGCCATTGGTAGCACTCTCCATTACGCGCTAAGAAGATTGAGCAGTCGTTAAGTAGCCCCTCGGCCGGAAATCATTTCACACCTTTTTTAGTCGCGCAATGCGGCCCCTCTTAATGATCTACTATTTTCGCTTCACCAATAAGTGCCGGGCAAAAAATTGCCCGGACACTCAGTGACTCGCGTCAATCCGGTTGCTTTATTACGGTTTCCTGACGAAATATTGACGATTTATTAACTGGATAGATGACAAGCCTCACATTGATAATCGTCCGCGTTTTGTATCATTCAGGAAATTCGACGATATATTGGTGTAAAAATACTATGAAGCGCGTCATTAAAGTGTCAGTGGCATGGATAGCCGCGTTTTCCTTTGGAGTTTTGCTTACAGGTTGTGGCGGTGGTTCTGATTCTGACAGCTCAGACTCTGTCTCAAGCTCCGCGAGTAGCGACACCGAGAGTACCGTCAATCGGCCTGCTTTTCCGTCCCAGGAGAAATCCGCTGTCCTGAGCTGGAGTGCACCTGAGAGCCGTGTAAACGGTGATGGGATCAAAATGGCTGAGCTGGATAAATACATTATCCGCTACGGCCAGGATGCCGATAATCTGGACCGGGAAGTTATAATTTACGATGCTCAGGTGGATGCCCGGATGACACACGAAGTGAGCGGTCTGGACACTGGGACCTGGTATTTTACAATTCTGGTTCAGGATAATAATGGTTTGTTGAGTGCACCGTCCGCAGTCGTTGACAAGGAAATCAAATCCTGACGAAGGCTCACGACATCGGATCTGTAATTGGAAGTTTAAGTGTGAAAGATGAGCCTTCTCCGGGGCTCGAAACCACATAGATTTCGCCGCGGTGTTTCTCTACCACTGTTTTCACAAACGAAAGCCCAAGCCCGGTACCATGGATGCCTGCCAGTTCGCTGCTTTTCTGGCGACGGTAACGATCAAACAGATGGGGGAGTTCTTCCGGGTCTATGCCAGAGCCGTCGTCTGCAATGGTCAGGCATGCCTGGTGCCCTGCACGAAACACCTGGAGGCTGACAGCTGAGCCTTCCGGGCTGTACTGAACGGCGTTGGTCAGAAGGTTGATAACAGCGCGCTCAAGCAGTTCTGCATTCCCTCTTAACCAGAGGTCTTCTGTGCCTTGTAGCTGCAATGAGATGTCTTTTTCCAGTGCCTGCTCGCTCACGCTGTCCCGCGCATTTTCAACAATTGCGAGAAATTCGCACTCATAGAAGCGGGTCTCGGTCAGCTGTTCCGCCCGCGCCAGCTGAACAAACTCCTCAGCCAGGTGATAGCTCCGTCTTGCCAGCCGCCCCAGTTGATCCAGCTGGCTTTGGTCAATGTGAGTAGGGTCGCGTTTCAGCTGTTCGATGAGAGCGAGTTGTGACACCAGGGGTGACCGAACATCGTGGGAGATAAAGTCAATGGCCTCTCGGTGCTGGCGCTGCTGTTCACGAAGCTCGGAGATATCGGATACATTGGCAATAATTCCGTATTGATTGCTATCGGGAAGTGCGAAGGGCGCGAAATGGATAAGGAAGTCCTTATCCCGGATGTTCAGATCTACGGTCCGGCTTTGCAGCAGTGTGAGGGTTTCTGAAACCGTTTCATGCCAGGGCGGGGTTTCGCGTGGATCATGACCTTCCAGCAGTTTCGTCAGTGGGAGCCCGCCAAGGCTGGGCATAGGCTCTCCGAACCACTCCTCGATATGCCCGTTGGCAAAACGGATGATGCCCAGTTCATCGGTCACGATGATGCCGTCGGGCATGCGCTCGAAGCTACGGCGGATAAACTCCTGCATGTGGTTCAGGCGATCAGTGGCTACCTTTACACGCTCGATGCGTGCTGAGATGTTTTCGCTCGGTTGAAACTTTGCTGTTGCCATGCCGGAGTCTGAAAGTTTTAATCGCCTGAGGTAGCGTTGTATTGCGTCCTTGCTCAGATCGTTGGGCAACGTCAGGCCCAGCGTGTATTGGCTGTTGCCGCGATTCAGCTGAATCCAGCTCAGGTTTCCGTCATTTTGCCAAAGCCCTGGCTCCAGATTTTCAGGAATGTTGGCTAGCCCAAGATTGCGGCTGGAAAGGATGTTGTTATCTTCCATCAGTAACCAGCCACGTGGCTGAAACAGCGCCTGAAAATGTTCGAGAAGCTGCGTCAGGGGGCGTTTGGAAAGCTCAGGCAAATTCACCCTTGGCGTGCGGGCCAATTCATCCAGTTGTCGGTTGAGGAACCGATTGGTCATTGCGAGGCGCAGGCCGCTGGCTGTAGGGAGCGCGAGCAGGGGGATGATCAGAGCATGAGCCATGGGAAGCCACACCTTGAATACGGTCAGCATAAAGATGGACAGGCCAAAAATAGCTCCGGCCACAGCAATGCAGGCAAAAAGGGTTCGGGCTGGGCGCATGCGTGGCAACAGAATGGCCAGCAATACGAGTGTTATCATAGCTACAGCTATGCCGGCCCATCCAGGCGCCGGCTTGATAAGCAGTCCTTGTTGGTGCGCAGAAAATGCATTGGCATGAAATTCAACACCGGACATCGGCCTGCTCAGGCCAGAGAAGGATGTTGGCAGGACGTCTCCCAATCCGGCTGCTGTGGCGCCGACAAAAACCGTCTTACCACTAAACACGTCCGAAGCTGGAGGAGCGTTGAGTACATCGCTGTAGGAGAATGTGGGCAGCGTGCCAGCACCACCTGCGAGGGGGGTAATCCGATAGTCGTCCCGTACGTTTACAAATGGAGGTGAACCATTTGATTCAGGTTGTCGGGAACTGACATCAGAGGCTGCCAGCGCGAGAGCTGGCAACAGCTGGCGGGCCATACCGTTGAACAGGTAGAGCCCTCTGGCGATACCGTCGTGATCCAGTTCGACGTGCACATGTCCCAGGCCTGCAGCGGCGGTCATCAATTCGCGTGCCGGGAATTGTTCACTCAACAACAGGCGTGAGCTTGGTGGTGAGATGTGCACCGGCAAAATGACCTTGCCATGGGCCTGCATGGCGCGCTTAAGCACAGTGTCGTCCGGAGAAGGTTCGGTAAACAGTACGTCAAATACAATGGTTTCGGCACCGGCCTGATGCAGCTTTCTGATAAGAGCAGCGTGAGTTCTTCGTGGCCAGGGCCAGCGGCCGTGTTGGGCGAGGCTGAGGTCGTCAATTGCGACGATTGATACCTTGGGGGATGCGGACGCCGGGCTTGCTAGCATGGCGGAGTCAAGCAGCCAGTAGTCAACGCGTTGCGGCAGAGCTGTCATTTCTGCGAGAAGAAACATCAGCAGGAGTGCCAGGCCGAGCGTCCATGGAGTCGTTTTAATTGGAAACCAGTCCCGGGTCATGAGTCCTGCTGTGCTTGTTGGTCGTCCAAAATGTTATTCCAGGTACAACTCCCTCCCTGGTCCCCAGCGGCTTTGTAACGGGCCATCAGAAAGAGCTTTAAGGCGCACAAAATACCGCCTTCCGGGAATAAGACGCAAGGCCGCTGTGGTATCCGGTAGAGTAGCTTCTTTTATGATGTTGTTGAAGCCCGGTTCTTCTGCCAGCTGCATCCGGTAATTGGCCGCTGTATCCACCTTCTCCCAGAACACACGAACCTGGCTGTCGATGTAATTGATGCTGATAATGCGAACCGGCGGGAGCGTCCCGTTTACGATCAGTTTGCGCGGCCGGGTTGTCGCCACGGAGTTCCCACCGGCTTCTGTCACAACGCGCCAGTAATACTGGCCAGGGCTCAGCGGGCGGGAAGGAAGGGCGGTTGTTCCAGGTGCCCATTCACTGGTTGCCACCAGATTCCGGAAGGCTTCATCTTCGGCAATTTCTACCCTGGCAAGTTCGTTTTCACCATTGAGGGTCCAGCGGAATTCGGGCATGTCGTCATTTACGCTGCCCTCGCTTTCCGGTGTCAGCAGGCTGGCTGTTCGGGCCTGCAAATCAACTTCTATTGGCAGTATCCCGGGCATCCCTGTCATTCCTTGCTGGTCAAACGCTGCCAGGTGAACCTCATACTGGCCATTGTCCAGGCGGCTGATATCGAATCGGTTACCGCTGATTTCACGGCTTTCAATCCAACGACCACTGTCTGTTTCAAAGATATCCAGGCGATAGTTTGGAATCGGACCTGGCTTCCACGTCATCTCTGCCGGTAGTTGGTTGAGTACCGGGGCCAGTGGGTTGATTTCTGGCGCGGGTGGCATTTTGCGGATGCTCAGTTCGTTGCGACTGATACTGGAAATAGTTGCGCTGTAGCCGGCAGGAATTCGCTGAGCGCGGTTTCGAGCTCCGAAGTCAACCACGCCTTCCGTAACCTGTACGCTGGTACCTTCCGGCCCGGTTTGCAGTGAAAATGCGGTACCGCGAACGGCGGCAACGGCAGATGGGGTTTCAATTTCAAAGCGGGCCCCCCCTTCAATGACTGGCTTGACCCGGGTATGCACTTCGCCCCGATTGAGCCTCAAGCGCGTATCTATCATGCCGGACTTGCCGTACTGAGTCAGGCGGTTAAAAATCAGGCGTGAATCCGGAGACAGGCGCACTTCCGAACCATCAGCCAGGGTGATAGTTGCAGCTCCGGCACCGGAAAGCACCTCGTCGCCTACTCGTATCAGGGTGTCCTGGGTCAGCGGTTTTTTCTGTCCATTCATGCCCGAGATAAGCTGAACGTTGCCAGAGACCGAGGTGGCGCGAGCAGGGTCGGGCTGTCTTTTCAGCCAGGACAGGGGAATGCGAATGCGGTCGCCTTCTCCAAGCGTTGCAGGGTTTTCAATGGCGTTGTGTTGAAGCAGTCGGGCGACACCGTAGCTTTTTACCAGAAGGTCGCTGGCCACTTCCGTAAAACTCTCACCGGGTTTGAGCGTGTAAATCCACTCAGGCGAGGCATTGTTGCTGCCACTTTTTGCCGGTATTGCTGAGCCACGAGTAATAGAGAGCTCTGCACACACAGGCATGCCCAGCGCCAGCAGAGCCAGCAACAGGAATACTTTGGTGGTAGAAGCCATACGGTGTTCAGTCATTCGATATTTGCACTTCCTGGGCTTCTGCCATTTCCCCATCTGAAGCCTCGGCTTTCATGGCTTCAAGGCGATAACCGCGCTGGTAGATCGTCTTGATACGGAAGCCGTTTTCCGGGTTCAGACCAAGTCGACGCCGCAGGCGACTCATATGGGTGTCTACCGTCCGGGTATTGATATCTCTGGCTAGTCCCCAAACCCGCTCCAGGAGTACTTCTCGGGTAAGCAGACGGCCCTGGTTCTGAAACAGGAACAACGTCAGGTCGAAGTCTTTATCGGTCAGGGTGAGGGCCTCACCATGGAGAGAAATAGTTCGGTGCTGGGTGTTAACCTCAAAAGGTCCGTATTTAAGGACTTCTTTCTCGTTGTCGGGGTTGGCACGACGCGCAAGAGCATTGATTCGGGCTACCAGTTCGGCGGCGCGCGCCGGTTTCGCCAGGAAATCGTCCGCTCCCGCGTCCAGGGCCTCAACAATATCGGATTCGCTGTCGCGCTGGGTGAGAAATACCACAGGGACTGGCCAGTTAATTTGTGCTCTGACGCTTTTCAGCACATCAATGCCGGTCATGTCAGGAATTTGCCAGTCAAGGATCATCAAATCATAGCTTCGGTGCAGCACCGCGCTGAGAAAGCTCTGCCCGGTCGGGAAACTGTCGCAGTGATGGCCGCGTTCGGAAAGAATAGACTGAATGTGCTGAGCCTGTTCCTGTTGGTCTTCAAGCAGAGCAATGCGCATTGCGCCTCTCCTGGAGTAGATGATGTCTTTTCGCAAATCTGTTTCGCTGCGCGCGATACAGGATGTCCTGTCGTATCAGGCAATTATCACAAAATGCTTCTCGGCATTCCGTTTCGTTATGTAGCCTTGCGTTAAGGGGTTACAGGTTTTCCGTCATCGTCATCCAGTGTTTGTCGGCAGGCAGGAAAATTACTACAGCCCCAGAACCAACCTTTTTTTCCTTTTCGCCGGACCAGAGGTGAAAAACAGTGGGGGCAGGGTATGGGCTTTTGCCCAGACCCATCCTCCGGAGTCGTATCCTCAACGGGTCGGGTGCCGCGGCAATCCGGGTAGCGGGTGCAGGCAAAAAAACGACCGAACTTGCCGTCCCTTTCTGTCATCGGGGCTCGGCATTTGGGGCAGTTGGGGATATTGGTTTGCGGTACTGCGCCCCGCCCATCCGCGGTTGGGTGGATGAAACCACGGATTTCAGTCTTCAGTTTCTGCAGGAACTTTCGCGGGTCATCTTCGCCCCTGCGAATACTTTCCAGGGTCGCCTCCCACACCGCGGTCCGGTCTGGCTTGCTAACGGAGTCCGGCAGGGCGCCGATCAAGTTTTTACCTTTCTCGGTGGCTCTGATGTGGCGGCTGTCACGATACAGGTAGTCCCGTTTGAACAGCGTGTCGATGATGTTCGCACGGGTTGCTTCTGTACCAAGACCGTCGGTCTCACGCAGGGTTTTCCGCAGCTCAGGGTCGGTTACAAATCTGGCAATATTAGTCATTGCCGATAGCAGGCTGGCATCGGTGAAGTATTGGGGCGGTTGCGTTTTTCGCTCGCTTACGGTGCTGTCTTCGCAGAATACCGGCTCCCCCTTGTCCAGACGAGGCAGGGGAGGCTTTTCTGTTTCTTTCTGTTTATCCCGAAGCTTCAGCTCCAGTACTTTCCAGCCCGGCTTGAACACAGCGGTTTCTGTCGCACGGAAGCGGTGCTCTGCTACACGCAAGGTAAGGCGGCCTTCGCGATGTATGGCGTCCGCTGCAAATTGCATCAGGTAATAGCGGCTGACAAGACCGTAGACTTTTTGTTCGGCGTCAGTGAGTTTGCTGCTGGGTGCAGTACGGCTGGTCGGTATAATAGCGTGGTGAGCATCAACTTTTTTATCATTCCAGGCAGCGGTTTTGCGGCTGAAATCGGCTTTGCTACAGGCTTCCGCAAGCTCTGGTGAGACCCTGCCAATCGCGCCCGTGACCTGTTCACGCTGGGCATAATGCCCTTCGGGCAGATACCGGCAGTCGGAACGGGGGTAGGTGATGAGTTGATGGCGCTCATAAAGGTTTTGAGCAGTATCCAGTACGTCTTTTGCGCCCATGCGGAAAAGGCGGCCAGCCTCTATCTGCAGGGCTGACAACGACAGGGGTAAGGGAGGTGCTTCGGGCCTGTCGCGAAAGCGGGATTCCAGAATTGAGCCGGGCCGGCTATGAATACTGGCGGCAATTTGTTCTGCGGTTGCGCGATCCAGTAGGCGGTTTTCGTCGTCCAGGTGGTCCTGGAACTGGTCGTCCGGGAGCCACCGGGCAGTGAAAGGCTGCTGATCTGCCTCTTCTTCCTGTGCCCGGAAGCGTGCTTCGATGCGAAAGTAAGGCCTGGGCTCGAAGTCCTCGATGGCGTTGTCCCGCTCAACCACAAGGCCAAGCACTGGCGTTTGAACACGGCCAACAGAGTAAACGCCTTTCTCTCCTTGTTGCTGGTAACTCAGCGTGTAATAGCGTGTGAGGTTGATGCCGTAAAGCCAGTCGGCCCTTTGCCGGGCCAGCGCAGAGTGTGAGAGCCTGAGAAATTCATGGTTGTCTCTGGGGTGCTGAATGGCTTTAGCCACCGCGGCCGGGGTCAGGTCGTTGATGAGTATCCGCTTTACGGGCGCTCTGGTTCCGAAATAGCGAATGACTTCATCTACCAACAGTTGGCCTTCTCTGTCCGGGTCGCCAGCGTGCACAATGGTGTCGGCCTGTCTTATCAGGGATTCCAGAGCTTTGAGTTGGTGGCGAACGCTGTCTTTGGGGCTAAGCTGCCATTTGTCCGGGAACATGGGGAGATCATACTGGCGCCAGGTTTTCCAGGCCGGGTTGTAGCTGGCAGGTTCGGCAGGTTCCAGGAGGTGGCCGATGCACCAGCTTACGGTAGCGGCTTCAGCGCCCGTGCCGCAGCGGACCCACCCCTGGCCTTTTTGATAGGGGCCAGGGAGAGCGGCAGCAATGGCTCTGCCGAGGCTTGGTTTTTCGGCGATATACAGGAGCATGATTCGGCTACGGTTTTGTAGGGGTTGGATGGGAGTGGAATGTGGCGGTTTGGTGGTTGGGTGTCAAGGTTCGGGCAGCTCGCTTCTTCTGTAGTAGACTGTTCGCCAATGTAGAAGCGGATATGGGGAAATAAACCATGAAAATCCAGAGAACAATCGAAGCCAAGCTGAAGGATACGTTTGACGCCAGTATTCTTCAGATTGAAAACGAAAGTCATAAACACAGTGTGCCGGCAAACTCGGAAACTCACTTCAAGGTAACGATGGTGTCGTCAGAGTTTGCGGGCCAGATGAAGGTGAAGCGGCACCAGACAATTTATAAGGTGCTTTCCGAAGAGCTGGAGATGGCCGGAGGCGTGCATGCGCTGGCGTTGCACCTATACTCTCCTGAGGAGTGGGAAGCGACCGGGCAGGAAGCGCCAGCATCACCAAATTGTATGGGCGGTTCAAAGGCGGATATGCAGCCCGCGGCTTCAAGCGCTCAAAAAACAAGTTCTGAAAATCAGGGCGGAGAGCATTTATGAGCCAGTTTTTTCAAGTACATCCCGAGAACCCGCAAAAGCGGTTGATCAAACAGGCGGTGGAGATCCTTCGCAGTGGTGGTGTTCTGGTTTACCCCACCGACTCGGGCTATGCCCTGGGCTGTCATTTGGGTGACAAGCCTGCGGCGGACAAAATCAAGCGGATTCGCCGGCTGGATGAAAAACATAACTTCACGCTGGTGTGCCGGGATCTTTCAGATATTGGGGTTTATGCCAAAGTGGACAACACCCAATACCGGTTGCTGAAAACGTTCACGCCCGGGCCCTATACGTTTATTCTGGATGCGACCAGTGAAGTACCAAGGCGGTTGCTGCACCCCAAACGGCGCACTATTGGCGTTCGGGTTCCCGACAATGCGATTGTACAGGCCCTGCTGGGAGAGCTTGGCGAGCCAATCATGAGTAGCACCCTGATTTTACCAGGCGAGTCTGACCCTATGACGGATCCCTATGATATCCGGGACACCCTGGAACATGAGTTGGATCTGATTATTGATGGCGGCTTTTGTGGCATGGAGCCAACAACCGTGGTCAATTTCACTGGAGATGTGCCGACTGTTACAAGGGTCGGGAAAGGTGATCCTGCGCCCTTCGAAACCTGATGCTCAGGCGCGGGTGTTGAGGCTAAAGGCGTAGGCACCTCGATTTGCTGCAGTTTCAATCTGATCGGCCGGGACTGAGCGGCGCAGGGTATCGTAGCGGTGCACGAGATCCTGCAAGCCGTTGAACTGCTGGTTTTCACTAACCAGTGTGTCCAGCAGTGGATTATTCACACCGTAGGCCTGGTTTAGCCTCAGGGCGTTATCCATAAAGTGCAGTGTCGGTTCGTTGACGCTCAGCCGGTTGAAGGCATCTGCAAAGTTTTTATTGACGTTCAGGTCATTTTCGATGCGCGTGCGGGTTTCTTCTGGCACTGCGCCACCCACTTCAATTTTACCACTATCATTTTTATTAACGCTGATTGCCGTGGCTGGATTCAGGCTGTATTCGGCAAGTTTGTGCCGCATTGTCTCTTTTATAAAGGCAAGGTCCTGCCCAACGGTTTGCTTGTAGTCCGCGATGGGTAGCTTCTGTGATCTTTGCCGACTGGTGTCGCTCAGGGAGTCCCCCGACGGTGTGAAACGATCATCGCCAGGTCTTGAAGGAGATACGGCTTCCACGCTGCCTGCGCCTTTTGCTTGTTGTTCCTCTGCGCCTGCTGACGGACGGTTTTCCAGAGTTTGTTGGAAGCGAGTGCTTGCCTGTATAAGGGATGACAGCAGTGACATGGTACGTTTTCCTCCATTGGCTCGCAGCCGGCGCGCCAAAAAATGCTCGTTAGAACGTTAATAAGCACGTTTCGGGCCAGTCGAAGGAAGTGCGTCATTCTGATCTATGTCAGTAAAAAATTGACGCATATCTATAAAGTTACCCGGCACTTTGCCGTCAATACAGGGAGTCTCTGAGGAAATCCGGTTTATTATGAAAAAACAATATTCCATACGCTTTCTATTACTCGCTGCTCTGGCAGCCGGGTTTTCACTCATTCTGGTTTTCACCTTGTTGTACAGCGCCGATGCCCAACGTGACCATATGGAGGAGTTCAGCCATAAATACGTAGATGGTCTGGCCAAATCCTATTTTGATGGTCTGAACACCATGATGGTGACCGGCACGATCAGTAACCGCGAAGTGCTTCGTGACAAGGTTATGGCCCCGGAAGATGTGCTGGATGTAAGGGTGATCCGCAGTGATCAGTTGAACCGGATGTTTGGTGGCGGTACGAAAGCAGAGCAGACGCGTGACGCCGCGGATAAAAGGGCCTTGGCGGGCGAGCGGATTGAACACTATTCAAGCAACGATGACGGTCGCGTTTATACACTGATTGAACCGGTCATTGCCCGGGAAGACTACCAGGGTGTGAACTGCCTGGGATGCCATCAGGCAAGGGAAGGCGATGTGTTGGGTGCCATTCGCGTCGACTACTCCCTTGCAGAGAGTGACGATAGCCTGCAGCAGCAATTAATTGCCAGCGGCGGCATTCAGGCAGTTTTCTTCATTGCAGCCTTCTTCCTGACAGCCCTGGCGTTGAACCGACTGGTTTTCTCCAGGTTGCGTCGGCTGCAGGCCAGTATGGATGAGATCTCCGGAAACTCTGATCTTACGGTTGAGTTGGACGTTTCCCGCAACGATGAAATTGGTTCGGTATCCCTGGCGTTCAATCGCATGATGGCAAAAATCCGGGATAGTATGCATACGGTCATGGATAACGCTGCGCAGGTGGAGCAGGCAGCTCGTCGCATCTCTGCAAAAGCGGAAACTACCGGTGATGAAGTAATGGCCCAGAAGAACAATACGGACCAGGTCGCCAGTGCAACCACGGAAATGGCTGCGTCGGCAGTTCAGGTGCGCGAAAACGCCAACAACACTACTCGCCGATCAGCAGAAACAGCCGAGTCAGCGAACAGCGGCGAACGTCTGGCAAGGACCGCAGTAGAGGGTATTGAAGCGCTCAATGTTGAAGTGCAGGGCGGCGCAAGACGGATCGAGGATCTGAACCAGCGCACCGGCCAGATGGCGAGCATGCTGGAGGAGATCTCCAATATTGCCGAGCAAACAAATCTGCTGGCGTTGAATGCGGCGATTGAGGCGGCCAGAGCCGGGGAACAAGGGCGTGGCTTTTCTGTGGTTGCAGATGAAGTACGTGCACTGGCGTCACGTACCCAGGTGTCCACAGAGGAAATCCGCAAGACGATTAACGGGCTCAAAAGCGAGGTGGTCGATTGCGTGGCTACCATGCGCGATGCCTCGGACATGGCGGGGCATCAGGTAGAGGCCATTTTGAAGGTAGAGTCTGAGTTGCAGAGTATTGCAGCAGCCGTTCGTGAAATTACATCACTCAACCAGGAAATGGAAAGCGCGGCGAATGAGCAGAGCGATGTGTCAGAGGCTATTAATCAGAACGTGATTGAAATCAGCCGATCTGCAGAGCAGACGTCAACGGATGCTCAGGAAACGGCGGATATTGCAGGTGATTTGCTTGTGATGGCCGAGGCGCTCAGAGAAACCATTGACCAGTTCCGTTTGAGCAAAGACTAGCCGTGTCGGGACGGCCTTGTCAGGCCGTACCCGCAACCCTTACCCGGTGATCAGCCCTGCCGGGTAACGTGAATGATTTTGAGATGGATATTATTGCGGCCACGGATTGGCCACTCGATTGAATCGCCCACCGAAAGGCCGAGCAGGGCAGAGCCCGCTGGCGCAAGAATAGATATTTTACCTTCTCCTGTGCCCACTTCGTGCGGATACACCAAAGTCAGCTCCTGTTCCTGACCGCTATCCTCGTTCTTGAAGCGAACGCTGGAATTCATTGTTACTACGTGGGCCGGCATTTCCGCGAGCGGGACAAGCGTTGCCCGGCTCAGCTCATCATCCAGACCATCTGCAGCATCCGAATCACCCAGTTTTTCGATCAGGGTGTTTAAACGGTTGAAGTCTTCTTCAGCAACCAATATTGCCGGCATATCAGCCATAGTAATCTCCAGAAAATAGATTAGTAACTCGGGATTTCAGGATTCAGACGCCGAATCCGGCGTTTTAAAAGCGGATTCAGCGAGAAAAGAGAAAGGCGGACAACACGCCAGCAGTGCCTGCCTGTGGGCGGGCACCGAAACAGTAAAGAGGAATGGTCTCTGAGAAAAGCGTTCTCACAGGCTCACCTGATGCGTTGTTTCTGATAACTAAAGGAGAAAGCGACAAAATAGTCACTATGATCAAGTTATAAGCTTTTGTCGGTTTCCACAAGTAGGCCCGAGGAAAACGTAAGAAATAAAAAGCAGAACGCCAGTTTTGTTAGACTGGCGATATAGCTTATTCATCCACAGACTTCACCAGTAAGGGGTTTCCCTCCATGTCCAGATTGTTTCCTTCCGTTGACCCCGACGGATTGCTCGAATACTCCGTGGTCTTCAATGATCGCTCGCTGAATCACATGTCGGCACCCTTCCAAAAGGTGATGCGGGATATTTCTGCCATCCTGAGACAGGTGTACAGCGCGGAAGGCGCGGTTATTGTCCCGGGAGGCGGTAGCTTCGGGATGGAGGCTGTTGCCCGTCAGTTTGCCAACGCAGAGAGCTGTCTTGTGGTGCGTAATGGCTGGTTCAGTTACCGCTGGTCACAGATACTGGAAGCGGGACGAATCACTGACAACATTACCGTACTAAAAGCCCGGGCTCTGGATGATTCGCCTCAGGCAGCATACGCACCTGTTCCAGCCAAAGAGGTGGCGGAGCGCATAAGAGCGGAAAAACCCGCAGTTGTCTTTGTTCCTCATGTGGAAACCGCCGCAGGTATTGTGCTGCCAGATGACTATCTGAAAACTATAGGTGACGCAGTAACGGAGGTTGGTGGCCTGTTTGTACTGGATTGCGTAGCCTCGGGAGCCCTATGGGTTGACACCAAAGCCTGCGGCGTAGACGTTCTTATTACCGCGCCGCAGAAAGGCTGGAGCGCCTCACCCTGCGCAGCTCTGATTACTTTGAGTGAAAGGGCGATCGCACGCATGGAGGAAACCACCAGCAGCAGCTTCGCGGGAGACCTGCGCAAATGGTCCCAAATTATGCAGGCCTATGAGTCCGGGAGCCATGCATACCACGCAACCATGCCTACTGACACCTTGGTGATTCTTCGTGATGCCATGCTCGAGACGCTGAAAGCTGGGCCGGATCTGCTTTACAAACGCCAGGAAGAACTTGGCAAGCAGGTGCGTGAACTGTTTTACGGTGCCGGCTTCAAAAGCGTAGCCGCTTCGGAGTTTGCATCACCTAGCGTTGTGGTTCTGTATACCGACGATATTAATATTCACAATACCAGCCTGTTCCGTGAGCAGGGCTTGCAGACGGCGGCGGGAGTGCCCTTGATGTGTGGTGAGCCCGAAAGTTTTTGTACGTTCCGCATGGGGCTGTTTGGACTGGAAAAACTGAATAATGTGGATCGAACGGTGGAGAACCTGAGAGTGGCTTTGGAAGCGATTCAAGCCTGAGAAGAGGTTTGGAAGGCATAGGTACTCAAGAGCGAATTGGACTTTTTGACCTACGATATAGATATAGTAGTGCTGTCAAACTCATTGAAACCCGGGCTGGTGAAAGCAGCCCAATGACAAAGAGGAATACCCGTGCTTCTCCCAAATTTCAGAATAAGTCGAGTTACGCGCCAATATAAAGCTCTGGCCCAGAACAGAGCGTGTCGTGGGATCTCGCAATCATTGGTGAAATGTATTGCTCTTGCGTTGATGTGTGTGTCCGGTTCGGTTTCGGCGCAGGACCCCGTGGTGGTTTCTTCGAAAATCGATACGGAGGGTGGGGTTCTTGGTCAGATGATTCTGCAGCGCCTGGAAAGTGGAGGCGTTCCCGTAGAAAACCGGCTGCAGCTTGGCAGCACCAGCATTGTACGTAGTGCGATCAAGGCCGGAGAAATCGATCTTTACCCTGAGTACACCGGCAACGCTGCCTTCTTCTACAACAAGGCGGATAGCCCGGTATGGAAAGATGCCGCAAAGGCATACGAAATGGCAGCCGAGCTTGACCGCGAAGCCGAGGGCATTGTCTGGCTCACCCCTGCGAACGCCAACAACACCTGGGCGATGAGTGTTCGGGGCGATTTGGCGAAGGAAAACAACCTGGCAACCCTCGAAGATTTGGCGGACTACATAAACGCTGGCAAGCCGTTTGAATTTGCCGCCAGTGCCGAGTTTGTCGAGTCGGCCAGCGCCCTGCCGGCGTTCCAGAAAGCTTACGGATTTACCTTGAGGTCTGATCAGCTGCTTATTCTGTCGGGCGGAAATACCGCAGCAACCCTGCGGGCAGCAGCAATCAATTCAAATGATGTTAACGGGGCCATGGCCTATGGCACCGATGGTGGCCTCAATGCACTCGGCCTGAAGGTGATGGAAGACACCAAAGGTGTGCAGCCGGTCTACCAACCGGCACCCATTGTCAGAGCAAGCGTATTGGAGGCCTATCCTGAAATACGCCCATTGCTCAAGCCTGTTTTCGAATCGCTCGACCTGGAAACCCTGCAAGCGCTGAATGCGAAGGTTGCAGTTGAAGGCGCTCCTGCGGAAGCGGTAGCCCGGGATTATCTGGAAAGCCTTAGTCTGGACTAACCAGTGCCTTTAATCACGACACTGCCGAACCCTGTGAAATCTAATCGTGTAGTGCAAGCGTTAGCACTGGCTGCGCTGGGATGCGTGTGGCTGCTGGATCTGGGTGTGGTTCAGCCCAACCGCATTGTGTCTGGAACCGGCTACGGCCTTTATGCTTCGACCGGCTGGCTTGGGACGGGTGCTGTAATATCTCTGCTAGTGGTTGTGTTTGTGCTCGCAACAAGGCCAGCCCAAAAACGCTTTCAGGTGGTGGCGGTCGTGCTGACGGTCGCCCTGATGACTTTACCGCTGTTGCTCGAGGTATTAGCGCGACGCCAGCTGCCGGAGGATTCCGGCTATGCCAGGATTGGTGTAGGTGCAGGGTTCTGGAGTTTGGCGTTTCTTCTTGCCCTGATGCTGCTGGAAACTCTTGGCCAACTCAAAGCCTCACGCCGTTTTCAGTTATCAACAGTGCTTCTGATTGTGGCTGGTTGGTGGCTCTGCGCAAGCCGTGAGGGATTGTCCAGCCTGGCGCTTATCCGTGAGTACAGCAATCGTTCGGATCAGTTTTTCCAGGCGCTAACCGTGCACTTATCATTGTCGCTGGGGGCCGTTGCCATCAGTGCTATGCTCGCCTTCGCTCTGGCGGTTGCCATGGTGAAACGGGAGCGGATGCGGCGACCGCTGCTGGGGCTGGTCAGTTTTATGCAGACCATCCCCAGTCTGGCGCTTTTCGGGCTTCTGATTGCGCCTTTGGGGGCATTGTCGGATGCCTTTCCTTTCCTTCAGACGCTGGGCATACGCGGCATTGGCTGGGCGCCGGCTTTGCTGGCACTGATAGCCTATAGCCTGCTGCCAATGGTGCGCAACACCTATGTTGCTTTGATGGAGGTGCCTGAGTCTGTTGTTGATGCAGGGCGTGGCATGGGAATGAACGAGCGACAGATATTCCGCCAGGTAAAGCTTCCTCTCGCGCTGCCAGTCATTATTGAAGGTGTGCGGATTACCACCATACAGGCCATTGGCCTGACCGCTGTCGCCGCACTGATTGGCGCTGGAGGCTTTGGCACGTTCATATTTCAGGGGCTGGGCCAGGCCGCGATGGATCTGGTACTGCTCGGTGCCTTGCCCACGGTGTTTCTGGCACTGGCGGCCGATGCCATTTTGTCGGCATTGAAATTTCAGGAGACATCAAAGTGATTGAGCTGAAAAGCGTCACTCGGCGTTTCGGTGATGCCGTGGCGGTTGATGATATTGATCTGACTGTAGAAACCGGCGAGGTTTGCGTTCTGGTGGGCAGTTCGGGCTGCGGCAAGTCCACCACGCTTCGGATGATCAATCGTCTTTTACCCCGTACAAGCGGCGAAATCCTTGTGGATGGCGAGGATATCAACAAAGCCGACCCCGAGGCTCTGCGGCTGAATATGGGCTACGCCATACAAAGCACCGGGTTGTTCCCACATTGGACTGTCGCACGCAATATCGGTGTAGTGCCCGACCTGCTCAAATGGCCAGCCGGCAAACGCGATGAGCGTGTTGATGAGCTGCTGATCTTGTTGGGTCTCGATCCAGAAACCGATGCGATTAAATACCCCCACCAGCTTTCCGGTGGCCAGGCTCAGCGAGTGGGAGTGGCGCGAGCGTTGGCGGGCGACCCGAATATTCTGCTGATGGACGAGCCTTTTGGCGCGCTGGATGCCATCACGCGGGAAAATCTGCAGCAGGAGATGTTACGGATCCAGCGGCAATTGAATAAAACCACCGTATTCGTGACCCACGATATTGATGAAGCCCTGAAGCTGGCTACCCGTATCGCAGTAATGGATAAGGGGAAAATCATTCAACACGATACACCAGAGGAGATTCTTCGGCGGCCTGCATCCGCCTTTGTGGAAAACCTGATAGGCAAGGGTGATCGCGGGCTGAAACTTCTGGCTTTGCGCTCGGTGGGCGAGTTGATGGAACGGTACCCTCAGCCTCGCAAACGGGAACCTAATGCGGACGGTCTGAAGGAGGCCGATAGCTTACGCTTCGCACTATCGGTTATGGTCTGGAAGAATGCATCACGACTGCCGGTAAATAGTGAAGCCGGCGAAGAAGTTGGTACGGTAACACGTGAACAGCTCCTGCAGGGCGGTGCGTAATGCGGGTCTGGTTAGCACCGCTGGTCTTGATTGCTTCATTATGTTTGCTGGCAGCCTGGCTGCCCACAATGACGCCGTTTTTTTCATGGGTGGAACCCGGCAGCGATAACCTGATTTACAAAAGAGACAGTTTTTTAACGCTATTGCAGAGTCACATATGGCTCGTGCTGGTTTCCGCCGCAATCGGCACGCTGGTGGCTGTCTCTGCCGGCATTTTTGTGACCCGCCCTTTCGGTCGGGAGTTCCTGCCACTGGTCAGCCAGATAGCTTCCATCGGCCAGACCGTGCCGCCCGTTGCTGTACTGGCGCTTGCAGTGCCCCTCATGGGGTTTGGCGAAAAACCGACGCTGTTTGCACTGGTGCTTTATGGATTACTGCCAATTCTGCGGAATACCCTGGCAGGCCTGAACGGTATTAACCCGGCGGTGCTTGAATCCGCCAAAGGCATGGGTATGTCTTCCGTGCAAGTTTTGCTGAAGGTGGAGCTTCCTTTGGCTGGGCGAGTGATACTGGCCGGCATCCGAACTTCAGTCACCATCAACATCGCAACCGCTGCGATCGGCTCAACCATCGGTGCCCGCACGCTGGGAGACCCTGTGATTGCGGGGCTGGTTAATGGTAATACCGCCTACGTTCTGCAAGGTGCAATCCTGATAGGGCTGCTGGCGCTGGCCACCGACAGCCTGTTTGAGGCCGTCGAGCGCACCTGGGCCCGGGCTTTTTCAGCCTGAATTCAGAGGCAGGGCGCTGGCTTTTAGCAACCGGAGGTTTTGGAGTTATCGAGCAGAATCTGGTCGTAGCGCCAGAGTTGTTCGAAAAAACGCCGGACATTTTCATGCAGGACTTCATTGTGAGTTTGTCCGGCAATGCGCTCGATAATCAGGCGGATGCTCTGCTTGCCATCAATTTGATCATAAAGCGCCTTTTGACCCTGGGTTATGGGCAGGTAGATATCCGTGTAGGTGTGGCTCCGGTTTATTAATACGGCGGCGCTTCCCGGTGGCAATTTCTCTTCCACGGCGATGGTGTCAGGTTGCTTTAAGGGAATAGCATCCAACCAGCCAGATCCGGTGAACGAGACGACCTGGTCCCTGGCATGGTCTTTGGGATAGACCACCGCACTGTGCCGCACCATGGTGCCGCGGAAGTCCTCTATGGCAGCGTATTGTTCTGCAAGAGGAAGCCTCTCCAGCAGAGCGTTATGGGGCGATGAGGCCAGTGCGCCGCAATGAGGCAGGTAGGCGGCTTGCCGTACCCAGCGGCCAAGCTTGAGGTCGGCCATGGAAAGAAAATTCAGGAATTCCGGCACTGAGTAGGCTCGGTCCTGAGGGTGAAGCAGGGCGTCGGCAATACCGGCCTCATCATTAAAATCAGGGGCATGCTGTAACAACGGGACCAGAGGATGGTCTGGCGGTAGAGCCTGCAGGCTTGTCGCAAGGTCCTGAATTTCACGGGAGCTGGTTCCGATACCAAGCCTGCGGCAGTAATCCTGAAGTAAATACACGCCTGCACGGCCGTAAGGTGCGTACACCATCAACTGCATGGCGCCGTGGGGTAGTAACACGTCGCGCAGGGATCGTAATCCTGAATCCGGGTCGGGCAGGTGATGGAGAACGCCCGTGCTGACAATCAGATCAAATTGTTGACTCAGTTTGCCCGCCTCTTCTACGGGCAGTTTTAAGACGGTCAGATTGTTGAGTTTGTATTTTTTCTTTAAGGCTTCGGTGTGTTGAATGCTGTTGGCGCTGACATCAATTCCGGTCACCCGTGCTTTGGGCCAGCGCAGTGCGTATTTGGCGGCCTGGGACGTACCGCAACCGGCAACCAGAATAGTAAAGTCATCCCGGTAGCTTTGGGAGGGCCAGAACAGATGGTAATCGGTGCGACGCCGTTCATCTGTCCAACGTTTGTCGTAGCGATCCAGGTTGTCCACGGGAGGAGGGTAGGGGTGGCGTTCGTAGAAATCGCTCACTTCCTTAGTGGTGGTGCTGACATCGGGATTTGGTCTAACGGCGTCGGTCATAAACCTGTCTTCTATGGGGGACAGACAATGCTGATCTTGTGTTTGGCGGGAAACCGCGTCCGTTTAAAAAACGGACGCGGTTTCTTTCTGGTTAAGCCGCTTTGAGCTTAGGTAGCTGCGTTGCCTGCTTCCGCAAGCTGGCTCATTACTGCGTCCAGGTTGAACGAAGCGGGTTTCTGGCGCGGCGGGAATTTGACAAAGTTATCAATCTCTTCAGCGACCAGCCCCTGCATTCCGGATAGCAGGTAAGCACGGCTGATATACCAATCCCAATAGGTGTTGGAATTGTGGTCAGCTCGCTCAAACGGGTCCTGGCGAAGATTGAAGATCTTGGGTCCACGCAACTTCACAAACGGTTCAAACCAGCACATGAGTTGTTTTTCCCGCTGTTCCATCAGCACTGCTTTCCAGTCCTTGTGACGGATGGCGAGAATGTCTCCATCATCGCTGATATAAAAGAACGTTTTTCTGGGGCTTTCTGCTTTTCCGGTGAAGTGAGGCAGCATGTCAAAACCGTCAATATGACACTTGAAGGTTTTGTTGCCAGCCTTGTGACCTTTCAGCAATTTTTCCGATACGTCTGGTTCGCCGGCGGCGGACAGAATCGTTGGCAACCAATCCTGGTGGGAGACGATATCGTTGCTTATGGAACCGGCCTTGATCTTGCCTGGCCAGCGCACAAAGGCAGGTACTCGCCAACCGCCTTCCCAGTTAGTGTTCTTTTCTCCTCGGAAGGGTGTAATGCCTGCATCCGGCCAGGTGTTGTAATGTGGACCATTGTCAGTTGAGTACATGACAATGGTGTCCTCGGCAATGCCCAGTTCATCAAGCTTGTCGAGCATGATGCCGATGTTCTCATCATGGTGAACCATGGCGTCGTTGTAGAAGCCCTGTCCGCTCTTACCCACGTTCTTTTCGGAAACGTGAGTCCGGAAGTGCATGGCTGTTGTGTTGTACCATACAAAGAAGGGTGTACCCGCTTTGTGTGCGTCATCGATAAATCTCAGAGCATGCCCCGTGACTTCATCATCAATGGTTTCCATGCGCTTCTTGGTCAATGGGCCGGTATCTTCGACCTTTTGGCCTCCCTTTCCATCCGCCCAACAGTGCAGTACTCCGCGGGGGCCGTATTTCTCTTTGAATGCCGGGTCTTTCGGGTAATCGATATCTTCCGGCTCTTCTTCGGCATTAAGGTGGTAAAGGTTGCCGAAGAATTCGTCAAACCCGTGCATGGTCGGCAGGAACTTGTCCTTGTCGCCCAAGTGGTTCTTGCCAAACTGGCCGGTGGCATAGCCGTGAGGCTTGAGCAGTTCGGCAATCGTGGGATCCTCGTCAGGCATACCCACGTCAGCCCCGGGCATGCCCACTTTTGTGAGGCCTGTACGGATTGGATTCTGGCCGGTTATAAATGCAGCACGGCCAGCCGTACAACTTTGCTGGGCATAGTAATCAGTGAACGCCATGCCTTCATTGGCAACGCGGTCGATGTTAGGGGTACGGTAGCCCATCTGGCCCCGGCTGTTATAGCTGATGTTCCACCAGCCGATATCGTCACCCCAGAGGATCAGGATGTTGGGTTTTTTATCTGCCATGATTAACACTCCTCACGTTTAATAAACTCCGTTTCTTTGGGCGCTGGAAGTGCCCATCACTCTGGTATACATGCAGTCACGTTATGTCACTACTGTTACCGGAATTTCCGTTTGCCGGCTCGGCGGCGCGTCGACACCTGAAAATGTTTTATCGGGTTCACTGCCGTGACAGAAGCGGAACTTCTTGCCGCTGCCGCAAGGGCAAGGTGCGTATGGGTCGCGTTTCCTGTCCTCGTCCGCAACCCAATCCATTACTTCTGAGGGTGGGCGACCGATCCGGAAAAGCTGTGCCATGTAGTTAAATGCCGGCCCTGTATGCATGTAGAACAGTTCAAGCCCCGGGCAGAGATAGTTCTGCCCGGCTTCACCTGAGTTAGAACGGGAGAAACGGTCCTTGGGGCAGCCGCCATTGCATAAATGCCTGACTTTGCATTCCCGGCATTGCTCAGTCAGTGAATCCATCTTGGCTTGCCCGAATTGGCGTTGGGCTGTGGAGGCAATCAGATTAACCATCGGCGTTTCGTGGATATTGCCCAGCTTGTAGTCTGGTTCTACATAGTGGTCACAGGAGTATAGGTCACCGTTGTATTCCAGTGCCGGGCCGTAACCACAGGTAGGGGCGTGAATGCACAGCATATGGCGACCGAAAAATGCCTCCAGGGTGACGTCGAACATTTGCACGAATACCTGGCCAACATCCCGCCGCAACCATTCCTCAAAAATGTCGATCAGGAAGCGTCCATATTGCTCACCACCTACGGAACGTTCTGTAACCAGATTGCCACTCTGGGTATAAAGCAAGCGTTTGTTCTTTTTGTCAGACGGAGCACTCCAGCCCTGGTTGGCGATGTCCAGGGTCTGCTCGCTGGCACGCTCGATAATAGGGATGAATTGCATCCATTTGGCGCCCAGTTCATCCCGGAAGAACCGATAGACCTCCCGGCCGTGCTCCTGATTGGCTGCATTCACTGTGCAGAGAATGTTGAAATCCACATCGTGTTTGCGCAGGCAGCGCCAACCATCCATAACCTTGTCGAAGGTGCTCTTTTTATGTCGGTCTACCCGGTAAACGTTATGTAGTTCACGAGGCCCGTCAACACTGAGACCAACAAGAAAGTTGTGCTTTTTGAAAAAGGCACACCATTCGTCGTTGAGCAGGATGCCGTTGGTTTGAAAGGTGTGCTGAACGTCCTGGCCGGGGCGACGGTATTTTTCCACCAGGTCGAGGGAATGTTGGAAAAAATCAAGCCCCATCAGTGTTGGTTCCCCCCCCTGCCAGGCAACAGTAACCTGAGGCGTACGGTGGGATTCGAGTAATTGGCGAATGTAGGCTTCGAGTGTTTCCTGGGACATCCGGCTTTTGGCATTTGGGTATAACGCTTCCTTCGAGAGAAAGAAGCAATAGGTGCAATCAATATTGCATGTTGATCCACTGGGCTTTGCGAGCAAGTGGAATCCCGGTGGCGCGTCAACCGGATAGGGGGTTTGCGTTGCCGCATCATCGGGAAGAGTGGCCATCCATGTCTCCTGCGTTATTCTGAATCAGCGAAACGCCAATATTGTTTTTTAACACTATTTGATAAATTCAGAATAAGCTCGTGATAGGGCTGCCTCTATAGGGCTTTGGTCCCACCGAAAGGTTTTGCCGGGTTGGTTCAGCTCCACCGGGACTATTTTTGCACGGCCTGAATAATCCGGGTGACTATGCCTCGCACGATCAAGTAGGGAACAATGGCGAGAACAAAGGCGACGATAGCGACTTCACCGGGGTAGACAAAACCCAGCTCGATAAACTGGTAGGCCACATCGAGTATCATGGCCAACACAAATACTTTCCCGATACTCTTCCACCCATCCTTTAGCATCTCCCTACGATGTTCTGGGCGGGTGAAGAGAGACCAGAAGTAGGGCGACTTTCCGTTTTTTGCATCGTTGATTCCGGACAAGACAGCAAAGATGATGGCCATAACGGGCTGGAGTACCAGTCTGAAATGGAGAGGACCGCTAACCCGGTCGGTCATGTTTTCAACAACGCGTATCAGCATGTCTTCCATAACAGGTTTCCGGTCTCGTTAAAGAGGTAAAAGGATCAAAGCGTAAATAACGCCTCCAAGAAGAAAAGGCATGAAGCGCCCGTCCTTTTGCTGTGGTAACTCCGAGACTGCGCTGTTCATAATGATGGCGCCCGATATGAACGCTGTCAGCGCGGCCATAAATCCGTCTGAGAGAGCGAAAAGGACACCCGTTCCCCAGCCGAAGATAGCCATGCCCGCGAGCAATCGCCGTCCTTTTGTTTGGTAGTTGCGGTCATGCTCCTCCCGCAAGGCATAATCGATGGAGAGGAAGTGCAGGGCCATCGCTATGGAATAGAGCAGGATCGAGTCGGCACTTTCTTTTAGCTGGTTTGCAAGAAGGTAAGACACCAGCCAAACATAGGCAGCGAAGCCGCCAACATGGATTTTGAAGTCCAGGTCTCCCTTGTCCCCGCCGGCAAACCGAGTGCGCAAATGTTGCAGGCCATAAAAAAACAGAAATCCGATCAGCGCGATAAAGTAGATTGCCTCACCCTCAAGATGTATAGAGAACTTGACCGATTCCAGAAAGGTGTGCCTAACTTCATCGAGCTCGGGCATCAGATGAACAAAGACGTATGCTGCAGAGGATCCTGCTGCAAAAGATATGAGGCTGCGTTGATCAGTGATTAACCTGCCAAAGGGACGAAATTGCCCGCCAAACATAAATGTGGCAGCGAACAGCAGCGCCGCCGCACCCGAAAGCAAAACACTGCTGTTGTTGATGGTGGCCGTCATAACAATTGAATGATTATGCTGAGGAAAAAGAATAGACCGAAAAATGACATGATTATTGCCAGAATTAGGGGCGCCCGGAGGGTTTTCACTGGATAGAAATCGCGTATCAGTGTCATTCGATGCAGGTATTCAAAAATACCCGCGGCTATGCACGCGGTGCCCAGCCCGGTCAGAAAAAGCCCAATCGTTACGGGTGTGTTATCCCGCGCAAGTTCGCCACCACTCTGCTGGAAGCCCTGTAGCAGTTTGTAAATTGTGAAGCCAAAACTAATCATCGATAGCGATGTCCGAATCCATGCCATCAACGATCGATCTGCTGACATCAGCGTTCGACCCGCTGAGAGGTCGGTTCTGGTCTGTGATAATTCGTCCGATGTTTTTTTGACGCGTTCTGTCATTTCCATATCCGCTTATCCTTTAACATCAGGCCTTCTGGGTGAGTAACGCATACATTCAGGACCTTGTTGAACTATTCGTGCGAGCGTGGCTCCCCTTGAAGGTACTTCCAGTCAGGCAGGCATAAAATAGGGCTTTGGTCCCACCGTGATGAGACCAAACCGGCTTTTTTTCCGACTCAGGGATATGGTGACGACTATGGGTATGGGCTATGGTAATAGTCACGACGTGGCAGGGTTTGGAAATGACAGCGAACTTTGTAAGTGATGTTTTTCCGACACTAGGATGGAAGATATGGTTGCAGAAGGGATGTCTGCTTTAGAAGCGACAGCGGCACAGATAGCCGCCGAAGGCACTACCATCTATATCGTGGATGACGATGCGGCTTTCGGAAAGAGCTTGAAACGCTTAGTTTGCGCGGAAGGCTACCGGGCCGAAGTCTTTGCCTCCGGAGCTGAGTTCCTCAGCCGCAGTATTACGGGCCCCGGTTGTATCCTGCTTGATTTTCGAATGTCAGGTATGTCTGGCATTGAATTACAAACCCGCATTCTTCAGGCAGGTATTTCACTACCCGTAATATTTCTCAGCGGGGAGGCCGATATCCCCGTCAGTGTCAACGCCATGAAACAAGGGGCGATCGATTTCCTGATCAAGCCGATTGACCATATTGAACTATTCAGGGCTATCGAGTTGGGGCTTGAGCGCTTTAAATCAATTGAGGCCGCAAACCGTTATAAGGCCTCTATCCTTGACCGACTGGGCAGGCTTTCTGCTCGCGAGAGAGAGGTGCTTGAAGAAGTGGTGAAGGGGCGTCTCAATAAACAAATCGGCTATGACCTGGGTATCGCCGAAAAAACGGTTAAGGTTCATCGGTCCAGAGTCATGGAGAAGATGGAGGTGCGATCCCTGGCAGAGCTGGTCCATTTGTGTCACGACGTCAATATTGGCATCAACCCGGTGTCCGACTAAGAGCGAATTTCCGGGTTGCCGCTTCTCTTGGTGGGACCAAGGGCCTATTGCTCCTGTTGTTCAGATACGTCAATCATCGTACTAACACTAGGCTACTGAGAGTGAATTCGTGGCGCCGACAAGCGATGCATTGATGGTCCATATCATCGACGATGACGAATCAGTGCGAAAAGGCCTTTCACGGCTTATGCGTTCGATGGGGATTCGAAGCCAAGCATATGATGGCTCGGAATGCTTTCTGAATCAGAACTATAAAAGTTTTTATGGCTGCATTCTTATCGATATTACTATGCCCGGAATGAATGGCTTTGAGTTGGCGGCCAGACTGAAAGCAGATGGGATTGCTATACCAATGATAGCGATCTCAGCCAAGGATGATGAAGAAACGAAAAAGTTAGTGAGAGATTTGGGGGTCAAGTTTTTCCTTCGTAAACCCGTTGACGATCAGGCTTTGATTGACGCGATTAACTGGGTTACCCGTAAAGAACAACCAGATGAGCCTTAAGGGCCAACGACAGAGTCATGAGTCCGGAAGATCGCTGCCAGGGGCGCTTCCTTCTGGGTGGCAATTACTGGTTGGCAGAGTTACTCGCGAGCGAGTGGTAACGAAAAAAAGAAGGTGACACCATTCCCCCGATGTTTGCCTGCCCAGACCCTTCCACCGTGTGCTTCAATGATAGTTTTGCAGGTCTCCAGACCAGTTTCAGGACTATGTAGCGTGGAAAGTTGGGTGCTTTCGAAGGTTTCGGGCGATGTCTGCTGACGAATCTCTAAACCGCTGCAAGATATCGAGACTACGGTCTCGTTCTGGTTCACTTTCGCATCGATACTTATCTTCCGGCGGGCTTTTCCAGCGGGTTTTATGACATTAAGGGCATTTATAACCAGATCGAGTACGACCTGCTGGATCTGTGTTTTGATTGCCCGCACTAACAGGTTGTCTTCCATATGAGTCTCTACGGCGACTCTTTTCTGGACAAACTCGGAATTGAGAAGCTCCAGAATTTCCCGAATGCTTTTATCGAGCGAAATACTCTCGGGAGGTATGTCTCTGTGTTGCAGCATAGTTCGTAGCCCATTAACGACAGAAGCTGCGCGCTTCCCGTCATTGACTATGTCCCGCAGTATCTCTTCAATTTCAGTTTTTTCTGCCGTTCCCAATGATATAAAGTGTTGCCCTGCCTGAGCATTCGCCAATATCGCAAACAATGGCTGGATTAGTTCGTGTGCCAGTGAACTTGCGATAGTGTCGGCCTTTATAACCCTGTCGGCAAACCAGACTTGGTTGCGTATAGAATGCAATTCCTCATCCTGCTCCCGGTCCTGACTTAAATCTATAACTATGCAGCCAGTACCTGAGACAGAAGTTCCTGGTCCCGGTATGCAGAAATGAAGCAGATGATAAATATGAATTTTGTTGTTTGATTTATACTTGATTTCTGTTTCTACAAGTGATCGTTTATCCATGGATTCTTTTTCGTTATTGGAAATAATCCTGATTATTTTACTGTCAAATACATCCTCATCAAGAAGGTTATGGTTCAATTTCTTTCTAATATTAAAAAATTTCTCGAAATTTCTGTTGTAGAATACGTATTTACCGTTAAGGTTTTTGGCGTAAACTCCAAAAGGCAGTGAGTTTAAAATTGTTCTTAAACGATTTTTTTCTCTTTTTCTTGAAAATATAAAATCGATATTCATCATGAATATAAGGGCAGTAAAACCAAAATCACTGGTGTGGAAAAAATTTATCAATCCATGGTTGGTTAAGGTGTTTATTATAGACAATAGGAAGAAAATAGAGATCGCTATAAAAGATATGTTTGCGCGTTTTCTATAGCCTTGGCGATAGAGGAAATATGTGCCATAAAAACTATATGAAAATGCTGAAATGATTAAAGCCCAATATATTATATGCCATGGGTTCTGCACATTAACACGCATGTCGACAACGATTTCACCCCAAGGGAGTTCAAAAAGATTAAGGGTTGGCCGTTCAGAAAATTGAATGCCGTAGGGGAGCAGGAAATCAGCCGCTATCAGAAAGGCTGTCAATATCAGCATCAGGTAAAGCCAGAGTTTTGACACAAAGCTAGTGAAAGCAGCAATAAAACCGACGTAAAACAGGGAGAAAAGGCATATAAACATTACATCCAAGCGCCGAAGCCAGATCAGCTCCTCAACACTCGATGCGTTATAGGCTGCAGCTCTGGCAATGATGTACCCGAAACTCATTAATGATGCCATGCCAAACAGCAGGTGTGGAATTCGTCGCCTTTTATTGATACCCATGAACAGATGGCTGAGGGCAGAAAATAATGACACACCGGCCACGAGAAACAATGCTGGCGTCAGAATGTTATTCATTTTGGCGTGTTTGGTGACGGCGAATAAATTGGCATTGAGATATAAAAAGTCATTCCTCTATCATTGTTTTTCTTTGCCCAAATCTTTCCATTGTGACGTTCCATAATAGCACGGCATACCTCAAGGCCAACTCCCAGACCCTGGGGCTTTGTTGTATAGAAATCTTCAAACACCTGTTCTAATTGGCTGGAAGGTATTCCCTTCCCGGTATCAGCTACAGAAATAACAGCCTGATTTTCTTCTTGAGAGGTTTCGATTTTCAATCGACGTGAACCTGGCGAATTTTCAAACATAGCATCTATGGCGTTTTCGATAACGTTAATTAACACTTGTTGTAACTGCGATTCGTTGGCTTGAACATAAAGCTCTCTTCCCCCATCCCCATGTACGTATATGGAGTTCAGGGTGAGGTCATTTTCAAGAACCTGAATCACTTCGTGCAAGGTTTTAGATAGGTTCAATGTTTCAAATTGTGTTTCCTGCTCCTCCACGGTTGCTCTCAATCCGTTTATTATTTCTCCAGCCCGTTTCTCATCACGAACAATATCATTAAATATATCTTCTATTTCTTTAATGTCATAGTTGGGGTTTTTAATAAAATTCAAGCCAGCTTGGGCATTGTTAAGAATTGCTGCCAAGGGCTGCCTTATTTCATGGGAAAGTGACTTTACCGACACGCTGGAAGTAACCAGTCTTTTTGAGATGCTAGCATGTTTATTGAGTTTCTCTATTTCTTCAACTTTGCGTAATCTTTCTGAAATGTCATTGAATATTATGGCTGTTTCGTCCCGTGTTTCTCTATTGTTTAGGATAGGGACGCGAGTTATCTCGAAAATTGAAGTTTTGCCATTGATGGGCCATCTAAGCACGGTGTGTAACTGCGCATTCTGTGTCGCGGTTTGACTTCTAGTAACGTTAGGGCTCTTTGCTTGAAATTGCGTGGCGCTTTCCATGGCCGCGACCTGTCCAGACCCAATTACTTCGGCTTGAAGCTTCTTGAACGCGTTGTTGGAAAATACATTTTCGTTATTGGAATCGTTTATAGCCAGCCCAATGGGGAGAAAGTTGAGGATAGTGATCATGCGATTTCTTTCATTATTTGTTTCTTTTAGCAGGCTTAAACTCATTATGGCGACGAGAGGAAAAAAGCTGAAATCGCTGGTGAACGTAACTCCGGTTAATTCCAGGCCTATTAGCAAGTCCAGGGCGCAGAGAGGCGCCATCAAGGACAAGGCGGTAAGTGCTACGCGGGCTCGGTAGCTTTGACTGAAAGATTTTATACGAATGCATGCGTAGCCACAGTAGGCCAATGTGGTGAGTACGTAGACTCTCAGGGCAATATTCAAAGGGACATTCAGAGAAGAACGTAAATCCAGGTTGCTTCCCGAAGCCGGCGCAAGCGAAGACAGGAGGGGCAACTCAGAGAAGATCAGTCCATAGGGGCGTATCACGTTAATCATGATGAACAAGCCCCAGCCGGCCGTCAGTAAAAACAGCAGGGGGCGCTTCTTGTATGCTGTGTATTCGACAATGAACCAGAGCAGGAAAACGCAGAAAAGACTGATGCTAACTACCTCGCCTTTTCTGAATAGAACAAGCAGTTCGGCTGTTTCAGCGGTATGCGCCAGAAATCTGAACAGGGCAAAGGAGGCGGCAGACAGGGCAGTCAGGCCGAGAAAGCCGTGGACCTTGTCGCGTCCCTCGTAAAGGGAGTGGCCGATATGTTGTATTCCAGCGAGAATAAAAAAACCCGTTATAACCTGAAGGCTGATGACAAGCCATCCACTCATAGTGTCCATCCTGGGGGAACATGACTAAAAGGCTATCTCTCGCCAGTCAGCCCTCGCGACTGTATGTCATCTCCTAATATAGCTGATTATATGTAATCGTTGCGGGCCAAAGTTCAGCAAGTCGTGACAAGTTGTCATTTCCTTAGCAAAGCCAGCTTGCGGCTCTGTAGGCTCTGGTGGGGCAAGCATTTCTTTTCTGGTGGGACCAAGGTCCTATGTCTTTCGACCGGGCCGGTGACTAGAGTCTGTGAAATGTCTGCGTTTGGCAGGTTAGCGTTTTATGGAAAATAACTCTGACATGCCGTTCTCTCTCGTCATCGGCGGCCCTTTTTATCGATTGCAAAAGAAGCTCGGCCTTCTGGACGAAGACTTGTTGCCGTCGACAGCTGCAGCTGCAATCTTTGTAGGGATTGTCTGGTTACCATTAGCGCTTCTTTCCGTGGCCGAGGGATCTGGATGGAACCAAGGGGCGGGCGGTAGCGGTTTTTTTCAAGACTACAGTGAGTATGCCCGGTTTATTATCGCAGTATTCACGCTCACGATTATGGAGCGGATTGCAGATCGTCGCACTGGCATAGTGCTGCGTCAGTTTTTGAACGGAGAGGTTATCGATGATAATGAGTATCCTCGTTTCTGCTCTGTATTAAAGAAAGCTGATGAGCGCTCCAGTTCAAACCGGGTCGAGTTTCTACTGTTGATACTTGCTTTCGTAGCGTCGGTGAACGGAGCGCAAATTTACCTCTCGACTATGGGCGACTCCTGGTTTGGGGCGGTTATTGATGGAAGCCTTCAACTGACACTTGCCGGTTGGTGGGGAGTGCTCGTTAGCCTTCCTTTTGTCTGGTTTCTCATGTTGCGCTGGATCTATCGCTTTTCTGTCTGGACGGTATTGCTGAAAGATATTTCACGACTGAAATTGCGCTTGGTTGCCACCCACCCGGACAAGTGTGGAGGTATTGGATTTCTGGCTCTGTTTCCTACTGTATTTTCGATGATGGTGTTTGCGCTTAGCTGCGTGACTGCTGCCGTAGTTCTGCAGGATGTTGTCTATTCGGGCGCGTCGCTCCAGTGGGCGGGCGCCATGTTTTGTGTTTGGATGGCTGTCATTCTGGTGGTTTTTATCGGTCCGCTGATACTGTTTTATCCCGCGTTGTATCAATTCAAAATAAGGGCGCTGATCGATTACGGTGCCGTAGCTACGCGTAAGGCGCGGGCGTCGGAAGCAGAATGGGATGTTTCGTGCCTCGCAGATCTGTCTGCTGGGTATGAAGCCATTCGGTCTATCCATACCGTTCCAGTTAGTTGGGCAACCTTTATCGCATTGATTACTGCAACCGCAATTCCCTGGCTTGCCGTTTTGCTTAGCCAGGTGCCCTTATTGCAACTCCTTTCCACGCTGGCGAAGATATTCGTATGAGCCTGCTAACCACCTAAGTGGGTTCCAGTCAAAAGCTGCATCAAGATATTCACGGACCTTGGCATGACACTTTGAATTGGGGGCTGTGCCAGGATAAAGGCCAGTGCCAGGATAAAGGCCAGTGCTACCCCGAGCATTAATGGAATCCTGCGTAGGTGTCGTAACAGTGCGGTGCTGGCTGGAGGCCGGAGATATCAGGAGCTGGAGGTTTTTATTAGCTGTCGCGGGAAGAGTAACTGGTGCCCTCGGCAGGACTTTGGTTACTCTTGGACGTTGGGTAACCTTATGATATTAAAGGGCTAACGGTGACTGTCAAGTCGCAATGTATCACATTTAGTATCACAGTTTGTATCGCTTATTTGTAGTGGTGAACAGTCGGCTAACGCAGTGGGGCCTGATTTTGTATCCTTGTTCTCATTGTGAATTGGTGGGACCACACTGCGCGCACCTTGAGTAAGAGCGTTTGTTGCTGGTATTTACTGATTAGAGAAACGGTGCCGAGAAGAGGGCCGTTCTTCTCCCAAAAAATATTCAAAAAAATCCGATGCTTAATTTATCTAGTTTTGCGTGCGTGTACCAGTGCTGTCGACTAGTTGCACACTCACAATCCGGAGCGGTATTTTGAGGTACGTCCAGCCCACATCGAAGCTGTTTGTGAGGTAAATATTTTGGTAGACATTTTCGAGCGCCCATCTTAGTCACCGAGGTTTGAGAGCCCCCCTGGTCTGCTCTTCGGTAGAGTTTACCTGTTGGGGTGTTAGTAGCTTTATTAGTCTGCTGGCAGAGACATTTAGGCAGAGTTGCGGGAAGCGTGGATGGCTAACCAACTGAGATACCTAACCAAAGCTGCTAACTATGGAAGCCTGTATTGACTGGAAAGCATCGCGTGACACCTGTGCTATTCGATAAATTCTTGAATTTTCATGGTTTGATGGCTAGCTTGTACTCAAATTCGAAGCTAGGGACAGGGCATTGTGAAAATAAATAAATCGAAGCTTGAAAAGGGCGACTTCGACACATCTATCAGATTTGCTATTCGCAACATTGTGAAGTTCGGCGATACAGACATATTCCCATTTCCCCTAGAGACACGGATGCTTGACGACTTCGAAGATCGAGTATTGGAACTGTTTCAAACTGTGCACTCGGAGTTCGAAAAATCACTAAATACTTTTCCCCCTCTAAACGTTGATTGTTGCTCGACTGTTGGATACTACGGTTTTCGATGGGCCACACAAATAGACCCCATGTGGAACGTTTATTTCCTTGGGTTGGTCGTAAGTTTGGCTAAGAGAATAGAGGATCAGAGACTATCTCACGAACACGTGTACTCTTACCGAATCGCTTTAGATGTTGATAAGTATTCGCTCTATTCGGACGAAATAAACTGGAGAAAATTTCAGTCTGACAGTTTGGAATTTTGCGAGAAAAGCGAAAAGATTGAACATGTTGTTGTTTGTGATATCGCAGATTTCTACACCCGGATCTATCATCATCGTCTCGAAAATGCACTCGATAGACTTGATCCCGGGAAAAATGTCTCCTCGAAAATCAAGGGACTGGTACAGTATTTTTCAGGAACAAATTCTTATGGTCTTCCCGTGGGTGGGGCGGCTTCACGAATTTTGTCAGAACTAGTTCTCGATTCTGTTGACCGTATACTGAAGCTACATAGAATCGAATTTAAAAGGTATGTGGACGATTACGTAATATTCTGCGAGTCGAAAGAAGATGCGCATTCAGCTCTAGCCTTTCTGAGTCGAAAACTAATGGAGAATGAGGGTCTTACGCTCCAGAAGCATAAAACTAATATCATGTCGAAAGATGAATTTGTGAACATCACTAAGGCGAAGCTTAAAGGGGTTGATGAAGATGAAAAGTCCCCAATGAAAGCTAAATTTATGAGCCTTCCAATTCGATACGATCCTTATTCACCTAATGCCGACGAGCAGTATGAGGAAATCAAAAAGTCCTTGTCAGGCTTTGACCTTTTGGGGATGCTCACTTCAGAGCTTCAGAAATCGAAGATTAACCAGTCTTTCAGTCGGCAATTGATAAAAGCATTCGCCGCAACTGATGATAGGCAGTTGTCAAGCGCATTTCAGGTTATTTGTAAAAATTTTAATGAGCTGTATCCGATTTACACTACAATAATGCAAGTCGCAATAGGTAACTGGGAGCGCTTGAGTGAGGATACGAAATTACAGCTTAGAGATGTTGTAAGAGCTCTTGTGAGCGATAAGTCTTTTATTTTGAAAACTGATATAAATGTAGCTTACTTGATCAAACTACTCGCACAAGAACACTCTACTGAAAACGAAGAGATTCTGCTGATTTTCTACAGTGAGTACTCGGATAGTGTTTTGATTCGTCAGTTGGTTACTCAGATAATGACTAAGTGGCGGGCGCATTATTGGCTCTCTGACATTAAGAAAACATTTCCAACAATGGATGCTCGTCAGCGTCGGACATTTATACTGTCTTCATATTTTCTAGGTGACGAAGGTAAGCACTGGAGAGATCACAACAAAAAGAACTTCAATGCTATTGAGCTTCTTTATCGCGACTGGGCATCAGAGAGAGTGAATAAAAAAGACTTGGAGAAAGCTTTATGATCTCCGAGACCACTTTTGCTAAGAAGTTTACTTCGTTTTGGGTCCAACTTCTTCCAAATGCTAACAATTATATCCGGCTTGTAAATGGCGCGATGGTAAAGTCGTTGTACACTCCAGAGAGGCCTGTGCGAGGAGAAAATGTTGCACTTTGCAACACCATCGCGTTTGAGATTTTTCGGCTAGAACAGAAGGGAGCAGTGGATGTAAGTGACATAAAATCTGGAGTGTTCTTCTCAAACAAACTATTTTTTGAGCTTGCACAGCAATGCGTAGATAGTTTGAGGGTGTTCAGTCACGGCAGCGCTATGAAACTTCCCCTGTCAAAAGCTGAATTAGACGATGTTAAATCTATTGCTGTTCATATGGTTGAGTACTTCCCACCGAGATCAAGGTACTTGGTCTTCGACCCAGGTTTCGATGGTTTGGGTTTTCTGAACGGCGCTGAAGGGGATATTTTGTTTCGCGATGCTCTGGTGGAAGTGAAGGCCGGTTACAGGAATTTCAGCGTTAACGACATAAGGCAGTTACTGGTTTACTTAACGCTGAATCATTACAGCCAGTCGCCTCACGAAATCAATCGAGTTGAGTTGTATAACCCAAGAATGGGAAGCGTATTTGAAGCAAATGTTCATCAACTTTGTGACGACATAAGTGCACTGCAGCCCTCTGATCTCTATCACGAGATTCTGTTATTTGTGACTGAAAATAACTTTGTGGAGCTTCCTGAGACCTAAGGAATTAGCGGTGCCGTTAATCGTGAAGTACTTTTGGTCGAGTTGATTTCCCCAGAGGACAAAGCATCAAGGGTCGAGTAGTGTTCGGCCATGCGAGAGCCTGTATCCAGAACATGACAGGGGGCTAGCTTGGAGTTATTGCGCAGAGCTGCGAACTCGGCGTTGTAGCTTTGGGCCAGCGTCTTGGCACTCTTGGCGGCTACTTTGGGGTCATCTGTCCGCAGTGATTGGCGGATGAGTTTTAGGCCATAGTGTTCTATGAGATCAGAGGGAACACGCATGACGAACTGATAGACGTTCCCGCGCTTTTGTATGTGCTTGGTTTTGATGGACAAGGCGTAACCCAACTTAACTATCACTGTATACTGCTCCGGTCAGTAAGGAACCGGTAAAAGCGTGGCGTGTATCACGCTCAGTTACCGTTTTCTATCACAGTGAGCTTATTGAATATCAGGCAAGTCTTTGGTTTTAAAGGGTATTACCAGAATGGCTGGTGCCCTCGGCAGGACTCGAACCTGCTACCTTCCCCTTAGGAGGGGGACGCTCTATCCAGATGAGCTACGAAGGCGCTTCTTTCAGAAGATCGGTATGATAACGGCCTGAAGCTTACGGCTCAAGGTGTTACCGTGTTTTCTATCTGTATGGGAGTGTGCTTTGTCTGACCTTTTCTCGTTAAGCATCGTTATGCCGGTCTGGATGGAGGCAGAGGGCATTGCCGGTATACTCGAGGCCCTGCAGCCGCTCCGTTCAGCCGGGCACGAGGTGATCGTAGTAGATGCCGGAAGCACGGATGGCACTGCCAGGCTAGCAGGGCCGCTTGCGGATCGGGTGGTTCAGTCTCGAAAAGGCAGGGCCGCTCAGATGAATGCGGGCGCAGCCGTCGCCGAAGGGAGTGTTTTGTTATTTTTGCATGCTGATACTCTTCTTCCTTCTAATGCATCTGATTGCCTGAGTGAATTTTTTCATAGCAACAAAGACTGGGGGCGTTTCGACGTTAGCCTGAGTGGCCAGGGCGTTATGTTTTCGGTGATTGCCTGGTTCATGAATCAGCGATCCCGGTTAACAGGTATTTGTACCGGTGATCAGGCAATGTTCATGCGCCGGGAGGTTTTTGAGGATCTGCACGGGTTTGATTGTTTGCCGATCATGGAAGATATTGAATTTTCCCGCAGGCTCCGTCTGGTTTCGCGCCCTTTCTGCATTCACGAGCCGGTCGTCACCGATAGCCGTCGCTGGGAGCAAAAGGGTGTCTGGCGCACGATTTTTCTTATGTGGCGCTTACGGTGGCGCTACTGGCGCGGTGACTCACCGGAAGCGCTTGTTCATTCCTACCGTTCGGATATTCGAAATGCCAAAGATTGAAGGCTCTGCTGCACTGGTCATGCAATTCGCTAAATGGCCGGAAGCCGGTCGGGTAAAGACCCGCCTTATTCCGGCGCTGGGTGTTTTCGGGGCGCTGAATGCGCACATAACACTTACGCTTGCGGTGCTGGATAACCTTTATGGTTCCGGCCACCCTGTACAGTTCTGGTGGGATAGGAGCGTTGAGACTGTGCCGAGTGACTCGCAGAGCATTGTCCGCACGATTGAGCAACGGAACCTGGTCCAGAAAGTACAGCAGGGCGCTAATCTGGGTGATCGCATGTTGAATGCGCTTGGCAATGCCCTGGAGTCCCACCCGTTAGCGATGATTGTCGGTAGTGATTGCCCATCGGTTGAGCCCGGGTATGTGCATCAGGCGTTGGCCGCTCTGGAGGAGTACGATGTGGTTTTAGGCCCTTCAGATGACGGCGGCTATGTGCTGATTGGCGCTCGCCGGGTGGTTCCACACATGCTGGATGATATTGATTGGGGCACTGAGGCCGTTCTGGAGCAAACTTGTGAGCGGCTGAAAAAGCTGGGGCTCAGCGTTGCTTTGCTGGAGCCCCGGTGGGATGTGGATGAGCCGGAAGACTGGGCGCGCTTTCAGCGCCTGGCCGGCGGTACGTAACGCCCGCCTCTACTTGGCAGTAACCGGCGGTTGAGAAAGGACAAGGTCGCGGGCTTCATTCGCGCTCAGTCCTTCTCCTCCCGTCACTGCACGAAGCGCCCGCTCTCTGTTCAGCGCAGCATCCCTGAAAGTGGCCTTCAGCTCTTCAAGGTTTACAGCCTCAACGGCCTCTGCAAGTTTCTCACGGGAGTCAAAGCCATCCGCGCCGCGATCAATCTCGCGCCAGTAGCGCCCTGAAATCTCACCCAGCTGCCGATCCTGTTCCAGTATGCCACTGATTACTGCCTGCTTTTCACGCTCAAGGCGCTCCGCACTCAGTGCGTTTAGGTCCGCCTCAAAACCTTCAGTGAACTCGCGAACCGCTTGGTCGATCGTTTCCTGGGTGGCAGTGGGGGATTGAACAATAAAACCCAGAGCAGGAGTTTCGAGCATTTCAAAGGGTGTGGCGTAGACAATGTAGCCAAGCTGGCGGGTGGTGCGGATGTCTTTATAAAACGGGCTGCTGATAATCTGAGCCAACAGACGGAAGCGGGCGCGCTCTTCAAAGCTGGTGTTCTTACCCTGCATATAAAGTGTGTATCCGGTGTCCGGGTGGTCTACGTTCAGGGATACCAGCATTTCCTCTGCGGGCAGCTTTCGCATGCGGCTGCGCTCAACCTCTACAAAGTCGCTTTTGCCCAGAACGATGGCATCAATCTGTTGTGCCAGGTTGAGTGTGTAGGCTTCTGTAATATTTCCATGAGCCATGAGCACCGGGTCGACTTGTGAGAGTAGCGTCTCGGCGAAAGACCTGAGTTCATCGAGAGTAACCTCTCTGGCGGCCTGCAGTTTTTCTTCGGTGCTCCAGGTGTCTTCCATCAGGGCGGTCTGAATGAATTCCGATGTTTGTTCAACTGGCCGGTCTTTGGCCTTGTTTTTCAGGCCGTCAATCATGTTTTGTCGGGCGATATCAAAACGCTGGCGGGTGATATCCGGCGCCGAAACCTGCATAAGGATACGATTCATCAACGTATGCAGGTTGTCGCTGTAGCCGCCAACGCGCACAGTAACACCGCGCAGGTGCGGATAGATGCTGTAATCCAGCCCGGCGAGGCGTGCAGAGTAAGCCCAGGCGTTGAGATTGTTGTTGATGCTGTCCACCAGTAGCCTCGTAAGCACGTGGCTGCGCGCAGATACCCGAGCCGCGGGGGTACGCAAGCTGAAGAACACGTTGGCTTTTGGCGTATTGAAACGAGTGTCCCGCGCAAACCAGATAGCCATGCCCTCCTGGTTGCCCAGCAATTCGGGTTTGCTCATGGTCTTGCCAGGCACCATGGCCAGGTTTTCCGGTACGAACGGATTGGGTAAGGGTAATTGAAGGGCTTTTGCCATTGCGCTCGGGGCGTCAGTCCGCAGAGCTTCCGTATCGAGAGGTTCGATTTGCCAGGGTGTGTCATACCACTGGGTAACATTCGGATTCTTCAGTTCGAGCTGCGGGGCGAGCAAATAGGCCATGACGTTGTCCGGAGTCAGTCTGGAAAGAATCTCCTGGTACTGGTTCGGTGCGTAGCGATCCATCAGCCAGGGCGCGCTGAGGACATCCTCTGCGGGATAGTCCTGGAGTTGGCTCGACAGCCGCATGACCTCGTGCATGGGCTCGCCCCGTTCGCGAAAGCGAAAGTCGATTTGTGTCAGCCGCTGCATCTCGTCGAAACGCTGTTGCTTTATACCTTGCTCACGAACAATGTCGATGTACCGAAATACCAGAGGCAGAATTTCTTCATGCCGTCTCAATCCCTCAGGCGTAAGCGCAATACTGATGTCCAGTGTGGCGTTTTCGCCTGTATCCATGCCAATGCCTGCTGACAGGCTATCTGCCAGGCCGTTCTTCTTGAGGACATCAAAAAGACTTCCTGACCCTTCATGGCCCAACAGGTTGGCAATGTAGCTGGCCGGCTTTGTACGGTAATTGTCTTTTTGAGATGAAATCGGGAACGACAGGGTGAGGCTGCGAACATCCTTGATCGCTTCTGCCGTTACTTTCGCGGGCAAGACAGTTGGGTCCAGCAGCGCTTCGGTGTGAGCTTTTGGTTCCAGGTCACGGTTTTCAATGGCGTCAAAACGAACCCTCACCATGGCTTCAAGCTCGTCCAGCGGCTGCGGCCCATAAACGGCAAGAGTCATCAGGTTTGCGGAATAATGGGTTTTCCAGAACTCAATCAGATCGGGCCGAAGAGGGTTGGCGTCTGTGTTCTCCAGCGTGGTCAGGTTGCCGACAGCAAACTGGTGGAAAGCGTGCTCCGGATTACTGGCGGCTTTTTTGACGGAATAGAAGCGGCGGCCGTCTTCTTTTTGTTTCGCACTAAATTCTGAATGAACGGCGTTGCGCTCGCGATCAACAAGGTCAGCTGTAAAGAGGGGCGCCGCAAATTGCTGGGCAAAGCGATCCAGCGCCGGCTCGAGATAATCAGCCTGGATGTCAAAGAAATAGTTGGTATTACTAAACGCGGTAAAGGCGTTATGGCTGCCGCCGTGGCTTTTGATGAATTGTTGATACTCACCTGGCTCTGGATACTTTTCAGTGCCCAAAAACAGCATGTGCTCCAGGAAGTGTGCAATGCCTTCCCGCTCTTTCGGGTCATCGCCACTTCCGACTGCGACGTTCATGGAGGCAGCGGCTTTGTCCGCGTCTTTATCAAAGACAAGAATGGCCCGCAGGCCATTATCCAGTTCAATGAAGCGGTATTGGTTGTTATCGTTCGGGCTTTTTTCCGGTGTCTGTGCCGCAATAGCAAGCGAGCTGACGAATAACAGCAACAGAAGCGCAAATGCATTCGCCGTTAGCACCTTTACTCTTGCATTCAAGTAAATACCAATTTGCATAGGGCCTCTGTTATCCGTTAAGGAGCTTCTGGAAAGTGTCTGTGAATGTACGATCTGGCGCAGAAATGGAGTGCTCAATTTAATGCATCATTGCCTTTCGGGTATTCTCCGGTTGCTGATCCAGTGTCTTGCGGGCGAGTTCTGTGGCTTTTTCGCCGTCAAGCTGGCCCGAAGCGATTCGTTCCAGCACGGTTGCCATGATCGCGACGGATTGACGGTAATCGGCAAACTCTGCCTGAAACGCCGTGTCGATAGCCTCGTAAACCGCCTGAATTTTTTGCTCCCGGTCACCTGAGTTCTCTGCCGTGTCGTTGATGGCTTTCAGGCAGGCTCGGGCAATGGCGATGTAGCGCTCAGTATTCGGGTTGTCATTCTGCATTGTCTGGTTTCCGGATATCGCTGGTCTGTGAAAAGAATTGACGCCTGAATCGGCAACAAGTTCCGGATTATCGCATTGCTGGCTGACTGTTTCATTGCTTTGTGGTAATTAGGCAATGAGGAGGGCACGCCCGAATTACTGTGCTAATCTCAAGTTCTTCATGTCGACAAAAAGTACAGGCAGAGCGAGAAGGTTTTAGAGCAATTGCTCTATTTAAAACAACAGGTTACAGAGCAAAAGCTCTAATAAAGACCGATACATGAAAGCTGCATTTAGTTACAATGCCGCCTCACTTGGCCAATATAAGACTTTAGTCTAATAAGGTCGGTGTTAACAGACAACAACAGAGCATTATGCAGGGTGGATTATCAATGAATTATTTCCTGACCGGTGGTACGGGGTTTATTGGCCGTTTTCTTGTGGAAAAATTACTGGAAAGGGGCGGCACGGTTCACCTGCTTGTGCGCGAGCAGTCTGCGGGAAAGCTCGACGCACTCAGAGAACGCTGGGGTGTTGACGAGTCCCGTGTCAAAGCCGTGTTCGGCGACCTCACCCGGGAAAACCTGGGCATTGATGCCAAAGCCCTGAAATCGCTTACAGGAAAGGTTGATCACTTTTTCCATCTGGCAGCTGTCTACGACATGGGTGCAGATGAGGAGGCTCAGCAGGCTACGAATATTGATGGCACCAGAGCGGCAGTTAATGCTGCGGATGCTATGAAAGCAAAACACTTTCATCATGTTTCTTCTATTGCCGCAGCAGGTTTGTTCAAAGGTATTTTCCGCGAAGACATGTTTGAAGAAGCTGAAAAGCTGGATCATCCCTACCTGATGACCAAACACGAATCTGAAAAAGTAGTTCGTGAAGAGTGCAAAGTGCCGTTCCGTATATACCGCCCGGGCATGGTGATCGGTCACTCGGAAACGGGCGAAATGGACAAGGTCGATGGCCCTTACTATTTCTTTAAAATGATTCAGAAAATTCGTCGCACACTACCGCAATGGGTGCCGACGATTGGTGTTGAAGGGGGCCGCCTGAACGTTGTCCCTGTAGACTTCGTCGTTAATGCTCTGGATCACATCGCACATCTGGAGGGCGAGGACGGCAATTGCTTCCACCTCGTAGATTCTGATCCTTACAAAGTGGGTGAGATTCTTAACATATTCTGTGAGGCCGGCCACGCACCCAAGATGGGTATGCGTATTGACTCCCGCATGTTTGGTTTTGTGCCACCGTTTATTCGCCAAAGCCTGAAAAACCTGCCCCCCGTAAAGCGAATCACTAGCGCTGTGCTGGATGATATGGGCATTCCACGCTCAGTGTTGTCTTTTATAAATTATCCCACCCGCTTCGATGCTCGTGAAACCGAGCGCGCGCTGAAAGGCACGGGTATCGAGGTTCCGCGCCTTGAGAGTTACGCACCGGTGATATGGGATTTCTGGGAGCGCCATCTCGACCCGGACCTGTTCAGGGACCACACGCTGAAGGGCACGGTTGAAGGCAAGGTCTGTGTGATCACCGGCGCAACGTCCGGTATCGGTCTGGCGACGGCAGAGAAGCTGGCGGAAGCTGGTGCTATTCTGGTGATTGGTGCTCGTACCAAGGAAAAACTGGACGAGGTGGCAGCATCTCTGGAAGCCAGGGGTGGCAATGTGCATGCCTACCAGTGTGATTTTTCCGACATGGAAGATTGCGACAGGTTTGTAAAAACTGTGCTGGATAACCACGGTCATGTTGATGTTCTGGTGAACAATGCCGGGCGCTCCATCCGTCGTTCATTGTCGTTGTCATTCGATAGATTCCACGATTTCGAGCGCACCATGCAACTGAACTACTTCGGCTCTGTTCGCTTGATCATGGGGTTTGCACCTTCCATGCTGGAGCGGCACCGTGGTCACGTGGTTAACATTTCCTCCATTGGCGTTCTTACCAATGCGCCACGCTTCTCAGCGTATGTGGCTTCAAAATCGGCGCTGGATGCCTTCAGTCGATGCGCGGCGTCTGAATGGTCGGACCGTAATGTAACCTTTACCACCATCAATATGCCGTTGGTTAAAACGCCAATGATTGCACCTACCAAGATCTACGATTCAGTGCCTACTCTTTCACCGGAAGAGGCAGCGGATCTGGTGACGAACGCCATAGTTGAACGTCCCAAGCGTGTTGCTACACGTCTTGGTATTTTTGCCCAGGTGCTGCATGCATTGGCGCCGAAGATGGGTGAAATAGTAATGAATACAGGGTATCGGATGTTCCCGGATTCCTCTCCGGGCGTAGGCGGCAAGTCTGTTGAAAAGGCTAAGGTATCTACGGAGCAGGTTGCATTTGCAGCCGTTATGCGAGGTATTCACTGGTAAGCAGCATTTGTCGCAGCATTGAATCAAAAAACCCGCACTGAGTTGCGGGTTTTTTGTGGGTGCTGTTTTCGACAGGGAGTCTTGCTATTCGGTTTCATCCGGAATCAGCGGCGGCGGGAATCCGCCCAGGTCGAGCCAGCGGTTGACGATCCCGCAGAACAGATCGGCTGTTTTTTCCGCATCGTAAGCAGCAGAGTGAGCCTCCTTGTTACTGAACGGGATGCCCGCAAGCTTGCAGGCCTGGGCCAGAACCGTGTGGCCATAAGCCAGTCCCGCAAGGGTGGCTGTATCGAATGTGGAGAAGGGATGGAACGGGTTCCGGTTGATCTCCGCTCGTTGTGCCGCCGCAAATACAAAGTTGTGATCGAAGGTTGCGTTGTGTCCTACGAGCACTGCGCGTTTGCAATCGTGTGCTTTGACCGCCCGGCGGATGGGACTGAATATTTCGCTCAGGCCTTCGCGCTCCGGCACTGCCTCCCGCTCCGGGTTCCAGGGATCGATTCCGGTGAAGTCCAGCGCAGATTGCTCCAGGTTGGCTCCTTCAAACGGATCGATCTGTTGCACGTGAGTCTCGGCGCGGCGTATGCGGCCGTCCTCGTCCATGGTCAGCATCACCGCAGCTATTTCCAGCAGTGCATCGCGTTCCGGATTGAAACCGCCGGTCTCCACATCGACAACTACGGGTAAAAAGCCGCGGAATCTGCGGGACATGGGGTGCGATTGTGTGTTTTCGTCAGTCACTAAAGCTCCGGTCTTGGCCGTTTATCAGGAAGTCGTGGAACGTTTAAGCAAGGCGCCAGTTAATAGTTTCGCCAGCTTTCAGAGGAACGATGGTGCCATCCGCCAAGGGTAATTCATTTGGCATTGCCCAGGGCTCCTTCACCAAGGTAATAGTATCGGTATTTCGTGGCAGGCCATAGAAGTCCGCCCCGTTTATGCTCGCAAAGGCTTCCAGCTGGTCAAGAACGCCAAGTTCTTCAAACAGGTCCGCGTAGAGTCCGATTGCGCCGTAGGCCGAGTAGCAACCTGCACAGCCGCAGGCCGCCTCTTTCTTATCCTTTGCGTGCGGGGCAGAGTCGGTTCCCAGAAAGAATCGTTTGTCGCCGCTGGCAATGGCGTCTCTCAGGGCTTGCTGGTGTCGGTTGCGCTTCAGTATTGGAAGGCAGTAAAGGTGAGGGCGTATGCCGCCTACCAGCATGTGATTACGATTGTACATCAGGTGTTGGGGCGTAAGCGTTGCACCAAGATTGTCGCCCTGGTGTTGCCGAACGAATTCCGCAGAATCAGCGGTAGTGATGTGCTCAAGCACAACCCTGAGTTTGGGAAAAGCTTCCAGCGTCGGCGCCAGCACGCGCTCAAGGAATACCTTTTCCCGATCAAAAATATCAATGTCCGCATCGGTGACTTCGCCATGAACAAGCAGCAGCATGCCACACTCTGACATGGCCTCCAGGACCGGGTAGATATTACGAATGTCCTGCACGCCGGAAGCGGAATTTGTGGTGGCGCCGGCGGGGTAGAGTTTTGCCGCGACTACGCCTTCCGCACGAGCTTCAAGAATGTCTTCGCGGGTGGTGGATTCTGTGAGGTAAATCGTCATCAATGGCCGGAAATCCGTGCCTTGGGCCGCTGCCAGTATGCGCTCCCGATATGCTGAGGCTGCTGCGGCAGTTGTAACCGGGGGAACAAGGTTGGGCATGATGATCGCCCGCCCAAAACAGGCTGCGGTTGCCGGCACGACGTCCTTGAGAACATCGCCGTCACGAACGTGCAGGTGCCAGTCGTCGGGGCGCAAAAGGGTAAGTTGTTCGGTCATGAGCTGATTTCCGCGATACCTTCAAAGGGCTGAATAAAAGGCGTGAGAAGCGTGTTTGATTTGGACGGCGCTTTAGCCCGGAAAATTTGCGCGATTATAACAGAACGCGCCGGTGATTGTTTTTCCTCTCGTAGATTAAAGAATACCGCGCCGATGCCGTTAACCATGGAAACCACTAAACATCCGTGAAACAACGGTATGACTGTTATGGCACTCGCTTTCTCCAGAAAATCGCGAAAACTGCTGGGAACTCTGGCGCTGGGCATTTTTTTTCCTGGGGCAGGCCTGGCTGGAAGCTATGGCGCAGGAATCTCGAACAGTCAGTGGTATCTTGCCGAATCCGTTTTTGAATGTTCTCTGGTGCATGAAGTCCCCGGCTATGGTCGTGCCGTTTTCAGGCACAGGGCTGGTGAAAGCCTGTCGTTCTTTCTGGAGTCTGAGTCGCGCCTTATGCGGCCCGGGCGTGGCGCGCTCGTTGTTGAGGCACCCGTCTGGCGGCCGGGGGTGGCTCCCAGGCCTGTGGGTACGGTAAATATTTCCGAGGGGCGCCGCCCCGTATCCCTTGAAACGCGCCAGGCGGTGGTTCTTGCGCAAGGCCTGCTAGATGGTATGCGTCCAACCGTTACTCGCGCGTCCTGGTACGACGGGAGTCCGGTCAGGGTGCAGGTGTCGAACATAAATTTTAACGGCCAGTATCAGCTTTATCGGTCTTGTGCGGCCAATCTATTACCGGTGAATATTGATCAGATTGGGCGCTCGAGAGTCGCGTTTGCCAGCGGAAGCAGGAATCTGTCGGAAGCTGATATGAACATGCTGGACGACATCGTTGCTTATCTTATGGCTGACACCACGGTCGAGCGTGTCTTTGTCGATGGCCACAGTGATAGTGTCGGGAGTCGTATTGATAACCGGGCATTGTCTGAGGATCGCGCCAATGTAGTGGCGGATTACCTGAAAAATCGTGGCGTAGATCCGGATCTGATCACAGTAAGAGCCCATGGAGACCAATATCCCGTGTCCCGTCGGGCTGCAGAAAATCGCCGCACAACTATCCGTTTGCAGCGCGAGGGCGATCGTCCGGAACTGCAGCAAGCCAATGGCTACGGCGGCGCTTCCGCGGGTTAGTGCTGCTGGCTTGCCGGTTCCTTGTCTTGGACAAATCAGTAGATCGAACTCAGCACTTCCAAATGGGCATTGACGCTCTCGGCGAGAGCCTTCAGATGATAACCACCTTCGAGTGTTGAAATGATTCGGTCGTTACTGTGCTCTGCCGCTACGTCCGCCAGAATTTCAGTTAGCCACCGATAGTCTTCGGTTTCGAGATTAAGCTCGCCCATAGGATCGAGGCGGTGCGCGTCAAACCCTGCGGAGATCAGAACCACCTGTGGCTTGAAGGCATTCAGGCGTTTGATCCACCCGGACTCCACCCGTTTTCGGAAGTCCTCAGCGGAGCAGCCTGCTTCGATGGGGATGTTGACGATGTTGTCGGCCTGCCGATGAACGTGGGAGTGGGGGTAAAAGGGGTGCTGGAAGCTGGAGCACATCAGTATGCGCTCATCTCCGCTCACAATGTCTACCGTACCATTCCCCTGGTGCACATCGAAGTCAACGATGGCGACTCGCTCGAGGTGGTGGAAGTTAAGAGCGCGCATAGCAGCCAACGCAATGTTGTTGTAAAAACAGAAGCCCATGGACTTGCTGCGCTCCGCGTGGTGGCCGGGCGGCCGCGCACAGATAAACGCATTCGTAACCTGGCTGCTCATCACCATGTCTACGGCCTGAACGTTGGCTCCGGCAGCCAATCTTGCGGCACGCAGAGTGTCCGGCATCATGGCGGTGTCCGGGTCGGTAAACACTCTGCCACGGGTCGGTTGCATCATGTCGAGCTGTTGCAGATAGCGTTCCGGGTGCACGTTCAGAAGCTGATCGCGGGTGATTTCTTCCGGGCGTACCCAGTCAAGCTTTTCGGCAACCCCGGTATCGGCAATGTAGCTGATGATAGCTGCTAGACGCTCAGGGCACTCGGGATGCTCTGGCCCCATGTCGTGTTTTTTGAAGTCATCATGGGAAAAAAATGCGGTGGTCATAGATCTCTAAACGCCCCGACTATACTTGTATTCTTTTTGATTTTATCAGGGATAACCTGCTGTTGCTGTGTTTCTTTGGTCTTATAGGGGCGATAGGCATTTCACATCGGTTCATCTATGCATAAGATAGGGCAAACACCTACTGAAGGAGAGTCAGCTTGAGCACCCGGTATCTGGAAAGTCTGTTCAATCCTGCGTCAATTGCAGTGATCGGGGCATCGGAGCGGGCAGACAACCTTGGTGGTATGGTGTTGCGAAACCTGATGGGCGGCGGTTATCCGGGCAAGCTTCTGGTTGTTAACCAGAATGAGTATGACAACGTTCATGGCGTACCCTGTGTAAAAAAAGTCTCCAAAATGGAGTTTTCGCCGGATCTCGCCATTGTCTGTACGCCACCGGATACCGTGGCCAAGACCATTCGACGCCTGGGCGAGGCGGGGGTACGTACGGCAATCGTGATGACCGGCGGCATGTCCCGTACTCACAGTAAAACCGGAAAACCGCTGATGTATGCGGTTCGCGAGGCGGCAAAGGAAACCGGTATCAGAGTTTTAGGCCCGAACACGATTGGCTTGATGGTGCCGGCCAGAAGCCTGAATGCCACCTATGCGCATATGGGTGTTCTTCCCGGTCGCGTGGCATTTGTGGGCCAGTCAGGCACGGTCGCAAGTTCGGTGATTGACTGGGCATTTGCCCGCGGCGTCGGTTTCTCCTATTTCCTCACCCTCGGTGATGGCATGGACATCGATCATGATGATCTGATCGACTATCTTGCTCAGGACACCCAGACACGGGCGATCCTCCTTCATATCGAAAATATTCCAAACGCACGGCGCTTTATGTCTGCTGTGCGGGTGGCCTCTAGAACAAAACCGGTGATTGCTGTGAAATCCGGGCGCGTGCCGGAATCCGAGTGGTTAACACATGAGCTGCCGGATGGCATTGTGCGCAGTGACCCTATATACGATGCCATGCTTCAGCGCGCCGGTGTGTTGCGCGTTGATGGGCTGGGGCAGATGTTTGATGCGCTGGAAACTCTCACCCGTATGCGGCCGCTTCGCCGAGAATCCCTTGCCATTATGGCCAATGGTGTAGGGCCGGGCGTTCTTGCTGTTGACCGTCTGGCAGATTTGGGTGGCGAGCTGGCCAAGTTGTCTGAAGCCAGTGTCAAAGCCCTCGCTGAGCTTTTGCCACCTTACTGGACTCGAAAAAACCCGATCGATCTTAACTACGATGCATCGCCGGAACTTTATGGAAAGGCAATTAAAATTCTGGCCAAGGATCCTGAAGTAGCGAACGTGCTGGTGATGTACGCGCCCAGTCTGAAGGAGGATAACCTGCAGATTGCAGATGCCGTCGTGCAGGCTTCCAAAGGTACGCGGCTCAATATTTTTACCTGCTGGCTTGGGCAGAGCACGGTGATGGATTCACGAGAAGAGTTCTATCGCGCCGGTGTGCCATCGTTTTTCAATCCGGAGAAGGCGGTCGTTGCCTTTATGCAACATGTGCGGCATCAGCGAGTCCAGCGCTTGCTGACGGAGACTCCGGAATCGTTTACCGACCATTTTGCAGACCACACGAAAACCCGTCGGATGGTCATGAGCGCACTTCGCTCTGGTCGAAAACACTTGTCGAGCCGGGAAGCCCGGGATGTGATTCGCGATTACGGCATCCGCGCGATTGAAACGGTCTATTGCGACGATGTAGAAGAAGTCATCGAGGCTTTTTCGATAGAGCGCCGAATGGTGGATGTCACTATTGTTCATGAGGAAGCCTGCCACCCTTTCATGAAGCTGAGCGTTGCTCAGCGTCGCTATAAGGGTACGATGCAGAAGCTGAACAGTGAGTCCGAGATTATCGATGCCTGCCGTTTCCTGATGACAGAGTATCTGAAGCACTTCCCGGACAGCGGATTTCTCGGTTTTGCCATGCAGCGCTCCTATCAACACATTGGTGGTGTTGAGTTCAGTGTCGGAATTACCAGAGATGTCCTGTTCGGCCCCCTCGTGGTTTGTGGAGCCTCGGGTGCCCATATAAACGTCATGTCAGATCGGCAGATTGCGTTGCCGCCGCTTAATATGGTTCTTGCCCGCGAGCTGCTGCGCCGAACCTATATGTACAAGTTGCTCAGAGAGCACAGCCTGGCGCCTGAATCCGATATCCGGGCGGTATCGGAAACACTGGTTACCCTTTCCCAGATTGTGATCGATAACCCGGAGATTCGTGGGTTGGAGATTTCACCTTTGCTGTTTAATGACCAGGGTGCGGTCGCCGTTAGCGTGGCAATCGATCTTTCTGAAACGCCAGGCCGGCCGATTATTCAGCCGTACCCGAGAGAGCTTGAGGAATGGCTGGTGCTTCCCAAGTCCGGTCGGCGGGTCGTTATCCGCCCGGCTCTTGCAGAAGATGAGCCGTCACACCGAGTGTTCCATGAGCTGCAGTCGCCCGAATCCATACGTTATCGCTTCTTTCAGTACCGCAAGCACTTCTCCCGGGAAGACGTCGCGCAGATGGTGCAGATCGACTACGACCGGGAAATGGTCTTCATCGCCAATGCGCCGAGAGAAGACGGTGAAGGCGATGAAACCCTGGGTACCGTAAGAACCTGGACAGACGCCGATAACCTGCAGTGCGAGTTTGCTGTGATGGTGCACGACAAAATGAAGGGCGAAGGCTTGGGTGTCGCCCTGATGCAGAAAATGATCGATTACTGCCGGGCTCGCGGTACGGTGGAAATGGTGGGCAACGTTTTGGCAGACAATCGCCCGATGCTGCAGCTTGCGGAGCATATGGGCTTTGAGGTCAAGTACAACGTTGAAGAAGAGGTGATGGATCTGCGGCTTGTGCTGAACGAGCCGGAAAAAGACTGGCAGAAGGAGCGGCTGGGTAAGAGCGCCCACTGAGACCTTTCGATGAAAGGTGCCAGCGGCGCTCCCGTGCCTGTGAGTTTACTCTTCGACGATGGCTGAACGGTCTTCACCGCCCATGGCGTCCAGCAATCCCGGAATCAGTTTTGACAGCTCCAGGGTCATGAGGGTGAAGGCAGCGTCAAATTTTGCGACAGCATCATCCACATCTACGTCGTCAAGCTGGTCCTGAAGTGTTTCTCCGAACTTCAACCGGCGAATGCCCAGTTCTTCATCCAGGATAAAGGACACGTTTTCGTCCCAGGTTACGGCCAGCTTGGTGACCTGCATGCCTGCTTCCAGGTGATTGCGGATTTCGTCTGCTTTCAGGTCCAACCCTTTGCAACGAACGACGCCGCCGTCTTCAGATGGATCTTTCAATTCACACTCGTTCCCGAGCACCACGACACCCGGCAGATCGATAGTTTCGTTCAGCCAGCCAGTAAAAGTGAAAGCTGGAGCCTGTTCTACCACGGGCGGCCGAACGGGCAGGGATCCCAGGCTCTTGCGCAGGGTAGATGCCAGGTCTTCCGCCTGTTTGGCAGAACCCGCATCCACCACCAGAACGCCATCCTTCGGAGCCAGATAAGCGAAGCAGCGGCGGTTTCGGGAAAATGCCTGGGGCAGCATCTCCAGCATAACCTGCTCTTTGATCTCGTCTTTTTCCTTGCGACGAACCTTGCGCCCCTGTTCCAGTTCTATGGCTTCTGCTTTCTCTTCAACAGCGTCCTTTACCACCGGACCGGGCAGGATCTTTTCTTCCTTGCGTAATGCAATCAGGTGGTAACCATTGGCACTGTGAACAAGCATGTCACCAAACTTGCCAAGAGGTGGAACCCATCCCTGGCGAGTGGTTTCTTGTGGGCCGCAGGGCTTGAATGCATCGCCGCTCAGCTTTTCTTCCAGCTCTTCAGCAGAGATATCAAATGGCTTGGTAAAACGGAAAACGCGGGCATTGCGAAACCACATCAGGTTTGATCCTTGTCTTTCATATTTGGATGACTTCTACGAGTACTGTTTTGATGATAAAACCGAAGACACCAGCCCCCAATACGGTGAACAGGGCGAGAGTGCCGAACTTTCCGGCCTGTGATCTTTTGGCCAGATCCCAGACGATAAAACCCATCCAGCCAATAAGACCCGTCAGAAACACCAACATGGCGATCTGCGAAAAAACTGCTTCATTCATGATTTTCTCCAAGTTCAATCTGGATTACTGTTCGTCCCGCAGGAAAACCCAGTTGTTCTTGTCGGACTGGTCTTCGCTGAAATAGTAACCATCAAGGTCAAAACCCTTGAGGTCGTTCGCATTGGTAATGCGATTCAGGATGGCGTACCGGCACATAAGACCGCGGGCCTTTTTCGCATAGAAGCTGATCATTTTATACTGACCGTTCTTCCAATCCTTGAATTGGGGGGTAATAAGCTGTCCTTCAAGGTCTTTCTTCTTCAAGCTTTTGAAATATTCGTTCGAAGCCAGGTTTACCAGCACCTCGTCATCGCTCTTCAATAGGCGATTTATTTCCTGGGTGAGTTGATCGCCCCAGAATGCGTAGAGATCCTTGCCCCGTTTGTTCTCAAACTTTGTGCCCATTTCCAGCCGGTAAGGCTGCATCAGGTCGAGGGGTTTAAGAATGCCGTATAGGCCGGAAAGCATCCGTAGGTGCTTCTGCGCGAAATTGAAATCCTGCTCGCTGAAGCTTTCCGCATCCAGCCCTGTATAGACGTCACCCTTGAACGCCAGGATCGCCTGGCGGGCATTCTCTGGAGAGAAAGGCGTGTGCCAGTTTTGAAAACGTTCGGCGTTTAATTGGCCCAGCTTATCGCTGATGCTCATCAGGTTGCTGACCTGGTGCGGCTCTAGCTCCTTGAGCTGGTCAATCAGTTCGCAGGCATCGTCCAGAAAATCTGGCTGGGTACAGGTATTCGTTGCCAGCGGGCTCTCGTAGTCGAGGGTTTTGGCGGGTGAGATAACCATCAACATGTCAGTGAATTCCTCATTGCAGAAACGTAAGTAACTGTTCCCGGGTAAATGGCCAGTCGAGCTCATGACCAGTATCGTCGCGTCGGAGCACCGGAATGCGCGTACCGTAACGCTGCACCAGCTCTTCAGATTGGGCGATATCCACTACGTCAACCGGTATGGCAACCGGCATAGGCGTACTCACCAACAGGGCTTCAGCGAGCTCGCACAGGTGGCATTGGGACGTCGTATAGAAAAGCAGTTCCATTATTTCGGTTGGGCGTCCAGTTTCTGGCCGTTTACGCCGGCGCTGTCACTGCCCATCAGGTAAAGGTAGATCGGCATCAACTCTTCCGGCGCCGGGTTCTGCTGCGGATTTTCTGCCGGGTAGGCGTGAGCTCGCATATTCGTTCTGGTCGCGCCGGGGTTGAGGCTGTTTACACGCACGTTGTTATGTTCGTCGTCGAGCTCATCAGACAGCAGTTGGCTCAGGCCTTCGATTGCGAACTTGGATACTGCATAGGCGCCCCAATAAGCCTTCGCTTTACGGCCAACACCTGAGGAGGTGAAGATAACCGAAGCTGCGTCGGATTTGCGCAGCAGAGGTATCATTGCCCGGCTAAGCAGGAACGGCGCTGTTGCGTTCACGTGCATGACCTTGCTCCAGGTTTCCGGGTCATACATTTCGACCGGGCTTCGATCGCCCAGAATGCCGGCGTTGTGTAAGAGCCCATCGAGCTTACCGAAGTTGTCTTCCAGCGTCATGGCCAGTTCTTCATAGTCTTTTACCGCGGCACCTTCAAAGTTCATCGGCACGATCGCCGGCTTCGGGTGTCCATCAGCTTCGATTTCATCATAGACCGATTCCAGCTTGCCCACGGTGCGCCCCACAAGAATTACAGTGGCACCGTGGGCGGCGTAGGTTTTGGCAGCTGTGCGGCCGATTCCGCTGCCTGCGCCGGTCACCAGTATGATGCGGTCTTTAAGAAGATCAGCGGGTGCCTGGTAATCTTGCATAACCTGTCTCCGTGCCCGGTAGGGGTATGTCCGAGTGTGTCAAAGTTGGTCGGTTTTAGAAGCGCGTTATTGTAGCAGCTTTGCGAGATCGTTGACGGTGTCTGCGACCATGTCGGCTTGCCATAGATCAACGGTTTCAGGCTCTTCGATATAGCCGTATCGCACGGCAATGGTTTTCATGTGCGCATTGCGGCCCGCTTCGATATCCCGTTCATGATCGCCTACGTACACCGCCCGGGCGGGATCTGCTCCGACTTGCTTGCAGGCGAGGAAAAGGGCCTCTGGATGAGGTTTCCGATCGGTGACATGATCCGGGCAGACCAGCGATGCACAGCGCTCCGCCAAGCCAAGCGCCTGAACCAGTGGGGTGGCAAAACGTGCCGGCTTGTTGGTGACAATGCCCCAGGGAATTCCCCGGTATTCCAGCGACTGGAGCAGGGCATCCATACCGTCGAAAAGGCGGGTTTCAACCGCTACGCCTGCTTCGTAAAGATCCAGAAAGGCCGTATGTCTGTCGAGATAATCAGGGTGTTCTGGTTCAAAGCCAAACCCCACCCGCACCATGGCCCGGGCACCATTGGAGACGGAGCGGCGTATGTGATCGGCCGGAAGCGCCGGGAGCCCGTGTTGATGACGCAAGTCATTCAGGCAGCGTATAAAATCCGGCGCTGTGTCGATCAATGTGCCGTCGAGATCAAACAGGACGGTGGAGGGCCGTTCAGCTTTCACGAATATCCCGTGCATGCATAAGGTAGTTTACATCCACGTCCCGGCCCAGTTTATAGGAGCGGGTAACGGGGTTATATGTCATACCGGTCAGCTCGCGTACATCCAGGCCTGCATGACGCAAGTAGTCCGACATTTCCGATGGTCGGATAAACTTCTTCCATTCATGCGTTCCCTTGGGAAGCATATTCAGAACGTATTCAGCACCAATAATCGCAAACAGGAAGGATTTAGGGTTGCGATTGATGGTAGAAACAAACAGATGTCCGCCGGGTTTTAGCAGTGCAGAACACGCTTTGACGACAGAAGCTGGATCGGGTACATGCTCGAGCATTTCCAGACAGGTAACGGCATCGTACTGACCCGCATGCTCGGGGTCGCGGGCCAGCTCTTCAACGGTAATCTGCTGATAGTCCACTTTGACCCCGCTTTCCATTCCATGCAATCGCGCAACGGCCAGAGGTGCTTCACCCATATCTATGCCAGTCACATGAGCGCCGCGCAGTGCCATGCCTTCGGATAGCAATCCGCCGCCACAGCCTATGTCTGCCACCCGCTTTCCGGCAAGGGGTACACGCTCGTCGATATAGTTCAGGCGCAACGGGTTAATGTCGTGCAGCGGCTTGAACTCGCTGGTGGGGTCCCACCAACGACTGGCCAGCGCTTCAAATTTAGCGATTTCATTACGGTCAACGTTCTGGTTTGTCATGTTGCGTTCTGCCTGATCAATCAGTCGAAATTCGGTTAGTCAGCCTGCTGCTGGCGGATTTGCCTGGCCCAGCCCTCAACACGAAGCATAAGGTCGGGAACATCTATGCGCGTCAGTTTTCCATCCTGTACCTGAGGTACGCCGTTAATCCAGCTATGGGTTACTGCCCGGCCATGATTGCTGTAAACCAGGTGAGAGGCTGGGTCATAAACCGGCTGAATAAAAGGATCGCCAAGATCAACGGCGATAATGTCGGCCAGCTTGCCGGCCACCAGTGAGCCCAGTTCGTTGTCCCGGCCCAGAGCCTGGGCGCCATTGAGCGTAGCCATTTTAAGTGCTTCATGGGCAGAGAGCGCTGCGGCATCATTGGCAACGACTTTGGCCACCATAGCTGCGGTGCGGATTTCGCCAAATAAATCCAGGTCGTTGTTGCTGGCGGCGCCGTCGGTTCCTATTGCGAGGTTAATTCCATGCTCCATAAGCTTGTGGGCAGGGCAAAGGCCGCTGGCAAGCTTGAGGTTGGATTCGGGGCAATGGATAACGTGCGTTCCTGTGTCTGCAAGCAAGGCGATGTCTGAGTCACTGATCTGGGTCATGTGAACGCATTGGGTTCTGGCACCAAGAACACCAAGCCTGGCAAGCCGCTCAGCAGGGCGTTGACCTTGTTTGTCCAGAGCTTCCGCTACTTCAAATTCTGTTTCATGCAGGTGAATCTGAATGCGGGCGCCTGTTCTTTCAGAAAGCGCGACAGCCTCGCTCAGGGGGCCGTCAGAGACGGTATAAGGGGCATGGGGGCCAATGGCGGGCATTATATAGTCGTTGCCCCTCCATGCCCCGATCAACGCCTCGCCCTTATTCAGGTATTCCTCTGGACCGGAGCCCCATGCCGTCGGGAAGTCCAGCAGAGGAAAGCAGATCTGCGCCCGCATGCCACAGTCGTGGGCGGCCTGAGCCGCAATCTCCGGGAAGAAATACATATCCGAGAAGGTCGTTGTGCCTGTCCTCAGCATTTCTGCCATGGCCAGTTGGGTACCATCGGCAATAAATTGCTCGCTAATAAACCGACCTTCTGCTGGCCAGATATGATCGTTCAGCCAGGTCATCAAAGGCAGGTCATCGGCCATGCCACGAAACAGTGCCATAGCTGCGTGCCCGTGCATATTGATCAGTCCGGGCATAACCACATGGTGGGGCAGGTCAATCGTTTCCCGGGTGCGGAATTTGCGATCCGCATCCGCGACGGATAGAACTGCCGCAATTCGGGTGCCCTGAATAATCACCGCCTGATGCTCAAGCACAACTCCGGACGGTTCAATCGGAATCAGCCAGCGGGCGTTGATGCGAATATCGGCTGCGGTGATGGTATCTGCCGTCATTAACCCTGCCTTGCAGTGCCGGCGACAAAGCGATTGCGCACAAAAAGCGTGCGCAGGCCCGCCGGACAATGGAATGTAGCCGGGAAGTATAACCGTTATACTGCTCGTTTTCAGCGTTATGAAAGCGGAGCCATACGATGAATAATTCCGAAGAATCCCGTTCTTTACCTACCCCTTCATCTGGCCCCCGCTCAACAGGCACGGTTGCCCTCCGGTGGCACGGTGCCAGCCTCGAGTTGTTGGATCAGCGCCTGTTACCGGCGGAGGAACACTGGATAACTCTCGAAGGCGCATCCGGTGTTGCGCAGTGTATACAGGACATGGTGGTACGCGGTGCCCCAGCCATTGGCATCAGTGCAGCCTACGGCGTTGCCCTTGCTGCACGGCATGCGGGAGGCGGTGACTGGAAAACCGAAATCAAAGAGGCTATCCGCGAATTGTCCACCTCAAGGCCAACGGCAGTGAATCTGTTCTGGGCCTTACAGCGCATGGAGCGGGTGTTCGACGGCTGTGGTGTGCTTAGTGACGCGCAGACACGGTTGGCAAATGAGGCGGTTGCGATTCATCAGGAGGATCTTGCAGCTAACCTTGCAATGGCTGATCACGCCCTTGAAGCGATGGGGCTTTCTGCAGATCTCGAGAATGCCGCTCCAATCTCGGTTTTAACCCACTGCAACACCGGCGCGCTGGCGACGGGTGGTTATGGTACGGCGCTGGGCGTTATTCGCCGGCTTCACGAAAACGGCCTTCTCACAAAGGTTTATGCAGATGAAACCCGGCCCTGGCTGCAGGGCAGTCGGCTTTCCGCCTGGGAGTTGGTGCGTGATGGCATTCCGGTGACACTGAATGCCGATGGTGCGGCGGCGGCTATTCTTGCAGCAGGAGAGGTGCGGTGGGTCATCGTGGGCGCAGACCGAATTACTGCCAACGGCGATGTGGCGAACAAGATAGGCACCTACAGCCTTGCCGTTCTGGCGCGTTATCACAACGTCGGATTTATGGTTGTAGCGCCATCCAGCACCGTGGATATGTCGCTGCAATCAGGTGCGGATATCCCCATCGAAGAGCGTGAGGGCACAGAGGTCCGGGAGATACGTGGTATTCCTTTGGCTCCGGAAGGCGTGCCGGTCTTCAATCCGGTTTTCGACGTGACACCTGCAAGCCTGATTGATCTGATTGTTACGGAGAAGGGGGTGGTGCGGAACCCGGGTGTCAAAGGGATGCATGCATTATTCGGGTGATCGTTTCTTTCCGGTGGAGGCTTTGCTCTCCGGCAGCGCTTTCGGTTTCTCTTCAAAGCTTGCGCGGAGTTCCGCTACCTGCCTTTCCTGATCTTCCACGAAGTGCAGTGACATTTCGAAACTTTGCCGGGTGAACTCCAATACCTTGCGGAAGCCTTCATCTGAAAGCGTTCTCGCAGAATCATGACGGCGGAAAATGTTGATGAATTCCCGCTCCCGCTCGAATTGCAGGGGCACTCTGGCTATGCCCCAATCGTTCAGGATCTGCCAGACCTCGGGGTTGTAATTCCGGGTGGTGCGCATGATGAACGGAATGGGGTCGTTTCGTGCTATCAGGGCTGTCAAACGGAGAATGAGCTCAAAAGAGAGCGTGGTGGTACCGTTCTCGATAGCTTCGAGTACAGATTTGTCGCGGAGATCGAGAGCGTCGCTCATTTCCGACAATGTTAACCCTGCAACCTCCCGTATGTCCTTCAAAGACTGGCCAGCTGCCAGCATGGCACGGAGTTGCTCCTGGGAGTTGATCAGCGCCTTGCCTACCCGCAAGGATGTGTCCGTGGCACGCGCTCCCAGTCGAAATGCCGACCCGGTCAGGCTGGCGAGCCGGTCAATGATGCCTTCTGGTGCTTTTTCCGACGCAGTCGGTTTGCGCAGGTCATCAACTTCTTCCAGCGAACGCATAGCGTGAAGCGCATCAAGCAACATGTCCTGCAGGGCGCGTGCCTTGTTCTGGCTTTCCTGGTCTTTGCTGACCTGCTTGGCGTCTTTTTCGCCCATTACCGAGCTTCAGCCTGAGCCGCGAATTGTTGTGGTGAAAGAATGGAAGCCATGCGGTTATCCAGCTCAAGCATATCAGCCATAATGTGGCCACCTTCGCGAATCACAAAATCCAGTTCCTCATCAGTAGAGTTGAGGTCGGCCGCCTGGAGATCCTGCCAGTCCTCAAGTTCATCCAGAGACTCAAAAAGCTCCTCGCCCCGCAGTTCCCTGCGCGCATTGGCAATGGTCAGGCGAGTTCGTTCGATCTGCTCCTGGTCAGTAGTGCGCTCACCGAGGTTAAGGCTCACGGTGTCTCTCTGACGCTGCTCTTTGAGGAAATCGATTTCCTGCTGAAGAAGGCGGAATTCCGGGTTGGTGGCAAACCGGTCATCATGGCGTTTGCGGAGTTCGTCAATAATGCCGCTGAAATCAAAATACCGGGTGTGCGGTACAGCATCGATCTGATCCCAGGGCAGCGCATGATCCAGCGCATCTTCACCGATACGGGTTTTATCAATACGTGAAGGAATCTCAATGTCGGGGATCACACCTTTGTGCTGGGTTGACCCTCCGGATACACGGTAGAACTTCGACTGGGTAATTTTGAGCTGGCCGTGGTTCAGCGGTCGAACGGCTTGAACTGTGCCTTTGCCGAACGTTTGCGAACCAACCACCAGGCCGCGGCCATAGTCCTGAATGGCGCCGGCAAAGATTTCCGACGCTGAGGCGCTCATGCGATTTGTGAGCACGACCAAAGGGCCGTCGTAGGCGACCGATGCGTCGTCGTCATTGAGAACCTGAACCTCGTTACTCGAATTGCGGATCTGCACAGTGGGGCCCGTATCGATAAACAGGCCTACCAGGTCGTTGGCTTCGTGCAGCGCGCCGCCGCCATTATTTCGCAGATCCATAACCAGGCCATCGACGCCATCTTCCTCGAGCTCTGCAATCAATTTCCGGACATCCCGGGTAGTGCTTTTGTAGTTGGGGTCTCCGGCCTGCATAGCGCGGAAGTCCGCGTAGAAGGTAGGGATGGTAATCACACCAACGGTGTATTTCTCGCCATTGCGCTCAAGCTCGATGGTATCTTTGCTGGCACTTTGCTCTTCCAGTTTGACCTCGTCGCGGCTGATGGCAATGGATTTGGTGAGGGTTTCATCCGTCGAGCTGGCGGGAACCACCTCGAGTGTGACGACTGAGTTGCGTGGGCCACGAATAAGATCGACCACTTCATCAAGGCGCCACCCAATCACATTGACCGGTTTTTCGTTTTCCTGCATAACCGATACGATTCTGTCTGCGGGCTGGAGCTGGCCTTGCTTGGAGGCCGGCCCGCCCGGAACGAGCCGGACGACTTTTGTGTACTCGTTATCTGACTGCAGCACTGCACCTATGCCTTCGAGAGAAAGGCTCATGTTGATGTTGAAATTCTCGGAGGTACGCGGCGAAAAGTAGGAAGTGTGTGGATCCCACATGCCGGTAAAGGCGTTCATGTATGCCTGGAAAGCATCTTCGCTACGAGCCTGGTAGGCGCGCTTGAGCTGACCTTCATAACGTCGCTTGAGGCTGTCGGTGATTGCTTCGTCGTCGGTGCCGTTGAGCCTTTGTGCAAGCACTGCATTTTTGATGCGTTTTACCCAGAGTTCATCAAGCGCTTTCTGGTCTGGCTCCCATTCTGCTTCTGAGCGGTCAAGCAGAATGCTTTCATCGGTGTTGAAGTCCAGATTACCAATGCCATCGTCGATGGTTTTCAGCGCAAACTGAAGACGTTCAATAATACGCTGCTGAACCAGGTTATAGATATCAAACCCCGGTTGTAGCTGGCCCGTTTTGAGGGCTGACCCTAGTCGACTTCTCACGTTATCGAGTGCCTGGACATCATTGCCGGTCAGATAGACCCGCTGGCTGTCGAGATAGTTCAGATAAGCATCAAATACATCACCGGAAAGCTTGTCGCTGATGCCGAGATCGCGGAAGTGAGTAAACTGCAGTTGCCTGGCTATAAGAATATTGGCTCGAGCCTGATCAATCGTAGGCGCAACCGGAGAATAGGCTTCTGGCTCGACCACTTTCGCCTGTATTCCGAGCGGTGCAGACAGCAGCAATGCAATGGAAAGCGCTTTGCACACGCCCATTCTGCCAGCTTTGTTTGGCGCGCGACGGACAGATGTTTTTTCCGCGATGGTCATATAGGCATACCTGGTGATGCTGGGTACCTGCCAGATGTAGCTGTAGCGGGTTCACCCGTGGGCTGTTTAATTTATTGTAGGCAAGGGCTACACCCGTTGCTATAGGCATAGCGTATCGGTTCGTGACAATCTGTCCATGAATTCGGCGGGCTGCTGCTAAAGATATATTTAATATCAGTATGTTAGTGTCGGTTTGGCAGGCAATTCTGTTCCGTAGCCGGGGGCTCGCCCCCCGGCCATTCAGAGAGGTCAGCTGAAGGGTTTTTCCGTTTCCGTGTGCTCCAGCAGCAGGGCCGGTGGCGAAAAACGCTCGCCGTAGGCTGCAGCCAGCTCGGTTGCTCGCTCAGCAAAGGCTTTCACACCGTATTGGTTGACGAATTGTACGGCACCGCCAGTCCAGGGCGCGTATCCGATACCGAAAATACTGCCAATGTTGGCATCTTCCACCGTACGTAATACGCCTTCTTCCAGGCAACGAATGGTTTCGATAGCCTGGATAAACAGAATCCGGTCTTTAAGATCCTGCAGTTTCACATGGCGGGCTTTTTCGCTGTCCACATAGAGTGTTTCAAGCTCTGGCCAAAGGTACTTCTTGCCTTTGGCGGGGTACTCGTAGAAACCAGCACCAGCAGCCTTGCCCTTGCGCCCGTGATCGTTAACCATCTGATCGATGATCGCTTCTGCCGGGTGTGGTTGCCAGGTGCCACCCGCTGCCTCCAGGTCCTTTCTACTCTGGCTGCGGATGTGCTGCATCAGGGTGAGGCTGACTTCATCGGAGATCGTAAGGGGTCCTACCGGCATGCCTGCGAGCAAACCGGCATTATCGATGCTGGAGGGGTGAACTCCCTCGGCCAGCATGCTGATTCCCTCGTTCACGAAGGTACCGAAAACGCGAGAAGTGAAGAAACCGCGACTGTCGTTCACAACCACCGGAATCTTGCCAATTTGCTGAACGTAATCGAACGCGCGCGCTAAAGTCTCATCGGAGGTTTTTTCGCCCACAATGATTTCCACTAGCATCATTTTGTCGACGGGTGAGAAAAAGTGCAGCCCGATGAAGTTTTCCGGCGTGGCGGAGGCCTCTGCCAGTTGAGTTATCGGAATGGTAGATGTGTTGGAGGCGAAGATACCGTTGTTGACCAACTTTGGTTCGGCCTCGGCCGTAACCCTGGCCTTTAGTTCGCTATCCTCGAATACAGCTTCGATCACCAGATCGCAACCTTCCAGGTCGGCGACAGAGTCGGTCGCTGTGATTCGGCCCAGCACTTCCATTTTTTTCTGTTCGGTCATACGACCGCGGCTCACTTTTTTCGCCAGCAGGTTTTCGGAGTAGTTTTTGCCTTTTTCGGCGTTTTCGAGAGAGACATCTTTAAGTACGACCTCGACACCGCTACTTGCAGTGGAGTAGGCAATGCCCGCTCCCATCATGCCGGCACCCAACACACCAACCTTTTTGAAGGTTTCTCTTTCTACGCCTTCAGGGCGGCTTCCGCCTGCGTTGATATCGTTCAGCTGGAACCAGAAAGTGCCAGTCATGTTTTTGGCCACCTGGCCAATCGCCAATTCAGCAAAGTAGCGGGTTTCAATCAAGCTGCCGTTATCGAAGTCTACCTGGGCGCCTTCAACTGCTGCGGCCATAATGCGCTCAGGCGCTGGGTAACAACCTTTGGTTTTTTGCTTCAGCATTGCGGGTGCAATCGCCAGTTTTTGTGCCATGGCCGGATGGTGGGGAGCTCCACCGGGGAGTTTGAAGCCCTTCTTGTCCCAGGGTTGTTGGCACCTGGGGTTTGCATCGATAAACGCCCGTGCCTTTGCCATCATGTCTTCTGATGAATCGGCCAGTTCGTCAATAATACCGGCTTTCAGTGCGCCAGAAGGGCGAAGCTTTTTACCTTCCATAAGAAGCGGGAACGCTGCTTCAAGCCCAATCATGCGAGGCAGGCGTTGAGTACCTCCGCCGCCGGGTAGCAGGCCGAGGGTGACTTCCGGAAGTCCCAACTGAATGCTGTTGTTGTCCAGCACTATTCGGTGATGACAGGCGAGGGCAATTTCAAAACCACCACCAAGCGCCGTGCCATTGATGGCTGCGACCACTGGCTTACCGCAGGTTTCCAGCGCACGCATCTGCGCCTTCATGCCGTTGACCATGTCTTCAAAAAAACCGGCATCGTCACGAGTGACTTTGTGGAGTTCGTTGAGGTCGCCACCGGCAAAAAATGTCTTTTTGGCGGAGGTGACGATAATTCCGCGAATGTTTTCCAGGTCGCCCTTAACCTTGGTGACGGTCTTTTCGAGAGCTTCACGAAAAGCCTTGTTCATCGTATTGGCGGACTGGCCCGGCATATCGATAGTGAGGGTCAGAATCTGATCTGAACCCAGTTCGTAACGGATGGCACTCATAATCGGTTCTCCTGTCAGAAAAAGTGTGGGTTTCAGACCCGCTCAATGATGGTGGCAATACCCATGCCGCCGCCGACGCAAAGCGTCGCCAGACCAAAGAGCAGCTCGCGGCGCTCCAGTTCGTCCAGCAAGGTGCCCAGAATCATTGCGCCCGTAGCTCCGAGCGGGTGGCCCATAGCGATTGCTCCGCCATTCACGTTTACTTTTTCATCGGGAACCGAGAGTTCCTTCTGGAAGCGCATTACCACGGAGGCAAAGGCTTCGTTTACTTCAAACAGATCAATCTGATCAACGGTCATGCCAGCTTTTCCCAGTGCTTTCAGGGTTGCTGGAGCCGGGCCGGTGAGCATAATGGTTGGGTCGGTGCTGGTAACCGCCGTAGCAACGATCCGTGCGCGGGGTTTCAGGCCGAGGGCCTTCCCCTTCGCTTCACTGCCAATCAGCATGCCGGTTGCGCCGTCGACCATGCCGGAGGAGTTGCCTGCATGGTGCACGTGAGTGATCCTTTCAACATAGTGGTACTTTTCACGAGCCACGCTGTTAAAGCCCATCTCGCCCATCATCTGGAAGGAAGGCTTCAGGCTGGAGAGGGAGTCAACGGTGGTGTCGCCGCGTACATGTTCATCGCGATCGAGAATGACAACGCCGTTCTGGTCGGTCACAGGGACGATGGATTTTTCAAAGTACCCATTTTTCCAGGCATTCGCGGCTTTTTGCTGGGATTTTACGGCAAATCCGTCAACGTCTTCCCGGCTGAAACCTTCCAGGGTTGCGATAAGATCAGCGCCAATACCCTGGGGCATGAATCCGGTATGCATATTGGTATGTGGGTCCATTGCCCAGGCGCCTCCATCGGAACCCATCGGTACGCGTGACATGGATTCTACGCCGCCGGCAACAACCATATCTTCCCAGCCCGAACGGACTTTCATAGCCGCGAGATTTACAGCCTCCAGGCCTGAAGCGCAGAAGCGGTTGAGAGTAACGCCGGCTACTTTCTCGTCCCAGTCTGCAGCGAGCGCCGCTGTTTTGGCGATATCTGCGCCCTGGTCACCAACGGCTGAAACACAACCGAGAACAATATCGTCTACCTCGGAGGTATCCAGGTTATTTCTTTGCTGCAGCGCATTGAGCACCGTGGTCAGTAACGTAACGGGTTTGACACTGTAAAGTGAGCCGTCTTTTTTTCCACGCCCTCTCGGAGTGCGGACCGCGTCGAAGATGTACGCCTCGGTGGTCATTGCTTTTCCTCTCGTGATTGTTGCTTTGTGATTTATCTTATAGAAACACCACCATAGCCCTTTGACTGCACTGTGTGTAATGACGCGGCCTGCCAATCGGATTGGCGAAATTGCTCATGGGCAATGACAGGCGAGGCCAGGAGTTCTATGTTTAAGAGATGGCAGGGGCTTATCTACAGCTCCCGCGCTGATGGAGGAGGCGCAGAATCATGTCTTTCAGAGATGCTATTGATAATTTTTACGAACGCCTGGTGATGGACGCTATCAACGCGACGAGAGAGCCGGGTGATACCGCGGACTTCCTGACCGATGTTATGTGTGTCGCTCTGAATCGATTACCGCCCCGGTATTACAGGCACACCATTGATATGATGTTTTATCTGGCGGATGAAGAGCTCAGGGGAATGAAAGACAAATCCCTGGTCGCCGTTCGGGACGCCAGGGAGTTTGTCAGAGAGCATCAGCGGGAATAACGATCAGTTCGTGATCAGTTTGTCCAGGGCATGACTCAAGCGGCTTGCGAGAGACGGGTCAGCTGGGTGGTCTGCTGGTTGAGAACACCAACTTGCGACCAGAGCTTCAACACTCTGGAGGGCGTTGTCGGTTTTTTCGCCCGAGCCGATTCCCTGTGCCAGGCGCTGAACCTGGATCTCCATGCGTTTTTGTTGATCTTCCTCAGGCGATGGCACACCTGCAAGGATCTCAGCTCGAATGACCAGTTCCTGATCGTTCAGGTCGCCCAGCCTTTCTGCGAGCCCGGCCCATGAGCCTGGTAACGAGCCAGGTACAGGAGCCGTGGCGTCTGTCCGTGCAAGCACAAGCGCTTGCCATTCCGAAATGCCCGCTTTGAGTTCTTGTGCAGAAACGGCCTGGCTAAGCCTCTGTTTTTCCCTCTGTATCTGTTCTTTTACTGTTGCGGAAACCTGAGCCTCATCAAGGCTACGTAGTGTGGCGGCCGCCTGCTCCAATGCTGCAGCGTCTTGGTCGGAATCCACGCTGACAACTTGTTGCAACACGTCCTCTGCTGCTGTGTCAGCTTCTTTTGTTGCCTGTTGCTGCTCCGAGCGCTCAGAGTCCCGGCGCGCAAAAATTTCATCACAGGCTTTGCGGAACGCTTGCCACAGCTTGCGGTCTTCCCGATGGCGGGTGATTCCGACGGCTTTCCAGTCTGATTGCAGCGCCTTGGCCTTGTTCATGGCCTCTTGCAGAGGCTGGTGTTCGGTCAACGCCTGAGCCTGCTCTACGATTGCTTGTTTCAGAGCCTCGTTTTTCCGTTGTTCTTCGTTAATTGGCGCTTCAAGTTTTTTGAGTAGTTCGTCGAACTGTTTTTGTACTTGTCGGTTGTCCCGGAATTCTATGGGCCAGGCCGCTTTCCATTCCTGGCGGGCGGTCTGCAGAATGCGATCGACAGCTTTCCAATCAATCGTGCTCCAGTCTGCACCGTTAACAAAGAGCTCCAATTCGGCACAAATTGCTTTGCGCCTTTCGAGGTTCGCCTGTTTCAAACCAGATTTGGCCTTGAAATAGGCTTTGCAGGGTTCATAGGCCTTGTCTGATGCCTTTTTAAAGCGAGACCACAGTGTGCGGTCTGAAGACCCGCCCAGGTCTCGCCACTCCTGTTGCAGCTCTTTTATGCGTTCGGATTTTACTTCTGGTTCAATGGGCTGCTCTGCGAGGTGTTCCATTTGTTCGCAAAGAGCTACCTGTTTTGGCTCGGTCGCAAATCCCTGCCAGTCAGTGAGATCTCGGAGTTGTGCGGTAAGCAGTTGCATACGCGCCTGAAAGCCCTTGCTCAGGCGATGGTCGAGAGCTTTGAAATGCTGCTGTGCGGTTTTCATAAGTTGCCTGGAGTCTTTAAGCTGTTTGGCCTCAAGAGCCTCTTCCAGGTGATCCAGTGTTTTCTGCAGGCTGTCCGCTGAGGCCTGTTGCTGTTTCAGATCATCGCTTTTTTCAATCGGGGCCTTGGGTTTTCCAGCCAGTTTGCGCGCGGGCTCGAGCAACTCCGGAGCAGGGAAGCCCTGGGGCCAGTTTATTTCCTTCAGCAAGGCCACGGCATTTTCCCGGTCTTCGGGGCCGGCCTTTTCCTGCTCAACAGCTGAAGATAGGGCGAGCAGTGACTCTTTTGCCTGATTGATATGGCGAATTGCAGCAATGTAGTTGCGCAGAGCCATCATGGACGTTTCGTAGGTCTTTTGCTGCTGCTTTTCGACCTGAGTATCGCGAGTTGCTTCCAGCCACCGGTTTTCCTGGGTTTTCTGGAGGGCGTCCAGTGAGGCAAGGGAGGCAATCTCTTCAGCAGGCTGATGGCGGAGGTCTTCAAGGGTCTGGGCCATAAGTGCCAGAGTTTCTTCCTGCTGAAGTTGTTTTTCCCGTTGTCGCTCTTCTTCCAACCTGGCTGCCTTCATGCCGGCAATTCTCTCCCGACAGCTATGTACCGACTGAAGGAACTCGCTGAGCTGATCCGGCGTTGCACCGGGCTCCACGGTCGCCCATTGACTCAAAAGTGTGTCCAGACGGGCGGAATAGAGCTTTGTATCTTCGCTTTTGGCCTGGTCGCGGGCGTTGCTGATCAGTGTCGCGATGGTTTCGGACACTGCCTCCTGGCGAGCCTGTTCATCCCGGATCACCTGCAGCTTTTGCCGCACCACCTGGTATACACCTTTGTCACGACCTTTTGCTTGCTTTTGGACGCGCTGAAGAAGCTCAGCGTCCTCAAGTTGGCTGACGGCTTTGAGCCGGATGTCCGCAGTCAAGCCTTCAATCGCCAGGCCAGCAACGGCTTCTTGAGTCTGGGCCGCGTTTAATGCCTTAAGCTGTTCTTCCCTCAGTTCTGCTCGCTTATCCTCTACCGGGGCAGCAACTGGTTGCGCCTGAGCTTTTGCCTTGCGGTCGGGTGCGGAAGTGGATTTGCGGGATTTAAATAGTTTCTGGAGGAATGCAGCCATGGAGATGTCCTTTGGGATTGAAACCAGTCAACGGTGTCGGGCAAAGTGAACCCGGCATCGGCCATCGGCGCTCTGTATCCGATCGGCATATTTGCATCGCCGGTATCAGAAAGCCGGATACTGTCGTCTAGGTGATTGAGGCATCGACCCCGACGGCATTAAATCGGGGCTAGTCTAGCGTTTTGTGAGCGTTTGCGGGAAGGGTTGAATGGCAAAACAGGAAAATAGTGACGACCAGGAGTATAAGGCACGCTCGGTCGCTTTAAGGCTGCTTGCCCGCCGCGAGCACAGTCGGCAGGAGCTAACGCTGAAATTAAAGCAGCGCAAACTTGATGGCTCGGTTATCTCGATGGTTCTGGATGACTATGAGAATGAGGGTTGGTTGGATGATGTCCGGTTTGCGGATATATACTCGCGGCAGCGTATGGATCTGGGTTACGGGCCTTTGAGGATTTTGTCGGAGCTGCAGCAGCGTGGCATTCATCAGGCTCCCGGTTGCCTTGATGAACTCTCTGACGCCGACTGGGTTCGCAATGCACTTTTACTGCGGGAAAAACGCTTTGGCCTCTCTGACCTGGCCGATGACTGGGACGAAAAAGTACGCCAGGCTCGGTTTTTTACTCGGCGCGGATTTACTGGAGGTCAAGTGGATCGAGTGCTTGCAGTCAGCGAGTCGGACTCTTTGGAGGGCTAGGCGTCAGAGCGTTGGTGGTATTATTCCAAGCTCTGACGGCAGGCTGGCTCGCATGTCGGCACCTTCTGCAGACAGCCCGTCTGCTTGATCCCCGCTAGATCCCTGTTCTATGCCGACGAATGGTGAATCTGTGGCGGCCGCTATATCTTCGGTTGGCTCCATCATCCGTGCGAGCACATCGTAGTAACGCCGAATGTTCTGCACATACAGCACCGGCTCGTGCCCTCGGGCGTAACCGAAGCGGGTTTTTTTGTACCATTCTTTCTGTGCCAGTAGTGGCAGAAATTCCTTTACGTCCATCCAGCGATCCGGGTTTTTGCCGGCGCCTTCGGTTAGCTTGCGGGCGTCTTCAAGGTGTCCGTATCCCACGTTATAGGAGGCCAGAGCGAACCAGGTGCGGTCGGGTTCCGCAATGCGTTCGGGTATTCTCTCGTGAACCATACGGAAATATTTGGCGCCGCCCTGAATGCTCTCTTCAGGGTCTAACCGGTTATTGATCCCGATGTAGTTTGCCGTATTACGCGTCAGCATCATCAGGCCGCGAACGCCGGTTGGTGATACCGCGTTGGGGCGCCAGTGTGATTCCTGGTAGCCAATGGCGGCGAGCAGGCGCCAGTCCATGTTGAATACGGAGGCGTTGTCCATGAACAGGGCTTTGTAGTCGGGCAGGCGGTTTTCGACATGATGCATGAAGGTGCGTGCACCCACGTAGTTCAAGTGGTCCAGATGACCGTAGAAGCGTTCGGACAGTTGCGCAACGGTCCCGTCTGCCGTCACCTTTTCAAAGAATGTTTTTGCAGCATTGACCAGCGAGTCGTCCTGGTTTGCCGGGAATAACCATGCCAGCTCCGTGGCGTCACCCAGCGCAAACGCTTGCTTAACCTGGGGGAAAAATACGTGATTGAGCTCGAGCTCGTTGGAGGAGACTACTGCGTAAGAAACTTCGCCGGTTTCCACCCGAGCAAGAATTCCAGCGGCATCCAGACCAGGATGAACCTCCCAAAGAATATCCTGAACTGCGCCTGTGAGGGCTTGCAGTTGGTATTCGTGATTGCTGTCGGAAACCAGGTGCAGGGTTTGACCGATTAGATCTTTGAGGGCCTCGGGGCGTTCTAGATCGCGATTGTAAACAACGACTGACTGGGCTTCGATGCCGGTAGGAAGTGCCTTGTACTGACGTTCGAACAATGGCTGAGCAGAGAGACCTGCCAGCCCGATGTGGGCGAAGTCTCTCGAAAGTACAGAAAGCACATCTGTGTTGTCATCGGCCACCCGCAGCCGCAGTTCAACACCGAGTTCTTCAGCGAAAAGTTTGACCAGCTCGTAGTCATAGCCGGTTGGTCCATTGCGACCTTCATAGTAAATAGACGGCGCAACCCGGGTAATAACGTGCAACACGCCCTCGTTACGGATTTCCTGCAACGTACTTGGCTGGCTGCACCCGGTCAGGGTCAGCAGGGTCAAGGTCAGTGTGCAGGCGAGCATGGATGTATATGCCGTCGCTGCTCCATATGCAGTCAGAATTCTGGGCAAGTCCCTGTTCTCCGTTACCGCTGGATCATCGGGATGCACGCATACTGGCTGGCGGCATCCGGTGTCTATTCGGGTGTGGTCTCCTTGTCCACGCTCTAATAATCCCCGCTGTGCAGAGGGGGGTCAATAAAGTTGATCAATTGTTATGCAAAACAATGTCAATTGTACGCACGGGGAATAACGTTTCCGAGCTGTATCCCGGCATCGCTTTCAAGTATGATATGCGCCTTCTCAGAATGCACCCGGACTTCCCCGTTTCGCGCGATACAGGTTGATATCATGCTTGAACTTCGCGGCGCACCCGCGCTTTCGCCATTCCGCTCTCATAAACTGTACGCCAGAATTCAGGCCATCGCGCCCGAGATTGAGCATGTTTATGCCGAATTTATGCACTTTGTGGACCTTGATGGTTCACTTTCTGACTCCGAGCAGGCCATCCTTGAACGACTCCTGACATATGGCCCCAGTGTGCCAAGTGAAGAGCCGGACGGCGTACTGTTCCTCGTTGTGCCTCGACCGGGAACACTTTCTCCCTGGTCCAGTAAGGCAACTGATATTGCCCGAAATTGCGGGTTGCGCCAGATTCAGCGCATCGAACGCGGCACAGCCTTTTATATCAAGGCCAGCAAGAAGCTCGGCCTGGATCAGCGCGAAAAAGTTGCTGCCCTGCTGCATGATCGCATGACTCAGAAAGTCTTTCATGAAATGGGTGGCGCCCAGCTGCTGTTCAGTCATGAAGAGCCGCGCCCCCTTGAGCGGGTTTCAGTTTTGGCGGGTGGGCGCAAAGCGTTGGTAGATGCAAACCGGCGTTTGGGCCTTGCGTTGGCAGACGACGAAATTGATTACCTGGTGAAATCGTTTGTTGGCCTTGAGCGCGATCCGACCGATGTTGAGTTAATGATGTTTGCCCAGGCAAACTCTGAGCACTGTCGGCACAAGATATTCAATGCTTCCTGGGACATCGATGGCGAAGGCCAGGAAAAGTCCCTGTTTGCCATGATCCGTAACACCTTCGAAATGAATAGCGAAGGCGTTCTGTCTGCTTATAAAGACAACGCATCAGTTATTCGGGGTAGTCGTGGCGGCCGCTTCTTCCCGGACCCTGAAACCGGTATATACGGTTATAATCAGGAAGACATCCACATTCTTATGAAGGTGGAGACGCACAACCATCCCACTGCGATTGCGCCGGCTGCAGGCGCAGCAACAGGCTCTGGCGGTGAAATCCGTGATGAGGGAGCAACAGGTCGCGGTTCTAAACCGAAGGCAGGGCTTACAGGCTTTACGGTCTCCAACCTCAATTTGCCGGATGACCCCCAGCCTTGGGAAATCAATTACGGTAAGCCTGACCGGATCGCTTCCGCTCTGGATATCATGATTGAGGGCCCGATCGGGGGAGCAGCATTCAATAATGAATTTGGTCGCCCCAATATTGCTGGCTACTTCCGGACTTTCGAAGAGAAGGTTGCAGGCTCGGCGGGTAATGAAGTCCGGGGCTATCACAAGCCCATCATGATTGCCGGTGGTCTTGGTAATATTCGAGCGGAGCATGTGGAAAAAGGCGAGATACCAGTGGGCGCCAAACTCATTGTGCTGGGTGGCCCCTCCATGCTTATCGGCCTTGGGGGCAGCGCCGCTTCTTCCATGGACTCGGGCACCAGTAACGAAAATCTCGACTTTGCTTCCGTTCAACGGGATAACCCTGAGATGGAGCGCCGGTGTCAGGAAGTGATTGACCGCTGCTGGCAGATGGGGGAGAAAAACCCCATGTGCTTTATCCACGACGTGGGTGCGGGCGGCCTGTCTAACGCTATGCCGGAACTGGTCAAGGACGGTGGTCGTGGCGGAAAGTTCGAGCTCCGGGATATTGCCAGCGACGAGCCAGGCATGTCTCCGTTGGAGATCTGGTGTAACGAATCTCAGGAACGCTACGTTATGGCCGTAGCTCCTGAAAACCTGGAACTTTTCGACGCACTGTGTCGCCGGGAACGTTGCCCGTATGCCGTGATTGGTGAAGCAACAGAAGCTCACCATCTGGAACTGAGCGACTCCTACTTCAATGACAAACCGGTCGATCTGCCGATGGAAGTGCTCTTTGGCAAGCCCCCAAGGATGCATCGGAGTGTTAAACGGTCATCGTTCACCAAGCCGGTCTTTGATTCCACTCAAGTCAATCTTGACGATGCTATCCGCCGGGTACTTCGGCTGCCTTCGGTAGGCTCCAAAAGTTTCCTTATAACGATTGGTGACCGCACGATTACCGGGCTTGTTGCCCGCGACCAGATGGTTGGTCCTTGGCAGGTTCCTGTTAGCGATGTTGCGGTGACTGCAAGTTCATTCGATGTGCTTGCGGGTGAAGCCATGGCTATGGGGGAGCGCACACCGGTAGCAACCATTGATGCGCCGGCTTCTGGCCGGATGGCAGTGGGCGAGGCAATTACGAACCTGGCTGCTGCGGCGATTGGCAAGCTGTCCGATATTCGCCTGTCGGCTAACTGGATGTCGGCAGCAGGCCATCCGGGTGAGGACGAAAACCTGTACGAAACCGTGCGAGCTGTTGGTATGGAGCTGTGCCCGGAACTCGGAATTACGATTCCCGTGGGCAAGGACTCCATGTCCATGAAGACCATGTGGGAGGAGGATAACGGAGAACAGAAGAGTGTTACCGCACCTCTGTCGTTGATCATTAGTGGCTTTGCTCCAGTTACCGACGTTTCACGTACGCTAACGCCCCAGCTAATCAAGGATGCAGGCGAAACCGACCTGATCCTTATTGATCTGGCTGCAGGGCAGAATCGCCTGGGCGGATCGGCACTTGCTCAGGTATACAGCCAGGTTGGCGCTGTTGCGCCAGATCTTGACGATCCGGAAGACATCAAAGCGTTTTTTGCTGTCATTCAGGGGCTGAATACAGATAACAAGCTGCTCGCGTACCACGATCGATCCGACGGCGGCCTTTATGTGACGCTCGCGGAGATGTGCTTCGCCGGTCGTACCGGTGCAGATATCAAGCTTGATGGTCTGGCAGACGAACGCAGTCAGTTTGCACGGGAACTGTTCAATGAAGAACTGGGTGCGGTTATTCAGGTGCGCAGAGAGGATACCGACTTTGTGCTACAGCAGTTTTCGGGTGCCGGCCTGGGTGACCATGTCAGCGTTATCGGAACGCTCAATAACCAGGATTGTCTGCGTTTGGTGTTTGGGGGTGAGACTGTCGTAGGTCACCCTCGGGCAGAGATTCAGCGCATCTGGTCAGAGACCAGCTACCGTATCCAGTCTATCAGGGACAATGCTGACTGCGCCCTTGAGGAGTTTGACAATCTGCTGGATGCAGACGATCCGGGGCTTCACGCCGAGCTTTCGTACAATTTAAATGAAGATATTGCTGCACCTTTCATTAACAAAGGTGCCCGCCCTAAAGTTGCTGTTCTGCGTGAGCAGGGTGTCAACGGTCAGGTTGAGATGGCTGCAGCATTCGACCGGGCCGGTTTCGAATCTGTTGACGTGCACATGAGTGATCTACTGTCCGGTCGGGTTAGCCTGGAAGCGTTCAATAGCCTCGTAGCTTGTGGCGGATTCTCTTATGGAGATGTGCTGGGCGCCGGTGAGGGTTGGGCAAAGTCCATACTGTTCAATGATCGTGTTCGTGATCAGTTTGCAGCATTCTTTAACCGTCAGGATACTCTTGCCCTTGGGGTGTGTAATGGCTGCCAGATGCTGTCCAATTTGCACGAACTGATTCCTGGCAGCGAGGGCTGGCCACGCTTTGTCCGTAACCAGTCTGAGCAGTTTGAAGCACGATTGGCAATGGTTGAAGTGATGCCATCACCGTCAGCTTTCCTCGAGGGTATGGCAGGTTCGCGTATGCCCATCGCCGTTGCTCATGGCGAGGGCAGGGTAGAGTTTCCGGCAAGTGCGTCTGCCGCGGATTTGGCTGAAAGTGAACGAGTAGCGCTTCGCTTCGTGGATAACCGGGGCGAGGTAACGGTTCGTTATCCATACAACCCGAACGGTTCCCAGGATGGTATCGCCGGGGCGACCACTCGTGATGGGCGCATCACGATTATGATGCCGCACCCTGAACGCGTGTTCCGCGCAGTTCAGCATTCGTGGCGCCCGAAGGACTGGCAGGAAGATGGCTCCTGGATTCGCATGTTCAGGAATGCAAGGCGTTGGTTCGGCTAGCCGAACCCTGTCTGAAAAAGCCGACTTTGGAGGGGCCTGAAAGGGTGGCTTTCCTGAGTCGGTTTTTTTGTGGCTGCGAAATGGAAAATTTTGGGTTTTTCAAGTGAAAAAAATCGTCATATTGCAAAAATAGCCCTTGACTCAATTTGTTTATGCACATTTCAGGTGCTTCTCTGTGTGTTCCGTGAACAATGAGAATCATAAGGGTGCGTTTTTTGATCGTCTTGCATAACCTATTGAAAACGTTTATAAAAAGATATCGGGTGAATTTGTCGCCAATTTAACGTGAGGGCAGTAAATACGGGGTTTAGCGGGGGGTTCCCTAAAACTTTCCCCAGAGTTATCCACAGATTCTGTGGGTAAGTAGCTAACCTATTAATCTGTACAAAAAATATCCTCTTTTAACGGTGGTTTCATGTACAAAATTTGTTATTTCGTCCCGGAGACGCATCTGGAAAAAACCAAACAGGCGCTATTCGATGTTGGTGCCGGGTGCATCGGCGATTACGACTCTTGTGCTTGGCAGTGTCGCGGGCAAGGACAGTTTCGCCCCCTGGATGGAAGCGACCCTTTTTTAGGAGTACAGGGTGAGCTGGAGACTGTTGATGAGTTCAAGGTTGAACTTGTCTGCAGCAATGATCTGATCAGTCAGGCAGTTGTTGCGCTCAAGAAGGCTCACCCTTACGAAGAGCCTGCATATGAGATTTACCGGATGGAGTTGTTATAGATCGTCCTTGCTTCGGGTAGCTGCCATCGGATGCCGAATGGCACTTACGTGAACGCCGAATGAATTGTTTTTCAGGTCATTAATAAAAAATTCCAGAGTCTTGCGTACCGTCGGGAATGAAATGTCTTCCCATGGGATGTCATCCAGGGCAAACAGGCGGCTCTCAAGGGATTCTTCACCAGCACCAAACTGTCCGTCTTTAAGGGTAGCCCGATAAAACATATGAACCTGATTTATATGCGGAACATCAACAATGGAGTAAAGCCCCTCAATATGCACGTCGGCCAGAGCTTCCTCCAGGGTTTCACGCTCCGCAGCTTCCACTGTGGTTTCCGAATTCTCCATATATCCAGCAGGAAGTGTCCAATATCCATATCGGGGCTCAATAGCTCTGCGACAAAGTAGAATCTGCCCTTCCCACACGGGCACAGTCCCCGCAACGATGCGCGGGTTCTGGTAGTGAATCGTGCTGCAGTTCACGCACACGTAGCGGTGGCGGTTGTCTCCCTCGGGGATGCGTTGTGTAACCGGATGGCCGCATGTGCTGCAGTACTTCATGATTTTCCCCGTATACTTGAATTGGTAAAGCATTCAGTTTAATGATCCTAGCTGTTTCTGTCTCATTCAACACCGGATTTGCTCAGGAGTTCCGATTTGCGCGACTTACTTGTTCAGCGTTTAACAGGCTATGCACCGAGGAGTATCGATCTCGATTATCCCGAAGCCGGCATTCTCGTGCCTGTTACGGATGACCCCGGCAATCCTGAAATGATATTTACGTTGCGCTCGGCAAATCTGAGTACTCACCGCGGGCAGGTGGCCTACCCAGGTGGGAAGCGGGACGCGGGTGATGCGTCTTTGGCTGCAACCGCGCTGCGTGAAACCCACGAAGAAATCGGTCTGCCACCCGATCAGGTTGAACTCATTGCGCCGCTTGGCCAAGTGATGTCACGTTACGGCATTCTTGTGTCCCCTTATGTTGGTGTTGTGCCTGAGGCGCATCCGCTGGATCCTAACCCGGATGAGATTGAAAGTGTGTTTCGTGTACCACTCTCCTTCTTTCTCGAAGACCGTCGCGAGCGAACAGATGCCTTACACTTTCAGAACCATACCTTTCATGTTCCGTGCTATCGGTGGGAGCGTTATGAGATCTGGGGTCTGTCTGCAGTGGTTCTGGTCGATTTTTTGAATGCTGTGTACGATACCGGCATAGATTTGCTTGAACCCCGAACCTGATAAGGAAAATACAATGCTTTATGAGCTCGAAGGTCGTGCACCCGAATTATGCGGAGATCGCCAGTTTGTTGCTGATAACGCAACCGTGATCGGAAACGTCGCCCTTCACGATAAAAGCAGTGTCTGGTTTAACGTTGTGATCCGTGGCGACAACGAGCTTATAACAATTGGCCCCGAGACAAATGTGCAGGACGGATCGGTTTTGCATACAGATCCGGGAATACCGTTAACTCTGGGCAGAGGTGTGACTGTTGGCCATAAAGCCATGCTTCATGGCTGTGAAGTGGGGGACTATTCACTGATCGGTATTAATGCTGTGATTCTCAATGGCGCAAAAATAGGGAAATATTGTCTGATAGGTGCAAACACTTTGATCCCTGAGGGGATGGTCATCCCCGATGGGTCATTGGTGGTGGGTGCTCCGGGCAAAATCAAGCGAGAGCTTTCAGAGCAGCAGCAGAAGATGCTTGAGCTGAGCGCTGCACATTACGTACACAATGCAAGCCGCTATGTGAAAAGCCTGAAGCCCTTAAAAAGCTGAGACAGACTCGATATGGCTGATGAAGATAAAGTTCGCTCGCCCTGTGTGAGTATATGTGCTCTGGATGAGCATGATGTATGTATTGGATGCCAGCGCACCAGTGACGAGATTTTGCGTTGGACCTCAATGTCTAATTGTGAGCGCAAAGCCGTGCTTGTAAAGGTTGCTGAGCGGGAACAGAAAATTGCACTTTAGAATCAGGCGTGAAGATCCCTGATATGGATCGGCTCCTGCTGGAGGATATAGTTTGAATAATGTTGCCAGTGTAACCATAGGCACACCGCTGAAAGCGAATGCCTATAAGGTACTTCTATGTGGCTCGGGTGAGCTTGGCAAAGAAGTGGCTATCGAATTGCAGAGATTTGGGGTTGAGGTCATTGCAGCAGATCGCTATCCCAATGCGCCGGCAATGCAGATTGCTCATCGCAGCCATGTGATCGATATGCTAGATGCACAGGCGCTGCGTGCCATTGTCGAATTGGAAGAGCCCGACCTTATTGTCCCGGAAATCGAAGCAATCGCCACAGCCGAGTTGGTTCAACTTGAGCGGGAAGGCTACAGAGTCATTCCTTCGGCCAGAGCAGTTGATCTCACAATGAATAGAGAGGGGATCCGGCGCCTGGCTGCAGAGGAGCTTGGGCTGAGCACTTCCCCTTACCGGTTTGTCGACACGAAAGAGTTGTTTATTGATGCAGTCAACGAGATTGGCTTGCCTGTTGTCGTAAAACCGGTGATGAGTTCCTCCGGCAAAGGCCAGTCTACGGTAACGGATAAGAGTCAGATTGATGCAGCCTGGGATTACGCGCAGACAGGTGGTCGTGCGGGCAAAGGCAGGGTTATTGTAGAAGGATTTGTAAAATTTGATTATGAAATTACGTTGCTGACTGTCAGGCATTCGGGTGGGGTCAGTTTTTGTGATGCCATTGGCCATCGCCAGGAAGACGGTGATTACCGCGAGTCCTGGCAGCCGCAGCCGATGAGTGTCAAGGCGCTGGAGCGGTCTCGTGAAGTTGCCTTGAAAATAACGGAAAACCTCGGCGGCTATGGCGTATATGGAGTGGAATTGTTCATTCATGGTGATGATGTTTACTTCTCGGAAGTGTCTCCCAGGCCTCATGATACGGGCTTGGTGACGCTGGTATCCCAGGATTTGTCAGAGTTTGCTCTACATGCGAGAGCCATACTCGGTATTCCGGTTCCGGCAATCCGGCAGCTGGGCCCGTGTGCTTCTGCAGTAATCCTGCCTGAGGGGGATTCCAAGGAGGTGTCATTTTCGGGTTTGGAAGTGGCGCTCTCCAAGCAGGATGTACAGCTGAGGCTGTTTGGTAAACCGGAACTTTCGGGCCGGCGCCGGATGGGCGTTGCTCTGGCTTTGGGGGCTAATATTGAAGAGGCCAAGGCTAAAGCCGTCGCAGCAGCCAATACGATTGATGTCCACCTATAACTGGGTGGTTTGATGCCTCATCGGGTCTGGGCTTTTAACTGGGTGGTGTTTCCCAACAAAGTAGAGTGATGAAACAATTTGGAAATAGTTTCGTAACTCCGTTGACACCATTACTCAGGTCTGTAGAATGCGCATCTCGCTTGAGGGGTGCACCGGAACAACGGAGTGCTTTAAGAGAGTTAACTGTTTAAAAATACTGAAGAAAAACGATTTAATCTTTCTTTAGAATAACGGTTGACAGGATGGTGGTTCGATGTAGAATACGCCTCCTCGAAACAAGCAGTACCAGCCGGCGAGTATCGGTGATTTCAGAAGCAAAGCTTCTGAAACAAATCGAAAAAACGGTTGACAAGGTGGCGATACGATGTAGAATACGCCTCCTGATTGAGCAACGGCTCAAACGCTCTTTAACAAATTGACCAAGTAATTCGTGTGGGC
>NZ_JAUOPH010000005.1 GCF_030546935.1 Marinobacter sp. 2_MG-2023 | reverse complement strand
CGAGGAAATATCCTTGAAAACCTGGCCCATGCCGAGGTCTTCCATAGTCAGAACTTTCGAAGGAATGGTACGGAATACGGCACCCGCCCCGCGATTCTGGTTGAAAGCGTTAACACGGAAGCGGGCGACGCCCGGCACTTCGAAGGAAAAGTCTGTTTCCAGAAATTCCTCGTAGTCCTTACGCTGCTTGTCGTTCATGATGTCGTATATCAGCCCATGAACTTCTTTGTGCTCCAGGGGCGGGAGGTTGATACGGCGAACATCACCGTCAACACGGATCATCGGGGGCAGGCCGGCAGAAAGGTGCAAGTCAGACGCACCCTGTTTCGCCGAGAAGGCAAGCAGTTCAGTAATGTCCATAGAAGTCCTCGGAAGGCTTTTCTTTCACACAGGTAGCGTCTGTCTGGCACAACCCGCCCGTGATCACTTGGCATTTCAGTGACCTGCGAGTAACGTATCGCCATCGAACCGGCAGACCAAACGCGACTATTTGATAATATGAGCAGCATAGCAGACAACATCGGGAGCGTAACCCGACGCATACAAAAAGCAACATTGCAGGCGGGCCGGGAGCCAAATTCTGTGAGCTTGTTAGCGGTCAGCAAGACGCGCTCGGCAGACGAACTACGAGAAGCCGTGGCTGCCGGCCAACTGGCATTCGGGGAAAACTACCTTCAGGAAGCCCTGGATAAAATTGCTGCACTCGCCGATCTGGCGGAGATAGAATGGCACTTTATCGGCCCGATTCAGTCCAATAAAACCCGGCAGATAGCGTCGGCTTTTTCGTGGGTGCACAGCGTGGACCGCCTTAAGGTTGCCCGCCGCCTCAGCGAGCAACGAGAAACAGGTTTGCCACCCTTGAATATTTGCCTTCAGGTCAACATCAATAATGAAGAAAGCAAATCAGGGTGCCAGCCGGACGAATTACCTGAACTCGTATCAGAAATAGGTCAGCTGCCGGGCCTGAATTTGCGCGGGCTTATGGCGATCCCCGATCCGGAGCAGGGCGAATCCGACCTGCGGGCAAGTTTTCGCTCGCTTGCCAATACGCTGAAAAAGCTGCGCCAGGAATACCCGGAAGCCGGGCCACTGGACACCTTATCCATGGGCATGTCGGGTGATCTCGAAATGGCGGTTGCAGAAGGTGCCACCTGGGTTCGTATTGGCACGGCCGTTTTCGGCGCACGTGCATACAAGAGCTGAATTGACCGGTTCCTGCTATTATCGGATCCGAATGTCTAACCGAATAACCGTTGGAGCAGACCTTGAGCAAATCACCAACCATTTCGTTTATCGGTGCCGGTAATATGGCCAGCGCTATTATTGGCGGCATGCTGGATAGCGGATTCAAAGCCTGCAATATATGGGCAAGCGCGCCAGATGATGGCCACCTGCAATCCATTCGCAAACGTTTTGGGATAAGCGTAACAACAGACAACCGCTACTGCGCTCAGCAGGCAGACATGGTTGTGCTGGCGGTGAAGCCTCAGGCAATGGCGGACGTTTGCCGCGACATAGCCCCCATTGCCCAGAATACTCGCCCATTAATGGTATCGATTGCAGCAGGCCTGGGTGCGGATACACTTGACGAGTGGCTTGGTGGCGGCCTGCCTATAGTAAGAGTCATGCCAAACACCCCATCGCTGGTTGGCAAGGGAGCGGCTGGTTTGTTTGCTAACTCCAGTGTGAGCGACGCCCAGAAAACAATGGTTCAATCAGTTTTTGAAGGCATAGGCATTGCCGTTTGGGTTGAGGATGAAGCCCTACTGCACGGAGTAACCGCACTCTCGGGCAGTGGCCCTGCCTACTTTTTCCTGATGTTGGAAGCCCTTGAGGCAGCGGCAACCAGCGCCGGCGTAAATCCCGAAACCGCTCGACAGCTGGCCATTCAAACCATGGCAGGTGCCGCCGAGATGGCTGCCAGGAGTGAACACGACCCAGCTCAGCTGAAGAAAAACGTCATGTCGCCGGGAGGCACAACCGAGCAAGCCGTCAATACATTTGAAGAAGGCGGGATGCGCGACCTTGTAAACAAGGCATATGGCGCTGCGTACAAGCGCTCGGAAGAAATGGCCAAAGAATTGGCAGGTAAAGAGTAAACCAGTCACTGACAACGGAGAAACGGCTACATGCTGGCAGACATCCTGATTACGATCCTGCTGATCGCGTCCACCTTTTACATGACAGTCATACTGCTGCGCTTTTTGCTGCAACTGGCCCGAGCTGACTTCTATAACCCGATTTCCCAATTTGCGGTGAAGGCCACCAACCCTTTACTCAGACCCCTCCGTCGATTCATACCTGGCTGGGGCGGAATTGACGGCGCAGCTCTGGTTCTTGCCGTTCTTATTCAGGCGGCCACCTTCTTCCTTATTCTCATTGCCCTGAGCGGCGGCATTCCATCGTTTAATCCTCTCATCCTTCTGGTTTGGGGCGCGGTGGCGGTTCTGGATCTGATCGTCAAGATATATTTCTGGTCGGTTATTGCTGTTGTTGTCGTCAGCTGGATTGCCCCAGGCAGCAGTCATCCAGCAATACAACTGGTCGCCCAGATTACAGAACCTGTCATGCGCCCGGTGAGAAAACTGATGCCATCCATGGGCGGCCTGGATCTGTCGCCCATTATTGTTTTCCTGATCCTGAACGTGTTGTCTGTTGTTATTGATCATATGAAAGTCGCGGTCGGCCTCGGAGCCATTGGCCTGGGACTGTAAACTCCGTCACAAACAAACAATTTGTAACAGTTCTCCACAAAAAGCCTCAGCTGAAAGCCGCACCTTCACTTTGTTGATTTTGCGGCTTTTTTTATGAAAATCATGTCGACAACAGCCACACATCTGCAAACACCCGGCCGCAAAAACCCACGGAACAAGCTAGTATTAACCGTAATTAATTCATGCGTCACCATTCGTCGCCACGTGGATCCCTGTGAATCTGTCCGGGGAACGCCAGCAGTCGTGTAGAAGGAAAATCCGATGAAGCATCAGGGACACCTGACTCAACAGGTAGAGGCGTACCACAACTGGAAAAAGGAGCTGATCCGCCAGATCGGCCGCTACCGGTTGTGGCTCCAGGATAACAACCTGTTCTCTGAAGACATCAGCACGCGGATCCGCAATGGCCTTGAGCTGTTGATTGAGGATGAGCTCACCATTGCATTTGTTGGTGAATACTCCCGTGGCAAAACAGAGCTTATAAATGCGCTGTTTTTCTCGGAGTTTGGTCAACGCATGCTGCCCTCTCAGGCCGGCCGCACTACCATGTGCCCGACAGAGCTGTTCTTTGACCGCAGTGCCAACGAAAACTACCTGATGCTGCTCCCCATAGAGACTCGCACCGGCAGCCTGTCGTTACAGCAACTGCGCAAACAACCTGAACGCTGGGTAAAGCACAACCTGAATGAGCGTGACCCTGAAATCATGCGTGAGATCCTGGGGGAAGTTGCCCGGGTTAAAAGTGTTGAGCCCGCTCAGGCGCGAGCACTCGGGTTTGACGAAGGCATGCTTGAGCATGACCGCAACAACCCCGGCAACGTTCTGGTACCTGCCTGGCGCAATGCGCAGATCAGTATTCGTCACCCGCTATTCGAGCGCGGCCTGCGCATTCTTGACACTCCAGGTCTCAACGCGCTGGGCTCCGAGCCAGAACTCACCATCAGCATGCTGCCAAAAGCTCATGCCGTCATCTTTGTGCTGAGCGCAGATACTGGCGTTACTGCCAGTGATATGACCATCTGGAAAGAGTTCATAGATACCGAACACGCCGATCACCGTGCCGGCCGTTTTGCGGTATTGAACAAGATCGATGTTTTGTGGGACGACCTGCAGGGCGAGAAGCACACTAACGAAGCCATTGATCGCGTGCGTGGATATACCGCGGATCACTTGGGCATCCGGCAGCAGGATGTAATCCCCCTTTCCGCCAAGCAGGGCCTGGTGGCCAGAGTCAAAAAAGACACCAACCTGTTTGCCCGCTCCAACATCAGCAATCTGGAACAATTGATCATCCAGCGCATCCTGATGCACAAGGAACAATTGATCACGCAAAGCCTGATCAATGATCTGCTGGGTATGCTGCAAAACAGCCAGGCTGCGATGCAAACTCGCCTCGACGCTCTCGAAGAAGAGTCTCAAGCCTGTTCCGGCACAACCATGGACAAGGCGGCCCTCGCCAGACTGGCCGACCGCGCCCAGAAAGATTACGAATTTTACTACAAGAAGCTCATCACTCTGCGCTCCAGCCGTCGGTTGATGGGGTCCCAGGGGGACATGCTAAAAAGCCTGGTAGTAGAAGGTCGCTTTGAAGCTCATGCCGAACGCGTGCGAAAAAGTATGTCGAAAAGCTGGACCACGGCAGGCATGAACAACGCCATGGACCAGTTTTTTGAACTCCTTGAAAGCGATTTCACCAACTTGCTCAGCGAGGGCCGCCTTGCGGAGAAAATGGTCGGTGCCATCTATCGCCGGTATAACGAGGATACCCGTGCCCGACATCTGGAACCCATTCCATTGCGTGCCGGCCGACATGTAATTGCTATCAGGGAGCTGCGAAAAAAAGCCCGACGCTTCCGGGTCAGCCCGAAAAACCTGCTTACTGAGCAGTCAGTTCTGGTCCAGCGGTTTTTTAATGTGATGGTAAGCGAAGCCAGAACCCTGCATGCCCGTGTTCGCCAGGATGTAGAGCGCTGGCCATCAGAGGCACTGCTACCGATCATGCAGTACTCCATGGAACAGAAACAATTGCTGGAGCATCAGATCCGGCGCCTTCGGGACATGGTACGAAGCGATCGAGATGGCCGTTTCGAGCGTGAGCGGCTAGGCAATACCATCAGTGACTTGCGTCGGCAACTGGAACTGGCTGATGCGATGCAGCGACAAATCCGCAAACCGGCCCCCACGATGATCCAGCAAAAGGTCGTTAATATCTCTGGTGCTATCTAGCCCCATATAGCCTGTCGGTTGCAGCCATGACGGCCCGCCTTTAAACTGCTTTGCTGGTAGGGGTTTTTGCCCCAACCAGCAAAGCAGTCACTAACGGACCGAACCAGGAACCTTTCGCACCGATGCCCGATCCCATGCCCGTGGATTCTGTCGGGGTAGTCACCCCACAGACGTATCATTTTGAAACACCCATAGAACTGGCGTGCGGACAAGCACTGGAACATTATGACCTGGTGGTTGAGACCTATGGCGAGCTCAACGCTGATCGCACCAACGCCGTGCTCATATGCCATGCACTGAGCGGGAACCATCATGCTGCTGGCTACCACTCCGTTGACGACCGCAAACCAGGCTGGTGGGACACCTGTATTGGACCGGGCAAGCCCGTAGATACCAATCGTTTTTTTGTAGTCAGCCTCAACAACCTGGGTGGCTGTCACGGCAGTACGGGCCCCAACTCAACCAATCCGTCTACGGGCAAGCCCTTCGGCCCGGACTTTCCAGTCGTCACCGTTGGCGACTGGGTAAAAAGCCAGGCCCTGCTCGCAGACCGCCTGGGCATTGAATGCTGGGCAGCGGTCGTAGGCGGTTCTCTCGGGGGCATGCAAGCCCTGCAATGGAGCCTGGATTACCCGAATCGGCTGAAGCATTCTGTGGCTATAGCCTCCAGCCCGCGCCTGACAGCACAAAACATTGCATTCAACGAGGTCGCGCGGCAAGCCATTACTTCAGACCAGGAATTCCATGACGGCCGCTACTACGATTTCGATACCCTGCCCCGCCGCGGCTTGATGCTGGCGAGAATGGTGGGCCACATCACCTACCTCTCGGACGCCTCAATGGGTGAAAAATTTGGCCGCGAGCTGAGAGACCAGGCCTACAAGTTTGGCTACGATGCCGAGTTTCAGGTGGAAAGTTATCTCCGCTATCAGGGCGAACGCTTCTCGGAGATCTTTGACGCCAACACCTACCTGCTGATGACCCGGGCGCTGGATTATTTTGACCCCTCTTATGAGTTCGGCGGAGACCTATCCAAAGCGCTTGCCAAAGCCAGCTGTGAGTTTCTTGTGCTGTCGTTCAGCACAGACTGGCGCTTTACACCGGCCCGTTCTGAAGAAATGGTAAACGCAATGATTTCAGCCCGCCGTAAAGTCAGCTATGCCGAAATCGATGCGCCATGGGGCCACGACGCATTCCTGATTCCCACGCCGCGCTACACCGATATCTTCACCGCCTATATGGATCGCGTTGCCAGGGAGGTGGGCGCATGAGGGCAGACCTTGAAATCATTCAGCAGTGGGTTAAGCCAGGCCACCACGTACTGGATCTTGGCTGCGGCGACGGCACCCTGCTCGACTTCCTCAAACGGGAACGCAATGCCAGTGGCTTTGGCCTGGAAATTAATCCAGACCATATCACCACCTGTATGAACCGTGGTGTATCAGTGATTGAACAGAACCTGGACACCCAGGGGCTGGACAACTTTGAAGATAACAGCTTTGATATTGTTCTGATGACGCAGGCATTGCAGGCCGTGCGCCGACCAGACAAGGTACTGGATGAAATGCTGCGCCTTGGCAACGAAGGCATCGTCACTTTCCCTAACTTTGCTCACTGGCGCTTGCGCTGGGGGTTGGCTCTCAGCGGCCGTATGCCCGAATCCGATGCTCTTCCGTATAAATGGTATAACACCCCCAACATCCGGCTTTGTACCTTCAAGGATTTTGAGGCGCTGTGTCGGCAAAAAGGCATCCGCATCAAAAGCAGGCGTGTAGTGGACGGTCAGCACCAGAACAACTGGCTAGCGCGCCTTTGGCCAAACCTGTTAGGGGAAGTTGCCATTTACCGTATTACCCGGGAGAAAACAAAATGATGAATAGAATGTTGCACAGCATTTTCACCATTGCGACAGCTGCCTTTCTCACTGCCGCTGCCAGCCTGCCTGCCCATGCCGGCTCCGAAGATTTTGGAGATTACCAGGTAAACTGGAGCGTGCTGAACAGCACTTTCCTGCCCCCTGAGACAGCGAAGGAAAACAAACTCCAGCGCAGCAAAGGCATTGGCCTGGTCAATGTTTCAATCATGCAGGAAAATGAAGATGGTGTTATAAAGCCCGTAGCTGGACAAGTAGAAGGCAAGGTTTCAAACGACATCCAGCAAGTGAAATTTCTGGCATTTCGCAGAATACAGGAAGGCGACTCGGTCTACTTTATTGCCCAATACCAGTACTCACCCGGCGAATTGTTGACGTTCAACATTACCGCTCGCCCTACCGGTCATAACCAGGACCTGCAGGTACGGTTCGCCCATACCCTTTTCAACGACTGAGCGAACTATGTCTGAGCAAATTGTTATCGCCAGCAACAACAAAGGCAAAATCAACGAGTTCACTCACCTCCTTGCGCCACTGGGATTCGTGCCCGTACCGCAAGGAGAGTTGGGCGTTGGCGAGGCCGAAGAGCCGGCGGTCACCTTTGTCGAGAACGCTATTCTCAAAGCCCGCCACGCCGCCCGGGAAACCGGTTTACCGGCGCTTGCTGACGACAGTGGTCTGGCCGTTGATGCACTGGACGGAGCCCCCGGAGTGCGCTCCGCACGTTACGCCGGGTCCGACGCTTCCGATCTCGATAACCTGAATGCACTTCTGGACGCCATGGCCGATGTGCCCGACGGCCAGCGCGGAGCTCAATTTCACTGCGTACTGGTGTACCTGCGACACGCCGACGACCCAACGCCGATTGTCTGTCACGGCCGCTGGCCAGGCTCAATTCTCAGGGAACCGGCGGGCAATGGCGGCTTTGGCTACGACCCCGTCTTCCTTTGCCCGGAACACAATTGCAGCGCATCAGAGTTGTCACGGGAAGAAAAGAACCGGATAAGCCACCGGGGCCGCGCCCTGACATTACTCATGGAACAACTCGGGGCGGAGTCCTGAACCCGGTGACCTCAATCGTCCCGGCATCGGTCATTCCCCCTCTGAGTCTGTACATTCATGTGCCCTGGTGCGTGCGCAAATGTCCGTACTGTGACTTTAATTCTCATGCCATCCAGAGCGATCTCCCCGAATCCGCCTATCTGACTGCCCTGCTTGAAGACCTGGACCAGGATCTTGCATTTTCATCTGGCAGAGCTATTGAAACCGTTTTTATTGGCGGAGGAACGCCTTCGCTGATGAGCGGCGGCTTCTACAGCAAGCTGTTCAAGGGCCTCTCCGAGCGCCTCACTTTCGCAAAGGATGCAGAGATTACGCTTGAGGCCAACCCAGGCACACTGGAGGAGGGCCGTTTCGAAGCCTTCCGGGAAGCCGGCATCAACCGTCTGTCTATTGGCGTGCAAAGTTTCAACCCGGCCCATTTGAAATCACTGGGGCGCATCCATGACAGCGCAGCGGCGCACCGGGCGATCGACACGGCGAGAAAAGCGGGCTTTGATAATTTCAATCTGGACCTGATGCACGGCTTGCCCAACCAGACGCCTGATGAAGCTCTTGAAGATCTCAGATCTGCCATGAGCCATGAACCACCGCACCTGTCCTGGTACCAACTGACGTTGGAGCCCAACACCGAGTTTTATAGCCGTCCACCGGATCTGCCGGATGACGACCTGCTCTGTGAGATCGCCGATCAGGGCGGGGAGTATTTGCGTCAGCAAGGCTTCAACGACTATGAAATATCCGCGTGGTGCCGGGCAGGCAAGGCCTCACGGCACAACCTGAACTACTGGTCGTTCGGTGACTATATGGCGCTGGGTGCGGGCGGCCACGGTAAAATCAGCCTGCCAGATGGCACGATCAGGCGTTACTGGAAAACACGGCAACCAGACGCCTACCTGAACCGGATCGGCAGCCGCACCTCCGGAAGCGCAGAAATCGATGCAGAGGAACTTCCTCTCGAGTTTCTGATGAACGCCCTGCGCCTTCGGAAAGGAGTGGATGAAAGCCTATTTTTCGAACGGACGGGTTTACCCCTGACATCCATTGGGGTACAACTTCAGAAACTGCGTGACGATAAACTGCTGTTCACAGATCGGCTTCAGGCAACAGCCCTGGGACAAAGGTATCTGAACAGTCTTTTGGAGCGTTTTCTGTAATGGACACAGAAAAGGAATTACCTGCTTTAACTAAAGGCTTGAAAGCCTGCCTGGTTATGACTTTGCTTCTTCTGGTTGCTTTACTGGTGATCAACCAGCCCCTGAAAACAGGGTCGGCACATCAGGGCATTGTCAGCTATCAGTTAGCGGGGAGCGCCGAGCAGGCGCTGGCTATTGTGCGAAGCTGGGGCGACGAAGGCCTGCAATGGGCGAGACTTTCTCTGTGGCTGGATTTTCTGTTTATCCCTGTTTATTGCCTCACGCTTATATTGCTGACCCGGCACTGCACCCGGGACAGGCCCGGTGTTCGCGAACGCAACGCTGCGCGCTGGATTCGAACGCTCTTTATCGCCGCCGGCCTCGCCGATGCCACGGAGAACGTTTTGTTGCTGAATAATCTGGAGGCCCCCGCGGATGCCATCAGCGTGGCCGCTGCCATCAGCGCATTAGCCAAGTTTACCGCTCTGACGCTTGGCATCGCTGGGCTGGTGATCATTCGTGCAGCCCGGCGCCATCCACTGGAGCCGGGCTGAGTCAGGCGGAGAAAACAGCCACTCAAAGAGCGTCAGCCAAGACTTGACGGGGCTTCAGCCAAAATCTCAATTGGTGCGGTGGAACAATAGATCCCACACGCCATGGCCCAGATTTTCACCGCGCTTCTCGAATTTGGTAATCGGGCGATACTCTGGGCGCGGAGAAAATCCGCCCTGCTCCTGAGTATTGGCAAACCCTTCAGAATCACCCATAACCTCCATCATGTGCTCAGCGTAGTTCTCCCAATCTGTTGCAAGATGCAGGATACCGCCCACTCTCAATTTGTGACGGATACGCTGCACAAACTCAGGCTGCACTAGCCGGCGTTTGTGATGTTTCTTCTTGTGCCAGGGATCCGGGAAAAACACCATTACCTGATCCAGGCAGGCATCCGGCAGGCACAAATCAATCACATCGTTGGCGTCTATATTGTAAATACGGATGTTCTCAAGCCCGCGATCCTCAATTTCCTTGAGCAGTGCGCCTACGCCCGGCAGGTGAACTTCCACGCCGATGAAATCCTGCTCCGGTGCGGCTTCAGCCATTTCTGCCAGAGAACGCCCCATACCGAAACCGATTTCAAGATTGAGCATGGCATCCCGGCCAAACACCTGACGCGGATCAATCACGCCATCCTCACGGCTCAGGCCAAACTTTGGCCAACTGCGCTCATAGGCCTTTTTTTGGCCTTCTGTCATGCGCCCCTGACGCAGCACGAAACTGCGGACACCCCGGCGCGTCGTAATTGGCGAATCACCGGCTGCCTGTTTCGGGGCACTATCATCTTGCGGCTCTTTCTGATCAGTCATCTGCAATCCTTAACCGCTGGCTGCGGTTCTGCTTAACGGTATTTGCAAACAGTTTAACAGAGTAGGACCAGTCAGGCGGATACCACAGTGCCGTGACCGGCCTGGCGATCAAACTGACGGTAACCCAGGGCTTCCGCCAAGTGCGACTGCGAAACGACATCACACCCCTCGAGATCCGCCAATGTGCGCGCCACTCGAAGTATTCTGTGCAGCGCCCGGGCCGACAACCCAAGCTTTTCCATAGCAGCTGAAAGCAACATTTCGCCGGAACGCTCAAGGCTACAGGCGTGTTGCAAGTCACGCCCCGATAAGGTGGCATTAATACATCCGCGCAGCGACTGACGCTCTCTGGCAAGCACAACTCGCTCACGCACCACAGAGCTGGTTTCGCCGCCGCCACCGGTGTGCATAAGTATGTCGCCCCCCTGCACCGGCACCTCTACATGGAGGTCAAATCTATCCAGCAGGGGGCCTGAAATTTTCGACCGGTAACGCATCACCTGCTGTGGCGTGCACTGGCATTCAATGGTCGGGTGCCCGCTGTAGCCGCAGGGGCAAGGGTTCATCGCGCCAATGACCTGAAACCGCGCAGGGAAAGTAACCTGACGCGCGGCGCGGCTAATGGATATTTCTCCGGTTTCCATAGGCTCACGCAGCACTTCCAGAACCCTGCGGTCAAATTCTGGCAGCTCGTCAAGAAACAAGACTCCGCGATGTGCCAGGGAGATTTCTCCTGGCCTCGGGCTGCTTCCACCACCAACCAACGCCACGGCTGAAGCGGTGTGATGGGGCGACCTGAACGGGGGCTGGCGCCAGCCTCCTGTTCGTAGCGGATGCCCGGCCACTGAGTGCACACTCGCAACTTCCATGGCATGTTCATTCTCCAGATCCGGAAGAATTCCAGGCAAACGACTCGCCAGCATACTTTTGCCCGTGCCTGGCGGGCCGAAAAACAACAAATTGTGGCCGCCCGCCGCAGCCACCTCAAGAGCCCTGCGAGGAACTTGTTGCCCCTGCACATCCACAAGATCCAGCGTACCTGGCACAGCCTCCGACTCAGGCATAGTACCGGGCACCGGAACCAGCCGGGCGCGACCACACAGATGCTCACAGACTGCCAGTAAATGGCCCGCTGCCAGTACATCATCCTGGCTCGCAAGAGCGGCTTCTTCGGCGTTAGCATTCGGTATAAGTAAACTTCGGCCCTCCTTGCGCGCGGCCAGCACTGCAGGCAACACACCCTTGAGTGGTCGGAGCGCACCATCAAGCGAAAGCTCTCCTAGGAATTCACAGGAAGATAAACTTTCTGTCGGAATCTGTCCGGAGGCAGCAAGAATGCCCAGTGCAATCGGCAAATCGAAACGACCACCCTCTTTGGGCAGGTCTGCAGGCGCAAGGTTTATGGTTATTCGGCGGGCGGGAAATTCAAAACCTGCATTAAGCAGGGCACTTCTTACACGCTCCCGGCTTTCGCGTACACCGGTTTCCGGCATGCCCACAATAGAGAGTGCCGGTAAGCCACCGGAAAGGTGCACCTCGACGGTCACCTCCGGTGCAGAAACGCCAATGGATGCGCGGGAATGAACGACAGCAAGCATAACAACCTTCCATGGTTTTCCAATATCTTATAGGGCCTTGGTTACCAGGCCTCTCCGGCTTCCTGCCGGAAACTACCAGGGTTTATTCTGCGCTCAGGGACTTTTCCAGCTCAGCAACCCTTTTCTCAAGAGCCTCGACCTTTTCGCGGGTTTTCATAAGGACCGCTTGCTGGCCATCAAACTCTTCCCGGGTTACCAGCTCCAGGCGAGACAAAACAGCCATGACTGTTGCACGAGCCTGGGTTTCAAAATCATCCCGGGCAGCACGAGCCATATCCGGGACAAACTGACCAAACTGCCCCTGTAATTGGGCGAAAATATCCTGGGGACCTTTCACGCTTCACCTCACTGATTTGAATAATGTCCGGTTTCGACCAAAAGAGCAGCGCCAAAGCCGTTTTGCAGGAGTGTATCACACCGCCAGCCCTGCCATAATGTGTGCGGTGAGCACTCTATTGGTCACGCCAGCCGTTACCCCGCTCCAACCTGGGTCACGGGATCTCGTTACGCACCACATTGGTGCAGCAGCTGGCACCCAAGCTGGTAGACGATCACCGCATTAACACCATAGAACACTGATTTTAAATAATTTTTTTGCGTTGGCATACCCGGTGCTATAGCTCTCGTACGCATTCCGCACAAGTGACGTGCGAAGCGACAGCACCCCGAACTCAACAACCGGCCGTGGGGCTCTCACGTTGAGACGGTTTTACCAAGGAGAAAGCAATGAAACTTGTGACAGCGATCATTAAGCCTTTCAAACTGGATGATGTCCGTGAGGCACTATCCGAGATAGGCGTACAAGGCGTAACCGTCACTGAGGTCAAAGGCTTCGGGCGGCAGAAAGGTCATACAGAACTTTATCGTGGCGCGGAATACGTTGTGGATTTTCTGCCAAAGGTAAAAGTGGAAGTGGCCATTGGTGACAACCTGCTGGACCAGGTTATTGAGTCCATCACCAAAGCCGCCAATACCGGAAAAATCGGTGATGGCAAAATCTTTGTAACAGAACTGCAACAGGCTATCCGGATCCGGACTGGCGAAACAGGCGAAGAAGCGGTTTGATTCTGATCTGACCACGTAACTGCCAACGCAAAAAAACTAATTCGAAGTGCCTCGTGCGGAGGGCATCCTATGGAAAGCAATATTTTTCACCTGCAGTATGCAATAGATACCTTTTATTTCTTGGTGTGCGGCGCCCTGGTAATGTGGATGGCCGCCGGCTTTGCCATGCTCGAGTCAGGGCTTGTAAGGGCCAAGAACACAACTGAAATTCTCACCAAAAACGTCGCTCTATTCGCGGTCGCCTCCATCATGTATCTGGTGTGTGGTTACGCAATCATGTACGACGGTTCCCTGCTTCTGGCAGGCATAGAAAGCACAGACCCGGCTGCGGTTCTGGGCGACTATGCCGCTCGTGAAGATGGCTTTGAAGGTGGCTCCATCTATTCGGGTGCTGCTGACTTCTTCTTCCAGGTCGTGTTCGTGGCTACTGCCATGTCAATCGTGTCCGGCGCGGTCGCTGAGCGCATGAAGCTCTGGGCATTCCTTGCCTTCGCTGTCGTAATGACCGGTGTAATCTACCCGCTGGAAGGCTCCTGGACCTGGGGCGGCAAGGACGTCTTTGGGCTCTACAACCTCGGCGACCTTGGTTTCAGCGACTTTGCCGGTTCAGGCATTGTTCACATGGCCGGTGCGGCTGCTGCACTTGCGGGCGTAATCTTGCTCGGAGCCCGTAAAGGCAAATATGGCCCCAATGGCGAAATCCGCGCCATCCCCGGTGCTAACCTGCCTCTGGCTGCATTGGGTACCTTTATCCTTTGGATGGGCTGGTTCGGCTTTAACGGCGGTTCGGTTCTGAAGCTGGGCGATATCGCCAGCGCCAACTCAGTTGCCATGGTGTTCCTAAATACCAACGCAGCCGCTGCCGGCGGTGCTATAGCGGCTCTGATAACCGGCCGCTTGCTCTTCGGAAAAGCGGATCTGACCATGCTCCTCAACGGTGCGATTGCAGGCCTGGTAGTTATCACCGCCGAGCCCTCTACGCCTAGCGCTTTGGTCGCAACCCTCTGGGGCGGTCTGGGCGGCATAGCCGTGGTATTCAGCATCATCTTCCTGGACAAGCTGCGTATCGATGATCCTGTAGGCGCCATCTCAGCTCACGGCGTATGTGGTTTCATCGGGCTGATGCTGGTTCCTATCACTAACAGTGGTGCTACTTTCAGCGGACAATTGATTGGCGCTGTAACCATCTTTGTCTGGGTGTTCCTTGCCAGCCTGCTGGTCTGGGGCATCATCAAAGCTGTGATGGGTGTACGTGTCACCGAAGAAGAAGAGTACGAGGGTGTGGACCTGTCCGAGTGCGGCATGGAAGCCTACCCGGAGTTTGTCAGCGGCAAATAATCGCCTTTGACGACAAACAGAAAGGGGTGCCTGAAAAGGCGCCCCTTTTTTCATTTTCGAGAACTATGTAACTAAGTGGGAGAACCGCAAATCCCGACAGATGACAGTGTTTCAACGTTCGGCTACTATCACTCTGCATTTACTGGTCATCTAAGGATAGATGAAGGCAGCCATGAAGGACTCCCCAGCCATGAGCCAGGAAGCTCAGACCCACACCTCGTTTTGTTATCACCCAGGCTCGGTGGCCGAAGGCGCCAGTGGGTACCTGGTAGATCAGTCAAAGCATCCCGATGCTTTACGCCTGTTATTTGAACACGACCCCACACCGGTTTATGACCTGCCGTATATCCACTCGGAATACCGCGAACTAGCCTCCGATGGCCCTCTGGTTATCCAACCCGTATCAGCCCGCAGTAAAGAATGGCTCCATAAGTGGCTGGCCGAGGGTAAAGCACTGGTACTGTATGGCCAGGAGTTGACTCTGGAGGCAACCTGCGATCACTTTGCCTGTCTGAACACCGTGTTCAGCCCTGGGGGTGAAAGCCTTTTTCGTTACGCGGATCCAGCAACACTGGCCAGCCTTGCAACATCATTGTCACCCCACCAGCGTCTGCGGATTCTCGGCCCGCTAACTGCCATCCATGGTTGCCATGCGGGTGCCAACTGGTCGCTTACGAAGGCCCAACCCAAAGCACTTCCGGATGAGTTGTGGGAGCGAAACCCTGCCCCTCTTGAATTGACGCAAGAGAATCTCGCATCCGCAGAGGCCTATCGGCGCGGTTTACTCGCAAATGCCTTGGCCGAAAACAATGGATTGCAGAAACAGACAGTGTCTGGCTGGTTCCAACAATTGAAAACGCTGGGGGCAACGAGTGAGCAAGGCTTGGTTGAAGGCGCCGGAGTATTGATCATGCGGGGCTTTACCAGAACACTAAACGACGGAGAGATATCGACCCTAAGCAAAACCAGGCAAGGAGCCTGCTGGTCAGACGTACTGGAAGCGCTTGCGACGCTACCACAATCACAGGAAGGAACCTGATGACACCCACGAACAATCTGCCATTTTCACCCAGCACTGCGCCTCTCGGAGCCCACGGAACGCCAGTCTGCAAGCACGAAACCGCAAGTGTACTTTTGCGCCGCGTCGACAATCTCCTGCGACCAAGAGCATTGCTCAATGCAGGCAGTATCAAAGATGAAAGCGGAAAATTCGTAACCGCCGAACCACAAAACGGCTCAGAGCATACACCAGATAATGCCGAGGCCCGCTTCACCCAACTTGTCACAGGCAACGCGCGATGGCACTGGCCGGAGGAGCAAGAGGGGGAACATTTAATCGGGTTCGATACCTTAGGCAAACAGCTCCGTTTCCGCCCCGGCCAACTGCTCGGCGAAGGGGTAAAGCTGACCGTCATCCAGGGCGAGCGCAAGGCAACCGCAATACACCTGCCACCACCAGTGATCATTAACCTGCGCGAAGCGGCACCCGCATCTGAAGACTTGCTGACGGACGAACAACTGAAGTATTTCCGGGAAAACGGCAATAATGCGCTCATTTTTATGCACGGCTACAACGTCCCCCATGGTGAGTGGGGACGGCTTGGCTGGCATTCCAATAAAGCCACCGCCTGGCAAGACCCGCAAACGGTGAACGATGAATACCTGAATGGCGCTGGCGCCCATAACTGGGCGGTCCATATGGAATACCGGTTAAACCGCGCAGCGGGTTTCGACGGCGAGAACTGGATGCCCTATAGCCGCATCATCAACGTTTCCTGGCCGGGCAATACGGGCTCAACTGACTTCATGCAGGCGGAGCTTAACGCAATGACTGCGGGACGGCGCCTGGCTCCGCTATTGCTGCAATTGGCAGATGCAGGCATAGCCATAAACCTGATTTCTCATTCACTTGGGGCTCGGGTGGCGCTCACCGCCCTGAACATTATGGGTGCCATGGGTAAGCGAGACCTGGTTGACCACCTGTTTCTCTGGCAGCCGGCCGTCGCAGACAATGCGCTGACCAATGACAGTAACCGTGATGTACACCCCCTGGGGCTGGGAGTATTCCCCAATGCCCATAAGGCAGCACGGAAAATCGTTGTGCTGCACTCCCGTGGCGACGGCATTCTCGGGCCCGACAGCAGTGAAGATGATGACTGGTGGTGGCGGGTCATTTCACCCGTTTCCTGGGCCGCAGTTAAAGCATGGGATATCGCAACTGCAGATGACCCCATGGATGAAATACTCGGTAAATTACGGGGTGCTTATGACAAAAAATGGTGGACCTTCCCAAGCTTCCTCGACAACGGGTTTGGGCCAGCAATCGAAAAGCTTTACAAAGACTACTTACCGCTGACTTACGATGTGCGGATGACAGCCCACCCTCAGCGCTCTTTAGCTACACCCGGCGTTTTGAAGCAAACAATCCTGGATAACTGGAAGAGGCTTGAGAAAGACATTTTTGCTGAAGCAAGCGCCCTGTGGCAGCCCTGTATTGATTGCCTTCGGAACGGTGAACGACCACCAGATTATACTCTGCTCGCCCCCTTGAACCATCGAGCCAGTGTTAGCCCCCAAGTGGCCAGGGATTATGTTTTGCGGTTGAAAAAACTTGCGGTAAACAACTGGTTTCCGGAGAAACCGCCTCGGCCTGCGCTGGGGTATGTCGGGCTTGAGGAAGCTATGGATACCAAATCAGATAATTTTGACAGATTTATCAGTAGTTTAATCGATAAAGATGAGATTGATCAGGTGAATCAGTCAACATGGTTACATAGTCACTCAGGGATGAGGATTCCTACCCGAGAATTGTTCGCAGAAGTCTATCAACGAGAGATCATGAAAAACCAATTGCTAGCAAATTCAAAGTTTGGGCGTTACTGATGAGGAAATTCAATCTACGGGCGCTCTTGGCACTAGGGCTCATCTTGGCGGCAGGGTTTGGTTTTTGGACCGTTTACAACTCATCTGGACCAGTTATGAGCGCCTCCGTTTCCTCAAACGGAGCATTTGCAATCACCGCCCACAAGGATCGAAAACTGATTTTGTGGGATCTGGAAGGGCACAACCGAAAAATTATCAGCCGCAATGCCAATATCTATAGTGCGTACTTCATTAAACACCAGCCCACATTTCTCTGGCAGGATCTCGACAATACCGTCACCGTTCAGTCGGTAAGCGGAGAGATTAAAACGGCTTTCGAACTCCACAAGCCTACCTACGGTAACCTCATGACTCAGGATCTCGGCACCTATTATTACTCCGACATAGGCTGGGGCCTGTATCGAAGAACGGTAGAGGGATCGACAGAGACCCTGAAAGCAGCCGACGGTAAGGCTTTTCTTGGTTATCACAAGCTCTTCAACCTTACGATGGATGAATCTGAGCAATGGATTGTTTCCGCTGGAAGCGGTGAACCTAAAGGATTCGAGCCACCCTATTATCGGTCACTGCAAGAGGTTCTGGATGAAGGGGCAGATTACCAGCACCTTTATAATGTTGCGTTATGGGACCTCGAAACAGGACAGCCTACGACTAAACTGGATGGCAATTCGTCCAAAACCCACGCTGCCATAAGTCCGAACGGACAGTGGGTCGTTAGCGCGGATGAGAACGGAAAGAGTTTTGCCTGGAACACATCTCACCCCAAGCACCGAATGCGCAACGCCGGTTACGCAGGGCTTTTCATCGAAGGCCTTCCGGACGACCTTCCTGCCAAGAAGTACTATGATAAAAGTAAGTTTATCGATCCACCCAAAGGCACGCATGCTTTCACCATCGCAGTAGCCTTCATCCACAACAGCGAATACTACCTCCGGTTCGGCAACAACAGCCACATCGCGGCCCTGTTCAAAACCGGCAGCCCCTGGCCTGTGAAATACTTTGATCTTGGCGAGTCACCCGAACTGGTCACCTACGGCAGTCAGTACGACCGCAACACCGCCATTGCCACCTCGCCGGAAGCGGGCATTCTGGCGATGGGGCACAAGGCGGGCGGTGGTATCAGTGTGTACCAGTTTGATCCGGACGAGCTGGCACTGGAGAGGGTCTGGGTGGTGGAATAGGTTTCTGAGTCAATCCGCTTGTGCCCTGAAATTCCTGGCCGAAACCTGAAACCCGCAGCAGCATACCGGGCTGCCTCAGCGTGGCAGTTGCTCCCCCGGATTATCGTTTACCAGCGTGCCTTGTCCCACATTTCCGGGTTAGCCCAGTACCGGGGGTTATTCCAGTCTCGTCGCCGGTTGTAACTATCGATGTTGTAGGTATACAGAGTACGCGCTGGAGTCCCCTCCAGGTAAGCCTGGCGCTGGAAACCCAGGCCAAGAAAATCACTCAGTTTCCAGTCCGAAGCGTCGGTCATAATCACGGCTATCCGGTGCGTGCCAAAATTGCGTAACTGGCCGAGCAGCAGAGTGCCTTCTTCACGACTCAACTGCTCAAGAGCACCCTCAATCAGGGCCAGATCGTGGGTATGCGACGACGGCAGAGCCTTCCTGGACTCTGACAGCAATAGTTCGGTGTAGTGTTTGTCCGGGTACTGTTTATGCCAAGCACTCCCCAAACGCACCGGCAGTGTGCCACATACCAGCAGCGTATCCGGCTGGCAATTGTCCAGGGTTTGCGCAAGCGCCTGCTGGGGCGTCATACGAGATTCGTTTTGCTCTATCACTTTAGCCACTCCCATGAGGGTGCCGGCAGAGCCTACCCGTCCAGGCTGGAGCAACTGCCGCTCTCGCAGATCTGGATGGTCGGGTAGCCCCTAAATCAGCCTTCTGTAGGGCGCACTTCATCTTCCAGCGCATCGATCATAAACTGGGGCATAGCGAGTGCGCCGTGATGAATGCCAGCGTTGTAGTAACGGGTAACGAAGGGGCGGTTGTTTGCGTCGTCTTCACGAAAATACTTTATCGGATTCTCTTTGCTGGCCATGGTGCAGCTCCACCAGCCGGTGGGGTACACGGGCTGCGGAAACGGTAACGTTTGCACATGCTCGAAGCCGGCTTTGCGCATGTCGGTATGGATATCTTTAATGATGGTGTTGGTGTGTAACAAAGGGGATTCGCTCTGCTGCACAATAATGCCACCTTCACCCAGCGCCAGCATGGCATCGCGATAGAAGTCGAGAGCAAACAAGCCTTCTGCCGGGCCAACCGGATCGGTACTGTCAATAATGAGGATGTCGATGCTGCCGGGATCTACTTCCCGCATCCATTGTATGCCGTCGCCGAAGAAAAAGTTGGCTCGTGGGTCCTCATTGGATTCGCACAGCTCGGGGAAATACTCCTCTGACGTACGGGTCACTCGTTCGTCGATTTCAACCTGCCAGGCTTCTTCCACGGCGGGGTGCTTCAGAACTTCTTTCAGGGTTCCGCAGTCTCCACCGCCTACGATCACTACTTTTTTTGGATTTTTGTGGGTAAACAAGGCCGGGTGAGTCATCATCTCATGATAGAGAAAGTTGTCCCGAGTGGTCAGCATCACACAACCGTCCAGTACCATCAGGTTGCCGAACGTCTCTGTCTCGTAGATTTCCAGTTTCTGGAACGGCGTCTGCTCTTCGTGCAGCTTCTTTTTCACCTGCAGGGAAAATGCAGTCCCCTGATCCTGGAATACCTCAGTAAACCAGTTGTTGTTCAGCGTAGTCATAGCGTTCTCCTGCAAAACCTGGAATTTGGTCAAAGGGCGTATTGTAGAGGCGCGGATCGGCCAGCCAAAATATTTGTTGGTCATTGCTGTAATTCCGCACATCCGCAGGCGCGATCAACAAGGTGGGAGGCTTTCAGGGGCAGAAGCCAGGCCCTACAATAACAGCCATTCAGCCGGCCTGCCCGGCTCCGGTTTTCCCAGAAGGATAGCAGTCATGAGTAATTCCAGCGCTTCCCCGGCTCACAAGGTTTATAACATCGCCCACTGGAGCGATGGTTATATAGGTGTCAACGCGGAAGGCGAGGTTCTCATTCGGCCAAACCGTGGCAAGAGCGAGGCGGAAATCAATCTGCCGGAGCTGACCCGCTCTTTGATGAACTCAGGGCTGCAGCTACCCATACTTATCCGCTTTGCAGACATTCTTCACGACCGGGTGAACAAGCTGTGTAACGCGTTCAACAAAGTTTCTACAGAACATTGCTATACAGGACAGTACACCGCTGTTTACCCCATCAAGGTAAACCAGCAACGCCGGGTAGTTGAAGAGCTGACAGCCGCAGAACCCGCCGCGAGTAATGGGCAGATTGGTCTGGAGGCAGGCAGCAAGCCGGAACTGATGGCGGTATTGGCTCTGGCAAAACAGCCCGGCTCCGTCATCGTTTGCAATGGCTACAAGGACAGAGAATACATTCGCCTGGCGTTGATCGGTCAGAAGCTCGGTCACCGGGTGTTTATTGTGGTTGAGAAGCAGTCGGAACTTCCGCTTATTCTGGAAGAAGCCAAAAAGCTCGAGGTATCCCCGCTAATTGGTGTACGTGTTCGCCTGGCAACCATTGGCAAGGGTAACTGGCAGAACACCGGCGGTGAAAAATCCAAGTTCGGGTTATCCGCCAGCCAGGTTCTGGACGTGGTACATACACTCCGCGAAGCCGGCGAGCTGGAGACACTTCAGCTCCTGCATTTCCACCTGGGCTCGCAGATTGCCAATATCCGCGATATACAGACAGGACTGCGGGAATGCGCGCGCTTTTATAGCGAACTCCGACAGATGGGTGCACCGGTGAATACCGTTGATATCGGCGGCGGCCTGGGTGTTGATTACGAGGGCACTCGCTCACGCAGCGCCTGTTCCATGAATTACAGCATGCACGAGTATGCCTACAACGTGGTGCACGTATTACAGGCTGAATGTGATCGCCACGGGCTTCCCCATCCCGATCTGATCAGCGAATCCGGGCGCGCGCTGACAGCACACCACTCAGTTCTGGTCACCAACGTGATTGATCACGAAGAGCCGGAAGACCTTCCCGTCACAGAGCCAGAACAGAATGCTCCGGCGCCTCTGCAGGACCTCTGGCGAGATCTGGAAAGTCTGGAAGACCCTGAATCCCCGCGTTCACTCGCCGAAATTTATCACGACGTCCTGCATGCCATGTCGGATGTGCATGGCCAGTTCGCCCACGGCATGCTCTCACTGCAAGAGCGGGCAGACTCAGAAATACTCTATATTCGCTGCTGTCGGTTGCTGCAGAGCCAGTTGGACAAAAACAGCAGGGCCCATCGGGAAATCATTGATGAGTTGAACGAAAAACTGGCTGCAAAACTGTTCGTTAATTTCTCGCTATTTCAGTCTTTGCCCGATGTATGGGGCATAGACCAGATATTCCCGGTCATGCCGGTAAATGGCCTGAATCGGCCGCTCAGCCGACGCGCAGTAATTCAGGACATCACTTGTGATTCTGATGGCCGGATTGACCGCTACGTTGATGGCCAGGGCACGGAAACCACCCTGCCCTTACCTGAAGACGAACCAGGAGAGCCCTTATTGATGGGTTTCTTTATGACAGGCGCCTATCAGGAAATTCTGGGGGATATGCACAACCTCTTTGGCGACACTCACTCTGTGGATGTGCGCCTGAACGACGCGGGCGGCTTCGACACCAGTTCCCCCATTATTGGCGATACGGTTGCGAACGTGCTCAGGTACGTAAACTTTGAGCCGGACAACCTTCTGTCGGCGTATCGGAGCAAATTTTCCGCAAGCCAACTACCGGAAGATGTTCAGGTAGCCTTGATGCAAGAACTCGCCGCGGGGCTTGAAGGCTACACCTATCTGGAAGACTAAGCGTTTCCTGAAATCCTGGCCCCGAAAAGCCGTTTGGAAAATAACTTTTACAAAAAGCTGATCCGCACTCACACCCGACGCGTAGTTATCAAGACTGACAAATCCAGGGCGAGTGCATAGAATGATAAGCAGAACGAATTTGAATCATGCGACTGTCGAGGAGCGTCCGGTGACCACACTGGATAAAAAACCAGCACACGGTGAGGGCCGAAAAGATCCCTGGAGCCAACTGTTGGTGAAAGTGGGGAAAAGCCAGGACCGCCAAGCCTACCATTCATTGTTCGAGCATTTCGCACCGCAACTCAAGTACTACGCCATGGCAAACGGCATGGCCAGCCATGCTGAAGAGCTGGTGCAGGAAGTGTTTGTATCCATCTGGAGGAGAGCCAGCCTCTATGACTGGCACAAGGCTGCAGCATCAACCTGGATCTTTACCATCGCACGTAACCAGCGCATTGATATGCTACGCAAAATGCGTCGCACCAGTGCGGAGATGCAGGTTGAGACCGAAGATCTATGGCAGATACCGGGCGAGGATGAGAACGAGCCAATAACCTCACTGCACCGTCTGATGTCCGAGCGCCGCGTGAGAGACTCGCTCAAAAACCTGCCAGAAGAACAGATTACCGTGATCGCCAAGGTATACATGGAGCAGAAGTCCCATCAGATGGTAGCTGACGAGTTAAATATCCCCCTTGGGACGGTCAAAAGCCGTGTGCGCCTGGCGCTGAACAAGTTGAAAGTGATTTTGCAGGATCAGAACGTATGACACGGCATCACCCCGACAGTATTCAACTGATGGAATACAGCGCCGGCAATTTAAGCGAGCCTCATGCACTTTGCATTCGCTTGCACCTCAATGAGTGCGCTCTTTGCCGAAGCCGGGTCGATACTCTCGATAGCCTGGGTGCAGTGATGATGGAGCAGCAGCCAAAAGTCAGTGTATCCGAGTCGATGTTTGACAGCATTCTGGCGAAGATCGACAGTGATCCGGCGCCCCAGCCGGTAATAGAGACTGCGCCCAGAATCAGCATTCTTCAGAAATTGCTGGGAGACGACATCAACAATCTGCCCTGGAAGCGTCAACTGGGTGATGTCAGCGTGCTGGATATTACTGAAAAATTTCCGGGCCAGAAGGAACAGGTTGTCCTCCAGAAACTGGTTTCCGGAGGCAAGGCTCCGGCCCATACCCATCGCGGCACCGAGACAACCATTGTGCTGCAAGGTGCTTTTGCCGACCAGAAAGGCGTTTTTAATCAGTGGGACTTTGTTGTTCTAACAGATCAGGACGAGCACAAGCCAGTCGCTGTCGGGTGTGAAGACTGCATCACTCTTTCGGTGCTGAGCGCTCCGGTCAAATTGACTGGAACCTTTACCCGCATGCTGAACCCGTTCATACGCTGATTTTGTTGTCACAATGGCCGCATTCACCAGGGAAGCTCTGAACCATCCCAGCTCAGGAAGTGGCCATTATCCCCTGAAGTAATCCCCTCAATAACCTTCACCAGATTCCCGGCAGTTTCAGCGGCGCTGTGCACCTGTAGCTGCGCCAGAGACTGCCTGAAGGGCTCGCTGAGGGCTGAGTCAGTAGTTCCGGGATGCAGTGACACACAGGCGACTGGCTTGCAGCGGCGCGGCAATTCCACAGAGAGCGTTCGCACCAGCATGTTTAACGCAGCTTTCGAGCTTCTATACGCATACCATCCCCCTAGACGGTTGTCTTCAATCGAGCCCACTTTGGCGGAAATGGCCAGAATCCGCTTCAGCTCACGGTGCCTTAGCCAAGGCAATAGCGCCTGGACCAACATAGCAAAGCCGGTTGCGTTTACCGCGAAGGCCCGGGCCATGCTGTTCGCTTTCATATCCTCAAGCCGTTTTTCCGGAAACACGGGGCCGTCATGAAGCAAACCTGCGGCGTATATGAATGTATCGATGCCCGTCGTCGCAGGAATCGTTTTTTCAAGAGCCCGGGCAACGTCACCCGGAGACTGATCATTCTCCGCATCCCACGCCAACACCGTTAAACGGCTATGACTGCGTAACGATTCAGACACCTTTTCTGGGTCGCGGGCCAAACCTACCACTATAGATTCCTCATCGCGCTCCAGCAGCGCTTCGGCTAGGGCCCCACCAATCGCGCCGGAGAGGCCGGCCACTAAAATTCGCTTCATGATATTCCTCCACTCTGGTCTCAACCATATACGAACAACTTGCGCAGCAGACCGCATGCACGAGTGAACCACAAAATTTAAACAGTCGTATGAAATAGCTCTGATACCTCTTGATGGCTAGATAACCTCAGTAAGGAGAGTGCTCATGCAATACCAGGCCCCGGCAAATGATCTTCGTTTTCTGCTGTTCGATGTACTCGGTTTAGACCAGCTTCATGAGCTGGAAAAGTACGCCGATGCAACACCGGATCTTATCTCCGCAGTTGTTGACGAAGCCGGTAAATTGGCCGCCGAAGTGATTCAGCCAACCAATCAGGCCGGCGACCGCGAAGGCTGCGACTACGACCCGAAGACCCACGAAGTAAAAACACCGGAAGGCTTCAAAGAGGCTTATAAAAAGTTTGTAGAAGGCGGCTGGACAGCGCTGGATGCACCCTTGGAGTTTGGCGGACAGGGCTTGCCTCACACTCTGAAGTTTGTGGTTGATGAGATGGTCTGCTCCACCAATCTGTCGCTGGGCATGTACCCGGGCCTGACCCATGGCGCAATCAGCGCGCTATACGCCCACGGCTCCGATGAGCTGAAGCAGACCTATCTGGAAAAGCTGGTTTCCGGCGAATGGACGGGCACCATGTGCCTTACCGAGCCCCAGTGCGGCACGGATCTGGGCCTGATTCGCACAAAAGCGGCGCCAAACCAGGATGGCAGCTATGCCATTGAGGGCACCAAAATCTGGATTACCGGCGGCGAGCACGATCTTACCGATAACATCGTGCACCTGGTGTTGGCCAAGCTGCCTGGTGCGCCAGACACAACAAAAGGCATTTCCCTGTTTATTGTGCCCAAGTTTCTGCCGGAGTCCGGCGAACGCAACCCGGCATTCTGCGGTGGCCTGGAACACAAGATGGGCATCAAGGGCTCCGCGACCTGCGTGATGAATTTTGAAGGCGCCAAGGGCTGGCTGGTAGGTGAAGCCAACGATGGTATGCGTGCCATGTTCACCATGATGAACGAAGCCCGCCTGATGGTTGGCATGCAAGGCCTTGGCCTTGCCGAGATGGCGTACCAGGAAAGCCTCAACTTTGCGCGCGAGCGCTTGCAGAGCCGCTCGCTGAGCGGACCAAAGAATCCGGATGGCCCGGCTGATCCAATTATCGTACACCCTGACGTGCGCCGTATGCTGATGCGCCAGAAAGTTCTGAATGAAGGCATGCGTGCACTTGCTCTGTTCACCGGTCATCAGCTGGACCTCTCGGTCGCCCACCCGGACGAATCTGTACGCGAGTCGGCCGATGATCTGGTGCAGTTGCTCACGCCTGTGGTCAAAGCTTTCCTGACCGACGAAGGCTCCAACAATGCGAACACTGGGTTACAGGTGCTTGGAGGCTCAGGCTTCACCACCGATTGGCCGCTGGAACAACTGGTTCGTGACGGCCGTATTGCGCGCATCTATGAGGGCACAAACGGCATTCAGGCGATGGATCTTGTCGGCCGTAAACTGAGTCTGAAAGGCGGGCAACTTGTACGCACCCTGTTTGGCGTGCTCTCGGGCTACCTTAAGGACAACCCGAAAGCTCCCCATCGCGAACAACTGAAAGGGGCTATGACTGCACTGGAAACTGCAACCATGTGGCTGGCAACAAACGCACCTAAAGATCCCGAGCAGGCCGGGGCTGCCGCCACGCCTTATCTTCGTCTGATGGCACTGACGGTTGTCGGTTATATGTGGTCTCGAATGGCTAACGTAGCCAGCCAGCAGCTTGCAGCCGGAGAAGGCAACAAGCCATTACTTGAGAGCAAACTCGTGTCTGCCCGCTTCTACTTTGAAAAGCTGCTTCCGGAAATCCACTGGTTGCTGAGCGACATCGAAAGTGGAAAAGACACTCTCATGGAGATGGGAGATGACCACTGGGCGGCCTGAGCCTATGTGAGTGACTGCACGTCCGGGCTCCTGACTTTTTGATTAAAAGCGACTGGCCCGGATTATTATATTGAAAGCCACGCATCGCGTGGCTTTTTTTCGGGTGTTTTCGGTCTGCTCCGGCACTGGGGTATAATCGCGGCCTTTGATTATCTCCGGCTAGCATCCGGATACAAACGGAGACCGCATGAACGCCGACGATTACGCTTTCCGCTTTGGCGGCATTGAACGGCTGTACGGACGCCGTGCCCTGCAGGCCTTCCGCGATGCCCATATCGCCGTTATCGGTTTGGGCGGAGTAGGCTCATGGGCAGCGGAGGCGCTGGCTCGCAGCGGTATTGGCACCATAACCCTGGTCGATATGGATGATATCTGTGTATCCAATACCAATCGCCAGCTGCACGCGCTGGAAGGTCAGTATGGACGCACCAAGACCGATGCCATGGCGGATCGGCTGAAAGCCATCAACCCACATGCGGATATCCGGATTCACTTTGGATTTCTTACCCTGAAAAACCTGACAGAGCTGATCACACCTGACATGACAGGTGTAGTTGATGCCATCGACAGCGTAAAACCAAAGGCTGCACTGATTGCCCATTGCCAGCGTGGAAAAATTCCGATCATATGCGCGGGCGGCGCCGGAGGCCAGACAGACCCCACCAAGATCCTGGTAGCGGATCTCAGCAAAACAACTCAGGACCCTCTACTGGCCAAGGTTCGTAACCTTCTTCGTCGAGAATACGGTTTCTCACGTAATCCCAAGCGACGCTTTGGCATTGAGGCCGTATACTCAACGGAACAGCTCACGTACCCGGCCGAGGATGGCGAAGTCTGTCTGCAAAAGCCTGCAACTGCCGGCCCCTCACGGCTGGACTGTGCGTCTGGCTTTGGCGCCGCTTGCCCGGTTACTGCCAGTTTTGGTCTGTTCGCAGCCTCAAGGCTGTTAAATCGTATTGCACGACGCACCAACCAATAACCAAACGGATACCCAACCTTTATGCCAGCCAGTACGGTAGTGATTCTTGCAAGCATCGGTATCCTCTCATTATCTTTTCAGTGGCTCGCCTGGCGCGTGCGGGTGCCCGCCATTCTTTTTCTGCTTGCCGGCGGGATTCTTGTAGGTCCGGTATTGGGCTTCCTTAACCCGGACGAGGTATTCGGGGATCTGCTGTTTCCGATGGTTTCACTCGCCGTTGCCATAATTCTGTTTGAAGGCAGCCTGACTCTGCGCTTTGATGAAATTCGCGGACACGGCAAAATGGCCCGTAATCTCATACCGGTTGGCTCCATTGTCACCGGCATTATCGGCACCCTGGCAGCACGCTGGGTTCTCGATATTTCCTGGGCCGTCGCCATGCTCTTTGGCGCTATCTCCATTGTTACCGGGCCTACGGTTATTGCACCGTTGCTGCGCTCAGTGCGCCCGACCGCCAAACTGGCGAACATTCTGCGCTGGGAAGGCATCATCATTGACCCGGTCGGCGCCTTACTGGCGGTTCTGGTGTTCGAGGGCATCGTTTCCTGGGGCCAGGGCAACGTGTTCGGTCACTCCCTGTATATTTTTGGCAAAACCCTGTTGATCGGCTTTGCCCTCGGGGCCTTGGCGGGTTATCTGAACGGTCTGGTGCTGCGCAAGCACCTTATGCCGCATTATCTGCACAACGCAGCCACGCTCACGTTCATGCTGGGCGTCTATGCATTCTCCAATGAAATGGCCCACGAGTCCGGCCTGCTCACGGTGACTGTGATGGGCATCTGGTTGGCCAACATGAAGCAGGTCTCCGTCGACAGCATTCTTGAATTCAAGGAATCCCTGAGCGTGCTGCTGATTTCGGCACTGTTTATCATTCTGGCTGCACGGGTAGAGTTCGCTGCCATTGCAGATCTGGGGTGGGGGCTGGCCGTGGTGCTGGCGGTGCTGATGCTTGTGGCCCGGCCGCTTAGCGTATTTCTATCAGCTATCGGCACCGGGCTGAACTGGCGGGAAAAACTGTTTCTAAGCTGGATTGCTCCGAGAGGTATTGTGGCTGCAGCCGTTTCTGCCCTGTTTGCGTTCCAGCTACAAAAGCTTGGCTACGAAAGCGCGGCAGCCCTTGTACCCATGGTATTCGTACTGATTATTGCCACCGTTACCCTGCAAAGCCTGACAGCCCGGCCTGTCGCCCGGTTGCTGAAAGTTACTGAGCCTGCAGAGTATGGGTTTCTGATACTTGGCGCCAACCCGGTTGCCCGCATGATCGGACAGGCATTAAAAAAGCATGATGTGCCGGTCGCCCTGGCAGATACCAACTGGGAGAACGTGCGTCAGGCACGCATGGATAATCTTAAGGTGTACTTTGGCAACCCGGTTTCCGAGCATGCATCAACCCACCTTGACCTTACGGGAATCGGGAACCTGCTGGTCATCTCCCCGTACAAGCATATGAACTCCCTGGCGACTTACCACTTTCTGGACTGGTTTGGTGACACCAATGTGTTCAGCCTTTCAGAGGGTGATCAGGATCAGAAGGCGAGGCACCAGACCGCGGGGAAAATTCAGGTAACTCGTGGCCTGTTCAACGACGTGAGCTATGCCAAGCTTGCCAGTCTGGCGAGCCAGGGCTATTCAATAAAAACCACTCAGCTCAGTGAGGAGTTCGAGTACAACGACTTTCTGGCACAATACCGGGGGCAGGCATTGGTGTTGTTTGTATTCGACAGTAAGAGCCGTATCAAGCCGGTGCGCAACATGGACGACTTGAAGCCAGGTGACGACTGGATACTGATCAGCCTGGTGCCTCCCCAGAACCACAAAGAACGCAAAGATAAGGGAAATGGGGCAGAGCCTTCGGCCTTGAAGGTAGAGCCCTCAGCGGGCCCCGACCCAAGAAGCTGAAAACCTAGCGGCAGTCCAACACCAGCTTGCCACGCACATGCCCACCTTCGAGCAGTTCGTGGGCCTGTGCTACCTGGTCCAGCGCAAAGGCTTTCTCTATGTGCACCTTCACGTCGCCGTCTTCAATAAGCTCGGCAATTTCATCCAGGTGAAACACATCCGGACGCACGGTCATGCCATGTGCTCTTAACCCCAGCTCTTCGGCAGCGCTCACGATTTCATCTGCCGTAATCGTAGGGATAGTGACCAGCATGCCATTTTCACCAAGGGTACGCAGAGACCGCTTGCCGGTTTCGCCGCCCACCAGATCCAGCACCAGGTCCAGTCCGAAACACTCATCAGCGATATCGGTGGTGTGATAGTCAATAACTTCGTGAACACCAAGTTCTGAAAGAAAGTCCCGGTTGCCCGCTGAAGCAGTGGCAACAACATGTGCCCCTCTCGCCAACGCGAACTGCACGGCAAGATGCCCTACCCCACCGGCACCGGCGTGCACCAGAACTTTTTGCCCAGGCTCAAGCTTCGCCACTTCAAACAGTGCCTGCCACGCTGTAAGCGCTGCAAGCGGCAGAGCTCCGGCTGTTACCAGGTCCAGTTCTTCGGGCACGATAGCCAACTCATCAGCAGAGGCAATGGCATACTCAGAATAGCCCCCGCCATTCAACGGAAAGCCAATCATCCCCATAACCCGGTCTCCGGGTGCTAAAGTGGTCACGCCATCCCCAACGGTAACTACCTCCCCGGCCACGTCGTATCCGGGGACCCAAGGCAGCGAGCCTTCAATCTGCTGTGCCACAAACCCAAAACCTTTGCGGGTTTTCCAGTCGATGGGGTTAAGCCCGGCACCGTGAACACGAATCAATACCTGCTCCTCCTCCGGGGAAGGAATATCCGAGCTTACTACCTGCAGAACATCACGGTCGCCAAATTGGTGGTAAACCACCTTTTTCATGGCAGATTCAGTCTGCTGATCAATAGGTGTATCCATGGGTATCTCCGGAAAAGGGCGCCGATAGTAAAGGGTTGCGACGGGGTGCTTTGTATTCTTTCAGGTTACCAGAAGTTGCCGGCAATAGTGACCCGGCTAGGCTACAGACCTCGACCTCCGGCAACACAGGCTGCAGTCAGAATATCTGCAAACTCTTTCGGTGCACGGGAAGGCCGCTGGGTTTTCAGGTCCACACAGGCGTGGGTCGATACTGCCCGCACCAGGGTTCTGCCATCTTCGGGGCGTACCAGCTGGAACTGCCTCGCAGAGCGGAAGCGGCCATCAAAGCCGGTGAGCCAGGTTCCCATGATCAGCCGATCACCCGCATTGGCAGATGCCAGGTAGTCGATTTCAGTTCGGGTGATGGCCATGGCCTTGCCAGTTGTCTCATGCAGCTCCCATGTCATCCCCAGGCTCTCGACATGCGCCCAACTGATGTCTTCCAGCCAACGCACATAAACAACATTGTTGGCATGTCCTAGCCGGTCGGTGTCGTCCGCAACCACCTGAATCTCGAGAATGAAAGGGTCTGGTAGATCCCACTGCACTGGTTGCTCTGTCATCACTGCCCTCCAAGGCCTGGAATGGCCTGCAACGTTAACCGCCCTATACGGTCGTTGTGAAGTGAACCAAAATACAGATGGCCACCGTGGGGGTTCACCGACGTAATCTCCTGGAGGTGCTGGCCCCGGGTGTCATGAAGGCTGGTGATAACTTTGCCATTGCGATCAAACGCAACAACCAATCCGTATTCCTGGGGTTTCGGTTGCAGGGCTTGCGGTAATTTCGCCACCAGCTCCTTGAGCCAGGGAAGCGGATGCAAGCTATCAATACTGGCATTCCGGAGTGTCGGAAACGCGACCCAGAACCTGCCATTTTCATCCACCGCCAGGTTGTCGGGGAAGCCCGGCAGATTATCCACAAATACCTCAGCCTGTCCGGCTTTCGGACCTTTAATCCAGTATCGATGGATTCGGTACTTCCAGGTTTCATTCACCAGCACATAGTCGTCGTCTGGCGCCACGGCAACGCCATTGGCAAAATGCAACTTGTTCAGCAAAACTTCGGTTTCACCGGTTTCCGGGGTGTATCGCAGCAGCCGACCGTGGGGCCTCATCTCAAGCAGGTCCAGTTGGTAATCCGGTTGCTGAAAACGAGAGCTGGCATCGGTGAAATAGATCCGGCCGTCCCCTGCGATATCAACGTCGTCGGTAAACCGGAACGGTATGCCCTCAGCCTCAGCGGCAAGCACGCTGATGTCGCCATCGGGCGTGATGGAAAGCAGACCCTTCCAGGCATCAGCGACAATCAGGTTGCCACTGAGGTCAAATACCAACCCAAGGGGACGGCCTCCTGTCGACAGCCAGTTTTCAACCCGGCCGTCCGGAAACACACGCACAATGTAACCGTCCTGAGTGCCTGTGAAGACGACACCCTCGGCGCTAACGGCTGTATCTTCAGGCCCATAGACCTGACCCAGCGCCAGCAACTCTGCCTCACCCAAACGTTCATTCGGCGCCAGCAAGTCGGTCATAGGCTCAGGAGCCGGCGGCAGCCATGCCAGAGCATCGACCGGCGACTTTGCAAGCAGCAAACCACCCAACAAAACAAACACGACCAGCAGCCCGGCCATCAACCACTTCATACGCTTAACCTGCCCGTTATCCGTTTTATTTTCAGGGTCAGTCTGAATTATTCCCTTCCAGAAAGCGCCGGCACAGCGCTATAAACTCGTCGGTCTTCTCAGCGTGCAGCCAGTGCCCGGCCCCCTCAATAGTGCTTATCTGAGCCCGTGGAAACAGCCGATAGATTTCACTCCGGTGCTTCTCCTGAATATAGGCCGAATCGGCACCTTTCAGGAACAGAACAGGGCCGTTATATGGGCCGTCGCCATCCGGCGCCTTGGCCAGGTTGGGGTAGCAGGTCTCAATCGCTTGCAGATTCAAACGCCACCTATAAACGGGCCCACCATTGACTTGTTCATCGTTCGGGATGCGTACAAGGTTCATAAGCAGAAACTGCCGTATAGCGGCCACATCTACAAACTTCGCCAGCTGAGTATCAGCATCTCTGCGTGAACGCACTTTCGTAAGATCAACCTGTTTGAGTCCATCGAGGATGGCATCATGACCCGGCTTGTACGACACAGGTGAAATGTCGGCGACAATCAGCTTTTCAACGCGCTCCGGGGCCTGTAACGCGACCTGCATGGCAACCTTTCCGCCCATCGAATGTCCCAACAGGCATGCCTTGTCGATACCCTGCTCATCCATATAGGCAATTACATCTTCTGCCATAGACGGATAATCCATGGTGTCAGTATGAGGGGAACTCCCATGGTTGCGCTCGTCCAGAGCGTGAACCTGCCACTCACCGTGCAGTTTCCGGGCAATACCACCGAGATTCTCGAGGGACCCGAACACCCCGTGCAAAAGGATCACGGGAGAGCCTTCTCCGGTAATTCTGTGGTTCAGTTTTACGCTCATGGGCAGGCAGTCTCCGTCAGGAATTGTATTGTTTGAGTGCCGATACAGTACCACTGCCAGTAACACGAGCAAATAAAGTGGGGGCGAGGGGCTTTTCTTGGGGTAAAAAAAGACCGGGCAAAGCCCGGTCTGAAGGTCATAGACGTTGCATCTGAATACTTAGCAGCAATACATATCGCGCAGATATTCAGCAAGTGCTACAACGTTTTCACGCTCACGCTCGGTGCTGGGTACAAAAATCCTGTGTTCCATAAAAGCCTCCTGGCTCGACCTTCGATTACTTCAACCTGATGAATAGATGCTATCGTTGGAGGAGGTAAAACCCGTTGACAGACTGTCCCTTTCGTTTGACATTTTGTATCAGCATCCATGACACCCCGTTAATGAGACGGTTAATGTGACCACTGCGCCAAAGGACACCACAACGACACTCTTCGTGGCTGCTTCCAGTACACTGGCACTCGTGCACTACCTTAGCCGCCAGGGTGTTCTGGACAGCCCTCGTGTAGAACAGATTCTCGGCATGGATATGCCCGCGCTTAAAGACCCAGACCGGCGGGTACCAGCGCAGGCGCACTACAGACTGTGGGATCACGCAGAACAAGTCACCGGAGACCCGGCGGTGGGACTGAACGCCGGCCAGGTTATCGACCCTGAACGCATGGGTCTGGTTGGCCACGTTTTCTTCAATTGCGACACTCTGGGTGAGGCGGTAACCCAGTATGTTCGCCTGCACAGGCTGATCAACGAATCGGTGTCCCTGAGCTTCGAGCAGACTGAAAACCAGGCCATCCTGACCTGGCAAGCAGATTCCCCCGAAAATTACTGCCGTCAGGATATGGACCGCACCCTGGCGGCCGCCTTGTGTCGGACCCGACATTTCATTTACTCGGGAATAAAGGCCGAATGGGCGGAAATTGCTCATCCGCGACCGGAATACGCAGACCTGTACGAAAAACTGCTAAAAGGCCCGGTAACTTTCGGGGCGGCAGCAACCCGGCTGGCATTCAATACCCGCCACCTAAGCCACCCAATTCCACACCGCAATCCTTACGTGTATTCAGCGGTCCTTCGCCAGGTCAATGGGCTACTGGCAAGGTTGCAAACCCGACGCTCATTTGGCCGCAAAATACGCCGATTAATATCGCGCCAGATGTCGACGGATAAAATCGATGCGGATACTCTTGCCCAGCAATGCCATATGAGCCGCCAGACTCTCTACCGGAGACTGAAAAAAGAAGGGCTGGGTTTTCATGAGCTGGTCGAACAAGTGCGAAAAGACAAAGCCCTGCGCTACGTTGCTTCTGACCACTACGCCCTGGGGGAAATCGCTTTCCTTCTCGGGTTCTCAGAGCTGAGTGCTTTCAGTCGGGCCTTCAAACGCTGGACGGGTATCGCACCGGCTCAGTATCGGGCCCAGCACCTCTCCCGAGAAAACGAGCAATGATGCCTGACACCTCCTTACTCGCCATACTGGTCAGCCTGTTTTATCTGGGCTCCGCTGCCTGTATCTATCGTATTTTGCTCACCTACCGTACCACCCAGGGCGCTATCGCCTGGATTATCAGCCTCCTCGGGCTGCCCTATGTTGCGGTGCCACTGTTTCTGGTTTTTGGTCGCTCGCGCTTCGGTGGATATATCAAAGCCCGACGAATGGGCGACCAATCCCTCTCTGAGCTGCTTGACCGGTTTGAAGAGCAAAAAACCTCTCTCTCCACCCCCGAACAGGAGCAGCTTGATAAACAGTTACAGGTTCTCTGCAAGCTTGGGCGACAGCCCTTCACTGAAGGCAACCGGTGCGCCTTGCTGCGTGATGGCGAGGCGACTTTCGAGGCTCTGATCTCGGCCATGGAGAATGCAACATCCTATATTCTTCTCGAGTTCTACATTGTCCGTTCAGACAAGGTTGGCCAGCGCATCAAAACCATCCTCGAACACAAGCTGGCAGAAGGCGTGCAGGTCTGGTTTCTGTACGATGAAATCGGTAGCGTCGGGCTGCCCCGAACTTACCTCAAAGAACTTACAAAAGCGGGTGCCCGCGTTGCGTCCTTTGGTGATGGCAATATGCGTCGCCGACGGTTCCAGATGAACTTCCGAAACCATCGGAAACTCCTGGTCTGTGACGGTAAAATCGGGTTTGTCGGCGGCATCAACCTGGGTGATGAATACCTGGGCACCGCGATGGATCAGGAGCCCTGGCGAGACACCCATTGCCGAATCGAAGGCGCCGCTGTCAAGGGCCTCCAACTTGCCTGGCTGGAAGACTGGAACTGGGCCAGTAACGAATTCCCCGACCTGGACTGGGCGCCAGAAAACAAGCTACCGGGAGATGAACGGGTTCTTGTACTGCCCACTGGGCCTGCAGACACATGGGAAACCTGTGCGTTGTTTTTCCTCAACTGTATAAACAATGCACAGACTCGCATCTGGATAGCTTCGCCCTATTTTGTTCCGGACTTCCAGATTGTGAATGCCTTGCAACTCGCTGCTCTTCGGGGTGTGGATGTAAGAATCATTATCCCGGAGAAATCAGACAGCCAGCTTGTTCGCCTTGCCGCATATTCTTACCTGGTTCAGGCGAGTCAGGCGGGCATAGGTATCTATCAGTATCAACCGGGTTTCATGCATCAGAAGGTGATTCTGGTCGACACGGACTACGCTGCCGTGGGCACCGCAAATCTCGACAACCGCTCCATGCGCCTGAACTTCGAGATCATGGCGATCAACACTTCCGGGTCCTTTGTTTCCGAGGTGGATGCCATGCTCACAGATGATCTTATTCATTGCCGCAAAATGACCGAGCAGGACTACGAAGGTCGTTCCATTATGTTCCGGTTGACCTGCCGGGCGGTTCGCTTACTCGCACCATTACTGTAGGTAGCTCAGGGATACTGGCTCCGAAATATGCGAATATGCGACTATTCCTCCCTCATTCCGCCAACCCAGCTTAGTGAACAGCTTTCATGAACGCTTTCAAACCCCGAGTTACACTGACCGAGCAGGTCGCCCGCCACATCGAAAACCTGATTGTTTTCGGCCAGCTTGACTCAGGTGAGCGCATTTATGAGGCCTCCATGGCCAAGCAGATGGAAGTCAGCAACGGTTCAATCCGCGAAGGCCTGTTACTCCTTGAAAAACGCCACCTGGTAACCAACGTGCCGCGTAAAGGCGCTTTTGTTACTACTCTGGACCGTTATTTTGTACACAGTCTTTATGAAACACTGGAACTGTATCTGACCCACACCGGCCGAAAGCTTGCCAGACAATGGCAGCCGGAGGATCTGAAGCGGTTGGAGGAGCTTTATCAGAAAATGGAAGACTGCTTCAAAAGGAACGATTTGACGGCGTTCCTCGATCTGGGCGTTGAATATACCCAGGCTTCTCTGGCCTATGCCGATAACTATTTCATTCTCGCGGCAATTGATGATCTGTGGCCGTCAGCCAGACGCTGCGCCTTCGTAGCGTTCAACCAAGGTGGAAAGCGCGTGCTGGAAGATAACCTGGCGCACATGCGGGAATCCATCAGCGCGATCAGAGACAGGGATGAAGACAGGCTGGCATCAGTCCTTCATCGGTATGCCGCTCAGCAGTGCCAGCAGGTATGCGAGGCAGCCCCTTCCGCAGGAGCCCTTGCCGGGGCCTCTAGTAAAATAGCTGAGTAAACGAAAACCCGATATTCATGTACGCAGCCCAGTTATCTTTATTACTGTAAGCCGTTGCTATCTGCACAGGGCCGAGAAAGGTGTCCACACCTGCAAATAGGCTCCAGGATCTCACGGAGCTATTCCACCCGGCATCACTCAGAGAATCCCAGGCGTTTCCGGTCTCCAGCCCCATACCTGCAAACCAGGGGACTATCGGGCCGCCGAATGCCTGACTGGCATAGACTGATCCCATAGCCGCACTGTCACCCGTAATCTGGCCCGGGGCGTAGGCGGATAGACGTCGAAACCCACCGAGACGCACTGCATTTTCGATACCCGCATTACCTCGGGTGACCGTATGAGCATAGAGCAGTCCCGTTAAGGTAAAGCCCCTCCAGCTACCCGTTCCGAGCACCATCCCTGTTACCGCATCAAAATGCCGGTCGGAACCCAGGTCTTCCCGTTCCAGCCGACCCCGAATTCCAGCAAAGGCGCCTTCGCGTGGGAAAAACGCATCATCGAGGGAGTCGTGAACCAGTTGAAGGCTTACATTGCCCTGGTGAACTGCGCCTTCGGGTGCCACTGCCGCACCAATCTGATTATCCACGGTGGCGTATCCGCGGGTGTAGGTAAACCGGGCCTCCCCGTTTCCACCGAGTTCCGTTCCCAGGCCAACATCGACCTGACGGAACGCAACATCCAGCTCGGCCACACGTTCACCCTCGGCGTCATACACGCTGAACGTATCACGGGAGTACTCAGCACCCGTCACCAGAAAACGCTCATATCCATAATCAAGAGGCTGATACCACTGGGTGCGGATACGCGGCTCCGTACCTAGCTGTAAACCGGTCTGCCACTCGGCCCCAAGCTCATTCAGTTCTGTCATACGCAGGGAAGTTGCAAGATTGAAACGGGTATCACCATCAAAGTTATCCTCGTAGTTGAGGCCAAACGACAGATAATTAGGGCCCCAGCTCTTCTCCTGGACCTTAATTTTAAGCACCGTGCCATCCACTGCCGACGACAGGGAGTAGGACACTATCTCGTAATAGCCCAAACCGTAGATGCGCTTGAGATCTTCTTCCAGGGCTTCAACATCCAGCGGCTCGCCGGTTTTCTGACGTATTCTCTCCCGAAGGAAGTCCCGACCCAGACGACGATCATGCTCAACCTCAATACGGGCAACAGACCCAGCGCTATAGTCCGCGGAGGCCAGTCGTGACCGGTATGCGTGCCAGGCCTCGTTTGATACGACAAGTGCGTTCAGATCCACTGCGTGTTCACGGGCGCCGCTGGCCCCCAACTCAAACAGCAGAGGAGCGTTGTAGAAGTCTGCAGAGCTTTGGCCTTCCAGGTCCGGCCGGATAAGCACATCCTGTTCGCCCAACATTTCAAGCTGCTGGTCGGCATTGCGCCGGGTCATGATGGTCGTCAGTTGGCCGAATACGGAGAAGGCTTCACGCAATTCGTCGGGCCCCATCAAAGCATCGGTGATATCAACAGCGATAATAATGTCGGCCCTCATTTCACGGGCAACACTCACCGGCAGATTATTCGCTATGCCACCGTCGACCAACAAACGGCCATCAAGATTGACCGGGGCGTAGACTCCCGGAATACTCATACTTGCCCGCACGGCGGTAGCAATGTTGCCACTACCGAGCACCACCATATCGCCGGTTTCCAGGTCCGTAGCAACAGCGCGGAACGGAATGGGTAAACGATCGAAATTCTCGACAAGAGCAACGTTGTGGGTCAGTTCGTTGAGAATAAAGCCAAGATTCTGACCGGAGATAATGCCAGCCCCAAGGTGCAGGCCGTCCAGGCTAATGCCAAGACCCGGTGTCACTGGGAATCTCCACTCGCCCTGTTTCCGACGGACTGGTTTGTACGCACGGCCGGGGTCATCCCGAAAACTCGACAACCAGTCCATATTTATAAAGCGCTGTTCAATCTCCGCAACCGACATACCCGAAGCATAGAGTGCGCCCACCGCAGAACCTGCGCTGGTTCCCACCACCATATCCACCGGAATATTCATTTCTTCCAGTACCCGGAGAACACCGACGTGAGCCATGCCTTTGGCGCCGCCGCCGCTGAGCACGAGACCAACCTGCGGACGTTCAGTTTCGGGATTACTGGCCGCCGCGGGAAGCGATGTGAGAAGCGCCATAACCAGGCAAAAGAGGGTTATCCCCGTTGATTGGTTCAAAACGTGGCAGCCCCCTCGGGCTCGATATTCATTTATTGTCCGGCTTATCATCCGCCAACGAAAGGTGCGAGACGTCTGGCACGATCGGCGGCGGCAGCTCACGCTTGACACCTATATCACTGCCAGCCGGTGCCAGCGTCCAGTCATCAAGGTGCTGAAACATGGGAGCCTCTGTCTCCTCAGATTCCATCAATGTGACACCGACAGGGTCGAGGCCAAGCGCTGACCCTGCAAGAATGTCATCTACCTTTTCACCGGCTACCGGCAAACGATCACCCGGTTCTACATCTGGAGCACCTGAGGAGGGCTGCGGGGTTGCCGAGGGAGGAACGGATTTCGCCGGCTCCGGTGCCGCGTTGTCCGGCTGGGCTGACGGGCCTGGTTTTGCCCGAGCCTGAGCGCCTTGCATAGGTTGAACATAGGCAACCATGCCGTGTTTTCTCAGCACCGCGCGATACTTTTCTGCCTGCTCCTCATCCAGCTTATTCCGGATAACCACCGGGCTCCCACTGAACATGCGCTCTATCTGATCAATACTGGCCTTGAACAGCGCGCGTGCATTATTCCGCGCTGTTGCCATATCCGTGTCGGGGACACACTCACCCTTGAATACGAGCTGAAACATGGGCCTCTCTCCTGCAGTCGATTTTCGTTTCATGATAGTTGATAGAACAACGCCAGGGGAGCCCTGCGCACCCGTAACACCGAGCTAAATGTATGCAGACTGCAAACAATTGAAAAAGGTTCAAGAGATACCGCGCAAAAAACGACAGTCTTTGCAATAATCAATCGTAACCAAACATTACATTCTGTTACACTCGAACCGGGACACCTTCCGGGGAGCTTAACAATATGAACATCCAGAACCTGATCCGTGCCGCAGCCGCCGTATTCCTGCTCTCTGCGCCCGCCGTCCAGGCCGAGAATCTGGACGTTGTAATGAGCCAGGTCTTCCACCAGGATCACGCCACCTACATCGGCTTTGAAAGCGTTGAGCGTGAAGATATCCCGGTGTCCGCCGCAGTCGAGCGCAAGTATCTAATAGTGGATTTCCGACTCGCCGCTGCTCAGCCAGCATCAGAGCACCTCCAGGCCAGTGTTCACAAAGTCTGCATGGCTTTGCTGAAAGATCGGGAATTGATCCGCAACCTGTCTGATTCCGGCTATGACATGGTCTCTGTGGCCTTTGATCGCCGCTCTCAGTTCGACTGCCTGTAAAATTGCCCTATAAAGAACTGGGTTGCCGGCTTAATCATCTCGCCCTAGCAGTTTTGGAAAAGCTTCCAGGGCGCTATTGACCGCATCCAGGTTGAAGGCTTCCACATCTGCCATCAATTTTTCACCAAAGCTCGTAACAGACCGTGAACGATAATGCTGCCCCCATTCCTGCACCCGGGAGGCGAAATATCTCATTTCTTCAGGATCACCACTCTCCCGCACAGCTTGCCACTCGTCACCAAAGTCAGCCGTCAGCTGCTCTTGCAGCCAGCCCCGTTCTTGCATACTCAGGGTTTGTGCCAGTAATCGTTCAGATTCCTTGGTCTCGCCGTCGTCTTCTGCCTGTTCGCCGGTAGCCTCAACCTGGGGCAAAGTGAGCGTGAACACAGAGCCGCCGCCCGGCTCGCTTTCTACTTCCAGTTCACCACCCATCATCCGGGCCAGCTTCCGGCTAATGGCAAGCCCAAGACCAGTGCCTCCGTAGCGACGGGTGTTTTGTCCTTCCTGTTGTTCAAACGCGTCAAAAATCCTGTCGCGCTGATCGGAAGGGATTCCAATACCCGAATCTGTCACCTTGACCGTGAGCCGGTAAGTCTGGTGCTCCGGCACCTCACCGGTTTCAGCCTTGGCTGCACGTACGGTTGCCCGCACGGCCACCCCGCCCTCATGTGTGAATTTTATAGCGTTACCGACGAGGTTGAATAACACCTGACGGAAGCGGGTTTCATCCAGCATCATGGTGGCAGGCATGTCTGACCCGACACTTACTTCCAGGGTTATGCCCTGCTCACGAGCGCGCAAATCAAATATGTGGCGAACATCATCAAGCAACCGGCGCACGGATACCGGTGAGTAGTCCAACCGCATCTTCCCGGCTTCAATACGCGAAAGGTCAAGAATGTCATTAATCAGCATCAGCAGGCTGCGACTGCCCGCTCGTATGGCATCCAGATAGTTGCGCTGCTGGGGGTCGGTCACGCTGTTACTTAACAGATCCGAGTAGCCGATCACTGCATTCATGGGCGTCCGTATCTCATGGGACATATTGGCCAGAAACTCACTCTTGGTCCGGCTGGCAGCCTCGGCCTCCCTGGCCAGGCGCTCCGCCTCCAGCTTGGCAGCCCGAAGCTCATCTTCACTACGGCGCAGCGCGTTTTCAGAGCGGATACGCTCATCCACCTCCCTTGACAGCTTGCGATTCCAATACAGAAAGATAAGCACAACCACAATAGCGATCAGGACAACCCGACGAACTACCGTATAATCAGTTTCCTGCTCGATATCCAGGTGGATCCAGCGATTGTATATGGCTTCGGTATCGGCAGGTTTCAGGCTACCCAACGCCTTGTTCAGAATGCGGTGAAGCTCAGGGCTGTCTTTGCGAACCGCGAGCCGAAGGTCATACTGGTAGGGCGTGATACTGGTGATCCTCAAATTGGTAAGGCCCAACCTGGCAACTGTATAGCTGACGGCCGGAATATGGGTCACCATCACATCAAGATCGCCATTGGAGAGTGCCAACAACCCGTCCTCTACCGTTGCCATCGGATAGAGATCCAGGTTCGGATGGTTGATAAGCAGGTAGTCATGGGCCGCGTGTCGGTTAACCACCCCGACTCGCTCACTGCGCAGCTCCCGCAAATCTCCGATAAAACGCCCATCATCCCTTATCGCCAGAGCAATGGGCACATTCACATAAGCCCGGGTGAAAAGAAACGACTCCTCGGTTCGCGGTGTGCGTGACAAGCCGGGCAGAATATCCACATCTTCTGAGACAAGTGCCTGCTCGGCAGCGACACGGTCCTCCAGAATCCTTTCCTCAAACCTTGCTCCCAACTGGTTTTCCAGGCGGGCGACAAGATCTGGCACAAGCCCCGTGGCGCGACCGTCTTGAGCGTATTCAAACGGCGGCCAGTCAGAGCGATAGGCCACCTTGAGATCGGGGTGGCGTTTGAGCCAGTCAATATCGGATGCCGAGAGCTCCACCCCGCTCTGTTCCAGCGCGGTCAGGTCTACCTGCAGCCATGATTGACGGATAACCCTGTGCTCTTTATGAGTAATCGCAGCTACCGTCTGGTCCAGGACATGGAACAGGGGCCCTTTGCTATCATCTACCTCGAATACAACGTCCACCGATTTCTGGTCAAGCAACACCGACAGGCCAATACCATTAATCATAGCTGACTGAAGGTAGTCGGAAACTACAGGTACCGGCCCAAGAAAGGCATCGGCCTGACCAGACAGCACGTGCCCTACAGCCTCGCTCAGGCTCTGAACGGGCACTGGCGTAAAGCTGTTTACAGAATCAAGCATGGTGTACTGGTTGGGATCACCTTCAACTACGGCTATGCGGCCATCTTCCAGATCGGCCAATGAACGAATGGCTGCATCGCCGGCGCTGACAAACAAGCCATAGGTGAGCGACATCAAGGAGCTGGTATAGCGCTTTCCGTCGGGCAAAGGAGTGCCTGGTACTCTGGTGGTCAGAAGCGCATCGGTTTCCGGCTGATCCGCCACTGGCCCCGCATTAGCACCATTGTTGATAACGACCGGCTCGATTGCCAGACCCAGCTTGTCGGAAAGACGCGCAAGATAGTCGATATAGGTTCCGGCAAGAATCCCGTTCCCTGTATCAAACACCAGGGGTACCTGGTCTGCTCGCACACCAATCCGTAGATTTTCCTGCTCACCGACCCAGGCCAACTCCTTGCTGCCCAGAACCGGTGCCGGTGATACCTGGGGCGGATCCGCCGAAACCACTGGTGAAAAAACCAGCAACAGCCAGCTACACATGAACAGAAGAGTGGCCTTCACTGGATATCCTCGGGGTTTACGCTACATTTCAGGGAACCATACCTGCAAATCGGCAAAATTTCATTCATGCAATCGTTAACCGGGAGAACCTCTCTATGGACACCAGCAAACACAATTTGAGTACGCTTTTTGATCAGCTCGGACTGGCCTCTGACGAGAAGAGCATAGAAGCGTTCACCTCCCGCTACTCCCCCCTGCCCCGAGAAATTGCTCTGCAGGACGCCTCTTTCTGGTCTGAAGGCCAGTCCCAGTTCCTTGAAGAAGGCCTGGAAGATGACAGTGACTGGGCGGAGGTGATCGACGAACTGGATGCTATGATGCGACATTGATGCACCATTGCCGTTATATTCGGCAGGTCTGCATGGATTCGCTGTCTAACCTACTCTGACGCAATTCCGACCTGCGTCCTTTGCGGTATAGAGCGCACGATCCGCACGATCAAAAACCGTTTCCTCGGTATCGTCAGGCTTGAAAGCCGTAAGGCCTGCAGAGAAGGTAATCGTTACAGGGCTGCCGCCAAAATGAAACGGAAGAGCGCTGATATGGTCGCGAAGCTTTTCCATCACCATCAACGCATCGTCTGCCCGAGTCTCCGGAAAGAGCAACACAAATTCCTCACCGCCAAAGCGCGCAGCAAAGTCCGTATTACGTAACCGGTTTTTGATTTCTCTGGCCACGAGTTGAAGCACTCTGTCACCGGCTTTGTGCCCAAACGAATCGTTCACCCGCTTGAAGAGGTCTATATCCATTACACCCACTGTCAGTGGGTATTGGTAGCGTCTCCAACGGTTAAACTCGAACGACAAACGCTCCTGCCAGGCCTCCCGGTTCGGTAACTGCGTAAGCAGGTCTGTCAAAGCCCGTTCGCGTTCCTGGCGGACCTGACCCTGCATCCGCTCGGAGTGCGCCTCCATAACCGCCACTTTCTCCTGCACGGCCTGCAACTGTTCGGAAAGCATTTTTTCCCGCTCCGTCTCCTCAACTCGGAAACGGTCAACCGCCTGACCGATAAACTCCAGATGGCGACTAACTGACGTCTTGAGACCCTGAAGGTCGTCACTCGCCTCAATATGCCGGCTAACCAACTCAATCTCTTCACGAATGTTGCAATCAAGCGCTTCTGCTGCTGCCTGACGGCCAGACTGCGCAGACGATTGCACAGAAAAATGCTCCTGCAGCATTTCAAGGCGCTCATCAAGGCGCTTGAGAAAAGACTCGAACTCTCTCTGACTGCGGGTAACGGCAGCGACAATCAGGTCTGCGACCTGGTTTAGCCCATCCCGAAGCTCATCCCAGTTTTCGCTGGTCAGCAATGCCCTTTGAAGGTTCCTCGCTTTCGTCTCGGCATCTGGTTCCAGCGAAACCTGGATAAGTAGCTGGCCCAGCAAATGACCGACCCTCCGGGCAATACGGAGGCGCTGGCTCTGATGCTCGGCATTGGCCACACTACAAGAAGGGTCAGAGTCAGATTCATCTTCAGTCATGGCCGAAGGCTTCGGGCTAGAAGCAACCGTTGCAGACAGTTCGGAGCCGCCGCCATGGCTAGCTGGAACATCATCCAGCAGAGCGACCTGACGATCGATCTGCTCCTGTAGCTCCTTCCAACTATCTATATCAACTTTGCTCTTGCGCAGGTCCAACCGGACGCGGGCAAGCAGGCGATCAAGCTCTGGAGCCTGGCCTTCGGAAGCAAGACAGGTGCGCACCAACATACGTTCAAGCGTATTACGCTCGGCCTTCCAATGTTCCGCCCTGTGTTCTGCAGCTTCAAGCTCCTGGAAATACTTTTCTTTCCAGGATTGATCCGATGACATTAAGCGTTCCCTTCCTGTCCGGGGTTCTGATCGTCACGGTCACGCGAGTTGCCTCGGCGCGCCCTGGGGTGGCTCTGGTCATAAACCCGTGCCAAATGCTGGAAGTCAAGATGAGTATAGACCTGTGTGGTGGCTATGTCCGCATGCCCCAGTAATTCTTGTACCGCCCGTAAGTCTCCGCTGGATTCAAGCATATGACTGGCGAATGAGTGTCGCAACATATGCGGATGGAGCTTCTGGTCAGCACCTTTAACAACACCCCACCGGCTCAGGCGAGCCTGAATACTGCGCCGGCTCAGGCGATCGCCCCGGCGGCTCACAAACAGGGCAGGCTCGGATTCCGGCGCCAACCCTGTGCGGACAGGCAACCACTGTGCTATGGCCTCCAGTGCCTTCCTGCCTACAGGCAGCAAACGGGTCTTGCTGCCTTTACCCAGAACCCGTGCTTCACCACTCCTGCAATCAACGGCATCAATATCGAGGCTAGCCAACTCCGAGAGGCGCAAGCCGGAAGAGTACATAAGCTCGAACATGCAACGGTCGCGCACTTCCAAGGGGTCATCCGGCTGGGCATCAAGAAGCGAACTGAGCTGATCTACATCCGCGACCCGAGGCAATCGCCTGCTGCTCTTCGGGGCCCGGATATCCAATGCAGGGTTATCCGTGGCCCGCCGCTCTCGCAACAAATACTGGTAGAAACGCCTTATGGCTGAAAGGTGGCGGGCAATGCTGCGACCACTCAGGCCCTGGCGGCTGAGGTGGGCCACGTAGCGACGTAGATCGTGACCGCTGACACCCTGCCACTCGGCGTTGCCCTGCTCAACGAGCCAGGCTGCAAGCCGATACAGGTCGTGTTGGTAACTATCACAGGTCCGGGGAGAATGACGTTTTTCAGATGCGAGGTGCTGAATAAAATCCGCCAAGTACCCGCTTAGCTCATCAGGTAATTGAGCCGGCGCGGACACCTTGGTCACTTTAGCGAGCCTCGGTCGCAAGGTCCGTAACTGGAGCCGCCGTTGTGTAGCGCTGAACCATAGGTGGCAGAAGCCGGCTGAGCGTGTCGCTGATGTAGCTTAGAAACAGTGACCCCATGCTCTGGTCAAAATAGCCAGGCTGGCAACTGCCAACTGCAAAAACACCCACAAGGTCGTCATTGCGCAAAGGCACCAGTGCAACCGACGCAATAGGTTCATCGCGGTCAGGAAACAGAAACTCCCGCTCACTCTCCCGGAACTGGCCGCAAACCGCTCTACTGCCATCCAGCAGATTCCCGAGACGGTTCCGTGCCTCAGCCGGGCTCACAACATGGAGCGCCCCCTGAGAGCTGCCGGGTACTTCCACATCGGTAAACAGAATTACAGAAGCGGCGTCCAACCCGAAATCTCCGCGAATACTGTCATCAATAGTCGATGCCATATCCATGAGGTTGCGGGCTTCAATTACCTGCATCAGCAACCGTTTGCTTTTTTCAAACAGTCGATCATTGTGCCGCGCGATGGAAACCAGCTCGACCAGTTCATGCTTCAGGGTGTCACGCTGTTCGCGAAACAGGTGAACCTGGCGCTCAACCAGAGAGATAGCCCTGCCGCTATCGTGGGGCAGAGTCAGGCTGCGCAGAAGCTCATCCTGTTCAATAAAAAAATCAGGGTTGCTTCTCAGGTACTCAGCCACATCTTCCTGGGTAAGCTCACCGGCCTTCTGGCGGGCCGTTTGGTCTGTCATCGTGATCTCCTGGCTTTCAGGTACGTTGTTTGTGTGGGCGGCTAGGCTTTCTGCGCCGGTTACCACCTGGTTCACCAGGCAGTCTCAACTGCCCCTCAAATACACTTGTGGCGGGCCCTTGCATCATAACAGGCGCCCCTTCACCCTGCCATTCAATGACCAACCGCCCTCCGCGCAAATCCACCTCGACACGATTGTCGAGCAGTCCCCGCAGGCACCCGGCCACCACGGCCGCGCATGCACCACTCCCACAAGCAAGCGTCTCGCCCGAACCACGCTCAAACACCCTGAGGCGCGCCTGGCTGCGGCTGACGATCTGCAGAAAACCGATATTGGCTCTGGATGGGAACCTTGGATGGCTTTCAAGAAGCGGTCCAAGGTCGGCAACTGGCGCTGTATCCACATCGTCAACCAGGATAACGGCGTGTGGGTTGCCCATGGAAACAGCGCTGAGCTCAACTTCTCCGGCATTCGTGTCCACCGTATAGACATTTTTACGCTCTTCGGCAGCAAAAGGAATGGCCGGCGGGTTCAATTCGGGCACGCCCATGTTGACCATCACCATGCCGTCTTTGACTACCCTCAGCTCAATCACCCCTGCGGCAGTCTGGACCCGAATGATCTTTTTGTTGGTCAACCGCTGATCGCGGACAAATTTTGCGAAACACCTGGCACCATTGCCACACTGCTCGACCTCGGAACCATCGGCATTGAAAATGCGATAGCGGAAGTCCACATCCGGCAACCCGGGAGGCTCAACTACCAGCAACTGATCAAAGCCGATACCAAAATTTCTGTCGGCCAGTTCCCGGATCATCTCCGACCCCAGCCGAAAAGGCTGACTGATGGCGTCGACCACCATGAAGTCATTGCCCAGCCCGTGCATTTTAGTGAACCGGAGCAGTGGTCCCTGATTTCGGCGCTGTTGTGTCATCTCCTGCCCTGCACTCATTCCGGCAGGCAGCTTTCTGGAGCAAGCTGATCCTCAAGGGTCTCGCGGCGGCGAACAATATGTACCTGGTCCCCATCCACCATGAGTTCTGGCGGGCGGTTTCGGGTGTTGTAATTAGAGCTCATAACGAAACCATAGGCACCCGCAGAGCGAACGGCCAGCAGGTCACCAGCTTTTAGCCGAAGCTGCCTGTTTTTACCCAGGAAATCCCCGGTCTCACACACCGGACCAACCAGATCCCAGGTTTTTTCTTCAACATCCTGATGCGGCTGTGCTGGCACTATGGCCTGCCAGGCACTATAAAGTGCTGGCCGGATCAGGTCGTTCATGGCAGCGTCAATGATTGCAAAGTTGTGATGTTCCGTGCACTTCAGGAATTCGACCCGCGTAAGCAGTATGCCGGCATTGGCTGCAATTGAACGGCCGGGCTCGAGAATCAGCTCAAGCTTGCGATTCCCGATTCGCTCATCCAGAGCCCTGACATATTCAGAAGGCTGCGGAGGCTGCTCATCGTTATAGGTAACACCAAGGCCACCACCCATATCCAGGTGCCGGATGTGAATACCACTCTCAGCCAGAGAGTCGACCAGATCCAGTACCCGATCGAGCGCATCCAGAAACGGAGAGGAAGATGTCAGCTGCGACCCGATGTGACAATCAACACCTTTGATATCAAGATTCGACAGTGTTGCAGCCCGGGCGTAAACGGCCGGCGCTTCCGTGATATCGATACCGAACTTGTTTTCTTTCAGGCCAGTGGATATGTATGGGTGAGTTCCGGCATCAACATCCGGGTTCACTCGCAAAGAAACGGGTGCTTTAACGCCCAGCTCTGCAGCCACCGCATCCAGCCGGTCCAACTCAGTATCGGATTCAACATTGAAACAGCGGACGCCCGCTTCCAGCGCCCTGCGCATTTCCCACTCTTGCTTACCCACGCCGGAAAACACAACCTTGCCTGCATCGCCGCCAGCACGTAGCACACGTTCCAGTTCTCCAGCCGACACAATGTCAAACCCAGCCCCCAGGCGAGCCAACACGTTAAGCACGGCAAGATTGCTATTCGCTTTGACGGCGTAACACACAAGATGCTCCCGCTCTTTCAGAGCATCATCGTAGGCCTTGTAATGGCGCTCCAGAGTGGCCCGGGAATACACATAAGCCGGTGTGCCAAAGCGCTCGGCAATAGAAGAAACAGCCACATCTTCGGCGTAAAGCTCGCCGTTACGGTAGTTAAAATGATCCATTGGGTTCCTGATCGTGTAGCGGAGTCTGGTGCGGCGAAACTGACGCCTCCGGGTTCTCCCGGTATAAAGGCCCCTTCTGGCCACAGCCGCCAAGTGCCGTCGCCACAACCAGAATCATGATTGGCAGTGTCCACGTGCGCATACTTGCCACCCCTGAGTTTATAATGGACAAAGTATACCTGACCCGTGGCCCGCACGGCGAGGGCGATGGGCTATCGAAACGCCTCCAGTTCACGGTTCAGCGACTCCTCCAGAGCCGCACGATAATAAAGGTACTGGCTGGTCTGTATATCCTGCTGATAGACCCTTGGGTCCAGGTCATGGGGCAGGTGCACATCCGTCAGATAAACCGGGTACTGCTCCCGGCTGTGGCGCAGCGAACGGATATAGTGAGCAACAGCCGGAATCAGTTGATCGCCGTATTGCAGCACCGTAAATTCCTGCTCATCACAGTAAAGGTCAAAGCGAACGCGGCTGTCACCCTCCTGCACGCCCACGGCCTGCACCTCAAGCCCCGGTATTGCTGCGCCAGAATCAACGTGCGGCCGGTACTCCGGGCGCCACAGCCCATCAATTACCAGCATTTCGTAGCACCGCACTCCGGCTAAGGCCACAGGCATTTCGCTATTACGCAACGTGCGACGTTCTATCAGGTTCTCCAGAAAACGCAGCAGAGGTATCAGAAAATAGCGGCGGCTGGTGGCAGACTGTTCCCAACTGAACAGTGAGCCGCGCTCATCAATGACCCAAATCTGCGCCCGCTCGCCTCGCAAAAAATAGAAGACCTGAATACTGTCCGGCTCACTGGCCTGGCAGGCAGCCCGCAACGCAGGCTCTTCCAGCAGTGCGTGGCGATCGAAAATGACTGGGAGGTATAGGTCACGGGGCTGAGCCAGGCATTCCATGAGAGCATTCCGGCTTTCAAGGGCAATAAATCCTGGCTCCGGACCGGTGAATTCAAGCAGAAAATACCGGCGATCCATTTCGATGACGTAACGCAAGGGGTGCGGCCCGGTGCCACCAGCAAAGAACTGGCGTAACACATCCGCAAACAGCTCCTGAACTCGCCGAGCAATAGCGCTACCATGCCCCCGCTTGTGGCTGTGTACCTTGATGCCAGGAACTGCACGGGGATCAAGAGCAACCGATGCGAGCACATTTTTTAGGCACTGAACCAGTGTATCACCGGAGGCATAGTGCTGAAGGCTGACTTCGTGCCAACTGTTAAGCGTAATCTGATCAATAGTAACAACCAGGTTTTCACGCCCACCGCTGAAGCCCAGCGAGTCATGCCGGGCGCTCAGCTTGTGCAATCCACGCTCGGTGAGATGAGACTGGGGATCAATACCCACATTGATCAGGAGAAGGTTGCGCAGGGGCCGAACGCCGCGAGCAAGCGCGTCTCGGCCTGCCGGTACCAGGGGAAACGACACAAACCCCGAAAGCGCATCCAGCATTTCCCGCAGCTCACTGATGGATGCAACACCCTGCCCCGCACGGACATTGAGGCGCGTAGACCGGGTCAGCAAGCCGTTGCAGTAACACCAGGCAACCAATTCCGCAAGGTTGCCAGAGCGCCGGATAACCGGCTGCCAGAAGGCATCCGAAGGGTCTTCCAGATCACGGTAGAGTAACCAGCCGCTTCCTGCGCCACCCTGTTCAGACTGATGGTGAAATGCCAGGTTCTCCTCCGCCAGCGACGGAGCCAGGCCCGGGTTGATCTGCTCAATTTTGCCGGCCTTTCGCTGGAATGCCGCGTAAAGCTTGCGTCCGAGAAGGCTGATGTCGCTGATGCTGATCGCCGACTGCTCACCATGATCACGGGCCATTTTTGAGAGCAAACGGTAGCTATGTGTCAGTTCCGACACGACCGCACGGCGCAGAGAGGAAACATCTTCAGCCCGCCAGAGCTGACGATTATCCAACGCTTGAATCTGATTCTCCCGCCAACCCCATCCGTCCACGAGCTCTCTCAACAGCCGGGTTCTCCAAGGCTCCGCACCCTGCTCACCCGACGCGCCGATGCGAGTCAGTGGCAGCCCCGCTTTGATGTAGAAACTCCGACGCACCAGATCAAGCCTTGCTTCAGCCCCGGCTGCTGTCAGCCACTGCTCCAGACGCTGGTACAACATGACATACGGGTCCAGCACATCAACATTGGTAACGCCACTGAAAACCGTTTGCTTGAACACCCGCGACAAAACCGGCTGATCCTGAGTCTGTGCATAACACTCAGTCAGCAACAGTTTCAGAATAGACTTCCAGGGCGCATCAATGCCCTTATAGAGTTGCCACACACCCGCACCAAGAAATTCGCTTGGTGGAATGGCTGGCACGGCACCGAAATCGATGTACTCGTCGTCGCGGATAAAGCGGTAGTCCACCAGTCTGCTTACACATTCCCTGTAGCGGTCTTCCTGATCCGAAGGAATGAGCCACCAGAGCGGATAACATCCGCCCAGATGAATTCCGGTACGATAAAACTCATCCAATAGCAGATAATGCTGGGCGCTGCCGCAGTTTTCACCGCTCACCTCCGCTCGTGGCCGGCCGTCCCGCCATTCGGCTGCAGAGAACACAAATACATGCAGCTCAATACCAAAAGACAGCGCCCACTCGGTCAGCTTTCCGGCCTTGCGCTCCAGGCAACGGATTCCCGCCTCCTGCAGGTCGTCCCGATGACACAACCAGACATCCAGATCGCTGGCCACAGAGTGCCCCAGGGTCCCAGGACTGCCCATCAGGAAAAGAGCTTCCAGATCTGCCCGTCGCCGACCCTCATCCCGAATACTGAAGGTACGGGCCAGGCGCCGCGCGGCCCCCAGAGCTGCGGGATTTGGCTGATAGTGGCTAAGGCCGTAGGGACAGTCGACGTCCAGATAGCCGGGCAGCGCCGGATGGTTGGTGTGAAACACCAGGGGTAAAACCTCCAGCACTACCTGTTGCCGATAGGTGAGCGACGAATGGGTCCTCTCCCAACGCTGGTGATTAACCATGAGAAACCGGTCCCGCAGTCGACGCAGGGTTTTGCGGTCAATGCCCTCATCAAAATCCAGGGCAATCGGTTTGGCATGAGCGGTCAAGGCAGCTCCGGGGGAGAGGTTAGAAAGGTTCTTTCCGATTTATTTATCAGTATGATGAACTCATCGTGGCAAAACCATCAGAAAAATAAAAGCGGATTGCGCTCCCGAAAACCCGAGGCTGGGCCCAGTGAAAGAATTTGTCATACAACGTTATCGGACCGATACATCCAAGGGTAACAGTCGCCCCACCCTGTTGCGTATCGACGATGAAGGCAAGGTGTTGTTTGCAGACCAAAATGCCGAAGCCGTGCTCGGGTACGAGGCCAGCGAGCTGGTCGGTGGTGTGGTACACAAGATTCTGGCATCCCGGGAAGACGACCCATTTGCACCGGTAAACCGGCACCGTATCGAGAGTGGCCGGAATGCGCTGGTCACGTTCCGTCATAAAGAAGGCTTTTTCTATACCGCCTGCATCTCACTGCGCATCAGCATGCGCGATTCCGACGAAGCCGCCAGTGCCCGAATCATCCAGCAGGACAGTGCCGCCATAGACCCGCGTTTACTCCGCTCCGCAGAAAGCGCTGCCGGCTTTGGAATATGGGAGCTGGACATTGCGAGCAACCAGATTATCTGGACCGAAGGGTTATACCGCTTGCTTGAGCTACAACCATGCACTGACATGACCCCCGAACAGGCCCTGTTTTACTGCCAGAGCGGCCAGGAGCGCATCCGGGCGCTGTTTCGCAGGTGCGCGCGCACCGGAACACCTTTTACCATCGATCTGGACATTCTCACAGCGCGCCATAGACGGATCCGCGCCACCCTCAGCGGCCGCGCGCTCAAAGCCGGCGGGCGGATAGGTAAACTCGGCGGCACTCTGGTTGACCTCACAGGTGAAATGCAGCGCGACGAGGCTCGCACACGGGCCGAGCAGATTCTTTGCGCCACAACAGCTGCAAGCCCGGGGCTGATCGCCGCTGTCGACAAAAACCTGAACCTGCTGCATTGCAACGCCCCCTACGCCAGGCTTTTTGCCAGCATTTTCGGCGCAACTCCCCGGGTCGGCGACAACCTGAGCAAGCTGCTGGCGAAACACCCGAATGAGCGACATCTCTTAGAGCAACTCTGGCAAAGGGCCTTTGAGCAGGGCAACTTTATTGTTGATATGCCCATCACCCAACAGAGTGGTGAATGGCCGGTTTATGAGTTTCATTATCAGCGCCTCACTGACAACCCGAACAGCGCCAAAAGCGAAACCATAGGTGCGGTCGTTGTCGCCAGTGATACCAGTAGCCGCGCAAGCAACAGCGATGATAGCGAATATCGGTATCGACACGACCCGGTAACCGGACTTGCCAATCGGCGAGAGTTCACTGCCCGCCTTCAACGCAGCAGGGAACAAAAAGGTGGCGAATCAGCCGGTAACAGCCTCTTATACCTGAACCTGGATGGATTCGGCCACGTCAGTAGCGTGGCGGGTAATGGTGCCTGCGATCGTTACCTCAGAGAGCTGGCCAGCAGCCTCGATGTCCGCAGCAGGACTCAGGATACATTAGCCAGGCTTTCCGGAGACACTTTCGCGGTGCTCATCGAGAACTGCACTGAGCCTGCTGCACGAAAAATCGCAGACGACACGCTGAACCTGATCCGCCACTTTGTTTTTGAGTGGCAGGGCAGTCAGTTGCAAACCACCGCCAGCGGCGGCCTGTTAATCATCGACAAAACCACGCCGGCGGAGCCGGAGCAACTGCTGGGGCAAGCCGCAGACCTCTGCCACGACGCGAAAACATCCGGACGCAACCGGGTTCATACTGCTCACTACTCCCGCCCAAAAACAGAGACCAGTGATGGCAATGAATACGTCGACCAGATTCGCAGCGCGCTGGATCAACAGGCGCTGATACTCGAATTCCAGTCACTCAAGCCGGTTGCTAGCGCAACATGGGGTGACCATATCGAAATTCTCTGCCGCATCCCCGGAAACGGTGAACAGGAACAGTGGTTACAGCCAGACCAGTTTCTCCCGGTCGCCGAGCGTTTTGATCTGGCCAAGCGACTGGACCGGCAGGTTATACTGCAAACCCTCACCTGGCTGGGCGATCACCGCTTGCTTGAACCGAGATTAAAATACTGCGGTTTCAACCTCTCCCTTGCCAGCGTTCTGGACGATACCTTTGCAGATTTCATGGAATCCGTACTGCGGGTTTCAAACTATCCCGCAGAGTGCTTCTGCCTCGAAATACGCGAACCCCACGCAACCCAATACCCAGATGAAGTTACCGTGCTATGTGATGCACTTCACCGGATTGGCTGTCGCGTGGCGCTGGATGGCGCCGGCGCTTCCGTGGCAAGCTTCGGCCTGACAGCGAAACTACCAGTGGATATCATCAAGCTGGATCGGAGCCTGATGCTCAGGCTGGGAGATGACCCGGTTCAGCAGATCATGGTGGAAGCACTACACCGGATTGCACAGGAGGCGGGGAAAATAACGGTTGCCACCTTTATCGAGAACGACGACATTCTCAGGAAGGTGAGGACACTTGGTCTCCACTACGGCCAGGGGTTCAGGCTATGTCCGCCCAAACCCCTGACTGAACTGGTGCCGGTGGCCGTCGACCTTTCCACCGGGCGCATTGGCGGCTAACCCAACAACTTACGCGCTCGGGCCACGGCCGCCCGTACCTGGGCGGGAGCCGTACCACCAAGATGGTCGCGGGCCTGAACCGAGCCCTCGAGGGTCAGCACGTCAAACACATCGTCATTGATTGTATCAGAGAAGCGCTTCAGCTCTTCGATCGTCATGTCTGAAAGGTCGCGCTCTTCGGCGACACCGAAAGCAACGGCCTTACCCACAACTTCATGGGCATCGCGGAACGGCATGCCCTTCTTGACCAGATAGTCCGCCAGGTCCGTCGCTGTCGAGAAACCGCGCTTGGCCGCCACGCGCATGTTATCGGCCTTGGCTCGAATAGCCGGAACCATGTCGGCGTATGCTTTCAGGCAGCCTTTGATGGTGTCGACCGTGTCGAAAAGAGGCTCTTTGTCCTCCTGGTTATCCTTGTTATAGGCCAGTGGCTGGCTTTTCATCAGCATAAGCAAGGACATCAGGTGACCGGTCACCCGCCCGGTTTTGCCTCGAACAAGCTCAGGCACATCCGGGTTCTTTTTCTGCGGCATAATCGAAGAACCGGTGCAAAAGCGATCCGGCAGGTCAATAAAATCAAACTGTGCCGAAGCCCACAACACCAACTCCTCACTGAAGCGTGACATATGCGTCATCAGCAACGCCGAAAAGCTGCAGAATTCAATAGCGAAATCCCGGTCACTGACTGAATCCAGTGAGTTCTCAGAGGGCCTGTCAAAACCCAACAGGCTGGCCGTCATGGCCCGGTCGATGGGATAGGTAGTGCCGGCCAGGGCTGCCGCACCCAACGGCATCACGTTCACCCGTTTACGACAGTCCTGCAGACGCTCGGCATCGCGAACCAGCATCTCATACCAGGCCAGAAGGTGGTGACCAAAAGTGACCGGCTGTGCGGTCTGGAGATGAGTAAACCCGGGCATGATGGTATCGGCTTCGCGCTCAGCAAGCTCCAGCAGACCAGATTGCAGGCGCCGAAGTTCTTCGGCGATCACATCGATCTCGTCGCGCAGGTACAAGCGGATATCGGTTGCTACCTGGTCATTACGGCTGCGGCCGGTGTGCAGTTTCTTGCCGGTAATGCCAATACGGTTGGTCAGCTGGGCTTCTATGTTCATGTGAACGTCTTCAAGACTGACAGACCAATCAAAGCGCCCCGCTTCGATGTCTGCCTTTACGCCCTTCAGGCCATCGATGATGCTATCTCGTTCTTCCACTGTCAGAACACCAACCTCGGCGAGCATGGTCGCGTGGGCAATGGAGCCAGTGATGTCGTGGTGATACAAACGCTGATCAAACCCTACGGAAGCGGTGAAACGCTCCACGAATGCATCTGTGGGTTCGCTGAAGCGTCCGCCCCAGGGTTTTTCTGAGGTTGTGGCCTGGTCAGGTTTTTTCTGATCCGTCATGGTCTATCTTTCCTGCTGGCAGCCCGGCATTATCTGGCGGGAACTTGGTATATTAAGGGTATATTGAACGTGGCGGGAGTATAGCATTCTGACCCGTACAAAAGAGACTCCCCTGCGCGGGGACAAAACAGTCATCACTCAGGAATTCTTCGTACCGGACCTGTGCCGGGTGCGATCCGTTTTCATGCTGTTGATCACCAGCGAGTTGCTGGTACTGGTACTGGCGATCGTTCAGGCCAGCGACGGCTGGATCGACTGGAATTATTTCGCGCTCCTGTCGCTGTTTGTGCAATGGACTACCCTCACGAGCGCTGCGCTTATCTGCCTGCTAAGGCAACGGCTGGCCCGCATATCCGTGCCCCGCGCAACCCTTGCAATCGTAACCATTGTGCTGCTGGATGTACTCGCCTTCAGCCTGTTTGCCGACAATGTTCTGAACCCTCAGCCGGGGATCATCGACTGGCAAGCGATTGCCAAAAAGCTGCTACTGGCCCTGCTGATCGTATTAATAATACTCCGCTATTTTTACATACAACACCAATGGCAACAGCAACGTGAAGCGGAAATGCAGGCGCACCTGGCGGCGTTGCAGGCCCGAATACAGCCGCATTTCCTTTTTAACAGCATGAACACCATCGCCAGCCTTATTGCCATAGACCCGGAGCAGGCCGAAGAGGCTGTGCTGGACTTATCCGAACTCTTTCGTGCGAGCCTGCGCACGGGTGACCAGCTCATCCCGCTGGAAAAGGAGCTTGAACTTTGCCAGCGCTACCTCGCCATCGAAGCCCTGCGACTCGGACCGCGCCTGAAGCTGGAATGGCAAATTGCAGAAGGGGTCGGGCGCCAGGCCATTCCGCCACTAACCCTGCAGCCGCTGGTAGAGAACGCGGTGTATCATGGCATACAACCCCGTCCGGAGGGTGGTACGGTGCGCATTGAGGCGGAAGCACGGGGCAACTTTGTGTACCTGCTGGTACAAAACCCGAAACCGGATGGCAATGGAAACCCGCACAACGGCAACCGCATGGCTCTGAGCAACATACAGGCACGACTGCAAGCCATTTTCGGGGAGCCGGCCATTCTCAAACATAGCCACCAGGGAGACGTTTACACGGTTACCCTGAGGCTGCCCAAAACCACACAGCAACCATGACAAAACAAAAAATTCTGATTGTTGACGACGAACCTCTCGCCCGCGGCCGCCTACGTCGGCTGGCCGAGGATTTACCGGACTACCAGGTTTGCGGTGAAGCCGAAGATGGCAATGCAGCGCTTGCCCGGGTAGCAGAGCTGCAACCGGATATACTGCTACTCGACATCCGCATGCCCGGCCTTGACGGCATGGAAGTCGCCGCACATCTCAACAAGCTCAGCACCCCGCCGGCTATCATTTTCTGCACGGCGTATGACAGCTACGCAATTCAGGCTTTCGATGTGCAGGCTTTAGCCTACTTGCTGAAGCCTGTGCGCAAGCAGGCGCTTGAAGAGGCGCTTGCCAGAGCGGGGAGAGTCAACAGGGTGCAACTGCAAGCACTGTCCAACGAACTACCTGATAACAGCGCAAGCCGGGATGATGCAGAAAGCGAGCAGCTGGCGGTGCGCAGCCACAGGGGAACCGAGCTAATCGATATAGCCGGGATCCGCTATTGCCAGGCGGATCAGAAATACGTAACCATTCATCATTCCCGTGGCGAAGCCGTATCCGACTACACCCTGAAAGAACTGGAAAATGCCTATCCGCGCCAGTTACTCCGGATTCACCGCAACACCCTGGTCGGTGTTCGTTTTATTCAAGCGTTAAAACGCACAGCGGAAGGCCACAACCTGGTGGCGCTGAGAGACGATCTTGGTGAGCTTCAAGTAAGCCGCCGGCATGCAAGCAACGTGCGCCAATGGCTTCAGGGTCAGCTGCCAGGCTAGGTATCGCGAAGCAAGGCGAGACCTTGCAGCTGCAGGCGATGTAGAGCAAGCACCTACGGGACTTTTTCGACGCCACGAGGTAACCTTGGCGAACATTTTTCAGAACTGACAGTGAGCACCATGTCCAAACGAACCCTTCGTGTCGCAACCCGCAGCAGCGCCCTGGCGTTATGGCAGGCAGAATTCATCAAAGCCGAACTCGAACGGCTCCACGACAACGTGATTGTGGAGTTGGTCAAGATTAAAACCCAGGGCGACAAGATTCTCGATGTGCCTCTGGCCAAAATCGGCGGCAAAGGCCTGTTTGTAAAAGAGCTGGAAGAAGCCATGCTCGATGGTCGTGCTGACCTGGCGGTTCACTCCATGAAAGACGTGCCCATGGAGTTTCCCGAGGGTCTGGGCCTGGTTGCTATCTGCGAACGGGAAGATCCGACAGATGCATTCGTCAGCAACCATTACGATAACGTCGATGCCCTCCCCGAAGGCTCTATCGTGGGCACAGCGAGCCTGCGCCGGGAGTCACAGCTTCGCGCCTACCGGCCGGACCTGGAAATCCGGGTCCTGCGCGGCAACGTGAACACTCGCCTGGCCAAGCTCGATGCCGGCGACTACGACGCAATCGTTCTGGCGAGTTCCGGCCTGAAGCGTCTGGGCTTTCACGACCGTATCCGCTACTCCATGCCAGACACTGTTTCCCTGCCTGCCGTTGGCCAGGGAGCTCTCGGCATTGAGTGCCGTCTCAATGATGACGAGCTGCGTGCCATGCTTGCACCGCTGAATCATCCCGACACGGCCGATCGCGTAAAATCAGAGCGGGCTCTTAACCGTCGCCTGGAAGGCGGCTGCCAGGTACCTATCGCAGCCTATGCACTACTGGAAGATGACAAAACCGTTTGGCTGCGTGGGCTGGTAGGTGCGGTTGATGGTACACAGCTTCTCCGTGTCGAAGGCCGTGCTCCCAGAGCCGAAGGTGAGCGCCTGGGACGTGAGCTGGCAGAAGAGCTTCTCGCCATGGGAGCAGACAAAATACTGGCCGAAATCTATGGTCATACCCCGCACTGACCCAACCAGCCTGGCCGGCCGACGGGTTCTGATCTGTCGGCCCGAGCCTGAAGCATCACGGCTGGCCCGGCAATTCCAGGTTGCCGGCGCAGAGGCGCTCGTATTTCCTCTATTAGAAAGAGAGCCGCTGGCCGAGACGCCGGAACGCCGAAGCACCATTCTCAGCCTGGATGAATTCACTCATATTATTGCTGTCAGCCCTTACGCGGCAAGGCTTCTACTGGAAGAGCTGGACATCTGGTGGCCCCAGCTTCCCATGGGGTTGAACTGGTACGGCGTAGGAGCCGGCACTGCAAAAGTCCTTGCGGAACATGGGTTAAAACCTCGCAAGCCTGAAGAGGGCTGGACCAGTGAAGCCCTGCTAAAGCTGCCCTCCCTCGCTGAGTTGAACGGAGAGCGGGTGTTGGTGGCCCGGGGCGAGGAGGGGCGGGAGTTAATCCGTAAAACGCTGGAAGCACGAGGCGCCCGAGTTACCCCTATGCCCCTGTATCGGCGATTCTGTCCGGATTACTCCGCAACACAGGTCCAGAGGGCCCTGGATCAGTTTGCGCCAGAGGCTATTATCGCGCTCTCTGGAGAGACCCTGAACAATCTCATCGCACTAAGTGCGAATTGCAGCCATAATCTATACGATAGTTCCGTTATTGTGCCCGCCCGGCGTATCGCCGATCAGGCTCGCGCAGCGGGATTTAACGCTCCGTGCATACCAGGAAGCCTTGCCGACAAAGACATCGTGGCCGCTGTCACAGAACAACTGGCAGGCCAGGACGGTGGCTCCGGAAAAGCCAAGTAAGGACGCCCGTGACTGATACAACGAAACAACTACCCGCCCCAATTGCGAAAGAACAACCCACCCGGCAGAAAGTCTGGCCGGTCTGGGTTATTGCTATCATTGCACTCATCAGTGTTGCTGCGCTGGCCTTCTGGAACTGGCAGCAATGGAACGTTCACCAAACTACGATGCAATCGCTGGAGAGTCTGAAGCAGGATACTGCCCAGCTTGAAAACCTCTACGGTGACCGTGGCAGCCAACAAGGCCAGCGTCTACAGTCCCTGGAAGACAAACTGACCTCCCAAAGGGAATTGATCGCCACCCAGCAGCGACAGATTGATCACAACGCCCGCGAACTTTTGGAAGCCGGCAACCGTACCCGTACTGACTGGCTGCTGGCCGAAGCCGAGTACCTGCTGCGCATTGCTAACCAGCGACTGCTGATTGAAAAAGACATTCGCGGTGCTCTTTCCGCGCTTGAAGCCACTGACGAGGTATTAACCGAATCAGACGATATAGGTGTGTACCCGGTGCGCCAGCAACTGGCACGGGAAATCCTGGCGCTCAGAGGCATAACCGGTGTCGACAGAACCGGCCTTTACCTCACCCTTGAGGCCGCCATCGACAGCGTACACCAGCTGACCGATCAGGCCCTTATCAGCGAGCAGGCTCCAGGATTTGTCGGCAACGGCCAGTCTGATGCAGATCCCGGGGAAGGCGGAGAACCCGGCATATTCGCCAGAGGCTGGACAAAGTTCAAATCCACATTGATGCAGGTGGTTGTGGTTCGTCGCCTGGATGAATCGGTCAAGCCTCTGCTATCACCGGATCAAAGCGCCTACGCGCGACTGAACCTGCAACTGATGCTGGAAGAAGCAGAAATGGCCGTGCTCAGAGGTAATCAGCCATTGTATGAGCGTGCTCTGGTCAAGGCGCAGGCCGCTGTTGACGACTGGTATGACGCAAGCAATCCACGGGTGAGCGCGCTAAGCAGCACACTTGCAGAGCTCGCAACACGCAATGTCGCACCGGAATTACCAGACATCAGCAAATCTCTGGAACTGCTCAAACAACGACTTGCAGGCCGCCTGAACAACGACAATGGAGGCGATGATTCATGATTCGCCTGCTTCTGATCGTTCTGTTTGCGCTGTTAATCGGCACCGGGCTCTCACTCGGGCTGCAGTACGACCTGGGATACATACGCATCAGCCTGGGCAACTACCTGATCGAAACCAACTTCTGGGTAGGCCTTGCCCTGCTCATTGCAGTGGTTGCATTGATCGTACTATCCATCAATCTGATACGCCGCATGCGACAAGGCACCGGGCTGATCGCCGGCTGGGTGTCCCGCGGCAAGGAACGCCGGGCAAGGCGGCGCACCACTCAGGGCCTGTTAGCACTGGCAGAAGGCAACTGGCCAAGAGCCCGCAAGATGCTGACGTCAGCAGCCGGTAACGCAGACACACCTCTGATTAACTACCTTGCCGCGGCTCAAGCGGCTTCTGAGTGTGGTGATCACGAAGCCGTGGACGAGCTGCTCCGCAAAGCATTTGAAAGCACACCAGGGTCTGATATGGCCGTTGGCATCACCCAGGCCCAACTGCAGCTTGCCGGCAACCGCCTTGAACAGGCACTGGCAACACTGGTGCGCCTGCGCAAGCAATCGCCACATCACCCTTTTGTACTCAAGCTGCTTAAAAACACCTATCTTCGCCTTGAAGACTGGCGGGAGCTTTCGAAACTGCTGCCTGAACTGCGTAAGCGCAGCGTGCTTCCGGAATCCGAGCTTGGCGAGCTTGAGAGGCAGGTTTGGCACAACCTTCTTGAAAGGGCGGCTGAAGACTGCCGGCGCCAACAAAAAGAGAGCCCGGAAGCGTCACTGGAACCGCTCACCCGCCTTTGGGATGAACTGCCAGGGTTTCTGCGCAGAGACGAGAAGACCATCGCGGATTATGCGCGCTTGCTGGCCGATCTCGGTGATGAGGCACAGGCCGAAACTCTGTTGCGCAAAGTTCTACACAATCACTGGAGCGATGATCTGGTCAACCTTTATGGCCGGATTGAAGGGCAGAAACCGGACGAGCAACTGCTTGCAGCCGAGCAGTGGCTAAAAGACCGCCCTAACAATGCAGAACTGCTTCTGGCACTCGGTCGACTGAGCCTGCGCAATGAACTCTGGGGAAAAGCCAGGGAGTATTTCGAGACCAGCCTGAAGTTACGTCGCAGCCGGGAAGCTCTTGCGGAACTGAGCCGCCTGAGCGCGCACATGGGCGACGAAGAAGTGAGTATCAAACTGATGATGCAAGGGCTTGCAAATGATAACGGGCTTCCAAGGCTCCCGATGCCCAAAGCCTGAAATCAGGACAATACCACGAGACTCAGTTGAAAGAATAAGGCAGGCCAATACAGGTGCCAGAACGGGCGTTCTGGCACCTGTTTCATTCTAGCTCCGGGGTGCATATTCCAGCACATCGGAGAAGAATCCTTCCGGAGGCAATCCGGCTTCTATCAAGGCATCCATCAGCGTGTAAACCATGGTTGGCGAGCCACTGGCGTGTACTTCCACGTTCTTCCAGTCCGCTCCGGTAGCCAGTACTGCCCGCACAAGCTGGTCGTGGTGCCCACTCCAGTCATTATCCTCGTCATCGCCGACTACCGGCTGAAACGTAAATGCTGACCATTCCTGCTCCCACTGGCGAGCCATAGACCTGAGATACATATCTTCATGGCGCCGCACGCCCCAGAACAGTTTGACCGGCTGAGAAAAAGACGTACCGCGTAAATATTCCACCAAACTCTTCATCTGCGCAAAGCCGGTACCAGCCGCAATCAACAACAATGGTTTTTCCGGCGCGCTGGCAAGGCATGCCTTGCCATGGGGCAACTCCAGACTGACTGCTTCACCGGAAGTCAGCGCATCAATAACTTTTTGTGCTGACACCCATTCCGGAGAGGCCTGAATATGTAATTCGATGTTCTGCTCTGAGGGGCTGCTCGCGATAGAAAAGTAACAGGGTTCAGCATCCGGCAGGATGACCGACAAATACTGGCCCGCATGAAAGGACAGCTCGCGCCGACGGGGCAGCTGAAGCTCAACCCGATACACATCGTGGCTGATAGATCGCACATCCACGACGTTTGCCTGGAACTTTCGGGGCTGGTTCTTTCCTGCTGCCATAACGGCACTTATCTCCAGTTCAAGATGGTCGCACGCAACGGTTCTGCACATCATCAACCGCGCACCGACCGGAATCATCTGTTGGTTTCGGGTGTTAAGAGCTGAGCCGCTAAGAAGTCGCGCCTCGCAGAGCTCACACACGCCATTTTTGCAAGCGAATGGAACGGCAATACCTGCATCGGCAGCAGCACTCAATAAATCTACGTTAATGCCTGCTGAATAACGGATTCCGGAAGGTTTCAAACCTACCCACCGCGGCTCACTGCCCATATCAATCGGGGCGGTCAGGCGGATTTTCAATCCCCAGGCTGCCCCAGAGCTCATCTACCCGCTGCTTTACTTCGTCGGTCATGGCAATCGGCTCGCCCCACTCCCGGCTTGTTTCACCCGGCCATTTATTGGTTGCGTCCATTCCCATTTTGGAACCCAGACCGGATACAGGCGAAGCAAAGTCCAGGTAATCGATTGGCGTGTTTTCTACCAACATGGTGTCGCGTACAGGATCCATTCGGGTCGTAATGGCCCAGATCACATCTTCCCAGTTGCGGGCATTCACATCATCATCGGTAACAATCACGAACTTGGTGTACATGAACTGGCGCAGGAAAGACCATACGCCCATCATTACCCGCTTGGCATGGCCCGGGTACTGTTTTTTCATGGTCACCACGGCAAGACGATACGAACAGCCCTCTGGCGGGAGGTAAAAATCCACGATTTCAGGAAACTGCTTCTGCAGTATCGGGATAAAAACTTCGTTCAACGCCACACCAAGGATCGCCGGCTCATCTGGCGGCCTGCCAGTATAGGTGCTGTGATAAATGGGATTTTTGCGATGGGTGATTCGCTCAACGGTGAACACCGGGAACTGGTCCACTTCATTGTAGTAACCGGTGTGATCCCCAAACGGACCTTCGGGCGCAATATCATCCGGATAAATAAAGCCTTCCAGCACAATTTCGGCGCTGGCCGGCACTTGTAGATCACTGAGACCGCATTGTACCAACTCGGTGCGACTGCCCCGGAGCAACCCTGCAAACGCATACTCAGACAACGAATCAGGCACCGGGGTCACCGCCCCCAGAATCGTTGCAGGGTCTGCACCCAGAGCTACGGCTACCGGATAGGGTTTACCGGGATTCGCTTTCTGAAACTCCTGAAAATCCAGCGCTCCGCCGCGATGGCTGAGCCAGCGCATGATCAGCCTGTTACGGCCAATCAACTGTTGACGGTAGATTCCAAGATTCTGGCGTTCTTTATGAGGCCCGCGAGTAATCACCAGCGGCCAGGTTACAAGCGGCCCTGCATCTCCGGGCCAGCAGTGCTGCACAGGAATCTGGTAAAGATCGATCTGATCTTTTTCGATCACCACTTCCTGGCAGGGCGCAGACCTGAGTACTTTCGGGCTCATGCGCATTACCTGCCGGATCAGCGGTAATTTTTCGATAGCGTCTTTAAAACCTTTGGGGGGGTCCGGCTCTTTGAGATAGGCCAGCAATTTGCCAATGTCCCGGAGCGCAGTCACGTTTTCCTGCCCCATGCCCAGAGCCACTCTTCTGGTTGTGCCGAAGAGGTTCGCAAGCACTGGCATGTCGTAGCCTTTGGGATTTTCAAACAACAATGCAGGGCCACCTGCCCGCAGTGTGCGGTCGCAGATTTCGGTCATTTCCAGGTGGGGGTCTACTTCAACTGAGATGCGTTTCAGTTCGCCCAGTTTCTCCAACTGGTCAATGAAGTCCCGCAGGTCGTTGTATTTCATCGTTGGCTCCGTTCTCTGTTGGCCATTAATTACGGAGTTTATCGCTTTCCGGACTTCTAACCCGATGCGCAGAACGCAATGAGGGCCTGCTTACCCAGACACGCCGTGAACCCATCCCTGGGGGCTTGGTCTTGCCATCCATGGCAAGACACAGTCTGGGTAAGCAGGCCCTCACCGCATTCACCGGATCAGCAGTTAACTCAAGGAAAAACCACAAAAGCTCAACTGCAACCGACAAAAGCGCGCGCCCAAAATTAGATCGGCAGTACCGGGGCGACCTTCCCCGGACTGTGCATTGCCAGGGATGGCAATGCCAAGCCCCCAGGGATGGGTTTACGGCGTGTCCGGGGAAGGTCGCCCCGGTACTGCCGGCCCCACAATCCCAAGGGCGCCAGGGCTTCAGCTCTTAGCGACGCTTCATCGATTGGAAGAACTCGTCGTTGGTCTTGGTGTCTTTCAGCTTGTCCAACAAAAACTCGATGGCGGCAGTGTCGTCGTCCATGGAGTGCAGAAGCTTACGCAGAATCCACACACGCTGAATATCCGCTTCGGTCATCAGCAGATCTTCACGGCGGGTGCCGGAGCTGCGAATGTTAATGGCGGGATATACACGTTTCTCAGCAATCTTACGATCAAGGTGGACTTCCATGTTGCCTGTGCCCTTGAACTCCTCATAGATCACTTCGTCCATTTTGGAACCCGTGTTCACCAGAGCCGTTGCAAGAATAGTCAGACTGCCGCCTTCTTCCACATTACGTGCCGCACCGAAGAAGCGCTTGGGCTTTTCCAGAGCATGGGCATCTACACCACCGGTCAATACCTTACCGGAGGACGGAATGACCGTATTGTAGGCTCGAGCCAGACGGGTGATGGAATCCAACAGGATAACTACGTCTTTTTTGTGCTCAACCAGACGCTTGGCTTTTTCGATCACCATTTCGGCAACCTGAACGTGACGCGCAGGTGGCTCATCAAAGGTGGAAGCAATGACTTCGCCACGCACAGTGCGCTGCATTTCAGTAACTTCTTCCGGACGCTCATCAATCAGCAACACCATAACGTGGCATTCCGGATTATTGCGCGTAATTGACTGGGCAATACTCTGCATCAGCAGCGTTTTACCAGCCTTGGGTGGCGATACAATCAACCCACGCTGGCCTTTGCCAATGGGTGCAACCAGATCCAGCACACGGGAAGACAAGTCTTCAGTGCTGCCGTTGCCAGCTTCCAGTTGCATGCGCTCATCAGGAAACAGCGGTGTCAGGTTTTCAAACAGGATCTTGTTGCGGGCGTTGTCCGGCTTGTCGAAATTGATCTCGGCAACTTTCAACAGAGCAAAGTAACGCTCGCCATCTTTCGGCGGACGGATCTTGCCGGCAACGGTATCGCCCGTGCGCAAGTTGAAGCGACGGATCTGGCTGGGTGAGACGTAAATGTCGTCTGGTCCGGCCAGGTAGGAGGCATCGGCAGACCGCAGAAAGCCGAAACCGTCCTGCAGAATCTCCAGTACGCCATCGCCATAAATGTCTTCGCCGCCTTTGGCATGCTTCTTCAGTATGGTGAAGATAACATCCTGTTTACGCGAGCGCGCCAGGTTATCGAGGCCCATATCTTGCGCGATATCGAGCAATTCGGGCATGGAGTTCTGCTTGAGTTCAGTAAGATTCATAGGTTATTAGATTTTCAGGAATGGAATTAAACGGAAGTTGGGATGACAGGGGTGCCCCTGAACAGATAAGTGCATTAGTTGTTAAAACAGGTGCTGGCCAAATGGAGCAACCGGTATAGAAGAGATCCGGAATAAAGTACTGAAGCCAGTAGAGTGGACACAACCGTTCGTAAGGCAAGGACGATAATCTGCTACCTTACGTGCCAATGTCAAGTGCAGGAACCAAATAAACGTCAATCTTGTGGCCTGAGCGCCTGTATGCAGGCCCCGGCGCCTCCCCCTGATGGGTTACTCCCTTCCATTAGCTGCCACTGAAAGGGATACTGGTAACCAAAATTTCCCCTGTGATTTTCGGAGTAGCTTCCCATGAGCACTGAACCCACGAACGACCTGAAACCTCTCAATATCGCTATTCTTACGGTCTCCGACACCCGCGGCCTTGCTGAAGACTCCTCCGGACAGTTTCTTGAAGACAGCGTAGTAGAGGCCGGGCACCAGCTTATTTCACGCCGCATCCTGCCTGACGACGTTTACCTGATACGCGCAGCTCTGTCATCGTGGATTGCAGACGCGGATGTTCATGTAATCGTCATCACAGGTGGTACCGGCTTTAGCGAACGCGACAGCACGCCAGAGGCAGTTGCACCGCTGCTGGACAAAACCATTGAAGGTTTTGGCGAAGAGTTCCGGCGCCTGTCCGCTTTGGAAATTGGCAGCTCTACCATTCAGTCCAGAGCCCTTGGTGGCCTTGCCAACTATACGGCAATCTTTTGTTTACCTGGTTCCACCGGAGCTTGCCGCACCGGCTGGAATGGCATTCTGAGCTCTCAGCTGGACAGCCGCCACGGCCCCTGCAACTTTTCGGCCCTGGTCGGCCGCAAGCCTGAACGGGCGATCGAGCGCCTTCAACAAGTTATCGGGCAACGCGCCACGCGTTAATTCTGAACACGGAGACATTCACCATGACAGCCACTCTGACGCCGGTCGAAGAAGCCATTGCCCACCTTCTGGGCAAGGCTCCGGTGATTACAGCAACCGAAGCTCTGCCGCTTACCGAAAGCTATGGCCGAATACTTGCGAGGGATTATCAGGCTCCGGCAGATGTCCCCCCGGCCGACAACAGTGCGGTGGATGGCTATGCTCTGCGTGCCGAGGATTACGTGCCTGGCCAGGCCCTGCCGCTGTCTGACCGGATCCCCGCAGGCTCAGCCCCAAGCCCATTGAAACCCGGCACCGCTGCCCGCATTTTTACCGGCTCGGAAGTTCCCGCCGGGGCAGACACGGTTGTCATGCAGGAGCGGGTTGAGGTTACCGATAGCGGCATCCTGATCAATGCCGATATAAAAGCCGACCAGAACATCCGCCGACGTGGGCAGGATCTCGCAAAAGGCAGTCTGGCACTAGCCAAAGGTACGAAAGTCCGGGCCCAGGAAATGGGTCTTTTGGCGTCTATGGGACTGGCCGAGGTAACTCTGGTGCGAAAGCTGCGCGTCGCGATTCTGTCCACCGGCGATGAACTGGTCGACCCGGGAAACCCGCTGGAGGCGGGTCAGATTTATAACACCAACCGTTTCACCCTGCTTGCCCTGGCTGCTGAAGCGGGTTGTGAGGTCGTGCTGTGTGAGACGTTGCGAGACAACCGGACCGTCACCCGGGAAACACTCGAGCGCGCAGCGGCGCAGGCCGACCTGATCATCACCAGCGGAGGCGTTTCCGTGGGCGAAGAAGATCATGTGCGAGCCGTGCTGGAAGAATCCGGCGAGCTGTCGCTCTGGCGCCTGGCGATCAAACCCGGCAAACCCCTTGCCTTTGGCTCAATCAAAGGCACGCCTGTACTGGGCCTGCCTGGCAACCCGGCAACCGTACTCGTGACCTTTCTGGTTGTAGGCATGCCGTACATACGCACCTGCCAGGGCCGCCTGCGGACTTACCCAGTGGGCCAGCAAGTGCCCGCCGCGTTTAACGTTACCTCGCCGTCGATACGCAGGGAATTTGTCCGTGCACGCCTTGAATCTGTTGAAGGAAAAACCCAAGTCAACGCGTACCCGAACCAGAGCTCTGGAGTTCTTAGTTCTGCCTGCTGGGCCGATGGCCTGGCAATCGTTCCGGAGCACTCCACGGTTGCAGCAGGCGACCTGTTGACCTATTACCCATTCACCGAGCTACTGAGCTGATATGACTGACCAGACCATTACTGTCCGTTTTTTTGCACGCCTCCGGGAGGAACTCGGTACGGAGCAACTCACGCTGCCGGCAGAGGGGGATCAGAGCGTCAGCGACCTGCTTGCAACACTGGCGAGCCGCGGCGGTTCCTGGGCACAACTGCAAGGCAGTCAGCCAGTGATGATTGCAATCAACCAAGCCATGGCAAAGCCTGGCGCGCCGGTGAGAGCTGGTGACGAAGTGGCTTTTTTCCCACCGGTAACCGGGGGTTGAAATGATTAGCATACAAACTGCAGATTTCGATTCCGGCGAGGAGCATAAGGCTCTGCGTGCCAGCGGTGCCGGAACAGGAGCTATTGCAACGTTTACGGGACTGGTTCGCGATAGTGGCGATACGCAGGGTGTATCGGGGCTGTTTCTGGAGCACTACCCCGGAATGACAGAACAGGTGATCAGCGGGCTCATTGAGGAGGCTTCGCGACGTTGGGATGTTCGTAAGGTTCGGGTAATTCATCGGGTTGGCAGGCTGTTACTGCAGGACCAGATTGTCTTTGTGGGTGTTTGCAGCAGCCACCGAGGTGATGCATTTGCAGCTTGCGAGTTCATAATGGATGCGTTGAAGACGTCTGCGCCCTTCTGGAAAAAGGAGCTGTCTGAGAGCGGGGAACACTGGGTGGAGCAGAAGGCTTCGGATGTGGCCCGGGGGAAGGCCTGGGATAAGTAGCCCCAAAATATGGGTCACGCCAGGCAGATACAATAACGGATGACGCCCGCCTCCTCTTCCCGGATCCATTCAATCCTGTGACCAGCTATTTCACACAGTGCCTGTAAGTCCCGACGACCAGTGGGGTCGTCGGCCAGGAATTCCACTTGCGTCCCGCTGGGCAAACCCTGGATACGTTTTTTAAAACGCAAAACAGGGAGAGGGCACACCAAACCGACAGCATCGATTTGATGTGTTGCTGATTGATCAGTCAAGACGCACGCTCGTTTCACTACTTCCCTGCTCGGCGGACGACCACCCGAATTGATTCAGAACCACTGGCGCGAGGGAGGCAATCAACAAAGACACGACAAACGCAGAAATCATAACCTTCACGACAATCCCCCCTTACCTTGTCTGGACTCAACCTCGGCCACCCACAAATCGTGATGTTGGCGCGCCCATTCCACATCAACCTGACCGTTACCCATAGCATCGAACGCACCTTCCATGCCGACGGTGCCGATATAAATATGAGCAATAATGGCGAGCATCATGACAAACGCCATAATCGAGTGCCATATGTTGGCGTACTGCATCTCTTCATGGGGTGTCAGAGCCGTCGCGAAGTCTGTTCCCAAAACCCCGTTTATGACACTGAAGGTCTCGGCAAACATAGGCATTTGAAATGGAAACAACAGAGACAAGCCAGACAGAGAGAGCGAGAAACCCAACACCATAACAGTCCAGAAAACGATCTTCTGACCGGCGTTGAATTTTCTCGCTGAAGGATGGGATTTGGTAAAAATACCGCCACCCGCCTTGAGCCACTGCCAATCGAGCTTGCCAGGGATGTTGTGCGCCACCCACATAACAAACGTCATTACCAATCCGAGCATAAAGGACCAGGAAATATTGTTATGAACCCACTTGGAGCCGGCAGCCAGAGTCGCAAAGGCGTCGGCCCCCATGACAGGGATCAGAAAACTTCGCCCCATCAGGGTAATGAGGCCAGTTATTCCCAGCGCAATAAACGAGCCGGCCAACAGCCAATGACCAAACCGCTCGATGGCTTTGAATCGCTGAATCGTGGTGCCTGCCGGGCCGCCATCGATCATGATTTTTCCGCGAATGAGGTAAAACACGACCAGAAGGGCGATGAAGCCCAGAAGCGCACCGCCACCATAAGTGATGATCGGCCCCTCACGCAGTTTGTACCATGTCATCCCGGCGTCCTGGATCAGAACGTCAGCCGCCGGCCCCCTGGCCGGTGTGTAGGCGTCAAAGCGGTTATAGCGAATGGAACGGTAAGTGTCCGAGACAGACACTCCACCCCGCGTACCCAATTGCTCGGTTGCCGGTGCGGCTGAGGCGGGATCACCCAGATTTTCAGACCGGAAAGCCTCGTCAACTTTCAACTTCTCCTGACGAGCCATGATGTCTTCCAGGGTTTGCGCACCCCCGGTCGCTGCCCGGTCAACCGAAGGGGCTTCTTGCGCCCAGGCAGAATTGAATAACAGTGTCGCCAGCACAAAGACGGCGGCACCAAATAACTTTAAGTTCATGAGCGCACTCCAACAGAATCAAACAAGAAGAATTCGTTGCCTCACCATGCCCGGGGCCAACAGGCCCCGGAACACTCAGGCGAACTTATGCACCTTTCTTCTCGTAGGCTGTGCCCCAACCCCAGGCGCCCGAACCGAAACCACGACTCACGACACGCTGACGATAGATGTCCGCCACCTCGTTGCCATCACCGGCCAACAAAGCTTTGGTCGAACACATTTCTGCACAGAGTGGTAGCTTGCCCTCTGCGATACGGTTGCGCCCGTATTTGGAGAACTCAGCCTCGGAGTTGTCTTCTTCGGGACCGCCTGCGCAGAATGTACATTTGTCCATTTTGCCACGGCTACCAAAGTTACCCGCCTGGGGAAACTGGGGTGCGCCGAAGGGGCAGGCGTAGAAGCAATACCCACAACCAATACACAGATCCTTGGAGTGCAACACGATGCCGTCTTCAGTCTGGTAGAAGCAATCCACCGGACAAACCGCCATACAAGGCGCATCTGAACAGTGCATGCAAGCTACCGAGATCGAGCGCTCGCCAGGCTTACCATCTTCGATGGTCACCACGCGTCGACGGTTGATACCCCAGGGGACTTCATGCTCATTCTTACAGGCCGTCACGCAGGCATTACATTCGATGCAGCGTTCGGCGTCGCAAAGGAATTTTGCGCGTGCTTGTCCTTCAAGTGCCATGGTCTACACCTCTTGTTATGCCGGCATGATCGAACACAGAGTGGATTTGGTCTCTTGCATCTGCGTGACCGAGTCATACCCATATGTTTGAACAACGTTTGTAGATTCACCCAGAACATAAGGATCAGAGCCTTTGGGATACTTATCCCTCAGAGACTTACCTTCCAGGTGCCCGCCGAAGTGGAACGGCATGAAGGCTACGCCCTCACCGACACGTTCGGTCACCATTGCCTTGACTTTAATGCGCCCGCCTTCCGGACCGGCAACCCAAACATCATTGCCATCGCGGATGTTCAGGTTATTCGCGTCTCGAGGATTCACCTCAATAAACATGTCCTGCTGCAATTCTGCCAGCCAGGGGTTGGAGCGCGTCTCGTCACCGCCACCCTCATATTCGACCAGACGACCGGAGGTCAGGATGATGGGGAAGTCCTTGCTGAAGTCTTTCTTCTGAATGGACTCGTACAAGGTAGGAACACGCCAGAACGTCTTGTCTGCATAGGTCGGATAATCTTTGACCAAGTCTCGGCGTGTCGTGTAGAGCGGCTCTCGGTGAATCGGCACAGGATCCGGGAAGTTCCACACCACAGTCCGCGCCTTGGCGTTACCAAAAGGTGCACACTCGTGTTTGATCGCAACACGTTGTATACCGCCGGACAGGTCGGTCTTCCAGTTAGTCTCGGGGCCGGCAATCGCGTCTATGGTGGCACGCTCTTCAGCCGTAAGATCTCCATCCCACCCCAGATCCATCAACATTTGCATGGTGAACTCGGGATATCCGTCCTTGATATCGGAGTTTTTCGAGTAGACCCCTTCTGCCAATAGGTTTTCGCCATTGCGCTCGACACCGAACCGGGCACGGAAGGTTAGCCCCCCCTCAGACACCGGCAACGACATATCGTACAGGTTCGGTGTTCCCGGATGGTTCATCTCTGGCGTACCCCAACTGGGCCAGGGCAAACCGTAGATATCTCCATCGCATGGCCCACCACTTGCACGAAGGGTAGTCCTGTCGAAGTGGTGCTGATACTGCATGTGTTTCTTGAGGCGCTCAGGCGACTGGCCCGTGTAGCCGATTGTCCACATTCCGCGGTTGAATTCGCGAGTGAGGTCCTCGATCACAGGCTCATCGCCTTCAATAGCGATGTTGCGGAACATACGATCGGTGAAGCCGAATTTATCCGCAAACAGCTTCATGATTTCGTGATCAACCTTCGAGTCAAACAGTGGCTCGATAACGGTTTCACGCCACTGGAGCGACCGGTTCGATGCGGTTACGGAACCACGGGTCTCGAACTGGGTGGTCGTTGGCAACAGGTAAGCGCCATCTTTGCGATCATGCAGCACCGCCGAAACGGTCGGGAAAGGATCGACCACCACCAGAAGATCCAGTTTCTCCATGGCTTCCTTCATTTCAAGCATTCGGGTCTGGGAGTTGGGCGCATGCCCCCACAGAACCATGGCGCGGGTGTTGTCAGGCTGTTCAAGATTTTCCTTGGCTTCCAGAACACCATCGATCCAGCGAGAGACGGGAATACCCTTCTCATTCATCATGTTTTTGGACTTGCCGTTTTTGTCCCACACGGCAAACCGACCTTTCAGCCAATCCGTGTCTTCCTCCCATACGCGCGCCCAGTGGGCCCAGGCGCCCGCGCTCAGGCCGTAGTAACCCGGCAGGGTGTCAGCCAGAACGCCAAGGTCCGTGGCGCCCTGCACATTGTCGTGACCACGGAAGATATTAGTGCCGCCGCCGGGAGTACCCATATTACCCAGAGCCAGCTGCAGGATGCAGTATGCTCGCGTGTTGTTGTTGCCGTTGGAGTGCTGGGTACCACCCATACACCAGATCACCGTGCCCGGGCGGTTATTGGCCAGGGTGCGGGCGACACGCTCAAGCTGAGCGCCCGGCGCCCCGGTTACACGCTCGACTTCTTCCGGATTCCAGCGTTTCACCTCTTCACGAATCTCATCCATTCCCCAGACCCGGGTGCGGATGAACTCTTTATCTTCCCACTTATTCTCGAAAATATGCCACAGAATACCCCAGACCAAGGCAACGTCTGAGCCGGGCCGGAAACGGACAAACTCATCAGCATGAGCTGCGGTGCGTGTGAATCTCGGGTCACACACAATCAGCGGCGCGTTGTTTTCTTCTTTGGCCTTCAGAACATGCAGAAGCGATACAGGGTGTGCCTCTGCGGGGTTGCCCCCGATGATGAAGATCGCTTTGGAATTGTGAATGTCGTTGTAGGAGTTGGTCATCGCACCGTAGCCCCAGGTGTTGGCTACGCCGGCTACGGTGGTGGAGTGACAGATTCGCGCCTGGTGATCAACGTTATTTGTGCCCCAGTAGGCAGCAAATTTACGATACAGGTAAGCCTGCTCGTTGTTGAACTTGGCACTGCCCAGCCAGTAGACCGAGTCAGGCCCGCTCTCGTCGCGGATCTGCAGCATCTTGTCGCCGATCTCATTGATGGCCGTATCCCAGGAAATCTTCTGCCACTGACCGTTGACCATTTTCATGGGCGACTTCAGTCGACGCTCGCCATGCGCATGCTCGCGCACCGAAGCACCTTTGGCGCAGTGGGACCCCAAATTAAAAGGGCTGTCCCAACCTGGCTCCTGGCCGGTCCATACGCCGTTCTGGACTTCGGCTTCTACCGTGCAGCCTACCGAGCAGTGCGTACACACCGATTTTTTACGGACGACTTCGCCACCACTGGTCGATGGGGTCGCAGCTTCAACCCGTCCCGACGTCAGCGACAATGCCGCCAAACCACCCACTGCGACACCAGAGGTCGTTAAGAACTGACGACGATCCAGAGTCTTGGCAGCGAGAGATGAAAGTAAAGAGCCTGCACGGGGGCCTTTCGCTACCCCGTTGGTCTTCTTCCTTAACATGTCTCATACCTCTCTCATTATTATTCTCGTTTTTTCTGGAGGTGTGATCATCCAAGAGCATCACGCAATCTTGAATGGATCACGCTTCCTCAAAAGCGAGCCGATTCGAAATATTTACGTGTGTGTTCCGTATCACGTAGTCCGCGACTCTTCGGCGCGTCTTGTCTGACGACCTCCGCTGCGGCGTTCGGTGCAACCGTCATTGCAACGGCAGCGGGAGCTGCGGCTGCGGCCATTTGCAGGAAACGGCGACGGCTGTTGTCACGCTTAGGGTTGTCCATAGGACACCTCCCCCTGGGTTAAGGGACCATTCAGGCCCCGGTTACTGAATTGCAAAGGCATCCGCCTCTATCGTAATGAAGACCCGCCCAAGCGAGCCCACAGGTGTGTAGAAGATGGCACTTTGCGCTTCTTCCAAATCTGTAAAAAATAATGCCGCCCACTTCGCCAGATGTGCGTCGAAAAAGGCCTTTTGCGAGGCCAGGCTGCTATCACAGGGGAATTCACCGGAAATGATGCCCGCCATAATTTCACAAAGCGTTCCTATGTGATCTTCCGGTTCCTTAACATCGCTACGGGCTTTGATGCCCCGGGCCAAGAGATCTGTACGCAATTCCGCAAGGGGCTTCTCGTTCAAAAAACCTGTGAGGTAATAGCTGGCGTATGGCAGAAGCTCTCCTCGACCGAGTCCAACGAACAGGTTGTTGTACTCGCTTTCAACATCTGGCGACGAGGTGCGCTGCGCCAGAGCGGCCAGATTTTTAGAAACCGAGCCAAGAGGCGTGTCATCACCCTCTAACGACGCCAAGCCTTCAAGCAGCTCTGCCGAGGGAGGGTTTCCCAGCAGGACCCCCAGTAATTGATAAATCTGAGCCCTCGCTCGATCCTCGTCACTGATCGAGCGAGGGCATTGAACTTCAGCAGTGTTGAGCAAGTCTCAATCCTTAGCTTTTGATTAATTTTTGTACTGTTTATCTTTATAGCGCCGATCCAACGCAGGCGCAACTTCGCACCTGAATACGATTACTCAAAACGCATTCTGGGGCGGTAGTGCGGCACGACATCTACATCAGCTTCGCCAACTGAGGATTCGACGCTACGCTCATCGGGCAGTGGATCAACAGCAACCCTGGGCTCCGGTTTTTCTGCAGTTCTTACAGCCTCAACCGGATCTGGTGTTTCCACTGGTGCGTCGACCGGATTTTCGAGTTGCGCATCGATTTTCCTGGTTTTATCAATCAAACCTTGACCCACTTTGTATAGGGTCTTTGCACCTTTAACTGTCATACCAGCGTCAGTGAAATCCTCATCATAATCGTTAAGGCCATCCAATACCGCCAGAACGGGGTTGGATTTCCAGAGTGATCGCAGCGCTTTGCGGCGCAGCAGATCAGGAATCTCTTTTCGCATAAACCCGGTAACGTCTGTCCCCAACTCAATATTGTCCGGATCAGGCAAACCGTATTTATCGAGTATTTCCTGTTCAGACAAAGCCTCATTCAGCGCCCTCTCCTGCTCTTCAGGAGAGGGAACAGGCTCTGCAGAGGGAGCAGAAGCGGGATCAGTCTTTCTGTCCGCCTCTGCTTTTCTGCGCGACCAGCGCTGTAAACGTGACTCGGCCATCACTGCAGCCTCGGCTTTTTGATGTTGGCGGGAGCGCGATAGACATCGCTGTCCTGACGGATACGCGGATCGCCTTTTGCGTCCTCGATACCATCAACACGGATCTCGTCGCGACGGCGTTTCTTGAACGGCTCTTCTATATAATGCATGTCGACAAACTCTTTGATCCAGGCCGCCATGGACTCTGGAACAGGCACCGCTTCAACAATACTCTCGCCGCTATCAAGAGAATCCAGTGCCTCATGGGCGCTAGCAGTTACGGTGCTGACAACCCACCCCGATGGAGACCGGCCCGTTACATCTTTATCCATGACGACCCAGACTGAAGGAACGCTCATATTGAGGGACACCAGATACCCCTCCACATCGGCGCGAAACAACTCCATGGTCACTGTGCCTGCATGGAAATCGACCACCTCGCCCTCGTGAACCAGTTCTTTCCAAAAAGCCTCCGGTGCACCCGGTATAATGGCGACTGGCTTCCAGATATCACGCGCCCAGCGGGTAACGCCTGGCGACCGGCGAACGACGACCCCGACTTGTACCTCGCGTCTCCACTGATCTGTTCGACTGCTCATAACATTTCTCTTTTGTTATAGCCTGAAACTAGCAGGAACCGGACACTTATCCAATTGTCCAAACGTAAATGGCTGTGGCATGCTCGGACAGTAAAACCAATTCGTTTATGGATAACAACAACGAAAAGAGCCAGGTTCCTGATGACAGCACATAAAACCCTACTGCTATGTTCCTGCGACAAGACACAGTCCTTCGATCCTGATGCTCTGCGGGCGGCTGCAAACGCTGAACATGTTGTCGCGGTGAATCAACTGTGCGGCAAAGACATGAAAACTGCCGCTGAACATCTGGGAGCCCGCAACGATGTACTTATCGCCTGTGGCCAGCAGGCAGCCTTGTTCGAACGCCTTGCCGAGGACGTATACGCTGAGATTCAGTACGCCGCGCCGCTCCACACCATTGATATCCGTGACCGTGCCGGCTGGAGCGCTCCAAACGCCAACCCCAGGCGCTTACACGCCAAGCAGGCGGCCCTGATTGCAGCAGCCCAGCTGCCGTCCCCAATGGCACCAGCGAAAACCATACTGTCCAGCGGTGTATGTTGTATTGTCGGCCCCACCGAACTGGCTATTACAATGGCAGAGCTGGTTCAGGACGAACTCGGAGTCACTTGCATCGTTAATGATGCTGGCCCTATTCAGCTGCCTTCTGCTGCATACGACGTGGCGAAGGGACAGCTAACGGGGGCTTATGGCGCACTGGGTAACTTCAAACTGGAGTTTGCCCACCTGCAAACCCTCAATCCCGCCGGGCGTGGTGAACTGGGCTATGGGGAATCGAAGGCCACGGCCCGAAGCGAGTGCGACATATTTATCGATCTGCGCGGCAGTGCCCCTGCATTTCCCAGTCACCAGAAGCGCAACGGCTATTTCTGGGCTGACCCGAAAAAGACCGGAGAGCTGGAGCGTATCGCCCTGACTGCCCGGGAGCGTGTTGGCGAGTTCGAAAAAACGGTGTATTTCAGGCTGGAAGAATCCCTGTGTGCACACTCCCGAGCCAACCAGCCCGGGTGTACCCGCTGCCTGGATGTGTGCCCCACCGAGGCAATTTTTTCTGCCGGTGATCATATCCAGATCGATTCAGATATCTGCGCCGGCTGCGGATCTTGTGCGGCGGTTTGCCCGACGTCAGCGGTGACCATGAACGAAACCCCGTTCGAAGCACTGACCAAAGCTGTGGATGTTATGGCCAAGGTCTATCGCGAGCAAACCGACGAATCCCCACGCCTGGTTTTTCACACCCTCGGCACCGGCGCCGAGGCCATGGCCTATCTGGCCAGATACGACGATGGGCTCGCAGACGATCTGATTCCGATGGGGCTGGAACACACAGACAGAGTTGGTCACGCCGAAATAATGGCAGCATTCGGGGCAGGCTATGCCGAAGTCCTGATTCTTGCCGACAACGAACTGGATCGTCGGGCTTTGGCTGCCGAAGTTGAATTGGCCCAAGCCATGCTCAAAGGAAGCGGTAACTCACCGGGTCGGGTTCGGGTTATCAACGCGATTGAGCTTTGCGATGCTGGCGACAACGCCGGGAGAGTGAGTGATCCTGTTTTGCTGGTTGGCGGGCGCCGGGACATCACAAGAGTGACTGTTGCCGCCATGTCTGACACGGTCGGAGCACCCATCCCCCTTCCTGCAGGCGCACCGTACGGTGCCATCGACGTTGATTCTGATAAATGCACACTCTGCCTGGCCTGCGTATCGCTATGTCCGACAGGCGCGCTTGGTGACCACCCGGACCGCCCCGAAATTCAGTTCACAGAAAACGCTTGTGTCCAATGCGGAGTCTGCGACAGTACCTGCCCGGAAACAGCTATCACCATGCGGCCCCAGCTGGACGTATCCAAGGCTGCACTGGTTGCCCGCCCACTCCATGGCGAGGAGCCTTTCGAGTGCATCAAATGTGGCGTTCCGTTTGGCGTCGCCAGTACCATCAACCGCATTGTTGAGAAGCTTGAAAACCAGCACTGGATGTACAAGAACTCTGACAACGTCCAGCTTATCAAGATGTGCGATGACTGCCGGGTCAAATCCCAGTTCCACGGGGATCAGGCGCCCATGGCGAAGGGGGAGCGGCCCAGGGTGCGCACCAGAGACGATTACCTGGACAGCTAAAAAACAGGACACAACATGGTCGAATACACTGAAGTGGGAAAGCCCAACCTGATCGGCACCGATGCGCCAAAACCACGGGACAAAAACCCTAAAGGGATTGGTCGCATCATCGCCATTGCATCGGGCAAAGGCGGCGTGGGCAAGTCAACGGTTGCGTCCAACCTGGCTGTCGCGCTGGCCTCCAAGGGCCTGAAAGTTGGCCTCCTGGATGCCGACGTTTACGGCCCAAGCCAGCCCCGCATGTTGGGGGTTTCCGGCCGCCCGTCCAGTCCCGACGGGCATACCATTCTGCCCCTGCGCAATCATGGCGTGACATTGATGTCCCTGGGGCTTATGACCGCTGATGACGAAGCGATCGTCTGGCGCGGACCCATGCTCATGGGCGCCCTGGAACAGATGATGAATCAGGTGGACTGGGGCAGACTGGACGTTTTGCTGGTCGATCTTCCCCCGGGCACGGGCGACGTTCAGATGACGCTGAGCCAAAAATTTTTCGTTGCTGGCGCCGTTGTGGTCTCGACACCACAAGACATTGCACTGATGGATGCCCGCAAAGGCATTGATATGTTCAATCGGATGGACGTGCCGTTGCTCGGCTTGATCGAAAACATGGCTTCTTTCGTGTGTGACGGGTGCGGTAAAGAACACCACCCCTTTGGATCCGGCGGCGCCCGGGCAGAGGCAGCAAAGCTTGGAGCCCCCTTTCTTGGCGAGATCCCCCTCGATCTGGACATCCGTCTCGGTTCGGACGGAGGCGTGCCTATCGTGGTATCAAAGCCGGAAAGTCCGCAAGCAAAAGCCTTTCAACGCATAGCCGACGAGGTTATCGCTTCCGAGGCATACGCCAGGGCCATCCTATGATCGAGCGCCCCCGGTTTCCACCCTTACTCACGGGAGAGGTGGTTCCCAAACATACAGACCCCTTTAACAAGGCTGTCAGCCGGGCCATTGCAGGCGTTGATTCCGGCACCATCTTATACTCCGAGGCAGGCGAAACCTTACGGGCGGCTTTGGTGCTGGCACCAGAGATGCCTCTGGAAGAGGCTATTCAAGCCGTGTATGTGGCCCAGATTGGCCTGGCGGAGAGTCTGGGCGCATTAGCGCCACCTGAAGTCCCCGTGTACTTCCAATGGCCAGACCGCATCAAGGTCAACGGCGCGCTGTGTGGTGGAGTTCGCTTTGCCGCGGATGGCTCCGACCCAAAGTCGCATCCCCAGTGGCTGGTTGTTGGCATTGATGTGCCTTTCAGCCGGTTGACCGACGAACCGGGCAACAACCCCAATCAAACCTGCCTGCAAGAGGAGGGCTGTGTTGATATTACCCCCATGGCGCTGCTGGAAAGCTGGTCCAAGCATACGTTGTTGTGGCTGACTTACTTCATGGATAGCGGGTTTGAACGCGTACACAACGAGTGGCGGCCTCGCTGTGACACCCTGGGTAAAATGATCGACTACCCAAAGCCAGGTACCTTTGTCGGGCTGGATGAAAAAGGTCGCATGTTATTGCGTCAGGACGTTATGACCGAAACATTGAGTTTGATTGAATTCGCGGAGCACGTATGAAACTCGCCCGAACCCTGCGACTGGATATATCTGACGAAAACGTCTTTGAAGTGCCTGCTCCCAGCGGGGAATGGGCAATCTCAGGCGGGTTCGAGTTTTCCAACTGGACTGAAACAGAGCTCAAAGGCAAGGCCCGCCAAGCCTTCACCAACGGTTGGTACAGCATAGAGTCGGGTGGCCGCGCCAGTTTTGTTGGCGTGTGCAAGATCACCGACGCCGAATTGGAACTGATGCGAAAAGCCCTCGCGCAAACTTTTGTAGAAAGTTACGGCGCGCCGGACATAGATGCGGCCTACCCGGTCGCCTGCGAAGAAATCGATCAGATGTGTGATATGTGTGAGGATTTCGAGGAGAACACCCTGTTAATGGTCAGTCGCACGCTGACCGAGTTGGGCGTTGAGGAAACTTACCGCTCCAGGGCTCCACAAGATGCGTCACTGGAAGCCTTTGCCGTGCACGGCAGCGTCGAGTAATTACAACCCGAAGCTGCCGTAGGGAATAAACTGCACAGGAGTTCCCGGTTCTATCTGCTGAGCGCTTTCGTCCAGCTCCACCAAACCCTCAGACCAGGCAAGCCCGGTCACCCGGCCCGAACCTTCCGAGCCGAACACCTCAACCTGGCCATTGCGTATCCGGGCGCGCAGCATCTCGCTTCGCCCCGGCTTTTTGTTCTTATGAAAGTTGGCAGGTATCGCATAAGCCTGGGGTTCGAACCACTCACTGCCAGCAAGAAGCGCCATCGCTGGCGCACCAAAACGCAGTGCACAGACCCAGGCCGCCACCGGGTTGCCCGGCAAACCTACCACCGGTGTGCCCTGGAACATGGCTAGCGCCAGGGGCCGGCCCGGCTTTATCGCGATGCGCCAGTTACTGATGTCGCCATGTGCTTTCAATGTTTTTGATACATGGTCCTCGTCTCCCGCAGAGATTCCGCCACTCGTCAGGATCAGGTCGCAGCGCTTGGCGCCACTCTCCAAAGCGGCCTTTACGTCTTCGGCCCGGTCGAGTACATGACCGAGGTCCACCAGCTCATAACCAAGCTGGACCACCAGTGCACTCAGCATCGGGAGATTGGCGTCGTAGATTTGCCAATCAGTAACCGCTGAACCAACAGGTTTCACTTCATCCCCCGTGGACAAGACGCCAACACGGAGCCGCTGGAAGACATCAACCGACTCGATGCCCACACTGGCAAGGACTGAAATCTGGGTAGGCGTCAGACGGGTACCCGCCGTGAGAACCCGGTCCTGTACCTGAATATCCTCTCCGGCCTTACGTAAGTTAGCGCCCGCTTTCAACGTACCCTGCAAATGCAGCTGGTTTTCGATGACCTCGCAGTCCTCTTCCAGAACCACCGTATCAGTACCAGCAGGTATCACCGCGCCGGTAAGAATACGGATAGCATGCCCTGCGGGTACATGCCCCATATAAGGTTCCCCGGCGGCACTTCGGCCCTCAACCAAAGGCATGGCGCAGGGCACATCGGTTAAAGGTCCTGCGAACGCATAGCCATCAACTGCAGAGTTGCTGCTGGGAGGATGTGCGCGAGGCGCATAGACATCGCTCGCCAATATCCGGCCACTCACCTGTGACAGAGGAACGGCAGGCTCTATGCCCACCACAGGATGCAGGCGTGAGCGCAAACGCTCCAGCGCCTCTTCTACTGGCGTCCAGTTGACTCCGGGGGGCAAAGCAAAACAGTCATTGCGAAGCGGGTTCATGGCTCTCCTGATTATTGCTTTTCAGAGTTCAGGACAAAATCAGCAATTCCGGGTACATCGTTCAAATCAAAAACGGGACCCGGGAACTCCGCAGCGTAGTCCGCCGCCAAAGCTACAATGTTGGAGTCTTCCGGGTACAAGGGTGTTCGCGAACTTTCCTGCCGATGCACTTCGATCTTTCGGTGCGAGTGGGTTTTGAACCCCTCTACCACGACCCAATCGCAGGGGCCCAGGCGAGCCAGCAATTGTTCCAGTGTTAGCTCTTCGGCGCCTCGTAGTTCGTGCATGATGGCGAAACGCTGCCCACCGGCCAGGATGACCTCCTGGGCACCAGCATCTCGGTGTTTGTAGCTGTCAGTGCCAGGCTGGTCCACGTCCACCATGTGGTGGGCATGCTTGATCGAGTTTACCGTGAGCCCCCTGTCGGAGAGCTCACGAATCAATGCACTGGCCAGCGTTGTTTTCCCGGAGTTCTTCCACCCCACGATACCGATTACATTCACTTGAGGTGTTTCTCCGCCCAGGCAAGGTCTTCTGGTGTATTAATGTTGAAAAAATCACCCTCGTTGAAAACCACCAGGGTTTCACCCTGGGATTGTGTCCACTGACGGATCTTACGAACTCCAGCGTTCAGGGCTGCTCGCAAATCATGACGTAACGCGACCTGCCAGCGGCCAAAGGTCGGCTGGGGCAGTCGACCGCGCTCCGGATCCGGGGTGGCTGCCAACACGACAGGAGTATCGTATCCGGCCAGCCGCTCTACCAGGTTCCGGGGGAAGGATGGAGTATCCGCAGCGACGCTGATCAGCCACTCATGGCCCTGCTCGGCCGCCCAATCCATACCAGCCAGAACACCGGCCAGAGGCCCGGGAAAATCACCAATCGAATCTGCCACCACCGGCAAACTCAGGTCGTCATACCGGCTCAGGTCCCCATTGGCATTCAGCACAACGGCATCAACCTGCGGAGTAATACGCTCGATGACGCGTTCGATTAATGACTGGTCACCCAGCATCAGTCGTCCTTTGTCACCACCACCCATTCGGTTGGCCTGGCCACCGGCCAGAATAACCGCGCACTCAGTCATGCCCTGCCCCTTTTCGACGTTGTTTTCTGTCTTCATCGGGAACCTGGGACAGGTCCTGATCGAACACCAGGCGATGCTGGCCACTGAGGCAGGTGAATTTCTTGCCCCGCATCCGCCCGATCAGCGTCAACCCGACCTGTCGGGCAATATCGACACCCCAGGCCGTGAAGCCCGACCGGCTGATCAGGGTCGGTATGCCCATCAGGGCTGTTTTGATTACCATTTCAGAGGTCAATCGACCCGTTGTGTAGAGAACCTTGTCTGCCGCCGGGATGCCATTCAGGTACATCCAGCCTGCGATCTTGTCGACCGCATTGTGGCGCCCGACATCCTCCATGTAGGCAAGGATTTCGCGACCCTGACACAAAGCAGTGCCATGAATGGCGCCGGTTTCCATATACAGGCTGGGCGTGTGGTTAATCTGGTAGGAGAGATCGTAAAAGGTGCTGGTATGTACGGGGGTATCCGGCAGAAGCAATCCATCCAGCCCAGCCATCATGTCACCAAAAACAGTGCCCACGGCGCAGCCGGAAGTTCGGGTCTTCTTTTCCAGCTTGTGCTCCACATCCGTCACATTTTCGGTGCGAACCACAGCGACTTCCAGCTCCTCGTCAAAATCGATCTTCGTGACCTGATCAGTCTCTTTGAGCATACCCTGATTCAGGAGAAAACCGAGTGCCAGGTACTCAGGATGATCGCCGATGGTCATCGCTGTGACGATCTCCTGGCTATTCAGATAGATGGTCAGCGGACGCTCTTCGATCACACTGATCGACTTCGGTTGACCATTTTCATCAACACCCTCAACCATGCGGGATAGTCGAGGGTCTTCAGGGTTCGGCAAAAGAGTTATAGTCGTCATGTTTCCTGTAGCACTTTCAAGAACTCCACCGCCTTGAATCTCAATGAGCGTCCGCAAAGACTAGCCTATTTGGCATTCGGAAAAAACAGCTGTTGTCCGTCAACCTTAAAGTCGGCAATCGCTTGCTGGCCCTCTTCGGAAATCAGCCAATTGTGCCACTTCAGAGCCAGGTCGTGCTTGAGATGTGGGTGTTTATCCTCGGAAAGCAGCAAACTGCCATACTGGTTGAACAGCACCTTGTCGCCTTCGAAAAGTAGCGTCAGGTTCTGACGGTTTCCGAATGCCACCCAGGTAGCGCGATCTGACATTACATAAGCATCCATGGCCGCAGCAGTATTGAGCGTTGGTCCCATTCCACTGCCGAGTTCCCTATACCAGTCTCCATCGGGCTCGACACCTGCGTTTGCCCAAAGGCGCAACTCCGCACGGTTGGTGCCACTGTCATCACCGCGCGAAGCAAAGGGTGCCTCCGCCTTGGCAATAGCCGCAAAAGCTTCTTCAGCAGTTTTCGCCTTGCTGATATTAGCCGGGTCCCCTGCGGGCCCAATCAATACGAAGTCGTTATACATGACATCAGCTCGCTCGCTGGCGTAGCCGTCTTCGACAAACCGCTGCTCCCCCGCCGTGTCGTGCACCAGCAGGCTGTCGGCATCGCCGCGACGCGCGATTTCAAACGCCTGCCCTGTGCCCACGGCTACCACCCGAACGTCGATTCCGGTAGCGTCTTCAAACTTTGGCAAGATGGAGCTGAACAACCCCGAATTCTCAGTCGATGTGGTGGAGGCCAGGGTAATGTGGTCTTCGGCGTAGGCGCTGAATGCCAGGCCGATACTGGTTACACCTGCCAACAACAGATTAAGCGTCTTTTTCATCTTGTTTTCTCCTTTACTTAATGTGAAAGCCGAACTATTCGACCAGTTCTCCCGCTATAAATGCCTGCGCCTCTCGAGAGACAGGCTTGTCAAAAAAAGTATCAGAAGGCGTGTGTTCACGGATTTTTCCGCCCGACAAGAAAATCACATCCCCGGCAAGGCGCCTCGCCTGATGTAAATCATGAGTAGTCATCACAATGCGCGTACCCCGCTGATGAAATTCGCGCACCGCGGCCTCGACAGCTTTGATCGCCGCCGGGTCAAGCGCAGAGGTGGGCTCATCAAGAAACAACACATTGGGAGAAAGCACCCAGGCGCGCGCCAGAGCCAGTCGCTGCTGCTCACCACCCGAGAGCACCCGCGCTGGCGTATGGCTACACGCACTAAGGCCAAAACGGTCAAGCGCATCAAAAGCAAGCTTTGCTCGGGACTTGCGCGGCACCTTGTTCACCGCCAACGCGTGAATGAGATTGGCTACGGCCGAGCGGCGTAAAAGCACCGGCTGCTGGAACACCATTGCCTGGCGGGGACGCCCCTCGCCGGACCAGCTGACCTGCCCCTGAGTAGGAGTGAGCAAACCGTGCGCCAATCGCAGCAGAAGACTTTTGCCTGCCCCGTTAGGCCCCATCACCATAGAGGGGCCGGCGCTCTTCAGAGTGAATGAACAAGGCCCCAGAAGAACCTTATCTTCGTGGCTAAAAACGACGTCATCAAAGCTCAATGCTGGCGGAGGGCAAAGGGCGGAGGAAGCAAGGAGCGAAGCGTTAAACGCAGTCATCCTGTCCGCCTCCGGGTCATCTCACCCACCCAATAAGCGCATGCGTTAACCAACATGATCAGCGACAGCAGCACAACCCCCAGTCCCAGCGCCAAGGGGAGGTTGCCTTTCCCGGTTTCCAGCACGATGGAGGTTGTCATTACTCGCGTGACGCCCTCAATGTTGCCGCCAACCATCATCACTGCGCCCACCTCGGCACTGGCGCGACCGAACCCGGCAAGCAGAATGGTCAATAGCGCAAAGCGGGCATCCCAAAGAAGAGTGGGCACCATGCGCGAGCGTGACATGCCCAGCGAGACGAACTGCTCACGGTATTCTCCCAGAAGCTCTTCTACTTTTTGGCGCGAGAGCGCGGCCAGAATGGGCAGCACCAGAAGCACCTGCGCAATGACCATGGCCCCCGGTGTAAACAATAAGCCCCACTCACCCAACGGCCCGGCGCGCGAGAGCGACAAATATACGATAAGCCCGGCGACAACCGGAGGCAGCCCCATCAGGGCATTGAGCACGACAATTAATCCGCCGCGCCCGGGGAATCGCCATAGCGCTACAGCCGCTCCAAGGGGAAATCCCAGCACCGCTGCGACCAGTACCGCGAGAAGCGAAATTTGTAGCGAAAGCGCCACGATCTGAAAAAGCGCGGCATCAAAATTTAACAGTAGCGATAGCGCTACATAGAACGCATTATTTTCCACGGCTGCGTCTCCTTGATATTCAGCATCGTGGCGTTTATAACTACGCTTTGCACAATCTGCTGAAAAATATGCAGCCAAGAACAGCATTGTGCGCTCGAACAGCAGGAGATACAGATGCCCCTACCCGCCTACCTCACTACGGCTGAAGCTGCAGAGTATCTGCGCCTGAAAGAGCGCAAAGTCTACGACCTGGTCAGCCAAGGCGTTATTCCCTGCGTACGGGTGACAGGAAAACTGTTATTTCCGCGTCAGCGTATTGATCTTTGGCTAATGAACCACCTGGAAAGTGATGACGCGGTAAGCTCTCCAATCCCTCCAATCCTGGCGGGCAGCCAGGACCCCCTTCTGGAGTGGGCCGTTAAAGAGAGCGGCGCGGAGCTGGCTTTACTGTGTCAGGGAAGCGGCGACGGCGTACACAGATTAATTGATGGGCGCGCGATGCTCGCCGGGATGCATATCTGGCATGCGGAAAGCCGGCGCTACAACGACCCTGCCACATTGGGGCTGAGCGGGATGCGCGACCTGGTGCTGATCCGTTGGGCAAAACGTCAGCAGGGACTGCTATTAGCCTCCGACAATCCCCATCAACTTTCGCGATTAGAGGATATTACTCGCCCCGGCATAAGGTTCGCGCACCGCCAGCCCGATGCCGGCGTCAGCCATTTGCTGCAGGGTTTGCTCACTCGCCACCGTATCGATGCCGCGAAGCTGACATGGGCAGCTCACCCATCGCTCAGCGAGGATGATCTTGCCTTGGCTATTCGTCAGGGAGAAGCGGATATCGGAGTAGGAATCAAAGCCGCGGCGCGGCGCCAGGGGCTGGCTTTTATACCTCTGCAAGAGGAATATTTCGACCTGGCCATGCGCAGGCGGCACTATTTTGAGCCGACGCTACAGCGTTTATTGGCATTCGCCAGAAGCGACCGCTTTGCTCAGCGTGCCGAAGTGCTTGGTGGCTACGATATCAGTGAACTGGGGAAAGTCGTGTATAACGCCTGAACAACTCCAATATCAATAAGCGGTCGAATCAACCTGGAGGCTGCATGCGTTCACTACAAAAAGGCCTGGTGAAGGATGCCAGTGGAGCGCTGGGTGATCTTGGCACCCTGATTCCTCTGGGTCTAGGTGCTATTGGGCTAGCTGGCCTGGCACCGATACCGGTATTGGTGGGGTTTGCCGTTTTCTACATCGCAACAGGGCTGTATTACCGCCTGCCGATACCAGTGCAACCCATGAAAGCCGTTGCTGCAGTGCTGCTCACCACTCAAGTAAGTTCTCAGAGCCTTATCGCCAGTGGGGTGCTGATCGGGGGGATTTTACTGCTACTCGGTTTCACCGGGTGGATTAACGGGGCGGCACGCCTCATACCAAAATCTGTGCTAAGCGGCCTTCAATTGGGGTTGGGGTTAATGCTGGCCAACATGAGCCTCGGCCTGATGGCCACATCCCTGCCGCTGGGTGTGGTCACGCTGGTCATTCTGGGCATTATCCTGAAGGTGTTGCCGAACTGGCCAGCCGCAGTGATAGGGCTGGGTTCGTCTATCGCCATCGGAACAATTATGGGGGCGCCCGGGCTCACGCTTCTTCTCGTGGATTCGACCACACTCTCACTCCCCGAGTTGCCCAGCATGGACGATTGGCAACAGTCCATTTCCATGCTGGTGTTACCCCAACTGGCGCTCACGATAACCAATGCCATTGTACTGACCGCTCTGGTGGTGGGGGAGTATTTCGGCGAGCAATCACACCGTGTCTCGCCAGCCCGGCTTTCGGTGACTAGCGGTTTGGCGAATCTCGTTATGGTGCCTCTCGGTGCCTTACCCATGTGCCACGGAGCGGGTGGCGTGGCGGCGCATTATCGCTTCGGCGCCCGAACCGGCATGGCGCCCGTTTTGCTGGGAACGGCTTTGCTTCTGGTGGCTTTTATACCTGGCGGGCTCTCCATGATTGCGGCAATTCCTATAGCCGGGCTTGGGGCTCTGCTGTTCGTGGCCGCCGTCGAGCTTGCATTGTCCAGACGCCTGTGGACAGCCAAATCGTCCTGTTGGCCAGTTATTGCAATAACCGCATTGGTAACCGTTTGGGCCGACCCGTTTTTCGGGCTTCTGGCCGGAGTCGCTTCTGAGACTGTTCGAGCCGCCTGGTTACGCAGGCGAGAGGTTGTCTAGACGAAAAAACCGCCCGAGAGCGTGGCTCAGGGGCGGTTTTAAGCAGTCGGGATGCAATCAGAGATTGCTGTCCAGGAATGCTGCGAGCTGCGATTTGGACAGTGCGCCCACTTTCGTGGCGTCGACGTTGCCGTTTTTGAACAGCATCAGGGTCGGAATGCCACGGATGTTAAACTTGGGCGGCGTCTGTTCGTTTTCGTCGATGTTGAGTTTGCAGACTTTCAGCTTGCCATCGTATTCATCGGCAATTTCTTCAAGTACGGGCGCAATCATTTTGCAGGGGCCGCACCATTCCGCCCAGTAATCTACCAGTACGGGTACGTCAGACTGAAGCACGTCCTGTTCAAAAGATGCATCCGTTACGTTTACGATATTTCCGCTCATTTCATTTTCCTGATTAGTGCTTTGACGACTACTTTACGCGATTGATCCCGCCTATGTGAAGCAGTAGATCCACCAGCTTGAATCAGAGATCCTCTGAAACCAGCCAAATCCACCAGCACTCTGCCAACGCCAAACCCGGGCATTTACTGACAGGTCCGGGGATTATCGCTTATAGTACGCGCACGTTCATACCACAGGACTCTGATCACAGTGACGGCCTCCTCTTCTGCCGAAAACACGTCTACTCCGCCGGATATGCTGGCAGCCATTGATATGGGCTCAAACAGTTTCCACATGGTTGTGGCCAGGCTCGTACACGGCGAAATCCGCACCATCGAAAAAATGGGCGAAAAAGTACAGCTCGGCGACGGCCTTGATTCCGAAAACTGCCTGACCGAGGAAGCCCAGGAGCGTGGCCTGGATTGCCTGCGCAGGTTTGCCCAGCGCCTCAATGGCACGCCGCCGGAAGGTGTGCAGGTGGTCGGCACCAACGCGCTCAGAGTGGCGCGCAATGCCAGCCAGTTTATTGCTCGGGCCGAGGAGGTTCTGGGTTATCCGGTAGAGATTATTGCCGGCAGGGAAGAAGCCCGACTGATTTACCTGGGCGTCTCGCACACCTTGTCTGATGATGCCGGGGGCCGCCTGGTGATTGATATCGGTGGCGGCAGCACGGAGGTGATTATCGGCAATCGCTTTGAGCCTCAGGAGCTGGAAAGCCTGCACATGGGCTGCGTCTCCTTCAGGAATCGCTACTTTGCTGATGGGCGGATCACCCGAAAGCAAATGGACAGAGCCATCACCCATGCCGAACAGGAACTCTTGAGTATCCGCAAGCTCTACCGCTCAGTCGGCTGGCAAAGCGCAGTGGGTTCGTCCGGCTCAATCAAAGCCATCAGCACAGTGTTGGCGACCCTCAAGATAACAGATGGCACAATTACCCGGAGTGCCATGGAGGAGTTGCGCCGGCGGCTCGTGGATATGGGCAATATTGAGAAGCTCGGCGATCTGGGGCTACGCCCGGATCGTCAGAATATTTTTCCTGCCGGTTTCGCCATCCTTATGGGTGCGTTCCAGTCTCTCGACATACCGGAAATGACCTTCGCTGACGGCGCACTGAGAGAAGGCTTGTTGTACGGCATTGCCGGACGTATCCGGCACGAAGATGTGCGAGAACGAAGTATCACTGCCCTCCAGGAGCGGTATCACCTGGATCAGAGCCAGGGCGCCGCCGTTGAAGCTACAGCGATTGCCGCGTGGCAACAGATTGCGGGCCACTGGGGCATTGATACGGTAACGGATGAGGAGGTTCTGCGCTGGGCCTGCCAGCTGCATGAGATTGGCCTGACCATATCGCACAGCCAGTATCACAAGCACGGCGCCTACCTTCTGCGCTATTCCGACATGGCCGGTTTCACGCAACAGGCCCAGCAGGAACTGGCAGTTCTGGTGCGCGGCCACAGGCGCAAATTTGCCGCTTCCATCTTTGAGGGAATAGATCCCAGTGACAAAGAGCGCCTGCAGCGCCTCTGTATACTGGTGCGCCTTGCTGTGCTGATCCAGCACCCCCGGAACATGGAGCCACCACCGGCCTTCACACTTCAACCCAGGAAAAACGGCCTTTTACTGTCGTTTCCCGAGGGCTGGTTTGATGAGCGCCCACTCACGCTTGCGGATCTGATGAACGAGCAGGACTACCTGGCGAAGCAGAACTTTGTGCTTGAGCTGGCCGGCGGCTGACGGCCTCTTTAACCCGCCAGCTCCTCTTCCATCGCTTCTACCGTTTCGCTGATATCGAGCCATTGCGCTTCGATATCCTCAAGCTGTGCCTTGGCTTGGGACTGCTCACCGAGCAATTCCTTTAAACGACCTTTGCCCCCATCGCCATACAAGTCCGGGTCAGCAAGATCTGACTCCAGGCCTTTCAGTGTCTCGTTCAGCGATTCCATTTGTTTTTCCAGTGCCGCCTGCTTCTTCCGGAATGGGCTCAGTTTCTGTCTGAGCGCCGCTTCTGCACGCTTGCGCACCTTCCGGTCTTCAGCGCTTTCGCCGACTCCGGTTTCAGGCCCGAACCCTGACTCGCTGGCATCGGAGCCGCTGCCTCCAGCCAGCTGGCGTTTCGGCGCCTCGGTATCGTCCTTGCGGCGATCCGCCAGCCAGCGTTCGTAATCCTCAAGGTCGCCCTGGTACTCAACAACCCGACCGTCGTTAACCAGCCAGAATTCATCAACGGTGTTTCGCAACAGGTGTCTGTCATGTGAAACCACCACGATGGCGCCTTCGAAATTCTGCAGTGCCATGGTCAAAGCCTGGCGCATTTCCAGATCAAGGTGGTTGGTCGGCTCATCCAGCAAAAGCAGGTTAGGCTTCTGCCAGGCAATAACCGCCAAAGCAACACGGGCCTTTTCACCGCCGGAGAATGAGCGAATAGGGCTTAAAGCCTCATCACCATGAAAATCGAAGCCACCCAGGAAATTGCGAACGCTCTGCTCAGAAGCCCGTGGGGATAATCGCTGCAGGTGCAGAAACGGGCTCGCGTCGAGATCCAGAGACTCCAGCTGATGCTGGGCAAAATAGCCAATGGCCAAATGTTCGCCACAGACTCGTTCTCCGGAAAGCAGCGTGCTTGCCGAACCGTCTTCACCCTGCCCCAGCAGCGCGTCCATCAGGGTGGACTTGCCCGCACCGTTTGGCCCCAGCAGGCCAATGCGACTGCCAGGCAAAAGGGTCAGGTTGATATTATCGAGAATTACGGTTTCACCGTGCCCGGCCTGACCGTGCCGTATGGAAAGCAGCGGATTGGACACCTTGTCCGCAACCGGAAACTCAAAACTGAAAGGTGAATCAACATGAGCAGGAGCAATCTTTTCCATCCGCTCCAGTGATTTTACCCGGCTCTGAGCCTGACGCGCCTTGGTGGCCTGGGCTTTGAAGCGATCAATGAACCGCTGGATTTCCGCTATTCTCGCCTGCTGACGTTCGAAGCCTGCCTGCTGTTGGGCCAGTCTCTCGCTACGCCGGGCTTCGAACGCGGAATAATTACCTGTGTAAAGCTCCAGCTTCTGCCTGTCAAAATGAACCACATGAGTTGCAACCCGGTCCATGAAATCACGATCGTGCGAGATAAACAGCAGGGTGCCCTGGAAACGGCGCAACCAGTTTTCCAGCCACAGACACGCATCCAGATCGAGGTGGTTGGTGGGCTCGTCCAGCAATAACAGATCCGCAGGCCGCATCAGCGCCTGGGCAAGATTCAACCGGATCCGCCAGCCACCTGAAAATGCTGATACAGGCCGGTCCGCGTCGCCATTCTGAAACCCCAGTCCACGCAACAAAGACTCTGCGCGCCTACCGGCAGACCAGGCTTCGTGTACATCCAGCTCACCGTGAATATGGGCCACAGCATTATCATCACCACTGGCTTCAGCCTGCTGAAGCTCCCGCTCAAGCCGGCGCAAGTCCAGGTCCCCATCAAGAACAAAGTCTCTGGCGCTTCGCTCTGTCGCCTCAACTTCCTGCGCCATATGGGCAATGCGGCAGCCACCCGGGAGTGAAACACTGCCCTGCTCTGGCGACAACTGCCCAAGCAGCAGCTGAAAAAGGCTGCTTTTACCAGCGCCATTGGCCCCTACAATTGCGACCCGCTGACCGGATTGCACTGTGAGTGTGACGGAATCTAGTAACCAGACGCCACCCCGTTGTAAACTGAGATCGGTTATCGTTAACATGTCGTCATATATTCAGCGTAAAATGATCAGGGACGGTTCAGTGCTCATGTCAGTCAGCTCGCAAACCATCCCGGATTTACCGTTAAAAGCCATGGAGTTGCCGGCGCACCTGGAACCCGACAACCCGCTTTGGAGATTTGCACTGACGTTCTGGCAACAATCGACGGCACAAGAAACCTGCCTGGCTCTTCAAAACGAGGGCTGGAGCGTAACACGAATTCTATGCGCCGGATGGTTTGCACTGAACGGCAGGGCGTACACCGGAATCGAGGACGCTACGGTAACAGAGTGGCGCGATCGTGTAACCGGCAGCTTGCGCATGATTCGCAAGTCAGTACCAAAAGCGCAGGCCCCGTACAACGCTTTGCGCACGAATCTGGCCAGCCTGGAGCTTGAATCAGAGCGCATCGAGCTGGCTTTGGCTTGGCAGGCTTTTGCAGCGCCTAACCCGGAACAGAACAACATGACCGAATGTGAGAATCTGATCCGACCCAATCTCGCTGCTGCAGCACCGGAATCCGGCACGACTGCGACCACCAGGCAGCTTTTGAGCACATTAGGCGACGAATTTATCGCCTTTCAACAAGGACAAATACAGCCATGATGATCAAATGGCTCGTCCGACTATCGTTTCCAGCTCTCGGTCTGCTGTTACTGCTGATGTTCTTTGGCCTGAATGACCCTGAGCAGGCATCCGAGCCGGTTGCAGAAGACACACAGCCTGAAATCCCTGCATTTGAGGGCCTCGTGCCTTCTCCGATCCCGACAGAGGGCCCCGATATCGTATTCAAGTGGCGGGATACCGATGGCAACTGGCATTACGCTGACCAACCTCCAGAGCATGGTCCCTGGAATACGCTGGCCATTGAAAGGGCTGACAAGAACCGGCCACCTGAACGAACTCCCAATCCGGAGACCGACTGGCAGTCGCCGTACAGTGCGCCCTTTTATCTCGGCCCAAGTGCCGGAAACAGTGGTAGCTGACCACGTTTTGACGGTTGTTCCGAGTGCCAGTGAGTCCTTAACAGAAGTTCAGTGGAATCTGCGCTCTGAACCCGTTACCGTTTACCTTCTGAAACACACAATACGTGGGTTATCGCCCACTTCTTACTGACCCAAAAGGACGATGTAATGAAAAAAACGCTGCTTGCACTGGCGATGACCGGCATTGTTGCCGGCTGCTCAACTCCTCCAGAGGCTCCAGCAGACCCGAAACTGGATTCCACTGACCAAAAGGTCAGCTACGGCATGGGCCTGGTACTCGGTGAGCGGATGAATAACGACCTGCCGAACCTGCAAATGGACCAGTTTCTTCAAGGCATTCAGCATGGCCACGCCGGCGATGAGGAAACCAAGCGTATGAGCCGTGAGGAAATTCAGCAGGCTCTGATGGAGTACCAGCAAACTCTGCAGGAAGAGCAAGGCAAACAGATGGAAGAACTGGCCCAGAAAAACCTGGATGCCGGAGAAACCTTCCTTGCTGAAAATGCCGAGCGCGATGGTATCGAGACAACCGAGTCCGGACTTCAGTACGAAGTACTGGAAGAAGGCAATGGCGAACAACCCGCTGACACTGACACAGTGCAGGTTCACTACACTGGCGAACTGCTGTCTGGCGAAGTTTTTGACAGCTCCCGTGAACGCGGTGAGCCGGTAAGCTTTGCCCTGAACCAGGTTATTCCAGGCTGGACTGAAGGTCTGCAGCTAATGAGCGAAGGCGCCCGCTACAAGCTCTATATCCCGTCGGACCTGGCCTACGGCCCTGGTGGCAACCGAGCTATCGGTCCCAACGAGACCCTGGTGTTTGACGTGGAGCTGCTGGCTATCAACCCAGACGCCAACTAAGAAAAATGTGCTTCAGCTTGCCTGAAGCCATAAAAAAAGCCTCAGCCAGCGTTACCGCTGCTGAGGCTTTTTTGTAGTTGCTCTGACCAGATTCAGGCGGGGGCTACTTTGTCGGCATGTACGTTGTGAAGGTGTTCAATCAGAAAATCCTCCATCTCGAAACGACTCTCGAGCGTCTCACCCAAGCGGGAAAGCTCATCAAACAAGGCTTTTATATCCTGTTCAGATAGCTCGTTTTCACCCAGCCTGTCATTAAAGTTAAGCGCCACTTCTGTTGTTTGCTCAATGCGCGGATAAACCTTCGCCGCCAGTTCAAGCCCGCCATCATTGAATTCTCGGGCTTCTCTGACCAACTGTTCGTATATCTCGAAGTGACCCGTAGAGACATAATCCACCAGCACTTCACAAAGCCGGACGAACTTTTGCTTCAGGGCTTCTGTTTGCGAAAAATCGCTCTCTCCGGATAAATCGCAGTAATGAACCAACAGCTCCTGTCGATCCTTTAGCCAACGGTCGATGAGTTCGCTGACGCCGCCCCAACGCTCCCTGGCATTTCGGCAATTTTCCAACATGACGCCTGTTCTCCACTTGATAATCCGGCCTTTCAGGCCTGACGCTGATATTTGTTAAGTGAGGATTAAGTTACCCCATGCCCGCTGCCTGCCGCAACCGTTTCAGCCAGCGATCCAGCCTTTTGGCTTTCCCCGATGAAAAAGCATCACCAGACCCACGATCACCAGCAAAGTAAAAAAGACAGCGGTCCAGCCAGGAATGCTCAGCCCAAGAAAACGCCAAACCACAGCAGCACAATCGCCGGTGCCTTTGAGCGCTGTAGTCAGCACGTCTGCCAAAGGCAGCACATCAAGCATATAATCCACCGAGGGCCCACAGGCGGGCACCTGGTCAGCAGGCAAACTTTGCAACCACAACTGTCGCCCTGCCACACCCAGACCCGCACCTGCCGTTACTGCAAGCAACAGGCCGTATACCCGAAGCCCCAGCTGACCAGGGCCATGCAACGCTGCCACCAGGCTAACCAATCCCACCCCCATGAAGCCAAACCGTTGCAGCCAGCACAAAGGACATGGCTCCAGCCCCATAAAATGTTCCATGTAATACGCCACGCTCAAAAGCGCGGCACAGACTACAAAAACAACTGCAAAAACTGCTCTTCCTTTCACAAAGTTTCCCCGGTTTTCCACAAATGCTCCGTCGGGCCTGCTATTCTCGGTTTATCCGGCGGAAACGCTGCTGATTTTGTCACTAAACCCTAAACCATGACGAACTGCAAGCTTATGACACCTCAGCCAAAATTCCTTGTATTCAGCTTATTCCTGCTATTTTCAATGCTCCCTACGGCCTGGGCGGAAGAAACCACCAACGCTGACAAGGAAACTAATGAAGAATCAGGCGTTACTGACTATATTGCCATGGAGCCAGCGTTCGTAACCCACGTTGGCAGCCCGGGTGGCAAGCTGACTTACCTGAAAGCAGCGGTGACTCTGAGAGCCTCGAATCAAACCACCCGCACCGCCGTTGTAGCCCATATGCCAAGACTGCGCCACGAGCTTGTGATGCTGTTTGGTGAACAGACTGATACTGCAACATTGACGACACTGGATGGCCAGAAGGCTCTGCGCGAAGAAGCGCAATCAAGAATCAACGGGGTGCTGGAGGAACAGCAAACCGGCGAAGCGATTACCGGTGTGCTGTTTACGGAATTTGTCGTGCAGAAATAATGGACTTCAGGCAATCCGGGAAAACAGATCATCATCCATGGCACGCTTTTCCCGGATAGCGTCACCAGCATCATCCCAACCAGCCTCCCAGGCAGCTACAACGACTTCGCCGCGATAGGGACAGCGGGTTTTATCCATACCCATGGATGCTGCCATGTAGCCTTGGCGATAGGCCTTGTTCAGTGCCTCAACATCCCAGCCCAGCTTTATATCCCTTGCCATGCCACTTCTCCCTTATGCTGATGCAGCCGACGTTAACACCAGCGTCAGGAAGTGACAAACTTTTGTTGGGCTTCTGTGAAGCACGCCCGTCAGGAGCGGAGATACTGCTCAAGAAAATCGCCGAACTCCTGCGTATCAGAGTCCTCAATCCGCTTCTGTTCTGCAAGAGAGTCCCGGGTCGCCTCGACATAGGCAGCTTCCACACCTGCGTCCATACCTTCCTTCCGGAGTGCATTCTGATGTGCGAGCGCCATCTCCATGGTCCAATCCCGGTGACCGAGCCCAGCAGACTGCATGGCATCGATAACCCGGGCTGAACACACCTGTCTGTCACCCGACAGGACTCCCTGCTGGGCCGCGAGAGCCTTACGGTAGACATCTCCACCATTCCAGCCATCCAACAGTTCCGCCAGCGGCTCTAGGCGATCCAGTATTGCCGTCGCTGCATCACCAACGGGAGTGCGTTCGCCGCCCTGGCAAAGGGTGAGCTCGCGATTACGACCTTTGGCGACAACATCTTTGTAGTTGTCATCGAGCATGCCACATTCCGCATCGTCGATTCGCGGCGAGTCTGATAACAAACAATCCAGCAGGAAGAGGTCCAGAAAGTCGACCTGCGCTTCACTGACGCCTACCGCAGAGAAGGGGTCCAGATCCAGGCAGCGCACCTCAATATACTCAACCCCGCGGGATTGAAGCGCGTGAATCGGCTTCTCCCCACTTTGAGCAGTGCGCTTGGGGCGTACCGCACTGTAGTACTCATTCTCAATTTGTAACACGCTGGTATTGATCTGGATAAACTGACCATCACGTTTGGTACCCAAGGCTTCGTAGGGCGGCCAATTGGTATGAATGGCTCTGTCCAGAGTCTGAGTGTAGGTGCTTAGCTTGTTAAAACAGATGTTCAAAGAAGACTGGGCATTATTGTGATAGCCCAGGTCACTCATACGCAACGACGTGGCGTATTGTCCAAACCAGCTGCGCTCATCAAATCGCCCGAGGTCGTGACGCACACCGTCAACAAAGCTCGCATCCAACGCCGGGGAGGCACCGAACAACAACATCAGCAACCAGCTGCGGCGACGGAAATTGCGAATCAGCCAAAAGTACTGCTCGGATTTAAAATCTTTCATGCTTTGCTGATCACCCAGCGCACTCTGCCAGATGCTCCAGAAGCTGTCGGGTAACGAAAGATTATAGTGAGCACCTGCGATGCTTTGCATCATGCGCCCGTAGCGCACCGCCAGACCTTGACGGTAAACATGCTTCAACCGGCCCGTGTTGGACGAGCCGTACTCCGCGATTGGAATACTGGCATCGCCATTCAACTCACAAGGCATACTGGCCGGCCAGAAAACCTCATCGCCCAGATTCTGCTGAACGAAACGGTGGGTGTTGCGCAGAGACTCCAACATCTCGGCTGTGCTGCTGCAAACCGGCGTTATTAGCTCGAGCAAAGCCTCAGAATAGTCCGTTGTAATAGACGGATGTGTGAGCGCAGAGCCCAAGGCATCAGGGTGTGGCGTCTGAGCAATGAACCCGTTGCGGTCAACGCGCAAACCTTCTTTTTCTACCCCTTTCAGAAACCCGTTCCAGTCGCTCGCTGCGAACTGGCGGAACAGAGAATGGCGGGATTCGGCCATGATTGACTCCTGCTGCAACCGGCGCTACCTCATGAGCTGCGCCGGCTGATGGAATTAGTTTAAACCGCTTAACGCTTGCCTTTGCTGGCCGACGCAAACGCCTGAGCGAGTGCTCCTGCCATGGCACCCTGATCAGCACCCTTGTTCCGGCCCGGCTCTGATGACCTGGCTGAAGACCGACTCTCCGACCGGCCACTGTTGTTACCGGCGCCCTGGCCGCCCGATGCGCGCCCAAGCGCAGACCGCTTTGAATCCGCTTTTTCACCTGGCTGGTCATCCATGCGCATCGTCAACGCAATCCGCTTGCGGGGAATGTCCACCTCCATCACCTTGACCTTCACAATATCTCCGGCCTTGACCACTTCACGGGGGTCTTTCACGAAGGTATTAGACAGCGCAGAGATGTGCACCAGCCCGTCCTGATGAACGCCTATGTCTACGAACGCCCCGAAATTAGTGACGTTGGTCACCGAGCCTTCCAGGATCATGCCAGGCTTGAGATCGCCGAGGGTTTCCACGCCTTCCTCAAAACTCGCAAAGCGGAACTCCGGGCGCGGATCCCGGCCCGGTTTCTCAAGCTCGGAGAGAATATCCCGGATGGTTGGGACACCAAACTGTTCTGTTACGTAATCCTGCGGATTCAGACCACGCAAAAACGCCGCATCGCCAATAATCCCCTCAACCTTCCGATTATTCTTTACTGCAATGTTCTCAACCACCCCATAAGCTTCAGGGTGTACAGACGACCTGTCCAACGGGTTCTCACCGCTGGCAATACGTAAGAAGCCTGCTGCCTGTTCAAACGTCCGCTCGCCCAGCCGGGATACCTTCAACAGCTGCTTGCGGTTGTGGAACATGCCATTCTGATTGCGGTATTCAATAATATTTTGCGCAATGGTCTGATTGAGCCCCGACACTCTCGCCAGCAAGGGTGTGGAGGCGGTATTCAGATCCACACCAACACCGTTAACACAATCCTCAACAACAGCATCAAGGCTGCGAGAGAGCTGAACCTGCGATACATCGTGCTGGTACTGACCAACGCCAATAGATTTCGGTTCGATTTTGACCAGTTCAGCCAACGGGTCCTGCAACCGGCGGGCAATGGACACAGCTCCGCGAATGGTTACATCGAGATCGGGCAGCTCTTTGGAGGCAAACTCGGAGGCCGAGTAAATAGACGCACCTGACTCACTTACCACAATACGCGCCAGCTTGAGCTCCGGATAACGTTTACTCAGATCTCCCACCAGCTTCTCCGTTTCACGGGACGCTGTGCCGTTGCCAATGGCGACCAGTTCAATGCGATATTCACGGCACCAGGCTGCAAGCTTTTCAATGGAGCTGTCCCACTGATTCTTGGGCGCATGGGGGAAAATAGCGCCATGACCGGCAACCTGGCCAGTACCATCGATAACCGCCACCTTCACACCCGTGCGCAAGCCAGGATCCAGCCCAAGAGTCGGACGTGGTCCGGCAGGCGCCAACAACAGCAGGTCTTTAAGGTTAGCCGCAAACACGTTGATGGCCTCGGTTTCCGCCGCCTCACGTACCTGAGAAACCAGGTCGGTCTCAATCTGCGTTGACAGTTTTACCCGCCAGGTCCAGCGCACAACCTCTGAAAGCCATTTATCGGCGGCCCGCCCCTTGTCCCGGATATTCCAGCGCGCTGCAATGCGCTGCTCAGCGGGGTGTGGCTGGCGGCGATCATCATCGGCATCACCCACAACCAACGTGTAGGCAAGAATGCCTTCGTTGCGACCGCGCAGTATCGCCAGTGCCCGGTGCGAAGGCACTTTCTTCAGTGGCTCTACATGATCGAAGTAATCCCGGAACTTGGCGCCTTCGTTTTCCTTGCCTTCAAGCACGGTGACTTTTAACTGACCTTGCTGCCAGATAAGATCCCGCAGTTCGCCCAACAGCTCCGCGTCTTCGGCAAAGCGCTCCATCAGAATATATCGTGCGCCGTCGAGTGCGGCCTTGGTATCGGCAACACCGGCATCCGCATTGATATAAGCTTCAGCCGTCGCTTCGGGAGCCAGGCCCGGATCGCCGTACAAGGCGTCAGCCAGAGGCTCCAGACCCGCTTCCCGGGCAATCTGGGCCTTGGTGCGACGTTTAGGTTTGAAGGGCAGGTAAAGATCTTCCAGTCGGTTCTTGGCATCCGCACTCAGGATGCTGGCGCGCAATTCGTCGGTCAGCTTACCCTGCTCTTCGATGCTCTTGAGGATAGTGCCGCGACGATCTTCCAGCTCTCTGAGGTAGCGCAGGCGCTCCTCAAGCACGCGAAGCTGGCTGTCATCCAGCGAGCCGGTCACTTCTTTGCGGTAGCGGGCAATAAATGGAACTGTGGAACCTTCGTCCAGCAGGGCCACGGTGGCATTAACCTGTTGCTCACGTACGCCGAGTTCGTCAGCTATGCGCCTGGAGATACTGTTCATGCAACCTCTATCTGATGCGTTTCTGATAAAGCAGCAAAGGTACAGCGGGTTACAGTTGCAGGCAAGCGGCCTGACCGCGCTTGTTCAGGAATTGTACAAGGTCGGCCCACGGCATGGGGCGGGCGTAATAGTAGCCCTGGATCTCATCACAGTGCTGCTGGCGCAGGAATTCCAGCTGGCTCTCCGTCTCAACACCCTCTGCAACCACGCTGATCTGGAGGCTGTGGGCCAAACTGATAATCGCCCGGATAATATGCTCGGCGTCCGCAGATTCGCCCAACGCCTGTACAAACGACTTATCAATTTTAACCAGTGAAATCGGCAGGTGCTGCAGGTTGCTCAAAGAGGAAAAGCCCGTGCCGAAATCATCAAGCGCAAAGCTGATACCCAGCTGATTCAGCTCGCGCAGACAGCGCTGTGCGTATTCGGGATCGTGCATCATAGCGCTTTCCGTCAACTCCAGCTCCAGCAGGCTGGTATCCACGTTAGCATTGAAGATAATCCGGAAAATGGTCTCGGTCATTTTACGATCGTGGAACTGCCGGAACGAGAGATTAACGGCAAAAACCAGCCCGGGAAATCCGAGCTCGGCGGACTCGTGCAGGCGCTTGCACGCCTGCTCGATCACCCAGTAACCAATAGGCACGATGAGACCGCTGCGCTCGGCGACGGGTATAAACTCATCTGGCCCAACCAAACCACGCTCGGGGTGATTCCAGCGCAGCAGGCACTCAACGCCACGAACTTCATTGCTGGCCAGGTCAATTCTTGGCTGATAGTAAAGCTCCAGTTCATTGCCCCTGAGCGCATTGCGAAGGTCTGCCTCAAGCCTGAGCTGATAGCCGGCAGAAATGTGCAACTGGCGATCGTAGAAACGATAGCTGGTACCCGGATCGCGCTTGGCTTCAAACATCGCCCGGTTAGCCCTGCGCATGAGGTTTTCCGGGCTGTCGCCAGCCTCCGGGTAGGTAGCCACACCCAGGCTGGCACTGACCACCACATTCTGCCCGTCAATCGTTACCGGCTCATCAAGGGCGCTCACCACCTTTCGTATAACCTGGGTGATATCCATTGAATCTTCAATTTTTTCAACAATTATGGCCAGCTCGTCGCCACCAATACGCATCAACGAATCGACGCGGCGAAGCCCCCGGCGAACCTGAGCGGCTACCATAATCATCAGCTGATCGCTTTTCTGGTAGCCAAAAGACTCATTGATGCTGCGGAAGTCATCGATATTCAGATGCAACAGCGCCAGCCGGTAGCTACCCCGCTGAGCCCTGAGTAGTGCCTGTTGAAGCCTGTCGAAGAACAGATCCCGGTTAATAAAGCCGCTTGCGACTCCCCGGCCCAGCTGGCTGTGGGCCGAATTAGCCAACTGCTCGCGATACCAGAGGCACTTGACCGCCCGGCGAAAACTCCAGCAATCAAGCTCCTGACGACTCACATAGTCCGATGCACCACTGGCAAGCAACTCCTCCGCGCGCTCACGCGGCGTTTCGGCACTCAACGCAAGAACCGGGCGCCCGCCACTGGCAACAGCCAGGTACTGCAGAAAAGCGGTCTCTGACCCCCCATGAAATACGCAGTTCCAGACAATGATATCGAACTTCGCATTGCGGATAAGGTCGTCACAATCCACCAGGTCCGGACACCAGGTCGAATCCGGGCTCAGCTCAGGATCCCCTGCCAACAGAGAAGCAAGCCAAAGAAAATCAGCATAATCAGGCGTCAGGAGCAGAACGCGAAGCTGGTCATGTCCGACAGTTTCCAATGGCAAAGTCATTAAGCTGAATCCATGAGTGCGTGAGCAATACGTCCGTTCTTGTAAAAGGATAGCCGATAGATCGACAAGGTACAGCCGGGCTGGTGTAGACTATTGTCTTGCCGAAAGCTCCCCCGTATCAATCCATTCTGGCCGTGCATTTGTGAACAAACTTAATCCGCGACAAAACGAAGCTGTTCGCTACACCGATGGCCCGCTTCTGGTGCTGGCCGGTGCCGGCAGTGGCAAAACCAGCGTAATCACCCGGAAAATCGCCTATCTTATTGAGGATATTGGCATTCCGGGGCGCCACATCGCTGCCGTTACCTTTACCAACAAGGCGGCCCGTGAGATGAAAGACCGAGTGAGCCGGATTGTCAACCGCAAGCTGGCCCGCGGGCTGATCGTATCTACCTTTCACAATCTCGGGCTGAACATGATCCGGGAGGAGCATACTCATCTCGGCTACCACCCGGGCTTCTCCATTTTTGACGCTGAAGACGCCAAAGCCCTGTTACGAGACCTGATGCTTCGAGAAGCCAGCGCCGATGCCGGCGATGAACTCAACGATGTCCAGATGACCATCTCGTCCTGGAAGAATGCCCTGCGCGGACCAACAGAAGCATACAGCAAAGCTGCGGATGAACGGGAACAACGAATTGCCATCGTATACAAACATTATAGCGAGTACCTGAAGGCATACAACGCCGTCGACTTTGACGACCTGATTCTGCTCCCGGTACAGCTGTTTCGCAGCAATCCTGAGGTGCTTGCGAAATGGCGCAAACGAATCCGCTACATGCTGGTGGATGAGTATCAGGACACCAACATTTGCCAATACGAGCTGGTGAGAATGCTGGTTGCCGAACGTGCAGCATTTACGGTTGTGGGTGATGACGACCAGTCGATTTACGCCTGGCGAGGCGCAAGGCCAGAAAACCTTGCCCAGCTGAAAGAAGATTTCCCGAGCCTGAAAATTGTAAAACTGGAACAGAACTACCGCTCCACGTCACGCATCCTGCGCAGCGCCAATACCGTTATCGCCAACAACCCCCACGTGTTTGAAAAAGCGCTGTGGAGCGACCACACCATTGGCGATGAGCTCCGTATTGTCCGGTGCCGTAACGAAGATGCCGAAACCGAGCGCGTCGCCACTGAAATTCTCGACCAGAAGTTGAAGAAAGGATTAGAGTTCCGGGACTTTGCCGTGCTTTACCGCGGTAACCACCAGGCTCGGCTATTGGAAATGAAACTCCAGGCCTATCAGATTCCCTATCGCATTTCAGGTGGGCAGTCATTTTTCTCGAAAAACGAGATCAAGGACGCCATGTCCTACCTACGCTTGTTGATTAACCCCGACGATGATGCCGCTTTCCTGCGCGTGGTGAACGTACCACGGCGCGAAATTGGCCCGCGCACTCTTGAGCAGCTGAGTCATTATGCTCGCGCTCGTAACGTCAGCCTTTTCCGGTCCCTCAGCGATATGGGCGCAGAAACCCATGTAACAGAGAAAGGTCTGGATCGGCTACGGCGCTTTGCCCACTGGGTCGACGCAACCTGTGAGCGGCTGCACGGCGAAAACCCTGTGCCGGTTATCAAGCAGCTGTTCACCGACATCGAGTACGAAGAATGGCTGCACCAGAACTCCGGCACACCAAAACAGGCCGAGCGGCGCATGGAAAACATCTGGTATCTGGTGGACTCGATCCAGCGGATGCTGGACGACGGCAAAGGCACCGCCGACGAGCTGGGCATAGAAGACGCCATCACCAAATTGATTCTGCGCGATATGATGGAGCAACGGGAAGAAGAAGATGACAGCGACAAAGTCCAACTGTTGACGCTTCACGCTTCCAAGGGACTGGAGTTCCCGCATGTATTCATTCTGGGGCTGGAGGAAGAGATTCTGCCGCACCGCTCCAGCATTGAAGAAGGCAATATCGAAGAAGAGCGAAGGTTGATGTATGTAGGCATTACCCGCGCAAAAGAAACCCTGACCCTGACCTACGCTGCGCAGCGCAGACAGTATGGAGAAAAGATCGAAACCATTCCCAGCCGGTTTCTGGATGAGCTTCCCCAGGACGACGTCCGTTGGGAAGGTACTGGTGACCTGGATGTGGAAGCCAACCAGAAAAAAGGCAAGGCGACGCTAAGCGCTCTTCTCGGTGACCTGGGGCTATAAAAGCAAAAACCCCGCAGTTGCGGGGTTTTTTTGACGGAGAGAACTTCGCGCTTACTGGCTCTCTGCCACCATATGTTCCACTGCAGCCGTGATTTCCTCATCCGGGCAGCTCGCACAGCCGCCTTTGGCAGGCATAGCATTCAAACCGTTGAGAGCGTGGCTAATAAGAGTTTCGATGCCCTGATCAATGCGAGGTGCCCAGGCACCAGCATCCCCGATTACCGGGGCGCCAGCAGCACCAGTGGTATGGCAAGCCATGCACACAGCATCGTAAACTTCGCTGCCAGAACGAGGCCCGGCGCTGGCGGTTTCCGTCGCAGCAGCGGCCTCACCACATTCATCGCCTTGCAGGCACACTTCGCCCACCGGCTGAATGCGCGCGCGGATTTCATCTTCTACACTTGCCATAACGGCGCCAGCAGTAATGCCAAAACCAAGCAATACGACAGCCAGGACTCTCTTCATCTTCACAATGCACCTCGCATCAGAGCGTTATAATATTTGATTGCCGCATTATAGCGACTGAACCCCGGCAAAAAAACCGAATAGCAAAAACATAAATTGATTTCCACCATTTTTATTGCCATTACGTAAGCGTGGAGACTCTTTCATGGCATCCGGTTACCATGTGGCAGCTTACTCCAGAACTTGCAGGATCCGATTCATGACCAACCCGGAGAAACCCGCTGCGCACCCACTGCGCAAAACACTTTTAATCATAGAGTTCAGTGCGTTGGCAGTCCTGTTGGGATCCATGGGCTGGTTCTCGAACCAGACGGACACAGGCCATAGTATCAACCCGGCGTGGCTCCTGATACCCGCGTTCGCAAGCCTTGCGGTTTTCCTGAGTTTTATCGGCCTGATGTACCAACGTTGGATTTTAGCTGCAAACGCGGCGAACCAACTCAGGCACAAAATCGTTTTTTCTTTACTTGCCATTACCCTTATCAGTGTCTGGGTTTATGGAATTGCCAGTACCTGGCTCAGCCTCAATGCAGCATAGTCAACTTAAAGAGACCCCAAGTATGAACAAACGCCCCGATACCCGGGTATTGAAGGCCTCGGCGCTTGCGCTGCTGTGGCCCGCGCTGGCAATTGCGCAGGAACCCACACCGACAAACGACCGCCCGGCAGCCTCCTCTCCTGAAGACTGTGCGCTGATTCGAGAAGGTGTGCAACGTCTGGCATGCTACGACTCTTTCAGCGATCCGCAAATCGCCCGCGAGCAGGCTAGCGAGCAGGATGTCGAAGCCGCAGAGCAGGCAGCCGATACACTGGCGCCGGACAAGAGGAGTCAGGAGCAGTTAGCTGAGGTCATCGACGAGGATGACCCCGACAGCGGCGTGATGACCAACATTGTGGATCAATCTTTATCCGCCGAGAAAGCGTTGTTTTCATTCTCCGGTAGTTTCATTAGCCATCGCCCGACCTACATACTGCCAATTACCTGGGTGGACGACCCCAACTCAACACCGAGCAGCCCCAGGTTGGGCACGACCGCGTACGATTATAAGCTTGAAAATGAGGAGGCCAAGTATCAGATCAGCTTCAAGGTTCCAATGCTGACAGGCTGGTTGGATGATCGCACCACCTTGTGGTTCGGTTACACTCAACGTTCATTCTGGCAGGTTTATAATCAGGACGAGTCGGCGCCCTTCCGCGAGACCAATTACGAGCCAGAAGTTTTCCTCCGCCACCAGACGAACTGGGATCTGGGCCCCTTGACGCTCAGTGGTTTAACGTTTGGCTTTAATCATCAGTCCAATGGCCAATCGGAACCCCGTTCCCGGAGCTGGAACCGGATCGTGGCAGGTGCCGCCTTTACTTATGACCGATGGCTGTTCGGTGTAAGGCCCTGGTATCGGATTCCGGAGAGTTCCAGCGAGAACGACAATGCAGACATTGAGAAGTACCTGGGATACGCGAACTACAACGTTGTTTACAAGCTTGCAGAAGACAGGACATTTTCGCTGCAACTTATGAACAACTTACGCTCGGATAACCGCACATCTGTGGAATTTGGCTATAGCTTCCCTATTGGCGATACGCTCAAGGGCTTCTTCCAGTATTACAACGGGTATGGGGAGAGTCTGATTGATTACAATCATCGGGTTGAGCGGTTCGGGCTTGGGATTATGCTGAACGATTGGCTCTAAGAAATAACAGGCTTCGGTGCAAGCTGACCGGGCGATACGAGCTGCGAAAACACGCTCCTTACGGCACATCCATGGGACGCTTGGGCTCCGCCATCCATGGCTCCGCACAGTTTTCGCAACTCGTACCGCCCGGCCAGCCCCAACCAAGGAGTGGCCAGACACTAAAGTACGAATCACCCCTACAGGTTATTCAAACGCTCCATTTCCGCGAGCAGCTCTTCCGTTTTCGCCTTCATCAAGGGTATGTCACCACGGGATTCCACGTTCAGGCGAACGACGGGTTCGGTGTTGGACATACGCAGGTTGAAGCGCCAGTTGTCGAATTCCACGCTGAGGCCGTCTACATAGCTCACGCTTTTTGCGTCGGCGCCGTATTTTTCCTCAATGGCCGCGATAACCTCTGGGGGATTGTCGATGGTGCGGTTTATTTCACCACTGGCCGGATAGGCTTCAATACGAGCGTCGATGAGGGATGAGAAAGGCTGACCGGACTGGCATAGGCGTTCAGCGAGCAGCAGCCAGGGGATCATACCACTGTCACAGTATGCGAAGTCCCGGAAATAGTGGTGTGCGCTCATTTCTCCGCCGTACACGGCGTCTTCGTCGCGCATGCGCTGTTTGATGAATGCGTGGCCGGTTTTGCTTTCGATGGCTTCACCGCCTGCAGCTTCTACCAGGTCCAGGGTATTCCAGATCAACCTAGGGTCGTGGATGACTTTTCCGGGGCCGGTTTTGCGCAGAAATTGGTCCGCCAGCAAACCAACAATGTAATAACCTTCAATAAATCGGCCATTTTCGTCAAAAAAGAAGCAGCGATCGTAATCGCCATCCCAAGCGATACCCATGACTGCCCCGTGTTCGATTACGGCATTGGCTGTCGCCGAACGGTTTTCTTCAAGAATAGGGTTGGGAACGCCATTTGGGAAGTTGCCATCGGGCTCGTGATTCACCTTAATGAACTCAAAAGGCAGGTGTTTTTCGAGTTCATTGATCACCAACCCGGCGCCACCGTTACCGGCGTTAACGACAATTTTTATGGGACTCAGAGCAGCTGCGTCGATGTAACCCAGCAGGTGGTCAATATAAGCACTGGTAACCTCCAGCGCTTCGTATTTCCCCTGAACCGGCGCGTTGGAAAACGGCTCACGTACTCGATCACGGATATCGTTCAGGCCGTTATCGGAGCTGATAGGCCGAGATTCCGGCCCGACCATTTTCATACCGTTATGGTTCTTGGGGTTGTGGCTGGCGGTAACCATGATACCGCCGTCCATTCCATAATGGCTGGTGGCAAAGTAAACACACTCAGTGCCACACAGGCCTATATCGAATACGTCGGCGCCGGCGGCCATCAGGCCCGAGCTCAGGGCTTCGGTGATTTCCGGGCTGGACAGACGGATGTCGTACCCAACGATGACTTTTTTTGCTCCGGTAACTTCCACATAGGCGCGCCCTATGCGCTCAGCCAGAGCAGGATTCAACTGCTCCGGCACGCTACCGCGCAGGTCGTAGGCTTTAAAACAGGACAGGTCCATTGTCGGTTTTACTCCGCTGCAGCAGATTGCAGTTGTATGTAGTTCTGAATACCCATCTGGTTAATCATTTCCAGCTGGGTTTCCAACCAGTCAATGTGCTCTTCTTCGCTGTCGAGGATGCTGCGGAACAGCTCTCGGCTGGTGTAATCCTGGACTTCTTCGCAGTAAACGATGGCTTCTTTCAGGTCAACATGGGCGATGTGTTCGATTTTGAGGTCACAGGCAATCATTTCCTCAACGTTCTCGCCGATCATCAACTTGTTCAGGTCTTGCAGGTTGGGCAGGCCTTCCAGAAACAGGATGCGCTCGATCAATTGATCGGCGTGTTTCATTTCATCAATGGACTCTTCGTATTCTTTGGCCGCAAGCTTGGTGATGCCCCAGTCTTTGTACATGCGGGAATGAAGGAAGTACTGATTGATAGCGGTCAGTTCGTTGGCAAGAACTTTGTTCAGAAACTGGATGACTTTTTTGTCGCCTTTCATTGCAGCGCTCCTTGAACTCAGCCGACTGACTTACCTTTCTTTAGAGAAAGGTTCTCCCGGCTGATGGGTTCGGGTTCGGTGAGCTTTCAAAGCTCTCTATATAACTCTCTCGTCACCGAACAAGGATAGCGCGTTAACGCGCATTACAAAATTGCGGAAAGGAAATAAACGCGAAGAACGGATCAGGCGGGGCTAGCCAACATATTGGCCAGGGCCAGATAATCCGGTGTCCGGGTTTCGCGCAGGATACCGCGAGCCATGGAGGCGCAACGCCCGCACTGCGAGCCGACACCAAGCTCTTTACCGAGTTGGCGCATGGAAGACACACCGTTTTCGGCGGCTTCACGGATGTCCCGGTCTGTGACTCCGTGGCAAAGGCATACATACATATCGCAATCTCACCAACGACAAAATGTTAGTGATAATTATTGTCATTAGCATCACGGATTGCAAGCGCGTCGTGTTAATTTTGTGCAACGGATTGTTTCAGCTCTCGGCCTCCCTGCTCAGGTTTCGGCAACCTGACTCAGTTACCACCAGGTTGTCCTCTATGCGTATGCCGCCACACCCCTGCAATTCATCGAGTAGCGGGCGATTGATATGGCGCCCAAGCGGGCCAGACAGCAAAGGTTCCAGCAGGGAGGGGATGAAGTACAACCCCGGCTCGATGGTCACTACCATGCCGGGCTCCAGCGTTCGCATCAGGCGCAAAAACGGCGCATCGGGCGGCGGTGGAGCCGGTTTCCCGGCAACATCGTGTACCTGAACACCCAGAAAATGCCCGATACCATGGGGAAAAAAGGCCCGAGTAATGCCCGCTGCAACCATTTCCTCCTCGCTCAGGTCGCTGACCAACCCTGCAACACCCAGCAAGGCTGCAATGCCCAAGTGCGTTTTGCGATGGATATCTATGTAATCAACACCGGGCGCGACCATACTGCAGAGGCGGAACTGTAACTGTTCAAGCCCTTGAATCAGTGCGGCAAATCGCCCCTCCCCGACGCCAGCGGTGGTGCGGGTAATGTCGGAGCAGTAGCCTCGGTAGCGCACGCCGGCATCAATCAGCAAGCTCCTGGATTTCTTGGGGGCTGCTGTGTCGTAATATTGATAATGGAGCGTGCCAGCATGTTCGTTTATCCCAATAATGCTGTGATACGGCGAATCGGCCTCACGCTGATGCGTTGCACTCTGGTACGCCAGGTTGACGTCAAACTCGCTGGCGCCTGCCAAAAACGCGTCTCGGGCTGCATGGTGCCCCGCCATTGCCAACCTGTTGGCCTGTGCCAGGCAGGCTATTTCGTATGGGGTCTTGTGCGCCCGAGTCTTATCAAGCGCGGCGCATAGCTCGGCCGGGTTATGTTCACCGGGCACGTCCGCCAGCAGCGACGGATCACCGATAACGGCCAACCGGCCGGCTCCATCTGCTGCCGGCGCCGAAGGGGTTTCATTGAAGCGGACCTCGAACTCTTCGAGCCAAGGCTCATGAGCCAGCTCAAGGCTTGCATGCCAGAAATCAACCGGCTGATGCAGTGATAATATAGGTTTTCGGCCTTTCCGGATCAGCAGCCAGGCGCACTCAAAGCCTGCAAGCCCTGTCCAGTGCAGAAATGGACCATACCCCTGAAAGTGCCAGGACTGGTCGTCACCATAACGCATGGGGGCCGCGCCAGAACTGATAAGCAAGGCGTCATAACCCTGGTCTTCCAGAACCTGTTCATAGCGGCTCTGCAGAATACCTATGTGGTCAGGCTGAAGAGACAAAAGCTCAGTATCAGGCATGTCGGTTTTCCAATTTTTTCCAGAGAGCTAAAAGATCGTCTGAGCGGGGTTCACGCAGGCGGATCAAGCGAATGTCCAGAGGTACGTCCCATCGCTCATCCCCGGCCCTGGTAAGGCTGCCAAAGTGCTCGCTTTTTTCCGTCATTCGGCTAGGCAACCAACCCATCCCAAAACCCTGCTTTACCAGCGCCTTGATGCTTGCCGACTGAGTGTTTTCATTCAGGGGTAAAAGATTTACGGACTCGCCGCCGCGTGCCAGATGCGCTTCAATGGCAGACTGCAAAAAACCCCGCGAATGATAGGCAATCAGGGGCACTGTCTGGCCTTCAACCCCTGGCAAGGGGAATCGGGGTTCACCGCTATCTGTCGCGACACTTACCGGCACCAGCCATTCACGAGCAAGTGTAATGGATTCGTACTCACCCCTGGCCAGCCGGTCACCCCAGGGCAAATCCTTATGCCAATAACAGAGAACCAGATCGCATTCGCCACCGTCCAGGGCATCCAGAAACCGCTCTCCCACCCAACTGGTCGCCTTGAGGTTAAGTTGAAGTCTGTCAGCAACCCCCGCTTCACTGGCCCAGCGCTGGTAAAAGTGGGAAAACAGCCCCTGCGTCGAGCCCACACTGATACGTGCATGCACCTCCGCTTCCAACTCGGCAATCTGGCCCCGAACCTCACGAACATCCCGGGTTACCCGCTGACATAACTCAAAAAACCGTTCACCGGCAGGTGTCAGGGACAACGGCAAGGTTTGCCGGTTAATCAGCGTGGCGCCCATGGCTTCTTCCAGCAGTTTTATGCGCCTACTGAATGTGGGCTGACTTACATGCTGTAGTTCCGCAGCGCGGGAAAAATGGCGCGCGCGGGCCAGCGCCATAAAATCTTCCAGCCAACGTATTTCCATGGAGTCCCCAGCGAATGGAGGTTAAAAAGTAGAGGTGACAGAGTGAAGGTTTTTCAACAGCTACTCACCGCGAGCATCATAGCCCATAGCACCCACGCTCTTAAAACCTGCCCTACTACAACCGCCCTTCCTCCACTGCGTGGCACGCCACTTGCGCCCCGCCGTCCGTCGCAATCAGTTGGGGTATTTCCTGACGGCAGCGTTCATTGGCGTAGGGACACCGCCCATGGAAAACACAGCCAGAAGGCAGGTTCACCGGCGTTGGCACCTCACCCTGGAGCCTTATGTAATTAGGCCTGTCATCTTCCAGCTTTGGAATCGCAGAGAGCAACGCCTGGGTATAGGGGTGGCGCGGCTCGGCAAACAGTGTTTTGGTGTCCGCCAACTCACATACCCGCCCGAGATACATGACCGCCACCCGGGTACCGAAGTGCTCTACCACGGCGAGATCATGGGTGATAAACAGATAGGTCAGGTTGCGGGTTTCCTGAGCCTCCATCAACAGGTTCAGCACCTGCGCCTGAATAGAAACATCCAGTGCCGAGATGGGCTCATCCGCCACAATAAACTCAGGATCTACCGCCAGGGCGCGAGCTATGGCAATGCGCTGGCGCTGGCCGCCGGAAAATTCATGGCCAAACCGGCTACCCCAATCGGGATCTATTCCCACCGACTGCATGACTTCCTGAACTTTTTCGCGCACTTCGCTGCGAGCCAGTTCGGGTCGATGAAAATGAATGGGCTCCTCGAGGGTCTGCTGAATCGTCATTCGCGGGTTCAGAGAGGCGTATGGGTTCTGGAAGATCATTTGCATTTTACGACGGTAAGGCAGAACGTCCCGGCCTTTCAGATTATCGATGCGGCTGCCACCGTAGTGCACCTCTCCCGCGCTGGGTGACAGCAGGCCCATAACGGTACGGGCAACCGTGGACTTGCCACAACCGGACTCACCCACCACACACAAAGCTTCACCCTTTTGCACCTGCAAATCCACACCATTGATGGCGTGAACGGCTTCCTGCTTGCGCTGGAACCGACCGTTTTTGAAGGTGATCTGCTCCAGCAAGCTGCCAGACAAATCAAAGCGTTTTTCCAAACCGCGAATTTCTACCAGTGGGGAGGTCATGATCCGGCCTCCTGCATGTTTTTCTCCTGCTCAATCAGGTTACTGACCTCATAACACGCCACATCCACATTTCCGGAGCGTACATACTCGGGCATGGTTTGCCGGCACTGATCAGTGGCGAAATCACAGCGTGGATGGAACGGGCAGCCGGTGGGCACATTTTTCAGGGACGGCATGGAGCCGGGGATCTGGAACAGCCGCGCGCCTGGCTCACCCATCTGGGGCAAGGCGTTTATCAGCCCCTGGGTATAAGGGTGCTGAGCATCGTTGATGATCTCCCGGGTGGGGCCCTGCTCAATAATGCGACCGGAGTACATGACCAGCATGCGCTGAGTGACCTGCGACACAACGCCCAGATCATGAGTAATCAGCATCAATGCGACATTTTCCTGTTCACACAGATCCAGCAACAGCGCCATGATTTCTGCCTGTATGGTGACATCCAGCGCCGTGGTGGGCTCATCGGCTACGATGATTTCAGGGTCCAGCAGCAAGGCAATGGCAATAATCACCCGCTGGCGCATGCCGCCAGATAACTCATGTGGGTACTGATCCAGCCGCTTCTCGGGTGAGGGAATCTGCACCTTGCGCAGCTTTCCCACAGCAATGTCTCGCGCCGCTTTCGTGCTGATCCTGCGGTGCGCCTTGATAGCTTCTACCATCTGGGTACCAATACTCAGCACCGGATTCAGTGTCATCATCGGATCCTGAAAAATCATGGCAATGCGGTTGCCACGGATTTTACGCAACTCGCGCTCGCTCATGGCAGCCAGGTCCCGGCCTTCGAACAGGATCTGCCCACCGGCGATATAACCCGGGCGAGCGATCAGGTTGAGAATGGAGAAAGCCGCTACGGATTTGCCGGCACCGGATTCGCCCACGAGGCCTAACCGTTCGCCCTTGTCGAGGCTGAAGCTGATGCCGCGCAGGGCCGTAAGGTCGCCCCCACGAACAGCAAACCGCACATCCAGGTCTTTTACTTCCAGCAGTGGTGTGTTGTTTTCCATAATTCGTTAGCCCTTGTACAGCCGTGGGTTCATGACATCTCTCAGCCAGTCACCCAACAGGTTGATGACAAGCACGAGCACGACCAGCACCAGGCCGGGAATCAGGGTAATCCACCAGGAACCACTTTGAATGTAGTCAAAACCGGACTTGATCAGAGAGCCCAGAGACGGCTGGGTCTCGGGCATCCCAAGCCCGAGAAACGACAGCGCTGCCTCGGAAATAATGGCGTTTGCAATCTGTACCGTGGCAATAACAAAAATAGGCGACAGAGTGTTGGGCAGAATGTGGCGGAACATAATACGGTTGGTGCGAAAGCCCATGACCTTGGCCGCATCCACGTACTCTTTCTTTTTCTCTGCCAACACAGAAGCACGCACTGTGCGCGCTATCTGGGGCCATTCGGCAACACCAATGATGAAAATCAGCATATAAATGGCAATTTCACCGAACATCAGGTTGCCAAAACTGGCCTTGAACACCGCCCCCACAATGATGGCGACCATCAGTGTAGAGAAAGAAAGCTGCACATCGGCAATACGCATCAATATGGAATCTACTCGGCCACCCAGATACCCAGCCAGCAAGCCGAACAGAATGCCAAGAGCCGCCTGCAGCACCACAGCACCGAAACCAATAAGCAAGGATACCCGGGTGCCATAAAGAATGGTGGAGAGCATGTCCCTACCCTGCGCATCTGTGCCCAGGGGAAAGGCAGAATCTGCACCCTGCATGCCTATCGGCGGCAACTCGGAGTTCATGATATTGATCTGCGCCAGATCATATGGGTTTGTCGGCGCCAGCAAAGGCGCAAAAATAGCGGCCAGCAACATGAGCACCAGCACCACAAAGCTGGCTATCGCCACCTTATCGCGCTTGAAGCTGTACCAGAGAAAGGATTCGCGAAAGCGATCCCAGCGTGAAAGAGTCGCTGTAGTCATGCTTTCTTACCTGTCAGTTTAACCGTGGGGTTCACCAGCCCGTAAACCAGATCCACCAGCGTGTTGGTAACCACAAAGATCAGGCCCACCACCATGAGATAGGCGACGATCAGGGGAATATCACTGCGGGTAATGGCTTCCAGAAACATCAGCCCGACCCCCGGCCACTGGAAAACGGTTTCTGTAAGAATCGTATAAGCCACCATTACGCCAATCTGCACACCACCTACGGTGATGACCGGCAACATGGTGTTCTTGAGGGCATGAAGAAAGTTGATGCGCCCTGCACTTAAGCCCTTGGCACGGGCGTAGCGAATATAGTCGCTTTGCAGCACTTCCATCATTTCCGCGCGGATCAGTCGGATGAAAAGCGGCAACATGATGGACGCCAGGGACACACACGGCAGTACCAAATGCATCAGGCCGCTCTCGGTAAAGAAGCCTGAGTACCAGGTGCCAAACAGATGGGTCAGATTCTCGCCACGACCATAGGACGGAAGACCACCTTCGGTACTCAAGGCACCGTTCAGCCACTGCCCCCAGCCAGTCTCCACAGGGAACCATTCGACGTTCACGCCGATGGAATATATCTGAATCAATACAATGGCTGTGAGGAAGACCGGTATGGATATCCCGACAGTACTCACACCCATAAAAAATTTCGCCAGCCATGCCTGGGGCCGAATCGCAGCATACACACCAATCGGTACCGACAGCAGCAGAATGATCAGACTGGCACCAATCACCAGCTCCAAAGTCGCCGGCAGGTGGTCGGCAATCACTTCCAGGGTGGGTTTGCCGTAAAAATAGGAGTTGCCCAGGTCCCCCTGAATCGCATTGCCGGCAAAGCGCAGGTACTGAACCAGCTTGGGATCGTTTAACCCCAGCTCTTCGCGCAGGGCTTCGCGCTCCTCCATGGAGACTGACATGCCCACCATTTCCTGAAGTGGGTCGCCAAGGCCGTCCTGGATGGAAAACGCGATCACGCTGATCACGAACATGACCAGTGCTGCCTGGGATATTCGCTGAACCAAAAACGCTAACATGCAATATGTCCGGATATAGCTGAAAACAAAAGGCCGGCGACGGAAGCCTCCGAAGCCGGCCTGCCAATAGAGGCTGTTACTCTACGACCAGGTCACCCAGGTACGGAAAGTTCATCACGTTCAGAATCGGCTCAATTTTTACGTTCTTCTTGCTGGCCCAGGCAAGGTCTTGCCAGTGCAGCGGAACGAAAGCGGCGTCATCGTAGAGGCGTTTTTCAACGTCTTGCAGCATGGCAGCGCGCTTATCCAGATCCGTCTCAACGTTGGCCTTTTCAACCAGTGCGTCGATTTCCGGGTTGCAGTAGTTACCTGCGTTGTACTGGCCTGAGCCACTGCCTGCCTCGGTGCAGAAGGTCAGGAATTCATAGAAGTTGGCAGAATCCTCGGTATCCGCGTGCCAGCCGATCAGCATCATATCGGCAGAGCGGTCATCGTATTCCGGCCAGTACTGGGCTTTCGGCAGGGTTTTCAGATCCACTTTGATGTTGATGCGGGCCAGCATGGCCGCTGCAGCCTGTGCAATCTTGTCATCGTTCACGTAGCGGTTGTTAGGAGCCATCATGGTGATAGTAAAGCCATCCTCGTAACCAGCCTCTTTCATCAGCTGTTGGGCTTTTTCTACGTCATAGCGTGGTTTCAGGGATTCGTTGTGACCCTGGTAGCCGGCTGGCGAGAGTTGGGCTGCCGGTGTGGCAAAACCTTTCATGATCTTGGCAGCAATGCCTTCCTGATTGATGGCATAGGCAACCGCCTGACGAACCTTCGGATCTTTGAAGGCTTCAACACGCTCCTGGTTCATGTGAAACAGGATAATGCGAGTGCCGCTCATGGTGACCAGGTCGGAATTCTTGTCACGCTTGATGCGATCAAGGTCTGTGGGTGGCACAGGCGCGATGAAGTCCACACCGCCGGACAACAGCGCTGAAACCCGGGTGTTGTTTTCCTTGATTGGAGTCATCACGATTTTCTTCACATTGCCCGGGGATTCCTCATCCCAGTAATCTGCGAAGCGCTCAAACTCCATACGCACGCCCTGCTGGCGCGATTTGACCATGAAGGGGCCAGTTCCAGACAGGTTATCGGAAGCGAACGAGTTGCCGTGTTTGAGAATGGCGCCTTTTTGTTTGCCGTCCTCTGTTTCGCCAGAATAAAACTCGCTGTCCAGCGGGAAGATGTAGGTAGCGGTATTGAGCAGCAGCGGGAATGGCTCGCTTGTCACCAGCTCAAAGGTGTAATCGTCAATGACATTAATGCCACTGAACGGCTTGAAGATGGCCTTGAAGTCCTGGCTTTCTTTCAATCGATCGTAAGTGAACTTCACATCTTTGGCAGTGAGCTCGTTACCGGAGTGAAACTTCACCCCTTCACGCAGCTTGAAACGCATGGTTTTGTCATCCACACGGCTCCAGCTTTCAGCCAGACGAGCCTCAAAACCGAGATCTTTTGTCCAGCGCACCAGCGGATCAAACGTCATATGAGACAACTGCAGAATGCCGCCAGAGAGCTGCTCATGAATATCGAGGGTAACCGGATCGGCGTCGTACGCCATTTTAAGTTCTTTTGTTGCCTCGGCAGACAGAGCAACAGGAGCCGTGGCCAGAGCCATGGTTCCGACTAAAGCTGCAAGTAGTTTTTTCATTGCGTTTTCCGTCGTTGTTTTACGAATTTTTATGGCAAACCGGGGCGAAGGCGCCCCAGACGTATGCAATAGAAACTAGTCGCGGAAACTACTTACGGCAATCGAAATTACAACTTACGGCTATTCGCGAACTGAATGACGGCTTGCACAAGCAGCCGTTATCCAGGGTTAAAGACGAAAGACAAGAGGCAATATAAGTGCGGTAAAAACGCCCGTCAGCCCCATCCCCAGGGAGGCAAATGCTCCTGCTGTATGGCTGATTTCAAACGCTCTGGCAGTGCCAATCGCATGGCCATTGAGACCAAGAGCAAAACCGAGAATGCGTTCATCTTCAACCGGTAACCACTTTGCCAGCAGATCAACAAACAGCGTTGCAACCACGCCGGTAATCAGCAACCCGCCCATCATCAGCGGGACAGATCCACCCAACTGCTCAGTTATGCCTATAGCTATCGGGGCTGTAACAGACTTGGGTGCAAGTGACGCCAGAACCTCCGGGGTAGCGCCCAACGCCCAGGCAATAACCACGGCATAAACCGCCGCCATTGTGGCCGCCAGCGGCAGTGTGACTACAATCGGAACCCACATGGCGCGGATATGATGAATCTGCTGATACAGCGGAATCCCCAAAGCCACTGTGGCGGGGCCAAGTAACACGGTTATCCACAGAGAGCCCTCCTGATAGCGAACGTAATCCATCGGCAGAACAGCAATCACGAACGCCAGGATCACCGCGGCGAGCACCACCGGTGGCATCCACAAGGGCCTGCCAATGCGAACAAACAGCCAGTTACCGGCGAAAAATGCGCTCAGGGTCAGCCCGATTGCAAATATCGGGCTGCCAGACAAAACCTCAGGCATAGCAATAAAACGTTCAGCCAGCTCAGTCATTCGCCTGGCTCCGCACAGACAAACGACCCATATGCTTCATCAATAACAAAGTGCTCAGAACACTCAGAAAGGTACCGAGCAGCAAGGCTGCAGTAACCGCCAGCCATTGTCCGGAAAACTGCGATGCCATAAAAAACACCCCGACCACACCTGGCATGATCAGCAACACCAGCACAGAAATCAGAGCCTGGCTGGACGACGCCAGTGCATCGCTTACCCGACCTCGCAGCATCAGCGTGAGCGTCATCAAAATCATACCCAGCACACCGCCGCTGACCGGTATCAGAAACGCCAGACGCAAAGCTTCACCAAAAAGAAAAAACAGAACCAGAATAAGAAAACCGCGCAACATCGACATGCTGTCATGCTCACTCAGCAGAGAATTACATTACACTAGCGCAAACCAACACCTTGATACCAATGCAGGACCGCCATGGCGCTCAAAGCAACAATCTTTAAAGCCACGCTCAATATTGCCGACATGGACAGGCATTATTATGCAGACCACCAGCTCACGATAGCCCAGCACCCGTCAGAAAACGACGAGCGCATGATGATTCGCATTCTGGCCTTTGCATTGAATGCCCGTGAGGGGCTGGAGTTTACCAAGGGCCTGAGCACCGACGACGAACCCGAACTGTGGCAAAAAAGCCTGAGCGACGAGATTGAGTTGTGGATCGAGCTGGGCTTGCCCGACGAAAGCCGCCTGCGAAAAGCCTGCAGCCGCGCAAAGCAGGTCATCCTTTATGCCTACGGAGCTCGGGCCGTGCCGGTATGGATGGCGAAGCACCAGAACAAGCTGAGCCGCTTCCGCAATCTCACAATTATTGAGCTGCCAAGCGAATCAACGGAAGCACTCGCGGGGTTGGTAGAGCGTAACATGAACTTCCAGATAACCATCCAGGATGGAGAAGTGTCCTTCAGCAATGAAGGCGCACTGGTGAGCATCACCCCGGAACCCCTTTTTCCATAAGAATGGCTGGCCCAGCAACAGATCCGGGGCTGGACACTACTCGCTCACGCACGTAAGATTGCGCACTCGAAATTGACGCTTCGCCGTCACACTCGAATGCGCCCGTAGCTCAGCTGGATAGAGTACTGCCCTCCGAAGGCAGGGGTCACAGGTTCGAATCCTGTCGGGCGCGCCATATTTTTCAAGGCCTTACGTGAGAGCGTGGGGCCTTTTTATTTGGCTGTGCCCAAATGGTGCCTTGACAGTGCCGAAGGTTTTTTCGCATATCGGTAGCCCCCTAACCGCAAGACTCCTGCCTAGCTTTTCACTTCAGCCTATTCGGGCACAGCGCAACTACCACATATTGTCCTTCGTTTGGGATAGGAAGAGTGGCACTCAGAGCCTAATGGACGAGGTAGCTTCCGAACCTTACCATAAGCCGAATGCGAATAATGTAGTGGTTCAATGATTCCGGACACCAACGTAGGTGGTAAGGTCGCCACCATAAACGAGGTGTCTGATGACCAGAAAGCGACGTTCTTTTTCTCCTGAGTTCAAACAGGAAGCAGCCAGCTTGGTGCTGGATCAAGGTCACACGATTCCCCAAGCGAGCGTGTCCCTGGGGATTGGTGCAAGCGCTATCCGGCGCTGGGTTAACCAACTGACCGAGGAGCGTGACGGTGTCACCCTGAAGGGCAAGGCATTAACCCCGGAACAGCGCCGTATCCAGGAGCTGGAAGCCCGCTGCAAGCGCCTTGAACAGGAAAAAGACATACTAAAAAAGGCTACCGCTCTCTTGATGTCGGACGACATGAATCGTACGCGCTGATAGACCAGTTGAGTGAGCAAATGTCTGTTGAAATGGTCTGCAATGCGTTTGATATCAGCCGTTCCGGCTATTACGAGTACCGCCAACGGCGGAAGCACGTGGATGTTGAGCGTCTGGCCCTTAGGGCTCAGGTAATCCGGCTATTTACCAAGAGCCGCAGCTCTGCCGGCAGCCGCACAATCAAAGGCTTGCTCAGCGAGGAAGGTGTTGTCGTCGGTCGCTTCAAAGTTCGACGTCTTATGAGCGAACTGGGCCTGATCTGTAAGCAGCCAGGCCCTCACGCATATATGCAGGCCACCGTTGAGCGACCGGATATCCCGAATCACCTGGATCGTGAGTTTGCGGTAGAGCAGCCCGACCAAGTCTGGCGTGGTGACATTCCTTACATCTGGAGCGGCCAGCGATGGGGCTATCTGGCTGTGGTACTGGATCTGTACGCCCGGCGAGTTGTTGGCTGGGCAATGTCATCCAGTCCGGATGCAGACTTGGTTGTCAAAGCTCTGGACCACGCCTGGGAACAACGTGGTCAGCCAGAGAAAGTCATGTTCCACTCGGATCAGGGAAGTCAGTATGCCAGTCGCAAGTTCCGTCAGAAGCTCTGGCGCTATCGAATGACCCAAAGCATGAGCCGACGTGGTAACTGCTGGGATAACGCACCGATGGAGAGGCTGCTCCGGAGCCTGAAATCTGAATGGATACCGGCCCTGGGATATCGGAACCTGCCCGAGGCGAAAGAAGATGTGGGCGGCTATCTGATGGACTACTACAACCGGCAACGACCTCACGCATTCAACGACGGCATTTCGCCCGTTGCGGCTGAGGAAAACCTTAAAATACTGTCCGGGATTAATTGACCACTATAAAAGCCTCAACCTACATAAACATGAAAAATCATACTTAAAAATTCCAGATATACTAAAAATCTGAAATTCAACACACTCACAAGAAAAATCGAGGGGGCAACCACGTTGCCCCCCCTCAATGCAGATCAACTATCGAAATCAAAGTCAGGCACACTTGGAGGGGTCGCAACTGCCCCAACTGTCGTACTTTTCTTTTCACTATCTACATATAGCCTAGCAACATCGGGTCTTGCGTAATGCCCTACACAATCGATCATCTGTTTAGCCTTTACAATCAGGCCAGTATCGACCTCACCGTAACAAATTCCTTCTTCGTTTATTACAGGCTCTGAAACAGGTTCACCAAATGGGTCGTAAATTGCTGCTATGCCGCCGCCGACAGAAAAGCTCCCCTCCAACTCCGGGCAAATACTTGTATAGTAGTCCACCTCCTCCTGGCCGACAGTTGATGATGAGGCAATAACAAATGTCTGCCCTTCGAAAGCAACAAACCTGCAAACTGTATCTACAGTCTTAGTTCTATCTCTTGGCTGACTCTTAAAGTTTGAACCCGGCCAGTTTGCTACATAAAGCTCTACCCCTTGGCTGTACAGAGCATATCTAGAGAGCGCCATTGAGTTCTCATAACAAATCAGCCCACCCAATTGCCCTAGAGATGTGGGCATCGTAAACAAATCACTACCATCACCACGACCCCAAACTGTTCTTTCTTCTCCCGTTGGCACTAGCTTTCTTCTTACGCCAATTATAGACCCTTCATCATTAATAAAAACCTGGCTGTTATAAATCGTCTTACCACTAATTTCATTAATTCCGATAACAACAAATATATTTTTAATTTTCGCCTGATAACATATTCTTTTTATATACTCACTATCAATCGACACTGAATTTTCATATAACTTACTATACAACTCAAGCTTTTTCATACTACTTAACTCCATCCATACCCACCACGGATATAGAGGAAGAAATGTTTCAGGAAAAACCACCATCCTTGCGCCATTATCAGAAGACTCTTCAATAATACGACAACACTTATCAACCGTAGCTGATATATCAAACATTGCAGGCGAAGCAACAACTGATGCGATTTTAAATTTCATTTTCCTGACCTCCAGAAATAGATGCTTTCGCAAGCGACTTATCAAAATCGCCAGCGATCGCTTTCTCAATTAGAGAATGATAAGCAACAGAATGTTTATTTCTGTCATACCTCTCGAACTGTGCAAAACCAAAAAATACTAAAGCCTGTGCAAGCAAAGCATACACACCACTATGCACACCGAAGGGGCTAGATGTTACATAAGTGAAAATAACCAAAACAAACACACCAGCAATTACGCTCCAGGTAGCTGAAAGTGAACCAGCCTTTTTATAAAATAGCGCTCCCGTCAATGGTAAGAACAAAAGAGCTGCAGAAGTAAATGCAATCATTGACAGCTTTAGTATTGAACCTTCTGAAGTAAATGTCCAAATGACCGATATCGCCATGAGTATCACGGTAGATATCCTGCCAACCAGCATTTGGCTGCGCTCACTGCTGTCTTTATCAACTAAAGAAAGCCAGATATCTTTAGTAAATACCGTTCCCATCGCCATGTTTTGAGAATCGATTGTACTCATGGCTGCAGCAAAGGCACAAACAATCAACACTACGGCAAGCACAGGTGAATACTCAAGAAGTAAAAGAGGGAATATTTGATCTACCTTTTCAATATCCGGCAAAATCATCTTACCTAGCAAGGCTATTATCAAAATTGGCACAAACCCCCAACTTGCAAATGCTATATGTCCTACTGTTACTGTTTTAAAGACATTCATATTTTTAGCCATGTAGAATCTCGTCCACAAATGCGGAAGACAAATTCCGGCAAAAACATATATAGCAAAATATCCGAACCAATTTGCAGGTGTAAAGTATCCAGACTCACCTGGAAACTCCAAAAATTTTGGATAACTTGTATCAACTGACACGAAAAGCTCTTTTAAACTTTCGAAACCTGTAATCCCGCTTTTCACCATCCAAAACGCAACAATCCATGTAAAGCCCATATAGAAAAATCCTTGCAATGCATCTTTCCAAGCTACAGCTTTTATACCTCCAAAAACGCTGAAAAGAGTAACCAATGCAATCATTGTAGTCACTCCCAACCAAAATGAGCTACCAATAGCCTCAAATGCAAGCCCGGCACCTAGAAGCTGAATACCTATATACGGAAAAAGCAAATATATGTTTAAAATTGCGGAAACAGTTTTTATTGATTTACTTTGATAATAATGCCCTAGCAAATCTCCGGGCGTAGTATATTTGAAAACCTTACCTAACAACCACATCCTTCTACCGTAAACATAGAAAAGCAGACCCAGAACTATATTCAACATAAAGAAAGTTGCAAAACCAGACCCATGCTTATAGAATGCCCCGGGCGCCCCCAGGAGAAACCACATACTAAACCACGATGCACCTATGGTTAGAAATAGAACAACCCCACCAAAATCACGCCCTCCCATGTAGAAACTTTCAACGGATTTTCTATTTGTTCTTTTATAAGCAATATAGAAAATTGAAAGATAGACCAAACTAGATATAACCAAACCAGCCAGAACCATAAGAGCTATATCCATCAGATCAGCCCCCTTATACCGTTTCCTTCTGCATATTCCATCGCAACGAACTCATCTACATCATGTGATTTTGAACCAAAAATCGCAAAAAATATCAAATATAGTGTTATTAAAAAATTCCAGCCCCATATCCAAGCAAGGTTAAATGGAATACCTAAAACGTATGGCTCTAGCGTATTTAATGATGGTATGAATTGACCTGCATTTACTACGATAAACCAGGCACTAATGATCCAAAACATATATTTTTTCATCACGTTCCTCTCCTGTTCAATAAAATATTAAAATTTATTGGATTATTTATTGAATTATTTATTGATTTTAATTATTAGTCAAAAGTCTTTTTACCTATGAGATAACTCCTTTCAAGCGCAGTGAATCAATGAATTCTTTTCGTTCGGGCAGAATATTCGACAAAACAGAAAACGTGTGCTCACCAAGTGAGGGTGGTGGCAATTCTGCATTTAGGTGTTTATCGTCAAATCGGACAGGGTTACTCACCAAACTCATAGCTCCTACATCCGGGTGCTCCATGTGCAATTTCATGTTTCGGTGTTGCACTTGGGGATCGGCGAAAACCTCTGCGATGCTATTGATAGGCCCGCATGGAACGCCCTCACACTCAAGCATCTCTAACCAATACTCTGACGGTCGTTCCCGGATCAAGTTTTTGAGCTGAGGTATTAGCAGCTCACAATTCCGTACTCTTTTGCTGTTGGTTGAAAACCGCTCGTCCAAGGCTAACTGAGGCGCTCCCGCAACTTTGCAAAAACGCTTAAATTGGGCGTCGTTCCCGACAGCTAGAATTATATTGCCGTTTGTAGTGGCAAAAGCTTGATAAGGCACGATGTTCGGATGAGCGTTACCAAGTCGCACAGGAGACTTGTTAGATGTCAGATAATTCAATGCCTGGTTTGCCAGCATGCTAACTTGAACATCCATCAAAGCCACATCAATCCATGCTCCCTTACCGGTTCGACTGCGGCCAATCAAAGCGGAAAGAATAGAAGTAGCTGCGTACATACCGGAAAATAGATCAACAACTGCAACCCCCACTTTCATCGGGCCGCCGCCAGGCTCTGTATCTGGTCTTCCAGTAATATCCATCAACCCGCCCATTCCCTGAAGCAGGAAGTCATATCCGGCCCTTTTTGCATAAGGGCCGTTCTGTCCAAACCCGGTAATCGAGCAGTAAATCAGGTCTGGCTTCACTTCAGTCAAGCTTTCATAATCTAAACCGTAACGCTTAAGGCCTCCGACCTTGAAGTTTTCCAAAACAACATCACAAACCCCAACCAGCTCTCGGATTAGCTCCTGGCCCTCTGGCAACGAAATATCTACCCCAATCGACCGTTTGCCCCTATTTGCTGACAAGTAATAAGCCGCTTGTTGTGTTCCGGTAAGGTAAGGTGGGCCCCAGCCACGAGTGTCATCACCGCTCTGAGGATGCTCAACCTTAATCACTTCAGCACCAAGATCTGCCAGGTGCTGGCTACACCATGGTCCAGCCAATATTCGCGAAAGATCAAGTACTCGTATTCCCTCTAAGGGTTTTTCCATTACAACTCTCCTAAGCGGACTTTACGTCCGCGGTCGTGCTCGTCTGTTGATCAGAAAAACGCTTGAATACCTGTCTGGGCGCGCCCAAGGATAAGGGCATGCACGTCATGAGTACCCTCGTAGGTGTTAACAGTTTCCAGGTTGACCATGTGGCGCATCACAGCAAATTCATCAGAGATGCCATTGCCTCCGTGCATGTCTCGGGAAATTCGAGCAATTTCCAGAGCCTTACCACAGTTGTTACGCTTGATCAGCGAAACCATCTCCGGAGCCCAGCTGCCACTGTCCATCAGGCGACCAACCTGCAACGCGGCGGTCAAACCGAGCGTAATATCAGTTTGCATGTTGGCGAGCTTAAGCTGCACTAACTGAGTAGCGGCCAGCGGGCGGCCAAACTGCTTACGATCCAGCGTGTATTGACGAGCGGCATGCCAGCAGAATTCAGCAGCACCAATGGAACCCCAAGCAATGCCGAAACGGGCCTTATTAAGACAACCGAAAGGCCCAGCCAAGCCACTGACGTTTGGCAACAGATTTTCTTCAGGTACAAAAACCTCATCGAGCACAATTTCGCCGGTGATTGACGCCCTTAAACTAAGCTTTCCCTCGATTTTGGGTGTAGAGAAACCTTTCGCTCCACGCTCAACAAGAAAACCTCGGATCTTGCCTTCATGTGCTTCCGACTTCGCCCACACAATAGCTATGTCAGCAATCGGACTATTGGTGATCCACATTTTTGCACCGCTCAGCAAATACCCACCATCAACTTTTTTGGCACGAGTAATCATTGAGCCAGGGTCAGAACCATGGTCTGGTTCAGTCAATCCGAAACAGCCAACCAACTCGCCACTCGCTAAGCGTGGCAAATACTTATGCTTCTGCTCTTCAGAACCGTAGGCTTCGATGGGGTGCATAACCAGGGATGACTGAACGCTCATGGCTGAGCGATAGCCAGAGTCCACCCGCTCTACTTCGCGGGCAATTAGACCGTAAGCGACATGGCTTAGACCGGCACCTCCATATTCCTCGGCGACAGTTGCGCCTAACAAGCCCATATCACCCATTTCCGTCAGTATTTCGCGATCAAACCTCTCTTCACGATACGCACTCAATACACGCGGCTGCAGCTTTTGCTGGCTGTAGGCTCGGGCAGCCTCACAAATCTGGCGCTCTTCGGAGCTCAATTGCTGATTTAAAAATAGTGGGTCTTCCCAACTAAAAGCTGATAAATCCGACACCTTTCACCTCCAAAATTAGAATGTTGACACCTTCACCAAACGTTGACGTTACGTTAATCGGCGAAATCCAATTATTATATTTATACGAATAAATAATATAATTCAACTAGCTCGTAAAAAAAATAGCCGTGTGGCAAAATAGCGCTCCAATGACATGCAGTGAGGCCAGATGAACAATAAGAATCTACGAATCCCCAAGCGGATAAAGCGATCTGACCAAATTGTTGAATCGGTCAAACGCTGGGTGGCGCTAAACAAAGTTCAGCCAGGCGATAGACTTCCGAATGAACGGGAATTGATGGAGCAGTTTGAGTGTTCCAAGGGTACAGTGCGGGAGGCGCTAAAATCTCTTGAGGTTCAGGGACTGATCTCTGTTCGCACAGGCCCTAACGGGGGCGCCATACTTGAGCGAGTCCCTTATGACAAAGCCAGTGAATTACTGCGCAACTTCTTGCACTTTGACCAACCGACAGGGCCTGAAATCTACGCTCTCAGGACATTGGTTGAGCCGGAGATTGCAGCGCTGGCCACAGCCCGCGTGACTGAAGCTGATCTAGAGGACCTTGACGCACTTGTCAAACGGTGTGAGGTCGCCCCGAAAACCTTTGAAGAGCGCATTGAGCAGCGGATTGCCGAACTCGATTTTCATATCCTTCTTGCTCAGCGATGTGACAACCCTATGCTGGCCTTCATTGGTCGCTTCTTAAACGACATGCTCCGAGACTTGCTTATTTTCAAAAAATCGGCCCTACCGGAGCAGCTCGAATTTTCCGCTGCCAATTGCAACTATCACAAGCAGCTACTTGAAGCTATACGTGCCCGTAATGTGTCTGGCGCCCGTAAACTCATGCATGAGCACATGAAATCAGCTGAACATTTCAACCACGAACTTGAAGGACAGCTTAGCCAACATTTTCTTGGTGCAACCAATAGCTAATCAGCCTTTTTCCTAAAGTTGACTTCACCCCTCTGTCTCTCGTGCGGATCATTCGGCGTTCCCCCGGTAGCCAAGAGTCACCCCACCTAGAACGGAGGCCATTTCAAAGGCCTTCTCGCAAACGCTACTAAAGAGAATAGAGCGCCCCCCGTCTCCACAGGCGATTTTAAAGCAGTTAACAACTTCCGATCCTTAGCGGTAGTTCTCGTTCGCATCATTGGACTATTGAACCGCTCAATGTAGTTGTAACCACCCCCAAAATCGGGTGTGCATAACTAGAGACTGTCCATCCAAAATCGACAAGAAATCCCATTCAGGGCACCACTACGCCAACAACATTTCCAGTCACTAGCGTATAATTTGTCCGATTGCGGACAGTCGGAACCAAACAGAATTGAATCTGTTACTCAACGTAAAATATGTAAGTAATCTCAGGGAAATAGACATTAGGCAGAGGTCAGTCTGGTAATTTTCGGACACAAGCAACCAGACATCTATGTGCCCAGAATCGGCTTCGACCGTGTAGATAACGGTTTTAAAAGGGGTTTTCGAAAAGACTAACTAAGCCTCTAAGTGCTTGAGAAGCCGGACATTAACCCGACTCACACCACTCTAAACCGAGCCAAAATAGTGCCCTCCGAAGGCAGGGGTCACAGGTTCGAATCCTGTCGGGCGCGCCATATTTTTCAAGGCCTTACGTGAGAGCGTGGGGCCTTTTTTAGTTTTGTGCCGTGCAAGCTCTGACGGGACCTATTCAACGACTGACGAAAATCTTAAAAAATAATCCCGGCACTTTCATGCCGGGATTGAAAAACGAAAACACTTCGCATTGTCCAACGCAAATTAGGCCTTAAATGCATCATTTCCCGCTTTCCAGCTCATTACGACTCTCACCACTCGGCAACAATCTTGCCAAAATGACTGCCACTTTCCTGGAGCCGGAAAGCTTCCGCCAATTGTTCGAAACGAAAGCTTTGATAGATCACTGGGCGTAGTTCGTTTTGCTCGAGAGCCGCGACGTACTCCTGCTGCTGGCGACGATTTCCAACAACCAGGCCTTGAAGCCGGGCTTGCTTCGCCATGAGTAATCCCGTGGGCACCTGGCCTTCACGCCCGGTTAAAACACCAATAAGAGCAACATGCCCACCGACGCAAACCGCCTGTATAGACTGACTTAACGTGCCCGGACCGCCCACCTCAACAACATGATCAACCCCTCGCCCTTGGGTTAGGGCGAGAACCTGGTTAGCCCAGTCGGGATAACGTCGGTAGTTGATAGTGGAATCCGCTCCGAGTGCACGGGCTCTTTCTAACTTTTCGTCTGAGGATGAAGTAATGAAAACTTTGGCACCCATCGCTTTGGCTATTTGCAAAGCAGCGATTGAAACCCCGCCCGTGCCAAGGAGCAAAACGCTCTGCCCCGCCTTCAGGCTCCCTTCTGTTATCAGCGCCCGCCATGCTGTCAGACCAGCCGTGGTGATTGTCGCTGCTTCTGCATGACTCCAGCCAGCTGGGGCACGAGTGAAATTGGTGGCCGCCTGGACCGAGTACTCCGCAGCAAAGCCGTCAATTCCGTCGCCAGGGGTCCCCCGGAAGTTTCCTACGCCATCAAAGGCTTGACCATCCTGCCATTGCGGAAAAAACCCGGAAACAACATGATCTCCCACCTCAAACTCTGCAACCCCCTCACCAACAGCTTCAACAACCCCCGCTCCGTCAGACATTAGAAGGCGCCCATCCTCCGTCGGGATACTGCCATTGGCGACCAGCAAGTCATGGTAATTTAAAGAGGTGGCATGAATTGCCACCCGTATCTGCCCAGGCCCGGGTTGCCCGGGATCTGGGGATTCCCTCACTTCCAATGCATCAAGCCCGCCCGGGGCACGCAGATTTATTGTTTTCATATACCCTCTGTAGTGGTTCAGTGGTTACCGCCACTTATTAATAAATTCCACAGTCGCAGGATTGATATACTGCGGATCAGATGCGCTCAGGAAATGCTGACCGCCATCAACGATTTTTAACTGCGCGTCTGCTGACTGACTAAATCGCCGAATCCCATCTTCAGCATTGGCGACCGAGTACACCGTATCAGCGGTACCGTGCATCCAGAGAACAGGACAGGTGACACTGCCGAGGCGTGCGTGCAGACTGTCTCGGTCACGAAGATTAATGGAAGCTGTACGCAAGCGTTCACGCCCCGCATCCCCTTTGTAGTTCCGTCGGTACTCATCAAGCCAGAATGCGCGATCCTCTGGGGTCACCGTATCGCCCAGCCCCGCGTCGAGAACGCCCACAACGAATTCTTCCGGTACCGTCCAGTCATCAGTAACAGGTTCTGCTAGAGCATCGATGGCGGGGGTACAAAAATCTATACCGTCCCAACAACCCAACTTACGGCTAAGCTGACTCTCATTATCCATCGATGTGCCGAGCGGAATGATCCCCTTGATCCGGTCCGGAGCAAGCATCGCTGTCTGCGTCACAATCCAACCGCCCTGCGACGTCCCTAGAGCAAATGCTTCAGCGATACCAAGGGCATCGAGCACTTGAATATTCGCAATGGCGCTGTCCCAATACGTGAATTGTCGATATTTCGGATAGGTTTTGCCATGGCCATAAGGTTCAATGGCAAGAAGATTGGCCACCTTCATCAGCTTTGGGTCTGCAAATTGTGGCCTGAACAACTCCGCTGACGTCGTGAACGAATTGTTCATGATAAGCGTTGGTAACGACGGATCGTACGACTTACCAAACCTGTAGCCAACTTTCGAGCCGCCCAGATGGGCAATATCAACTGTTTTTATAATTTCAGTCATTTGTCATTCCTTTTTTTGTCGGTTTTGGACTCTGACATCGAGACTCTTAGCGTAAGTCAAACCTGATGCATGCCTTGCAACGACGAGGGGCTGGCAACCCGATTCAGGCTCGCCTTAACCTTCTCGCGGGTGTTCGGTAAAAAACGCCCCCTCCACTTCATACACGTGCAATCCTCCTTCCGTGAGATTGCACATGCTACTTCAGAGACGTCATCCTCCAAGCGTGTTTAATTACCTCATACTTGGAGGTAGTTTTTGACTTGTCTTCCCATTGAATAAGTGAATGTGACATCCCCATAGAGCACCGATGGTGTACTAAGAGGCGATACGGGAGCCAAGCTGGCGGCCGGGTGGCCGCTAGGGAAGTTGAACGAAATATCGTCAACTTTTGCTTCGTAAAGGTCGGCCACAAAGGGGAGCGGAAGTTCTATTAATTCACTTATGGCTGCACTGCCGCCTTCGGGGCGCGGAAACTCACGATGGGCATAATAGTTGAGATGCCCCCCAAGAGTACCAGCCGGAGTGTCAGTAACGGTTGCGCGTGCAGTGATGACATCCTTACCGTCGACCGCGAGCGTAGACACAAGGCGTCCGTCGACGGTCTCGGCTCGTCTTACCCCGTGCATAGCCGGAATTCCCGCCGCCTCGCGTGCGTATGCCAGGACACGTGGAGAGCTATTCCAGTAGTATGCGAAAAATCGACCCGGAATTGGGAGCGTACCCTCAGCCGCCAGGCTATCGTGACCCTCGACCTCAACCGTTAGATATGTCAAAGAAAAAGCCCCAAACCCACTGGTGTTACTGGCCTCGATTTCATACATATTCATCTGGACCATGTTATTGGGATGAGGCTTTAAGCCTTCAGGAAGCACTGCCTTGAGAGCCTCCGGATTGGCTTCATAACCAACAATCAGCATTCTAGCCCCACGGATAAGTTGCGGCGTTGGAGGTGTCCATACGGACGCAGGCATACCGCGATATGGCTTGCTTGTCTCAAACATTACTCTCTCCTTTTGCAGCTTGAATAAACGCACTTTCCCAAAGCTGTACAGTTTCCCGGGGGTTTTCAATCATCGGGTAATGTCCAGCCTTATCAATACCCAGTAACGTACCCTCACGCAGTAAAGCTGCAGTGTCTGAAAGGTATTGAGCCGTCACGAACGGATCACTGTCACCGTAAGCAAGAGAGACAGGAGCAGAACAGTTTTTTAGCGTTTTGAAAAAATCCGCCTTAGTCCAGTTCGCAAGATAAGCTTCCCACACAGACTGATTCATCGTCGCTCGCGTGTTTCCGACGATGGTGTCCAATTGTTCTGTGGTCAAGTGAGGTGCGAGACCCTTTAATACAGGGCCCGGATCTTCCCATGCTGATCTAAAAGAATCATAGGTCGCCTCATCCAGCGGAGTTCCCTGAGGAGATACGGGAGTCAGCGCTACGACGGCGGAGACTCGTTCCGGCGCAAGAGTTGCCACTCGCAACGCCGCTGCCCCACCCATTGAATGGCCGAGAATATTGAAGTGATCCCACCCCAGCGAATCTGCGGCAGCAAGCGCTGACGCTGCCATTCCTTCCATTCCTTCGGCGGAGGGGACTGAGCGATTGGAGCCATACCCGGGGAAATCGAAGTAGGCGTAGGTGAAACGTGTATCGTCGACCAACGCACGGGTATCGAGCCAGACATTGCTGTCCAGCGCCCACCCGTGTAACACAAGGACGCGTTGCGCCCCTGAACCTTCTATTGCTGCGATGCCGTTCATTGGTGGCTTTCCTCTTGTTCTTGTGATTATTGTTTCTGAGGTTTGCTTTTATCCTCGGTTCACTGAATGCGATGTGTTTAATTTTGCTGTTTTACACCTCCCCAACTATCCAATGGATAATTCCAGAAAATTTTGTCTTTATTTGATCACGCCGGCTCTGGTCGGGCTTTACAAGCCCGAGCAAGCGTGACCGTTATCAACCACAATTTCAGAACCCGTCATTGCTCTTCCCGCATCAGAAGCAAGAAGCAGTAGCGCACCATCCAGGTCCTGGACCTGACAGAACCTTCTCGCAGGAATACGTTTTTTAAGCCGTTCCCCCGCGTCACTTTCCAGAAAATCCTGGTTGATTTCAGTCACTACATAACCCGGCGCCAATGAGTTGACTCGAACGTTATGGCGCGCCAGTTCCAACGCTAAAGAGCGGGTCAAATGAGCCAGACCAGCCTTGGCTGCGCAGTAGGGCCCGACACCACCTGCCAGACGGGTGGCCAGAATGGAGGTAACGTTCACAATACTGCCACCGTCACTCTGCGCCATTCTTCGGGCGCTTTCCTGAGCTACGATCCAGGCACCCTTGAGGTTGGTCTGCACAATGCTGTCCCAGTCATCATCTGTGTACTCCAGCGCCGCTTTTGTATCGCTGACGCCAGCGTTGTTCACTACAACATCAATCCCGCCATACTGACGGCATAGCTCGTCAAGACAGGCAACAACTGACGCCCGTGAGGCGACATCCAGTGGCAATGCCAGTGCAGCACCGCCCTCACTGCGGATATCCGCAACCAGCTCCTGAAGGCGATCAACCCGACGCGCGCCCACAACAACCTGAGCGCCGGCTTTTGCCAGTGTTTTAGCGAAGTGGCGCCCAAGCCCGCTAGAGGCCCCCGTAACCAGTACACGTTTCCCGGCAAGGCTGAAGAGATGATGTTTGTCTATCATGTTTAACCTTTCAATTTGTCAGTGTGGCGGGCGAGAATTTTCCTTGCGAGACTCATCCGGTGAACCTCGTTCGGCCCGTCGTAAATGCGGAAGCCTCGGGCATCTTTAAAGATTCGCTCCACGATGTTTTCACCGGAGACCCCTTGCCCGCCGAGGACCTGAACACTCCGGTCAATTACTCGCCAAATACCTTCGGAACTGATCACCTTGGCCATACTGGATTCGGTGTTTGCGCGCTCGCCTTTGTCCAGTACCCATGCGCAGTGCATGATGGACAGGCGCGTAGTCAACATATCCATTTCGTTATCGGCCAGCATGAAGCCTACGCCTTGATGATCACCCAAGCGTTTCCCAAACGATTCACGTGTGCTCGCATATCGACAGGCTTCATCATGGGCTCGCTGAGCTGCTCCCAACCAACGCATGCAATGGGTCAACCTTGCCGGGGCCAAACGAACTTGCGCGTACCGAAATCCCTTGCCAATTTCGCCAAGGATATCGCTAGCTGGCACTCTAAGATTCTCAATGCGCACGACGCCATGGCCGCCGGTGAAGCACGAGTCCATCACATCCATCATTCGGTCAACGTTAAAACCAGGCTTGTCAGTGTCTGTCAGAAACATGGTGGCGTTTCCATCGTCAGTTCGCGCCATGATGATCGCAAAAGCGGCTCCCTCTGCACCGGTTATAAACCACTTCTTCCCATTGATAATATAATCATCGCCGTCACGGACAGCCGTCGTGTTAAGCATCGATGGGTCCGACCCTGCTCCCGGAGAAGGTTCAGTCATCGCAAAACAAGACCGGGTTTTCCCTTCCACCAATGGTCGTAGCCAGCGCTCTTTCTGTGCCTCTAAAGCGACCACATCCATCAGGTGGATGTTGCCCTCATCCGGCGCATGAACGTTTAGTGCTGTGGGGCCGAGCGGCGAATATCCTGCCTCTTCGAAGATCACAGCTTTCGCAACATGAGAGAGTTCGGCGCCGCCCATTTCCCGTGACGCATGCAAAGTAAGCAGTCCGTTTTTACGCGCAAGGGCCACCAAATCATTTCGAAGTTCTTCAGTGGGACCGTGTGGCGTCTGGCGCGGATCGGATTCCAGAGGCATCACCTCGTCCCGGATAAAGCTGCGAACCTTCGCTTGCAACGCTTTGAGCTCATCACTTAAGTCAAAATTCATCGTTATTTCCCAATCATTGGATTTATTTTAAGCCGGTCAAAGTGAGCAGGCTCCGTTGTCACATCGACAACATGGATTGAGTTATCCGCTCCATAACCGTCGAGCGCTCACCGGATTTAATAGGGTTGTATGGAGTATGGTTAAGGAGGCGCAGGTACGCTTTGACTGAACCATCAGCAATTGGCTGATCTACATCCACAATATTGAGGCACGCATGGTCCTGCTCAATAAGCGGTAGCGATGACAGGTCCCCGCTCATCAGCCACGAGATCAGCACCCGGTTGACGGCGTCATGGCTGGCGATAACAGCGCTCTGCCAACTCGTGTCCGCAAGCAAAGTGCCGAACCATTCAAGGACCCGAGCGCCGAAATCATCCCAACGCTCACCTCTCAGAAATCCAGCTTCAGGGTGTTGCGACCAGTGATAAGCTTCGGCCACTTCTGTGTCGTATGATTCCGGAGGCATCTTACTGAGCCGCCCCGCCCGAATCTCTCGCAAGGCAGCGGTTGATTCTGTGGCACACGAATCTGATCGACCTGCCAAAACCATATCAAGGGTCTGAACTGCCCGGGGATAGTCTGAGCTGAAGGCTCTGTCGAATGTCACGCCCTGCAGGATGCGGTTCAGAGCCTGCACCTGAGCCTCACCATCAGCAGACAGCGGCACAGACCTTGGGTCCAATGGATGACCTGCAGCATCGAAATAGTTAACGTGTCCGTGCCGGACCAGGTAAAGGCGACGACGACCTAACCCTTGGTAACGATTCGGAGTCGAGGACATCAGCTTGCCCTCTTGGACGGATGCACAACTTTAGGGTTGCTGATAGCCAGCGCATTCACCACAGCCTTGTGCAAAACTGCCTGCAGCTGCTCCTGTTTTTGTCCTGGAGCGTCGAAAGAGCCTGCCCGGATTGCTTCTTTCATGGTCTGCCGGGAACTCTCCAGCGATACTGGATCAACGCTTAAGGCGTCTGACAAGATATCTGTATAGGCGGCAACCTCATTCTGACTGACATTCACTCCACTTTTCGCTTCGCGAGCCGCAATCCCCATTGCGCTGGCGATCATGCGCACCTCGTAACGCAGGTTCTCCGGTACCGCTGAAAAGACATCCTTCAGCAGAGTTTCCCGTGCCACCTCAAGCAACTCACATGCATCTGGACGATTCATGGATGACCTCCAGTCAATGTTAGAATATTGTATTCAACCTCTGGTACCAGCCGTCCGGTGAGAGCAAGCTCCAGCGAATACTGTTTCCCGGAAAGGTGCCGTTCGGCCTGCTGGACGGCCACTATGGCCCAGCGGACGTGCGCCATAACCTGCCAATATCGGAGTTCTTCCGATGATATTTCTCGGGGGCACACTTCCGAGTACCCAGCCATTACATCGCTCAGAGCGCCAACACCACCCGCAACGTTCTCATTCCTGCCGAACCGCCAGCATTTTGCGGTCAACCATCCCAGGTCCTCACGCCAGTCTCCCCATGCGGTGAACTCCCAATCGAGGATGCCTGACACTGCACCTTGATCCACCATGAAGTTACCGGTGCGAAAATCTCTGTGAATAAGGCAGGATTCAACAGGAGCAGGTTTGTTAAGGCGAAGCCACCGCAACCCCCACTCGATAACGGGAAAGGCCCAAGGCAACTCATCCAGAAATCCCAGGTATTGCTCAATGGTTGCCTGAGCCGGATCTTCAGTCGGTGAGGGCAAGAAACCAAGCGCCTGCTGAGGCGGCTTTATGGAATGCAGCTTCGCCAGATTGCGCCCAAGTTCCCGACATAGAGCGGCTCGGTCAGGCACAAGGGCATCATCTTTAACCAACCGATGGCCTGCAGCGGTGCCACCAACCGCTTGCATGACAAAAAACTCGCGACCAATAACACCCGGGTCTCTGCAGAGCCAGAAGGGTGTAGGCACATCGACACCTGCTTCATGGACCGTTTTAAGTACGGCATACTCGTCCGCCCTGGACATACTTACATCCACTACAGACAGGGAGTCGGTCCGTAATACCCAGCGGTGCTCTCCGGCTTTGGAGCCACCACATACCTGTACATACAACAACCAGTTTTCCTGGATGGCGCCCCCGGAGAGCAACTCCATGTTGGTGATCTGTACATGGCTCCCCTGCAGAACCCCAGATAAATAACGCTCCAGACTTTCCTGCCACTCCCAACGGTCGCCCTCTATACGATGCTGTGAACTTGGGCCACTTTGTGCAACATCCATTAGATACTCTCTTTTCGTAGATACGTTTCCATAAACTGCGTTGAGCAAACTCTAGGCCAACAAAGAGAGTCAAAAATAAATTCAGTTAAATCATTATTTTATGAAATCCACGAAAAGGAGGGAGAAAAACACGCCTCTATTCTGGCGCAATCGTGAAACACATAATTTCACTTTTGAAACAACTTAATCCGAGCTACTATTCCCCTTACTCCATGCAAAGGAAGGCGTACCCATCATGGCCACAGGGCCCCACAAACCGCGCATCATCGCTCTGATCAACCATCTCACTTTCGACGGTCATCCGAGCAAGTTAACGCTGACGCTGAACGAAATACTGCCTCGCTATGAACAACAAGCGGATATACAGATTGTTGAGACATCGGTCGATAAACTGCTTGCAACGGCCAAATCAATAGAGCGGGAACAGCGCGCGGACATACTGATTTGCTCCAGCGCGTCTGCGGAGTTTTTGCGGAAGAAAATTTCTATCACCATTCTCTCGTTCAGGATGGGTGAGTACGACCTTATCCGCGCCATCAATCTTGCCAGGGAGCGCGGCACCAAAGCCGGCATTCTCACGCACCAGCGTACCTTGAAAGAGCTTGAGGAAATGTCCTCACTATTTACGGTCGAAGTTTCACAGGCTGTTTACACCTCGCTACAGGAAGCTCGCGAAAAAGTCCGCTCGCTTGTTGATCAAGGCTATCGCGTAATAATCGGCTCCCCAACAGTCGTTGAGCTGGCGGAAGCCGCTGGCGCAGAAGGTGTCTTCGCCATAAATGCTGACGCAGTTCGCCTGACACTCGATGATGCGCTCGCGATATGCCACAGCCGCGCAGCCGAAGCCCAAAAACACCGGCGCATTCATGCGGTTCTGAAAAATCTTAGTGAAGGGGTCATTGCACTGGACGCAACAGGCACAGTCTTTTCCGTTAATAGCAGCATGAACACCCTGTTACAACCTGATCAGCCAATCTCCATCGGAGATCGCGCCACCGAACACTTCCCCGACATCGATATAAATGGCGTACTGAAAAAGGGAGCCGCGATTGAAAGCCACCTGAGCCTTAGAGGAAGTCAGCGCCTGGCCATAAGCGTACTTCCTATAATGGAAGAAGGGCAGATAGACGGAGCAATACTGACATGTCAGGAAATACGGGAAATCCAGCGCGCGGAGCGTCGATTACGCTCCCAAAGTCGCCCAAGCCATTTCATTGCCAAATACCACTTTGAACAACTGACCGGCGAGGAACAGGCATTTCAGCAAGCGATCCAGCTAGCAAAATTGTACGCCCACTCCAACTCGACTGTGTTAATTACCGGAGAGACCGGCACTGGCAAAGAGCTGTTTGCCCAAAGCATTCATAACGCCAGCGGCAGACAACAGATGCCGTTCGTTGCGATTAACTGTGCAGCTTTCCCTGAAACTCTGCTTGAAAGCGAACTGTTTGGGTATGACGAAGGAGCATTTACCGGCACCCGCAAAGGCGGGAAACCGGGGCTGTTCGAGGCAGCACACAACGGCACTATTTTCCTCGATGAAATTGGCGATATGCCGATCCATCTTCAGACTCGCTTGCTTCGAGTTCTACAAGAGCGTCAGGTACTCCGCCTTGGCGGCTCCGAGCCCACCCCCATCAATATCAGAGTCATTGCAGCCACCCACAGGGATCTGAAACAAGAAATCGCCAATAACCGGTTTCGTGAAGACCTATTCTACCGCCTTAACATCCTCAGAATATCGATACCGCCCTTGCGCAAGCGCACCTCCGATATCCCACTACTCTCCAAACTGCTAACCAGAAACCTCGCCGCGGGAAATACCGACCAGGAACAGGCGGCTAATGAAATACTGAATGCACTCATGCCCCGCCTGATGAACCACCAGTGGAGCGGCAATATTCGTGAACTCGAAAACCTGATAGAGCGCACCTTTCTAATGAGCCAGTTCCCTGGCGAATCGAAACCACTTGAAGCCCTGTTTCCAGAGCTGTTCTCAGTGGCTAAAGAGCATCACGCAATAAACGCTCCAAAGGAAAGCCTCCACAATTTCGGCAAGGCCGCCGAGATAACGCTCATCCAGGAAACCCTCGACGCCCACGATGGCGATATGACAAAAACTGCAAAAGCGCTGGGGATCAGCCGGTCGACCCTCTGGCGCAGGCTTCGCCAGCCCCAAGCCAAAACTCAAAACTGAAACGCTCAGTCAAAAAATGCAACACACGTTTCAGATTTGAAACAAGACCACCTCGAAACACCGCCCCCCTTTACGGGCCCCGCCCCTCCAACCGCGGGTTTCAGCGCATCGTCACAAACGGGCATGCATTTTGCTCACTTCGATCTCGACAGATTAATGATCGTACCCTGGCAACGCGAAGTCGCCCTTTTAAAACAACAACCGGAGGCCTGTCTTGAAAGGTTTAATGATGGATGCCCCTCTTAGCATCACAACAATAATGTCCCATGCGGAAATGATCGCCGCAGAGAACAAGCTTATTTCCCGCGGTGCAAATGGCGATATAACCAGACTGACCTACCACGACGCCTTCGTTCGAGTAGCCAAACTGGCAAACGCTCTGGACCGTCTGGAGCTCGCCCCCGAAGCAAGAGTCGGCACTCTTGCCTGGAACGACCATCGGCATTTCGAGCTGCACTACGCTGTCCCCTGCACCGGCCGCATCTGTCACACCATCAACCCGAAACTGTTCACGGACCAGGTCAAATTTATTATTAACGACGCACAGAACGAAGCGTTGTTCATCGACCCGGAATTCATTCCGGTGATCGAAGCGATGCAAGGCGATCTTCCGTCAGTAAAACACTGGATAGCGCTATGCTCGGCCAACAACCTGCCTCAGAGCACCTTACCGAATCTGCAAGCCTATGAGAGCCTGCTCAACCGGGAACAGGACAGTTATGACTGGCCCACTCTGGATGAAAACCGCGCCAGCAACCTGTGCTATACGTCTGGCACCACGGGCGATCCAAAAGGGGTATTGGGGAGTCATCGAAGCATTGTTTTGCAATGCATGTCACAAAACATGGCGAGCCAACTGGGCCTTACATCTGAAGACGTTGTAATGCCTCTGGTACCCATGTTTCACGTCAATGCCTGGTGTATGCCGTACAGCGCCCCCATGGCTGGAGCAGCTCTGGTAATGCCTGGCCCACAGGTATCGGACGCACAGGCGATGACTGATCTTATCAACCAGGAGCAAGTTACTTTCTCTCTCGCCGTTCCGACACTCTGGAGTGGCATTAACCAGTTCCTGAATGCCACCGGCACTCGCGTCCCAAGCCTCAACAGAGGCGTTATCGGAGGCGCTGCAGGCGCATTAAAACTGTATGACGAAATGGATCGCCATGGCGTCAGACTGGAAAACGGTTGGGGTATGACGGAACTCAGCCCTATCGGAAGCTACAACCGCTACCTACCCGAACACAATCGACTTCCCGACGCGGCCCGGGCAGACCAGCGCCTGAAATCCGGCCGTCCATTGTTCGGAATCCAGATGCGCATCGTTGATGAAGACGGGAATGCCTTGCCCCACGACGGAGTAACAACCGGCGTTCTGGAAATCCGCGGTCCATGGGCATGCAGCGCCTACTATGGCAAATCCCGAGAGCATGACTGGTTCAATACCGGCGACGTAGCAACCATTGACTCCTTGGGGTATATGCGCATCACAGACAGGGTAAAAGACGTAATCAAATCCGGAGGGGAATGGATCAGTTCCATCGAAATTGAAAATGCAATCATGGCACACCCCGGTGTTCGCGAAGCTGTCGTCATCGGCGTTGCTCATCAGCACTGGAGTGAGCGACCTCTCCTCGTTGTTGTACCTGAAGACTCTTATCCCTCACTAACTCCTGAGCAGCTATTGAGTTTCCTTGAAGGGAAGATCCCCAAGTGGTGGATACCGAATGCATGTGAGTTTGTTGACACCCTGCCTCATACCGCCACCGGCAAAGTGAGCAAGAAAATGCTGCGCGAAAACTTTAACCGCTACCAGTGGGCCTGATGCCTCACGAACAGAATGAATAAGAGTTCCCATTAAAATAATAGAGAACGCTATGAATCCTCTAAGAATCATTGAAACGTTCAACTTGATCGTCGGAAAGCTATTCAGTTTTTTCGTGTTCATAGGTATGGCTATCGTAGTTTACGAAGTCATCGCGAGATACGTCTTCAACGCTCCGTCGGTATGGGCTCCTGGTTACACGCAACGTGTCTTTGCGGCCTACTTCATCCTGATCGGAGCCTACACCCTGATCAAAGGCGGGCACGTACGCGTCGATGTACTCCTTAATACCCGGTCCCCCCGGTGGAATGCCTTTGCGGACATGCTCAATTATGTGGCCTTGGCCATCTGGACTACGGCCCTGACCTACGAGGCCTGGTTTTATTTCCTGGATGCCTGGGAGTTCAACGAATTGGATGCCAGCGCTTTACGCCACCCTATGTGGCCGGTGAATCTGGCCCTCTTTATTGGGACAACTCTCATTCTGATCCAGGGTCTGAGCGGCCTGATGACATCTGCAATCCAATTCGTCAATCCAAAACAACAAAGCAAAGGGTAAGCCCATGTCACCAGAACTTTTAACCGCTGGTATGTTTGGTCTTCTGCTAGCCTTTATTATAGCTGGCGTGTCGCTCGCTTTCGCTCTAGGTGCAGTCGCTACTATTTTTATATTGATCATGAACGGCACAAGCGGCCTGTTCCCTATCCTGTCTGCCACTTTTGCCAGTATGTGGTCGATCTCACTTGCCGCCATCCCTTTGTTCGTCATGATGGGGATATCACTCGGGAAGTCGAAAATAGCGACCGACCTATACCAAGCATTTTACCTTTGGTCCGGAAAAGTTAACGGTGGGCTACTCGTGGGCACCACCGGTTTCGCCTCGCTTCTTTCTGCCATGACCGGCAGCTGTGCGGCCTCCACGCTAACAACAGGCATGGTGGGAATGCCTGCCATGGAAAAGCACGGCTACGATAAAAAACTCGTACTTGGCACGATCGGAGCAGCGGGCACTCTAGGCATTCTGATCCCGCCCTCCATCACATTGATCGTTATCGGCATGAGTACCGGGCTTTCCATCGGCAAGCTGTTCATGGGTGGCTTGATTGCAGGGCTGGGGATGCTGGTTGTTATTCTTGGTTATGTCATCATCACGGCAAAGCTGCAGCCTGAAAAAGCACCCGCCTCCTCTGAAAGCGTCCCCATGAGTGAGAAACTTCGCTCGCTCCGCTCCATTGTTCTTCCAATGGCCATTATTTCGGTGGTGCTGCTGTCGATATTCCTTGGCATGGCAACGCCAACAGAAGCGTCAGCGGTGGGCGCCGCGGCAGTTCTAGCCGCAATTGCCATGCGAGGTGAACTTAACTGGAGTTTTATCAAGGATGTCAGTTATTCGACCGCCACTATGAGCGGTATGGTTCTTTGGATTATTTTCGGCGCCAGTGCGTTTGTTTCCGTTTATTCGGCTGCCAACGGCATCAACTTTGTGCAGTCATTTTTGTTGTCTCTCGAAATCTCTCCCTGGCTTCTCATTTTGGTTATGCAGGGGGCAGGATTCATTCTCGGAATGTTTCTGGACCCCATCGGCATTATTCTGCTGGTGATGCCAATCTTTATGCCAGTTGTTGTGGAGCTTGGCTTCGACCCCATTTGGTTCGCCGTTCTCTTTCAGCTGAACCTTTGCGTGGGTTACATTTCACCGCCCTTTGGCTACAACATCTTCTATCTCAAAACCCTCAGCCCGCATACCCCTATCCTGGACCTTTATAAAAGTGTGCTGCCGTATGTCGTATTAATGGTTCTTTTCGGAATTTTTCTCCTCGCGTTTCCTTCCATCCTTACGGAAGGCGTGAGCTTACTCACTAAAGACTGATACCTCTTACAACAACGAGAGAAACTGATATGAAAGATACAAAGACAATAAACCGCCGAAAATTTCTGTCCACTAGCACCACTGCCGCTGCAACCGTTGCGGCTCTGGGCTTATCCGCGCCCGCAGTCATCGCATCACCCAAACAAAAAATCAAATGGAAGATGCAAACGCACTGGCCCACTGGAAACTGGTATTACGATCCGATCTTTAATGGGTTGGCGCGCCGCATCGAAGAAGCGACTAACGGTGAAATCGAGATCGAAACCCACCAACCCAACTCCATAGTATCTACCGGAGATGTTCTGCGTGGGGTCCGCCGTGGAACACTGGACGGCGCGCTTATTTATCCCGCCTACTGGGTCGGGGACATTCCTGCCGCAGGTCACCTCAACGGGAATTTCGGAACCTGGGATTCCCTTGAGGAAATGCAATTTTTCATGCACGACATGGGCGCGCTCAACATTATCCGCGAAGCTTACGCTACTCGCGGGATCTATCAGGTCGGCCCTATTTCAAATGGCGGCACGGCCATCTATAGCAATAAGCGACTTGAGACACCAAAGGATTTCGAAGGCTTCAAAGTTCGCTCAAACGGCAGCTCTGCACAAGTGTTTGAAAAAATGGGCTCAGCGCCTGTGTCTATCAGCGGCGGGGAGCTTTACCAGGCGCTTCAGACCGGCGTAGTCGACGGTGCGCACTGGGGTGGCGTCTCTGCCGGATGGGGGATGAACCTGCAGGAGGTAAACAAATATATTATCCAGCCGAACCTCGCATCACACCAGAACAGTGAGGTATTTGTTTCACTGAAATCGTGGAACAAGCTGGGGTCGGATTTCCAGAAAGTCATCGAAGATGCTGTTCTGGCAACACACCTCGAAGCTGCCGGAATGTTCATGATGAAAGACCTGCAACGAATGCAGGAGTTCAAGACTGAATACAATGGAGAAATTGTTCAAATGAACGGCGATGCGGTGGCAATGCTCCGAGCCAAATCTCTTGAAGTGGTCGATGAAATATCCAAGCGTGACCCAGAATACTCGGGCAAAATCGGTGCTATTTTGCGAGAGTTTATGCAGCTAACTGGCAAGGTATAAAGCAGCTCCGTCTAGTGGCTGAGCAGCACTCTGCCCTCGGAAAATCACCGAGGGCGCTCAGCCAGGGCAATAATAAAAAGAGAAGTCTTGCTTTTGGCACCTGACCTGCACCCAGAATTATCATAGCGCTGTATTTGTTATCATTTTTGTTACCCCATATATCGAAACACCTGAGACCACCGACCAGGCTAAAGACTTTGTTCGATACCAAACAAAAAGAGTGAGACCTGTTCCAAGGAACGTAGCCAGCAATGATGTAGAACTAATAGTTTTTGGCACCAGAGAAACCCCCAGCATTGCCCCGACCGTCAGCGGACCGAGAATGCTCAACAGCATCGGCACCCGTCCATTTTTGTTGTCTTGAGATTGACGAGCCAAATGATGCTGCATCCATAGCAACGGGACCGCCCGCATCAAGAACGTGCCGAGACTCGTAGTAATCAACGCGACCCAAAGCGTAATATCCATATTTTATTGCTCAAATTTTGGAGTAATTCTTATCATTTGAAATAGAAACGCCCCACATATCGCAGCCACAGGAATTGCCGCATGTGCAAACCCCAGAGTTTTCATAGCAAATGCCAGAACGATGGTACTGCTGAGCGCAATTCCCCAAATTCGAGAGTCAAAGCGTGGCGCTAGCAACACCAAAAATAGAGCCGGTAAAGTAAATGGCATGACCTCGACCATTAAAGGCCAGGACCTTATCATCTCCTCACCTGCTACCGCGCCCAATACAGTTCCACTAATCCAACCAAGCCACGCAAACAACATAGCTCCCGTAAACCAGCCAATTCGTTCGGAGCTTTGCAGTTGAGGCAGACGTGTATGTGCTAACGCAAAAATCTGGTCTGTTAGCCCGTGCATGAGTAATGGCCACCAACGACTTGACGGCAAGTGAGGGGCCAGATTTGGCCCATAGACTACATAACGCATATTAATCAATATAGTCATTGCAACGACCAGCCAAAGCGGCGCACCCGAAACAACCATAGCCACGAATAAAAACTGAGAGGGTCCAGCATAAACAAGTATCGAAACCATGACGGTTTCAAAAATGCTGAAGCCAGACTGCACAGAAACAAGACCAAAAGAAACTGCGATAGGTATATAAGCCCCTACTATAGGTGAGGCATCACATACTCCGGAAAATGCGGGCTGTCTGTTCGGCAACCTATTCTGCGAATACATACGATGTTCTCCGGCAGTACAAGCAGTCGTGCGGATCAAAGCTCCGCGCATGTTTCTGCAATTGGAAACAAGTTTGTCTGCGAGACCTAGCCTCTGCACCAAAGGCATATTGAAATGTGATGAAAATCGCCAGATCGTTTTCTAGAGAGAATTCCAACTGACTTCTTCAAAGCATCAGAAATCAGTGTCAATTAAGTCATTTTTGACCGGCACCACCATTCAATATGAAGTAGCAAACGTAACCAATGACCACGCCCCAGAAAGCGGATGAGAGTTCGAAGAGAGACATTCCCGAAGCAGTGACGACAAACGTAATCAATGATGCCTCTCGATGACTGGGCTCCTCCAGTGCTGCAAAAAGATTCCCCGCAATGGCCCCAAGTAGCGCCAACCCGGCAAGCACCGCCACAAACGCTGCGGGAAGGGATGTGAACAAGCTGACGATAGTGCCGGCAAACAGCCCCCCCACAAGATAGAAGACACCATTGGACACCCCTGCAATGTATCTTCTAGCAGGATCTTCATGCGCGTCTTTACCAGTACAGATTGCCGCTGTAATGGCAGCAACCACCGTGGTGATACCGCCGAAAAACGCCATAGGAAGTGAAACCAGGCTTGTTATTCCAATGATTGGCCTGGCCTTAACTGGATAACCCGCCGTTTGGAGGATCGCCATGCCCGGCAGGAATTGACCGGTTAGACTTACCAACACCAAAGGAATAGCAAAGCTGAGGGTTGAACTTAATGACCACTCGGGCTGGATAATCTGGGGCACCGCAATGCTCCACCGAACACCTGAAAGAGACACCCCCTCCAGGACCACCGCAAGTAAAACACCAGAAATCAGCAATAAAACCAACGTATATTTTGGGCACAGGCGACGGAACAGAACATAGGAAATCAGCATCCCGATAGCCAAAGAAGGTGTCGTTTCGATTGCGGTGAAAGCACCCACTCCGAACTGAAATAGTATGCCTGCCATCATTCCTGCAGCGATCCCTTTAGGAATCGCGCGTACAAACACATCAAAGGTACCTGATACACCAATAACGAAGATCATGATTGCCGCAGTTATGTATGCTCCTATCGCCTCGTTTAAAGACAGTTCAGGAAACAAGGTAACCAGCAATGCAGTACCCGGTGCGGACCATGCAGTGACAATAGGAGCTCTCAGCCAAACCGATAGCACGATCCCCGAGATGCCGGCTCCGACAGAAATCGCCCAAACCCACGAGACCATCATATCGGAGGAGATTCCGGCGCTCGCTCCGGCTTGGAAAAATATGGCTAAGGGGCCCGAGTAAGACACGAGAACAGCCAAAAAGCCTGCCACAATAGCTGGCAATGAAAGGTCTTTTAGAAGTTTTTGCATTAGCCTGAATCCGTTATTGATTGTTGTAGATTCGGTATGAGAAACGAGCCCCGGGTGCCGGGGCCAAAGAAGATAAGACTGACTGTTTAACTATGGTCGCAGCCTACCCGGCCTACCCCAGATCACCCCCTGCAACGGGAACCACCGTGCCTGTAATGTAACTAGCTGCATCCGATGCCAAGAACAGAATCGGCTCAGCCTGTTCATCCAGGGTTCCGTATCGATGCATAAAGCTGTTCGCTAAGGTCTGGTCAATCAGAGTCTGATACCACGCCTTTTCCTGTTCACTCTGCTCTTCCGCGTTTCGCGGTGTCAGCCTTGGTGGCGCTTCGGTACCGCCAGCTGCTGCCGCATTCACTCGGATATTGTACGGCGCATATTCGTACGCCATGTTCACAGTCAGAGCATTGACGCCACCCTTGGCCGCTCCGTATGGAACCCTCATTAACGCCCGCGTGGCTATCGAGGAGACGTTGACAATTACGCCCGATTTGCGCTCAAGCATGTAAGGTAAAACAGCGCGACAGCACCATAGAGTGGTAAAAAGCGAACGCTGAATCTCCTTTTCAATCTGTTCCGGCGTGTAATGTTCAAACGGCTGGGCCCAGATAGTGCCACCAACGTTGTTTATGAGAATATCAATGCGATCGAAGTGCTGATGAGCCTCCTTCATAACTGTCTCAGCGCCTGCCCAGGTTTCCAGATTGGCCTGAACAGCAATCGCATCAGCACCCTGCTCGCGCAATTCTGCAGCAACATCGTGTATATAATCAGCAATGTCTACGAGAAGAAGCCGCGCGCCCTCGGCCGCGGCCAAATTGGCAACACGTTTACCTATTCCCTGGGCAGCTCCAGTGATCACCATTACCTTATCGGTGAAGCGGGATCTCATGCGACTTTCTCCTTATCTGCAGGAGTGCTGGGGGCGAACTTTTCATAATGAAACGAATTTGGTTTAAATCCCTTTTCTCGAAAGAACCCAAGCACGGAATCAACCATAGGGGGGGGACCACACAAATAGACATCGACATCCCCGTTATTCAGGTGGGTGTCATCTATATATTGAGTAACGTACCCCTTTCTCGGATGCGTGCTTTTTTCTCCGGAAACCACGGTGCTGTATGTAAAATTGCTCAACTGCTTGGTAAGCAGTTCCAATACATTCAGGCACACTAAATCATCGTCGTTAGTGACACCGTAGATCAGATGCGTTGGTAGGTCACAGCCATTGGCTTTCATGTATTCTAATTTAGCCAGGAATGGCGCGAGGCCAGTGCCTCCGGCCAGCATCAGCACCGGTCGTTCAATCGGGCGTAGATAGAAACTTCCCATGGGGCCAGTCAGAGTTACCTTATCTCCGGAACGCGCCTTACCAACTAGCCATGAGCTCATAAGACCGCCCGGAACGTTACGGATCAGGAAGCTCAGGTCACGGCTGCCGGGTTTGGAGCTAAAGGAGTAGGCCCGTGTCTCCTCGGTGCCGGGCACCTGGATGTTCACATATTGTCCGGGTAAAAAGGCAAGGTCGTCATCCGCCGTGATTTTTAGTTCGATCGACGTCGGCGAAATCAGATTTACTTCGGCCACAGTCCCAGTAACTTCGGCATTACCGGTCTTGCACATGGTGGAAGCAACTGGCACTTCCACCACGCAATCGCTGGAGGGCACCATCTGACAGGTCAGCACCATACCTTGCTCGACTTCTTCGTCAGACAGCGCCTCGTCTATATACTCATCGCCCAGGTCAAACCCGCCCTGATAGCAGGCACCTTTGCAGGTGCCGCACACGCCATCGGAGCAATCCATGGGGAGGTTTATCTGTGCGCGGTAGGCGGCATCGAGAACCGTTTCGCCTTCGTTGCAGGATACAAAACGGGTAACACCGTCCTCGAAATTGAGTGCTATGTTATAACTCATGATGATGCTCTCCCCATCAATTACAGGTGGTAAATGTCTAGCACCTGATTGATGCAATCGTTGTTCAGAACCAAGCGCTTCTCCCGAATCAGCGGCTGTTCGCCGGTGATATCCAGGGTATAAAAGGAGGTTCCAAAGAATTCATCGGTTTTTTTATAGCGATAGGCTTTGGTCAACCAGTTGAACCGCAACGTCACTTCACTCTCATTCTGGGACAGGATCTCCAGGTTGCTGGTGAAGTGCGTGGTGCGCGGCTCCGGCATGGAGCTGGCACCGGACCGCTCAGTCTTGATGCGATAGATCCGGTCTTCCAGGCCTTCCTTGTTGGGGTAATAGATGAGCGAGATCTCGCTTTGCGGGTCCTCGGTCAGCTCATCGTCATCGTCCCAGGCCGGCATCCAGTAGGTGACGTCCTCATGGTAGCAGGCTAGCCACTGATCCCATTTTCGGTCGTCCAGGAATCGGGCCTCACGGATGATGAATTGTTCGATATCGTGATAGCTCATGCTCATGCCGATGCCTCCTCTGACGTCACGGGAATGAAACGGGCACGCTCGGCCTCAATGGCTCGGGTCATTTCCACCTGCCAGTGCTGGTGGTGGTTAACGTACAGGCCTTCGTCGTCGGGGCGCGCACCACTCATAATGGGCTTCATATCGATCTGGTTAGCGTGCTCATCAGGGCCTTCGATCCAATGAGCAGCACCGCGACTCATATCGTTCCAGCGCATGTCGCGAGCTTCATAACCGTTCTGGCAAGCACGAAACTCTTCCAGGTCGTCCGGTGTACCCATGCCCGTCACGTTGAAGAAATCCTCATACTGACGGATACGTTTAGCACGCAGTTCTGCCGGCTCGTTCTTCGGACCAAAACCATAGATGGTCACTTCCGTCTTGTTGACGTCGATGGGGCGGGTCACACGGATCTGTGTGGAGAACTGATCCATAAGGTACACGTTCGGGTACAGGCACAGATTCTTGGTGGTGCGGACAATGGAGTCGGCCCGGGCCTCACCGTATGTCGCCTTCAGCCGCTCAAGCTGGCTATATATCGGGCGTACTTCCGGATTCAGCAAGCGAGTCCAAAGCATCATGTGGCCATTCTCGAAGGAATAAAATCCGCCCTCGGCCGACCAGCTCTTGGCGTCTACTGCCTCGGTACCACCTTTTTCGTAGTTACGCTGCCCCATAGTCGATAGGTAGTTCCAGTGCACGCTGCCCACATGGTAGCCGTCGGCACCATTCTCCGCGGTCAACTTCCAGTTGCCTTCGTAGGTATAGGTCGAGCTACCCCGCAGGACTTCCAGACCGTCTTCCGACTGATCCACGATGTTGTCGATAATCTTGGTGGTTTCACCGAGATGCTCTTCAAGAGATACCACGTCGGCATTCAGGCTTCCGAACAGAAAACCACGGTAATTGCCGAACTTTGGCATCTGCTTCAGGTCGTGGGAGCCGTCGGTGTTGAATTGCTCCGGGTAACCACCCTTTTTCTGGTCCTTAGCCTTCAGCAACTGACCATCGTTGCGGAAAGTCCAGCCGTGGAACGGGCAGGTAAAGGAAGTCTTGTTACCGCGCTTCTTGCGACACAGAGTGGCGCCGCGGTGGGAGCAGGTGTTAAGAATGGCTTTCAGATCGCCATCCTTGGTACGGGTGATGACTACCGGCTGGCGACCCACGGTCACCGTATAGTAGTCGCCCGGTTCCGGGATCTGGCTCTCGTGAGCCAAATAGACCCAGTTACCCTCAAAAATGTACTTCATCTCCAGGTCAAACAGTTCCCGATCATTGAAAATGCCGCGATCGCACTGATACCGACCGGTTTCAGGATCCGCAACAACTGCGTTACGAACCTTGTTGGCGAGTTGCTCGAGCTTTTTACTCATTTCATCTCACTCCTCTTATTCTTGTCTCTCGCTTATGCGACATCTGTTTCAAGAGCGCGCGGACGTGCATGACGTTCTTGAAGTTCAGGCTTATCAGTGGCAATGAGAGTCACATTGAACTCGACCTCGGTAATCGGGCCAGTAACACCGTGTTTTTCGCCCTCTGCAGACCGCTCTACACGTTTTGCTTCCACCACGAGTTCTTCACGGGTAGCGAATGCGAAATCGCTGTAGGTGTACTCATCACCAGCAATGTTAATTTGAGTAGTGAGGTGTTTATGCCCAGGCCTGGAAACAAAATAATGGATATGTGCCGGGCGCTGGCCGTGACGACCAAGCTGATTAAGCAATTGCTGTGTAGACCCTTCTGGTGGGCAACCGTAACCGGACGGCATAACGCTTTGAGCGGCATAACGACCCTCTGCGTCGGTCTTGATGCGACGGCGTAAGTTGTACTCACTCTGAGACTGATCGAAGTATGAGTACGCACCCTTGGTATCCGCATGCCAGATGTCGACAACCGCATTCGCCAACGGTTCGCCACTCTCATTGGTTACCTGGCCTTTGATCAGAATCACTTCTGCACCTGCGTCCTTACCATCGTCCATACGGGCAAAGCCGTCACTGATGGGTGCACCCGCGACGTAAAGTGGGCCTTCGATAGTGCGAGGCGTCCCACCTGTGAGGCCCGCTTGCTCGTCTTCGGCGTCCTGGCGGATGTCCAGATAACGGTCCATGCCGAGGCCCGGCGCCAGAAGGGCCGCTTCTCCATTTGCACCAAGCTCTCCGACGTAATACACGGCACTCCAGAACTCTTCCGGCGCCACATCAAAGTCTTCCACAATCTGGAAAATATCGTGCATGACCCTATGAACGATTTTCTTCATTCGCTCATTGCCACCGTCCTGATCAAATCCAGCTACTTGTTCCAGCAGCTCTTTCACATCTTTTGTTTGCATGGTCTTAATAGTCATTGTCGGTCTCCCCGAACTGTTGTTTTTGTTGCTAAAGAAATGTATTTCTTTGTTTTTCTAGTCGTCCACCAGCTGGCAACAACATGCTTTTATGCATTGCCTGTAACGGTGAATCCTATGTTAACGATCATCCTCATGAACGGAGGATGGGTGACGGCAAAGGGGCGCTACACTGATATCCATATAGGGAAATAGCGGCAGGTTGCTGATCAGGTCCTGCAACTCAGCGTTATCTCTAACGTCAAAAATACTTACGTTGGCGTAGCTCCCCGCCACCCGCCACAAGTGGCGCCACTTGCCTTGCGACTGCAAGTCCTGGGCGTAGGCCTTTTCACGGGCTTTGATGTCTGCGACCACATCGACCGGCATCTCGTGCGGGATATTCACTTTCATTTCCACTTTGAACAGCATGCGTACTCCTCCGTTTATTTATCTTTCCGGCGATAATGCGTGAGCTTGTCCTCATCAATCTCGACCCCCAGGCCCGGCCCAAGTGGCAGACCTACTCCGTTGTCATGAAAATCCAACGGCTTGACAACGATGTCATCCTTCATCAATAACGGCCCGAACATTTCGGTGCCCCAATGAAGAGTTTCCAAAGTAGACCAGGCGTGTAGTGAGGCCACCGTGCCTATCGTGCCTTCGAGCAAAGTGCCTCCGTAAAGGCCAATGCCTGCAGCTTGGGCTACCGCAGCCTGCTTCAGGGCTTGCACCGGGCCGCCGGCCTTGGCGATTTTGAGCGCGACGGCACCCGAGAAGCCGGTGGCAGCCAAATTATAAAGGTCGGTGGCATCAGCAACGGCTTCATCGGCCAGGATCGGCAGGTGGAACTTCTGAGACAGACGCACCAGGGCGGCGTAATCCTTCATAGGTGTCGGCTGCTCGACCAAGTCAACACCGGCCGCTTGCAGTTCCGCCATTCCTTTAGCTGCCATTGACTCGTCCCAGGCCTGATTCACGTCTACACGAACACTGGCAGACTCGCCCAGGGCATTTTTGATGGCGGCTACATGCCGAACGTCTTCCATCAGTGGTCGCGATCCAATCTTGAGCTTGAAGTCGCGGTGGCGACGGGTTTCGATTAGACCAAGGGCCTCTTTGACATCCCGATCAGTATCACCACTTGCCAAGGTCCAGAGCACCGGGATATGCCGATGCACGGCTCCGCCGAGCAAGTCGGATACAGGGCAGCCCAGCCGTTTACCTTGCAGATCCAGCAGAGCCGTCTCAATGGCGGACTTGGCCAGGTTGTTTCCGCGAGCCGCACAATTCAGCCTTACTCTCAGGGTATTGATTTCCGTAACAGGATGGCCGATCAGTTGTGGCTTGAAATAGGTATCGATGGTAAGTTTTACGCTTTCGGGGCTTTCCGGCCCGTAGGCCAGCCCCCCGATGGTCGTGGCTTCACCCAGCCCCTCAAGTCCATCAGAATCCTTCATCCGTACAATCACCATGGTCTGAACCCCCATGGTTGTCATAGATAGCTTGTGTGGCCGGATGGTGGGAATGTCAACCAAGATGGCTTCAATGGACTGAATTTTTGCGGACATGTGTTCTCCGAATCACAAGTAAAAAATGCCTGTGTTTTGGACAGTACGAAGTTTCACGGATATGAACCAATATTGATTAAGTACTAACCAATACCCTGGAGGTATGGATGGAGCTGAGACACTTACGTTACTTCGTGGTGGTGGCTGAAAAGCTAAACCTCACTCGCGCCGCTGAAAAGCTGTTCATTGCCCAACCCCCTCTGACTCGCGCAATCAAACAACTGGAGGAGGAAGTGGGAGTCATATTGTTCACACGCAAACCCCGTGGACTGGAACTCACCACCGGCGGCGAATATTTCCTGGAACAGGCCCAACAAATCCTCGATAAGGTGGACGCCACAATCTCAGACACCCGACGGATTGCCCAGCACCGAAAAACGGTGTTCTCCATTGGCTTCGTGCCTTCGGTGTTCTATGGACAACTGCCGCTGATGGTCCGACGCTTAAGACGCAACAAAAACCTGGAAATCATCTTGCACGAGCTCAAAACCAGGGAGCAGATAGATGCCCTTAAAGCAGGAAAGATCGACATCGGCTTTGGCCGAGTACGAATTGAAGACCCTGACGTGGAGCAGGAACTGCTCTTCGATGAACCCTTAATCGCCGCCATCCCAGCCGGCAATCCGCTGATCCACCACCCACCATCCATGAAAGAACTGTCAGAGTGGCCAATGATCACCTTTCCATCCGGCCCCGGCCCCAACTTCGCCGACCTGACTCAGGGCCTGTTTCACCGGCGCGGCTTGAGTGTCAATGTAATGCAACAGGTTAACGACGTGCAGACCGCTCTGTCGCTGGTTGCTTCGGATATGGGGTTCACTCTGGTGCCAGAGCAGGTTCGACGACTGAATCGTGAGGGGGTGGATTACATGCCTTTGGAAGACGACAACATTACCGTACCGGTGATTGCATCACGGAGACAGGGAGAAAACCCGAACGCGGTGATGCGGCTAACGAATACCATCCTGGATGAACTTGTGGAGAATAGGTTAACCGGGCGCTACCCCTGACCTTAGTGCGTCGTTAGCCGCACCGCCTCAGCCGCCTTTTGAAGTCGCGACAAATAGACGTCCAACAACGTCTTCATATCAACCCGCGCCGCGTTGGTGCTGATATTGATCGCTCCCAGCAGTTCGCCATTGCCGGCAAAAACCGGTACGGCTGCCGACCTAAGCCCGGAATCCAGCTCTTGGTCCACGATCGAGTAACCCTGGCTACGAACCTTCGCGATCTCTTTGTTTAGAGCATGGCTATCCGTGATGGAAGAAACCGTATGGGGCGCAAGCTCTACCCGGGCAAGAAACGCCTGAAGCTCCGCTTCCGGTAACTGGGCAAGTAGTACCCGTCCCATAGAGGTATAAGCCGCTGGTAGTCGAGTGCCCACCGACAGGGTGATGGCCATCAACCGATGCCGCGCCGATGAGCGCACTACGTACACCACATCATCTCCATCCAGTACCGCCAGCGATGATGACTCCCCCAATTCACAGGTAATGTCTTCCAGGTACTGCTGAATCACCGGCCGGTACTGGTTCGAAGCCTGGTAGGCGTAACCCAATTGCATGACCCGGGGCGTAAGCGCGAACTGGCGCCCACTACGCTTCACAAACCCCAGTGCATGCAGAGTAAGCAGGAAGCGCCGCGCCTTGGCTCGGTCCATCTTGGTGCGTGCCGCCACCTCGCTCAGTGTCATCCGCGGATGCTCGGCATCAAACGCCTGCAACACTTCCAACCCTGACGCCAGCGCGCCCACATAGTCCCGGTCGCCGGGCTCGAGAACTTGATCGTCCATCTCTATTCCTTAAGCAGCTTTCGCGCATAGTAACAGCTCGTTCGGTATCCGAACATCCGTGCACTTCCGGCATCTGGCGAAAGTTTGTACTTGACGACAACAAAACCTTCGAGCCATTATGTTCGCATATAAAACTTATGTTCGTACATCGAACTTTTACAATCACTGCAATGGAGACACTGTGATGGCTGAATTCCTCTCTCTCAAAGAGGCCGTGAGCCGACACATCAACAACGGCGACACGGTCTGTATGGAAGGTTTCACCCACCTGATACCGTTCGCCGCTGGCCACGAAATAATCCGCCAGGAGAAACGCGACCTCACCCTAATCCGCATGACGCCAGATTTGGTGTACGACCAGATGATCGGCGCCGGCTGCGCGAAAAAGCTGATCTTCTCCTGGGGCGGCAACCCTGGTGTAGGTTCACTGCATCGCCTGCGGGATGCCGTTGAAAAAGGCTGGCCGAACAAGCTCGAGATCCTGGAACACAGCCATGCCGCCATGGCTTGCGCCTATGAGGCCGGCGCAGCCGGTTTGCCGTTGGCCGTTCTACGCGGCTATATCGGCAGCGATCTGCCCAAGGTGAACGATCAGATAAAGTTCATCGAATGCCCGTTCACCGGTGAACGCCTGGCTGCCGTACCCTCGGTTCGCCCGGATGTGGCGGTGATTCATGCCCAGCGTGCCGACCGCAAAGGAAACGTGCTGATTGAGGGTATTGTCGGGATCCAGAAAGAAGTCGTGTTGGCCGCCAAACGCAGCATCGTCACCGTTGAGGAAGTCGTGGATGACCTTGGCGCCTCAGTGAACGCCTGTGTGCTGCCCTCCTGGGCCATCACTGCCATCGCCGAAGCCCGGAAAGGGGCCAGCCCGTCCTACGCGCTGGGCTATTATGATCGCGACAACGCCTTCTACAAAGAGTGGGACGGCATTGCCCGTGACCGGGTGACCTTCCAGGATTGGCTGAAAAACAACGTGTTTGAAAAAGGAGCTGCGTGATGAGTCTTGAATATACCTCTTCGGAAATGATGAGTGTTACTGCCGCTCGCGCACTGACCAGCGACATGACCTGTTTTGTTGGCATTGGCCTGCCCAGCGAGGCTGCCAACCTGGCGCGGCTGACCCACGCACCCGACGTGACCCTGATTTACGAATCCGGCACCTTACAGACCAAACCGGACGTTCTACCACTTTCCATCGGTGATGGGGAGCTGTGTGAATCCGCACTGACGACCGTGGCGGTACCAGAGATGTTTCGCTACTGGCTTCAGGGCGGCCACATCAGCGTCGGGTTCCTGGGTACCGCTCAGATTGACCGCTACGCCAATCTGAACACCACGTTGATCGGTGACTACCGTGAACCTAAAGTCCGCCTGCCTGGGGGTGGTGGCGCCCCGGAAATTGCCACCAACGCAAAGGAAGTGTTCATTACCGTCAAGCATTCCAAACGTACCTTCGTGAAGGACGTCGACTTTGTAACCACCGTTGGCTTTGGACGCGACGGCAAGGCACGGGATAACGTATCCAACATCGGACGTGGTCCCACCGTGGTAATTACCGATTTGTGCATTCTCAAGCCTGACCCTGACAGCAAAGAACTGGTAGTCACATCTCTGCATCCCGATGTGACTCGGGACGAAGTGATCGAGGCCACTGGGTGGGAGATCCTGTTTGCCGACACGTTGGAGACCACGCCAGAGCCAAGTGCTAAAGAGCTGGAAGTTCTGCGTGATCTGAAAGCACGCACAAATGCACATCATGCCGGTCAACAGTGAGACATATCATGACTGACGTTTATCTCTGCCATCCCCGCCGTTCAGCGATTGGCCGCTTCGGTGGCACCCTTGCCAGCGTTCGCCCTGACGATCTCGCCGCCCACATTTTTAAAGCGGTACTGGAGCAGGCTTCTGAACTCGACCCGACCGCTATCGATGAAGTGATGATGGGCTCCGCCAACCAAGCCGGTGAGGACAACCGCAACGTGGCACGGATGTCTGCGCTCCTCGCCGGCTTGCCCACCTCCGTACCCGGCACGACCCTCAACCGGCTTTGCGGTTCCGGGATGGATGCGGTGGGTACGGCTTTTCGGGCGATTCGCGCCGGTGAAATGGAGTTGGTTCTGGCCGGCGGCGTCGAGTCCATGTCCCGCGCGCCGTACGTTATGGCCAAGGCCAACTCAGCCTTCTCCAGGGAACAGAAAATTGAAGACACCACCATCGGCTGGCGCTTTGTGAATCCGCTGATGAAAAAGCAATACGGCATCGATTCGATGCCGGAAACGGCGGAAAACGTCGCTGAGCAATACGACGTATCAAGAGAAGACCAGGACCTGTTTGCTTTCCGATCCCAGAAAAAGGCGGCCCGGGCCCAGAAGGAAGGACGCTTTGCCGAAGAAATCGTGCCTGTGTTCATTCCGCGCCGGAAACAAGACCCGCTGGTGTTCGATATCGACGAGCATCCCCGCGAAAGTACGCTGGAGAAGCTCGCATCCCTGCCCACGCCTTTCCGCGAAAACGGCAGCGTGACCGCAGGCAACGCCTCAGGTGTGAACGATGGCGCCGCTGCGATGCTGGTTGCCAGTGAGACCGCCGTCAAAACCCACGGGCTAAAGCCCATGGCTCGCATTCTCGGCATGGCTACAGCAGGGGTGGAACCACGAATCATGGGCATCGGCCCTGTGCCGGCGGTTCGCAAGCTGCTGGAGAAACAAGGCATCGGCATTGCCGAGATTGACGTCATTGAATTGAACGAAGCATTCGCCGCCCAAGGCCTGGCGGTTTTGCGTGAGCTTGGCATCGCCGACGACGACAAACGCGTGAACCCCAATGGCGGTGCCATCGCCCTGGGGCATCCACTGGGAATGTCAGGCGCCCGCCTGCTAATGACCGCCGCCCACCAGCTGCAGCTCACCGGCGGCCGTTACGCACTTTGCACCATGTGCGTTGGCGTCGGCCAGGGTATTGCGACACTCATCGAACGAGTCTGAGGTAAGGAGCAAAAATGGCTTTTATAAAACACAACGGCCGCACAGTCTGCTTTCGACTGCTGGGTGACAGAATCAAACCGCTACTGATGCTCGCTCACCCCCTGGGCATGACCCAGGGGGTTTGGGACGACATGCTACCAGCGCTGCTTGAAAAATTTCGGGTACTGACTTGGGATTTACCAGGGCATGGCGCCAGCGCGGCCTGGCCAGATGAGTCCGACGAAATTACACCGGAAGACCTAGCCCAGGAAGCAATCGCACTTGCGAGAGTTGCAGAGTCCGACAGGTTCCACTTTGTCGGGACATCGATTGGCGGCGTCATTGGCCAGCAACTCGTCAGCAAGCATTCTGAAAGACTACTTTCAGCCACGCTCACCAACACCGGCGCCGTCATCGGCACAACCGATGCCTGGAATGCCCGCTCGGCCAACGTTCTGGAACTCGGCCTGTCGGCCATGGCTGTGGATATCGTGCCACGTTGGTTCGGCCCCGACACGTGCAAAAAGCAGCCGGCGCTGGTGGAAGGCTGGGGCGTGATCATGGGACGCGGTGATGACCGTAGTTATGCTCTGCTGTGTGAGATGCTGGGGCGGGTCGACTTCCGAGAGCAGCTAGGACAGCATCGCGTGCCACTCCGACTGATTGGAGGGTCAGACGATGTGGCCACGCCCCGAGACACACTCAGGGCGCTGGCCGACGTCAGCGGTGCAGCGGAGCCAGTCATTTTGGAGCAGATTGGCCACGTGCCGTCGGTGGAATGCCCCGATACATTCAGCCGGATCCTTCTTGATGCCCTGACCTGAGCACTTAGCGCGCAGACCAGACCGCGGCTTACTCCGGCCCTGGTCTGCCGCCAACCACTCCCTGGCTTCAGAATCTGGATAGCTGTCTGCACTTCACGGATAGGTTCATTCCGAAAAAAACCTTAGCGTTGCTCTACAGAGCCAACCCTTGCCCGCTGGGAACAGTACCATGGACAACACTATCGCATTCGAACAAGAAACCTCTGAGACCGGTTCTTCCAGAGCCCCAATCTATGGAACGTTCTTCCTGACCCTCGCCTGTGCCGCACTGATGCTCGTCAACGCAGACACGGTATTCCAAACCATGCTTGCAGCCATAACTCTTGGGCTGACAGCTACTGCACTTATCCTGTGCGCACGAACGCGTCCGACCACCGTCACGATACGCGAACCGGTGCCACCCGTGGAGCCCCGTCCCGAACCGGCTCATGAACCGGAAACGCCTGTTCCCGAACCGAAATCACCCGACCCCGTCCTGATCGGTCACCTAGACGACCTGCAAAACAACGTGGACATGATACTCGAAGAAATGAATGAAGCTGGCAAACTAGCCAAAGCGTCCGGCGCGAAGGTCGCCCAGAGCGCCAACAGCATTTCCGGGTCCGAGGCCTCGATTAGGGAACTGACTGAGTTCATGAGTCGTATCGATGACGTCTTCACTCAGTTGGGTAAACAATCCGAAGAAATCGGTAGCATCGTCGGCAACATTCAGGATATTGCCAAACAGACCAACCTGCTGGCATTGAACGCGTCCATTGAGGCCGCGCGAGCGGGGGAATACGGTCGCGGCTTTTCGGTGGTGGCCGACGAAGTGCGTAACTTAGCCGTCCGAGCGAACGAATCCAGTGAGAGTATCCGTGAAATCGCCAACAGCCTGAATTCGACCTCCGTGGAGGCCGGTACCGGTATGGAAAAAATCCGCCAGTCGTGTGATCACTGCCTAAGCCAGTCGGGGGAAGCCTTACAAGCAATGGAAGACATTCAGGCCGGAGCTGTCGCTCGTATGGAAGTGGTTCAGGGCATTACCAAACGCTTGCAGGTGCAGCATGAACTCACCCGTCAACTTTATACTGATCTCAGCACTGAGCATTGACCTTTTTTGGACGGGCTTCTCCTAGCCGGGTGATGACCAACAACCAAAGTTTTCACTGAACGCCCGCATTGGCGACTTTGAGCCTCCGATACAGTGTCGCTCGACCAATGCCCAGCCGTTTTGCTGCGCGACTGACATTGCCCCCCTCAATTGTCAGCGCTTCTTCGATAACGGCGCGCTCCAGAGTCTTTAAGGTACCGCGTTTGCTCGCTGCCCTATTGCTTCGAACTGCCATGGTTGTCGGGGCCGCTATCTCTTCCGGCAGATGGCAAAGTTGTAAGACTTCGCCGGGCTCCGCAAGTGCGTCTGCGTGAGTCAGGGCATAGACGAGCTCACGAACATTTCCCGGCCAGTCGTACCGCATTAAACCGTCCAAACACTCTTGCGACAACTCGCGACTACCCTGTGTCAGAGCCCGGCATCGGTCGACAATGAAGCTTTGCAAATCCGAGCGTTCCGAAAGTCTTGGCAGGCGTACAGTCATACCTTTAATGCGGTAGAGCAGATCCTCACGAAATTCTCCTTCCTTGGCAGCTTCCGACAGATTCCGATGTGTTGCGCAGATCAACTGGAAACGGACCTGCTTTGGGGTAGCACTTCCAAGACGGGTCACTTCACGGGTTTCCAACACTCTCAATAAACGGGACTGGAGCGCCAACGGCATGTCACCAATCTCATCCAGAAACAGGGTGCCACCATCTGCCTGCTCGATCTTACCCGGAGCGCCGCCTCGTCGCGCACCTGTGTAGGCACCATCTGCATGACCAAAGAGTTCACCCTCAATTAGCGACTCCGGGATAGCCGCACAGTTAATCGCAACAAACGTACCGGAGGAAAATGCACTACCGTTATGCAGTGACGTTGCCATCACTTCCTTTCCGGTCCCGGTCTCACCTAGTATAAGCACCGGCAGCCCCTTCTCCATTGCTCTGCTCGCTTGGTTTACCTGACGACTAATTGCATGATCACCAAAATCTGTGGATTCTGGTACGCGCATAGCCAAAGGCGCGGAAGCCGCACGCCTCGTGGTTTTTCGCGAACCAGCATCTACCGGTCTTAGCGAGAATGAAAGCCCAGAGTGCATTCTGACCGTTTTAGGGTGATTCCGGCCACGAAACCCATCAACGAGTTCGTCAAAGCTCAAATCAAACAAATCCTGAAAGCGCAACGCCCCATCCGTTGAGGCCAACCCCGTCAGTTCGCGCACCCGGGGCGACAAACCAAGCACTTGTCCGTCCGGCCCAAGCGCCACCAACAGGTCACTCGTGGCATGAGGATCACTCTGCTCCCACCCTAGGCTAATCATGAGCCAAGGCGACAACATACCCATCAACTGGCGTTCAATCCTAGCTGAACATTGTTGCACTAAGGAAAGCGCGCTTCCCGGCTCCAACGGATTTCCACGAGTAATATCAATGGCCCCCAATACCCTGCCCATGGGGTCCACAATGGGAGAGGCCGCACAATTGAATACTCGATTGGCATGCAAGTAATGCTCGACTCCGGCAACTAACACTGGACGACGCTCCAACACAGCACAAGACATCGCGGAAGTGCCAATATTCGCCTCGGAAAGATTGACTCCCTGTCGAAAGGCGTCATTAATCAGTGTATTGGCGCACCGGCCCGAACGTCTCGCTGCCAGGGCAACCCCTTTGTCATCCGTAAGCAGAACTGAATAGCCTGCGCCATTAACGGTTTGACCCAACTGTTCCAGCGGCCGGGTGGCTGCCTCCAACAAAATTCGGTTGTTTTCCATCAGCTCTATTAAACCGCTTCTGGGCACGGTGTCGAACTGAACACGCTCACTCACGTTTTTTCTCGCCGCGGAACAACGCTGCCAGGAATGAACAATGGCATCATCTATCAGACCCGTTGGAATCTGACCATGCTCAAAAAAGGTTTCACGTGCCTTGGCACGCCTCTGGTCGGCAGGAATAAGTGCGCTCATTGAGTTACCTCTATCGCAGGACTGATTATTGTCGTTTGATGCGACCCTGCGCTTTGGCCTAATTGGCTCTTTTTGTCATGTCCTTGAAACTTTAACACGTTCTTTAGTAGGGACCGCGTGCAAATTCGTTGGCATGCCACTTACTGTCTCATTCTGAGACAGTGTCCCCCTGTTTCCCCGATTGAAACATTCATAGACCCGCCTAGCGATAACAAAAACCCCTTAATCAAATGATTTAAAGAGCTTTTTTATAGAAACGAACTGTTGGCATGATCGTCGCTTACCGTTTTCGCGTTGACAACAACAACACGAAATTTGGAGAGCAACCATGCGATCGACTTCGAAGTACACACCATCAAAACCACTTGCTTTGGGCTCAACCCTGATGCTGGCCATGAGCATTTTCTCGATTCCAACCCAGGCTGCCGAAATTGCCACTGACCCCGGCGACTACACACCGCTGCCAGCAGGGGTGAATCTTGGAATTCTCTACGGCCAATATGCCACCCGCGACGCAGCTTACGCCGATGGCAACAAAGTCCCCGCCAAGGCGGGGCTGGACACCACCATAGGGTTGGCACGCTTCGTCCACTACATGGACATTGGTGGCATTATTGTTGATCCCCAAATCATCGTTCCGTTCGGAAAGGTAGAACTGACGGAGCCCTTCGGTCCGCTTCAACCGACCTCAGAAAGTGGTATCGGTGACCCGATCATCGGCGCAACTGCTTGGGTTCTCAACAACCCCGATGACCAGCAATGGGTGGGCCTGTCCGCTTTCGCATCCATGCCGGTCGGCCAATACGATGAGGACAAAGGTCCAGTAAATATTGGCGAGAATCGTTGGAAAGGAATTTTTCAAGCTGCCTACGTGAAACACTTAAGCTCCAGTGTAGTACTGGACTTGATTGCAGAGTATTCAGTATACGGGGACAACGACGACTTCCTCGGCTTCAAGCGCGAACAAGATGATGCGCAGAGCCTGCAGAGCCATCTTCGTTACCTCTTGTCAAAGCAAAGCCACGTGGCACTTTCTTACTACCATTCGTTTGGGGGCGAAACCACTGTTGGCGGCCAAAAGCAGGATGATAGGGTGAACACCAATCGCTGGCAGGCAACCTACGCAACTTTTGTTGATCCGACTGTGCAATTGCAATTTCAGGCTGGCCAGGACATCGGCGTGGAAAACGGATTCAAAGAAGATACCCGCGTAAATCTGAGAGTATTGAAGGTATTCTGACCCCCAAGAAAATAAACATGCCTTTCGAACACGGGCAATTATTCGGAGAACACCATGAGTCAGATGAGCGATCAAACAAAAGAAGCCATCGACCAGATCAATAGCCTAAGCCGCCGAAGCTTCCTGAAAGCGGCAAGCGGCCTTGCGGTTGCTGCGACAGTCGGCACCGGGCTTCTGGGGGCAGCGCACGCTTTCGCCTCAATGCCAGAAGGCATAAATGTTATGTCCGCCAGCGAATACCAAGTGATGAATCGCCTGATGCAGGTTCAGCTGACAACCGAGGGAACCGATCTAGTTCGAGCAAGTGAAATCCCGGTCATGCAAACATTGGACGCCGCACTTATGGCTACCATGGCACCCCATATTCTCGAAGGCCTGAAAGGCGGTATCGCCTACTTTAATGACGGGCCCAAAGCCTTTTATGGCAAACCTTTTGTGGAACTGTCCGACAAGCAAGCTGCAGCATTCTGTGACACTTGGGCTGATTCGGACGAAGTACCGCAACGAGCACTTGCTATGGGCCTGAAGAAGCTGATCGGGCTGGCCTATTGGGCGAACCCCCCGACCTGGGAGCCACTCGGCTACGGCGGACCGGTGACTGAAAAATGGAACCTGGTGTCTCTGGGCAATGCACCCTTACCAAAAAGCTGAGCGGCAGGAGTAGATCATGCAAGAAACAATCGAAGCTAAAACAATTCCTGCCCACGGTTTGCAGGTAACCCAAGCGTCAGACGTGACCAGCGACAACATTGAGCTCAACGCCGATGCTGTCGTAATCGGATCAGGTGCCGGCGGGGCCATTGCAGCTTATGAGTTGGCCAAAGCCGGCAAAAAAGTGGTCGTTCTGGAAGCCGGCCCTTATGTGCCATCCGAAAAATTCTCAGAAATGTTGGCCGTTTCCATGGATCAGCTGTATGCGGACCACGGCGGTCAGTCCAACTCCGCCGGTGACATCTCAATCTTGCAGGGTGCCTGCGTTGGTGGATCCACGGTCGTAAACGCTGCCCTGTGTTTTCGAACTCCGGATTACTATCTCAACCGATGGGGGAAGGAATTCGGGCTGACCAACCTCACACCAAAGGTCATGCTGCCCTACTTTGAGAAAGTCGAAGAAAATCTCGGCATTGCACCCAACAAGTCCTTTGAAACCAGCCCTGGCGCCCAATTACTCAGAGGCGGCATGAAAAAGCTGAACCTTCCCGAAGGTAATGCCAAACGCAATATTCGCAATTGTGCTATGACTGGTTTCTGCTTCGCTGGCTGCAAATCCGACCGTAAACAATCCATGATGGTCACCTACCTTCCTTGGGCCGTGGCCTATGGTGCGACCATCTATTCTGACACGCGTGTCACCCTGATCCTCGCAGAAAATGACAAGGCCACCGGCGTATTGGCCGAGATTGTTGACCAGCAGAGCAAAACGGTAAAAAGCAGGCTCAAGGTCAACGCACCGATCGTCGTCGGCGCGGCTGGACCGATCCAAATGCCAATTCTGCTTCAGAAAAGCAAACTAGCCAACAGCAACGGCCAGGTGGGTAAGAACTTCGCGTGTCATCCAACCATGTCCGTGACCGGCATGTTCGAGGAGAACGTTGATAACTTCCGCGGTGCCGCCCATTCCCTATACATGGATAAACATGTAATGCCTGGGGATGGAAGCTACTTGCTGCTTGCTGCTTGATGCTATCCAGGAACCCGTGGAGGCCAGTTTTCAGGCCGAGCCAGGCACTGGTAAGCCGTACATGTCCTACATGTCGAAATATCGCAACACTGTTCGTCTGATAACCCTCATCCACGATCAAAACGTGGGAGAGGTAAACTGGAAAGACGGCGTGAAAGAGATCAAATACTTCGTCGACGACGGCGATTTCGAAATCATGAAGAACGGCCTCAAGACCAATGCTCGGGTACTTTTTGCCGCCGGTGCGAAGCAACTGTTCATTCCGACATCCCACAAGCTGACCATCGACAGTGAAGATCAGATTGATGCTGTCATCGAAGGGCTCGACAATGAGCCCGCCCGCTATCGCTACACCTCGTTTCACCCCCAGGGTACCTGCCGTATGGGTGCAGACCCGAAATCCACAGTGGTCTCTCCCACGGGCGAAACCCATGAGGTCAAGAACCTTTACATCGTGGATGCGAGCTTGCTGCCAACCTCTATCGGCTACAACCCCTCGGAAACAGTTTACGCGCTGGCCCACTATATAAGCGACCAGATCAACCGGGCGCACACCTGATAACAGCCGAAAGCATTGAGGAGAAAACACCATGGATGTTCAAGTAAACCCTGTTTGGAAACAGAACCTTTTCCTGGGCTCATGGCAAAATGGCGACGGTAAGCAGTTCGATATAGTGGAACCTGCGACTGGAGATGTGATCACACAACTTAAAGCGGCGACACCTGGTGACGTTGACCGGGCCGCAATCATCGCCAAGGACGCCCAAAAAAAGTGGATGGAAGTCCCTTTTGATCAGAAAGCCGAGATCCTGCGCAGGGCTGCAGCTCTACTCAGGGAGCGCGCGGAAGAGATCAACGGATGGAATACCCGCGAGTGCGGCTCAATCGGCCCAAAAGCAGATTGGGAGTTGCAGGCTACCTACGAACAGGCTCAGATGGCTGCAGCCATGCCAATGCAGCCCAATGGCGAGCTATTCCCGTCAAGCATTCCCGGAAAACGGAATTATTGGAAGCGGGTGCCACTTGGTACCGTAGGTGTTATCGCACCGTGGAACTTTCCCATCCTTCTTTCAATGCGCTCCGTGTTTCCGGCTCTGGCCATGGGTAACTGCGTGATACTCAAGCCAGATCCCAAAAGCAGTATTTGTGGCGGTGCACTGATGGCTCAAATTCTCGAAGACGCCGGACTGCCCGAAGGGGTGTTTCATGTTCTGCCGGGCGGCCCCGGTGTAGGCCAAGCTCTCGTTGAGCATCCGCTGGTCAAGATGATCTCTTTTACCGGTTCCACCGCGGTTGGGAAAAAGATTGGCGAGATCTGTGGTCGGATGCTTAAGAAAGCCGCGCTGGAGCTAGGTGGAAACAATGCGCAGGTGGTTCTCGAAGACGCCGACCTGGACATTGCAAGTTCGTGTGGTGCCTGGGGCTCTTTTCTGCATCAGGGGCAAATCTGTATGCAGACCGGTCGACACCTCGTCCACAGCTCGGTGGCAGGCGCTTATATTGCTCGCCTGGCCGCTCGCGCCGGAAACCTCGCCTGCGGAAACCCTGCGCAAGAACAGGTCCACATAGGCCCACTGATCAACGAGGTTCAGGCAAAGCGGGTAGAGGGTATCGTCAACCGCTCTGTCGAAATGGGCGCACGCATCGTCGTCGGCGGCGGACGTAATGGCAACTACTATGAGCCCACAGTTATAGCCGACGTCACCTCGGACATGCCAGTCTTCTCCGAGGAAGTCTTCGGGCCTGTAGCGCCAGTGATGACCTTCGACTCGGACTCAGAAGCTCGTGATCTGGTCAATGAGTCTCCCTATGGTTTGGCTGCCTCGATTCATTCAGGCTCGACAGAACGTGCCTTGAAGATCGCCAATCAAATCCAAGTTGGGATGATTCATATCAACGATCAAACTGTAAACAACGAGTTCCAGGTGCCCTTTGGCGGCATGGGCAGCTCGGGTAATAGCGGCCGTTTTGGTGGTCCAGCCAACATTGAAGAATTCACCACCAGCCAATGGGTGAGCGTGATGAAAGAGGGTATGCAGTATCCTTTTTGAACCATGAGCTCGCCTGTCATTTCTCGTTGAGCGTCGGTTCCCGTTGGGAACGATCTGCCCTGGCCTGGAGAACGCCCGGTTCTTCAGGCCCTTTTTTACCGACCAAGCTACTGAATTTGAACGTTCTCGCAATACCTCTGCAATAACCGGACACGCCTATGCAGAAAACGGATATCTCTGCAGCCCCCACACGCCTCTAATGACAGAACCCACAACAACAATCTGAGGTGTTGAAATGAGCAAGATCAAAACGCTTGCCGGTGCTGTACTGGCAACCACCCTTACCGCCGGGCTTTCAACCTCCGCCTTGGCGGCCACCGGTGACCCAGTGAAAATCGGGGTTATGCTGCCTTTCAGCGGCATCTACGCACAACTGGGTGAAGCTGGACGCGACGGACTGAAACTGGCACTGAAACAAAACGCCTCTAACCTTCACGGCGCAGACATTGAATTTATTGAACTGGACACCGAAGCCAAACCATCCCGGGCTCCGGAGCTAGCTTCCTCGCTGCTGAACCAGCATGAGGCCGACTTCGTGATTGGCCCAGTTCACTCCGGCGTTGCCATGGGCATGATTAAGATGTTGCGTGGGAAAGACACCGTCATGATCATCCCCAACGCCGGCTCTGCTGCTGCAACTGGCCCGTTGTGTTCTCCCAACGTATTCCGCACCTCGTTCTCATCCTGGCAGCCGTCTTACCCCATGGGCAAAGTGGCACTAGATAAAGGCTACAAGAAGGTCTACGCCATCAGCTGGAACTACGGCATGGGTCGCGAGAGCCTGGACGCCTTTGCCGAATCATTCGAAGCAGGTGGCGGTGAGATTGTTGAAAAGGTTCTACTGCCGTTCCCGTCCACCAACTTCCAGTCGCACGTCAGTGATATTGCAGACAAAAATCCGGACGCAGTATTCACCTTCTTCGCTGGTGGTGGCGCCATCAAGTTCGTGAAGGACTACGATGCTATGGGTCTGCGAGGCAAGATTCCGCTGCTGGGATCTGGCTTCCTCACCGAAGGTACCCTCGAAGCACAAGGCGACGCTGCCGAAGGTGTTATGACAGGCCTGCACTACGCCGAACAGCTTGATGTTCCAAAAAACCAGGAGTTTCGCGAAGCCTTCAATACCGAGTACGGCCACTACCCGGACATCTACGCCGTGCAGGGGTATGACGCAGGGCAGGCCATTGCCAACACCATTGATCAGCTCAAGGGCGACATTTCGGACAAACAAGCCGTTATCAGCACCATGGAAAAGCTGACCATCAACAGCCCGCGCGGAGATTTTACCTTCTCCAAAGCACATAACCCGATTCAGAACGTCTACCTGAGGGAAGTAAAGGATGGCGTGAATGTGGTGCAGAGTATCGCCGCAGAAGCGCTGGAAGACCCCGCCCGTGGCTGCAAGTTGTAAGCACGGGCTCTGTCTCCCCCGGCTGACGCCGGGGGCCTATCTGAAGCCTCCTCCCACACCTGAATTGATTTTTCCGTAAAACCGTTGGGTATCACTATGTCTACCGAACTTTTCTTCGTGCAACTTATTAACGGCCTCCAGTATGGGTTGCTTTTATTTCTGATCGCTTCCGGCCTGACTCTGGTGTTTGGCGTGATGGGCATTCTCAACTTGGCCCACGGCTCCATGTATATGGTGGGCGCCTATCTGGTGTGGTATTTCGTTGCGGTAACCGGCAGCTTTACAGTGTCCGCCATTCTGTCGGCAGTCATCGCACTCGGCCTGGGCATTCTGATAGAGCGGGTATTGATACAGCGATTGTATAACCGCAACCACCTGGATCAGGTGCTACTGACCATTGGCATGATCTTCGTGTTTAACTCCTTGCAGAGCATTCTCTGGGGCAACGACCCCTATGGGGTTGCCGTTCCCGAGGCGCTGAGTGGCTCTGTGCCATTCACAGACAACTCCAGCTATCCGGTGTATCGCATTTTCGCTGCAATGGTCTGCATCGCCATTGCCACCGCCCTGTACTTCATTGTGAGCAAAACCCGCTTGGGCATGCTGATCAGGGCGGGTGAGTCCAACCGGGAAATGGTTGAAGCGCTGGGCGTCAATATCAAAAGCCTCTACACCATCGTATTCGCCATTGGCGTCATGCTCGCGGCTATTTCAGGCATTATCGCCGCGCCCATGAGTTCAATCGTTCCCGGGATGGGGGAAAGCGTACTGATTACATGTTTCGTGGTGGTCGTCATCGGCGGCATGGGCTCCATCAAAGGCGCCTTCGTGGGAGCGCTGCTGGTCGGCGTCATCAGCACTTTTGCAGCGGTGCTGATGCCCACGATGTCCAACATGATTATCTACATCTTTATGATCCTGGTGCTGCTGGTGAAGCCCCAGGGCCTGTTCGCAAAGTAAGCGGGAGCCGAACATGATTTTCGAAAAACGCACCGAACGTATTTTCTTGGCGGTCTTCTTTGTTATCGCCCTGTGTATTCCTCTGTTCCTGGAAGACAACTCATTCTTCGTGGGGAAAACAACCACCGTAATGATTCTGGCGGTGTTTGTGATGTCATTAGATTTCCTCGTGGGGCGTGTTGGCCTGGTCACTCTGGGACATGCGTTGTTCTACGGCCTGGGTGGCTATTTGTTCGTGATCCTTACGCCTGAGTATGAAGCGGTCAATTTTTGGATTTACGCCATCTATATCATGGGAATAAGCGCTCTGATTGCTCTGGTTGTCGGCATTGTGGTCCTAAGGACCTCCGGCATCTATTTCATCATGATTACCCTGGCAATATCACAAATGGCCTATTACTTCTTCTTCGACTCTTTGGAGTTTGGTGGCAATGACGGCCTGTTTATTTTTATGAAGCCAGAGACCAGCATATTTGGCCTGAACTTCCTTAATCTGGATAACCCAACACACTTCTATTACCTGTCGCTGCTGGGTGTCCTGATTACTCTTGTAGCCATTAAGGTCATCCTCCGTTCACGTTTCGGCCGCATTGTGGAGGCCACCCGCCTGAACCCTGAGCGCACCGAAGCACTGGGCTATAACATCTTCGCCTTCCGGCTCATCAGCTACGTCATTGGCAGCACCCTCGCAGCTTACGCCGGCTTGCTCTTTGCATTGCAATACGGATACGTAAACCCGCAATTCATGACCTGGGAGATGTCCGGAACCGCACTGGTGATGTCCATCCTCGGCGGCATGGGCACTATCTACGGCGCCATCCTTGGCACCATCACCTATGAAGGCTTGCAGTATTTCTTCGAACACATGACTGAAGACTGGATGCTGTTCATGGGAGGCGCAATCATCCTGATGGTACTACTACTGCGCAAAGGTCTGGCCGGGTACCTTGAAAAGCTGCTGGAGAAATAATCATGGCTAACGACATCATTCTGGAAACTGAATCCCTCAGCAAACACTGGGGCGGCATCAAGGCGCTCAATGATATCTCGCTGAAGTTTCACGACCGGCAACTGCATGGCGTGGTAGGGCCCAACGGTGCAGGCAAGAGCACGCTTCTGAATATGCTGTGTGGGACTCTGAAGCCAACGAGCGGATGTATCTTCCATAAGGGGGAGCAGATCGAAGGCATGAAACCTTGGAAATTCGTGCGTCGAGGGATCGGTCGGAGCTTCCAGAAAACCAATATCTACACCGATGTGACTTGTCTAGAGAACTGTGCTGTAGCCGCCCAACGCCGGTTTACCGGCAGTTTCAACCTGTTTGCATCGCGCCACGCCAACAAACTGGTTCGTGACGCAGCGGAGAAAGCACTGTGTCAGGTCGGATTGGATAATCGCATTCACACCGTCGCTGCGGAAATTTCCTACGGGGAACAACGCCAACTCGAACTGGCCATGGTGCTGGCTACGGATCCTTGCATCCTGCTACTGGACGAGCCCATGGCAGGTATGGGCCACGAAGAATCCTTGCGCATTATATCGTTGCTGAACGAGCTCAAGAAAACCTACAGCATTGTGCTGGTTGAGCATGATATGGATGCCATATTCGAGCTATCAGACCAACTGACGGTACTGGATAACGGCACCCACCTCATCACCGGAACCGTCGATGAAGTGCGTAATGACCCCCGAGTAAAAGAAGCTTACCTGGGCAAGGAAGACGAGGAGGAAGCGGCATGAGCAACAGTTTGTTGGAAGTCAAAAGCCTCAACACCCTTTATGGGCGCAGTCATATCCTTCATGACCTATCCTTCCGCCTTGAAAAGGGTCAATCCATGAGCCTTATGGGCCGCAATGGCATGGGCAAAACCACCACACTCAAGTCAATTCTTGGCATCGTACCGCCACGTAGTGGACATGTGTATTTCGACGGGCAGGACATCAGCAACTTGCCAACCTGGAAGCGGATGCGCCGCGATATTGCCTATGTCCCAGAAGGCCGAGGTATGTTTCACAACCTCACAGTGAAGGAGCACCTGCAGATGGCTGCTCGCCCGGACAGTAATGGCAAATCGGCCTGGGACTTCGACCGGGTTATGGCAACCTTTCCGCGCCTTCAGGAAAGGTTGTCAAACCTGGGTACGGAGTTGTCAGGCGGGGAACAACAGATGCTGGCGATCGGCCGGGCGCTGGTTACCAATCCCCGACTGATGATTCTGGACGAGGCCACCGAAGGCTTGGCGCCGTTGATCCGACAAGACATCTGGAATGTGATTGCCACCATTCGGGAATCGGGGATTTCAACGCTGATCGTGGACAAGAATATCAGAGCCCTGAAGAAGCTCTGTGACCGACACGTTGTTGTTGTTAAAGGACAAATTCACTTCGATGGCAGCTCCGAAGAGCTCGACCAAAACCTGGAAAAAGTGGAAACAGCGCTAAGTGTCTAAATGTACCAAAAACGGATAGGGATGTTCATTAACCGGATATTTGACCAAGCAGTAATAACCGATAGTTCACTTGCCAAACAACAAGGAGAAGGCAAATGAACTATCGACACTCAACACTAGCGCTAGCGATTGCATCTGGTCTCAGCGCGGCGCCCACCGTTAACGTTCTCGAACTCGGCGAGTTCAACGACACCCAGTTCAGCATCGGACCGAGAAGTGGAAAACGATGACTTCGTAGAGGGCGGCTCCCGCTATGTAATCAACAATGAGTGGCGGGCAAACGTTACTTACACCACGGTTGAAGTGGATGACAACGCCGGCACAAACACGAAGCGCAGCGCGTCAACTTGATCTACAACATCACAAAGGATCTGGAAGCGGGAATAGAATGGCGCAAATACAACCTCGCGCTCGGGCCACTTTTGCCAGAGGGCCAGCAAATAGAGGTCATGGCCAAGTACAAATTCTGATCCAGATATTTAGAGTTGGTATCCTTACCAACAGCTCGTAAAACAGGTGCCTATCTTCTAAATGTCTCCTGTTTTCCGCTGCTGCACGGCAGCATCAGTCATTCGAAAACGGTATCGCTCATGGCAGAAAACACACCAAAGCGGCAGGGAATCGGTTCACTGGAAATCGGATTGCATATCCTCAATTACATTTCTGTAGCATCCCGGCCGCCCACCCTAAAGGAACTATCCGGAGCGCTTGACCTCTCTCCCAGTCGTGCTCACAAATATCTGGTTAGTTTGCTGCGGGAGGGCTACATCAATCAAGTCAATAACACTCAGTATACCTTGGGTAACTCCAGTCTGACCCTCGGCATTTCGGCGTTACGGCGTATCAACCCAATCCAGCTGAGTTACGAGGCTGTTGACAAGCTCCAGGAGGAAACAGACAAAACCGTATCCGTCACCGTCTGGAACGGGAACGGACCGCTAATCATCAAGTGGCTGGACTCAAGCCAACCTATCTCCGTCAACGTTCGACTGGGAGCGGAATTGTCACCACTGAACTCAGCCGCTGGAAGGATTTACCTCACACAACTGCCGGCGAAACGACGAAAAGAATTAGTGGACGAATACTACAAGAACTCCAAATCGCTCCCGAAATATCGGGGCAAACCCCTTACAAGGGAAGAACTCCCCCCCCACCTGGAGGCCATTAAACGGGACAACTACTGCGCATTTTTCAGCGATTATCTTCCTGAAATCAATGTCCTGAGCCGCCCGGTGTTTGACATCAACGGGAGCATTATCACAGTCATCACCTTGCTGGGCCTTGAGCGGGACACTGACATCGCCGAGGGATCCGTTCTATTCGAACAGGTCCGGGAATGCTGCGACCGTGTCACACGACAAATTTGTGGGCAACAGCGGGAAAACGATGGCCGGGGCTAACCGGCCATTCGCATCGTTTCGGAGGGCAACTCGCCAAAAGATTTCCGATAGTCCGATGAAAACCTACCCAAGTGACTGAAGCCATAATCCAATGCAATCTGGGTTACGTTACGACACCGCCCTCGCAAAAGGTCTGCCCTCAGGTTCTGTAGCTTCAACTGCTTTATGTAGCACTTCGGCGTGGTTGAATATGCCTTAGAAAAAGCATTGTAGATTGACCGAACACTCATGTTCGACACATCGGATAGCTCTTCAATACCTATATTGCGTTGCACATTCTCTTCAATGTAGCGAATCATTTTTTCTAGTGAAGGAGAACATACCACCGCATTGTCCTGGCACGACCAATTGCTCGGAAAAGCTTTCAGCAACTTTTTGAGTATGATGTCACGATAAGGAGCTCCAACTGCGCTTATGTCTTCATCTTCTGCGTCATCGAACTCTGAAAACACTGCTTCGATGATTTTGACAAGTGGCGGACAGAGTCTGAGATCTATGGGAGCCCGGTTAAAACGAATGCCTTTGTCGGGCAGCCTGCCAAGCGAAACGTCCCGAGCATTAACCAAGGCTTGCTCAGGAACTTTGATTATTAACTTTTCACAATCCTCTGAGTATTCAAGATCAATTTTCTCGTAAGGGTTCACCATAAGACCCTGGCCGCTGGAAATTCTCATTTGCTCCCCTGCCTGGCGCCAGACACACTCCCCTTTCGTGACGACCTGCAAGTGGTAGATGGATTCGAGCTCAGGACTCTTTACGCGAACGCGATTTCCATAACTGATTTGAGACAAACCGAACCCGGCAAACTCCCGGAAACTCAGACGAGACTTTTGTTCCTGCTCCTCTAGCATTTCGAGTTTATGGTGACCGATATGCTTATTGACGAATGAAGACACTTCTTCCGGATGCGCCCCATGAAGGATAGTTGCGCCTGCAAGTTGTTGACTAAACATCTCCCGCCTCTTTTACTTATTATTAATCAGTTCACTTTAAAGAAAACGACCTGATCAATCAACAACCAATAAATCGCATTCTTCACTTTGGTGAGCGAGCGTAGTGGTCAACTAATCCCCGACATCATTTAGGTTTTCCTCAGCAGCAGGCGGAACGCCTCCGTTGATACATGGGGTCTCTGCCGATTGTAGTAGTCCACCCGATAGCCACTGACCTGCATCCAAAAAACTCTGAACAGGCCATGTAATAAGCTCGTAACATGCTTGTAGCACAATCTGGTGTATACCAAAGGAGTGCGACATGCTTGCCATTTTTGACCTCGATGAAACCCTGATTCGGGGGGACAGTTCACAGCTGTTTACTGAGTTTCTCCGCGCAGAAAATATCGATGCCAGTCCCGATTCCGAAGCCAGGGGCAGAGTCTTCATGCAGGCCTATAACAATGGCCACATGGATCTGCAGGATTACATGGAGTTCAGCCTGGCCCCGATACGGGGTTGGCAGCGCAATCAGGTGCAGGAGCTTATTGACCAGTTCGTCACCGAGGTGATCCCTCCACGCATACTAACAACAGGCCAGGAGCGGGTGGCCTGGCACAAGGCCCAGGGGCATGATGTGTTAATTATCTCCGCAACGGGAGAGCACCTGGTATCACCCATTGCACGACACCTCGGCATTGATGACGGCATAGGTGTTCAAGTGGAATGGCAGAACGACAGTCTCAAAGGCACCATAGGATCCCGGCGCCCTTTCAGAGACGGTAAAGTGTCTGCTCTGGAGGAGTGGATTACAGCCCGACAAGCCAGCCCCGAGAAAGTCTGGTTCTACTCAGACTCCCACAACGATCTTCCCCTTTTAAACGCTGTGGACTATCCCGTAGCAGTGAATCCGGACCCGATTCTGGAGGACTACGCCCTGCAACAGGGTTGGCTCATTTTTATCGATGAAGTGGCGCAATCATGACCCTTCGCCACCTCAACCTTGCAAGAGCAGAGCTTTGCCTTTCCCGCAAAGAGGCAGATCAAGCCATCATCCCAGCACCACCATCAACAAGCCTGCGAGAATGGTCAACACACCTAAAATTTTGGGCGGGTGCAAGGGTTCCTCAAGAAAATACCACCCCAGCACAACTCCGATAGGAATGCTGACCTGCCTGAACGCCACCACGTAACTGACATCCTCTGCATAGGCCATGGCCCAAACAACCAGCGCGTAGGTGCCCAGGATAAGTACCCCCGCCGCTATAGTACTGCGCCAGTTCGCTACCAATTGTTTAAGGAGGCGACGTTCGGTTTTCTGAAGACTCAAGCCGATACTGAGCCATACCAGTGCTGACCATGCCTGGAGGATCACGAACACCAGGGCCACCTCAGCGTCCAGCGCAGCTCCGTCGAGCAAATTCCGCATTCTTTCCGTCGCAGTATCGTCGATGATTGAATATCCGGCAGTACTGGCAGCCGCCAGGAGAGCAAACAGTGTGGCAAGATTGCGATAGTTGGCCAGACGAAAATCCCGGAGCCGTTGCATTGGCAGGACAATGCAACCAGCCACAATCAGCAGGATACCGACCGCAGCCGCGATGGTGATGGTTTCGGCTGTTCCCAAGAAAAGGGTCCCGACCAGCAGGATAAGCAGAGGCGAAGACCGTGCCAGAGGGTAAACCACCGACAGTTCGCCATGGCGATAGGCCGCCGCTAGAGCGCTGAGGTAGGTAGCCTGAAAAAAGCCGGTCGCAATAACCAACCACCAGATACCCGAGCCCAGTTTCTGCACCAGAGGAAAGTAATACAGCAAAACCGGCAGGGTCAGGAGCGCTCCCCAGAGTGTGCTATACCAGAAGAACGCTCCGCTGGGGCTGACCTTCTTGCCAAACAGGTTCCAGCCGGCGTGTGCCAGAGCGGACACAAGAACGATGACTATAGCTGTGGAAGTCATTAAATTTCAGGCTGCTCGGTCATTCCGTGCCCTGTCGCCATGGCCGCGTTGAACGGTCCACCCAGAAACGCAGTAGCCCCTGGATAAGTTTTGCTACCGCGCAGGTAGCTGTAATCAGGATGGCCATTGCTGCGGCCGGGGCAATGTCTCCGGCCTCGTCCATGTTCAGCACCGCTACCGACGCCAACTGGGAGTCATGGCCGTAAAGGAACACAACCGCTGAGACCGTGGTCATCGCATTCACGAACAGATACAACGCGACATCCAGGATCGCGGGCAGGCACAGGGGCAAGGTAACGGTGAACAGCACCCTCCACCGGGACGCATTAAGAGACTCCCCTACCGCCTCGAATTCCTGGTCCAGTTGCTTCAACGCCGTAACGGCTGTGAGATGGGAGACCGCGTAGAAGTGCGTGATCGTACACAGCATCAGGATGAACAGAGTGCCATAGATCCCGTTTATCGGGTTGTCCGGATGATTGAAGAAGAAGATGTAGGATAACCCCAGCACCAACCCGGGAACGGCCAAAGGTAGAAGCGACAGGAACTGGAATAGGCCGGTCAGAAAGCGGGGCTGCGGTGTTCGCTCCATCAGCCAGGCGTTGAAAAAGACCAGTATGGTTCCAATCACCATGGTGCCCAGGGCCATCTGCAGGCTGTTGCCGTAGGCCCCCCACCCACCTCCGTCCATGCGGCCGAACTGGTAGTTGTTCAGACTCAAGTCCAGATTGTATGGCCAGAAGGTAACGAACGAGGCATAGATGGCCATGCCGATGATGGCAAAAATGAACACCAGCGTCGGTGTCAGCATCAGTGCGCCAACGGCGTCGCGCTTGCGATCCTGGCTGGGTTTGTAAGGCACTGATCTCGCGGTGAAGCTTGCCGACTGTTTGCGTTGTACATAGCGATCAGCAATGAAGGCCAGCATGGCTGGCAATAGCAACAGCACACTGACCACAGCGCCCATCTCGAATTTCTGCTGTCCGATCACCTGCTTGTAGATATCCGTAGCAAGTACATCAAACTGCCCGCCGATAACCTTGGGTACGCCGAAATCCGTGATCACCAACGTAAAGACAACGAAAGCAGCGCTCACCAGTCCATAGCGGGCTCCGGGCACCGTTACTGTCCAGAAGGTTCGCCAGGGGCCGGCCTTCAATGCAGTAGCGGCTTCGTAGTGACGCCCATCGGCATTGTCCATAGCCGTCAACAGAATCATCAGGGCGTGGGGAAATGTCCAGAAACAGGAGCCCATAATGATGCCAATGGGGCCATAGATCTCAGCCCCAAAGAGCCAGTCTTTTAGCACGCCCTGATTACCAAACAGGTATACCAGGCTGATTGCGGGCAACAGCGATGGCGCCAGAATCGGTAACACCAACACACCCCGAATCCACCCGGTGAATGGCAAGCGTGTGCGGGTCAATGCCCAGGCCGCCATAAAGGCCAGGAAGACCACAACCAGGGTACTGAGCCCAGCCACCCACAAGGAATTGAAAAACGCGGATTCGATACCACCGGAACTCAGGTAGTGGGCAAAGTTTTCCAGCCCGACAAACTCACCGGCCCTGTTCTCGACACTCTTTGAAAGCAGGGTGTACAGGGGGGCAAGTACAAGCAGTGTCAGAATGGCACAACCGGTTACCAGTAACAGAGAGAACACCCAGCGGCCGGCAAACTTCCGGCGTAACTCAACCAGGGCGGGCCAGTTGCGTGTCGCCGGTGTCGAAAGTACTTGAGAATCAATCATGGAATGCTTACCAGGGTCATACTCAGGCATTCGGAACTCCGCAGCTCTCAGGCTGCGAAACAATGCAGGGCGTCGGAAGGCAGGTTGAGGCAGATACCACCGCCAACGCACAGCCCAAGACGACGCGCGGAACGTGGGTCCACATCCACAACCAGATCCAGTTCAACGTCGTTCAGGCGAATATGAGTACGGATGAACGCTCCCAGATAATCCAGTGCCCGGACCTCTCCCTCCCACTCTCCGTCTCCGCAGGGCAACAGGTGAACATCCTCCGGCCGGATAGCCAGCCGAACCGCGCCTTCAGCGGAAGGCAACGGCCGGACCAGTTCCAGCTCACGATTCCCGACCTTCACCCGCTGTCCATTTAATGGCGAGCTGTCAATGAAATTCATCGCGCCGATAAAGGATGCAACGAACGCTGACGCGGGTTGCTGATAGATCTCCAGCGGGGTTCCTACCTGCTCGATAACGCCGTTGTTCATGACCACAACACGGTCAGCCATTGCCAGCGCCTCTTCCTGATCGTGGGTCACCATGATCGTAGTGACACCCAGCTGCTTTTGAAGGTTACGAATCTCACTACGCAGATGATGGCGCACTTTGGCGTCCAGTGCCGACAAGGGCTCATCAAGCAGCAACAACCCCGGCGAAGGCGCCAGTGCCCGCGCCAGGGCAACACGTTGCTGCTGGCCACCGGACAACTGAGCTGGATACTTACGGACATGGTCTTCAAGCCCAACCAGGTTCAGCAGTTCGTCCACCCGACTCCGGACCCTGGCCTTTGGCATGCCGATGCTGCGCAGGCCATAGGCTATGTTGTCGGCGACCGTCATATTCGGGAACAGCGCGTAAGACTGAAACACAATGCCGAAATCACGATCTCTGGGCGGTTTCAGGGAAATGTCCGTGTCACCTTGATGGAGTAGCCCCCCACTCTGGCACTCAAGCCCCGCAATGATGCGAAGCAGGGTGGTCTTTCCACACCCTGATGGCCCAAGAAAACACACCAGTTCGCCTGGCTCGATGGTGAGATCGATGTTTTTCAGTGCACAAAAATCACCGAAGAACTTGTCGACTCCCTGAATTTCGAGACGACTCCCCTGGGTTTTCTGGCTCATGTTACCCCCTGCTTTTGAATCATCCGGCCAGGTGCCCGAAACCGGGCACCGCCTCGACTTATCCGGCCCAATGCCGGTCCGTCAACTCACTTCGCTTCAGATTTACCGTCGTAACGACGCGCCCACTCGGACAAAATGGCCTCGCGGTTACTGGCCGCCCAACCAAAGTCGTTGTCGATGATCAGCTCACCTGCATTTTCCGGGAAATGCTCGACCGGCTGTGCTACGCCTGGCATGCCCACAATGGCATAGCCCTCGTTATACATTTCCATGGCCTGACGGGTGATGGACCAATCTACAAGCGTTTGCGCCGCTTCCATTTTATCCGTGCCATCCACAATCGCCGTCGCTTCTACTTCCCAACCCAGGCCTTCTGTCGGGAAAACCAGTTCCAGAGGAGCACCTTGTTCCTTCAGGCGGGCACCACGGAAGGCAAATGAAACCCCAATGGTGGTTTCACCAGAGGCCGCCATCTTGCAAGGCTTGGAACCTGAGTGCGTATAGCGGCTGATGTTCTCGTGAAGCCCATCCATGAACGTCCAGCCTTTGTCTTCTCCCATCAACTGGAGCCAGGCAGAGACATCCAGAAAGCCGGTACCAGATGAGTTAGGGTTCGGCATAACCACGTGCCCCTGATACACCGGCTTAGCCAGATCCTGCCAGCTGGCAGGCATTGGCAGATTATTTCTCTCTGCTTCAATGGTGTTCACACAGATCGCAGCCATCCACGCATCCATGCCTACCCAGGACGGTGTCTCATCGCTGTCACGGAACTTCGGAGACAATTCCTCAAGCCCTTTCGGTGCGTATGGAACCAGCATTCCCTCATTCTTCAGCAGTAACAGGCTTGTGCCTGCCAACCCCCAGACCACATCTGCCCGCGAATTCTGCTTTTCCGCCAGCAAGCGAGCAGTAACAACACCCGTAGAGTCGCGAACCCAGTTAATCTTGATGTCCGGATGGTCCTCATTGAAGCGCTCGGCGTACTTCGCAAGATCCTCTGCTTCAACCGCGGTGTATACGGTCAGTTCAGTCTGTGCATTAGCGTTGACGGCTATAGCCAACGTGGTCAGGGCAAGGGCTTTCTTAAGGTGTTTCACGTAACTCTCCTTTTGCAGGCTCAGGTTAAAGCGCACTTTACTGGTCTATACCAGTTTCTATGTCCTCAACCACCATAGGTCTATTTGATTGCAAAGACGTGACAGCAATATGACGTATCCATGGACATTGCTTACGGACACTCACCCGCTTGCAAACGACAACCAATGTCGACGAGCACGTTCGGTAGATCTGCTATGGAGTCGATCACATAGTGAGCCCCAGACGTCGCCATAACACGATGCCCACGAGCCACGACGTCTGCTCTATCAGTGTCTTTGAGGGAAGACAGCTGCTCCTCACTGAGGCCTACCGCATTCCCTGACGCCACCACCGCCACCGTCCACATGCCTGCGTTCAAGCCCTCCTCAATGCCCGTAGCGGTGTCATCAACCTTTACGCAGCCCTGCACGGCACGAACACCCAGTTCAATCGCATTCTTCATGCTCATATGAGGGGCGGGCCTGCCCTGAGGCACCTCAGTAGCGACAACAACACTCTCCGGCTCGAAGCCCTGGGCAACCAACTCTGGCAGCATTACATTCACCATTTCGCGGCTATAACCTGTATTCACACCAAGCTTGATGCCCCGATCCCGCAACCAATCCTGAAGTTCAATAGCCCCTGGAATCAGCTGGGAGCGCTCGGCAATGGCTGCCGTCTGAAGCGGCAGGAAGGCGCCGTAAAGTCGATCGATATCAGCCGTGTCCGGCGTCTTTCCGAAAACACTGCTCCACTGTGTACGTATTCGGGGCATCGCCAGAAGGCGACAAATATGTTCTCGCTTTTCTGTGCCCATAGGCTCACGGGCTTCCGCTTCAGACAGATCGATACCTTCAGCTTCAAACAGTTTCAGAAACGCCTGGATAGGCGCCAGTGAGCCAAAGTCCACGCAGGTGCCAGCCAGATCCATAATCACCGCCTGAAGCGGCCCGGTATAACGACGGGTGTAGGTATACATAAAACTCTCCTTTCGGGGTTCAGACGGTTTCGAGGTTGTCAGGAGCGGCAACTGGGGCCGGAACAGGTACCTGAAGGCCAAGTTCACGGCAGGCCTCAGCGATGGCAGTCACGACCGCATCCATCTGTTCATCATGGAGTTGGCCAATACAGCCCACCCGAAAACTGTCAGCAACGGTGAGTTTGCCGGGGTAGATGAGAAACCCCCGGGCTTTGATCGCGTCGTAAAAGCGACGAAATTCAAATTCCGGACTGTTCGGAGCTAAAAAGGTAGTTATGATTGGAGACAACCACTCATCCGCGAGCAAAGTCTCAAAACCGAGTTCACGGAGGCCGGCAACCAGGCGGTCCCGATTGCGGCTGTAGCGATCCAGGCGACCGGTCACGCCGCCTTCGGCTTCATGTTCACGCATGGCCTGGAGAAAGGCTGCGACCACATGGGTGGGCGGGGTGTAACGCCACTGGCCGGTTTTTTCCATGTACCGCCACTGATCATGAAGGTCCAGAGACAAGCTATGGCACTGGCCGGCTGAAGCCGACAAGAGCTCCCGTTCGACAATCGCGAAACCAAAACCCGGCACACCCTCAAAGCATTTGTTGGCAGAGGACACCAAAGCTGCGCAGGGCAGCTCTGCGACATTCACTGGCAACGCCCCAAAGGCACTCATGCTGTCGATGATCAGCCGTTTTCCTGCGTGGCGACATACCTCGGCGATTTCCTGGATCGGATTGAGGATGCCGGAGCTGGTTTCACAGTGAACGACCACCACCTGCTCAACTTCAGGGTTCTCTTTTAACGCAACTGCAACCTCGTCACCGCGAGGCGGATGGTAATCGCCCTTATCAATGGCTATATATGGGCGCCCCAGCATGTCGAGAATTTTGCCGATCCGTTTTCCATAGGCACCGTTCATCAGCACCAGTGTTGTACTGGCTGGCGGAATCACTGTTCCGAGTGTGGCCTCCACAGCAAAGGTTCCACTGCCCTGCATAGGCACGCAGACATGGCTGGTGCTGCCACCAGATACGTCAAGCAGCCGCTCACAAATTTCGGCTGTTACACCATTGAAGTCGCCATCCCAGGACCCCCAATCATGCAACATGGCCTGTTTAACTGTGAGACTGGTGGTCAATGGACCAGGAGTGAGTAGATAGGGCTCTTTTGGGGTCATGGGGCTCTCCTTTGAGATTAACCAGTGCGTTTCCGGGCGCGAGCCTCGGCACAGCGGCGGATGAAATCAGGACTGTAGGAATCGATATCGCCGAAGCGATCCAGGCGGAACGGCTCGGGGGGCACAAATGGGCTCTGGTTGGTGGCCAGTTCAGCAATGAGCCGGCCGATACCTCCGGACATGCCGACTCCCCCGCCGGAACAGCCGGTGGCGGCGATGAAACCGTCAATACCCGGCATGGGGCCCAGCAGGGCAAAACCATCCGGTGTGTAGCTGGACACATTGCTGACGTAATGGGCCAGCCGTAGCTCGTCCAACACAGAAAGCTGACATCGAAGCGCTTCATAGCCGCTTTCAAGAGCAAGCTCGCCAGTCGGGTCGGTATCGAAACGAAAGCCCTGGAGGTTGTCCGGTAGCGCTTTGGGGTGAACCACGACCGATTGCGTATCTCGCAACCCGAACAACAACCCGCCCACTTCCGGGCGAGCGTAGGCGCCACTGTCAGGCAGAATAGTCATCGGGCCATGGGTGGAAATTTTTGGGTGCGGCGACGATATCCAGTAATGGCTGCGAACGGGCGCCATGCCAAGGTGGATCCCCGCCTGCATCGCCAGCGCCGTACTCCAGGGGCCAGCTGCGTCAATGACTGTTCCGGCAGAGATCGTCTCACCATCGGTGAGGCGCACTCCGGTAACCGTCGAACCTTGTTGCAGGAGTTCGCTGACCTCACGCTTCAGAAGAAAACGGGTGCCTTTGCGCCTGGCCTCGGCAGCATAGGCCTGGCAGAGCGTGTAGGGGTCAATGTAGCCATCATCCGGCAGCCATAAAGCTGAAGTGTCAGGCGTCAGCTCAAGCCAGGGGGCCAGCCGCATGCCTTCATTCGCGCTGAGACGTTCCGCCAAGACTCCGGCATCCTCTGCCCTTTGCGATGTTAGCTCGATCTGCCTTCGACCTTCCGGTTTTGCAGACACTTGCAGACTACCCACTCTTTTCAGGGGTAACTGCTCGCCAAGGTAGCTTCCCAGCTCGTCAATCGCCCGGAACGTTTCCATCGCCATATCCGTCAGCACCCGGTGGGGGCGAACCCGGGTCAGCAATGCCGCTGCATGGCTGGTGGTTTGTTCGCCAAGCCCGTGGCGTTCGACAACGACAATGTCAAGGTTGGGGGTCTGGCTCAGATACCGGGCTATGGCACACCCAAGGATGCCGCCACCGATAATCACAACATCCGGATGGTTGGTTGTGGACATGATTGTTCCTTGCTTTACTGGTATATACCAGTTTGACAAGAAACTGTGACTGTTTTATGAAAGGCCGATGACAGTATGGAATCGTCGTGGTGAGTGCTCAGTAAACCTCGACCTGAATACTCAATGCGTCGTGTAGCCAGAACTCCTCGTCAAATTCCACAAAGCCACCTTCAGCGTCGTGACTGCAACGGGTGACGTAGAGCCCCGCAGTGCCTATCGTCACGCCAAGCGCGCTCGCCTGCGGGCCAACCAGTGCTGTCGGGTACATTTCAATATGCTTCCCCTGCAACTCTACATCGTATTGTTCTCGCAGCAGTTTCCAAAGCGAGCGATTGAAATCGTAGGTTTCAATGGCGGGCAGGCGTTTCGGGTTGAGGTAAATGTTCTCAACCAATACAGGGCGACCATCAATCTGCCGTCGCCTGCGGAGCCACACAATTGGATCGCCGACTGCCAGGCCGGTTCTGGTCGCAAGCCAGGCATTGATTTCGGTGGGTGTAACATCCAGGGTTTCAGTAGCAGGAACGCGCCCCTGTGAGATGACGTTTTCGGAGAAACTGTAATCCTGGGTAGGCTTGTATATCAGTCTTGGTGGCGAAACAAACCAGCCTCGCCGGTTAGAACGGAATATCCGGCCTTCCGCCTCAAGCTGGGCCAGCGCCAGCCGGGCCGTTACACGTGTGGTACCCTGCTCATCAGCGAGGATCCGCTCAGAAGGCAAACGGGTATTTGGCGTTAGCGATCCTTCTTCTATCCGGATCGCCAGTTGATCTCGCACTCTCATGTAGAGAGGCACGCTGTCTTCCCCGACCAACTGTTCTTGCATTCTCTCGCTCCTCAGCTAAACAAAACCAGATACACTAGAATCGCAAAGTGACTCCATTATGACAAAGCACCAATTTGTAGCGCGCTGGGCGCTTGTGTTGTACCTCATCAATTAAAAACCCAGGCCCGGCAATATCCGGACCCGGGTTTTGTTAAGTGCTACCCGGCAGAGCGATAGATGAACGCTAGCTGCACAACGCTATCTAGATACGGATGCTGGAGGGCGACAAAGCACTCAAACCAGCAGGTAAACATCGTTCTTACCGGCCCTTTTAACCCGGTACATAGCATCATCTGCCCTACGGATCAGGTCACTGCCAGCCTGCTCTCCACCCCGACCAATGGTAATACCCACGCTGGCGCCAATCGACACGGACTTTCCCGAAGGCAGGGCCACTGGCTGTGTAATGGCTTTGCGTAATCGCTCACCGACTTCCATCACACTGCCCTCTGAGGCGATATTTTCGGTAACCACCACAAACTCATCGCCTCCGATGCGTGCCACACAGTCCGTTTCCCTAGCCTCCTTCTGCAATAGACGGGCAATGGCCTTCAGCAATTCGTCGCCCGCTTCATGGCCGTACTGGTCGTTCACCGGTTTAAATCCGTCCAGGTCGATAAGAATTACCGCCAGAAGCTCATCTCGTCGCTGCGCTCGCTGCAAAACCTCTTCCAGATGAGTCATCAGGCCATAGCGGTTGTCGAGCCCGGTGAGAGGATCCTTTACTACCTGACGCTCTAGCTCGGCCTTGGCAGCTTCCAACTCCGAGGTACGTTGGGCCACCCGGTGTTCCAGCTCCCGTTCCTGCCGCTGTAGCGACAGCACCAACTCGCGCTGGGCCACTTCTTTTTGGCGTTTGAGTTCGTTAAATCGGGCTGCCAGACCAAAAGACAGCAGGATCATCTCAACGGCAGAACCGACCTGAAGGCCATAAACGGTGAAAAAATTGGACGGTATCCAGCCCAGGTTGCGCACCGATAGCAACGCGGCGCCCACCAACAGGAGCAACCAGGCCAGCAGGAAAATCCGGGCTGCAGGTATTCGGTGACGTACACCGGCAACCCCGGTGGCAATCAAAGACACCGTGGTCAACACTCCCATCATGGACATAATTTTGAGGGCATACTGCACCGGCACCAGCAGTGTCACCAGGGTTGCGCACCACCAGCAGATCGCCATGATCGACAGCCCCTGATCCCAGCGCGGGGCAATCCTGCCCATATTCAGAAAGCGCCGGGCAAACATAACCGCCAGGGTAGCGGACAAGGTATATCCGGTTGGAAGAATGCGGTTACCCCACTCCCCGACCAGCCCCGGCCAGAGTAGCAAAGGCCCCAAACCGTTCATGCTGGAGGCGGCAACACCGAAGCTGAACACAAACAAGGAATACAAGAGGAAAGAGCGCTGACGGGTACCAAGAAACAACAGAAAATTATAGAGCCCGAGCGCCACCAGCATTCCGAAGTACAAGGCCAGCCAGACATATTCCCGATCACTGTCTTCATAGAATTCAAAGGTCGGCGCCAACCGGGCATTGAGGGTCATGCTGGCGTGTGTAGCTACCCGCAGGTAAAGCGTCGCCCTCTCCCCGGGCTCGAACGAAAGTGGGAAAACAGGCTTGCGATGCGCTACCACGCGATCCGCTGGTGCGAGTGTGCGGCCTGAGCGCATCTGTTCAACCGTGCCATTGGCACTCACCCGATAGAGGGTTATGTCATCCAGATAGGCATAGGTAAACTCAAGCATTCGGTCCAGGCGTCGGCTCGAGCGGGACTCCACTTCAATCCGCATCCAGAACACATCAGCAGTGTAGCCGTGATGAAGACCGCCTGGCACTATCGATCCGAAGGGTTCGGTGCCATTGCGCACTTGCTCGAATGTCAGCTGACCGCCTGGATCCCGCAATAGAGAAACGAAGCCGTCCAACGGCTGCGATATGCGCTCATCCAGCACCAGCGGTCGTTCTGCACTCCAGCCCGAAACCGTCGCCAGCAAAAGCCAAACAAAGACAAAGCGCTGACTTGCCAAACGACAATAACCAGGCAACAAACGCACATCTCCCTATATCTGAATGTAACAATCCAATGGTAGAGGAACCAAAATTATAGCCGTAATCAGGTTACACAGACAGGGTGAGCTTTGAGCCCGAAAGTATCAGAAAAGCGGCAGGCATGACCGTAAATGGAATCAAAGAGACACGAGAATCACGTCAGTGCAAGCAAAGCCTCAGCCAGCTTGACGTCATCGTAGCGATGGGTGTCGGAATCGTCGTTTGCGAGGTCTACGTCGATAATCTGAACCCCGAATTTCTGCGCTATCTCGTCCAACTGTTCATTGGAAACACTCGTTAACTGAGAGTCGAACAACATAAAGTCTATCGAAGGCCTCTGGGACCTGCTCACGGAGGCCTTGTTAGGCAAATGTTCAGCCAGCACCCGAACCTGATCCACCAGAGTCATACCAATCGTTTCCAGATCTACACCCAGACTGGGCACATAAACTCTGGGTGCCGGGTTTTTGTTCAAAGCCCGGGAAACCCCTTTAGGGAGAAGATTTGCAATGATGCTGCTATAAAAACTGCCCGGAGGGAAAACCAGAAGCTCGGCAGAGTCGATCAGTTTTCGTGTCTCTTTACAGACGCTGGAGGCATCCAGGGCTCCAACATCATCCGTCTCACCCCATAACTTTATCGACTTGATCGGCGAATCAATCTCTGCGGTTTCTTTACCCGTGAAGCGATTTTGCCCGGTAATCGTTCGCCCGTTTTCCAGCAAGACTTGCAATTGCAGGTCCGCGTCCGTCGTGGTGCGGACGGTGCCTCGTGTTTTAATCAACTGGCCGAACAGGAAAGCGATTGGGTCTAGTGAACGATTGTGGAAGAGATATCCGCCAGTGAGTATCAAGTTACCGATACTGGCTCCCGAAAGATCGAAGTTCTCGGGCTTCTCATGATAGAACTCTGCCAGATAGCTTTGGATCAACGAGCGCATGGGATCTGCAATTGCCTTAAGCAACGGGTGCCTGCCATCAACCAAAGCCTTCAGACTCTGCTCCAGTGCCACTTTGTTCTTCTCCTTCCCCAGCCGGTGGACAAAGAGTGCCGCTATGTCCGGGTGACCTGTAACAGAGTCATCCGCCAGGGATAGAAGGCGAGCTCGTAAATCGCCAACGGAAGGCATCGAGAAGGCTTTGCGCAGTTCTGCGGAACTGCCCCCCGAGTCAAAGGGTGTAACAAGGTGAATAGAGTTGTGGGTGTAATCTGCCAACACCCTGGAAAAATTCCTCAGCGCTGTTCCGCCGCTGAAGAAGAGAATCTTGGGCCCAAGTTCCGGCGTTTTAAGGTACCGCGCCAGGCGCAGGTCATGACCCTTGGCCAGGCCTCGTGGCAAGCTATGCGTAACACTGATGAAACGTTTTTTTGCCATACTTATCGGTGGAACCTTAAAAGGTGCAATCCAAAGGGCGTAGCGGTTGATAAACTCGTCGCCATTAAATGTTCTTACACAGGGTGAGACGACCTATCAACGCGTCAATTCTTGAGCACCTCTATTTTCTGCGATTTGAAGTAGAAAATCACTGTGAGTTAGTCGAAGTCTATTTAACCCGGCCAAACGAGGCCACAGCACAGCGGCTGATTAACCGAAAGGGTTACAGAAAAACATTGCAGGAAAAAGTCGAGCTGGCTGGCGCCATGGGTTCGCAGCGAGGCCAAATTGGTAGCCGGGGCTTCCAGCAATCGAAAGCGCTTGAGCGCCTTGCCCGACTTCTCGACCAACTCGGGCAGGCATGCTGTGAGTTCACTCAGATCGAAGGCTTGAAAGGAACACCTGAAAAACAGTTCGAAAGCGACGCGAAGCTGATTCGACGAATTCGCAAATCCCTGGCACTGGTCATGATCAATCCCGCCGACGCCAATACTCGCCAAGGCTTGAAACTGGGGCGCAGAGCGTCAAAGTTGACGGTTGGCTTGCAGGAGAAAAGCAGCCAGAAAGATAGCGCCTCAGCACCCGATAACCCGCTGACCCAGGTCGTGCACTTTCAAATTGGCCGGATGATCCATCTTCTTGCGGAAATAGCAGATGCGCTGCTCGCGGCTAACTTCGGGCCTGCGGTTCGGCTGCAAAACTACAAGCAGCTTAAAAATGCGGCCCACGCCTTCACTACAGACAATGCAACCTTCGGCGTTGAGCGCCTGGCACTGACACGCAGTGGCAGCACCATAGCCGCGCTAAAAGCCGAATATGGCACATCCAGCGAAGTCATGGCGGTTTATAAAGAAGGGCAAGCCCACAAAGTTCTTGAGGAGATATCCGGGGTCGATCAGTGGAAAAAAGTCTATCCCAAAGTCGCACCCTCGGTAATCTCCCATCATGTAGAGCATGAGGACGAAATGGGGTCGATGGTGATAGAGCATCTCCCCGGCAGAACGCTGGAATCGCTTCTACTGAACAGTCAGTGGGATAGCGCCAGCCTGCTTTTGGCCAGGCTCAACAAGACACTCAGGAAAATCTGGAAAAGCTCATGGACGCGAGAGCGGGCAGAGCCTGGATATATGCGACAACTGAGTCAACGGATGCCCGAGACACGCCAAACCCATCCGACCCTTTTTAACGACGAACAAACACTATGTGGCCTGACTCGGCCGGACTTCACGCAATTGATAGATCAGGTGGAAAGCCTGGAGAAGCAGGTCGCGCCCCCGTTTTGCGTATTGATTCATGGTGACTTCAATGTGGACAACCTGCTCTATGATGAACTACAGGACCGCATCTACTTTATTGACCTGCACCGCGCGTCCTACTCTGACTATGTGCAGGACATCTCAGTCCTGATGGTGTCAATCTATCGCTTGCCGATCATGGACTCCAATGCCAGAGCGGAAATGATGAGCCTGATCAAACAGCTTTATCAATTTGCACGCAGGTTCGCGAAAGCGAATGAGGATAGGTTCTTTGATGTTCGGTTGGCTATTGCGTTAGCGCGTTCATTTGCGACATCCACAAGATTCATTTATGACAAAGGTTTCGCAAAGAAGCTGGCCTTTCGAGCAGCTTACCTGCTCGAAGCCGTCACCTTGCTGAACTCCGAAAAACTTGAAAGATACAAACTGCCTCTGGAGGAAATTTTTAGTGACTAATAAGCGGATTGCCGTCATCGGAACTCCCGGCAAATGGTCAACCGAAGTATTGGCTGATCACCTGGAGGAATTAACCGGGTTCCGCTGCGTAGTCGACATGTCCGAGGTGGTACTGGAATTGGAAACAGGGCGGTTGCGCTACCGGGATAGAGTGCTGAACGAACTCGATGGCGTAATCATCAAGAAGATAAGTGAAATCTACTCACCGGCGGCAGACGACCGTATACGCATGCTCAGTACACTGGAAGCAGATGGCGTCCGCTGCTTCAGTAGCCCCGGGGAGGTAGGACGCCTGATCAATCGCCTGGAGGGCACGGCGGCCTTGGCCGATGGGGGCGTTCCCTTACCCCCGACACGAGTGACGGAAAGCACTGAGGCTGCGCTGGCCGCTATCGATGAGTTCGGCAAAGCTATCCTGAAACCGCTGTATTCTACGAAAGCCCGCGGCATGCTGGTTCTGGAGGCGGCAGACGGGCCGCAGGCAAACACGCAAAAACTGAATGACTTCAAAAGTGAACATGGCCTCTTCTACCTGCAAAAATTTGTTCACCTCGGCGGGCAGGACCTGGGCATGGTCTTCCTGGGCGGAGAGTACCTGTGTACCTATGCCCGGGTTGGCGACGCCAATGCCTGGAATACCACCATTAACAGTGGCGGAAAATACCAGCACTTCGAGGCCGGGCCGGACCTGATCGAACTTGGCCGCAAAGCCCAGTCCTGTTTCAGCCTGGACTTTACCACCGTCGATATTGCGTTGACTGACCAGGGCCCGGTGGTTTTCGAAGTATCTGCCTTCGGTGGGTTCAGTGGAGCGCTCAAAGGATGCGGCATTGACGCGGCCCAGAAGCTGTGTCGTCATGTCTTAAACGAGTTAGAGCAAAACAGATGAACGATTTTTTTGACGACAACCAGATTGCCCTGGCCAAGCGTGGGTGCACATCAGAACTGGCGCTGGCCTTCCATGGTATGGCATTCAAGATACTGTCCGATGACAGTGGAGTTTTAAACCTACTCAGGGACTACTTCTCCGGCCTGACCGAGACAGGGACAGAAACGCCCACAACACAGCAGCGCGTCTATCTAGTCAACAAGTCCATGGACACCAGCAAGATTCATTGGACGCCCGTCGAACGCATCAAAGCCAGCTCCCTAGGTCTGAAAGAAGCCTATGCCGATGTCCCTGGTGGCCGCTGGATTCATAAAGTACGTACCGGCATGGTCATGTTCCAGGCGCTGACCGATCCCATCATTTTCGGGGATCTCCGCGAACATATATCCCAGGTTATTAACTTTATTAACAATCAGTTTCTCAATTATCAGCAGCGGCAGGGGTACCTGCTGGGCCATGCCTCAGCCTTTAATATCGATGGCAGCGTTACCGCAATTGCGGCCAGTTCCGGGGGCGGAAAATCAACGCTGATGCTTAAAGCCTTGGAAGCCGACAACACACGCTTTCTTTCCAATGACCGCATTCTGTTCAAGGTAGCAGGTGACCAGGTACGCATTCTCGGACTCGCCAAACACCCGCGGGTAAATCCGGGCACCCTGATCAACTCACAACGTTTGCAATCCATTCTGCCAGAGAGCGAACGGAAGCGATTTGAGGGCATGCCCCAAGGCCAGCTATGGGATATCGAGCAAAAATACGACGTGCTGATTCCCCAGGCATACGGAGAAGATAAAGCCGCACTTTCGGGACGCCTGAAGAACCTTGTATTGCTGGACTGGACTCTTGGCGCTTCCGAGCCAACGGCCTTGAGCACCGTGGATATCAGGGCAAACCCCGAAGCACTTGAAGGCCTGCGCAAAAGCCCGGGGCCCTTTTTCCAGCAAGCCGATGGCCGCTTTCCGCCTGAGCAAAGTCGGTCCGCAGATATTTATGTGGAAAACCTCAGGGGTGTGCAGATATGGCGACTTGCTGGGAAAGTCGATTTTGAGCGAGCCATTGCTCTGCTTCATGAAAAAGGCGTTCTTTAATGGCTGCACTCGCCCTGATCAGACACGGTGAGTATGAGCAACTGGCCGACACGCCAAGCGCTCTTCAACCCTACCCTCTCACAGATATAGGTGCCGAGGAGGTCCGGCAGCAGGCGCAACGTTTTGGCGACTGGCTGTCCAATGCCGGTTACCGGCTCCAGGCCGAGATTCACTGTTCAACATCGCTGAGAGCCTGGCAAACTGCCGAAATATACCGACAGGAACTGACAAACTTCTTCTCGGCACCCCCCATCGTCGTCAGTTTTTCAGCACTCTGTGAACGAAGTGTCGGCGCTGTGGCCAACCTCAGTGTTGGTGAGATTGAGAGAATCGTTAAGCTGGATCCTCGCTTCGACCCTCTTCCTGATGGCTGGAAATCCGACCGTGATTTCAAACTTCCTTTTGATGGGGCTGAGTCCCTCAAGGAAGCCGGGGAGCGCGTGGCCGCCCACCTGAACGCGCTTCCATTAGACCAGGGGGACAACCTGATACAGTTGGTTGTGGGCCACGGCGCCTCTATCCGCCACGCCAGCTTTCATATGAATGTTATAAACCTCTGCGATATTGGGCGGCTGAGTATGTTTTACGGTCAACCCGTCGTTATTGGCAAACGCGAACAAAGCTGGACCCGCTTATATGGGAACTGGAAAAACCGTCAGGTTATAGACCCCATTGATTAGAGGCACACTTCATGGCCAACCCAAAGTTCATTCCCAAAATAAGCGACAAAAAGCATCACACCGATGTTCTGAATCGCCTGCCGTCTGACTGGGAGTCCTGGCCGGAAGACAAGGCCTCCATCAATGATGCCAATGCTCTCAACACCTTCGTGAAGCGTTCCAAAAAAAACAGCTTCCGCTGGCCGAAAAAACCGGTGGTGTTCATTTCTGATGCACACGCCGATGCCGACGCTTTCGAAGCCTCACTGCTCGCAGCTGGCGTAATTAAACGACATGGCAACCACCACTGTGAATATGTGCTGACCAAGTTTGGTGAGTCGGCAGAGATCGTCGTGGGCGGCGACTGTCTCGATAAGGGCCCAAGCAACCTGGCACTGTTGCGAAGCCTCGCTCACCTCTACCGGCTCAAAGCAGATGTCACGCTTCTCGCAGGAAACCATGACCTCCGATTACTCATGGGCTTGCTTTCGCTAGAACGTGATAATGACGTCGGAAGCCAACATTTCTTCGTCCGGATGGGGAAAAAAGTCGTTCCTCTGTTCAAAGAAGTCTTTGAGCAATACCTCGCAAACTCCAAATGGCAGAAAGGGGTACCCTCGGAGGATGAGTGCCGCAGAGCATTATTCCCTGATGAAGACTGGTTTGAGAGTTTCCCTTTCTACGCCGCCGGGTTTCTGACCGCCGCGGGAATCGACCGGGAAACATCGAAGATGGAAACCAAAACCCACAAGTTCGAGCAACACTGCGCGGCAGCCGGCCTGACACTTCAACAGGTTTATGCCGCCGCAATGGTTTGTCGCTCCCTGTTTCTGAAGCGCTCTGGCGAGTTCAATTGGTTTTTCAGAAAAATGTGTCTGGTGAAACAGCGCGGCTCGTTTCTGTTCCTGCATGCAGGCCTGGATGACCGCATGGCCCAGCTACTCGCCAAGCGGGGGATCAAGTATGCCAACCGGGCATTCAAGAAAAATCTGAGAAGTCAGAACCTGTTTAATTTTTACTACAGCCCTCTTGCCAATACCTTCAGAACGAAATACCGGAATGCAGACCTCCCCCTCACCAAACGGGGCACCAAAGCAACCACAAAGGCAGGCATTTTTGTACTGGTGCAGGGGCATATAAACCAATGCGCTGGCCAGCGAATCACGCTCAAAAAAGGGCTAATACACATAGAAGCCGATATTACCCTTGACGCTCACTCCAGGCAGCGAGAGGGGCTCGACGGTTTCGGCGCCGGGGCGACCCTGATTGACAAAAAGCGCGGCGTTGTCGGCATTAGCTGCGACTACCCTCGTGCAAAAGTGTTCAAGCCCGGCCGCAACGGACGACTCCAGGAAGCCCGATAGATGAAATCAAAAACAAAGTTCAGCCACGACTCACTGCTGGATCGCCAGTCTACAAAGGAACTGCTGGAAGCCCTGGGGCGAGCGATCAAGAAGGGGCAGCTGGAATTCCAGGAGAGCGAAGGCGACCTGGTTCTGTCTCCTAAAAACTTGCTTCAGGTGTCTGTGCGCGCAAGCGACGAAGGCGACAAGCAGGAAGTTGAAATACGGCTTAAGTGGCGAACCAAAGCCAAAGAGATTTCGGACACGCCACCCAAGATCAAATAATCGCCGACAGCATGAGCCACAGTACAGTGGCTCTCATATCGTCATGCACTCACACGTTGTTTTCGATGGGTAGCTCGTCGTACCAGTCTTCCATGTTGTCGTACATTTCACCTTTGAGGAGGTAGCGAGGCGCCTTCTGGTAGATTTTAATATCGTGAAACGGGTCCGTAAGGATTTTGGTCATCCAGACCAGCCCCGACTGGGGGCCCATCAGCCTGAACAGGTGCAGGGTTCTGAACAATACCGCGCCTATACCGATGAACAGCCATACCAAAGCGGTGTTACTGATAAATCCAGCCAGATCCGTTGCCGGAGTAAGCACACCAAACAAATCCGGGCTCAACAACAGCGCCAGAGGCGTTGCAGCCCAGATCGACAGCAGCACGACTTTTCGACTCAGGTTATAGCCGACTTTCACACTTTCTTTGTAGTCGTGGCTCGCCTGGTTTACCTCATCATAGGTCTTGGGCTCGAAGAAGAAGTGCCCGGTCTGGCGCAGCACCATCGCCAGCAACCAACCGATCAGGGCCGCAGCCGCCGGATGGAAAAATACCAAGCCATAGCTGACCACAAAACAACAGGCACTCAGCAAGTGCAGAGACTGGTTAATCCGGTTGTGATGGTAGTAACGGTGGTCATCCCATCGTTGTTTTTGTAATTCCTCAAGAAAGGTCATATCGGTTTCCTCAGGTATCAAAAGCTGTATCGGTTTTTGTGGATAGACCGGAATCACGCCCGGCCTGGCAATGGGTGCCCTGTAAGCAATGCTTCTCCAACTTTTATGCAGTGGCCTTCATCGATTCCGGCGATGCGCTGGTACTGCTCTGAAGCAAAGACAAGGATCGTCGAACCGTGTTGGAAGTACCCTATCTCCTGCCCTTTGACGAATTCCGCGTCACAGGTAATCCGATTAGCTCCCCGGTATTTCAGATCCAGTGGCTCGGCCAGAAAATGAAACTTCATACTCGCCACAAGAATGGCGGCAACCGGCACCAGCGTCAGGCTGTATCTGGGGTCATCCAGGCGTAGCTCGAGAACGGCCCGTTCGTTTTTGCAGAAGAGTTTTTCCACCCGTTTCAAAGCAATCGGGTTAACGTTCCAGGTGTCGCCAGAAACGTAATCTACCTGTGAAACATGGCAGTCCACCGGCGCATGGAAACGATGATACATACTGGATTTGAGGCGCAGAGTGACAAACTGACCATTGCGATAACGCGCTGCCTGCGCTGCATCCGGTATCAGTTCGTCCAGTGAGTAGGGAAAACCCTTGGCCTGAAACACACGATTGCCTTCAATGCGTCCGCAGGCCCCAACGATGGCGTCACAAGGACTGCAAACAACACCCGGGTGCATGTCGAGGGGGCGAAGCCCGGGTTTGAGCTGACGCGTAAAACACTCCATCAGACTTCGGAAACGCGGGGTTCTGGCATCCTGCAACCTGAGGTCGTCGGCAAAACACTGCCAGACTGCGATGGAGATGCGCGCCAGTATCGGGCTTTCGATCCGGCTGAACCATCCCATGAACAATGTTAACCAGCGCCGGGGAATGCGGTTGGTCAACAGGAAGTTCAGCTTTTCGCCGGCGCTCAGACTGGCTGTTGTTTTACTCATCTAACCACCACATCTTCACACTCAACCCGCCTTCCCGGAGCAATCTCTCTGTTCCGACAAGGGGCCGGACTGAGGCGCGTGCTGGCGCGTTACAAGTGGCCCGAATAGCCGGCCGGCCAGAAACGGAAACCGAGCTACAAGCATATCAACCAGAAACTGGCGCTTGATCGCTTTGTTCGTCAGTGTCGGGCTTTGCCACCACCAGCCGCCAGCTTGCATCTGATGAGCGGCGGAAACGAACCTCTCGATCACCTCGTCGAAATCCTCGTCGGTAAAGCTGTAGCTCATAATCAGCCGGCCGGTTCCGGTCCAACTGAGTTCCAGCCCCGCCTGTCGCAAATAGAACTGGAACATCCAGTTGTACCGGCTGGGCCTGGTGTAGAGCACTGACAATATGGAATGAATGTTGGTAATCCGCAGAGGCAGCGCTTCAGTATCCAGGCGCTGGTTAAGTCTGGCGACACGGCCATTCCAGAGACTTTCGGAATCCTGATATTGCAGCTGAATATCCACTTTTTGAATTCGTTTAAGAAACACATTCATCGCACCCATAACGTAGGGATGCGAATTGAAGGTGCCGCGGGCAAACGAGACATTAACAGGCTGATCTTCTTTAAAGCGCCGCATCAGTGAATGGGTGCCCGCTACCACACCAATCGGCAGGCCTCCGCCCAGGGTTTTGCCATAGGTAACCAGATCCGCCTGTATGCCATAGAATTCCTGGGCACCGCGATAGGCCAACCGAAAGCCGGTAAACACCTCGTCAAAAATCAAAACAATGCCTCGCTGGCTGCAAACCTCCCGCACCTGGGCAAGCCAGTCAGAGTAACCTTGTTTATCAAAGCCATTACTGCGGTCGCTGGCAACCAGGGCGGTATCCGAAGGCGCATCACTGTTAGGGTGGAAAGCCTGCAAGGGGTTGATCAGTACACAGGCGATGTCATTGCGGGTGCGCAGTATGTACAGAGTCTGCTCACTCATATCGGCAAGTGTATAAACATCCCGGGCTTTGCGCGTGTTGCCGATACCTGGCTGAACTCCGTCCCACCAACCGTGGTAGGCACCGCAAAAGCGAACCAGGTGGGTCTTGCCGGTGTGGTATCGAGCCAGGCGCACGGCTTGCATGACCGCTTCGGTCCCGGACATGTGAAAAGACACTTCATCAAGCCCGGATATCTGTCGAATCATCTCGACATTTTCCGTAATCAGCGGATGGTAAGCGCCCAGAACCGGCCCAAGCTCCCGGGTTTGTTCAATCCCCTCCGCCATACACTGCTTGTAAAAGTCGTAGCCGAACACATTGACGCCGTAGGAGCCAGACAAGTCATAGCGCCAGTTGCCGTCGAGGTCCTTGATCTGGGAGCCACGGGTTTCATCCGCCATTGAGCCTGACCTGAAACACTCAGGCAGTTGCTGGCTATAAGGAAAAGGCACCCGGTAACGGCTGGTAAAGCGCACATCCGAAATGCTGTTCTCGATTTTACGACAGTGCGCCAGGGTTTCAGGGGATTGCTGCTCTGCTCTAGTTTGCAGATCCCGAAGTGCCTTTCGACGCTGCTGGATTACCTGCGCGGGCGCGCCGTCACTGGCAAAAAAACCAGCCTCATCGTAACTGAAGAAAGGTACCAGACGGGCAACACGACGAGACCAGTTGCTGTGCCCCCGAAGAGAAGGATGTTTCGCCCGCGACAACTGTAGTCTTACCAGGATTCTGTAAATCAGGTAAAGGCTGATAGTTGTTGCCAGGGCGTAAATAGTGATGGCAGAAGTCATAGACCGTGTTCCCGCTACTTTACTCGAAAGTAGCGGTCTGAAGTGACGGCGCTGTGTCTCTTTCTCTACCGTTTTGTGACACGCACAGAAAACGCCGGGCGGCGTTTTCTGTGCTGCCGACTGTTATCTATAGCCCTCCGATACAGGCAGACCGATGGCCTTTCGGGACTTCAAGAACCTGGTCATGTCAGCGACCGGTAATGGGCGGCAGAACAAATATCCCTGAAGCTGATCACACCCTTCACCAGCCAGATGCGCGGCCTGCTCTGGCGTTTCAACACCCTCGGCGGTTGAACGAAGCCCAAGACTTTTGGCTATAAACAGCACGGCTGAAACCAGAGCGGCATCCTTGGGATCAACCAGCATATCCCGCACGAAACTTTTATCGATTTTTAGTTTTCCTATCGGCAATTCCTGTAGAAGGCTCAAAGAGGAGTAGCCGGTACCAAAATCATCCAGTGAAATAGTCACTCCTTTTTGCCGCATTGCATCCAGGTCGCTGATCACCTCCGATTTGATTTTCATGAGAGCCGTTTCGGTGATTTCCAGCTCCAGCTGAGCGGGCTTGAGCCCATTATCTTTCAATACCTTAGATACAATCGCACCAAGGTTTTGGCGCTGAAGCTGTATCGCGGAGACATTGACAGAAACACAAGCATCGGTGAAACCGGCAGCCTGCCAGACGCTCAACTGATAACCGGCCTCCCGCAAAACCCACTCACCAATCGGAAGAATCAGACCGCTATCCTCGGCGATCGGAATAAACTTGTCCGGGGGAATAATCCCTTCCAGCGGGTCGTTCCAACGCAGAAGCGCCTCCAGCCCGACGATTTTACCGGTTCGGGCCTGTATCAGCGGTTGATAGTAAAGCTCCAGTTCGTCGTTCTCTATTGCGCGTCTCAACCTGCCTTCCAGTGAGATATGCTCAAACGCCGCACGATTATATGAGGCCGAATAGAACTGGAAATTGTTACGCCCTTGCTCCTTGGCCTGATACATCGCGGCATCGGCACGCTTTATCAAATCGTCCACGTCCGTTCCGTCATCGGGAAACAGAGAAATGCCAATACTGCTTCCACTATAGATCTCGTTCTCACCCAGCTGGAATGGCACCGTCATGATTTCGAGGATACGCAAGGCTACCTTGGCTGCATCCGGGGAACCCTTGACCCTGGGCAACAGAATAATGAACTCGTCGCCGCCGAGGCGGGCGAGAATATCATCCGTGTTTTCTGAGGGTTCCAACTGAACAACGTCCTCAGCGCGCAATACCGAGGTAAGGCGGTTTGCCATTTCTTTGAGAAGCTCATCACCCACCTGGTGTCCCAAGGTGTCGTTAACCCGCTTGAAGTTATCCAGATCAAGAAACAGAACAGCCATTTTGCTGCTTTCTCTGCTGGCCAAAGCAATCATGTGGCGCAAGTTTTCATGGGCGCGAAAACGATTAGGCAAACCGGTAAGGCTGTCGTGGTAGGCCAGCCGCTCGATTTTGATGCGTGATTTTTCAAGATTGCCGGCCATTTCCTGAAAACTCAGCCCCAGCAAACCAAATTCATCTTTTGTGGACAGAGCGATCTTTGGCGCCAGGTTTCCGTGGCTAATCTCACGAATGGCACCCATTAACTGCCTCAATGGTCGAACCATGAGAAAGTTCATGGCCATCAACAGCGCAACAACCATCAGAAATACGGTGCTACATATGATCCAGACAACGATATCCCCCAGGCGCTGGCTTTCTGCAAGCAATTCTTCCTCGGGCAAAACCCCGATCAACAGCAGGTCTTCGTTCAGGCGCCGGGTCGCCAACAAAATGTCCTCGTTTTGAAAAGACGCAGGTATAAGCTGCTCACCGGTTCCTATGCTGAAAATCTTATTCAACAAGGGTGAAGGCAACTCCTGGCCCAGCCGGGAAGAATCCCGGTGGAAAACAATCCTGCCGGTTTTGTCGACCACAAGCGTATGGCCGTTTTCGCCAATCCGGCTGGCGCTCACCTGGTCCTGCAGAAAACCGAGCCCCATAGTCACTACCAGATAGCCGCGTAGCGCTGGGGTGCCATTTAGCGGATCCTGGGTAGTCAGATCAATCAATCGAATGGGGCGCGCGACCTGCAGCGACATTGAGTGGCTGTCAGGAACGGGCGTAACCTGGACATATGTTTCACCTTTGAAACCACTCAGCTCCTGGAAAAAAGGTGTATCACCTTCTTCTTCCGTCGCATTTGGCAGGGGCACCAGGGTCGCACGTGCGTCTTCGTAACCATCCGGCAGCAAAAAGCGGATCTCGGTGTAGTCGGGATAGGCACGCAGGTAACTGGAAAACAGCTTGAGAAGAGAAGGAAGCATGAGTACGTATCGCTCTTCCTCGTCTTCCGTCAGCGCATAAGCGCGCATGAGTGAGGCGTCCGCGAACAGTTTGGCATTCGCTTTGGCAACGTCCTGATGCACCTGAAAGCTACGCACCACCTGGTCCATTATTGTTGTCATCTGGCTGGAGCTGCGCTCTATCGCCGTTGAACGCAGCTGGTCATAGGCCAACCATCCCAGGATCAATAGCGGGATCACGGCTAAAGGCACAACAACTAACAGAACCTTGGCATGAAGACGCATAGAGTAAATCAGTCTCAGTCGACGAGGCGTGAAAATATGGTTGCGCGGAGTTTTTCAGTCCGGGCAGGCAAACGCCGATAGGTTTCCGAATTCTCCAGGGCTTCCTCACTCGGATAGATAACCGGGTCGTTTCTGAAATCTTCAGGCAACAGTGCTTCAGCGGCCAGGTTCGGCGTAGCAAAGCAGACGAATTGCGCCAGTTGCGCAGCAATCTCTGGCTCGTTGAGAAAATTGATGAACTGTTTTGCGGCCGCCTTGTTAGCAGAGGCGCTGAGCACACTCAGATAGTCGACCCAGATACTGCTGCCCTCTTTCGGGAGGACAAACGCAATCTCATCATGATATTCCTGAACCTCCAGGGCACCGCCATTGTATATCATACTCATGACAACCTGGCCGTTCACCAGAGCAGAGTTTTTGCCCCTGGACACGTACTTGTAGGTTTTGACGGCCGGGGCCTGCGCCTGTAGTAGTGCTTCGGCTGCCGCAAGTTCCTTTGCATCAGTACTGTTAATGGAATAACCCAGAGCCTTCAAGGCAACAGTGATAAGGTCCCTTGCATCACTGATCATCGCCACCCGGCCCTGTATTTCTTTTTCCGGCCGCAACAGATCCATCCAGCTTGAAACAGCAAAAGGCACCAGATCCTTGCGGTAAGCAATCCCCAGGGTACCCCAGAAATAGGGCACGCTATACGTCTCCGCTTTGTCGTGAAGGGCGCGCCAATGCGGATCCACATGCTTCAAATTGGGGATGTCCGTTTCATTAATCGGCTCAAGCCACCCACGTTTTGCCAGAATCCGGATCGAAGCGCCGTTGATCAGCGCTATATCGTAGCCTCGCCCGCCCGTCTCCAGGAGCACTTCATCCCGGGCAGCATCCGATTCGAAATAGGTTTGTTTCACTGAAATGCCTGTGCGCTGCCTGAACTCCTCAACAATCTCCGGATCCATGTATCCCTGCCAACTGAGGAGTGCCAACTCCCTTGGCTCGGCTGCTTGCAGTGGCAAACTGAGCACAATCAGGATGAGCGCAATCCAGGGGTTCCTGAACTTGCCTGAAAAGACTTTGTGGTTGGTCATAGTTACAGGCCCACCCATTAAGGGAGCGATGACTAATAAACAATACGCGAGAAAATTGCAGCTCGATTTTTTTGCACCCGAGGAGGCAAACGCCGATAGGCTTCAGAATTCTCTAGCGCTTCGCCAGTCGGATAAATAATGGGGTCGCTCTTGAATTCCGCCGGCAGCAATGCTTCAGCGGCTCGGTTAGGGGTGGCATAGTAGACATAACGCGCCAGCCGCGCGGCTATCTCTGGCTCATTGAGGAAATTGATGAAGAGCTTTGCCTCGGTTTTGCGGGAGGAGGCACTGAGTATGCTCAAGTAATCCGTCCAGATATTGCCACCTTCTTTGGGCAATACAAACGCAATATCATCACTATGCTGCTGCAGCATTCGGGTATCACCGTTGTACATCATGCTCATGACAATCTGGCCGGACAGCAGTGCCGAATCCTCGTCCAGGGAAAGATATCGATAGGTCTTGACCGCGGGAGCCTGCGCTTGCAACAACGCCTCGGCCTCTTTCAACTCCTTCTCGTCGATGCTGTTGAGCGAATATCTGAGCGCCTTTAAAGCAGCGCCGATCATATCCGCACCGTCACCAATCATGCTGACTTTGCCATGCAGCTCCTCAGCCGGGCGCAACAGGTCCATCCAGCTTGAAACCTTAAAGGGCACCAGATCCTTGCGGTAAACAATACCGAGCGTGCCCCAGAAATAAGGCACGCCAAAGTCTTCAGCCTGCACAAACGCGGAACGCCAACGTGGATCGATGTGTTTCAGATTAGGGATGCTCGATTCATCAATGCGCTCAAGCCAACCGCGCTTGGCCAGAATACGGATAGAAGCACCGTTGATGAGCGCTACATCGTAGCCCTTCCCTTCCGACTCAAGGAGTAACTCGCCGCGGGCAGTATCTGAGTCAAAATAACTTTGCCTTACTGAAATACCAGTGCGCCGTTCAAACTCAGCGAGAATGCCCGGATCCATATAATTCGGCCAATTGAGGAACACCAGCTCTTTTGATTTTGCCGCTGGCGCAAACCCTGATGTTACGAGCAATAAAACCGCAACCAATATAATGCTGCCCGAACGCATAGTTTTTCCATCAGTTACGGGAGAAAACACATAGCTAACTCCATGCCAAAGAGCAGCCATTCTCAATTAATCGGCGAACAAGTCGAGCTTTCAGTCAATTCTGACAGCGCCCAGGGTTAACGTTAATGCTATTCCCATCAACCGTACAGGGTTGGTTACAATCTCTACTCAAACCGTTACCGCCTTGATAAATAGCAGTTGCACAACTGTTGTTGTTCATCAGCAAAAATTACAGAGCAGCTACTCGCACGCCCTCTACCAGCATACGACGGTAAATTGACGCAGCAAGTAACCAAACGGCGTCAAAATTAACACCATTTAACACCTCTGAGCGCTAGCATTGCATCGTCCACTTTCTCTGGAGTTGCAATGAATACCTTCCAAACACGCACACGGCTCGGTTTCTTCGCCATAGCGCTAAGCTCTCTTCTTTCAGCCTGCGGCGGGGGTGATTCATCAACTTCAAAAGCTGAGACTCCCGACGTATCGGTGAGTACTCCTGGCAACGGCGCTTCCTCTGGAGAAAGCGAGAACCAAAAGCTCTGGGTAGAAGGCTATGCCGTCAAGGGCGCCATTGAAGGCGGGCTGGTATCGATCTGGCGCCACGAGGCTGACGTCGTGGACAGCGGTTGGGAGCAGATAGGGGAAACCGTCAGAACCAACCAGAACGGCGGATTCCGAATTTCAGTACCTGAAGACTATTCAGCGCGGTCGCTGAAAGTCATATTGCAGTCAGATACCCAAACTCGCATGCGCTGTGACGCACAACCCGCATGCAACACGCCATCCGGCGTCACCGTCGGCTTTGGCGAGTGGTTCTGGCCGGGCAACAATCTGGTTTTGAAGTCGCTTGTGGATCCTTCCGATAGCAGTAGAGCTGTGGCTTTGACCCCACTGGCAACTCTGGCATTCGAAAAATTCCTCAAATTTTCCGATGGCGGCTTGAATCTATTTATCGAACTGCTCAGCGACCAGGAAGAACGCTTCGGGCTTGACGATGGCGCTCTGTCCAGAAGGCCTGTAGATCTCGCAGCATCTGATTTAGGAAGCGTTCAAGCGTCGGACCTGAAGACCGCGTTGCTGAATATCGCGTTTCTTAGCCTCGTCGACGGTGACCGCTGGCGCACGCTGGGTGATGTGCTTGAAACCGCCAGGGAGAGCGCCGATGCAAGTGGAGACTTACCGCTTAGCGCCGGAGATGATCTCGAGCTGAGCGTTGAACTGTTGGCGCTGGCAGGCATGCTTCAGGCTGAATATTTGCAGTCGCAACTGGCAGATGCAGGTGTCCGGGACAATGTTCTTGCTGACGCAATCGCGAGCCTGGAGGAGACGCTGGGGTCGACCGGCCACATCACTTCGCCCCAACCAGAGCCCGCTCCAGAACCGGCACCTCAACCCGAGCCGACCCCCGAACCTGCGCCGCAGCCTAAACCGGAGCCAGAACCCACACCCCAGCCTGAACCAACGCCTGATGCTCCGACTCAGCCTGAACCAACGCCTGATGCCCCGACTCAGCCAATGCCCGAGCCGAGCCCAGAGCCAGAACCTGCACCCACTCCAGAGCCCGTACCAGGTCCAGAACCGCTGATTGGCTCCGCGAAAATGAGCTGGAATGCCCCTTCAACCCGGGTGAACGGTGAGTCCCTGGCTATGGGCGAGATTGAACAGTACGTCGTTCGATACGGCACCGAACAGGACATCGAAGAAAGATCTAATGAAGTAACTGTGGAAGACGGACAGGCAATGGAATACGAAGTCGCCGGGCTTACCGAGGGCACCTGGTACTTTGCCATCAAAACCATTGACACAAATGGCCTTGAGAGCGATTGGTCCACGTCTGTCAGCAAAACGATTTCCCGGTAAACCCGGGGAATCGCAGTGGCCTCCGAACACTGTCTAACACTGCCTTGATACTATTCCCGCCCCTCCAGGGCTGCACGCATCTTCAGTGTCACCAACACGGTATTCAGGTGAGGCACCGCAATGCCATGATCCCTCGCCAAGGCCACCACATTACCTAATACGGCCTCTCGCTCAATCGGGCGACCGTTCAGGTAATCAAGAGCCATACTGTTCGTGTAAGCAGGCATTTTCCTGGTGCTGTTAATGTTCTTATCGATTAACGCCTCATCCATAGGGTAGCCTTCGGCCGCAGCCACGGCGACTACCTCATGCATCATGGCCCGGATCAGCTCTTCACCGCCTTCAGTGTCCAGAATGGTTTGGGTATCTGCACCGTTAGCAATAACAGACAAGGGGTTAAACGGTGTATTCCAGAGGCACTTACGCCAGCGTTCAGCCACAACATGCTCAGTCAGATCGACCTTGATACCGCCAGCAATAAACAGTTGCGACAAAATCCGGGAGCTCTCATCAGTGCCTTGCGGGTAACAGCCCATCACCAGTTTGCCGTAAGCTGTATGTTCAACCACACCGGGCTCTGTCCGACTGACGGCAATAAAAGCAAGACAGCTTATAAGAGGCTTGTCCGGGTACGCATCGGCCAGTTCTTTCTCGATATCCAGGCCATTTTCAATCAACACAAGGCGGGTTTTCGCGCCCATCCAGGGCGCGACCAACGCCACCCGATCCACGCCTGGTAAAACCTTTACGCACAGGATAAGAAAGTCCGGAGATTCCTCAGGCAAATCGCCGTCCCGATATATGTGATCTGGCTCGTAGGACAGGTCTCCTAGCGGACTGGTAATGCGAACGCCCTGAGCACTGACTGCTTTATAGTCGGAGCGCAGTACCGTACTCACAGAGCAACCGGCCTTCTTCAAAATCGCACCATAGAAACTGCCTATAGCGCCTGCGCCGACAATCAGAATGCTAGGTAAGTCGCTCATGGCCTCTCGGTTCCTTGTCATACTTCGTCACAGCCGGAGATCTCACCGGGACCCACACAGTGGACTATAGCTTCGCCGTGAAATTGTTGGGGGAGTGCAGCCATGGTACCCGACCCGACCTGACTCGACATCCTGTTGGTAATCAATATACAGATCGCCTAGCCCGGTGCGCCAAAAAGGCGGTCAGTGAATTTGACATACCATGCTGCCGCCTGCACCTGAACAATATATGCCAAAGCAATCAGCAGGGCGGCATCAGCGCCCTCTGTACCAAAAACGCCCATGGCAATAGCCAGGGCTATCGAAAGATTCCGCATGACCGTGCCATACACCAGCGCGACCGCATCGCCCCTGGGGAACAGTGCCTTGCCGATTAAAGTGCTGATAACAAAGTTCAATGCATAAATAAGTACCAGGGGCACCAGATAGGCGAGCAGTGATTCAGGATTGTTCAGAATATCCTGCGATTTCAGCGCCATGGAAACAAACACCACGCCCAGCACACCAAGGGTCGAAAACGGTGGAAACTTCGGCTTTATATTCTTCTGAAAGCTCTCCTGACCGTGCTTTGATATAAGCGCCCGCTGAGTTAAATAGCCCAGCACCAACGGCAGAAACACGATAAGCGCGATCTGCATGAACACCTGGGAAACCGGAATCTCGATCACCGCGCCCAGCAGTCCTTTAAGATAAAGTGGAGCAAGCAGGGACCCCGCAATCAGGCCTATCACCGTCATCCGCACCGCAGCTGGCACGTTGCCTTTTGCAAAGCCTGTCCAGGAGATGGTCATGCCGGATGTTGGAAGCAGCGACGTTAACAGGAGCGCTAATCGTGCAAACGGCTCATCCGGGAAAAAAAGCAGGCCGGCGCCATAACCAAGCGCAGGTATCAGAATAAAGTTGAGTAACTGGGTTACCCACATCAATTTGCCGCCCCCCGGCTGCAGCAGTTGACGCAGGTTCATGGTTACCATCATTGGATAGACCATCAGGAAGGTCAGCGGAAGTATTGCCCAGCGTAGCGGACCGGGCTCCGCAAGCTGGCCCGCTACAAAGCCCGCAATCATGGCAAGCGGAATACTCCAGACCAGATGTTTCTGCATCCAGAAAAGTAATGGCCACATAAACCTTCTTCCTCTTCCCGGCAAAAATCGCTATTGGTTGCGAAGCGACTGCCCAAAACAGAACACGTCCGCCATATGCTCTGCAGAAGCAAACCGTGTCTCGGACTTATTGATATCAAAGACAGTGATTGGGTACGTTTCCTGGAAATGCACTTGTTTCATGACCGCCTCACTGAGCGACAGGTTATAAGCGATTCTTCAGGAGATTACTCCCGCCAGGAGCGTGAAACAGTGACAAAGTCACCAAGCAAAACAGCTCCCGGGCACCCGGCTGTATAGCGGCAAATCAGAACCACCTTAGACTAAGGTAACCTACTGTCGTACTAGCACTTTTTCGTTTTCTCGACTAACCTGAAAAGTCTTGGCCTACCCATTACTGAGGCAATGATTGCATATGACAAAAATCCGGGGTGCTGTGGCTGAACTGACAAAGCTGCACTGGGTAGTTGTCGGCCTTTCCTTGCTGCTGACGATCGTAGCCTGGCAAGTATCTGCACAGATCGCCGACGCCAGGGCCGAAGATCAGTTTGAACGACGGATCCAGCAGCTTAACGGGCTGCTGTTGGACCGGATGCAAAAGTACGAGTTTGCATTGATTTCCGGCGTGAGCACCATTCGGGTAAACGATGAGAAGGTTACGCTGGAGCAGTGGCGTCGTTTCGCAGAGGCCCTGGCTGTGCAGGATCGCCTGCCTGGAGTCGCCGGCATCGGTGTCATCAGCAGAGTCCCCGAAAACGGGCTCGAATCCTATCTCGCGGAACAACGGAAAGAACGTCCGGATTATCGCGTCCATCCGCCTCATACAGGGTCGGATTTCTGGCCTATTACCTATCTCGAGCCCCTGGCCGGTAACGAAGCTGCGATTGGCCTGGATATGGCCCATGAAGCCAACCGCTATACCGCGGCGCTAAAAGCCATGCGCACGGGAGAGACTCAGATTACCGGTCCTATCGCTCTGGTACAGGACGACGAGAAGACCCCGGGCTTTCTGTTTTTCCACCCGTTTTATCATACACCGGACGCAGGGCAGGAGCTGAACGAAGAAACTGACTTTCTGGGTCTCGTATACGCACCGTTTATCGTGGCACGGCTCATGGAAGGCACCCTGGCGAATACCAACAGACTGGTCCACGTCCGCATCACCGATGGTGAGCAGCAGCTCTATAGCGAATTCAGCGAAACGGAGGAGGAGAACTACGACAGCTCCCCCTTGTTTGAAACCTCATACTCGCTGGAGATCTATGGCCGGGAATGGACATTCGATGCTCAGACAACACAGCTTTTCGAAAAGTACACCGTCAGCAAACAACCGATTGTCATTCTTGTCAGTGGCTTGATAATCAACGGGCTGATACTCGCGGCCTTCCTGTTGCTATCGAACGCCAAACGCCGGGCCGAACAAGAAGTCATTGAAAAAACAGCCGAGCTGAACATGCAGAAGCAGGAAGCTGAATCGGCCGTTAAGGTAAAAGCGGCCTTCCTGGCCAACATGAGCCACGAAATTCGGACCCCGATGAACGCCATTATCGGCATGCTTGTGCTGCTCAAAGACGCACAGCTCAATGATTACTCGAGACGACTGGTAGGCAAGGCGTTTAATGCATCTGAGGTGCTACTCCAGCTGCTGAATGACATCCTGGATTTGTCCCGGATCGAAGCCGACCACATAGAGCTTAATTTTCAGCCGTTTGGAATCGAAGCACTTATCCAGCGTAGTGTTGAGTTGTTTGCCATAGTTGCCGAAGAAAAAGGACTGAAGCTACGCGTTAATATTGCGCCGTCTACACCCAAGTGTGTGACAGGCGACCTGCTGAGAATCTCCCAGATTTGTAGCAACCTCGTCGGCAACGCGATCAAGTTTACCCATCAGGGCAGTGTCAGCGTAAGCGTTGGCTTCAGCAATATCACTGAAACCCGCGGGTTATTAAAGGTCACCGTAAAGGATACGGGCATTGGCATCAGAGAGGAGGATCAGCAGCGGGTTTTTGAGAATTTTCGCCAGGCTGACGAATCGACCAGCCGCGAGTTTGGCGGCTCAGGCCTTGGCCTCGCGATCAGCAGCCATCTTGCGCATTTGATGGACGCAACCCTGACAGTTGAAAGTGCTGAAAACAAAGGTTCAAAATTCACCCTCGTAGTGCCAGTTGAAATAGCTGAAAACGAACCAAGCATTGGCACCCGCCATATATCCAGCCCTATCCAGGTGCATCACTACGGCCTGAACCACAACCTCGCACTACTGAAAGCCTACCGCGAGCACTGGTCGCTGGAGCTGATACCGACAACCACATTAAAACAGATCAAGTCGATATTATCGGACGCACCCACCGCAGAGAGTGCCACACCCTCAATGGCTATTATCGATATGGAGAATATCGAAGTCTCTGCCGTCAAAGCGTTTACTCTGGAATTGTTATCCGCAGACGAACAATATCAGCTGGCCAGACTACTGATTATCGTTCCCGCGGGTTTCCAGAGCGACTGGCTGATTGAATACCAGAATGCCGGCGGGAAAGTGGCATTCGAGCCACTAACCCCCTCCAAGCTTTTTGAACACCTGGCTCCGAAGCAGTTGGCGGAGCACACGGTAAACTCTGGCCCGCGGCCCTTGTTCCATAACCTGAATGCACTGATTGTTGACGACGTGCAACTCAATTGCGAAATCGTCGCGAGCTACCTAAACTCTTTCGGTGTGGATTCTGTGTCCGTCCACAATGGAGTTCAGGCGATGCAGCAACTTGAAACACAGTCGTTTGACCTTGTCCTCATGGACCTACACCTCGACGGTGAGACCGGGCAGGATATTGTCAGACAAATCCGCAGCCATCAAAGCCTCACGCAGCCTGTGATTGCAGCCCTCTCGGCCTCAATATCCGAACATGATCGCAGCACGGCTTACGAAGCCGGCATGAACGACTATCTGACCAAGCCAGTACTTCCCGGAGATATTCAGCGGCTTCTGCAGTCGTTCTTCCAGGAACACGCGCTTGCCGCTTCGGCGCACCTCCCAGCGCACACTGTAAAGCAGCCGGGCCACGACGGGTTACCCGGGTTCATTTCCCGGCCCGTTTATCAGGACATGTTCGGGGCCAACCCGGAGCTGTTCAACCGGTGCCTGCGCAGTTTCCTCGCCAGCTCCAAAGAGATGACGGCGGATATCGAACGCTGCATGCGTACCGAAGACGCCGCCATGACGAAAGCTGTAGCTCATAGAATCAGAGGTGCTGCGGCCAACATCGCCAACACCGAATTGCAACGTCTGGCAGAGCGTGTCGAAAATGGTAGTGATTCGGGGGAGCCCTCTGCTGGCCCCGAAGCGCTTTTGACAACGCTTACGGAGCACGTTCGCCAACTTCGGGAAACCGCCCTCGCAACCGATCATCCGGCGATATCAGATAGTGCCAGAAGCGAACCCATTGATCAGATTATCGAGCGCATGAACCAACGCCTGGGCAGCAACCGCATTGCGGCGGACACGGATATCGATCAGGTGCTGGCCTATTTGAACGAGAATGACCTGGCCGGCCTTTCACTCGAACTGCGCGGGGCGCTTGAAACCTACAAGTTTGGACAGGCAATTGACCTACTCGCCAAGATCAACATCGAAATCCAGGGCAGGTCATCTGATGAACTCGAATAAAACACCAACTGTGCTGATCATAGAAGATGAGCCTGTATGCATTGCCAGCCTGGCTGGCATATTGGGTGATGCTTGTGAGCTGGTTATTAGCCAGAACATGTCAGAAGCCAGGAGCCTGTTGACGGACGATATTGACGTTGTGCTTCTCGATCTGTATCTGCCCGACGGTTCGGGACTGAGCTTTCTGAAAGAGCTGAGAGCGTCCGAATCTTACGCGTACCTGCCCGTAATCTGCATTTCGGGTTCGGATCAAGCGAAGGACATTGAAGAGTCATTCCGCCATGGCGCAACCGACTATGTTCTGAAGCCTTTTAACAAAACCATACTGAGTGCCAAGGTCTCCACATTTATTGACCTGAAACGTAAAACTGACCTGCTGGCAACTGCTGTATTAACGGATCCATTAACCAACATAGGTAATCGGCGCCTGTTCGATCAGCAACTTGACCTGGAGTGGCGGCGTGCCCGCCGCCAGAACAGCTCCGTTGGCCTCATACTGATCGATCTGGACCATTTTAAGCAGATTAACGATCAGCATGGACATGCCCAGGGCGACTTGTGCCTTCAACAGCTCTCCCGTGTAATGAGCAAGAGCTTTTCAAGAGCAGGAGAGGTAGCTGCACGCCTGGGTGGTGACGAATTTGCTGCACTGATTCCGGAGGCCGATCTGCGCAGCACGATAACGGCGGCAAACAACTTTGCCAGCGCCCTCCAGACCGAACTCAGCAAATGCCCGAGCTTTGCGGGAATAGCCCCACCTGTCACCGTATCCATAGGATGCTCCGCCACCCAGCCGTCATCGTTATCAACGGCTGTCGAATTACTCGCCGCGGCAGACAGAAGTCTTTATGAGGCCAAGGAGCAGGGGGGGCGTGATTGTGTCAGACCCATACTTTGAATCTGCCGGACAGCTTGGGGAATTTACTGCATCGGGCAACAAACCAAAAATTCTGGTTGTGGATGATGAACCCACAAACATTCGTGCGCTTACCGACGCACTGAGCCAGGAATACGACCTGGTCATTGCAACCAGTGTTGTCGAGGCAATGGATACACTAAAGCAAGGAGAAAGGCCTCACCTCATCCTGCTGGATATAATGATGCCGGGCACGGATGGCTTGCAAATGTGCCGCAACCTGAAGGCACGTCATGACTTGCAGCACATTCCGGTTATATTTGTAACCGCCCGGAGCGACCCGGAATCGGAAGAAGAAGGGTTTGAAGCCGGGGCGGTCGATTACATTCACAAGCCGATCCGCCTGACGTCGGTCAAAGCCAGGGTCCGCACACACATTTCAATGAGCGGCATGCTTGACCACATGATTACGCTCAATCATGACCTGAAAAGGCGGCTTGAAAAGCTCGACAATTCGAGGGCGCCGGAGAGGAACCTGTTTGAGAGCGTCTTCATGGCCACCTCGGAAGGCATTGTTCTGCTGGATGCAAACTGCAAAATAGTCGCCGTCAACGTCGCGTTTTCCCGCATCACGGGATATGCCCGAAAAGAGGTGCTCAACCGCAGCTACGCCACGATGAACAGCGCCCCGGATCCCCTGCTTAGCCTGGAGAGCCTCAGATCTTACATGGATAAACATGACCATTGGTCTGGCGAGATTTATAACCGCCGAAAATCCGGAGAACTCTACCCTGAACTCCGGACAATCAGCACTATCCGCTCCAAAAATAACGAAATTACCCATTATGTTACCGTATTCAACGACATCTCCAGCCTGAAAGAAACCGAACAACGGCTGGAAGAGCTGACATGGCGCGACCCGATTACCGGCCTGTCGAACCGGGCTCTCTTCCTTAACCAATTGGGAACCGTGCTGAAGTTCTGTAACCACGGCAAGGTGTCCACCGCAGTTCTGGTTGTTGATATCAATAATTTTCGTTACATCAATGAAACCTGCGGCTTCAAGTACGGTGACAAGGTCATCAGAGAGTTCGCCAAGCGTCTTCGCGATGCGGTTCTATCGGACGATTCTATCGCCCGGCTTTCCGGTGACGAATTCGGCATTGTGCTCGCACCCAAGCAATGGAGCATTGATGACACCTACCGGGTTGTGCTCGCGCTCTACAATCATATTCAGAACTGTCTGACGGAACCCATCATTTTCGAGGAAGGCCCCGAGCTTCGCCTGGAAGTTACCATCGGCGCAGCCTTGTACCCCACTCAAAGCTCCGACTCACCCTCTTCTGCGCTTCAGAATGCTGAAACTGCTCATCGTAGCGCCAAAGCAGATAAGCGGCCAATCGCTATCTTCGAAGACTCGATGAGTGAAAAAATCCGGCACCAGCTTCAGATTGAGTCTGATATCAACCAGGCACTTGAGCAGGATCAGTTTGTACTTTACGCACAGCCTCAACTCTCGCCAGAGAGGGTTCTGAGCGGGCTGGAAATCCTGATTCGATGGAATCATCCCGAACGCGGCCTGCTTGGCCCGGGCGAATTCATTCCGCACGCCGAAAACTCCAGGCAAATTGTAAAAATTGAACGCTGGGTGCTATGTAAAACGCTGGAGAAAATGAATGCCTTACACCGCACCCACCCGGCTTTGCGGTGCGCCATCAATATTTCAGCAAAACACTTCGCGGAAGATGATTTTGTGGAAGCTGTGGGAAATGCTTTGTCTATCTCCGGATTTCCCCCGGAGCTGCTCACGCTGGAGCTGACAGAAAGCGTATCCGCTGACAATCTGGAAACGGTGGTGCAAAAGATGGGAGCTATTCGCAGCTTGGGCTGTGTTTTCTCACTGGATGATTTTGGGACCGGCTACTCTTCATTGTCACGATTACAGCGTTTGCCCATATCCGAGGTCAAAATCGACCGTAGCTTTGTGCTCTCAGCACTCCATGAGACCGTGGCGGCCAACATCGTCGAAATGGTTGTGCGGATTGGCGAAACCATGGGGGTACGGGTCATTGCTGAAGGAGTGGAAACCGAGGCTCACGCAAACTTCCTGGCGTCCCGGCATCCTCACGTATACCTGCAGGGGTATTATTTCGGCGTTCCCCAACCTATCGATGTTGTCCTGAACTCTGCACGCACACCCTAGCGAAAGGAGCGCCTGCAGAGCCCGATCGAACCAACCGGTTAACATTGCCCGTTGCTGCCCAACCAGCCCACGGCCTGGCTAGCTGCATGTCCAAACCGGGCGTCAACTACCGGTCTTTCAAGTCATGTTCGCCAATCTGCAGCCTGGGCCGATCCGCATCCACTTCAACCAGTGGCGAGCACTCTCTCATGTTTTCCAGACACCTGCGCGTCAGCTGCTGATATTCCTGGGTGCCGCGTTGTTTCCAGCTGACTTCTTTATCACTCAACTGGCGGAGCACCTTGGCAGGTGAACCCACAATCAAGGATGCCGGCTCGCAACTAAAACCACTTTTCACAAACGCTGCTGCCCCTACAATAGACCGCGCAGCTATCACAGCTTCATCCATTACGACCGCGTTCATCCCTACCATGGCATCTTCATCTATAACGCAGCCATGCAGAACCGCACCATGCCCGATATGGCCATTGCGCCGGATAACCGCATCACGCCCTGGAAAAGCATGAACCACGCAGGTGTCCTGCAGGTTCGCGCCCTGCTCCATCACAATGCGGCCAAAATCACCGCGCAAGGACGCACAGGGCCCAACGTAGCAGTCTGGTCCTACATGCACATCGCCGATAATTACGGCCGTGGGATGCACGTAGGCTGATGGATGCACCACTGGCGTCACACCGTCAATCCGGTAATACGGCATAAAAAGCTCCTCACAACGTGTTTGTTTTTTTGTATTTTAAGCTACTTTTTCTGTATCGGAACAGATCATACACGGCATACACGCCGGAAAAGCCCAGAACAGGCTCTTTTCGCCTAATCTAAGACTAAAGACTAACAAAGAAAATAACCATTAAAATCAAAAATATACAAGAACAGAAAACAACCCGAGGATAACGTGATACAAAAATCTCGTTTCAAATTCTTGACCGGTATCAATTCAAACCTATACTCTTTCCTGATATCGAACAAGGCGGAATACCGCCATACGGAAGTCGCCTTGATTACCATCAGGCCTGACCGACAAACCATTAAAACAAAGCAATGCCGGAACCGTTATGCCACAGATACTGCTCTCCCATGGGCCGGATCAAGGCGTTCGTCTGTTAACGCTTAATCGCCCCGAAGCCCTCAACGCCCTGAATACTGCTCTGCTTGAAGCCTTGAGCAACGAGCTGGATGCCGCCGAAGCCGACCCAGAAACCCGGGCTGTCGTTATTACCGGCAGTGAGCGTGCGTTTGCAGCCGGCGCTGATATCAACGAGATGGCCACCCGCGACCTGGTTGGCATGCTCGAAGACCCCCGCATCAAGCATTGGGCGCGCATCGCCCGGTTTACCAAACCTTTAATCAGTGCTGTAAACGGCTTCTGCCTGGGTGGTGGCTGCGAACTGGCGATGCACGGCGATATTCTGGTTGCTGGCACCAACGCCCGCTTCGGGCAGCCTGAAATCAACCTCGGCATTATGCCTGGTGCTGGCGGCACCCAGCGTTTGGTGCGCGCGGTGGGCCAGTCGCTCGCCATGCAAATGGTGCTCACCGGCGAACCTATAGATGCTCAGAGAGCCCTCGCGGCGGGGTTGGTGAGCGAAGTTTGCCAACCGGAACTGACGGTGGAGCGCGCCATGGAGATTGGCCGCTCTATAGCTTCCAAAGGGCCGATTGCCGTCCAACTGGCCCGCGAAGCGGTGCAGCGTGCGGAAGATATGGACCTTGCTGCCGGCCTTCGGTTTGAACGCCACGCCTTTACTATTCTGGCCGCCACTGACGATCGTCGTGAAGGTCTAGAGGCCTTTCGAAACAAACGTAAGCCAAAATTCTCCGGGCGTTGAGCCCGGGCTGATTAAAAACACCCGCCCGAAGCGACTAGACCGGGTTTCACTGCTATTACAAGGATTCTTCCATGACTGAGCAGAGCGTGCTTCTCGACATCAATCAGGGGGTTGCAAAAGTAACCCTCAACCGCCCGAAAAGCCTGAACAGCTTCAACGTTGAAATGCATAAGCAGATGCGCGCTGCGCTTAAAGCCATCCGCAATGATCACAGTGTGCGGGTCATGCTGCTTACCGGCAATGGCCGTGGTTTCTGTGCCGGCCAGGACCTGTCGGATCGCAATGTGAATCCCGGCGCAGACGCTCCGGACCTGGGATATTCCATCGAGACCTATTACAACCCTCTTTTGCAGACCATTCGGGACCTTCCCATGCCGGTGATCTGCGCCGTTAATGGCGTTGCTGCAGGAGCGGGCGCAAACATTGCCCTGGCCTGTGATATTACGCTTGCGGCGCGCTCTGCAAACTTTGTTCAGGCTTTTTGCAAGATTGGTCTTATTCCCGACTCGGGCGGTACTTGGACCCTACCGCGCGCCGTAGGAATGGCTCGTGCAAAAGGCCTGGCCTTATTGGGTGACAAGCTGAGTGCTGAAAAGGCGGAACAGTGGGGCATGATCTGGCAGTGCGTTGAGGATGACGCCCTGCAGGATGAAGCCATGAAACTGGCCCGCCATTTTGCCACTCAGCCCACCAAAGGCCTGGCAATGATCAAACGTGCCCTGCATGCAAGCGCCGATAACAGCTTTGAAGCGCAGGTGTTGGTAGAGCGGGATCTTCAGCGCCTGGCTGGCCGCACCGACGATTACCGCGAAGGTGTTGCCGCCTTCATGGAAAAACGTGTACCCGAATTCAAGGGAAAGTAAGACATGCAACCACTCGCTACGAACACCCCCGTTGCGGTCATCGGCGCCGGAGCCATGGGCTCCGGCATTGCTCAGGTAGCTGCTCAGGCAGGCCATCCGGTTTTCCTGCTCGATCAGCGCGAAGGTGCCGCCGAGGCTGGCCGCCAGAGCATCGCCAAGCAGCTGCAGCGCCGGGTTGATAAAGGAAAGATGGAGCAATCCGCACTGGACGAACTTCTTGGTCGCATCCAGCCGGTTAACCAACTCAGCGAGCTTGCATTAGCGGGCCTGGTCATCGAAGCCATCGTTGAGGATCTGGAAATCAAGCGTGGCTTGCTCGACAACCTGGAAGAGGTTTGTGGCGACAACGCCATTCTGGCTACCAACACCTCGTCCATCTCAGTAACGGCTCTGGGCGCCAAAATGAAGTGCCCCGAGCGCCTGGTGGGCATGCACTTCTTTAACCCGGCCCCGCTGATGGCACTGGTTGAAGTCATCAAAGGCCTGGCCACCAGCGATGAGGTTGCACAGTGCGTTTACGCCACAGCCTCACAATGGGGTAAGAAACCGGTAACCGCTACTTCTACACCCGGCTTTATTGTTAACCGGGTTGCACGGCCTTTTTATGCCGAAAGCCTGCGCCTGCTGCAGGAACAGGCAACGGACAGCGCGACACTGGATGCCGTCGTGCGCGAAGCCGGTGGCTTTCGCATGGGGCCTTTCGAGCTCACGGATCTCATTGGCCACGACGTAAACTACGCGGTGACCTCCTCGGTTTTCAATTCCTACTATCAGGACACCCGTTTTCTGCCCTCGCTCGTCCAGAAGGAGCTGGTTGAGGCCGGCCGGCTGGGTCGCAAGAGTGGACAGGGCTTTTACAACTACGCTGAAGGCTCACAGAAACCCGAACCGGCAACCGCCGTTTCTGCCAACTGCGAAGCCGATACGCTGATCGTGGAAGGCAACCCGGGGCCATTGGCAGCCCTGGTCACGCGACTGAGCGAGAGCGGCGTCAAAATCATCGAACGGGACGGCCCGGGCCGCCTGTATTTCGGCGACGCCGTACTGGCGCTGACCGATGGCCGCATGGCGAGCGAGCGCGCCGCTGCCGAAGCCTGCAATAACCTGATTCTGTTGGACCTGGCGTTTGACTATGCCAAAGCCACCCGCCTCGCTATAGCTTCGGCCGATCAGGCATCTCCACAAGCCACAAACGACGCTTGTGCCCTTCTGCAAAAAGCGGGCATTTCTGTGAGCCTGATTGCAGACCGACCAGGCCTGGTGGTTATGCGCACCGTCGCAACACTGACCAATGAAGCCGCCGATGCGGCTTTGCACGGCGTAGCATCGGTCAGCGATATCGATCTCGCCATGAAAGCCGGCCTCAACTATCCGGAAGGCCCCTTGCGCTGGAGCGACAACCTCGGCTTCAGCATGGTTCATACCGTGCTTTCGCATCTTCAGCAAAGCTACGGTGAAGACCGCTATCGACCTGCATTACTGCTGCGGAAAAACCGATTTTCTGAAAAGGGATTCTACTCATGAGCAACGAACATCACGCACCCGATGCGCAAAAGCTGGCACAGGACTGCGCTGAGTCCATGTTTGAGCGGGATCAGGCCAGCCGTAACCTCGGTATGAAAATCACCCACGTCGCCCCGGGCAAAGCCACGGTTACCATGCCGGTCACCAGCATCATGATTCAGGGGCACGGCTCCTGTCACGGTGGCTACCTGTTCACCCTGGCTGATTCTGCATTTGCCTTTGCCTGCAACAGTTATAACAAAGCTACAGTGGCGTCCGGTTGCTCCATTGAGTACATGCTCGGCGCCCGTGAAGGTGATCTGCTCACCGCCAATGCTGTCGAGCAATCCCGAGGCAATCGCACCGGTGTTTACGACATTACTCTTACCAACCAGAACGGCCATGTAATAGCCCTGTTTCGCGGCAAGTCCTATCAGGTACGCGGCGAAGTCATCCAGTCGGAGAACGATCAATGAGCAACGAAAACAGCCTGCAAGACGCCTACATAGTGGATGCGGTACGCACACCCATTGGTCGCTACGGCGGTTCTCTGGCAACCGTGCGGGCCGATGACCTGGGCGCCATTCCTATGAAGGCATTGCAGGAGCGCCACAGCAAACTGGACTGGTCAGCTATCGATGATGTGCTGTACGGCTGCGCGAACCAGGCCGGCGAAGACAACCGCGACGTAGCTCGGATGTCGCTGCTGCTCGCAGGTTTGCCGATCGATGTTCCGGGCGCCACCATCAACCGCCTGTGCGGCTCTGGTATGGACGCCATTGGCAGCGCTGCCCGCGCATTGCGCACCGGTGAAGCGGGACTGATGATGGCCGGTGGCGTGGAATCCATGTCTCGCGCGCCTTTCGTGATGGGTAAAGCCGATTCCGCCTTCAGCCGCAAAGCCGAAATGTTCGACACGACTATCGGTTGGCGCTTTGTAAATCCGGTACTGAAAAAGCAGTACGGCATTGACTCCATGCCAGAAACTGCTGAAAACGTCGCTGCCGACTACGGCATTTCCCGTGCGGACCAGGACGCGTTCGCTCTGCGCAGCCAACAGCGTACCGCTGCCGCCCAGAAAGCGGGGCGTTTTGACAGTGAAATTATCCCGGTAAGCGTTCCTCGTCGGAAGCAGGATCCACTTATTGTTGATACCGACGAGCACCCCCGGGAAACCAGCCTGGAAAAGCTCGCAAGCCTGGGAACACCCTTCCGTGAGAACGGCAGCGTGACAGCTGGCAACGCCTCCGGCGTAAACGACGGCGCCTGCGCCCTGCTGCTCGCCAGTGGCGATGCCCTGAAGCAGCATAACCTCAAGCCCCGTGCCCGGGTTGTTGCCATGGCCACTGCCGGTGTCGAGCCGCGCATCATGGGTATGGGCCCAGCACCCGCTACCCGCAAGGTACTGAAGACAGCCGGCCTGGAGTTGGCCGATATGGATGTGATTGAGCTGAACGAAGCCTTCGCTGCCCAGGCATTGGCTGTGCTACGCGACCTGGGTCTGCCGGACGATGCCGACCACGTTAACCCCAACGGTGGTGCCATTGCTTTGGGGCATCCCCTGGGCATGAGCGGCGCTCGCCTGGTGACCACGGCACTGAATGAGCTGGAGCGCCGCCATCAACAAGGCCAGAGCGCCCGCTACGCGCTTTGCACCATGTGCATCGGTGTTGGCCAGGGCATAGCGTTGATTATCGAACGCGTCGACAGCGCAGAATGATTAAAGCGTGATTGAATCGGCCCGGGTAACCCCGGGCCAGCAATACGAACAAAACTTGCCCGGCCGAAAGCCGGAGTCACAAGAACAAGACAGGAAGCGACAATGAGCCTACCCATGCACAAACTCGGAAAACTGGACCGGATGGAAACCGCCAGTGTCGACGAACTTCGTCACGAGCAACTTCAACGCCTGCGCTGGAGCGTTTGGCACGCCTATACAAACGTGCCCCACTACCGCAAAGCGTTTGACGCCATTGGCCTGAAGCCGATGGATGTCAACACGCTGGAAGACATTGCCAAAATTCCCTTTACCGGCAAAAACGACCTTCGCGAAAACTATCCGTTCAACATGTTCGCAGTGCCGATGAAAAAGGTTGTCCGCGTGCATGCGTCCAGCGGCACCACCGGCAAACCCACCGTTGTAGGTTACACCCAGAGCGATATTGAAACCTGGGCCGACATAGTTGCCCGGTCAATACGTGCCGGCGGTGGCAGTGCCGGAGACAAGATTCACATCGCCTACGGCTACGGACTCTTCACCGGCGGCCTTGGCGCTCACTACGGTGCTGAACGGCTGGGCTGTACGGTTATCCCGATGTCGGGCGGCCAGACCGAGAAACAGGTTCAACTAATCAAGGATTTCGAACCTGACATCATCATGGTTACCCCCTCTTACATGCTGAACATTGCGGATGAAATAGACCGCCAGGGTATTGATCCGAAGAAGCTGCCGCTACGACTGGGTATTTTCGGCGCGGAGCCCTGGACCAACGAAATGCGCACCGAACTGGAAGACCGACTGGGCATTCAGGCCCTGGACATCTATGGCTTGTCTGAAGTTATGGGCCCCGGCGTAGGTATGGAGTGCCTGGAAACCAAAGATGGCCCAACCATCTGGGAAGACCACTTCTATCCGGAAATCATCAACCCCGAAACCGGTGAAGTGCTGCCCGACGGAGAATACGGCGAACTGGTGTTCACATCACTGACCAAAGTCGCCATGCCGGTACTGCGCTACCGCACACGGGACCTAACCCGCTTGCTGCCGGGCACTGCCCGACCTATGCGCCGTATCGACAAAATCACAGGTCGCAGCGACGACATGTTGATTATCCGCGGGGTTAACGTATTCCCGACTCAGGTTGAAGAACAGGTTCTCAAGTGTCGCGCTCTGGCACCTCACTACGAAATCGAAGTCTACAAAAAGGGCAACCTGGACTGCGTGGATGTCCGGGTTGAGCTGAAAGCCGGCGCAGACGGCGCGGACATCAAAGAGCACACTGCCAAAGAACTGGCACATCACATCAAGTCCTACATCGGCATCAGCACCACAGTGCAGGTACAGGATGCAGGAACCCTGAGCCGCTCTGAAGGTAAGGCCAAACGGGTATTCGATCGTCGCAAGGATTGATGATGTTAGCCGGGGCGCCCAAGCGTATCGCCCCGGTCATTTATTTTTCCTTCGTGTTTCAGGAAAACAAAAGCAATCATTAATAGAAATAGATTAGCTGTTGATTTTCAAATAGTTAAATGTACGACAAAAGTCTTAAAAGACCAACATGATACAAAATGTCATTCCTTGATATTTATTCAGTATCATATAATATGAAGTCATGGCCCGTGATGCCTCACGGCGCACTTTTGTCTGAAGACAGAAGACCAAACAAGTCGAATTCGGAGAGAGTTTATGTACGCACAAATGGTTGAGACCGGTACAAAGCGCCTCAAGACCCTGGAAGAGATGTCTCCCGAAGAAAGGGACTTCCAGGAAAAGGTAGACGCCGAAACCAAGATTGAAGCCAAGAACTGGATGCCGGACGGCTACCGCAAAACGCTGATCCGCCAGATCTCCCAGCACGCCCACTCGGAAATCGTCGGCATGCTGCCGGAAGGCAACTGGGTTACCCGCGCGCCGACGCTCAAGCGCAAGCTGCAGTTGATGGCGAAGATTCAGGATGAGGCGGGCCATGGCCTGTACCTGTACAGCGCCATGGAAACCCTGGGCGCTGATCGTGATGAAGAAATCCAGAAGCTGCACGATGGTAAAGCCAAGTATTCGAGCATCTTTAACTACCCCACCCTGAACTGGGCTGACATGGGTGCAGTGGGCTGGCTGGTAGATGGCGCTGCCATTGTGAATCAGGTGGTTCTGCAGCGTACTTCTTATGGCCCCTATTCCCGCGCCATGGTGCGCATCTGTAAAGAAGAGAGCTTCCACCAGCGTCAGGGCTACCAGATCCTGCTGGACATGATGCGTGAAGGCACTCAGGAACAGAAAGACATGGTTCAGGACGCCATCAACCGCCTGTGGTGGCCAGCACTGATGATGTTCGGCCCCCACGATGATGAATCCCCCAACTCCCAGCAGTCCATGGTCTGGAAGATCAAGCGCAAGAGTAACGATGAGCTGCGCCAGATGTTTATTGATCAGACCATTCCACAGCTTGAATTCCTCGGCTGCACCGTACCTGACCCGGATCTGAAGTGGAACGAAGAACGTGGCCACTACGACTTCGGTGAAATCAACTGGAAAGAGTTCTACGACGTGCTCAAGGGCGATGGCCCTTGTAACCGTGAGCGGGTTGCCACGCGCAAGAAAGCTATTGACGAGGGTGCCTGGGTCCGGGAAGCCGCCGTTGCCTACGCAGCAAAACAAAAACAGCGCGCAGAAAAAGCCGCCTAAACAGGAGAAATAACAATGTCAGAATGGCGTCTTTACGAAGTATTCGTACGCAGCAAGCACGGCCTTAACCACAAACACGTGGGTAGCGTGCACGCTGCGGACAATGAAATGGCGATGGAAAATGCCCGCGACCTATACACCCGTCGCAGCGAAGGTGTGAGCATCTGGGTTGTTCCATCCGAAACCATCACAGCCTCCGCTTCGGACGAAAAAGAAGTTCTTTTCGACCCATCCGAAGACAAGGTTTACCGGCACGCTTCTTTTTATAAGCTGCCTGACGAAGTCGGGCACATGTAAGGAGCAGACCATGACACAGCAAGAAGCTTTACAGGAATACCTGCTACGCCTGGCTGACTCCGACATGATCCTCGGCCAGCGTCTCAGTGAGTTGACCGGAAAGGCGCCTGCAGTTGAAGAAGAGCTGGCCGTGATGAACGTCGCACTCGACCTGGTGGGGCAGGCCCGCAACTGGTACGAGTACGCCGCTGAGCTGATCGATGATGGCCGCGATGCAGACAAACTGGTTTTCCTGCGGGATGCTCACAATTATCGCAATCTGCTGATGGTAGAGCAGCCAAATGACGACTACGCCGTCACCACGGCACGCCAGTTTTTCTTCGATGTGTGGCACTACTTCACACTGAAGAGCCTGGTAAACGCCAGCGATGAGCGTGTCGCCACCATTGCAGCCAAAGCCGTTAAAGAGGCGACCTATCACCTGCGCCGCTCCTCCGAGTGGGTAAAGCGCATGGGCGACGGTACCGAAGAAAGCCATCGCCGCATTCAGGACGCCTTCAATCTGCTATGGCGTTTCACCGGCGAGCTGGTAACTCCGGATGACGTCGACCAGGCCATGTTCAAGGCAGGCATCGGCCCGGACCCTGAGCAACTCAAGCAGGACTGGTTTGGCATGGTGCGGGAAGTCGCAGCACAGGCCACCCTGACAGTCGGTGAGGAAGACGCCTGGATGTACATGGGCGGCAAGCGCGGCGAGCACACCGAGCACCTGGGGCACATTCTGGCCGTGATGCAGTTTCTGCCTCGCGCCTACCCGGATGCAACCACCTGGTAAGTCAGTCTGTTAAGGGGAGCATTCCGGTGACCGAACACGAACCATCGTCTGTAGACGTATTGATTGCCAGCGACCGGGTACCGGCCAACGCCCGACCCGAGCTGCTGACAGAAGATGCAATCTGGGCACTGCTGGATAAAGTTCTGGATCCGGAAGTACCTGCCGTCAGCGTTGTAGAGCTGGGCATTGTTCGTGACCTGAGCTGGGACGGCACGCACCTGAGCATAGATGTAACGCCAACCTACTCGGGTTGCCCGGCAACGGAGCTGATCGAAGAGTTGATCGCCGAAGCCATGCGCGCAGCAGGCATTCGCGACCCACAGATCAACCGTGTGCTAACCCCCGCCTGGACCACAGACTGGATAACCGAAGAGGGCCGGGAGAAACTCCGGGCCTTTGGCATAGCACCGCCTGAGGGCAGTGCCAGCAAAATGAGCCTGCTAGGCGCCGATGAGGTGATCGCTTGCCCTCTGTGTGGCAGCACGCACACCGAGCGCCTCAGCGAATTTGGCTCCACTGCCTGCAAGGCACTTTATCGTTGCCTTGATTGCCGCGAACCCTTCGACTACTTCAAATGCATATAGAGCCGATACGATCATGAATAAATTCTACTCTCTGCCTCTGAAAGAGGTCAGGCCGGAAACAAGAAACGCCGTATCTCTGAGCTTTGATCTGCCCGAAGATGTGGCAGAAAAATTCAAGTACAAGCAGGGCCAGCACCTTGTCGTGCGGACCAAGCTGGACGGCGAAGAAGTACGCCGCACCTACTCCATTTGCTCAAGTGTCAATGATCAGGAACTGCGCATCGCCATCAAACGCGTGCCCGGCGGCGCATTTTCCAACTTTGCCAACGAGCAACTGAAACCTGGTTCCACTCTCGACGTTATGCCGCCCCAGGGACACTTCTCCATTGAGCTGGACCCTGAGCGTGAAGGTAACTACCTGGCTGTCGCAGCTGGCAGCGGCATTACGCCGATCCTGTCCATCGTAAAAACGACGCTGGAAACCGAGCCCAAGAGCCAGTTCACCCTGTTTTACGGCAACAAGGGCACCAGCAGCACCATGTTCCGCGATCAGTTGCAGGATCTGAAAAACGAATACATGACCCGCTTCAACCTGGTGTACATCTTCACCCGGGAAGAGCAGGACATCGACCTGTACAACGGGCGCATTGATGGCGACAAGTGTGACCAGTTGTTTGACCACTGGATTGACGCCAAGAACCTGACCGGCGCCTTCCTTTGCGGCCCACAGATGTTGACTGAAGTCGTACGGGAATCCCTTGAGCGCCACGGCCTGGACAAGTCGAAAGTTCACTACGAACTCTTCACCCCTGCCGGTGGTGTGCCTCAGGCACGTAAAGATCGTGCGGCAACCCAGGTCGACCCACAAGCTGTCAGCTCCGTTACCGTTAAGGCGGATGGCCGCTCGCTCACCTTTGATCTGGTGCGCGACACCAAGAGCATCCTCGATGCCGGTAACGACGAAGGTGCCGACCTGCCCTACTCCTGTAAAGCCGGCGTGTGTTCTACCTGCCGTGCCAAGGTAGTGGAAGGCGAAGTGGAAATGGATCAGAACTTTGCCCTTGAAGACTACGAGGTAGAAGCAGGCTACGTGCTGTCCTGCCAGTGCTACCCCGTGAGCGACAAGGTCGTCCTTGACTACGACGAAATGTAATTCTGGAGTTTTCTTTCATGTCAGTTCTCAAGAGTTTTATTGCCGGTGAATGGATCGGTGAGCAGCAGGCAAAAGCCCTGCCCAGCGCCATCAATGGCGAGATCGTTGCGCACACGCACGGCGATACTCTGGATTTCAAAAAGGCCGCCGAATACGGGCGCAAGGTCGGCGGGAAAAACCTGCTGGCCATGGATTTTCAGGAACGCGCTCTGGCCCTCAAAGCTATGGCACTGTACCTGCAGGAGCATAAAAAGGAGCTGTACGCCCTTTCAATGCACACAGGTTCCAGCAAAGCGGATAACGGTATTGATATCGACGGTGGCTTCGGCACCCTGTTTTCCTACGCCAGCATGGGCCGTCGGGAACTGCCATCCGGCAACGTGGTGCACGAAGGGCCTGTAACGCCGCTTGGAAAAAACAACCATTTCGCAGGCACCCATATTATGGTGCCCCGTGGCGGTCTTGCCCTGCATATAGACGCCTACAACTTCCCGGTGTGGGGCATGCTGGAAAAGTTTGCACCCACATTCCTGGCGGGTATGCCGTCGATTGTGAAACCGGCGACGTCCACCTGCTATGTGACCGAACTGGCGGTGCGCCTGATGCATGAATCTGGCGCGCTACCGGAAGGCAGCCTGCAGCTGATCATTGGCAGCACCGGCGATCTGTTCGAGCACCTGGAAGAGCAGGATGTGGTGACGTTTACCGGCTCGGCAAAAACCGCCCGCATGCTGCGTAACCATCCAAACATCATCAACCGCTCGATTCCGTTTAATGCGGAAGCCGACTCGCTGAACAGCGCGGTTCTGGCTCCGGATGTAACGCCAGAGAACGAAGAGTTTGATCTGTTCGTTCGGGAAGTTGGTCGTGAAATGGTCGCCAAAGCCGGCCAGAAATGTACGGCTATCCGTCGCGTCATGGTGCCGCAGGATCACGTGCAAGCTGTGTGCGACAAACTCAAAGAGCGACTGTCGAAAATCACCACGGGTGACCCTTCCGTCGAAGGTGTACGCATGGGGGCTTTGGCCTCTATCGACCAGCTGGAAGACGTGAAAGCCAACATTCAGGAACTGCTGAAAACCAGTGAGCTGGTCTTCGGCGGAGAAGGCAACTTCAAGCCAACAGGCGAAGGTACCGAAAAAGGCGCGTTCATCGAACCGCACCTGCTGGTATGCCGTAACCCGGAAAATGGCTGTGGCGCTCACGACATTGAAGCCTTTGGCCCGGTTGCCACGATTATTCCTTACAACACTCTGGACGAAGCCGTTGAGCTGGTCGCCAAGGGCCGTGGATCACTGGTTACTACCGTAACCACCCGCGACCCTGTGACCATTGCCAAACTGGCTCCGGCGCTGGCCGCATATCACGGCCGCCTGCACTTGCTGGATGCAGAAGCCGCCAAGGAATCTACCGGCCACGGTTCTCCCCTGCCCATGCTGAAGCACGGCGGCCCGGGTCGCGCCGGTGGCGGTGAAGAACTCGGGGGCATTCGCGCCGTGTATCACTACCTGCAGCGCACCGCTATTCAGGGTTCGCCCACCATGCTGGCAGCGGTCACCGGCGAATATGTTCGCGGTGCCAAGGTGATCGAAAACGACATTCACCCGTTCCGTTATCACTTTGAAGATCTGCAGATCAACCAATCATTGCTGACCCACCGTCGTACGGTTACTGAGGCAGATCTGGTGAACTTCGGTTGCCTGTCGGGCGATCACTTCTACATGCACTTCGACGAAATCGCCGCGAAGAACAGCCAATTCGGCAAGCGCATTGCCCACGGCTATTTCGTGCTCTCTGCCGCAGCCGGCCTGTTCGTTGATCCTGGCGAAGGCCCGGTATTGGCGAACTATGGCCTGGACACTCTGCGCTTTATTGAGCCGGTCGCGCCGGGCGATACCATCCGCGCCCGCCTGACCTGTAAACGCAAAATTGATCAGGGCCGCACGTCGCCAGATGGCCACCCGCAAGGCGTGGTTGTATGGGATGTTCAGGTTACTAATCAGAACGACGAGCTGGTTGCCAGCTACGACATTCTGACGTTGGTCGCCAAGAAGCCGGAGTGACTCTTCCGGCATAAAAAAACCGCCAGCAGCTTCACGCTCTGGCGGTTTTTTTGTACCTGTCACATCACATACCCAGATACGCCTCACGTACTTTTTCATTGCTCAACAGATCGCGACCAGAGCCTTCAATAACCACACGCCCCGTCTCCAGAACATAACCACGGTCAGCAAGCGCCAGCGCCTGGGAAGCGTTCTGCTCCACCAGAAAGATAGTCATGCCTTCGTTCTTGAGCTCTTTGACGATGTTGAAGATCTCTTCAATGATCAGCGGTGCAAGGCCCATACTGGGCTCGTCCAGCAGTAATAGCCTGGGCTTTGCCATCAAGGCACGCCCCATAGCAAGCATTTGCTGCTGCCCACCGGAAAGCTCTCCGGCCAGATTGCGGCGCTTCTGCCGCAGGATGGGAAACTTCTCGTACATACGCTCGAGATCGTCTGCTACCTCCGGGCTGCGACCGCGTGTGTAGGCGCCCAGCAAAAGATTGTCTTCAACACTCAGGTCTTTGAAGACCTGTCGTCCTTCAGGAACCTGTACAATACCGCTGGCGACACGCTGGTCCGCACCGATTTTCAGCAGATCTTTGCCTTCGAAGGTGATGCTACCGCTATCAGTTGGCTGCAGACCGGAAATCGTCATCAGCAGTGTCGATTTACCGGCGCCGTTGGCTCCGACCAGGGAAACAATCTCACCGCTATTGATACGAATATCAATCCCATGGAGCGCTTCAATCTGCCCGTAGGAGGTCTTCAGGCTCTTGATGGATAGCATTTCCTCAGCAGCATGCTGTGCCGTTCTCCGCGGCGCGTGATGCAGCCCCAAGCCGCCCAGGCGTTCCGGGGTGTAACTCACAATGCGGTGGCGCAACTCTCGGAATTCATCCCGCACCCGTTCACCAAAAAGCGGGTCATTGGACTGATCACGAGATTCCGTAATCAGGCGCCAATCGTCTTCACTCAGGAGCTTGCGGGCCCGGGGAATGACCACGCCTTCTTCTTTCTTGATGTGCTTGCGCAACGCTTCGGTAAATCGTGCCAACGCGTGGCTGAAGTCTTCCCGGCCATCCGGCCACTGCTCCATGCACACGCTTAGCAGATGACGTAACTCATTGATTTTCTGGTCACCAATCACATAACCGTGCGCCAACTTGTCCAGCAGCGGTTTGGTTTCCGGTGACTTGTCGCCCAGCAAACGATACAGCACGATTTCTTCGGGAGAGCTGTGCACCCGCCGCGCAAAGTGCTGAACATAGTCGAAGATTGTGCTGAACAAGGTTTCATCTGGCTGTTGTTCATTGATATTCATGTCGTGCTGAAGCTGGTCCAGCAGATCCAGTATGCGCCAGAGTGCCTGATGTTCCTGAACGATCGTACTGATGGCTTGCAGGCTATAGCTGTCTTCAGGCGCAACGTTGGTCGGTGTCTGTGTCATTGTCGTTATTCCTCGCTCCGTTTAACCGCCCAGATAGGCTGCAATCACGTCCGGGTTTGCACGAATCTGTTCCGGCGTGCCTTCCGCCAGAACGCGCCCGTAATTAAGCACCAGCAAACGGTCGGAAATGCCCATCACCAGCTTCATATCGTGCTCTACCAGCATCACCGTAATGCCCTGTTCGGCAATCTTGCGGATCAGCTCTTCCAGAGCGGCAGTCTCCACAGCGTTCAGGCCCGCCGCCGGCTCATCCAGCAGGACGACCTTAGGCTCTGCAGCCAGTGCCCGGGCAATCTCAAGGCGTTTAAGCGCACCATAGGACATAGCGGATGCTTCGGTATCGAGGTACTCGCCACAACCCACAAACTCCATCAGCTCAGTGGCCTTTTCCCGCGCGGCTTTTTCCCCGCGGGTAAGCGAAGGCAAACGGAACAGAGTGGTCAACAAATTGCTTTTCAGCGTCAGGTGCCGGCCCAGCATGACGTTTTCAATGGCGGTCATGTTCATACAGATCTGCATCTGCTGGAACGTTCGGCACATACCGCGCTCGGCCAGATCATTGGGCTGAAGCTTGGCGATGCTCTCGCCATTAAGCTTCACCTCACCACTGGTGGGTGTATACAAACCGGTGATCAGGTTGAATAACGTCGTTTTACCGGCGCCGTTGGGGCCGATAACCGAATACACCTGGCCGGCATCGACAGAGAAACTTACGCCCTCTACAGCGTGCACACCACCGAAGGCCTTGGACAGGTTATTGACTTCCACCAGAGCGGTCATGCGTCACCTCCGGCAGATTTTGAGCGTCGTTTGTTCAGGTAATTCGCTGCTGTTGGCAGCAAGCCCTTGGGCATGAAGATCATGGTCAGCATCAGGATCAAACCAAACAACATCATTTCCATCTCCTGAAAATCCGCCAGCACTTGTGGCAACAGCTCCAATACCACAGCGCCAATGATCACGCCTATGGTCGAGCCCATACCGCCCAACACCACCATGGTGATCAGCAAAATCGAAAAGTCGAAGCTTGCGATAGAAGGTGTAATGAAGCCCTGGAAGTGCCCGTAAAGCGCGCCCATTACACTGGCATATACCGCTGAAATCACGAACACCAGGCTTTTATACTTTGCAGTATTTACACCCACTACACTGGCCGCCACTTCTGAGCCATGAACCGAACGCAAGGCCCGGCCGATCGGCGAGTCAATCAGATTCTGCGCCAACCAGACGGCTGCGAGCAGTATTACACCGGCAAACAGGTACCAGGCCAGATCACCGCTGATGTCCATGCCAAACAGGGAGTACTGGCCAAAGACACTGAGTTCCCAGCCAAACACATCAAATGCAGGCATCGGCATGCCATCCGGCCCGCCCGTAAGCTCACGCTCGTTGTTCAGAATAATCGCGATAATGAAACCCACCGCGAGGGTTGCCATGGAGAGGTAGTGGCCTTTGAGGCGTAGAATCGGGCGCCCGACAGTCCACGCAATAATCGCCACACCGATGGCACCAACAACCAGTGCAGGGATGGCAGACCAGCCATAATTGCTGGTCATGATGGCACTGAAGTAAGCACCTATCCCGAAAAATCCCGCATGGCCCAGGCTGATCTGGCCAGCAAAGCCCACCAAAAGGTTAAGGCCGACGACAGCGCCGGCAATCAGCGCGATTTGCGTGGCCAGGCCATAATGAAACGGGTTGGAAATGAACAGTGGCAGGGCAAACACCACGATAGCCAGGAAAACCAGGCCCTTGAGACGGAATTGCGAAAATTGAGCCATCATCACACCCGCTCCACAACTTTGGCGCCAAACAGGCCCCGGGGCATGAAGAACAGCACTACAAGAATCATCGAGAAGGCCACAGCGTCTTTATAGTCAGACGACAGGTACCCTGCAGCCATGGCTTCCACAACGCCAAGAGCCAGGCCACCCACAACCGCGCCCATACCGCTTCCCAGGCCACCGATGGCCGCTGCCACAAAGCCTTTCAGGCCAAGAATGATGCCGATGTCATAGGAAGTGAAGGTAATCGGCGCCACCACAATACCGGCTACAGAACCCAGTAATGCAGACACCATGAATGCCAGCATCAGCACGACCTGGGTCCGGATACCGACCAGACGCGCAGCGTCTTTGTTCATCGAGGTGGCAAGAATCGCTTTGCCTGTCAGTGTACGTGTAAAGAAGTAGACCAGCACGGCCACGAGAACCGCACCAACACCCAGTACCCAAAGACTCTGGCTGTTAAGCACGGCTCCGAAAATCTGAATCGGCTCTTCGCTGCTGAAATTTGGCATAACGTGGTATTCCTTACCCCACACCAGCTGAGCCAGACCACGAATAAAAATAGATGCGCCAATGGTGATAATTATCAGCGTAACCACATCCGCATTTTTAGCGGGTGCGATAGCCAGGCGCTGCAAGGCAATACCCAGCACACCGGCAAGAACTACAGCAAGTACAATCGCGAGCAGCATTGGCACGCCCATGGCCGTCAAAGACACAGTCGCCATACCGCCAATCATCAGGAACTCGCCCTGGGCAAAGTTGATCACATGGCTGGCGTTATAGATCAGCGTGAAACCCAGGGCGATCAAAGCGTAGGTGGCACCAATTGTGATGCCCGTAAACAGGTATTGCAGGAATTCAGAGAACATAATCGGTTCCGCTCGCGCAGCGGCAACCAGCCATCCTTTACGGACAACTGGTTACCTGTGGTACGGATAAGAATAGGCTTAGTTGATCAACTTCCAGCTGCCATCCTGAACTTCCAGGATGCGGAAGGATTCAGCTTCCAGGCCGTTGTGATCTTCGGGTGACATATTGAAGGTACCCGTAACACCTACGTGGCCCTGAATGCTCTCAAGCGCATCACGTACTGCGGCTTTGTCTGTGCTGCCCGCTTTCTCGATGGCTTCAACCGCCAGCATCAGGCCGTCATAGGCATAAGCACCGAAGGTAGACACCTTGGAGTTCCAGCGCGCTTCGTATTCGGTTTTGTACGCTTCAACTACTGGCTTTTGTGGGTCATCCGCTGGCAGCGAATCTGGTACCAGCAAGGGTGACGCAGGCAATCTCAGGCCTTCAGCGCTGTTACCGGCCAGTTCGAGGAAGCTATCAGAAGCAACACCGTGGGATTGGTAGAACGGAAGTTCAATACCCAGCTGGGAGTAGTTGCGGGTAACGATGGCCGGACCCTGACCAAAACCGAAGTTAAGAATGGTCTGCACACCGTCGGTGCCGCGAATGTTGGTGAGCTGGGCCGTCATGTCAGTATCAGAACCGCCATAGGTTTCATCAGCAACAATCTCGATTCCACCCATTGCGCTGGCCGCAGCAAGCGTTTGCTCCCGACCTGAACTGCCAAAACCACCGGTGCCCGAGATCAGGCCCACTTTGGTCAGGCCGCGCTCTTTCATATCAGTCAACACACGCTCTGCCGCCATACGATCCGTTTGCGGAGTCTTGAAAACCCACTTTTTAACCGGATCAGTGATAACAACCGCACCCGCGAGGGAAATGAACGGTATACCCGCCTGCTCAACCATCGGCACTGCTGCCATGGTGGCACCCGTGGTGCTGCCACCGACAATAATGTCCACTCGGTCAGAGCGGATCAGGCGGCTTGCAAAGTTACGGGCCTTGGACGCGTTACCAGCGTCATCATAATGAACAAGCTCGAGTTGACGACCCAGTACACCGCCTTCCTCGTTGATCTTTTCTACATACATTTCAAGGGTTTTCAGCTCCGGATCGCCCAGAAAAGAGGCCGGTCCGGTAACCGCAAGAAAGGATCCAATACGAATGGGCTCAGCTGCCTGAACGTTCATGGCCAGCAAGCCGGCCGCGGCAATAGCTGCAAACTTACTTGCACGACGCGTGATATCTTTGAACATTTTTGTTGTTCTCCCAGGTGTTGTCAGGGCATTTTGGTTTTATAGGCCCCTGAATTTCCGAAAACAGAACGTTTTTCCTACAAAGGTCATACTTTTCGTATCACGTGAATCTTCGCAGCGCACTGTTTTCAGTTTGGCACGGCCGACATTCGTCGAACTCAGCCATTATTGGCTATCCGCCACTCCAATAATACGATACCGTTGACGGATATCAATGGAAAATATTGTATCACTAATCCGGTGTCAACTGAGGACTGCAGTCAGGCATACAACTTTTTCACCAACTAATACCAATGTATTAGCACACATATGCCTTTATGACATTACCCGGAAACACCAGAGCTATTATTGCCCGCTCCGGCTTCATGCAGCTTTACGCGAGGCCGGTATCAAGGATAATGGGCGCCGGAACGGCCTTGAAGGAATAAAACAATCATGTCTGCAAAACAACAGCTCGAAAGTCTGATCCGGGACTTCCAGAAGAAGCGTCCTTTGCGCGCAGGGTCGTTGATCATTACTACCTATGGCGACATAGTGCACCCTCGCGGCGGCAACGTGTGGCTGGGCAGCCTCATGAAACTGCTGACGCCTATGGGGGTAAGCGAGCGCCTTGTGCGCACATCTGTCTACAGGCTTGTTCAGGATGGTTGGCTGCAAACAGAAAAAGTCGGCCGCTGCAGCTATTACAGCGTTACTGGCGCCGGCTTGAGGCGATTTCAGCAGGCATTTGAGCATGTCTACACCATCGGGACCGACGATTGGAATGGTAGCTGGTGCCTGGTATTCCTTAACCAGCTGGAACCAGAAATCCGGGCCAAGGTTCGTGAGGAACTCAAATGGCTCAGTTTCGGCAGCATGGCAACAGGTGTAATGGAACATCCTCGCTTCACGCGCCATGAGCTCGTGCCTCTATTGCAGGAATGGGGAGCGCTGGACGACACCATCGTGATGCAAACCCAGCCCCTGGAACAACGAAGCCCCAAGGCACTGCGCAAGCAGGTCAAAGAAAGCTGGAATCTGGACGAGCTGGGCTTTCGCTATAAGCGCTTCCTGGAAAAGTTCCGGCCTCTGTGGCGGGAACTCAGCACCAACGACAACCTGAGCCCCGAAGACTGCGTTACCGCGCGCATCCTGCTGATTCACGAGTATCGTAAAATATTGCTGCGGGATCCCTTGCTGCCTGACGAACTGCTACCGGGTGATTGGGAAGGACGGAGCGCCAAACAGTTGTGTCGCAATCTCTACCGGGCGATATACAGCCGCTCTGATGAGCTCCTCTCGAGCCTGCTGGAAAATGCATCTGGCCCCTTACCCGGGCCGACGCCAGGCTTTTACCGTCGTTTTGGCGGCCTGGTCGGAGAAAATTCAGCAAATAATGTTGCAACAGTGGCGGAGGAGTCTGCCTGACTCCTCCGCTTTACGCTTGCGTTGCAATTAACCCGCAGGGCGCCCCTGATCCGGCTGGCTGTAATCGCAAACACCGTCAGGGAAGATCTCGGTCAGCCGAGCGATTTCGTCATCGGTAAATGACACTGTGCCGTAGGTGTCGTCATTCAAAGCGGTTGTAACCGGCTTCAGCGCACACTTGAACACACTGCCTTCAATCGGCCCACCGGCCACGATACGTGAAGTTGAGTAGGTCTCAAACTCCGCAGTACAGGCACCTTCAGGCTCGTTATCAAGAATGCCGTTCCATACGCCATCACCCTCAGCGATAAGAGTGCCGTCCGCTTTATAGCATCCGTCTACGGCTGCTGCCGGCTTGTTTTCGGCGATACTCAGCTCGGGATTCGAGCGCATGTTCATCAGCCAATCATGAAGCACCTCCAAGGCCTCTACGGTGGGGTCAGATTCTTCGTTTGGCTCAGGCTCATCCGGGTCGGACAAATCCGTCGGGCGGGCATCTGTAAACCAGATGACCTGATTGTCAGCATCGCCCAGTTTGTTGATGATGCGCTGGCGCACCGAGAAAGATTGGTGGCTGTTGTGCATGTCCAGCACTTCCTCGAGGTAATGCCTCCAGTCTATGACCGGCATATTAAGCTGGCCATCAAACACCATGCCGGAGGTATAGGCCGCTTCCATGGCCATCAGATCGCCCTGAGTCCGGGGCGCCGGTTGCGTGCCGTCCGGGCTCAGAGTCATGTTTCGGGAGCTCCAGGGATCGAAGCTGGCGGGGCTAACAGTCGAACCAACAAATGGAAAGCCTTCCTGCACCATTTCGGATGGCTGCTTCCACCCCCCAATCTGGGCGTTCAGCTTTAAAAACTCGGATGTCGAAATATTGCCATCCAGAAGTGCTCCAAGCCCATATTGCACGCCAACATTGTCATACAGGGTGCGGGGGTTGCCGTTTTCGTCAAGTCCGTAGATATTTCTCAGATCGTCGTAATGCGTCCACTCAACGCTATCCATCACACCCTCAGGCTGCATCAATTCCTGGTTGCGGGCCGCGCCAAAGGCCGGGTTCATCACCAGAGGCGTCAACCCACGCCAGGCCGGGATACACTCGGTCATGCCGGGTGCCGTACTGTACCCGAGCATCTGTTTTGCACCTGCCAATGGGTCTGGGTAATCATCAGTCGCATTCAGCCCGACCAGCCAACTCCGGTTGGTTGTTGTCTGCCATTTGGCGTTGTTTTTATCAGTGACATCCATGTAGTACTCAAGTAGTTCACAGTCACCGATATGAATGGTCTGTGTGACCATGTCAGGGTAGGAGTACTGGGGCACACCAGCGTCCAGAAGATCAGGATGATTCTGGGAATAAACGTACTGCTGGATACCGCCCCCGGATCCGCCAACAGATACAGTGTACTCAGGCACACCAAAGCGTTTGATGAAATGCTCTTTCACCATCAGCGCCGTTTCACCACCGACCTGAAGGTTATAATGGGTATCTGCTTTGGTACCGGTGGAATAAATAACCGCATAACCCTTCGCAAGCGTATCTGGGCGTAGCGCACGACTGTCGCTGACCCGGCCCTGTGAATGGCCGATGGCTACCCCACCCTGAAAGTGAAACAACAGGCGACCATTCCAGTTGACAGCGGAGGTCTCCTCAGGCTCATCCCCCAGTTCGGCGAGGGTGGCAAAGCTGTAGATAAACCGGTTAATGGTCCCGCGCTCCTGGCGCACGATGAAATCAACGGTGCGGCCATCGGTAAGCTCTGTGGTGGCCATATCCGCAGGCCGGGAGCCGTCATCAGGCAAGGGAGCCCAATTACCTCCGGTAGTGCGATAAACGAACGTGACGTAGGAGTCGATTGTGCAATCTCGGCTCAATCCAACCTGGTTACCATCGCCATCCATAACCGGGAAGCCTGTATCGCCTTGTGTATCCACCTCGGGCTGCTTACCCAACTCTGTTGTTACGGTACACACGAAGGGATACTGCTGCGGGCCAGAGAATATCGGACCGGTTACGGGATAAGCCGTCAATGTCAGATCGCTTAGCGGCCCGTACTCAACATGGTGCAGCTCCAGCCGGTTTTCGCCCTCAGACAATCCTGTGACGAGAATTTCCAGGCCCTTCCGGCCCTCCCGGATCACTGGGGTGACTTTGGCATCATTGAGCCAGAGTTCCAGGCTGTCCTTTTCCGCAGCGATCGTGGCAGCATCGCCGTCAAGGCCCACCAGAACATCGTTGCCACTGACCTGGTCCGGAGCACTGGACAGAGTGGCGAGCTCAAGGTCTGGTTGATCGGAGGAACTACCTGAACTGCTGGAACCATCGAAACAACCGCTTAACATGAAGGTCGTCAAGCCTGCGACCAGGCCAAACTGTACCCTTGAGTTCTTACGCATAAACAATTCCCTCTTCGTTGTCTTATTGTCGGGCGTAACACAGAGCATAGGAGTGAGTAGCAGATCGCAACAGATACAGATTTGGACAAAACACTCAAACAGGCGCTGTACTGTGAATCGTCAAGTGAGCTGCTGGTGTGCCAGTACGCCAAGCTTGCGCACGGCTGCAGCAATATCTGGCGTAACAGGGCTCCCCGCATTCAGGCGCAGACAATGAGTATGACGCCCGGCGGGAGAAAATACCCGCCCCGGAAAAATGTGAATCTGCTGCTTCAGAGCACAATCGAAAAGCCGCCCGGCATCAACGGCGTTCGGCAACTCCAGCCAAAGAACACACCCTCCGGACGGCTCATTAATTCGTGTGCCTACTGGAAAATACTGGCGAGATAGCGCCATTAATTCACGGGTCTGGCACTGCAGGTGAGTGCGCAACTGTTGCAGGTGTTGATGATAGAAGCCGCTCTCCATCAGCCTGGCCATCACCAGTTGCGGCGCCGAAGCCGTGGTAATGTTGCTCACCTGTTTCAGTTCGAGCACCCGGTGCAAAAAGCGCCCCGGAGCAATCCAGCCCAGCCGCATCCCTGGCATGAGAGATTTCGAAAAAGAGTTGCAGTAGATGACCTCGCCTACGTGGTCAAATGCCTTGACCGGCAACTGCGCCTCCCCGAAAACCGTGTCACCCCAGATGTCATTTTCGATCACCGGCACCTTATAGCGCCCGGCCAGCCGCGCCAGCTTTTCCCGGTTTTCGGTCGGCATGCTGAACCCTAAGGGGTTCTGGGCATTGGCTGAAACAATACAGGCAGATACCTGGCCCCGGCGCATAGCCTGCTCAAGCTCTGCCAAACGGATACCCTGGTGAGGGTCTGTGGGAATGGGCAAAGCCTTACGTCCCAAAACCTCCAGTGCAACCAAGGTGCCGTAATAGGTGGGTGTTTCTATAGCCACGGCATCACCGGGCTTTGTCACTACCCGCAAAGCGAGCTCAATGGCTTCCATACAGCCATTGGTGACCAGCACATCCTGTTCGGTAACCGGCACCGGATAGTTCAGGCTTCGGCGGGCAAGCTGGTGAATAAAAACTTCCTCACCGCGCGGATGGGCATAATGCCAGGTGGCAAGCCCATCTGACCGGGTAACCCCTCTGAACTCCTGCATGACTCGCTCAACAGGCATAATTTCAGTGCCCGGTAATGCTATCCCGAACCGCGTCATGGAGTGACTTACGTAGGGCTCCATGTAGCGCAGAATTTCTTGACTGAGCGATACCTCCACAGGAAGTAAGGGGACAGGCGTCCGTGTCACATCCACCGGTTTTTGTTCAGACAAATTCGGGGTAACGATCACACCGGAACGCGGGATACGATGAATCAGGCCATCGGCTTCAAGCTGCCGAAAGCACTGCAAAATAGTGTTGACGCTGACCTGGAAGAGGCGGCTGAGCACCCGCACAGAGGGTAGCTTCTCTCCGGCACGGTAACTCCCCTCATGGATGTGCTGCCTGAGGTGATGGCTGACATTTTCATACAGGTAGGCTTTTCCAGACATGGACAGTCCCGACACTCGTCCCAGAGCAACGCAACGTGGCTATCCCTGCAGATCAACCAGGCGACTCGTATTTTTATTTTATTTAAGCGTAGACCAGTCGGCCCCTTTGGTACAGAGCACTGCACAGAGCCGCTTGCTTCATTACCTAAAGATCTCTTATCGATTTTTCAGGATTATTTAATGAACTTTACCCTTTTTACAGGTTAAATATTCCGTAGCATTCTATCCATATATCCAATGTTATGGAGTCAGGAATCATGTGGAAAGGGTTAGGAGTCTGCGCTCTGCTTACCGCCGGTGGGTTCGTCCTGGCGGACATCCCGGTCATTCAACAAAGCGGCATCAGCCCACTAGTCTTCGCTCTGCTGCTGGGGATGCTCGCCGGAAATATGCCATGGGCCCGAAAGGCTGGTGGCCTGGAGCAGGGGTTGAAGTTTGCGACGCGCTGGCTGCTGCGAGGAGGCATTGTTCTCTTTGGCTTTTCCATCACCCTCGGCCAGATTCTGGCTCTCGGCCCGGGAGTGGTCGCGCTCGATGTTATTGTAATGAGTACAATACTGGTGCTGGGCTATCAACTAGGCACACGTGTGTTCCGCCTGGACGCAGAGACCGCCCTGCTGACCAGTGCCGGTAGCGCCATTTGCGGCGCAGCGGCTATCCTCGCGACTGAAGCCACCATACGCTCCAAGCCGGCGGCAACCTCCATGGCCGTCGCGACAGTGGTACTGTTCGGTAGCCTGGCAATGCTTGTCTACCCTGCTCTCTATTCGGTTCTCGGGTGGGATCAAAGCCTGTATGGGGTGTACATTGGCGCAACCGTGCACGAGGTGGCACAGGTAGTAGCCGCGGGTGATGCCATTGGTGCCGATGCTCTGGCCAACGCCGTTATCGTAAAACTCGTGCGCGTCATGCTGCTGGTTCCTTTCCTGCTGATTGTTGGTCAGTGGTGGTTAAAGCGGATTAAAACGGAACAGCCCGAGTACGCTAGTGGCCAGGGTTTAACCATCCCCTGGTTTGCCTTCGGTTTCGTAGCCATGGTCATCGTGAACAGCACTATTGCACTACCGGCGATGGCTCACGACACACTTGTTCTGGGCGGCCAGGTCGCTCTGGCAATGGCAATGGCGGCACTGGGCTATGAAACACGGATTGATAAACTGCGCAGCCTGGGTTTCAAGCCCTTCTTACTGGCGTTGATATTGTTTGTGGTGCTCATTGTGGAAGGCATGCTGCTGACCCCACTGTTAATGGGCGCATAATCCGGTCTGGAAGCCTACAAATACGGTGTCTGCACAGGTTCACCGTTCGGGCATTGCGCTACCAGGCGCCAAGCCGGACAACGGCTGTCATAATTGACACCGGCACGCCCGAGTGACATCTTTGCATCCGTTTAAAGCAAATAACAATAATAGCGCTGAGTCTTCCAAGCATGTTGATTCTGACCGGTTTTAGCCTGGGTTGCCTGGTTATCCTACTGATTACAACAACCCGTGAGTTACACCGCTCATCCGCTGCACGAGTGTTCGCGGTTTTTCTCATTGCCAGCTTCGGGTTTCTGCTCCATCCCCTCGCACCGGCTCACTGGCAGTGGCTTACTCTGAACCTGCAGGGCATGCTTCCGGCCCTGTTCTGGCTCCTGTGCCAGATCACTTTTCGCCAACGCCTGAACTCGTTTTCCGTATGGAGCCTGATGGCCTTATTCAGTGTGGTGGCGCCCAGCGTCGCCAGGTGTTTTTACAGCCACCAAAATGCTGAAGGCTGGGTGCTTTTCTTTGGTTGGGAATTGGGCCAACTGTTTGAGTTCGTTATTATTGCCAACGGCTTCTGGATAGTTCTTGCAGATTGGCCGGCGGACCTTGTGGAACCGCGCCGAAAACTACGCGCTCTCGTTTTAGTTATCGCGGGCACTGCAGTTTTATGGGTCGCTTTGGCATTCAATCTGGGTATTGCTCACGCTATCAACCGGGCCCTGGTGGTCTCAATTGCCGGCGTGGCAATAGCTACCTTCCTTTTACAGGGGCGGTTCAGTGAGCTGTCGTTCCAAAGCGGGCTGACCCCACCCACCAAGCCTGAACAGAACGAGGAGCCTAACGAAAACACCGGTCAGGCCGATTTCCAGAACGAGCATGCAAAACGACTTGCCGACCTGATGGCAGAAGGCTATTACCGCACTGAACATTTAACTCTTAAAAGGCTGGCCGGAGAGCTCGACCTGCCTGAGTATCGCACTCGCGCATTGATCAACAAGCACCTGGGTTATCGTAACTTCAACGACTACATCAACCAGCTGCGGATTGCAGAAGCCTCAACGCGCCTGATTACAGCCCCTGACACGCCAATTCTCAACATTGCTCTGGATGTCGGATACCGCTCCCTGAGCTCATTCAATAGGGCGTTCCGGGAAATCAAACAGGCAACGCCAACAGAGTTTCGCCAGAAACATTCAGCGGCGTGACAATAGCCTGGTGGTTTCTGTTTCTTGAACACCTACCAACAGCCATACCCGGAACCACCCCGGGCATGGCGCAGTTTTCTTATGGCACAGGTGAACAGCTTGCCACAGGCAATTGATCAATCCAGCTACGAATAAGCGCTGTGCCCTCCAGATGCGCGGTATTGCGAGCGAGCTCCGGCATCTTGTGACGGTTATCGTCGGTTGTCATACGGAACAACAGGTAAGACTCTGCAGCGTTGCCTGGAATAACATCGAACGGATAACCATCTTTGCCTCCCGCCACTGGGGTTTTGCATACACCAAACTTGCCCGGAGAATCCGCATAGTCCCGGTTATACTCCAATTGCACTCCACTGCTCCCAGCAGGGCCAGCGTAATCTGTCGGCAACGTAAGATCTGCGCGATGGCAATGGGCACAGTTGATGTCGAGATAGGCCCGCGCCGCATCATCCAACTGACTCGGCGCAAGCGAAGCTACAGGCACCTGATCATTGAACACCGGCGCTTTCTCGACAGTCTGTAGATCAAATGGCAAACCGGTCAGTAACTCACCTTCAGCCATGAACTGAAGTTGGTTGTAAACGGTTCCGTCTGCATAGGCATAGTCTTTGTTCAGATAGCGCGCCTTCGGACCGATGGGCAAGAAGATCTGCTCACGGTCATCACCCGAGCCCGACAGATTGGGCACGATAGAGTGACAGGAAGAGCAGTCTCCGGCTTTCGGGACCGAATAATCAAAAGTAATCTGTTGCCCCTGATTGTTGATCGTCGTCAGGTCCGTCAGGCGCTTGCCTGCGATGGCCAGAACCGCGTCAGAGTCCGAAGACCAGTAGTACGGAAGCGCAAACCATCCATCGGAGCGGTGGATCAGCAACCGGGTTTCAATAACCAGTTCCTCTCCATCACGCACAGCGGTGTTTTCGGGCAGTGCAAAAGTTTTGGTGATAACCGTTCCTACCGGGAACTCCAGCACTTCCGAAGCGTTATAGCTGATCGTCTTGCCTTCGGGCACAAATATGAAACGGTACTTGCTGGTGTAATCGGAGAACAAGGCCGTCGATAGATCATATGGCACGCCACCACGGGCTGGTGCGGTCGTCGGATCGGTCGCATCGGCAAACAGATTGTAATCCGACAATTTGGGGCATATCTCTGTCATCAATGCATCCCAGTTGACTCCGGTCGTCGTCGCGCCACAACTGCCTTCTGCTCCCGTCGGCGAACCGGCCCCGGCATTCAGTGCTGAGCCTGCCGGCGGGGGCGTACCACCCTCAGAATCGTCTCCACCGCTACCGCTACCGCCACACGCCGTCAGAAAAAAAGACGTCGCCAGAATCGCTGCTGTCGTTATTTTTTTGTTTTTCATGGGTCATGCTCTCGTGCAGCGGTGTGTTGCCGGAAAGCTCTGCCCGGCAACACACCGCTATTGATTATTACAAGGTAGATAACAGCTCAGAAGACCTGGCTATAGCGCACACGCCGCCTCTGCCAGATCATCCCCGGTACAGCCGTAGATAGTGTTACGAAAGTTCACCTCAGCGGGCGCCAGGCGCGGCTGGACACAGTTGAGATAGGTATTGTTGACCATCCGGTCAATCAGCAGGTGAGGCTGAGGGTTACCATCGCCATCAACGAGTGTCAGATCCGCCGGATTCGTCGGATAAACCAGCCCCGTATTGACGTTCTCGTAGTCAGGCGCCGCGTTCCCGTTGATGTTGCTGTTGGCACAGATCAGATCGCCGGGGCCATACGGATCGTAGTTCACCCCATCAGCGGCAGCATCTGGCCCGACAATTCCGTTGAATGCGCCAAGGGTTCCCGTGTTGGACAAGAGTTCACCGATGCCGCCATACAGAATGGCCGGGAAAGTCTGCGCCATGCCGGAACTGTTCATGCCGGATGTATATCCACCGATAACAGGTGCCAGCAGAGCACCACGTGGGTTGGCCCCGTTGCGCGCAATCGTGTTGTTGTGCAGGTAGACGTTTTTCAGGGTCGGGCTCCAGCCATTCGCTATGGTGGCACCGTAGTTGGCTGCATAGCTGGATACGTCATCGTCGACCAGCAGATAACTGGTGATTGCGGCGGCGGTGGTCTCATTATCAGTAATCTGGTTGTTGTAGATTTCGACGTCGCTGGTGGCGAGCACCAGAACACCGGTACCCGGCGGCACCATGCCAACAACGCCGGCCCCCACATTGTCAGCATTGTTGTTATATGCCTGATTATTGAAGACCCGTACATTTCCACCATAGGCCTTATCCAGCCCGGGCAAGTCGAAAACCAGAATGCCACCGGAATTGCCAACGGCGATGTTGTTATAGACATCAGCCATGGTGGAGTTTTCGATTTCAATACCCGCCACATTCTGCTTGGCCGTATTGTTGCGAACCACAATATTTTCTGACTGCCCAACATAAATCCCTGCATCCGCAGAGCCGAAAGCGTAGTTGTTCTCCATTAATACGTTTTGGCTTTTTAGAGGATAGAGGCCATAGGCGCCGTTGTTTGCTTCCAGATCGCCTTCCCATACAGTGGCCGTATAGGTGATATGGATACCGTTAACGTTGGTTGTCTTGATCCCATTTTTAGGGGCTTCATAAACGCCCAGATCACGGACAGTAATGCCATTGCCGCCCTGGAAACGAAACGCGTCGTCGCCATTGGATGTGCTGAAATCCAGAATGGTTTCGTTAATACCGTGGCCACTAAGGGTGAGACCCCGTGCACTGTTTACAACAATGCTTTCGGTCACCACAAAGCGCCCTTTCGGCAGCACCACCAAGGCATCCTCTGAAAGATCGAACAGAGCAAGGGAGAGCGCTTCCGTAATGTCATCGCCATCAACGGCATCCGGCGCCACAAAAATGGCATCTTCAGTTATCGCAAACCCGGAAGTAGTTGATACAACAACGCTCTGACCGACCTCTCCGGCAACACCGTCTTTGCCGTCCTTACCGTCGTCGCCGTCGTCGCCACAGCCCGCCAGCAGCAATCCACTGGCTAGCGCTGAAATTGTGAATATCTTCGAGAGTTTTACTTTCTGACGCATGGTATTACCTGCTTGCTTATTGTTTGTTTTTGCAGGCGCGTTCCCGGGAAAAAGGTTCGGCGCACGCGGAAAACACTATTCCCGGGCACCAGGCAAAGCGAGAATAAACGTTAGCCAGAAATACAGAACCTCTGTGCAATTCCTTTAAGGCGTTGTGTCACAGGGCGTTCAGAGCAGACAAAAGGGGACTGACGGATTCGTGAAAAGGTATGTTTTGAAGCTTTTGATCAGGTTCTTTTGACATTATAAACCTGGCTGAGCACTTGATCGGATTCACTGTCCATCTCTCTCAAAATGCTTCGCTTGATCTCCCACGCTGGGGCATCTAGATTCGGCTTAGGGTAAAAACTCGGATTCAAGCTGATATTTACATCCATTCAGGGCAATGTTTATGGCACTCAAACTGAATATCGTAATCTGCAGTACTCGGCCCGGGCGCATCGGCCCGTCCATAGCGACCTGGTTCAGCGAGTTTGCAGCAAGCAACTCCGGTTTTGACTGCGAACTGGTAGATCTGGCCGATTTCGACCTGCCGGTATACAACGAAGCCAATCATCCACGCTCAGGCATTTACGAGCATGCGCACACCAAAAACTGGTCAGAAAGCGTAAACGCCGCCGATGCTTATGTGTTCGTGATGCCCGAGTACAACTACTGCCCGCCCCCGGCCTTTGTCAACGCTCTGAATTTCGTTTACACCGAGTGGAACTACAAGCCGTGCGGGTTTGTAAGCTATGGCGGCGCAGCTGGCGGTGTGCGTGCTGCAACGCTGGCCCGTCAACTGGTGACGACTCTGAAGATGATGCCAATGGTCGAAGGCGTCATGGTACCTATGGCGTGGAATCAGCTGGACGACAACAAGGTGTTCCATTCCAACGACCTGATAGATCCATCAGCCACGGCGATGCTGGAAGAAATGGAAAAGTGGGCTGCCGCCCTTAAAACCATGCGGTGAAAATCAGGCACGGCAAAGCGCTATGAACGACGGAGCCCAGAAGGGGCTCCGTGAAAAGAGGGTCAGAACAAGCTCGCGTTGATCCACATGTGTGTTGCGATGGAAGCTGCGTAACCAAGCATGATTACCGGAGTCCAGCGCAGGTGAGACATGATGGTGTAGTAACCACGAGCCTGGCCCATCAGGGCAACTCCGGCCGCTGAGCCAATTGACAGCATGGAGCCACCAACACCCGCAGTGAGTGTAACCAGCAACCACTGGCCGTGGGACATGTCTGGCTCCATCGAGAGTACGGCGAACATCACCGGAATGTTATCAACAATCGCTGACATAACACCTACCGCAATGTTGGCGCCGGTGGCGTTCCAGTCGTGATACAAGATCTGGGACACCTCAGACAAATAGCCTATGTAGCCAAGCCCGCCCACACACAGCACAACACCGTAGAAAAACAGCAGCGTATCCCACTCTGTACGGGCCATAGGGTTGAAAATATCGAAGGGCACGGCTTTGTCGAGCCGTTCAAGCAGGCGGGTATTCTTGTGGTTTTCAGCCCAGACCCGCTCACGGGCAACACCGCGTTTAAAGCTTAGCTGCAGGTAATAGCTCAGGAACTGCAGGTAAGCGAGGCCCATCATCATGCCCACAACCGCCGGCAGATGCAGAAAGTTGTGACCCAACACAGCGGTTGTGATGGTAAGCAGAAACAGCCCGACCGTGCGGCGGGCACCGCGCTTCATGATCACCGGATCCGATGCATCCTTCGGCGGCTCACTTGGAACGGCAAAACTCATGATGACGGCTGGCACCAGGAAATTGACCGCAGAAGGAATAAACAGCCTGAAGAACTCTGTGAACTCAACTACGCCCTTCTGCCAGACCATCAGGGTTGTGATATCGCCAAACGGAGAAAAAGCACCACCGGCATTTGCCGCTATTACGATATTGATGCAGCCGAGACCTATAAAGCGCGGGCTGTCTTCACCGACTTTCATCAGCACGGCACACATTAACAGAGCTGTGGTGAGGTTGTCGGCGATGGGCGAGATGAAGAATGCCAGTATGCCGGTAATCCAGAACAGGCTGAGATAGCTGAACCCTTTGCTCACCAGCCAGCCGCGAAGCGCATCAAAAAGCTGACGCTCTTCCATGGCGTTTATGTAGGTCATCGCCACCAGCAGGAACAGCAAGAGTTCAGAGTATTCCAGAAGGTTGTGTTTCAAAGCTTCGTTGGCGCTTTCGGTATCGCCATTCATGGCCGCCACACCAGCGACCAGGAACCAGATCAGGCCAGCCGCAAGCAGCACTGGCTTGGATTTGCGCAGATGAAGCTTTTCCTCAAGCATCACAAATGCATAGGCAATAACAAAGATAATAACCGCAAGGTAACCCACCGGATGGTGCGTCAGGTTCGCAGCACCGGACTCGGCGGCGCTGGCAAAAGCGCTGAATCCGATGCTGAAGAGAGCAGACAGGGTCAAAATCAATGTTCTGGCGATGCCATGCCGGGCAAAGCAACGCCGATGGCCCCATCGGGCGGGTAGTTTTTCGGAGCTGTGATTTTCAGTCATGATAGCTGGCTCAAAAGTTTGGGGCTGACATTATCAATCAAAATCAGCCCGGCAAACCATAGCTTCTATCAAATCGACTTGATCCAGATCGTTCGTAACCTATCAGATTTGATATTTATCGTATCACTTTACTGTTGAGCACCGGCGCGACGCTTGTCAGCTATACAGCGTTTCGATCACATCCTCATATTTCTCATAGATTTTGCTTCGACGCACTTTCATCGTAGCCGTCACCTCATCATCATCGTGATCCAGCTCTTTGCTCAACAAATGAAAACGCTTGATCTGTGCCACTTGTGGCAGGCTCTCATTACCTTTGGTCACCTCAGCCTGGATCAGATCGTTCACTTTTTCATTCTCGGTCAGACTGCGGAACGTGGTGTAAGCAATGCGTTCCTGCTCCGCCCATTTGGCAGCAGTTTCAAAATCCACCTGAATCAATGCCGAGACATACTTCCGGGCCTCACCAATAACAATGCACTCCTTGATGTAAGGGCTGGCCTTGATCGTGTTTTCAATCTCCGTGGGTGACAGGTTCTTGCCTCCGGCAGTAATCATGATGTCTTTGAGCCGGTCTACGATTCTCAGCTGCCCCTCTTGCCATTCGCCTACATCGCCAGTGTGCAGCCAGCCGTCCTTGAGGGTCGTTTCTGTTGCCTCATCATTCTTGTAATAGCCTTTGAACACCATGCCGCCTCGCATGATGATTTCGTTCATTTCCCCCAGCGCCACCTCGAGCCCTGCAAGAGCAGTTCCCACGGTTCCGAGGCAAACATTGTCCGGGCGCTGGGCGGTCGCCACACCCGTGCTTTCGGTCTGACCAAAAACCTCTACAAGAGGCACGCCCAGGGTGCGGAAAAATTTGAGAATCCCCGGCGATATAGGCGCCGCCCCGGTCAGCGCGATGCTGCAACGGCGCAGACCGATAAAATTCCGCAAAGCGCGGAATACAAGCCAGTAGTAAAGGCTGTAGGTCATCCGCTCACCAAGGCTCCACTTTGCTTTGGGCTTGGTCGCCATAGGCTCACAGGCTTTCATGGCACGATCGAAAAGCATCTGCCGAAAACGCCCGGTCTCCTGCATTTTTATGTAGATTGAGGAATGGAGCTTTTCCCAGATCCGCGGAACGCCCAGAAAGAACGTAGGTGCAATTTCGCGAAGGTCTTCCTGGATTGTGCGCAGGCTTTCGCCAAAGCTTACTGCACTGCCCACATAGACAGGCGCAATATTGGTCAGTGCCTGCTCTGCCACATGGCATAACGGCAGATAGGACAGGCTGGTGCTGTGCTGATCAACCCCCAGGAGTTCTACAAGCCCGGGCGCACCAGCATGCAGGTTGCCCCAGCTGATCATCGCACCTTTGGGTCGGCCGGTAGAGCCCGAGGTGTAAATCATCAGGGCAATATCGTCCATCTGCTGACTATCGAGCAATTCGTCAATCAGCCCGGGATGGTTTTTCTCGAATTCCTGCCCCATCTTTTCAATTTCTTCGAACGACGAGGGCGGCTCCGGATAAGAACGCAATCCTTTCGGATCAATAACGATATTGTGCTTCAGTTGCGGCAACTGCGGCCAGGCTTCCAGAACCTTGTCGGTTTGTTCCTGATCTTCGCACACCACCATTTCTGCATCGCTGTGCTCAAGCACGTAGGCCACTTCATTCCAGGGGCTCGTAGGATAAACCCCCACGCAGATACCCTTTACCAGGCCAATGCCCATCTGGGCGATAACCCATTCCACCCGGTTTTCCGAAAGAATGGCAACATGGCCGCCTTCCGAAAGACCAAGCGCTCGCAGGCCCAAACCAAAGTGGCGGGCACGCAGATAATAGTCCTGCCAGGAGTAGGCTTGCCAGATACCAAAGTCTTTCTGGCGAAGCGCCAACATGTCCGGCCGCTCTTTTGCGTGCGCCCGGAGCATTTGTACAAGTGTAAGATCACGAATCTGCGGTGTTGTCATGACAGCCACCGCTTACGGCGCTTGTAGTGTTTGATATCCCGGTAACTGCGGGCTTCGCCTTCTTTGCCACCGACACCGAGATAGAATTCCTGTACATCCTCGTTAGATGACAGCTTATCCGCAGGGCCATCAATCACGATTTTTCCGTTTTCCATGATGTAACCATAAGAAGCAATGGCCAGAGACACAGCAGCATTCTGCTCGACCAACAATATTGCAGTGCCCTGCTCCCGATTAATACGCGCAATAATCGTAAATATCTCTTCAACTAACTGCGGCGCAAGCCCCAGTGAGGGCTCATCCAGCATGATCAGTTCTGGCTGAGCAATCAGCGCCCGGCCAAGTGCCAGCATCTGTTGCTCACCGCCCGACAAGTAACCTGCAAGCTGTTTGCGACGCTCTCTGAGACGGGGAAAATAGTCGTATACCAGCTCATAGGCATCGTCCAGCGACGTTTTACGGCCACTGAGAGCGTAGGTTGCCGCGATTAGGTTTTCCTCGACAGTAAGATCCTCAAAAACCCGGCGCCCTTCCATTACATGAAACAGGCCATCGCGAACCAGTTTTTCCGGCGCCCGCCCCTTTAAGGGTTCGCCCTTGAAGCGAATCTCTCCGGCGGTCACTTCACCATCTTCAAGAGCCAGCAACCCGGACACACTTTTCAGTGTGGTGGACTTGCCAGCGCCATTGGAGCCCAGCAGCGCAACGATGGCGCCACGGGGGACACGCAGTGACAGGCCCCGAAGGACCTGCACCGCCTTGTTGTAAACCACTTCTATGTTATCGATTTCCAGCAAGGCTTCCATAGAGTGTCTCAGTCGAGGTGAATCCAGTCAGATACGGGCTCGTAGCGGCCTTCTTTCGCATTCACGCGCCAAATACGACCAACCGGGAAAGACATGTCGTGCGCAGTAACCGGAATGCCGATTATGCCGCCGGTATCCCAGTTTTTAATCGAAGCAAGGGACTCGGCCATATTCTCTGCAGTCAGCTCTTTACCCGCATCCATGGTGCGCTTGATGACTTCCGTCCAGACCATGGCGTTAAACCAGCCCTGCATATAACCGGTCGGGCGATAGCCGGCATCCGGGTCGCTCTTCTCTGCGGTGGCTCGCAGTGCGTCGAGCATCGGTCCGCCTTCAGCACTGTCATAGTAGTTGTATGGCATAACGCCCATGTAGCCATCGGCATCCTCACCCATTTTGTTGATGATGAGCTTGTCAGAAGACCAGAACGTACCCATGAACTGGGTATCCAGCCCCATCTGACGCATCTGCACCATGAACTCGTTGATGGGCGACAGCACATAGCCGTGGAATACGACGAAGTCCGGGCGCGCCCGGCGCATTTTCAAAACCTCGGCAGATACGTCCACGCTGCCGGGCTTGGTAACAATTTCCTCGACAACTTCGATGCCCATCTCGGCAGCTTTGGCCTTCCCGTTTTCAATGGGGTCCTTACCAAACTCCGTATCGCTGTATACAAAGGCAACCGTCGGCTTCTCACCGTCTTTTCCCTGGGTCGCAATGTATTCAAGAATAATTCCGAACATCTGGGTGTAGTTTGGCCCGGGAACGAACTGATTCGGGTACTGCTCATTATCTGTCAGTGCAGTCGCGAAAGAAGCTCCACTCATGAGTGTGGAGCCCCTGCTGTTCAGTTCTGACGCAATGGTTTTCATGAACCCGGTGCTGTCACCGTAATAGACCGGAACCGTGTTGCTGCCAGTAATTTTCTTGAAGGCGGCCACGGAACGGTCCACTTCATAGCCGGTGTCCTCCATTACGTACTTGACCGGGTGCCCGTTGATGCCGCCCTGGCTGTTGATCCAGGTCGTATAGTCGGTCAGGCCGGCATGGAGGTGTACGCCGGCAAAGGCGAACACACCAGACAGCGGGATAGAGCCACCGAATACAATGGGCTCCTTATCCTGCGCCACCGCGGGTGCCGCGGCCACCAGAGCAGCGGCAATACTGCCGATACCTGCGAGCTTGCGGCCTTTGCTGAGGATGCTTTTGAACATGTTTATTCTCCTTGCGGCTTCTTGTTGTTAAATCCACTAGTTCTTGAAGGGCCATAAACTGAAAAAGCGCCGTATGCGGTGCCAGATCTCCGCCAGCCCATGCGGTTCAAAAATAAGGAAACCGACGATCAAGGCACCGAAGATGATCTCAAGCATCGGCGACATGAATATCGGAGCGTTCGGATAAAACGGAGTCAGCGCTGCGGTAAGGAGCTTTAGCGCCTCCGGAATCAGCGTCATGAACGCTGCTCCGAGGATGCCGCCCAGCAGGTTGCCCATGCCGCCCACAATAACCGCGGCCAGATAGAAAATGGACATGGACAGCGGAAAGCTTTCGGGAGTGACAACCCGGAAAAAATAAGCAAACAGGCCACCGGCAACCCCCGCATAAAACGAACTGAGAGCAAAGGACATGAGCTTGTAATGCAGTAGATTAATGCCAAGAATTTCGGCCGAAATATCTCTGTCCCGGATGGCGATAAACGCCCGACCGATACGGGTACGGAACACATTTTTGGCGGCAAGCACCATCAGTACGGCCAGTGGCACAATGATGAAGTACATCCCGAAATCACTCTGAAACGTCAGTCCGAACAGGTGCGCTGGCTCAAGGCTCAAGCCTCCCATACCCCCGGTCACAGACTCCCACTCGGCAAAAATAAAGTGCAGGAATACACTGGCAGCCAAAGTAGCAATCGCCAGATACAGACCTTTTACCCTGAGGGATGGAAGCCCGACAAGAATACCGACCGCCGCCGCAAGCAGCCCGGCTAATAACAGCGTGACCGGAAAGGGTAACCCCGTGTTCGCGGATAACCAGGCCACTGTGTAACCACCCACCCCCATGAATCCGGCCTGCCCGAGAGAGATCAGCCCGGTAAAACCGGTGAGAATATTCAGCCCCGTGGTGCTGATAACCGCAATGCCAACCAGGCACCCCAGATACAGCAGGTAAGCGTCGGCCACAAACGGGAACAACAGCAGAGCAAAGAGGAAAAGTGCAAACCAGATTTTCTGTGTGCTACTGGTCAGGATGGCCTCGTCGGCCTCATAGCTTTGTTTGGCGTCACCGATGCGCATCTTAAACTCGCTCTATTTCGTGGGTGCCAAAAAGGCCATAAGGGCGGAAAACCAGAATGACGGCCAATACCGCGAATGTAGCCGGCATTCGGTACTCTCCGCCCAGATACGCGCCCGCCACCGTTTCCAGCCAGCCGATAAAGACACCGGCAATCAATGCACCGACAATACTGTCGAGCCCGCCGACAATAACCACCACCAGCACACTGAGGCCGATAGCGCCGAACTGCGGGCTCAGGCCACCGGTTGCTGCCACCAGGACACCCGCAAGCGACGCCGCGAGCGAGCCAAACACCCAGGCCAGGTTGAACACCCGGCGTACATTAATGCCCATGGAATAAGCGGCCGCCTGATCGGAGGCGGTAGCCCGCAACGCCACGCCACCGCGGGAAAAGCGGAAATACAACAGATAAACAATGAGCAGAGCGGCGCCAATGAGGAAGCCGTAAGCAATCTTGGGCGCCAGGTACATCTCCCCGATAAACACAGGTTTTCGAGGTAAAAAACTTGGCAAAAGCTGCGGATCTGCACCCCAGATCATCTCCACCACCCCCACCAGAATACTGGCAATACCGATAGTCACCATGACCACGGAGATGGATGACTCTCCCAGCATCGGGCGAATCATTATCTTTTCAATCACACCACCCAGCAGGCTCCCGCCAAGCACTGCCAGCGGCAGAGCTACCCAGGGGGACATTTCCATACCGCCGGCAAAGGCAAGAAACAGGTACGCCGCGAACATCATGATTTCGCCGATGGCGAAGTTAATAACCCGGGTGGCTTTGTAGATGATCACAAATCCCAACCCGATCAGAGCATAGAGGCCGCCCATGGCCAGGCCTGCCAGACTGATTTCCCCGAAAAATAACCAGTCCATTCAAGCCACCTCCTGTTCTGGATTCAGCTTCTTGCGCAGACTGTCCATATCACTGGTCCCCAGATACGCTTCGATGACCTGCGGATTTTTCTGTACCTCCTCTGGGAGACCTTCCGTTATAACCTGGCCAAAGTTGAGTACTGCAATATGATCGGAAATATCCATGACCATGCCCATATCGTGCTCAACCATTAGCACGGTCACGCCCCATTCTTCGCGAATGTCGAGAATAAACCTCGCCATATCCTCCTTTTCTTCCCGGTTCATTCCGGCAACAGGCTCATCCAGCATGAGCACTTTGGGCCGCATGGCCAGCGCACGAGCCAACTCCACACGTTTCTGTAGCCCGTAGGACAAGCTGGCTACCGGTTGGCGGCGGATATGGTCAATCTCAAGAAAATCAATAATGTGCTGTTCCACATGGCTGCGCACTGCCATTTCCTCACGGCGAGCCGCACCGAAATACGCCAGCGACCCCAGCAGACCGCTTTTCATGTGCACGTGCGCACCAAGCTTGATGTTGTCGAGCACGGTCATACCCCGGAACAGGGCAATATTCTGGAAGGTGCGCGCGAGCCCCATGGCAGCGCGGACGGGTGGTTTTACCCCTGCAAGCACCTCGCCCTGGTAGCGGATGGTGCCCTGCTGGGGCTTGTAAAACCCCGAAATACAATTGAACAGCGACGTTTTACCCGCACCATTCGGGCCGATCACCGTAGTAACCGTATTTTCAGGTACGCGAAAACTCACATCCTGCAGGGCTTTAACACCACCGAACGAAAGCGAGAGATTATTAATTTCGAGGATACTGGACATTATTCCCCGCACATGAGCGATTATGTTTATTGTTGTTTACGTCAACGTCAGGTTATCTTCCTGAGCAAGAATAAAGTAGCCTACTTTCATCATAAAAACCAAGACAGTCTGCGCTATGAATATTCAAACAGGCTGCACGAAGGAATCCACGACCATGACAGTCAGCCCGCTAATCTCTGCGTTTGATGCCCAAACCGGTGTGGCAACCCTTACGTTTAACCGCCCCGAGGTACTCAATGCGATCAGCATACCCATGGCGGAAGCGTTCTTGGCCGCTGCACAGACACTGAGTAGACAGCCGGGGTTACGCTGCGTTGTGCTGACAGGGTCCGGAAGAGCATTTATGGCCGGTGGCGACGTTGCCAGCATGGCGGGCACACCGGAACAGATCAGAGACTTTATCAACGGGTTGCTGGTGCCCCTCAACGAAGCGATTCTTCTGTTGCGGAGCATCGATGCTCCGATGGTTGCCGCAGTACGGGGCCCGGCAGCCGGCGCCGGGCTGAGCCTGGCGCTGATGGCAGACATCATTGTGGCGGATGAGCGGGCAAAATTTCTTATCGCCTACAATGGAATAGGCGCCGTGCCCGACTGCGGCTGCACCTGGTTCCTGCCGCACAAGGCAGGCGCTACCCGGGCCGCTGAAATGATGATGCTTGGCCGACAACTCACCGCTGAAGAGGCGCAAAGCTGGGGCTTGATAACCCATGTCGCGCCCTCAGATTCCTATGAAGAAGCCCTGGCAGGCACAATCAAGCAGGTTGCCAGCGGCCCGACCAAAGCTTTTGGTGCCTTTCGCCAACTCGTTGATCAGGCCGGTGGTCGATCCCTGGCCGAACAACTTGAGGCTGAGAGGCAAGCCTTTCTCAAGATTGCGCACACAGGCGATTTCGACGAAGGTGTATCGGCGTTTCTCGCCAAGCGACCCGCCGCTTTTTCCGGCGAGTAGAATCACTTTCCCGGGGTGTTAGCAAAGCGGTTGCACACAACACCATTCCACTCAATGCGAGGCATCATGAATCCGGTCATCGAACTACTGCAATCCCACCGCTCAATTCGCAAATTCACAGAGCGGAAGATCCCCCGCGAGCTGTTCGCAGAGCTTATTCGTGCCGGCCAGAGTGCCGCTACCTCCAGCCACGTCCAGGCTTACTCCGTGATTCACGTGGTAAACCCGGATAACAGGCAGAAGATCGCAGCCCTGGCGGGTGGCCAGACCTACGTTGCCGAGAGCTCGGATTTCCTGGTGTTCTGTGCCGACATGAAGCGATCCACAGAAGCGGCTGAAAGGGCGGGGGCCGAAGTGGTCCGCGGTATGACAGAGCAATTACTGATTGCCAGTGTCGACACAGCACTGATGGCTCAGAACGTTGCCATTGCTGCAGAGTCTGAAGGACTGGGAATTTGCTACATAGGCGGGATAAGGAACAACCCTGCCGAAATCAGTGACATTCTCCGCCTGCCTGAGCATGTGTACCCGGTGTTCGGGATGTGCCTCGGATATCCTGACCAGAACCCGGAGGTGAAACCCCGGTTGCCGGTAGAGACCATCCTCAAGGAAGATTATTATCAGGACGAAAAGGATGAGGGACAGGTTGCGCACTTCGACGAGACCATGAGGAAGTATTACCTGGAGCGCACCGGCGGCAACAAGGAGACGAACTGGTCAGAGCAACTCAAGCCCCTGTTCACCACCAAACTTCGGCCGCACATGAAAGACTTCCTGCAGGGAAAAGGCTTTAAAATGCAATGAATACCCGGAGCCCCATGAGCAACTTTCCTCCCTACTCACTGCTGGAACTCGCATCGGTTCGCGAAGGTGATTCCGTGGGGGCGACGCTGGCAAATAGCGTGGCCTATGCCCAACATGCTGAACATCTCGGCTTCAAGCGTTTCTGGCTGGCAGAGCACCATAATATGGAAGGCATCAGTAGCTCTGCCACGTCGGTACTGATCGGTCACATAGCCGGTAAAACCCGATACATCCGGGTTGGCTCCGGGGGCGTGATGCTGCCTAACCACCCGCCCTTGGTTATCGCCGAGCAGTTCGGCACACTGGAAAGCCTCTACCCGGGCCGGATTGACCTGGGCCTGGGCCGGGCGCCGGGCACCGACCCGATAACGGCCCGAGCTCTGCGCCGGGATGGCCTGGGTGCTGAACAGTTCCCCGAAGACGTAGCAAAGCTTCAGGCCCTTCTCGGACCTCTGCAGCCCGGACAGGCGGTAAAGGCCATTCCCGGTGCCGGCACCCACGTGCCCATCTGGCTCCTCGGCTCCAGCATCTACAGTGCCCAGCTCGCGGCCATGCGCGGGTTACCCTACGCCTTTGCCGGTCACTTTGCTCCGCGCCTGTATCGCGAGGCCCTGAAAGTCTATCGGGACAACTTCCGGCCCTCAGAGCAACTGAAGCAGCCTTACGCCATCCTGGCAGTTCCCGCTGTGCCTGCAGATTCCATGGATGAGGCAAAGCACCTGGCAACTACCAGTTACCAGCGCATACTGGCATTGTTCCGAGGGCAACCGCTCTGGATGAAAGCACCGGTGGCCTCCATGGACGGGCTCTGGAATGCCGGTGAGCAAGCTGCAGTGAAGGACTTCCTCGCGTTACAACTACTCGGCGATTCCGAAACGATCAGAACCCAGATCAATGAGTTACTGGCCAGTGTTACGGTGGACGAGCTTATGTTCACAGTGGATATTCATGACCCGGAAAAACGTCGTCATGCACTGGATATACTCAAGGAAACCCGCTCTTAGGTCAGAGCACCGCAGTTCAAACCAGAACTGGACAAAACGATACCGGCTGCCCACCATCAAACCAGAACGACACTCCCGTTTTGGAAAGATTGCTCAATGACCAGACAAACCACCAAACACGTTTTTCTCTCCCACGGACTTGAGAGCGGCCCTGGAGGCACCAAAATCCAGGCAATGAAAACCCTGGCGGAGACCCTGGATAACGTTCAGGCGCATGCCATTGACCACCGCAGCACCAAAGACCCGGCCGTTCGCCTTGCCCAAATGCAGGAGGCCATTGCCAACAGCGGCGCCACCCCGGAAAACACTATCCTGGCGGGCTCCAGCATGGGAGGCTGGGTATGTGCCCAGGCCAGCGAACAGACACAGGTTCTGGGGTGCTTCCTGCTGGCGCCGGCGCTCGCGCTTCCCGACTACCCCCAATCCAGCCCACGCATTCAAGCCAGGCATACTCAAATCATTCACGGATGGCATGACGACGTAGTGCCAGTCATGCCTGTTATCAAGCTCGCCCGGCAACAGGCGCTTTCAATCTTGCTCCTTTCCGATGGCCACCGGCTCGAGAACAGCCTTGACCGGGTCGTTGAAGAGTTTCGGCAATTTCTATTCAGAGCAGGCTTGACGCAAACGGGAACTCGTCAAAAATAATCCAAAAGGGCCAATTTCTTGCGAAAGTCGCCGACTTTTGCCAGTCTTTAATAATGTAACAATAGATAACTGTAAAAAAACGAACGGAGAAAACCCGATGAGCAGCATGAGTAAATTCAAGAAACTGGCCGGACTTTCAGCGTTCGCATTCGCGGCAATGACCGCAGCAAACTCCGTGAATGCGGCCAATTGGCGTTACGCACACGAAGAATATGAAGGCGACGTACAGGATGTATACGCATACAAATTCAAGGAATACATCGAAGACAATTCCGATCACACCCTGCAGGTATATCGTTTTGGTGAACTCGGTGAGTCCGATGACATCATGGAGCAGACCCAGGCTGGCATTCTGAACTTTGTAAACCAGTCGCCTGGCTTTACCGGCTCCCTGATCCCCGAAGCACAGATCTTCTTCATTCCTTACCTGATGCCCACCGACATGAACACGGTCATCGAGTTCTTCCGTCAAAGTGACGCGATCAACAAGGACTTCCCGAAGCTCTATGCCGAAAAAGGGCTGGAACTGCTTCAGATGTACCCGGAAGGCGAAATGGTCGTCACGGTGGATGAACCTGTTACCACGCCCGAGGAATTCAATAACAAGAAGATCCGGGTCATGACCAACCCGCTTCTGTCAGAAACCTACTCGGCCTTTGGCGCAACTCCGACGCCACTGCCCTGGGGTGAAGTTTACGGTGCTCTGCAGACCAACATGATTCAGGGCCAGGAAAACCCGATCTTCTGGATCGAGTCTGGTGGACTGTATGAAGTGTCTCCTAACCTGGTCTTCACCAGCCACGGTTGGTTTACTACCGCAGCAATGGCCAACAAGAATTTCTACGACGGCCTGTCCGATGACGACAAGAAACTCATTCAGGACGCAGCAGACTTTGCCTTTGAGGAAATCATTGTTCACATCGACGGTCTGGCGGATGAAGCTCTGGCGAAAATCCAGGAAGCCAGCGACAAGGTTACCGTCACGCGTTTGAACGACGAGCAGATCGCAGCCTTCAAGGAACGAGCTCCGCAGGTTGAGCAGAAGTTCATTGAAATGGCTGGTCAGGGCGGTGAAGATCTTCTGAACCAGTTCAAGAAAGATCTGGAAGCAGTACAGAACGACTAATCCTGAGTCGTTCATGTCCGCCGGCACCCACGCCGGCGGACATTTGTTTTATTGAACTAACCACGCCCCGCCAAAAGCCAATGACCGGCTGGGAGCGACATGATCTGGAGCAGACCCCATGTCCGAGAACCCCCCGGAGATAGAAGACGATACCGGCCCTTTTGAGTCCGGACTGCCCGGATTTTTGGGAACCATAGACACATGGATCGCCAATACTGAGGCCGTCATACTGGCAGCAGGCGTGATCCTTATGGCCATCAACACCTGCGTAAATGTTATTGCCCGGTTTGTATTTGGAGAAGGTCTGTTCTTTTCCGGCGAAATCAACCGCATCCTCATCATTCTGGTGACCTTTGCCGGCATCGGTTATGCAGCACGCTACGGGCGCCATATCCGGATGTCCGCCGTTTATGATGCCCTCCCGACCAAAGGCCGGAAAGCATTGATGATATTCATCGCCCTGTTCACATCCGTGGTGATGTTCTTCCTTTGCTACCACTCGTACGGATACATCGAAACTCTCTATAGCCGTGGCCGCATTTTGCCGGCATTGGGTTTTGAAATCTGGTGGATCTACATATGGGCACCCGTTGGCTTCGCGGTGACCGGTATCCAGTATTTCCTCACCGCCATCAAGAACTTCACCAGTGAGGATGTCTACCTCTCCACCGGTGTGATTGACGGTTACGCTGACACAGAATCGGAAGTCTGATCCGGTTTCGCACCGGACTCGATAACAAAGGGCACACCTATGGCGACAATTCTAATGATCATCATGATCGGGCTGCTGCTCCTCGGCTTCCCGATGATGATTCCACTGACGACCGCCGCCGTCGTTGGTTTTGTAATGATGTTCGACGGCTTCGGCCAGATGGGCACGTTCATTCAGCAAATGATGGGGGGCATAAGGCCCGCGTCTCTGATTGCAGTACCCATGTTCATTCTTGCCGCCGACATCATGACCCGTGGCCAGTCAGCAGACCGGCTTATCAACATGGTCATGGCCTTTATTGGCCATATTAAAGGCGGGCTGGCAATCAGTACTGCTACATCCTGTACGCTATTTGGTGCCGTTTCCGGCTCGACCCAGGCTACGGTTGTTGCTGTGGGCTCTCCCCTGCGCCCCAAAATGCTCAAGGCGGGTTATTCCGACTCGTTTACTCTGGCCTTGATTATCAACGCCAGTGACATTGCCTTCCTGATCCCCCCCAGCATCGGCATGATTATCTACGGGGTTATCTCTCAGACCTCCATTGCCGAGCTGTTCATCGCGGGTGTGGGCCCGGGTATCCTGATCCTCTTCATGTTCTCGCTCTATTGCCTGTTTTACGCATACAAAAACAAGGTTCCAACAGAACCCAAGGCCACCTGGAGCCAGCGCGCTGTGTCCGTGCGTGATGCCCTCTGGCCACTGTTCTTCCCGGTCATTATTGTTGGCGGTATCTACGGCGGCATTTTTAGCCCGACAGAGGCGGCAGCGGTCTGCGTACTCTATGCGTTCCTGCTCGAATTCGTTATCTTCCGCTCTTTGAAGCTTGGTGAAGTCTACAAAATTGCCAAGTCCACTGGTTTGATCACAGCCGTTGTCTTTATTCTGGTAGCCGTGGGCAATGGCTTCTCCTGGATTATTTCATTCGCCCAGATCCCTCAGGCAATTCTGGAATCCGTTGGCGTCAACGAGGCCGGGCCGGTAGGCGTGCTTATCGCCATCTGTGTCTCGTTCTTCATTGCCTGTATGTTTGTCGACCCCATTGTTGTCATTCTGGTACTGACGCCTATCTTTGCTCCCGCCATTCAGGCCACAGGCCTGGATCCGGTACTTGTTGGTGTACTCATCACCTTGCAAGTCGCAATCGGCTCAGCCACGCCGCCATTTGGTTGCGATATTTTCACAGCCATTGCGATTTTCAAGCGGCCGTATCTGGAAGTTATTCGGGGTACACCTCCGTTTATTTTCATGCTGATCACAGCGGCTGGACTGATCATTGCATTTCCGGACATCGCTCTGTTCCTGCGTGATCTCGCCTTTGCAGACGGATAGCAACCGGACCTGAATTCTTAAGGAGAAAACCATGTTCAAACGGATACTGGTGGCGGTGGATGGTTCCAAAACCTCTCTCAAGGCTCTTGATAAGGCCATCGAGTTGCAAAAGCTGATCCCTGCGGCAGAAATATTTATTATCTGTGTCTACAAACACCACAGCCTGTTTGAAGCATCGCTATCCATTGGCCGGCCTGCCGACATGGACATTCCGGATAAGGTGCTTTCGGAGTACGCCAAAGAGGTAGTCAATCACGCCAAAGATATGGCGAAGGACCATGGAGCGACCAAGATTCGCGGCTTTGTGAAAGCCGGACGCCCCTCGAAGGTTATTATAAAATTTGCCCAGGATAAGGAAGCGGATCTGATCGTGGTGGGCACCCGAGGCACCCACAGCGACAAAGACGGGATGATACTTGGCAGCGTGTCCCACCGGGTCGCCTCGCACGCTAAATGCCCCGTCCTGGTTGTCTAGGAGTCTGGAGACACCTCAACGTTATCACGACCGCTGGTTTTAGCCCGGTACAGCATGTCATCTGCAAGCTTCAACAACTGCTCCGGCTGGCTTGTGCTGGCCGGCCAGTTGGCCACTCCGACGGATATGGTCAGATGTCCGAGATTGTTGCCCTCGAACATCACTGTTTCGTTCCGCGCTGCAGCTCGCAGTTCTTCAGCCCGCTCTCTGGCGCCTATGATGTCGGAGGCGGGCAAAACTACCACAAACTCCTCCCCTCCATAACGACACACGATATCGCTTCCCCGGAACCGGGATTTCAGTATCGACGCAAATACCTGCAAAGCCGCATCTCCCGCCTCGTGCCCGTGGTTATCGTTAAAGCGTTTGAAGTGATCAATATCCAGCAGCAACAGCGAAAGTGGTGAATTATTGCGTAAAGCAACAGCTGTTTCATGTGCAATGAGCTGATCAAAGTAGCGGCGATTTTTCAGGCCAGTGAGCGCGTCTTCATAGGAAAATCGCAACAGATCTTCCCGGAGCGAAATACCTGAGAGCGTAACTCCGATGCGTTCTGCAACCAGGCTAATGGAGGACATAAGCCGCGCTGCACCGTATTCCGTGTACCCTGAGTTGCTGATGCTATCGCCATCAAACAACAATATGCCTTCAAGCCTCGAGCCGTGGCTTGCGAATTCAACGTTAACAGGAAAGCACACCCGTCCCTGCCAGCTCCTGGCGGCAGCTTCATCATCCTCTAGCGCACCGGCCGCAAGGCGCAACGGAACGGGCAACTGGTCGAGAGTAACAACAACCGGCAATAACTCCGGATTGGGATCCTTACTGTCATAACCCCATGAGCCAAGGCGTTGGTAGCTGCCATCGTTCAGACGCCGATAAAACATGCCTTTAAGCGGACGGGAAAGCCTCGGCATAGCTTCGACCAGCAGCTGAAACGCCTGGTTGACACTGGCACACGCTTGCAACTCGGTAATCACATCTGAAAATATCTGACGCTTCTCGTTCTCAAATGCCAGTATGCTCGTTCTCGCCTGCTCTCGTTGTAAAAGGGTTTCCGCCTTTTTCGTACGCTCGGCCACCTGCTGCTCCAGAGTCACAGTCAGGTCTTGCAAGGCCTTCTGGGTGGCAACAAAGTGCCGTAGCGAAATAATGACCACCGCCAGGGCAAAGAAAAGCAAACCGAGGCTGACCGGAACATCACTCCAGGGCACAACACCATGAGCCACCGCCATATCGGCGATAAGAAGAACACCAAATATTCCGAACGCCAACACAAGGGCCTGCTGTTCGACGGACAGGGACCGCAAGCGCGGCACTGTCAACGCTCCCATTGCTGACAACGAAAACAGGAGCAGGACATCAAAAACCGGAAAGGTGGACGAGAGCGACACGACTCCTGTTAACGCCAGGCCCAAAGCACCCACCACGTATCCCAGATGCAAGCGCCAGATCAAGCTAATCGCCCGCCGCGACCTGTGATCACTTAACCACTCATCCAACATAAGCCCCATGGCCACAGGAAGCAGGTAGTAGCTTCCTGCTGCAAGGTAATTCCACAACAGGGCAGAAGGAACAATCAGCTGGCTGGCCTGGCTCTCTGCCACCACCATAACGGATGAGGCCAGGGCAAACAGCGCGATACTGAAAAAGGTCTTTCTTCCGCCCTGAAGCAGAGAGAAGACCAGAGCCAGCAATGCCACCAATAGAGAAAACCCGGCGATCAACAAGGCTTCAAGTGAGTTTTCAAGAATATAGAGAATGAGTTCGGAGTGATCGATGATGCCGATTTCACCCCAAAAACCTATGTCCGTATAATCGGAAAACACGCGGAAATAGAGCGTTTTATTCTCGTAGTGTTCAGGCAACGCGATCTCGTGCCATGGCCAGCCTTCAAACTTGCCCCGTCCATCCTGATCGAAGGTTCCGTACTGATAGATCTTTTCTCCGTCCAACCAGGCCTGGAGAATCAGGTCAGCACTCAAGATATACAAAACCGGCACCTGCCAGTCGCCCGCCGGCAGTGTTACCCGAAACCACACCTGTTCCTGGCCATTGCGCCCAGGAGGATTGCTTGGAAAATCAGTGGCATGCCATTGTCCTGGATCTTGCGCAGCCGACCAGTCGGGCACGCCTTCCGCGGTGAAGGGTAAATCGCCCCAACGGTATTCCCAGCCTTCAGTCACTGGCTGTGGTGCAGCAGTAGCGGTAACAGAAAAGAGCCCGTAAAAGGCGCAAAAGACGATTATCTGGATTTTCAGAAAGTGCCGGCACATGGGCGCAGAAATCCTGCCTGAAAGGGCGTTACAGGGCAGTATAGAACACCATCGTCATTCCCGGTATCAGGCAGGCTGCAGGGCCAGGGATAGGCCCTGCAGATTCAATGCTCAAAGAAACATCACAAACCAGACTTCAGTTTCTCCCAATACCTGGCGTACACCTGCAAGGCTTCATCACCAATATCGCTCTGAAACTCAGCGTTAACCATGTCTTCAGGTGTTGGATAGCTCGCACGATTCCCGGCAACCTCATCGCCCAACAAATCCCTTGCTGACAGCACAGGCGTGGCATAGCCGATGTCTTCGCTGATCAGTGCCGCAATTTCTGGCTGCAGCACGAAGCTGATGAATTTGTGAGCGGCTTCCGGATTCTTGGCGTTCTTGGGAATCACAAAGCTATCCAGCCAGGCGATAACGCCCTCCTTGGGGTACACATATTCCAAGGCTTCCATGCTGTCCTTGCCCATAACGGCTTCACCGTTCCAGATCATGCCAACATCCGCCTCGCCTTCAAGGAACGGCATACGGGGGGCGTCTGAATTGAAGGTACGCACGGAGGGCATCAGCTCTGTCAGCTTTTCATAGGCTTCTTCAATCTGTTGCGGGTCGGTGCTGTTACCGGAATAACCCAGAACACGCAGCCCCATGTGGAAAACTTCCCGCATGTCATTGGTCAGATTCACCCGACCTTCGAAACGCTCATCCCAGAGATCTTCCCAGGCGGTCACAGGTTCGCCTTCGATATCGGCGGTATCAACACCAATGCCTGTAGTGCCCCAGAGATACGGCACGCTGTACTGGTTGTCCGGATCTATATCCAGGCCGACAAGCTCGGAATCAAGCTGATCAAAGCCGCTGATTTTGCTTTGATCGATGGGCAGCAACAGACCTTCGTTGCGCATTTTACTCACGTAGTAGGTCGATGGCACCGCAAGATCATAGGCGGCGCTCTCATCCAGCAGTTTTAGTCGCGCATACATGGCTTCGTTGCTGTCGTAGGTAGTGTAGACAACTTTTATGCCGGTCTCATCCTGGAAGCGGGTCAACACCTCCTGCGGCATATACTCAGACCAGTTGTACAGATTCAGTACCTGCGGGTCGTCCGAGCTGCAGCCCATAAGGCCCAGTGCCAGCGCGCCGGCCAGTGCGAGTTTTTTCATTGTTTGCTCCTTGAGAGAATCCATTGCGACATCATCAACATCACCAGTGAGAACACGAGCAACAAAGTGCCCAGTGCGTTTACTTCGGGTTTAAGCCCGACACGCACCATGGAATAGATGCGTAAAGGGAGAATTTCGTAACTCGGGCCGCTTACAAAAGTGCTCACCACAACATCATCCATGGAAAGCGTGAAACCCAACAGCCATCCGGCCATCAACGCCGGCATGATAACCGGTATCAGCACCGTCCGGGTCATGGTGAAGTCACTCGCGCCCAGGTCCCTCGCCGCCTCAGGCAGACGCTCATCAAACCCGGCAAGCCTCGCCATAACGGTAATCACCACGAACGGCAGACAGAAAGTAACGTGTGCCAGCAGCAGCGATACGTATCCAAGCTGCAGGCCCAGCAACAAGAATAGGCCGAGCAATGAAATCGCCAGCACGATTTCCGGGGACATCATGACCACAAACAGCATTCCATTCAGCACTTTCTTGCCACGAAAGCGATAGCGGTGCAAAGCAAGAGCGGTCAGCGCTCCGATTAACGTGGACACAGTGGCCGCCGTGAGCGCTAGCCACAACGAGTTCCACATTGCCTGCACCATGGCGTGATTATTGAACAGCGATTCGTACCAGCGCAGGCTGAGTCCGCCCCAGCTGTACCCGGTGCGGGAGTCGTTAAAAGAAAACACCACCAATACAATAATCGGTACATACAACAGCAAATAGACCAGAGCAAGATAACTACGGGAAAGCCAACGCATCACGCCCCCTCCTCGCCCAGGCGGCGTTTACTCAAACGATGGGCAAACATCAGCAGCGCCATAGTGAAGGTCAGTACGATGCTGGCGGCAGCGCCAAACGGCCAGTTGCGGGCATCCAGAAACTGGTTCTTGATCACGTTACCCACCAGCAGGTTACGCGAACCACCCAGAATATCCGGCACGAAGAACAACCCCATGGCGGGCAACAATACCAACATGACACCCGCCAGCACGCCCGGCAGTGTCAGCGGTATGATGACATTTGTAAACGTAGCGAAGCGCCCTGCACCCAGATCGTGAGACGCAAGCAGCACATCCTGCCTTAAATCCTCAAATACCGAGTAAAGAGGCAGAATCATGAACGGCAGCAGAAGATAAACCAGGCCGACAACCACGGCACCTTCGGTGTAAAGAAGCTGCGCCGGTTCCTCGATCACACCCAGTGACATGAGCGCACTGTTCAACAGCCCGTTGGTTGCCAGAATCAATTTCAGGGCATAGGTGCGTACCAGCGAATTCGTCCAGAATGGCACGATCAACAGAAAAATCAGCAGCATCTGCCTGCGCTTTTCCACATGTGACAGTGCCCAGGCAAACGGATAGCCGATCAACAGACAGATCAGCGTGGTCATAACCGCCATGTAAAGAGAGTGAAGAAACACCTCCAGGTACAGCGGATTGAACAATTGCCGATAGGCGTCCAGGTTCAGTGGCAAGGCAATAAAGGTTGAGGGGTCACGCGTCATTACGCTGGCACCCACCACCAGCATATTGGGCGCAAGCACGAGGAACAGCAGCCAACCCCACACCAGCACCAGAACAGCCGCTCTGAACGGCTGTTGCTTAATGCTCAGCATCATCGGCAGCCAGCTCCTCTTCATCCGTCAATGGCTCGTCACTTTCTTCGGCCAACAACCATTCCCAACCGTCTACCCAGCTGACGCGCACACGCTCGCCAATGCTGTAATCAAACGCGGGGTCGTCTTCGTCAAAAAACTCGCTTGCCATCACCTGGATGCCATCTTCCAGCTCAATAACCGAATCCAGGGTGCTGCCTTTGTAGTTGCGCTCGACAATCTTGCCAGCTACGCCATCGGTATCATCTGGCGCGAGTACCCGAATATCTTCCGGGCGCAGCAGAACATGCAGCGATTGGTTCATTGCAATGCGAAAAGGGGGCTTACTCAGCTCCCGGTTCAGGCCAAACACATCCACGCTGATGCGGTCGCCCTCAATCCTGGTAACCCGGCCCGGAAAAAAGTTAGTCTGGCCTACAAAACGTGCGGTGAATACATTCGCCGGGCGTTCATAGACTTCCCGGGGCGTACCCAGCTGCTGAACACGACCATCTTTAAGTACCACGATTCGATCAGACATGGACAGCGCTTCTTCCTGATCGTGAGTAACAAACACGAAGGTTATGCCCAACTCACGCTGCAGGCGCTTCAACTCTACCTGCATAGTACGGCGCAACTTATAATCCAGCGCCGACAGCGGCTCATCAAGTAACAACATCTTTGGTCGCTTGACCACCGCGCGAGCAATAGCAACCCGCTGCTGCTGGCCACCGGACAGCTGGTGCGGCTTGCGCTTTGCAAAGTCCTCCAGCTGAACCATGGCCAACGCCTCATCGACCCGATCACGGATTTCTGCTTTCGGCCGTTTCTCCATCTTCAGGCCATAGGCAACATTGTCGAAAACCGACATGTGCGGAAACAGCGCGTAATTCTGGAACACGGTATTCAAAGGCCGCTGCTCTGGTGGCGTCTGGGTAATATCCACACCAGATAGAGTGACAATGCCATGATCCGGGAGGTCGAAGCCTGCCATCATGCGCAACAAGGTGGTTTTACCGCAGCCGGAGGGGCCAAGGAGGGTGATAAACTCGCCATCGTAGATCTCCAGATCCAGACTGTCGAGCACGGTTTTGCCACCGAATTGCTTGGAAAGATTGCTCAGGAATAGCAAAGTCTGTTTCATTGGCGCTGCCCAAAGAATGAGCGACCTATTTTCACAGAAACAGATGGAATCAAAAAGGGGGCCGCCAGATATTTCTGACGACCCGGAGAACGCACCATCAGGGAGCAGCGTTAATTGCTATGTTCACTATTCGCTGGTCTTGATCGACTGGGGTCTCTGCCTCGTTGTAGCCACTTCCGGTTTGCGGGTATGTGACCATCAGGTATTCGGCCATCGCATCCTGCTCACCACCGGCAGGTGAGAAATCACTCAATCCAGGACTGACCGTTACGTCCACCTTGTCGGGCGCCACCAGACTCTTGAACGGGTAGCCGTCACCGCAAGAGGCGGTGGCGTTGTTCACACAGTCTCCCGCAAGAAAACCGAGGGTAACCAGCCTGATGGAACTGCCCGCTGTATCAACCATACCGGCAGTCACCACATCCTGGGCAACAGACCCGTCACTGTTCAGAATCTCCAGTTCGCGCACCCGGCTGGTCATGACCGGAGCGAGATTGGAATCACCATTGGCACGAGCAGCCTCACGGTAATCAAATTCAACTCGCATACCAGCAATCTGCGGGAACCGCCCCGGCGTGGCACCTTCCTCGCTGGCAGCAAACGCATATTCCAGAAGGTCCGCCAGTTCTGCGGGTGTAACGGTGACCATGGTCAGGCTGTTATTGAATCGCAGGCTGGTCTCCAGATCCAACTGGGAAATACCACCCTCAGGTTTGCCAACCGCGTCATTGGCCGCCGGCGGCAGGAACACGATTTCGGACGGGTCGGACGTTCCCGGGGGCTGTAGCGCCTGACCGATATTATCCCGAATGCCGCCACCGTTTTTAAGAGATACAGCCACCGACGCATCCTGCTGTCGTGCCAACCACAGGTTCGCTTCTGCGGTCAGGTTGCCAAGGTTGGTTTCCTCACTGCGAACCTGGTTGCGGCGCCCCTCGAGATATACGGCTGTTTTACCCAGAATATTGCCGTCTTTGGCCAGTAGCACCTCATCAAGCGCATCGGTAATAGCATCGACGGTGTCGTTAACTTCGAAGGTCTGGGTGATCATACCCGTCGACCAGGCACCGTTGACCCCTGGGTCCAACGCGTCTTTGTTGATCAAACCTTGTGCGTCAAATTCCAGCACCAGTCGGCCCAGATAGCTGAAGTCGCCGGCAGTGTTGACGACCAGGACTGGCTCACCGGAAGCGGAGTCATACGACAAGGGGTAGTCATCAGCCGCAGCATCTCCATCACGCAACGAATCATTGCTGTCCGCAAGCAAGGTGTTGGAGCCACCGGCAATAATCAGGTCCACTCCATCAAGCCGGGGTGCCAGCGCCTTCTCGACACTGATCTGCTGCATATGAGCCAGAAGGATGATCTTGTTGATACCGGCATCGATCAGCTTATCGACGTCCTCCTGGATATCGGCCGCCAGCGCGTCAAGGTTCTCATCCACGGCGGGGTCGAAGGCAGCAGGCGTAATGGTCAGCGAACCAGTGCTGGTGATGCTGGACAAAGTGGGAACCGAAGCACCAACGATACCGATGGTCTCACCATCCACCTGGAGTGTCGTTGACGCGGCAAGGGTCCCGCCTTCTGCCGACATACCGTCTGGAGCCACCAGCGGCGCCGTGTTGCTATCGGTAGTGAAATCGATGTTTGCAGAGAGATAGGGGAACTGCGCTCCAGGCCAGTCACCATCTGCCGTGATAAGCCCGGCAAAATCTTCGGTTCCAGTATCCAGATCGTGGTTGCCCACTACAGATGCTTGCACACCCATCGCATTCAGCCAGGCAATGTTCGCACGCCCATTACCGGGGCTACCCAGAGTTGGCGCAAGGCTGCTATCGCTTGCCGCAAAGAATTCCGGCCCGGGAATCAGGTTGTCGCCCGAACTCAACAAAAGAGTGCGCTCTGGCATCTCGGCGCGGAACCCATCCACAAGTGCAGACATGTTACGAACATCGGCGGCACCGCCACTGCCATCGATATCCGCAAAATGCAGAACCTGAATAGAAAAAGTATCGGCGGCTGTTGCGGGTACAGAGTCATCGTCATCACTGCATGCCGTCAGCGCTGCAGCAGACAGTGCCAGAATAACAGCACGGGTGAGTGGTCTGGGTTCAAACATGGGGCTCTTTCCTTGTCTCGTTTCTGGTGGCTGCCGTCGCGTTAAGCGCGCGGGCCCTCAAAGACAATAGAAAGAGGAGGTGACATACTCATGACCGAAGGAAGTCAGAAATATGTCACCGGGGAGTACAGCTTGTCAGTCTTCGGCAATGCTGTTCAGATAGGCTTTATCTGAAATATTGGTCCACTGACGAACCCGCTTCAGGTAATCGAATTGGGAATCGATGATTTCTTTCGCCAACTCATCTTTCTCAGCAGCTTCGGCCAGCAACTTGTTAGTTGCTTCGCGCATCGCCTCGATGACTTCCGGCGGGAAGGTCTTGTGCGTGACCTCCGGATAGTCTTCTTTCATACGATCCCAGGCCACACCGCTCTCGTCATAGCTCTGGATGTACATGTCATAGGCAGCAAGACGCATGGCAACCCGAAGGATTTCCTGAAGGTCCTTGGGCAGGCTCTTCCAGGTTTTTTGGTTGATCAGAAACTGCACTTCTGCACCCGGCTCCTGCCAGCCGGAATAGTAATACTTCGCGATCTGGTGGAAGCCCATCGGAAAATCAAGAGCCGGCCCGACCCACTCGACCGCATCAACTGTACCGCGCTCAAGCGCTGTGTATAGCTCTCCGGGCGGCAGGTTGGTTACGGCCACGCCGAGTTCAGACATGACTTCACCTGCAAACCCCGGGGTGCGCATTTTCAGGCCTTTGAGATCCGCTACAGAATTGATCTCCTTGTTGAACCAACCACCCATCTGGTTGCCGGTGTTGCCACCAGGGAAAGAGAGCAGTCCGTACGGCTCATAAACCTTCTGCATCAACTCCATGCCTTCGCCATGGTAAAACCATGCATACATTTCTGGCGCAATCAGGCCGAAGGGGATGGTGGTGAAGTACATGGCATTGGGAATCGTGCCCTTATAATAATAAGAAGCCGTGTGTCCCATGTCGTACTGACCATTGCGCACCAGGTCAAAAATGCCGAAAGGCGCTTTATGCTTGTTGGAGCTGTCGATACGGATTTTAAGGCGTCCACCGGACATTTCTTCCGCCATCGCAGCCATATGTTCAGTGGTTTCACCAAGAATCGGTGAGTTAGGCCCCCAGGTTTGCGCAAGGCGCAAAGTGTAATTTTCTGCTGCTACGCCGAGCGTACTAACAGAGAACAGCAGCGTCACCGCCGCCATTCTGAACAGACGAGTCATCATTGTTGGCACCATTTCATGTTGTTATGTTATTGCTATATCGCGAACGCGCCCACAATCTTAGCCCGTGATGACACCTTGCGCCAAGGGCTGTAATCACAGCCGCAAGCGCATGGCCCTTCGCATATATTGATTAGACCTTGAACCGGCTCACCAGATCCCGCAGGCTTTCGCCCAGACGAGCCAGCTCATGGCTGGCCTCATTGGTCTGAGTAACCCCGGTATCACTGCGCTGCGCTGCATCGACAATGCGTACCACGTTCTGATTGATCTCTTCCGCCACCTGGCTTTGTTGCTCGGCCGCAGTGGCAATCTGGGTTACCTGATCATGGATCTGCCCAACCGATTTCTCAATGGTCACCAGCGCACCTGTGGCGTGATTAATCCGCTCCACCGTCTCCGACGAACGGTCGCGCGATCGATTCATTCGCTCTACGGCTGAGCGGGTTTCACTGACGAAGCCATCGATCATTTCACGGATCTGATCTGCCGATTCGGCACTACGCCGAGCCAGTTGACGCACCTCATCTGCGACCACAGAGAAGCCGCGACCATGGTCGCCTGCTCTGGCCGCCTCGATAGCCGCGTTCAGTGCGAGCAAGTTGGTCTGTTCGGTCACGGACTGAATCACGTCCAGCACCCTCTGGATGTCATCTGATTTCTCAGCCAGAGCGTTAATACTGAGCGCGCTTTCCTGAATTTCCTCAGAAAGCTTGTTTACCGAACCTTGCGCATTGGCGATGGTCTCGCCACCGTCTCGGGCCATGCGGTCAGCATCTGATGCAGCACTTTCAACTTCGCTGGCGTTTCCGGAAATCTGCTGGATGGTTGCTGCCATTTCATTGATTGCAGAAGCAATCTGATCGGTTTCGGATCCCTGTTCCTGAACCGACGCTCGTGTTTCATTGGCGACACGGCTCAATTCCTCGGCAGCAGATGCTACCTGATCAGTTGTGGCGCCGACTTCCCGGATAGTCGTCTGAATTTTGATAACAAAGGCGTTAAAGCGACGGCCCAGTTCAGAAAGCTCATCACGGCCCTCTTCTGGCAAACGCTGACGCAAATCACCATCACCATCAGCAATCTCCTGCATCATGTCGCTGACTCTTTTCAAAGGCACCGTCACTGTGCGGCCGACGAAAACACCAATTACCAGCGAGGTGACCACAGCAACAGCTGTGACCAACAGAATAAAGCCAAGCATTGCACCTATGTTATCCTCGATTTCCACGCGCGCAGCATCAACCTGTCGGTCAATATCGGTAACGTAGACACCCGCCCCAATCATCCAGTCCCACCCCGGAATAATCGCGGAGTAAGACACCTTGGGCTCTTCGTTACCGGAAGCCGGATTAGGCCAGTCATATCCGAGATAGCCCGTGGATTCTGCCGCACCAAACAGGCTGCCAACGAGTTTTTTGACGACCGGACTATTGTCTTTACCCTCTCTGGAAGGGTCCGGAGAATAAGCGACTGCCTGCGCTGCCCTGTTGTATGCGAAGACGTAATTCGTCTTCTCGAACCGGATAGAACGCAAGCGGGATGCAGCCTGGGCCTTTGCTTCTTCCTCCGACAGTTCAGGGTCGTTTTTTGCTTCCAGCACCACCGCTTTCGCGGCATCGATCAGGTTCTTCAGCCCTGCCTTTCGAGCTTCCAGAAGGCTTGATTCAAGACGCTCTAACTCTGCCTCCCCGTGAGCCTGAATCTGGCTGACAGAAATCCAGGCGACCGTCGCGGCTGTAACCAGGACCGGTATCAATACGGCCAGAAGCAGACGGGTTCGAATATGCAGGTTGTTCAGAAAATTCATTACGGCAGATCCTCAGAAAAGCATTGTCTCGAATTACTATCGACAAAATCCGGGATATCTTGAATAAATGCTAAGTATTATTTTCTACGAAATCACGGGCCGCGCCCTCGTCGCACTTACGGCAATCGAGCTGAAAGCCAAGCATAGACCCTCGCCCCTCCGCGGTGGTCACCCAGGGCCTGTTGATCCAGGGCGGCGAATGGCGCACATGTTGGTTATGACCACAGGCCAGTCGGGCGACCCAGTGATCCACTTCATCCTTGTGATATCCGATTATCGGCTGCTTCATGTTAGAGGCCTGGTGCGACCGGCCCAGGCGGACCAGGAATAGATCGCCAAGGCTATCCAGATCATTATAAAACTTGTCAGCTTTTCGACGCTGAGGGGCTCACTGAAAACCGTCAGCGCAATCAGAAACTGAATTGTCGGGTTGATATACATGAGAAACCCAACCGTCGCCAGGCGCAATCTTCGAGCAGCGCCGGCAAACGCCAACAAAGGAATCGCCGTTACCACCCCGCTGGAAATCAGCAGGAGCGTGGTGGATGCATTCTCTGAAAAGTGTGAAATCCCTGAATAACTCAAAACAGTGAGCGCCATAATGGCCACGGGCAGCAAAAGCAAAGTTTCCACAAACAACCCCGAGAGCCCATCCAGAGCTACCTGTTTGCGAAGCAGGCCATAGGTTCCGAAGCTGAACGCCAGCACCAGCGTTATCCAGGGCACAACGCCCAGCAAAAACAACTGATACAGAATCGCAAGCGTTGCGAGCACTACAGCCAGAATCTGCAACCGGGAAATACTCTCCTTGAGCACCAGCATGCCCAACCCAACATTTACCAGTGGCGTCAGAAAATAACCAAGGCTGGCCTGAAGCACCTGCCGGGTCTCCACGGCATAAATATAAACGCCCCAGTTCACAGCAATAAGCACGGCACAACCAAGAACAAATCCCAGTTTTGCTGGCTGTGCAAGCGCCACCCTTACGGGTTGCCAGCGTTTCAGAAAGGTGACAATAAACGCCAGAAACAGACAGGACCAGATCACCCGATGAATAACCACTTCCCAGGCTGGGACCCCGTCAAACAGAGCAAAATATAGCGGAAAGCAGCCCCACATAGTGTAGGCAAACGTGCCGTAAAAAACGCCTTTTCGGGCTTCCTGCGCTGCCATACTGATAGCTTCCTCATTATATTTCGGCACTAAATTTAACATGCCTGGCGGGTTACGCACTTAGGCAATATGGCTTAACCTTTGAGTACATTCAAAGTACGGAAAATCTGCCATGAAAACAGCCCGGTATTTTGTTGCCGAAGCCAGGCAGCACATTCAGGAAATATCCCTTGAGGAAGCCGACGGCCAAACCGTAACTGCCATCATTTGACTGATCGCTGCTATACTGCGCCGAATAGCCCCCAAAACTGACGCCAATGACTACTCGTGATACCAAGAACATCATTCCTTCCCGGAGTGCTGATCCCGACGTCTCAGGGCAATTGTCTGTGGCGGGGCTTCAAACGATTCTCGATAATCTTGACGCCCTGGTGTATGTCGCCGACTTTGATACGTATGAGCTGTTATACATAAATGCTTATGGACGCAGGATTTGGGGTGAGTTCCAGAAAGGCGGGAAGTGCTGGAAGGTCCTGCAGAACAACGATGGTCCCTGCAGCTTCTGCACAAACAGCCTGTTGATCAAAAACCATAACGAAGCCACCGGTACACACGTATGGGAATTCCAGAACGAGGTCTCCAAACACTGGTATCAATGTCGGGACCAGGCCATTGAGTGGACCGATGGGCGCCTGGTTCGCCTGGAAATTGCTACCGACATCACTGATCGAAAAAACATGGAACTGGCCTTGCGAAGTGCCCGACAACAAGCCGAAGCAGCTTCAAGACAGGATGAGCTCACACTCCTCAATAACCGTCGAGCGTTTTTCCAGTTTGGCGAGCAACTACTCAAACAGGCACGCCGGCAGCAGACGCCACTGGCCGTAATCATGTTCGATCTGGACCACTTCAAACAGACCAATGATAGTTATGGCCACGAAGCGGGAGATGCGGTTCTCAGAGCGGTAGGCCGTTTGCTGATGGACAAAGTACGGGAGTCAGACGTTGCAGCGCGTATTGGCGGTGAAGAGTTCGCCGTACTCCTGCCGGACACACCTCTGGCCCAAGCTGTGGAATTGGCTGAACGGTTACGCTTTCTGTTGCAGGAATTGCGGATTCGCTACCGAAAAACCGAACTCCGCCAAAAAGCCAGTTTTGGCGTGGCCACCCTGTCAGTTGACGATGACAGGCTTGAGGCATTGCTCTCACGAGCTGATGAAGCCATGTACCTGTCCAAGACGCGAGGCCGGGACAGGGTACATACTTTTTCACAGCTCTGAGATGGATTTTAGAGCAGCCTGAAAAGTCTAAGGCCTCCGTGTAACTGCCATGGTCAGGCGAGATATACAGGTCGTTTTACCCGCTTCATTTTCCATACGGATTTCCCAGACCTGAGTCGCACTGCCAATATGAATAGGCCTGGCCGTCCCATAAACCCAGCCTTGGGTAACCGGGCGAATGTGGTTGGCGTTGATTTCGAGCCCGACTGCGACGGTATCAGGATCTTTCAGGCACCAGTTGGCAGCCATGCTGCCCAGGGTTTCTGCCAACACCACCGACGACCCTCCGTGGAGAATGCCAAAAGGCTGCACCGTGCGCTCATCGACCGGCATCCGGCCTGTTACATAATCGTCACCAATTTCGGTGTACTCAATGCCCATGTGGCTGACAGCTGTATTTGCGCTGGCTTTAGCCAAATGCTCAAGGTCCGGTGTGCGGGTCCAGATTGCCATACTGATAAAACTCTCTGACGGGTTTAATAGAAGTATCTCACTGCCACTACGGCTTCAGAGACATGTATCTGGCCGTATACTCACTGACAATTTCGGCCATACGACCTGCATCGATGAGTTTAAACAGCCTATCAGCAATGCGTTCACGGAACTCAAAGGTGTTACATTGCGAATTCTTGGAAAACGTAAAGAATAGCCCTTCGTTGCTAATGGGCACATCGAGCGCAACAAACTTGTCTGCAAGGCCAAGCCGCTGAAGCTTCACCTGCCCCTGCAATCGTTCATACAAAACGTAATCAACGCGTCCGGCCAACGCCATATCGAAGGATTGCTCTATGGTTCTGACGCTGACAACTTGTAAGTTGCGTTCAGCATAGCGGTCAAATCTCTGACCGAAACTGTTGTTTATCAGTGTACTTCCCCGCTTTCCTTTCAGGTCAGGCCAGTGACGATACTCAAACACCCCGTCTTTGGGTACCCAGACGGCCGTGGGAAGATACGTGAATGGAGGCAACAGGTAATCCATATACTTGATGCGTTCAGAGGTAATAAACGCACCGGCAACCATATCGAGTTCCCCCACCCGGGCAAGGCGCTGAACTCGCGCCCAGGAGCCGAGGCGCCGCACCTCCAGCTGCACGCCAAGTGGTTCGAGGATCTCTCTTAGCAGAGCGGTTGCCGCACCGGTCAGGTGCTCAGGGGCCTGAGGGTCTTCCCAGAGAAGTGGCGGGTACTCCGGGTTGCCACTCACCGTCAAGGTTTTGCAGGCCGGCTCTGCTGCTCCTGAATTACAAAAAACCATCAGCACCAGCATCACTGGCAACAGCCTCCTGACGGCGGTAGATGCTTTTTTTCGGGAACCTGACAAGTATGCGACCATCCTGTTTGTTGGCTTATTGGATCAAAGAGCGTACTGATCCATATACTTCAGCACCAAATTTTCGTATGTGCCTTCTGCCTCTATCAGCTTGAGCGCAGCGCGTATATCGTCAGAATATTCCGCTACCGGCGAGGTTCTTGCAACGGCGATCCAAGAACGCTCCCCGGGTACAAAAAACGGAGACACCTGCACAGGCAGTTCAAGCTCTCGAACCGTATACAAACCCGCGAGCTCCGGGACAACCACTACATCCACCCGGCCTTTTTCCATCATCAGGATCAGGTTCTCATACCGGGGGGCAGCTTCTTTGTGCAACTGCCCGTCATTATCGAACCGCGGGAAATAGCTGGCTCCCTCCAATACGCCGATGGTTTTACCATAAAGGTCCGCGTAACGCTCAATACGGTCAGAATCCTTGATGTGCAAAAACAGCCTGCGTTCCGGCGGAAAGGCAGGTGCAACAAATACCATCTGTTCGTCTCTTCCTGATGTTTTGAGGGCTCCAAGCATGACATCCACCTCGCCCCGCCTGACCATCTTCAGGACTCGCCGAAAGGGGGCCTCCCGATAATGGGTTTCCCAGCCCAGCCGGTTCGTAATTTCCCGGAATATCTCTACATAGAGACCTGAGGGCTGTGCACCTTCGATTATCCGGTACGGCGGCGCATGATCCGCACCCACCGTAACCGTCAGGGCACGAACCGTCTCTGTCCCCTGCTGGGCATTTGCGGAAAGAGCCATCGCCGCAAACAGAATGGCAACAAGTATTCGCATGGTCTGTCGTTTCTCCACAAGCTAAAAACGATCTATGACAGTCGTATATACACAGTATAGGCGTTCTCAGATCCGCAAACGGTCTAGCTGCGTAAAATGGTGTGAAATACGACGGTTGAATTCCATCGCTTACAGCACAAGAACGAGTTACGGGTCTGGTAAAACAGGTGAATCTCACTTCTCAATGAAAAGGACGCGCACTATGAACATCCTCATGGTTCTGACTTCCCACGACCAGATGGGAGACACTGGCCACAAAACAGGCTTTTGGCTGGAAGAGTTTACCGCGCCCTATTATGTGTTCCGTGATGCAGGCGCAAACATCACCATCGCATCGCCGAAAGGCGGCAAGCCGCCAGTTGATCCCAACAGCGAAGCCGAAGACGCACTCACAGACAGCACCCGACGCTTTCAGGCGGATGCGCACGCCAAAGAATCGCTCGCCAGCACAAAAAAACTCAGTGACATAGATATGAACGGGTTTGATGCTGTCTTCTATCCGGGCGGTCATGGTCCTCTTTGGGATTTGGTCAACGATGCAAAATCTGTCGCACTGATCAAAGCTGCCTACGAACAGGACAAGGTAATTGGAGCGGTCTGCCACGCGCCGGCTGTCTTCAAAAACGTAGAGATCAAGCCCGGGCAAAACCTGGTGGGCGGTCGCGAAGTCACCGGATTCAGCAACAGCGAAGAAGAAGCAGTTGGTCTGGCAACGATCGTACCTTTCCTGCTCGAAGATATGTTGAAGGAAAACACCGCAACCTACTCAAAGGGTGATGACTGGGCTCCGCACATTGTGGTGGATGGCAAGTTGATTACCGGCCAGAACCCGGCTTCATCAGAGGGTGCAGCCAAGGCTGTGGTTCAGGCACTTCAGCAAGCCTGAAACCTGTAATGTTCACCCCGGCCTGGCGCATCGCCTCGTCGGGGAACCTCGCCCTGCATAATCTCCCGCAAATAAGCGCCAAGATACGTCAGTCTGTGCTAACGTTTTGAAGAACATCTCAAAAGGCTGGCTTTTTCATGAGTAATCCCAAACACACCCTTTTCTGGATGACCTTTTTTCTGGCGGTTGTTGCCATCGTTGGCGTGTTGGTCCACAAACCGTTGATCACCGCATTTATGGCGAACTGGGTCTTCAACCTATTGATTGTCGGCGTGCTGATCATCGGCATCGGCCTCACTTACCGGCAGGTATTCGTGTTGTTCCCGGAGCTTCGCTGGATCGCCCAGTTCCGTACCGGGCATTCCGGCCTTTCAGTGCTTGAAGAACCCCGCCTGCTCAAACCACTGGCACGGCAATTGGGCGAAGAGTCCAAACGTGACCGCTTTACGCTCTCGACCATGTCGCTCAGAACAGTTCTGGATGGCATTCATTCCAGAATGGATGAGCAGCGCGAAATCACACGATACTTCATTAACCTACTGGTTTTTCTTGGCCTTCTCGGTACCTTCTGGGGGCTGCTCGGCACCATCAATGCAGTTGGCGAGGTCATTACCAACCTGGACATGGGCCAGGGTGATTTCGGCAAAGTATTCGCGGATCTTCAGACCGGATTGCTGACGCCCTTGCAGGGCATGGGCACTGCATTCAGCTCCTCTCTGCTCGGCCTTGGTGGCTCACTGATACTGGGTTTTCTTGATATCCAGGCCGGCCATGCCCAGAACCGTTTCTATGACGGGCTGGAAGAATGGCTGACCGGTGTTACCAATCTGCTGGACCCGTTCACCAGCGATGAACGCCAGCCATGATTGGATCCAGACGTCGAAGCCGAAGCACCACTAACGTATGGCCGGGGTATGTAGACGCACTCTCCGCCCTGCTGATGCTGGTGATCTTCATGCTGTTGATCTATGTGGTCAGCCAGCTTTTCCTGTCCCAGACACTGTCTGACCGTAACTCCGAACTGGCCCGGCTAAATCAACGGTTGAACGAAATTTCACAACTGCTGGGGCTGGAGCAAAGCAAAACCGAAGCTCTGGAACAACAAATGCTCACGGTTCAGAGCAACTTCAGCGACAGCCTAGCGCAGAACGAAGACCTGCAGGACCGATTGGACGCCTCACGTAACCAGCTGATGCAACAGACCGCCGATGCCGAGGCCCGGGCTGAAAGACTGGCGAACATGAATCAGGAGCTGGACGACAAGGACGAGCTTTCTGCCAGCCAACAAAACATGATCCTGCGCTTGTCCAATCAGATTGCATCCTTACAAGACCAGCTGCGACAAATAACCGCTGCACTGAAACTGCAAAAAGAAATGACCGTCGACAAGGAAGACGAACTGGAAGATGTCAGTAGACGCCTGAATACTCTGCTGGCGGAACGCATCAATCAACTGGAGCAGTACCAGTCCGAATTTTTCTCGCGGTTACGGAACATTCTGGCCGCCAATGAAAACATCCGTATTGTCGGTGACCGGTTCCTGCTGCCATCCGAGCTGCTGTTCGCTTCCGGCTCGGCCCAACTGGGCGAGGCGGGCAAGCGGGAACTCGACAAACTGGCCGGCGTGTTACTTGATGTGGTTAAAACGATTCCCGACGACCTTGACTGGATTCTTCGCATTGATGGCCATACAGACCTGATCCCGATCAACACGCCGCAGTTCCCCTCCAACTGGGAGCTGTCGACCGCTCGTGCGGTGGCGGTAGTCCGCTATCTTGCGGATCAGGGCGTGCCGCAAAACCGAATGGTCGCCGCCGGCTTTGGCGAGTTTTTCCCGGTTGCAGATGGAACATCACCGGATGCCTTGCAGAAAAACCGGCGTATTGAAATCAAGCTGACTGACCGTTAGCCCAGACCGTGCTCCAGAAGCGCGTTAACGGTGGTGGTATAAGGGGCATCGATACCGAGCGTTTTGGAACGCCGCAGCACCGCTCCCGCAATGCTATCCAGTTCCAGGGGGCGGCCTTTTTCCTTGTCGACCAACATCGACGTTTTGATCGCGTTAAAGCTGCTGATCAGCTCGAACATTTCGTCGACATCCGCCTTGCCAAGTTCCAGACCATCGGCCTTTGCCGCAGCGGCTGTCTCCCCCATCATACCGTACACAATCCGGCTGAATTGCGGGTGCCGCGTCAAACTTTGTGTATCCAGCCCGGTAAGTGCCGAGATTGGGTTAACCCCGTTATTGATAACCAGCTTTCGCCATAACTCATAGCGAATATCATCTGAAATAACAGTCGGGATACCGGCCCGTTCAAAAGCACTCTGCAGTATTTCCAAAAGTGGGCGCCTGGCATCCTGTTCTTCCGGAACAGCCGGCCACTCGCCCATAACAACCTGCGCGACACCTTCTGCCTCAACCACACCTGGCTCAACAATATGGCCACCGATACGCACTGCCAATCCACCCAGAACGCGGCTTTCACCAAGTATCCGGGCAATCATCGGCTCGTTGTCCACACCGTTCTGCAATGACAGAACAGGCACGTCACTTTGTGCCAGCCATGGAGCAAGCTCACTCAGAACAGCTTTTGTTGCGGTGGACTTGAGCGCAAAGACGATCACATCAAAATCACCAGGCTGGTAGTTCTGCATCAGCGCAGCATGATCAACAGCCGGGACACTGCATTCTATCTGCCGGCCTTCGTAATGAACCACCAGGCCCTTTTTCTCCAGGGCTGCAAGGTGGGCACCCCGGGCCGTAAGCACGATCCTGTGACCAGCCTCAGACAATCTCGCGCCATAATAGCCGCCAATACCACCTGCGCCGATCATGAGAATGCTGAGCATGAAAAAAGGCCTCCCTGTTCATCCATTCCGAAGAGCGCCGGGCTGCGGGTTATCTTCGCTCGCAGCCCGGCGTCACAAGAAACTTGGTTTAAAAATGAATCACAGTCCGAATACTCTTACCCTCATGCATCAGCTCAAACGCCTCGTTGATATCTTCCAGCGGCATTTCGTGGGTAATGAAAACATCCAGCGGGATCTCTCCCTTCTCAGCTTTCTCTACATAACCAGGCAGCTCCGTACGGCCTTTTACGCCACCGAACGCTGAGCCCTTCCAGACCCGGCCGGTTACCAGCTGGAACGGGCGAGTGCTGATTTCTTCACCGGCACCGGCAACGCCGATGATGATGGATTCACCCCAGCCCTTATGACAGCACTCCAGTGCCGAGCGCATCAGATGAACATTGCCCACGCACTCGAACGAGTAATCCACGCCGCCGTCCGTCATTTCGACGATGACTTCCTGAATCGGCTTGTCATAGTCTTTCGGGTTCACCACATCGGTAGCACCAAGTTGCTGCGCAATCTCGAATTTACCGGGGTTGATGTCTACTGCGATGATACGGCCGGCTTTTGCCATTTTGGCGCCGATAATCGCCGCCAGTCCTATGCCTCCCAGACCAAATATCGCCACCGTTGCGCCTTCTTCAACCTTGGCGGTATTGAGCACAGCACCAATGCCGGTAGTTACACCACAGCCCAACAAGCACACTTTATCCAGAGGTGCTTCTTTGGGGATTTTTGCCAGGGAGACTTCCGGCAAAACGGTGTATTCCGAAAAGGTCGAGCAGCCCATGTAGTGATATAGCGGCTCGCCTTTGTATGAGAAACGAGACGTACCATCGGGCATCACGCCCTTGCCCTGGGTGGCGCGCACAGAACCGCACAGATTAGTCTTGCCAGAGGTGCAGAATTTACACTTACCGCACTCAGCTGTGTAAAGCGGAATAACGTGATCGCCAACTTCAAGGCCGGTTACGCCTTCACCAAGGGCTTCCACTATACCGCCGCCCTCGTGGCCCAGAATGGTAGGGAACAGGCCTTCCGGATCTGCACCTGAAAGCGTGTAGGCATCGGTATGGCAAACCCCGGTTGCGACAATTCGAACCAGAACTTCCCCCTTCTGGGGTGGTGCCACATCAACCTCTACGATTTCCAGCGGTTTATTGGCTTCGAAGGCCACGGCGGCACGGGATTTAATCATCTTGAATCTCCTATAATCCAGTTGGCAAAGCCGTCACCGGCCTGATAACAGCTACTGTAACATTGAAAAACAGCTCCGGCTCGTCTGCCGTCCGGCAATCTTTCCGGCAGCCCGCCACGTAAATCTGTAACTGACATGTACGAAACCTCTGAAATACAGGATCGTCACTTTGCGCACACTTTACTGGTTTACCCGGGATCTCCGCCTACACGACAACGCAGCCCTGCTGGCGGCTTCGAGATCCGACATGCTGCTCTGCGTTTACGTGGTTGATCCACGCTGGTTCGTACCCGGCCCTATGCAGTCGAAAGCCATGGGCGCTCATCGCTGGCGTTTTCTGTGGCAAAGCCTGATGGGGCTCGAACGCAACCTCAGGGCCCTCGGCCAGCGACTGCACATCGCCTATGGCAAACCCGAAGAGGTGATTCCGGCACTCGCGCAAAACCATAAAATGAATAGCGTCATCCGTTCGCGCCAACCGGGGACACGTGAAACAGGCCAGTGGCAAACAATTGGTGACAAGCTACCTGGAATCGTTTTGCAGGAATTCGAAACGCTCAGCCTGTATACCGAGGGCTCGCTCCCCATGAGACTTGTGGATTTACCGGATACCTTTTCAAAGTTTCGCAAATTGATCGAAAACTCCGGTGAATCCGCGCCTTCGCCATTGCGAATCCGCACTTTGACGGCCTTGCCACCTGCCCCGGGATTTCCAGAGGACAACCGGGGAGAGTGTCCCGCCGTAACCGAGCCAAAACACTTTATTCCGTTCACTGGCGGAGAAAAGGCCGGTCTGGCGCGGCTTCAGGAATTTCTGTTCACTAACCACGCTATCAACGACTACAAACAAACGCGAAATGCGCTGGACACCTGGGACGCCTCCTCAAAGTTCTCGCCCTGGTTGGCAGATGGTTCGCTTTCCGCGCGGGAAGTCGCAGAGACCATTGTTGAATATGAGCGCGCTGAAATCCGCAACGAATCCACTTACTGGCTATGGTTCGAGCTTCTTTGGCGGGAGTATTTCTACTGGTACGCTGTCAAACATTGTGCTGATCTGTTTCGGCGTGATGGTGTGCAACGTAAACGCCGACCTGTAACCTTTTACGGGCACCGTTTCAAAGCCTGGTGCGAGGGCAACACCCAATACCCACTGGTAAACGCCGCGATGAACCAGCTCAGGGAAACTGGCTATTTGAGCAACCGTAGTCGGCAGTTGGTAGCCAGTTGTTTTGTGAACGAGCTGGAACTGGACTGGCGTTACGGAGCTGCATGGTTCGAGGAGCAGCTAATCGATTATGATGTCGCGAGCAACTATGGCAACTGGCAGTACCTGGCCGGTGTAGGTGCCGATCCAAGAGGCCTCCGCCGGTTCAACCTTGAGAAACAGGCACAACAATACGACCCTGATGGCACCTTCGTCAGCAAGTGGCGCGGCCAGGCCGAACAGCCTGTGGGACTGCACCTGGTGGATGCGGCAGATTGGCCGGTTTCGTGACACTGTTTCGTCTGGATATCATTTTTAACCAAATAGAGGACACTTGTTCATGGCTCTGTTCAGCCAGAAGGATGCACGTAAACAGTTGAATGAAGAAGCAGAGAAAGTGAGCCGTGCAGATCTCGAAACACTGCTGGATCGCCAGCAGGCTATTGAAACAAAGGTCAAAGGCAGTGGAAAGTTTGAGCGGTTCAGCGCCGATATCAAGCTGATGTTTGCCATGTTACGGGATTACAGGAACGGCAGTTACCGCGACATCCCCTGGAAAAGCATTGCGGCAGTGGCGGGCGCGCTCCTGTACGTTATGAACCCGCTGGATTTGATTCCCGATTTGATTGTCGGCATTGGTTTTGTGGACGATGTTGGCGTAGTTGCACTCTGTCTGAAACTGGTTGAATCTGATCTGCACAAGTACGCCGCCTGGAAAGAATTACAGGAAGAGGTCACGCAATCGACACAAGCAGATTGATTGAATTATGAACTACAGGTAATCTCACAACCTCACTTTAAATCGTCAAACCCTCTGGAGAGCATGTGGATTTAGCCACTCTGATCGGTCTGCTTGGTGCCCTTTTACTAATCGTGACCGCCGTTGTTCTAGGTGCAGCACCCGATGTTTTCCTCAACTCCTCATCGCTACTGATCGTTGTTGGTGGGACCCTGTTGGTCGTGCTTGCCAAGTTCAGCATCCCTCAGTTTCTTGGGGCCTTCAAAGCGGCTGCCCGGGCATTCAAGTTCAAGCTCCCGGAAACCCAGGCCAGCATTGAAGAACTGGTAGACGTAGCCAATGTTGCCCGCAAAGAGGGAGCGCTTGGACTTGAAGGGCGAGATGTCTCGTCACCGTTTCTGAGTAGCGGCATCCAGATGCTGGTAGATGGCCAGACCGGGGAGACGATCAAGCAACTCCTTGATAAAGAACGCCTGATGACTCTGGACCACAACCGCTCTGGCTCCAAAGTGTTTATGGCAATGGCGGATGTGGCGCCAGCAATGGGCATGATCGGTACCCTGATTGGCCTGGTCCAAATGCTTTCCAACATGGAAGATCCGAAATCCATCGGACCGGCCATGGCCGTCGCGCTGTTGACCACGCTTTACGGCGCAATGATCGCAACCATGATTGCCACCCCTATTGCCGACAAGCTATCCCTTAGGATGACAGAAGAAGCCCGCCTGCAGATGCTTTATACCGATGCACTGGTGGCTATTCAGCATGGCACAAACCCGCGTATTATCGAACAGATGCTCTCCAGCTACCTGACTCCAAAGGAGCGCGCCAAAGCGCCTGAGGCGGAGGCCGCCAGCGGATAAGCCCCATGGATGAGCTGCCAGAAGAGGAAAAACCGGGCATCCCGGCCTGGGTTGTAACCTTCGCCGATTTAATGTCGCTGTTGATGTGTTTCTTTGTGCTTCTGTTGTCGTTTTCTGAAATTGACGCGATGAAGTTCAAGCAAATAGCCGGTGAGCTATCAAAGGCGTTCGGCGTTCAGCGCGACATACCCGCGCTTGAGATCCCCCAGGGCACCAGCCCGATTTTCGACAAATTTTCTCCAGCGCCTCCCGAGCCAACACTGGTTAATGAAATAAAGCAGACGACAACCGATCAGCAGCCAGAGCTCCAGACCCTTAAAAGTACTACCGATCAGGCTCTGGAAGCCGCTGCGCAGGAATCCCTCGAGGCCAGCACGTCAAGCATCCGGGAAGTGCTTGAAGAAGCCATAGATGATGGCCGGGTTACTGTAGAGAAGGATCAGGATCAGCACCGTATTGTTATACGAGTCGAGGAGAAAGGCTCTTTCCCTTCCGGCTCGGCGGAGCTGACCTACGAGTTTGAAGGCCTGCTTCTGGAAATGGCGAAAGTGCTGGCAGAAATGCCCGGAAAGTTGATGGTCGAAGGGCACACGGACGATATACCAATACGGACATCCCGCTTCTACAGTAACTGGGATTTATCCGCCGCCCGCTCCGCTGCAGTCGCAAACGTGTTGTTGGCCACCGGCGATGTTGAGCCCACGCGTCTGGCTGTAAAAGGGCTGGCCGATACCGAGCCCCGGGTGGAAAATGTCTCTGCAGAAAACCGCGCGAAGAACCGGCGCGTTGAGATCATCATTGACTTGTCCGAACCACTGGAGGAGCAAGGTGTGAAGTTGCGTGAGCTGATTGAACAAGACGCCAGTGAACGCGAAGCCACCATCGATATCCGGCCCATCACCATTAGCCCGGGAGAAGATTCGAACTCGGAGTCGGATGCAAACGGTGGTATTACCTGGTAGCCGGAGTGGTGGGCAAATCAGAGTTCACCGTATCAACTCAACGCAGCTTATAACCGGTCAGTTCCATGTAGCCCTCTCCGGTGTGGCTACCAGAAACGCTGACCGGGCTTTCCCAGTAGGGATAAAGCCCCCGGTTAAGATAATCACCGGGCGGCACATTTAATTGCAGTTCTACCTGATAATCCGGAATCCTGAGCAGCCAGCGCACGGGCACATCGTTGTCGCGCTCCAGTTCTTTCAGGTTCAACTGTTCAGGGCGTAATGGCACAGGATCACCACCTGCAGGCAGCCAGGTGCCAGACAGGAAACTGCCGCTGTCATCCCGCAAACGAAAGGCCATCAGCTTGTCGCCACCATCCAGGTGCAGCGCAAACCAGTCCCAGCCTTTTTGACCGGTTTTCAGAAGCTGACTGCTCCATTCCCGATCAAACCAGCCCTTTCCCGTGACCGGCAGCACCTCCCCATCAAGTCTCACTTCGCCGGAAATGGCAATGTCCACCAGACTAAAATACATCGAGCCTTCCCCACTGGCAGATTTCGCGCTGAACCCTTCCTCTCCGTGGGCCACGGGCGCGCCCTCAATGCTCAGAGTCAGGTCATAGCTCCAATCCTCGCCATTGGCCTGAAGTTGCCAACGGCTGTTGTCTGCATTGCCACTCAGCCGCCAGTTATCCAGCCAAACCTGCAAGGGTAAGGCGGTCGCCCCCGCATGCCCGATGTCGCCACGGGCGAGCTTTTCCGCGAAGTAGTGCTGGCCTTTCCAGCTTACCGCGCCGTGGGCCATCCATGCAGCTTGCAGCGGCCAACTGGTGGACGCTGGCGCAGGCGCGTTTGCGGCTCTGGGCTCGAGGGCCTGGCGGAACTGTGTCCATTGCAGACCCAACGGCTCACCCGCTTCGGTCTCAAGGTTTGCGGTGAGGTACCACCACTCAATGCGATGCTGAGGATGCGGCCCGAAATCGGCGGGAAACGTCAGCCGGTCTCCGGGGTCTGGCTGCAGATACGGCCTATCGGTTCCGGAGCTCGCGTCCTCTTTGCTCTCCAACCCTGCCAAACCGGCAAAGCCCTCGTCTCCGGTGTCGCCGGAGCAACCGGCAAACAGAGACAGAGACAGAACCAATGCAAAACCAAGGTTCCGGATCATCGCTCCCCTCCGTTCAAAGCACTGGCAGATGCAGGCGCAATAGCGGGCTTGCCAAGCTGACGACGCATCAGAGCCGCGATGCTCACGCCGATAACCAGGCTGAGAATTGCGAGTTCTACCCAGAAGATCGGGTACACGGCCATGGGTAGTGACCAACCAAACGCCAGAGGGTTGATCCGGTGCACCAGCACCCAGGTCAACCAGATGCCCAGAGGCAAGGCCAGCACAGCCACTCCGCCCGTCAGCATCAGCGCCAGCCGCAACAACTGGCCTGCGACTTCGCGCTGCTGCATGCCCCAGACTACCAGCAACCGGAAATACCAGACACGGGTAGAGAAGAACACCCACCCCATCATCAGCAGCGCCGAAGCAGCCAGGATCAGAGTAAGCAGCGTCATCGCGCGGGTCAGCGCGAACGTCTGATCAAACACACCCGTGGCCAGCTCCCGGATACTGCTGTTGTCCCTGAAAGTTAGTGCGTCAACACCCCAGATTTCCACAAGTGCATCGGTAACCGGCGCAATCCCGAATTCCCCGGGCGTCACGGAAAAGCTCTCGAAACGGATATTAAAATCATCGGGTAAGAATTCAGCGTTCAACAGGACTTCCCCCACTGGCCTGCCGTAGTCCGGGTACACACCCAACACCGGAACCACCTGTGCCTGATCCCCGAGAGTCAAATAAAGGCTGTCTCCAACATCGAGTCTTTGCCGACGAGCGAGTTGCTCGTTGATCATCGCACCTTCACCGGAGGCCAAAGCTCCCCAGGGCTCATCTGCCGTATCCAACAAGTTCCATGCGCGTATCAAAGAACCCACTGGCGCGACCGTAAATACATCCACTTGCTGGCTGCCCGCATTACCCTGTGCCTCCAGCTGCGCCTGACCCCGAATCACCCTGTGCCACTGCAAACCCGGAACCTTCGCTTGCTGGCTGGTGAGCCATTCCGCTGCTTTGCGCCCATCCGCTCCAGCGGGCACTTCAATGTAATATGCGGCTTCCAGCCGCTGTGCCAGCCAGCGATCAAAGGTATCTTCAAACGTAGTAACCAGAGCCTGGACGGCAAGCACCATCGCCAGCGCAAACTGCAATGCAACCAGGGGTAACGTCAGGCGGCGAACCAGTACGGCAAGCTCCCGGAAGCGCCACTGGGCGAGTGGATCCCTGGATCGGGCAGCGCGCCAGTGGGCCAGGTGGGCCACCGCAGCCGGCGTCAGCCAGCCTGCCCCTGCGAAGACCAAAGCCACGGCCACAAATACCCACAGCAATGCAGGAGAAAGCCAGGCCAGGACCAACCCCGCTACCAACAGCGTCGTTGCCATCGCCGCCAGCGTAGGTCGCGCCAAAGTAAATCGTTCACGAAACCTGAGCAAAAGCAGATCCCCCAAACAAGCGATCACTACAACTGCCAGCATAACCAGAACCGGCACTAACCAACCCTGCCCTTGTCCGGCATAAAGAGGAATATCAAACAGCCCGTCAAGAGCTTGCCCGAACCCACTCCCGAGCCCGGCGGCCAGCCAGCGCCCCAGCCAGACTCCCGGCACCACACACAGCAGCGCCAGCACAAGAATTTCGAGCACCAACCAGCCTTGAACTCGTCCGGGTGAGACACCAAACCGATGCAGCAGGGCGAAGCTGTCCCGGCGCTGCGCCAACCCCAGCAAATAAACGCTGCGCAATAGCAAAGCAGTGATCAGTAGTACCAGCACACCCAGGGCTTCAAGGTTGAGCAGAAAGGAGTCGCCAAGCTCGCCAGTGTCCGGGCTGGTTGAGAAAGTTTTCAGCCGGTAAGCAGGGGGCAGGTCAGAGGCTTGAGTCGCTTCCGGTGTCAGCAGGTACAGCCGGCTCTCGCGGGCACTCATGCTGGCTGCAGAGTAAATATCCACAAATGGGTTGCCATCCAGAGGCTGGTCAAGCGCCTGAGATGCGCCTGCTCCAACACTGAAACAATGGGCCGCCAGCGGATCAATACCAACAATACGGCTTCCCGTGTCAGGTGTTACCTCCAACCACGGCATAACACAGAGACCGGCAAGACGAAGTGTAACGAAATCTTCAACGGCCAGAGCCCGGCCGTCACTTCGCACCACCTGCTGGCGTTCTGCTACGGCCTGCTCACTCTGATCCAGGCTTGCTCTGGCCTGGCTGGTGAGATGGCTCACCCCCGTCCATAACATGGTTGCAAGAACAATCATGCTTCCCAGCGCAACCAGTTGCAGCGGATGACGACGATAATGGCTGAGCAGGGCCCGGGGCAGGAAGAAAAAGGTGGAGAGAGACAGAAGAGCTCTCATACGGCGCCTGAATGGCCGAGATCCAGGTGCTGCTGGCAACCCGCAGCAAGTTCTGCGTCGTGGGTTGCCAGTATCAGACCGCAGCCGTAGCGGGCCTGAAGGTCGAACAGCACACGGGTAACATCGTCGGAGGTATGGCGATCAAGGCTCCCTGTGGGCTCGTCCGCCAAAATCAGCGCCGGCTCCATCGCAAAAGCCATGGCCAATGCCGCGCGCTGGCGCTGGCCGCCGGATACCTCGTCCGGATAGCGCTGGGCGAGATCACCAATATCGAGGCGGGTCAGCCAATCTTCACTTTTCGCCGGATCACGACCAGCAAGCCGGGCGCGAAACCGCACATTCTCCAGCAGCGACAGTGCGGGCATCAGGTTCGCCTCCTGAAACACCACGCCGATCCGCTGTCGACGCAACGCCGACCACGCTTTTGCTGTTCGAAGAGCCGCCGTGCCGCCGGCCTCGAAAACCTCGCCACATATGACAATGGTGCCGGCATCCGGCCGTTCCAGACCACACAAGAGGTTCAAAAGAGTGCTTTTGCCGGAGCCAGACCGACCAGTAAGGGCCAACGACTGCCCTTGCCCGAGGGTAAATGACAGTTTTCCAATAACCGGAACAGTTTCGTTGCCGCTGACAAAATGCTTGCCCAGGCCCCGAACAGCCAGCAGAGATTCAGTCATAAAAGTACCTCTTCTCACTGCCGTTTAAGACTCTCCTGCCCCCAGCGGTTCTGCCTCTCCACCGTGGCGCCTGGCTCGCCATTCGCGGATCTGCTCCAGCCAGGATAGCAGGGCCGGAATAACCAGCAGCACCAACACCGTAGACAATCCCAGACCAAAAGCAATGGATGTGGCCATGGGAATCAGGAACTGCGCCTGCAGCGAGGTTTCAAACAGCAGCGGCAGCAATCCACCAATGGTCGTCAGCGATGTGAGCAATACCGCACGTACCCGCTGGACAGCCGCTTCGTTCAGAGCCTCGTTGATACCCAGGCCCTTCTGGCGCTGCTGGTTGTAAAAGGACACCAGAATAATCGCGTTATTCACCACAATGCCGGCCAGGCCAAAAAAACCGAACAGCGATAGAACCGTGAGCTGTAGCCCCATCAACCAGTGGCCCAACAAGGCGCCTACCAGGGCAAAGGGAATAATTGCCATCACAATTAAAGGCAGGGTCCATGAGGAAAACACCCAGGCCAGGATCACGTACATCAATGCCACACCGATCAACAAACCGGTTTTCATATCCGCAATGGTTTCGCGCTGATCCGCAGCCCGACCTTCAAAGCTATAACGTACCCCGTAGCGGCTGGCAATATCCGGTAGCGCGCCGGCCTGCAGGCTCTCGAGGATCTGATCCGTGGTACTTACCCGCGTATTGAGCGCAGACGTTACTTCCACCGCCAGCTTACCGTCGGCGTGGCGCAGTGCCTCAAAGCCCTGCCGATGATCCAGGTTCATCACCTGCCCCAGGGGTACAAAGCGTCCATCGGGTAAACGTACAGTCACGCGGGACAGCGTAGATAAGCGCTCACGCTGATCCCGGGGCAGCTGCACCCGCACTTCCATCTCATCACGGCCGTCCTGGTAGATCTGGGCAACCCTGCCATCAAATGCTGACCGCAGCTGGCTACCCAGATCGGTGGTGGTGAGGCCAAGCGCCTCACCGTAGGCGCTGGCCTGATAAATCAGTTGTTCCCGGCCCCAGGGCATATCATCTTCCACATCCAGTACACCGGGCAGGGTCGATAACGCCTGCGCCAGTTCGTCAGCCGCAAACTTCAGGTTTTCTGCGTCATCCCCCGTTAGCCGCACATTCACATCACTGCCTGGGGGTCCCGCCTGGCGCTCGGAAATAGCAAGGTTATCCAACCCGGCCGGCAAGATCAGTCGGCTGCGCCATTCGTTGATAAATTCCGGGTTACGCACCGGCCGCTGATCCGAAGGCACCAACTCAATCATTATGGAGCCGAGCTCATCGCCGGTACGTGAGCTTCCTTCGGCGCCCAGAGTTGCGCCCTCCATGGTCACCGCGTGCAGAATCAGGTTGCCGCCTAACGCCGCCTCCGTGTCATTCAGCGTTTTCTGCATGTCGGTCATAAATCGGTCAACAGTCGCCCTCTCCGTGCCCGCAACAAAACTGGCGTTGGCGTAGAGAACAGAGGGCTCCGGCGTCGGAAAGAAATTGAACCCGAGGCGGCCGCCGGCAAGGAGCCCCACGGTAACCAGTGCTAACGCCAGAATACTTGCCATGGTAATAGCCCGGTTTTCCAGGCTACGCTGGGAGAACCGGCGAAAAGGACCTTCGCGAAAGCGATCAAACCGGCGTTCAAAACCAACTCGAAAACGCGCAACCGGATTGCGGCTGGGCGTAGCGGGTTCTGCTGCCCCCGTCTTGCCTGTACGCCGGGGCGTGAAGGCATGCCGTAAATGCGCCGGTAGCACAATGAAGCACTCCAGAAGTGATGCAATCAGCACGCAGATCATGACAACCGGTATATCGCCGAGAATGTTGCCGATTACACCACCTACAACCAGGAGCGGCATAAAAGCCGCAACGGTGGTCAGAGATGAGGCCAGCACTGGCCAGACCATTCGCTTGGCAGCGCCCTCCGACGCATAAACCGAGGCTTCACCCATGCGGGCATGAGCATCGGCATCCTCACCCACTACGATGGCATCGTCTACAATCACCCCCAATGCCATGATCAGAGCAAACAGGGATATCATGTTAATGGAGCCGCCAATCAGCCAGAGCACACCCAGAGCGGCAAGAAACGCCGTTGGAATCCCCACAGCCACCCAGAATGCCACGCGCCCCGGAAGAAACAGATACAGCAGGCAGACAACCAGTATTAGACCGCCAAGACCATTACTGGTCAAAAGGGAAATGCGATCATTCAGAAGCTGCCAGGTCTCATCGTAAACCTCCAGCTTTATCGAAGGAGGCAGGGTAGCTCGCGTCTCGTCGAGCCATTGTTGCAGAACCTTGGCTGCCGCCAGGGAGTTACCGTTTTCCGAACGCTGGAGCTGCAGCTCGATAGCCGGAAACCCATCACGGGTGAGCGTAACCTGACTGTCCCGATCTTCCTGACGAACCTCGGCGATATCCCCAAGCAGCAGTTGCGTGCGTTCGCCACTGAGAACGGGCACAGACTCAAATGCCTGCGGGCTGCGCCGCTGTTCAACAGACCTTAGCTCCCGGGCTGCATCCTGCTGGGCCATTATGCCGGCGGGCAAATCCCGTGAAACCGAAGCCACCCGGTCGGCAACCTGCCCCAATGTGAGCCCCAGCGTCTCCAACTTTTCCACCGGAACATCAATGCTGATTTGCTGCTCCGGCAGTCCCTGGAACGAAATCCGGTCTATACCCTGCTGTAGAAGCTCGTCTTCAAAGCGGTAAGCCAGAGCTCGCAGTTCGCTGCGATCAACATCCCCGAACACCAGTAACCGAGCGACAGGCTCGTAGCGTTCAATCCGGGTAACCTCAGGCTCCTCAGCCTCTGCCGGAAGATTGGTAAACTCATCCACCTGCTGACGCACATCATCCAGCGCACTGATCGGATTGGTCCCTTCCTCAAACTCCAGGGTTATGGCCGCCACGCTCTGAGCCGACGTGGAGGTCATCTTTTTGAGTCCATCCACACTACGCAGGCGCTGCTCCAGAGGGTTGGTGATCCCCTGCTCCACATCTTCAGCGGAAGCACCACTCCAGACCACGCGCACACTGACCACGTCCAGCGCAAAGGTAGGAAAGAACTGAACGTTCATACGGGTAAGTGCCAACCCACCGGCAAGCAGCATCATGATCATCACAAGGTTGCCAGCAACCTTGTGATGCACAAAGAAACCGATAACGCCTTTTTTACGCCTCATCGTACCTGGCTCTCATCGTCGGTCACGTCAACTTTCAGCCCGGTGAGCGCATTGGGCAGATGCGTGACAATCAGACGGGCACCGGGCTTCAATGCCTCTCCGGCAATCAGGAGGCGGCGCTCGCCATTCGCCGAGAGAGCTTCGCCCACACGCTCTACGAGAACTCGCCGCATGCGGTTATCGTCTGTCATCAGGTAAATGCTGTCAGCGCCGTACAGGGCACTGAATGGGACGGCGACCGTTGCGTTGCGCTCTGGTCGTTCGAGGCTGACCGGCAGCAGAGCCCCCGGGCGCAACCCCCCGGCATCCCCGGCCAGGGCAAGAATTGCCTCGGTTCCGGCGGGGTCGCTGGTACCGGCAAAGCGCTCGAATCGAAAGCGAATGTCCCGCCTGTCACTATAGGCATACAGGCTTTTGCCCTCAGCCAGTGCGTCTGACAGCTCGGCCCGATACATATCTGGCACCCTGGCTCGAAGCTCCAAACCCTTTACGGCGTAGACAGAGAATAATTTCTGGTTTCGGGATACCTGGTCGCCAACAGCGACCTGAACATCCGTCACAACACCATCAAATGGAGCAACAACCCGGGAGCGCTCGGCATCCCGCTGGGTTGTTGCAAGCGTTGCCTCGGCCTGGGCAAGCCTGGCTTCAAGGCTTTGCAACCGTGCCGGGTGTTCGTCGATGGCGCGTTGGCGAATACTGACGACCAGCTCAGCCCTGGCTGCGCCGTCTGTTACGATCTCGAGATCCTCACGGGAAGCAAGGTTGCGGTCTACCAGGGAGCGGGTACGCTCCAGTTGCCGGCGGGCGTTGGCCAGAATCGCATGCTCGCTTTTGAGCGCGGCCTGATCATTGCGGTAGCGCACTTGTTCAGATCGAATCTGTGCCTCAAGATCGGCCACCTGAGCTTTCGCCTGGGCCAGCACTGGTTCAATATCCCCGGCATCCAGAGCGACCAGCAAGTCTCCAGCGCTCACTCGTTGCCCCTCTGAAACCGGCCTTTCGCTAATGCGACCAGCCAGGGTAGCCACCACCGACACCTGTTCGGGCGCCACCACCTCACCATACAAAGGCAACACCGGTGTGTGTGCTTCCGGTGCGACGACCTGAACCTGTACTCGCCAACTGCGTTCAGTTGCGCTTACTGAGGCAGGCTCCGGCCGGGTCATTTTCAGAAACAGAAACCCAAGAACACCGGCCGCCAGAATAATCAGAGGTATAAGTCGTTTGGACATCACGTAGTAACCAGCTAAGTTAAATATAGCTCCGTCACAAAACGGAGCCTGTCATCAGGGTGTCTTTGCACGATACCCAGGGAGTACTAACCGTTTGTTCGCAGAAGATTATGCCAACCTGCTCAGCGCAACCGCCATCAACGCCACCCTTGTGGTGGTCGTCGTCCTCATGCACCACGAGGTGCTTGTACGCCTGAGCGCAATATTGGCAAAAATGCATGAAAGTCATCACTTTCGCCTGGTCGTCGCCGTCCTTGGCGTACTGCTCGCCCACACGGTAGAGGTATGGGTGTTTGCCGGAGCCTACTACTACATGCATCACGCCGACGCATGGGGTTTGTTGACTGGCAACTTTGATGGCAGTTTTCTGGACTGCATTTACTTTTCTTTCAGCACCTTCACCACAGTTGGCTATGGTGATATCGAACCTATCGGTGAGCTAAGGTTCCTGACCGGCATTGAAGGGCTCACGGGGCTGGTGCTGATTACCTGGAGCGCGTCTTTCCTGTTTGTAAAAATGCAACGCTACTGGACTGGCACCGAACATCACTAGACCCATGACCGCCTGGCGAGCGTGTAAAACAGCAATGGCACCACCAACACTGTCAATAAGGTGGATAACGCCAGCCCGAACACCAGGGAGATGGCCAACCCGTTGAAAATGGGGTCATTGAGAATAAAGTAAGCTCCCACCATTGCCGATATTGCTGTCAGGGCGATTGGTTTGATGCGTACCGCACCTGCCAGAACCACGGCCTTATCCAGCTCAACCCCTTCTTCCAGAAGCTGCTGTATGAACACCACCAGCAATATGGAATTACGTACGATAATGCCGGCCAGAGCGATCATGCCAATCATACTGGTGGCGGTAAATTCCCGGCCTAACAGGGCATGTCCGGGCATGATTCCGATCAGGGTCAAGGGTATGGGCGCCATAATAACCAGCGGCAGAATATAAGAGCGGAACTGAGCCACCAGCAGTACGAAGATCATAAATACGCCCACGCTATAGGCGGCCCCCATATCACGGAAGGTTTCGTAGGTAATCTGCCACTCACCGTCCCACTTGAGCGTGCCTTTTTCCGGCAGCGGTGGTTGATCGATAAAGAACTGCTCGGGTGCGCCCTCTTGCTGATTCAGGCGTGAAACCATGGCAAACATGCCGTACAAGGGTGAATCTATAGCTCCCGCCATATCCGCTGTTACATAGGTCACGGGCAGCAGGTTTTTGTGATAAATCGCGCCCATCCAGTCGGCTTCGCGCACCTGGGCAATGCTCGCCAGAGGCACCAGGTTGCCATCGCGGCTGCGCACCTGCAGGGACAGAAGCACCGATGACTGAGCTTTATCAGCGTCTCCAAGGGTTACACGAATCGGCACTGGGTACTTTGCATGATCATCGTGTAAAAAGCTGACGTTCACACCGCCCAACCCCATCTGCAATGCTTCTACAACCTGAGCCTGGGAGACGCCCAGACGAGCAGCCCGGGCGCGATCCACTTCAACTTCCCATTGCCGGGTAGGCGCTTCCAGCGTGGTATCAATATCCACCAGCCCCTTCACCTCAGCCATGCCGGCTGCCACGGAGCGGGCCAACCTGGCGCGCTGGCCAGCATCTGCGCCGTAGATCTCCGCTACCACGGGTGACAGCACGGGTGGCCCCGGCGGCACTTCAACAATCTTGACGCTGGCACCATGGCGCTCGCCGATGGCAGTCAGTGGTGCCCGTAAAGCCTGGGCAATATCGTGGGACTGGCGGGACCGCACACTCTCATCGCTGAGATTGACCTGGATATCGCCCTGATAAGGGTCGCTGCGCAGGTAATACTGGCGTACCAGGCCATTGAAGTTAATGGGCGCGGCCGTACCGGCATAGCTCTGCCAGCTGGTCACTTCGTCAACGCTCTCCAGGTAATGGCCCATTTCCATAAGCACCCGCTGGGTTTGCTCAACCGGCGCGCTTTCAGGCATATCAACCACAACCTGAAGCTCGGACTTGTTGTCGAAGGGCAGCATTTTCATGATAACCACCTGAAACGCTGGCAAGGAGGCAGCAGCCAGAGTCAGCAGGATCACTCCAAGCGCGAGCAGGCGACGACGCCAGCGGTGATCACCCAGAAACGGCATAAGGACGCCCCCGAATATTTTCATGGACATGGGACTGACACCATCGGCAGAACTGCCTCCCCCTTCCAGTTCCGCGGCGGTTTCGCCTTCCGTTCGCTTCAACAAACGAAACGCCAGCCAGGGCGCAACCACAAAGGCAACAATCTGCGACAGCACCATACCGGCGGAAGCGTTGATCGGGATGGGGCTCATGTAGGGACCCATCAGGCCGGTTACGAAAGCCATGGGTAACAGGGCCGCCATAATGGTGAGGCTGGCCATGATGGTGGGCGTACCCACTTCGTCTACCGCCACCGGAATAATGTCTTTCAACGGGTGGTTGGAGTTGCGAATCCGGCGATTGATGTTTTCGGTGATCACAATGCCGTCGTCCACCAGAATACCGATGGAGAAAATCAGCGCGAACAGAGAGACCCGGTTCAGAGTAAAGCCCCAGGCCCAGGAGAATACCAGCGTCAGCAACAGCGTGATCAGCACTGCCACGCCCACAATCAGCGCCTGGCGCCAGCCCATGGCCACCAGCACCAGCAACACCACGCAAAGGGTAGCGGAAATCAAGTCTGAAATGAGCTTTTGGGCCTTCGCGGAGGCAGTTTCGCCATAATCCCGGGTGACAATCACTTCCACGCCTTCCGGCAGAGCGCGATTGCGGATCTGCTCCAGCCGCTGCTGAATGGCGGTGGTGATATCCACGGCGTTTTGTCCGGGTTTTTTGGCTATCGCCAGAGTCACTGCGGGGTATACGCCCCCAGGTTGTCCGATACTGTTCGCATTCGCAGCTCGCCCGAAACCGGTCATTACACTTCGATCCGCAACCGTGCCGCCGCGACTCACACTTGCCACGTCGTCCAGATGCACAGCCGCACCATTGTGCATGCCGACCACGAGGCGACGCACATCGTTTACGCTCTCCAGCAGGGTGCCAGCCTGGACCGGGATAGAGAGGTTATCCCGGGTAATACGCGCTTCCTGACTACTGCTGTTGGCAGCCTTCAGGGCATCGCGAATATCGCTGAGGGTGAGGTTGAATCCGGCAAGCAGGGCTGGGTCAAAGTGGATATCCACCCGGTCGGGCACGCCGCCTACGGTGTAAACATCGCGGGTTCCGGGCACTCGCTTGAGCGCGACTTCAAGCATGTGGGCGAGACGGGTAAGCTCTTCGCCAGTATGTCCATTACGCGGATCGTAAAGAGTCAAAGTCATTACCGGCACATCATCAATGCCCTTGGGCTTGATGACCGGTTGTGTGGCGCCCAGTTCTGGCGGCAGCCAATCCTGATTTGAATACACCTGATTATAAAGCCGGACTAGCGCTTCTTTTCGGGGAATGCCGACTTCAAACTGCACGGTAACAATGGCCTGCCCCTGACGCGACACGGAATAAACGTGCTCAACGCCGGCAATCTCGCTCATCACCTGTTCGGCCGGGGTTGCAATAGCGCTTTCAACTTCCTGTGTGCTGGCACCGGGAAAAGCCACCATGATGTCCGCCATGGTAACGTCTATCTGCGGTTCTTCTTCCTTCGGCGTCACAACAACCGCAAGCACACCCAGAATGATGGAGAGTAACGCCAGCAAAGGCGTCAGATGATTATTCTGGAAAACCCGGGCAATCGCTCCGGAGGGGCCGACCGGGGGCAGTTCGCGACTCAATTCCCTGCCTCCTTGTTAACACTTTCTCGAGAGGCGGGCTCTGCTGAAAGGTTAAGGCGATCAGTACCAATCAGCTCACCCGGGTGGATGACAACCCGCTCCCCCTGGCTCAGGCCAGCCAGAATTTCCAGACGACCGTCCTGTTCCGTGCCGACACGAACCTGTCGTAACCGCGGGCGCTCCTGATCATCCAGCACAAAAACTGCCCTCAGCTCACTACGACGCACAAGACTGCTAACGGGGATCCAGAGTGCATTGCGCGTTGCGACGGGAACTCCGACCTTCACCAGCATACCCGGAAACAGGGATCCATTAGGTTCACTAAGGCGCATACGCAGCCGAAAAGTGTGGGTAGCAGGATTGGCATAGGGGTAAAAAGTGATCTCGCCAGTTTCCAGTACTCGGCCATCGGCCAGGGTAACCTGCGCCTGGCGCTCGCGCCGGGCAAGATCCGCGTACTGCTGGGGCAGGTCTACAACAACCCGGAGCTGCTCCAGGGAGAGGCCACTGAGCAGGGGTTGTCCGGGGCTGACGGACTCACCGATTTCCACATGACGTTCGGTCAGTATGCCACCGTAGGGCGCAGTTATCCGTGTATAGCTTAACTGCTCCCTGGCCTCTGCCAGAGCCGCCTCTGCACGCTCCAGTCGCGCTTTGGCGCCTGCCAGATTGTTCTGGGCCTGATCAAACTCCTGCCGTGATACCAGGCCGCGCTCATGCACGGCTTCAACCCTGGCAAACTGCTGTTGCGCGTTGGCAAAGGCAGCGCGCGCCTCATCCCGGCCACCCTGCGCCTGGGTGACCCGGGAGCGCTGCTCACTGCCTTCCAGTTGCACAATAAGGTCGCCGGCGACCACCGAGTCGTCTACATCAAACGGTAGCTTCTCCACCGTGCCGCTGGTCTGTGCAGACACAGTGCTCTGTTGAACTGCCTCGATCACGCCGTCAAGAACGAGTGTTTCCTGCAAGTCGCCGAGTTCGACAGGAACCGTTTCCGGCCTCGATGAGGCATCATCACCCAGAGCTGATCCGGTGAAAACCAACCCAAGAAAGATGGTGCCCAGTACAGCAATATGCTTCATCAGCAGCCACTCCGAAACCAGTTATTAGTTAATAACCATAGGTTATCAATATACTCTGAACGAAGACATACCAACTTATCCTAAGTCAGGGCTTAACTATGACAAAACCACCAGTCATCGCCAAAAACAACTGTCCGCAAACGCCATTAAAAAACCCCGTGCAGGGGGAGTTAATCCTGCACGGGGTAAAGTGTTACCCGCTGGCTATGATTAGCGGGCAACCGCCATTGCACGGTTTACCATTTGGCCGTCAGTGCCGCACGTAGCGTGCGCCCCGGTTCATTTACACGCACCGCATCAGGATTGAACGGGTCTGTGTTTGCGCGGCTCACATGAGGCGCCCAGGTATTATCAAACAGGTTATCCAGTGCCCAGTTGAAAGTGAGATGCTCCATCAACGGGTGGCTACCAGAAAGATTAAACACGCCGTATCCGGGTGATGTTCCTGCATCCAGCCCGGACTCCGGGTCGATGCGATCCTGGCGGCGGGCCAGTAACCACTCAGCTTCAATGCTGTGCCCCATGCTCTGCCAGCCCAGAGTTTGTACAAACTGAACCGGAGGAATCTGTGCCAGCGCCGAGTTATCGTCACGATTCTCACCGCGAACGGAAGCCAGTGTGCTGCTACTACTCCAGGTTCCGTTCGTCCAGCCGACCATCACCTCAGCGCCAAGCAGGCGGGCATCAACATTCTCGTAAAGGGTGCAGCCATTAGCCTTGCCACATTGCGCTGCGGTTTCTTTATATCGCCTTACAAAGTCATCCACCTGATCAACCCAGACCACCGGCTTCCAACTCCATTGGTTTTTACTTCCACTCAGAGCCAGCTCTACCTTGTTGTGCTTTTCAGTTTCCAGGCCTGGGTTACCAATCCAGGAGTCGCTCATGGTGTTCCGGGCAAGGTAGCGCTCGGTAACACTGGGGCTGCGTACGCTTCGGCTGACAGTCAGTGTCAACGCCTGGTTTTGTGGTAACCGCCACTCGCTGGATGCAAACCCGCTAACGTTGTTATCTTCGGGTTCTAGATCGGTTGTACCGTATGCGTTCTGATAAAGCATGGCCGGAGTCATGCCCATGCTCGCGATATCGTTTGCCTTGGTAGCATCCATTTCCACGCGGTCATAACGAAGGCCGCCCCCAACCTTCACACCACTGGCAACACGCCGGAAGCCCTCCGCAAAAATCCCGATACGTTCGCGTTCCACACCAGGCCACATAAACGAGACCGTCATAGGCATGGGATTGGTTACGTTAGACAGCGTCGCATCCCAGTCATTGGTCTCCAGGTCTGCACCTATTGCCCAGTCAGTTGAACTGTTGGGGCTTTGATCAAGGGTAAATCGCACTCCACGGGTCTCGGTCGTGGAGTCCGTCTGCATTTTCATCATACCCACAGGGCGCAAACTGAAGTTGTCCATTGTGTGATCAACATCCGCCTGCCAGGCCAGCAAATTCCACTCACCGCTGGCTACTGGAGAGCCCAGTTCCATGCGGTACATATCTGTATCCGTTTTCGGGGCATCCATGCCAGAGCCTGCATATTTCACATCGCTCTCTTCCTGGCGGCTGACCATACCCTTGATGTAGAAACCATTTTCAGCCGTCCAGGCACCATCAACACGACCCTCAGCGTTTTTGTAGGCGCTGCGCACTTCGTTGCCATCACCGTCTTCGTAATCGTCTGCTTCATCATATCCGCCGGAAAGCCGTAGCCACGCTTCCTCACTACCGACGGCCGCCGCCGCGTTAATCAGCTTGCCATTGCCGTTATCGGATCCGCCGATGGTTACCTGACCTGTGGTCGCATTACCGTTGAATTGCGGGTTGGCAGTCGTTGCAATTATCTGTCCGCCAGCAATGGGGCCCCAACGCAAGGTGCGGTTGTTTGTCCGGACTTCCAGAACCGGTGCCAACGCACTGCTCAGTCGGCTGGTTGGCGGGTCCATCCGGTTAGGGCAAGCACCTTCCACACGAATACCATCCAGCAGGACATCCACACGCTCCTGGCTCTGACCGCGCACTACCGGCTCCAGACCACGGCCGCCCATTCGGGACAGAGATACCGAAGGGTCGGACTCCAGCCGGCTCACCGGCTCGCTGGCCAGTACCGCTTCAGCGTTGTCACTTGACCAGCCTTCCGTTATCCGAATGACCAGGTTTTCCTCGACAGGTTGCGCCGTTACCAGTGCCGGGATACCCGCGAATCCAAAAACAGCAACCCGTACAAACCTGGTAAGTGCTCGCTCCTTCATACTACTGCTTCCCCCTGGGCGGACCTGTCTGAATAAAAAGTAAGGAGGGCATAATAAACGCGCCAGCTCCTGCGCGCCTGAGACAGAATGCCGCATCTCTCTTGGGGTACATGCCTGACGCACCACAAACGAGCACTTCTTGCTAAGCGTGCCCCAATATGATGAAATCATCGCCCCATTTTTCCACCACCCTTTCCACTTTCCTGCAATAAGCAAGAACCGAAATGAGGAAGACTCTATGACCGCCCGACTTGATGAGAAACTGGAACTGATTTACCAGGACGTTCTGCACCGCAATCCGGGTGAAAACGAGTTCCACCAGGCCGTACACGAAGTTCTGGAAACACTGGGACCTGTTCTGGTGAAGTATCCGGAATTTGCAGAGAAGAAAATCATTCAACGTATCTGTGAGCCTGAACGCCAGATTATTTTCCGGGTGCCCTGGCAGGATGATAGCGGTGAAATCCACATTAACCGTGCCTTCCGCGTGGAATTCAACAGTGCTTTGGGGCCCTATAAAGGCGGCATGCGTTTTCACCCCTCTGTTTACCTGGGCATCATCAAATTCCTTGGCTTCGAGCAGATCTTCAAGAACGCCCTGACCGGCCTGCCTATCGGTGGTGGTAAAGGCGGCAGCGATTTCGACCCGAAAGGCCGATCCGACGACGAAATCATGCGCTTCTGCCAAAGCCTGATGACCGAGCTGTATCGCCACATTGGTGAATATACAGACGTTCCCGCTGGCGATATTGGCGTAGGCGGTCGCGAAATCGGCTACCTGTTCGGCCAGTACAAACGCATTACCAACCGCTACGAGTCAGGCGTGCTAACCGGCAAAGGCCTGGATTGGGGCGGCAGCCGTGCGCGCACCGAAGCAACCGGCTACGGCACCGTATTTTTCACACAAGAGATGCTGAAGGCTCGTGGCGACTCACTGGAAGGCAAAAAGGTGGTCGTTTCCGGCTCCGGCAACGTCGCAATCTACGCCATTGCCAAAGCACACGAACTGGGCGCCAAGGTTATTGCCTGCTCTGACTCAGGCGGCATGATCGTAGACGAGAAGGGCATAGATCTGGCAGCTCTCAAACAGATCAAAGAAGTCGACCGTCGTCGCCTCAACGCCTACACAGAGTTCCACAAAGACGCAAAATACGTCAAAGGTGGTAGCATCTGGTCCATTCCCTGCGACATCGCACTGCCCTGCGCCACTCAGAACGAGCTCAACGCCAATGACGCCAAAACTCTGGTGGAAAATGGCTGCATCGCCGTGGCTGAAGGTGCCAACATGCCGACAACGCCGGAAGGTATTGCGATCTTCCAGAATGCCAAGCTCATGTACGGCCCAGGCAAAGCAGCCAACGCCGGGGGCGTGGCAACCTCCGCTCTGGAAATGCAGCAGAACGCCAGCCGTGACTCATGGAGTTTCGACTATACTCAAAAGCGCCTTGAAGACATCATGAGAGACATCCATAGGAGCTGCTACGAAACCTCGGCCGAGTTTGGCTCTGAAGGCAATTATGTAATGGGCGCAAACATTACCGGCTTTATTAAGGTAGCTCGCGCCATGCAGTCTATGGGCGTTATCTGATCACGGAGAAGTAAGGCATGAACGGGAGCGGCGGAAACCCACAGGATGACAGCCGGGTTTCCACTGGCCTCCCGGGGCTTGACGATGTTCTCGATAGCCTGAGAATTGGCGATAACGTTGTGTGGCGAGTCAGCGACCTCGACGACTACCGCCGTTTTGTAACCCCGTTTATTGAATCTGCGGCGTCTGCAGGGCGCCGTATTATCTACCTCCGCTTCGGCCAGCACCCTCCGCTGGTGTCTGACACAACCAATAACATCCGAATCGAAAATATCGATGCCCTGAGCGGCTTTGAAGCGTTCACTGGCAGGGTCTGGCGCCTGATTGAGGAACATGGACGGGGTGCCTTTTACGTCTGCGACTGCTTGAGCGATCTTCTGAATGCCTGGGCGACGGACGCCATGGTCGGCAACTTTTTCCGCGTAGTCTGCCCCTTCCTTTTTGACCTGGAGACTGTCGCCTGGTTTGCGCTTTATCCCGACCGCCACTCCCGCACCACTTTGGACCGCATCCGGCAAACAACGCAGGTAATGGTCGATGTTCATCGGTTAGGGGAAGACGTTCAGATTCAGCCCATCAAAGCCTGGTGCCGGCAATCGCCTACCATGTTTTTGCCCCATCGGGAGCACAACGGGCGCTTTATTCCAGTTACAGACAGCAGTGATGCAACCCGGCTTCAAGCGGGGCTGGAGCTGGCGCAACTTAATCGTCAGCCGCTCCTGGACTACTGGGACAGGCTCTTCATTCAGGTAGCAGGCGCGATTGAGAGCGGTGATGAAGTACAGTCAGCCGACATTCTGGACCGGGTACTGAATGTTCTGATCAGCCGGGATCCGCGCATGCTGGAGCTGGCAAAACGTTACCTCAGTCTTGAAAGCCTGCTCGGGATACGCGCACGAATGATCGGCAGTGGTTATATCGGCGGCAAGGCCACCGGCATGCTGATCGCACGCAGTATCCTGCTCACGAATCAGCCCGAGATTTGGCAGGACAACCTCGAACCACACGACTCCAGCTACCTGGGGTCAGACGCCTATTACGCCTTCCTGGTTCACAACGGTCTGTGGCCGGCGATTATGCGCCAGCGCTCTGCCGATGGTTATCTCAGTGAAGCAGAGGAGCTTCGTCAGAACATTCTGGCGGGCAGCTTCCCACCGGAAATCCGCACAGAACTGGAGCGACTGCTGGACCACTACGGCCAATACCCGATCATGGTGCGCTCAAGCAGCCTTCAGGAAGACGGATTCGGAAATGCGTTTGCCGGCAAATACGACAGTGTTTTCCTGATCAATCAGGGCGCTCCGGAACTTCGGCTTGCAGCGCTGGAGGATGCAATCAGGCAGGTTTACGCCTCTACCATGAACGAGGATGCGCTGGTTTACCGCCAACAGCGCGGGCTGGACCAGCGAGAAGAGCCTATGGCCCTGCTGATACAGCGAGTCAACGGCCGCTTCCACGGTCGATACTACCTGCCAGATGCTGCAGGTGTTGGTGTGTCTCGCAACACCTTTGCCTGGGATACCGATATGGATCCTGCCGCCGGCATGGTTCGTCTGGTGATGGGGCTGGGCACCCGTGCCGTTGACCGGATTGAAGACGACCACGCCTGCGTTATGGCGCTGGACTATCCGGGGCGTCGCCCCTTCCGCAATCAGGATGAGAGCTACAGATTCTCACAGCATCTTCTGGATGCACTGGACCTGAAAGAAGGCAAACTGACCACCCGCCCTTTGAGCCAGCTCACAAAGGAAGTTTCCGATCTGCCATTGCAGCATCTTGGTGAGGTGGATCAGCCCGCAAGCAGGCGAGCGGAGGAGCTCGGGCTGCCTGCACCGGTATGGCGCCTCACGTTCCAGCCACTGGTGAGCAGAGGGCAGTTTGTTGCCCGCCTTTCCAACCTGCTGAAAGCTCTGGAAGCCGGCTACCAGCACCCGGTAGACGTGGAATTCACCCTGCACCTGGACAGTGCCGGTGAGCCTGCCTTTAATCTTGTGCAATGCCGGCCTCTGGCGACCGTAGGCGAAACAAAAGCAGCGACAATACCCGCCGAACTTTCCGACCAACAGTTGCTGTTCCGAACCCGCGGTCACTTCATGGGCGGCAATATAAACCTCTGCATCCAGCGCGTTATCCGGGTGGACGCATGGGTCTACAGCCGCCTGACTGTCAGCCAGCGTTACGACGTTGCCCGCCTTGTTGGTCAACAGGTGCGCACAGGCAACGCAAGGACAATGCTCATTGGCCCGGGACGCTGGGGCACCAGCAGCCCCGAATTGGGCGTGCCGGTCCGTTTTGCTGATATAGCCCGGGTTGCCGTGCTGGTTGAAGTAGCTGAAATGGACGGTGACATGGTTCCCGATCTTTCTTACGGCTCACATTTTTTCCAGGACCTGGTCGAAACGGGCATCGCTTATGTGGCGCTTTTCCCCAGTGGCCGACACTGCGTTTACCAGCCCGAACGGCTGCCGGGCATAGACACTGCTGATAACCGGGGCATTTCTCCGGAGCGAGCCGTACAGACCTTTGACCTGCTCGCAACTCCGCTGCAACTGACCGCAGACGTTGTCAGCCAGAACCTGGCCTGCTATTTCCCGGATTGATATCCGACAACTATTTCAGAAAAACCGGTAAAAGCACTTACTTACTACACCACTGCACACACCACCCTGATAGTATCCTCACCATGGAATGGCGAACTCACTCTCAAACAGGTTTCCAACAATCCGCACGCTACCTGCTGGGTATGCGCCTGGCGGTTGTTGGCCTCCAACTTACTGCACTTGCGGTAGCAGAAACGGTTGTTACTCTCGCACACCGTGCTGAAGCCCTCATGCTGTGCCTGTTGTACGGCATTCTCGCGACGCTGGGCTGGCTCTGGTTTACCCGCCGACCTCCCAGTTCCCCCGCAAGCGTAAGCGCCGGCCTCGCCCTTGATCTGGCGCTGATTGGCAGCTGGCTGTTTCTGACTGGCGGCTATACCAATCCGCTGGTTTCCTTGTTGCTCCTCCCCATAGCCGTAGCAATTATTCTTGTACCCCTTAGCCAGAGTATAGCCATCACACTTTCTGGAGTTGCTGTCTATACGGCCCTGGTTATGTGGCAGGCACCGCTTACCCATGACCACAGCAACCACGGCAACCTGGCGCAGCTGCACCTGGTCGGTATGTGGGTCACCTTCGCCATGACCGCTGCGATCCTGCTACTGGTTGTGGGTGCTCTGGCACGGCGATTACGCCAGCAGCAAGAGCAACTATCAACCATTCGGGAAACGCGCCTGCGCGACGAACAGATTATTGCTCTGGGGCTTTCTTCTGCAGCCGTCGCCCATCGCCTGGGTACGCCTCTGAATACCATGACCTTACTGGTCGATGAGATTCGCTCAGCATTCCCTGATCCGGATCTTGCGGAAGATCTGAGCATGATGGAACAGCAACTGGTTCTGTGCAGCAAACACCTGCAGCAACTTACCAGTGCGGCAATACAAGCCAAGACCGCACAACTGGAAAGCCTGCAGATTCAGGATTGGGTAACACGCCTGAAAGAATCGGCAACACTCCTGTGGCCCGCTGCGCCCATCGAGTGGCCAGCGGCTGTTCCGGATTGCCGGGTTTCGGTAGACGCCACTCTGGACCAGGCCATTCTCAACCTGCTGGCTAACGCTCTCAACGCCAGCCCAACCTGGGTAGCCGTCAGCGTACGCAACACCAAAACCAACAGAGTCGAGATGGTAGTAGAAGATCACGGCGACGGCCTGGAAGACGCACTTCAGGTCACTCCGGGGGAACAGATCGTAGGCTCGGAGAATGGCCTGGGTGTGGGTCTCTTTCTTTCCAATGCAACAATCCAGCGCCTGGGCGGCACTCTGAAGGCCCGTGTTGACCAACATGGCACCACAATGATCATTGATTTGCCTGAAGCCAGAGCGGAAAACGCAGAGATGGGAGGTAAAGTTTGACGACAAACAACAGCTGGCTACTGGTTGACGATGACGCCGCTTTCCTGCAGATACTCCAGCGCGCCCTCAAACGTCATGGTATCGACGCTACCTGCTCCCACTCCCATGCCGAAGCACTTGAGGCCCTGGACACCCAGCCCTTCCAGAACTGTGTTCTGGATCTGAACCTTGCAGGCGAGAGTGGCCTGCAGTTGTTGCCGGAACTCCTTGCCAAACAGCCTGACCTGGAGGTTCTGGTACTGACGGGCTATGGCAGCATTGCCACAGCGGTTGAAGCCATGCGCCGCGGGGCCACGAACTATTTGTGCAAGCCTGTAAACGTGCAACAGCTTCTCGGTGGTTTCGAGCCATTGGCAATGGCACCAGAGTTGCGCAAGGAGCCGCCGTCTGTGGAAGAAATGGAATGGGAACACATTCAGCGAGTGCTTAACGAGCATGAAGGCAATGTATCGGCCACAGCCAGAGCCTTACATATGCACAGGAGAACCTTGCAACGAAAGCTGCAAAAGCATTCCCGTTGGCGCAGCTAGAGCACCATTCTTAAAATTGACATGTATCAAACAAGGTCTCCGCTTCCCGCGTATTCTCGCCCGCTGCCTTTTCAGAAAGACCGCTGGATAACCACGGACGCCCAGCGAAGATACCACTGCTACAATCCATCTATCAGGACAGGGAGAAAGTCGCACTTTTTGTAGCCCGAGCATAGAAACATTCATGTCAGATACACAGAGCCCGGAAGACAAAAAGCCTGCCCCACAGATAGACCTGGAACGCCTTTCGCTGGTTGCAATAGCCACTCACAATATGGCGCTTATCCTTGACGCATCTGGATTCATCCAATGGGTGAACCCTAGCTTCGAGGAACATACCGGCCACCAGCTGGAAGATGTTGCCGGAGCCCGCCCTCGGGACATTCTTTATGGTCCGACCACAGACCCGGAAACAGTAAGGCGAATCGATTGCAAGTTTCACCGGGCAGAGCAGTTTGAGGAAGATATTCTGCTCTTCACACGCTCCGGTGCGCCATTCTGGGTTCATGTCTATTGTGTGCCTACCGGCGCTGAGCAGGGTGTGAAGCCAGGCTTCATCGTCATCATGAATAACATATCGGATCGCAAGCAGGGCGAACGCGGTTTGCGAATAGCCGCCAGTGTGTTTGACCGCAGTCACGAAGCCATCATTATTACGGACCACAACAACTGCATAGTCGATGTAAACCCGGCTTTCTCCCGCATTACCGGTTACAGTCGCAGCGATGTATTGGGCCTCAACCCATCCATTCTCAGCTCTGGGCGCCATTCACAGGCTTACTACCGCGCCATGTGGCAAAGTATTGAGAAGACAGACCACTGGCGCGGCGAAATCTGGAATCGCCGGAAAAACGGTGAAGAGTTTATTGAGCTGCAGTCAATCAGCCGCATACACCTTGATGAGCCGGGGAGCTACTACCACGTTGCCTCTTTTACAGACATTACCGCCCTCAAAAACCATGCTAAAGAGTTGGACCGGGTCGCCAACTACGATGAACTGACAGGCTTGCCCAACCGCCAGCAACTGGAAGACCGGCTGCGCAGAGCGCGAGCCCAAGCCGACCTCCACGAACAAAACCTGGCTGTCTGTTACCTGGACCTCGACGGCTTCAAGGTAATCAACGACAGTTTTGGAGAGACCGCCGGTAACCAGATGCTGTGCACTCTGGCAGGGCGCCTGGCGAAAGCTCTTCGCAGCGGCGATACAGTTGCCCGGCTTGGCGGCGATGAGTTCGGCCTGATTCTTCAGGGTGATAACAATAACGCAGTCTACGACCGCATATTATCCATCATCAACGAGCCCCTTGACCCAGGAACAGGCACTGGCCCAATCAGCCTAACCGCAAGCCTTGGGATCACCCGCTACCCCGCAGACAATTCGGATGCTGAAGGCCTCATCCGCCATGCAGATCAAGCCATGTATTCTGCCAAGGAAAAGGGGCGAAACCTTCTGCACTTTTTTGACCCTGAATTGAACGAGCACAGGCAACAAAGGCGTGAACAGCTTACCGAAATCACCAGGGCACTCGAAAATCAGGAGTTCGAACTTTATTTTCAGCCCCAGGTACGCATTGCGGGGTGCAAAGTTGTAGGCTTTGAGGCTCTTATTCGCTGGAACCACCCTCACAGGGGCTTGCTCTACCCGGACGCCTTCCTGCCCACACTGGCAAATAGCCACCTGGAAGTGCCTCTGGGCCAATGGGTTCTCAAAGAAGCCATTCATCAGATGAACCTCTGGCAAACAGCCGGCGAAGATCTTTCCGTCAGCATTAACATCAGTGCCCAGCAACTCATGGACAGGAGCTTTACAGGCTTCCTGGAGAGCTACCTGCACAGCCACCCGGACGTTAAACCCAGCCAGATCACCCTGGAAGTGCTGGAGTCCACAGCGCTCGATGACATCCGTCTCGCCGGCAACGTGCTTGCCCGATGCCAGGAACTTGGTTTCCAGATTGCATTGGACGATTTCGGGACAGGTTTTGCCTCGCTCACTTACATGCGCACCCTGCCCGTCGATCAGGTGAAAATTGACAAGAGTTTCGTGAGCAACATGCTCGATGATGGGAATGACCGGGCTATTGTCGAGAGCGTGATTTTTCTCGGCCAGAGATTTGCCCACCCCATTGTCGCAGAGGGTGTTGAAACCATGGAGCATATCCGCGCTCTGCACCAGCTGGGCTGCGACTATATTCAGGGCTACGGCATTGCCCGCCCGATGCCGGCCAGCAAGATATCTGGATGGTTAAACGAATGGCGTAAGGAAAAGGCTCGAAAAAACACCCAGGAATTGCCGCACGCTGGCAAAGCAGGCGTAGCAGGCGTAGCAAACGCATCAGAGGCGTACAGGACAGCTAACGATAACGACGCTGGTCCAGCGTTGTAAGGCGGTCCGGATGGAACACCATCATGCCGGTAACAATCACGCCGTTAACAAACCCTTCAGGAATCATGAACAGCGGAAGATATCTCAGGTAACTGTGCACCAGTTCTGAAAACTCATAAGCGCCACTGGCCCAGAGCATCAGGCACATCACCAGACCCGCGGCAGCCACAGAAATACCAGCCCCGAAGAAGCCGCAGAAAAAGATGTAAGCAAAAAAGTTGCGAAAATCCCGGTGCCTTTCCCAAAGCATGATGCCCTGGGTAATCAGCGCTGGAATCATAACCGTCACGAGGCCGTTAGCAGCAAACATCATCGCCGGTTCACGACCCGTTATCACAGTAATAACCAGAGCCAGAAGCCCGGCAAACACCGCAAGACCCCAACCCAGCATCAGTGTGACTGCGGTAATACCAAAGATGTGAATCGCAAGCCCGGGGTAGATGCCTGCCCGCAATTGCCAGATAAAACCGAGCACCACCGCGGCACCAAAAAAGGAATGCTGCAACAGGTTGTCTGCACGCAGTGCGCGCCAACGCACAGACCGGGCTGCCTGCACCAGAATTATCAGAAACAAGGCCAGAGTGAGCAGCCATTGCCCTGTTGATAGCAAATTATCCGTCATACCCATGTTGAAGTGACCGCTCTATTAAACCTGACAATCAACTCAATGATAGCGACCACACCAACCCTTCTGCCAATGATCAGCAACAAACAGGGTAAAATCAGGCGGTTTTTTTCATGGGTTCGCGATGGCCGGTCAAGGTCTGCCAGGCCCCATAGGTACTCAGAAACACCTGACCACCCAGATGAGCGAGCAACTCGGTACCTTTGAGGCGATCCATAACCGGGCCTTTTACCTCCGAGAGGTGCAAACGCACACCTGCATCCTTGAGGCGTTCATTTATCGCTTCCAGACTTTCCAGTGCGGAGGCATCTACCAGGTTGACTGCCGTGCAAACCAGTACAAGATCTTTCAGCTCCGGCTCACAAATCACCAGGTCCATCACCGTCTCTTCGAGGAAGCGTGCGTTGGCGAAGTACAGGCTTTCATCCACGCGTAAAAAAGTGACTTTCGGACACAGCTCTACGTCATGGCGAAGCACATTACGGAAGTGCTCTGTTTCCGGAACCCGGCCCACAACCGCGCAGTGTGGCCGACTGGTACGATACAAAAACAAGCCTATGGAAAGCGCCACACCTGCGATGATGCCGGCTTCAACGCTGTGTGCGAGGGTCAGCACAATGGTTACCAGCATGGCTCCGAAATCGGTACGGGAATAGCGCCATGTGCGACCTAGCGCGGGCAAGTCTACCAGCGTCGCCACGGCAACAATAATCGTGGCTGCAAGCGTTGCCTGGGGCAAAAAAGCGATAGCTGGAGTCAGAAACAGAGTCGCCAGAGCAATCCCGACCGCTGCGTATGCTCCGGCAGCTGGGGTTTCCGCACCAGCATCAAAGTTGACGACTGAGCGAGAGAAGCCGCCCGTTACCGGCATACCACCTGAAAAACCCGCGCTCAGATTGGCGGTTCCCAAGCCGATCAACTCCTGGTCAGGATCAATCCGTTGGCGCCGTTTTGCCGCAAGCGTCTGACCTACAGATACAGACTCCACAAAACCTACCACGCTTATCAGCAACGCACTGACCGCCAATTGCTGCCAGAGGCCCCAGTCCATTGGGGGCATCGTCAGTTCAGGTAGTCCGGAAGGCACAACACCAACCAGGCGAACGCCCCGGGTATCAAGCTGGAGCTGCCAGGCAACCAGTGTGGTCAATAATACTGCAAGAATCGGTGCCGTTTTGGTGAGGATATCTGCCGAACGTGCACCCACGCCGGAGCGAACCAGGAGAGGCTTCAACTGCTTGCGGGCGAACATCAGAAACAGCAATGCCCCGGCACCAATTGCCAGCGTTGGCAGGTTGGTGTCGCCTAATGCCAAAATCAATGACTGCCCAATTTCCAGAAGATTCTGACCTGAGGCCTGGACCCCGAAGATATGTTTGAGCTGGCTGGCAGCAATCACAATACCGGAGGCCGTAATGAAACCCGATATCACCGGGTGGCTGAGAAAGTTGGCGAGAAACCCGAGACGCAGAATACCCATCATCGTGAGCATTAACCCGGACATGATTGCCAGCAGTATCGCACCCGCAACATATTCAGGACTGCCCGCCTCGGCCAGGGGCGCCAGCGCGGCGGCAGTCATGAGAGACACCACTGCGACCGGCCCGACTGACAGGGTTCGGCTGGTGCCAAAGATCGCGTAAACCACCAGCGGAAGAATACTGGCGTAGAGCCCGACCTGCGCAGGTAAACCTGCCAACAGGGCGTAGGCCAGCGACTGAGGAATCAGCATCACGGTCACAATGACCGCAGCCACCAGATCACTGGTAGCCTTGCTGCGGCCGTATTTTGGCGCCCATTGGAGAATGGGCAGGTAACGTTTAAAGTTCATCAGGCGCTCAGAACAGGTTGACCGGTATTTTCAGGTAAACCTGACCGTTGTCCTCTGCGGGCGGCATTTCTCCTGCCCGCATATTCACCTGCACCGAGGGCAGAATCAGTCTTGGCATATCAAGCGTAGCATCGCGCTCTGTGCGCATTTTTACGAACTCGTCCTCGCTGATGCCATTGTGTACGTGAATGTTGGCCTCGCGCTGCTCCGCCACCGTTGTCTGGTGGGCGTATTCATCACGCCCTGGCGCCTTGTAGTCATGGCACAGGAAAATACGGGTCTCCGGGGGCAGCGAAAGAACCTTACCAATGGATTGGTAAAGCGCACGGGCATCCCCGCCCGGGAAATCGCAGCGTGCGGTTCCGAAGTCCGGCATGAACAGGGTGTCGCCTACAAAAGCTGCATCACCAATCACATAGGTCAGACATGCGGGCGTATGGCCCGGCGTGTGCATTACACTGCACTCAAGCCCCCCGATGGAAAAGGTATCACCGTCTTTGAACAGGCGGTCAAACTGGCTTCCATCACGGGCAAATTCTGTGCCTGCGTTAAACGCCTTACCAAAAATCTCCTGAACATCCTGGATGTGCGCGCCAATACCGGTTTTACCACCGAGTTTTTCGTGGAGATAGGGCGCCGCGGACAGGTGATCCGCATGCACATGGGTCTCCAGGATCCATTCAACGTTCAGACCGTTTGACTGGACGTACTCGATAATTGCATCCGCTGAGCGCACGTCCGTAGTACCTGCGGCGTAGTCAAAATCGAGCACTGAGTCGAGAATGGCACAGGCCTGACTGGCAGGATCACGAACGACATAACTGAATGTGTTGGTGGGCTCATCAAAAAAATACTGAACGATGGGGTTACTCACGGTGTTCACCTCCGTTGGGGTGGCATCTCAGAATATAATTCTAAGGATATACCAAAACGGAATATTAAGTGAAATGCTCTTTTCCTATGCTCGCGATACCCCTGATGCATCAACCAGGCAGTCGCGCCCAGCCTGCTTTGCGCAGTAAACCCGCTCGTCAGCCAACCTTATGAGCGGGTCAGGTGAGGCCGGAATCGCACCCAACTCCCCTATAGCCGCAATACCGGCGCTGACTGTCAGTGGCAATGTGCGCCCTTCAAAAACAAAATCGTGATCGCGCACCCGGCGAATTATCCGGCTAACCGTGTCTCGAACATCCGCCTGGCTGACACTGCTGAATGCCACAACAAACTCTTCCCCGCCAAATCGCGCGACAACATCAGTCTCTCGGGTCTGTTCAATGAGAATATCGGCAAACCGGCGCAAGCAGAAATCACCCGCCAGGTGTCCGCCGGAATCGTTGATGTGTTTGAAGCGGTCGAGATCAAACATTGCCAACGTAAAATGTTCACCGTAGCGACTGGCGCGGCTGAGCATTTCATTCAATCTGGGCATCAGATAACGGCGATTATGCAAGGTCGTCAAGGGGTCACGAATAGACTGATTGAGCAGTTCACTCTCCAGACGATGACGCTCAAGCGCCCCGGAGAGCAAGCCCGATACAATGATCAGAAGGTCCGCCTGATCTTCACGCCAGGTTCTCTTGCGAAGAGAGTCAACGCCAAAAAAGCCGGTAACAAGTCCACGAACGCGGACAGGTACACAAAACATCGAACAGACACCCTGCTGTTCCAGTAAGCTGCGCTCAGGCCCATCGGGTAATTGTTCTAACGCTCCAACAAACACGACCCGGTTGTCACTCACCATTTCATTGATCTTGGCTTGCCACCAGTCAAAGTCGTCAGTTCGCACATTTCGCTGAGAGTCTATGAGAGACGGTACGCCCGGGGAACACCATTCGTGAGTGTTATTCATAACACTGTAGTCTGACGAAAACTCGTACACATATGCCCGGTCTACGCCAAAGAAGCTACCGATCGTCTGCAGCAGCTCGGAAATGCACTGATCGATCGTTCCAAAGCTCAGGTTGATAAACTCCGTGGATAAGGTCGCTATCAACTTCTGGAAATCTGCCTGAAAGGCCGACTCGGCCTCCCGCTCTCTGAGGGTGTGCTCAAGTTCCTTGTAGTGCTGAATATTGTAAAACTGCCCGTACCAGACAGTACTCCCGTCGGCTTGACGCTCGGAGATTGCGTGGGTTTCAAACCACTCATAGTGGCCGGCGAAAACTTTCAGTCGAGCCTGACATCGCCAGGGCGTGAGCGTTTTGGCGGACTTTTCAATACTGGCGGCAACACCGTCCATGTCCTCAGGATGAATCATAGAGAACATCGCATCAGCATTTTCTCGCAGGGTACCTGGGTCAAGCCCAAGGATGCTTTTTACCTGTTCACTGACAAACGGGTACCTTCGAGCCTTACCGTCCGCGCTCAGCCAATAGGTAAAGAAAACACAGGGAACGCCCGCAGACAGCTTCTTGAAACAACTGTATGCGTCTGTGTAACTCGGCCCCTGATCGGACTGTTTTGTCATGAGCCACTCGCCTTCCCGGCATGAATCGACTGGGTTTGAAAAAAGTGTAGCCCACAGTGCTATGTTCAACTACATCAAACCAGTGCCTTCCTGTATGAATTACGTAAGCGCAGTGGTTCTGACCGGAACAGCGGCGTTGATTAAAACCTCCTATCACACTCATTGGAATATGCTTATTCCATAATCTGATAAATGATTTATAGTTACTCCATCAACCACCGAAAAGGAGTACGACCATGGAACAATCTGACAACCCTGTATTCGGCTTGCCTCGCCTGAACGAGCGCGCACCTGATTTCAACGCCCCAACAACTGACGGAGTCAAAAACCTCGACAGCTATAAAGGCAAATGGTTAGTGCTGTTCTCACACCCTGCCGACTTTACCCCGGTCTGCACGACTGAATTCATGGCCTTTGCGAAAATGGCTCCGGAATTCAACAAGCGCAACTGCGAACTGCTGGGCCTGTCTATCGACAGCCACCACTCGCACATTGCCTGGATGCGTAACATCAAGGAAAAGTTCGGCGTCGAGATCCCCTTCCCGATTATTGCCGACCTTAAAATGGATGTTGCCCGCGCTTATGGCATGATTCACCCGGGTGCCGCAGATACATCGGCAGTACGCGCAACGTTCATGATTGACCCGAACGGCGTGCTCAGAGCAATGGTGTACTACCCGATGAGCAACGGCCGCTCGATTCCCGAGTTCCTGCGTCTGCTGGATGCGTTGCAAACCAGTGATGAAAACGGCGTAGCCACTCCGGAAGGCTGGCAGCCAGGCGATCGCGTTATCGTTCCGCCCGCAGCCACTGCAGCAGAAGCGGACAAGCGCGTTAGCTCTGAAGAGTACGACTGTGTAGATTTCTACTACTGCACAAAGCAGCTTTAAGCGCCAGATAAAGCACTTATAGCAGCAAAACAGTCCTCCCTGGCCCATGCGTGGCCGGGGAGGATTATTCAATCAGGAAAAATATCCTGAGCCATGATACCTTCCCGACTCTCCCGTTAGCTGGCGCTTCATCGCCCGAGGAAACACCCTCAGCTGAACAGAGTCCCTTATGCCCACTGAACCCAGACTGATGACCAACGAATGGCAGGCCTTCTGGCTGGCCGTTGGTTTTCTTACCCGCATTCCCATGCCGGTGCATATTAACTACTCCCAGAAACTCATGAACCAGTGCAGTCTGTACTTCCCCCTGGTTGGTTTATTCCTGGGCACGCTTTATGCCGGATTGTTTGCCCTGCTCAGCCTGGCCTGGAGCCCGCTGGTTTGCGTTCTGCTGGTGTTGTGCTTCCACCTGTTCATTACCGGCGCCTTCCATGAAGACGGCCTGGCAGACAGTGTGGATGCCCTTGGTGGTGGCTATACCGTTGAGAAACGCCTGGAGATCATGAAAGACAGCCGCATCGGCACCTATGGCACCGTGGCTCTGGTGATGGCGCTGGGCCTGAAAGCCGCACTGCTGCTAGATGCCAAAAGTATCTGGTTGGCGCTGTTGGTAATGCCCGCCATCAGCCGTATAACCCCACTGCTGCTGATGTCATTCATGCCCTATGTAACCGACCCGGATAAAAGCAAAAGCAAACCCGTGGCGGAAGGCTTCTCGCGCAAACGTTTGCTGGCCAGCTGTGTGTTTACTGTGTTGGTCGCGGCTATTTTCAGCCTCTGGCTACCGGGGCTCTGGCTGGCCGCACTCACCGCAGTCGTTTCCGTCGCTCTGCTATGGGGCTGGTACCTGCAGCGACAATTGGGCGGTTACACCGGCGATGCACTGGGAGCCAGCGTCGTGTTTTGTGAGCTGGTGCTATTGATGGGTATGTAAGCGCTTTGAATCCTAAAGCAGGGTTTTAGCTCTCCACCGAGCAGGACAGGATGCGCGACAACTGGCTGTACGGCAGGCCCGTTTCCTGTTGCCAGTCAGTGAAAGCTGCCTGCGCTTGCTGAAGACCTTTTTTGCTCGTGGGTGAAGCGTCCAGACGACCTGCCTGGCGAAGCCCGGCAATCACATCGTGAGACAGAATAAAACCATCCCAGCCAACACGGCGTAGAAAATACTGCGCACTGTTACCGCCCAGGCGGGCCCCGTTGCGCTTAAGCCAACTCAACAATCCGGCCTGGTCTTCTGATGGCCATTGCTTGAGAAAAGCACCGAAGCTGCCGTGTTCGCGCGCCGCATCCATTATCATGCGGGCATTTTCCGGCACAGTCCGAATTTTCTGCATATTGCGCACAATACGCTCATCGCTGGCCAGCGCTTCCAGAACATCCGGTGGCACCTGTTGCCAATAAGCGGGCACAAAGCCGTGAAAAGCCGCTTCGAAACCGGCCCATTTGTGATCAATCACCCGCCAGACAAACCCGGCTTTGAACACGCAACGGGTGATCTCTGAGAGATACCGGTCATCGGTTCGTGCTTCCAGCTCTGTATCTGGTCTCGGCTTGGGCAGCAAAGCGTTCAGCGCATCAAGACCACCCTTGCGAGCGATCGCTCGCTCATGAATTTCTGTAAAACCCATAGAATCTCATCAGCTTCAGTGTTTTTAGTCTCCGGACAACTAACTAAGCTATCCAAACCCGCGCAGATCCAACAACAAGAGCGCATCCGCATCAATAGTGACCTAACTCAATTTCAATTCGTTATTCCTCAACTATCCTTACTATTGACCGCCCGAAAATAGCGCTCTCTCCTGTTCAGACACAAACCTCAAGACCCGCCTTCAGGAAAGGGATCTTTAAAAGGGCATATGGATCCTTATCGCTGTAAATCAAGGAGAACTATTGTGACTGACAATAACCGCTCCGCTGAAACCCCCTCCGACAATCAGCTAAACAACCCTGAGCAGGATCTGGCATCACGCTTTCCCACCGCTTACACCATCCTGTTTCTGTTGATCATCCTCGTTGCAGGTCTTACCTGGATCATACCTGCCGGCCAGTACGACCGGACGATGAACGAAGAGGTCGGGCGTGAAGTCGCCGTGCCCGGTACCTATCAGACGGTCGACCCCAACCCGCAGGGCTTTGTGGACATAATGCTCGCGCCCACGGGCGGCTTCTATGACCCGGACAGTTATGCGGCCAATGCTATTGATGTCGCCCTGTTTGTGATTTTCCTGGGCGGGTTCCTCGGTGTAATGAACGCAACCGGCGCCATCGATACCGGCATACGCAGTGCCATGCGTCACCTTAAAGGCCATGAAATCTGGATGATCCCGATACTCATGTCTTTGTTTGCGATCGGCGGCACAACCTATGGCATGGCCGAAGAGACCCTGGCCTTCTACGCCATTCTGATCCCGGTGATGATGGCAGCCGGATACGATGCGGTAACCGGCGTAGCCATTATCCTGATTGGTGCCGGTGTCGGCGTGCTGGGGTCTACCATCAACCCGTTCGCCACGGTTATTGCCGCCAACGCCGCAGACATTCCGTTTACCGATGGCATTATCGTCCGTTTTATCCTTCTTATCGGCGGGCTATTGATCTGTGCGGCTTACGTTATGCGTTACGCCATGCGCGTCAAAGCGGATCCGTCACGCTCTGTGGTGGCAAAGCAGTGGGCTGCTCACCGAAGACTCTTTCTGGGCAAGCATGACGAGGGCATGCAGGATTCCACGCTCGACGGCACCCAGATAACAGCCCTGCTGATCTTTGCCGCTACCTTCGTTGTCATGATCTGGGGTGTATCGTCACAGGGCTGGTGGATGGCCCGCATGGGTGCTCTGTTTTTCGGTGCGGCCATTGTGATTGGCATCATCGCACGCCTTGGTGAGAAAAAACTTACCAGCAGCTTCGTTGACGGGGCCCGGGACCTTCTGGGGGTAGCACTGGTTGTAGGGCTTGCGCGCGGCATTGTGGTAATCATGGATCAGGGCATGATTGCCGATACCATTCTGCACAGCGCAGAAACCTCGCTCGGTGGGTTGCCTGAACTGGCGTTTATCAACCTGATGTTCTGGATAGAGGTCGGCATGAGCTTTTTCGTGCCGTCCTCCTCGGGGCTGGCTGTATTGTCCATGCCTATTCTGGCGCCGCTTGCCGATTTCGCCAGTGTGGGGCGCGACCTGGTTGTGACGGCCTACCAGTCTGCCAATGGCCTGGTAAACCTGATCAATCCCACCTTTGCAGTGGTGGTCGGAGGCCTCGCGATTGGCCGCGTGTCCTATGATCGCTGGCTCGCCTTTATCTGGCCTTTGTTATTGATTCTTACCATTTTCATCACACTGGTCATCAGTGCCGCAGCACTGATTTAGTGGAGGGTAAAGCCATGTCTGAACATACTCTCGGGGTGCATTCCGAAACTGGCACCCTGCGACAGGTCATTGTCTGCCGCCCGGGGCTGGCACACCGGCGGCTGACGCCATCCAACTGTGATGCCCTGCTTTTTGACGACGTATTCTGGGTCAAGCAGGCCCAGAAAGATCATGACGTCTTTGTCAGTGTGATGCGCGAGCACGGCGTCGAGGTACTGGATGTTAACGAATTGCTGGCGCAGACGCTGGACATCCCGGAGGCTCGCAAATGGATTCTGGATCAACGTATTACCTGGAACCAGATTGGCGTTGGGATGATTTCCGACTTGCGCGCCTGGATGGATGAGCTTCCTGGCAGCAAACTCGCGGAGTACCTTATCGGCGGGCTTGAAGTGGCTGACCTGCCTTTCGACCCGACGGGGCTTTTTGGCAACCACCTGGGGCACTACGGCTTTGTATTACCGCCTCTGCCAAACTACCTTTTTACAAGAGACAACAGTGCCTGGATCTACGGCGGTGTCACGCTGAACCCCATGTACTGGTCCGCCCGCAAGCCCGAAACCCTGCTGATGGCCGGCGTATACAGGTTCCACCCGAAATTTGCCGGCAAGGCCGATGTGCTCTGGGGCGATCCGACACAAGAGCATGGGCTTGCGACACTTGAAGGCGGTGACATCATGCCCGTCGGCAATGGCACTCTGCTGGTGGGCATGGGCGAGCGCTCCTCTCCCCAGGCTGTCGGGCAACTGGCCAACGCGCTCTTTGAAAAAGGCACTGTGGAACGGGTAATTGCCTGCCAGATTCCGAAATCCCGGTCCGCCATGCATCTGGACACTATTTTCACTTTCTGCGGTGGCAAGGTTGTCACCACTTTCAAGGAAGTGGCAGATGAAGTGATCTGCTATGACCTTCGCCCCGGCGAAGGGGAAAAACATCTGACTTTCCGCCAGGACCCAAGGCCGCTGTTTGATGTGGTTGCTGATGTACTGGGGTATCAATCCCTCGACATTGTGCCCACCGGCGGGGAGAGCCCCGCCGAGCGAGAACGGGAGCAGTGGAACGATGGTAATAATGTGCTGGCCCTAAGTCCCGGCGTGGTGGTTGGCTACGACCGTAACGATGACACCAATGCAGCGCTTAAAGCCGCCGGCATTGAAGTTGTGGCTATTCCCGGCGCCGAACTGGGGCGTGGCCGAGGCGGCGGGCGATGCATGAGTTGTCCGACTATGCGCGACCCCATCTGACCACACAGGGCTCAATCACCATGGCTTTCAACCTCAAGAACCGACATTTTCTGACCCTGCGGGATTTTTCACCGCAGGAAATCAGCTTTCTGCTCAAGCTATCCGCAGACCTGAAAACGGCCAAATACGCCGGCACCGAGATTCCTCAGCTCAAGGGTAAGGAAATAGCCCTGATCTTTGAGAAAAACTCCACCAGGACGCGGGTCGGTTTTGAAGTCGCCGCTTACGACCAGGGCGCCAGAGTTACTTACCTGGGCCCAACTGGCAACCATATCGGGCACAAGGAATCTGTAAAAGACACAGCGCGAGTGTTAGGTCGAATCTACGATGCCATAGAATACCGGGGGTTCGGTCAGAAGATCGTCGAAGAACTGGCTCAGTATGCTGGCGTGCCGGTCTATAACGGCCTGACCGATGAGTTCCACCCCACCCAGATCCTCGCAGACTTCCTGACCATGCAGGAACACGCTGATAAACCCCTGCACCAGGTGGCTTATGCGTTCCTGGGCGACGCGGCCAACAACATGGGTGACAGCTTGCTCATCGGAGGAGCTAAAATGGGTATGGATGTTCGCCTTTGTGCCCCAAAAGCCTGCTGGCCACGCCAGCCTGTGCAGGACGAAGCTCATAGCATAGCCCGGGAAACCGGTGCAAAAATCACCATTACCGACGACCTGGATAGGGCACTCGGCGGCGTTGACTTCGTTTACACCGATGTCTGGGTATCCATGGGCGAGCCCAAGGAAAAATGGGGGGAGCGAATCAAGCTGTTAATGCCTTACCAGGTGAACGCTGACGTCATGGAGAAAACCGGTAATCCCAGGGTTCGCTTCATGCATTGCCTGCCGGCTTTTCACAACACCGAAACCACGGTAGGCAAGGAAATTGCAGAAGAATTCGGAATTGATGCCATGGAAGTTACTGAAGAGGTTTTCGAGAGCCCTGCATCCATTGTGTTTGATCAGGCTGAAAACCGCATGCACACCATCAAGGCAGTGCTGGTAGCCACGCTTGGAGCCTGATAGCGCACTGATGGTCGATTAAAGGATGCACCCTATGCTGATTGTTGCAGCTCTGGGCGGCAACGCCCTGCTAAAACGCGGTGAGCCACTCACGGCCAAAACTCAGCGCGCCAATGTTCGAACCGCAGCAGAATCGCTGGTCGGGTTGGTCCGTGCCGGGCACCAACTGGTTATTACTCACGGCAACGGCCCTCAGGTAGGCTTGCTGGCATTGCAAGGTGCGGCCTACAAGCCGGAGGAGGCCTACCCTCTGGATGTGCTTGGGGCAGAGAGCGGCGGCATGATCGGTTATATGATCGAACAGGAAATAGAAAACGCCCTTGGACATGATCGCCCTGTGGCGACTCTGCTTACCCAGGTGGTGGTTGACCGAGATGATCCGGCATTTGCCAGGCCGTCCAAATTTATTGGCCCCGTCTATACTAGAAAGGAAGCAGAGGCCAAAGCTGCCGTTGCCGGTTGGCAGATTGCAGCCGACGGCGATAAATGGCGCAGAGTCGTGCCATCGCCTGCTCCCAAAGAAATTCCGGATATGCGCGTGCTGAAATTGCTGCTGGATCAGAATGTGATTGTGATCTGTACCGGCGGTGGCGGCATCCCGGTGCTGCGCCGCGATGACGGCAGTATGACGGGTGTAGAGGCTGTTATCGATAAAGATGCGGCCAGCGCCCTGCTTGCACGCCAGTTAAGCGCCGACGCACTGTTACTTCTGACTGATGTAGATGCGGTTTACAGTGACTTGCAAACACAAGCCGCGGTCCCGATTCGCCAAATCACGCCAGATCAGGCGCGGAGGCTCGATATGCCGGCCGGTTCCATGGGGCCAAAGGTGACGGCAGCGGCTGATTTCGCGGAAACTGGAGGTATCAGCGGCATTGGTCGACTACAGGATGCCCTTGCCATTCTTGATGGGCGCGCAGGTACACTGGTTTCCAGAACAGCCACTGAAGGCTCATGACTATTCAGGCACATTCGTATGTCCGACCTGGTCTTTAACGATGCGAACCCCATACCCGAAACTGGCAGTCATGGTGTCGGCCAGGTTGTGAGCATTCGCGGGGGGGTCGTCGACGTGCTGTTTCCCGGCACAGCCCCCCGCATCCACGACCTCGTCCGCGCCGGCAAGCTGGACCTGGAGGTTACCTCACTACTCGACAACGGCGCAGTGCGCTGCATGGCCCTGGCGCCCGTGCGCGGACTGGGGTTAGGAATGCCTGTGCAGGCCACAGGTGCGCCTATTCAGGTTCCGGTAGGCGATACCGTGCTGGGCCGCATGCTTAATGTGTTTGGCGAACCCATTGATGACAAGCCGGCCCCTGCAGCGACGGTAAGGCGCTCGATCCATCAACCCCCTCCTGCACTGGAAGACCGCGTTGTCCATAGCGACATTCTCGAAACCGGAATCAAGGCCATTGATTTGCTTTCGCCCATTGAGCGCGGCGGTAAAACCGGCCTTTTCGGCGGCGCGGGGGTCGGGAAAACCGTTCTGATTACAGAGCTGATCAACAACACGGTTCAGCACTATCAGGGCGTGAGCCTGTTCTGTGGCATTGGCGAACGTTCCCGGGAAGCAGAGGAACTCTACCGGGAGATGGGTGACGCGGGTGTGCGAGACAAGACCGTCATGCTGTTCGGGCAGATGAACGAAGCCCCGGGCGTCCGTTTTCTGGTGGGCAAAACCGCGCTCACCATGGCAGAGTATTTCCGTGATGATCAGAAACAGGACGTACTGCTTCTGATCGACAATATTTTTCGTTTCGTGCAGGCGGGCTCCGAGGTTTCCGGCCTGATGGGGCGCATGCCTTCGCGGGTTGGCTACCAACCGACCCTTGCCACCGAACTGGCCTCCCTGGAGGAACGCATCACCTCGACCCGAAGTGGCGCGATCACCTCCATCCAGGCAGTCTACGTGCCTGCCGATGATTTCACCGACCCGGCGGCGGCGCATATTTTCTCGCACCTTTCTGCCTCAGTCGTGCTGTCTCGCAAGCGCGCCAGCGAAGGCCTTTATCCGGCAGTCGACCCGCTCGGCTCCGCCTCTGTGATGCTGACACCAGCGGTCGTCGGCCAGCGCCATTACGATATCGCCCGGGCAGTAAGGCGTACTCTTGCAGAGTATGAGGATCTGCGCGATATCATTGCCATGCTGGGCATGGAGGAACTCTCGGCGGCTGACCGGGCCACCGTAGCCAGGGCGAGGCGGCTCGAGCGTTTTCTTACCCAGCCGTTTTTTACCACTGGCTCTTTCACCGGCACCGGCGGCAAACGCGTGTCCATCAAAGATACTCTCGATGGCTGCGAGACCATTCTGAACCAGACTGAATTCACTGATAACGAAACCGACTACTATATGATCGGTTCGCTTAAGGATCTGGAGGCAAAATCATGAGTCTTGCCGACAGCATGCAGGTAGCACTGCAACTACCCACCCGCACATTATTTGAAGGCACAGTAAAGGAACTCTTTGCCACCGCAGAGAACGGCGCCTTCGGGATACTTCCAAATCATATCGACTTCGTAACCGCACTGGTGCCCTCCGTGCTCATTCTTACAACAGCCGGCGGCGAAGAGTTGTTTTTTGGCATTGACGAAGGTGTGCTGGTGAAAAAAGGCCATAGCGTGAATATTGCCATAAGGCGCGGTGTTCAGGGTGAGGACCTCAATTCACTGAACGAAACCATACAGGCAGCGTTCGTCGAAGTGGATGAGGAAGAACGTGTGGCCCGATCAGCGCTGTCCCGGCTGGAAGCCGGCATTGTCCGGCACTTTGGCGATTTGCGGAAACCAACGGTGTGAGTATGAAAAACGACCGTTCAGCAGAGCACATCCGCCGCAGTGCCGAGCGCATGAAGCAAGCACGCAATTCCCCGGGCGCCAGCCCTCTGCGGGGCCTGGGAGCGTTCGGCATCGTTGGCTGGTCGGTTGCCGTGCCGACAGTGGGCGGCGCATTCCTGGGTCTATGGCTGAACCGGGTAGCTCCGCAGGAATTTTCCTGGCCCATTGCGCTGATTCTCGGCGGCGTCGTGGTCGGCGCCATTATCTCCTGGAGCTGGATAAACAAAGAAGGGCCTGACCAGAAAGGTGACGAACAGTGATAACAGTCGACTGGCACGCAGTATTATTGGGGTTCTCCGTGGGGGCTCCGGTCAGCGCCCTGTTCTTTGCGGGACTCGCCTGGGGCATGCGACATGCCCTGAACTCTGGAAGCCCCGCAACCTGGCTGATGATCAGTGCCTTCGGCCGAATTGCGATGCTTCTGGCCCTTGGCTTCTGGATAACTGCAATGGCCGGAAGTAACTGGGCCATAGCCGGCTACGCACTTGCTTTTTTCCTGATACGACTGATCGCTGTGCTTTGGGCCAGAACGGGCAGGTCGTCGGTCACCACTGAACAGGAGAGTACCTGATGCAACTGACACCGGATGAGGTCGTTGTTTTTACTCTTGCAGGATGGAAAATCAACGCCACCATCGTCAACACCTGGATTGTTATGGCACTTCTGGTAGGCACTTCCATGCTGGTTACCCGAAACCTGCGACCTGACGTGCCACCCAACCGTTGGCGCACCGCCCTGGAAGTGATTGTTAAGCTCATTCAGGGTCAGATTGAGGAAGTTACCCGAAACTCCGCACGACATGTTATGTATTTTTCCGGCACATTGTTCCTGTTTATTGCCCTATCAAACCTGATGCTGGTGATACCGGGGTTTTCGCCGCCCACGTCATCCTTATCCACAACCGCAGCTCTGGCTCTGTCAGTGCTGGTCGCCGTACCGGTATTCGGCATTGCCTCGGGCGGGCTGGGAAGCTACCTGAAAACCTTTATCCAGCCCTCCGTTATCATGCTGCCATTCAATATCATCGGCGAGTTCTCCCGGGGTATATCTCTGGCTATCCGCCTGTACGGCAACATAATGAGTGGTGCCGTTATCGCCGCCATTCTTCTGACCATCGCACCATTTTTCTTTCCCGTGGCCATGGACATGCTCGGGCTACTGACCGGAATGATTCAGGCATATATCTTCGCCATGCTCGCCACCGTTTACATTTCATCTGCTACCGCAGAGCCCACGCCTTCATCGCCAAAACACGAGGATAAACCATGACAGATCTCGCCATTATTGCCGCCATGTCCATTTTTACGGCTGGCCTGACCGTTTCCTTCGGCGCTCTCGGCCCGGCTCTCGGCGAAGGCCGGGCCGCCGCTGCTGCAATCGCCGCCATGGCCCAACAACCGGATGCCGCGCCCACTCTGTCCCGAACCCTGTTCGTGAGTCTGGCAATGATCGAATCCACGGCCATCTACTGCTTTGTTGTCGCCATGATTCTGATTTTCGCCAACCCGTTCTGGGCCGCCGTGCAGGTTACCCCAGGAGGTTAGTACCAATCATGTCTATCGACTGGGTTACCGTTATTGCACAGATCGCTAACTTTCTGGTTCTGGTCTGGCTACTGAAACGCTTTCTCTACCGTCCAATTCTTGATGGTATTGATGCCCGTGAAGCCGAGATCACCCGCAGCATGGCCGAAGCAGGGGAGGCCAGGAAAAAGGCGCAGGCGGCTGAAGCAGACTTCCAACAGCAGCGCAAAAAGCTGTTATCTGACCAGAACGCAGTAGTCGAACGGGCACTGCGGGAATCGGAAAACCAGCGTGATGCCCTGCTGGCCGATGCACGTTTCAAGCTTGAGCAAGAGCAGAAGGACTGGCACAAACACCTTGAGCGCGAGCGCCAGAAGTTCATCGCACAACTGCAGCGTGCCGGTGAGGAAACCTTGTTGGAGCTGACCCGAAAAGCCCTTCGTGATCTTGCGGATGAATCACTGGAAGAAGCCATTGCTCGCCATATCAGCGCACGTTTGCGCCCCATAGCCCACGAACTGTCAGACGCTGCCGGTGACAGCAAGGAAGCCGTAGCCACCACACGCGCTCCCTTGCCGGAGGCCGCACAACAGCAGTTACAGGCCGACATCAAGAGTTTACTGCCAGCCATAACGCTGCGCTTCGGAACTAACCCGCAACAGGCACCGGGCCTGGTTCTGCGAGTCGGCAGCGCCCAGATAGCCTGGACGGTCGACAGCTACACTGAGGCATTTGATGCACTATTAAGTGAACGTCTCGCCGCCGGCGCGTCTGGCCGGGTTCAGCCAGGTGACACCTGAGAGGGATAGATAAAGTACGATGAAAAACCGTTCTGAACTGCCTGCAACTGAACCCTTTGACGCCTGGCGGGAAGCCCTGCTCGCAACACCTGCGCCCGCACCGGTACTGACTGAAGTTGGCACAGTCACCGAAGTGGGCGACGGCGTTGCGGTCGTCACCGGCCTCGCCCGTGCACTGGCAGATGAACTCCTGGTGTTTGAATGCGGCGTGCGCGGCATTGCCCTGGACCTTGAGCCAGGCCGGCTGGGCGTGATCCTGCTCGGGCCGTCAGAGCTTATTACCCTGGGTGAAGATGTACGCCGCACCCGAAAGGTCGTGAGCGTTCCGGTTGGCCCTGCACTACTGGGCCGTGTAATTGATGCCATGGGCCGACCAAGGGACGGCCTGGGGCCTGTTGCGGCGGTCGCCGAGCATCCTATTGAAGCAGAAGCTCCGGGCATTCTCAGCCGCTCGGCCATCTTCCGCCCGCTGGCAACCGGTATCAAAGCCATCGATGCTGCTGTGCCTGTTGGTCTGGGTCAACGCGAGCTGATCATCGGGGACCGCCAGACCGGGAAAACCTCCATCGCCATAGACACCATACTCAACCAGGCACGTTCAGACGTCACCTGTATCTACTGTGCCATTGGCCAGCGTGGTGATTCAGTCTCCCGGGCAATCGGTGCCTTGAAAAAAGGCAAGATGCTGGCCCGCAGTGTGGTTATGTCTGCAGGCGATGAAGAAACACCCGGTCTGGCCTACATCGCGCCCTATGCCGCCATGGCCATGGCGGAGTACTTTTCTGATCAGGGCCGGGACGTGCTGGTGATTTTTGATGACCTGACACATCACGCCCGCTCCTACCGGGAACTGTCGTTACTGTTAAGGCGGCCACCAGGGCGTGAAGCTTTCCCCGGCGATATTTTCTACGTTCATGCCCGTTTGCTGGAGCGTGCCGGCCAGTTTACTCAGGAGGCTGGCGGCGGCTCGATTACCGCTTTGCCCGTAGTTGAAACCCAGGCAGAGAACCTGTCGGCCTATATCCCGACCAACCTCATCTCCATTACCGATGGCCAGATCTATCTGTCGCCGCGGCTGGTACGCAAAAACCAGTTCCCTGCCGTTGATCTTGGCCTGTCCGTCTCTCGGGTAGGCGGTAAAGCCCAGACCCGCGCGTTACGCGAAGTAGCCGGCAATCTGCGAGTTACCCTGTCGCAATTTGAGGAGCTGGAAGACTTTGCGCGCTTTGGAACACGTCTGGACGATGCCACGCGCGCCCGTCTGGTCCGTGGCGCCGCTGTGCGCAATGCGCTCCGCCAGGCTGAGCGCGACCCCATGCCTGCCGCCGAGCAACTGGCTGTTCTGATTGCAGCTATGGAAGGCCTTTTCGATGCAATGTCGGAAGGGCAGCTGGCCGATGCCATGACCCGCATCCGCGCCGTTGCGCAAAAACAATTACAGATAATCGACGAGCGCATCGGCGAAAACAGGGGGCTGAGCGAAGAAGACCGGGCCTTGATTATCCGTACCGCACGCGAGGTCAGCCATGGCTCAGACGCTTGAAACCCTGTCTCGTCACAGCAACACACTGACCAGTATTCGCGGCATAGTTCACACCATGAAGACCTTGTCGGCCATCAACGCGACTCCTTATGAACACGCTGCCCGCTCGATCGAAGCCTATCATCAGACCATTCTTCAGGGGTTAGAGGCGTTCGCCTACCGAACTGGTGAGATTCGCCTACGACAGGTTGAGGCTCTTGAGCATCTGTTTATCGTTTTCGGATCCGACCACGGACTCTGTGGCAATTACAACGAGATTCTGGCGGCAGTGGTCAGGCAGAACAGCCAATTACAAGCTTCCACCAAGCATCGCCTGCTCTGCATTGGGGCACAAATGAATGATGCTCTCGATGATCAGGGCCTGACACCCGACGCCGTACTGCTTCCGCCAGCGTCTGCCGACGGTATTGGCCGCCTGGCTGGTGACATTGTGACTCGTATAGATCGCTTCAGCCGGGGCCAACCTCTGTATCAACTGGGTGTTACCCTCGCGTTTACCCAGCGCGGCGAGCACGGCGCGCGCGAACCCGTCACACTTCGGCTCCTGCCTCTGGAGCCTGGGCTGTTACAGCGCGAGAAATACTGGAATTCCCGCTCGCTTCCGGATTACACCATGGAGGCTGAAGCCCTGCTGTCATCACTGATTCGCAGCCATATTTTCGCCAGTGTTTTCCGCGCTTCCGCAGAAGCCATGGTGACCGAAAACGCCGCTCGGCTGGCCCTTATGCAGCAGGCGGAACAGTCGGTGGATGAGCGTATCGAGGATGTAAAAGGCGAACTGAGATCCGTAAGACAAACTGAAATCACTAACGAACTGATGGATGTGATCATAGGGTTCGAGGCCTTGCAAAAAAAACGACGCCCAGAAGCCTTGCAGCCTGCCAGGACAGCGTCAAAACCCCGCAAATCATGACGCGGGTTTTGCATTGAGAAAACGCCGAACCAGCGGCAACTGTTTCAGCATGGCTTTATCAACAATACGCGGCAATATGCCGTTAATGACCACAAACAATTTTTCCGGCCAGCCAAGGAACCGACGGCGTTCATCACGCTTCATAGCCTTGAGAATGGCCGCTGCCACCGCCTGAGGTTTATCAACGCGATTCCCCAGTGCGCGATTCAGCGCATTTACTGCCTCCGGATTCATCTCAGTATTTGTCGCACGCGGCGCTACATAGACTACCTGAACGGCGGTATCCGCCAGTTCCCGGCGCAAAGCCTCAGTAAACCCCCGAAGGCCAAACTTGGTGGCACAGTAGGCGGTGTATCCAGGGAATCCGATACTACCAAAAGTCGAACCCACAAATACCAGATCGCCGCTGCCCGCCTTCTCAAACCTGGGTGCGAAATGCCTGGCGGCCAGCACGGCAGAGCGCAGGTTTACATTAAGTTGGGCATCGAGTTCATCCACCGACATTACCGCCAGCCCGGCAAAGCAATTCTGGCCGGCGCAATGGATCACCCCGTCAATATCCGGGTAAGCCTCTGTCAGACGCACCAACTGTGACGCCAGATCGGCCGCGGCTAGGTCCAGGTATACGGGGACTATCCCTTCCCGACGACTGATGCGCTCCGGGTGTCGGGAAACCACGATAATACGGTTTCCCTCCTGAAGCAGCGATTCGGCCAGGGCCTTGCCAATCCCGCCGGTTCCGCCCAACAGGAGGAAAACACGATCATGCAGCCTCATGACAATGCTCCTGACGACGGCTAGGCAACGGGATCTTGTGCAACATATCGCCGTATAGCCGATAGACCACTCGCGCGGCATCTATAATCGCCTGTTGATCATCCGGTTCGGTGATGCCATCCATGAGGTTTCGGAAAAACTCGAAATGGTCCTGATCGAGTGCACCGTGAGAGTACAGGTAACTGAACGCCTGGTTTGGAAGCCCCAGGAGCTTCTGAATCTGCTCGCCCAAAGGTGTGGCCAGCTCAATCGAAGTACCCTCAAGTACCTGAACCATGCCAAAGAATGCCACCGGATTACCTCGACTAATCTGATCGTACAAGTAGGCCACCATGAGCTCGATGGAGAGATCCGGCTTGCCCTCACGAATCGCTTCCTTATTGGCACCACAGGCCGCCAGATCATTCAGTATCCACTCCTGGTGGCCGTACTCTTCATCGATGTATTCGACCAACGCTTTACGGACGAACTCCGTTCGCTGGGGCAGCCTGGCGCCGCAGGCCATCATCAAAGGCACCGTGTGCTTAACGTGATGAAAAGCCTGTGTCAGGAACCAGGTGTACGATTCAAGACTGAAAAAACCATCCCTGATTGCACTAACAACCGGCGCACCGGTTACATGAGCACGTGCTTGTGCGGTTTCCTGCTGCAGTCTGTCAAAAAAGGCCATTTTTAGTTCTCCTGGCTGATTGGTACATGATGTCGAAAGGAATAATGGAAACGCCTGTGCCACCAGAGTTGGCAACTGTTCTTGAATACGTGCCCGCACCGGGCGGCCATTCGCCGTGATGAAGCCCTCGGAGGAGTTCAACCGTTGACGACGGATATACACCGCGGCCAGGCGTGCATAGTCCGGCAAACGTTGGTTGAGCGCTTTTAACGGACCTGCAAGGGCTGCAGGTGAGCGCCCATCGGTTACCGTAATCATTGCCGCTGGCTGAGGTTCGCCATCGCCGAACACCACAGCTTGCGGAACCCCCAAACCCTGCACCAGTTCGCTTTCCAGCCACTCGGGGCTTATATTGCGACCAAAACTGGTGATCAGCAGGTTCTTCGAACGGCCATCGATCGAAAGAAAGCCTTCCGGGCGGAGTGCGCCCAGGTCACCGGTGTCCAGCCATTCAGCCTGTTCATGGTCATCGCCAAGATAGCCCAGGTGAGTATTACCACGAACCAGGATATGGCTGTCAGAGCCCACCCTGATATCAATGTGTGACAGGGGTCTGCCCACGCTGCCGTCACAGTCAGCGCCTGGCACGTTCAATGCCACGACAGAACTGCACTCCGAGAGTCCGTACCCCTCGTAAAGGGGTAATCCGGCAGCCCGGCCACGAGCCAGAAGCTCTGGCGACACCCGACCGCCACCAACCGCCAGAAACCGCAACGAATCAGCGTCAAGCTGGCCCCTCTCTGCGGCACCAACAAGTGCCATCGCCAACTCTGGAACCAGAATCAATGAATGCGGGCGGTTTCGATTAACACCTTCAACCAGTTTGCTCAGGTTCAGACCACTGCTGCCGCTCATGCCCAGACTCTCCAGTGGCTCAACCCTGACGGTGGCGCCCATGAGCAGGGGCAAATAGACTCCTGCAATATTCTCCAGCAATGTCGCCAGTGGCAGGATGCACAGGTGCGCTTGCAATTCGACGCCCGCCAGCCGTTCTTGTAAAGCGAGCGTAGTTGCCGTCATCTGACTGACCGACAGGCACACACCTTTTGGCGTTCCGGTACTGCCGGAAGTAAACGTGATTTTCGCTGTGCCGACCGGCATCCCGGGTACTTCTGCGGCAACGGGCAGGGTGCGCAACCAGACGCCGTGGCCCAACAGCTCGTATTCACTGACTTCGTCACTGCGCAACAAACCGTCCAGCCCCGCCTGCTTGATAAGATGGGTGGTCTGGGATTCCGAGAAGAACACCGGTACCGGGACACAAACAATACCCGCTAACAAGCAGGCGAGGTCAGCCAGAATCCAGGCCAGGCTGTTGTCGCCGCAGACACCGACACGCTTTATGCCACGCAGGCTGAGCTGCTCGGCGACCGCCTCTGCCATCTGCATCATCTGTTGATAACTCAATGCCGCGTCCCGCCCGCGCAAAGCAATGCGCGACGGGTGCGTCAGTGTCTGGCGCTTGAGCAACTCAGGCAAGGCGTCCATAAGCGCCTCCCTGCTTTAAAAAATCCGAACCTGTGCCAGAGGACGCTGGGTGAATTCGCCGTAAAAACCCCGTCTGCCGCAAAGCACTGAGGCTGTCCGCCACTTTGATAGCCAACACCATCGGTTGCTGATCGTAGTAGCGGCCCCAACCGGCGCCGCCATCGGGTAGGTCCTCCGGGTTCGCTTCAGCCAACACTCGCGTAGCAATCCCCATGCGATGAAAACTGTTTCGCAACTGGCCGGTGCCAGTGCAGACCACCCATACGTAACCCGCGCGCTGCAACCATACCGTCAGTGACGCAAACAGGTAGCGGCTGACACCGGCCTCAACACCCGCCAGATGGGCAATCTCTGCTATCTGATGACGCGCAATATCCGCCACCGGCATTACAGTTTCGACCGGAACCGACAGGTAATCTTCAAGAAACAGACGTTCGCGATCCGCATTGCGAACGCCTACCGCCGCCAACAGCGCTCCTTGAGCAGATGTCAGAGCCAACAACCGCGGAATCCGCAGCGAGGGCTCAGCTCCATAGGCCTGCAGAAACCGCCGCCGGATAAAATCCGTAACCGCAGCCGCCAATGCCGTGTCGGGGGTGATTTCGCTAAGCCAGCGCCCGGCACAGCGAAGAGCCGGAACCAGCTCCGGTGAATCCGGTGGGCAACAGGTAGACATTGTTAGCGGGTCGGTCATATGTGCTCTCCAACAGCTTTCGGGCGGGGTACCCGATATAGTGAGCAATCAGGTTAGGGCACAATCCTTAAGTCAGGCTTAAGTTCCGGGGAGAGAATTCTTAAGTCGGCGTTAAGGTTCCCCACGATCACCGATTGCGAGCACCCGTTAAGGGTGGCTTAAGAAAGCCGCTGTAGAATACAGTTAGAAGAGTGTGAATTTGCACAGGCTTCCCACAACACGGATCCCGCTTGATGCGCATATTATTGGTAGAAGACGATCAGCTGCTGGGCAGCACCATGCTGGATATGCTGCGGGGCGATCAACACACTGTGGATTGGCTGGATGATGGTCAACAGGCGCTGAATGCCCTGGCAGACGATCATTTTGATCTGGCCATACTGGATTTAACCCTGCCACGGGTCGATGGCCTTGAGATTGTTCGGCAGACCCGACAACAAGGCAATCAACTGCCCATTATCATCCTGACCGCCCGCGCTGAGCTGGAAGAAAAACTGCAGGGCCTGGATGCTGGTGCAGACGATTACGTAACCAAGCCGTTTGCCATGGCCGAACTCAAAGCCCGGATCCGTGCCGTTACCCGTCGCAGATCTTCGGCAACCAGCGACGAACTGATCGTAGGCCAGCTTACGCTGAACCCGGCTTCCGCCCAGCTCACCACCGGCTCGACGACAGACACCTTACCCCGCAGTGAATTCCAGATCCTCCAGTACATGATGCGTCATCCCGACCAGGTGGCCACTCGCCGGCGTCTGGAAGAACAGCTCTATGGCTGGGAGCCTGGAGCTGAAAGCAACGCCCTGGAAGTGCATATCCACCATCTCCGGCGCAGAATCGGCAAAACCACAATCCGCACCATCCGCGGCGTTGGGTATCTGCTGGACAGCCAGGCAGCTTGTGGAGCTCCGGAATGTCCCTGACCCGCACTCTCACACTGCTGGTTACTTCCACGGTTCTGCTATTTGCCCTGATAGCCGCAGCCTGGAGCTATATTGAAAGCAATCATGAACTGGAAGAGCTGTTCGACGCCGAACTGGCGCAGAGTACACGGATTGTCCAGGGGCTGGTTCGCCACCTTGCAGACACACAATCGCTCGAGCTGTTATCGCAAACCCTCACTGAAACACTGGCGCTGCCACTCGACAAGGACGTTGAGTCTGATGCAGACAATGACGAAATTCTGCCCGGCGGCGCGGGACACAAATACGAAAAGAAGCTGGCCTTTGAGGTCTGGACGCCCGGCCGCACGCCTCTGCTGGACACACTTAAGGCCGATGACACCGAAGGCCTGACGCCAGGCTACTCATGGGCCGAATCCCAGGGGTACAACTGGCGGACGTTCACGCTTCAGGATCCCGCTACAGGTTTCTGGATCAGAACCGCTCAGCGGGAAGATATTCGCGGGGAACTGAGCCAGGAGCTGGCCCTGGGCAACGTTCTGCCTTTGTTGGTTGCCTTGCCGCTCCTGCTGCTGGCCGCCAGTGCTGCCATTCATATCGGGTTCCGCCCCCTGCGTCGGTTGGAGCGGCCTATACGCCATATGGCTCCGGAACGTATTCATCCCCTGGATGACAGACAGGCACCAAAGGAAGTGGCCGGTCTGGTACAAGCCGTGAATAGCCTGCTCAAGCGACTGAATCTGGCCCTGGAACGGGAGCGCCGATTTTCGGCCGATGCAGCCCATGAACTGCGAACACCGCTGGCAGCTTTGCGACTGAATCTGGAAAAAGCCTGGGACAAAGATCCGCAGCAATTCCAGCCCCTGATTCAATCGGTTGACCGCATGACACATCTGGTGGAGCAAATGTTGCTGCTGAACCGGGTAGACTCAGGCGCCGGCTTTTCACCCCAAAACCACGACCTGGCCGGGATCATCGAACAAAGTATTGCGGATGTGACCCCCCTGGCGCTGAAAAAACATATGGAGCCACTACTGCATAACGATGCTGGCCAGGCTCTGGTGAGTTGCCATGACGCCCTGATCAATACCCTGATGCGATCTCTGTTGGCCAACGCCATTCAGTACAGCCCGCAGCACACTCTGATAGAAACTCGCCTGGAGGCCTCCGGTAACGGTTATCACGTTACTGTGTGCGATCAGGGGCCAGGCATTGCAACAGAGGATAGGGAAAGGGCACTTAGCCGCTTTGTTCGCCTCGACCAGCGGCATGGCGGCGGTGCAGGGCTTGGGCTGGCAATTGCACGGCGGATTGCGGAACTACACGGCGGCCAACTGACCCTGGATGCCCGGCCTGACGGGCAAACCGGACTCTGTGTCAGTCTGTGGCTGCCGGCACACACTATGCCTTGCATCAGTGAACCTTAGACTAAACCGGGCTCTATGGCTTCAGCGCGTCCAGAAGGGTGTTGTCGTCCAGCGACTGGCCCCAAAGGTTGCCATGCATCAGTTCATTCAAAGGCATCCGCGAACGCCAGCCCCGGGTTTCCAGCTCCGGCTGATCAGCAAACTCGCTGACATAGCCAAGACATAAATAGGCCAATGGGTAGACGTTATCCGGCAGTTTCAGAATCCGCGCCAGTGTGCTCTGGTCGAGAATGCTCACCCAGCCCACGCCGATACCTTCCGCCCGCGCCGCCAGCCACAAGTTCTGAACAGCCAGACAGGTACTGAAAAGGTCCGTATCCACTATGGAGTTACGTCCCAGAACATGGCTGCCGCCCCGGTTGCGGTCACAGGTAATACACAGGTTCATAGGGCTTTCGACAATGCCCTGTAATTTCAGACTGAGATAGGTTCGCTGACGTTCACCACCGTAGTTATTAGCGGCTTTGGCATTTTCCTGGTTATAGCTGGCCAGCACTTGCTGACGCACGTCCAGGCTGTCAATCAGGATAAAATCCCATGGCTGCATAAAACCCACCGACGGCGCGTGGTGCGCCGCTTTCAGCAGGCGCGCCAGCACAGGCCGGGGAATGGGATCAGGCAGAAACTCGGAGCGAACATCACGGCGTTCAAAAATAGCGCGGTAAAGCCCACTACGCTCGTCTTCGCTGAAAGGACGGTTAGGATCACTCATGACCGCTTTCCATGGCCGGAATTAGTTGATGCTTCTTTTACGCCCAGCAGCCCGCACAACCAGTCTGTATCCAGATAGTGTTCAACCTGGTCCGCCAACCGGTCAAGCTGGGTAAGACGGTGCTGCTGGTAGTCTACAGCGGCGCCTGAGCGGTTCAGCCCGGCCCATTGCAGCAATGCTTCACACGCCGCCGGCTCGTCAAATACTCCATGCACATAGGTGCCGGCCACCTGGCCATCGGCGCTGATTGCACCTTCGTTGTTGCCAGCCATCAGGCCCAACGGATGTGCTAGAGCCGCGCCATGGCTCACACCGTTGTGCATTTCGTAGCCTTTGAAAACCGCACTCCTGCCGCGGGGGTCACCCGCCCGGAGGGTCAGGGTGCCACTAACATTTCTCAGATGTTTACCAGCAATCATGGTGGTGGTCATTTCCAGCAACCCCAGGCCTTCCGTTGTGCCCTTCTGGCCTTCCAGCCCACCCGGGTCGTCAACACGCTCACCCAGCATCTGAAAACCACCGCAAATACCAAAAACCTTGCCGCCGTAGCGCAAGTGTTTGTGAATAGCCTGCACCCAGCCCTGAGCATTGAGGAAAGCCAGATCAGTGCGGGTACTTTTACTGCCGGGCAGGATAATCAGATCGGCAGCAGGGATGGGTTGATCGGGGCCGATGAACCGGAGATTTACGCCGGGATGCAGGCGCAAGGGGTCAAAATCATTGTGATTACTGATGCGCGGCAGCACCGGCACAATCACATTCAGCGATTCGGCTTCGCAGGTGCCAGAGATACCAATGCTGTCTTCAGAATCCACGATGAGGCCATGAAGGTAAGGCAGCACGCCAACCACTGGCTTGCCGGTGCGTTCAGTGAGCCACTCCAGGCCTGGTTCCAGCAAGCTGATATCACCGCGAAAGCGATTAACAATGAAACCTTTTGTACGCTCCTGCTCACTGGCGGAAATCAGCTCCAGCGTACCCACCAACTGGGCAAACACACCGCCCCGGTCTATATCCCCGACCAACAACACCGGGCAATCGGCCGCTTCTGCAAAGCCCATGTTGGCAATGTCGTTGGTACGCAGGTTAATTTCTGCAGGGCTGCCAGCACCTTCAGCAATGATCACATCATAGCGTTCACTGAGTGCATGCCAGGCGTCCATGACCGCAACCTTGGCCTCGGCTTTGTACGCATGATAATCCAGCGCGTCCATATTGCCGTGTACCTGCCCGCGCAGAATTACCTGGGCGCCACAATCGCTTTGCGGCTTCAGCAATACAGGGTTCATATCGCTGTGAGGCTCAAGGCCACACGCCAGTGCCTGCAACGCCGTGGAGCGGCCTATTTCCCCTCCATCCACTGTAACCGCGCTGTTCAGGGCCATATTCTGCGGTTTGAATGGCGCCACCGACACACCCTGCCGGGCAAGCCAACGACACAGGGCGGCAACTACGGTGGTTTTACCGGCGTCGGATGTGGTGCCCTGGATCATCAGCGTGGTCATGATTAAAGCTCGACGCCCTTCTGAGCCTTGATGCCCTGATCCTTGAAGGCATGCTTCACAACGCCCATTTCGGTGACGGTATCTGCGATGTCGATCAGTTCCTGGGGCGCATTTCGTCCGGTGACGACCACGTGTTGCATAGCGGGCCTGCCCTGCAGATCATCCAGCACACGATCCAGATCTATGTAGTCGTATTTCAGCGCAATGTTCAGCTCGTCCAGCAAAATCAGATCATAACTGTCGTCTTTCAACATGCCGGCAACAATATCCCAGGCAGCATTGGCAGACGCCACATCCTGTTCGCGGTCCTGGGTTTCCCACGTGTAGCCCTGACCCATCACGTGGTAATCCACATTGGGCAGATCCCGGAAGAAGGCTTCTTCACCGGTACTGAAGGCACCTTTGATAAATTGCACAACGCCGACTTTCATACCATGGCCAAGCGCACGGGCAACCATGCCGAAGCCGGAACTGCTCTTGCCTTTACCGGGACCGGTCAATACCAGCAAAACACCCTGTTCGTTCTGGGCACTGGCGATACGTTCCTGCATGATTTTTTGCTTGGCCGCCATACGTTTGGCATGGCGTTCGGGGTCTTTTGCGCGTTCACGCATGAGTCTTCTCCGTGTCATTGTGAAATGTCAGCGGCTGGCCTCTGAACAATGCAGCAACAAGGGCAGGAGCCGATGGGAAATAACCGTGGAAGTAGCTGGCCACGAGACCTTTTTCACGGAATACCGCCTCACCACTCGTGCCTGCCTGTTTCCAGGCATGAGCGACCGGTCGCCAGGACGTATCCAGTGATGAGCGATGGAAGGTATGCCCACGGAGCTCACCTTCGCGGGTGGTCAGGCTTTGCAGGCCTATGCCCTGCAGGCGTTTTTCCATATTCGAGCGGCCCGGGATCAACCCCAGCATTCTGTGCACAACGCCGTCTTTATCGGACAACTCTTCAGCACAAGCCATCAGACCGCCGCACTCTGCAAGTATCGGCTTGCCAGCATCATAGAACCCACGGATCGCTTCAGCCATAGCGGTATTGTTGGCCAGAGTGCTGCCATGAAGTTCAGGATAACCACCAGGGAGCCAAAGGGCGTCTGCCAGCGGTAGCTGCGAATCCGCCAGCGGCGAAAAATACTGCAGCTCCGCACCCATCGCCGTCAGCAGGTCTGTGTTCGCACGATAGATAAAGCTGAAGGCAAGATCACGGGCAATCGCAATGCGCACACCTTTGAGCAAAGCCTCTGGTTTGACTGGTTCAACCGGGGCGATCGTAACAGCCTTGGGTAACTCACCAAGGCCCGCAGCTTCGAGCACCGCAGCCGCCGCATCAAGCTGCTGGTCAAGGTTGCCCAGTTCAGCCGGTTGCAACAGGCCCAGGTGCCTGTCCGGAATCTGCATTGCCTCGCTCCGGGGAATGGCCCCCAGCAAACTGATGCCCTGAGGCAGGCCTTCTTTCAACATAGCGCCATGGCGGGGGCTGCCGATTTTGTTGGCGATCACCTGATACACCGACAGTTCGGGATCAAAATGGGCCAGTCCCAGTACCAGTGCGCCAAAGGTCTGCGCCATACCGCCGGCGTCAATCACTGGCAACGCAGGAATACCCAGCAGTTTGGCAAGGTCAGCACTGGACGGATCGCCATCAAACAGCCCCATCGCCCCTTCAATCAGAATCAGGTCAGCCTCACGGGCGGCTTCCGCCACGCGCCAGCGACATTCGTGTTCGCCGGTCATCCAGGGGTGCAACTGGTAGACCGGCTGGCCTGATGCCACCTCAAGCATCATCGGATCGAGATAATCCGGACCATGCTTGAACACGCGCACCCTGCGACCGGCGTTCCGGTGCAGCCGGGCCAGAGCGGCCGTTACCATGGATTTACCCTGCCCGGAGGCAGGGGCGGTAATCATTACGGCCGGTATGGATACAGTCATAGATTAACCATTTCAGAGGTTCGACCCGGAACGCACAGGTACGAATAGCGGTGCGCCATCGGCCTCCACGGTGATGAGTTTCTGGTTATACAATTTCTCCAGTGCAGACGGTTCCAGCATTGAATCTGCGGGGCCCCAGCAGGCATCCCCGTTGGTGTATAGAAGCAGAACATGACTGCACCATCGAGCTGCCAGGTTGAGGTCGTGCAGGCACATAAATACTGCTTTTCCGGATTGAGCCTGGTCCTGAAGCAGATTCATCACCTTGACCTGATGATGCAGGTCCAGATGGTTGGTGGGCTCATCCAACAGCCATATATCCGGGTTCTGGGTCATCAGCGTGGCGATAGCAACACGCTGACGCTCACCTCCAGACAAAGTGGTCAGCAAGCGATCGGACAGATGGTCGACCTCCAGTGCTGTCAATGCCTGCTCCGCCAGAGCCTGATCTTCACCCTGTTCGCTCTCCCATGGCGACAACCATGGGTGACGGCCAATGAGAGCTGTTTCCATCACGGTGGCGGGAAAACTATCCTGGCGTTCCTGGAAAACCAGCCCCATCTGTCGAGCAATATCCCGGCGCTTCAGATCTTTCAGAAGGGTGTCATCAAGTACCACCTCACCATGGCGGGCGGGTAGCAGACCTGCAAGTGTATGCAACAATGTCGTTTTCCCGGCTCCGTTAGGGCCGAGCACACCCCAGGTCTGGCCGGGTTCGATGTTCAGGTTCAGAGAATACCCATCTGATCGGCCCGGTACATTAATGACGAGATCGCGACTGCGCAGCCTGCTCATCATCGGCTCCGGTGCAACAGATAAAGGAATGTAGGCACGCCCAACAACGCGGTGATTACACCAACAGGCAACTGCTCCGGAGCAATCACTGTTCGTGCAAGCGTGTCTGCCAGCACCAGCAAGGTCCCTCCTGCCAGGGCACTGGCCGGCAGAATAATCCGCTGGTCATTACCAAGAACCAGCCGGAGCATATGGGGGACAATCAGGCCTACGAACCCGATGCTGCCAGCGGTGGTCACCGCGGTAGCCGTCAGCAGGCTGGCAAGAAGATAAATCGTCCATTCCAGCGGGCGTACTGAGACGCCGAGCGCTGCGGCCTGCATAGGCCCACGCGCAAGTACATTCAGGTTACGCGCAAGCGGCATAATCAGCACAATGGATAAAACCAGAACAATCAATGCAGGCCAGGGCGTGCGGGCATATGAGACATCACCCATCAACCAGTAAAGCATACCCGGGAGTTTGTATGAGGGCGTGATTGCCAGCATAAGCGTAATCACGGCACCCCAGCCAGCCGCCACAACCACACCAGTCAGCAGAAGTCGGGAAGGCGTCCAACTGCCAGTACCATGGGCGAGGCCGAAGACCAGAAGGGTTGCCAGCAAGGCGCCAGCAAAGGCCGACCCTGATATCAGGATTGTCCCCATTCCCGCCAGCATGGCCAGCAGCGCACCTACCGCCGCGCCACCAGATAGCCCGAGCACATAGGGGTCAGCCAGCGGGTTACGCAACAGCACCTGCATCAGCGCGCCAGCCACAGCCAGCAAGCCGCCGGTAGCAAACGCCGCAAGAGTGCGAGGCAGGCGCAGCTCCAATAACAGTGCGCGGTTCAGCGCACTGCCTTCACCCTGCATGACCTGCCAGATCTCAGGCAGCGGGACAGTGACGCTGCCCAGGCCCAAAGCCAGCACAACGGCAACCAATGCCAGAAATCCGAGACTCAGCAACGGACGGATCATTGCTCAGCTACCTGACGGTTCATCTCTGTGTTATCAATGCTCACGTGCACTATCCAGGTAGTCACAAACAATTCTGGTGGCCTCAAGCAATCTGGGCGTAGGCCGTGAAATGGGTGAGGCCGGCACAAAAAAGAGATTCTTCTTTTTCACGGCGGTCAGCTCCGAATACTGCTTCCAGCTATCCAGCTGACCATCACTGACACCCTCAACACTTCCAGTGAGAATGGCGTGGGGATCGGCCTGCAGCACAACCTCAGAACTGATTCGGGGAACCAGCCGCGGCATTTCGCCGAATACATTTACACCACCACACAACTGAAGCACCTTACCAATCAGGTGATCGTTGTTGATGGTCATCAAAGGCTGCTCCCAGACCTGATAGAAAACAGGTATTGGTTCTGCATTACGGTACTGCTCTGACAAAGCGGCAATACCCACGCGAAAACGCTCGGCTTCAGCCAGGCCCGCCTGTTCAGTTCCCGCCAGGGTGGCAAGCCGTTCAATAACACTGGAAACCCCTTCGAAAGTGCGAGGCTCGATCGCAAACATGGGAATACCCAATTCTCCTAGCAGCTCAATCTGTGCCGGTGGGTTTCCTGTTACCCAAGTGACAACCAGGTCTGGCTTGAGCGCGAGCAGCGCCTCCATATCCACCCGGGTGTGGCTGCCAACCAAGGGCAATTTGAGAGCTTCCGGGGGGTAATCGCTGTAATTAACGACCGCAACCACCTTGGCACCGGCACCGGCCGCAAATGTCAGCTCCGTCGCCCCCGGAGACAAAGTGATTATGCGCTGAGCAGGGGCAGGGAGGCAGAGTTCCTTGCCCATGTCATCAATAGCGCATCGTTGTACCTCGCCGGCCGACAGAGTCTGCACAACGAACACGATCAAAAAGCCCAGTGCAACTCTGATACTCTGCCGGTGAACACTCACACACATACTCCTGCCTTCGAGGTTTACTGTATGTCGTAACGAACCGACAGCATGGCTGTTCGACCTGCAGCGATGTATTTCCGACCATCAAAATATCTGGCGGTCGAGTATTCCTTATCCAGCACATTGGCGAGCGTCAGGCGGGTATTCCAGTTGGGTGCGAAATCCCAGCCGGCGCGCAGGTCAATAGTTCCAAACCCGGCCAGTCGGTCTGTATTGGCGGCATCATCATAGCGATGTCCTTCGGCGACCACAGAGCCGCCAAACGCAAAGTTATTGACGGCCTTGTCCAGGTCAATACGGGCCGATTGTTTGGTGCGGCGGGCCAGTTGGTTGCCGGTATCACGGTCTTCAGGGTCCATATAAGTGAGTGCCACCGCTGCACGCCAGCCGTTATATTCATAACCGCCGCCAAACTCTGCTCCACGAATTCTCGCCTCATCCACGTTCACCCGTGTATCAACACCCCCGATCTGCCCGGAACCAATCAGGTTGTCGACATCCATCTGATACAAGGCAAGATCCCAAAACCATCGTTGATAGTTACCGCTGGCACCAAGCTCATAGCTTTCGGACTCCTCCGGCTCCAGGTCGGGATTGCCCTGGTAATTGAATGACAGAGGCCAGTAGAGGTCATTAAATGTGGGGGCCCTGAACGCGGTGCCATAGCTCGCACGCAGGCGATGAGATCGGTCCATTTTATAACCGAGCGCCACCCCTCCGGTTTCATTGGTTCCGTAGGCTTCATTGTCGTCGCCGCGAAGGCTCAGCTGCGCATCCACCGGGCCAAAATTCAGACGCAACTGGCTGAACAGTGCCGTATTTGTTCTCGAGGTTTCACTATAGTTTTGTGAACTGCTAACTTCATCCTGCTGCAGCTCAGCGCCTACAACCAGCTCATGGACATCGAAAGAAAAGGTATTATCCCACCGGGCCTCTCGCAATCGGGTGTTATAGGTGCTTTCACCATAGGTGCTGAACGACTCCGATTCATCGCGGGATTCCGCGAACTGAATACCCATTTGCCAGCTTTCACTCAGCGGTGTCATCAGCCCAAGACCAATAGTGCGGATCATGTAATCAATGTTGCCGCCCTCGTACTCGGTGTTCCCTTCAGATTGCAGCAGCATGATGCTCGCTTCACCGCCGTTATCCAGAGCGTGCACTACCCGGCCAAGCCCGGCGGTATTGCGAAAACCCTTGTCTTCGCCGTTTTCAACAATCGCTGTGCCGTCGCTTTCCTTATGCAGGCCGCTCAGGCTGAAGCGTGTATTGCCGACCGAAGCAGAAGCACCGGCACTGACCTTTTGGGTATCAAAGTTTCCTGCACCCGCCTCAACCCAGCCTCGCTTACCCTGTTCGGGATCCAGTGTGAACGCCTGCACCACACCACCCATGGCATCTGCTCCATAGAGCGAGCTGCGGGGGCCCCGCACAATTTCCACTCGTTCAATGAGCTCTGTGGGGAAATACTGCCATGGCGCACCGCCGCCCGTTGCAGAATGCAGTTTCACGCCATCAACAAGTAAAACGGTACCGGCATTCTGGACGCCACGGGTATACACACTTGTTGTCTTTCCGAAAGAACCGTTACCGGTCACGCTGATGCCTGGCTGAGCGCGCAGCAGATCGGAAAACTCGGCAGGAGCTTTGGACCGAATTTCTTCTTCATCAACCACGGTAACGGAGGCAAGACTCTCGCCGACCGTCCTGGGGCCAAGGGTTGCTGTGACAACAATCGGATCTAACTGAGAAGACTGGGTTTCTTGCGCAACCGCAATCGAGAGGGGACTAAATGCAAAAGGGAATACCAGAACACTGGCAACTGACAGGGAAACTTTCATTAAATGCACTCACAGACTCGCCACGCGCACCCGCATGGCCAATTGTTAGGTGCTCTGCAAAGGGGGGAGCTAATTCTGGCAGATGACCAGAGTGAAGCTTTTCTAAGGTGGGGAAATCCCGTAAAACAGGCCGGTGTTTACCCACCGTAACTGCCCTCCGCAGCGCTCGGTGTGTTTACAGGCCGGTCTCCGGACTCGTGAGTTTATACAACCGAGCAGCGTAACCTTCCCATGCTTGCGCACAGTGGCATCTCTCTTCGCCGCTCTCTCACTTACCGTTGCGGGGGCAGTGCCGGACTTTAACCGGCTTCCCGTTTCACTGCGGCAGCGACGATGATTGCGCTACAACAGCACCTACAAACGAGCTCAAAGGCTAACAACGCGTTAATGTCTGGTCAATGACTAATCTCAGGTACTGACCGCAAGAGCGCCCATGAGTTGTCTCAATTGTTTCTCATTGGCAAGCGCGCCAAACCGGAGCATCCCCGGTTGGTCAAGAACCCGGACCAGCACCGCCTGTGCAGCCAGTTGATCTGCCAGGATCACTGGATTGTCTGCACGAACCGTCTGAAACAGAACGGTGCCACCCACAAGAGTGAGCCTGGCTTCCTGCAGCACTTCCCTCAGCCTACCCATATTCTGTTGCAAGCTGACGCGCGCCTTGTTTTGCCAGCCTCTATCCCGCAAGGCCTGGCGCATCACATACCGCGCCGGGCCACTAAGAGCCCAGGGTCCAAGTGCCTGCCTCAGGTTGCCCGCAATCCAGTCATCCGCAAGAACAAAACCCGCCCGTACCCCCGCCAGGCCAAAAAACTTTCCAAGCGAACGAAGAACGATCAAACCCGGCCGTCCGGCCTGGGTACAGAGACTGAACGCCGGCGTGGCATCCATAAATGCCTCATCGACAACCAGCCAGCCACCTCGCTTTTGCAACCGCTGGTGCCAGCGTAGCAATGTGGAGGGAGGAATAATTTTTCCGGTAGGGTTATTGGGATTAATCCAGACCAGTACGTCGACCTGGTCAAGCCAGCGATCATCGCAACCTGAAAGGCCACAGCGGGTCTGTTCGGGCCCGATGGGTATGGTCGTATGACCGGCGTTGCGCCAGTTATACCCGTGCTCACGGTAACCAGGTTCGGGAATGCCGACACGGCAGGGGTTACGCAATCCCGGTAAAGCCATAATAGCCGCCTGGCTGCCAGGCACTGGCACGCAGGCTGCTGAGGGCGACGCACCAGACCACTCGCGGATAACTTCCTCCAGCCCGTCATCGGCTTCGGGCAGCCTTTGCCACACCTCAGCCGGTATGTCAGGCACTGGCCAGCCAACCGGGTTTATGCCGGTGGACAAATCAAGCCACTCTGAACGGGGAATGCCCCAGCGTTTTGCGGCTTCGTTCAACCGCCCACCGTGGTCTAACACCATTTTACCCACACCACTAAAAAGACAAGCACTGTAGCGGCGAGCAAAATACCAAGCCAGAGCCAGATACCGTGGCTCACCAATTTGATGGCTGACTCAACGCTTGCCGGGCTCGCGTCTTGCCCACCGCCCAGAATCGGGCGTTGTTTCATGCCACCCGGATAGGGTGATGGTCCGCCAAGCCGGACATTCAGTGCCCCAGCGCCCGCAGCCATAACGGGTCCCGCATTGGGGCTATCCCATTGTGGCGCCTGATTGCGCCAGCACCACCAGGCCAGCTTACGATTGCCCAACACCGTATACGTGAAGGCTGTCAGCCTTGCCGGAACCCATCCCATCACGTCATCCAGTCGCGCGGCCGCCCGACCAAAATACAGAAACCGCGGGTTGCGATATCCCCACATGGCATCCAGCGTATTCACCATTCGATGCATGACAACACCGGGAATTCCCGCAACAACAAACCAGAACAGGCTGGCAAACACTGCATCTGCCCCATTCTCCAGCATGGACTCAGTGGCTGCGGCGGCTACACCTTGTTCATCAAGTGCGCTTGCCTGCCGGCTGACAATGCGGCTGACCTGCTCACGTGCTCCGGCAAGATCGCCCTCATGCAGTGGCTCGGCTACCGCCCGGCCATGCTCAGCCAGCCCGCGAAGCGACATAGCCAGCCAGAGCGCGCCTGCCTGAGCCAGCAAAAGCAACAAACCATCTAGTACCACGGTCGCCCAGACCGCCAGGCACAACACCGGCCCCGTTAGCACAAGCACCGCTAAACAGCCTGCCCACAGGCTACGACGGGGTGTGCCGGGTGTGACATTAAGCGTCTTTTCAACAACCGCCGCCAGGCGCCCGAACCCGACAACCGGGTGCAGGCGGCGAGGCTCGCCCAGCATACGGTCAAGAGCAAGAGCCAACACACAGACTACGAAAGGAGCAAACAACACAGATTTTCCAGGGACAAAGAGAAGGTTAAGCCCTCAAGCCTACCTCATTGCACCCGGTCGGAGTATCATCCGACACCTTACTCCAATGAACCCAAGCCCCGCTAACCGTAAGCAGACCCTGATTTACGGTACTTTGATGCATAAAGGTATGTGTAATGTCGTTTCCCAGCAGTTGGACCACCCCTCCCCGGCAACCCGAGGCGCGTTTCTTTGAGCAGGCCGCACAGCGGCAAAGCATGCTAACCAAGCCCGCCGGTTCACTGGGCAAGCTGGAAAACGCGGCGATTCAGCTCGCCGGCCTTCAGGGCACAGCCACTCCAGCGCTTGATCGTGTCCAGATCAGCGTGTTTGCAGGCGATCACGGTATCTGTGAGGAGGGAGTTTCAGCATATCCTCAGGCGGTTACGGCACAAATGATTGCCAACTTTGCCCGTGGTGGCGCCGCCATCAGTGTGCTGGCAAAATCGCTGGGCGCGGAGCTCGAAGTTGTCAATCTTGGCACAGTCTCGGACGTGCCTCCCGGTTTACCCGGTGTGATAGATGCTCACATTGCGCCTTGTACTCGTAACTTTTCGGTAATCGATGCAATGACTGCTGAGCAGGCCAGCGCCGCCCTGAACCACGGTGACGCCACGGCACAAAGAGCTGCAGATAACGGCTGCCAACTGTTTATTGGTGGTGAAATGGGCATAGGGAATACGGCTTCGGCAACGGCCGTTGCCTGCGCGCTGATGGAAAAGAACCCGATGAAGCTGACCGGGCCAGGTACGGGTCTGGATTTGGCCGGTGTCCGTCACAAAGCTGAAGTCATCATCCTTGCTATTCAACGCCACGATAACGATGACGATGGCCAGGATGCGATCGCTGTACTCAAAGCTTTTGGTGGTTTTGAGATTGCAGCTTTGGCGGGTGCCATCGCCGGATGCGCGGCGCGATCTATTCCAGTGTTGATAGATGGCTACATTGCTTCGGTTGCCGCTTTGGTTGCGGTCAACCAGCAACCCGGCGTCCGTTCATGGCTGCTATTCGCCCACCGCTCTGCCGAACCCGGCCACCAGGCTGTTCTGGATGCTCTGAAGGCGGAGCCCCTGCTTGATCTCGGAATGCGCCTTGGCGAAGGTAGCGGAGCTGCCGTTGCCGTTCCTCTTCTGAGAATTGCCTGTGAGCTGCACAACAACATGGCCAGCTTTGCAGACGCTGGGGTCAGCGATAAAGAGCAGCAATAAAAAGGACAGTCACTATGGTTGATAGCACAACGGTATTCGACCTCCTTCGCCACGGCGAACCCGAGGGCGGCCCCATGTACCGTGGTAGCAAAGACGACCCCCTGAGCGACACTGGATGGGCGCAAATGCGCGGCGCCATTACCGGAGCCGACCGCTGGGATGCAGTTCTCACCTCACCCATGCAGCGCTGCGCTCACTTTGCACGGGAACTGGCGAACCGCCTGCAGATCCCACTGCACACTGACGAACGCCTCCGGGAAATCAGTTTCGGGGAATGGGAAGGCCGCACCGCAGATGAAGTAATGGCCAGCGATGGAGAGAAGCTCAGCCAGTTCTGGGCTAACCCGGTTACCAACACACCCCCGGGTGGTGAGCGGGTAACGGACTTCAACGAGCGTGTTGTAGAGTGCTGGCACCACTGGCAGCAGGCGCTTGCCGGCCAGAACATTCTGATTGTTTGCCACGGTGGCGTGATACGGATGATCGTTGCTGACGCTATGAACATTCCGCTGGAACATGCGTTCTCCGGGCTGACGACGCCTTATGCCTGTCGCAGCAGGATTCAGGTCAACACCTCGGTCCACGGGCGGTTTCAGAGCCTCGTGGCACACGGAGTCTTCACGGCTTTAAAACCATAGGCAAGCCAGCGATACTCATCACCACCTTGCCACTCAGCGTTGCCAGCGCCTGATTCAACCAACCCAGCTCGTCAGCAAAGCGGCGAGTAAGTGGGTCCATCCCGATAGTGCCCAATCCGACTTCGTTACTGACGATCACCAGGTCACCGGGATAGCTGCTCACCTGTTCCAAAAACGCTGTCCTCTCCCGGGCAAATGTTTCCGCTCCCGCGTGCAGCAGGTTGCTTACCCAAAGACTCATGCAGTCCACCAGGAGGCAGGGCGCGTCAGGGGCTTGTGCATGGCGGCCAAGAACCCCGGCCAGGGCCAGAGGCTCCTCCTCCAGTCCCCAGGCAGGCGGGCGCTGTTGCTGGTGACGTTGAATACGCGCCCGCATTTCCTCGTCGCCCGCAGTTGCTGTAGCAAGGTACACCACCGTGCTATCTGAGTCGGACGCCAACTTCTCTGCAAGTGCAGTCTTACCGGAACGGATGCCGCCAAGAACCAGGGTATGCATGTTCGCGTGTTTCTCTTAGAGCCAAAAAAGAATGCTAACCGGTGACTGCGCCGCAAAGCAAAAGCGCCCCACAGGCAAGACCATGACCTGACCCGCGCCGAAGTGACTGACCGGCACCAGACCAGCCTTGAGATGATACCGTCTTTTGACTGAGGCTCCACCGCCCAACCTCGGGTTTCTGCTATAGTTTTGCGAAGGCATTTTCTATTCCACCTGGGAGACCGCATGCAGCCTGAACTGATCGACATCCGTAACCACCTTGTCCAGCATTCGCCGTTTGACGACATGCCGGAGGAGCTGGTCAATCAGCTCACGGCCAGTATTGAAATCAGCTATGTACGTGCGGGGACCCAGATACTGGAAACCGGGCAGGCCAGCACCTACATGTATTATGTGCGCAGCGGTGCTGTGGAAATTTTTCGCCGGTCCGGTGAGCTCTATAACCGAATAGGGGAAGGGGAGATCTTCGGCCAGTTCGGCCTGCTGATGCAGCGGAAGGTGCGGTTCCCGGCAAAGGCACTGGAAGATACCCTGCTTTACCGCATTCCAGCGGATACCTTTCATTATCTGTTTGAAAACGACGAAAACTTTGCAGACTTTGTGGAAATTGAAGATCGCAGCCGCTTGCGCTCTGCACTCTCGCGCAGAGAGAAATCCAACGAACTGATGACGTCCCGCGTAACCCGCCTGATTTCCAGAAAAACCGTGTCTGCCCCAACAACCGTGCGACTGCAGGAAGCTGCGCGCATAATGACAGATAACGGTGTATCGGCTCTGCTGTTAATGGATGGCGAGGGTGAAAACGCGCGCCTGGCGGGCATCATCACTGACCGTGATCTTCGTACCCGGGCCGTGACCGAAGCGCTTCCCTCAGAAACACCGATCAGCGAAATCATGTCTGAAGGGCTGATTACCATACGTGCCAGTAGCTATATTTTTGAAGCCATGCTGACCATGTTGCATAACAATGTGCACCATCTCCCGGTGGTGGACGGCCATGAAGTGCGTGGTGTGGTAGCGCTTGCGGACATTGTGAAGTACGAAAGCCAAAGCAGCCTGTACCTGGTAAGTAATATCTACCACCAGCAGCATGTAAAAGGCCTGAAAAAGATCAGCCATGATGTACGTGACAGCTTCGTTCGCATGGTGAATGAAGATGCCAACTCGCACATGATTGGCAGCGCCATGGCCGGCATTGGGCGCAGCTTTACTCAACGCCTGCTGGAGTTGGGCGAGGAAGAACTGGGCCCACCACCCATCCCGTATTGCTTCATGGCACTGGGTTCCATGGCGAGGGACGAGCAGCTGGTGGTAACAGACCAGGACAATGCCATGATTCTTGACGACAGTTTCGTGCCGGAAGAGCACGATGAGTACTTTCTGGCGCTGGCGAAGTTTGTGTCCGATGGTCTGGCGGAGTGCGGCTATACCTACTGCACCGGAGATATCATGGCCACCAACCCGAAATGGCGCCAGCCATTGAAGGTTTGGCGCAATTACTTTACTGACTGGATTGATAACCCCAAGGCAGAAGCCCTGCTCAACAGCAACATCTTCTTCGATCTGGACGGCATTCATGGCCATACGAAATTTGCTGAAGAGCTCAAAACTCTGGTTGCAGACAAGGCAAGCAAGAGCCAGCTTTTCCTGACCCTCATGGCGCGCAATGCACTCAACCGAACACCGCCGCTAGGCTTTTTCCGCACGTTTGTGCTCGAGGAAGACGGCAAGCATCAGAAGACCTTCAACCTGAAGCGTCGGGGCACAGCTCCACTGTCTGACCTTATCCGAATTCACGCTCTGGCCTGTGGATCCCGGGCACAGAATTCCTTTGAGCGGCTGAAAAGTATCAGCAAAACCAAACTTATTGTTGAAGACGATCTGGGCAACCTGCGAGACGCACTGGAGTTTATCTCTATTGTTCGTATTCGCCATCAGGCGCTGTCGCTGGAGGCAGGCGAAGAACCGGATAACAACGTGAGACCAGAAGACCTGTCGCCATTTGAGCGCAGCCATCTTAAGGATGCTTTCCAGGTTGTCAGCAACGCCCAGAAGTTTTTAAGGTTCCGTTACAACACCCAGGTGGCACGGCATGTCTGAAGTGCCAACCGTGCCCGATGAGATCAAACGCCTGCCGTGGCCGGCGCAATACCATGCCCTGGCAAACCGTGCCAAGGCAAGCGTACTGAAGGCTTTTTACGAAGCCGGCTGTGTGTCTCCCGACACACATGTCTCGGAAGTACCCTTGGTGGCGCTGGACTTTGAAACCACCGGCCTAGACCCGGAAGGACACTCTATTGTCAGTATTGGGCTGGTGCCCTTTACGCTGGATGCCATTGACCTTAGCCAGGCCAGGCACTGGGTTGTCTGCCCCAGATTACCATTACACCAGGTGTCGGTTACCTTTCATGGCATCACCCACGCCGACATAGAAGAAGCACCGGACCTGTCAGAGATACTTGATGACGTCTTTGCCAGCCTGAATGGCCGTATTCCCGTGGTACATTTCCGCCATATTGAACGGCCGTTCCTGAATGTCGCGCTGCAGTACCGCCTGAATGAAGGCATACGTTTTCCGGTAATCGATACCATGGCCATTGAAGCGCACCTGCACCCGAACCGGCAGCCTTCATTCTTCAAACGTCTGATTGGTGAAAAACCGATATCTATTCGCCTGGCCGACAGCAGGACGCGTTATGGGCTGCCTCATTACGCTGCCCATAACGCGCTGATTGATGCCATTGCCACGGCGGAACTGCTGCAGGCCCAGATACGTCATCACTTCAGCCCGCAAACGCCTATTGGCGATTTGTGGCTCTGAGGCCCCGAATCTGCCAGGCTTATTGCTCGCCCTTCACCTGAGCAATCCAGTCACCGTAGCCTGCTTCAGCCATGTCTTCCAAAGGGATGAATTTCATTGCGGCTGAATTCATGCAATAGCGCAGACCGGTGGGCGCCGGGCCATCGTTGAACACGTGGCCCAGGTGCGAATCGGCAAAGCGACTGCGTATCTCGGTACGCGTCATGAAGAACTTGGTATCATCCTTTTCCACGACCATGTCTGAGCTCAGCGGGCGGGTAAAGCTCGGCCAGCCGGTTCCGGACTTATACTTGTCACGGGAGGAAAACAGCGGTTCGCCCGATACAATATCCACGTAAATGCCCGGGCGTTTGTTATCCCAGTAGGGATTATTGAACGCTCGCTCGGTGCCGTCGTTCTGCGTTATTTCATACTGCGTATTGGTCAAACGCTGTTTCAGGGTCTCTGCATCCGGCTTGACGAAGGTTTGCGGATCAAAGCCTTTCATCCCTGCCTGCTCTCCCTCTGCCATACCAGCGTTATCGTCAGCTTTGGCCGCTGGCTTGAACTGACTGAAGTCGAGCTCGTAATCCTCACCATACACATCTTCAATGAACTGATAACGGCCGGAATTGAACGTGTAGATCTTGTAGCGCACCGGATTTTTCTTGTAGTAATCCTGGTGATACCCCTCAGCCGCATAGAAAGTCTTCAATGGCGTAATTTCGATCACCACCGGGTTTTCGTATACACCTGAGGCCTGCAGTTCTTTTTTAGCCGCTTCTGCCATACGCTCCTGTTCAGCGTTGTGGTAGAAAATCGCAGGGCGATACTGCTTCCCACGGTCGACAAACTGACCATTTGCATCCGTCGGGTTCATCATCCGCCAGAGGCCTTGCAGCAAACCCTCGTAAGTGATTTCTTTCGGGTCATAGTAAACCTGCACCGCTTCGGTGTGCCCCGTGCTGCCTGAAGCGACCTGCTGATAGCTTGGATCGGACTCATCTCCCCCTGCATATCCAGAGACAGCCTCCACCACGCCTGGAATCTTTTCGTAACCAGCTTCCACACACCAGAAACAACCCCCGGCGAAGGTGGCGACTTTCAGGCCAGGGTCTGAAGGCGCGTATTCGTTGGTGGCAACCGCGGTCTTTTCGGCTGTGGCAACGGCGGCATAGAAAGCGCCGGTAACCGCAACAAGCAGCGCGGTGACCATAGCGAGTATTTTTCGGTTCATAACAACTCTCCTGACAGAAATAACATAAGCCATGCTATCGCCGTGATTTCACCAAAACGTTCCTTAATTCTTACGAATCTATAACGCCGTGGATTCTTTTGCCGTCGAATCTGCCAAAGGCAGCCAGAAACTGAACCTGGCGCCGGCCCCCGGCTGACTTTCAACAGAGACTTTCCCTCGCTGCAATTCCGCCATCCGGCGGGCAATAGCAAGGCCCAGCCCGGCATGTCCGTTACGGATGGCACCAGGCGCCTGATAGAACGGATCAAAAACATGCTCAATGTCCGCTGAGGCAATGCCTTCCCCGCCATCACGAACACAGATTTCGACACCATCGCTATCTGCCGACACACTCAGTTCGACCTTGGCGTCCTTCGGTGAGTGATCAATCGCGTTACCTATCAGATTATCCAGAACCCGCTCGGTCATGGCGATATCTGCGAGTACCATCGCAGGTTGCACGCTAACAATACTCAGGGTAACGCCCGCCTGTTCTGCCTTCGGCCGGTGCTTTTGCACTACATCGTGCAGAAGTTCCGCCGGCATGAACGGCTCCGCAAAGGGTTGCCGCTCACGAGCATCCAAAGCTGCCAGTTCAAAAAGTTCGTCCACAAGCTTGCTGAGACGCAAAGTTTCAGCCAACGCCACATTCAGAAAACGCCGGCGTTCCTCAGGGCTCAGCTCCTGCTGTTTCATACCCAGCGTTTCCAGATACCCCTGAATGGATGCCAAAGGAGTGCGTAAATCGTGGGACACCTGGGCCACCAGTTGGCGGCGCTGGTGATCTTTGTCTTTCAGCAACTCCAGTTGGCCGGCAATGCGGGCAGCCATCTGATCAAACCTGGCAGCCAAATAATCCACGTCATCCCCGGCAACACCGTTGTCCTCTGCGTCACCAGTATTCATGGCCCCTTTTGCTTCCGCTTCAAAAGCCTCCACACGAGCGGTCAGCCGGGACAGACGTCGTGTAAGCAGTCGAAAGAATACCAGCCCCGCCAGCAACCCCACGAAAAGGCTGATTCCCAGAGCGCCACCGCCCATCTGCATGAGACGATCACTGTGGACCATGCTTTCTACGAAATCATATTCTTCACCCCGAAGCACAACATACAGATAACCCGTGGGATTCTCCGCATTGGGTACCGGGGTTACAGAAAAGACTTTGCGTCGATCATGGCTTCGCGGGTCGTCGCCTTGCAGAGGGTAAGCTTGCGGATTTTCCAGGAGCCTGTGAATAGGCTCCAAAGATACGTGCTTACGCTTGATTTTGGCCGGGTTGGCAGAATAGGAAAGAATGAGCCCTTCCTGGTCCAGCAAATAGATTTCGATGCTGGGATTGATGGTCATATAGAGTTCAAACAGGCGCTCCAGCTCGCTATGATTAATCCTGCCGCCGGTAACCAGGTTGCGATCAGAAACCAGATGGCTGGCCAGGTCGCGGTTGAGCGCCTGGTTCACCGCCGCGCTATACTCCCGCACCGAGTAAAGACTCAGCACGGTAAATAGTCCGCCAACAGTCACGAGCAGCAGGAACAGGCCGAGGGCCAGCCGTGCATACAGGGTTTGAAACAGGGGGCGTGCCATAGTTCAGTCCAGAAACCGGTAACCGACTCCCCACACCGTCTGCACATAACGGGGATCGGCCGGATTGGTTTCAATCTTGTTGCGTAGACGATTGATGTGGGTATTCACTGTGTGCTCGTAGCCCTCATGGTTGTAACCCCATACGGCGTCCAGCAACTGTGCGCGACTGAATACACGTCCCCGATTGCAGGCAAAGTGCCAGAGCAAGTCGAATTCACGGGCAGTGAGCTCCGCTTCGCTACCATGAACAAACACCCGGCGTCGGTCAGGGTCTATCCTGAGCCCGCCCACTTCCACCTCCTCTGCTTTCACTTGCTCGTTTACGCGGGTAGAAAGCGCATCAACTCGACGAAACAGGGCTTTGATGCGGGCTGCCAGTTCGGCAACGCTGAAGGGCTTGGTCAGGTAATCATCTGCGCCCATTTCGAGGCCAAGCACCCGGTCCAGCTCTGTGCTTTTCGCTGTCAGCATAAGCACTGGAACATAGCCCGGAGTCGCACGGATTTCCCGGCACACTGAAAGGCCATCCATCCCCGGCAGCATAAGGTCAAGAATAACCAGATCAATGTCGCCCTTTTTAAATCGCTCAAGGCCATCATCTCCCCGGTCGACCAAAACCGGCTGCATACTCAGATCCTTGACTTGCATGCTGACCAGCTCCCCGATCCCAGGGTTATCCTCAATAATTAATACCGTTCTTGTCATGGCTCTCCGGCTTGCTTGTCTGGGCTATTCGCCCCCCATCATGGTGGGGTTTTGCCCTGCAGTCTAACGCGAAAACTTCACGAATCTGTCACACAGGAAAGTTACCAGAGAAAAGCCGGAGCCTATGGCTTGGCAGTACCTGTATTTGGGCCTAGGCTATTAACTATTCCGGGCGGACGGAACCGGAAACCCACCATCAAGGAGAGCTCTATGAACCCTCAACAGCCCAACTCTTATTACCGCCAGCTTATCACCGTGCTGGCATTCATGTTGTCTCTGATATCGTTCAGTGCCCACGCTGAAAACCTGACCGATAAAGAAATCCGCTCCTTCATAACGACCCTGGAAAAAGCTCAGGCTCTGGAGCCAGAATTTGAAGATCTGGACGACCGACAGGACGACGAAACCCTTCAGGACAATGAAGCACCGGATTTTTCGAAAATTTTCTCATCGTCCATTGAAGAGTTAAAAGGCGAGGAGGCATACGATCGCCTGGAAGACCTGGTCCAGGATCACGGCTTCAATAACCTCGACGAGTGGGCGGCCACAGGTGATCGTATTTACGGCGCCTGGATAGCGATTGAAATGGCAGGCCAGAATCCCGCAATCGAAAAAGAAATGGAAAGCGCCATGGCTGAGATCGAGAACAGCCCTCACATGAGCGCGCAGCAAAAGGCCCAGATGCGAGCGTCAATGCAGGCCGCCCTCGGGATGACACAGCAGGCCAGCGCGGCTCCCTCGGCCGACATTGAAGCCGTGAAGCCTCACCTGGAGGCTCTGCGAGCTATCGCAGAAGATGACGAAGACTGATTTCTACGCAGGCTTCATGCACAAAAAAGCCCGGAAGGAATTATGACCATCCGGGCTTTCTTTTTTCCACAGCTTTTACGCTAGCAAGTTATAAACAAACACAATCACAACCGCTACCGGAGTAACGAAGCGCAACAAGTACAGCCACAAGGTGAACGCACCCTCGCTCAGTTTCACGTCAGCTTTCAGGGATTCTTTGGCAACAAACCAGCCAACAAAGATCGCTGTCAGCAAACCGGACAAAGGCAACAGGATGTTGGCCGTAAAGAAGTCCAGCAAGTCAAAAATCGTCTTGCCTTCAAAACGCGCGAACATGTCGAGTGGTGCGAAACCAGACCAGACGTTCAGCGACAGGATAGAGGCAATACCCAGAAGCCAGCAAAGCACACCAACAACAATGGCACTGCCCGAGCGCTCCAGGCTGGTGTTTTCCTCAACCCATTCCACTACGGGTTCAAGCAAGGATATGCCGGAAGTCCAGGCAGCAAACAACAACAACACAAAGAAAAGCGTGCCGAACAGGCTGCCCATGGGCATATTACCGAACGCCAATGGCAAGGTCTGGAAAATCAGCCCAGGCCCGGCACTGGCTTCAAGACCGTTGGCAAAAACCACCGGAAAAATCGCCAGGCCCGCCAACAAAGCAACAACCGTATCCATCAACGCAATGCTCACCGCTGTGCGTCCTACGGGCACGTCACGACCAAGGTATGAGCCATACGCCATCATAATGGCCATGCCCAGGCTGAGCGTAAAAAACGCATGACCCAAAGCAATCAGCACACCGTTGATGGTCAGCGCCTCAAAGTTTGGCGTAAACAGAAAACTTACAGCTTCGCTGAAATGGCCAGTGGTGGTGGCGTAGCCAACTGCAATAAGCAGCAGTAGAAAAAGCGCCGGCATCAGAATTGTCACAGCGCGCTCCAGGCCGCCTTTCAGGCCGCGGGATACCACCAGCACAACTAAAGCCATAAACAAAGTGTGCCATGCCAGAAGTTGCTTCGGGCTGGCCAGCAAACCACTGAACAGCTCGCCGATGGAGTCCCCATTACCGCCGGTGAAGTCGCCCATGGCCGCGTGGCCTATGTAAGAAGCGGCCCAGCCACCAATAACGGAATAGAAGGAAAGTATTGCAAACGCTGCGATCATCCCGATGACGGCGGGAATACGCCAGGCCGGCGAACTGAGGTTACGCTCGGCAACCAGACGCATGCTGCCAATCGGGTTGTGACGGCCGCTGCGACCCACGAAAATCTCGGCCATCATGATCGGCACACCGATAATAGCAATACACAGCAGGTAAACCAGAACAAAGGCGCCGCCGCCATTCTCGCCCGTGACATAAGGAAATTTCCATATGTTGCCGAGGCCAACGGCGGATCCGGTTGCTGCGAGGATAAATGCAAAGCGGGAAGACCAGAGGCCGCGAGCGGCCCCGGTATCGTTACCCGAGGCCGGGTTAAGCTGAGTCATGTTGTGTTCCTGTGCTTTCGGCTAAGGAAGCTTAAAAGAGAGCCGGTGTGACGGATCCGCCACTAGCCCCGGCGATTAGGGGGCGATTCTGCCAGCACTGGCTCCGGGATGCCAGTACCGGCCAGCCGGGCCCGCGGATGCAAGCGTGCGTTGAACCACAGGGACAGAGCGATAACGCCCCCGCCCACTGCAAGCCTCACCAGGTCCGCATCGCGATTCCATATAAGCAGGTTTACCAACAATCCGGCGGGCACCAGGGCGTTATTCATTATAGCGAGTGTGCCGGCATCCACACGGCAGGCACCACGATTCCATAGGAAGAGCCCGAGCCCGGACGCTGCCAGGCCCAGCCAGGTCAGAATGCCCCACTGCAACGCGGTCGCCGGCAGGCGCTCGGCGTTTCCGAACACGATAAAGGAAGGCAAAGCAATGGTCAGTGCCCCCATGAAGAAGTAACCGAAGGTGCGATACGCGGGGAGATCAACCGGGAAACGCTGCATTACATGCTTGTAGCCCACCTGACCCGCCGCAAAGGTGAAATTTGCAACCTGCAACAGCAGGAAGCCAGTAATGAAATCCTCGCTGAGCCCGTCGTAGCGAATGATACCGGCACCGAGCGTCGCTATTGCAGCTGCAATCAGAGCAACAGGGGAGAACCGGCGAGACAGGGCATCGTCAAGCAGAGTTACGTAGAGGGGGGTGAATATGGTGAACAGCAGGACTTCCGGCACCGTCAGGTAGCTGAACGAGCGATAGAGGCACAGATACGTGATACCGAACTGCAACATGCCTGTTACCAGCACACCCAGCTTCAGCCCTCCTGGCACGCCCCGCCAGCGGGTAAACGGCAAGAATATCAACGTTGCCAGTAACACCCGGCTGAGTACCGCGAAATCGCTGTCGACCTGACCGGCAAGAAACTCGCCAATCAGGCTGAAGGAAAAAGCCCAGAGTACTGTTACAAAAACCAGGAGTCCCATATTGACTGCCATCTGTATGAATCGGGCGTGTACTTTAGCGGGTTTTAAAGGGAGTTTCAGCGTCTTTGCGCGACAACCCCCTATAACGATGCCTCTCACGTTCAGGTAGAATGCCGTGCCTGCAATTCATCCTTGAATATCTATTGGCTCCAGCCCTTCGGATCAACGCTTTATGGACGAAACCCACCAGCCACTGCCGGAAGTACGTACGTCTCTCGTCTCGCGGACACTAACCGAATGGAAGACGCTGGCGATACTGGGCGGACCAATTTTGATAGCTCAGATAGCCCAGATGGCCAACGGCGTTATCGATACGGTGATGGCTGGCCACGCCAGCGCCGAGGATCTGGCGGGCGTAGGCATTGGCAGCAGTCTCTGGATGCCATTATTCCTGTTTTTTATGGGCATGCTCGGGGCACTGCAGCCGATCATTTCCGGTTACAACGGCGCACGTACGCCAGAAAAAATAATGCCGGCTACCTGGCAAGGCTTATACCTCGCCGGTGTTGGCTCTGTTGTAATGATCCTATTGCTGACAAACGTCCACCCGGTTCTGGAAGGGCTCAAACTCGAAGCCAACACTGCCGGTATAACCCAGGGTTACCTGAACGCTTTTGCATGGGGCATTCCAGCCCTGCTGCTCATGACCGCCCTGCGCGGGCTTACCGATGGGCTAGGGCATACCCGCGTCATTATGGCGTTCTCGGTACTGAGCACGCTGATTAACCTGCCGATGAACTATATCTTCATTTACGGCAAGCTCGGGCTGCCGGCCATGGGCGGTATTGGTTGTGGCTGGGCAACATCAGTTTCGAACGGAGTTGCCGCGATAGCGCTGCTGACCTACCTCAGCCGGAGCCAGCTCTATAAAAAATTCCACCTGATTGCAGACTGGGCAAAGCCCAATTCAACCCTGATTCGCTATATTCTGAGCATTGGCATTCCCATTGGCGTTACGATTTTTGTGGAAGCCAGCGTGTTCGCTGTGATCGCGTTGTTTCTCGCGCCACTGGGTCCTATCGTCGTAGCAGGGCACCAGATCGCACTGAACGTGGTGTCTTTGCTGTTCATGCTGCCGCTGAGTATCGGCATGGCGCTTACTTTGAGAGTCAGCTTCCTTATTGGTGCGGGTGCGCCGGATACGGCACGACTGATTTCCCGCAGCTCGCTGATTCTGGCCTCCGCTACGGCTCTGGTGTTTGCAACTCTCCTGTTCGTTTTCTCACAGGGCATTGCGGCCCTCTACACCAGCGATACAGATGTACAGGCAGTGACCATTCGCTTGTTGATGTTTGCGGCATTTTTCCAGGTTGCCGATGTTATCCAGGTTACCTGCATCAGCGCCCTGAGAGGCTACAAGGATACAGGCATCCCTTTGTTGATCATGTTGTTCTCATTCTGGGGCGTGGGCTTGCCGCTCGGCTATATTCTGACGTTTACCGATGTTATTGCCCCGGCTATGGGAGCTGCGGGATTCTGGATAGGGCTTACCGGGGGCCTGGCGTCGGCCAGCATGTTGCTGGGATGGAGACTGTTTCGTTATCGTCCGCGCGCAACAGTAGCGAGCTAGTTGGCTAACCCGGAGCTGCCAGCAGGCGAACTCGTATCCTGCGCAGGCACAGCACCCGAAAACACGATCCGGTCGCGGCCGGACCGCTTGGCTTCATAGAGTGCGGCATCTGCCCGTTCCAACCAGGCCTCTGCACTTTCATTACGCCGGAGTAGAGCCGCTCCGAATGAAGCCGTTATCTTGCTGTCGTGACACCTCAACCTCAGTTGCTGGCGAATGATTTTATGCAGGTTGCGGGCGATGAGTTCCAGGCCATCTGGATCCACGCCAGAAAGCAATAAAACAAACTCTTCTCCGCCGTAACGATACAGCTGGTCCGTATTGCGTATCCGTTTCTGAATGAGAGAAACCAGGTCAAGAAGCACTTCATCACCAACGCTGTGACCGTACTCATCGTTGATCCTTTTAAAGTGATCAAGATCCATCATGACCAACCCATAAGACCTGTTCGTACGCAACGCGTCAGCCAGAGCCATTTGTAGCCCTTCGTCCATAGAGCGTCGGTTCTTCACACCCGTCAACGGATCAACCGTTGCTAACAGCTCAAGATTTTTCCGATGATATTCGTTGCGAACCGCAAACACATAGGCACAGATACAGGTCATCACCGTTGTTGTAAAAACGACCACAGGTGGTCCAGGGACCGGAAGCCATCGCTCCGAATCGTTATTGCAGTCACAATGGCTGACAGGCTCACTAAAACGGCAGCACGGGGGCCAACAAGGAAAAACGACACCATCAAACAGGGATAAAGCCAGAAAAAATCTGCACTACCAACGGCTCCTGCAGCCACTGCTCCCAAACACACAGCCCAGGCAATGACGAAGCCTACGCGCCGGGTTTCGCCGGTTATCCAGGCGAACAACATACCCCCGGCAATACATACAAGGATGAGAATATCCACAATGCCTGCGACAATGTTTCCCTGAACGAACCGCAGCACGACAAACGGAGTGATACCAAGAAAAGCGGCGATACCAAGCAGCGTAATAATTGATAACTGGAAATCGGTTTTAAGGCGGCTCAACATGTGAATTGTCCGACAACACAGTGTGTAAAACGCAAGCATAGTACAAAGCGGCCCGATAATCGCCGCAGGCTACCATTTTTAACAACACACTATTAAAGTGTAATAAAACTGTACACATTCGCCATGCAGGAATCAGATTTTGAGTGACCTCGTTCGAATAGCCCCCGGCGCCCTAACCATAGGCCGTCCATTGCCATGGGACGTGTATGACGCCGAAGGTAACGTGCTGCTGTGCCAGGGCTATGTGATTCAGACCGATTCACAGCTCGAACAGCTTTTTGAGCGTGGTCTTTTCAAGCCGCGGACTATTGAGTTACCTGAGGCAGACAACGAGGTATCCGGGGACGAGACAGAATGCAACCCGTTTACCAGCTACCCGGGTTATCTTCACGCGCTGGAGAAAACCCTGGCGACTATAGCCAATGGCGAGCCGGAAGCACGCAAACACATACAGGATCTGGCACATACTCTGGAGCAGGCCTGTAAAAGTGCGCCGGATTCAAGCCTGGCCCTGATACACCTCTACTCTGTCGGCCCCACCATCCATGAGCAGATCATTTTTTACGCCATTCTCTGCCAGCTGATCGCCCGTCAGTTCGGGCTTGATGAACAACGTATCCCCTTATTGACAGAAGCCGCCCTGAGCGCAAACCTTGCCCTGGTACCCGTAGCCGACAAGCTCAATGCCTTCAACAAAGTGCTCAGCAAGGAACAGAGGGACGTTATTCGCAAGCATCCCGAAAGGAGCATCCGCGCGTTGAGAGCGGTAGGTATTGAGAACGAGCTGTTGTTTACGATCATCGCTCAACACCATGAGCAGGCGGATGGCAGCGGTTATCCGGACGGCCTGAGCGGTGCAGATATCCGGCCCGAGGCGGAAATCCTCGCGCTGGCGGAACGCTACGTAGCCATGATCACAAAACGCGCTTACCGCAAGCGAATGAACGTTACAGCCGCGCGCAAACTGATCGCGAACCTGGCAGATGGCAGTTTCCGGCCAGCACTTCCTAAAGCTCTTCTGCATATTCTGGGCGAGTACCCGCCCGGAACTCTGGTGCGGCTGGAAAACAACGAAGTCTGCGTGATCACCCGCAGGCCATTGCGCACGCTGGGGCCTTTTGCGCAGGTTGTCCTGGATTCTTCGGGAGCCAGCTGCGACACCCGTCAGGAGCGTGATACCAGCATACCGGGGTTCAACATCATGGCGCTGGAAGAGCCTGATATCATGCCGTCGATGAACTTCAGCCGGATCTGGGGCTTCCCGGACTGAACCGGGTTCACCCAATTAGCCCGATGAATCGCTCAGACCAGGCCCAGCGCCTTGGCGTGGTGAGCGAGATGTTCATCAATAAATGAGGCTATAAAGAAATAGCTGTGATCGTAGCCTTTTCGCATCCGCAGGTTGATGGGATGATTATGCATTTCACACGCTTTTACCAACGCTTCCGGATTAAGCTGGCTTTCCAGAAAACCGTCTGCCGTTCCCTGGTCGATCAACAGAGGCAAGCGCTCACCGGCTTTCGGAATCAGCAAAGTAGCATCCCACTCTTCCCAGCTCGCCGAATCACCCCCGAGGTACCCTTCGAATGCCTTTTGCCCCCAGGGGCAAACGGTTGGATGGGCAATAGGCGCAAATGCTGAAACAGACACATAGCGACCTGGATTGCGGAGCGTGCATATCAATGCGCCATGGCCACCCATGGAGTGACCGCTGATGCAGCGCTTGCCGGTTAGTGGGAGCTCACTTTCAACCAGTTGCGGAAGCTCTTTAACCACGTAGTCGTACATTCGGTAGTGGGGCGCCCAGGGCTGCTGGGTGGCATTGATATAGAATCCGGCCCCGCTTCCAAAATCATAGCTGTCATCTTCTCCCGGCAGGTTAACACCACGCGGGCTGGTATCCGGGCAAATAATGGCCATGCCCAGTTCCGCTGCCTTCTTCTGGGCACCGGCTTTCTCCATGAAATTCTGATCCGTGCATGTCAGCCCGGATAGCCACCAGAGCGCCGGTACTTTTTGTGGGTTCGGCCCCACCGCAGCCGGGGGCAGATACACGGCAAATTCCATCGTGCACTCAAGCACCGCAGATCTATGTCGGTAGCGGCGATGCTCCCCGTCAAAACTGACGTTAGTGGATAATAACTCCATAGTGTCCCCTTTAAAGTGCGCCTTAAAAATGCGGCCTGGATGTACGAGTTGCGAATGCAATCTGATCAGTCGTCTTCGCCTTTGCGCTTCGAAAGCTCAAGCCCACAACCGATGCGGGCCAGCTCGGCCAGCACAGCCGTGCGAGTGACAATACCAATGAGCTTTCCATGATCCACAACCGGATACACTTTTGGCTTGCCAGACCCAAGCTTCTGGGCGAGGTCAACAATGGCCATGTCAGGAGAAATCGCCAAAGGTTCACGAAACATGACATCGTCTACAACCGGGTCGCCCTCGCAGTGATAATTGCTCACCAGCAGTGAGTGGATACAGTCCTGTTCAGAAACAAAACCCAGCAAACGTCGATTTGCATCGACTACCGGCAGCCCGGAGATGTGATGCTCCAGCAGCGCCTTGACTACCTCGGTGAGCGGCGTCCCGCATCGAACCGGCTCAATATGATTGGACATGACATCAGAAACTTTGAGCGCACTCATCAGTAACTCCTCACCTTTCTGGTTGATCCAACAGCACCAAGCGGCGCTATATCCTCTACCTTACTGTAAACATAGGCAATAGGCGCCTAATCCTCAATTTTCATCAGCTGACAGTTTACAGACAGCAATATCCGACTAAACTCAGCCGGTTATAGCCCTTCGGGGCAGAGTCACATCTTTAAACCATGGCATACACAAGGGGGCTCCCATGGAAGCCATTGAAAACATTATAGGCACGATCAACGGGCTGGTCTGGGGGCCGCCCATGCTGGTGCTTATTCTTGGTGTAGGGCTGTTTTTAAGTCTCGGCCTGAAACTTATGCCAATACTCAAGCTAGGTGCTGGCTTCCGCCAGATGTGGAAAGGCCGCAGCGCGGCAGATGCAGAATCTGATGGCGACATCCCGCCGTTTCAGGCGCTGATGACAGCTCTGTCTGCAACAGTCGGAACAGGCAATATTGCCGGCGTAGCGACGGCCGTCTTCCTCGGCGGGCCAGGCGCCCTGTTCTGGATGTGGTTGACCGCCCTGGTGGGTATGGCAACAAAATACTCCGAAGCGGTCCTCGCTGTGCGCTTCCGCGAGGTAGATGAGCGCGGCTCTTATGTCGGCGGCCCCATGTATTACATTCGCAACGGTCTTGGCAAAAAATGGGCCTGGCTGGGCGTGCTCTTTGCCATTTTTGCAGCCATTGCAGGGTTCGGGATTGGTAATACTGTTCAGGCCAATTCAGTCGCAGATGTCATGGAAGCGACATTTGGTCTGCCACACTGGCTCTCTGGCGTCGTCCTGATGGTTCTGGTGGGCCTGGTACTGATTGGAGGCATTCGCCGTATCGGGCAGGTAGCAAGTGCACTGGTACCGCTAATGGCGCTGTCATATCTGCTCGCAGGCCTGGTTGTTCTGGCACTTAATTTTGCCGATATCCCTGCCGCGTTTGAACTGATCTTCAAACATGCCTTCAGTCCGATAGCCGCAGAGGGTGGTTTTGCCGGTGCAGCGGTGTGGGCGGCCATAAGGTTTGGCGTGGCCCGGGGCGTCTTTTCCAACGAAGCCGGCCTCGGCTCCGCCCCTATCGCTCATGCTGCAGCACAAACCAAAAACCCGATAAACCAGGGCATGGTGGCTATGCTGGGGACCTTCATTGACACCATCATCATTTGTACGATCACCGGTCTGGTTATCATTACCTCCGGCGTCTGGACGTCTGGCGAATCCGGCGCGGCACTCACTTCGATGGCGTTCTCTGAAGCACTTCCGGGGGTTGGCGATTATGTGGTGGCAATAGCCCTGGCCGTCTTTGCCTTTACCACCTTGCTGGGCTGGTCATTCTACGGCGAGAGGAGCGTCGAGTTTCTGTTCGGGGTGAAAGCCATCGTGCCTTATCGGGTTGCCTGGATTCTTGCCATCCCCGTTGGTGCAACCGTAAACCTGGGCCTGATCTGGCTTATAGCCGACACACTCAACGCCATGATGGCACTACCAAACCTGATTGCTCTCTTACTCCTCAGCCCTGTGGTATTCACGCTGACCAAGGAGCACTTTGAGCAGAAAAAGGCGGTGGGCCGTTAAAGGAACCCTGAGACGCCAGCGAGGGTAACAGGCCGGTGCCGGATGAGATGAATCAACTGACCCTTGTAATCCCATCCTCCGGCACCAATGATTCTCGTATACACTCAGTAAATGGGTTCGGCAGTTTGCTTGCCGGAATTTCGAACAACGCTTTAAAAAGCAGCATCGAAGGAGAGCGAATATGAGTTTACGTCTAGGCGATACCGCACCAGATTTCGAACAGGACTCCAGTGAAGGAAAGATTTCCTTTCACGAGTGGTTAGGAAACGGCTGGGGTGTGCTGTTCTCCCACCCTGCAGACTTCACTCCGGTGTGCACCACAGAACTTGGGCTGACAGCCAAGCTCAAAGAGGAGTTTGCACAGCGTAACGTTAAAGCCATCGCACTGAGCGTTGATCCGGTTGACTCCCACCACGAGTGGATCAAGGACATCAACGAAACCCAGGGTTGCGCAGTCAACTTCCCGATCATAGCCGACCATGACGGCAAGGTCGCCGAGCTGTACGACATGATCCATCCCAACGCGGATAGCACACTGACTGTACGTTCACTATTTGTGATTGATCCGAACAAGAAAGTTCGCCTGATCATCACTTACCCGGCCAGCACCGGTCGTAACTTCAATGAAGTTTTGCGAGTGATCGATTCCCTGCAACTAACCGACGAACACAAGGTCGCGACTCCCGGCAACTGGGAACGCGGTGGTGACGTTGTTATCGTGCCGTCACTTCAGGACGAAGATGAGATCAAGCAGCGCTTCCCGAAAGGCTACAAGAAGGTGAAATCCTACCTGCGGATGACACCGGACCCCACAGCCAACTGGAGCGGTGATTAATCACCAGTTCTGATTGCGGAATAAAAAATGCCGGGCAGCTTAAGCTGTCCGGCATTTTTTTGGCTTTCGTTCTTATCAGAATGCTGGAACGACAGCGCCTTCGTATTGCTTCTTGATGAACTCACGAACCTCATCAGACTTCAGTGCCTTCGCCAGTTTCTTCATGGCCTCGCTGTCCTTGTTGTCAGGACGGGCGACCAGAATGTTCACATACGGAGACTCGGAACCTTCGATGATCAGCGCATCCTCAGACGGATTCAGGCCGGCTTCCAGAGCGTAGTTGGTGTTGATGAGCGCCACATCTACCTGGCCAAGAATCCGCGGTAATGTTGCAGCTTCCAGTTCCTTGAAGTCGAGATCTTTCGGGTTGTCAGCGATATCACGAGGCGTTGCAGTGATTTTGCTGCCTTCCTTAAGGGTGATTACGCCAGCTTTCTGAAGCAGCAGAAGGGCCCGCCCACCATTGGTGGGGTCGTTCGGAATGGCGATGACTGCGCCTTCTTTCAGGTCGTCCAGAGAGTCAATCTTGTTGGAATAGGCGCCAAACGGCTCAACGTGAACGCCGGTGACCGTAACCAGGTTGGTGCCACGGCCGTCATTGAACTCATCCAGGTACGGCTGGTGCTGGAAAAAGTTGGCATCCATACCCTTCTGATCCACCTGGATGTTGGGCTGGATGTAGTCGGTGAAGACTTTGACTTCCAGCTCTACACCCTGTTCCGCCAGCTTCGGCTTCACGAATTCCAGCAGTTCTGCGTGGGGAACCGGCGTTGCAGCAACGGACAGCTTCTCAGCGGATACCGCAGCGGAAAAAACGGATGCAGCAGCCAGTGCTACCAAGGCTTTTTTGAGGTTCATCTAATTCTCTCCTGTTCGTGGTCACTCGGTTATTTAAAGCAGAATTGTTCATGGCATCCGCTCGGGTGACGGCGTGCTTCCCGAAAAACGCCCGTAAATACATCCATGTAGGGCTCGGTCGCGCCATCCCTGGCGCTCCACGTTTTCGGGAAGCACGCCGTCACCCAAGCTCATTTCTGACGTGTCTTCTGAGGGTTGTACCATCACGTGGCCTACCCAAAACTGAACTACTTACGGCTGAAATAAAGCACCAGACGGTCACCCACCATCTGCAACACTTGTACGAAGATCACCAACAGAGCCACAGTGATGACCATCACATCGGTCTGAAACCGCTGATAACCAAAACGGATGGCCAGGTCACCCAGACCGCCACCGCCAATAACGCCAGACATAGCAGCATAGGAAACCAGCGTAATCGCAGTGACCGTAATGCCAGCGATGATGCCCGGAAGCGCCTCCGGCAGCAAGGCACCAAAAATGATCTGGCGCACGTTGGCGCCCATGGCTTGCGTGGCTTCAATAATGCCCCGGTCAACTTCCCGCAGGGATGTCTCCACCAACCTGGCAAAGAAGGGTGCACCGCCGGCCACCAGTGGAGGAATGGCACCTGCAACGCCAAGAGACGTGCCGATCAGCATCACGGTGAACGGGATCATCACAATCAAAAGGATGATAAACGGCACCGAACGTAGCACGTTCACGACAAATGAGAGCACGGCGTAAGCTACCGGCTGTTCCAGCAACTGGCGCTTGCCAGTCAGGAACAGCAAAACACCAATCGGCAGGCCCGCCAGAACACTGAACAGCAGAGACATACCCACCATCACCAGGGTATCCCAGCTCGCTATGCCGATCTCTGGCCAGTCCACGTTACTCAATAAAGCTTCCATCAGCGCAGCACCTCCACGTGAACATCGGCCGCATCAAGCGCACTCATGGCAACCTCCAGATCCCCGCCCACCAACGACAGGGTCAACTGGCCATAGGGCGTATCTTTGATATGATCAATACGCCCTGAGAGGATGCTGAAATCCACGCCCGATGCCCGTGCAACGCTGCCCAGTAATGGCTGGTAGGTCGAATCTCCCTTGAACGTCAGGCGCAGGATACGACCATTAGCCTTTTGCAGGTCTTGCTGGCGCTCGTCGCTGTCAGTGTTTTCACTTTCGAATACGAAATCCCGGGTGGTAGGGTGCTTCGGGTGAAGGAAGACATCGCTCACAGCGCCCATTTCTACCACACGGCCACCGTCCATCACCGCAACCCGGTCGCACACCCGGCGCACCACGTCCATCTCATGGGTGATGAGTACAATTGTGAGGCCCAGCTCCTTGTTGATCTCCGCCAACAATCGCAACACTGACTGGGTGGTTTGTGGATCCAGGGCACTGGTGGCTTCGTCACACAGTAGAATTGTCGGCCTGCAGGCCAACGCGCGGGCAATACCAACGCGTTGCTTCTGGCCACCGGAAAGTTGAGAAGGGTATTTGTCAGCATGATCCGTGAGGCTGACGCGGGCCAGCAGTTCTTGCACACGATCCCGGATTTCCGCTTTGGAATAGATACCCGCCAGCTTCATCGGGAAGGCGATGTTATCCGACACGGTTTTTGAAGATAACAGGTTAAAATGCTGGAATATCATCCCGACTTTACGGCGAAACGCTCGAAGTTCCGCTGCGCTATACCGGGTGATGTTCTCATCATCAATCAGAATGCTGCCGCCGGTGGGCGGCTCCAACAGATTAATCAGGCGCACCAGGGTGGATTTTCCCGCCCCGGAATGCCCGACAATACCGAATACCTCGCCGGTTTCGATGGTCATATCGGTCGGGTACAGCGCGGGGATCTCCCGGCCGCCCACCTGATACGACTTCTGTACCTGGTCAAATACAATCACGGTCAGCGCCTTGTGGGTGCAGGATTAAGGCCGGCGATTATAGACTATTCGCCTGCCAAACCCGAATCCGGGTTTTCCCTACACCCCGCACCCGCCATGCTGGTTCGCTACAGGCGTAAAGCCCTCAGTGCAACGCCCGCAGTTGCCGTGGATACAACGCAGCACTTACCTCCGGCTCTTCGAGAAGATCGGCCAGTTCAAGATCAACGTCTGATTCTTCACCATGCTCCGGCAAAGGCTCAAACAATGTACTGAGCCAGGATGCGACCGACGGCTCTTCATCACGCTTGTAATCCGTAGACAGGGCTTTGATGCGGCGAAAGCCTATGATGCGCTGATGCTTCGGATCCCGGATCTGCTCAAATCCACGCCAGTAGACGTGATCCCGGGTATGAAGCTGCACAAACAAGGTGTCTATCGGCTCATTGGGCTCATCTCCGGTGCTGTCTGACGACATTCCAGGACTGTCTTCAGAAGCTTCAGAGCCGTCATCTTCAGCGACCTCTTTCTTTTTGTGCCGGATAGTTGTCCAGGCGGGATAGAGAACCGCCACAGCGTCCGCTTCTACATGCTCGCGGGCAGCACGGAGGATCAACCCCCAGCGCGCCTTGTCGGCATCGGTTTCAAGTGAGTTGATGGGCAAGTCATAGCTTTGTTCATCGGCCAGAACAATCGCCATCATCGGAGCATCAAGCTCTCCCATGGCTTCTGCCTGTGCTACTGATACCAGTTCATCGATTGCCATCGGTTGGTTCATAATACGCTCGCCTCCTCGATGCCATCAGGATATATCAGGAAGATGGTCTCCCTGATACACAGCATAGCCTGTTAAGCATACAAAGATAAACGTGAGCCTGACATCAACGGATCACAACCCGTTAAATGCCCGTTATCCGTTCGCAGTCTAAAAGGCATTATCAAGTCGCTCGTAATAACCAAACCAGGGCGCTGCTTCCTCCAGCTGCGCCGCCAGTTGCAGCAATACGCCCTCACCACCATGCGGAGCACCCAGCTGCACGCCGACCGGAAGCCCCCCGGCGGTCCAGTGCAAGGGCACCGACATGGCTGGGGTTCCGGTAAGATTGGCCAATTGGGTAAATGGCGTCCGGGCCAGGCTCTCCATAGCCATCTGATCCACCTGACCACTGCGGTGAAGCATTTTCCCGGCCTTGAGGCCAAGCATCAGCTTTGCTGCCAGCTTCAGGTGAGACGGAGTCTCCAGCTCACCAATGCGGGCTGGCATCTGACCGGTAGTCGGACAAAGGTAGAGATCGTATCCCCTGAAAAATGCCCCCAGCGCCCGCGCAAATTCGTTCCACTGCTGGCGGCGAAGCACGTAGTCTGACAGCGGCATGCTGTTACCCAGCATGCCGAGCAGACGGGTGTCCAATTCGAAATCGCTGTCAACGGCACCAAACTGCGCTTTGGCTTTCGCCATCAGGGCAGACACTTCACCAAAGTAGAGACCGAGATAACAGCGGGCTAATGCCATGCCGTCGAATTCCGGCCGCGCATACTCAACCTTGTGCCCCAGGTTTTCCAGAATCCTCGCCGTTTCTTCAACACCGGCGATACACTCAGGAGCTACCTCGGTATCGAACGGAGACGATGTAAACACACCGATTTTCAGGCTACCTGGTGATTTCTGCATGAGATCAGAGTATGCGGAACCGGGCCCTGGGATAACAAACGGATCACCGCAGGCATTACCGCTAAGCACATCCAGCATTCCGGCGCTGTCACGCACCGTGCGGGTGACCACATGATCCGTAGAAGCACCGGTCCAGGACTCTCCCATCAAGGGGCCGCTAGAAATACGACCGCGAGATGGCTTGAGCCCAAACAATCCATTGTATGCTGCCGGTATTCGGATAGAGCCCCCGCCATCGTTAGCGCCGGCCATAGGCACGATACCCGCGGCGGCTGCAGCACCGGAACCACCACTTGATCCTCCAGGGGTAAGATCCGTACTCCAGGGGTTCCGCGACGGCCCCCACAACTCCGATTCCGTAATGGCCTTGAGGCCAAATTCCGGTGTTGCTGTCCGTCCCAGAAAAACCAGCCCACCTTCACGAGCACGGCGCACAAATTCTGAATCCTGGGGCGCTATGTTGTTTTTAAAGCTACGGCTACCCAGAGTAGAGGGTCGGCCAGCCTGTTCTTGCGCCAGGTCCTTGAGCAGCATAGGAACACCGGCGAACGCACCCTGCTCAGGAAAACCCTGCGCCAAAGCCTCGGAGAACTGGGGGAAGCAGATTGCGTTAAGTGAACTGTTTACAGAGGTTGCCCGTTCCACCGCAGCCTCGCATACTTCCCTGGAGGTCACTTCGCCTCGGCGTATGAGATCAGCCAACGCCGTGGCATCGTAATGAAGATACTCAGATTGCTTCATAGTAGCGTCCATTTGTTATTGTGATGCCCGGGATACCACGGACACGTCGCTTATGAGCTCAAGATTCGCAAGCTTACGCCAGCTTGTTCTGACTTTCACCCTGACCACTTTGGTGCAAGCACCAGTGCTGGCTGAAGAGAATCAAGCCGGGATTGAAAGTGATCAAACCTCAGGCTGGACAGCCATAGTACGGGGCTCGCCTTACTGGGTAAGCCAGGGCGTTTATCAGAACATTCTCACCATACGGCGCTGGGTTCTGAGAGAATCGGGTTATTGCTCCAGCCCTGAACGCCATATTCTGTTCGACATGCGTGGGCAGTTCCTGGGCTGGATCAGTGACGGCGCCGATCGCGCAACCACCCAGAAGCGCCTGAACGATACCCGCCAGTCACTGCACGAAAAAGGGCGCACGGAGGAATGGATTGCCGGCGACGCCGATACCAATGGCTATCCGTTTGCTCTCGCCTGTGACCAGCCTCATGTCAATCTGGACCTCTCCGTCGGCCGCTACCTGGGCGCTCAAGGCACGGATCTTGTCTGGGGCGCCTGGGATGACCTTTCCTTCGCAAGTCGCGAACAGCCAGGCTCACTGCACGATGCGCTAATGTATATTGTCCAACGCCGAAGCGAGCAAAACCGCTTTACTCTGCCAGCGGTTTTACCCAGGTACCTGGCCGGGCAAATCCTGATTGAAAGCGGCGGACAGGCAAGAGCGCACTCTCAAGCAAACGCAAAGGGCATTCTCCAGCTTTCGCCCTCCGCATTGAATGACTGCCAAATAAAACCCCAGAACTACTGGCACCGGCTGGCGCAAATGGATTGCGCGCTGCGCCTGATGCATCAGAATGCCCGCAACCTGCAGCCGATTTTCGACGAACGTTTTGGTCACCTGCCGGAAAGCAAGCGCCATGAGCTGTTTGTACTGTTGCTGGTTCAGGCCTACCACGGCGGTGCAGGCCGCGTTCAGGCGCTTCTTGATGACGAGATTCTGGCCAAACCAGCAGAATATTTTGCCGCCAACCACGAACGTTTTACCGCCGGCGATATAGCGTTTGGCATGGTGTTTCACAACCTGGGCCGGGACAGGCTGGGGCTGGCGTCGCTGTATTATGTAGCCGACGTACAATTGGCAACCGAAGCCTTGTGCCGAACGCCACAGCTCAAACCCACGGAATTCTGCGCGTGGAAATAGCTCTGCTCCCGGAAAGCCTGAGCTTTTCAGTGGCACTTTTCCTACTGGCAAGCTCTGTTATCACATCGATGATTACCGCCAGCCTGGGCGCCGGCGGAGGCGTTCTTCTGCTGATCCTGATGGCTACATGGATGCCGGCGGCAGCAATCGTTCCCGTTCATGGCATGATTCAACTGGGCTCCAACGGCGGCCGGGCGATACTGACGTGGAGGCATATCGATTGGCGGACCATTGCAGCTTTCATACCTGGCGTTATCCTGGGCGCAGCAACAGGAGCCTGGTTATTGGTAAGCCTGCCCGCCTACCTTTGGCAGCTGACCATAGCGGTATTCGTGCTCTATCTGTGCTGGGGGCCGGCTCTGCCCAAAGGAGCTTTCGGTTCTGCCGGGATATTTATTGCATCCACACTCACCAGCTTTGTCAGCCTTTTCGTGGGGGCTACAGGCCCGTTGGTGGCCGCATTCATTAAGCAGATTCATGTGGATCGCTTCCGCACCGTCGCAACCTTTGCCACAGCGATGGTTTTGCAGCATGCGCCCAAAGCCCTGGTGTTCGGTGTGACGGGTTTTGTCTTTACAGATTGGCTGGTGTTTATACTCGCCATGACAGCATGCGGTTTTGCCGGCACCTGGATTGGTCTGCGCCTTCTGAACCGGCTCAACAACCGCTGGTTCAGCAAAGCCCTGAATATTGTACTTACCTTGCTCGCTCTGCGCTTGTTGTGGCAAGCAAGCGCGGCAGCAACCGGGTGGACCTGAATACCCGACTTTTATCGCTACGTCTGCTCTGTCGCAAGCACCACTTCAACCCGGTTCCGGCCATTTGCTTTGGCAAGGTAAGCAGCCTCATCGGCCCGGGCAATAACGCTTTTGGGTTCGCGATCCACGGCAAGCAGTTCCGTCATACCAATACTGGCCGTAACTCCAAACATGCGGCCATCCTGCTCTAGCTTAAGGGCTTCAACACCGGCACGGATACCTTCGGCAAGAGTTTTTGCCCGGGCCAAACCACAGGCAGGGAGGATGATACCAAATTCGTCACCACCCAGCCGGGCAACGGTGTCAGACTGGCGCACCGGCTCCTTGAACAGTTCAGCGAGGCGCCGCAGCAATTCGTCGCCGAGCAGATGCCCGCCCTCATCATTCACCGGTTTGAAGTAGTCGAGATCAATGAGCATCAACACAGAGCTTACTTCCTGATGCGCCGATTCGCTCAGGCACTTATTGAGCGAAGCGTTAAAAGCACGACGATTCAGTAGTTGCGTCAGGCTGTCATGGGTAGCTTCCCAGGAAAGCCGCTCTTCCTCCCGCCTGCGTTCCGTGTCGTCCCGAAGCACAAACACCAGCCGCTCATTATGCCTGCCCTGGCGGATGTGAATCATGCTGAGATCGACATCAAACGCCTCGCCATTCCGGTTGCGGAGAGTAATGTAAAGGCTATCGAGATCATCACGCTCAAGAAACCACTCATGGGTGAGCGACTGCTCCTCGTGATCAATGCCTACCAGCTCAAACACATTTTTTCCCAGGTATTCCCCATCAGAACCGAGAAAGCGGCTCGCAGCGTGGTTGGCATAACGGATAACACCTCCAGTATCTGCCATCAACACACCATCCTGCATCACCCCCAGTATGTTTTCCGCTCTCTGCTGCTCGTCACGAAGCGCTTCTTCAACTTCCAGCTCATGGGAAATATCGCGGACAATAGTGATGGTACCCATGACTTTTTCCGGCGTTTCAAGGGCCGCAGTCATTACTTGGCACCAGACTGGCCTTTGGCTATTTGGCCCCTGCAGCCTGAAACGGTCACGAAATACCTCCTGATGCTCAAGCGAGTGTTGCCAGCCTGTTATAACAGCATCACGGTCTACATCCGAAACACAGTCAAACAGGTGGGTTCCACTCAGCTCGGCCATTTTCAACCCGAGAATACGTTCGAAAACAGGATTTACAAACTCGATGCGGCCCAGAACATCGGCCTGCACGATACCAATAGGTGCACCACGGGTGAGCGAACGGAAAAATGCCTCTCGCTCGGCGAGAGAACTCAGAACATCCTCACGCTCATCCATAACCATGTTGAATATGTCAGCAACCTGGCGGATCTCCGAACCACCTGAGCCACCCACCGGGCTGGTTCTTACACCCAGATGCCGCTCATGCACCTGTTGCCCAAGTTCTTGCAGCGGCGCCAGCAGGCGCCGAAAGCGCCACATGACAACAGGGACAACGAGCAGAATTACCGCCAGCAAAATCCAGAGAAAGGCATCTTTGGTGCGAGTCGCTGGTGCATAGGCTTCGCGGGCCGGCCAGACCGCTGCAACGAACCAGGGTACTTCTGCCATTTGTTGCACCGACAGAATGATACTTTCGCCGTCAATGTCGCGGGTTTGGGCCGTACCCTCAAATCCACCCAAAGCGTCCTGGAGCACCGGGTTGGCGCTTCTTATCGGTTGCATCACTTCACCTGTGCGACCATTGGCAAGAACGGTTCCATTACGGGCCACGATCGCCAGATAACCGGTTTTCCCAATGCGAACACCAGAAAACTCCTCAATAAGGTGCTCTCCGGCGAGCGCAATGGCTCCCCCGATCATTCCGATAAAGCGCTGATTGTGATCGAATATAGGGGCGGCCACCATCACGGCGGGCTTGCCTTGATAGTGTGAACGGTAGGGTTCACTGATAATCGGGGTAAGCTGTCCGGAAGCCTTGAGGAAATATGGACGACTACTGACATCCGTTCCGACAAGGTTGAAAATCTCCGGATACTCCGCGATCACTTTTCCCTTTGAATCAATCAGATAAACACCATCGAACAGATGCTGCAGCGCTGTCTGGCGACGCACCAGTATTTTCGCTCGCGTCCCGAAAGCCGTCTCGCTCATGGTGAACCCCTCGGCCACATGACTGAGTGCTTCGAGTCGCTGCGACAGTTTGTCGTCCAACTCTACCGCAACCAGCTGAGCAATCGTGGTTACCTGGTTTGCTGCCTGCTGCCTGCTGCTCAAGCTCCGATCTGCTGAGGAGCGAGCCTGCAAGTGCAACCAGTAATGCGGTCAGAACAACAACACCCACAACCAGCAGCACAGCCCGGTTAACCAGACTGCCAAGCCAACGGTTAATCAACACAAGAGGATTGCTCCGTTTCGCAGGGAAAAGGTGTAAATGGTAAGACCTCCGATTTCTGGTCAAATGCTTTTGCAAAGTGCGCTTTACAGAAATATGAACTTTACCAGAAGCCCGCGACCGGAATAATTACGCACTTGCAAACACAATGATAATCGTTATTATTTATATCTACTTTCAGTAAGAGCGATACCTATCATGAGCGATATTCTGGCGCCTCTCGGTCCCACGGTGACGGATGGCCCCCTCAGCCAACTGTTAGCCATGGGTGGCCCGGTAATGATGGTCCTGCTTGTCATGGCAGTACTGGGTCTTATCACATTTGTCTACGTGGTGCTTTTAGGCGCCCTCTGTGCACCCAGATTGTCAAAAAAACTTAAAAATATCATTACGCTTTGGCAACAGAACCCCACTGAGGTAAACCCGAAAGTGGTTCGCCAGCAAGCCAGCCGCTGGGCAAGGCTGAATCCGCTTCATCATCTCGTAACCAATACCATTGAGGCGCGACAGAACAACCAGGACGATCGGCAGGTTCGTGAGACTTCAGCGCGGGACGCCCAGCACGGGTTAGAACCCTTCGAGGCTCCACTGAAAATCATTGAAGTGATCGCGGCCCTTGCTCCCTTGCTTGGCCTCTTGGGAACCGTGATGGGCATGATGGAAGCCTTTAGTGCCATGGCCGCCACAGAAGGTCGGGCAAACGCATCTCAATTGAGTGGTGGTATCTACGAAGCCCTGACCACAACGGCAGCTGGCCTTGTTGTTGCCATTCCATTCGCGGCTCTGGCTGCCTGGATAGAGTTTCGATTGCGGCGCATTCACAAACTCGTCAACAGCACTCTGGTTTCGGTACTGAGTACGGCACCGGAAGCGTTTATGGACCAGCAAGAACCTACCGGTGAAGCTGCAGTCGGCGCGCCAGTTCAGGCAACAGCCAAACGACAACGATCAGAATCACAAGACCAGAAAGAGTTTGAAACCCATAGCAGTCAACGTTTCGCCCATGCAACTGGTTGAACCTCGGCCCAACAGGCCAATACCCATTCGCATAACACCGCTGATTGACGTGGTGTTCATCCTGCTGGTGTTTTTTATGCTGACCAGCCGGCTGCTACCCGTGGATCACCTGGAACTTGCCAATAACACAGATGGTCGAAGCACGGTAACAGGCGAACCCTTACCTCTGCTGATCGTCACAGAAGGTGGCGAAATAGAGTGGCAGGAGCTCGCGCTTCCAATTGGCCAAATACTGCCTCAACTTCGCAGCGCCGGCATCTCCGAGGTAAACCTCACCACCGCACCCGGAACTCAGTTGAGTCTGTTCACATCAACGCTGGGTGAGCTGTCCCGCAATGGCATTCAAACCCACTGGAAACGGGCGACCGAAGAAACACCATGATCGAACTGGTTCCACCGCCTTCCACGTCTGGCAAGTCTTTGATGGAACGGGTGGAGGATGCTCTCCTGCCGCTCATCAATCTGGTTTTCCTGTTGTTGATGTTTTTCATAGTTGCCGGGCAGCTTGCAGACGATCCTTTGCCTGACCTACCGGCTACGCCTGCGAGTGCCGAGCAGCAATCGCCCCATGCCGACCTGTTCGTGGACGCACAGGGCCGCTGGCGAGCAGGCGGTGAAACACTGGATGCGCAAACACTGCTACAACATCTGCCAGAACCAGACGCACAGAACCCACTGAAGATCGCTGCGGCCAGCACCATTGCCATGGCCGACCTTGAGGCTCTGTTGCGTAAGTTGGAGCAGGGCGGTTTCGACGAAATAATGCTGCTTACGGAGCCAGAAACGTGAAGGATACCGGACGCGCTGCGCGCCTGGGACTGCTGGCAATCGCCATCGTGCTCAGTGCCGGTATTCTTCTGGCCGCCATACCCGACAAACCCCTGGAGATTCACCAGTTAGGCAATGCGGCAGTCAATACCGCGCCCGCTATCAAGATCTCGCTTGCAGGAAAAACAGCGCCTGCGCCTGCAGAGAAAGCTGAAGCTGTGCAGGAAAAAAAGCCAGAACCAAAACCTGAAACCCAGCCAACACCCACTCCAGAGCCAGAGCCAGAGCCAGAGCCAGAGCCAGAGCCAGAGCCAGAGCCAGAGCCAGAGCCAGAGCCAGAGCCAGA
>NZ_JAUOPH010000004.1 GCF_030546935.1 Marinobacter sp. 2_MG-2023 | reverse complement strand
ACCCTAGAACGAAAAAAGCCCCTGAAATCAGGGGCTTTTCTCTTGGTAGTTGGTGGAGACGGCGGGAATTGAACCCGCGTCCGCCAGCACTATGCCTTGAGATCTACATGTTTATGTCCTTCTATTGATTTAACCTCAAGCGACCCGAAGGCCAGGGTGCGAGAGGCGAGTTCTTTAAATCTTAGCCGCTAGCCAGTGAACTCTGGATAACGGAGCATCCCGTAAGCGATGACGTCCTGAGATGTAGCTCTGGGCTACGGGCGACCCAGTCAGGACGACTAGCAGCTTACGCTGCTAGTGCGTAGTTTTCGTCGTTTGCGACTATTGCATTGCAGCTTTGGATTAACGAGATTCGCTGCCATCTCGACATGCACCCAAGGGTTCGCCACCAGCGTCGAAGCCATGTCGTCCCCTTACTCACAGTATATGTGGGCGTCTCGCCCGACTTCAAGGCCTCTTTGTTGCTGTTTTGAATAAAACTGCTGTGTACTTCTTTTCCCGGCGGCTCTGTCTATCTTCAGCCTGCCATTCGTTACTTGCTTTTGTGTCTGCCGGCAAGGGCCGCGTGGCTCAGGGCTTTAAAGCTATCACGGAAGTAATTCATCACGGCATTCGGGTCTGCGTGAATGGCTTTGTCGACGGTAATGCCAAATTGCACGGTGCCAGCGTAGCTGAAAATGCTCATACCTATGCCGATGTTTCCGCTCTGGGGCACCCAGAACATGGGCTGGGTAACCTTGCTTCCTGCCAGATAGAGGGCTTCTTTTGGCCCTGGCACGTTGGTGAGAACGGCAGACGCTTTGTTGCTCAGGAGTTCCAGTGCCCGTCGTTCGAGAATGTCGGGGCCGCGACCGAACAAATCAAGGAGGCTGTAAGTTACTTGAGCCTGGTACGACTGTTTTAGCTGGTTCATGTTTTTCTGAACCTGTTGAAAACACATCAAGGGATCCAAGACTTCCGCCGGCAGCGTTACCAGAACCAGGCCAAACTTGTTGCCCAGAATTTCAATAGGCTGATCGAGAGGCCGCAGGTTGAACGGAACAGCGACACGGATTCCGTTGTCAGGAATTGCTTCTTTATGAGCTGCAAAATGCCGCTGCAATGCACCGGTGACGGTGCACAAAAGCACGTCATTAATGGTGCCGCCGAGGGCCTTGGAGCAGGCTTTTACTTCGGCAAGGTCCAGTGGTTCTGCCCAGGCCACTTGCTTGCGCCCTGAAAGCGGCTCCTTGAGCCCGGTTTTTGGCTCAAAGGGGGCGAGACCCAGTTTTAAGAGGTCTAAAGCGACACCGCTGGCGGTCGAGGCCAGTTTGATGGGGTAATTGGGTTGTTCCCGCATGGATTGCACGAGCAGTCGGGCCTGGCTTGTCGCAGCCTGTGCGCTGTCGACGACACTGTGAAGCAATTTCTGGATTGAGGACTTTTCATTGGCCTTTGAGGGGTGGCTCGATACGACCTTTCTTGGCCTGGGGTCTGGCGATTTGTCTGTGAGGGATAGCATAACCCGAACCAGCGAGATGCCATCCGCAATGCAATGGTGTATTCGGACCAGCAGGGCACTGCCGCCCTCGTAGTTGTCAATATAATGCATTTGCCATAGTGGCCGCCGGAAATCCAGCGCAGAGCTGTTCATATCACTGGCTAATTTCTGGAGCTCGGCTTTATCGGCCTTACCGGGTAGCGCAATCTGGTGGAGGTGGTTATCCAGGTCGAACAGAGGGTCGTCCTGCCAGTAGGCTTTGTCTCCTGTGTCCACAACCCGTTGACGGAATCGGTTGAAGCGCAGAAACCTTTCCTCAATCGTGCGTTTGAGGCGGTTCATGGGAATGGAGTGTTCAAGGGTGAGAACGCCGCAAATCATCATGGGGTTCTCAGGTGTATCCATTCGCAACCAGGCGCGATCGACAGCAGACATGGGTATTTGAGTTGTTGGCATACGCCCTCCCTCTGCGGAGCACCGGTTATTGCGGTATAGGCGGCAATAAAAAAGGTGCATAAAGGGCAAGTATGCGACACAAAGGGGCCGGGGCCCATGACGCTGGTCAGAAAAGCGCCACTTAAAATTTACGGTCAGGCGTTGGCATCTCGCATGATGCGCTGCTTTTGCCGATTCCAGTCCCGCTCTTTCTCGGTTGCGCGCTTGTCGAAGAGCTTCTTGCCTTTCACCAGGGCAATTTCGCACTTCACTTTGTTCTTTTTCCAGTACAGTGCAAGAGGTACGCAGGTTTGGCCGGCCTGGCTGGTTTCTCCAATGAGCTTGGCCAGTTCTTTGGCATGCAGCAAAAGCTTGCGGGTTCGGGTTGGGTCCGCGATCACATGAGTGGAGGCTGCGGTAAGGGGCTGGAAGTGACCGCCCAGCAGGAAGGCCTCGCCATCTTTCAGCAATACATAGGCGTCGGTGATCTGGGCTTTGCCGGCGCGCAGAGATTTTACTTCCCAGCCGAGAAGGACAAGGCCCGCCTCAAAGCGTTCTTCTATGTGGTATTCGTGTTTCGCCTTTTTGTTAAGGGCGATGGTGCTACTCGGCGTACCGGGTTTTTTCTTGCTCATGAATCAGTTATCCGGGTTCGGACGAATTAACGGGCCGACCGGTTGTAGGTCGGCAAAAAGCGCATTGTAGCTCAGGAGTGCCAGACTGGTCACGAAATCGCCTTCAAAGACGCTGCAGGCTCGTGCCTGACGGAGTCCTTCGGCTACACTGTCTGGCCAGACTCTTTCAGAGGCGAAAATGTCTACGCCTTATCAGATAGATATCGGGTCATTTACCCGTAAATCAACCTTCTTCTGGGCCGCAGTCGGTGCAACTGTCGGTCTGGCTAACCTGTGGCAGTTTCCTTACCTGGCGAGCTTGCATGGGGGTGGGTTGTTTATTCTGCTGTATCTCGGCTGCCTGTTGCTGGTCACTCTGCCCTTGATGGTTACCGAAGCTTCCATTGGCCGCTATGCCCGCCACGGCATTGTACTGGCGATGGATGGTCTGATTCGCAGGGCCAAAAGTTCAAGAGCCTGGATGGCTGCGGGCAGGTTCAGCATATTGGCCGCCTTTCTCGTGTTGTCGTTTACCGCAGTTTTTGGAGCAATAGCGCTGGCCTATGTTTTTTTCGGCGCTACCGGACGGTTTGCGGGCACGGGCCAGGGTGAGGCTACCGACATTCTGGCCAGGCTGGTTTCCGACCCAAAAGCGTACCGTGGGTTCATGGGTTGGCATGTTTTCTTTCTGGTCATGGTGCTGTGGGTGTCCGGACAAGGTGTGGTTGGGGGCCTGGAGCGTGCATTCAGAATCGTAGTGCCGGGCACTTTGATACTATTGCTCGCACTATTTGGTCTGGCTGTATGGCACGGCAGGATTGATGGCGCTATCAGCCAGATTCTGCAAATGCACCCGCAGGATCTTTCCTGGGCCAGCCTTCGTGCTGCGCTGTTTCATGCGTTTTTTACTCTGGGTCTGGGGATGGGAGTGTGGGCGGTTTTGGGCGCTTACACCACGCCGGACACACGCTTGAAACGCTCTATTCTGGCGGTTGTCTTGATGGACACGCTGGTGGCGATTCTGGCCGGGCTGATGATCTTTTCTATGGCCACGGAAAGTAACGTTTTTGATGGCGAGCGAGGGTTCAGCCTGCTGTTTGTTTCGCTTCCGGTTACGCTTGCAGGCCTCCCTGCCAGTCAGTTTGTTATTGCGACTGTTTTTCTTATGGTTGTAATGATTGTATGGGCGACTGCCCTGGCTTTGCTGGAGCCCATTGTTGGTTGGCTTCGTGAATGGACAGGTGCGCCCCGGGGGTTGTCTGTGGTTCTTGTTGGCCTCGCGGTCTGGGCCGCGGGGCTGGCGTCGTTGTTATCGTTCAATCTCTGGACGGAATACCGGCTCGGCGGCGCCACGATTTTTCGCTGGCTGGAACTGATCACCGGTGGATTGGTGATTCCATTGGTGGCGACGCTCATCGCTCTTTTCACTGGGTGGTGCCTGACGCGAAACCTCTCGAAAACCATGCTTGGAGCAGCACCAAAGCTTTTCGGCGAAATCTGGTTTTGGGTTATGCGGCTGGTTTTACCTCTGGTTGTTGTCTATATCGGTATTCATTACACCGCAGCCTCGCTGGTAAGCTTGTGTGATAACGGTAGTCGCGCGTTCTGGTGTGAGCCAGCTCCGGGTATGGTTTTACAGGAGGGGAGTGGCGCCTCACCCGAGGCGGGCGATGTTGGTGAGCACGCTAAGGTTGATGCAGGGGAAAGCGGGAAGCCAGAAGAGGCGCTTCCTGCAGAAAAGGTACCTGCAAGCGAGCATAGCGAACGGCAAACTCCCCCTGAAAATGCCCCTAAGGATGACGATATCCTTTATCATAGCGTCTGAATGTCAGCCATGCTGGCCTTATGATGTCTGCAATCATTATTAAAGCGTGTTTGTAAGCAGGACAACCGGTTCCAATGCCCCATCAGATCGATAAAACAGCCCTTGTTATGCACTCCGCCGAGCGCATGTTTCACCTGGTCAATGATATTGCCCGTTACCCTGAGTTTCTTCCCTGGTGTGCGGGTGCGGAGATTCACCAGCAAAGTACAGAGCAGATTATGGCTTCGCTGGAGATTGCCCGCGGTGGCGTCCGGCACACGCTTACCACGCGTAACCAGCTGCTTATGCCGGAAGCGATCGAAATGAATCTGGTAGACGGACCTTTTCGTAATCTCACGGGGCGCTGGCACTTCAAGGCACTTGATGAGAATGCCTGCAAGGTGATCCTTACGCTGGAATTTGAATTTTCAGGCAGATTGTCGCGCATGACCTTCGGACCGGTGTTCAATCAGGCAGCGACTACCATGGTAGATGCTTTCTGTCGTCGCGCCGATCACATCTATAAGGGAGGCGCCTGATGCCAAAAGTTGAAGTGGCTTACGCGCGGCCAGACAAGCAGGAGATTATTCCTGTCCAGGTGCCTGAGGGCGCAACTGCCCTTGAGGCGGTGAAGCTGTCTGGTATTACTGCAATTTTCCCGGAAATTGATGCTGACTCGATCGATATGGGGATATTTGGCAAGGTTATAAAAAAACCGGATCTTCATGAGCTGCGCGAAGGGGATCGGGTAGAATTGTACCGTCCACTCCAGATTGACCCGAAACAGGCGCGCCTGAACCGGGCCAAAAAGAAGCCGGTGGCAGATCAGTAGGCCGGTGTTTCGTCCAGAAGCTGAGCTTCATAGTGGGAGTAACTGTCCCCCTCGTAATACACGATAATGCGTTGCTCTTCGATGAAGCCGCCGCGGCGCTGGAAGGTATACACGTAATACTCGCGCGAAGGATCGACCGGGTTGAGCATCAGGGGGCTGCCGAGTAGCGCCTGAACCTGGCTGCGGGGCATTCCTTCGTTGAGTTTTGTCAGCTCTTCATCGGTAACTATGTTGCCTTGCTGGACGTTGATCTTGTATACACCCGGGAACGAACAACCGGACAGAATAAGTGTAAGAATGAGAGCTGTGAGCTTTTGCATCGCCGGAGGAAATCCTCTATCTTGAAATCGCCTGCCAAGGGCAGGTGTGGCACGGGTTAACCGTTAAATGGCGGCTTCATCATACCGGAAGCCGTGAGGCACACCAAAGAGTGAATAGTAACATGGCATCTGAAAACGCCGAACTACGAAAAGTCGGTCTCAAAGTAACTCTGCCAAGAGTAAAAATCTTCAACATTCTGGAAAGCGCCAAGGACCATCACCTCAGCGCTGAGGACGTCTACAAGCGACTCCTGGATCAGGGTGATGATGTGGGGCTAGCCACTGTGTACCGGGTATTGACCCAGTTTGAGACAGCTGGCCTGGTATTGCGTCATAACTTTGAAGGCGGCCACGCAGTGTTCGAAATGGCGGGTGAAGATCACCACGATCACATGGTTTGTACCCAGACAGGGCAAGTGATCGAGTTTGTTGATGAGGTGATTGAGGCGCGTCAGCAGAAAATTGCGAAAGAGCATGGCTACGAAATTGTCGAGCACAGCCTGATTCTTTACGTTAAGCCCATTAAATCTTAAGTGCACAGCTTTTAGCAGGTGAAGAGAAAAAAGGGGCAGGCCGTGAAGCCTGCCCCAACAGCTCTCAGGGTCGAGAGGGGGAATTGATGGTTCCCATCGCTTCAGTGATGAGTCGCCTGTCCTTTGGAAAACATTTCTGTGGCGTGGGCAATGGTATGCTCGGTCATATCTACGCCGCCCAGCATTCTTGCAACCTCACTGATTCTTCCCTTGTCATCCAGGGATTCGATCTTCGAGAAAGTCGCTTCCTGGCGAGTGAATTTACTGACGAACAAATGCTGGTGGCACTGGGCCGCAACCTGCGGCAAGTGCGTTACGCAGATCACCTGGCCGTTATCCCCAAGAGACCTTAGTAGTTTACCAACGACCTCTGCGGTGCCTCCGCCTATACCTACGTCGACTTCGTCAAATATCAGAGTCGGAGTTGTCGATGTTTGTGCAACCACCACCTGAATCGCCAGGCTGATTCGTGACAGTTCTCCCCCGGAAGCAACCTTGGCCAGTGGTCGTGCCGGTTGTCCCGCGTTAGCACTAACGAGGAACTCTACTTCTTCCAGGCCGTGTGGCGCTGGTTCGTCCTGGCTGTTGCGGTGAAGCTGTGTAATGAACTGCACCGCCGGCATGCTTAGCTGAACCAGTTCGCTGGCAATGCGCTGATCCAGTTCCAGGGCTGCTTTGGCCCGGGCTTCGGAAAGCTCGCCGGCCAGTTTGTCGAAACTTTTGCGTTGGATTTCCAGCTCTGCCTCAAGTTTTTCCAGGCTACCTTCGCCGCCATCAAGCTCCGCTAACTCCGCGCTTAACCGTTCGTGAAACTCTGGTAGCTCTTCCGGGTTGATGCGGTGTTTGCGGGCCATCTGGTAAATGGCGCTGAGCCTCTCTTCAACGTCTGCCAAGCACGCGGGATCTGCTTCATAGTCATCCACGAAATGACGGAGGTTGTCGCCCGCTTCGCTGATCTGGATCTGGGCCTCATTGAGCATCTGGATTGTGTCGGCCAGCGCGGGGATCGCAACAGGAAGTTGTTCCAGTTGCTGTAATGCCTGGCGAACGAGACCTGCTGCGCTGGTTTCATCTTCTGTGCACAGAAGTGCTGCCTGATGGCTGCTGTGCATAATTGCATCGGCCTGACTCAGTTGCTCCTGCTCTTGCTCCAGCTGCTTTTGCTCGCTGCTTTCAAGTGCCAGGCGGTCGAGCTCTTCAACCTGGTAGCGTAGAAGTTGCAGTCTGGCTTCAGATTCTTCTGCATTCTGCTGACGCTCGGCCAGCTTTCCGCGAATCTGGTTCCAGGATTTCCACGCTTCGCGGGTCTGGCTGGCGAGGTCTTCTGCGCCTGCAAACTCGTCGACTAACTTGCGGTGTGTTTCTTTGCGCAGGAGCGATTGATGCTGGTGCTGGCTGTGAATGTCCATCAGCAGCCCGCCCAGGTCTTTCAGGTGGCCGAGAGGGCAGGGTTGGCCGTTAATATAGGCCCGTGAGCGCCCATCTTTACTGATTACGCGGCGTAAAATGCAGTCGCTCTCGTCATCCAGTTCATGGCTTTCCAGCCATTGCAGGGCCTCGGAGATCCCTGAAACGTCAAATGTCGCGGTGATGTCTGCGCGTTTTGCGCCATGCCGTACAGTTCCTGCATCAGCTCGTCCGCCCATGGCAAGCCCCAGAGCATCCAGCACAATAGATTTGCCTGCACCGGTTTCGCCGGTGAGGGCTGTCATGCCTGTACCGAATTGTAGTTCTACCCTTTCGGCAATCGCGTAATTGGAAACCGTTAGCTGTGTAAGCATGCAGAAAACCTCCGCCTTCAAAAGATACTGTTTGAACATACAGTAACTGTGAATATATACAGGGATTTTGATGTTTGCAAACACACGGATGAGATTTTCTTCGGGAATGCAGGCTTTGATGGTTGAAACCTCAGCGGTGGGCCCCATATTCCTTCGCAATACATTCTTCCGGCTCTGCGGGGCTGGAGCCTATGTTCAATAGGTCGCGTTTAAACCGACCTCCGAAGATCTGGCAGGAGTAGTCATGAGTACCGACGAAAACCGCAATGAGCAGGTGGACGAACTGAATGAGGCCGCGGAAGCGGCTGCCGAGGAAGCTCAGGATATCGAGCAGGGTGAGGAGTCCGAGCTGGAAGCGTTGAAGGCGCAGGTTCAGGACTCGCAGGAGCAGATGCTGCGCATGCAGGCCGAGATGCAAAACGTGCGTCGTCGCGCCGAGATGGATGTTGAGAAAGCGCACAAGTTTGCGTTGGAAAAATTCGTCAAAGAGCTGTTGCCTGTGGCCGACAGCCTTGAGAAGGCCGTTGAGAGCACGGAAGGCAAGGAGAATGCCGGTGATTTGGTGGCGTCTATTCGCCAGGGTGTCGAAATGACGCTAAGCCTGCTCGAATCGAGCCTGAAAAAGTTCAACGTCGAGCCGTTGAATCCGGTTGGTGAACCGTTCGATCCTCAACAACATGAGGCTATGTCCATGGTGCCGGCACCGGACGCCGAACCGAATAGCGTGGTGGCTGTGGTGCAAAAAGGCTACCTGCTGAATGGGCGCGTGGTACGGCCGGCAATGGTTATGGTGGCGAAGGCTCAGGATGCACCAAAAATTGATGAGCAGGCTTGAAAAATCAGCTGAAGCGCCAATATAGCCTTTAAACAGCAGCAGCCGGAGTAGATGTTTCCGGACAACTATTCAGTACAGCATTCAGAAGAACTGGAGTGATTCAATGAGCAAGATTATCGGTATTGACCTTGGAACGACCAACTCATGCGTAGCCATCATGGATGGCGACAAAGTACGGGTTATCGAAAACGCAGAGGGTGATCGCACCACCCCTTCCATCATCGCTTACACAGATGACAACGAAACCCTCGTGGGTCAGTCGGCCAAGCGCCAGGCTGTTACCAACCCCCACAACACTATTTATGCCATTAAGCGTCTGATTGGTCGTCGCTTCAAAGACGACGTTGTTCAGAAAGACATTAAAATGGTGCCTTACAAAATCGCCGAGGCGGATAACGGTGATGCGTGGGTAGAAGTTAAAGGTCAGAAAATGGCCCCGCCTCAGGTATCTGCAGAAATCCTGAAGAAGATGAAGAAGACTGCAGAAGATTACCTGGGTGAGAAAGTGACCGAAGCGGTAATCACTGTGCCGGCCTACTTTAACGACAGTCAGCGCCAGGCTACAAAAGATGCGGGCAAGATCGCCGGTCTGGAAGTGAAGCGCATCATCAACGAGCCGACTGCTGCAGCCCTGGCCTATGGTCTGGACAAGAAGAGCGGTGATCGTACTGTTGCGGTTTATGACCTGGGTGGCGGTACTTTCGACCTTTCCATTATCGAAATTGCAGATGTCGACGGCGAGCACCAGTTCGAAGTGTTGGCAACCAACGGTGACACCTTCCTGGGTGGTGAAGATTTCGATATGAAAATTATCGAATTCCTGGCCGACCAGTTCAAGAAAGACAGTGGAATCGATTTGCGCGGTGACTCTCTGGCCATGCAGCGTCTGAAAGAAGCTGGTGAGAAGGCGAAGATCGAGCTTTCCAGCAGTCAGCAGACCGATGTGAACCTGCCGTACGTTACTGCAGACGCCAGCGGTCCCAAGCACATGAACGTGAAGCTGACCCGTGCCAAGCTTGAGTCTCTGGTTGAAGAGCTTGTTCAGCGTAGCCTGGAGCCGTGTAAGGTCGCTCTGCAAGATGCAGGCATGAAGGCTGGCGATATCGACGAGGTTATCCTTGTTGGTGGTCAGACCCGTATGCCGCTGGTGCAGGAAAAGGTTAAGGATTTCTTTGGCAAAGAAGCTCGTAAGGACGTTAACCCGGACGAAGCCGTTGCCATGGGTGCTGCGATTCAGGCAGCCGTACTTTCTGGTGATGTGAAAGACGTGCTACTGCTGGATGTGACTCCGCTGACCCTGGGTATTGAAACCATGGGTGGCGTAGCGACACCGCTGATCGACAAGAACACTACGATTCCTACCAAGAAATCGCAGACCTTCTCAACAGCGGATGACAGCCAGACAGCCGTAACCATCCACGTTGTTCAGGGTGAGCGGAAGCAGGCGACACAGAACAAATCACTGGGTCGTTTTGACCTGGCTGACATCCCGCCCGCACCGCGTGGTGTGCCGCAGATCGAAGTAACTTTCGATATTGATGCTAACGGTATTCTGAACGTGTCTGCGAAAGACAAGGCTACTGGCAAAGAGCAGTCTATTGTCATCAAGGCCTCTTCCGGCTTGAACGATGATGAAATCGAGAAGATGGTCCAGGATGCTGAGGCGAACGCTGAAGAGGATCGCAAGTTCGAGGAGCTGGTCCAGGTTCGCAACCAGGGCGACGCCATGGTTCACGCGGTTCGCAAGACTCTGAAAGATGCCGGCGACAAAGTCAGCGACAGCGAGAAAGAGTCGATTGAAGCGTCTATCAAGGAACTGGAAGAAGCACTTGCCGGTTCTGACAAAGACGACATCGAAGCTAAAACCCAGAAGCTGACTGAAGTTTCAGGTGAGCTGGCTCAAAAGATGTATGCAGATCAGGATGGTCAGGCGCAGCAGGCAGGCGGCCAGGAAGATGCGCAGTCCCAGGCTTCTGATGACGCAGTAGATGCCGAGTTTGAAGAAGTTAAAGACGACGACAAGAAGTAATTCTGACGTACATCAGGTAGTTGGAAAACGCGGAGTTTCTCCGCGTTTTCCGCGTTTAAATAACAGGGTTTTAGAAGCATGGCCAAGCGCGATTATTACGACATTCTCGGAATTTCCCGGGACGCGGATGAGAAAGAAATAAAGCGGGCGTATCGAAAGCTCGCAATGAAGTACCATCCTGACCGTAACCCGGAAGACAAAGACGCTGAGAACAAGTTTAAAGATGCCAGCGAAGCCTACGAAATACTGGCGGACCAGTCCAAGCGGGCTGCCTACGACCAATTTGGTCATGCTGGCGTAGATGGTCAGGCCGGTGGTGGCTTCGGAGGTGGCGGTGGTAACTTCTCCGACATCTTTGGTGACGTGTTTGGTGATATTTTCGGAGGTGGCGGTGGCCGTGGGCGTAGCACCCGCGGTTCGGACCTGCGGTACACCCTGGAGCTGGACCTCGAAGAGGCGGTGAAAGGCAAGACAGTTAAAATCACCATCCCTGGACACAGGGAGTGTGAAGTGTGTGACGGCAGTGGGGCGGAAAAAGGTTCGCGCCCTGAAACCTGCGGTACCTGTAAGGGTATGGGGCAGGTGCGTATGCAGCAGGGCTTCTTTACGGTGCAGCAGGCCTGCCCCACCTGTCGGGGATCTGGCCAGATTATCAAGAACCCCTGTAAGGCCTGCCACGGCCAGGGCAGAGTGCAGGAAGAAAAAACCCTCTCGGTGAAAGTGCCCCCGGGCGTTGATACCGGTGATCGTATCCGGCTTTCGGGCGAAGGCGAAATGGGTGTTGACGGAGGGCCTCCCGGAGATCTGTATGTGCAGATGTCGGTTCGGGAACATTCGATCTTCACCCGTGATGGTCGTAATCTGTATTGCGAAGTGCCGATCAGTATTGTTGATGCGGCCCTGGGTGGTGAGCTTGAAGTGCCGACACTGGATGGTCGGGTGAAGCTTCGTATTCCAGCCGAAACCCAGACCGGAAAGCTTTTCCGGTTGCGGAACAAGGGTGTTAGCCCGGTTCGTGGAGGTCCTTCGGGTGACTTGCTGTGTCGTGTAACGGTGGAAACGCCTGTTAACCTGACCAAGCGCCAGAAGGAGTTGCTCAACGAGTTCCAGGAAGCCCTTGACGGCAGCAGCACTACCAATCACGCACCGAAGAAAACGTCCTGGTTTGAGGGTGTTAAGAGCTTCTTCGACGAAATGAAATTCTGATCAGTTTGATATAGGGAAAGGTCATGAGGGTAGCAATCATCGGCGCCGCTGGGCGCATGGGCAAGGTGCTGATTGAAGCGGTTGACGGTACAGAAGGGCTTGAGCTCGGTGCTGCTGTCGTTGAACCGGGTAGCACCCTGATTGGTGCCGACGCCGGCGAAATGAGCAGTATCGGGAAAACCGGTGTCAAAATGGCGGGTACTCTGGCAGATGTAAAAGACGATTTCGATGTGCTCATTGATTTCACTTTCCCCGACCTGACTCTGGAAAATGCCGAGTTCTGCAAAACCAACGGCAAAATGCTCGTTGTTGGTACCACTGGCCTATCCGATGCTGAAAAAGAGCAATTAGCGCTCGCGGCAGAGTCTGCGCCAGTGGTTTTTGCTCCCAATATGAGCGTTGGGGTGAACGTGGTCCTCAACCTTCTGCGAACTGCCGCGGCAACGTTGGGTGACGACTATGATGTAGAAATCATCGAAGCACATCACCGCCACAAAAAAGATGCACCTTCTGGCACCGCCTTGCGCATGGGAGAAGTCGTAGCAGACGCGCTGGGTCGGGATCTGAAGGAGTGTGCGGTCTATGGCCGCGAAGGTTTCACCGGCGAGCGCACCCGCAAGGAGATCGGGTTCGAAACCATTCGTGCCGGCGATGTTGTAGGTGATCACACCGTACTCTTTGCCACTGAAGGCGAGCGTATAGAGGTAACACACAAGGCGAGTAGTCGTATGACCTTCGCCAAAGGTGCTATGCGAGCGGCGCTTTGGCTGAAAGACAAGCCTGCCGGCCTTTACGATATGCAGGATGTTCTCTCTTTGAAGTGAGGCGTTAAGGATAAGAGAGTTGAGGTCACGCTTTAAGGCGGGGGCTTGGCATCTTCGCTCCGGGAATGTCGGAGGCCAAGGACGGCCGGAGACAAGCGCACATGGATGTGCTCGTAGCGGTTCCCGGAGCGAATATGCCGAGTGCCGGCCGGTGTTACAGGCATGCTCCACTGCAAGGCGATTTTCCATGGACACAAAACTGCAAATTTTATACAATAAGGCGGTTTAACTGCACCAAGCGTAGGCTTTGAAAAAGCCCAGGGAACAAAAAGTGTTCCCGGATAACAGAAAGCGGGACGGAGTTTTTACTCCCTCTCGCTTTTTTGCGACCTGAATTTGCGCTTGCGTTCCTGTTCGTGACGAACCGGTACGCCACTCGATGAGGATACAAGCCTTGAGCACACCCGCAATCCTTGCACTCGCAGACGGAAGCCTGTTTTACGGTACCGCTATTGGCGCTGACGGAGAAACCAGCGGCGAAGTGGTATTCAATACTGCCATGACCGGCTACCAGGAAATACTGACAGACCCGTCCTACTCACGCCAGCTCGTAACCCTGACCTACCCGCACATTGGCAACACCGGTGTGAATGAAGAAGATGTTGAGTCAGACCGCATTCAGGCAGCTGGCCTTATAATTCGTGATCTGCCCTTGGTGGCCAGTAACTGGCGCAGCAACGGATCGCTGGATGAGTACCTGCGAAACAGCAACATTGTTGGAATAGCTGACATAGATACCCGACGCCTCACGCGTATCCTTCGTGATAAAGGTTCGCAGAATGGCGCTATTGTGGCTGGCGCTGACGCCACTGCTGAGCGTGCACTGGAACTGGCCAACGCGTTCCCGGGTCTCAAGGGTATGGACCTGGCGAAAGAGGTTACCTGTGACACGGCCTATAAGTGGACTCAGGGTGAGTGGACGCTCGGCCAGGGTTACGCCGAGGCAGGTGAGCCAAAGTTCAAGGTTGTGGCGTGGGATTACGGCGTCAAGTTCAACATTCTGCGAATGCTGGTATCCCGTGGCTGCGACGTCACCGTGGTACCAGCACAAACCCCGGCCTCAGAAGTGCTGGCAATGAATCCGGATGGCATATTCCTGTCTAACGGCCCGGGAGATCCTGAGCCCTGTGACTATGCAATCAAGGCAATTCAGGAAGTACTTGAAACCGAAATTCCGGTATTTGGGATCTGTCTGGGTCATCAGCTTCTGGCTCTTGCCAGCGGCGCGAAAAGTATGAAGATGAGCCATGGCCATCATGGCGCCAACCATCCGGTTCAGCGCATTGATAAGGGCACGGTTATGATTACAAGTCAGAACCACGGCTTTGCAGTCGATGAAACGTCTTTGCCGGCCTCGCTGGAAGTTACCCACAAGTCTTTGTTTGATGGCACCTTGCAGGGCATTCGCCGCACCGACAAGCCGGCCTTCAGTTTTCAGGGGCACCCCGAGGCAAGCCCAGGCCCTGGTGATGTGGCGCCCTTGTTTGATGAGTTTATCCGTTTGATGGAAGTCCGAAAGGGGTAACACCGGTTTACGGACAAATACGTCATACCAGATCCGAGACACGCGCCGCGTTTTTGCGCTGCAAGAATTTAAACGTTGCTGACAGGTTTACCAAGACATGCCAAAACGGACCGATATTAATAGCATCCTGATTCTGGGCGCAGGCCCGATTGTGATCGGGCAGGCGTGCGAATTTGATTACTCCGGCGCGCAGGCCTGTAAGGCCCTGCGAGAGGAAGGTTACCGGGTAATTCTGGTTAACTCGAACCCGGCCACCATCATGACTGATCCCGTGATGGCAGACGCCACCTACATCGAGCCGATTACCTGGCAGACCGTCGCCAAGATCATTGAAAAAGAAAAGCCCGATGCTGTGCTGCCAACCATGGGTGGTCAGACCGCATTGAACTGCGCGCTGGACCTCGAAAAGCACGGCGTGCTGGCAGAGCATGGTGTGGAAATGATCGGCGCCAATGCCGACACCATTGATAAAGCAGAAGACAGAAGCCGCTTCGACAAAGCCATGAAGGCTATTGGGCTTGAATGTCCCCGTGCCTCGATTGCCCACACCATGGCTGAAGCCTGGGAAGTGGCTGAAGACATCGGCTTCCCCTGTATTATTCGCCCGTCGTTCACCATGGGCGGTTCTGGTGGCGGCATTGCATACAACCGCGATGAGTTCGAGGAAATCTGCACCCGTGGCCTGGACCTCTCGCCAACCAACGAGCTGCTCATTGACGAGTCTCTGATCGGCTGGAAAGAGTACGAGATGGAAGTGGTCCGCGATAAGGCGGATAACTGCATCATCGTGTGTGCGATTGAGAACTTCGATGCCATGGGTGTGCACACCGGGGATTCCATCACTGTCGCGCCGGCGCAAACGCTGACCGACAAGGAATACCAGATCATGCGCGATGCCTCTCTGGCCGTGCTGCGTGAGATTGGTGTGGAAACCGGCGGCTCCAACGTTCAGTTTGGTATCAATCCGGACACCGGCCGTATGGTCGTCATCGAAATGAATCCCCGGGTGTCGCGTTCATCGGCGCTGGCCTCAAAGGCCACAGGTTTCCCCATTGCCAAAGTGGCTGCAAAGCTGGCAGTGGGATACACGCTGGATGAGTTGCGTAATGAGATTACCGGTGGTGTAACGCCGGCGTCGTTCGAGCCCAGTATTGACTACGTTGTTACCAAGATCCCGCGATTCACCTTTGAAAAATTCCCGCAGGCTGATGCCCGCCTGACGACCCAGATGAAATCTGTGGGCGAAGTCATGGCTATTGGTCGCACGTTTCAGGAATCCCTGCAGAAATCCCTTCGGGGACTGGAGGTGGGTTCTGACGGTTTTGACGAGCGCCTTGAAGAGTTCACTTCGGAAACTTCCCGTGAAACTCTGACCACTGAGCTGAGCGTTCCGGGCGCCGATCGTATCTGGTACATCGGTGATGCCTTCCGCGCAGGGCTGAGTGTCGAGGATGTGTTCGAATACACCAAGGTAGATCCGTGGTATCTGGTGCAGATCGAAGACCTCATTCGTGAAGAGCAGGCTCTGAAGTCTGCCGGCAAGGCTGATATCGATCACGCCACCCTGTTCCGTTTGAAGCGCAAGGGTTTTTCCGATGCACGCCTGGCCAAGCTGTTAGGTATAACTGAAGCAAGCATGCGCAAGTTGCGGCATGACTTGAATATTCGTCCGGTTTACAAGCGGGTCGACACCTGTGCCGCCGAGTTTGCCTCTGACACTGCCTACATGTACTCCACCTATGAGGAAGAGTGCGAAGCCGACGTCAGCGACCGCGAAAAGATTGTTGTTATCGGCGGTGGCCCTAACCGGATCGGCCAGGGTATAGAGTTTGACTACTGCTGTGTTCACGCGGCGCTCGCCATGCGTGAAGATGGTTACGAAACCATCATGATCAACTGCAACCCGGAGACGGTATCAACCGACTATGATACCTCGGACCGGTTGTACTTTGAGCCGATTACGCTTGAGGACGTGCTGGAAATCATCAACGTCGAGAAGCCCAAAGGGGTAATTGTTCAGTATGGCGGCCAGACACCGTTGAAACTGGCCCGTGGCCTTGAAGCTGCCGGCGTGCCAATCATTGGTACCAGCCCGGATGCGATTGACCGTGCGGAGGATCGTGAACGGTTCCAGCAAATGATCAATCGCCTGGGGTTAAAGCAGCCGCAGAACGCCACCGTACGCAGCCATGAAGAAGGCATCCTGGCGGCCCGGGAAATTGGCTATCCACTCGTGGTGCGTCCGTCATACGTGCTGGGCGGCCGAGCCATGGAAATTGTTTTTGGTGAAGATGAGTTGGTGCGCTACATGCGCAGTGCGGTACTGGTTTCCAATGATAGCCCGGTATTGCTCGACCACTTCCTGAATGCCGCGATTGAGGTGGATATTGATGCCATCTGCGACGGCAAGGATGTGGTTATTGGCGGTATCATGCAGCATATTGAGCAGGCGGGAATTCATTCCGGGGACTCTGCGTGCTCCTTGCCACCCTACACCTTGCCGCCTGAGGTGCAGGACGCCATGCGCGAGGCGGTAAGAAAAATGGCCATCGAGCTGGAAGTTGTGGGCTTGATGAACGTTCAGCTGGCCTGGCAGGATGGCGAAATTTACGTGATCGAGGTAAACCCTCGCGCTTCAAGAACGGTGCCCTTTGTATCCAAGGCCATTGGTGTATCGCTGGCGAAAGTGGCGGCGAGGGTTATGGCTGGAACGTCTTTGGCCGAGCAAGGCTTTACCAAAGAAGTGGTGCCTGATTACTACGCTGTAAAAGAGTCGGTATTCCCGTTCAACAAATTCCCGGCGGTTGACCCTATTCTCGGGCCGGAGATGAAGTCTACCGGTGAGGTTATGGGGCTGGGTGACAGCTTCGACGAGGCTTTTGCCAAGGCTTCACTGGCGATTGGCGAGCGCTTGCCTTCAAAAGGCACTGTGTTTATGTCGGTTCGTGATGTAGATAAAGAAGGTGCCGTTCAGGTTGCCCGGGATCTGGTTGATACCGGCTTCAAACTTGTAGCGACCACCGGCACAGCCAAAGCTTTCCGTGAAGCCGGCCTGGAAGTTGAGCGGGTGAACAAGGTTGGCGAAGGCCGGCCGCACATCGTGGACGCCATCAAGAATGGCCAGGTTCAACTGATAATTAACACAACCGAAGGCCGCAAGGCAGTGTCCGATTCGGCGCAAATTCGCCAGTCGGCGCTGCAGACCAAGGTGGCCTACACCACAACATTGGCGGGTGGCGAAGCCTTTTGCCGGGTCATCAAGTTCGGACCTGAGCGCACAGTACGCCGTCTGCAAGACCTTCACGCAGGAAAGTAAGATTATGAGTGAACGAGTACCTATGACAAAAGCGGGTGAAACCCGTCTTCGTGAGGAGCTCCAGAAGCTGAAATCCGAGGATCGTCCGCGGGTTATTGCTGCTATTTCAGATGCCCGGGAGCATGGTGATCTAAAAGAGAACGCTGAGTATCACGCTGCCCGTGAGCAGCAGAGCTTTATTGAAGGTCGGATCCAGGAAATTGAGGGCAAGCTCTCGGCTGCTCAGGTGATCGATGTCACAACGATGGAAAACACCGGGCGGGTGATTTTTGGCACGACTGTGCACTTGATCAACATGGACACGGATGAGCAGGTGGTTTACCAGATTGTTGGTGAAGACGAAGCGGATATCAAAGAGGGCAAGCTCTCAATCTCGTCGCCCATCGCTCGTGCTCTTGTGGGTAAGAATGAAGATGACGTTGTCGCTATCCGCGTGCCCTCTGGCACAGTGGAGTATGAAATCGAGAAGGTGGAATACATCTGATTCGATCAACGTTAACGTAACCAGTGCGCAGAAAATAAAAAACCGGCTGTGGTCTTCGCAGCCGGTTTTTTTAACTTTAATCGTTTTGCTTCCTGTCTTCCGCGAATCTTAGTTTTTAAAGCGCAGCAGATTGGAAAGCTTGGGGTTGGGCTTTTTGGCCCTGCGCATGATAACGGCAATTTTGCCGATGGTCTGAACCACTTGGGCGCCACTGGCTTCGCAAAGGGCTGCTATCGCTTCCTGGCGAGCTTCCCGATCCTGGCTAGCCACTTTGATCTTGATGAGTTCGTGGTCGTTCAAGGCGCGCTCCAGTTCTTCCTGGAGGTTTTCGGTGAGGCCTTTGTCGCCCACAATAATGACTGGCTTCAGGTGGTGGGCAATAGCCCGGTATTCCCGGCGCTGTTCCGGTGAAAGGCTCATGATGCAATCTCTTTATCGGTGCAATTAACAAAAGGTCAGCGGCATATTCGCTGGCAACGTCGTATAATTGGCGAATTGTAACAGACAACCTTGTATAACTGATCATCTTGGAGACGTTGTAATTTCCGAGATGAAGCCCACATATAATCTATGCGGGAGTTTGTCCGGCGTTAAGGAACGTCTTCAGGTTGATCCGCAGCTGCGTTTTTCTGTAGCCGTTACGGGTAGGCCGTTTCTGGTGGATGGACGTACAATTAGTGTAAGGTGTCGGCAAAGAGTATTTGCTTCGTAGGCTTGCTCTTCAATTCACAGGTGATGATCCTTGAACGATATGGCAAAAAATCTGGTTCTTTGGCTAATTATAGCCGCAGTACTTCTGATGGTGTTTCAGAACTTTTCTCCCACCACCAGCGGTCAGCAAGTCAATTATTCCCAATTCGTTGAGATGGTTCAGCAGGGCCAGATCAACAAAGTCACGATTGATGGTCTGGAAATTCAGGGCACCCGCGGTGATGGGTCCCAGTTCGAGACAATTCGTCCGCAGGTGGCGGACAATAAGTTGATGGACGATCTGCTGGCGAACAACGTAGAAGTGATCGGCAAACAGCCTGAGCGCCAGAGCCTGTGGACACAGCTGCTGGTAGCGGCGTTCCCGATTCTGATCATAATTGCATTGTTCGTGTTCTTCATGCGCCAGATGCAGGGCGGCGGTGGCGGCAAAGGCCCCATGTCGTTTGGCAAAAGCAAAGCGCGCCTGATGAGTGAAGATCAGATCAAAACCACCTTTGCCGATGTGGCTGGTGTGGATGAGGCCAAGGAAGATGTTAAGGAGCTGGTTGACTTCCTTAGGGATCCCAGCAAGTTCCAGCGTCTTGGTGGCAGTATTCCCAAAGGCGTCTTGATGGTGGGGCAGCCGGGTACCGGTAAAACTCTGCTGGCCAAAGCGATCGCCGGTGAAGCAAAGGTTCCGTTCTTCTCAATCTCCGGTTCCGATTTCGTGGAGATGTTCGTTGGTGTTGGTGCATCCCGTGTACGGGATATGTTTGAGCAGGCCAAGAAACAGAGCCCTTGCATCATCTTTATTGACGAGATTGATGCAGTTGGTCGTCACCGCGGTGCTGGCATGGGCGGCGGTCATGATGAGCGCGAACAGACCCTGAACCAGCTGCTGGTTGAAATGGACGGTTTTGAGGGCAACGAAGGCGTTATCGTTATCGCTGCCACCAACCGCCCCGATGTTCTTGACCCCGCGCTGTTGCGCCCGGGCCGTTTTGACCGCCAGGTGGTTGTTGGTCTGCCTGACATCATCGGCCGTGAGCAGATTCTCAAGGTGCACATGAAGAAAGTGCCCGTGGATGAGAACGTTGAGCCCGCGTTGATTGCGCGTGGCACACCCGGTTTTTCCGGTGCTGATCTCGCCAATCTGGTGAATGAAGCAGCGCTTTTTGCAGCTCGCCGGAACATGCGCCTGGTTTCTATGGAAGAGTTTGAACTGGCGAAAGATAAAATCATGATGGGCGCCGAGCGTAAGTCCATGGTGATGAGTGAAAAGGAAAAGCTGAACACAGCGTTTCACGAGTCTGGCCACGCTATTGTTGGCCGGTTGATGCCTGAGCATGACCCGGTTTACAAAGTGAGTATCATTCCACGTGGCCGTGCCCTGGGTGTCACCATGTTCCTGCCTGAAGAAGACAGGTACAGCCACAGCAAGCGTTTTCTGATCAGTTCCATTTGCAGCCTCTTCGGTGGTCGCATTGCGGAAGAGCTGACGTTAGGCTTCGATGGCGTTACTACTGGTGCTTCGAACGATATCGAACGGGCTACTAGCCTGGCCCGTAACATGGTCACTCGTTGGGGCCTGTCTGAGAAGCTGGGGCCGTTGCAGTACGATACCGATAGCGAAGAGCCGTTCCTCGGTCGTTCTGCCGGGCAAGCCCAGACGGTATACTCGCCGGAAACTGCCCAGCGTATTGATGAGGAAGTTCGTAACATCATTGATACGTGCTACGAGAAGGCTACGCAGATTCTGGTTGATAATCGGGACAAGCTGGACATCATGGCTCAGGCGTTGATGAAGTATGAGACCATTGATCGTCATCAGATTGATGACATCATGGAAGGTCGTACTCCGCGACCGCCGAAAGGTTGGGATGACAGGGGTTCTGCGGGTGGCGTCAAAGCTGACAGCCCGGAACAGACTTCCGGAGCCAAGCCTTCCGATGATGGTCAGCGGCCAGATGTTGGTCGACCAGCTGGAGAGCACTAAAGCTTCCGGTTTCAGATAACCTGAGCCTGCTCGCGCCGCCCTCTTAAAAAGGGCGGCGTTTGCTTTTGTCAGGTGCTATTTCAGGCCCCGATGTACCTGCCCAGGAAAAGATCGTTATGGAAATGAAGTTCGCCGGACGAGTTCTGGATCTGTCTCGCTGTCATGTGATGGGCGTTCTAAACGTAACGCCGGACTCGTTCTCTGATGGTGGTCGGTTTAACCAGTTGGATGCTGCGCTTTTAAAAGCTCGGCAAATGGTCAGCGACGGCGCAGCGTTTATCGATGTGGGAGGGGAGTCCACTCGTCCGGGTGCGTCAAAGGTGTCCGTGCAGGAAGAGCTTGACCGGGTTTGCCCGGTGGTTGAGGCAATTTCACGAGAACTCGACGTAATTGTCTCCGTAGATACCAGTACTCCGGAAGTGATGTCGGAGGCGGTCACGAGGGGTGCGGGCCTTATCAACGATGTGCGGGCGCTGCAAAGAGATGGCGCGGCTATTGCGGCCGCACGCTCTGGCGTTCCCGTGTGCATAATGCATATTCAGGGGGAGCCTGAGACGATGCAGGAGCGGCCTGAATATCAAAATGTGTTGCGCGAGGTCAGTGAGTTCCTGGCGGGCCGCATTCATGCCGCCGAGCAGGCGGGAGTATCATCGGACAATATAATTCTGGATCCGGGGTTCGGGTTTGGGAAAACGCTTGAGCACAATCTTCGCTTGCTCGCGTCGCTGGAGCAATTGCAGGTGTTGGGTCACCCTTTGCTTGTAGGTATGTCCCGAAAATCCATGCTTGGCAAGATAACAGGTCGGGATGTTGACGAGAGGTTGCCAGCGAGCCTGGCGGCCGCGACAATCTCGGTCATGAAAGGTGCAAGTATTGTTCGCGCGCACGATGTCAGGGAAACCGTTGATGCCGTCAGGGTGGCGACGGCCGTAAAGGAGACAGTTTGATGACCGGAAGAAAATATTTTGGCACTGATGGAATTCGCGGCAGGGTGGGTGAGCATCCGATTACGCCGGAATTCATGTTGCACCTTGGGTGGGCTGCAGGGCAGGCCTTCAAGAAGGCGGGTCAGCGCAACAGTGTGCTCATTGGCAAAGATACTCGTCTGTCTGGTTACATGTTCGAATCCGCGCTGGAGGCCGGATTGTCGGCTGCCGGTGTGGATGTAAAGCTGCTTGGCCCCATGCCAACCCCGGCCATTGCTTACCTGACGCGCACCTTCCGTGCTTCTGCAGGTATCGTTATCAGTGCATCCCATAATCCCCATCATGATAACGGGATAAAGTTCTTTTCTGCCGATGGTACCAAGCTCGATGATGCCCTTGAGGCAGAAATAGAGAGTTGGTTGGATAAACCGATTGAGGTTTGTGGCCCCGGGGAGCTGGGGAAGGCGTCGCGAGTGGAGGACGCGCCTGGGCGCTACGTTGAGTTCTGTAAAAGTACAGTGCCGAACGAATTTACCCTGGATCATATGAAGATTGTTCTGGATTGCGCTCACGGTGCGACTTACCACGTTGCTCCGAAAGTATTCCGGGAGCTTGGCGCGCAGGTATCTGTGATTGGAGCAGAACCAGACGGGCTTAATATCAACCTCAATGTTGGTTCAACACACCTGGATGCGCTCAGGCAGGCTGTCATCGACAAAGGTGCAGACCTGGGTATCGCTTTCGATGGTGATGGTGACCGCGTTCTGATGATTGATCGTGACGGTTCGGAGGTTGATGGCGATGAGCTTTTGTATGTGATCGCCGCCCAGCGTTTTGCCGAAGGGCGCCTCAAAGGTGGTGTGGTTGGCACCTTGATGACCAACCTGGGTGTGGAGTTGGCGCTGACCGAAATGGGTATTACATTCGAGCGCGCGAACGTCGGTGACCGCTATGTAATGGAGCGTCTGTTGGCTAACAACTGGGTGCTCGGCGGTGAAGGATCTGGCCATATGGTTATCCGCGATTGTACGAGTACCGGCGATGGCATTGTTTCCGCACTTCAGGTGCTGCTCTCTATAGGCAAGTCGGGCAAAACTCTTGCCGAGTTGCGCCAAGGCATGAGCAAGCTGCCCCAGACTATGATCAACGTGCGCGTTGCGCAGCGTTTTGATCCATTCAGCCGTGCTGATATTGTTGCTGAGGTTCAGAAAGCCGAAAGGGAGCTTGGTAACTCAGGCAGGATTTTGCTGCGAGCTTCTGGAACCGAGGCGTTGATCCGTGTGATGGCGGAAGGTCAGAGCGCTGAAGATATACGTCGCGTCGCCGAAAAGCTCGCGCAAGTAGTGGAAAATTCAACGCCCTGATTTTGTTGGATTCAGGCTGTTGTCTGTTGTGAGGGACTGCTGTATAGTGCGCCCTCCCTTACATATGGGAACTGTTATGCGACGCAGGATTGTAGCCGGAAACTGGAAGATGAACGGGTCGAGAGACCTATCGGAAGAACTGGTTGGCTATGTCCGGTCTGAGGCCGGATCTCTTGATAACGGCGTGGAGGTTGTTATTATTCCTCCCGCAATTTATATCGGGAATGTGCTGGATCAGGCTCAGGGCGTTGTTTCAGTGGGTGTTCAGAATGTAGGTCAGTGGCAGTCAGGTGCCTATACCGGTGAAGTTTCTCCGGATATGGCTAAAGATGCAGGTTGTCGCTATGTGCTCGTTGGTCATTCCGAGCGCCGCCAGATTTTCGGTGAGACCGATGAGCTGGTTGCCGAGAAAGTATCGCTTGTTGTTTCCAGTGGTCTAGTGGCCATTGTTTGTGTCGGAGAAACGCTGGAAGAGCGTGAGTCTGGCCAGGCTGAGTCAGTTGTTGCTCATCAGGTGCGTTCTGGTTTGGCATTCGTGCCAAAAGGTCAGTGGCACAATGTCGTGGTAGCCTATGAGCCTGTTTGGGCAATTGGCACCGGGAAGACGGCAACTGCTGGTGATGCTCAGGCCATGCATTCTGCGATACGGGGGGTGTTGAAAGATATGGGCGCCCCAGCCGAAGAGATTTCACTACTTTACGGCGGCAGTGTAAAAGCGGATAATGCAGCGGCGCTTTTTTCAGAGCCCGATATAGACGGTGGGTTAATCGGCGGCGCTTCATTGGTCGCAAAAGAATTTATGAGTATCTGCCGGTCTTTTCCAGCAGCTACCTAAAGTTAAAGGTTCGCGAGAGTCGATATGGATTTGATGGAAACACTAGTAGTCGTTGTGCACGTCGTGATCGCGGTGGCGCTGGTGGGTCTGGTGCTGATCCAACAGGGCAAGGGTGCGGATGCAGGTGCGGCCTTCGGTGGTGGTGGTGCGTCCCAAACTGTATTCGGTAGTCAAGGTAGCGGCAGTTTTCTGACCCGTATGACTACCTTGCTCGCGATCGTATTTTTCGTGACGAGTTTTTCGTTGGCAGTCTTCGCCAAGCAGCGTGCAGAGGTGTCTGGTGAAGCAGGTATTCCGGTAGTCCAGGAATCCCACGACGCTCCAGCCGAAAGTGCTGCGGATGCTGCCGAAAGCGAAACCGGGAGCGGGGAGTCTGGCCTCCCCGAGCTCGAGTAAGAGTGTTGCCCAAGTGGTGGAACTGGTAGACACGCTATCTTGAGGGGGTAGTGGCGAAAGCCGTGCCGGTTCGAGTCCGGCCTTGGGCACCAATTAAGAAGAAAAACGGCTTGGAACTTCCAGGCCGTTTTTTTGTTCAGTCCTTGACCAGTCCGTTCGGCGTCTCTATACTCCGGCGGATATTGGAGCCAGGCATCTTTTGTTGTCGGGTTTCTGGCAGGCCAGGTGTCTGTCAGCAGGAAGCGGTTTACCGGTTTGCTTCCTGCGAGTTCTTGCAACAAAAGGCCCCAGTTATCGGGGCTTTTTGATTAAGGGGCCTGGCGCAACGGGCCCTGGTGCGTAAAAAGGGCTGATTGACAGCCCTTTTTTTGTTTTTGGGGCCGGTAAATTTCATAACGGAGACCGCCTAACTTGTCAGGCAAGCTTAAACAACTGGAAGACATCCTTCGGCCCGTGGTGGAAGGCTTGGGTTATGAGTTCTGGGGTATTGAATATCGCTCCAAGGGCTACCAATCCATGCTGCGGGTGTTTATAGACGATGCCGAGAATGGCATCGGCATCGATGACTGCGAGAAAGTCAGTCGTCAGGTCAGTGGCGTGATGGATGTGGAAGATCCCATCCAGACCGAGTACACACTGGAGGTTTCGTCTCCGGGGATGGATCGCCCGCTGTTCCGGCCTGAGCAGTATCAGGCATTTGTGGGGCATCAAGTACAAATCCGCTTGCGCATGGCGTTTGAAGGCCGGCGCAAGTTTCAGGGGCTTATTAAAGGTGTCGAAGGCGATGATGTCATTGTGGTCGTTGATGATCATGAATATCTGCTGCCTTTCGATAGTATTGAAAAAGCCCAAATTGTTCCGGTATTCGAGTGAGCCATTTGAATAACTCAGTAGATGCACAGTTTATTTTCAGGGCAGGGCAATCCAATGAGTAAAGAGATCTTGCTGGTAGTTGAAGCCGTCTCGAACGAGAAAGGTGTCGAGAAGGATGTGATTTTCGAGGCGATCGAGCTGGCACTCGCCACCGCTGCCAAAAAACGTTACGAAGACGAAGAGTCGGATGTGCGCGTGTCCATTGACCGTCGCACCGGTGAGTACGAAACCTTCCGCCGTTGGCTTGTCGTCGACAACGATGCTGTTCCTGCGCTTGGCACCGAACTTACGCTTCAGGAAGCAGAAGAAATTGATCCTTCGCTCAAGCCGGGCGACACCTACGAAGAGAAGGCCGAGTCTGTTGCCTTTGGTCGTATCGGTGCTCAGGCCGCAAAGCAGATCATCTTCCAGAAAGTTCGTGAAGCAGAGCGCAGCAAAATCGTTGATAGCTATCGTGATCGCGTTGGCGAGCTGGTCTCGGGCACTGTAAAGAAGGTTACCCGAGATAATGTTATCGTAGATCTTGGCGCTAACGCGGAAGCTTTGCTGCCCAGAGAGTACCTGATCCCGCGTGAAACATTCCGCATGGGTGACAGGGTGCGCTCTCTGCTGCTTGAGATCCGCACTGATCACCGTGGGCCTCAGCTTATCCTGAGCCGCTCTGCTCCGCAGATGCTGGTTGAGCTGTTCCGCATTGAAGTGCCCGAGATCGCAGAAGAGTTGATCGAAATCCGTGGTGCTGCCCGTGATTGTGGCTCACGCGCCAAGATTGCGGTGAAGACCAACGATCGTCGTATTGATCCGGTTGGCGCTTGTGTAGGCATGCGCGGCTCCCGCGTTCAGGCTGTTTCCAACGAACTGGGCGGTGAGCGTGTAGACATAGTTCTTTGGGATGACAATCCTGCCCAGCTGGTTATCAACGCCATGGCGCCTGCCGAAGTTGCTTCTATTGTGATGGATGAGGATCGTCACACGATGGAAGTAGCGGTTGCAGAAGATAACCTGGCTCAGGCTATCGGTCGTAACGGGCAGAATGTGCGCCTTGCCACCGAACTTACAGGTTGGACACTGAATGTCATGACCGAAGAGGAGGCTGGTGAGCGGCAAGAGCAGGAATATAACACTCTGGTTGAGCACTTTACTGCCCACCTCGACGTGGATGAAGAGTTCGCAGGTGTGCTGATAGAGGAAGGCTTTACCTCTATTGAAGAAGTCGCCTACGTGCCGATGGAAGAAATGCTGGCGATCGACGGCTTTGATGAAGACACCGTCACTGAATTACGTCGCCGTGCCAAGGATGTCCTGTTGAACCAGGCCCTGGCCAGTGAAGAAGCCCTCGACGGCGCTGAGCCGGCAGAAGATCTTCTGAATATGGACGGTATGGATCGCGGCCTGGCGTTCAAGCTCGCCGGCATGGGGGTGCGCACCATGGAAGATCTGGCAGAGCAGTCGGTTGACGACCTGCTTGAAATCGAAGGTATTGATGAAGAGCGTGCAGGGCAGTTGATTATGACCGCACGCGCCCCCTGGTTTGAAGACCAGGCCTAATTCGGGAGGAGTCCAGTATGGCTGAAGTAACGGTAAAACAACTGGCCGATGATGTAGGCGCTCCCGTGGATCGTTTGCTGAAACAGATCGTGGAAGCCGGCCTGAAAGCCCGCTCAGAAAACGACGCTGTCTCCAGCGATGAGAAGCAGCAGTTGCTGGCCTATCTGAGAAAGACCCACGGTGAAGCAGGCGCTGAGCCGAACAAAATTACACTGAAGCGCAAAACTACAACCACGCTCAAGGCCGGTAAGGCCAAGACCGTCAATGTAGAAGTGCGCAAGCGGCGCACTTACGTAAAACGCGCTGAGCTTACGCCTGAGCCGGAAGCTGAGGCGCCGGAAGAGCTTCAGGAAGAGCAGAAAGTTGAGCCGCAGCCGACAGAAACTGCTGCGGATGTGGCGGCTGAACAGGCGCCCCAGGTAGAGGCAGAAGCACCGGCTGAATCTGTGAAAGCCGAAGCGCCGGTAGCTGAAGATAAGGCTTCTTCAGAGAAGGCGGAGCCGAAAGCAGCGCCTGAGCCCGCCCCTGCTCCGGAAGATATTCCGATTCCCCCTCCAGCAGAGGGCGAAGGCAAAGATCGGAAACCGAAGAAAAAGAAAGAAAAAGTTCGTGAGCGTGGCGACGAGACTGATGATGGCAAGCCTAAGAAGAAACAGGCCGGCCACCGTGGTCCACGTGGTCGCTCTGCAGAGGAGCCGCTGGTGATCTCGGAAGACGACGATGACACCACGTTGCGCAAACCACTGCGAGCGAAAAAGAAACCCAAAGAGAAGCGTCATGGCTTCGAGAGGCCGACCAAACCAATGGTCAGAGAAGTAGAAGTTCCAGAAATTATTACCGTTGGCGATCTTGCCCAACGGATGGCTGTTAAATCCGGTGATGTCATCAAGACTTTGATGGGCATGGGTGTAATGGCGACCATTAACCAGCCGCTGGATCAGGCGACGTCGACTCTTGTTGTTGAAGAACTGGGTCACAAGGCCAAGCCGATCAGTGATGATGCGTTTGAAGAAGGCGTGCTCAGCGAATTCAGTGTTGAAGGCAAGGTTAAGGCCAAGCGCGCACCTGTTGTGAGTGTGATGGGTCATGTTGACCATGGTAAAACCTCCCTGTTGGACTACATTCGCCGCACCAAAGTCGCTTCCGGTGAGTCTGGTGGTATTACCCAGCATATTGGTGCCTACCACGTAGAGACTGATCACGGAATGATCTCGTTCCTGGATACCCCTGGCCACGCGGCGTTTACCGCAATGCGCGCCCGTGGTGCTCAGTGCACGGACATTGTTATTCTGGTTGTAGCATCTGATGATGGCGTTATGCCGCAAACCAAAGAAGCGGTTGAACATGCCCGCTCTGCCGGTGTGCCCATCGTTGTCGCTATCACCAAGATGGATAAAGAACAGGCCGACCCCGACCGCGTGAAGAACGAGCTGGCGGCAATTGAGGTTATCCCGGAAGACTGGGGTGGCGACGTTCAGTTTGTGCCTATCTCCGCGCACTCAGGGGAAGGCGTCGACAATCTGCTGGAAGCGGTATTGCTGCAAGCAGAAATTCTTGAGCTGCAAGCCTCGCCCGACGCGCCTGCCCAAGGTGTAGTGGTTGAGTCCAGCCTTGAGCGTGGTCGCGGCTCTGTAGCGACCGTTCTTGTTCAAAACGGTACCTTGCGCCAGGGTGATATGGTTGTTGCAGGTTCTTACTTCGGTAAGGTGCGCGCAATGACGGACGAGGCTGGCAAGCAAGTGAAAGAAGCTGGTCCGTCTATTCCGGTCGAGATTCTTGGCCTCAATGGCACACCAAATGCTGGCGATGAGTTCTTTGCCGTAGCCAATGAGCGTAAGGCCAAAGAACTGGCAGAGTTCCGCCATGTTCGAGAGCGCGAGCAGCGTTTGCAGCGAGCGCAGGCGGCCAAGCTTGAGAACCTGTTCGAGAACATGGGCAAAGATGAGGTTAAAACCCTCAACGTTGTGCTGAAAACAGACGTTCGCGGCTCTCTGGAAGCAATCACCAAGTCGCTGCAGGATCTGGGTAACGAAGAAGTGCAGGTGAAGATCGTATCTTCTGGTGTTGGTGGTATTGCCGAGACAGACGTGAGCCTCGCGATGGCGACCAATGCTGTTATTTTCGGCTTTAACGTGCGTGCCGATACCGCATCCAAGCGTCTGGTGGAGCAGGAAGGTCTGGATCTGCGCTACTACAGCATTATCTATAACCTGCTGGACGATGTGAAAGCAGCGTTGACGGGCATGCTGGCACCAGAATTCCGTGAAGATATCGTAGGCATTGCAGATGTTCGCGATGTGTTCCGTTCGCCGAAGTTCGGCCAGGTGGCTGGCTGCATGGTGACCGAAGGCAACGTATACCGGAACAAACCGATCCGTGTACTGCGTGATAACGTGGTGATCTTTGAGGGCGAGCTGGAATCCCTGCGTCGCTTCAAGGACGATGTGCCTGAAGTCCGTAACGGTATGGAATGTGGTATTGGTGTTAAAGGCTACGACGTGAAGGTCGGTGACCAGATCGAAGTCTTCGACCGTATCAGAGTCGAGCGTAAACTCGAATCTACGGGGGCCTGATGCCTAGAGAGTTCAGTCGTATTGATCGCATTGGCGATCAGATGCAGCGTGAGCTTGCCCAGCTGATTCAGCGCGAAGTAAAGGATCCGCGGTTAGGCATGGTAACGGTTAACGCAGTCAAGGTCAGTCGTGACCTTGGCTACGCCGATATCTATGTCTCACTGTTGACCACTGAGGAGCTCACTGCAGAGTCTCCCGAGGTCAAGGATTCGATTTCGGTGCTGAACAGAGCAGCAGGGTTTCTTCGTGGCCAGGTGGGTAGAGCCATGAAGTTGCGGGTTATTCCGCAGCTTCGGTTCCACTTTGATGCCCTGCAAGGCTACAGCCGTAGAATGGATAGTCTGATCCGTGAAGCAGTTGGCGATAAGCCGGCCGTTGAATCGGAAGACCAGAGCCAGAATGATCCGGAGTCCAACGCTTGAGTCGCAGACGTAAAGGCCGTGATGTTAGTGGCATTCTGGTAATAGACAAGCCGCCGGGTATTACCTCTAACGGTATCCTTCAGGAGGTCAAGCGTCTTTATGGTGCCGCAAAGGCTGGCCATACTGGCGCACTTGATCCGCTTGCGACCGGCGTACTGCCCCTGTGCTTCGGCGAAGCTACGAAGTTTTCGCAGATGATGCTGGACAGCGACAAAGCCTATATTGCCACCGCACGCCTTGGCGAACGCACGGAGACGGGTGACAGCGAGGGCGCAGTCGTTGCTACCAAGCCTGTGCCAACAGACTTGTCGCCGGAAGTGCTTGAACCGGTGCTCGAGCAGTTTCGTGGCAATATCCAGCAAGTTCCCTCCATGTATTCCGCACTCAAACACAATGGTCGCCCGCTCTACGAATATGCCCGTGAAGGCATTGAAGTGGAACGCCCGGCGCGCCCGGTAACCATTTACGAACTCCGACTTCTTGATGTGCGTGAGAACGAAATGGATATCGCAGTTAAGTGCACCAAGGGTACGTACATTCGCTCACTCGTCGAAGACATCGGCGAAGTTCTGGGTTGCGGTGCTCACGTTATCGCACTGAGACGTACTTTGGCGGCCGGGTTCACGCTCTCAGATGCCCATGCAGTGCCTGACCTGGAGGCCATGCGCGAACGTGGAGAAAGTCTCGACGGCCTTCTGGTTGCGCCTGATGCCGCGCTCTCGATGTTCCCTGAGCACCGCTTGTCGGGCCAGTCGTTGGTGTCGATATTGAACGGACAACCGGTTAGAATACCGGGTCGAGCTTACGAAGGCTTTTTGCGCATATATGGCAATGAAGGTTTTGTAGGGCTTGCAGAAGCATTGCCGGAAGGCGAGGAAACCAAACTGGTGCCCCGCCGGCTGGTAAGTGACAACGGTAAGCGTTAAGTAGACCGTTGTTTAGCCGGGCTGTAGAGATGCGCGGTTCGGCCGGATTTAACAGCATCGCAAACATGAGGTGAGTTATGGCACTTTCTGCCAATGAAAAAGCACAGATCGTTCAAGATTATCAGCAAGCTGATGGTGATACTGGTTCCCCGGAAGTGCAGGTTGCACTGCTGAGCGCCAACATCAACAAGCTGCAGGATCATTTCAAGGCTAACAAGCAGGATCACCATTCCCGCCGTGGCCTGATTCGCATGGTTAACCAGCGTCGTAAGCTGCTGGACTACCTTCGTAAGAAAAATGGTGACCGTTACCTGGAGCTGATCAAGCGCCTGGGACTGCGTCGCTAAATCCGGTCTTACGACCTGACGGCTGCTCCGGTATTGTTCCGGAGGCAGCTACCGGCCGGCGGGTTCCTCAGGGGGCCTGCCGGTTGTGTTTTTCATCACCGCATTGAGTATTTTAGTGATTCCGGAATTGTCTGTCGTATTGGGAAGCTGAAATTGATAGCAGGTTGTTGAAAGCCCGGGCGGTACGTGATCTCAGCGTACCGATTACCTGGCCGGGGTTTTGCAACAGCCTGTTAGCTTTCAGGCAGAGTATTTTCAGAGTCACACTTCAATCATTCTGACCAGATAACGCAGGAGTTCGTTGTGGATCTGCAACCGCGTAAAAAATCATTTGAGATGGGTGGCGAAACCGTCACTCTGGAAACGGGTCGTATTGCCCGTCAGGCCTCAGGTTCCGTTCTCGTCACCATCGGTGACATCTCGGTTCTGGGTACCGTTGTCGGTGCTAAAGAAGCCAAGCCGGGCCAGCCTTTCTTCCCGCTGACTGTTAACTATTTCGAAAAAACCTATGCCGTTGGCAAAATCCCGGGTGGGTTCTTCAAGCGCGAAGGCCGTCCTTCCGAGAAAGAAACACTGACATCCCGTCTGATCGACCGTCCGATTCGCCCGCTGTTCCCGAGCGGTTATATGAACGAGACTCAGGTTATCTGTACGGTTATGTCGTCCAGCAAGCAGCAGGATCCTGATATCGCTGCCATGCTGGCCGCTTCTGCCGCCCTGGCAATCTCCGGTATTCCTTTTGACGGCCCTATTGGCGCCTGTCGTGTAGGTTACACCAATGAGAAGGGTTACTTTGTAAACCCGAGCTTTGAAGAGCTGAAGACTTCTCTGCTGGACATGGTCGTTGCAGGTACTGACGAAGCCGTTCTGATGGTTGAATCCGAAGCCAAAGGCCTGACAGAAGACCAGATGCTCGGTGGCGTGCTGTTCGCGCACCAGGAAATGCAGGCTGCGGTTACAGCGATCAAGGAATTTGCTGCTGAAAATGGCAAGCCCCGTAGAGAGTGGCAACCAGCTGTTGAAAACACTGAACTGCTGGATGCGATTAAATCTGAGTTCGCAGGCGCGATCGAAGAAGCTTATGGCATTCGTGACAAAATGGCTCGCTACGAGCGTCTTGGTGAAATCAAGACTGCTGCAGTAGAAAAGCTTGCCGGCGAAGAGGAAGGCCAACCTTCCGCAGATGATGTTAAGAAAAACTTCGCGAAAATCGAGAAGTCAGTCGTTCGCCAGCAGGTTATCGATGGCAAGCCGCGTATCGATGGCCGTGACAACAAAACAGTACGTCCGATCGAGATCGAAGTTGGCATTCTGCCAAGTGTTCACGGTTCTGCGCTGTTTACCCGTGGCGAAACTCAGGCCATCGTTACCACGACTCTGGGCACTTCCCGCGACGTACAGACTATTGACGCACTGGAAGGTGAGCGTAAAGATCCTTTCCTGTTCCACTACAACTTCCCTCCGTATTCTGTTGGTGAAGCTGGTCGTGTTGGCACACCTGGCCGTCGTGAAGTCGGCCACGGTCGTCTGGCGAAGCGCGGCGTGATGGCGGTTATGCCGACCCTGGAAGAGTTCCCGTATGCCATTCGTGCGGTTTCCGAAATTACTGAGTCCAACGGCTCCAGCTCTATGGCATCGGTTTGTGGTTCAAGCCTCGCACTGATGGACGCGGGTGTTCCTTTGAAAGCCCCGGTAGCCGGTATTGCTATGGGTCTGGTCAAGGAAGGTGACAAGTTCGCCATTCTGACTGACATCCTGGGTGATGAAGATCACCTTGGTGACATGGACTTCAAGGTTGCGGGTACCAAAGACGGCGTAACTGCCCTGCAGATGGATATCAAAATCCAGGGTATTACCGACGAGATCATGGAGCTCGCTCTGGAGCAGGCTTACGCGGCGCGTCAGCATATTCTGGAAGAGATGAACAAGGTTATCTCTGTATCGCGCACCGAGCTTTCTCCGCGCGCACCGAGCATCACTGCTATCAAGATCAACCCTGAGAAGATCCGTGACGTGATCGGTAAGGGCGGTTCCATGATCCGTTCTATCTGTGACGAGACCGGTGCTTCCATTGATCTGGATGACGACGGAAACGTGAAGATCTATGCAGACAACCAGGAAGCGGCCCAGGCGGCGGTTAACCGGGTTAAGGAAATCACTGCAGAGATTGAAGTGGGTGCTATCTACAAGGGTCGCGTTGAGCGCATTGTGGACTTTGGTGCCTTTGTTAACATCCTGCCTGGCAAGGATGGTCTGGTGCACATTTCCCAGATCTCTGATCGCCGGATCGAGAATGTGACTGACGAGCTCAGCGAAGGTCAGGAAGTTCTGGTCAAGGTTCTGGATGTGGACAACCGTGGTCGTGTGAAGCTGTCCATGAAGGAAGTCAAAGAAGGCGAGCAGCCGACTGACTTTTCTGACTGATAGTTAGCAGCTACAAAAAAACCCGCCTTTCCTTTGGATTGGCGGGTTTTTTGTTTTTTGCTTGGGCGGTGGCGTTAGTCGGGAGGGCCGCTTCAAAACACGCTACGAGCACGTCCATGTGGGCTTGTTTCGGGCCATCCTTGGCCCTCTACAGTTTTGAAGCGGCCCTCCCGACTAACGCTTACGCATTCGAGTTAACTGTTCCAAAGATTTACCTGAACGGCCTTGGTGACATAGCTACTCGGCTTTTAGAAACTCCAGCACTGCCTCTCTATACGCAGGAATTATGAACGTAGCCGTGTGGGGTGTGTCTGTCTGCAGGAATTGCTTGGGTTCATCTGCCGCCTCATAGAGCGCCTGGCCGTTATTAAAGGGGATAATTCCGTCGCGGACGCTGTGAATGATCATGACAGGTACTGGGCTGATATTGGCGACCTGGTCGACGCCTTCGTACTCGTCGGGAATAGTCCAGCTCAGGGGTACCTGTAGGGGCCAGGTGAGCCAGAACTCCGAGAGCTTTTCTTTCGCTATGCCCCGGAAGCCGGAGAAGGTCCCATCGAGGATGACGCCGTTTAGCGCCGGCGTTTCATTCCTTTGTATCCATTCGCTGGCGAGAGTGAGCCCCAGTGCGCCGCCCAGGCTTTGGCCCAGAAGGAAGACCGGGGCGTTATCGGTGGCAGGTTGTTGTACCAGCCAGCGTAGGCCGGTTTCAGAATCGTGAAGGGCGCCTTCTATGTCCGGTGCGCCGGTGGAGTTGCCGTAACCCCGATAGTCGATGGTGAAGACGTTGTAGCCCTCTGCGGGCAACCAGGATACGTTGAGCAGGTGGCTACTGATGTTCTGGGCGTTGCCATGGAGGAAGTAGACGGTGCCCAGCGCATCGTTTTCAGCAGGCAGCCACCAGCCGTGGAGAGTTTCGCCGTCGGCCGTGTCGAGGTATATATTTTCGTAAGTCAGGTTGAGGCGGTCTGGCGTTATGTAGGTGGTTTTGTCAGGAAAGAAGAACAGGCTGCTGCAGCCGTTTTGCGATAGCGCAACGGCCGCAAGAAACAGACTCAGCAGAGGTGTTTTCAGCTTCGGCATTCTCAAAAGTAAGCGTGCAGTCCGGCTTGCCATGTGCTCTGGTACCTGTCGTAGTGGTCTTCCCGGGTGAATTCCGCAAACAGGCTGAATTCACGGCCGATATGCCAGTTTCCTTTGACGTACACCTGGTCTTGCCGGTGCTGGCTGCTAACGATCCATGCTTTGGTTTTTGCGCCCGCTGTCAGGCTGAAGCGGTTGTTTTGGTGCAGCAGGCCAATGTCTGCACCCGGCGCAGCATCATAGCCACGGCTCAGGTCGTCGTCGATTTCCAGGTCTGCCGTCGCAATGGCAAATGCCTGGGTTTGTTGGCCAAGACTCCAGCTACCCCCTGCGCCACCTTCCAGATAGGGCGCCAGAACTCTTTTTTCTCCGGTATCGGTGCGGCGGCCACCAAAGCCCACTTGCCACGACAAGGGTGAGAAGAACGCGTTTCGGGGGCTCAGGGAGCGGATTTCCACGGCGGTGAGCTGTTCCAGTTGCAGTTCGTCGTTATCGGTGTAATAGCGTGCATCCACTCGTAAGAATTGTAGCTGGGCGCCGCTGCGGTAACCGGCAGGTGGATCGAGAATATCGTGATAAGCCGGCCGAAACGTGAGCTGGGTAAACTCACGATGGGCAAGTTGTCCGGCACCCAGACTGATGCGGAAGGTATCGTGGCCCTGGTCGTCACGTACCTCCGGCTCGGGTGGTTCTTCGAGTGGCGCAACACCATCGATTTTACTGCGTTCACGCAGCAGGCTGTGGGAGAGTGGGGCTGCCACTTCCCTTGGCCAGCTATCTGCCTCGCTTTGGTAGCGTACGTAGTCGTAGGTGGCGTCGAGCACATGCGCGCGCTCCTGTGGGGAGAGCGCAAGCACTTCATCACTGTCTGGCTCTACGTAGCCATTGGCTATGGCCGCCGCAAGGGTCTGATGGGAGCTGGATAGCGTTGAAAGGTTATGCGCAACCGAGGTGGCCGCTGACGGTCGATAATGCACTTTACTGACCAGATCCTTGTCGATGACCCAGCGCACTGTGTCGGATGGTATGGCGTGGGTGCTTACCTCATCCAGAAGGTTGCTTCCAGGGCGCGCGATATCGATAAGGGCGAGCAGGCGATAGGCGCAGTTTTCGTCAAAAAAATAGTAATCAAAATTGCGGTCGCGGATCTCCCAGGCATGGGCCAGCATAAAATCCACTTCCTGCTGATCGAGATTCAGCGTGTATTCCCACAGGTCCCTGTGCTCAATGTCTGAGTAGAGCCTGATCTTTTCGTAGTAGGGCTGCACGGTTGTAATTCCCGGGTAACCGCCGAAAATTCCCCGGTAGGCGAAGAGCAGCTCGCTGTCATGGGCGGCAGCATCGGCAGCGTAGGAAATCGTATTGGCAAGCAGCAGGTTCGTTTGCTCGTCTTCCTGTGGTGGATCCAGCCGCAGAAAAGTGTGTCCGAACATTGATGAGGGGCTGTTCAGGTAAGAGGCCGCGAAAACCAAGGTAACGCTTTCGGTGTTGAGCGTGTCCGTCCACTCCTGATAACCGGGGCAGTCCACTGCCGTTTCTGGAAGGTCGAGGCGTTTGCGAAGCCAGGCGTCCCTTGCGGGGAACCGGCATCTGGCGTGTTCGTTTCCGTTCCCCGGCTGCCGGATTGCGTCCAGTGTCGCTTCGAGTTCCGCTTTCGGTGAAGTCTTGCCGCTTTCGCTAAGAAAAAAACCAGGATCATCGGCCTGGCTGGTATAGCCACCGCCAAGTCGCGAAGGCTGGTAGTGAATGAGCGTGAGCCACGCAGGGTCCAGATGTAAGGGTTTGTCGGCCGCCTGTATCTGAGCCTGCAGAGGTAAGCTGATGATGAGCCAAAGCGCAGCTGGCCCAATGCGAAGCATGTTGCTCATGGGTAAATGCGATTTCCGGTGGGAGATGGTAAAACGGGGGAAGCGCGCCATCCTTGGCGCTCGGGCGTCCCTGCAGTTCAGCTATCAGGCCGCTACGTATTTGCTCAGCGACTCATTCTTTTCCAGCAGCGCAACAATGGCGTCTACTGCTTCACCGGAGGTGGTTTCGGAGCTTGGGAAAATAGTTGCGAAATTATCCTGCATAACTTCACGGAACGCGCCGCGATCTGCTTCTTCAACGCCCAAAAGAACCGCTAGTGTTTCCAGGTTCTCACCGTTGCCGCGAGACATGTCGCGAGCTACTTTATCGATGTTGCTGTCCATGTACATGGCCATTGACTGAACAGACTCGTTGGTCTGGCAGCCCAGAGTGCCCGAGGTCATACCAAATGTCTGGTTGCCGAATGTACCGTTAGTTGTTGCCGCCAGCACGTGGGGGGCAACGCCGGATTGTCCTTTCCATATCATGGCGCCAACGCCGCAGCCCGGTTGAGCAAAAGCCATGGAAGAAGCACCAAGAAGAATTGCACCTGCGATCAGTTTTTTCATTTTCCACTCCATTGAATATTTTTACAGTCGTCGCAAAAAAACACATAGCCAGCACTGTTACTGGCTGCGTGGGAACGGCCCCTGACGGATTCCCGCAGAAACAAGTACTAAGACCGTTGCCTTAAGTATAGTGCAGATTTGATAACCGCAAGTCTATACCTCTGTGACTATTTGATTTTGCCAGACTATTTGTTCCCCTCATCCGACCTCAAGGTAAAATCAGGGCGTAAAAAAACCGGAGCAAGCTCCGGTTCAGAGGCGTCAGAATAGCCTGCTCAGCCGCCCAGATAGGCGTTTTGCACATCCGGGTTGGCCAGCAGATTTTTGCCCGTATCATGTAGCCGGATTTTCCCTGTTTCCAGCACATATCCCCGGTCAGCAAGGTGCAGCGCCTGGTGAGCGTTCTGCTCCACCAGGAACACGGTAATGCCTTCATCCCGCAGGTGGCCAATAATCTCGAAGATCTGCTTGATGATAAGCGGTGCCAGCCCGAGAGATGGCTCGTCCAGGATGATCATGTTGGGGCGACTCATCAACGCCCGGCCTATGGCCAGCATCTGTTGTTCGCCGCCTGACATGGTGCCCGCGCGCTGGTGTTCACGCTCTTTCAGGCGTGGGAACAGCTCGTAAACGTGGGACTGGCTTTTGCGGATCTCGGATTTGGTGTTGAAGAACCCGCCCATGTGAAGGTTTTCTTCAACCGTCAGGCCAGAGAAGATGCGCCGACCTTCAGGTACTATCGCCAGGCCTGAACGCATGATCTGCGCAGTGGGCTCGGTAGTGATATCCCGACCTTCCAGGATGACGCGTCCGGAACTGGCTTGGGGCATTCCACATACAGTCATCAGCAGAGTCGTTTTTCCGGCGCCGTTGGCACCGATCAGCGAGACGATTTCACCCTTGTTTACTTCAACCGAGACCCCGTGAAGGGCCTCAATTTTGCCGTAATGAGTGTGGACGTCTTCTAGTACAAGCATGCTCATAGTCAGGCCTCGCCCAGGTAGGCATTGATCACGTCGTCGTTGTGGCGGATTTCTTCCGGCGTACCACTGGCCAGGGGGCGGCCCTGGTTAATGACGTTTATGCGGTCGGAGATATCCATTACCAGACTCATATCGTGCTCAATCAGCACTACGGAAACGTTGTAGTCCTCTTTCAGGCTGACGATCAGCTGATTGAGCTCCTTCGTTTCCGCCGGGTTGAGGCCGGCCGCGGGCTCGTCGAGCATCAGCAGTTTGGGTTCGGTGACCATGCAGCGCGCAATTTCAAGCCGCCGCTGCTGACCGTAGGCCAGGTTGCCTGCATCCCGGTTGGCAAGGTCAAGAAGCCCGACACGTTCCAGCCAGTAGGCGGCACGGTCCAGTGCTTTGCGCTCGCGTTCTTTATAATTGGGCGTGCCAAAAAGCCCGGCAAGCATGTTGGTGTTGAGGTGGCGATGCTGGGCGACAAGCAGGTTTTCCACAACGCTCATTTGAGTGAACAGGCGCACGTGCTGAAAGGTTCTCACCATACCCAGCCGGGAAATCTTGTAATCCGGTATGCCCTGTACTTCTCTGCCCTCAAAAATGATCTTGCCACCGGAAGGCTTGTAAAAACCGCTCATGCAGTTGAATACAGTGGTTTTTCCGGCACCGTTGGGGCCAATAATTGAAACGATTTCCCGTTCCTTCACGTCCAGTGAAACGCCGTCTACTGCCAACAGGCCGCCAAAGCGCATGGACAGATTCTGTACTTCAAGCATTGTCTGTCACCCCTGCTTGTTCAGTGTGATGTGGATACGGCGCATGGGTAGCAGACCCTGCGGCCGCCAGACCATCATCAGCACCATGGCAGCGCCGAAAATCAGCATGCGGTATTCGGAGAACTCCCGTGCGAGCTCCGGCAGAATGGTGACTGCAATAGCTGCCAGTATGACGCCCAACTGTGAGCCCATACCGCCCAGAACCACAATTGCCAGGATGATGGCGGATTCCAGGAATACAAAGGACTCCGGGCTGATAAAGCCCTGCTTGGAGGCAAACACAGTGCCTGCAAAACCAGCGAAGAACGCGCCAATGGTAAAGGCCGAAAGCTTGACCGCCGTGCGGCTAAGTCCGAGGGAGCGGGCAGCGATCTCGTCTTCTCGCAGGGCCTCCCAGGCACGGCCGACGGGCATGCGCATGAAGCGTCGGATAATCAGGGCGGTAATCACCGCAAGCACCAGAGCAATCAGGTACAGGAAGATAACCTTGTGCTCACCGCTGTAGGCAATACCAAAGGTTTCGTGGAAGGAGGTGTTACCTTCCTCTTTTATTCGGCGACCAAACTCCATGCCAAACAGCGTAGGTTCGGGAATGCCGCCGATGCCATTGGGGCCACCCGTCAGAGTTGTCCAGTTGTTGAGCAGTATGCGGATAATCTCGCCAAAGCCCAGGGTAACGATCGCCAGATAGTCCCCTCTGAGACGCAACACCGGGAAGCCCAGAATCATCCCGGTGAGCCCGGCCAGTAACGCGCCGATGGGCAGGGCCATCCAGAAAGAGATGCCGATGTACTGGGAAAGCAGCGCAAATGTATAAGCGCCCACGGCGTAAAACGCCACGTACCCCAGATCCAGCAGCCCGGCGAGGCCGACAACTACGTTAAGGCCGAGTGCCAGCATGATGTAGATAAGCACCAGCGTGGCCAGATCTACCGAACCTCGCGACACAAGAAAGGGCCAGAATAGTGCGAACACAACTATGCCGGTCAGCACCCAGGACTCGAGTTTGACCCGTTTGGATTGCTCCATGGGCTCTTTGCCGGCCAGTGGGTTGAGATTCGGCAGTTTGCCCAGCATGACCATGAACGAGTCACGGAACGCCTGGAACACGAAAACCGCTACCGCCGCCAGGATCACCGCAATGATGGTTGAGGTTGTGGCTCCGGTGAGCGTGATGTTGATGCCCTTGGCTTCCAGGTTGAACCCAAGAATAGGGAACGAAATAATCAGCGTGACAATCGCACAGAACAGTGCGTGTCTGTAATTGTTAGCAGCCATCAGATCTTCTCAACCTCCGGTTTGCCAAGCAGGCCCGTGGGTTTGAACAGCAGAATGAGGATCAGCAAGCCAAAGGACACGACGTCTTTATATTCACCGCTGAGGTAGCCGGATGTCATGCTTTCAGAAACGCCGAGAATCAGGCCTCCGAGCATGGCGCCGGGGATGCTGCCGATGCCGCCAAGCACGGCTGCTGTAAAGGCTTTTAGCCCTGCGATGAAGCCAAACAAGGGATCAACCGAACCGTAGTACATGCCCAGAAGTAAGCCGGCAACCGCAGCCAGTGCAGCACCTATGATGAACGTGGCTGAAATAATACGGTTGGTGTCGATGCCCAGAAGGCTGGCCATGCCGAGATCCTGGGAAACTGCCCGGCAGGCGCGACCTGTGCGGGAGCGGGAAATAAACAACGATAGTGCCGTCATGCAAATTAATGTGGTCACAAAAATGGTGATCTGCATGTAAGACAGCGACATCTCGAAGGCGCCATCAGCGCTAAAGTTGAACCCACCTTCAATCAACGCCGGAAAGCCGACATTGCGGGAGCCCTGAGCGAGATGCACATAGTTTTGCAGGAAGATGGACATACCGATTGCAGAGATCAACGGGATCAGGCGGTGCCTGCCGCGTACCGGACGATAGGCGACCCGTTCTACTGCCCAGCCCATAGAGCTGGAAACAATCATCGCGCACAGAAGCGCAACAATAAGGATCAGTGGGAGCCAGGCAAGGCCTAGAGCGGTCAGGCCGGTAATGGCGATAAGCGCGGTATAAGCGCCGATCATATAGATCTCACCATGGGCAAAGTTGATCATGCCAATGATGCCGTAAACCATCGTATAACCGATGGCGATCAGGGCGTAGGCGCTCCCGATCGTTAGCCCGTTAATGAGCTGTTGAGAGAAATACAGGAGGTCTTGCATTGTTGTTTGACTCCGGAGGCCCGCTCCCTTCTCTGAAACACATCAGACACGGGATAACCGGGCCGGACGTGAGGCAGGATCCTAAGGAGCCTAGAAAAACACCTTCTCCCGGATCGCGGTGAGAAGGTGCTCTCATGATTACCGTTAATTAACGATTTGGCTTAGTTTACCGGAGTTTTGCTGCCATCTGAATGCCATTCATACACAACGAACTCGAATGACTTCATGTCGCCGGCCTTGTCGTACTGCACAGTGCCGATTGGTGTTTCAAAGCTGCCGCTGCGTAGCGCTTCAGCAACGTCGAACGGGTCTTTCGAGTTGGCAGCTTCGATACCATCAGCAACCAGCTGTACAGCGGCGTAGGAGGTCAGCACGAACGGGCCTGAAGGGTCTTCACCTTTGGCTTCGAAAGCCTTTACAAGCTCCTGGTTTTCCGCCTTTGTGTCAAAGCTTGGGGGCAGGGTTACGAAAAGCCCTTCCGCGGCTTCACCTGCAATGGTGTTGATATCCTTGTTGCCAACGCCTTCCGGCCCCATGAACTTCGCATCGAGATCAGCCTGGCGTGCCTGGCGCAAAATCAGCCCCAGTTCAGGGTGATAGCCGCCATAGTAAACGTAATCAACGTCTGCCTGCTTGAGCTTGGTGACGAGGGAGGAAAAATCCTTGTCGCCCGCGGTAATACCTTCAAACATGGCAATTTCGATGCCCTTGTCTTTCAGGGTGTCGCGAACGGCTGTAGCGATACCTTCACCGTACTGCTGCTTATCGTGAACGATCGCAACGCGCTCCGGGTTCTGGCTGGCAATGTAGTTGCCGGCCACTGGGCCCTGCATGCTATCGAGACCAATGGTGCGGAAAACCAGTTCATAACCGCGCTCGGTGATTTCCGGGCTGGTTGAGGCTGGGGTGACCATCAGAATGCCTTCGTCCTCATAGATGTCTGACGCAGGCTGAGTAGAGCTGGAGCAAAGGTGACCGATCACGTATTGAACGCCATCGTTAACCAGCCGGTTTGCCACGGTAACGGCCTGCTTGGGGTCGCAAACGTCGTCGTATTCAACGGCGACAAGCTGTTCACCCATCACTCCGCCGGCAGCGTTGATTTGCTCAATAGCCATACGGGCACCGGAGAACTGCATATCACCATACTGGGCAACCGGGCCGGTCATCGGGCCTGCAATACCAATCTGAATCTCCGCGGCTGCGTGTCCGGCACCCATCAGGGCAACGGACGCGCTAACGGCAGTAACGAGTTTTTTCAGTGAAGTTGTCATTTGTGTCTGTCCTGTCAGGTTCAGGGTTATTCTTGATGTTCTCAGAAGTCTAAACAAACACTACACATCCAACCTTGTCAAGCTAGCCCAAGGCTTCTTTGATTATTTAACATTTGCCGGCTCAAGCATTTATAACGTCAGGATGATCCGGGAAGCTCAGTTTGCGCAAGCTTTCCCGGTCGCGCAACTGTTCGACGCTGATGCTGATAGGGAACTGTGAACTGGTACGAGTTCATCTGCGAGGTGAGCCGAGAGGGAAATCGCTACTTGCAATTAAAAGTGTCACGACCTCTAATAGTTAGTGGTGTAAACAAAAGCCGGAAGGCTTCAACGGAGCAAGTAACACAGTGAGCAATCATGAGCATGTTCTGGTGGCACTCAGGCGTGTCATTCGGGCGACGGATCTTCACTCCAAGCGTCTTAGTAAAAATGCCGGGCTTACCGGCCCGCAACTTTTGATCATGCGGACCATCCGGGATCTGGGCGAGGTTACCATTGGCACGATTGCCGACAAGGTCAGCCTGAGCCAGGCCACGGTTACCACCATTCTTGATCGACTGGAGCATCGGGCGCTGGTCTACCGCGTTCGCAGTACGCAGGATAAACGCAAGGTTCACGCGCACCTGACCGAGGGAGGGGCAGATATACTTTCCCGTGCCCCGAACCCGCTACAGGAGGATTTCATCAAGAAGTTCCAGAGCCTTGATGAGTGGGAGCAGAACATGATTCTCGCGTCTATTCAGCGGGTCGCGAATATGATGGATGCCGATGACATAGATGCTTCTCCGGTTCTGGATATAGGCCCGGTTCTGAAAGATGATGGATGGAAAGAGAGAGAAAAGGGTTAAGCCTTTTCTCTCTAACCGAATCAGTGCACTGATGACCCGGACCGGGGCTTGTTGCCAAAGCACACCTGAAAAACATCATTGTAGTGCTTGGCAAAGTTGACCGTCAGGCCTTCCTTCAGGTATTCCGGTAGTTCCTCATAATCGCCCCTGTTCGCTTCCGGCAGAATCAGATTGCTGATTTTCTGCCTACGCGCCGCAATGACTTTCTCGCGGATACCGCCCACAGGAAGAACCTGGCCGGTGAGTGTCAGCTCCCCGGTCATCGCTGTATTCTGCTGGGGGGCTTCTCTGCGAGCGATAGAGAGTAAAGCCGTTGCCATGGTAACACCCGCACTGGGGCCGTCCTTGGGTGTTGCGCCTTCCGGTACATGAAGATGCACGAAGGATTTATCGAAAAAACCGGGGTCGCCTTTGAACCGTTTCAGGTTCGAGGAAACATAGCTGTAAGCGATTTCAGCCGATTCTTTCATGACGTCGCCAAGCTGGCCTGTCAGCTTGAAACCGCGTTGGCTGGAGTGAATACGGGACGCCTCAATGCCCAGCGTTGCGCCACCCATGGATGTCCACGCCAGCCCGGTTACAACGCCAATGCCCTTGAGCGCTTTTTCTTTACGGAATACAGGTTGCCCCAGATATTCCTGCAAATCGGCTACGCCCACCTTCACCGGTTCATCCGGGGCTTCCAGCAGTTTTACTATGCCTTTGCGCATAACTTTATGCAGCATTTTTTCAAGGTTTCGGACACCCGCTTCACGGGCATAACCTTCGATGATCTGGCGAATGGCAGCGTCGGTTATGTTGAATTGCTTTTTAAGCAACCCGGCCTGCTTCAAAAGACGCGGCAGCAGGTGATGCTTGGCGATGGCCAGCTTTTCCTCGCCGATATAACCCGACAGGCGGATAACATCCATGCGGTCCAGTAGCGGCCGCGGAATGGTGTCGAGCTGGTTGGCCGTGCAAATGAACAGCACCTTGGACAAATCCATGCGGACATCCAGGTAGTGGTCCAGAAATTCCTTGTTCTGTTCCGGGTCCAGGGTTTCCAGAAGCGCAGAAGCCGGATCACCCTGATAGGACGCGCCAATCTTGTCGATTTCATCCAGCATGATCACCGGGTTGGCTACTTTGGTATCTTTCAGCGCTTGCACGAATTTGCCGGGCATGGCGCCGATATAGGTGCGTCTGTGACCTTTGATTTCAGCTTCGTCCCGCATACCGCCAACGCTGAACCGGTAGAACTTGCGCCCGAGAGCGTCCGCCACTGAGTGGCCTATGGAAGTTTTACCTACACCCGGTGGGCCGACGAGTAGCAATATCGAGCCACTGACTTCACCTTTGAAAGTACCTTCGGCGAGGAACTCGATTATCCGGTCTTTTACATCATCAAGCCCGTCGTGATCTCGGTTCAGAATGTTGCGAGCTTGCGTCAGATCGAACTGATCTTCTGAGTGCTGGCCCCAGGGTACCTGTGTTAGCCAATCCAGATAATTGCGGGTAACGCCATACTCCGGAGAACCCTGCTCCAGAATCTGAAGCTTTTGCAGTTCTTCGTCAAAGCGCTCTTGTACGGGTTCGGGTGGACTCAGCTCTGCCATTCGGCTTTCAAATCGCTCGGCATCTGCCGTCTTATCATCTTTCGATATGCCCAGCTCGCGCTGAATGACCTTCAGTTGCTCCTTCAGGAAAAAGTCACGTTGGTGTTTCTGCACCTTCTCATTTACTTCTTCGCTGATTTCAGACTGAAGGCGCGCCACTTCCAACTCTTTGCGCATCAGCAGAAGTACTTTTTCCATGCGCCTCAGCAGGGGTACTGTATTCAATACATCTTGCAGTTCCTGTCCGGGGGCGCTGGTCATGGATGCGCCGAAGTCCGTCAGCGGAGAGCTGTCTTCCGGACCAAAGCGTGAGAGGTACTGCTTTACCTCCTCGCCATACAGCGGGTTGGTCCGCAGCAGCTCTTTAATGGCATTGATGATAGCCAGTGTGTAGGCCTTGGTTTCATCTGCATCTTCCTCCGGCTCCTGCGGGTACTCAACCTCGACCAGATACGGAGGCTTGCGGCGCAGCCACTGTACGATGCGAAAGCGCTGTAGCCCCTGCGCAATAAACTGCACGTTTCCGTCTTTATTCTGTGCGTGATGAATGCGCACCGCGCAGCCAACCTCTGCCAGCGTGTCGCTCTCTGGCACGCTCTGCCCGGATTGGTGATCATTCACAAAACAGATCCCGAGCATTTTGTGGTCGGTTTCGCTCACACGCTTCAGGGTTTCTTGCCAGGGGTCCTGGTTGACTACGACCGGTTGCACCTGGGCCGGGAAAAATGGCCGGTTTGAGACCGGCAGCACATACATCCGCTTGGGCATGGAATGCTGGGGCAGAACGAGCTCTTTGCTGTGTTCGTTCTTGCCGATGTACTCAGTGACATCTTCCTCAAACTCTGTCAGGGAGTCGTTGTCTTTTTCGTTTTTCATGCCGTATCAGCTTCCTGGTAGGAGAAGTATCTGTTTACTAACTGAAGCCTAAAGTCATATTTTCAAGCATGGGCTTTGCTAATACCCTGGTTAGCAGTCTTGAATTTCAGCCCCCTGCACCCCATCTACGCAATAACCAATAGTCAACGTTGCGAACAACTCAGGTGCCCGACATGAGCAGCTCTCCCCATATATTTGAAGCCACCATGGAAAACTTCCAGCAGGAGGTTATGGACGCCTCTGCTTCCACGCCCGTACTTGTGGATGTATGGGCGGAGTGGTGTGCGCCCTGCAAACAGCTTATGCCCCTGCTGGAAAAGCTGGCGAACGAATATAATGGCGCGTTCCTGCTGGCCAAGGTTAACGCGGATGAGCAGGAGCAGCTCACATCCAGCCTGGGTGTGCGCAGCCTGCCAACTATCATCCTGGTGAAGGATGGCCAGGCGGTTGATGGATTTAATGGTGCCTTGCCAGAAAGTGAAATTCGCAAGGTGTTGGAAAAGCATATCGAACTGCCGGAAGAGGCTCCTTACGACAAAGCCCATCGCATCTGGGAAGAGGGCGATATCGAAGGCGCGATGGAAATACTGTCAGAAATGAACAGGGAAGATCCGGAGAACCTCAAGGTGCTGATTGATCTTGCCCAGCTGAAAGCCGAAACCGGCGATCTTCAAACCGCTGAGCAGGTGCTTGAAAGCCTGCCTCCTGAGGAGAAACTGCAGCACCAGGCAAAGCAGCTGGCGGCCAGAATAAAGTTCCTGAAACAATCGGCAGAACTTCCACCAGTAAAGGATCTTGAAATGGCTCTGGAGCAGGATCCGAAAGATCCTAACGCGCTGCACCTGCTCGCACTTCACAAGGTGCTGCAGGAAAAGAATGCCGAAGCCATGGAGTTGCTGATTCGTTTGATGCAGGTGGACAGCAAATATAAAGACGAAGTGGCTAAAACCACGCTGGTTGAGTTGTTTGAGAAACTGGGTAATAACAATCCAGATGTGCGTGCTTATCGGCGTAAGCTGTATACGCTGATGCATTAATTCCGCATGTCGGAGCCAGCGCCATGCCTTTGTGCATGGCCGGCGCTCTGGGCCGAATATATAGCGATATATCTATTTTTGCTTCACATCTTTTGAAACTCTTCTATAGTTTGACTGGTTGAGCTGGGTGGCCAGCATCCATGTAAATAACATAAGCGGGGGATTTCATGGCGTCTCAACCACTGAAATCTCAACTTTTTCATGGATCTTCGAAACCTCAACGGGTCTTGCCCAACGAACCTGAGCTGATCCAGTGTCTGTACGAGTCTTTGCAGCACCAGGCTGGCTTCCACGATTTTCTGGCTATGCTGAGCAGATCCGTTAACGGATGTGCCGCCCAACTCTCCTTCATCCGACGAACTCCAATAGCTCTTAAGCACATCTGGCACGCCGGGCTTTCGGACGAGTTTCTGGGCTGGTACCTGGATAACAACATGATCGCGCACGACGCGGTCACCAGTCATGCTATCACCCAGCAGCCAGGAGTGTTCAACTCAGCCTTGCCGTTACTAGAACAGGGCCCGCCCGGCGATGACTACGAACGCTGGGAATCAGACCAGAACATGCTTGATTCTGCCTGGTTAGTGGTAGATGCTTCTGACACACACATCATCCTGCTAACCATTCAGCGAACTGTTGCTCAAGGTCCGTATTTCCCAGAGGAACTTGAGGCCATGAATCGCCTTGTACCGTTCGTGCGGCAAACAGTCAGTCTTGCGCAAACGTTTCATCAGCATCCGAGCACTGAGCAGTCGCTTTCAGCAATAGTTGAATTGATTCCCGAGGCAGCTTTTGTGCTGAATAACCGGGGTATGGTGGTGCTTGCGAACCAGCGCGGAGATCAATTGCTGGAGAGCGAGCGTTGCCTTGCCATCCGGTCTCAGCGCTTCTGCTTTCAGTCTGATGTCACGCAGAAGATGTTTTTTCGTACTATTACGCGAGCCTCAGATGCCGCAATAGGTGGCGGCGTCGCCCGGCCTGAAACTTTGGTCATCAATCGCGATTCTGGGTCACCACTGGTAATGTCTATCCGGCCTCTTGAATATAACGAGCTGCTCACGGCAGGTGTGCTGATCACTGTTATTGGTTCGGATGCGCGAGTATTTCCCGATGCTGGCGCAATTGCCGAGTTTTTTGCTCTGTCACCGGTTGAGGCGGAGGTGTGTGAGGATCTCGTGACAGGGCTTAGCCTGAAAGATATCGCCGAAAAGCGGTGTAAAAGCGAGTCAACGATTCGTAGTTATCTGAAGCAGATATTTCATAAAACCGGACAAACTCGGCAAGGTCAGCTGATCAGTACAATTCTTTCGGCACTGTTGAGATAGAAAGAGCGGCATGGAGCTTCGTGATAGAAGCTCCATGCCGTCAGCGACGTTAGTCGCTGGTTTTTATCAGTACAACCAGGCCCAGCTCATCCGGATCACTGCTTGCAGTTTCTGTATAGCTCAGTGCAAACACGCCGAGGGTTGCATTTTCGTTGAAGAAGCCTTCCATGGTGGTTGTGCCGCCGCCCTCACCCGAAACCGTCAGGGTGCTTATGTCAGCACCGCCAAGAGCAACGTCTACCTCGATGGCTTCAGCGGTATCAGTGGAGACGCTGATATCGCCCCCCAGGCCGGTTTTGCGAACTTCAAAGAATGCTCCGTCAATGGTGCCGCTTGTTTCCGAACCCATGGTGAGGAAGGTATTGAACTTGCTGGATGACATCAGTAGTTCGGCACCGGCCCCCAGCTTCATCGAGGTCAGCAGCATGCGATACCTGTTGTCGGTGACCGTTGGCGCCGTTGTTGGCAGCTTCACCAGCAGTGTCTTGCTGGTTTGAGCGTCTTGTTGATTGGTGCCTTCGGCTTCGGCGAACGCCAGGAAGTCAAAAGTGTCACTGATAAAACCATCTGATGGTTCGCCACCGGCTGAGGTGATGTCACCGTCTGGGGTAATTACCATGGGCTGATTGAGTTCGCCGGCTTCTGTAATCGATTCATAGGAGGTTCCTGATGAGCTCAGGCCTATAAGGTGGCCATCGTTGACGGCGCCATAGTCGAAATTACCCGCACCATCAAAGGTAAGTGTGTTGATTTCGGTCTGAAGCTCAATGGTGTCGCTTGCCAGCCAGGACTCCAGAAACACCCGGCCGAACTTCCCGGACAGGTCGCTATTGGTAAATGCGGTCGGTTGCCGGCTGAATATCTCCAGCGTGCGGAAGACTTCGTCACCTGATTTCAGGTCAGGGTCGATTGCGTCGTTGATCCCGTCGTTGTTGGTGTCGGTAGTTTCGTATCTGACTGCGCCCTCGTTTGACACCATGAAAAACAACCCGGTATCTGCAACTTGTTGCAGATTGTAGATGCCGGCGGGGTAGCGCCAGCCGTAGTCTTCTTCAATATCTTCCTCAAACTCACCTGTAATCGATAGTATCCCGCTGGCGGTCAAGGTTGCAGGAAAGCTCTCGTTAACAGTCTCGGTTTCTGCTTCGTAATAGATGTTGCTTTGGTTCAGCGCGGAGCCCGACAAGTCGCCATAAGCAGAGTCCTCTTTAAGGTGCGTTACGGTAACGTCGCCGTTGCCGTTGCCGTTATCTGCGAACGTAAAGGTGCTGGCCCAGAGGTCGTTGGCGTAGGTGCCCAAGGTGTTGTTGTCGCTGTCGTGCAGAGCAAACGAAAACGCTGAACTCCGATAGTCGCCGGCAATGCCTGCAGCGTTGCCACTGGTGGATGCTGCAACGGCTACTTCGCTTTCGACGAAATCGCCGATTTCATTTTCCAGGGCTGAAAACGCTGCCTCCAGGTTTACAGAATTTGCCAGCGTGATATCAAACTCTTCCACTCGGCCAGAAAGTTTTACGACATCGGTTACAAGCAACTGATCCAGTGCCGCGCCTTGGCTAACGAATTTGCGTAGCACGAACTCGGATACCGGAGAGATATCCACGTCTTTTTCCACGACCTGGGCACGAAGAGAATCATTACTGCCGTTAATCCTTACCACCAGGTTGCCTGCGAGGTTCACTCCCTCAGGCAGCGTAAGAGTGTAGTCGCCAGTGATAGAGGTTACTGTGGTTGCCAGTACGTCTCCCTCCTGAGCTCCATTATTGTCTACTCTGATAAGTTCAACCGTAGCGCCGCTGATCGGATCAAGTCCTGTAATTGCGGCAGCAAGCGGCGACACGAAAAAGTTCAATGCCAGTTCAAGTGCGCTTTGTGTTTCGTAATGTGCTACTGCGCCCGACGGCGCTTCTGCTGTGCCAGAAATGTCCAGCAGGCTAGCCGGAGGGGTTTGTGGGTTGGCCGGAGAGGCTTGTGATGAGTCATTACTTGACGACCCACCACATCCAACAACCAAGAGTGAAGAGGACAGCGCGCCCGCGATAGCCATGTGTTTTATTAGTTTCACCGAAAACTCCTTATGAACCGCCAATGTTGAAGTCGATGAAGCTATCACGTGCTTTTTGGGGTGCATGCCCCCATATGGGGGTGTCGGGATTGCAGCGCTTTTTTGGGAAATCCGGGAAGATGGGGCTGAGCCCAAGTGGGCGCTGGCTTTAGCCTGTCTGGTGAGTGAAGGCCGGATATATAATGAAACACTAGTTCACTGTTTTTAACTATTTAGTTCAGGTTCAGGCGCTTTATGGCAGGCCTCGAATGCTGCTCGCAGGGGGGGGATGAAAATGAAAAAGCCAGGTGAATCCTTCCCCCCCGGCCTTTCTGTGAAGCTATACCGCAGTCAGGTGGCGGACTTAGCCATTTCCGTTCTTCATCGCTTCAAATTCATCCTCAAAAAAGAACTTCTCCTCACCGAACGCCGGCTCAAGCTCATGCAGCCAGGTGGCAGTTTCGCTGTATTTGGCAAAGAACGGACGCTGTACCCAGTCTGGATTGCGGCCTTGCAGGAAGCGCAGTACAAAGACCTTCTCGCCGTGTACTTCCGTGATGCCCTGAATTTCCACTTTGCCGGGGCCGGCGCTCATGCTGGGTCCGCGGGCTGTTCGGGCCAGGCCGCTGACTTTTTTCATGGCTTCGCGGTAGATGTGAAAGGCTTCCGCAAGAGGTACTTCAAAGTAGTTCTTGGCTCCGGTGTCGCGCTCCACAAACATGTAGTAAGGGATGATGCCCAGCTGCACTTCTTTTTTCCAGAGTTTGGCCCAGGCGTCTGCGTCATCGTTTACATGTTTGATCAGCGGGCCTTGCGCACGGATTTCGGCGCCGGTTGCCCGGATGCGGCGGATGGCCTCTTCAGCGATGTCCGTGGTGATTTCCTGCCAATGATTGTAGTGGGCCATGATCGCGACGTGCTTGCCTGCGTCTACCAGTTTGGCGAACAGGTCGATCAGTTCGTCGGCATCTTTATCCGTCACGAAACGGTATGGCCAGAAGGTCAGGGCCTTGGTGCCGATGCGGATGGTCTGGATGTGATCAAACTCTGGCTGCAGCAGAGGCTCAAGATACTGAACCAGGCTTTTCGTTTTCATTACCATGGGGTCGCCGCCGGTAACCAGCAGATCGGTGACCTCCGTGTGCTCCTGCAGGTAGCCGTGAAGCTTCTCGGCTTCGGTGCTGGACATCTTCAGGTCTTTGTCGCCCACGAACTGCGCCCAGCGGAAACAGAAAGTGCAGTATGAGTGGCAGGTTTGGCCCTGGGCAGGGAAGAACAGCACGGTCTCGCGGTATTTGTGTTGCACGCCGTCGAGCACTTCGCCTTCCAGTTCCGGCATATTCATTTCCATCTGGCCGGCCGGGTGAGGGTTCAGTTCATCGCGGATTTTTTTGGCGACGGCCTGGATCTCTTTTTTCTCGGCACCTTCGCGGTGCATTCTGGCCATGCGCTCAAAGTGCTCGTCTTTCAGCATCCCCTTTTGCGGAAAAACCAACTGATAGATAGGGTCGTTGGGCACCTTGTCCCAGTTGATCAGCTCGTTGATCACGTATTCGTTTACCCGGAAGGGTAGCACGCTGGCTACTACCTTCATCTCAAACAGGGTCTTTTCCGGAAGGTTTTGAATGATCTCGATCTTGTCTAGCTGTCGGTCCGTATAAACCTTGAAGCGTCGCTCCTCGAATTCAGCAGTGGGAATCCGGTTGGGAAACGTGACGATTGAATTCATGGTTCGCCCTCTGTAGTTGTAAGTACTAAATGTCAGGAGGGCAAAATCAGCGCCGCTCCGGTGGTCAAAAAATGGGCAGGGGAGTATACATAAATTGCTGTTTAGTTTCAGGTCTAATTAAAAAACAGGGAGGTTCGTTTTTTTGTTTTTGGCGTATCTATTTTAACGCTATGAAATTGCTAAGTATTTGTGGTCTTGTTGGCGCTCGGCTTTATGTTTTCATCGTTTAGCGCGGTAATGAAAAGAGCAGTGTTTTGGGGACTAAGACGTTGGTCGGAGCCTGGTTGTTTGAGTACCGGAAAACAGGCATTATTACGTAAATAATCGTAATTATCTTTGTGGTTTGTCCGGTGGTTTCACCGTTTTGTAAGATTTTTAGGGTAATGCGTAGTAAAAATACTACGAGGAGCCGTTAGTAAATGTTGCCTCCCGCTGTTTGTTGTGCAGAAACGCGCCATTCTGCGGGGCAGGGCAGTAAAAGCTGTTCTATGCTTTACGGATGCAGGCTTTCCATTGGCCGGAACACCGTCCGGCAGTTTGTTCAAAGAAAAGAAGCTGTGTTTCCGCAGCTCGTTGATATCGCTAACGCGGATGCCGGTCGCGGCACTCGGCGCACTTTTTGATGTGAAGGGGGAGGTTTGATGTACCAGGATGATGATCCCATTGAAACCGGTGAATGGCTTGATGCGCTCGAGTCACTGATCGAAAACGAAGGCGTAGACCGTGCGAAATACATTCTGGAGCGCTTGTCAGAGCGCGCCAGCCGCGACGGCACCGAACTGCCGTATTCCATTACCACACCATTCCGTAACACCATTCCTTTGGCCCAGGAAGCTCGCATGCCGGGTGACTTGTTCATGGAGCGCCGTATTCGTTCTTTGATCCGCTGGAATGCCATGGCCATGGTTGTGCGCGCCAACAAGCGCCCTGGTGATTTGGGTGGCCATATTTCCACTTTTTCATCAGCAGCTACGTTGTACGACGTGGGCTTCAACTACTTCTTCCACGGCGGCGATGAAAAACGCGAATCAGATCTGGTGTATTTCCAGGGCCATGCGGCGCCGGGCATTTATGCCCGCTCGTACCTGGAAGGTAGGTTTGAAGAGTCCCAGCTGGATAAATACCGCGAAGAAGTCGATGGCGGCGGTTTGTCTTCCTATCCGCACCCATGGCTGATGCCGGATTACTGGCAGTTCCCGACTGTGTCCATGGGGCTCGGACCGATCCAGGCCATTTACCAGGCACATATAATGAAGTACCTCGATAGCCGCGAGCTGGTCGAGATGGAAAATCGCAAAGTGTGGTGTTTTGTAGGTGACGGTGAAACCGACGAGCCAGAAACGCTTGGCTGCATCTCCAAGGCCGGTCGGGAAAAACTCGATAACCTGGTATTCGTGGTGAACTGCAACCTGCAGCGGCTGGACGGCCCTGTTCGCGGTAATGGCAAAATCATCCAGGAGCTGGAAGGCTCTTTCCGCGGTGCTGGCTGGAACGTAATCAAAGTCGTTTGGGGTCGTATGTGGGACCCGCTGTTCGAGAAAGATGAAGACGGCACCATGCAGCGTGCCATGGACGAAGTGGTCGACGGCGAATTGCAGAGTTTCACCAACGCTGGTCCGGCTGCAACGAGAAAGCAGTTCTTTGGTAAGTACCCGAAACTTGCCAAGTTGGTCGAAAACTGGACCGATGAGGATATCAACAAGCTCAACCGTGGTGGCCACGACCCATATAAAGTGTACGCGGCCTATAAAAAGGCAGCTACCGAAGCGAACGGCCGACCAACTGTTATCCTCGCTCATACCATCAAAGGCTACGGTTTTGGCGCGGCAGGTGAAGCCACCAACACGGCTCACTCACTGAAAAAACTGGACACAGAAACCCTGAAATCATTCCGCGATCGTTTTGCGATTCCGCTAAAAGACGAAGAGCTGGATGACGTCCCGTATTATCGCCCGGCACCGGATAGCCCGGAACTGATGTACATGAAGAAGCGCCGGCAGGATCTGGGGGGCTTCTATCCCAAGCGTCGTAAAGACAGCCAGCCGCTGCAGATTCCGGATCTGGATATCTTCAAGCAAGTACTGGAAGGCTCCAACGACCGTGAAATCTCGACCACTATGGCATTCGTGCGCATTCTGAGTGCTCTGGTCAAAGACAAGCGTGTAGGTAAGCGGGTTGTGCCGATTGTTCCGGACGAGGCCCGCACCTTCGGTATGGAAGGCATGTTCCGCCAACTGGGTATCTATACCTCAGAAGGGCAGAAGTATGTGCCGCAGGATCGCGAACAGATCATGTATTACCGGGAAGACAAGAAGGGCCAGATTCTGCAGGAGGGCATCAACGAAGGTGGCTCAATGGCGGCCTGGATGGCGGCTGCAACATCCTACAGCACCAACAACTTCCCGCTGATTCCTTTCTATGCGTTTTACTCTATGTTCGGCTTTCAGCGTGTCGGCGACCTGGCATGGGCCGCTGGGGATATTCAGGCCCGCGGCTTTCTGATTGGCGGTACTGCCGGGCGCACGACGCTGAACGGTGAGGGCTTGCAGCACCAGGACGGGCACAGCCATATCCTGGCCAACACTATTCCTAACTGCAAAGCATACGACCCGGCCTATGCCTACGAAATGGCGGTGGTCATCCACCATGGCATGAAGGAAATGTATGAAGACAACCAAAACGTCTACTACTACCTCACCATGGAAAACGAGAACTACGTTCAGCCTGCGATGCCTAAGGGGTGCGAAGAAGGCATTATAAAAGGCATGTACAAGTTCAGCTCGGTTGAAGCCAAAGGTAAAGGTAAAACCAAGCTGCGGGTTCAGCTGTTGGGCTCCGGCGCCATTATGAACGAAGTTAATGCTGCTGCTGAGCTGCTGAAGGATGATTGGGGAGTCAGCTCCGATGTATGGAGTGTTACCAGCTTTAACGAACTGGCCCGTGACGGCCAGCATGTAGAACGCTGGAATCTGATGCACCCAGATGATAATAAAGGTCGCAAGGCTTATGTCACCCAGTGCCTGGAAAATCAGTCTGGCCCGGTGGTGTCGTCTACCGACTACGTCAAACTGCACTCCGAACAGTTGCGGGCGTTTATTCCTAAAACTTTCCTGACTCTGGGTACGGATGGCTTTGGCCGCAGTGATACCCGTGAAAAGCTGCGTGATTTCTTTGAGGTTGATCGTTACCACGTTGCCGTAGCGGCATTATCTGCTCTGGCGAAAGATGGTGAGGTCAAGCACGAGCAGGTTCTTGAAGCCATGCGCAAGTACGGAATCGATCGCAATACACCGAACCCGGCGCACCGCTAAGGAGACCGCTATGAGCGAGCAGGAAATCAAGGTCCCGGATCTTGGCGGGGCAGACGAAGTTGAGGTTATTGAGCTTTTGGTAAGCGAAGGCGACTCGGTTGAAGCAGAAGATCCGATTCTGACCGTCGAAACTGACAAAGCCTCTGTAGAGTTGCCATCCCCTGGCGCCGGCAAGATCATCAAGCTCACCGTGAAGGTGGGTGACAAGGTCAAGGAAGGCGACGTTGTGGGCACCATGGAATCCAGTGGTGATTCCGGTGGGGATGCCGGTAAAGAGGGCAGTGGCACTGAAGACTCAGGTGGCGAGTCGGAGCCGAAAGCTGAGGAAAAACCGGAGAGCAAGCAAGAAGATGAGACGGAGAGCAAGCCGGCACCCAAGAAGAAATCCGGGGGCTCCAGGAAGGAGACTGTGCTTGTTCCGCCACTTGATGGAATGGAAAACGTACCGGTTATCGAGATCAACGTGTCTGAAGGCGATACCATCGAGGCAGATGACGCCCTGGTAACCGTCGAATCGGATAAGGCGTCCATGGAAATTCCATCACCTTTCGGCGGCAAAGTCGTGAAGGTCCTGGTGGCCGAGGGTGACAAGCTGTCAGAAGGCGATAAGCTTCTTGAGCTTACCGTTGCTGGCGACGATGGCGACGAGCAAGATGAACAGGACGACGCGCCCGAGGCCGATTCCGGTAAGTCTGAAGAGCCTGAAGCCAAGGCTGACGAGAAAGAGCAGGACAAAGAGCCTGCACCACAGTCGCAGGGCTCGGTTTATGAACCGCCCTCGCCGGGAGCCAAGGTCCATGCCGGCCCTGCGGTGCGCAAGCTGGCCCGGGAGCTGGGGGCAGACCTGACTCGCATCAAGGGTGCTGGCCCTAAAGGGCGAATCCTGAAAGATGATGTGCAGGCTTATGTTAAGAGCCAGCTGCAACAGGCGCAGCAAGGAAGTTCTGTAGCTACCGGCTCGGGCATTCCGGGCGTTAAACTCCCGGACTTCAGCCAGTTTGGTGACATTCAGAAAGAAGCTATGTCACGGATGATGGCAGTTACCGCTGCTAACATGCAGCGCAGCTGGTTGAACGTACCCCATGTGACCCAGTTCGAAGATGCGGACATCACCGATATGGAGGCGTTCCGTAAGTCGCAGAAAGCTGCGGGTGAGAAGAAGGGCGTGAAGATGACGCCTTTGCCGTTCCTGCTGAAAGCCTGCGCAACTGCGTTGGCCGAGCTGCCGCAGTTTAATGTGTCGTTGGATATGGAGCGCAAAGAGGTTATCCGCAAGCAGTACATTCACATTGGTATTGCTGTGGATACACCAAACGGTTTGATGGTTCCGGTTATTCGCGATGTGGATAAGAAAGGCCTTTGGGAGCTGGCTGCGGAGAGTGCGGAGCTCGCCCAGAAAGCCCGCGACAAGAAGCTGAAGCCGGCAGAAATGCAGGGTGCCTGCTTTACCATCACAAGTCTGGGTGGTATCGGTGGTACAGCATTCACGCCCATTGTGAACGCGCCGGAAGTGGCCATTCTTGGTGTTTCCAAAGCGGCAATGAAACCGGTGTGGGATGGCAGTGAATTCCAGCCAAGGCTGATGTTGCCGTTATCGTTATCTTACGATCACCGTGCGGTGAACGGAGCAGATGCGGCGCGGTTTACGTCTCTGCTTGGCCAGTTGCTGGGGGACATTCGTACCCTTCTGCTGTAATGGCTGCCAGGTTCGCTCCCGGTTCAGGCTGGAGTTTCTGATCCAGCTCAACCGGGAGTCGCCTGAAATAGGCTAGACTTGGCGAACATAAAGAGTGTTAAGGGGGTGCAGAGAAATCTGCGCCCCTTTTCTTTGCCATTGTAAGCAGGGCTTTCCTGTAGGGAGCTTGTATGAGTTCAGAGCTTAATCTCGCCGCCATTATCTACGACAGCGATGATCAGCCGGTTGATGCGCTTTTACACACGGTTGCGGCGAACCTGAACGGTCGTGGTGACAGGGTTGCCGGGCTGGCTATGGCGCTGAATGGGCAGGGTTTGCGGCGCAAGCCTATGGCACTTCAGGACCTGGAAACGGGTCGGGAATATTCCATAGCGCAAAACCTGGGCAAAGAATCGCAATCCTGTTGTCTGGATCCTTATGGGCTGGCGGAAGCGACCGGCGTGCTGCGTGCACTACTGAAGCAGCCGCCCCAGCTGGCGATTGTGAATCGTTTTGGCCAGCAGGAAATAAGCGGTAAAGGATGTCGTGCTGAGTTCCTTCAGCTGCTTGATGCCGGCATACCTGTGTTGACCGTGGTAAAGCGCAAGTTTCTGCAGCAATGGCATGAGTTTAGTGGTGGGGAGGCAGTTGATTTGCCGTTTTCCGAAGTGGTTGTGCAGCAGTGGTGTGATGGGGTTTTGAAGAGATAGCAAGGCCAGAAACAAATACGCCCCGGAAGACCGGGGCGTATGGGTACTGACTAAACCGGAGGGTTTAGAAGCTGTACTGGGCTGCGAACATCAGACGGTTTGCGTCTGAAGAATCGCCAGCAACGGTTTCCTGATCAAGGTAGCCGTATTCGATACCCATCATTACGTTTTGAACTGGGGTCCACATGTAGTTGAGGAGAACGTTCTGGTTGGTCTCTGCAGCTCCGTTTGTTAGCGAGCTTGCAGCGATTGCATCATCCAGATCCAGCGTTGTCATGCCATAGCCCAGGTTGATGCTGCGGCCGCCGCCAAGCTTCATGCTTACGCCGACTGAGCCACCGTAACCTTCGATGGTTTCAATGCTGTTGCCATCCATGTAGGCGCTGGCGCCGTAGTAGTTGCTGCCCGAACGCCACAGGTAACCGCTTGCACCATCGGTGTAATTGAGCGCGCCCTGAACAGAGAACATGTCATTCAACTTCAACTTGATAGCACCGAAAACCCCGTACCCAATAGCGCTGTCATCAGTTGAGCCGTCGTCTGATGTGACTTGGCTGGCCATGACCGCTCCAGAATAGGAGACTGCACCTGCAGAATCTTCAAGTCGGGCAGTGAAAGCAGGTGAAGATGTGCGGCCAGAGCCGTCAACAATTGCTTGCGAGCTAGGATCTTCCAAAGAGAAAGACATGGCGCCGGTGGTATAACGAATCTGTTCGGTACGATCCTGGCTGCCAGCTGTGCCTGCCAAGCTATCGAAGTCCAAGGTAGGAGTGTTGCCAACGAAACTCAGGTAGTTAGACCATGTACGACCGGCCAGGAACCCATTGTATTCGCCGTATGCATGGCGCATACGAAGGCTGCCGGCACCGTTGCCTGAACCCCGGAAGTCACCTTCAACGGTAATCGCAACACCTGAGCTATGCTTAACTTTCACGCCCAGACGGCTCTGCTGAACATCGGCACCGAAGTGACCTTCAGCGTCTTCGTTGGCGGAAGGGGAAAAGGAACCTGCGCGGGTGGATACTGCACGGTCGCCGTCTAGATCATAGCTCATGTTCAGACGCGCATAACCGTAAAGGCTGGCTTCAACGTCGTCACCAACGTTCAGGCTCAGGGCATTTGCCTGGCCGGCTACACTTAACACTGCTACGGCTGCCGTCGCACGAATAGCCATTCTCAATTTGTTGCTTTGCATTATTGTTGTCTCCACACATTGGACAATTATTTTTGTAGGACCCACGGACAAGATAGTTACCATTGCATGACAATTCAAATAAATTTGCACCCGGTTTAGACAAAGGTCTATGGAAGCTTTTTGTTTTGATACAGGTATCTGCACCTCATTAAGGGCATTAACATTGGTTTATGGCATTCAAAAATAGCGATCTGAGTAAAATTACATTCGCATTTCTCGATATTGAGACTACCGGTGGGAATGTGTCCCATGACAGGATTACCGAAATCGGAATCCGTTTATGGCGAGCGGGCGAGACAGTGGGCGAGTGGCAAACCCTGCTGAATCCGGGTACTCGCATCTCTCCCTTTATCGAGCAATTGACAGGTATCTCGAATGACATGGTGGCCGACGCGCCATTGTTTGAAACCATAGCCGATGAGCTCGAAGAGCAACTCCGCGATACCGTATTCGTGGCCCATAACGCGCGCTTCGATTACGGGTTTATCAAATCGGAGTTTCGCAAGCTGGGGCGGCTTTTCTCTGCGCGAGTGCTGTGCACCGTGAAGCTATCCCGGCGGCTGTATCCGGAGTTTCGCAAGCACAATATGGATGCGCTGATTGAACGGCACGGGCTGGAACAGGTGCAGCGCCACAGAGCCATGGGAGATGTTTCTGCAATGCTGGCGTTCTTTGAAAATGCGCTGGCTGACAAAGGGGAAGAGCAAATAGAGAAAGCTGTTGCTGAACTGCTGCAACGACCAAGCCTTCCTTCGCATTTGCCTTTCGATACCTTGAAAGATTTGCCGCGCAGCCCTGGCGTGTACCGGTTTTATGGCGAAAACGATGTGCTCTTATATGTAGGAAAGAGTACCAATATTGCTCAGCGTGTAGCCTCGCACTTCTCCGGGGACCACAACACCACCCGCGGAGTGCGTATCTCTGAAAGCCTGCGGCGGGTGGAGTGTACTGAAACCGCCGGCGAGCTTGGGGCTTTGTTGTTGGAGCTTCGGGAAATAAAAGCGCTCAACCCGCTTTTTAACCGCCGTTCCCGAGCGGCAAAAAGTCTGGTGAGTATTGAGCTGACGCCGAACGACTCCGGTTATTTGCAGGCACGGCTGGTGAGGAAAATAGAGCCGCATCGTCTTGCCAGCTATTATGGACTGTTTCGCAGCAAGCGGGATGCAGAGCGGGCGCTGAGCGGCATTGCGGCAAAGAACGAGGTGTGTAATCGGTTGCTTGGGCTTGAACCGGAGCGCGAAGGCGCATGTTTCCAGAGGGCGCTGGGGCGGTGCAAGGGTGCCTGTGAGGGCACTGAGGATGTCGCTCGCTATAACCTGAGGGTGCAAATTGCGTTTCACGAGCTGCGCTTGCGAACCTGGCCGTGGAAAGGGCCGGTGGCGATTGTGGAGCGTAGAGAGGGAAGGGAGAAACCGGATATTCTGGTTGTCTATAACTGGATGCATGTTGCTACTTTGCATGATGAGCAATCGCTTCACGATCTGTCACTGCGAGGTCAGTCTATAACTTTTGATCTGGACTCCTACAATTTGCTGGTCAAGGCATTGATGGGCCGGAATGCCAAGGTAGATTCCCTTATCGAATTGCCTGCGGTCGGGGAGCCGGATGTTCTTATGCCCTGAGTGGCGTACTATAAAGCGGTTGATCCGAACACCTACGTACTTGCCCACAACGGCAACTCGACTATTTTACAGGCTTAACTGCTTTTCTGAGAGAGATCTATGCACAAAGAACCTGTCAGCCGCGAACTTTTCGATGAAGTCATGGTACCCAACTACGCCCCCGGTTCGATCATACCGGTGCGAGGCGAGGGTTCCCGAATATGGGATCAGGATGGTCGTGAGTATATAGATCTCCAGGGCGGCATTGCCGTGAGTTGTCTTGGGCATTCACACCCCGGTCTCGTTGGAGCATTGCAGGAGCAGTCAGAGAAAATCTGGCACCTGTCCAATGTGATGACGAATGAGCCGGCTTTGCGGCTGGCAAAAACTCTCTGTGATCTTACTTTTGCCGAAAGGGTGTTTTTTGCGAATTCCGGCGGTGAAGCCAACGAGGCGGCATTCAAGCTCGCTCGCAGGTATGGCTGGGAACACTCCGGGCCGGAAAAGCATGAGATTATCTCCTTTAAAAATGCGTTTCACGGTCGGACCCTGTTCACTGTAAGCGTGGGCGGCCAACCGAAATACCTTGAAGGTTTTGAGCCGGCACCGGGCGGGATTCACCATGCGGATTTCAATGATCTGGCGTCGGTAAGAAAGCTGATTTCAAAAGATAAGACCTGTGCCGTGGTTGTCGAGCCTATTCAGGGCGAGAGCGGCGTGGTGCCAGCGGATCCGGAATTTCTGGAAGGGCTGCGGCAGCTCTGTGATGACAACGACGCACTGCTGATTTTTGATGAGGTTCAGTCAGGCGTTGGTCGTACCGGTCATCTCTATGCTTATCAGATGTACGGCGTTGTGCCGGACATTCTCACCAGTGCCAAGGGGCTCGGCGGAGGCTTTCCGGTCGCCGCCATGCTGACTACTGCCAAAGTTGCTGCCAGCCTCGGAATAGGTACACATGGTAGCACCTACGGCGGGAACGCTCTGGCTTGTGCCGTCGCCCAGAAGGTGGTGGATACTGTAAGTCAGCCAGATATTCTGAAGGGTGTTAAGGCGCGCTCTGATCATCTGCGCAAAGGTATGATGGATATCGGTGAGCGCTACGGGATCTTCAGTGAGGTCCGCGGAGCGGGCTTGTTACTGGGCTGCGTGCTGACCGAAAAGTGGCAGGGCAAGGCGAAAGAGTTCCTGAACGCAGGCCTGGATGAAGGCGTGATGGTTCTGATCGCCGGCGCTAACGTAATCAGGCTGGCGCCTTCGCTGATTATTCCCCACGCCGACATTGATGAAGCGCTTGAGCGATTTGAAGCGGCGGTGAAGAAACTTACAGCGTAGGAGCATTTATGTGGCTGGTACGTCCGGCAGTACCTGATGACGTGGGCCAGATACTGGAGGTTGCTGGCGCGGCTGGTTCAGAAACCGCCCGCCTCTCATCCACGCTGCCCCGGCAGCGTGATGCTCTTGCGGAAAAAATAGAGCTCTCGCTTGCGTCTCTGGACGGCAAACCAACCACCACTGGTGCCAGGCCACAACGGTTTCTGTTTGTACTTGAAAACACTTCTACCGGTAGAGTACATGGAACCGCTGGCATCAATGCCTGTGCGGGGAACAGTCAGCCGTTCTATAACTACCGCCGCGATGCGCTCATACACGCTTCCCACGAACTCGGTATCTCCAGCCGGGTCGATGTTCTCTATCCCAGCCATGCGCTGACCGACCATACGCTGCTTTGCTCATTTTCCATCACGCCCGAACTGCGAAACACGGAAGCATTTGAGTTGCTATCCAGGGCCAGGATACTTTTTATTGCCGGGCACCGGGATTGGTTCGCTTCGAGAGTCGCGGTAGAGATTCAGGGGGTGCAGCTTTCGGATGGCAGTGTTCCTTTCTGGGACAGTCTGGGGCGCCACTTTTTCAATATGGATTTTGAAACCGCCGACCAGTATTCCGGCCTGCTCAGTAAAACCTTTATTGCTGAACTTATGCCTCCTAATCCTGTGTATGTCACCTTGCTGTCCGATGCCGCCCAGTCGGCTCTTGGGCAACCCCATGCCCTGACTGTGCCCAATCTTGAACTCTTGCAACGGGAAGGGTTTCAGGCCGGCTGTTACCTGGATATTTTCGATGGCGGGCCAGTACTTGAAGCGCGTACAGATGCCTTGCACACGCTGGTAACCAGTTACCCGAAAATCTTGCATGGAAGCAGCGAGGAAGACGGAGATGTCTGTCTGATTTCTGGAGGAGAGGGAGCCGGGTTCCGTTGCACACTGGCCAAGGCTACCGAGGTCCTTGGTGGCACTCGAGACAGAGAAGCCGTAAAGGTGCCTGTGAGCGTATGGGAGTTGCTGGGCAAAACAGCCGGTGATGAGGTGAGGGTAGCGCCGCTATGATGAGCATATACCGCCCGAGGGTTGCCGCATGCTGTTGATTCGCCCGCTCCAGGAATCAGATCTTGATGATCTTTATGCTATGGCACAGAAGGCTGGTAAGGGACTGACTACGCTGCCAGCTGATCGAGACCTTTTACAGCGCAAGATCAACCTCGCCCGGGAAACCTTTAACCAGCGTTGTGCCCCGGAAGCTGGTCTGTACCTGTTTGCCCTTGAAGATACAGAAACCGGTAAAGCTGTGGGTATCAGTGGTATCCAGGCCCGGGTCGGCCTGGATGAGGTGTTCTATAACTACCGGCTCAGCGTTACTGTAAACGCTTCTAAAGAGTTGGGCGTTCACGTGCGTACACCAACGCTGCACCTCACCAACGATATGACAGATACCAGCGAGATATGTTCGCTGTTGCTCTCCGACGACTATCAGGGTGGTGGCAACGGCTTGCTGCTATCACGTTGTCGTTTTATGTATATGGATGAGTTTCGCAAGCATTTTTCGGAAAAAGTATTTGCTGAAATGCGCGGCGTATCCGATGAGCAAGGTCTTAGCCCGCTGTGGGATGCTTTGGGCAGCAAGTTTTTTGATATGGAATTTATGGAAGCGGATATGCTTTCCGGGCTTGGGAATAAAGCATTTATTGCTGAGTTGATGCCCAAGTTCCCCATCTATTTGCCCATGCTGCCGGATTCGGCGCGAGCGGTTATTGGCAGGGTCCATGGCAATACGGCTCCGGCGCTGAAGATGCTGGAGGCAGAGGGCTTTAACTTTAACGGCCTGGTGGACATCTTTGATGGTGGCCCCGTGGTAGAGGCGTTTGTGCATACAATTCGCACGATTCGCGACAGCCGAAACCGCCACGCCATGGTCACCCGCAAAGCGGTGAACCTTGATGTGCCAGCTGCGGAACGGGTAATGGTGTCCAATCGCTCGTTCCGTAATTTCCGGGTAACAACTGTGCCTGCCAGCTGCGTTGGCGTAGATACAATTAGCCTGCCGCCCGATGTTGCCGAAGCCTTGCAGATTGAATCGGCTGACCCCGTGCGGCTGGCGCCTCTGAAGGACAGAGCAAAAACCACGGTGAAGCCGGCAGGTTGAAATTTATACAATTCCAGTAACGGGAGATTTAGTGATATGACAAACCTGACAGGCGAGTTGTTTATAGGCGGGCTTTGGCTTCAGGGCCATGGCCCAGTATTTGAGTCGGTTCAGCCCGTTACCGGCAATGCGGTCTGGGAAGGCACTGGTGGCAGCCTTGCGGATGTAGACGCAGCGGTGCGCGGTGCTCGGGCTGCTTTTCTGAAGTGGCGCCGGAAGAGTTTTGCTGAGCGTCAGGCGGTTATTGAGGCTTTTGCCGAACTGCTGGAATCAAACAAGGAAGAGCTGGCCCATCAGATCGGCCTGGAGACAGGAAAGCCCCTGTGGGAGTCACGTACGGAAGTGGCGGCCATGATCGGCAAGGTCGGAATCTCTGTGAAAGCCTACAACGACCGCACCGGGCAATCCGAATCGGATGTTGCTGGTGGCCACGCGGTGCTGCGGCATCGCCCTCATGGAGTGGTTGCTGTCTTTGGTCCTTATAACTTCCCGGGCCATCTCCCGAATGGTCACATTGTGCCGGCTCTGCTGGCGGGCAATACGGTTGTCTTCAAACCCAGTGAGCTGACACCCGGGGTAGCGGAGCTAACGATTAAACTCTGGGAAAAAGCCGGGCTGCCCGATGGCGTGATCAATCTGGTTCAGGGGGCTGCCGATACCGGTAAGTCACTTGCCAGCCACCCCTTGATTGATGGCCTCTTCTTTACCGGCAGCTCGACAGTTGGTCACCTATTGCACCAGCAGCTTGGTGGTCAGCCCGAGAAAATCCTTGCCCTGGAAATGGGCGGCAACAACCCGCTGATTGTTCAGGATGCCTCCGATATTGACGGTGCGGTGCATCACGCTCTGCAGTCGGCGTTTCTCTCCGCCGGTCAGCGTTGCACTTGTGCCCGCAGATTACTGGTGCCCAAAGGCAAAAAAGGCGATGAGTTCCTGGATCGCCTGGTGGCGGTGTCAGCCCGCATTCAGGTGGGGGAATTTGATGCCAGCCCGCAACCATTTATGGGTTCGGTTATTTCAGTACAAGCGGCGGAAAAGCTTCTGGCTGCCCAGGCCAATATGTTGGAGAAAGGTGGGAAGTCCCTGCTGGAAATGAAGCAGGTGCAACCGGATACTGGTCTTCTTTCGCCCGGCATTGTGGATGTAACAGGGCTGGAGTTGCCGGATGAAGAGTTTTTCGGGCCGTTGTTAACAGTCTATAGGTACAAGAGCTTTGATGATGCCCTTGAGCTGGCCAACAATACTCGTTTTGGACTTTCCGCCGGCATCCTCACCGACGACCGTAAGCTCTACGAACGTTTGGTTGAGGAGGCCAGGGCCGGTATCGTCAACTGGAATCGCCCATTGACCGGAGCGAGCAGTGCAGCACCTTTTGGTGGCGTGGGGGCCAGTGGTAATCACCGAGCCAGCGCCTACTATGCTGCGGATTATTGTGCCTGGCCCATGGCGTCTCTTGAGGCAGGCAAAAGCGAGGTGCCGGAAAAACTGTCGCCAGGCCTGAGTTTTGATTCGTGAATAGCAGTTCCTGAGCCTTGGTACCCTGAATCCGGACGGAATCTCAAATCATGAAAAAGCATGCGGTAGAAGCAAATTTTGATGGCCTGGTAGGCCCTACCCACAATTACGCGGGGCTGTCCTGGGGTAACGTGGCGTCCAAGTCCAATGTGAATGCGGTGTCCAACCCCCGGGAGGCGGCGCTGCAAGGGTTGGCAAAGATGAAGCGCCTGGCTGACCGCGGATATGTTCAGGGCATTCTGCCGCCCCACGAACGTCCGCATATTCCATCGCTGAGAGCCCTCGGATTCAGTGGCACGGATGCACAGATTCTGGAGCAGGCCGCAAAATCCAGCCCGTCCATTCTGGCTGCCGTATCTTCTGCATCGTCAATGTGGACAGCCAATGCGGCTACGATTTCACCCAGTGCCGATACCACCGATCACCGGGTACACTTCACCCCTGCCAACCTGAGCGCCAAGTTCCACCGCTCCATTGAGCATAGCGTGACCGGTCGAATGCTGAAGTCTATCTTCGCGGATGATGGCTATTTTGCCCATCATCCGGCACTGCCGTCAGTCAGCCATTTTGGCGATGAGGGTGCGGCCAACCATACCCGGCTTTGCGGGCGTTACGGTGAGCCTGGGGTGGAGCTGTTCGTGTATGGCCAGGCGGCCTTTAATGAGCAGGCCCCGGCTCCGCAAAAATACCCGGCCCGGCAGACCCTCGAAGCCTCTCAGGCTGTCGCTCGCCTGCATGGATTAAAAGATGCGAATCGGGTGTTTGCCCAGCAGAACCCTGCAGCCATTGACGCCGGCGTATTTCATAACGACGTTATTGCGGTAGGCAACGGCAACACCTTGTTTTATCACGACATGGCATTCCTGCATGAAGAGCAAGTGTTATCAGAGATCCGTGCACGCCTCATTGGAGCAGATCTGGAAGCGGTTCGGGTGAGCAGTGAGGAGGTGCCATTGGAGGATGCAGTAGCCTCGTATCTGTTCAACAGCCAGCTGCTGAATACGCCCGACGGCATGTTGCTTGCGGTTCCGGGCGAATGCCGGGAGGTCGGAACTGTCAGCCAGTATCTGGATAGGTTGCTGGCCGCGGGCGGGCCAATCACGGCGGTGGAAGTGTTTGATGTGAAACAATCCATGCGCAACGGCGGCGGTCCTGCGTGTCTGCGCTTACGTGTGGTTCTGAATGACGACGAATTGCAGGCCATGCATCGCGGTGTGATTTTGACCGACGATCTCTATGAACGGCTGACGACCTGGGTTGCAGCGCACTACCGTGATCAACTTGAGCGGGAAGATCTGGCGGATCCCATGCTGCTGGATGAGGTGCGCAAAGCACTGGATGAGCTGACAGGTATTCTGGGGCTGGGGTCAATCTACGACTTCCAGCTCTAGAAGTTTTTCAGTGCCTCATCAGGAGACGGCGATCGATGAAGTGAGCATGTCCATGGTGTGCCGGATCAGGTTCTCAGCAGGGAAGTTGCCATCGCTCTCGCTGGCTTCCGACTGGCATAGCAGAATGGTGCCGTGCAGGGCGCCCCGCAGGTAAAGCGCTGTTTGCTCCGGATTCTGGATGCGCTGGCGGCTCATGGTGCCGTCTTCAAGCCCCAGCTCGATGGCCTCTATCATCAACGCCATGAGCTCGGATTTCGAGCAGAGCATTTCCATGGCCTGGGCTTCGTCTGCTTCAGCCATGGCGGTTGAGGCTTTGGTGAGCGCCGAAAAATAGTCCGGTTCGTCCAGGTAGAAACGGTAGTAGGATTCTCCCATGGCTCGTATTTGTGCCAGCCCCGTATCGGCGGTCTGTCTCGCGTTCCGGAAGCGTTCAGACAGGCTCTGCCCGGCCCGCAGCATAATCCCGCGCTGAATGGCGGCCTTATCCTTGAAGTAAACATAGAGCAGTGCCCGGCTCAGGCTGGCGGTGCGTGCAATGTCATCCATGGACGTCCGCTCATAACCCTTATCCGAAAAGGCCCGCTCTGCGGCGTCCAGAATGGCGTCGTAGCGGGCTTGCTTCTCCCGTTCGCGGCGTGTTTTCAGCGGTTCAGTCATCAGGTTCTCTCGTCGGGGCATTCTATCGGCTGGTTGCCAGTAGAGCATGAATGAAAACTGATTATTGACATAATGTCAAAGAATGACATTATGTCGCGATCAACAAACTGGATTTCCGCAGCAAGCGGCATCGGCATCAACATGAGCAGGGAAGAAAGGACACCTTATGACACCAATTCGTATTTCTTTCGGCTTTATTTTTCTTGCTGCCTCCGGTCTTTTACTTTCGGGTTGTAATGCCGCTGATGCACCGGATTTACCTGACGAGCACCGGGTGTCGGTGCGTGTTTCAGAAGTTACCGGAGGTGAGGCCCAGGACATAACCCTGCGTTTCTCCGGCATTGTCCGGTCAACCCAAAGGGCAACTCTTACGTTCCAGATTAGCGGCACTCTGAAAGAGCGTGAGGTAGAGTTGGGCCAGACTGTCGCTGCCGGCGATGTGCTTGCCCGGGCCTACAACCCGGCGCTGGAACCTGCGCGGGATTCAGCAAAAGCCAAGCTGGAAGAGCTGAACACCGGGTACGATCAGGCCAAGCGTGAGTGGGAGCGTTCGAGCCGGTTACACGAGCGTGGTGTGGTTTCCGAGCAAAACCTTGAACAGATTGCGGCTCGCCGGGATTCGTTGAGGGCCAGCGTAGCCACCGCTCAGGCTGCACTTGCTGAGGCAACTCAATTGTTACAAGAAAGCACCTTGCGGGCACCGTTTGCCGGGCGTGTTGAAGCTCTGTTGGTCGAAAGGGACGAATTTGTAGCGGCTGGCCAACCGGTTGTGCGCATGTCCTCACCTGAAGGCAAGGAGGTTGAGGTTCGGGTGCCGGCATACCTCCTTGGACATGTGTCTCTGGAACAGGAGCTACCTGTGTGGTCAGTGCAGAACCGCAGTGAGGCTCCGGTTGTTGGTTCTGTTGTTGAGATTGCCCAGGCCGGTGCAATCCGTGGCGAACTGCACCCGGTTCTGATCAGTCTACCGATTAATTCGTTGGATACGGGGGAGCCAGTTGAGGTGGGCATCACTCCGAATTCTGAATCCGCCATCACCGTTCCACTTTTGTCGGTTGTCCGCAGCGAGGACGGCATGATGGTATTCCGGGTGCAAGACGGTGTGGCCCGGCGCGTGCCGATACAGGTTGAACGTGTGGTGGGCGAGCGCGTTGTAGTGCGTGCAGGTGAGTTGAAGCCAGGCGACCAGGTGGTTTATGCGGGTATAACCCGCCTTGCAGACGGTGATGCCGTGGAGGTGCGTTGATGACGCGCCGGCTGCTCAACTTCCAGCGATTATTGGGCATGGTGGTTACCATGCTTTGTCTGTTGGGAATCGCGGCATACAGCACCATGCCGCGCCAGGAAGACCCCTCATTTCCGTATCGGGCCGGGCTGATCTCGGTGAACTACCCCGGAGCCAGTGCCGATGCGGTTGAGCGGCTGGTGCTAAGACCGCTGACTGATGAGCTTCGGCAGGTCGAGGAAGTTGATATCTCACAAGGCACAGCCCGCACAGGGGTGGCGCTGGTAAGGATTCGTCTCAATGATGATATCTACGACACGGACCCGGCCTGGGACCGAATCCGGCAAGCAATGGAACGTGCAAAGCAGGATTTCCCGGATGACGTTGGCCAGATGGCGCTGGATGACCGGCTGATAGACAACCCGGCCATTGTGTTGGCGATTGGGGGTGCACCTTCGGTTAGTGAGCTGTCGGATGTGGCCGAGCGGCTTAAACAAAACCTCGCCGACCTTAGCGGAGTGTCCCGCATTGAACTGGAAGGGGATGCCGACGAGCAGATTACTTTGGCTCTGGATGATGCTGCACTGTATCGATTGGGCATTTCACCGGCGCGGATTCTGCAAACCCTCGCACAGCGCAATCAGACGACCCCTGGCGGTTTTGTGGTCGTGGACGGGCGCCGTTTATCGGTGCTTCCTAACACCGAATTTGCCGACATTGATGCCATTCGTGCAACCCCCATTGAACTACCTGATGGTTCCCAGGTGCCGCTGGCGGCGGCCGCGGATGTGTGGCGCGGCCCTGCTGAACCAAGACAACCGGAGACCTGGTTTGATGGTGAGCGGGTTGTATTGCTGTCGCTGATTATGGAAGAAGGTACTACGGACGCGATCCGTTTTGGGGAGCGTGTGCGAGAGCGGGTTACGCAGATCCGCCCTGATTTCGAGCCCTACGAAATCCGTGAGATGTTTTTTCAGCCTGATAAGGTCTCGGACCGTCTGGATAATCTGGCCTTGAGCCTTGTGCTGTCCGTGTTGATTATTGTGGCCGTCGTGTTCACCGGCATGGGTATTCGAATGGGTCTGCTGGTGGCTTCCATTCTTCCGATGGTGGCTTTGATAAGCGTTGGCCTCTACGACCTTGGCGGCGGCGTGCTGCATCAGATTGCGGTTATCGGCATGGTGATTTCTCTGGGTATTCTGATCGATAACGCCATAGTGATTGTAGAAAACATTCAGGGGCATCTGGATGAGGGTATGCGCCGCCTGGATGCCCTGCGCAAAGCTGTTAGCGAACTCGCCGGGCCGCTTGGCGCTTCCACCGGCACCACACTTGCAGCCTTTGCGCCTCTTTTACTTGCCAAAGGTGGTGCGGCAGATTTTACCCGGGGCGTCCCGGTAATGATCATGCTGACTCTATCTGTCAGTTATTTACTGGCGATTTCCGTGGTACCCCTGCTGGCAGCCCGGTTCCTGAAGCCTCGCCGCAATGCGGAGGCTGACCGGTTGACGGGTCTGGCCAGGTTCCTCGGTGGTCTTGTTTACCGCCACCCCCGCCGACTGATCGCAGCCGGAACCTTATTAGTTGTGATGAGCCTGGCCGTGACGCCGTTTATGGCGCAGCAGTTCTTCCCCAATGCCGACCGGCCTCAGGTGATCGTTGAACTCTTCATGCCTGAAGGCACAGAACAATCGCGCACGGCTGAAGCCGCTGCGGATCTGGAACAAGCTATACGCACACGGCCGAACGCGCTGCAAATTCATCGTTTTGTCGGCTATACCGGCCCTTCGTTCTACTACAATCTCCAGCGTGCGCCCCAGGCGCCGAACAGGGGCAGGTTGGTGGTAACAACGCCGACCCTGGAAGACACGACTGAAATGATTCACTGGATTCGAACCCATGTGAATGAGCAGATGCCCGAACTGAACGTAGGCGTTGGTGTTCTCGGGCAGGGGCCACCCAGCATCGCACCGGTGGAAGTCCGCGTTTACCACCCGGATGATCAGGAGCGCACTCATGCTGTAGAGCAGTTGTTCAGCGCTTTACGCCAGGTGGAGGGCACCGTGGATGTGAGGCACGATCTGGACATTGGCGTACCGAGCATTGCGATCAACGTAGACGATGCCACCGCTGCAAGGTACGGGCTTACCCGGGCCGATGTGGCCCAGAGCCTTTACGGCCAGAGCTTCGGCGTTGTCGCTGAACGGTACCGGCAGGAAAAAGACCCGATTCCGCTCGTACTGCGGTCACAGGAAGGCACATCCTTGCCTCTGGAACGTCTGCTTTCGGTGAACGTCTACAACGATCTTGGGCAAGCGGTTCCGCTTTCCGCTGTTGCCACTGTAGAAACGACCTGGGAGCCTGCGGCGCGCTATTTGCGAAACGGCATCCGGCTCAATACGGTGACGTCTAACCTGTTGACAGACTACAGCTTCAGCCAGGCGCTGGATGGGCTCCAACTTGCATTGGCAGACAACCCCCTGCCTGATGGCACGCGCCTGGAAATGGGCGGTGATGCTGAAGGTTCTGGTGATGCCAACGGCGCGCTCTTAACAGCCGCACCAATCGGGGTACTCTTGCTGCTCTTCTTCCTGTTGCTTCAGTTCAATTCGTTCCGGCGCGTGGGCATTATCCTGTTGACCGTCCCGCTAGCCACTGTAGGCATATTTCCCGGGCTGGTGCTTTCGGGATCGCCTTTCGGGTTTCAATCGCTGCTTGGCGTCATCGCCCTGGTGGGCATTGTGGTGAATAACGCCATAGTGTTGCTCGACGTGATGGACAGGGAGCTGGAAAATGGTGAAAGCATCCACGAAGCCATGCGCAAAGCTGTTATCCAGAGAACCCGCCCCATCCTGCTGACTACCGCAACCACCGTAGCCGGCCTGCTGCCATTGGCGTTCTCCAGCTCCACACTCTGGCCGCCCATGGCCTGGGCCATTATCTCAGGGCTTCTGGCTTCAACGGTACTGACTCTATTGGTCATCCCGGCAGTTTGCACTCAGTTGATTACAGTGAAAGTTGCAGAACCTGAAAACGCTCCGGCCTAGAGGCCTCCTGTGCCAGCCGGTTTACCGGGGCCTGATCATCAGGCCCACCCGCTGACCAACCGGCACATCCCGGTTTGGAAACACAATTGCCTGAGGCGAAGCCTCTACCTTATAACGGGTGATATCATTCTCCCAGATGACGGTGCCTGGCGGATATTCGGTAAAGTTCGCCACATCATCCGGAATATGAAACCGGAAGTTTTTCCCGGTATTCAGAATTTCATGTACCACCTCAAAGACTGTTAAGCTTTCCGGCTGCGGTTGTTTTTCCGGGCATGTCTCACCACGAAAACGCCGTCGCAAAGCCTTCTTGATTCCCGCGAAACGCGTGAGCTCATTCTCGCCAAAAGGCCTGACCTTGCCCAGTTCTACGGTAAAGCTCTCGGCGCCCAGCACAGAGGATGAAAACGACGAAAACGTAGTGCCCGCCTTGTGCTGAAGCAACAGTGTTTCCACCTCAGCTTCCAGCAGAAAATCGCACTGCGCCTGCGGCACCTGCCGGCCAGAAACAAACGGATACAGTGCAAACTTCTCCCGCCTGGATGGCCTTATGGCCGTATGCAAATCGTAATGGGACAAGGCCTGCGGATGCGCCATGGCAAACTGACGACAAGCCTCTTCAAGAAACTGCGCCCGCGCTGCTTCCGACAGCTCATCATACTCCGGGTAGGCATGAGCACCGTTGAACAAGCGGTTGAGATTTACCTCCAGAAACCGTTGTCCTGCCACCATCGCCGGTGGGTTCCCCAGAATCAGCAGCAGGGGGCACGCCAACTGCCACTCCTCGTTCAACAGTTCGCTAACCAGCGCGTTCAGAACTTCAATAGGTGCGGTTTCATTGCCATGAATACCGGCGGAGACAATGAGCGCCTCCTGATTAGGGTTGGCGCGGCCGGCCGGTGGGGTCAGGTTTAGAACGCCAACAGCTTGGCGGCTTATGCGAGTTCCGTCAGAAAGCGTGATGTTGGATTCCGCGAGGTTCGACGTGGCGTTGGCAAGCGTGTGCGACAGCCAATCAGGATTGGCATCAAATAAGTGTTTTGGTGCGTTCTTTGTCATGAAGGCTCCCCAAAAAGGTCGGAGGGCAGGCGGTTATAGCCTTTCCGGGAGTGTCTGAAGCCATGGATGGCTTCAGTCAAGCGCACAAGGATGTGCTCGCAGCGTCTCCCGGAAAGGCTATAACCGCCTGCCCAGGCACTAAAGTCGAGTGGCTGTTTTACCGTTCAGGAACCCACAGGCCGCTGATGCCGCAACAAATGATTTTCAAGTTTGCGGAACGCAAACACCAGAATAAACGTCAGCACCATGTAGCAAAGTGCCACAAAAATAAACGCATCAAACGGCGCATAGAACCGCGAGTAAATATTCCTCGCCGCACCCGTCAGATCCACAATGGTTACCACACTCGCAATCGCACTCGAGTGCAGCATGAAAATAACCTCATTGGAATACGCCTGAACCGCCCGCCGCGCTGCACTTGGCAGAACAATGCGCCGCATCCGCATAAACCAGTTCATGCCATAGGCTTTCGCCGCCTCAATCTCACCGTGAGGGGTCGAAATAATCGCACCACGAATAATCTCAGTGGTGTAGGCGCAAGTGTTCAGAGTAAACGCCAGCAGGGCAGGGTAGAAAGGCTCCCGGAAAATCTCCCACCAGAAAGTCTCCTGAATGCCGGGAATCTGGGCTACGCCATAGTAAATGATATAGAGCTGAATCAGCAGCGGCGTGCCACGGAATAGATAGGTATAGAGCCACACAGGGCCTGATATAAATGGATTTCTCACTGTGCGCAGTATGGCCAGCGGAACCGCACATACAAGCCCGATAATCAGACTCAGGAATACCAGTTGAACAGTCGTAACCGCGCCATCCCAGTATTCCATGATGGTCATGGCAGTAAAAATATCGTTCTTGTTGAGCCAGGCGGCGAGGAAGTCGGGAGGCATCATTAATTCTCCTGAATCACGCCGGCATTCGCTCGTTTATCGAGCCACTTAATGAAAAGCTCCGAGCCTGCTGTGAGGGCGAGGTATACAAACGCCACGGGAATAAAAAAGTGAAACGGCATACGTTCTGCTTTCGCCGCCTCCTCGGCCACACGAACCATGTCAGTAAGACCAATAATGGAAACCAGTGCTGTGGTTTTAAGCAGCACCTGCCAGTTGTTACCTATACCCGGCAGTGCATGGCGCAACATTTGCGGAACCATTACGCGGCGAAAGGTATGCCAGCTGCTAAAACCATAGGCTCGCGCCGCTTCAATCTGGCCGGTTTCTACGGCCAGAAAAGCGCCACGGAAGGTTTCTGTCATGTAGGCGCCGAAAATCAGCCCGATTGTGACCACACCGGAAATGAACGGATCGAACTGAAAGAAAAAGTCGATTTCGTAAGCTTCCCATGCGTAGTCCGAGAGCATGTTCACGGCTACCTGGCCGCCATAATAGAACAACAGCATCATTACCAGGTCTGGCACACCGCGAATCAGAGTGGTGTAGGCGGTGGCAGCTCCAACAGCGATGCGGCTGTTTGACAGCTTTGCCGCCGCGCCAATCAACCCGAGCGCTAATGCGAGGGCAAGAGACAGGAAGGCGAGTTCGATGGTAACAACCGCCCCGTTCAACAGGGCCGGACCATAGCCTTTCAGATCAAACATGGGAATGTCCGGTAGTCAGGGGAAGCCGTTATGGCTTCCCCTGAGGCTAGTAGTGTCAGATCTGAACGATCAGACCTTTACGTCATAAGCGAAGTATTTCTTCATGATGGCGTCGTAGGTGCCATCTTCCTTCAGCTTACGCAGGGCCGCGTTCACTTCGTCGGCAATGTCCTTGTCGCGCTTGCGCATAGCAACACCCACGCCTTCACCCAGCTTGACGGGTTCGCCGACTTCCTTGAAGCCGTCTTTGGTCAGAACGGTTTGTTCGCCAACCGGGTAGTCAACAAATACCGCATCCAGACGCTGGCCTTCCAGGTCAAGAACCATGTCATCTGCAGTGGTGTAACGCTTGATCGTTACTACGCCGCTCATTTCTTCGGTTACAAAAGTGTCCATCGTGGTGCCACGCTGAACGCCCACGGTTTTGCCTTTCATGGCGTCCATGTCGGTAACGTCGGTGTTAAAGCTGTCAGCACCAAACCAGCCGCCCGGGGTGTTGTAGTAAGGTTCGGAGAAGAGAACACGCTCTGCACGTTCGGCGGTGATCGACATGGAGGACATGATCAGATCGAATTTACGAGCCACCAGACCAGGGATCATTCCGTCCCACGCCTGGATTACGAATTCGCAGTCAGCGTTCATTTCTTCACACATGGCCGATGCCAGATCCACTTCAAAACCGGTCAGCTCACCGTTTTCATCTTTGTATTCGAATGGCTCGTAAGGTACGTCGAAAGCAATTCGAAGATTGCGCTCTTCTGCCTGGGTACCGCTGGCGAACATTGCCAGTGCACAACTCGCTGCAATAATCAGTTTTTTCATGTGTCACTTCTCCAGTGGGTCGCCTTTTGGGCGTTATTTTTTATGGAAGTTTTAAGTCCAACACCGGTTACGATAGCACCGCCTGTCAGAACTTGGGAGCCAGGAACTGCTTCATGCGCTCCGAGTCGGGGTGGTCGAACACCTTCTCGGGTGTTCCCTGCTCCTCGATAACGCCTTGGTGCAAAAACAGCACCTGCGTCGACACATCCCTTGCAAACGCCATCTCGTGTGTTACCACGATCATGGTGCGGCCTTCCTCGGCCAGGCTCTGCATAACTTTTAACACTTCTCCAACCAGTTCCGGGTCCAGCGCGGACGTGGGCTCGTCGAAAAGCATGACCTCCGGCTCCATGGCCAGGGCTCTGGCAATAGCTGCCCGTTGTTGCTGGCCGCCGGACATCTGTGCCGGATAGTAATCCTTGCGCTCGTAAATGCCGACCTTGTTCAGGTAGGCCTCGGCGCGTTCAATGGCTTCCTTTTTAGGCACTTTGAGCACGTTGATCGGGGCTTCAATTATGTTCTCCAGCACCGTCATGTGGGACCAGAGGTTAAAGCCCTGAAACACCATGGAAAGCTTGGCGCGGATTAATTCCACCTGCTTGTTGTCTGCAGGAACTCGCTCGCCTTTGCGGTTGTTGGTAAACCGGATAGGGTCGCCGTGCACGATGATATCGCCAGATGTGGGAGTCTCCAGCAGATTGATGCAGCGCAGGAAGGTGCTTTTACCGGAACCGGAGCTACCGATGAGGGAAACAACATCGCCTTTGCGGGTCTCCAGTGAAATACCTTTGAGCACTTCAAGCTGGGCAAAGGTTTTGTGTATATCCCTGCAGATCAAAGGCGCTTGGTCCGCCATGCGTGGCTCCTGAAGCTGTAATTCAAAGGCGTTTGTTTTACGGACTGTGAAGGTGGAAATCAACACCTTATCCACACAGTTTTACGATTTTTCAGCGTTGATGCCAGCAACTTATTGTGGCGGAATGAGTATTCAATGCAAGCATTTTGCTGGTTTCAGTCGCGTGTACCCTGATGGCTGTTCTGGCCCTCTTGTTCAATTGGAACACGGATGAGTGTGCTCCCCTCTTTTTCCATATCGCGCATGGCTTTACTGACGAAGCGCACATGGGCCATGGCAACCTTCTGGGCGCTCGCGGGCCTGCCTGAAATGACAGCCTCGTAAAGCTGCCGGTGCTGGAGAACAATCTTCTTACGCATCTCTGCGCGCGGGTTAAGGTTGGCAACCGAAGCCTGTACGGTCATCAGCATCATGTTTTTCAGGCTGTTGAGTACGTGAACCAGAATCGGATTGTGAGATGCCTCGACAATCGCCTGGTGGAAGCCATGATCCGGGCGTGCATTGCTAAGAGGGTCGGTTTCTTCCAGAGCGCGGAAGGCTTTGGCTATCCGGTGGCGATCGAGGCTGGTGGCCCGCTGCGCCGCAAGAAAGGCGGCTTGCCCCTCCAGCTGCTCTCTTACCTCGAGCAAGTCATAAAGTGTTCGCGGGTGACCTTCGAACAGGTGCATCAGAGGGCCCTGAGTACTGATGTCACCAGACCCCGGGACCATGCTGGAAACGAAGGAGCCTTTCCCGTGACGGGTTTCGATAACGCCGCGACCCTGCAATTCATGGAGAGCCTCACGGATAACCGATCGAGACACCCGTAAGCGCTCGGCAAGTTGCCGTTCCGAGGGTATTTTTTGTTCTGGCGCCAGCCCTCCGTCGAGGATCATCCGTTCCAGCCGGTATGAGATTTCCTGTGAAATTGCCATCAGGGTGCCTGTAGGGGTGCACTGGTCTGACCAGCGTTTCCGGTAATTATTGTTAGTTGGCCTTGCTCATAAAATACGCTTGAGCCCTGCAAATATGGACGATTCGGCAAGGTTCGTCCATTTTTGCGAATTTAAAAACTGGTCTGACCAGTGCGGTACCCGCTGGACTAAACCGGGATGGCGCACGAATATCATCTTCGATACTGGGCTTTTTGCCCGTGTTGCTCTGAACTCTATAAAAACAATTTCAGTGGAGACGTTTCGATGAAACCGAGCAAAACCAATTCGAATAGCTGTGAGACCAGCTCACCTTCGCCGCGCAGAAGCTTTCTGAAAACCGCCGCTCTTGGTACCGCTTTCGCTGGCGCGATGATGATGGGGGCCGGCCAGGCATACGCTGCGACAACCTGGAAAATCCAGTCCGTCTGGGATGCCGGTACCGTCGGCTACGACCTCTTTGAAGAGTGGTGTGAGAGCATCGAGGAAAAAAGCGGTGGGGAGCTTATTTTCAAGCCTTTCCCTGCCAAAGCGGTGGCCGCCGATAACAACGCCCTTTTTGAAGCCGTGCGCAACGGTGTGTTGCAGGGCATGAACCCGTTCACTCTTTATTGGTCTGGTAAAATCCCCGCGTCGGTCTTCCTGTCTTCCTATCCTGCGGGACCGGACCAACCGCACCAGTGGGACACCATGTTCTATTCGCTGGGAATGCTTGAGAAAACACGTGAAATCTACAAGAAGTTTGGGCTGTTTTACGTAGGCCCGATCCAGCACGACGCCAACATCATCCACTCCAAGAAGGCGGTTAACAGTCTGGCCGACCTGAAAGGTATGAAAATGCGCGTGCCCGGCGGGATGGTAGCGGAAGTATTTCAGGAGTTTGGTGTATCCACGGTCAGCCTGCCTGGCTCGGATATCTTTCCGGCTCTGGAAAAAGGCACCATCGATGCAGCTGACTATGTTGGCCCTGCTGTGAACTACGAACTGGGTTTCTCCCAGGTTACCGACTACATCATGTTCGGGCCTCCAGGTGTTATGTCTATCTATCAGCCGGTGGATTTGATGGACCTTACTGTCAACTTGCGGAACTGGAACAACCTGGATCCCAAGCTACAGAAGCTGGTTGAAGATGAAGTTCGCAATTACTCCCAGGTTCACTACCTCACCATTCAGAAGCGCAACATTGAAGCCATGGAGAAGTTCAAGGCAGATGGCGATACGGTGACCCGGCTTAGCCAGACCGACCTTTCAGAGTTCCGTCGCAAAGCGATTCCGATCTGGTACAAGTGGGCAAATAAAGATGAAGATGCCCGTGCCATTTTTGATATGCAGCTGAAGTACATGATGAACGACACAGTTGGTTATGTGACCGAAGCTGATCTGGAAGGCGTAGAAGGCAAGTAAGCCCGCGTTATCTGACAACAATAAAAACCTAGTGGGGAAGGGCAGGGACTGCTTCGGGAAAAGAGCCGTCCTCCTTCCCTGTTTTATGGCTGAGGTAGTAACAAAATGTCTGACCTAGAAGGCTTCGGATTTGTAATGCCGCACTGGTTGTACTGGGGGTGGCTGGCGGTAATGCCGCTGATCATGATGGCGTGGTATCGATGGGCCACTGCCCGGGGTGCTGAGCCTGTAGAGCCTGAATTAACCCCTGCTGAGTTACAGGCAGAATCAGATGACCCTCTGGTTTTTCTTCAATTTGAAGGCAACTGGTTTACCCGTTCTATTGACTGGATCAGCGACAAGTCCGGCGAGTTTGTTTCTTTCTGGACGATCAATGCGGTCGTTTTTTACTTTTTTGAAGTGGTGATGCGTTACCTGTTCAATCAGCCAACCGTCTGGGTGCACGAGGCCAGCTTCCTTCTTCTGGGGATGCAGTATTTGCTCGCAGGCTCGTTTGCAATGCTACATGGCGCCCATGTGCGGGTTGATGTCGTGTATAACTTTTTGCCGGTGCGCGGCAGGGTTGGCATGGATATATTTACTTCCATGTTTTTCTTTCTGTTTGCGATGGTCCTGATGATCACCTCCTGGACCTTTTTCGAGAACTCCTACGCCATGAATGAGACCACGGTGGAAACCTGGGGCATACAGTACTGGCCAGTCAAGGGCATGATGTTACTCGGCTCTACTTTGCTGCTGCTCGCCGGTGTATCCAAGCTCATCAAGGATATTGTTCTGTTCGTTCGCCTCGGTAAGGAGCGTGTCGCATGACCACTAATACAACGGCTGCGCCGGGTCCGAACCTCACAGGTAAACTCGGCACCTGGTTGATGATTCTGGCGACAGTAGGGTTCGCTTTCGTCATCTGTGTAGAGATGATCAACATCCTCTTCTATGACCCGTTCAGCGATGAGAAATTCCTGTTCAAGTTTGCCGGCAGCCTTGCCAGTGTTGAAATTGGCCCGCTGACGTACCTGATGTTTGGCTCTCTTTTTGTTGCCTTGATGATGGGCTTGCCGCTGGCCTTCGTAACGGGTGGCCTGGGGGTGCTGTTTGTTTATCTGGTGGGTGATTCGATGATGCTGAACATCGTGCCCAGCCGGATTTTCCCGATGATGACCAACTCTGATCTGGCTGCGATACCTCTGTTCATATTCATGGCATCCATGCTGGAGCGTGCAGGGCTGATCGAAGAAATGTTCAGTGTGGTCTACAAATGGATGGGTGGGCTTAGCGGTGGTCTGGCAACAGCAACCATCCTGGCTTCTACGCTTTTGGCCGCGATGGTCGGGGTTATCGGTGCGGCCGTTGTAACCATGGGCATTATTGCCCTGCCTGCCATGCTTAAACGGGGTTATGACCATCAGATTGCCATAGGTTCCATTATGGCTGGCGGTACCTTGGGTATCCTTATCCCGCCGTCTATTCTGGCCATTCTGTATGCGGTTGTGGCCCAGCAATCGGTGGGAGAGCTCTACCTGGGGTCGGTGATTCCGGGGCTGATGCTTTCAAGCCTGTATATCGCTTATGTGTTAATTCGCAGCTGGCTGAACCCCAGCCTTGGGCCCCCCGTTCCGGTTGAGGAACGCATTTCTTTGCGCGAGAAACTCTCGCTACTCAAAGGCCTTATTGCACCCTTGATTCTCGTGGGTCTGGTTCTTGGCTTGTTGTTCGGTGGTATTGCAACACCGGTTGAAGCGGCAGGTATAGGTTCATTCGGCGCCATCGTCGTCGCCTTGATGCACGGAAAGTTCACTATCGGGGGCTTGCGTGAGGCTTCAATCACCACGGCTAAAGCTTCTGCCATGGTGCTGTGGATCATGTTCGGGGCTTCGGTATTTGTCGGGTTTTATATCCTGCAGGGTGGCCAGCAGTTTGTGACTGATGCCATCCTGGGCACGGGCATGTCCTCTTACGGTATTCTGTTCTTGCTTATGGTGTTATTGGTGGTGCTGGGGATGTTCCTGGACTGGGTCGGTATTCTGTTACTGGCGGTTCCCATCTTCATTCCAATCGTGAAAGCGCTTACGTTTGAAGGGCTCTTCGGTTTGCCGCCGGTAGAGGGGAATGATGTGGTGCTCTGGTTCGGGGTGTTGTATCTGGTCAATATGCAAATGTCGTTTCTCAGTCCACCCTTCGGTTACGCGTTATTTTATATCCGTGGTGTGTGCCCGCCGGAAATTTCCATGGGAACGATTTTCAAATCTGCCCTGGTGTTCCTCGCCATTCAGGCTTTCGGTCTGATGGTTTGTATTGCGGTTCCGGGTGTTGTGACCTGGCTGCCAGGGCTTGTATACGGTTGATTAAAAGGAGAGGGGTTTTATGTTGACGATAAAGAGACTGGATTTGGCTGAAGCGCGTTTGCTGATTGAAGGCGCGGCCGTAAAGGCCCGGGAAATAGGCATTCCGATGTGCATCGCCATTGTGGACGAATCCGGAAACCTGGTTGCTTTTGAGCGTATGGATGGTGGCAAAATTACGAGTGTAACCATTGCGCAGGACAAAGCGTTTACAGCTGCTGCTGCAAAAAAAGCCACCCATGATTACAACGCTGTCAATGTGCCGGGTAGCCTGGCGTTCGGTATTCATACCGAGGTGGGCGGACGCATAAGCTCCGTTGGCGGCGGTTTACCTGTGATTATTGATGGCGAGGTTGTTGGAGGTATCGGGATTAGCTCTGGTACGCCACAACAAGACATGGATTGTGCTCAAGCCGGATTAGACTACTTCGAAGCCCAGCGTGGTTGAGAGAGGCGTTATGGCAACTAAACCAAAGATCAGCAAGGCGGAACTGGCTGATCAGTTCCGGACTTTTATTGAGCCGGAATACGTCATTACAGATGACGAAACGATAAAACCCTACGAATGCGATGGCATGTCGATGTATTGCGAAATGCCGTTGCTGGTGGTGTTGCCGGAAACCGTTACTCAGGTGCAGCGGATAATGCGCATCTGTCACGAACACGGTATTCCGGTCGTTGCCCGGGGAGCAGGAACCGGGCTCAGTGCTGGAGCCATGCCCAACAAAGAGGGCGTGGTACTTTCGTTGGCCAAGTTCAATCGTATCCTGCATATCGATCCGCTGGAACGAACAGCCTGCCTTCAGCCAGGTGTGCGTAACCTCGCCATCAGTGAGGAGGCTGCTCAGTACGGCCTTTATTACGGACCAGATCCTTCGTCCCAGATTGCCTGCACCATTGGTGGCAACGTTGCGGAAAACTCGGGTGGAGTGCACTGCCTGAAATACGGTTTGACGGTGCATAACATTCTTAGTGTGGAGATGGTGACCGCGGAAGGCGATGTGGTGAACGTCGGCAGCAGCGGGCTGGATAGTTGTGGCATGGATCTGCTTGCCCTACTGACCGGCTCTGAAGGGTTGCTGGGTGTGGTAACCGAAGTGAAGGTGAAGCTATTGCCCAAGCCTGAAGTCGCACAGGTCGTGATGGCCGGTTTTGACAGCGTTCAGAAAGCTGGCGATGCGGTGGGCGGGATTATCTCCCACGGCATTATACCGGGCGGTTTGGAGATGATGGACGGCCACGCCATTGTAGCGGCTGATGACTTTTCCGGTGCCGGTTACCCCCGCGAAGCCAAAGCGCTGCTTCTTTGCGAAGTGGACGGCACTGAAGAAGAAGTACACGAACACATAGCCGAGGCCGAGGCGGTTTTCCGAAAGCTCGGTGCTACGTCGGTTCGTACCTCCCAAAGTGAGCAGGAGAGGGCATTGCTCTGGCTGGGCCGCAAGTCCGCGTTCCCCGCTGTTGGCCGCATTTCTCCGGACTACTATTGCATGGACGGCACCATCCCCCGTCGTCACATCGCTAAGGTGCTGACAGACATGCAGGCATTGTCTGAAGAGTTCGGTTTGCGTGTTGCAAACGTCTTTCATGCGGGTGATGGCAACCTTCACCCGCTGATCCTTTTTGATGCGAACGTACCGGGTGAATTCGAGAGAACCGAGGCCTTCGGTGCCGCAATTCTGGAAATGTGTGTTGATGTCGGCGGCTGTATTACCGGTGAGCACGGCGTAGGCGTGGAAAAAATTCGCCAGATGGCCGTACAGTTCAACGATCTGGAATTGCAGCAGTTTCATGATGTAAAAGCAGCCTTTGACCCTTCGGGCATTCTAAACCCGGGTAAAGGTGTACCCGCGCTGAAGTTCTGCCAGGAATACCGCTCGCTCGAACATAAACAACACAAGCATGAACATACGGAAGCCGCCCATGGCTGATATCTCTCAACAATTGCAGGAGCAAGTGCTCCAGGCCCGCTCTGGCGGGGAGAAGCTCAATATTATCGGCGGTGGCACAAAAGCCTTCATTGGTCGGGAACCAAGCCGCGATGCCAGCGACCTCAATGTCGGCGGGCATACCGGGATTGTCGACTATCATCCGGTAGAACTGGTGATGACGGTTCGCGCCGGGACACCTCTGCGTGAGATCGAGGCTGTGCTTGCCGAGCAAGGCCAGGCGCTGCACTTTGAACCACCTCATTTCGGCCCTGAATCCACCATTGGTGGGACGCTGGCCTGCAACCTCTCCGGCCCATCAAGGCCCTGGGCCGGGTCTGTGCGGGATCAGGTGCTGGGTATACGCCTGCTCAACGGGAAAGGTGAGCATTTGCGTTTTGGCGGCGAAGTGATGAAGAACGTCGCGGGTTACGATGTTTCCCGGCTTCAGGCAGGGGCTCTTGGCACCCTCGGGGTTATTACTGAAATCAGCCTGAAAGTTATGCCGCATCCGGCCGCAAGTTTGACGCTGGTTCAGGACATGGCAATGGATGAGGTGCTGCACTACATGAATAGCCGAGCAGCAGAGCCCAAGCCGATCACTGCAGCCTGCTGGGTCGACGGCAAGGTTTATCTTCGGCTCTCTGGCGCCAAATCGGCAGTTGAAGCCACCGCTGAAAAGTGGAGCGGCGATGTCATGAATGATGGCCAGGCTTTCTGGCGTTCAGTGCAGGACATGCAACACGAATTCTTTGCTGGCAAAGACGCACCGCTCTGGCGCTTCTCTGTTGGCTCCACGGCCGACAACCCGGTCCTGGAGGGTGATTGGTTTATCGACTGGGCCGGCTCCCAGCGCTGGTTTCGTGGTGCTGGAGAACTCAGCGACATGGAGACTCAGGCTCGCGCCGCCGGCGGTCAGGTGAGCCTGTTCCGTGGTGGCGATCGCACCGGTGAGGTAATGCACAGCCAACCCAACGCCCTTAAAACGATCCAGCAGCGAGTGAAAAGCTCGTTTGATCCAGATGGACTATTTAACCCCGGACGACTGTATAGCTGGATGTAAGATCTACCAAGGCCAGACAAGCGGCCGAGCCATACCCCTTCTGAAACTGTGCGAAGCCATGGATGGCGCAGCCAAGCGTACAGGGAAGTATTCACAGCGTGTTTCAGAAGGGGTATGGCTTGGTCGCTACACTACCGAATGAGAGTTCAAAGCAGGTAAAACATGCAAACTAACCTGGTTCAACAATTTGCCAATACAACGGAAGGGCAGGAGGCAGAATCTATCCTCAGAGCCTGCGTTCACTGCGGCTTCTGCACCGCAACCTGCCCGACCTATCAGGAGCTGAACGATGAGCGAGACGGCCCCCGTGGTCGCATTTACCTCATGAAAATGTTCCTTGAAGGCGCCGAAGTGACTGAAAAAACCCGGGAGCATCTTGATCGTTGCCTCACCTGTCGCAGCTGCGAAACCACCTGTCCGTCTGGAGTGCAATACGGCCGTCTGGTGGACATCAGCCGGAACCTCATCGATAAAGAGCTGCCCCGGGCTCCGAAAGACAAATGGATGCGTTGGGCTCTGGCGCGGGTTCTTCCCAATCGTGTGTTGTTCGGGTTCATGTTGCGTCTTGGGCAGACCTTCGCCCCTGTGCTGCCGGGTAAGCTGCGCGCCAAAGTACCACCCAGAAAGCAGGCCAGCCCCTGGCCGGCCGCGAGCCATAATCGAGTTGTTCTGGCCCTGGCAGGCTGTGTGCAGCCATCAGCAACACCGAACACCAACGCAGCAGCAGCTCGTGTATTGGACAAGCTCGGCATTACTATGGTCGAAGCTCCGGAAGCCGGGTGCTGTGGCGCTGTGAACTACCATCTTTCGGAGCATGAGAAAGGCCTGGAGCGCATGCGCCAGAACATTGATGCCTGGTGGCCTGCTATCGAGTCCGGAGCAGAAGCCCTGGTAATGACAGCATCTGGCTGTGGCGCCATGGTTCAGGATTATGGGCACTTGCTCAAGGACGACCCTGTGTACGCTGCGAAGGCACAAAAAGTCAGCGAACTCTGCACTGATCTTGGTGCGTATCTGCTGAAGCAGGACCTTGAAGCTTTAAAAGTTCAGCAGAGCGCTGGCAAGGTTGCGTTTCATTGCCCCTGTACACTGCAGCATGCCATGAAGCAAAGCGGTGTCGTGGAACAGGTGCTCACCAAAGCCGGAGTTGATCTGGCCATCACCAAAGAGAAGCATCTGTGTTGTGGATCGGCGGGCACCTACTCGGTACTGCAGCCGGAACTCAGCCAGAAATTGCTGAGCAACAAGCTCAAGGCGCTGACCGTAGACAGCCCTGACCGTATCGTAACGGCCAATATTGGCTGCCAGATGCATCTTGAGACCAAGGCCAGTGTGCCCGTGCAGCACTGGGTGGAGTTGCTCGACCAATAAGTGCTGGCCGGAGCCGTATTTCACTCTCCATTGTGCCCTGCATTACACACCCTGTGGTAACCGTTATACTGCCCCGGCAATTAACCTAACCACAGGGAGTGGATTGTTATGCCAGGGATGATGGCAGTTGCGGTGCTGACGCTGGTTTTCTCATCATCGGTGTGCGCCGATATCTATACCTGGACAGACGCCTTTGGCGTTGTTCATTTCACGGATACCCCTCCGCCTGACAGACCTCACCGGCCGGTTGAAGTGGTTGCCCCCGTGACAGTGCCAATGGTGGAGAACCTTCAGCAGCACCGGCGTATTTCGGCGATCCGTGAACAGGTGCAGGGCATGCTTTCGTCTGATCGCAAAGAGGACTCAGCGCGTAACAAGTCGAAGGAAAAGATGTTGGCACAGCAGAATAAAACCTGCGCTAGCTATCGGCGCGAGCTGGCGAAGATTCAGGCGCAGCTTCGGTCCGGCTATGGAAACAGTAAAGGGAATAGCCTTAGGCACAAGCGCCGTAATGTCAGTCAGGCGTTGAGCAGGGAGTGTATTTTGCGCTGATGGTGTAGACTCTTGTGTAGTAAGCACCCTAATAATCTAAGGTTTTTCATGTTCTGTCTGGTCACTCTTTGTTGGATGCCGGTTTGAAACCATCTGCTTTATCCCATCTTCAGCTAGCCATTCTTCTCGGCATGACCGTTGCCCTGGGCCCCCTGGCGCTTGATGCATACTTGCCGGCATTCCCGGCAATTGTCGATGAGCTGGGCGTTGGCCATGGAAGTGTCGGGCTGACGCTCAGCGCTTATGTGGGAGCCCTCGGGCTGGCCCAGTTGTTGGGCGGCCCGCTATCTGATCGCTATGGTCGGCAGCAGGTGCTTTTTACCGGGCTTGCAGTCTTCTCCTGTGCGGCATTCATGATTGCACAGGCGCAAACGCTGCCGGAGATGCTGGGTTGGCGGATTGTTCAAGGCATTGGCGGAGCCTTCTGTGCGGTATCCGTCCCGGCCATTGTCCGGGACCAGACCCACGGGCAGGATGCGGCACGCCTGTTCGGGCTGATTGGTCTTGTAATGTTCATAGCCCCGGCGGCGGCACCGTCGATCGGTAGTCTTCTGCTGTACCTGAGTGAGTGGCATTCGATCTTTCTGGCGTTAGCGGGTTATGGTGCGCTGTTGGCCATTGTTCTTCATTTTGTTCTTTTCCGGCGGCTGCCTTCGAGGCAAAAAAGTCAGACCCCTGTGGCTACGCTGGTTACCAACTATGGTTTGGTGCTTCGCCATCGCGTCACCATGCGGTTTGTTGGTTTACAGGCGCTTTGCTTCAGTGCCATGCTCGTGTTTATAACCCACGCATCGTTCATCTATCAGGAATGGTTCGGGCTCTCCAACGCCACATTCTCTGCACTGTTCGCTGCGAATATCGTCGCTATGGCAAGCCTTAATCTGCTCAATCGGCGCTTACTTAACCGGTATAAATCGGTGCGGATACTCAGAGCCTGTGTATTTCTCCAGGCTATTGCGGTCAGCTTATTGGTGATCAGCGCCTGGGCAGGCGCACCCTATTGGGTGGTCGCCGCCTGCATTATCTCCTCCGTTGGCTTCATGGGGGCGATCATTCCCAACAACATGGCCAACGCTCTGGAGTTCTTCCCGCATTTGGGTGGCACGGCTGCTGCCATGCTTGGCGCAGCGCAGTTCACCATCGCCGGTGCCATAAGCGCGTTATCGACTGCACTGGCTGGTGGAACTCTGTTGCCTATTGTGATGGTTATGGCGGTTTGTGTGTTCGGGGCTGCCATATTGGCGGCTGGCGGCCCGGGCGCCGTTGAGCGGGAAACCCGGGCTTAGTCAAACTACTATGTCCGGCGCCGCCGGGTTTTTGTGGTATTGCTTTGTCTGGCTATCGACGCACGAGAGCTGATGCCCTGGTCAATGTACAGCACAGCATCGGTTATCTGGGGGAACATATGCTCATCCAGAACGTACTCCCGTAAGGCGGCAGAGTGCGTGAGGGTGTCGCGAACCGGGCCTATCAGGCTTACAAGGTAAAGCTGGATACCTTGCTCCCGCAGGTTTTCGATCACGCTTTCCAGCATGATCAACGAGGTACTGTCGATGCTGCTGACGGCTTGTGCATCCAGTATCACGGCTTTCAATGACCCTTCGGGGCGTCGCTTCATCATGCCGTACAGCCGCGATTTGAAATAATCCTTATTGGCGAAATACAGTGGCGCATCGAAGCGGAAAACCAACAGGTCTTTCCGCACGCTGATGCTTTCGAACCGGTGAATATTGCGGTAAAGATCCTCTCCGTCGATCTTGCCCAACTCTGTGATGTGGGGTGTTGTGCTGTTGTAAATAACCAGTAACAGCGACACTGCCACACCTACCAGTAACCCCTGCTGAACGCCCAGTAATAGTGTGATGAGGAAGGTGACCAGCAGGATCACAAACTCCTTTCTATCCTGTCGGAACAGAACTTTCATTTCTTTGTACTTGAAGAGCCCCAACACCGACATCACGATGATTGCCGCCAGCACAGCTTTAGGCAGGGGGTAGTCAGCGAACAATGGCGTAAGAAAAACGACGGTGATGGCAATCAGAGCGGAAGAAACGATTGCAGACACCTGAGTCAAACCGCCCGCCTCCCGGAAAGCGGCACTGCGTGAAAAACTGGCGGACACCGGGAAGCTGCGAAACATGGCACCCAGAGCATTGGCCAGCCCAAGTGCGATCAGTTCCTGATTTGGCTGTACTGTGTGCTTGTCCTTCGGTGATTCCTGAGACTTGCATATCGACATGGTGCCCACGAACCCCATCAGGGCCACGGTAAAGGCTACCGGCAACAACTCGGCGAGTTTTGCGAAATCGATATCCGGGATCTGCAGCGGTGGAAAACCTCGCGGCACGGAGTTGATGACTTCTACACCGGCCAGTCCCGCATGAAACAGCCCAGATAAAAGCATGCTGCCAACCAGCAGAAGCAGTGCGTTGGGTAGTTTTGGCAGGAAACGTTTGCACAAAAATATAAACAACAGACTCGCCACCGAGATTCCCAGCGTAACGCCGTGCCAATCGCTGATGTGCGTCAGTAATTGCCAGGAAAGGTCCAGCACATTGGCGCTGTCTACATGAACACCTGCAAGGCTCTGGAGCTGGCTACCTATGATGATAACCGCTGCGGCGGAAGTGTAACCGACGATAACCGGATAGGAGAGAAAGTTGACTATAAAACCGAAGCGCAAAAGCCCGAAGGCAAACTGAATCAAGCCAACCAGCAGTGTGAGCTCAACCGCAAGTTGCAGGTACTGATCTGTGCCCGGTTCTGCAAGCACGCTCAGGCCGGAGAGGATAAGGATCGCATCCAGAGCTACCGGCCCAATGGAAATCTTGTTGGAGGTTCCGAGCAGGGCGTAAAGCAGCGGAGGGAAAATCGAGGCGTACAACCCGAGTTCCGGTGGCAACCCGGCGAGCACCGCGTAGCCCATGCTTTGCGGAATCAGCATGACGCCAATAGCTAGGCCCGATACCACATCCTGTCTTAGCGTATGGGCCGTATATCCCTGCAGCCAAAGTAAGCCAGGCAGTAATTTGTAGAGCATATACGCAGTTATTCGCTGGGGAGCTGGGGTTCAAGTGTGTGTAAATCAATGAGCCGAATCAAGAGGTATCAGCCCGGCGGGCCGTTAGTAGGCCCCGCGAATCAGATCAATTCCCGGTGTCAGAACTTCTTTCCATGCATTTTCGAGATCCTTTGTGTACTCAGGGTCGTGACGGCGCACGGTTTTCATCAGTGAATCCAGCCACAGTGAATACCACTCCGGCTGGATATTGTAGTTGGAACGGTTATGGCTCTCACCAAGTGCTTTGAGTTTGCGGTCCGGCATGCCGCGTGCGGTCAGAATCAGCTGCAGAACGCCGTTGCGCAAAAGGTGGCGTTGTGCGGTCATATCGGTGTTCACAAAACGGTTTTTGATGGCTTCTGAGCTCGACATGAAATGGTCGTAGAAATCGACGAAGAACTCATCGCGGTTACAGCACCTTCCATAGCTTTGGAAAACCAGGTCTGTGTTATTCATATGCAGTAAGTGTCCTTGGGATACATGGGGTAGATGGATAGGGTGCGAAGGATAGTGGTTGTATGTAACGCCTTCTGTTGAATTTTGTAAACAATACCATCCGCTACTGCCGCCGGTGAGAGGCCCGGTGATGCCCACCTGAGCGTTGAGGTCATCCATCCAATTACCAGGACAAACTGAACTGGTTACTGTCCTGCTTCGTTGGTGCGGGTCGAGTCTTCCGATCAATAACGGCTTTTAAATGCTACTCATTACGATTATCATTACTATATATTCAGCCTGGTACTGCAAGGCGTCAATACTTCGTTCGAGTTCACACTATGTTTCCCAGCACTTTCCCACTTCGCTTACGTCTCAACGGTATAGGGTACGCCGTATCCATAGCCTGTCTGGGTGCCGTGCCTGTTGCAATGGCGCAGACCTCCGATAACCAGGCCGAGTTACTCAGCCCGCTTGTTGTAACCGGAACGGCACTCAAAGTGGAGGCTCCTATTGTTGAAACGCCACGTCCGGCCTCTCTCGTCACCCGTGATGAACTGGAAGAACGCAACGTGCAGTCCCTCGACGAAAGCTTTCGCTATCGCGCAGGTGTTTTAAGTGGCCAATATGGCAGCGATAACGATACCGACTGGTTTAAAGTGCGGGGTTATGATCAGTCGACCTATCAGGATGGTTTACGTATATACCGCGCAGGCTTCTATCAATGGCTACCGGAACCCTATGGGCTTGAGCAGGTAGAATTGTTGAAGGGGCCGGCTTCCGTTCTCTACGGTGAAGCGCCTCCAGGCGGCGTTATAAACGCCATCAGCAAACGCCCTACAGAAGACCGTCAGGGGGAGGTTGTTATCGAAGGTGGGACCAATAACCACCAGCGGATTGGGTTTGATAGCTCTGGCCCGGTTAATGACAGTGGTGAAGTACGTTATCGCATGGTCGGTCTTTACCAGGACGCTGAAGGTGATATCGATGACTCGGAAAATAAGCGTTACTACCTTGCTCCAAGTCTGGAATGGGACATTAGCGATGACACCACGCTGACACTTCTGGGTAGTTTCCAGAAGGATGACGCGGTGCCCTACAATGGCTTCAAGCTGCCCTATGGCACTATTGAGGACACGCCCTTCGGTAAAGTCGACCCCGAGGTGAATTACGGTGAGCCTGACTACGATGTGAATGAGCGCGAGCAGACGTCACTGGGCTATCAGTTCTCGCATCAGCTTAACGATACCTGGCGTTTTGAGCAGGATTTGCGTTACAGCAAGCTAGACATGCTGCTACGCAGTACCTACATCTTCTTCCAGAGTGCACCGAGAGAAGGTACCCGAGGCCTGGTATACCGTGATGGCGATATCACCTCCTGGACGATTGATAACCGTGTGGTTGGTAAATGGTTCACGGATCGCACCGAAAATACGTTACTGGTAGGAGTGGACTACCAGGATCTGAAAAATTCAGGAAAAGAGGCGGATCCATTTCCTTTCGGGACGGTAGATCTGTTCGAACCCCAATATGGCAACTACACGCCTGTGGCTGAAAGCGATCTGACGCAACGAACCATCAAAAAACAGCAAACGGGTATTTATCTTCAAAACCAACTCCGCCTGGATGATCAGTGGATCTTTTTGGCGGGCGCGCGGTATGACAAAGCTGAAACGGATAATCTGGCTGGCGGTACCAAAGAACGTGCCGACGACAACGAGGTCTCGTTATCCGGTGGCATCATGTATGTCATGAACAATGGTGTTTCGCCCTACATCAGTTATACCGAGTCATTTCAGCCCATTGTGGGTACCGATACCAATGGTGATTTGTATAAGCCCAGGGAAGGAAAGCAGCTGGAAGCAGGCATCAAGTATGCGCCAGAAAGCATTGATGGTTATTTGAATACCTCGGTGTACCAGATCGAAGAGAAAAACTCACTGGTGACTGATGGCGCTGTTCAGGTGCAAGAGGGCGAGCGCAATACCAATGGCTTTGAGCTGGAAGGGGTCGCCTACCTGACTAACGACCTGCAGGTGACAGCGGCATACACCTACAGTGATTCCACTACGCAAAACCGGGCGATTGGCGCTGATGAGGTTCGAGCTGCGCTGATACCGCGCCATATGGCCTCGGCCTGGCTGGACTACGCGTTTTCACAAGCCGTGCCTGGTTTGAAGGTAGGGGCGGGGGCACGCTTTGTTGGTGAAACCAAGGATGAGACCTATGGCTACGAGGTTCCTTCCTACACAGTCTTTGATGTCATGGCGAGCTATGACTTTGCGAAGAATTGGCGTGCGCAACTCAACATCAACAACGTAGCTGATAAAGAATATGTCGCCAGTTGTGATTACTGGTGTTATTACGGCGAAGCAAGACGCGCGACTGCGAGTGTGAGTTACCACTGGTAAGCCATTAATAGTCAGAGGCGTTTACCCCTTACCCGAGGTTTTATGTTCGAGTTGCAATCGGTCAGTTGGCAGGTCAATGGTAAAGTGTTGTTGCATCCCGTTGATCTGGCTATTGATCCAGGGAAAGTGATAGGGCTGATTGGTCATAACGGTTCAGGAAAATCAACGCTGTTGAAGTTGTTGGCCCGGCAATACACGCCGAGCAGCGGTTGCGTCTTGCTGAACAGTAAGCCTCTGGCTAAATGGCGTGACCGGCTCCTTGCTCAGCAGATTGCTTATCTGCCACAACAATTACCCGCGACCGAAGGGTTCACCGCCGCCGACCTGGTTCGTCTCGGCAGGTACCCTTGGCACGGTGCTCTGGGTCGCTTTACCAGAGAAGATCAGGCCCAGGTCGAGCGAGCCATGGAGCTGACGGGGACCAGCAAGTTCGCTGATCGAAATGTTGATGAGCTCTCCGGGGGCGAGCGTCAGCGGGTGTGGATTGCCATGTTGATTGCGCAAAACGCCCGTTACCTGCTATTGGATGAGCCTACATCGGCGCTGGATATTGCCCACCAGATTGAAGTGCTGGCACTGATCCGAAAGCTGGGTCGGGATCTGGAGATGGGAGTGGTGGTGGTGTTGCATGATATCAACATGGCAGCCACCTACTGTGACCATCTTATTGCGTTGCACAGTGGTCACCTTTTAACTCAGGGTAGCCCGAAAGAAATCATGAGGCCGGAGGCTCTTGAAGCGATTTATGGCATCAATATGTCCGTTATACCTCACCCTCGCGTAGAGGGGGGAGCTATAGCTGTAGCTTGACACAAGGATGCTGTCGGCCGGTTCACATGGGCTCCTGCAGGATTAAACCTCACTCACCCTGGTGACGGCATCCTGTGTTGCAAGATCGCGCTGTGTGCCTGTCAGCTCATGCATAAGCCCCTCTTTCATCTCCAGTAAGCGATCGGCATGCTCGAAGTAATGATCATCGTGGCTGATTGCGAATATGGTAACGCCCATCTCATGCAGGTGGCCCAGTAGCTCCCGGTAAAAGTACCGCCGGAATTGGGGATCCTGGTCCGCAGCCCACTCATCCAGAAGCATAAAGCCTCGCTGCTCGGCGACAGCCAATAGCAAAGCAAGTCGCTTTCGTTGTCCCTGCGATAGCTGGGGATTTGTTACTCGACCGGCGTCTATCTCCAGCTTTTTGTTCATTTGCAGTTTTTTGAGCCACTCACTCAACAGTTCTGATTCAGCCTTTTCACCGTCCGGGCCGAGAAGTCGGTCAAATTGATGGAAGTCTGTAAATACAGAAGAGAATCGCTGACGAAAGTTCTGCCAGTCCTGATCGGTAGTCAACGGCTGTCCGTCTACCAGGATTTCACCACTCCGGGGCCGGTACAAGCCGGTGAGAAGGCGGGCCAGAGTGGATTTTCCACTTCCATTTCCCCCAATCAGGAAGACCAGTTCACCGCGTCGTAACGTGATATCAATTGGTCCCACGGAGAACCCTCGGCCGCCCTGGCCAGGGTATTGGTAGGTAACACCCCGCAGTTCAATGGTATTCCAGTCGGGAGAGGGAGACGTCACATTAAACTCAGGCGCGTAAGCTGCCAGCTCAAGACTTTCCAGTTTGCGGAATGCAACCTGTGCGTTCAGTAGCGTAGGCAGCGCGCCTATAGCCTGGATCAGAGGCGTGCGGATAAACAGCAGCGTAAGCGAGAAGGTTGCTGCGATATTGGTGTTGGCCCAGCCCAGACCATTGGCCAGAAAAAAGACCAGGCCGATCGCACCAACCATCATGATATTGGACCAGTTTACCGCTGAAAGGTGGAAGGTATCCGATCGGATTATATGCCAGAGATAGCTGCGAGCATGGCGTTCATAGTCGACGTCATATAGCTGACGAGCTCTGCTGCGGTTTAGTGCAAGCTCCTTCCGCCCGTCGATAAAGGACTCATAGTCACGGTAGAGCGCATCTTCGGTTTCCCGGACTTGCGCCAGGTGGTGATATACCCTTTGAACCAGCAGCCAGCCGCCAATTATCGTAACAGCGACCCACAAAGTGGTCACGACAAGCATGCCGGGTGAAAGCCATGCAAGATATGCGGCAGCGCATAGAGTAATAACGACACCCTGGACTAATTCCGGCAAACGAACAAAGGCAAAGGTTATGTTTCGTATGTCGACAGAGAGGCTTGCCAGCAAGCCCGCGCTGCCGATGCGTTCCAGGGTTTCAATATCTGTGTCCAGAATCTGCTTGATCAGCCGGCCGCGCAAATCATAAACGAAGTGATGCCCCAGCGTGGTGAGTGCCAGTTGGGCTGCCAGCGTTACTGCCAGCATGAGCATAACCAGCCCGAAAAAGGTTGGCAGCACGTGCCAGGGTGCCCCCGCAGATTCAATCAGCTGTTGGTTGATGAACGCGATTACGCCAATGCCAACGCCTGCACTGATGAGGCTTAGAAGCATGATTGTTATAAAAGGGGTGCGGTACTGGCGGAAAACGATGGCGAGTAACTCCATCAAAACTCCTGAATAGTGGCTGGAATTGCTGGCCTGATATGCAATAATAATCAGTCGTATTTATGTTCTCTTAAAAGTGCTTTGTATGCAAACCGGCCAAGCGGGTATCTGGCTCGCATTGGTGTCTGTGGCGAAGTGCTGGAGGTTCAGTTTTCCAGCTATGTTGTCTTTTCTGGATAATTCGTTGTTGTCCGCTCGCTACTCTTGTTATCAAAAGGTTCTTGTTCTGGGTCTTCTGGTACTGCTGCTTTTCTCTCTTATGCTGGTGTCTCTGAGCGTCGGAGCTGCAGTATCCAGTCCGGGCCAGTCTCAAAATGCTGCTCCCCCCAGAGTGGCGACCATTGATTGGACGTTGGTCGAAACTCTCCTGTCCTTGGGAGTGGTGCCGGTTGCTGCGGCTCAGATCAAGGACTATCAGACTTGGGTTGGAGAACCGCCACTTCCTGAACAGGTTGTGGATATTGGCCTGCGTGCCCAGCCCAACAGAGAATTGGCTGCTTCCCTGCAGCTTGATTTAATTCTGATATCTCCTCTGTTCAGCGCAATTGAACCAACTTTTTCACAGATAGCACCGGTTCAGACCCTGACTACCTACAATCCCGATAACGATTTTTGGCAAAACCTTGTCGAGACTACGAGACGGGTGGGCGAGATGACTAACCGCTCCGCAGAGGCGGAGGCTGTTATAGATCGACATCGTGCGCGAATTGAACAGCTGAAAGAAGAAATGCCGGCAGATACACCTCCGCTGTTGGTGGTGCAGTTTATCGATGACCGTCACGTGCGTGCCTATGGCAAAGGCAGCTTGTATGACATGGTCATCCGTCGCCTCGGACTGCAAAACGCCTGGAAAGGCGAAACGAATATGTGGGGTTATACCACCGTCGGTATAGAGGAGCTGACTACCGACGGCTACCTGATTGTAGTGGACCCGGTTCCTATGAGCGCAGAGGGGGTTTTTGACAACAACAGGATCTGGCAAACACTGCCGGCCGTGCGACATGACCGGGTTCTATCCTTACCGGCGGTCTGGAGCTTTGGTGCACTTCCTTCAGCTGTCCGCTTTGCCGATGAGTTGTACCAGGCAGTGACTGGTCACGCCGGCACTCATTCAGGTTTGAGCGATTTATGATCTCGATACGCAGGCCGGCCTCTCCGGCCTATATCTGTTTGCCACTCATTATCCTTTGCGTCCTTCTCTGCTTCAATTTGTTGAGGCAAACGTTGCCAGAGCTGAGTCTGGGTGGTTTTGATTTTTCTGCTGCATCTGACGTCAAGGCGATGTCTACGGTTGTGCTCCAGTTCAGCGTGTTGCCCCGGGTGGCTATCGCCCTGCTGGTTGGTGCTGCACTAGGTTTGGCTGGCGTCTTGATGCAACAGGTTTTGCGGAACCCTATTGCCTCGCCAACGACATTGGGTGTTGCCAGTGGCGCACAGCTTGGTCTTTTGCTGGCCACGCTTTTTGCGCCCGGCCTCCTGACCTTTGGTGGTGAATGGGTGGCACTCGCAGGGGGAGCAATATCACTTCTGATTGTGCTCTCGTTATCCTGGCATCGTGGCCTTGCGCCGGTTGCGGTGGTTTTGGCAGGTTTAGTGGTTAATTTGTATATCGGGGCCCTGAGCACGGTTTTGATTCTGTTTCATCAGGAGGAGTTTCGCGGCCTGATGATCTGGGCTGCGGGCTCCCTTGCCCAGAATAGTTGGAGCGACACTTTAAATTTGTTGCCCCGCCTGATTGTCGCAGCGGTCATAGCCGGACTCATTGCCCGGCCCCTGGCCTTGCTGGAACTGGATGAATCCAGTGCCAGCAGTTTAGGTATATCCATACGTAAGCTCCGGTTGGTCAGCCTCGGGCTTTCTGTTTTTATTACTGCATCGGCAGTCAGTCTGGTAGGTGTCGTGGGCTTCGTAGGCCTGGCTGCACCCGTTATTGTAAAGCTGATGGGTGCGCGAACCCTGATGCAACGGTTGCTTTGGGCACCAGTGTTTGGAGGTTTGCTTCTACTCACTACTGATCTCTTATTGATCCAGTATTCCGCGCAGCTGCCTTCAGTGGTCCCAACCGGTGCCATGACCGGACTGTTGGGGGCACCACTGTTACTCTGGCTTATCCCGCGACTGGCTCTTAAAGACACGTCGGCAAGCGCTAATAAAACGACGCTACAATCAGCCGGTAAGCCCACCTCCCGAACGTTTCTTTGGCTTTTTGTCTTGTTGCTGGTTTCAATAGTTGCAGCGTTGTTCGTGACACAATCCCCTGGAGGCTGGGTACTCAATGACACCGCGCAATGGGCGTCCATTGCCAACTGGCGGCTTCCACGTGTTCTGGCTGCTGCGGGCGCCGGGATTCTGCTGGCTCTGGCAGGTGCAACCATTCAGCGGATGACGGGCAACCCCATGGCGAGTCCAGAGGTGTTGGGGATTAGCTCTGGCACAGCTATCGGCTTGATCGTGACTATCTACTTTTCTGCGCATGTCACCGCGCCGCTGCTCATCCTGGCGGGCTCAGTGAGTGCCATTATAACGCTGGCAGTTTTGATCTTGTTGAATCGGCGCACCGGGTTTCAGTCCGAACGCCTGCTTCTTACAGGAATAGCAATTGCAGCTTTATTTGACCCGCTGAGAAGTATCTTTCTTGCCAATGGTGACCCTCGCATCCAGCAGGTAATCGCATGGATGTCAGGTTCAACCTATTACGTTGATTTCTCAACGGGTCTGAGTGCGCTTTTGATTGCTGTCATGATGGTGGCGTTAACTCCGCTGGTCGCCCGGTGGTTGGACGTATTACCCCTTGGACGCAACGTCGCCTTGGGCCTGGGGCTGAGTGTGGATAAGGTCAGGCTTATTCTGCTTGGTGTGGTGGCCATACTGACTGCATTCGCAACGTTGATTGTCGGGCCTTTGAGTTTTGCAGGTTTGCTGGCGCCTCATGTTGCCCGAATGCTGGGCTTCTCCAAGGCGCTGCCTCATCTTGTAGGTTCAGCGATGGTAGGCGCTTTATTGATGATAAGTGCCGATTGGCTGGGGCGTCAGATGTTGTTCCCTCAGGAAATCCCGGCGGGGCTCGTAGCCGCGCTTCTGGGGGGCGCTTATTTTATGTGGGGGTTAAGAAAGTACTGACTCGGCCTGTCGGGATTCACGAATCAGCGGGCAATTGCTGCAGTACTCCAGCTCCGGATTAAGGTAGCGGATACAACAAAGGCGCCGGCGACGCTCACAGCTACCCCCGTCTGCAGCGGACCCGTAGTATACCGGCTGGAAAAGCGGGTTACGCCGGCCGTCTGGCAGGTGACGGCTGGCGAGCAGTTGCCTCGCGGGCTCAATCGAGCGGGATTTCGCCATAGGGTGGGCATGCAGTGCTTCGGTAAAGTATTCAAACAGGTTGCCTGCGTTGCTCCAGAATACTTTTGGCGAGGCGCCTGAATACTCGGCTAATGCTGTAATCAGTGGTACAAGATGACTGTCGATCAGTGTACTGAAGCGGCCGAAGGCACTTTGGCAGCCCAGTGGTCGCCCGGTGTCGGTAACCCACAGGCGTCGGGTTTGCCCTTCAGGGCCAACTTCGATGTTCGCTTCGTCTAGCCCGACAGGCAGGTCGTACTCAAGTAACAGGTTAGCGACCAGCGTCGAGGAAATCAGTGCACTGAAATGCCACTTTGACCATAAAGAAGCGACCGCACGTGGATCGCTTTGGGCATATTGAGTTGAAAAGCGTGTCAGCTGAGCGGCCAACTTATCGGGGTCAAGCAGATCTATGGCTCGCAGGATAGAGCTTTGTGCGGATGGTTTACCCACTCCGGGGGGAGTGAGTTTCTCCAAAGGGCCAGAATAGAGGCTCTCCAGTGCTGTGCTCATAGGGCTCCGGCGTTCGGTTTGCTTGATTTTTAATCTTAATAATAACGCTTATCAATTGCAATACCGGTGGGCCAGGCAATTGATAAGTTCAAACACGCATGCTGTTTAACTGGCAGAATAAAAACTTAGATCAGAAAGAGTAAGAGACGGATGTCTCCAGAGTCCTTTCTTCCCCAAACCAGCAGTTCGAAATGTCGAAACAGCTGTAATAGCGTTCGTTGGTGAGGTTGTTCACTGACAACCCGATCTCGGCGCCTTTGAGGGTGTGCGCCAGGTTGCCCAGGTCATAGCGAAGGGCAATGTCCAGAAGAGTAACGTCGGGCACGTGCCCGGAATTGGTGGTCGCGTCGTATTCAGCTTCTCCGATATATCGGGCACCTATGCCGGCAACCAGCCCATCCAGAACGCCCTGGTCAAAGCTGTAGTCAGCCCAGCCTGACAGCAGGTGTTCCGGCACCCATACCGGGGTTTTTCCTTTCAGGCCGGAGTTGTCCTTTGTAATCTCTACGTCCTGTAGCGTGTAGCTCAGGGTTAGCAGGAGGTTGTCCAGAGGCTGAGCCAGGGCTTCCAGCTCCAGGCCCTGTGAGCGAACGGCTCCGGCCTGGATCTTGTCGTAAGGGCCACCTTGTGGATCACGGGTGGGTACGTTTTCTTTGGTGATCTGGTAGAACGCCAGGTTGGCTGTGGTGCGTTGGTCCGGTGTCTGATACTTAACGCCCAGTTCCCACTGGTCGCCTGTGGATGGGTCAAACTCATTGCCATTCCGGTCACGTCCTGTCTGTGGTTCGAAACTCTCAGCGAAGTTGAGGTAAGGCGACAGGCCATTTGCCGCCTGGTACATAATTCCGGCCCGTGTTGAAACATTATCCTGGTCGAGCTTTGAGTCTACTGGTGCCCCGTACTGCTTGCCCTTTTCCGTGCCGGTAAAATCATCCCAACGTACCCCACCTATCATCACAAACCGGCCGATTCTGATCTGATCCTGTAGATAGACGCCCAGTTGTTTTTTCTCGATGTTGAAGTCAGAGGAATACAGAGTGTCGGTAATGTCGATTGTCGAGTTTGATATCTGGTAGTAATTCGGATTAAACAGATCAATGGACGGCGCGCCGCTACCGCCAGTCGTATCTTCATAGATGACGTCTGAGTCCAGGCTGAGATAATCGAAGCCCACCAGTAGATTGTGTTCGGCCGCGCCGGTTTGGAAGCGTCCGGAAATCTGGTTGTCGATTGTAAATCCGGTGGTTGCTTCGTCGGTCAGATAGGCTTGCCGTGCCAGGGTTCGCCCGTCAGCGGCCAGCCCGTCACTGTATGTATTGGTTTGGAACGCACTGGCATCGGTGTAGCGAAAATTCTGCAGGAAATTCCAGTTGTTATTGATGTTGTGGTTGATTTTATAGCCTGCCAGAAGAACTTCTTTGTCAAACTGGTTCCAGTTAGCGTCGCCAGAAAAGGCGTCGGTATCCAACTCGCCGTTCGGGCTCGGCAGAAACAGGCCGGAGGCGGGCAGAGATGTGTAAATACCCATTTCCGGGTCTTTCTGATAGTACAGGTTGAAATTGATCAGTGTGTCATCACTGACCTGCCAGTCCACAGATGGCGCGACCATGTAACGCTCTTCTTCCGAGGTTTCGGCCTGGCCGTCGCGGCTGCGGGCCAGCCCGACCAGGCTGTAGGATAAGTCCGAGTCTCCCAATTGGCCGCTGCTTTCAATCGAGGCTTCTTTCAGGTTGCGCGACCCTGTGGCCAGCTCAAACTTGTTGGATGCCCCGAGCGTAGGCTCCTTGCTGATCAGATTGATCATGCCTCCCGGTGGCATGGAACCGTACAGGGTTGAGGTAGGGCCACGAAACACTTCAACCTGCTCCACCGCTAACAGGTCAATTTGTGGTTGAAGGTTCCAGTCGTTGTAAAGCAACTGCATGCCGTCGTAGTAATTCTGGTAGTTGATAAAACCGCGAATGCTGAACAGATCCAGACGGCCAACGGCCCCGCCGCGAAGTTCTGTGTTGACGCCGGGCGAGTACCGGAGCGCTGCCGCGACAGAGTCCGCATCCCGCATCTCCAGAGCCTGCTCGTCCAGCACGGATATGCTTTGTGGTGTTTCTTCGGGGCGTAGAGAAGTTTTGGTTGCGGTATTGCGGTAGGTGTCGCCGTAAACTGCCAATTCGTCCAACTCGGTAACCTCGTTGGCAAACGCTATCTGGCTACTGGCCGCTAAAACCAGTATCGAAGGTTTTAGAAAGGATCTTTTCATGGTAAAGCCCCATTGTGTTCAGAGTCGGACAGACGCGCCTGCCACTAAAATAATGCGAATCATTATCATTGTATTTTTATTTTCGGGGCGGTACTTAACAGTTTGGTGCATTCCATGAAATTATTGGTTGGCAAAGCTTAACCGGTATCCAATATTCCATAGACACTTCTGATGCAGAGGGGTTTAGCCCTGGCGGGTAGATTTCCAGATCCTGGGCGTTGAGCGCTTCGCATCCGGAGTTTGGAAGCCAGGCCCGGAAAAACCACTTCAGGACGTCTGCCAGGGAAGCCAGCGGGCCATGAAACGCAATAACGACGTAGTTTCTCTCCGGCACTGTAATACAACTCAGCGTGTGTGCATCTGGCACTTCCTGAGCTTCTGCGCCGGCGAGGTAGGTTATAGGTTCTTCAGAGCCACGGGTAACGTCTAACACGCCAACTCTGGTGCAGTCAGTGTCTGCGCTGGTCATGCCAGTAAACTCTTGCCACAGCTGTGGTAGCTTTTCATAAAAATCAGGGTTCTCTGAAAACAGGCCGTTCACCTGGTCCGTAACACCCGCCACGGTGAATGTTGGCCTGGAATCTAGCCGAATCCCGGGTACTCGCGAACGCAGTGACTCTGGAGGCAAGAGGTCCGGATGGCAGGACATTGGGGTTTTTAACAGACACGGCAAGCCGCGCTGGCGGTATTTGACAGGGGCACAACCAAAATGTTGTTTGAAGCTCCGACTGAAGCTGATGTCGGAGTTGAAACCGCAGGCCAAAGCAATATCGATCATCCGCCGGTTGGTGAAAAGCAGCATTTCAGCCGCCCGACTCAAGCGCAGTTCCCTAACATAACGACCCAGTGAGAGCCCCGTTTGCCGGGAAAAAATACGATTGAATTGCCAGCGTGATAGCCCACACCGTTCTGCCAGCTCTGGCACTGCCAAGGGCTTGTCCAGATTTTGATGGACATGGTCCAGAACCTGTTGGATTCTGGACAACTGTAATAGCCGGGCGCTTCCCATCTAACCTCGTTATTTGCTTTGCGGAGTATTTCAAGACCTGAATGTGTCCGATGCAGTGATCAGCCAGTCCCAGCGATATTGCACGGTTTTCCTCTAACACACAAAAACGAATGGTTCTTATCCAGCGTGCGATTCTGATCTGGTTCGTATCCTCGGCACAGTTACGGTGCAATACCTGTTTGAATTGTTACATTTCAGGGCCAGGTGCAAGGCTCGGATCATCGAACTGTCTGCTTTATGTACTCTTTGTTACCGGTATCAGAGGGGCAACGAAAAACTGAACTCTTGGCCAGCTTTTTGCAAAACATCATGTGAAGCCTTTTACTTCAGAATTTATCTGAGATGCAATCAGCAAGGAGAAGTTTGATGACACTCAAGTCTGGCCTAGTGCTCGCTGCGATACTGACACTGCCCACAGCCGCTTTGGCAGAGGACCCAACGAAAGTTGGCTTTGTCTATGTTGGTCCTATCGGGGATCATGGCTGGAGCTACCAGCATGATCAGGGGCGCCTTGCGCTGCAGGAACATTTCGGGGAAAAGGTTGCAACCACCTACGTCGAAAATGTCAGTGAGGGCGCGGATGCCGAGCGTACGATAAGACGGCTTGCGCAGGCAGGTAACGACATTATCTTTACAACATCTTTCGGTTTCATGAATCCGACTGCCCGGGTAGCAGAAGAGTATCCGGATATCACGTTCCTGCACGCTACCGGGTACAAGACAAGCGAGAACCTGGGTACCTATCTGTCGGTAACTTATGAAGGCCGTTACGTAACGGGCGTCGCTGCAGGCCTGGTAACAGAGAGCGATACCCTTGGCTATATTGCGTCTTTCCCGATTCCTGAAGTTATCCGTGATATCAACGCTGTCTATCTTGGTGCCAAGGAAGTGAATCCGGATATTGAGCTTAAAGTTGTGTGGGTTAATACATGGTTTGATCCTGCCAAAGAGGCTGATGCTGCGAATGCTCTGATGGATCAGGGTGCAGACGTCATCGTTCAGCATACGGATAGCCCGGCGCCTCTTATCGCGGCCGGCAAACGCGGTAACTGGGGTGTAGGTCAGGCTTCCGATATGCGCAGTTTTGGTGGCGATGCGCACCTGTTGTCGGTTGTTAATGATTGGGGCCCTTACTATATAGAGACTGTGCAATCGGTGATGGATGGCACCTGGGAGCCTGCGGATTATTGGGGTGGTATGTCTGAGGACACCGTTCAGGTTGTTGGCTTGAGTGACCGACTTTCAGATGAGCAGAAAGACAAGGTTAATTCGGTGATTGATGCCTTGAAAAACGACGAGCTCCATCCGTTCACCGGCCCATTGAAAGATCAATCAGGTGAAGTGCGGGTGCCTGAAGGTGTTTCCATGACGAATGGGGAACTGGCAGGCATGGACTGGTACGTAGAAGGTATGACGGCAACCTTGTCGGATTAAGGCCGGTTGCTTTACAGGCTAGTTGGGCCGGCAGGAGCGAATCCTGCCGGCTTTTTGCGTTTTAATCCTCAGGCTTCGCGTAGCAGCCGGGAAACACTTTCCTGAACATTCCGCGTCAGTTCGGCTTCGTCCAGCCCATTGATATGGCCGTTTTTCACGATCTGGCGGCCTTGAACAAAGCTGTCCCGCACGTGCACGGGTTCGCCGCACATCAATGGTGCCGTCAGGGGACTGTGGACACCGGCGAACCGGGGCTGGTCGATGTCATACAGGACCAGATCGGCGGCTTTGCCAACCTCCAGGTTGCCCGTGTCTTGCAATCCCAACATTTCAGCACCATTGCGGCTGCCCCATTGCAGAACCTGCTCCAGGGTGGTGGCTTTGGGGCCTTTCACTGCACGGTGAATCAGCCAGGCGAGGTTGAGCTCCTGAAGCATTGAGCCAGATTCCGCCGACGCAGAGCCGTCGACGCCCAGGGATATCTGCACGCCGGCCTCTTCCATATCAATCACCGGGGCGATGCCGCTGCCCAGTCGGCAATTCGAGGTGGGGCAGTGGGCAATGCCGGTGCCTGTAGCTGCCAGGCGCCTGATGGCGTGCGGGTCACTGTAAACAAGGTGGGCATACCAGACATCCGGCCCGAGCCATTCACAGGACTCCGCGTAATCGATAGCACTCATGCCATATTTGCTGTGGGCCTGACTCTCATCAAAGTCGACTTCGAGCAGGTGCGAATGCATTTTCAAGTTGTTCTCTCTGGCCCACCGAGCCTGGGCTTTCAGCCCTTCCGGCGAACTCGAATGAATCAGGCTGGTGGGTGCTACCACCAGCTTTTTCATGGCATCAGGCCCAGGCTGGTGATGCTTCTTCCGGGTCACATCCAGACGGTCGATGATCTGTTCAATGCTCTCCGGCGCTATGCCGTGTTCAATCATGCCTTCGTGGGACCCTGTCTCCGTCGCGCTGCCCCGGCAGAGCACCATACGAATTCCAAGTTCTTCTGCGGCCTGCCAGACAGCCTCCTCAAGCTCGGGGCTGGTGCTGCTGTGATAAAGGTAATGGTGATCCGCACAGGTTGTGGCTCCGGACCGGATCAGCTCGTACAGGCCCAGCCGCGCGGCGTGGTACATGATGTCTGGTGTTACCTTGGGCCAGAAGCGATAAGGCACACTGCTCAGCCATTCGCCAAGGTTGTGATTGAGCCCCGCGGGGACCCCTTTCATGATCGACTGGGCGAGATGGTGATGAGTATTCACCAGACCGGGCCAGATGACACAGCCGGAAGCGTCTATCAGGGTTTCCGGGTCCTCTGGCGTCTGCTTGAGGTTGCGACCCATTTCGGCAATGCGGCCACCACGAATGCGAATATCCCGGGCCTCCGGATCTGCGTCGGATGCTACGGCATGGGCGTTCTGGATGAGGTAGTTCAATGCTTGCTCCTTCATTTTAATGAGAGCAATGTCCCGAGGCTGGCGTTGATCTGCTGCGCCTCTGACAGCTTCTACTCTTTGGCTGGTGTTTGGTGTTGAACCGAATGCAAGAACCCTTCCATTTATTGACCGTATGGTCAGCTCAGTATTTCAGGCCAGAAACCCTTTGAAATTGAGTGCTGAAATGGGGCAAAAATTTGACCCTTGCATCGAATTGGTTCGTTTCGGATGTGCGAACGATGATGGACAAGTCGGTTGAGGCAGGAAATGACAGGGTTTTTCTGCCAAAGGATGCTGGCATGAAATCTGCTGCGTTCGACGTATGGGGCAGGTCACCGATTGATGGCCCGCCCTCCTGAGTAGAAGCTGTCAGGGATCCTCTGATGAAAAGGGGTTTCGGGTCATTGCTCAGTCGCTGATCGGATGCGCAACAGGCGTGATTGGTGGCTAGGGCTCTGAGTTTGCCTGATCGCCCTGTTTTCATGCCAGTTTGCCTCCGAACACTGTTTATCTGCTGACATTATGCCCCGGAGGCCCCATGAACAACCCGCAAGAAAAGTACGCCCTCAAAGAGCTGAACCTGGAAACCACTTTCGGTGGTATGGGTAAGGAAATTGAGTGTGATGTCCCCGTGATCGACCTGACAGACTTCGACCTGCGCCGAGAAGAAATTACTGATCAGCTGTGGAAGGCCGCGACGGAAGTCGGCTTTTTCCAGCTCTCGGAACATGGCCTGGACCTGGCGCTGATCAAGCAGGCTTTTGGTCTGTCGGAGCGCTTCTTTGCGTTGCCGGAGTCTGAGAAACAGCGTTTCCCTCTTAAAAAGGGACTCAACTCCGGTTGGGAGTTCAAATCACAAGTGCGGCCGTCCACCGGAACGGCGGACGACAAAGAGTCTTATCAGATCACCCTGCCGCATATGGATGACCTCTGGCCTAACCAGACAGTAGTGCCCGAGTTTCATCGGGTTATGCTGGATTTCGAGCACAAAGCCTGGCTGCTGGGTATGAAAGTATTGTCTTGCTTTGCCGAGCGTCTGGGTTTCGATCGGGAGTTTTTTACCCATGCCCATGACCGTAGTTCGGAAGAGTATCAGAGCACACTGCGCCTGCTGCATTACCTGCCGCTGCCGGAAGGTACGATCCCCGATGCGTCGATCTGGCGAGCGGGAGCGCACACTGATTTTGACTGCCTGACAATGGTATTTCAGCAGGAGAAACAGGGCGGGTTGCAGGTGAGTCCGGGTAAGGATGCTGAAGGCAAGGGTGATGAGCGCGAATGGTTTACCGTTACTCCGAAGGAAGATCGCATTACCTGCAATATTGGTGACATGCTGATGCGTTGGAGTGATGATCGCTTGAAGTCCACCCTGCACCGGGTACGGATGCCCAAGCCGGGTGACTACAATGGCCCTCGCTACAGCATGGCGTTCTTCTGTCAGGCTAATAAGGATCAGGTCATTCAGGGCCCTGAGAAGAAATACCCGCCGATTACCGCTCGTGACTACCTTCTGCAACGTATCCAGGCGAATTTCGATGCGGCAGAAGAAGCGGTCAAAGCGAAAAAACAGCAATAGCCATGAAGTAAAAGTACTGACTAAAGAGGCCTCCTGTTGGAGGCCTTTTGTTTGCTCGTTTACTCCGGTTGGTTATTCATAAGCCATTGCCCAAGCTGCTGGCGTTCTTCATCAGACATGCCGGTAACATTACCCAGCGGCATGTATTGGGAGTCAACAGCAACCTGGCGAACCTTGCCCGCGTGGCTTGTTAGCTGGGAGAGCTCCTCGAACATGAAACCTGCTGGTGGCGACTGGAATGCCGGATGGCTCGGGGCGCTGGCGTGGCAGGCCACACAATGAGTGCTGATGATGGTGCTTGCTGTTTCGTCGCTCACGGCCTGGCCATCGGTCGCCTCGGATGTAACCGGTGCCGGGGCGATAGCCCAGATCAAAGCTGCGATGAGCAGGGCGGCGACCACCAGTATCCATGGCTGGTTAATATCCCTGTGGCGCAAATTGAAGTAATGCCTGGCAAACGCGGCGATGAACCCAATGGCTGCAAGAACGGCCCAACCATGGGGGTGGCCATACAGTAACGGGTAATGGTTGCTGATCATGATCAACAGGATCGGCAAGGTCAGGTAATTGTTGTGAGTCGATCGTAGCTTGGCAAGCATGGCCAGGCGGGCAACCCTCGCGCCCGGATCGCCGCCTTTCTCGATGGCTTTTACCAGCGCTCGTTGGGAGGGGACGATCCCGAGGAAGACGTTGGCTACCATGATGGTGCCGATGATCGCGCCGACATGAATGTAAGCACCGCGCCCGGTGAATACCTGGAACAGGCCCCAGTCTGCCACTAGCAGAATGGCGAACAGAGTCAGACCAAAAGCCTTGCCGTTGTCTGCCAGCGGGCTGCGAATCAGTGCTTCGTATATGGCCAGCACTACGACAATAGTGCTCAGGCCGATCGCAATGGCGGTGCCAATGCTGATGTCGGCTTTCGACGGATCAATCAGGTAGCCCGGTGAACCCATGTAGTAGACAACGAACAACAGAGCCAGGCCGCTAAGGAGGGTCGAGTAGGCTTCCCATTTGAACCAGTGGAGTTCCTTGGGCATTTCCCTGGGGCTGAGTTTGTACTTGGCTATTTCATAAATGCCACCGCCATGGATAGCCCAGAGATCACCTTTGATGCCTTCCTTCTTTTTCCACTCCGGCGGTTCACGGAGATGGTTGTCCAGCCAGACAAAGTAGAATGAGGCACCGATCCAGGCGACTCCGGCAATAACGTGAAACCAGCGAACGAGAAGGGATAGCCATTCGCTCAGATAAGCTTCCATGGGTCAGGCTCCTTGCGTTTGAAAATGGGTGGACGATGTTCCGGGCCCGGTCAGGGCTGGCCGCTGGTATCGAATCTGGCCCGCGACGATGGTTGCGGCCACGGCACGGTCATCTCCGAGGATCATCAGATTGAAGAGCGTTTCCGAAAGGTTGTTGATGAAGGGCTCCTTCATGGTAAGCATCGGCGAGGCGCGGTGATCTAGTACGACAAAGTCAGCGATCTTCCCTCGCTCGAAGTTGCCGCACTCTTCCTCCCTGTGCAGAACCCTGGCGTTACCCAGTGTGGCCAGGTAAAACGCTTGCCAGGGCGTCATTGTTTGCCCGCGGAGACGGCATACCTTGTAGGCTTCCGCCATGGTGGCAAGCATTGAAAGGCTGGTGCCTCCGCCGACATCCGAGGCGAGGCCAACGGATACGTCTGCATCGCGGGTAGCGCGGAAATCGAACAATCCGCTACCGAGAAAGGTGTTGGATGTGGGGCAAAAAGCAATGCTGCTCCCTGTGTCTGCCAGGCGCTGCCGGTCTTCATCATTGATATGGATGCCGTGAGCCAGCACGGTATGGTCGCCAAGCAGCCCGTAATGATCGTATACATCAAGGTAACTCGTGCGTTCGGGGAATAGCTCACGAACCCAGGTGATCTCTCCGATATTCTCGGCCCAGTGGGTTTGCACCATGGCATCCGGGTGTTCGGCAGCCAGCTTCCCGGCCAGAGTCAGCTGTTCCGGGGTGGAGGTTGCGGCAAAGCGAGGTGTGATGGCGTAGCGCTGGCGCCCGCGGCGGTGCCACTTTTGCAACAGTGCCAGGCTGTCGCTGTAGCTTTCGGCGGTTGTATCTTTCAGGTTCTCCGGCGCGTACCTGTCCATCATCACCTTGCCGGCGCTGAGTCCCATGCCATGGGCTTCCGCAGCCTCGAATAAAGCGTTAACCGACTCCGGGTGCGAGGTACAGAACACCAGTGCAGATGTGGTGCCGTGTCGCAGCAGCAGGTCTGTGAATCGCCGGGCTTCTGTTCGTGCCCAGTCGCCATCACTGAAACGCGCCTCGTGAGGGAATGTATAGGTTTCCAGCCAATCCAGAAGCTGGGTGCCATAGCTGGCCATGACGCCGAGTTGCGGCATGTGAACGTGGGTGTCGATAAAGCCGGGAACAATCAGGCCGTCCTGCCAGTGGGTAACCTTTGCATCAGCAGGCAGTTTGGGTAGCCATACGTTGGCCGGTCCTGTTGCCACTACCTTGCCCTGATTCAGGATAAGCAGGCCGTCCTCGAAATATTCCAGGCTGTTTGGTCTGGGCTCGGGGTCATCCCCGGGGTCTTGCAGGAAATGAAGCACCGCACCGCGATGCGCTTCGCAGCCTTTGGGCAGTTGGGTATCCAGATCGGTAGTCATCAGCTTCCCCGGTAGGTTGAGAAGCCCCACTGATTCAGCAGCAGAGGGACATGGTAGTGGCTGTCCGGATCAGTGACGCGGAAATCCAGGCAGACCTCGGGGAAGAAGGTTTCCAGCCCACGGGACTGGTACCAGGCGCCGGTGGCAAAGCGGATGCGGTAGTGACCGGTTTCAATCGGTGTATCGAACCAACTCATCACGCGCCCGTCGTCATCGGTAATGCCTTTGGCGAGGCATTTTTCGCCTTGTTCAGTGACTCGATACAGAGAAACACTCACTCCTGCCGCGGGTTTACCGCCTCCCAGATCAAGAATGTGAGTGGTCACGGGGCTCTTCTGGCTCATAGCAGTTTCTCCAGTCGCAGTTCTGTAATTTTTGCCTGTTCGGCTGCCGCGGTTTCTACTTCCTGGGCTCGGGTACGCGGCAGGCGTGCTTCCAGAAGCTCCAGCATTTCCGCAGCAGATTTGCCGGTAGCACACACGATGAAGATGAACCCGAATTTCTCCAGATAGGCGTCGTTGCCGGTTTTCAGGCGTTGCAAAATCTCTTCAGGTGCTTGTCGGGCGCCGGCCTGTTCGCCGCTGGCCATCGCCCGGGTACTGGCGTATTTGGCGCGCAAACTGTTGATATCGCCTATCTTCGGGTGAGCGGTGAACGCTTGAAGCCAATCCTGTTCACTCAGTTTTGGCCAGAGTTTCCGGCTCTGGCTGAGCAGCGCTTCTTGGTTGGAGTAGGGCAGGCCTCGCAGCATACCCTGCACCCAGGTTTCAGCGGCGCAGCAGTTTCTTAGTTGGCTTTCGGCTTCATCCCGGGGCAGGGTGTTGATTGTCTCGGCGGTCATTCGGGTATGTCTCCTGTCTCGGTGTTTTTGATCAGCCCCTTGAGTTCCTTCCAGGGCAGGCCTCGGCGAGCAGGTGCGTCCTGGGCAGGTGAGTTGGCCAGGCTCAGGAGTTCGGCACTGATGGAAACGGCGACTTCCATGGGCCGTTTTCCAGGCACATCGGTACGTCCGACGGGGCAGCGGATGCTGCCAATGTTGGCTGCGCTGAAGCCTCTGTGGTCCAACCGTTGGCGGAATCGCTCTGCTTTGGTGTCTGAACCGATCAGGCCAATGCCAGTGCAGCTCCCTTCAGTTAACAAGGTGCGGCAGAGTTCGAAGTCCAATTGGTGATTGTGGGTCAGGATCAGTACTTGTTTGCCCGCACACAGGGCGGGCGCATCGCCTGCCGGATCGTCCGTGTGGTGCATGCGAACGTTACCCGGGCAGTCTGCAGGAAACTGGTCGGCGCGCTCATCCACCCAGGTCACGCGCCAGGGTAATCCGCCAAGAATGGTCACCAGAGCCTTGGCGACATGGCCAGCGCCAAAAATAACCAGTTCCTGTTCGCACCCCGGGTGAGCCTCCAGAAGAACCGAGACGCTGCCGCCGCAGCATTGGCCAAGGCTGGCCCCCAGAGGGAAATTGGCCATTTCGCTGATGAAATCCTGTTTGGCCAGGTGCTCCCTGGCCCGCTGGCAGATACGGTATTCCAGGTGTCCGCCGCCAATGGTGTCGTAGCTTTGCTCGCCGGTGACCACCATCTTGCTCGCAGGCTCACGGGGTACTGAGCCTGTTACTCCAAGAACCGTTACCAGAACATAGGGTTCGCCGTGGTGTTCACATCGGGCGACCGCCTGGTACCAGTTAAGCCGGTTCTCCATCAGGCGGTCTCCTTTTGCCGGTTGTGCCAGGCCTGGCTGGCTGTAACCGCGGTCAGAACCCGTTCTGGCGTCGCAGGTGTATCCAGAGCTGGGCTGAAACGATAGTCGGTGATGCTGGAAACCGCGTCACGAAGGGCGCTCCATACAGAGATGCCGAGCATCAGGGGTGGTTCGCCCACGGCTTTGGAATGAAAAACCGTGGCCTCGCGGTTCGGGCTGTTTTCTAGCAAGGCGACGCGCAGATCCGGAGGGCAATCCGACACTGCAGGAATCTTGTAGGTGGCGGGGCCGGTGGTCAGCAGTTTGCCAGCGTCGCTGTAGACCAGTTCTTCGGTCGTCAGCCAGCCCATACCCTGAACGAAGCCGCCTTCTATCTGGCCAATATCGATCTCGGGATTCAGTGAGCGTCCGGCATCAAAAAGGATGTCGGTGCGCATTACCCGGTACTCCCCGGTCAGGGTGTCCACCACCACTTCGGAACAGGCTGCGCAATTCGAGTAGTAAAGAAAGGGATGACCTGTGCCTGTCTTGGGGTCGTAGTGGATCTTCGGAGTGGCGTAGAAACCCGATGAGGATAAGGGGACCCGGTTCATGTATGCCGTCTGGACAAACTTTGCCCAAGGTATCGTCAGATCGTTGATTTGCACCTGGTTGTCGGTGAAAGTCACGTCTTCCTGTGCTGCGGACCAGTGACTGGCCGCAAATTCTGTCAGGCCGGCCATGATTTTTTCACAGGCGTCCAGCGCCGCCATGCCGTTCAGATCCGAGCCGGATGATGCAGCGGTAGGTGAAGTATTGGGCACCTTGTCGGTACGGGTTGCGGATACCTTGACGCGCTCAATGTCGACCTGGAAGGCTGATGCGACAACCTGGGCTATCTTGATGTAAAGCCCTTGCCCCATTTCGGTGCCGCCGTGATTTACCTCGATGCTGCCGTCTGTGTAAATGTTTACGAGGGCACCCGCCTGGTTGAGGTGTTTGGCGGTGAAAGATATACCGAATTTAACCGGTGTCAGGGCCAGGCCGCGCTTAAGTATCGGGCTGGACTGGTTAAAGGCCGTGATGTCACTGCGCCGCTGACGGTAGTCGGAACTGGTTTCGAGTTTATTGAGAAGTTGTGGAAGGACATGCTGCTCAATTGTCTGGTCGTAGTGGGTGGTGTCCCGCCCGGGCCGGTATAGGTTGAGCTTGCGGATGTCGAGCGGGTCCTGGCCAAGATGGCGGGCAATATCGTCCATGGCGTGCTCGATGATCATCATGCCCTGAGGGCCGCCGAATCCCCGGAATGCTGTGTTGGACACCGTGTGGGTCTTGCAGCGGTGACCGGTTACCCGAGCCTGGTCCAGGTAATAGGCGTTGTCGGCGTGGAACATGGCCCGGTCGACGATGGCATCGGACAGGTCCGGAGAGTTGCCGCAGCGCCCGGCAACCATGAGGTCTGCCCCGAGGATCAGGCCGTTGTCGTCGAAGCCTATGTCGTAGGTGTTGTAAAAATCGTGTCGTTTGCCAGTCTGGATCATGTCGTCCGGGCGGGACAGGCGGTATTTCACCGGCCGGTTGGTGGCGTTGGCCAGCAACGCTGCGATGCAGGCTACGGGGGCCGCCTGGGTTTCCTTGCCGCCAAAGCCTCCGCCCATTCTGCGAACTTCTGCATGAACTTCGTGGATGGGCAGCCCCAGTACTTCTGCTACCAGCTTTTGCACTTCAGAAGGGTGCTGACTGGAGGTATGGACAAACATGCCTCTGTCTTCGGTTGGCTCGGCCAGCGACGCCTGGCCCTCCAGGTAGAAGTGCTCCTGACCACCGACAAACTGTTCTCCGCTGAGGCGGTTCGGCGCCTGTGCCAGAGCCTGGTCCGGTTGCCCCCGCTGTTGCGTCTGGCTGGGGCGAACAAAAAGTTCCTCATTAAGTGCCTGGGTGACGGTGACTACCGCTTCCAGGATTTCGTATTCGACCTTCGCCAGCTTTGCTGCCTTACGGGCGGCTTCGTGAGTGGTGGCTGCTACCGCGAATATCGGCTGCCCGATGCATTCAACGGTGTCGTCAGCCAGAACCAGATCGCCCGGAAAAACCGGACCTATGTCCAGATGACCTGGCACGTCTTTGGCCGTGATCACGGCTACCACCCCGGGGTATTGACGAACCGCATCCAGATCCATCGATATTACGCGGGCATGAGCCTGTTCGCTGTGGCCCACGGCTGCATGGAGGATGCCTTCAGGTGTGGGCATATCATCAATATAGCGGGCCTGGCCACTGACGTGCTTCCAGGCACTGTCGTGTTTGACGCTGTGCCCTGCCAGACCACGGGCGCTGTGTGCCGGAGCAGGTGAGTTCAGGGGGAGTTTACGCATAATCTGTCACCATCAGTTGTTCGCCGTACAGGGAGGTAGACGCCAGTAGAGTGCGTCGCAACAGGTTGCCAGCAACCTGCAGGCGATAGCCGGAGGAGGCGCGGGCATCGCTGAGAGGCGAGAAATCACTGGTCAGGGCTGTTATTGCAGCTTGCACGGATTCTTCGTTCCAGGGCTGACCGGTCAGGGCCGCTTCTGCATGGAGGGCTCGCGCAGGAACGGCGGCCATACCACCGAAGGCGAGACGACAGGCAAGGACAACGCCCTTGTCGATCGTCAGCCGGAAGGCTCCCAGAACCGCCGAGATATCATCATCCAGGCGTTTCGACACCTTGTGGATGTATAGGGCTTCATTGGCTGAAGGTACCGGCACCCGCACGGAGTGAACAAACTCCCCAGGCTGGAGGCTGGTCTGTTTATAGCCCTGGAAAAACTCGTCCAGTGGCAGGCGGCGCTCGCCATCAGGACCATCCAGCACCAGTGTGGCGCCGAGGGCGATCAGCGGCGGTGGCATATCGCCAATCGGCGATGCGTTGGCGATGTTGCCTCCCAAGGTACCGCGGTTGCGGATCTGCAGTGACCCCAGTCGCTCCAGCATGGCATCGAAGGCCGGCCAGTGTTCGCTCAAAGGCGTTCTTAGTTGTTGATAAGTTGTGGCCGCGCCGATCACCAGTTCGCTTCCATCCAGCACGCAGCCCTGCAATTCGGGTATTCGTTCCACACTGATCAGGTGGCCCAGGGTGCTGAGTTGCTGAGTTATCTCCAGCATCAGGTCTGTGCCGCCGGCCACCAGGCGTGACGCGGGGGCCTCGCGGCGTAGTGCACGGAGCTGGTCAAGGTTCACAGGTGAGTCATAACGGCAGCCTTCTGGCGAGCTCAGTGTATAGCTGTTCTTGTGCATGCCTGTAAGGGAGCTGGCAGGGGCTTTATGGGCTATTCCCGCAGCTGGGTGCCCTGATTCCGGTTGCCATTCCTCGACCATGGCCTGGTGGCTGGCCTCAATAATGGGGCGGTAACCGGTGCAGCGGCAAAGGTTGCCGGATAAGGCTTCAAGGATCTGGTCGTTACTGGTGCCTCCCTTTTTGCGGTTGGCGTGCAGCGCTGTTAATGACATCACTATGCCGGGTGTGCAGAAGCCGCATTGGGCCCCGTGGTGTTTGACCATGTTGCTTTGTACAGGATGCCCCGGCTCTTGTTGAAAAGCCTCGATGGTGATCAGTTCCTTACCGTGCAGGCTTGCCATCAAAGTAATGCAGCTGTTGATCGCCTGATAACTCATCGCCCCGCTTTCATCAGGGGTTCCGGTAATCACTGTACAGGCGCCACAGTCACCTGAGGCGCATCCCTCTTTGGTGCCGGTAAGTCGCATTTTGGTGCGCAACCATTCCAGAATGCTCAAATTTGGGTCGATATGGTCAAGTTTTTCAATTTGACCGTTCATAAGGAATTCGATCACAGCTCTCTCCGCTAGCAGTCTATTTGCGGTGTTCCGGGGTGCACTGCCCTTGGCTTCAGGCCGGCGCTTCAATGTTTCTGACAGGGTTTCTGCAAAAAGCTGACCAATTGGTTTAATTAGTCGTTTTTTGCGGAGTATTAATTTTTGGCAAGCATATTGCTGGTACCTCAAATGTTGATTGTTTGGTCAGTTTATGAATTCAGAGGCCAAATACATTTGGATGAACATGGGGCTGTGTATGACTGCGGCGATACGTCTGAAGCTTGAAAACATCGTCAAGGAATACCCGGGGTGCCGGGCGAATGACGGTATTGATCTCACTGTGGAAGCAGGGGAGATCCACGCGCTTCTGGGCGAAAACGGCGCTGGCAAAAGCACCCTGATGAAAGTGATCTATGGGGTGGTTCAGCCCGACCAGGGGCGGATCGTCTGGAATGGCCATGCCGTGCATGTCGATAACCCTGCCCAGGCCCGACGCATGGGTATTGGCATGGTGTTTCAGCATTTCTCCCTGTTCGAGACCCTGACGGTGGCCGAGAATATTGCGCTTAGCTTGCCACCGGATGAAGCTCGTAACCGAAGCCAGCTGAACCAGCGCATCAGCGAAGTCTCTGAGCGATATGGCATGGAGTTGGACCCAAGGCGATATATCAGCACTTTGTCGGTGGGTGAGCGGCAGCGTGTGGAAATTGTTCGCTGCCTGATTCAGGAGACCACCCTGCTGATACTGGATGAGCCAACATCCGTTCTTACGCCCCAGGAAGTCACCTCACTCTTTGCGACGTTGAGAACATTGTCGAAAGAGGGCTGCAGCATCCTATTTATCAGCCACAAACTGGAGGAGGTTCGCAGCCTTTGCCACACCGCTACGGTTTTACGTCAGGGGCGGGTCAGTGGTGACTGTCAGCCTGCAGAGATCTCCGCTTCTGAAATCGCACGCCTGATGGTGGGTGACGACACTCCGATTTCAACTCAGGTGACTGCTGCGGAACCGGGCGAGACCTTACTGGAAGTCAGAAGTCTTGACTGGAAAAGCAAGGATCCCTTCGGAACCAGTCTCGATAATGTGAATCTGGATCTGCACAAGGGGGAGATTGTCGGCATTGCCGGGGTTGCCGGTAATGGCCAGGATGAACTGCTCAAAGCTTTGTCCGGCGAGATTCGAGCTGACGCCGGGACGATCAGTCTGAGTGGCCAGAATATTCAAACCCTGTTCCCCGATCAGCGCAGGAAGCTGGGTGTGGCGATTGTTCCGGAGGAGCGCCTTGGGCGCGGCGCCGTGCCTGATATGTCCCTGGCGGATAACGCCCTGCTGACTGCCTCCGGGCAGGGGCTGGTCGAGCGTGGCCTGATACGGTCTCGCCGCGTACGAGAGTTCTCCCGTGAGGTGATTCGCCGTTTTGGCGTTCGTTGCACCGGTGAAAACAGTACTGCAGGGAGCCTGTCAGGCGGCAACCTGCAAAAATACATTATCGGCCGTGAAGCCCTGCAAAACCCTCGCCTTCTCGTGGCTTCACACCCGACCTGGGGTGTTGATGTGGGGTCAGCCGTGGCTATCCACGAGTCTCTCGTAAAGCTTCGGGATGAGGGCGCGGCAATCCTGTTGATCTCTGAAGACCTGGATGAACTCTACCAACTGTGTAATCGCCTGGGCGCACTTTGTGATGGCCGGTTGTCCCCACTGGCCCCCACGTCCGAATTGCACATAGAGCAGTTGGGTCAATGGATGGCTGGGGAATTTGAATCCACGGAGGTGGCTCATGCTGTTGCTTGAGCGTCGCCCTGTTGCTTCGTCTGTGATGCGCTGGGCATCACCACTCCTGGCACTGGTTCTGACTGTTATCACCGGGTTCATTCTGTTCCTGGTGATCGGTAAAGACCCGGTAGAAGGTCTGAAGTTTTTCTTTATAACACCAATCAGCGATCTGCCGGGATTGGCAGAGCTGGGTCTGAAAATGGCGCCTCTGCTGTTGTGTGCTGCTGGTCTGACCGTTTGTTACAAGGCCAAGTTGTGGAACATCGGTGCTGAAGGTCATTTCCTGATGGGGGCCCTGGGCGCCAGTGTGATGGCTGTGCAGCTCTCGGCTGTGAGTGGATTCTGGGTGCTGCCGGTGGTGCTTCTGACGGGTGTGCTGGGTGGCATGTTCTGGGCCGCTATTGCTGCGGGCCTGAAAACCCACCTGCACTGCAATGAGATTCTCACCACCATCATGCTCAATTACATCGCCCTGAACCTGTTGTTGTATGTCGTGCACGGGCCGCTCAAGGACCCTTATGGTTTCGGCTTTCCGCAGTCGATCATGTTCGCCGAGTCGGCGCTGCTGCCGGCATTGATTGAGGGCACCCGTTTACACCTGGGCCTTGCTTTCGGTTTGTTGGCTGCGGTGGCGGTCTGGGTACTGTTTGCTCGCAGCTTCATTGGATTTCAGTTAAGCGTGATCGGTCAGGACCACCGGGCGGCTGCATTCGCCGGGTTTCGCGTTCGCCAGTTGACCTGGTTTGCCTTTCTTGTTGGTGGTGCGACAGCGGGCCTGGCCGGAGCCTCGGAAGTAACGGGACCCATTGGCCAGCTGGTACCACAGGTGTCTCCCGGGTACGGCTATACCGCAATCATCGTTGTGTTTCTTGGGCGAATGCATGCGGTGGGTATTGTTGCTGCCAGTGCATTGCTGGCGCTGACCTTCATTGGCGGGGAGATTCTGCAGATTGCCATGCAGATGCCCAAAGCTGTGACGGCACTGTTTCAAGGGCTACTGCTGTTTTATCTGCTGACCTGCGACGCCTTTATCCATTACCGGATTCGGCTGAAGAAAGCGGCCCCGCAACCCAGGAGTGCGGCCGTTGCGGCTGCACCGCAGGAGGTGTGAGATGGAACTGTTGACCAATGTGCTGGCTGCGACAGTGGTTGCCGGTACCCCGCTGTTGCTCGTGGCGCTGGGAGAACTGATCTGCGAGCGCTCCGGCGTTCTCAATCTGGGCCAGGAGGGCATGATGCTGATGGGTGCCGTAGCCGGGTTTGCGGCGGCCCTGTCCAGTGGCAGCCTGCTTGTGGGAGTAGCTGCAGCCATTATGGCCGGAATTGCGATGTCACTGCTGTTCGCTTTCATGGCGGTGACTCTGGCAGCGAACCAGTACGCGGCAGGGCTGGCTCTGACGATATTTGGCACTGGCTTGAGCGCGTTTCTCGGAGCAGGTTTTGTGGGCTCTTCCATCGATGGCTTCAGCCGTGTGGCCATACCTCTGCTTAGCGACATTCCAGTATTGGGCCGAGTGTTCTTTGACCAGGATGCGTTGGTCTACACCTCTTTTATAGCCTTCGCGGTCGTAGCGCTGTTCCTTCGATATAGCCGCGGTGGCTTGCTGTTGCGCGCCATCGGTGAGGACCCCGAAGCAGCTAACGCCAATGGTCTCAAAGTGTTGCTGGTGCGTTATCTGGCCGTTGCGTTTGGCGGCGGCATGGCCGGGCTTGCCGGTGCCTACCTTTCCCTGGCCTACACCCCGCTCTGGACCGAGAACATGACAGCCGGTCGTGGCTGGATAGCTCTGGCATTGGTGGTCTTTGCCACCTGGAGGCCGGAGCGGTTGATTCTGGGGGCCTACCTTTTTGGCGCGGCCAGCATTTTGCACCTGGTGCTGCAGGGCCTGGGCTGGAAAAGCTCTACGGAGTTGCTCGCCATGCTGCCATACGTAGTCACGATTCTCATGCTGGTTCTGTTGTCCTGGAACCCGGCACGAACCCGATTGAATACCCCGCTTTCCCTCGGCCAGCCATACCGGCCGGGGTCCTAACAATAATGATCAGCAGTTAGCCAACCCTAAAAAATGAAAAATGTAACCTGAGAGGATTAACCATGAATGCATTTCGTAAAACACTGATCGCCGGCTGTGTGGCTGCCGCATCTTTTGCCCCGGCTGCCCACGCTGAGAAGTTCTTCGGAGGATCCAGTATCTCCATACTTCACAGCAACCAGTATGAAGGTGTTGAGTTCGATCCCGGCGGTGACGGCGGGTTTCAATATGAGGCGACTTATTTCACCTTTGAGAATGCCACCGCTCACAACTGGGGTAGCACCTTCTTCTTCATCGACCGTGACCAGGGTCAAGGCGATGTTGAAGGCGTTGATAATGTCTACGGGGAGTTTGCGCCCAACCTGAGCGGGAGCTGGCTAACAGGCTCTGACCTTAGTTTTGGTCCGGTCAAGGATGTAAGTCTTGCGGGTCAATATGAGTTTGGTGGCGGTACCCAGGTAAACAACTATCTCGCCGGTTTTGGCTTTTCCTGGGACCTGCCTGGCTTCATGTACTTCAATACCTCTGTTTACTACGTTGATAATGATCAGATCAGCGATGACAAACAGTTGACGGTCACTTGGGGATATCCGTTCGATATTGGTTCGGCCAAATTCCTCATTGATGGCTACATTGATTGGTCGTCTGCCGAATCTGATCACAAATCAGAATTCCAGTTCACCCCGCAGGTCAAGTTGGATATGGGTAACTTCTGGGGCGCGCCGGGTGTCTTGTACGCCGGTATCGAGTACCAGTACTGGAAGAATAAGTATGGTCTGGGTGACAACCTGATCGGCGATCAGAGCTCTGTCAGTGCGTTGGTGAAATTCCACTTTTGATCCTGAGCAGGAGTCCGGCAGAATCATACTGTCGGACTCCTGAATAAATGGATAACAAGTGAGAGGCTCATGACCAAGAACACCGTTGCAGACATTTCGGTTTCAGAGAAGGCGAGTAAGGATGAGAAAGGCCGGAAGTACCGGCCGGGCAGGATACGGGTGCGAAACAGGGAGAAGATCCTGGTGGCTGCGGAGGAAGAATTTGCTCTAAACGGCTACAAGGGCGCCACTATCCAGAGCATTGCCGAGCGGGCCGGACTGCCAAAATCCAACGTGCTTTACTATTTCAGTAACAAGAAGCGAATGTATAGCGCCATGTTTGATGACATTCTGGCGCGCTGGAACAAGGTGTTCACTGAAATCCGGCCAGAAGATGATCCGGCCGAGGCGTTGGCCACGTTTATCCGGACCAAAGTCGAGATGTCCCGAAAGTACCCCTTGTCTTCCCGCCTGTTCGCCATGGAAATCATCCAGGGCGCTCCGTTTCTTATGGAGCACCTGCGCACCAATATGCGTGAGTGGGTCCGGGGTAGGGCAGAGGTCATGCAGTCGTGGATAGACGATGGCCGTATGGCGCCTGTAGACCCGGTACAGTTGATTTTCCTGATCTGGTCATCCACACAACATTATGCCGACTTCCACGTGCAGATCCTGATGGTCGAGAACAAGGCCGAGTATGAGAAGCGTGACTTTGATCATGCGGCTGACTTCCTGGTTGATGTGATCTTGCGGGGCTGCGGCCTTGAGAGTCCTAAATGAATGAGAACGTCTCCTACCCGAGAGATATGCGGGGTTATGGTGAAAACCCTCCTCATGCCAGTTGGCCGGGCAACGCTCGGATAGCTGTCCAGTTTGTTCTGAATTACGAAGAAGGCGGAGAGAACTGTGTGCTTCACGGGGATGAGCACTCTGAAACATTTCTCTCTGACATCATTGGTGCCGAAGCCTATCGAGGCCGGCACATGAGCATGGAGTCCCTCTATGAGTATGGCTCCCGTGCTGGTGTCTGGCGCATTCTGCGTGAGTTTCGCAAGCGTAAGTTACCTCTGACGGTCTTCGGGGTGACTATGGCTCTTTCCAGAAACCCGGAGGTGGTACAGGCCTTTATCGACGATGGCCATGAGATTGCGTGCCATGGCCAGCGCTGGATCCACTATCAGGACATGGCAGAGGCAGAAGAGCGCCGCTATATGGAGCTGGCGCTGGAGCAGCATACCTGTTTGACCGGAGCACCTGCGCTGGGCTGGTATACCGGCCGCGACAGTCCCAATACCCGCCGCCTGGCTGTGGAACATGGCGGACTGGAATACGACAGTGATTACTACGGTGATGATCTTCCTTTCTGGACGAAGGTTGAAACCCGCGACGGGGAGCACAAACCCCATCTGGTCGTGCCTTACAGCCTGGAAACCAACGATATGCGCTTCAGTTCACCTCAGGGGTTCAACTCGGGAGAGCAGTTCTTTCAATACCTGAAAGACACTTTTGATGTGTTGTACGAAGAGGGTGCAGATGCTCCGAAGATGATGTCCATAGGCCTGCACTGCCGGGTTGTTGGCCGTCCAGGCCGCTTCAGGGCTTTACAGAGGTTCCTGGATTATATCCAGGAACACGAGCAGGTATGGGTGTGCCGGCGTATTGATATTGCCCGCCACTGGAAAAAAGAACATCCCTTTCAGGAGACTGACATCGGAGCAAAAGAATGACAGACGCAATCGTGGCCCCCAATATTGAAGGGCCTGACTTTACCCGTAATGGCCTGAACCTGGCCGATGGAAGCCTGGGAGCGGAAGTGACCCAGGTGACCGATGAGTTTTTTGCGTCCCGGGAGCGCATGCTGAACCCTGACCAACCGGTGTTTTACCCCGACCGTTTTGATGACAACGGCAAATGGATGGACGGATGGGAAACCCGTCGTCGCCGTACCACCGGTCACGACTGGTGCGTTATCCGTCTGGCGACACCTGGCGTTTTGATGGGTGTAGATTTCGATACCAGTTTCTTTACCGGAAACTTTCCCCCGGCGGCTTCGCTGGAGGCGTGTTATTGCCCGGATGGCGAGCCCGGCGAAAGCAGTGACTGGCAAACACTGGTGCCAGCCATTGAACTGCAAGGCAATGACCACCGCTTCTGCGAAATCGCCTCGGAAAAGCCTTGGAGCCATGTGCGGGTGCACATATTCCCCGATGGCGGGCTGGCGCGCCTGCGCATATACGGCAAACCATTCTGTGACTGGTCCGCTCTGCTGACCAGTGGCCCGGTGAACCTGCTTGCGCTGGAACATGGCGGTGACCAGGTGGCTTGGAGTGATGCTCACTATGGCGAACCCCGCAAGCTTCTGCGACCTGGCCGGGGTATCAATATGGGCGATGGTTGGGAAACCCGCCGCCGCCGTGAGCCTGGCAGTGACTGGTGCATTCTGTCTCTGGGCCACAAAGGAGTTGCCGAACATATCGAGGTGGATACAGCGCACTTCAAGGGTAATTTCCCTGCGGCTTGTTCTATACAGGCGGCCTGTGTCGAGGTTGGAGAGAGTACTGCCCAGTCTCTCATCACCCAGAGTATGTTCTGGCACACGTTGATGGATGAGCAGCCGCTGACCGCAGACGCTATCCATCAGTTTACTGAACTGAAAGATGTGGGGGCGATTACTCATATCCGTTTCAACATGATCCCGGATGGCGGTGTCAGCAGGGTGAGGCTGTTCGGGAAGCCGGTATCATGAGTCACGCCCGGACAATCGTTGCGGAACCCCTTACCCGGGAGGCTTTTGCGCCCTTTGGTGAAGTGATTGATACCGGGGGTGCAGACTCTTTCCCTATCAATCAGGGCCGTACCGAGCGGTTCCACGCGTTGGCAACAGTGGAGCTGCTTGGTAAGGATGCACAAGGCATCTTATCTATATTTCGTGGCCAGCCTCTTAGCCCTCTGAAGATTACTCTCATGGAGCGGCACCCCCTGGGCAGCCAGGCTTTCGTTCCCATGAACAATGGTGCATTCCTGGCGGTTGTGGCACCCCCTGGTGAGTTTGATGAGTCCCTGGTTCGGGTGTTTCTCGCCGGTGGCAACCAGGGGCTCAGCTACAGGGCCGGAACATGGCACGCGCCATTGCTTCCGTTGGATCCAAACTCTGATTACCTGGTAGTTGATCGCCAGGGAGCGGGTAATAACTGCGATGAGATCACGCTGGCAGGGCCCATAACACCGGTACTGCCGTCCAACTAAATTTTTGCCAATGCCTGATGTCCTCCCTCAAATAAAAACTATAGGGAAATAAAGAATGGGTGAGACGCCGAATGTCTGATCGCCCATATGACCTTATGTATGGAGAGAGTGCATGAAGACCAAGACAGTAACATGTGCGACCAAGGCACGACGCCCCGGTCGGGTAGCGACTATGGTGATGGCAGCTGGGCTGGCCGTACTGGCAGCGCCAGGCTCCGTGTGGGCAGATGACCTCGAGAAGGTGACCTTCCGCACCAACTGGTTCCCCCAGGCCGAACACGGTGGCTGGTACCACGCAGATTCGCAGGGTACTTATGAGGACTATGGGCTTGACGTGGAAATGTCACCCGGCGGCCCTCAGGTCAACAACATGCAACTGCTGCTGGGTGGCCAGGCCGATTTCGTGATGCTTCATTCCAGTGGCCAGATTCTCAATGCTGTCGAGGAAGGTTTACCTGTGGTGGCGCTGGCCTCGTTCTATCAGAAAGATCCCCAGATAATCATGACTCACCCGGATGTCGGGAACGACAGCCTGGAAGATCTCAAGGGCAAGGCAATCCTGCTGTCCCAGGATGCGCACCAGTCATTCTGGCCATGGTTGAAGCAAAAATATGGCTATACCGATGAACAGGTCCGTCCGTATACCTTCCAGATGGGGCCGTTTATTGCGGATCCCGAGGTTATCCAGCAGGCCTACGTTACCTCGGAAACCTTTGTCGTGCAGAAAGCTGGCATTGAGCCGAATGTTTTCATGCTGTCTGACAATGGCTGGCAATCCTACTCGACCATGATCGTCACCACTCAAAAAACCCTGGAAGAGCGTCCGGAAGTTGCCCGCAAGTTTGTAGAAGCGACCATTGAGGGCTGGTACCAATACCTGCAGGACCCGACAGCCACGAATGAATACATTCACGGTTTGAATGAGAACCAGGGCCCGGAGCAACTTGCACATTCTCTCAGGGAAATGGATGAGCAAGGCATTGTCCTGTCTGGCGATGCTCTCAAAGCGGGTATTGGCATCATGACCGACGAGCGTTGGCAGGATATTTATCAGCAGTTGGTTAGCCTGGATCTGATCGGTGAGACAGTCGATCCCACCAAAGGCTATACCACTGAGTTTGTTGGCACCAAAGCCATTCACGACATTATGGCCCGGTATCCGGATGTCTCCGGTGTGGGCAGCGACTGAGTGGAACCTGTGAACAACCTGGTTACCGAAAGGCTGGCGGTCCGGGTTATGCGCCCGGAGTCGCCTCGTCAGGCGGTCAGTTTTGCCAAACGTTTTCGGGCGCCTTACATCGCTGGGGGCACCTGGTTGCAGCCTGCGTGTGAGCGCGACCGGCAGTGGCCCGTGCAACTGGTGGCGCTGAATCCTGACTGGCCGGGGTTTCTTGGTGTTCAGGAGACGGACGGCGGTCTCATTATTGGCGCGCTGACCACTCTGGACGAGCTTGCCCGGCACCCCTTAACGTCCGTGTACCTACCGCCGCTGGTGGGTTTGCTGAATCGTGTAGCTGGGCCCGGCGTGCGCAATCTGGGTACGGTTGGCGGTAATTTGCTTGCTGGTGGGGATTTGTCCGCTCTGGCACTTGCGCTGGACGCTGAGGTGGACGTTTTGGCTGGCAAAGGAACGGGTGGGCGGCCTCTGGTCCAATGGTGTCTGGATCGTGCGGCCGGCGATTTGCTCAGATCTGTGACTCTGCCGGACTGCCGTGACTGGAGATTCTTTGTGGAAAAGCTCGGCTATCGGGAGCGCTTTAGCCCCACCCGGGCCACCGTGGCTTGTGTCCATAATGGACAGCAGCTTCGGCTGGCGGTGTGTGGTGAAGGCGGAGCCGGCCGGCTGGTGGTTACTGAAGCCATGCTCCGGGACCAAGGTGTTCGGGAGCTTGGCGACCTGGCGACAGTGATCGACAGCGAACTGGAAGCTCTGGGCTGGCAATGCACCCAGTTACGACTCGCCGTGTGCCGGATGCTGGAGTTTGGATTGGCGGAGGTGAGCCTTGAAGCCTGAAAAACCATCTGGGCCCATCGGAAGTTCTGTGACTCTGGACGGCGACTGGGTACGTAACGCTACCTCACGGATGGACCTGACCCCGCGCATCGAAGGTCGTCTGGCGTATACCACTGACCAGCGACATCTCCCCGGGTTATTGCATGGCGCCATTCTGCGCAGTGCTCACGCCCATGCCCGTATCACCGGGGTGGATATCTCCCGAGCTAGAGAAATGCCTGGTGTGCATGCGGTGGTCAGTGCCGCCGATGTGCCGGGACCGAATCGCTTCGGCATAGTGATCCGGGACCAGCCGGTGTTTTGTGATGAGCGGGTGCGTTACGAAGGCGATTCGATTGCCGCTGTGGCGGCGGACACTCCGGAGCAGGCCCTGGCAGCGCTGGATGTCATAGAGGTGGGTTACCAGCCTCTTCCCGTGGTCAGTGATGCTGCATTGGCCGAGCAGCAGGTGGCTCTCCATAATTCCCATGAAGAACACGGTGGCAGCAATTTGCTGGCCCGGGAAACCCTTGAACGGGGTGACCTTGAAGACGCCTTTTCCCGATGCACCGTGATTGTTGAACATCATTATCAGACTCCTCGCCAGATGCACGCGTTTATGGAGACTGAGGGTGGTGTTGCCATTCCGGATGATAACGGCGGTGTGTTGTTCCGGGTAGGTTGCCAGTCTGGCCATCGGGATGCGGAACAACTGGCGGATATTCTTGGTCTTGCCCATGACCAGGTTACGGTTGAGTCCACGGCCACAGGTGGGGCGTTCGGTGGTAAGGACGAGCTCACCGTGCAGCCGGCTGCCGGGTTGCTTGCATTGAAAACCGGCCGCCCGGTGATGATCCATCTGGACCGGTTCGAATCCTGCAGGACTGGCATCAAGCGCCACCCGGTGACGGTAAAAATGACCACCGGGTGTGACGCGGCAGGGCGGTTGCTGGCCCATAAAGTAGAGGCAGTTCTGGACACCGGCGCCTACGCCAGTCTGGGGCCTGCAGTATTGGAAAACTATCTGGACCACGCCACGGCGCCGTTATATCGAATAGAGGCGTATCGGGTGTCCGGTCGCCTGGTTTATACCAACAATGGCGTATGTGGTGCTTTCCGGGGCTTTGGCGGCAATCAGGCCACGTTCGCGGTGGAATCGCAGCTGGATGCATTGGCGGGCAAGCTTGGTATGGAGCCCTCAGCGTTTCGCCAGATCAACCTGCGCTCCCCTGGCGATGCTGGTAGCCGTGACCAGACTGTACGCTGGACCGCACCACCCGCAGAGGTGCTTGCTGCGGCCGTTGCTTCTCCTCTCTGGCGCTGCCATGACGCTGGTACGGGTCGCTGGCTAACCGGCACAGGAATGGCCATGGGCGCTCAGGGTAATGGTTTGGGAGATGGCTTGCCTGACAGTGGTGGCGGGCGTATCAGCCTGTCACCTGCAGGTCATATCTGCGTGGAATTCGGTTTCTCGGACTATGGCCAGAACATTGTCGAGTCCATCATCCAGTCCGTCTGCAATGGAGTGGGTTGCCGGGAGACCGATGTGGAAGTAGCGCTGGGAAACTCCCGGGGGCCGGATTCAGGGCCCACCAGTGCATCCCGCAGTTCCGTGCTGGTACATGGTGTACTGGCCAGGATTCTGCCGGGCTGGATGAACCTTGTACGCGGACATGCTGCCGGATTGAGCGGCCACCCGGAAGACAGGTTGGTGTTCGGGCCAGGAGGTCTTTATTTCAATGATCATCAGGTATTGAGCTATCGGGAACTGGCAGCGAGCGTCAACCTTGATGAGCTAAGCGCCAGCGCCAGTCAGGATTTTCCGGTGGCGCCGGACGCTGAGCAGCCCGTGGGCCGTTATCTGCAGTTGCAGATCGCTACAGTAGCCCGGGTGGCCGTGGATCGTCTCACCGGTCGGGTCCGGGTGACGGATCTTCACCATGTTACCGCCGCCGGACGTGTGATCTACCCGCCCGGTTATCTGGGGCAGATCGAGGGTGCCGCTGTCATGGGGCAGGGCATGGCCCTGACCGAGGACATGACTACCCGCGATGGCTGCTACCTGGCAGATAATCTGGACCAATACCTTATCCCCACCTTTCACGATGCTCCTGTCCAGCGCGTTGATGTTCTGGACAGCACACCAGAGGACGACCCTTTCCCGATAAGGGGTGTAGGCGAGCTGGGTATCGAGGCAGTGGCACCTGCTATTACCGCCGCGATTGAAATGGCAACCGGTGTCCGGATCCGGCGGCTGCCGGTAGACCCCGGAGACTTGCTGGTGGGGATGGCTGCACAGGAGCAGGCACTATGAGTGATCATTATCAGGTGCCAGAAATGCCGGCACAGGAAAACCTCAGTTTTAAGCTGAATGGTGAAACGATAACCCGAGCAGCAGCGAGTGCCGAGACGTTGCTGGATATCCTGCGGGAGTCTGGCCAGATCACGTCCGCCCGGGCCGGGTGCCGGGTGGGACGCTGTGGAGCCTGTCAGGTACTGCTTGACGGTCGGGCTGTGCCGTCCTGCCTGGTGATGGCCTGGCAGTTGCCAGGTCATCATGTGGAAACCGTGGAGGGCCTGGGCGAGGACCCTGACTTCCTCTCCGTCCGCGACGCGCTGGCAAGTGAGAGCGCCTTGCAGTGTGGCTATTGCACACCTGGTTTTGCCGTCTCACTTGTCGCCGGCTTACGGCAGCACCGGCAGGGCAGCCCGGTGGATCTGGCTGAATCTGTGGCTGGTAATCTCTGCCGCTGTACCGGCTATGGCGGCCTCAGGCGCGCTATCGATCAACTTTCGGCCTCTTGCTGTCCGGACGAAGCGGTTGGCCGGGGGCCCTCATTATCGGAAGAACCCTTATGACTATTTCCTCTGCGAGTAATCGCCGACTCCTGCTGTGTGCGGACGCCGTACTGCCTACGACCGAGGACAACTCCGTTATTCAGAACGGCGCGGTGTTGGTGATGGGTGACACTATTGAGGCAGTGGGGGATCGCCAAACGCTGTGTGAGCGCGCGCCGGATGCTGAAGTCAGGGATTATGGCCGAGCCATACTGATGCCGGGACTGATCAATACCCACAGCCATTCCGGTCTGCTGCGTGGTACCGCCGAGGAGCTGCCCGTGTGGGAGTGGCTGCAGCAATACATTGATCCAATGCACCGTGTGCTCCAGCCCGACGAGGCGGAAGCGGCCTCCTGGTTATGCTATTCGGAAAGCCTTTTGGCGGGTACTACGACATCGGTGGATATGTGGCGGTACATGGCAGGCTCCGCCCGGGCAGCCGAAGCCCTGGGCAATCGCGTGGTGATGGTGCCCTATGTGGGTGAGGCGCCAGGTTACGACTATTTCGACACCCTGGATGATAACGAGGCGCTGATCTCGCAATGGCATGGTGGAGCAGGCGGTCGCGTTAATGTATGGGTGGGGCTGGAACATCAGTTCTACGCAACCGAGGCTGCCTGCCAGCGGGCGGTAGACCTTTGCAATCATTACAGCACCGGGTTACACACCCACTCAAACGAAAGCCAGAGTGAAATTCCTGAAGCTATGCGGCGGCACGGTATGAGCCCGGTCCGGTCCCTGGAAAAACTGGGGCTACTGTCGCCGGAACAGGTATTGCTCGCGCATTGCGTCTGGCTCGATGATGACGAACTACAGCTGTTGGCGGATAACAACATCGGCGTTGCGCACAACCCCTCAAGCAACATGAAACTCGCCAGTGGTCCGGCTCCAGTGGAAGCCATGATCGCTGCCGGCATTGCCGTGGGAATCGGTACCGATGGTGAGAAGGAAAACAACAACCTGGACATGTTCGAGGAGATGAAAATCGCCTCGCTGCTGGCCAAGCTGCGGGCCATGGACGCTGCAGCCTGGAAATCCTGGGATGTTCTGAGAGCGGCCACCATCGAAGGGGCAAGAGCTCTGGGTATGGAACGGGAAATCGGCTCGTTGGAGGCCGGCAAGCAGGCGGATGTGATTGCCGTGGCTGCCGATACAGCCCGGATGACGCCGTTCATACCCCAAGGGAAGTTACAGAACCTGCATCACAATCTGGTGCACTCGGTGCTGGGTGGTGATGTGACCATGACCATGGTGGCCGGGAAAATACTGGCCGAGAACCAGATACTGCTTAGTGGCGATATGCCGGCCTATATCGAACAGGGCAACCAGGCAGCGGAACGACTACTGACTCGTCGTGAGCGCTGGCTTGCCACGAACCGGAAGGGTGTTGCAACGCCGGTATGACTGCAGTTGGGAAGGGCAGGAGGGCGTTAAAGCGCCCTCCTGGTTAGCTTTTCTCTGTAACGGATTGCCTCAGACTGACAGCAGAACAAAGTCATCCTTGGTAACCAGACATTCCGGGCACACCCAGTCGTCCGGAATATCCTCGAAGGGTGTTCCTGGTGCAATGCCGGAATCCGGATCGCCCACCGTCTCGTCGTAGATCCAGCCACAGACCTGGCACACCCATTGGGCGGTTGGTGCATCGTCACCCTTTGCAGGCGCCTGTTCAGCAGAATCGTTGACTGCCTGTTCACGGATCGCGCCGAGTCGGCGTTCGAAAGCCAACCTGCCCTTCTGTTCCAGCTCGAATGCCTTCAGCACCCGCGCCTCAACACGAGCCTGCCGGTCCTGGGTGGTGGCATAGCGGTGCACGGCCATACGCCCCAGAGAAACATGGAACTTTTCATCAGGGATGATCTTCTCCAGCATGGCCCGGGTGGCGTCCGGGATGCGTGGCAGTAGCCCATCGAAAGCGTCCATAGCGCCCAGTTCTCCGGTAATGTTATGAGCTGCCACCCGTTCCAGAGTGTCATCGCCACTGGCGTAGAATTCACTGACCCACTCAACCCATTCCGGTTCCGGTGACCAGTCCTCCATGGAAGCACCCAGAGATTGCAAGTGGGACAATATCAGCTTGTAGTGTTTACCTTCATCAGCGACCTGCTGACACAGGCCAACAAACACCTCCGGTTCCGGGGTGTCCCGTAACCAGGAGCCAATGAAGCCGGCGGCTTCCTGCTCGTACCAGCACTGGAACTTCAGCCACTCAAGAAGCTCTGCCCGATCCAGAGGCTGGTAGCCGCCAAAGCTCTTTTCCGGTTCGGAGAGGGAGTCCCGCCGCAGCTCAAGGGTTCGTACCAGGCTGCTATAGAAAACTTTCGGATCGACAGCCGGTTCCTGCATGGCTGTAGTGCTGCTCATACCGCCACCTTCAAGTCTGAGTTCTGCTTCTGGTCGTGGATGGCGTCATACCACTGGCCGTTGCGAAGGCAGCCTACTGCGCGTAGCCGGCGTTGGGCGATGAGTTCCTCGTTGCCGTCAGACAGGGTGCAAGGCCCCTCTTCGATATCCAGCACACTCACTTCAGCCTGCCGCCCGACGCTCAGCGATCCATAGCGGTCCTGCTGGTTGATAGCTCGGGCAGGATTAATGGTGGTCATGGCGATGACCTGCCCCAGTGGCACGTCGAGTGCCCAGATCTTGGACATGGTGGTGGACAGCGAGTACACCGGCCCGTCGACGTTGAACACGTTGAGGTCGGTGGAAATGGTCGTTGGCAGGTAACCCCGCTCGATCAGCCTCCGCGCAGTGCGGAAGTGGAAATCCCCGGCGGAGTGCCCGATATCCATGAGTACGCCGCGCTCGTAGGCGTCTTTGTAGGCTTTGGTCGGCTCACCTTTCTGGTCGAGTTGGCCACCGCCGCCACGGCAGGCGTGGGTGATCATATCGCCCTTGCGCAGCTTGTACAGCAGTTTTTCCGTGTCCAGCACCGGCGTGTGAGGAAAGGCGCCAAGGTGGATCATGATGGGCAGATCCGGAGCAATCTGATGGGCTGCTTCCAGGAATGGTGAACGGTCCGGGTCGTCGGTAATAGTCGCCCGAACTTTGAATCCAACGATGACATCGCGGTTCTCGTCCACCACCTTTTTGGCGGCCTCAACATCGATATTGCGCTCATCATCGGCGATGCGCAGGTAGTGGCAGATGAACGTCTTGTTAGCCAGATAGATCTGCGACGGGTCGAGCAGTGCGAAGATCTTTGTTTTGGTATCCGGGTGGTCAATGATGCCTTTTCGGGCCAACCCGAAAATGGTGCTGCTGGTGGTACCTGCGTCGACCATGATTGGCACGCCCGAATCGACGCCCATCAGGTCTGTTGGCAAGCAAAAATCGCCCAGCCCCGTATAGCAGTGAGTATGGATATCGATCAGCCCCGGGGTCACCACTTTGTTGCTCGTGTCCCGGATTTGCGCGTCAGGGTATTGTTGGCCTGCATCCGGGCCCACGGCAATAATGGTGTCACCCCTGGTTACTACGTCTGCAATACCGTCGAACCCGTTAGCCGGGTCGATGACCCGGCCTCCTTTTAACACCAGCACATCGTTTTGTGTGGAAGGCATAGCATTCCTCCAGAATCTCAAGAGAACCGTACGCCAGTAAGGCGTTATGACAGAGGAATGTCATCTTGACTCAGGAGTCTGATCCAGGAGGTTCTCTCGGCCCGGAAATTCCCATAGTCAGCTCTGCAGGATATATGCCAGCGATTCTGGGGCATGGCTAACGGTTGGAATATCAGATAATTAATGATCAGGCAGTCAAGAAAGCTGATTGGTTATGGTGCAAAGTGAAGTGAAATGGTCGTTGCCGGTGCATCAAGGCTTGCTATTTGTTGTGCTCAGGCCCGTCAAGTCAGTGTCGGAGCGTGGCACAACGATTGCTTTCAAAAATTGATCAAATGGTCAGAAAGTGCAGGAGCCTGTATGTCCAGCTTTGCAATCCGTCACGCCGCGATCTTCACTGTTGATCCCCGCAACCGGGTGATTCCCGACGGGACCCTGGTGGTGCAAGATGGAGTGATTACCCAGGCAGGAGACGACCGGGAGGTAAACATCCCCGAGAACTGTGAAGTGATCGATGCACGAGGCCACGCTTTATTGCCAGGTCTGATCGATTGCCACTCCCACTCCAGCCTCATGCGAGGCATTACTGAAAATATGCCGTTGATGGAGTGGCTGCCCTGGTACCAGTTGGAACACCGGGCCATGACAGAAGAGTTCGCCTATCACTCTGCGCGTCTGTGTTATCTGGAAGCTCTGCAGTCCGGCACTACCTGTGTTATGGACATGTTCCGCTACATGGACCGTTGTGCTGATGCCGCGGGAGAGCTCGGCCTTCGGGTGCAGCTGGCACCCTACGTTGCCGATAAGCCTGGCAAAGATTTCTTTTCCACCCGGGAGGAAAACCGTCAGTTGATCCACAGCCACCATGAAACTCAGAACGGCCGCATCCGCGTCTGGATGGGGCTTGAACACCTGTTTTACTGTACGGAAGACGCCTATCGGGAGGCTGCGCAGCTGAGCCGGGAGTACGGCGTGGGCATTCACACCCATTGCAGTGAACAGAAAGAGGAAGAGCGGGCGGTGACCGCGGAGCTGGGTCGGCGGTCACTGGCGATGCTGGATCACTACGGAATCCTGGGCGAGCGGACCCTGTTGGCCCATTGCGTGTGGCTGAACGATGAAGAAGTCGCCCGTGTGGCGGATACAGGAACCAGTATTGCCCACTGCCCGGTGAGTAACGCCAAACTGGCCAGTGGTGTGGCGAGGGTGCCCGAAATGCTGGCCGCCGGCGTAACGGTGGGGCTAGGTACCGATGGCCCTGTCTGTAATAACAGTTTGACCATGTTTGAGGAGATGAAGTTTGCCTCCCTCATTCAGAAAGCTACCCGCCTGGATGCCACCGCATTGCCCGCCGACCAGATTCTGCGCATGGCCACCATCAATGGCGCCAAAGCCCTGGGGCTGGATCATGAGATCGGTTCTCTGGAGGTAGGCAAGAAGGCGGACCTGTTATTGCTCGACCTTGGCAAAGCCAACATGACGCCGGTCAGCGTGAGTGAGCAAGGCGGTAACCTGTTGTGGAACCTGGTTTATGCTGCCAGCAGCTCAAATGTGGCCGGGGTGTGGGTGGATGGGGCTCGTCTGATCGATAATGGCGAGGCGACTCTAGTCACCCAATCTTCTGTCATTACTGAGGCACAGCGCCAGGGGCTGGCGCTGTTCGCCGCGTGCGACAAGCTCTCACATACCCGCGCAGCAATGGTTTGATGAACCCAATTACACTGGAGCAACCCTATGTCTTCACTACCGATTATTTCCCTGAGCGGCCTGCGTAGCGATGACCCGGAAAAACGCCGGGCCACTGCGGCGGAACTGGGCCGTGCTTGCCGGGATGTAGGCTTCTTCTACGTGACCGATCACGGTATCCCCCAAACGGTTTGCGAAGGCGCCTTTGCCTTGGCCCGGACGGTCTTCGAACTGCCCTTGGGTGAAAAGGAGGCGATGTCAATCAAGCGTTCGCCGCACAACCGGGGTTATGTGGCCATGGCCGACGAGAAACTGAACCCGGAATCGGGTGCAGATATGAAAGAGGCTTTTAACATCGGAACGGACTTCCCTGAAGATCATCCGGATGTGCTGGCTGGCAAACCCTTCCGGGGTGTCAATTTCTGGCCGCCAATCGAGGGCTGGAGGGAGCAGGCCCTGAACTATTTTGATCACTGTCTGGAGTTGGGGCGCACGATTCACCGTGGCTTCAGTCTAGACCTGGGGCTGGACGAAAACTTCTTCACCCAGCACCTGACCCTGCCGATTGCGACGCTGCGAATGCTTCATTACCCGCCGACTGCGGGGAGCACGGACCGGGAAGATGGAGGCGCAGGTACTCACTCGGATTATGGCAATGTCACCATACTGGCAACGGATGAGGTGGCAGGACTGGAGGTTCTCAACCGACAAGGGGATTGGATTCAGGCGCCCCATGTGCCCGGAGCCTTCGTGTGTAATATCGGTGATTGTCTGATGCGCTGGAGCAACGATGTATACGTCTCCACGCCCCACAGGGTCAGGCCGCCGGCCAGGGAGCGTTACGCGATTGCTTTCTTTTTGGAGGTGAACCCGGAGTCTATTGTTGACCCAAGGGACGTGGTACCGGATCAGGCGCCGAAATACGAGCCGGTAACCTGTGCGGAGTATCTGGCATCGCGGCTTAACGCAACCTACGATCACCGTCAGGACAAGGCCTGAAGTATGAAGGCCGAACAAACTGTCCGGCCGTAATTTATTAGTTTTGTCTGGTTTCGCCCGGTTGTTCTGCGCTTGCGTCGCGATGAATGGCGTAGGGCCCCCAGGCTTGACGCACCGGTACCATTTCAACCCTGTTGATATTTATATGATCCGGCAGGTTTGCTATGTGAGCGACCTGCTCAGCCACATCGCTGGCGGACAGGGGGACAGTTCCCTGGTACACAGAGTCGGAAGCTGCCTGATCTCCATTGTTCCGCACTATCGAAAATTCGGTTTCCGCAATGCCCGGAGCCAGGTCGGTTACTCGCACGCCTGTACCGGGCAGGTCGCACCGGAGGTTGTATGAAAACTGCTTGATGAACGCTTTGCTGGCACCGTAAACGTGGCTGCCCGGGTAGGGCCATTCACCTGCGGTTGAACCTATGTTGATGATGTTGGCTCCGGCACCGGTCCGGATCAAGGCAGGAAGCAATGCATGTGTGACGTTAACCACGCCGGTGATATTGGTGTTGATCATGGTGTGCAGGTCTGCCAACTCGACATCCTGCATGGCCGAAGGTGCCAGTGCCAGCCCGGCATTGTTGACCAGTGTATGGACGTTACGAAAGCTGGCTGGCAAGGATTCGATGCCCTGCCGCACTGCGTCGGCGTCCTGTACATCCAGTTTTAACGGGTGAACCTGCGTTATTGCACCCAGTTCGTCGGCCAGTATGTGCAGGCGTTCAGTACGCCGTCCGCAGATGACCAGGTCCCAGCCGTCCCGCGCGAACCTGCGTGCGATGGCCGCCCCGAAGCCCGACGTGGCACCGGTCACAAATAGGATTTTGTTCAATGTTTTCTCCAGGGTTGGTTGAGGAGTGGGTCAGGTGCGTTCTTCCCGGATAAAGGGCGTTCCGAGAGCTCCTGGTTGACTGCTGCTATCTCGCTTCGAAGCGGCCACCCAGATCATTACGCCAAGGGTAATTGCATAGGGTGCCATGAAGACGAAGTACTGGGGCAGTTTGATACCCGATGCAGCGAGTTGCGGTATCAGTGCTTCAATACAGCCAAACAGGAGGGCGCCGGCGAGTGCTTTCCAGGGCGACCAGCGGGCAAAGATAACCAGGGCGACAGCAATCCAGCCGCGGCCGGCGGTCATGTTGGATATCCAGAGCTTGTTGCTGAGTACGGCGATGAAAGCGCCAGCAAGACCGATCAGGGCGGCACCAATCATGATCGCCGCCAAACGATAACCCAGCACTGAGATGCCGGCAGCGTCTGCAGCCTGTGGGTTCTCGCCAACCGCTCGTAGCCGCAGGCCGGGGGTTGTTCTGTTAAGAGCCCAGACCGCGACCACGAAGATCACCGGGACCAGATAAACAACAACATTCTGTATGAAGAAGCGGCCCACATATGGCAGCTCGGACAGCGGCCAGAGTGCTATGGCTCCCAGCCCGGAAACCGGCTGGTTGGTCCAGCCCATCAGTGTGCCTGTCAGTGTGGTCAGCCCCTGGCAGAAAAACACCAGCACCAGTCCTGAAATGACCTGATTGATGCGCATAACCAGCACCATAAGAGCAAATAAAAGAGAGACCACACTGGCTGCAATCATGGCGATCGCCAGGGCAACAGCGGTATTGTCAACGGTAAGGGCGGCACCGACACCGATAACGGCACCCACCAGCATTAACCCCTCCGCACCGAGAGCCAGTACACCGGATTTCTCGGTGATAATGAGCCCCAGAGCAGCCAGGGCAAATGGAACGGCGAATTCAGGAATGTTACCTATCCAGCTGGTAATCAGATCCATGGTCAGTCTCCTCCCTGAACGCGGCGGATACGATGACGGATAAAGAAGTCCGAAGAAGCAACGCAGATCACCAGCACGGCCTGTATGAGTTGCACCATGGCAAACGGGATCTGGTAGAACACCTGAAGGCTGCGGCCTGATACGAACAGAGTGGCAATCAACAGCGCGGCACAGGTGGCGGCGATGGGGTTATTCCGTGCCAGAAACGCGATGAGAATTCCGGAGAATCCGTAGCCTACATAAAAGGAGTGTGTAAGACGGCCTTCCTGCCCGGCGGCGACCATCAGGCCTGCGAGCCCGGCCAGAGCGCCGGAGAAGAGAACCGCAATCAAAATGGTTTTTGCCACCGGAACCCCGACTGCTCCGGCCACTTTGGGGCTTTTGTCCACAAAGCGAAGGTACAGGCCGGCCCGGGAGATGTTGACGAACCAGAGTACGATCAGCGCAATCACTATAGCGATAGGGATCGAAAGACTGAGGCCGCTGCCAAGTTCTGGCAAGAGTTCAAAGCTGTCGTACTTGGGGGAATAGGGGAAGGCATCTTTCGGGTCCTTCCAGGGCCCGTACATCAGGTGCAGCAGGACATTGATGGCGATGTAGTTCAGCATCAATGTCGAGACTATCTCGTTGACCTGCAGCTTGAGCTTGAGCAGTACCGGGGCCACGGCCCAGAGTAGCCCGCCTACCATGGCAACAGCCATCATCAGGGGGAGACGCATACCTGGACTGCCGATGTCCCAGATAGTCACTGCGGTGGCTCCGATGGCACCAAAAATCATCTGACCTTCGAGACCCAGGTTCCAGAACTTGGCCCGGAACGCGAGGCAGCCAGCCAGGCCAACCATGATGAGTGGCGATGCCTGAAATAAGACGGACTTGAGGCTTTGGGCATCAAACAGGGTCAGGATTACAAATTCGTTCAGTAGCTCACCTGCGGGTACGCCGGCCACAACCAGTATGGCGCCGGACAACAGTAAGCCCAGAATCATTGATGCTCCGAGAATCAGGGCCTGCCATGGCCACGCCATCTGTTGGCGAACTTCCAGAGCATATCTGCGGTTAAGCAGGGGGCGCCGTAATGCAAAATCAGACATGGTTCACCATTGCTTGTCCGATGGCCTGGCGGTCAGCCGGCTGTGAAAATTCGGCCACGATTCGGCCGGCGGACATGACGCCGATCCGGTCCGCCATGGCCATGACTTCGTCCAGGTCCTCACTGATCAGGAGTACTGCCGCACCGTCATCCCGCGCTGCCCGCAATCTGTCCCGGACGGCTTCCGTGGCTTTTACATCCAGGCCACGGCTAGGGCTGTGAGCGAGAACCAGCTTTGGTGGATGGTTGAATTCCCGGGCGATAACCAGCTTCTGGGCATTGCCGCCGGAAAGCAGGGCGGCTTTCTGTTTCAGGGACCGAACGCCCTGAACATCAAACTGGCGTACCGCTTCTGCGGCGTCCGCTTCGATAGCCCGGGTTTTCAGGTACCAGAATGGGCCATAACGGCCGGAATGAATGTCACCCAGAGCAAAGTTGTCTGCAATCGAAAGGGGACCTGCCAGTGCAGCGCCATAGCGGTCGGCAGGTATGGAGGCAATGCCTATGGCGCGCCTTCTGGCAGCATCGAAGCCGGCCAGGTCTCCTTCTCCGGCGATCTCCATCTGTCCTTCTACCGGTTCGGGGATGCCCATCAGGGCATTGGCGAGTTCGCTCTGGCCATTGCCGCCGACGCCTGCAAGCCCATAGATCTCGCCCTTATTCAGGGTGAGGTCCAGGTGATTGAGTGCACGTGGCGCGCCCGTGCTGGTAAGGCCTTTTACCTGAAGGTAGGGCGCCCCGGGTGCGCGCTTCTCAGGTGTAGCCGACTGGTCAGAGGTGGATTCGCCCACGGTAAGCCTGATCAGCTCGTCAACGGACACGGAATCAGGTTTGAGGCTTTTGACTGTCTGACCGGCGCGCATGATGGTGACCTGGTCCGCGTAGCGCAGAACGTCGTTCATTTTATGCGTCACCAAAATAACGGCTGCACCCTCGCGGGCAAAGCCCTGCACAGTGGTCAGTAGCCGCTCGGCCTCTTCTTCAGTGAGTACTGCTGTCGGTTCGTCAAGGATCAAGACCTTGGCTCCGGCCAGTAGCACTTTAAGAATCTCTACCCGCTGCTGCTCAGCGATGGATAACTGATCAACGCGAGTATCGGGGTCGATTTCAAACCCGATGCGTTTCGCCATGGCACGGATGTCGTCAGACACCCGGCGCAGGCGTTCCCGGTAAAGCCCTGACGTCTGGATGTGCCCCAGATTCAGTAGAATGTTCTCAGCAACGGTAAAGGGCATCACCAGTTTGAAATGCTGGTGCACCATACCAATGCCGAGCTTGGCTGCTTCCTTGGGGCCTTTGAGTTTTATCGGGTTGTCATCAATGAACAACGATCCGCCTTCGGGGCCATACAAACCGGCCACTATGTTCATCAGGGACGACTTGCCGGCTCCGTTTTCCCCCAGAAGGGCATGAACCTCTCCCCACTTGGCGGTAAAGTCGGCGTCGGTAAGAGCCTTGAAACCATCAAAGGTCTTGCTGACACCGCTCAGCTGGATCGCGTTCTGTTTACTCATTGTTGGGTAATAACTCCATCAACAAACCAGTCCATCTGCCACAGGGCGCCGTCCGGGAGGACTTCCCCTTCGGCAGCACGGACATTTCCGTCCAGATCGACAACTGGACCTGCGTAGACTTCCAGTTCACCTTTCAGGAGTTCGTCACGAGCGGCCATGATTTTGGCTTCTTCCTGCTTGTCGATGTTCTTGCCGCAGCAGGCGATATCCGTTCCACCTTCTTGCATGGACAGAAGCGCACCGTGCGGTTCAGGTACCCAGTTTCCGGCAATGATTTTTTCCAGCTCTGTTTTCAGGAAACGATCCCAGACCCAGACGGAAGAACATATGGTGGCTTCCGGGGCAAACTCGCGGAAATCACGGTGGTGGCCTGTACCCAGAACGCCGTTTTCCTGAGCAACCAGTTGCGGTGTCGGTGTGTCCACATGCTGACCGATAACATCCGCGCCCTGGTCGATCAGAGCCTTGGTTGCAGAGCGCTCTTTGGTGGGGTCATTCCAGGCTCCGGTATAGACCACAGAAACGGTTGCATCTGGGTTCATTTCACGGGCACCCATGGCGTAGGCGTTGATGGTCCAGTTGACTGGTCCAAACGGGTTCGCGGCAACAAAGCCCAGTTTGCCCGTTTCTGATGCAGCGCCTGCAGCCATGCCGCAGAGGTACTGACTTTCGTAGGTACGACCATAGAACGACAGCAGATTGGGACCGTTGGTCGTACCGGAACCATTCAGGAAGGCAACATCTGGATAGTCTTCAGATAACGACTTGAAGGTGTCGGAGTAACCGAAAGCGGTACCGATAACGATATTGGTACCGCGTTTGATAAACCGCTCTACAGCCGGGCGAATAGCTGATGCAGATTCAGGAACGCTTTCTACATACTGGATTTTGATTCCCAGCTCTTCCTCGAGGCGCAGACGTGCTTCGTCGAACGCCTGGGTCCAGCCACCATCGTTGGTTGGGGAGATGTATATCATGGCAACCTTAGGCGGCCCGTCGAGAGTCAGGCCCTCGGCGTTAGCAACGTTCGTCAGGCCAAAGAAGCTGGCCAGTGCAAAACCGGCACTGAGTAGTAGCTTTTTCATCGCGTTATTTCCTTTGGGTTGGTAAGGCAGGTCTACATCATGTAATTGATTCGGAAAACATTACCTTCAGGGTCCAGGAGCACGGCCTGATACCAGTTGTAGTAGGTTTTGTAGGGCTCTTTGATGAGAGTGGCGCCTGCGCCCAGCGCCTTGGGCACGAACTCATCCACCTCTTCCTGGCTGTCGACATCTATGTTGAGAAGGAATTTGCAGCCTTTGGTGTCTGAGTAGTCATCCAGTTTCAACAACTCGTAGGCGTCTATTGCGTTAAAGCCGATGCAGGAGCGACCTGTGTCCAGCCCACGGAAAATGGGCGAACGGATTTCGGGGATTTCTTTGAAGCCGAACAGGTCCCGGTAGAAGACGCTCAGGCCCTCAATGTCTTCGGCAAAGATGTTCACATAAGAAAGTGTGCTCATTTCAGGCTACCTCCTGGGTCCCACCAAAAGTGGTCTGTTTAACGAATTTGGATTTCAGGTGATCGCCGGAACTGACTGGGGGGTAGGTTGCCTGGCCATTTTCACCCAGGCAGCTGGGCAGACATTCGATCATGGCGTCGTAATTGGGCTGATGGAAAAAAACGATGGACTGGCGAGGGTGAGCAGTATTTGCTTCCAGCGGCGGGTTGACGACACGATGCAAGGTAGAAATCCATTGATCGTTGGTCCAGCGCATCATGAGATCGCCAATATTGACCGCGAAGCTGTCCTCAGCGTAAGGCACACTCACCCAGTCTCCGTTCTGGTTGCACACCTGAAGGCCGCCCGGAGAGTTATCCGGTTTTACGATGGTCAGGCTGCCGTAGTCGGTGTGGGCGCCTGCACGCATCTGGCCTTCCTCAATATTGGTTCCCATGTTGGGGTAGCTTAGGGTCCGTAGCATGCTGATTTCTTTGTCGATTTTATCGTCGAAGAAATGTTCGTCGAGCTTCAGGGAAAGGGCGAAGATGCGCATCAGTGAGCGCGCAAGGCTGCTCATCGCATCGAAATACTCGGCGTAGGCTTCTTTAAAGCCTTCGATGGTTTCGGGCCAGACATTCGGTGCGAAGTGGGGGCCGGCTGCCGGGCCGCGATGGTATTCATCGTCAGGTACGTCGGTCGGACCGATGGAGAATGATTCTTTCAGATCCCCCGGTGCGGCTTCTTCCATAGAGTAGGACAGGCTTTCCTCTGCGACCGCACTATAACCGCGCACCATGTCCGGACTGGGGCGGTCCACTTTGCGCTTTTCAGCCATGGGTTCGTTAAAAAACTGTTGGCTCAGTGAGTAAACGCGGTCTACCAGCTCCTTGGGAATGCCATGGTTGGTTATCACGAGGAACCCAATATCTTTGCAGGCTCTGTCGACCTCCTTGGCAACCTTCTGCTTACCTTCGGGGGTGCCCTCGAAGTATGGGGCAAGATCAATAGTTGGTACGTGTTGCAACTGCATGGGTGACACCCTCCTTTCAGTCAGGTTATTGCGAGAAGGGCCTGGTTTTGGCCAGGACAAAAAGGGATCTCGCTCCAGAAAAGAGGCTGCAGCATGTGTGCCAGTTTATAAAATCACATGTAAACCATGGTCTTAGGTTTTTTGGGTGCTTTCGTGCGGATCAAATGGTCTAGATTAGAGTGCATGGTTTTGGGTTGGGCGGAGCTTTAAGCACAAAATGGGGGCGGGCGCCCCATCGGAGATGGGTCAGACGATCTATCGAGGGCTTACGCCGTTGAGAATGATGGTCTCAAGGCTCTTCAGGGTCTCTGTGAAAAATGCAGGATCATCCAGGGTCTTCCCGGCGACAGCTTCGATCTGAACCCGAAAGTCTGCGTAGTGCTGAGTCGTTGCCCAGAGTGAGAAAATCAAGTGGTAAGGTTCCACGGCGGACAGCTTGCCTTGATCTATCCATGTTTGAATAACTGCAATTTTGTTCTCGACCAGATCGTGAAGCGGCTGCTGCAATTCTGTCAGCATCAGGGGGGCGCCCTGCATGACCTCCATGCAGAAAAGGCGGGATTCTGCTGGGTGGTCTCGGGAGAACTCCAGTTTGACCCTGAGGTAGTCACGAATAGCCTCAATCGGGTCCTGGTCTTCCGTGAAAGCTCTCAGTGGCTTCAGCCATAGATCCAGTAGGTTTCGCAGTACGCTGACGTAAAGCTCTTCTTTATTAGTGAAGTAATAGAACAGGTTGGTTTTCGACACATCTGCCTGTAGAGCGATCTGTTCGATGCTTGCTCCATGTATCCCATACTTGGAAAAAGTCTCCAGTGCCGCTTCAAGAATAACAGCGCGCTTTCTTTCGCTATTGCGCAGTCGTCTGCTCAACGATGCAGCAGAGGGTACCCGTTGCTGCTTGCGTCTGGCTTGTCGGGCTGGCTCCTTGCCTCTGGTGCTGGCACTCACGTGGCTCTCCACTATCCGCTGTCTGAATGTGGCGATCATTCTAGCACCGGAATCTTCCATGGATAGGACCTTTAATCATTTCCTTGATCTTGCCCCAAAAGCGAACGCGCTGCACAAACCAAGTGCTCTAAAGCAGACCGTTTGGTCTGAAAGCGTTTTCTTGAATCATGCAAGTATCTGAAAATCAGATATAAAACAAATTATGGCCGATATTATGCTGCGGTTGTCGGAAAGGGTGCTGTTCCATGAGGCACCTTAAAACCGGAACTGTGAGGTGGAACAGATGAGCGAACAGATGAATATCGGAGTCTTCATTCCTATCGGCAACAATGGCTGGTTGATCTCAAAGAATGCACCGCAGTACATGCCAACCTTTGAACTGAACAAGGAGATTACTCAGAAAGCCGAAAATTACGGTTTTGACTTCGCATTGTCGATGATCAAGCTGCGGGGCTTCGGTGGCGAAACGGAGTTCTGGGAACATAACCTTGAGTCGTTCACTCTGATGGCCGGGCTGGCGGCTGTTACCAGCAAGATCAAACTGTTTGCTACGGCTGCAACACTTACCATGCCGCCTGCCATCGTGGCCCGAATGGCCTCCACGATTGATTCTATTTCGGACGGGCGCTTCGGGGTCAACCTGGTGACCGGATGGCAGAAACCGGAATACTCCCAGATGGGCCTTTGGCCAGGAGATGAATTTTTCGGCTCCCGTTACGATTATCTGGGCGAGTATGCCCAAGTTTTGAGGGATCTCTGGGCCACTGGTCGCAGTGACTTCAAAGGTGAGCATTTCAAGATGGACGATTGCAGGGTCAGCCCTGTACCCAAGGCAGACATGAAGGTTATCTGCGCCGGTCAAAGCGAAGCCGGCATGGCGTTCACCGCGAAGTATGCCGACTACAACTTCTGCTTTGGCAAGGGCGTAAATACTCCGACTGCTTTTGCCCCGACGGTAGACCGCCTGGTGAAGGCAATGGAAACGTCCGACCGTGATGTCAGCTCGGTTGCTCTGTTCATGATCATCGCAGATGAAACCGACGAAGCTGCCCGTGCGCGCTGGGAACATTACAAGGAAGGTGTGGACGAAGAAGCGGTAGCTTGGCTAGGGGAGCAGGGTGCGGCAGACAAAAAATCGAAATCCGATACCAACATTCGCCAGATGTCAGACCCCACGTCTGCGGTGAACATCAACATGGGCACCCTGGTTGGTTCCTATGAGAATGTTGCCCGGATGCTGGATGAGGTGTCCACTGTGAATGGGGTCAGTGGTGTCATGCTCACCTTTGATGATTTTGTTCAGGGCATTGAAGACTTTGGCAAGTATATCCAGCCATTGATGAAGAGCCGCGTCCATGTCAATGACGAACTGGAGCAGGCGGTATGAGCAACATAGCGATTGAAAAGTCAGGTTATGCCCTGAACACCAGTAACGAAACGGCACTTGAACTGCCGGGTAAACCGGAAGCCTTGCACATGCGTGCCAGTGAGACTGCGCTGGTGGTCGTTGATATGCAAAACGCCTACTCCACCATTGGTGGCTATCTGGACAAGGCTGGTTTCGATGTGTCTGCAACCGGGCCGGTTATCCAGCAAATCAAGCGTGCCATTGCCACGGCTAGGGCTGCCGGTATTCCCGTGATCTTTTTCCAGAACGGCTGGGACTCCGAGTACGTGGAGGCGGGTGGGCCGGGCTCTCCAAACTGGTACAAGTCCAATGCTCTGAAGGCCATGCGCAAAGCACCGGAACTGAATGGCAGCATGCTCGCCAAGGGTACATGGGATTATGACCTGGTTGATGAACTGCAGCCGCAGACCGGAGACATCGTTATACCCAAGCCCCGTTACAGTGGCTTTTTCAACACGGCTTTTGACAGCATCCTGCGCAGCCGTGGTATCCGCAATCTGGTCTTCACCGGGATTGCCACTAACGTTTGTGTGGAATCCACTCTGCGTGATGGCTTCTTCCTGGAGTATTTCGGTGTCGTGCTCGCGGACGCAACCTACCAGGCAGGTCCAGAGTTTATTCAGCAAGCTGCACTGTACAACATTGAGACCTTTTTCGGTTGGGTGTCCAGCACCGATGATTTCTGTAACACGTTTGGCTCGTTGAGCGAAACGGCTAAAACCACGCCATCCCAAACCATACCTGCTTAAACAACGGAGATTTATCATGCCAAAAACATCCATTATTCCTGAAGGCAGCGGCAAGCCGCTGGCGCCCTATGTGCCTGGCTCCATGGCCAACGACATCCTTTATGTTTCCGGAACCCTGCCGTTCGACAAGGACAACAATGTGGTTCATGTGGGCGATGCCGAAGCTCAAACCCGGCACGTGCTTGAGGCAATTAAAGGTGTTGTCGAAGCCGCGAATGGCACCATGGATGACGTCACGTTCAACATGATCATGGTAACGGACTGGGACAACTACGCGGCTGTCAACAAGGTATACGCTGAGTATTTTCCGGGTGAGAAACCTGCCCGATACTGTATCAAGTGCGAGCTGGTAAAACCGGATGCTTTGGTAGAGATCGCCAGCATCGCGCACGTAGGTAAATAATATGAGTGGCACTGCGGGGGCGCTTTACTGGGAATCCTTGGGTCCCGACGATGGTGAAACCGTCGTGCTTAGTGCTGGTCTGGGGGGCTCAGGTAGCTACTGGGCTTCCCAGGTGCCAGAGCTTGCCAAGCGCTACCGGGTTCTGGTCTATGACCAGTTTGGTACCGGTCGCAGCGGTGGCGAGGTGCCGAAATTCTATACTGTAAAGGATATGGCTGCCGAGCTGGATGCGCTTCTGGAAACTACGGCTTCAGGCCCGGTGCATTTTATTGGGCATGCACTCGGAGGGTTGATAGGCCTTGAGTTGGCGCGGCTTTCACCAGGGCGGCTTGGAAGTCTGTTGCTGATTAATGCCTGGGCTGAACCCAATGCCTTTTCGCGCCGATGTTTCTCTGTTCGTCGGAAACTGCTGTTAAGTAATGGTCCAGAGGCTTATCTGGAAGCCCAGCCGCTATTCCTTTACCCGCCGGTCTGGATTGCCGAGAACAGCGAATGGTTGGACCAGGAGATTACCCACCAGCTTGCTGGCTTTCCTCCCCAGGAAAATCTGTTGCGCCGTATGCATGCTCTGCAGACATGGAAAATGACCCCGGAAGAGCTGGCCGAGGTGAGGGTTGATGCGCTGGTTCTGGCGACCCGGGATGACTCTCTTGTCCCCTGGACTTGTTCCCAGACACTGGCTGCCCGGTTGCCTCTGTCCAGCGTGAAGCTTTTGCCGTCGGGTGGGCATGCGATCAATGTTACGGAGCCGGAACGCTTTAACACTCTGATGCTAAACCACCTGCGCAAACACCGCCTACCCACAGAAGCCAAAGTAAATCAGGAGGTTCTATGAGCCAGCAGCTGGAAACCAGGGCACTCGATCAACTATTTTTCGAGGCCCGTACGCACAATGGCTGGCAAAACCGGCCGGTAACTGATGAAACTCTGAAGCAGCTCTATGAATTGGTAAAAATGGGCCCAACCTCGGCCAACTGCTGCCCGGCTCGCTTTGAGTTCGTTCGCAGTGATGACGGCAAACAAAAGCTGGAGCCGTGCCTGTCCAGCGGCAACCGCGAAAAAACCATGACGGCGCCGGTTACGGTGATCGTGGCTTACGACGAAGAATTCTACGAGCGCCTGCCCGAGTTGTTTCCCCATGGCGATGCCCGCAGCTGGTTTACCAGCAGCCCGGAAATGGCTTATGAAACCGCTTTCCGGAACAGCTCCATGCAGGCGGCTTATCTGATACTGGCTGCTCGCTCGCTGGGCCTGGATACCGGACCCATGTCCGGCTTTGACCCTTCGAAAGTGAACGAGGCTTTTTTCGCCGGAACCACCTGGAAATCGAACCTTTTGATCAATCTGGGTTATGGCAATCCGGAAAAAATTTATGACAGGTTGTCGCGCCTTGAATTCGCCGACGCCTGCCGTCTGTCCTGACAGGAGAAAACCATGAAACCACAACAGCAACTTCGTGAGGTTCTGGCCATGCCACCGCAGGTCGACAAACAGACGTTCCGCGATGCCATGTCGACTCTGGCCGCCGCCGTTAACGTTGTTACTACTGACGGGCCCGTTGGCCGCGCAGGTTTTACTGCAACGGCAGTATGTAGTGTGTGTGATGAACCTCCGACCTTACTGGTTTGCCTGAACCGGGGAGCTTCTGTATACGACGCATTCAGCAGCAGCGAGAGCCTGTGCGTAAACACCCTTGCTGACAGCCAATCAGACCTGTCTGGTATTTTTGGCGGCAAGTCCGAAATGGAGCAGCGGTTCGCTGCCGCCAACTGGAGCACGGCGGTGACCGGTGCGCCGGTACTGGAGGGCGCTCTTATCAGCTTCGATTGTATGATCAGTAAGCGGGTAAGCGTGGGAACCCACGACATCCTGTTTTGCGAAGTCGTCGGTGTGCGACAGCAGGACGAGGTTGGCAGCCTGGTCTATTTCGATCGTGGCTATCACCAACTGAAATCCCAGTGATGACCGGCAGACGCTGTCAGGTCCATACGGGCCTGACAGCGCGGTTGGTTATAAAAGCAGTTGCCCGGCCATTCGGTTCTGCTCCTCGATAATATGGGGCAGCGATCGGGTAATAAGCTGACCTTCCTCGATCACCACACGACCGTTGATGATGCTCCAGTGCACCCGTGGAGGTGTGCAGAACACCAGAGAGGCAATAGGGTCGCTCTGGCCACCGGCCATGGCAATGTCGTCAGTACGGAAAGCGACTATGTCGGCACAGTAGCCGGGCTGTATCCGCCCCAGAGCATCGCCTCGTCCCAGAACCTCTGCGCCACCGCGGGTGGCGATACGCAGGGCTTCGCGGGCCGTCATAGCTCCTGGCTGTTGGTCCCTTACCCGTGCTGAGAGCATGGCCAGCCGGGCTTCATCGAGCAGGTTTCCGCTGTCATTGGAGGCGCTGCCGTCCACACCCAGGCCAACCTTCACGCCGGCGTCCAGCATTTTTCGCACTGGAGCGATACCGGAAGCCAGGCGCATATTGGAGCAGGGGCAGTGAGCCACCCCGGTACCCGTGCGGGCAAACAGGGCAATTCCCGGCTCATCAAGGTGGACGCAGTGGGCGTGCCACACGTCTTCACCCACCCAGCCAACATCCTCGGAGAATTCCGTGGGCGTCATGCCATAACGCTCCATGCTGAATGCCAGGTCCTTCCAGTTCTCCGCAGTATGGGTGTGCAACCCTACCTTCAATGATCTGGCCATGGTGGCCGCTTCACGCATCAGGTCCTTGGTCACCGTGAACGGGGAGCAAGGGGCCAGCGCCACCCGGACCATCGCGTCGGGGCTGTAGTTGTGGTGGTCTTCAACCACTCTTTGCATATCTTTCAGTATGGCGCGCTCGTCGGACTCCACCAGCTCATCGGGTGGCAGGCCGCCCTGGCTTTGACCAAGGCTCATGGCGCCCCTGGCGGCATGGAAGCGTATGCCCATTTCGGTGGCGGCCTGCACGCTGTCATCCAGAGTGATGCCATTGACGTGCAGGTAGGCATGGTCGGCTGCGGTGGTGCAGCCGGACAGCATGAGTTCGGCCATGGACGTGCGGCTCGCGGCCCGCTGCATCTCCGGAGTGATGTTTCGCCATACGGGAAAGAGTGCGCTCAGCCAGTCAAACAATTCGCCGTTCTGAGCTGCCGGCAAGGCCCGTGTGAGCGACTGGAACATGTGGTGATGAGTGTTGATGAGGCCTGGAATGACTACGTGGCCACTCAGGTCGATTGTGCGGTCAGCATCCTGCGGGCACTCGTTTTGAGGCCCCACTGCTTCAATCCGGTTATTCCGGACAAGGATGTAGCCACTTTCAATTTCGCGCTCGTCATCGTCCATGGTGGCGATAACCCGGGCGTTCTTCAGTAGCAGAGTGTCTGTCATTGCTGGCGTTTTCCCGTGCAAAGAATTTGTGGCTTATTCACATGCAATAGTAATGCCTCATTTTTCTTTATAAAAGCCTGACGAAATGGTCAGAAAATGGAGCGCCTGCACTTTAATGATGCAGGTCTTCTCTGAAAATACCCTGTTAAGAGCGGTTTTTAGGGGGTTTTCATATGGCACGTCTGTTGCAAATATATTGACCAGATGGATAGCAAATTGTGAATTCAGCAGGAGAGAACATGGCAGGCGATGAGCAGGAAATACCTGTAATTGATTTCGCGCCGTTCCTTGATGGAACCGAAGCGGATCGTGAGGCAGTGGCAGCGCAGATGCGTCAAGCCAGCAAGGATTGGGGTTTCTTTTACTTGTCCGGTTGTGGCATGCCGCAAGCCAGGCTGGCGGAAGCATTCGCCACATCCGAAGCGTTTTTTAATCTGCCCCTTGAGCTGAAGCAGCAGGTCGCCTGGCAAAATGCCGAGAGTAACCGGGGCTATGTTGGAATCAAGCGGGAAAAGCTGGACCCCACGCGTCCGGGCGACCTGAAAGAGGCTTTCAACCTGGCACCGGAACGCCCGGAACCAGGTGCGTTCAAAAACCTTTGGCCCGTTGGTCAGCCGCAATTTGAGTCGGTCATGAGCGGGTTTCTGGCGGAGTGCACCCAGACTGCTGGTCGCGTACTGGAGGCGTTTGCTTTGGCTCTCGACCTGCCGGCTGACTTCTTTGTAGAGGCTCATAACGAGCACGACCATACCCTGCGACTGTTGCATTACCCGCCATTGCCTGAAGGGTTTGAGCCCGAAGATGGTGAAAGCCGGGCAGGAGCCCATACCGACTACGGAAGTATTACGCTGCTATTCCAGGATGCAGTCGGCGGGCTGGAGGTTCGTACTCGCGGCGGAGAATGGCTACGGGCGACACCGATTCCCGGAACCGTTGTGGTCAACACGGGCGATCTTATGCATCGGTGGACCAACCATGTGTTTTGCTCAACCCCCCACCGGGTGAATGTGGCCCCTGAGAACCGCCGCAAAGACCGCTACTCCATCGCCTTTTTCTGTCATCCGAACAAGTCTGCAGAAATAGCCTGCATCGATAGCTGCACTGCGGTAGACGCGCCCCCCTTATACGGTCCGATTTCAGCGGGCCAGCACTTGCACGAGAAGCTTACCAACACTTACGGGGCATCAAGCCCGGAAACCGAGGAATCACTATGAACAAACTTAAAACCCTGGCGGCTGGTATTACCTTGTCGCTCAGTGCCATCTCCGGCTTGACCCATGCAGAAGAACTTATCCCGGTTACTGTATCTACCACCTGGTACGCACAGGCTGAGCACGGCGGCTTCTATGCAGCCAAAGCCATGGGGCTCTATGAGGAGCAGGGGCTGGATGTCACTATCAAAATGGGTGGGCCTCAGGTGAACAACGTGCAATTGCTGATGGGCGGCTCCATGGATTTCATCATGGGATACAGTTTGCAGTCGTTTAATGCCGTGAATCAGGGTATTCCTCTGGTCACAGTGGCGGCTTTCTTCCAGAAAGACCCCCAATCACTTGTGGTCCATGAAGAGGTGGGCAATGACTCGTTAGAGGACATGAAAGGTAAGCCCATGCGTGTGCCTACGGCGGGCCGCGTTGCCTATTGGCCCTGGCTGAAAACCGAATACGGTTATACCGATGAACAGTTGCAGGCCTATGACTACAGCTTTGCGCCGTTCATCAGAGATGAGCAGGCCATCCAGCAAGGTTATGTAACCAACGATGGTTTTTTCCTGGAGCAGGCAGGTGTAAAAGGTAAGAGTCTTTTGCTGGCCAACTATGGCTGGAAAGCATACGCAGCTACGTTGGATACAACTCGCGAAATGGTTGAGGAAAACCCCGAAGTCGTACAGAAAATGGTGACGGCAACGGCGCAGGGCTGGAAGGCATACTTCGAAAACCCTGAGCCGGCCAATGCGCTGATCAAGGCTGATAACCCGGAGATGCAGGATGAGCTGCTTGCCTATACGCACGCGAAAATGCAGGAAGAAAATATGCTGCTTTCTGATGCCGCCGAGGGTGGGCGCTATGGCATGATGACAGCTGAACGCTGGGAGACATTCTTTGACGACATGGTGGCCGCGGGTACTCTGCCTGAGGATCTTGAGTATGAGAAGGCGTTTGATCTTTCGTTCATTGAAGCCGTCTATGCTGACTGAGTGTTAGCTGAATAAAAAAGGGGTGACCGCTGAGGTCACCCCTTTTTGTTTGCCTGTCCTGATACGAACTCTGTTAGAGCGTCGGCGACAGCCTCGGGTGCGGCTACCTGTGGAACGTGGCCCGTATCCAGTGAGGCCACTCTGGCACCGGGCACGAGCTGCTGCATACGTCGTTGGACCGGTAGAATAACCGAGCGGTCTTGCAAGGCTTCGATGTAGAGCCTGGGCAGCCGCCCGAAGCGAGCTTGGCTCCAGATGGGGACTAGCGCCCGGCTACCTTCTGCCTGGGGTGTAAATCGGCTGGTAGCTTGCTCCGCTACCTGAGCGCTGACGTCCTGCAGGAAAATGTTCCGGATGGCAGGCGCCTGTACCCGTGACACCTGGCCGTCAGCCTCCCAGTCCAGGAAAGGACCTATGCCTGAGGCCTCAGGGAAGTCCTTTATTATTTCCTCCACCACTTCACCAAAGCCAGTACCTGACGGCAACATCATACCTGCCAGATAAGCAACGCCAATTACGCGTTCAGCGATGGATTCAGCGAGTTGTGTAGCCACGGCGCCACCGCCGGAATGGCCAACCAGTAACAATTGGCCTCCAACCTTCTCAAGCTTTTTTTCAAGGTCCGCCACACACTGGTCAAGAGACGCTTCAGCCGGATTGCCCAGCCGTGGACCACATCCGGGCAGGTCCGGGGCCAAAACCCGGAACCCCCGTTCTTCAAGGTAGGGCGTAATTGTCTCCCATACCCAGCCGCCAGCCCAGGCGCCATGAATCAGTACCGCAGTGATCGGTGCATCAGGCATAAGTCCTCCGGTACATGTCCATCAAGTGAGCTTCCACGGTTGTGGGTGGGTAATGGGGCTGGTCGCCCTCATCCAGACAAGTAGGCAGGCAACTGACTTCGTGATCCGGGTTGCCGGTGAAGAAAAAAGGCACAGAGTAGCGCTCTGCGCCAGAGGTGTTGACCACCCGGTGCAAGGTGGAGCGATAACGGTCGTTGGTCCAGCGAGCGATCATGTCGCCAAGGTTGACAACAAAGGTGCCGGGAATCGGCTCAGCATTGATCCATTCGTCGGCCTTTGCATCCCACACCTGCAGCCCGGGTTTGTCATCCAGTAGCAGCACGGTAATGCCGCCAAAGTCAGTGTGGGCTCCACAGCCCTTCTCTCCGGGAGCCGGATTCGGCGGTTGGGGCGGGTAGTGCAGCAATCGCAGGGTTGAGAGTGGTTGCCGGCAGAAATCCGCGAAAAAATCTTCATCCAGCCCGAGTGACAAAGCCAGTGCCTCCATGATCCGGCCGCTGAGCTCATTCATCCCCTGGAAATATTCCATCATGGTGCCACGGAAGTCTGCCAGGGTCCGGGGCCACTGGTTGGCTCCCATATTGAAGCGACCTGCCTCTACCCGTGGGTCTGAGTTGTCCAGCTCTTCACCGATGTAAAAGCCCTCTTTCAGGTCCGGTGGTGAACCAGGCTCCAGTGTTTGGCCTTTCAGAGGTTCGTACCCACGGTTTGCCTTGGAGAAGCTTTTGTTGATGGCTTCTTTGTCAGCGCCTGGCAGGCTGAACAGGGCTTGAGATTCCTCGAATACACGCTTGATCAAGGTTTCGGAAATACCGTGGTGGCTGACATAGAAGAAGCCAGTATGCAGGCACGCGTCGGCCAGTGATTGGGCCAGCTGTTGTCGTTGATGGTCGGTTCCTGCCAGCAACGACAAATCGATAATAGGCAGTGAAGCCCCTGATTCGCTATTGATGCTCATGATGTCACTCCGGGTTTCAAGTAATTCTGTCCATCTGGTCAGTAATTCACAAAGTGTGCCAGTGATGCAATTGGCCTCAGCAGCCTTGAAATCGTGAGTAGTCCCGTGCTTGAGGGTTTCAAGCTCTTCTGGGGTGGGGCTCAAGGGGCATCAAATGAGGGCGTTTCGCGCAATCTCGCACTAGTTTTGGGCGTATCTTTTGTTGATGGATGGGGCTTGAACGTGGGTTCTGTGAGTTAGTGGCATTTGGGGTTGGCGGTCCAAACTGGCCCGTTAATTGAAGCCTGCTGAAGGGTGAGCGCTGATCACCGAGCTGTTTCTGAAGTCCGGTTTTGCAATCTGGCCTGGCCTTTGCTTTATCTAATAAAACCTGACCGAATGATCAAAAAACTTAGAGCGTAAACCGTAGAAGGGGAAAGCAAATGCATAAACGTATCACTCGTTCGTTTCTGATTGCAGCTTCATTGGCTGGTGGGTTGTTGAGCCAGTCTGTATTGGCGGCCGATAAGGTTGTTTACCAACTGGATTGGTTGCCAGGAGGGGATAAGTCTCCGGTTTACCTTGGTGTTCAGGAGGGGTTCTTTGCAGATGAGGGGCTGGAAGTCCGTATCGCAAGTGGTCGTGGCTCTACCGATGCCATCACCAAGATTGCGACCGGGCAAGCCGACATCGGCAGTGCTGATATTGGCGCCTTGATGGCTGCTAAAGCCCAGGATGACAGTCTCCCGGTAAAAGCGGTCTACAGTATTTTCAATCGCGCACCCCATGCCTTCTTTACACTTGAGAGCAGTGGCATCAGTAAAGTGACGGATATTGAGGGTAAGAAAGTTGCCACCTCGCCGTTCACTTCTTCCAACGCGTTCTTGCCGCTGGTGCTGAAAGATAATGATCTGCCGGAAGACGCTGTTAAGTTGACGAAAGCAGACCCGGGCGCCCTGGGGCCAATGCTGATGAACGGCGGTACGGATGCCATTATTGCCTGGGTGACCAATATCGCCCTCTTTGACAAACAGGCCAAAACAACCGGCAACAAACTGGTTGTGCTGCCCTGGTCTGATGCTGGTCTTGAACTCTACTCTTCGTCAATTGTTGCTGCCGATAAATTCCTGAGTGAGCGCCCGGACGTGGCCAAGCGTTTCATGCGCGCTTACGACAAATCTCTGAAACTCACCAGTGATGACCCGACGAAAGCTGCCGAAGCCCTGCACGCCATGGTGCCCGAGGTGGAAGTTGATGTGGCCGTTGCGCAGATTGGTGACTCCATGAAACTGGTGGTCAACGAAGTGAGTGAGCGTGATGGCTTGGGAGCGCTTACTGAAGAGCGTGTCGCCCTGACTTGGAGCCGTGTGGCTCAGGCAGAAAAGCTGGACGAGGATGCACTCGCCCCGGAAACCGTCATTGACCGTACGCTGCTTGAGGCGCTGTAAGTATGACTGAACCCGCCACTAACCGTTCTTTTGTCCGGCTCTCCGGAGTCGGGCACAGGTACGACCCGGACCCGGAAACGCCGATGGCGGTCACCGGTGTCGACCTGGATATCCAGCGGCATGAGTTTGTAGCAGTCGTCGGCCCGTCCGGGTGCGGAAAGTCGACACTGCTGCGAATGATCTCTGGCTTGCTTAAGCCGAGCGAGGGGGAGGTCTCGGTGTTTGGTCGCCAAGTCGATGGCCCACGGGATGATGTTGGCATCGTGTTCCAGAAGCCGACTTTGTTGCCCTGGCTGAATGTCCGGAAGAATGTGCTCTTTCCGCTCAAACACAAGTATGGCCGTTATAGTCGTGAAGACGAGAAGCGAGCGGATGAGTTGCTGGAAATGGCGGGCCTCGAAAGTTTCGCCAGTAAAATGCCCGACGAGTTGTCGGGCGGTATGCAGCAGCGCGTGGGTATTGTCCGGGCGCTCTTGCTCAACCCGGATATTCTTTTGATGGATGAGCCTTTCTCTGCGCTTGATGCCATGACCCGGGAACAGATTGGCTTTGATTTGCTCAAAATCTGGGAGGAAAACCCCAAAACTGTTTTGTTCATTACGCACTCGATTGCAGAAGCGGTACTGCTCGCGGATCGGGTTCTGGTGATGAGCAAGCGGCCTGGAACCTTGCTGGAGATGCTGGATGTCGATCTGCCCCGGCCAAGGACCCGGCATACCATTTCCGAGCCCCGGTTCGCGGAACTCACAGAACGACTGAGGAAGCATATTTATGAGCCTGAAGCAGCCTGATCCGAAAACCAGGCGCCTTCTGCTTGCAGCTGCGCCCTGGTTGTTTTTCGTTGCACTTATCCTGTTGTGGGAGCTGGTGTGCCGGGTGTTTTCTCTGCCGGAATACGTATTGCCGGCACCAACGGCCATTGTTGATGCTTTCTTCAACGTGGAGTTCAGCCGCTGGATGACGCACTTGTGGGCAACTCTTCGGGTGGCCTTGATGGGGTTCCTGGTTTCCATTCTGGTAGCCGTCCCCATTGCGATTGCCATGATGCGATCAGAGTTGTTGACTCGCACGCTCTATCCGTTGCTGGTAGTCATCCAGTCCACACCCGTTGTTGCAGTCGCGCCCTTGATCATCGTTTTGATGGGTTCTGATGATCCATCAAGAGTGCTGATTACCTGCCTGCTCACTTTCTTCCCACTGGTTGTATCTACGGCCACGGGTATTAACGAGACGCCGGCGGAACTGATAGAGCTGAGCCGTTCACTGGATGCGCCCACTCGCCGTGAGACATGGCAGATCCGAATTCCTTATGCCATTCCCCATATTTTCACCGGGCTGCGGGTTGCAATCACCCTGGCAATTATTGGCGCGGTGGTTGCGGAGTTCGTGGCTGCAGAAGAGGGGTTGGGTTACTTCATACAGTTCTCCACATCCTTCTTCCGGATTCCCCAGGCGTTTGCCGGCCTGTTCTTCCTGGCGGTAGTGAGTCTGTTGCTCTTCAAGTCGGTGCAATGGACGCAGCAAATTTTCTTCCCCTGGAGCCTGCCTAAAAAGTAAGGCCCCTGGGTATACATCGAGATTTAGGATATGTCAGAACTTGAAAAACTGAATGATGCCGATCTGGTTATGATGCGAAGGGTGCTTGAGGCAGCCGATTCACTCGCCGCAGAAGGCGTTCATCCCTTTGCTGCCATGCTGGTTGATGGCGACGGCAATGTGGTTATGGAGCAGGGCAATGCCTACCTGCCTGATCAGGATATGACAGGCCATGCAGAACGAGTGCTGATGACCCGCGCAAGCAAGACCTGGCGGCCGGATTACCTGGCTAAGTGCACCATGTATGTTTCTGCTGAGCCGTGTTGCATGTGTGCCGGCGCTGCCTACTGGGCCGGCTTGGGGCGGCTGGTCTATGGGCTCAGCGAGCATCAGTTGAAGATGATCACAGGTAATCATCCCGAAAATCCGACCCTCGACCTGCCTTGCCGACAGGTATTTGCATCGGGTCAGCGGGAAGTTGAAGTCATAGGGCCGGTGCTGGAGCGTGAAGCCGCGAAAGTGCACGAAACCTTTTGGCAAAACCACGGAGTATGAAAGCGTTATGACCCCAAGCCGTGTAACCGTGGTTGTTGACTCCCGGTACGGGAGCACACTGGCGTTGGCAAGGGCTATTGCTGATGGCGTTGTTGCTCAAGGTGCCGAGGTTCGCCTGTGCAGAGTGGCCATTACCGAGCCTGAATTCAGTGTGGATATGGAGCGGCCTGATTTTATCGCCGCCCAGAAAGAATACAGAGACCTGCCCCAGGCGACCGCTGCAGACCTTGAGTGGGCTCGCGGTATTATCTGGGGGTCGCCCACCCGTTACGGTTTGATGAGTACACCACTGCGCGCGTTTATTGACGAGGTGGCGCCCCTTTGGCGACAGGGCGCTCTGATCGGCAAGGTTGGAGCGGCCTTTACATCCACGGGCGGAATGCACTCAGGTAACGAGATCACGTTATTAACCCTGTTGCTGCCCTTTTTACAACACGGAATGGTATTGGCGGGTGTGCCTCATAGTGTTCCGGAGTTGGTGCAAACGGAAAAGGGCGGATCGCCATACGGTGCCACCACAGTGACCGGCTTTGATGGCACGCGCGGAGTAGATGATAACGAACTGGCCATCGCCCGTGCCCTGGGGGCCCGGGTTGCCCGGCTTTCCGGTTGGGTAGAGCCAGAGCCGGCATCCGTTGAGCTGGCTGCCTATTCAACCTGACGCCCTGAATCCAGATCCAGAATGTTGTGTCCTTTTGCCGCCTTCGGGCGGCTTTTCTTTTTCTTGTCTTGCTGTTTCTAAGGGACTGATGGTGGTGCGTGGGCTTCGGTGCGCACAAAACCAGAGCAGTTGGCTGAGAACTGGCTCAGCGTGGTGCATTCAATGCTGCTGGAAGTCTGTCCAAGCTACTGAAACTATGTGTTTTTTGTGTGATTCGCCGAGTGGCACGAGGGTTGCTTTAAAACTTGATCAAATGGTCAATTAAATATGATGCAACCCTCTAACTCAGGAGAGTACCCATGACGAATAAATTCAGAGCAGCCTCTGTTGGCTCCTTGGTATTGGCTGGCCTGGTAGCGCTTTCGTCGGTATCCGCCGAAGAGCTGGACAAGGTCGTGTTCGGAACCAACTGGTATGCCCAGGCCGAACACGGTGGCTTTTACCAGGCCCTCGCCACCGGTATTTATGAGGACCACGGGCTGGATGTGGAGATCAAAATGGGTGGACCCCAGGTGAACGGCACACAATTGCTGGTTTCCGGGCGTTATGACCTGCTGATGGGTTACCCCATTGGTAACGTGAACGCCGTTGAAAAAGGCTTGCCTGTGAAAACCGTTGCGGCGTCCATGCAGGGTGATCCCCAGTCACTGATTGCACATCCGCACGTTGAATCCATCGAGCAAATCAAAGAGGACGGCTTGCCGATCTACCTCGCAACATTTGCCCACTCAACGTTCTGGCCATGGCTGCAAGCTGAATACGGATTTGAGGACGACGTGGTCCGCGCTTATACCTTCAGCGTGGCGCCATTTTTGACGAACGAAAACATCGTGCAGCAGGGGTACCTTTCATCCGAACCATTTGCGATCGCGAAAGGCGGGATAGAGCCTAATGTCTTCCTTCTCTCAGATTATGGCTACCCTCCATACGCAACCACTATTGAAACCACCACAGATATGATCGAGGAGCGTCCCGATGTGGTGAAACGCTTTGTACAAGCCAGCATGGAAGGTTGGAAAAGCTACCTGGAGTCCCCCGAAAAAGGCAACGAGTTGATCCGGCAAGAGAACCCGGAAATGACACCGGAACAGCTCGCTTACGGCCTGGAAAAAATAAAGGAATATGAACTTGTCACCGGTGGCGATGCGCAAACCAAAGGCATTGGCGTAATGACTGAAGAGCGTTGGACCAGGATCAAGGACTTCATGGTAGAGGCAGGCCTGGCATCGGCCGATCTCGACATGAGCAAGGTCTACACGCTGGAGTTCCTGCCCGAGTCACCGGTGCTGCCTTAAGCTCATACGCACCACATATCCTGATGCCGGGCAGAAACAGGCCCGGCTGTCTGCGGAGACATTACGATGACAGCTAATAAGGTTACGCCGCTGAAGGCGGCTCCAGAACCGCAACCGGAAATCGAAGCCAGTGTTTCGGAGGGGGCGGCGCCACGTCCGATACTGCAGGTGGAAGGGGTTAACAAAGTTTACAGCAATGGCACGGTTGCTCTTAAAGGGGCTGGCCTTGCGGTAAAGCAGGGGGAGTTTGTGAGCCTTCTGGGCCCTTCTGGTTGTGGTAAAAGCACGCTGTTACGCATCATGGCCGGTTTGGGTGAAGTGACTACCGGCACCGTAAAGTGGTGGGAGCAAGACTACGACGTAGTTGGCGGTAAGGGCCGTAAGCTGGCCTTTGTTTTTCAGAATGCCACGCTGATGCCCTGGGCTCGGGTACGTAAGAATGTACGGCTGCCACTGGATCTTGAGCATAAGGGTGGCTCGGCTGATGCAGAGAAGAAAGTTGATGACGCTCTCGAAATGGTAGGGCTCAAAGGCTTTGATGAGAGCTTTCCCCGAGAGCTTTCCGGCGGCATGCAAATGCGTGCCTCCATCGCCCGGGCCATGGTTACCGAGCCCAACCTGTTGTTGATGGATGAGCCGTTTGGTGCTCTTGACGAGATGACTCGAAACAAACTCAACGACGATGTCCTGAAGCTCAGAAAAGAGAACGGCTGGACCATCGTGTTTGTCACTCACAGCGTATATGAGGCGGTGTATCTGTCCAGTCGGGTGGTTGTAATGGCTGCACGCCCGGGGCGGATTGTGGATGACATCAAGATTGATGAGCCTTATCCACGATCCCCGGATTTTCGGATGTCGACGGAGTTTGCCGGTTACTGCCGGCAGGTGTCGCAGGCCCTTGAGCGCGCCAGTGCCATGGGTGAGAACAAGGAGGAGAGTCACTGATGAGTACTCCACTGATACGGAACGAACGGTTTGTCCAGATTGCTGCACCTCTGGTGGTAGGGGTTCTGGTTCTTTTGCTATGGCAGGTCAGCGTCATGGCGTTCGATGTACCCAAATACCTGGTGCCCAGCCCTGTGGATATCGTGCAGTCGCTGGTGAATGACTTCAGCTCTCTGTTTAACGCTTTGCTGATGACCTTGAAAGTTACCTTTCTGGCCTTTGTAATCGCTGTGGTGCTGGGTGTCGCAGCCTCTTTGTTGTTTGTGCAAAGCAAATGGATTGAGGTCAGCCTGTTCCCCTACGCGGTACTCTTGCAGGTAACGCCCGTAGTGGCCATTGCGCCTTTGATTATTATCTGGGTAAACGACACGACCTGGGCACTGACCATTTGTGCAGTGATTGTTGCTATTTTTCCCATCATTTCCAATACCACCCTGGGGCTGCGCAGTGTTGATCCCAACCTGTTGAGTATGTTTCGTATGTACCGGACCAGCCGCTGGCAGGAACTGGTGCGCCTGCGGATTCCCGGTGCGCTGCCATACTTCTTTGGTGGCTTGCGGATCAGTTCCGGGTTGGCCCTGATAGGTGCGGTTGTTGCCGAATTTGTCGCAGGCACAGGTGGGTCCAAAGCGGGTCTTGCGTACATGATCCTGCAGTCAGGCTACAACCTGCAGATTCCTAAAATGTTCGCAGCGCTGATTCTGATCACGCTGACCGGGATTCTGTTGTTTGCAGCGATGGTCTGGATGTCTGACAGGGCTCTGCGAAACTGGCATGAAAGTGCGCTCAAGGTAGAGCACTGAAGATGTCGCAACCCGCCCAACCCATGCCCGCAGCGGGTGCCAGCTACGCTTGGCGTAACGGGTACCTGCTCCTGGCTTTTACCGCTCTGACCTGGGGAATCAATTTCCCCATTATGAAGATTGGGCTGGAATACAGCTCTCCGCTGCTTTACACCACCCTGCGAATGATCATTGGAACCATCACCATGTTTCTGACAGCCGCGGCTATGGGCATTCTTAGGGTGCCTCATCGTGCGGATATTCCTGTAGTGTTTTCAGTGGGACTTCTCCAGAACATGGGCTTTATCACTCTGGTGACTCTGGGCATGCAGTTTATGCCCGCGGGCAGGGCCGCGATACTGGCTTACACCTCACCCATATGGGTGGTTCCCGCAGCGGCAATGTTCCTGGGAGAGCGGCTGACCGCTCCAAGGGTTGTCGGAACAGCACTTGGGCTGGTGGGGCTGATGGCCATTTTTAATCCTCTGGATGTTGACTGGGGATCTGAAGGTACCTTGCTGGGTGGATCACTGATTGTGCTGGCTACGCTGGTCTGGACAGCGGGCTTGATTCACGTCCGCAAGCACCAGTGGCATGGCAATGTTCTTTCGCTCATTCCCTGGCAGTTATTGTCCTCTCTTGTGTTTCTCATACCCTTCTCTCTGCTTGTTGAAGATACATCCGGCATACGTTGGGAACCCGCATTCCTCGTCAATATCCTGTTCAGTGGCGCCCTGGCTTCCGGTGTGTGCGTCGCTGCACAAGTCGGGGCTATCCGTTCTTTGCCCGCTGTCACTATGTCGCTGAGCTCTGCGGCGGTCCCTGCGGTCGGGCTGCTTTCCTCAGCGGTTCTTTTGGGGGAAATGCCGGGCTATCACGACCTGTTCGGGTTTTTCATGATTGGCCTGGGTATCGTACTTGTAGGTCTCAGCGACCTGAGGCTGGCGAGAGCAAGGGTGTCCGGGTTATCGAGGTAATAGGAAGGTGCCCGAGACGCCGTGCAACGCATGGGTGTTACTCCTTACGCTCGGGAAAAAATCTCAGGTGCTATAATCCGGGCGTAGAAACCATCAGCTGAAGGAGATATTCGATGGCGAAAAGAAAGGCAAAGCCCACAAAGCATAGTGCGGTGCAGCGGGACCTTAAAACCCCGAAATACCAGATGCGGGTAGTTGAAGATAAAAGCAAATATAGCCGGAGACGTGACAAGAGTGTACGGATGGAGGACTTTCGCAAGGCTGCCTGAGAGGTGGTTTTACGAAAATCCTTCGCCCGTTCTTCTCTTGTTTCCCGGCTTTAATAACCTGCCTTCTCAGGTGCTTCATTACATGCCTGCTTCCGGCTTCCCTGGAGCAGATAAGCGCAGGTATAGAGACATGTGAGTATTACTCCAGCAAGCCCCGCCTTTTCCCACACAGACAAATTGAACTGCTCAACCAGCAGATGACTGATCAGGGGGAGGGTTGCCAAAAATAGGGCGACTGCGAAGGCTTTATTCCAGAAGCTCGCGTCAGGGTCGTATTTTTTATAGTTTTCGATGTCATAGGGCTGCCAGGGATCGGATCCCTCAACATCTGCGGGGCGCCAGCCCGTTGGCATGAACCAGAGTTTGATTTTATCTCGCCATCTTTGGGTATTCACGGCGTCTTTCCACAGTCTTGCCCACCAATCCACATGAGCGAATATCGGGTCCCAGCTTCGATAGGGTTTGCGCACGCCAAAAATACAGGGTTCGTCTCCACTCTCCTCAGCCCAGGTGCCGAAAAGCTTGTCCCATAGCATGATTACACCGCCGTAGTTCCTGTCGACGTAGCGGGTATTAACCGCATGGTGTACGCGATGGGCTGAGGGCGTGTTGAGAATGCCTTCAATGGGAGGAATGCGACTAATGGAGCGAGTGTGTATCCAGAACTGGAAGATCTTGTTCAGCACCAGCACGGTTGCAAATACTTCGACCGGACAGCCCATCAAAGCCATCGGAATAAATACGGGGAACATCAGGGTGTCCTGAAATGCACCTTGCCGCAGAGCGACAGTGAAATTGTACTCTTCGCTCTGGTGATGAGGCAGGTGACCGCTCCACATAAAGTTCACAGTGTGAGACAGGCGGTGGCCCCAGTAGTAGAAAAAGTCGAAAACGAAGAAAAACAGAATCCATGTGAAGGGCGAACTCATACTCCATTCAATCAGGCCAAAACTGTTGGACAGAAAGGCAAAAAACAGGAGCAGCCCACCTTTGGTAAAAAGCTCGAAAACCAGCGTAACAATGCCGCAGCTCATGTTGGTAAGGCTGTCGTTCAGCCGCAGCCTGGTTCGGCTTTTTCGCCAGAAGAAGAGTGATTCCAGGGCAATGAACAGTAGAAAAAACGGGATAGAGAAAGCTACATAGTGATCAGCCATTGTTGGCCCCTTTCTTTTTATTAGTAGCTTGACGTTACATCGGCTGATTAAAAAAAGCATTGCTCTAATACGACACTTTTTTGTCTTATTGCGACGGAAGCCTTGGTTCTAGTTGGGGGTAGCCGGAGATGGGGTTGGGTCCTATTTTTCGCCTACTGCTTTGTAGCGAGAGAGAAAACGTGGAGCACAGAAACAACAAAACCCGCACAAGGCGGGTTTCATCTGAATTCTTAATGGTGCCCGGAGGCGGAATCGAACCACCGACACGAGGATTTTCAATCCTCTGCTCTACCAACTGAGCTATCCGGGCAAGTTGCTATACTGCTGTGCAACGGGGCGCTATTAAACCGGTTTCGGGGTAGTGAGTCAAGGCCGGTCCGGAAAAATTTCTGAATCTTTTCAGGCTTGGTCAGGCTTTGATCAATCCGGCGTTATTGCTCCGGCGGCACGTAGCCTTCGGCTTTGTCGAAAGGCTCATTGTTGAAGTAGTGCTCCATCTGCGCCTGCAGGTATTTGCGGGTGTTCGGATCCATCAGGCTGAGGTGCTTTTCGTTGATCAGCATGGTTTGCTGGTGTTGCCACTCTTCCCAGGCCTGTTTGGAGATGTTCTCGTAGATGTCCTGGCCTTTTGCGCCGGGCATGGGCGGAAAGTCCAGGCCTTCAAGTTCTTTCTGGTGCTTGCGGCAGAAAACTGTGCGGCTCATATTCGCTCCTGTCTTGATAAGTGCGATGTGCGATTGGCCGGATGATAACAGATAGTGCCGACTGAGCGTGCGGGTGCGCTGTTATCCAGGCAGGGTGCCTTGTTCCGGGTTTGTGAGCAGTGTACGGATCGGTGCCGGCAAGCCCAGGCTCAGAGCTTCGTGTCTGTGCAGCCATTTCTGTTGTCCGTCATCTCTCAGGGTGTTCTGCCCGGTCACGCCCAACCTGGCGGGCTGGATGTGTAAGTGGTAGTGGGAAAATGTGTGGCGGAAGCCGCTGATTAATTCCGGCTCGTCGCAGTCCAGCCCGAGCTTTTGCTCGCAGGCCTCCTGAAGTTCATCTGGGCCGAAGGCTGGGTCCAGTTCCGGCAGGCTCCACAGGCCGCCCCATATTCCACTGGGCGGTCGCCGTTCCAGTAGAATGCGGCCTTCGTGATCTTCAAGGATGACCATCCAGGTTGTTTTTTCAGGCTTGGCTTTTTTAGGCTTGGAACCGGGGTAGAGGTTGATTTCTTTTCTTGCGTAGGCGGTACAACCCCCGTGTAGAGGGCAGTCGTGGCATGCTGGGCGGCTGCGGGTACAAACCATTGCACCCAGGTCCATGATGCCCTGGGTATAGTCTCGAACCCGCTCATTCGGGGTATGTGTCTCAGCATGTTCCCAGAGCTGTTTCAGCACTGAGGTTTGGCCAGGCCACCCGGGAACGGCATGGTAACGGGCCAATACCCGCTTCACATTGCCGTCAAGTATGGCTGCGCGCTTGCCAAATGCTTGAGCGATGATCGCAGCTGCAGTAGAGCGGCCGATGCCGGTGAGGCTTTCGAGTTCTTCCTGGGTACCGGGGAAAGTGCTGCCAAAATCCTCCATAACGGTTTGAGCGGCTTTCTGCAAATTACGCGCCCGGGCGTAGTAGCCTAGCCCGGACCAATGGCTGAGCACGTCGTCAACCGGTGCCTCGGCCAGAGACTGCACATCCGGGAAGCGCTCTATGAACGCCTGAAAGTAGGGGATAACGGTTGCCACCTGGGTTTGCTGAAGCATGATTTCAGAAACCCACACTCGATAGGCATTGCGGTCATGGTGCCACGGCAGGTTGTGCCTGCCGTGTTGGTCGTACCATGTCAGAAGGTTTTCGGCGAAGCTGCCTGATGTCACTTGAACAGGCCTTTCAGGGCGTCTTTTACTGAGTCGCCCGCGCCTTCGCCAAGCTGTTCCTCCAGCTTTTCGCGGACTTTTTCTTCAGCTTTGCCTTTGGCCTCATCGATTTCTTCCTGAGCCTTTGCGCGTGCAGCGTTTTCCGCAATGTCTTTCAATGTATCGCGGAAGCGGGAGCCGTCAAAAGAACAAAGGCTGGCAGCGCCTTCCGAGAAATCACCGCGACACTCAACAGGCATCACGACATTTTCCACGTACTCGGTTACCCGGCATGCATTATCCCTATGGATTTCGCCTACGATGCGCAGGCCAAGCTCGTAATCCACGAGGGTCTGCTTCAAGTCGACAGTTCCGTTGCCTTCCAGCCGCATGCCCGCCAAAGACGCGACCAGATCTGTGTTATCGAAGACGTTGCCGTTGATGTCCAGAGTGCCGTGCATGTCATTGAACGGTGTTGTTTCACCCCAGTCGGTGGTGGTGAGTTCGTCCCCGTTGACCAGGGCAATTCCCTGACAAGCCATACGGGTCAGGTTCATATTGCGGAACTCACCCTCCGCAAGATTAAAACTGACCTGCCCATCGGCCTGATCCCGCAGAACGGAGATGCGGTTTCCTGAGGTGGTCGCATTAACCTTGAGGTTGGCGCCACCGGAAAGCATGGTGACCTCTGCGAGATCTACCAGCAGCGGGAGGGTTTGAACGTTGCTCACATCAGAGTTGACGGTCCACTTCGGGGTGTCGGTGCGTGCGTCGATGGTGACGTTGGCATCAAAGCCACCTTCATAAAGCTTGCCGCTGAATTCGTCCACTTTCAGCAGGCCATTGTTGGCAGTTGTGCTGGCCTTGATTTCATTAATGCTCAGGTTGCTTACGATCAACTCTCCCAACCCGAAGTCGATATCCAACAGCAGGCTGCGCAGGGTCTCTAGTGGTAATAAGTCGCCTTCAGGGCCTGTGCCGGCTGTTTGAGCCGGGGCTTCAGTTGTTGCTTCTGTGGCGTCTCCCTCTGCTGCCGGCGGAAGGTAGCGGTCAGCATTAAGCTTGTCGCCCTGAAGATCAAACACGATGCCGCCGTTTGCGAGGTTATAGCTACCCGAGCCTTTAAATGTGGTGTCATCCAGCGTGATCACAAGATCAGACAGCGCCGGCTTACCTGCGGCACCGCCAATGTTTGTGGAAAACGCGATAGCCTCGAGAACGCCCTCGTCGGTTGTCTCGATGGCGGGCTGGCCGAGATTGTCGAGCAGTTCCTTGAGAGAAAACTCGGCAATGGCGACCTGGCCTTCGAGAGTTGGTTCGTCGCCGAAGCCGCTGACATCGAGATTGGTGTTAAGAGTCAGGTTGGCAAGGGTCGCGGTGAAGTCGCTCAGGGTTGCGGTTTCGTTTTCGAGATTGGCTTTCGCTGAGCCTTCCAATGTCGCGGTAACTGACTTGCCACCCAAGGGTTCGCCGCTCATCTCGAACACAGCGTTCAGGCCGGAAACAGCAAAATCGTTCAAGGCTTCATTGGCCGCCAAGCGAACCTCTATGTTTCCGTCCACTGCGAATTGTGGTTGGGCTGTCTCGACACGAAAACCGATTTCCAGTGGAAATTCGGAGCCCAGGGTAATGTTGCTGGCGTTGACGGTGAAGTCCTGGAGAGTGACTTCCTGGCCAGTACTCAGATCACTGTAGTGCACTTGCGCATTACTGATCTGGACGTTGTCGACGTTGAAGTTAAGTGCCTCGCCGCTGGCTTGTTCAGCCTCCGAATCTGGCGTATCTTCAGATTTGGTGGCAACATCCTGTTGCGCAGCATCTGTCGAGGGCTCTGGCATGATACGCGTCCAGTTGCCTTCTCCCTGTTCGTTGATGCTCAGGTTCGCATCCAGGCCGTCCAGCACAAAGGTGCTGACCTGGGGCGACATGGCGATAAGAGACCAGAAGTCGACTTGCGCCACTAATTGATTGAGTGCAATGAAGCGTTCACCGTCGAGGGTGGCTTCTACATCATTCAGCTCCAGCCCGAGAGGAATAAACGACCAGCCGATATCTCCGTCCAGAATGAGGTCAAGGTTGGTGTGTTCCTCAACAACGTTTTCGATCTGTGGCTTGTAGTCGTTCGGGTCTATTACGGCCATGGCAATAGCTATCGCGGCAATGGCGAGAACAACAACTGCAACGATGGCGATCAGCACATAACGTATGGCTTTCATGATTCAGGCTTCCTTTCTGTTGCCGGAGCTTTCTGGATTCAACTCGAATCCGGGTGTGAACAGGCTAAAGGATAACGCAGGGTTAACAAAATAACAGGGCAGGAGTATGACAATGCGGTAGTGTTGCGCCAAAATGCTTTCAATCTTTTCCAGCTATAATGTTTGGTACAAATAAAAAAGGAGTTCGCTGTGGCTATCACTGTTTCGCTTGAGTTGAACCGGGAGATTGAAATTCCGGGCAGCTATGACGAGGTTTTTGCGTTGCTGGCCGATGTGCCTCGTTCCGCAAGTCATTTTCCGAAAGTGCACAAACTCACGGATCTGGGCGACAACATCTACCGTTGGGAAATGGACAAGGTAGGTATCGACAAGCACGCGATCCAGTCTGTCTACGCGAGCAAGTATTTCGCCGACAAAGATGCCGGTAAGATTACCTGGGAGCCGGTGAAAGGCGAAGGTAATGGCGTGGTACGCGGCTCCTGGACACTGACGGCAAAAGGCGACCAGGCGACCACCGCAAAATTCCAGACCAGCGCCGAGCTCACGCTGCCACTACCCGGTTTGCTGAAGCTTGCTATCAGCCCGGTTATCAAGCATGAATTCAACAGCTTGGTGGATACGTATATGAATAATCTGAAGAAGGCCTTCTGACTTCATTGCAGCAAGACTGACTATCGTTTCGATTAACCCGGTTGTGGGACTCCTGAGGGCATAAAAGGTATAATCCCGGAATCAAGTTTTCCGGCGTTGTGCCACCTAAATCTGCTACGGAGTCCCCATGGCCGAACGTAAGGCTCGGGTAGAACGAAATACCCTTGAAACCCAGATCAGCGTTGAAATCAATCTCGACGGTACCGGTAAATCCAGTTTCGATACCGGGGTGCCGTTTCTCGACCACATGATGGAGCAGATTTCCCGTCATGGCATGGTTGATCTGACCATCGTCTCCAAAGGCGATCTGCACATTGATGACCACCACACGGTGGAAGATATCGGTATTACCCTTGGTCAGGCCTTCAAGCAGGCTGTAGGCGACAAGAAAGGTATTCGCCGGTATGGGCATGCCTATGTCCCTCTGGATGAAGCTCTTTCTCGCGTCGTGATTGACCTTTCAGGTCGCCCGGGCCTGATTATGGAAGTGCCCTATACCCGCAGCACAGTGGGTGGATTTGACGTAGATCTGTTCGAAGAGTTCTTCCGCGGTTTTATCAACCATGCCATGGTGACCATGCACATTGATAATCTTCGGGGCAAAAACACCCACCACCAGATCGAAACCGTGTTCAAAGCATTTGGTCGCGCCTTGCGTGTGGCTATTGAAATGGATGAGCGCATGACGGGAATCACACCGTCGACCAAAGGCCTGCTGTAACCCGACGCTCCTAGCGACTTAAGGACACCTTACTGACCATGAAAACCGTTGCCATCATCGACTACGGCATGGGGAACCTTCACTCTGCCCGCAAAGCGGTAGAGCATGTAGCCCCGGATACCAGAGTTCTGGTAACCGACAACGCAAGCCAGATTCGTGAAGCTGACCGGGTAATTCTGCCCGGGGTCGGAGCGATCCGTGACTGCATGGCGGAGATGCGTCGCCATGGGGTTGATGAACTGGTCCGCGAAGTCTCCTGTGACCGCCCGTTTCTGGGTATCTGTGTTGGTATGCAGGCGCTTATGTCCCGCAGTGAAGAAAACGGTGGTGTCGACGGCATCAACCTTTTTCCTTCTGAAGTGCGCTTCTTTGGTGAGAACCTGGTAGAGAATGGAGAGCGCCTGAAGGTGCCTCACATGGGCTGGAATGAGGTGTACCACGCCAAGGAACACCCGCTTTGGCAGGATATTCCCGACGGTGACCGGTTTTACTTTGTGCACAGTTACTACGCTGAGGCCGAAGGTAATGCAGACATCGCAGGGCGTAGCCATTACGGTGTTGACTTGGCAGCGGCTGTCGCCCGGGATAACATTTTTGCTGTGCAGTTCCACCCGGAGAAAAGTGCCAGGGCAGGGCTGCAGCTTCTCAAGAACTTTACTGACTGGAACGGAACATGCTGATTATTCCTGCCATTGATCTTAAAGACGGCCGATGTGTTCGGTTGCGCCAGGGGCGGATGGAAGATTCCACGGTGTTTGGTGGTGACCCGGTTGATATGGCCACCCGATGGGTGGAGGCCGGTGCTCGCCGGCTGCACCTTGTGGATCTGAACGGCGCCTTTGCAGGCGAGCCGGTTAACGGCGAAATTGTGCAGGCTATTGCCCGCAAATACCCGGATTTGCCAATACAGATTGGCGGTGGCATCCGTTCCGCTGAAACTATTGAGGCCTATCTTAAAGCGGGTGTTCAGTGGGTGATCATTGGAACCAAGGCGGTCAAAGAGCCGGAGTTTGTAACGGAAATGTGCAAGCGTTTCCCGGGTCACATTATCGTGGGTCTGGATGCCAAAGACGGCCGTGTAGCCACAGATGGCTGGGCGGAAGTGTCAGAAGTGATGGCAACGGATCTGGCCAAGCGCTTTGCCAACGATGGTGTCGAAGCGATTGTTTACACCGATATCAACCGCGATGGCATGATGCAAGGTGTTAACGTAGAAGCTACTGCTGCCCTGGCGGAAGAGGGTGGCATTCCTGTAATTGCTTCTGGTGGCGTAACCAATATGGATGATCTGAAGCGCCTGGCACCTGTCGCCAGTAAGGGTATCGTCGGAGCTATTACCGGTCGTGCTATTTATGAGGGGACTCTGGATGTTGCAGAAGCCCAGGCATTTTGTGACAGCCTGAAGGGCTGAAAGGGATAAAGTAATATGGCACTGGCGAAGCGCATCATTCCCTGTCTGGATGTTGATAAAGGGCGTGTAGTAAAAGGCGTAAACTTCGTGGACATCCGCGATGCCGGCGATCCTGTAGAAGTAGCCCGCCGCTATAACGAGCAGGGTGCTGATGAAATCACTTTTCTGGATATCACAGCAAGCCATGAAAGCCGTGACACCACCTATGAGACGGTGGAACGTATGGCAGCGGAGGTATTCATTCCGTTGACGGTTGGCGGTGGTGTTCGTACCGTGGATGATATCCGTAAGCTGTTGAACGCAGGCGCCGACAAGGTAGCCATCAATACTGCTGCAGTATTCAACCCTGAGTTTGTGCGTGAAGCAGCTGACCGCTTTGGCAGCCAGTGTATTGTCGTGGCTATCGATGCGAAGCAGGTCAGTGCTGAAGGCGAAGAGCTGCGCTGGGAAATCTTTACCCATGGTGGCCGCAAACCAACAGGTTTGGATGCGGTGGAGTGGGCGCGCAAGATGGTAGAAATGGGTGCTGGCGAGCTATTGCTGACAAGCATGGACAGGGATGGCACCAAGGTCGGTTTTGATCTGGGCCTGACCCGCGCTGTGAGCGATGCTGTGATTGTTCCTGTGATTGCTTCAGGCGGTGTGGGCGAGCTGCAGCATCTGGCGGATGGTGTAACCAGGGGCGGTGCAGATGCCGTGCTAGCGGCCTCGATTTTTCACTTTGGTGAGCACACAATTCCTGAAGCCAAAGCCTTTATGAAGGCCCAGGGAATCGAAGTACGGGATTAGTTCTTTTTGGCGAAAGCAGGCCGTATGGTTTGCTTTTCTCCTTCAGCAAACATCCTCTGATTGTTGTTCCGAATAGCCCAGAGTCCGCTGATCGTGGCGATGGCTATGCCTTGTTCATCCAGTAATGGAAGATGTTTTTCAAGATAGTCGACGGTCACTGTGTGTGGGTGGCCGATGCCGACTGCGCTGCCATTCTCCTTTGCCCGCCGGACCAGTTCTTTGAACTGCTGGTCGACAAACTCTTCTGTTTGCTCATGGTCCAGAAACACGTCTCGTGTCATGGTCGGGATCTGATAAGCCTCAGCAACTTCACCGGCAACTGATGACGCAATAGTTCGGCTATCAACAAAATAAACCGGATAGCGGTACAGTTCTTTCATCACCCAGTCCATGGGCCTGAGCTGCTGGGTCAGCAGGCTGCCCATATGATTATTTACCCCCTGTACATAGGGGATGGATTGCAGGGCGCGGCGCAAGGTAGTTGTCAGGCTTTGCTCATCCATGTCTGGCGTTAACCCGCCAGGGCCAAGGCCGAAATTCCGGGTGTTGGCCATGGGGGCGTGCAGCATGATCTCTTTGTCACGACCGTGTGCCAGGCGAGCAAGAGCGTCTGTATGCCGGCGATAGGGCAGAAACGCCAGCGTCAGTGGTTGATCCAGTTTGGCCAGGCGCTCACCTTCGTGCAGGTTATGCCCCATGTCATCGATGATGATGGCGATGGTTGGCGGGACATCATGTGATGCCGGTTCGGCAGACGCCGCGCCGGCGACCAGGCTCATCAGAACCGCCAGGGCCAGGATCATGGATGATTTCACTGTGTTGTGTCCGCTCCCTTGTGATCGAGGATGTTCAGGCCTTTCAGAAGGTTAAGTGCTGAGCGCAGTTGGTAGTCGCGGTCGATGATGGAGACGACCTGGTTCTCGGTCTTCTGCTCTTTGTTGTTATTCTCCGTATCTTCATCCTGGCCAATCAGGTGGCCGCTCAAATCTGCCTCGGTAAAGAATGGACGGCTATCAAGTTCCTTGAGTTCTGCCGGCCGCACTTCTATATCCGGCTTGATGCCGGTGGCCTGTATAGAGCGACCATCGGGGGTGTAATAACGCGCTGTTGTCATTTTGATAGCGTGGGTTTCATCCAGAGGAATCACCGTCTGCACGCTGCCCTTGCCAAAAGACTGGGTGCCCATGATGACAGCCCGTTTGTGGTCCTGCAGAGCGCCCGCAAGGATTTCTGACGCAGACGCAGAGCCTCCGTTGATCAGAACAACAATGGGTGTGCCAGCCATGATGTCGCCGTCTTTGGCACTGAAGCGAAGGCGCGAGCTCTGAATCCGGCCTTCGGTGTAGACAATCAGCCCTTCATCCAGCAGTGCGTCTGCCGTTGCGACAGCAGCCTGTAATACGCCACCCGGGTTATTTCGAAGGTCGAGCACCAGCCCGTCGAGAGTGCCGCCATGATCTTCCCTGAGCTCTGTCAGCGCTTTGGTGAATTGTCCTCCAGTCTCCGCCTGGAACTGGGTCAGACGAACGTAACCGTAACCGTTTTCAATCATGCGGCTCTTAACGCTGGTGACCTTGATTACATCGCGCTCAACGTCAATTTCTACGGGTGCGTTCTCACCTTCACGCATAATGGTAAGAGTGAGTATTGTGCCAGGCTTCCCGCGCATCAGCTGAACCGCTTCTTCGAGGCTCATGCCTTTCACCGGTTTCTCATCGAGTTTGATGATCAGGTCACCGGCCTGAACGCCCGCCTGCTGGGCAGGTGTATCGTCAATGGGTGCGATAACCTTTATGAAGCCGTTTTCCATGCCGACTTCTATGCCCAGGCCACCAAATTCACCGGAGGTGCTTTCTTCGAGCTTTTCATAATCCTGCGGTGCCAGATAGGTTGAGTGCGGGTCCAGATCCGAGAGCATGCCCTTGATGGCACTTTCCAGCAGCTGTGTGTCGTCCACTTCTTCGACATAGGCGGCCTTGATGCGACTGAAAACTTCAGTGAACTTCCGAAGGTCATCCAGCGGCAACTGCTTTTCCGGATCGGGCAGGGTGATTTCAACACGCTCGCCATCCTGAATGCCTTCCAGAATCCTCGTGCTATCTGAAGGATTGTCCTGGGCGAAGGCCAGTCCGGGAAAGGTAATGAAACAGGCGGCAAGTATGGCAGAGCGCAAAGGTAAGGCTTGGTGTGTTCTTTGGACCCGTCTCATTCACATATCCCGTGGTTATTCCGGTAGTTGAGCAGAAAGTTGGGCGGAGTTCCCTGTTGCCGACAGTATGGCGTCAGCGGGCGCGTTTGTCAGCCCTGCAACGGTTCACTTGCCGAGCCAGCGCCCCGGGTTATCCGGTTTGCCGTTATGGCGTACCTCAAAATAGAGCGCCGGGTTGTCCGTGCCGCCGGTGCGGCCGGCCAATGCAATGGCCTCTCCGGCGGCAACCCAGTCGCCAGGGCTGGTAAACAGGCTGCTGCTGTGGCCATAGAGTGTCATGTAGCCATCGCCATGATCAATAATTGTTATAAGTCCGAAGCCCCGGAGCCAGTTAGCAAACACAACTCGGCCGTAATGAATGGCTTTTACTTCTGCATCTTCGTTGGTCTGGATGATCAGGCCATTTCTTCTCAGCTTGCCATCCGCATACTTGTCGCCGAACCCGCTGGTGACCTTTCCCTGCGCCGGCCAGGGAAGTTTGTTTCTGAGCGATGAGAAGGGCTGGGATTCGTTGGGGGACGGAATGTTGGCAATGGCCTGCTGTACTTCCGAAAGCAGGTTCTCCAAACGCTTGCGATCCGATTCAAGCTCAACTTTTTCGTTACGCCGGCTGCGGATGTCCTGCTCAAGTGCGGCCAGGGTTTGCTCGCGTTCCTCGCGGGAGGCTTGCAGCTTCTTCTGGCGCTCAATAACGCCTTCCTCGGTTTTTGCCAGCTCGGCGCGGGTATTTTGCGCAGCAGCTTGTGTCGCTTTCAGTTCCTGTAAATTTTTGCGGAAGTCTTCCAGCCGTCCGACGGTATCGCGACTGAGATATTCATAGTAGGTCATGGTCCGGGCAATGTTGTCCGGATTAATTTCATTAAGCAGAACTTTTACAGCGGGCGCGTCACCTTCCATCCAGGCTGTGCGGATCTGTTGCTTGAGGCTTTCGCGTTGCTGCTCCAGTGTTCGCGTCAGCTCACGCTCCTCTCCCTGGAGCTCGTTGAGGCGTCGTTGTTGCGTTTTCACCTGCTCGCGCAGGGTTCGACGCTCCCGGGTTAAACGGCTGATCGTGCGTTCGGTCGCAGCCAGCTGTCGTTCCAGGGAGGAGCGATCGTCTTCGGCATCTGCCAGCCAGTCATCAATGTCCTCAATGCGTTCCTTGAGGTCTTCAATCTGGGCTGGTGTAACCTCTTGCTCGGATACTGCCGGCGCTGCACCCAGTGTAAGCATGAGTGCGAGCGCCAGTAGCGCAGTCAGACGCAATGGCAAGACCTGCTTTTGAATCAACCGATCTGGACCAGGCTGTGCCCGGTCATTTCTTTCGGTTGTTCCAGGCCCATTAACGTCAGCAGCGAAGGTGCCACATCGCTCAGGCTGCCGTCTTGTTTCAGACTTACGTTACGATTGCCTGTGTAAACCAGTGGCACAGGCCCAATAGTGTGGGCGGTATGGGCTTGCCCCGAATCGGGATCGGCCATCTGCTCGCAGTTGCCGTGATCAGCGGTGATAAGTGCTTCGCCGCCAACTTCATCCAGAGCCTCAACGACTCGTCGCACGCACTCGTCGAGGCATTCTGCCGCCTTGACTGCTGCGTCCAGTTTTCCGGTATGGCCGACCATATCTCCGTTGGCGTAGTTACACACCACAAGGTCGTACTTGCCACTCTTGATGGCTTCTACCAGTTTATCGGTAACTTCCGGCGCGCTCATCTCCGGTTGCAGGTCGTAAGTGGCTACTTTTGGGGAGGGCACCAGAATCCGGTCTTCGCCGGCAAAGGGTGTTTCCAGCCCGCCATTGAAAAAGAAGGTTACGTGCGCGTACTTCTCGGTTTCTGAAATGCGAAGCTGGGTTTTACCAAGCCCGGCGACATACTCGCCAAGGCCATTGACCAGTTGTTCTGGCGGGTAGGCGCATGAGGTTTTGATATCTGCCGCATACTCGGTAAGCATGACAAAATCGGCCAGTTTCGGGTGCTTACGGCGGTCGAATTCGTCGAAACTCTCATCTACAAAGGCGCGAGTCATTTCCCTGGCGCGGTCAGCGCGAAAGTTCATGAACAGTACTGCGTCGCCATCGTTGATTGTAGCTTCAGGCTCGCCGGGATTCCGGATGCGGGTCGGTTTTACAAACTCATCGTTTTCGCCACGCTCATACGCCTGTTCGAGGCCGGCGATGGGGTCGGTTGCTGTAAATTCGGAATCGCCCAGAGTCATCAGGTTATAGGCGCTTTCAACCCGGTCCCAGCGGTTATCCCTGTCCATCGCGAAATAGCGCCCAACAATGGATGCCACCCGGCCGACACCCAGGCTTTCAAGCTTTGCCGCAGCCTTCTCCAGAGAGGGGCGTGCACTGCGGGGCGGCATGTCCCGGCCGTCAAGAAATGCGTGCACATACACTTCCTTTGCGCCTCTCGAGGCGGCAAGCTCAGCGGCGGCAAGCACGTGGTCTTCGTGGCAGTGAACCCCGCCAGGTGATAGCAGCCCCATCAGGTGAACCGCACCACCATTGCTTACGGCTTTGTCGATTGCCGAGCATAGAACTTTGTTCTCGTTAAATGCACCAGTTTCCAGATCTTTATCAATGCGGGTGAGGCTTTGGTAAACCACTCGCCCCGCGCCGATATTCATGTGTCCGACTTCCGAGTTGCCCATCTGGCCCTGAGGTAGCCCGACGAACATGCCTGAAGTATTGATCAGCGCCTTTGGACGGGACTGCCAGAGCTTGTCCCAGAAGGGTGTTTTTGCGTTACTGATGGCGTTGTCATCGGCGGGATCACGATGGCCCCAGCCGTCGAGAATAATCAATGCTGTCGGCTTGCGTTTTGCTGTCATCATTCAATCCGGAAGTAAAATGCTGGTAAGTTTACGAAACCAATAGTCGAGCTTATCTATTTTCGCATTTAGAGGCCACAGTCGCCACCTGTCGCGTTACCTTCTGTCTGACGAGCAGGCTGTGTATAATCCCGCCAAACTCATTGTCAGGGTAACCTCATGGATCGGTTGTTTGAATTCGTCGTTAACCACTACATTCTCGCGTCGCTTTTTGTGGCTTTTCTGGTTGCCATCCTGATTCTGGAATCCCGTCGCGGGGGCTCCAAGATTTCTGCTCAGGGCGCCGTCAGCCTGATCAACCGGGACGAAGCGATAGTGGTTGATATACGCGACCGCAAAGAGTTTGGTGAGGGCCGTATCACTGGCTCGATCAATATCCCGCTGAATAGTCTGAAAAGTCGCGCCGCTGAATTGAAAAAGCATCAAGACAAGCAGATTATCGTCGCGGACAAGATGGGCCAGCATTCCGCCATGGCAGTTAAACAGCTCAACGCTGAAGGGTACGCTAACGTGGTACGCCTGAACGGCGGAGTCAGTGACTGGAAAGCCAGCAACTTGCCGCTGGTGAAAAAGTAAGGGCAGCTACGGAGCTTGATCTGAGCGCCGATCTGACGCACTGTTTCACCTAACCGCGCGCCGCCAGGCATTAGAATGCTCCGGCAGATGTAACTATAATAATGGGCTTTGAGCCCACTCTTCGAAAGGGAAAGGATTGAACATGGCTGAGAATCAGCAAGCCGCCGCAGGCAGTGAGAACCAGAACCAGGCGCAGTTCGCCCTGCAGCGTATCTACGTGAAGGACCTGTCTTTTGAGTCGCCGAATTCGCCGGTGGTATTTCAGGAACAGTGGAAGCCTCAGGTGAACCTGGATTTGAACACCGCTCACAACAAAGTCAGTGACAATCAGTATGAGGTTGTACTTTCTCTGACGGTTACGGCGAAGATAGGTGAAAAAGTCGCTTATATTGTTGAGATCCAGCAGGCGGGCGTATTCCTCGTGGCTGGCATCGAAGGGCCACAGCTTGGCCAGATGCTGGGCGCTTACTGCCCGACGATTTTGTTCCCTTATGCTCGCGAAGCTATCGATGGCGTCGTTAACAAAGGCAGCTTCCCGGCATTGATGCTGGCACCGGTTAACTTTGATGCCATTTATGCTCAGGCGCTCCAGCGCAAGCAGGAAGAGGCAACTGGAGAAGCAGGGGAAGAGCAGAAGACGCACTGATCCTGCCTTCCTTTGAACCGCTCTTCGAATAGCCCGGCAATCGCCGGGCTATTTCGTTTCTACCGCTCCAAAATCTACCGTTTTCATGGGTATCCAGGAATAAAAACGAATCTCATTCGCAAAGTCCTTGATTTAAGTTATCTATTGAATGAGAATTACTCGTATTCGTATTAACGCTTACGAGGATTTGCTTTGGAATTTTCCGCTTGTCGTCGGCCACATGCCGGGCTGTATCCGCTCTCGATACTTGCAGTGATCGCAGTCTCCACACCTCTCCATGCTGCCGGGTATCTGGATGAGCTTGTCGTTACTGGAACCCGCAGTGAACGAACGGTTCTTGATACCCCGGTGCGTACGGAGGTGGTTACCGCCAAGGAGATTGAAAACACTCATGCACGGAACCTCAAAGAAGCGCTTATAAACTTACCCGGCCTGCTATTGCGCGAAATACACGGCAAGCCGGGCTATGAAGTGTGGTTGCAGGGCATTGATGCGGACCGTGTGCTGGTGCTGGTGGATGGGATGCCTTTGAGCGCCACCACGGGCTCTGCCGTCGATGTGAGCCAGCTTGCGGTACTCGACATCGAACGGATTGAGGTGGTGAAAGGGGCCGTTTCAGCACAGTACGGCAGTGCCGCCATGGGTGGGGTTGTTAATGTGATTACCCGCCGTGTGGATTCAGGAATCAAAGGAACCTTCTCCGCAGATGCCGGTACCTACGGCGACCAAAACCCCTCTGGTGATAAATGGGACCCAGCACGTTATAGCGGCCGCGCGGCAGTTTCTGCCGGTAATGAACGCTGGGGTGTGCGGTTGTCGGGGTCATCCCAGCACTCTGATGGCATCGATCCGGAGCCGGAAACCTGGGCGCGCCCCGGGGACGAGTACGATCGCAACGATGCAACGGTGCGTCTGGATTGGCGGCCGGAGGGGGGCAACAAGTTCACCTGGTCGGGGTTAGTGTTTGATGAAAGCTCCGGTTCCCGCTTCAGTACACTTCCCGGGGGCACCATTAATCAAGGTAAAGACGAAGACGTGCGTCGGCTCAGAACCACCCTGTCAGGGGATCACGGTAACGGTGCTGGGTTGCGTGGGCACTGGGCGTTGCTGCACGAGCAATTGAGTGATGATACATCCAAATTTTCCGTTGCAGGCACCTTTGACCAGCGAGAAGCAGATAGCTCCCTCTCCCAGGCTTCCGGGCATGTTGAAGCAGCAATCGGTGATGCCCACAGCGTCCAGGTTGGCACAGATCTGAGCCGTGAAACACTTGAGCAGTATAAGGATGGCATCTCCGAGCTCGCCGGTAATGAAGAGTTCTCCCGAGAGGGTTATGAACTCTGGGTTCAGGATACCTGGTTTGTTCTGGACAACCTGGAGCTGGTCACTGGCCTGCGCGGGCAACGGGATTCAGACTTTGGTACTCACCTGGCCCCGAAGATCAACGCCCGCCTCGATTTCGAGGATGGAGAGGGGTTTGACAGCTTCGTTCGGGTTGGCGTTGGCTCGGGCTATCGCGTACCTAACCTGAAAGAGCGCCATTATCGCTTTGACCACAGCCAGCTGGGCTACATCGTTAACGGTAATCCTGAGCTTGAGCCTGAATCATCTGTTAGTTATCAGCTTGGCATTGGCGGTCATTTTGAGAAAAAGGTCTGGTTTGATGTAAACGGTTTTTTCAACGATATCGATGACTTGATTCAGACAAGTTTAGACCGGGATGCAACGGCTGCCCGCTCGGATAATGTTCAGGTCTACCACTACAGCAACATTGATAAAGCCCGAACCTGGGGGCTTGAGTCCACCGTGGGCTGGGATATATCTGAAGACTGGCGCGTCTCTGCCGGGTATACCTGGACTGAAACGGAAGATGTTGCAACGGGGGACGACCTCAATCGCCGCCCCCGACATCAGCTGCAGGCTTCTATCGATGGTCATACTGGCCTGCGGGGTTTGTCATGGTCTGTAAGGGCTCGTCACCAAAGCTCCGAGTACGTGGATGCCTCTCTGGGTAGCAAATCCCCCGCTTATAGCGCAATCGATTTGAAGTTCAATTACCGGCTACTTCCAGAGCTGAAGCTGTTTGCGGGCATAGACAACCTTGCCGATACCCAGCGTGACTTCTCCGATCCTGACGATTTCCAACCAGTTGCCGGGCGATTCCTCTATACCGGCTTCTCTATGACTCTTGGCAGTCAATGACAGCCATATTCAATTCAACAATAAGGAACCATGACATGGATCAGCACAAACTGAAGTATTTGGCTCCCGCTCTTGGCCTGGTGATGGCCGCGTGTGGCGGTGGCAGTGATAACCAGATAGACGGAGAAGCGGATGATGGCGGAGAGTCAGGTACCGACTATAACCAACTAGTGATTGACGCCAGAGCCGAGACCCAGTACCTGAACCTGGCCACAGGAGAGGTGGTCTCCAGTGACGGGGACTGGGATCTGGCGTTCAACCGCACCAGCGTGCAGCTGAACTCCGGGGCTTCTGGCAATGGCAGGGTGGCGGGGGCGGTAGGAGATGAACAGGCTGAGTTTTATGATGCGGCCGGGGATCCTGATCTGAACAAGTTTGTTGGCGCGACAGCCGACGGGGAACTGGATCATATGAAGAGTTCTTTTCCTGTCCCTGAAAGCTGGACCTCCGATGATGTGGTCTATGCATTTGGCGACGGCTGGTCTGTATACGGCGACGGAGGCGTTATTTCTGAGGTTCCCGATATAGGCTATCTGGTTCGTTCCGCTGAAGGGGACAGCTATGCCCGTATGCGAATTCTGGATTTTAATTTCCCGACCAGAACCGGGGGCGGCATTGAGAGCTTCAACCTGGAGTTTGAAGTTCAAGTTGCGGGCACTACCCAGCTTTCGGGTTCAACAGTCAGCTTTACGCAGCCTGCGGAATACGATGGCGGCGATGCCTGTTTCGATTTCGATGCCGGTGTCGCTGTTGATTGTGCTACCTCTGAAACCTGGGATGTGCTGATCGGCTTTTCCGGCCGGGAGTGGTACCTCAAGACAAACAGTGGGCCGTCCGGGTCTGGCCAGGGCGGGGCGCTTGGCCCGATTCCCTGGGCAGAGCTGTCAGCTTACACAAGCGCAACGATTGATAATGCTACTGGTGAATCCCTTGTACGGGCGTATGCCCCGGACTCAACAGGTGGCCTGTTTGCAGACAGTAGCTGGTATGCCTACAACCTTCAGGGTGCCCACAAGCTATGGCCAAACTTCCGGGTATACCTCATCGACAGTGATTCCGAAGATGCTTCAGCACCGGTATACGCAATGCAGATCATCAACTATTACGGGTCTGATGGTAACAGTGGCCAGCCTGAAATCCGCTGGAAAGAAATCAACCTGACAACCGGGGAGAATTGAGATGGAAGCACTCGCGACTCAACCTGAAATGTCTCTTGCCCAGCGTTGGCAGCACCTGCGTGAGGAACAGCCAAAACTGCGTATTCGCAATGCAGCTGAAGTCCTTGGTGTCAGTGAACTGGAACTACTGCTCTGTCGAGAAGACGGCGTTCAGCCCTTGAAGCCAGTGTTTGGCGGACTCTTGTCGGCAATGGATGATGTGGGCGATGTGATGATTCTTACCCGCAACGACCAGGTGGTCCATGAAGTCACTGCTAGTTTCAGGAAATTCACCGTCGCTGGGAAAGGGGCCATGGGGCTGGCGGTGGGTGACATCGATATACGGGTGTTTCTTAACCAGTGGGCCTACGGCTATCTGGTAACGGAATCCGTTGGAAACATCACCAGGGAAAGTCTGCAGTTTTTCAGTGACCACGGGCAAGCCCTGCACAAGATCTATAAAACGAGTACGACAAACAGGGATGCCTGGGACCGTCTTCTGGGAAATTACCTGGATAAGGAGCGGCCGTTTCCAGAATTGTTGGCTGCGCCCGTTCGTGAGCCGCGGGCTGATGCCGAGGCCGTCGATGTTGCTGCCTTACGCAATGACTGGTCCGGACTTAAAGATGTTCACCACTTTCATGCCATGCTCAAGCGCAACAACGTAGATCGCCTCACGGCCGTTGAGGTTGTTGGTAAGGAGTGGGTTACTCGTCTGAAAGCCACCACACTGGAAACCCATTCGCCGTTGGACGCAATACTGGAGCAGGTTAAGTCCAGCCATTGCCCGATTATGGTGTTTGTGGGCAACCCGGGAATTGTCCAGATATTCACCGGCACGGTGGGCAACCTGAAGCGCACTGGCCCATGGATGAACGTGCTGGACAAAGGGTTCAATCTGCACGCCAATACATACGGTATTCGCGACTGGTTCGTTGTGCGTCGGCCGTCGGCAGATGGCACGGTAACATCTCTGGAGGGTTATAACGCACAAGGTGACATAGTGATCACCTTGTTTGGCAAACGTAAGCCAGGGCAGCCGGAGTCTACAGACTGGCAGCGTGAAGTGGCGACTCTGGAGAGCGCACTATGCGAGTGAGTCTGCTGGGGGCCCTGTGTGTCGCTTGTTTGTCGTTTTCGATGCTGGCGCGAGCAGAACAGCCCCGGATCGTCAGTGCCGATGGCAGCATAACCGAAACGGTTTACGCCTTGGGCGCACAGGATAGTCTGGTGGGGGTGGATACTACCAGTAACTACCCTCCGGAAGTTCAATCGCTGCCCAGGGTGGGTTACTTGCGCGCTTTGCCTTTTGAAGGCGTGCTGGCGTTGCGGCCGGACGTGCTTCTGACAACTGTAGAAGCTGCGCCAGATAAAACCCTGGAGCGGTTGAAACAGGCTGGAGTGGAGGTCATTCAGTTGCCCGTAGCCCGGTCCCCGGCGGATACCATGGCGCGTATTCGGGAGGTTGGTCGCATTCTTGGCAAGGGCGCGCCGGCTGAAGCTATGGTTGCTGACATGCAGCACAGAGTTGAACGCATTGCCGCGACGGCGGGAGCCTCGTCAGTGCGAGTGCTGTTTCTGATGGCTGCCGGGAATCATGGCGTCATGATTGCTGGCCGTGATACTGCCGCTGACGCGCTTCTTGAAGCCCTTGGGGCTAGCAATGCCATGGACGAGGTAAGCGGTTATAAGCCCGCCAACCGTGAGGCACTGCTGGCATCCGAACCCGACGCTATCGTTATCGCCGAGTCTCGACCCGGTCAGTTTGATATTGCCGACTGGCCTCAACTGTCAGCACTGGAAGCCTGGAAGCAGGGCAAGCATTACGTGGGGGACAGCATGTTGTTGCTGGGCTTTGGGCCACGGCTACCGCAAGCCATGGAAGAGGTTGCGGGAGTATTGGCGCAAGCGAGGCAAGTTGCCCAAAATGGTCATTGATGGCGCTGGGCGCATGGCGAAAGGGCCGGCTTTGCTGATGATCCTGGGGGCCGCTTTTGCGGTCTCTGTGGTTTCAGTCAGCAGCGGAGCCTACCCGCTTTCTGTAGCCGATATCCTGGCGGTACTGATGGGTGATCTTGAGGACGAGATTGCCAGCATGGTGCTTTTGGATGTGCGCCTCCCTCGCCTGGTTCTTGGTTTTCTGGTAGGCGCAGTCCTCGCTGTTTCGGGCGCGATCCTGCAGGGTTTGTTTCGCAATCCACTGGCGGATCCAGGACTTATTGGTGTTTCAGCGGGAGCCTCTCTGGCAGCTATTGCGGTAATTGTACTTGGCGGCACCTGGTTGGGAGGTTGGTTGGAGCTTGCTGGCGTATGGGCGCTTCCCATTTCAGCATTTATTGGTGGTAGTGGCACTGTCTTTCTGGCCTGGCGGATTGCCCGGAGGGCGGGGCAAACATCAGTGGCCACCTTGTTGTTGGCGGGCATTGCTATCAATGCCATTGCTGGCGCAGGTACCGGGTTGTTGACGTTCTATTCCTCTGATGAAGAGCTACGTTCGCTGACGTTCTGGACCATGGGGAGTTTGGGGCATGCGTCCTGGGATGATGTTGCCATGGCTGCACCCTGGCTCCTGCTTTCGCTGTGTGCAGCGCCTTTTCTGGCACGACCGCTGGATGCTTTTCTTTTAGGTGAGCAGGTGGTCGGCCACCTTGGCTACAACACCGATTGGACCAAGCGTGCGGCTGTGTTGATTGCCGGGCTCGGCGTGGGTGCTGCAGTGGCGGTCAGTGGTCTGATTGGCTTTGTGGGGCTGGTTGTACCTCACCTTGTGCGGCAAACCCTGGGCGCCGGACACAGGATTGTATTGCCGGCCAGTGCGCTTGCCGGTGGAACCTTACTAGTTGGGGCTGATTGTCTGGCAAGGGTCGTGGTGGCACCGGCTGAGCTGCCTATAGGATTAATGATGGCGTTAATAGGCGGCCCGTTTTTCCTGATATTGCTATTGAGAACGAGGATAGCCTGATGCTTTTGCACGTTGACGGACTGGGTGTTCATCTCTCTGGAAAGCCGGTCGTCCGCGACCTTGTCTTTCAATTGGATGCGGGTGAGCTGCTTGTGGTGCTTGGCCCTAATGGTGCGGGAAAATCCACACTGCTTCGGGGGTTGGCAGGCGAGCATAAGGTGGCCAGGGGGCAGGTAATGTTTGCCGGGCGGCCTTTGGCAAGCTGGTCGAGCCGCGATCTGGCGAGGCAGCGAGCTGTTATGCCCCAAAGGGTTGAAGTGAACTTTCCTCTGACTGTAGAGGAGGTCGTGCGCCTTGGTCGCCCGCCCGAGTCGATATCACAAAGCATGCCAGTGCTTTTGGAATTGATGGAGCTACTGGATATAAACCACTTGCGCCACCGTCTTGCGCCGGGCTTATCCGGCGGTGAACAACAACGGGTTCAGCTAGCCCGCGTATTGGCGCAAATATGGGATGCAGAAGGGCCAGTGTTGCTGTTACTGGATGAATGCACCTCGGCCCTGGATCCGGCCCATCAACAGCAGGTGTTTTCTTTACTCCGGCGGTTGGCGCGCCAACGAGGGTTTGCGGTCTTGGCGGTTGCCCATGACCTTAATCTTGCGGCCAGGTTTGCAGATCGACTGATGTTGCTGCACCAGGGGCAAGGTTACATGGTCGGGAGTCCGTCAGAGGTGCTTACTAAAGCTGTGCTGGCAGACGTTTATGGTCTGTCCGCGAGAATCCTGGAGTTGGACGAGGGCTATCCATTGGTGATCCCTCAGGATGACGCGCACAAATCGGCTTATTCGCAGCCGTTTTCGAGGTGGGAGCCGATAAACCCGAGCTGTCGCCAGGCCTCGTAAACCACCAGTGCGGCTGTGTTGGACAGGTTCAAACTGCGGCTTTCGGGGCACATGGGAACTTTCAGGCAGTGCTCTGTGGGTAGTTTCTCACGTACTTCCATCGGCAGGCCTCGGGTTTCGGGGCCGAACATCAGATAATCGCCCTCTTGATAGGCTACCTGATGGTAGTAGTGATGACCTTTGGTGGTGAGGCCAAACAGGCGCACCGGTTGTTCACTGTCGAGAAACGCCTGATAACTCTTGTGCACTTTTATCGTGGCGTATTCGCTGTAGTCCAGGCCGGCGCGCCGCATCTGTTTGTCCTCCAGAGTAAACCCCAGAGGCTCAATCAGATGCAGCCGGCAGCCGGTGTTGGCGCACAGCCGGATTATATTACCCGTGTTCGGCGGTATTTCCGGCTCGTATAGCACCACATTCAGCATTTAGATTTAGCGCTCAACAGCCAGCGCAACGCCCATGCCGCCACCTATGCACAGGGTAGCGAGACCTTTCCGTGCATCGCGACGCACCATTTCATGCAGCAATGAAACCAGAACACGGCAGCCAGAAGCGCCAATTGGATGGCCAAGGGCAATGGCGCCACCGTTAACGTTTACCTTACTGGTATCCCAGCCCATGTCACGATTGACAGAAATGGCCTGGGCAGCAAAGGCCTCGTTGGCTTCTACCAGGTCCAGATCGTCAACACCCCAATCCGCCAGTTTGAGGCAACGCTGGCTGGCTGGAATCGGGCCGGTGCCCATAATAGTGGGGTCAACGCCAGCACTGGAGTGGGCCTTGATGGTGGCCAGAGGTGTCAGACCAAGTTCTTTGGCTTTCTCCGCACTGCATACCATGACGGCAGCTGCGCCATCATTGAGGGACGAGGCGTTGCCAGCGGTCACTGTACCGTCTTTCTTGAAAGCCGGCCGCAGCTTTCCGAGACCTTCGCTGGTTACGCCGTCGCGGGGGCCTTCGTCCTTGCTGACGACAATCGGGTCGCCTTTACGCTGGGGAATGGAAACCGGGACAACCTCGCCATCAAAACGGCCGGACTCGCGAGCGTCTACAGCTTTTTGCTGGGATGCTGCAGCGAACGCGTCTTGCTCTTCGCGGCTAATGCCGTACTTCTCAACAATGTTTTCGGCTGTGATACCCATATGGTAGTCGTTAAAAGCATCCCACAGGCCGTCGGTGATCATGGTGTCGATCATGGTCCAGTTCCCCATGCGCTGACCATTCCGGCTGTTGGGCAGAACGTGTGGCGCCTGGCTCATGCTTTCCTGGCCACCGGCTATGATGATGTCGGCATCGCCGCAACGAATGGCTTGGGCGGCCATATGTACCGCTTTCAGGCCGGAGCCGCAGACTTTGTTGATGGTCATTGCGGGCACGGTAGCGGGTATGCCGGCGTTGATGGACGACTGACGGGCCGGGTTCTGGCCTGAGCCTGCGGTAAGAACCTGGCCGAGTATTACTTCATTGATCTGGTCACCGGCTACACCGGTTTCTTCCAGCAGAGCCTTGATGACTGCAGTACCAAGTTGATCCGCGCGAAGGCTGGAAAGGCCCCCACCAAATGTTCCGATAGCCGTACGTCGGGCGGCAACAATAACGACATCACGCATGGTCTTTCTCCGGTTAGATGGTTGTACTGTATGGGCGCAGAAAGATAATACCTGCGCTCACCGAATCAGAAGATGAGCGCTATTGTACGCCGGAATGGTCTGTGCGGCCAAAATGATGAGCATGGGGTCTAGTTGCGAGAGCCTAAGGCTTTGCTCTGGCTACATATTCAGGCTTCGTCCGCCATCCACTGAAATGATTTGTCCGGTAATGAATGGCGCTTCGGTTATCAGAAATACCACGGTTCGGGCTATGTCATCCGCTGTTCCAGTGCGCTTCATGGGGGTTTTGTCCAGAATTTTGTTTTGGTATTCGGCATCAACTGCAGCTTCGCCATCCGGCCATAGAATTGCCCCCGGAGAAACACCATTTACTCTTACCCGGGGCGCCAGGTCTTTGGCCCAGGATCGGGTGAGGGCAGCGAGGCCAGCTTTGCTGGCGCAATATAGCGGGTGCTCCGGTAGTGGCTTTTCGCTGTAGATATCAATCAGATTCACAACATTGCCCGAACTTTCTTCCAGTGCCGGTAAGCAAGCCTGCAGGAGAAAGAAAGGCGCTTTGAGGTTGGTGTGCATGATACGGTCCCAGTCGTCACTGGTCGCCTCGGACGTCGGGTTCGGGTAAAACACCGATGCGTTGTTCACCAACGCATCCAGCCGGCCCCAGTGAGCAGTCGCTTCAGAGCCCAGCCGGGTGATGTCTGCCATTTCGCTCAGATCAGCCCCTACTGCAACCGCGGAATTCTCGCGCTGCTTATTCATCGTCTCGGTAAACCTGTCGGCCTGTTCTTTGCGACTCCTGTAGTGGATAACCAGGTTCCAGCCGCGGTCATGAAGAAGCTGGGCTGTGCGGGCGCCAAGGCGATGAGCGGAGCCGGTAATAAGAGCAACGGGAGCAGGTGCGGGCATGGTTGTTCCTCAAGAAGTTGGGCTGGAGACTGCTTGAGCTATACGTGCCAGTCGCTCCGACCGGATTGCTTCGCCCAACTCTTTGCCGGAAAAACCTTTTTCCATGAGCGTTTTTATGTCAACGCCTTGGGCGGAGTCGGCGGCGCTTTCAAGCGGTTCCAGCCGTTTCTGGCTGCCAGCCCCAAGAGCGCACCCCAGGACACTGAGCAGGCTGGAAAATCGCTCCGGTCGACGCCAAAGGTCCGCGTTTTCAAGTAATTCAAGCAAGTGGCCGGCATCCGGCTGAGCCAGATCCAGCTTTCCGATTTCCGGCAGAAAAGCTGCTGCCAGCCGGGCAAGTTGCTGGCAATCATTGGGGGCTTTCAGTGCCTTCGCCCTCGAAGTGCAATCACGCTCATCCAGAGCGCAAAGCAGCGCTGCAAAACGCTCTGCCGTTGAACCTTCTGCGGAATGAACGCATTGCAGGGTTTCAAGGGCAGCGCTGAAATTGTCTTCGGAAGACAGTTCGGGAATCAGCACAGCAAGTGCGCCGCAGTCCCGCAACACCTGAAAAAATGTAACCGGAGATTGTTCGTGCAGGGCTCGTTGAATTTCCTGCCAAACCCGCTCTGGCACGAGGTGCTCTACTTCGCCGGCGGCAACCATAGTGCGCATCAGCGCCATGGTCTCTGCACACACGGTAAAACCAAGGGGTTGGAAGCGCGCCGCAAAGCGGGCGGTTCTAATAATGCGTAGCGGGTCTTCTTTGAACGCTTCGGATACGTGGCGCAGTTCCCTCGCTTCCAGATCTGCTCTGCCTCGAAACGGATCGGTGAGCTCGCCCTGTTCCGAGCGCGCCATGGCATTGATGGTCAGGTCACGGCGCAGCAGATCTTCCTCCAGAGTGACATCTGGTGCGCTGTAAACACTGAAACCGTGGTAGCCATGCCCCTGTTTTCGCTCGGTGCGGGCGAGGGCGTATTCCTCCCGCGTTTTGGGGTGCAGGAATACGGGGAAGTCGGACCCGACCTGAGTAAAGCCCTGGGCAAGCATTTGCTTTGGGGTCGCGCCGACCACAACCCAGTCCCGGTCTTTGACTTCCAGGCCCAGTAATTCATCGCGTACGGCGCCGCCAACCAGGTAGGTTTGCATGAAGGGTCAGATTCCTTTCGAAGAGGTTTCCGGGAATTATCCTTTTCCCGGGCGGATCAGGCAAACCAGGTGATTCAGAACAGGCTCAAAACGAGGTGCCCAGCTCTAAAGCAGCGCCAACCTCGGCGCTGCTGTACAGGGCGCCGAGATCAAAACGCACACCCATCAGATTCAGACCCAGGCCTACGGTAAACTGTGTTTCTTCCGCAATGCCGTCGTTATCATCGTTGCTGGCCAGGTTGTGTCGGACGCCAGCGCGAAGCTGGGCATAACGCCAGGCATCGAATTCTGCACCCAGAGCAAGCCACTGGGTATCATCTTCAAAGCCGAAGGCTTCTTTTTTTGTCAGGTCAACTTCAGCTGTAACAACGTGGTAGGTACTTTTGTGAGCGATGCCCAGTGTTGCCATCGGGTTGAGCTCAAGTGTTCTCACCTGCTCGCCGAGCTCCGGGCGGATTGCCGCGGAATCCAGCTCCATGGGAATCAGGTTTTTAATGGCGATACCGGCATTCCACTGTTTCGCATCCCCAAAAGCATAGGCCGCACCTATGTCGAGGTTGAAGCCGCTCTTGCTGGTCTGATATTGGTCATTGTCGAACTCATCATCTTCGAAACCGGAAACGGTTTCCGTGTATTGGAAGGTTCTCAGCTCGACATATTTGGGTGATATGCCCAGTTGCAGGGTTTCGCCGTTACTCAGCTCCAGCGCATGGGCAAAGCTGACACCTGCTTCAATGACTGCGGATGCTAGAGCTCTGCCGCGCGACTGCAGATCGTCGGTAGCACCGGGGATCAAAATTCCGTTTTCAATAGCCTCAAGTTTGGCGTCGTCACTTTCGTCATACTCACCCCTGATCGTAGCGGTCAGATTGCCGTTACTGAACAGGCCGACGGACAGCTTTTTTCCCGGAACGGCTAGAGCAAGGCCCAGACCGATATCGGCGCGCACTGTGTCCTTGTCAAAACCTTCGAATTGCTCGCGCAGCTGGCCGGCTAATTGTTGTGCACCGGCTGTATTCGAGGAGTTGATGGCGGTCTCAAGGTCGTCAATCGTGTCTTGAATGTCATCGACCTGATCAATCGTTTCTTCCTCATCCGCAACCCTTGCGTTGATGGACGGCAGGGTCAGGCCGAATTCGTCTGACCAGGTGTGGTGGTCCGCCGCCATCATGGCCGGGTTTGAAGAGGTGGCCGATGATGGATTCGCAACGGCTACGCCGGTTCCGCCCATGGCAAACGAGCGCGAGGACATAAACGCCTGGGGGCTGGCAAGAGCGGCAGTGGAGCTTATAGAAAGGCCAAGGGCAATAAACAATCGGGACAAGCGATACTGTGGCATTCGGGTACCTTGTGAAAAGATGTGCATTATCTGAATGATTAATATGATGGAAGGTTAAAACAATATGCGTACACATACATGACACAGGGGGTAACGGTTTGTTTTTCATCTGTAAACAGAGGCAGAATTTTGCCGTTTTCTCGCGCGGGCTTGCTTTTATTTCATGGAAAGTACGCCCAATCAGTGTGTTAGAAAAACTGGCGCGAATCTTTCATGGATATTGAAAATGGTTAGCTGAAACGATCTCTGGAGACAAGAACATGGTCATTCGCTGGATATTAATCCCTTTTCTGGCCTTTACGCTGGCGGCCTGTGCACCCGTTGGCGGCTACCGGGACGGCGACAAAAACAAAGCGCAATCTGACGCACAGTTCGAACCCATCACTGTGCGGGTCAGCGGCTTTGGTACCTACGAAGATGTCAGTGCAGATCGCCTGAATACCCGTAAGCGTCTGATGGCTCGCAGAGCCTCCCAGATGGATGCCTACCGGAATCTGGCGGAGCGGGTGTATGGCACGGTAATTTACGGCAGCGCTACGGTGAACGATTTTGTTCTGCGTAATGACGCCTTCCGCACCTACGTAGACAGCTACATTCGCGGCGCCAAAATGGTGGCGGTCAATGAACACAGCGATGGTGTTGTCGAGACGGTCATGGAGTTAAGACTGGAGCCGCGCTTCCGTGCCTGTGTGTCCAAGGTGGCGGATGACCAGGTTAAGGATCTTTGCCCGATACCCATGCCTGGCTACAACGATAATGTTGGCGATGTTCAGAGCAGAAGTGTCGACTCTCTGTACTACCTTGATTGATTCCGGCCGGCTGACTCTGATGCATGGAAAATTGAACGAAAATACGGGTAGGGAACAATGCGCTGGTTCATAACGCAGTTTGTGCGGTTGTTGTTTTTGTGTGCACTGGCGCCACTTATGATGGCCGCCAGCGCTCAGGCGGTTGTTCTAGAGGGCGTGGGGCACGCCAGTATCCATAACGACGATCTCGCCTCTGCCCGTGCCGAAGCCCGTAACGCAGCCATGCGTGATCTTGCTCTGCAGTATGAGGCTCAGGTCAGCACCAGTGACACTATGGAAAATGGTGTGTTGACCGAATCCAGCATGCGTCTGGCTTCCAGTGCGCGGGCGAGGAACGTAAAAGTTATTGATGAGCATCGCAGCGGCAATCTGCTGCGAGTAACAGTGCGTGGAGACATTTCTGCAGGAAGCGCCAGTTGTGGGGGCGCCGAGAGCGGCCGGCTGAAAAAACGGGTGGCGGTCACCGGGTTTCCGATTCTGTATCCGGATCAGGCCCGGGTAGGGCGCATTGACGATGCCGGCGAAATCCTGCCGCAGCACCTTCAGCAAGGTTTGCGAGAGTCGGGCAATCTCCAGGTGTTTTCTGCCACCACGTCTCGTCTTTTTCCTGATCTGCTGAATGCACCCACAATTCAGAAAAACGACAACCGGCTTACCAATGTTATTCAGCTTGCCCGCGAGATGGGTGTTCAGTTCGTTGTGACCGGGGTTATCCGGGATATAGGCGTCGCAGACCCTGCGGCCTGGGGTTCCTCCGTTCTGGACAGGATGCAAAGGAGCATCGGTGCGGCAGATATGCGGCGGCGTTTTGCGGTAGATGTCGTGGTTCTGGATGGTTTCAGCGGTTCACCGATCTATCAGCAGCGTTTTGAAACTGCGGCCGACTGGAATGCCGGCCCCGGCAGTTCTTCAGGCTTTGGTTCCGAAGGGTTTCGTAAGACACAGTATGGTGAGGCGGTTGCCGGTGTTGTCGGAGATATGGCCCAGGTAGTCACCGATGCTCTTGCGTGTCAGCCTTTTATGGCCCGGGTTACAAGGGTCGATGGTCAGCTGGTCACACTGGATTCAGGTGCTACAGCAGGTTTGCGACCAGGAGATGAGCTGCATCTCTATCGCAGCGCCCGCTATTTCGATTCTTTGGGTGGTACGCCAGAACTGAGTGATAGTCAGATCAATGTGACACTCAATAACGTTCATCCGGACTTCAGTAACGGTCGTATGCCACAGGTTGGCGGACAGGTAAATATTCAGCGGGACGATATCGCTATTATCTGGTAGCTCACAGGAGCTTTTTAGAAAGCCCCACTGAGTTGATTAGCGTGTTTCTGCTGTCGCAGCAATATCGCGAATTTTCCCCACCATGGCCCGCAAGCCGTTGCCGCGAGTCGGAGAAATATGGCGAAACAGATCCAGGCGCTCAAACAGCTCGTCGATATCGGTTGCCAGCAGATCTCTCGGAGATTTGCCGTTCAGTGCGACCAGAATCATTGCTGCAAGGCCGCGCACGATCATTGCATCGGAGTCGATTAGCAGGTAGAGCTTGTCGCTGGCTTCGTCATAATGGGAGATCAGCCACACCTGGCTCTGGCAGCCGTGGACATAGTTCTCTTCGATCCGGGCCTCGTCTGGAAACGCCGGCAGCTGTTTACCAAGATCAATAATAAAGGCGTATCGATCCTCCCAGTCGTCGAGAAACTCGAAGCCGTCAAGCACGTCTTCAAGCGTCGGGTTTTTTCCGAGAGGGTTGTCCAGAAAATCCTGTTCCGTCGCTGCCATTTACAACATTCCCAGTTCGAGTTTGGCTTCGTCGGTAAGCATATCGTTGTTCCAGGGTGGATCAAAGGTCAGCTCTACGGTTACCTTATCCACATTGGGCACGTGCTCTACCTTGGTTTTCACATCTTCAGTAATGACTGGCCCCATGCCGCAGCCTGCAGCCGTGAGGGTCATCAGAATGAAAACGTGATTGCCTTCGGGTGTGCCGTTTTCGATCCGGCATTCGTAAATCAGCCCGAGATCTACCACATTGACCGGAATCTCCGGGTCATAGCAGTTGCGTATAGCTTCCCATACCTGGTTCTCATTGATGGTCCCGTCTGCCGGTGTTTCGAAACTGCTTTCCAGCGGCTTCTTGCCGAGCGCGTCGGCATTGTGGCCTTCAATGCGGGCGAGGTTGCCATTGACTGCAACGGTAAAGGTACCGCCGAGTGACTGAGTGATGGTCACAAAGCTATCTACCGGAATCATTATTTCCGTTCCGGTCGGGACAAGGCGGGCTTCCACCTCGCGTTTGGTCAGTACGACTTCACGTTCTTGCATGCCTGGTTAAACCTCTTTTGGACCAGCGAGGGAGGTGGAATCAGCTTACGGTAAAGCTCTCACCGCACCCGCACTCTGCGGTGGCGTTTGGGTTGCGGAACTGGAACATGGAGTTCACGCCCTGGGTAACGAAGTCGATCTCGATACCGTTTACCATGGGCAGGTGTTCCTCTTTCACAAATACATCAACGCCATCAATGTGAAACACTTTGTCGTCGGGTGAGGCTTCATCAACCCACTGGGTTTCGTATTTGAAGCCAGAGCACCCGCTTTTTTTGATTGCTAACCGGATACCTTTGGCACTCGATGCTTTGTCGAGTTGCTTGCGCACGTGCTTGACGGCACTGGGCGTCATGGTAACGCCAACGGTCGGTGTGAAGACTTCAGCTGTCATGGTGTCTCCTCCATCAGGCAAACAGGCGCTGGACTTTCTTCAAGGCGGCAAATAGTTGATCCACCTCGTCCAGTGTATTGTAGAACGCGAAGGAGGCCCGGGCTGTACCGGGAACTCCGTAGAAATCCATCAGTGGCATGGCGCAGTGATGTCCGGTGCGGATCGCGATGCCCTGCTGGTCCAGTAAAGTACCTATGTCACTTGGGTGCAAGCCTTCAATTTTAAAGGACATTACAGGCACTTTGTTCTTTGCGGTGCCGATAACGGTCATGCCTGGGACGGTTTCAATCAGTTGGTTGGCGCGCTCCAGTAAGGCATTTTCAGCCGCCTCCATCGCGCCTCTGTCGAAACCGCTCAGGTATTCAATAGCTGCACCCAGGCCAACGGCCTCGGCGATTGCAGGCGTGCCTGCCTCAAATTTGTAGGGCAGAACGTTCCAGGTGGTGCGCTCGAACGATACCCGTTCGATCATCTCGCCACCGCCCTGATAGGGGGGCATTGCTTCCAGCAACGCAGCTTTGCCATAGAGTACGCCAATGCCCGTTGGGCCAAACAGTTTGTGTGATGAGAACACGTAGAAGTCGCAATCCAGTGCCTGCACATCCGGCTGGAAGTGGGGAACCGCCTGCGCACCGTCAAGCAGGGTTATGATGCCGCGGGCCCTGGCCTGCTTAACCATGTCTGCCACCGGGTTAATTGTGCCCAGAACATTGGATACGTGGGTGATGGCGAGCACACGGGTGCGGTCGCTCAACAGGCTGCTGAATGACTCCGCATCCAGTTCGCCCTCCGGCGTGATCTGAACCGGTATCACCTTGGCACCGGTACGCTCGGCGACCATCTGCCAGGGCACGATGTTGGCATGGTGCTCCATGTGGCTCACCAGAATCTCGTCACCGGCTTTGAGGCGTGGTGCCAGGCCATTCGCCACCAGGTTAATGGCCTCGGTGGTGCCTTTGGTCCAGATGATTTCCCGGGTGCTGCTTGCATTGAGAAAGCTGCGGACAGTCTCCCTGGCACCCTCAAACGCCGTGGTTGCGCGGTCGCCCAGGGTGTGGGCCCCCCGGTGTACGTTGGAGTGCATTTCCCGGTAATAGCGATCCATGGCATCCAGAACGGCGGATGGCTTTTGCGCCGACGCACCGTTATCCAGATACACCAGCGGTTTCCCGTTGACCTGTTGCGACAGGATAGGGAAATCCTCGCGAATGGCTTGTACGTCAAACGCCTTGCGGGTAGCTGTGTTTGCCATGGACAGATCGTTCATACTGGTCAGATCCCCTGGAATGACTGGTCGAAGAAGTGGTTCAGGCGGACTTGTACGGTATCTCTCACAACTTCCAGCGGGATCTGGGCTACCAGCTCGTTAATGAAGGCCATCGTCAGCAATACGTTGGCTTCGCGGCGACCAATGCCCCGTGATACCAGATAAAAGAGCGATTCCTCGTCGAGCTGGCCGATGGTTGCGCCATGGGCGCATTTGACATCGTCGGCATAGATTTCAAGCTCGGGCTTGGTGTCAATTTCCGCGCCGGTCGAGAGCAGCAGGTTGTTATTATTCATATTCGCATTGGACTTCTGAGCGTCTTGATGAATATGGATCCTGCCATTGAATACTGCGTGAGACTTGTCCGTGGCGATGTTGCGATAGGTTTCTTCGCTATCACAATGCGCCGCCACATGTTCAATATTCGTGTGGTTGTCGTAATGCTGTGTGCCTTGAGTCACGACCACGCCATTAAGTTTACACTCGGCGCCTTCGCCTTCCAGTGATACTTGCAGGTCGTGGCGGCGAAGCGGGCCGCCGAAGCCCACGCAGTGACTTTCGAAGCGCGAGCTGCGCTGCTGCCGGACACCGGTGGCGCCAACGTGTTGTACGTTCTCGCCATCCATGCATAGGCGTATGCTGGTTACGTTTGCGCCCTCGGCAAGATTGAATTCGGTTACGGTGTTAACCATGACCGCGTCCTGCCCGCTGGAAATATATTCTTCAACCAGTGTGATCTGGCTGTTGGTGCCCGCATCCACAAAAATACGGGGAAAAGCGGACCCGCTGGCACCAGCCGTGATCTCGTGAATAATAAACAGCGGCTGATCAAGAACTGCACCCGCCTTGAGCCTGATGACCAGGCCATCTTCAAAACGAGCCGAGTTCAGGCCTGCCAGCTGTACGGTATTTTTGTCGAGGGTGCTGTCCAGCTGCCCGGCCAGTTCGCTGGCTTCAGCATCAGAAAGGTCGCCGAAGCGCTGAATAAGAATGTTGTTCAGATCCGGGTATTCGCTGGCTTCCGGTATCATCACGCCGTTGATGAAAACCACCTTGTAGCCTGGAACTGCCAAAGCACTGCCGGCTTTACCGTCAATTGGCAGTGATATCGCCATCTCGTCGGTCAGCTTCAGGTGCTTGCTGGAATATTTCCAGTTTTCCGTTTTACGCGTTGGCAGAGGCATGTCGACCAGAGCGGCTCCGCGCTGCTTGCGCAGTGCGAGCAAGGGCTCTGGCAGCGCCTGGCCGGCCGGATGCAGGAACGCGGTGGGAAGAAGAGTTGGTGCTGGTTTCATTCCGCGGACTCCTTAGTTGGCTGAGCTGGCTTCAGTTGCGTCTTCCTTGATGCCAAGCCAGCCATAACCGCGCTCTTCCAGCTCCAGAGCCAGTTCGCGACCACCGGATTTTACGATCTTGCCATCGGCCAGAACGTGCACGTAATCCGGTACGATGTGGTCAAGCAGACGCTGATAGTGAGTAACCATCAGAATGGCGCGGTCCTGGGCGCGCAAAGCGTTAACCCCGTCGGACACCACCTTGAGTGCGTCGATATCCAGACCGGAGTCGGTTTCGTCCAGAATGGCCAGTTTCGGCTGCAACAACAAAGCCTGCATGATTTCGTTGCGCTTTTTCTCGCCGCCGGAGAAGCCTTCGTTGACGCCACGTTTCAGGAATGCAGGGTCGAGATCTACCTGTTTCGAAACCTCTCTTGCCAGCTTCATGAATTCGGCGGCATTCATTTCCGGTTCACCTTTGTGGTGACGCATGGCGTTAACGGCAGTACGCATGAACTGCAGGTTACTGACACCCGGAATCTCTACCGGGTATTGAAACGCCAGAAATACGCCTTCACGTGCCCGCTCTTCGGTTTCTTTTTCAAGCAGGTTTTCGCCATTCAGTGTGACTTCACCTGAGGTAACTTCAAATGCGTCGTTGCCTGCGAGCACCTGGGAAAGCGTACTTTTGCCTGACCCGTTCGGGCCCATGATGGCATGTACTTCCCCGGCTTTTATCTCGAGGTTAATGCCCTTGAGGATTTCTTTTCCCTCAACGGATGCGTGCAGGTTTTTGATGCTCAGCATTTGTAGGCTTCTCTCTGTTTAAACTGTTTAAACTGTCTGAATTCGGTTTGCTTGCAGGATATGTCGGGTTCTTGCCGGCTTAGCCGACAGACCCTTCCAGGCTCACTTCCAGAAGCTTGCCGGCCTCTACCGCAAACTCCATCGGAAGCTCCTTGAAAACCTCCTTGCAGAAACCGTTAACAATCATGGAGACCGCACGTTCGGGGTCGATACCGCGCTGGCGGCACAAAAACATCTGCTCGTCGCTGACCTTGGATGTGGTCGCTTCGTGCTCCACGATTGCCGATTTGTTCAGGCTCTCAATATACGGGAAGGTATGCGCCCCGCAGCGGTCGCCAATCAGCAGCGAGTCACACTGGGTGAAGTTACGCGCACCCTCGGCTCGAGGGCCGAACTTGACCAGGCCGCGATAGGCATTGGAGCTTTTGCCAGCTGAAATACCCTTGGAGATGATGGTGCTGGACGTGTTTTTGCCCAGGTGGATCATCTTGGTGCCGGTGTCAGCCTGCTGATGGTTGTGGGTGAGTGCGACTGAGTAGAACTCACCGACACTGTTGTCACCACGAAGAATGCAGCTCGGGTATTTCCAGGTAACAGCTGAACCTGTTTCTACCTGGGTCCAGGAAACCTTGGAGTTCTTCCCGATACACGCTGCGCGCTTGGTAACGAAGTTATAGATGCCACCCTTGCCGTTTTCGTCGCCGGGATACCAGTTCTGAACGGTGGAGTACTTGATCTGTGCATCGTCCAGAGCAACCAGCTCGACCACGGCTGCGTGCAACTGGTTTTCGTCGCGCATGGGAGCGGTGCAGCCTTCGAGATAGCTTACATAGCTGCCTTCGTCAGCAATGATCAGGGTGCGCTCAAACTGACCGGTATTGGCAGCGTTGATGCGGAAGTAAGTCGACAACTCCATGGGGCAGCGAACGCCCTTGGGAACGTATACAAAGGTTCCGTCTGAAAAAACCGCAGAGTTAAGGCCGGCAAAATAGTTGTCGGTGTGCGGAACAACCGTGCCCAGGTACTTTTTGACCAGTTCTGGGTGATCGCGCATGGCCTCTGAAATCGAGCAGAATATAACGCCCGCTTTTGCCAGTGGCTCCTTGAAGGTAGTGGCCACAGAGACGGAATCGAAAACCGCATCCACAGCTACGCCTGCAAGCTTTGCGCGCTCGTGCAGGGGGATGCCCAGTTTTTCGTATGTTTTAAGGAGCTCGGGATCGACATCATCGAGGCTCTGGGGCATGTCTTCTTTACGCTTGGGTGCCGAGTAGTATGAGATCGCGTTGTAGTCGATCTTCGGGTAACCCACATGCGCCCACTCCGGTTCTTCCATTTCGAGCCAGCGACGATAGGCTTTGAGGCGCCATTCCAGCATGAATTCCGGCTCTTTCTTGATTTCAGAAAGGCGGGTGACAACGTCTTCATTCAAACCGGGCTCGAACGTATCGACTTCGATTTCTGTCACGAAACCGTGCTCGTATTCCCGTTTGATCAGCTCGTTCACCTCTTGGTCGGTGGTCGCCATGATCGTCGCTCCGTATTCTCTCTCGCGGGCTTTTGGGCCCTTTGGTTTGCCTGCAACCAGGAAGGGTTGCGGGGCTGTTCTATTGCTTCTGGCTCGTGATTGTACAATACCAGACTAAATTAGTCAGGTATTAAATTTCGGCAGAACCAAGTATATCGTAATACACCCGCCAGAGGCTAAGTCTGACGGGCGTAATGACCCGGGTATGAGTTTATACGGAGCCCGCGTGGTTCAGATGAACATCAGGCCTGGGGAGGTAGTATGCGAGTGAGGTAACTGTGCTTCAGCGTGATGGGAGTTTGAGGTGGTCGGGGAATGCGAATAACGTGGCCACTGCCGGGAGCGTAGTCCATGGCTGCGCCGTTAATGTTCTCCATGACAGGTACGGAGAACAGCAGGTTGCCCGATGGTGTAACAAGCTCAAGCTGGTCGCCTGGAGCAAACTTGTTTTTTACGTTGATGGTCAGCCACTGGCCGTCGTCATTGGTGATGGTGCCCACCACTTGTTGGGTTCCGAGATAGGAGGAACCCTGTTCGTAGGTCTGGTATTCCTGGGGCATATGCCGGCGCAGGAAGCCTTCGGTATAGCCACGATTGGATAGTGCTTCGAGCTCGTTCATCAGGCTCATGTCGAAAGGCTTGCCCTTTGCGGCCTCGTCGATGGCTCGGCGATACACCTGGGTAGTGCGTGCCACGTAATAGGTGCTTTTCGTGCGCCCCTCTATTTTCAGAGAGTGCACGCCCATGGCGGTGAGCTCGGCGACATGTTGTACTGCCCGAAGATCCCGTGAGTTCATGATGTAAGTGCCGTGCTCATCCTCATAAGCGGGAATAAAGCTACCCGGGCGGTTGGGTTCTTCCAGCAGGATTTCTTTGGGTTCGAATGACTGTACCGCATCGGCGGAGGTAGCGATGAGGTCGTTGGTCTGGTCGTGACCGTGTTGTACCGGCTTGTAATTCCAGCGGCAGGCGTTGGTGCAGGCGCCCTGATTGGCGTCCCTGTGGTTCATATAGCCAGAAAGCAGGCAGCGCCCGGAGTAGGCCATGCACAATGCGCCGTGAACAAAAACCTCCAGCTCCATTTGCGGTACCCGCTCGCGGATGTCGCGGATTTCGCCCAGCGCGAGTTCGCGCGACAAAATTACCCGGCTGATTCCCTGCCGTCGCCAGAACTCAACGGTTGCCCAGTTTACAGCGTTGGCCTGCACCGACAGGTGGATAGGCTGATCGGGCCACTTTTCTCGCACCAGCATGATCAGGCCCGGGTCTGACATGATCAGCGCGTCCGGTTTGTACTCAAGCACGGGCTCCAGATCCCGCAGGTAGGAACGCACTTTGTCGTTGTGCGGCGCTATATTCGAAACCAGATAGAACTGTTTTCCCAGCGCATGAGCTCTCTGAATACCGGCGCCCAGTGCGCTGGCGTCTTTAAAGCTGTTATTGCGCACCCTCAGCGAATAGCGTGGCTGGCCGGCATAGACGGCGTCAGCGCCATAGGCAAATGCGGTCTCGAGATGCTCAGGGGTGCCGGCAGGTGCCAGTAGTTCCGGGATAATCATGGGGGCTCCGGGTAAATCGGTGGTTGGCTATTCTGCCGCAGGCTAAAGCGTTTTCCCTTGATCCTGCTCAAACGTCTTATTGATTATTTTCAGCTAACATGTGTACGCTGTGAGCCAAAATGGCAGGGTCGGTATTCACAATAAGGAGGATTGAAGGATGGCATCAGAGCCTCTGGGCCCAGAGGTGGTGCGGGTTTCATTGAGTAACAAAGTAAGTTCACTGATCAGTATTCAGCTTGCCCGAGGCAAGGTGGGCGTTGAAGTGGTGGCGTCGCAGTTACACATGAGCCGGTATACGCTTCACAAGAAACTGAAGCGCGAAGGGTTAACCTTTGCCCGTCTGCTGGAAGATGTGCGCCGTAAGCAGGCGCTGACTTACATGCAGGATAGAACCAAGCCGCTGGTAGAAATAGCCGAACAGCTTGGTTTCTCAGAGCTGAGTGCATTCAGCCGGGCATTCAAGCGCTGGATGGGCACTTCCCCGACTGAATATCGCTCCGTCAGGTTATCCTGACGGGGTCTGTCAGTGCTTCTTGAACACCAGCGTGGCGTTGGTGCCGCCAAAGCCGAAGCTGTTGCTCATAACCAGATCCAGGTTCTGATTATCCATTCTTTCGCGCACAATCGGGTAACCTTCGGCACCTTCGTCCAGGTTCTCGATGTTGGCTGACGGCGCTATAAAGTTCTCTCGCTGCATGATGATGCTGTAGATGGCTTCATGAACGCCTGCTGCACCCAGGGCATGGCCGCAAAGTGGCTTTGTAGAACTCAATGGCGGAATCTTGTCGCCGAAGGTCGTTTTCAGGGCGGTCAGTTCCGTCACATCGCCGGCAGGTGTGCTGGTGCCGTGGGTGTTAATGTAGCCGATTTCGCCGTCCAGGTTTTTCATGGCCTGCTGCATGCAACGTATGGCGCCTTCTCCACTGGGTGCGACCATGTCGGCACCGTCTGATGTGGCACCAAAACCAACCAGTTCAGCAAGAATGGTGGCTCCGCGTGCCTCAGCGTGCTCGAGCGCTTCCAGTACCAGAGTGCCGCCGCCACCGGAGATAACAAAGCCATCCCGGTCTTTGTCGTAGGTGCGCGATGCCTTTTCTGGCGTATCGTTGTACTTGGTTGAAAGCGCACCCATGGCATCAAACATCAGGCTCAGGGTCCAGTGGATGTCCTCGCCGCCGCCGGCAAGCATTACATCCTGACGCCCCAGGGCAATCTGGTCTGCAGCATGGCCAATGGCGTGTGCGCTGGTGGCGCAGGCCGAGGTGATGCCGTAGTTGATGCCGGTGATACCAAATGCCGTTGAAATAGTGGCGTTGATTGAGCTGCCCATAGTGCGGGGCACGCGATAAGGCCCAACGCGACGAATGCCTTTGGCGCGGTGGGTGTCGATCGCATCGAGAAGCTCAACAGTTGACGCGCCTCCGGTGCCAAACACGGCACCAGTGCTGTTTGCTGTAAGGTGCTCTTTGGTCAATCCTGCCTGTTCAATGGCTTCGCACGCTGCCAGATAAGCATAGGCGGCAGCCGGACACATGAACCGCAGCAATTTACGATCAATAAGCTCTGGCAGGTTCAGGTCAATCTGGCCACAAACGTGGCTGCGCAAACCATTGTCACGGGCTTCTTCACTGAAGCCAATGCCGGGTATGGACTCCTTCAGGGAGTGGGTTACTTCTTTCTGATTGGTGCCAAGGCTGGAGACAATCCCCATGCCGGTGATAACAACACGCCGCATCTTGCTAGCTCCTAAAAATCATCAGTGGAAGTGAATACGCCAACCCGCAGGTCTTTGGCCGTGTAGATTTCCTTGCCATCCACTTCCATACGTCCGTCAGCAATAGCCAACGTAAGTTTACGGTTGATCACACGTTTGATGTCGAGGTAGTAGCGCACTTTTTTGTTGGTAGGAAGAACCTGGCCGGTGAATTTCACTTCTCCGGCGCCCAGTGCGCGGCCTTTGCCTTCGCTGCCGCCCCATGCCAGGTAAAAACCAACCAGCTGCCACATAGCATCAAGGCCAAGACAGCCTGGCATGACGGGGTCATCAACGAAATGGACTTTAAAAAACCAGAGGTCAGGATTGATATCCAGCTCTGCTATCAGGCTGCCTTTGCCATAAAGGCCATCGTCCGTGCCTACGTGGGTGACACGGTCGACCATCAGCATCTCATCTATGGGCAGCCGCGTGGCGCCCGGGAAAAGTTTGCCATGACCGCATTTAATCAGGTCTTCTTTGTCAAAATGATCCGGGTTCATAATGCCATCGTCTCTGTTACAGAATGATTTACTGATACTTTAGCTGTTATTTCGCGAGTCGCTATTGACCATTAGTGGATAATTAACGTTTAAGCGGTGCAGTTGCAAGTGGAGGCTGGTACTCAAGTGGAGGCATTGAATAAAAAAAGAGCAGGCTCCCCACGAACCTGCTCTGATAAAAACTGACGAAAAAATATCTCGGTTATCAGCCCGCGCGGCCGTCTGGTCTGGGGCTTGCGAGTATTTTTGTGTAGCGCACCAGAAACATGCCGTAGGCAAAAATCCAGAGCAAACTGCTACTGCCGATGCCCGGGTGCCACGGAACAATATCGAACGCGGTAAGTACCCGGATTATTGCCGCCAACTGAATCGCAATAAACGCAGTCACCATCCCTTTTGGCAGTATCAGCGGCCTGCCGGTATGGCCGAGTGTCACCCGAGCAATAACTCCCAGAATAAGACAGCTGATAGCTCCAGTGCCTGCCGCATGGCTCCAGGCGTTGGACGGCCAGCCAGCGAAAAGAGTGCCCGCGAGAAGGTACAGGGAAACCGGCACCCAGAGCATCGACAGGTGAAGAACCCACAGGAGGGGTTCCTTGCGAACCAGCCAGCCTTTCCAGTTGGCGAGGCGCACCAACATAAGGGTGCCTGCTATGGTTGCCAGGGTGCCTGTGAGGGCTTCCCAGCCTGTCACCAATGATGCGGTGAGTAGAATCATGGAAAACAACGTAACCATGTCCAGCGCTGGAACAGTTTTTACAGCGCCGGCATCCAGCCCGCGCTGCCGCAGCCAGCCGGTTGTGAACGCCGGGGTGATACGCCCACCGACAATGCTGATAAGTGCCATGGCCATAATTAGTGCGCCGTGGCTGAATGCCATATCCAGGCGAGTTACAAAGCCTATCTGCATCAGCCACAACAAGCCCAGAACGACCAGAATCATGAGCTGGCGCTTTTGCTTTGCGTGCCAGACACGCCATCCGGCATCCAGCATTACCAGTGGTAGGAAGGCCAGGTTAAAGCCCTGAACCAGCCAGCCAGGCAGGTCAGCGCCGAAGGCCAGAAGCAGGCGCCCGGCCAGCCATACACCCCATAGCAGCACTAGCTGGAAGCCGTGAGTGCGCTCGGTTTGAGTCCATACGCAGACAGCAGTCAACAAAAAGCCGGCGATAGCGGCAGACAGAAAGCCGAACAGCATCTCGTGTTGGTGCCAGAATAGCCCGGGCATAGCCAGAGGCAGGTTAATGACACCGGTCACCTCAAGAACCCAAAGGGGAATCACCACAAGTGCCAGCAGCGTCATCGACAAAAAGAAGATGCGGAACGGGTAGCCGAAAAGCTGACTGATACTGGCGGAATCGGCCTGAGCGGATGTAGGGATAGCCTGCATGTTGTTACCTGCTAATACATATATGTTAGGTATATGTTAATCGCATGTGGCCAGAAATAACATACCCGGTTGGGGGTATCTTTGCGTACAATGCCGCTATCGTTTTGAATCATATTGGAATGATCTATGAGTACATACGTGATCCTGAAAACCCTTCACATGTCCACGGCCTACCTGACAATAACCTTATTCGTGCTGCGGCTGCTGCTCGATGCAGTGGGAAAGCCCGGCTGGCGACAGGGCCCTTTGCGCTGGATACCCCATGCCAACGACACTGTGTTGTTGGTGGCGGCTATTAGCCTGCTGTTTGTGGGCGGCTGGAACCCGCTGGAGCAGGGCTGGATTCTGGCCAAAATTGTACTGTTGCTGGGTTATATTGCGGCAGGGCTTTTCGCGCTGAAAGTCACTGTGTCGCGCCCTGTTCGTGTTGTTGCAGCAGTGTTGGCGCTGGTGCAGGTATCAGCCATTTTCCATCTTGCCATGGCCAAACCTTTAATCTTCTAATCTATCAAAGCCGCCGACACTGGATCCCAAAAGCCTTTGGGGGGTACCGGCAATTACGCGGAGCAAACGATGTGGGATGAGCGATTTAACACTGAGCACTATGTATACGGAGAAGAGCCAAACTCTTTTCTGGTGGAGCAGTGGAATAAATACGAACTGGATGAAAACAAGGGCAAGGTGCTCTGTCTTGCCGAGGGTGAGGGCCGCAATGCCGTTTATCTGGCAGAGCGGGGGCACACAGTGACCACGGTTGATTTGTCTGAAGTCGGATTGCAAAAGTCGGCCCGGCTTGCAGAAAGTCGTGGCGTAGCTCTGGAAACCGTGCAGGCCGATTTGGCGACCTATACCCCTGAATCAAACGTCTACTCCGCGGTTGTCATGATTTTTGCCCACACTCCAACCGATATTCGCAAGCGCTCGCTGCAAATTGCAAAAGACGCACTGCGAACCGGGGGCTATTTAATTCTGGAAGGTTACACAGAATATCAAATAGGGCGAGGCACAGGTGGGCCGGGCGATAAAACCATGATGTTCAGCAAACAGGAGCTGGAACAGATTTTTGCGCCCGGTGAGATTCTCCTTTCCCGTGAACTCGTCCGTGATATTCACGAGGGTCCACTTCACAATGGTGAAGGTGCAGTTGTTCAGTTTGTCGCTAAAAAGGCTTAAACGGGGCCTCTAGCGCTCTATCTTTTCTGACAGCTCGTCCAGTTTGCGTTGAACCGAGCGGAGTTGCTGAACAATCTCATCGCGCTCATCGTGAGCTTGCTGAGCCTGTTTGGCGTTCTGCTCCTCGCTCATAACCTCCAGAATCGCCCCGATCATCATATTCAGGAACACGAAGGCTGTGAGAAAAATAAAGGTCAGATAGTAGATCCAGCTTAGCGGATACTGCTCCATGGTCGCGTACATTACATCAGTCCAGTCCTCGAATGTTGCCACCCGGAACAGTGTAAGCATCGCGATCGCGACATCACCCCACAGCTCATTGTCGACGCTGGCAAAGAACATCGACCCCATCGCCGCGTAGATGTAGAAGATGATAAACATCAGCAGCGCGATGTAACCCATGCGCGGAATGGCTTTGAGCAGAGAATTGATCAGGAAGCGCAGCTCCGGCACCACGGAAACCAGACGCAACACTCGGAAAACCCTTAACAGTCGGCCCAGCAGTACGGCTTCCGAGTTGTCCAGAGGGATAAGGCTGCCAATCACTACAAGCGTGTCAAACAGGTTCCAGCCGTCCATCAGGAAGCGCCGCTTGACCGGGCTGACCGCAAATCGAAACAGAATCTCGATCAGGAAGAATACGGTGATGGCGTTATCCATCACACTCAGAGACTGCTCAACCAGTGGCGGCAGGTCATAGGTTTTCGCACCGATTGTCAGGGCAGACAAAATGATGATGGTTATGACCGCACCCTGAAAGAGGGTGCTGGATTCTATTCGGCGCAACTGGTTGAAGCCGGCAACGGGAGACATTTCCGGTGGCATGGTCTGTACTGCTCCAGGTGAAATCGGGTGTGCTGATTCTAATGGCCCGGCCAGCGCTGGAACAGCCTTGTTACAGAGATTTCAACAAGCGGCCGTCACTCGCCCTGCTGCGATGGTCCGCTTGTGCCGCCTTCGTTGTTGGGTTTGCGGTTCAGGGGATAGAACAATTGCGGTGATGCCAGTTCCGGCAGGTCGGTCTGCTCTCTGTTTTCAGCCCACTCAACTCGCTCAGCTGAGCGTATGGCGTAATGCATCCAGGCCAATGCGGCCGCAGCGATGACGAACATCAGCATAAAGCAGCTCTGCCAGATGCCGGTAAGATCGTTTAAAACACCGAAGGTCAGTGGCAGGATAAACCCGCCCAGCCCGCCAATCATTCCGACGACGCCACCGACTGCACCCACATGCATCGGGTAGTAAACGGGAATGTGTTTGTAAACAGCGGCTTTACCCAGTGACATGAAAAAGCCCAGGGTGAAAATCAAGGTTACAAATACCGGCAGACTCATTTCCAGTGTGAAGCGAACATCGCCGTCGATGCCGTGCACCACGTAATCGGTTGGGGGATAGCTCAGCAGGAAAGTGCAGACAACCGATGCGATAAACGTCCAGTACATCACGCGCCTTGCGCCGAAACGATCAGACATCCAGCCGCCAAGAATGCGAAACAGAGACGCTGGAATAGTGTAGAGCGCTGCGATCATGCCTGCTGTTGTTATGTCCAGCTCGTAAACGCCGATCAGATAGTGTGGTAGCCATAACGCCAGAGCCACAAAGGCCCCGAACACGAAAAAGTAATAAAGCGCAAAGCGCCACACCCGCAGATCTCTCAGCGGCTCCATCTGCTCCATGAACGAACGCTGCTGTTCGTGTTCTTTTCGGCCCGCAGAAACCGGATCCTCTTTCGCCAGCAGAATAAAGATAATGCCCATGACCGCCAATACAGACGCATAGATCTGGGCGGTGGTCTCCCAGCCAAACGCGACCAGCAAAAAGGGCGCTCCGAAGTTGGTTACGGCGGAACCCACGTTACCTGCGCCGAAGATGCCCAGAGCTGTGCCCTGGCGAGCCGGCTCAAACCAGGCGGCGGTGTAGGCTACGCCCACTATAAAAGCACCACCCGCAAGGCCAACGCCCAGTGCGCCAACCAGCAGCATCGGATAGGTCGTGGCAAAGGTGAGCAGGTAAACGCAGGATGCGGTAGCGAGCATGAGGATGCCGAACACCCAGCGCCCGCCGTAACGGTCTGTCCAGATACCAAGGAATAGACGGCTAATGGACCCGGTGAGGATGGGGGTGGCCATAAGCAGGCCAAGCTGGGTGTCTGAAAGTCCCAGGTCTTCAGCAATGCGGATGCCGATGATGGAAAAGATCGTCCATACGGCGAAACATAGCGTGAATGCCAGCGTTGAAAGACCCAGTGCACGGTACTGCTGCGGTTTGGTTGGCGAAATCACTGTATTGGTCCTCCTTGCCTGCGTTTGCTGACCCGTATTTTCAACCTCTTTAACCATACCAAACCCCGGGTTTTCCCGGTGAGAGCATTGGAGGTACCTCCTACATGGCGCCCTGGTGGTAGTTGATCTAGGGGAATCATGCTTTGGAGGTAGGTACTTGATTGCTCTGGTGGGGTAGCTGTCGCAAGTCTTGATTTGTATCAATTATGTGCCGGTAAGGAGTGTGGGCTAATGCTGACCAATATCAATAGGCGCGCTGCCTGCGCAGGGCATTACCGCCACCGGAGATTGCTATGAAAATTATGATTGCCTACGACGGCTCCAGAAACGCAAAGCTGGCTCTGGTCCAGACCATCACGATGTTTCGCGAGCTTAAGCCGCAGATTGCCCTGGTGGCTGTGGCCGAAAACCCCAGGGATATTACGGCCGGAAACGAGGACATGTTTCAGGAAGAGCTCGCTGAGCTGAAGCAGCACCTTATGGATGCACAGGTGGTTTGCGAGAGAGAGGATATTAAGTCGGAAACCCTGCTTCTGGAGGGTGATGCCCGAAAGATGCTGCTTTACGCCGCGGAGAAGAAGATCAAACCCGGAATGCTTGTGATTGCTCGCCACAGTGACGAGGTGGACGGTGGCCTGATCGCCCGCTCGCTGAACTACTTCGTGGACGAGCTGGATTACATGACGTTCGGCAAGGTCAGCTCGTTTCTTGCCCGCCGTGTGCAATGCCCGCTACTTATCCTGCCCAGCTGCTGATAGCTGCCGTCACTGTAAAGAACTGAAAGCCCCCGGAGGCTTAAATGAAAGTCGCAGATGTATTCGGTTTCAAGAATCCAGAGATCAAGGCCCTGCACCTGACCTGGATCGCATTCTTTATCACATTCTACGTGTGGTTCAACATGGCGCCGCTGGCCTCCAGCATGCTCAAGAGCGTCGACTGGCTGACCCCGGACGACTTACGCCTGTTCGCCATCTGTAACGTGGCTCTGACGATCCCTGCGCGGATCATTGTGGGCATGGCCCTTGACCGCTTTGGCCCACGCCGGGTGTTCTCGATACTGATGATTCTGATGTCGATCCCGGCACTCACCTTCGCCTTTGGCGACACCATGACCCAGCTGCTGGTCAGTCGTTTGGTGCTCAGCTCCATCGGTGCCAGCTTTGTGGTCGGCATCCATATGACCGCCATGTGGTTCAAACCTCGTGACATTGGTTTTGCCGAGGGCTTCTACGCAGGTTGGGGTAACTTTGGTTCCGCAGCGGCGGCGCTGACCTTGCCTACCATTGCTTTGCAGATGTACGGCGGTGAAGACGGCTGGCGCTGGGCCATCGCCCAGAGCGCAATCGTGATGGCGTTATACGGCGTTTACTACTGGTTCGCTGTTACCGACGGCCCTGTAGGCACTGTACACCGCAAGCCGCGCAAGGCGACTGCGCTGGAAGTAAGCACCTGGGGTGATATGGTAAAATTGATTCTGTGGACCATCCCCCTGATTGGTGTTCTGGCAATCCTGGTTTGGCGTATACAGAACATGGGTTACCTGAGCGTGACCGGTGCGGTGATCTGCTACGCAGTGATTGTTGCGATCGTGTGCTATCAGATTGTGCAGATTCTGCGAGTAAACCTGCCTATCCTGAAAAAAGGTGTTCCGGAAGACGACAAGTATCCGTTTAACAGTGTTGCTGCGTTGAACAGTACCTATTTTGCCAACTTCGGTGCCGAGCTTGCCGTTGTCTCCATGCTGCCGATGTTTTTTGAGCAAACCTGGAGCCTGAGTGCGGCTGCTGCAGGTATGGTTGCCGCGTCTTTTGCTTTCGTGAATCTGGTTGCCCGCCCCATGGGGGGCATGGTTTCTGATCGTATGGGTAACCGTCGTTTCGTGATGCTCAGCTATATGTTCGGCATTGCGGTTGGTTTTGCGCTGATGGGGCTGCTCAACTCAAGCTGGCCACTGATCATTGCTGTGGCAATCACTGTGTTTACTTCCTTCTTTGTGCAGGGTGCAGAAGGCGCAACCTTTGGTATTATTCCGTCGATCAAGCGTCGTCTGACAGGGCAGATTTCAGGTATGGCAGGTGCCTATGGTAACGTGGGTGCAGTGGTTTACCTGACTATCTTCACCTTCGTAACACCCAGCCAGTTTTTCTTGATTATCGCTGCAGGCGCCTTTGTAAGTTGGGTGCTGTGCGTTATGTGGCTGAAAGAGCCGGAGTCCGGCTTTGCGGAAGAGTACGAGGTGTCCTCGGTAGATCTTCAGATCGAAGAGGAAGAGCGCAAGCGTCAGGCAGCTCCCGGCAAGGCATGATGCCAAAATAGTAAAGCTTGAACCAAAGCCCCGCCGGGCGTGATCCCGGCGGGGCTTTTTTGGTTGGACTTGGCAGAATACCTGGCCGGCTCTGAACCAAGCCATGTACAGGCGCCGTGCCTTGCTTTCTCCTGAAGAGAAGTCGGTCACCTCCCTGATAGCTCTGTGAACCTACTCTGATGACCTTACGTCTTTCTTTCCTTGCAGGATGTAAACGCCTACTGACTCCATCAACGGGAGTGACTGGATCGCTTCAACTTGGCCTGGATGTATTCCTGTTGCCGACGGTATACAGGCTCGTCACAGTGCAGCCCAATCAAGGGTTGCCTGTCTACAATCCGAGAGGGAAAGAGGGAAAGAGGGAAAGAGGCAGAGAGAGGCAGGGAGCGGCCGGGAGAGAGGGAGAGAGGTAAGTAGTGAAGGATAAGGGAGGTAGAAAGCTAGAAGGTGATAAACGCCCTTTGTAAGAACGAAAAAACTCGCCGGAGATTTCTCTCGGGCGAGTTGCAGGTATAGGTAAAGGGCTTTTGTCAGGTCCTTACGGGTTTTTGATGTAGGCCCCTTTGCGCAGATAGAACCACCAGTTCACGACCAGGCACAGTGCGTAGAACACTGCAAAGCCATACATGGCCACCTCGGGTGTGCCTGCCTGAATCTGCTGTCCCAGAAGTTTGGGCGCGATGAAGGCACCGTAGGCCGCAATGGCGCTGGTCCATCCTAGTACCGGGCCCTTCTGCTGCTGATCAAAAATAAAGCCAATGCTGCGGAAGGTGGAGCCGTTGCCGATACCGCTGGCAGCAAACATCACGATGAACAGAATGAGGAAAAGTGCGAAGTAGCTGTTGGGGTCTGTGGAGTTGTAAGCCAGCATCATGACGTAGCCGGTTGCTACCGAAGCCACCACCATCACCACAGAAATGATCTGGGTGACAATAGAACCGCCCATCTTGTCAGAAATCCAGCCGCCTACCGGACGAATCAGGGCACCTACGAATGGCCCCATCCATGCCCAGGTGAGTGCGCTCGGGGCGTCCGGGTTTACGACACGAGTAATGGTGCCGTCAGCAGCCACTTCCATCATATTGCCAAAGATAACGCCGATAGACAGCGGCAGCGCAGCCGAGAAACCAATGAATGAGCCGAAGGTAAGGATGTAAAGCACGGTCATGGACCAGGTGTGCTTGTTACTGAAAATGGCAAACTGGTTTTTAATGTTGGGCTTGATGTCGCCAGGAATCAGGCGCAGCAGCACCACGGTCAGCACAATGGTCAGTGGCAACGCCAGCCACATATTCATGATTGTGAGGGCCCAAACCCCAACAACCGACGTTAGAATACCGACACCATAAAGCCCGAGAATTTTACCGAATGCTGAGGCAGGGTTGCCCGGATTCGGGGTAACGACCTTCAGGTTGTTCATGCCGAACCAGCCGGCAAAAGCCAGGGGAATCAAAAAGACCAGCCAGATAAAGCCGGCGTTCTGGATCCAGGTGTCTGTGCCGGCTTCAATCCGGCCAATCAACGTGCCGCTGGGGCTTTGTAGTTGCATGGGGTCGCCTGCAAGAAACCCGAACATGCCGACCGTCATGACCAGTGGAATCAGGATTTGCATGGTGGTAACGCCGAAGTTGCCCAGGCCGGCATTCATGCCCAGACCGTAGCCTTGCTTGCTCTTGGGGTAAAAAGAGCTGATGTTGCTCATGGAGCAGGCGAAATTACCGCCCCCGATACCGGAGAGCAGAGCAAGAGCCTGAAATACGATGAACGGCGTGTCCGGGTTCATCAACGCAAAGCCGGTACCGGCAGCAGGAATCATCAGCAGGGCGGTTGTCAGGAATATGGTGTTGCGCCCGCCGGCAATTTTAATCATGAACGACGCTGGAATCCGCAGAGTGGCGCCAGATAAACCAGCAATGGCCGAGAGAGTGAAAAGCTGTTCGATGCTGAAATCAAAACCCAGGTTCTTCATCTGGGTAGTGATCATTCCCCACATCAGCCATACCGCAAACCCCATCAACAGGCTGGGAATGGATATCCACAGGTTACGGGAGGCAACGCGCTTGCCTTGCTGTTCCCAGAACTCTTCGTTTTCGACATCCCAGTGCTCGATGTCGGCGTTGGTTTTAGCCATAACAATACTCCCTCGGTTAGCGTGCCCTGATACGCATTGGGTGCGGCTCCAGGGCTTCTCGACACCATTGTGCAAAGTGAGGCGCCCGTTCATTCATGATATTTATCAAGGCAAAGAGTCTGCGGATAGAGTCGGGCCGAAAGCTGGTCTTCGGGGAAGAGTGTTGGGTTTTTTAAGCCTTTATTTTCAGTTACTTGTGGTGGGCATATTACCAAGTAGGTAATCATTTTCATGGGTGGCGCAGGAGAGGTAGCCACTCATTTCCGGCGGTTGAGTGCGTGTTGCCCGAGAATACAGAGCCTTGCGGTTACCCACAGATAAGCCAGCGCCCAGAGGCTTGCGGATAGCCATAACAGTGAAGGTTCGGCGAAAGGTGATTCGCCTGCAAAAAAACGACTGACGGCAGAGCCGGATAGAATCGCTGCGATCGGAAAGACCTCTCCTGCAGCGGGTGGCTTCCGATAGCTTCTTTGCCATGCCAGCCGAAGCATCACGCTGGTGGAAAGGGTTCCCAGCGCGCCGATGGTGATCAGATGCAGCGCCGGGGCCAGTGCCGTTTCACGCAATAATGCCAGGCCAATTGCAGCCGCGCCAACAGCGAGCCAGAGGTAGCCCACCCCCAGAACCAGCAAATCCGGTCGCTCCGGGCATAGCCACAGTTTCCAGCGCAAGGCGCGCAGAGTTATCAGCCCCGATCCGATTACCAGCAGACTGCCGGTAACCGCATTCGCTATTGGAAACGCCATCAAGAAAACCGCGCAGCCAAGCACGACAATCAGCATGCCTTCGATACGCGGCTGAACGCGGGCTTCGAGAGGAATGCCTTTCTTTTCCAGAGTGCCTGCGACAGCCGGAGCAATAATTCGCCCGCCCATAAACGTCATCAACAGCAACAGCCCCGTGATGGCTGAATGCATAAGCTTGAATGGGCCAGGTAACCATGAAAAGTTCAGGATACCTTGTTCAGCCGAGAGCCAAAAAGCGACCGCGAGCAAGCAGATCAGCAGTATCAGCGGGCCGACCATGCGGTTCCGCCACTTCTTGGCCGCGTTAAAACGTGGCACAACATGCCAGGCAAGCAGAAGCGCAAAGGCCGGCCCAAGGAGCTGGGCGATAAGAGTGTCGGGAAAGAATATCCAGCTCAGCCGTGCTGCCAGCCAAAGGCCAAAAAGCGGATAAAGCACGGAGGCAAGCTGAGGCCCGAGGGTATAACCGGCAATCAAGGCAAGTGCAAAACCGAAAATCAGTTCATGGCCGTGTCCGGCGCCGAGCAACCCTGCCGGAAATCCCGTGCCGGACCAGACCGCCCACACAGAAAGCGGAACGGCAACGGTTGCCAGCAGGCTGGCCGCCGGGAAAAACAGCCAGAATGCCTGAGGTTTTCGTGAGCGCTCGTTGCGTGACTTGTTCAAGGTCATCCCGGTTTATTGACGGTCTGGAGGAAGGCGCCTAAAACGAATAAGTAAAAGTCATCATAATATTGCAAACGCTGTCATGCGAGGCAAATGCACCCGCCTGACAGTAAGGAGGCCCATCATGAACGTTTCAAGCATGCTTAAACTGCCGTTTTCCAGTAATGGGGGGTGGAGCGAACTTCAAAGCCGACAGCTTTCCATCCCCATGCTCGCATGGTTCATTGTGGTGCCCATGTCGCTTCTGCCCCCTGTGATGCTCTACTACGCTGGCACCCATTATGGCGATGACTTCATTGCCGGGTTCGCAGGCAAGGAATGGCGCTTCATTACCACCATTCTTTTTCTGGCAGAGTTACTGACGTTTTTCGTGATGGGCTGGCTGATTCATGCTGTGGCGGAGAGCCACAAGCTGGATGTCAGTTACAACAACGCCTATTTGCTTGCTGCAATTGCACCGCTACCACTGTGGCTTTCGTCGCTGGCGTTGCTTGTGCCTTCCGTGGCATTCAGTGTGATCGTTGTGCTGGCAGCTATGGCTCTGTCTTGTACCCTGGTTTATCAGGGCCTCAGATCCGTGTGCGGTCGCACCCAGGACGACGTTCTAACTATGTCTGCGACTTACACGATTATGGCGGCATCCCTGCTTGCCTGGGTTCTTCTGATGGCGTTGGTCTGGGCCTATTGACTGTGGATTTTGAGGTATCAGATTAGGGCGGACACGGCACTTCAGCCTATCTATGCTCGGAATAACTGAAGATGACCGTTCGGTGAGCGGTTGGTCAGTACTTTATTGCACCGGTTTTAAGCCGGGAGAATGTCGCAGGCACTACGCCTAACCATGAGGCCAGCTGGTTATCGGGTACGCGTTTAACCAGCTCTGGATACTCTTCTAACAATAGCTGATAACGCTCTTTTGCCGGCATGGTGAGTTTGCGAAATTCCCGCATGCTGGTCAGTTCCGCCAGTTCTTCGGTCAGGGCCATTGCAAACTGAGGCCAGAGGCCTTCGCCATGGGATTGAATGGCAGCCCGGAATGCACTGAAATCGGCAACCCAAACGGTAGCGGGTGTCACTGCGGTGAGGCACAGGGTGTTACGTATTGTCCGACTACGGCCGAATACCGGCCAGACCATGTCGCCTTCGGTAAAAAAGTGATGCACGGCAACTTTCCCGCTGGGCGCTTCCCGGAACAGCCGCATTATCCCGTACTGGATCAGGTAGACGTTGGCCCAGGGGGTGTCGTGTGTTTCCATCTGGGTTTCAGCGTCGACTCGGCGCTGATGAAACAGTCGGGTGAGGTCGCCGAGAAATCTTGTGTCCGGGGTGTCCTGTTTCCCACTCAGTCTGATTCCGAATACGCGGCTTAGCCCGTTAAGCAAGGCCACGGATTGTGGTGCCGGGTCTTGCTGGATTATATCCGGGTTTTTCTCCCCCAGCAGGCAGGGGGAGGAGGACACGTCGGGTTTGAGAGTGCGAGTCATTGCATTGATGCCGTTAAAATATGTGCTAATTATCCTAACAGAAAGTTGTTTTCGGAAATGACTTAAATCATTAAGGCATTTTCACTCTCTCGATATAGCCTCAGTGGCTGGTTCCTTCTTCGTAGTTGATCTTGTTCCACACGTTGTACTTGCCCGATGGCTTATTCATCGGGATTCGTTTTTCTTCCTTCAAAGTGTCTGCGTCGTAAACAATTACCGCGCCTTCGTCGTCCCAGATACTTAGCAGCAGTTTTTTGCCGTAGCGGTCGAATTCGACATGGGCGGCTACTTTCCCGGGGGCTGGTTGAAGGGTCTTTACGATCTCCAGGGTTTGTTTGTCGATTACATGGACTTTGTCTTTATTGGGGCCGAAGAATACGTCTACCCAGGCATAGCGGGAATTTTCATGGCTGCGCATGAAGAATCCGGGACCAGCGGTTTCGAGAGTTTTAATGACCTCCCAGGTGTCCATGTCGATGATGGAAACGGCACCAGTGCGGAAGTGCGGAGTAGCCATCACCCGTGTGCCCTGGTAGTCCCAGGTGATGCCTGAACCCAGGTGCGGCATGCCGGGCAGGGGCAAGTCAGCGGTGGTTTTTCCTGTGTCCATATTGATCACCAACCCGTGTTTACCATCACGGGCCGCGCCAATGAGGTGTTGGTATCCGGGGTCGAAGAAGAAGTCGTCAAGCCAGGTGTCGGTCTGCATTCTGCGTACTTTGGCTTTATCGTTTTCAACGGTAATTTCCCAGGCTTCGGGAATGTCTTTCAATGCGGCGATGAAGCTATTCCGGGGTGGAGCAGTGTAAACGGCGCTTACCCGTGAGCTTTCTTCGGCACCGTTTTCAACGGGGATGATTTCCAGCAGGTTCAGATCTTTCGCGTCGAAAAGCACAAGAGTGTGTGGCAGGTAGTTGGCTGCCATTACGTGTTCGCCATCAGCGGAGACAGCGATGTTGCGCATGTTGATGCCGGCGCGGATTTCGGCAACGACCTTCAGGTTGTAGAGGTCGTATTTGGTAATCCAGCCATCCCGTGAACCGAAATAAACGTAGCGTCCGTCAGGGCTGTATTTGGGGCCGCCGTGCAGGGCGTAACGGCTGGCAAACCGGTGAATAGGCTCCATGCTGTCGCCGTCAAGCAGGGTAACGTGGTGGTCGCCGATTTCCACCACCAGAAACAGGTTCATCATGTCCGCCTCATAAGCAGGCTTGTCAGGCAGTGAGCCTGCCGGGTGCGGTAGCAGATGGCTGTCGGTAATTTCGCTTTTGCCCCAGACGGGCTCTTGTGCCGGTGGCTGGTATATATATTCAGCCAGGGCGGTTATGGATTCGGCATCCAGTGTGTCGGCAAAGCCGAGCATCTGGGTTGCGGGTCGGCCGTTGCGGATGGCGTCTTCAGCCTGATCTTTTTTCAGTCGCGAGAGGTTGTCTGGCAGCAAGGCCGGGCCCATACCGCCGAGCCTGTCGCTGCCGTGACAGCTTGCGCAGTGCTGTTGATACAGGGCTTGGGTCTGTGCATCGGTGTTGGCTGCAATCAGGGGTGAGGCCAGCAGGCCTGCGGTCAGCATCAGGGTTTTCAGGGTCTGTTGCATCGACTTTCCAGCTTGGAGCATTGGTAATGTATTTAAGCCTGTTTCGTTCATGCGGGCCGCCGCGTCGCCGCGGCAGCAGCCGGTCCTATTAATGCACTGTTCCAGCCTGCCTGTGCCGGCTGCGCCAGCTTGTCTGCCAGCTGTACTACTTCGCCTACAATGATCAGGGTAGGTGGCTGGAAACCTTCCATGCGGATGGTTTTTTCCAGGTTTTTCAAAGTTGTAACGGCCATGTGCTGTTGCGGGGTCGTCCCACGTTCTACCAGTGCCACCGGGCATTCGCCGGAGCGGCCGTGTGCCATCAACTCCCGGACAATGGCGGGTGCATTGTGCAGCCCCATGTAAAACACGCAGGTCTGGCCGGGGGCTGCCAGTACTTTCCAGTTAAGGTCCAGGGCGTGATCGGCTTTCCGGTGTCCGGTTACGAAGGTTACGCTTTGGGCGTAATCCCGATGCGTAAGCGGAATGCCGCAGTAGGAGGCGCAGCCAGCGGCAGAGGTAATGCCGGGCACTACGAGAAAGTCGATATCATTTTCGACCAGGAACTCGGCCTCTTCACCACCGCGACCAAAAATGTATGGGTCGCCGCCCTTCAATCGCACGACTCGGCGCTGCTTTACCGCTAACTGAACCAGAAGTTCATTGGTGTCTTCCTGAGCTACGTAATGGCATCCGCTGGCCTTGCCTACGTGGATTCGCTCTGCGCTGGGGTTCACCAGCTCCATGATCTGTGGTGACACCAACCGGTCGTAAACGATGGCGTCTGCCTGTTGGATCAGCATCAGGGCTCTGAGTGTAAGCAAACCGGGATCGCCTGGGCCGGCGCCTACAATGGCGACTTCACCGGCGCGCAAGGGTTGTTCCGCCAACTGGAATTCCACCAGGCACTTCTTTCTCTGGCTGCTTGTCATGCTGCGTTCCTTACAGATTGTTGACTGGAATTTCGACTACCGGTGCGGCAACACGCCTGGGCATTTCTAGAACGCCAATCTCCTCGTTGGTGAGGTAACAGCCGGGGTCTTCTTCCCAGAAATCACCGGAAACATTGTAGGCGCGTACCCGGGTGTTGCCGTTGCAGATCGCCAGATATTGGCACTGGGCACAGCGGCCTTTTACGGGCCGTGGTTTCTGCCGGAAGCCTTGCATCAGTTCATCATTGGCTTCTGACCAGATTCGCGAAAAGGGCTTCTCACGCACGTTGCCCAGGTTGTAATCCCACCAGAAGGTATCAGGATGGACGACGCCCAGATTGTCGATGTTTGAGACGTTCTGGCCAGAGGAGTTGCCACCCCAGTTAAGCAGCCGTTGCTCCAGGGCCGGCACTTGATCCGGGTAATGTTCTGCTGCCCACTGCAGCAGAAAAGGCCCGTCGGCGTCGTTATTGCCAGTCACGTATTCGCGCTCGACACCGCGTTTCAGCTCTTCGTGGCAGTGGTTGAACAGCAGGTTCATGGCATCACGGGTCATGTCATGCCAGGCATCGCGCTTGCGATTGCGACCGCCGCGGCCGGAGTAGTTCAGGTGTGAAAGGTAGAACTTGTCAATGCCATGCTCGTCCAGCAGCTTGAGCATATCCGGTAATTGAACTGCGTTGTCCTGTGTGAGGGTAAAACGCAGACCTACTTTTATGCCTGCATCCTTGCACAGTTTTACCGCTTTCATGGAGGCCTCGAAGGCACCTTTTTTCTGGCGGAATTCGTCGTGGGTTTCTTCCAGGCCGTCAATGCTTATGCCAACGTAATCGTAGCCGGCGTCTGCAATTTGCTGGATGTTGTCCTCGGTAATCAGAGTGCCGTTGCTGGACAGGCCCACGTAGAAGCCCATGTCTTTGGCGCGGCGTGATATATCGAAAATATCCGGGCGCATCAGCGGTTCGCCGCCCGAAAGGATCAGTACTGGCACTCCGTAAGCTTTGAGGTCGTCCATCACGGTGTAGACTTCATCGGTACTCAGCTCACCCTTGAAATCGATATCCGCAGAAATCGAATAACAGTGTTTGCAGGTGAGGTTGCAGCGACGTATCAGGTTCCAGATCACCACCGGGCCGGAGGGCTTGGGGATGGCTCTCACCGGCGCCGGATTCATCAGGCTTTTTATGTAGCGGGTCATTCTGAACATGGTGCTTCCCCTTGCGTTATTTTCGCAGCCGCAGGCCGGTTTTCTTGAGAATGGCCGAGCTGTAAAGAATGGTGTTTTGCCGGCAGGCGTCGCCCAGCACCGCACGAATCTGTGCGGCTTTGTCTTCTACTTCTTCCCGGGTGGTGCCGTGTACCATGGCAAACAGATTGAAAGACCAATAGGGCAGGTGTCGTGGCCGGCGATAGCAGTGGCTCACGAAAGGCAGTTCACCAATGGCGGCGCCCAGTTCCGCGACGCGATCGTCGACAATGTCCCACACGGTCATCCCGTTGTAGCGATAACCCAGGCGGTAGTGATCGGGCACGGCTGCGACCCGGCGTATCACGCCGGCGTCTTGCAGGGCCTGGAAGCGGGAAAGTACCTCGTCGGCGTCCATGTTCAGCTTTTTGCCCAGTTCGGCCCAGGGGTCGGAAACCAGTGGCAGGCCTGCCTGGGTGGCAAGAATCAGTTCGCGGTCGCGCTCTGTCATTACGAACCCGTTTTGTGTCTCTGTGTCAGACAGGGAAGTGGAGGTGGACATGGAACTCCTGCTCCTTTGGCATGTTGTAAACCGGGTAACCGGTGGTGTTTTCAATGGCGCTGATGGTGTTTTCAATGGCGCCCCTGGTTTCGGTTGCCAGAACAAACCACATATTCAGGTCGTGCTCGCGGCGGTAGTTGTGGGCGACTTCGTCAAAGCTGTTTACCTGTTCGGTAACCCGCTCAAAATCCGCCTCTGGAATGCGCATGGCTGCCAGTGTCAGTGCGCCGCCCATTTCACCGGCATGGAACATAGGGCCAAAGCGGGTGAGCACGCCTTCAGCGAGCAGTTTTCTAACCGTATCCAGCACCTGTTGCTCCCTGAGGCTGAGTTCCTCTGCCACGGCCGCAAAAGGGTGGCGTACCAGCGGCAAACCGTGCTGCAAACGGTTGATAAGAACCTTCTCAACCTGGCTCAGGTCTGCAATCGGGGCCTGGCGGCGGGATTCAGTCGTGGCTGACATAGCGCCCTCCGCGTTGACGGTAGGCTTTATTACTGAACAGTACGGCGTGTTGAATATGCTGCAGATTCTGGTCGTCAATCAGACAGGCCAGCTGTGCCAGCACGCGCTCGCGGTTAGTGCCGTGAATCATGCAGAACAGGTTATAAGGCCAGTCCGGGAGACGCCTCGGGCGTTGATAGCAAAGTGTGATAAATGGCACAGCGGCCATGGCTTTGCCGAGAGCTTGTACCTGCTCATCGGGGATATTCCAGACCACCATGGCGTTGGCGTTGTAGCCCAGTGTGCGGTGTTTCACCACCAGGCCAAAACGCTTGATCAGGCCGTCGCTCTGCCATTGCGTGATGGCGTCCATGACTTCCTGTTCGGACAGGCCCGTACGCTCGGCAAGAGTCTGAAACGGGCGAGGCGTCAGAGGGAGCCCCTGCTCAAGTTGCTTCCTGAGCCTTAACAGCCCCCAGGCACTTACTTCAGTTGAACGTGAAGTCGCAGAATCCCGGGGCAGATAGTCGGCCGAAAAGGGTTGGCTCATGACAAGGCCTCCCAGTCGATATCGAAGCCCAAGTCAATGTGATAGCCCTCAACCATGGGTAGGCGAAGCATGGGCAATCTAAGCTCATGTTCCAGTTCGTCAAGGTGCTCATCCAGAAGTTCGTGATCCGGGGCCGTCATGACAAACCAGAGATTGTAGGTGTGCTCTCGGGCGTAATTGTGATTCACCCCCGGAGCACGGTTGATACGGGCGGCGACCAGATCCATTTGCGCTTCCGGCGCCGCCACGGCAGCCAGCAGGCTTGCGCCTGCCTGGCTGTGTTCAAACACGGGTCCGACCCGGCTGAGTACCTGTTTCTCCTGAAGGGCAGACAACCTGTGAATCACCTCTGCTTCCGTCAGGCCCAGGCTTCGGGCTATTTCTTCGTAGGGGCGTTCACAGACCGGCAGGTTACGCTGGTAACTGTCAATCAATTGTCTGTCTGCCGCATCCAGTGTCATCACGTTACTCCTTCGGGCCGGGCCGGGATCAATACACGTCGTGCTGGGTGTTGTAAGTGTTGAACTTACCGGTCGGGGTAACCATGTATTCGCCCTTGATCACCTTCTTCAGCTCACGTGTCTTGTCATCGACTACGACAATGGCGGAGTTCTTGTCCTGTGTGTTCCAGACAGAGAACCAGACTTCGTCGCCCGCCCTGTTGTATTCAGGCTGCACAACACGTTTGGGACCTTCACCAAGGTCGGCCCACTCGGCAATCGGGAGCGCTTCGTAGCCGGCATCAAAGTTATTGATGTCAAATACAGCGATGCTCTGGCTCACGGATTCAGCCGGGTTAAGAGCGGTATCTACCCACAGGTTGGTGGACTTGGGATGGGTCTTCACGAACAGTGAGCCGCCACCCTGGCCATTCACGGTGCGTACCACTTTCCAGGCCTTGTCGGGGTGCCCTTCAGGGTCGGTACCGATCATCTGGATGGTTGGATCGCCCAGGTGAGAGGTTGCCCAGACTGGACCGTGCTCGGGGTCTATAAAGTTGGCGCCACGACCTGGATGCGGAGTTTGGCCAACATCGACAAGAGCCTCGAGGTTACGATCCTTGGCATCAACAACCGCAATCTTGTTGGAGTTGTTGGCTGCCGTCATGAAGTAACGCATGCTGGCGTCCCAACCGCCATCGTGCAGATATTCTGCTGCATCAATGTAGGCGATGTTCATGTTGTCCAGGTCTTCGTAGTTAGCCAGCAGGATCTTGCCGGTCTCTTTTACGTTGACGATGAATTCCGGGTGAGCGTGTGAGGCCACAATGGCAGCCACTCGCGGCTCAGGGTGATATTCCTGTTTGCTGACGGTCATGCCGCGGGTGCTTACTATTTTCTTCGGCTCAAGAGTGTCGCCATCCATGATCACGAACTGAGGCGGCCAGTAGGTGCCTGCAATGGCGTATTTGTCTTCCCAGCCCTTGTACTTGGATGTTTCAACAGAGCGCGCTTCCATGCCCACCTTGATCTTGGCGACGGTTTCCGGCTCTTCCATCCATAGGTCGACCATGTTGATCAGGGCATCACGGCCGATAACCATTACGTAGCGGCCAGAAGCAGACATCCGGGAGATGTGCACTGCATAGCCGGTTTTAATGATTTTCACGACTTCTTTGGAATCGCCGTCGATCAACGCAATTTCACCGGCGTCACGCAGGGTGACACTGAAAATGTTTTCCAGGTTCAGATCGTTCATTTGCTTGGTTGGGCGGTCTTCCGGCGGAATAATCACTTCCCAGGTGTCCTTCATGTCAGCCAGGCTGAATTCAGGCGGCACGGGGGGCTCGTGCATGACATATTTGGCCATCAGCTCCACGGTTTCTTCGTCGAAGTCGCCAGAGGTCAACCAGTTCGGCATGCCAGCGGGGGAGCCGTAACTGATGAACGCTTTCAGGTAATCAATTCCGCGCTCCTGGGTGATATCCGGAGTCAGAGGCTTACCGGTCGCGCCTTTACGCAAAACACCGTGGCAGCCAGCGCAGCGTTCGAAGTAGATCTGCTTTGCGGTTTCAAATTCCGCGTCAGTCAGATCCGGGGCCCCGGGTGTTCGGACTGTCTGTGCCGAACTTGAATCAATGGGGCTGGCGGTGCCTTCATAGGCGGTTACAGACGGATCAGCGTTCTTTGGAGCGGCATAGGCGTTCATCGCGCCGAACGACGCGACAGCCACGGCAAGCGCCAGTGGTTTCAGGAATGGATTGGTTGCTCTCATCAGGCTCTCTCCTTTGAGTTTAAGAGTGTTGTTAGGGTTCTCTTCTTTACCCTGATGAACATTGATTAAAATCAGATGTATGTTATTTGTCTAGTGAGTACCCAACCATGGGTATAACCAAAGAGTTGTTGTGGCGGGGGGTGTTTTTAACCAATATCAAAGATGTCGTTAAAGGGCGGCGTCACCATGTGGAATATCCGCTACAGGCCCAGGGGAGAAAACGAGCTGTGAACGGTTTCACACGGAGTAAGGTCAAGCGGAGGATTGGTCCCACAGCAGTATGGTTGATGCTGTTTTTATTGCCCTCGGCACTGTTGGCCGGCGGACAGCCGGATCAGTCCCGTAGCCTTGCCGAACTCGAGAATTTTGTGGTGCAGGACTGTGGCTCCTGCCATGGAATGACGCTTAAAGGAGGGCTTGGCCCGCCTCTGAGACCCGAGAATCTTGGGCACCTGCCCGAAGGGGCCATAGCAGCCATTATCCGTGAGGGCATTCCGGGTACTGCAATGCCTCCGTGGAAGCCCCTGCTGGCTCCCGCCGAAATTGAATGGATCAGTCATCAACTTAAAACTGGCGCTCTGGTCTTGCCCTGACCTTTTGCCTGGAGGACTCCCTGAATGGTTCAGATTATCTGTTCTGCGAAGCGACTATTAATGCTGGTGCTGATTGCTGCGCTAATGAGTGGTTGCCAGGTTCTTGGTGAAACTGATTCTGGCGATGGCTTGATGGGTACCGGCGACCTGGGCCTGATTATCGAGCGTGCGACAGGTTCCTTGCTGGTTATCAACACGACCAGCCACAGTGTGATCAGTCGTATTGAAGGGCTGGGTGATCTGTCTCATGCCTCCGTTGTGTACTCCCGGGATGCGCGTTATGGCTTCGTATTTGGTCGCGATGGCGGCCTCACCAAAGTGGATCTGCTCACACAGTCTGTTGTTGAGAGAGTGATTCAGTCTGGCAACAGCATTGGTGGAGCTATCTCTCAGGACGGCCGTTACGTCGCGGTGTCGAATTACGAGCCGGGAGGGGTAAAAGTTTTTGACAGCACAACGCTGGAACTGGTCGCTGATATTCCTGCTACCTATATCCGGGAAAACGGAGAAACGGCGCAGTCCAAAACCGTAGGCCTGGTCGATGCACCGGGAAACAGATTCGTGTTTAGCCTGTTTGATGCCAATGAGATCTGGATTCTGGATATGCCGGACGGTGTTGCTGGCGACAAGCCTGAAGTAACTCGCTTCGATGCCGGTAAGGCACCCTACGATTCCATGATTACTCCAGATGGGCGTTACTACATCGCCGGCCTGTTTGGCGAAGACGGTCTTTCGATGCTGGACCTCTGGGATACCGATGCCGGGGTTACCGAGATCCTGCCGAATTACGGCAAGGGCGAAAAACAGCTTCCTGTATACAAAATGCCTCACCTTGAGGGCTGGACGGTTGCCGATGGAAGGGCGTTCGTGCCGGCCGTAGGCCACCATCAGGTGCTGGTGGCCGATATGAATGACTGGTCACTGGTAGACAAAATTCCGGTGCAGGGTCAGCCGGTTTTCGTGATGGCCAGCCCCGACAACCGGCGAATCTGGGTGAGCTTTGCGCATCCGAAAAACGATGTGGTTCAGGTAATTGATTCCCAGACCCGCGAAATCATCCGTACGCTCGAGCCGGGCCAGGCGGTTTTGCACATGGAGTTCACCCCGAGGGGCGAGGAAGTCTGGGTGTCGTCCAGGGACAGCAACCGGGTGACGGTTTACAACACTCGCACTCTTGAGCCGGTTGCAGAACTGGATGCGATAAACCCCAGCGGCACTTTCTTTTCCAGTCGGGCCCATGTGCTCGGTCTATAACTTCAAGCCAGTAACCGGGGGCTTTCTCAAATGACCTTTTACCAGCCAGTTGGTAATGAAATAGAACTGTTCCAGGCGGCAGCCGACAACGGCCTGCCGGTACTGATCAAAGGGCCTACCGGCTGCGGTAAAACCCGGTTTGTCCGCTACATGGCCGAGAAACTCAATCGACCGGTTTATACCGTAGCCTGCCACGACGACCTGACCGCTGCAGACCTGGTTGGTCGACACCTGATTGGCCCGGAAGGCACCTATTGGCAGGACGGCCCGCTGACTCGCGCTGTACGGGAAGGCGGCATTTGTTATCTGGATGAAGTAGTAGAGGCACGCAAGGATACAACGGTAGTGCTGCATCCATTGGCGGATGATCGCCGCGAGCTGCCGATTGAGCGCACCGGTGAACTGCTCACCGCAGCGCCCGGTTTTATGCTGGTCGTTTCCTATAACCCGGGATACCAGAGCCTGCTCAAAGGCATGAAACCTAGCACCCGCCAAAGATTTGTATCACTGAGGTTTGACTACCCCTCAGAAGCGGCGGAGCAAACCATTGTGGTGGAAGAATCCGGTTGTACCAGCGATCTCGCACAGCAACTTGTAAGCCTTGCGACCGCTTTGCGCAACCTGAAAGATCACGACCTGGAAGAAGCAGCATCAACCCGTTTGTTGATACACACGGCCCTTTTGATAGGCGCCGGTTTACCCGCAGCGGCAGCCTGCCTCGCAGGCATGATTGAGCCATTGTCAGACGACGAAGCAACAGTTATTTCATTAATGGAGGTAGTATATGCCGTATTCGGGCGCCCAGAAGAAAACCGCTAGTGGTGCGGTTATACCGATTATCTGGTATTTGCTGAACTTGCTGGCAATTCCGATTATCGGTTTCGTGGTTTTGCTGTGGCTGTTCATTAAAAGCCCTGAAACCAATGAACTGCGCCGGGCTCACACCCGGGCCGCTCTGTTCATGTCTCTGCTTGGGTTTGTTCTGATCAGTTCTGGCATTGCTTTGAGCTGGATATTCTTCAGTGATGTGGGTTACTTCGGGACATTCGCTCTGGTGTGGGCAATTGCGTTGCACACGGGTTTTGTGCTTTGGGGGATGGTCTCTCTGGCTCAGGCTATGTCTGATAAAAAACCCTTGTTCCCTGCTAAATGGCTCTGATCCAGCGTGATCTTTTCGTTATAAATTCTTTAGCGCTGCGTTAAGCCTCTGCGAATCGGTATGTTCATGATGGGTGTCAGGGCTCGGGGCAAACGCCTCTGGCTAATAAAAAATACCGGGAGAACGATATGAAGACGCTGATTCGCATGTTTCTTGCCGTTGTAATTACTGCTGCCGGGGTAGGTGTAAACCTGGCTTATGCCGACGACATGAAGAAAGATGATGGCATGATGCACGACCACATGAAGAAAGACGAAGGCATGATGCACGACGACATGAAGAAAGATGATGGCATGATGCACGATGATATGAAGAAAGACGACGGCATGATGCACGACGACATGAAGAAAGATGATGGCATGATGCACGATGACATGAAGAAAGACGACGGCATGATGCACGATGACATGAAGAAAGATGACGGCATGATGCACGACGACATGAAAGACAATATGGATAAATCATAAGCCGGCGCGGCGTTTGAACCTAACATCCGCCCGGCTACGTGCTGGGCGGATCTGCTTGGTTCGTAGTGATACTTGCGTGCGAAGGGCTATGAAATGGCGGCACAGGGCCGGCAATCTTTCTTATGGAAACCCGCGATAACTTCAGGTAAGTGTATGAAACCCCGCTACGGCAAACACCACCACAGGTGCCCACAATTGGGCGGCCAACCTCCAGCCGCGCGGTGCATGCTTCATCTCCATAAAGTGGTCCACTAGCAAAACCGCTTTCACAACCACCAATACAAAAACCAGCCAGGCCAGAAATTCGGGGCCGATTCCGACCTCCAGTGCGATGACCGGCAGGGCCGTACAAATCATCAGTGCAAAATAGATCGTCAGCATCGTCAGCCCTCCCTAGGCCAGAACGTAAATCATCGGAAACAGCACCAGCCACACCAAATCCACCATGTGCCAGTATGAGGCGCCGGACTCCATTCCATTCATATCCGAACCATCGTAGTCACCGTTGCCGACTTTAATCGCGAGCACGATGAGGATGACCTGGCCCAGAATAACGTGCATGAAGTGAAAGAACGTCAGGAAGAAATAAAACATGAAGAAGGTATCTGTACCCAGGTTGTAGCCCTGGCTATACAGATTTACGTACTCATACAGTTTGCCCAGGGTGTAAATGCAGGAAACCCCAATCGCAAGCCATAGCCGCCATTGCGTGCCACGGCGTCTGTTACGGAGCTGATGAACAGCGGTTGCGACCAGGTAGGAGGCAGTGATCAGTGCAATGGTATTCAGCAGGCCGATCAAGGGATGCAGTGCTTCGCGTCCGGCATGGAAGGTAGCCGGGTCGAGGCTGCGTGCGACGGCAAAACCGATGAACATAATGCCGAACACGGCCAGTTCAGCGAAAATGAAGATCCATACGGCGACATCGCCAGGCAGTTGGCGCGAATCGGATTCTGTTTCGGGCTCAGGAGCCAAGTCAGTCATCTCTCTCATATCAGTGCGTCAGGTTCAGGTAGAGTTTGGGGAGCTGCAAAGGCAGCTGTGCCGGATCACGGATCACCACGTAATTACTGCTTCCGAACACGTAGGGCAGGTACTCGCTGGCCTCGTCATCAATGGTTACGCAGAACGGTGTAATGCCCGCCTTTTGGGCTTCCTGGACGGCCATGCGGGTGTCTTCGACGCCGTATCGGCCTTCGTAGATGTCCAGGTCGTTCGGTTTGCCATCAGTAAGTAACAACAGGATTTTCTGGTGCTCGTGACGTGCCTGCAGCAGCTTGGTGCCCTGGCGGATGGCAGCGCCCATACGGGTATAGAAACCCGGCTCAAGAGCCTGAATGCGGCCTCGTATGGTGCTGTTATAGGGCTCGTCGAAGCTCTTTAGATGATGGAAACGCACGTGGTCACGTCGCCTTGATGAAAACGCAAACAGGGCGAAAGGGTCTCGGCTTGCCTGCAGGGCTTCGCTGAGCAGTTGCAGACCGTCACGGGCAATATCGATCACCCTTTGATGGTTGTTGATGTAGGTTTCAGTCGAAAGTGACACATCCGCGAGAACCAGGCAGGCGAGGTCGCGCTGGCTTTGCTGGCAACGGCGGAAAAGCTTCTGGTCGATCACCCCCTGGCCGCGACGATGCTGAACTTCCCGCTCCAGGCAGGCGTCCAGATCCAGTTCGTCACCATCGAGTTGTCGCCTTTGCCATTGCTTGAGGGGCTTCAGTGCACTGAACTGGCGTTGCAGGTGCTGGGCTGGCCGACGCAGGGCTTCCGGGAGTTCCGCTGGTTCGGCATCCCGGGCCAGCATGGGTTGCAGGCAGCAGAAGGCGTCGCGATAACTCTGGCTACGCCAGTCCCACTCCGGGAGGTGAATACCCGGGCCAAGTCGCAAGTCGTCATGTTCTTCCGAGGGCAGGTCGAGATCAAACTTGATAGAGGAAGAGGTTTCCCTGCGGTCATTGGATACAGAGATCATGTCCATATCATCGGCAACGGCTTCTGCGTCTTCCTCTTCCGTGTCGTCGCCGGCCCGGTCAACCGGTATGAAATCGGTCCAGGAAAACAGGCTTTCCAGGCGAAAGAGCATCAGCCCCTGGTCTCGATCGAAGGCTTCCACTCGTTCGGCTTGTCTACGTTTGTTTTTCTTGGTCAGGCCGCCAGGGCTGGACTGGGTTTCGTCATCGCCGGTGACCCTCCCGCCAGCTTTGCCCTGTTCCAGAGCCGGGTATAGCCAGAGGATAACTGGCCAGGGATCACTGCCCGCTGGGGGCAGGGCAGGAACGCTGCCCGGGTGAATCAGTGCCTGCCGGATTGCCTGTTCACGCAGGGATTCCTCCGGAGAAAGACTTTCGGCTTCAGGGCGCCAATGCAAAACCTGTTTGACCAGGCGCTGGTATACGCGTTCCAGGCCAGGCCAGCGGGCAATGACATCCTGCACCAGTGCCTGATTGCCGGTAAACCAGTCACGGTCCGCGGGGGTGGGCAAGGCTGCCAGTGCAGCCAGCCAGATGTACAGTTCCCTGTTCAGCTGTTTTGAGGGGAACTTTGCCACTTTCTCTGGCAGACGCAGATTCTGTTCATCCCTCCAGGCCAGTTCAAATTTGCGGTGTGTGCCCGCGAGTTTGTGCAAAAACTTGCGGCGCAGACGAAAGTGCCGGGGTTCGGCAGTTACCAGACTGAGCGCCGGATCGCCGCCGAAGGCGCGGAACAGAATGCCCAGGCTGCGGGCTTCATCTTTCAGGTAAACGACGTGCTCGGGGAATTCGCCCAGAGCCTGGCGGGTGATGTACTCATGCCATTTGTAGCCGACCCACTCTTCCATTTTGAACTCCTGTTAAGCCCGCTGTCTGGCGGGTTTGCTCTCAGGTTGGTGGCTGGTGTGTAACTGGTGCACCGGGATCAGCACGGTCTGCCGGCTGGGTTCGCCAGGTTGCCAGTGCAGCAGGCTGCCCTCGGGGTTGTTCTTTTGCACCTCACGGCATGCGCTTACACATTGCAGGCATTGGGTGCAGGAGAATTTTGCGCGTTTGTGGCTGCGGGTAGGCAATCGCATGGGGCAGGCTGCATCGCAGGCTTTGGTGCAATCCCGGCAAGCCGCAGCGCGGGCTGTATCAAAGGTTACCAGTCGTCCCCGGCCGTTGGTCATCCAGGCAATGCTCTGCACAACACCAAAGGCGCAGCCATATTTGCAGAACAGGTGACGGGCGAACAGGAAATCCAGGGTGAAAACCGTGGTTGCCACGGCCAGAAATACGGCTGGGTAGAAGGCCAGGTTGCCAGTGACCAAGTCGGTGTACAGGGGAATGGGCGGCAACAGGTATGACAGCATGGCCAGGGCCCAGGAAAAGCCAATAAGAGCACATACAAATGTCAGGCCGGCCCAGTGAATGGCCTTGCCGCGCCGACCTTTTTTCAGGGCTTCCCAGAGTGTAGGGCGACCGGTAATGCGGGTCATCAGATCGTTAATGGTTTCCACTACAGAAAAATGTGGGCACAGCCAGCCGCAGTATATCCTGCCCCATTTCCAGGCAATCCAGAGCACAAGGGGAACGAGTGTCAGAATGGGAAGGATGAACCACAACAGAATCTGGCTGGCGACGTCCATAGGAGAACTTTGCGCCACCCAGTCGAGATTCAGATTGAATGAAAGTGGGAAACCAAGCAGAACAAACCGGGTCTCCGTCAGGTCATAACGAAAAATATTCAGAACCGGTGCCAGCAGGAACAGCCCGAAGAAAGCAGTGCGTGTGATCAGCCGCTTGCTCTGGAGTGTGTCTTTTGGGTTGGCTTGCTGCACGGTCACAATATCACTTCCGGATAGACAGGGCCGGAAACGGATTCCGGCCCTGTGGGCTCACTGTTGGCGGGTTTACGCGTCCTGCAGTGCAGGGCCGCGGGCTTCCTCAGCAGGGGATGCTTGTCCCTTGATCAGGAAACTGCCGAAGTACACAACAAGCCCGGCCATGAAGAAGCAGCCGGCAATCAGGCGCATCCAGTAGAACAAGGCGATGTTGTCCTGGGTGGCCATGAATGACAGAGCTTCACCGCTTTCAGGGATACGCTGCAGCCAGATTTGCAGAATGCCCGCGCCGGTCAGGAACAGCGTGATGAAAACCATGGAGATGGTCATCAGCCAGAAGCCCCACATTTCCACAACCTGGGCGGTGTTGCTATTGCCGTATGGCCGACCACGCATGATGGGCATGGCGTAGGAAATGATGGTGAGCACGATCATGACATAGGCACCGTAGAACGCCATGTGCCCATGAGCCGCAGTGATCTGGCTGCCGTGGGTGTAGTAGTTCACCGGAGCCAGAGTATGCAGGAAGCCCCATACGCCCGCGCCCAGGAATGCCATCACGGCCGTCCCCATGGCCCAGAGTGCTGCAGCCTTGTTGGGTTGATTACGCTTGCGCCGGTTAATCATGGTGAAGGCGAACAGCACCATCATAAAGAACGGCAAGGGTTCCAGGGCTGAGAACACAGAGCCCAGCCACAACCAGTACTCGGGTGGCCCGATCCAGAAGAAGTGGTGCCCGGTGCCGATAATGCCGGTAATCAGTGCCATGGCGATGATCACGTACAACCACTTTTCGATGACTTCCCGGTCTACACCGGTAATCTTGATCAGTACGTAGGCGAGGATGGCACCCATGATCAGTTCCCACACACCTTCAACCCACAGGTGAACCACGAACCACCAGTAGTACTTGTCGGTGGTCAGGTTACTCGGGTTGTAGAAGGAGAACAGCCAGAGCACTCCCAAACCGATCAGGCCGGTGACCAGCACAATGTTGACCACGGTTTTTCGGCCTTTCAGTGCGGTCATCATGACGTTGAACAGGAACCCTAGAACCACTACAAGTATGCCTATTTTGGTAATCGTAGGTTGTTCAAGGAACTCCCGGCCCATGGTTGGCAAGAGCCTGTTCATGGTGACATCCGCCAGAGTGGCGTAGTCAACGAACAGGTAGCCAAGAATGGTGAGTGTGCCGGCAACGGCAAATACCCAGAACAGGATCCACGCTAACAGCGGGCTGTATAGCTCGGTCTGTGCCTCTTCCGGCACCAGGTAGTAGGTTGCACCCATAAAGCCGAACAGCAGCCAGACGATGAGCAGGTTGGTATGAACCATTCGCGCTACGTTGAAGGGTATTTCCGGGAACAGGAAATCACCCACTACGTACTGCAAGCCCAGAATCAGACCAAACACGATCTGACCGGCAAACAGAACCAGGGCAAAAATGAAGTAGGGCATGGCGACCCGTTGAGATTCGTATTTCATATCTGCTCCCTCAGCCTTCGATGTTGGGTGGCCAGCCGTTATCGTCGATCTTGGATGTCCATTCTAGGAATGAAGACAGATCGTCGATTTCCTGGTCAGTCAGGTTGAATTGCGGCATCTGCCGGCGACCGGGCACGTTAGTGGGCATGGCGTTCATCCAGGCGTTCATGTACGCCTTGAAGACTTCGCTATCAGCCCCGCCACGGCGGTCGAATACGTTGGCAAGTTCAGGTGCAAAGTAAGCACCTTCACCCATAAGGGAGTGGCAGCCGACGCAGTTGTTGTTTTCCCAGACATGTTTGCCTCGGACTACCTGCTCAGTAAGCTGATCCCTGTTGTCTCTTTCGGGCATCGCCCGTGATTGGGTATCAAAAGTCAGGACCAGAAACAGCAGGACGAAGAATGTACTTCCTCCCAGATATATGTTTCTGGCCATGCTTTTGGTAAAGCGCTCGGCCATTGGTCTCTCTCCTTGGTCGTTGTGGAATACCTGACAGCCCTACTAGGATATAAACATGTATTCATAATGCTGTTGATGATTATCAATCATTGCGGAAAATCACACTACTGCGCCGGGGAGTTACCTCCAGAGGGGTAGGTGTTAGACTCCGCACCCTGTTTTTCTTCTATCCAAATGTCCGGAGCCGTCATGGCCGCTGCGCTGGCGTTGTTTATCAAACTGATTCCGCTTTATGTCACCGTTGCCCTTGGCTGGCTGGCTGGGCGCTACCTTGAAGCCAGCGGCAAACATATTGCGGGCATCATGCTTTATATTGTTACGCCGTCGGTGGTGTTCTCCGGTGTGATGGCTGCCCCGCTTTCACCGGAGGTGATCTTCCTGCCGTTTCTGGTGTTCGGGCTTTCATCGGTTTTGGGAATTCTGCAACTTAAACTGGCGCGACGAGTGATTACTGATGGCAGTGCCAGCATCATTCCCCTGTGTGTAGGGTCGGGTAATACAGGCTATTTCGGGGTGCCGGTGGCGTTGTTGCTGTTTGGCGAGGAAGGGTTGGGGCTCTACATTGTCTGCATGCTGGGCACCACCCTGTTTGAAAACTCGGTGGGGTTCTACCTGGCTGCGCGCGGCCGATATGATCTGAAGGAGTCTCTGTGGCGAGTCGCCAAGCTGCCTTCGGTATATGCGTTTCTGGCAGCGGTAATCCTCAACCTTTCGGGTATCAGCATTCCCGATGTGTTTATGCCGCTTTTCGATAACCTGCGCGGTGCCTACAGTATTCTGGGCATGATGATTATTGGCATGAGCATTACCAGTTTCCGTGGGCTGGCGGGCAATATGCGCTTCACTGCACTGGCGTTTTTTGGCAAGTTTGTCGTCTGGCCTTTGGTGGCAATGGCACTCTGGTGGCTGGACTCACAGGTGCTGGGTATCTATGAGCCGGCGGTGCATCAGGCAATCTTCCTGATTTCCATTACACCCATTGCAGCCAATACCGTTGTCATTGCGACTTTGCTGGATACGTCTCCCAGGCAGGCCGCCGGCACGGTAATGCTCACTACGCTTTTTGCCCTCGTGTTCATTCCGGTGATGATATCGCTGGCTTTCTAACGTCTTTTGCTCTGCCTGAGATTTAGTGGCTCTCCACCGTACCGGCACTGGTGATTCGGTTGTGAGCCTCAGATATATCAACCCGTGCATGGCGTACCACACTGATGCCGGCTGTGATCGCCAAGGTGCCCATTATGGCCGCCACGATAAGATCCGGCCACGCGCGTGCTGTGCCGAACACACCCAGAGCCGCGGCCATGACAGCGATGTTGCTGATGGCATCGTTGCGGCTGCATAGCCACACCGAGCGCATGTCCGAATCCCCACTGCGAAACCGGAACAGCATAATGGCAACGCCGGAGTTTGCTACCAGAGCCAGTAAACCAACAGCCCCCATGGTAAGTGGTTCGGGAGTGATGCCTTGTTCCAATACCCAGATGGCCCGCGCCCAGACGGCGATACCGAACACCGCCATGGTAATACCTTTCACCATGGCCGCCCGGCCACGCCAGAGCATGCCCATCGAGAGCACAGAAAGCGACAGGATATAGTTGGCGCTATCGCCAAAGAAGTCGATGGCGTCAGCCATCAGCGACACCGAGCCGGACTGTAAACTGGCGATGCCTTCGACAAAAAACATGGCCAGGTTCACCCACAGGGCAATCCAGAGTGCGCGACGAAAACCGGGAGCCGGAGATTGCGGCTCCGGGCCAGAACAACTGCATGCCATAAACACCTCCAATACAAGTCTGTCTGTATTAGAAACCCTGTAGCTACTACAAGGTCAACACCCGCCAAAACGTTTTATTCGCTCCTCAGGTTTTACCTGGCCTGTGAGTGCCAGGAATGTGATTTCCCTGGTCTCTGCTCTTGGACTGAAGACCCTCGATTTCGGCGTTGAGTCCGTCCAGAATGCCACACTCCTTTACTGTACCTGCATCCGAGCAGGCTTTTTGCAGTTGCTGCAGGGTTTTCTCAAGGTTTTTCAGCTCTTTCAGTCGGTCGCGTACATGGTTCAGGTGGTGGGCCAGCAGCGCATCGACTTCCTGGCAATCTGCTTCAGGGGTTTCTGAAAGCCGGATCAGTTCGCGTATCTCATCCTGGGCCATATCAAGACTCCGGCAGCGCTTGATAAACAAAAGGCGCCCCAGATGTGCGTTACGGTAGGTGCGGTAACCATTGGTGTCGCGGTCCGGGTTGGGTAGCAGACCGATTTTTTCGTAGTACCGGATGGTTTCCACGGGAATGGCCGTGGCTTTTGCGAGTTCACCGATTTTCACGTTCAATTGCCTTTGTCGATGCCCGGGGAATGTTCTGAATCCGCCACACAACACATGGTTGCATGTGGTAGCGTAAGGCCTTTCGGGGATTTTTCACAAGAAACGGAGGTTCATGTGCTGGAGCGGCTGCAACGTCGGTTGGGATTGCAGACCATACCGGGGGTGTTTTTTACCTCGGCCGGTGTGGCCACCCTGTTTGTTGCTCTTGCGGTGCCGTTTGATGAAGCTGTTGCTGGCAGCTTTGGCCTGCTGACCGGTTGGGTGGCTCGTAATCTTGGCTGGTTTTATATCCTCTCTGTTAGCGCCTTACTGATTTTCCTGCTTGGCCTGGCCGTGAGCCGTTATGGCGATATCCGCTTGGGTGCTGACGACAGCCGCCCCGATTATTCCAACCTTACCTGGTTTACCATGCTGTTCGCTGCCGGCATAGGCACCATTCTGATGTTCTGGGGTGTTGCAGAACCTGTATCGCACTTCTCCAGCCCACCTTTTGACGGCGTACAACCCGGCTCTGAACGGGCTGCCAGCGACGCTATGACCATAGCGCTCTATCACTTTGGCTTGCACACCTGGACCATCTTTGCCTTGCCGGGCCTGGCGATCGGTTACTTTGCCTACCGACACAACTTGCCCATGCGCATCAGCAGTCTGTTTTACCCGATACTTGGGGAGCGGGTCTACGGCCCCTGGGGCTGGACGGTGGATGTTATTGCTGTGCTCGGCACTTTGTTTGGCGTAGCGACATCCCTGGGGCTGGGGACGCTGCAGTTGAACAGCGGCCTGAATTATCTGTTTGGTACACCTTCCTCCGGTCTGGTGCAGGTTGCGTTGATTGCGGTTATTACCAGCATTGCCGCTACATCGGTGGCGTTGGGGCTGGATAAGGGCGTAAAGCGGCTTTCCCAGCTTAATATTCTGCTGGCTATGGCTTTGCTTGCCTTCGTTCTCATTGCAGGGCCTACGGTGTTCATTGCGGAAGGGATGGTGCAAAGCGTGGGGGATTATTTTGATGCCTTGCCATGGCTGGCATTCTGGACAGAAACCTTCAAAGAAACGGACTGGCAGAGGCAGTGGACCCTGTTCTATTGGGCATGGACGATTTCCTGGGCGCCTTATGTAGGCATCTTCATTGCCCGGATTTCCCGGGGGCGAACCATTCGCGAGTTTGTTGCCGGAGTGCTGTTTGCGCCCACAGCCTTTACGCTCGTTTGGTTTGGCATCTTCGGGTTATCCGCGATCAATGTTGAGATGGGTGGAGAAATCGCGCTGGCGGAGCAGGTACATAAAGACCCGTCAGTGGCGATTTTTGCCTTTCTGGAGGCCTTTCCTTTTTCCGGCCTGGCATCTGCCCTGAGTGTGGTCATTATCGTGGTGTTCTTCACCACCTCGTCCGATTCTGCCTCTCTGGTTATCGATATGCTGACTCGGCGCGATGACCAGCCATCGTTGGTGCGCCAACGTATTTTCTGGGCGGTCGCCCAAGGGGTGATTGCCGCAACCTTGTTGTTGGCGGGCGGTCTGGATGCCCTGCAGAATGTCATTACCTCATTGGGTCTGCCTTTCTGCATTCTTTTGATTTTCATGGCCGTGGCGTTGTTCAGGGCGCTTCGCGCAGATTACCGTGGCTACAGCATGAACGAACTGATCCACGGCAGAGCCTTCCCCGAAGTGGAGGCAGGCTCTGGAACCAAGCAGGAGAGCGAGTATGTACGAGAAACTGTTGATCGCAATTGACCCGGAAGACGACGGAGAGGGTAAGCGCGCGCTCGAGGCCGCTATCGGTCTGCTGGCTGAAGACGGCGAGCTTCACCTCGCCAGTGTATACAGCCCCGGAGGGGCCGGGTTTTTTCCGCATGTAACCCCGGATGCCCCGGAAAAGAAAGAGGCCGAGGTCCACGACGTACTGGATTTGCTTGCCCGGAAATATCTGCCGATGAACCGCAGTGCCAACCTGCATGTAGTAGCCGGGAACACAGGCGAAAAACTGGTGGGTATGGCCGGCCAGCTGGGCGCGGACCTTATGTTGCTGGTCTCCCGGGGAGGTGGTGGCCATTGGCCAATGCGCAGGGCGACTGTTGAGTATGTTTCGGTCAATTCTCCCTGTGCTGTTCTGGTATTGCCATCCCTGGAGAAAGCAGAGCCGGAGAATAGTGCAGAGTAATTCAGAAGGTTACGGCAGGGGGTGCCAATGAAGACAGTTGCAACCATCTTGGGCCGAGTAATCCTGCTCCTTCTGGTGTGGTGGGCGTTCACCGAAGGCGATGTCTCGGGACTCGGATTTGGTCTGGTCATAGCGATTCTGGTTGCAGCGGTTTCTATGCGGCTTTACCCGCGGGGTGCTGCCCGAATTCGTCCAGTGCAGTTGTGGCTATTTGTGCTGTTTTTCCTTGGCCGATCCGTTGTGGCCGGCATCGATGTGGCTCGCCGTGTATTGTCACCATCCTTGCCGGTAGACCCAGGTTACTTCACGGTTCATCTGACCTTGCCCGAGGGCAGCCCACGTTGGCTGCTGGCCAATGCCTTGTCACTGATGCCTGGTACGCTGAGCGTCAGCCTTGACGGACCTCGACTGGAGCTGCACTGCCTGGATACGCAAAGCTCCGTTGAAGAGGACGTCAGGGCTGCGGAGCAAAAGGTTGCGCGTGTTTTTGGTTTGCCATTGCCGGACGAAACATGCCATTCAGAGGGCGCGAGATGACACTTATGTTCAATGCGGTTGCCGTTTTTCTTCTGCTGACGCTACTGGTGGCATTGGTACGGATCTGGCGGGGGCCGACATCGTCAGACCGTATGCTGGCGTCGCAATTGTTTGGCACTACCGGGGTTGCTTTATTGCTGGTTCTGGCGGAAGCCCAGGTTGCCCCAGCACTAAGGGATGTAGCCCTCGTTCTGGCATTGCTGTCTGTTCTGGCTATTGTCGGTTTCGTTACGCGGGTTATCCAAATTGACCGGAGGGCATCGTGATGGCGTTCGTTCAGGTGGTGCAGGGAATACTACTGGTTACTGGATGCCTGTTCTTCGCAATTGGTACTCTGGGTCTGTTCCGCTTTTCAGATACTCTGTTGCGGATTCATGCGCTCACCAAGGTCGATAACCTAGGGCTTGGGTTTATTATTCTTGCGCTGGTGCTGAATGCCGCGTCACTGGCGATCGGCGTAAAAGTGCTCCTGATCTGGGTGGTGGCCCTGGCAGCCAGCGCCACCTCTGCTCACCTGATCGCCCGGGCTGCTCGCTTGCAGCAAGGTGACGACTCTGAACCAAAAGGCTCCCATGACTGACTGGTTGCTGGATGGACTTCTGGTGTTTGCGCTGTTGGCCACAGCCGCATCGGCCTTATTGTCCCGGGATTTGTTTCGCGCAGTCGTTGTGTTCATTGCTTTTGGGCTGTTGATGGCTGTCGCCTGGGTGCGACTTCAGGCGCCCGACATTGCTTTGGCGGAGGCGGCTATCGGAGCCGGCCTTACCGGGGTGCTCTTGCTGGATGCTGTCAGCCACCTTGGCAACAAGCGTCAGACGGCGCTGAGGCAGACGCGTGGGTCGCATAGGCAAGGGAGTGACCAGTCATGATCCGGGCTTTGCGCACCTGTTTTATTGCTCTCGCGTGTATTGCTTTCAGCGCTGTTTTGGGAGCCAGTATCTGGGTTATCGCCGGCGATCCTGGCCAGGGAAACCTGTCGCAGCTGCTGTCTGAAAATATGAGCCGAAGCGGCGTCGAGCACCCGGTCACCGCCGTGCTGTTGAACTTTCGCAGTTACGATACGTTGTTGGAGATAGGTGTTCTGGTAATTGCCGGCATTGCCGGGATATCCATGTCTAAAACCACGTCGCTTGAGGACCCGGAACTGCGCACCTCGGACCCTCTGCTCTATGCACTGCAGCGCTGGTTTATACCACTGATGCTGGTGCTGGCAGGCTATCTGCTATGGGCCGGCGCCGATCGCCCAGGAGGGGCGTTTCAGGCCGGCGCGGTGCTCGCTGCTACCGGCGTATTGATGCGTCTTGGCGGAATCCCCATGGAGTTTCTGCGTCCGGGGTTGCTGTTGCGGCTGGGTTTGGCGCTGGGTTTTTCCGTGTTTTTGCTGGCCGCGGTTGTGAGTGTTATCGGAGGAGATGCCTTTTTAGCCTATCCGCCCGGAATGGCCAAGCCTCTGATTCTGGTGATCGAATCCGTGCTGACACTGTCCATTGCCATGGTCTTGTTGGCGTTATTTGTGTCTGCGCCGGTCAACGACGCTGAGGATCCGGAGGAGGGTGATCCGTCATGACGCCATCCTTGCTGTATGCAATGGCCGGGGCCGTGCTCTGTGGCATTGGTTTGTTCGGGTTGCTGCGTCTGTCGCACCTGCTGCGCAAGCTGCTCGCCTTCAATATTATGGGCTCCGGGGTATTTCTGATTATGGTGGGGCTGCCCCAGCATCATGTCGGACCCGACCCAGTGCCCCAGGCTCTGGTGTTAACCGGAATTGTGGTGGCTATTGCCGCCACCGCACTGGCTGTGGTGCTGATACGGCGTTATTACCACCAGTCGGGTATGGCGAGCCTTGAGGGAGAGGCCGATTCCCGTGAAGGTGGCCCGCTATGACGCTGTGGCTGATGGCAGGTTTGTTGTTTACTCCGTTGGCCTGGGCGGTTCTAACGCTGTTAACCGATTTTGTCTGGGGTCGTCGGGTTACCTGGGTGGGTATTCTGGTTCAGGTGTTTGTTTCGCTGGGGTTGTGGCTGACGGTTGCGCAGAACGGAGGGTTTTATTACGACTTAGGGGGCTGGGGCGCCCCTCTGGGCATCGAGCTTCGCGTGGATGGGCTTGCGGTTACGTTTGTTCTGCTTACCGCAGCGGTGGCCAGTGCCTGCGGTCTTCATGCAGGCGTCTATATTGACCGGCACAAGTCCTGGCACAGGTATTTCTGGCCTTTGTTCTGGTTTCTCTGGTCCGGGCTTAACGCGGTCTGGCTGGGTGGTGATCTGTTCAATCTCTACGTAGGCCTGGAGCTGATCAGCCTCTCGGCCGTGGGTCTTGTTGCTCTCGGTGGTAATGCCAACGCTCTGCGGGCTTCGATCCGGTATCTGCTTGCGGCGCTGCTTGGATCCCTGGCCTATCTGTTGGGCGTGGCATTGATATACGGGCAGTTTGGTACCTTATCTATCGCCGGAGTAGTGTTGTGGCTGGATAGCCATTCGGCCTCTGCCGGACCCGGATTGGCGCTTGCGTTGATGGTTACGGGCCTTGCATTGAAAACGGCATTGTTTCCCCTCCATCGCTGGCTGCCGCCAGCCCACGGAATCGCGAAATCCCCGGTTAGCGCTCTCTTGTCGGCACTGGTGGTCAAAGCGTCTTTCTACATCGCGGCCCGGTTGTGGTTAGCGTTCGGCGAATCGCTTGGCAACCAGGCGGCGGCACAGGCTGTTGGTTTTATGGGCAGTGCCGCGGTGATCTGGGGCAGTTGGCTTGCGTGTAAGCAAGTACAGCTGAAGCAGGTGGTGGCTTATTCTTCCGTGGCACAGATTGGTTACCTGTTTCTGTTGTTTCCGCTGACGTACTCAGTCTCAGATTCAATATCTCTGCAAGCTCAGCAAGGTATTACTTTGCAGGTGATCAGCCACGCGCTTGCCAAAGCTGCCATGTTCCTGGCAGCCGGCAACCTCATTCTGTCGGTTGGAAGCAGTCGGGTTGATGCCCTGGCCGGTGTCAGCCGCTTTCTGCCGTTTTCTCTGTTTTCCTTTGGTCTGGCCGGGGTGTCGTTGATGAGCTTGCCCCCATCTGGCGGATTCGCAGCCAAGTGGCTGTTACTGCAAGCCAGTCTGGGCAGTGGCCAGTGGTGGTGGGCATTGGTATTACTTGCAGGCGGCCTGCTGTCTGCGGCTTATTTGTTCCGGATTTACCGGGCTTCGTTTGCAGAAATTCCGGAAACCGACCAGTTCTTTCATCCGTCCAAAAGCCTGGAGGTCATCCCGATGGTTCTGGCACTAATGGCGCTGGGGCTTGGGTTCGTGTCAGAACAGGTGCTATCCGTGATGGCGTTGCCATTTGCAGAGGAGGGCGCGCCATGACACTTGAGCAGTGGCTTCCGGTTTTCGCCTTGATGATATCACTCGCGGCCTCTCTGGTGATCTTTGCCTTGCCGGAAACGGGTTATGTTCGGCGCACATCGGTCAACCTGGGCGCTGCCGTGCTGAAGCTCGTGGTCGTGATTGTGATGGTCTGGGGTGTGTTTCACGGCGTGAACTATGGCGTTAGCTTCACTATGCTGCCGGGCGTGACCTTTGTGCTGAGGGCGGATGCGCTTTCAATGATGTTTGCGGGCCTTTCGGCGGTACTCTGGCTGCTGACCACCATCTACGCAGTTGGGTATCTTGAAGACTCTCCGAACCGCAGGCGGTTCTTCGGTTTTTTCAGCCTGTGTGTCGCCAGTACCATGGGGATAGCGCTGGCGGGGAACCTGTTCACTTTCTTTCTGTTTTACGAAATGCTGACGCTGTCTACCTATCCCCTGGTGGTTCATCGCGGCACCGAAAAGGCGCTGAGGGCAGGGCGGACTTACCTGATTTATACGCTCACTGGCGGTGCCGTTCTGCTGTTCGCTATTGCCTGGCTGCACAGTTTGGCCGGTGATCTGTCGTTTCGTGACGGTGGTCATTTCGTTGATGCTGACCCGGATATTCATCGCTCTTTGATTCTGATTTTCATATTGCTGGTGGCAGGGCTGGGGGTAAAGGCTGCACTCTTCCCTCTGCATGGCTGGTTGCCCCAGGCAATGGTAGCTCCCGCCCCGGTGAGTGCGCTTCTGCACGCTGTGGCGGTAGTCAAAGCCGGTGCTTTCGGAATCGTGCGGGTGGTTTACGATGTATACGGGGTTGAGGCTTCGTCTGCCCTGGGGCTGCTTGCGCCACTTTCCTGGTTGGCTGCGTTCACCATCCTCTACGCTTCCACCCGGGCGTTATGGCAGGTCGATCTGAAACGACGGCTGGCATTTTCGACGATAAGCCAGGTGTCTTACATTATCCTCGGCATTGCTCTGGCTGGGCCTTTAGCCGCCGTTGGCGGACTGGTTCATTTGCTGCATCAGGGCATAATGAAAATTACCCTGTTTTTCTGTGCCGGCAATTACGCGGAAACACTGGGAATCCATCGAATTGATGAGATGGACGGTGCCGGGCAACGCATGCCGGGGACTTCCGTGGCCTTTACCATTGGTGCGTTCGGCATGATTGGAGCTCCGCCCCTGGCGGGTTTCATTACCAAGTGGGTCATGGGCAGCGGCGCCCTGGCCGTGAATATGGACTGGGTCATTCTGGTGCTGGTGGGAAGCAGCTTGCTCAACGCCGCATATTTTTTGCCTATTGTTCACCGGCTGTGGTTCCGGGAAGTGAAGGGAGCCTGGCCAGAGGAACGCCACTGGGGGCGGCTGGAAACCAGCCCGTGGCTATTCTGGCCGCCATTGCTGACGGCCGTTGTGACCGTGGTGATAGGTGTACTGGCTTCGCTCCCATTCAGCCCGTTGTCCTGGGCTGAACTGATTGTATTGCGGGAGTATGCACCATGATGGTTGCTGAGCCGGGCCTCGCTGTGCTGGCGGTGTGCTTGCCCCTGTTATATCCCGTGATGGCGTTGCGAGCGAACTGGCACAGGGCAATGTGTTTTGCCCTGCCGCTGCTGCCACTGCCCGCATTTTTTCTGGCGGTAAGCAGCGACTCTGGCTGGCAACTGGAGTTGCCCTGGTTGCTGAATGGCGGATTGTGGGCCATGGATGACCTGCGACGTCTGTTTCTGCTGCTGACCGCGGTCTTGTGGACGGTGGCCGGTGTCTATGCGGTGGGCTACCTGGCGTTACCTCATATGCGGCGCTTCTGTGTGTGCTGGGGGCTGACTCTGGCGGGCAATCTGGGCCTTACCATGGCCGTGGATATTGGCAGTTTTTACAGCTTTTTTGCGCTCATGACCTTCGCAGGTTATGGCCTGATAGTGCACGAGGGGACAAAAGAAGCCCACTATGCCGGACGGGTTTATATGGCGATGGCGGTGTTGGGTGAAATGTCCATTCTCGCGGGTCTGTTGCTTGCAGCGTCGGCCGCAGATAGTCAGCTGCTTACGGACCTTCCTACGGCCTTGGCCCGGGCACCTCAAAGGGATCTGATCGTGGCGTTGCTGATTGCCGGCTTCGGCGTCAAAGCGGGGCTGCCCCTATTGCATTTCTGGTTACCTCTGGCTCACCCGGTTGCGCCTACCCCTGCCAGTGCCGTGCTCAGCGGCGCGATGATAAAGGCCGGGTTGCTGGGTTGGTTGGTGACATTGCCGTTTGGCGAGGTAGCCTTGAGCGGTTGGGGCGCCTCGATGGTAATTGCTGGTGCGGTCGGTGCTATTGGCGCCGCCATCCTCGGCGTGTTGCAGCATCGTCCCAAGGCTGTGTTGGCCTATTCCAGTATCAGCCAGATGGGGCTGATGGTGCTGATGTTAGGAGCTGCGCTAGCCGATCCGGAACGAGCACCGGTCCTGTTTTCTGTGATTGGCTTGTATGCTCTGCATCATGGCCTGGCGAAGGGCAGTCTGTTTCTGTCAGCGGGCGTGTCACTGCCGGCCGGCCGCATGGGGCAGGTCGTTACCTGGATATTGATTGCTTTGCCCGGATTGTCCTTGGCAGGTCTGCCATTCACCAGTGGTGCGCTTGCGAAACTGGCCATGAAAGCTGGCCTGGCGGAAGACTCACTGGACTTCGCGCTGGCCGGTTACCTGCCTCCCCTGATGACGGCGGGAGCAATTGCTACCTTGCTACTGGTGTTGCGCTACCTGTGGACTCTGTCAGCAAAACTCGAAACAGGCCATAACCCACCGATGCTGTTGGCGGGATGGCTGGCGGCGGTCACTGCGAGCCTGATTGCCTTCTGGTGGATGCCGTGGGACGTGGCCGGACTGGTTAAAGCGCCGGTTTGGCTGCCGGCATCCTACCAGGTATGGGCGCTGGTATGGCCAATGCTGATCTCGCTGGCTCTGGCGGGGTTGGCTTTGCTTGTAAATCAAAAACGCTCCAGCGCCCGCTCTTAGCCTGCCCGCAACGAGGAGCTGCCGTCTCGGGCAGGCAGGACTTACCATCAGTCCATTACAATGGCAGGAAGCGTTGGTTCATTTACCCCTCGCCCTGCGGAAGGAGATTCCGCAAGTATTTGTGTTAACTGGGACGCGATTGTTTTATAGGCCGTTGCAATTTGACCGCCTGGTTCTGCGGCCATGATTGGCTCACCAATGTCCGATCCGGTGCGAATCCGGAGGTCCAGAGGTAGCTCTCCAAGCAATACCGTACCTGCCTCCGTTGCCATGCGCTGGGCTCCGCCATGGCCAAAGATATGCTCCTGGTGGCCACAGTCGCTGCAAATATGAATACTCATATTCTCGATAATGCCAAGCACGGGAACATTCACCTTCTCAAACATACGCAGCCCTTTTCGGGCGTCCAGTAGGGCGATGTCCTGTGGTGTCGTTACAATCACGGCGCCGGAAACAGGCATGCGCTGGGCCATGGTCAGGTGGATGTCCCCGGTGCCTGGTGGCATGTCCACGAGCAGGTAGTCAAGATTGTCCCAGCGCGTTTCGTACATCAGGCGGGTCAAAGCTTGTGTGATCATGGGGCCGCGCCAGATGATCGGAGCCTCTTCATCAACGAGAAAACCTATGGACATGGTCTGGATGCCATGGCCGATCATCGGTTCCAGTATTTTTCCATCGGGGCTGTCTGGCATGCCCTTCAGGCCCAGCATGCGTGGCTGGCTCGGCCCATAGAGATCTGCGTCTAGTATGCCAACGCGGGCGCCGGTGCTTGCAAGGGCAAGGGCAAGGTTAGTGGTGGTGGTGGATTTGCCGACGCCGCCTTTGCCAGACGCGATGGCAATCAGGTGCTTTACTCCCGGAACAGCTTTATGTTCCGGAGGCTGGCGCTTCTGTTTTTGCTCGGGTAAGTAGGAAACAGGGTTGGGCATGATGATATCTCCAATTATTGTTCCACGAACGCGCGTTCAATCACATAGTCGCCAGGCTCGCCCTGCTGAGGCGAGGCTTTGAAACCGAGGCTGTCCAGCAAGGAGCATAGATCCTTGAGCATTGCAGGGCTTCCGCACAGCATTGCCCTATCGGTTTCGGAGTTGAGCTGAGGAAGGCCTGTATCTTTAGCCAGCTGACCGGATTCGATCAGGGTGGTAATCCGACCCTGATTGCGAAAGGGTTCCCGGGTTACTGTTGGGTAGTAAATCAGCTTGTCGCCGATTATCTCAGCGAGGAATTCGTGGCCTGGAAGTTCGCTGGTGAGGTAATCATGATAGGCCAGTTCGCTCACTTCGCGAACGCAATGCACCAGAACCACCTTGTCAAAACGGTCGTAGGTTTCTGGGTCACGGATAATGCTCATAAACGGCGCCAGGCCAGTCCCCGTGCCAAAGAGATACAGGTTTTTGCCAGGCGTCAGGTCGTGCATAACCAGTGTGCCTACTGGCTTGCGGCTTACGAATAATGAGTCGCCTTCCTGAAGGTGCTGAAGCTTCGACGTAAGCGGACCATCCGGCACCTTGATGCTAAGGAACTCCAGGTATTCTTCATGGTTGGCGCTGACAATGCTGTATGCACGGAGCAGAGGTTTGCCGTTTACCGGTAAACCAATCATTACAAAGTGACCGTTTTCAAAGCGAAGGCTCTGGTCGCGGGTTGTTCTGAAGCTGAATAGAGTGTCGTTCCAATGGTGGACGCTGATGACGTTTTCGGTTCCAAGTGCAGCCATGATACTTCTCCGTATTGGCGAGTTTCAGGTGATGTCAAAGTGAGTAAGTGGCCAGGGATGTCATGGCCGTAATAACGAGCAGAGTGCTGAGCAGGGCCAGCAACGCAAACGGTCGCCAGCCCTGCTTGATCAGGGATGACAGACTGGTACGCATGCCCAGAGCGGCCATGGTTACCAGAAGGCAGGCTTGAGACGTGCTGGTCAGTGCATGACGCAAGCCTTCAGACAGCCAGCCAAGGCTGTTCATGCCGAACAAAATAACGAAACCAAGCAGAAACCAGGGGTATTCCGCATTGCCGGAGCTGTTGCGGTTTAACAGTGCGCCCAGCAGCAAAACCAATGGGGCCAGCAAGGCCACGCGTAGGAGCTTGGTCAGCGTGGCGATATCGCCGGCGGTGTCGGATACCAGATATCCCGCGCCCGCGGCCTGGGCGACGTCGTGAATACTGGCGCCTAACAACAGGCCAGTTTGCGGGTCACTGTAGCCCAGCATGGAGAACAGTGGTGGCAATACCAGCATGCATAGTGTGCCTAGTGCGGTCACACCCACAAGCACGCCTAACAGCCGCCGGTCTTCCAGTTTTCCTTGGGGGATAACTGCGGCAACTGCTATAGCTGCGGAAACGCCGCAGATGGCGACAGCAACCCCAGCCACGAGGCTTTGCATAGAAGGCAGCCCCAGCCAGCGCCCCAGCAGAAGTGCAGCGCCGATGGTAACCGGCACGCAGGTTACTACCACCAGCAAGGGCAGGCTTCCAACAGTCATCAATTGCTCTACACCAATCCTTGCGCCCAGTAAGGCAATGCCGGCACGCAATACCTGGCGGCTGCAGAACTCCACTCCGGGTTGCAGTTTGGAATCAGAGGTCTGGCTGGCAAAGCCAAATCCCAGCAGCAGTACCAGCATTAATGCCGGCGCTCCATACTGGCTTGCGAGAAAGCTACCAGCCAGTGCGAGAACAACGCAAAGAGCCGTTCCGGGGTATCGCAGCCGGACTGGCGCCCACCAGATGGTGTCCATGGAACGAAGGGTCTGATTCATGCTACTTGCTCGCTAAGTTCTCGCAGGAACGCCCAGGGGTACAGGCCCCGGTAGTGGCCGTCGCTGAAGTGAAACTGCAGTCCACTGACACCAGACAGTTCGACACTGGTCATGTGAATATCGGCGTCGATCAGGCTTAAACGACCTGTGCGTTTGGCCTGGGTGCACTGGGAGCAAGCGCAGGATTTGCGCAGCAACAAACAACTCAATTGGGTAGTCAGCCCGTCTGGCCAGCTCAGCTCCAGCGTGTTGAGTTTGCGCTTCAGGCGCACTTCTCTGGGTGGTTCAATAGGGGTGTGTCGTGCCACGGAGGCCTCCTCCCATCAAGGATGTGATTACCAATTCCGGAGTTTCAGGTGGCGGAACATGGCGATCAGGCAATTCCATCGGGCGCGCGCTCCCAAGAGCAGCGGCAGACATAACCACCAGCAATAGAGACAGCGTCCGAAAACAACTCGTTATGACAAGTTGGGGCATGTTTCAACGCTCCAGATATTGCATTTTGTCAGGGCGATCGACCCACTCTTCTGCGTCAGGCATGGGTGTTGAGGTTGCATCAATGACAGGCCAGATTTTCGACAGCTCGGCATTAAGCTGGATGAAATGGTGTTGATCCTCCGGTAGGTCTTTCTCATCGAAGATTGCGTCCGCCGGACACTCAGCAACACAAAGGCTGCAATCGATGCAGGCCTCCGGGTTGATTGCCAGAAAATTCGGTCCTTCATGGAAACAGTCGGTAGGGCATACATCGACGCAATCGGTGTACTTGCAGCGGATACAGTTTTCGGTAACGACAAAGGTCATGGCAGTCTCCTGGTATAAGGTTCGCGGGTAAGGGCCAGCCCGTTGTGGGGCAGGCTGGCCGCTTGGTCAGGCTGCCGCGTCCAGTTTAGAGATGGCCCAGCGGGCCAGTTTGCGTACGTCGGGGTCGGGATCGTCCAGAGCGGTCACCACATAGGGGCGACCATCGTTATGTGCGATCGTGCCCAGGGCGCCTATGGCGGCTTTGCGCAGGTTGCTCATGGAGTCTTTCGAGCACTCGCCCAAGACCGGAATGGCCTCCACCACACCCAGCTTTCCTAGCGCATCCACCGCTTTTTCACGTACTTGCCAAAGGTCGTCTTTGGTGGCTTCCATCAGGGCGGGGGCAGCTGCCTGATGATCCAGCTTGCTGATACTGTTGGCAGCTTCACAGCGCACTTGCCAATGCTCGTCTTTAAGAAGACTGACCAAAGGCTGGCCCACCTGCTGTGGATTGGCATATACGAGGGCGCCGGTGGCGGCACGGCGCACATCCGGATCTATGTCATGCTTTGCTGTTTTTACCAGCGCCGGCAGGTTTTCAGGCTGCTTTAGCCAACCAATCACGCCCACTGCTTCACGGCGGACCTGTGGATCTGGGTCGTCCAGTCGTAGTAGTGCCGGGCTCTGAGAACCAGGGTTGCGCAGGGGCTTGAGTGCACGCAGGATGCCGGAAACCACAAAGCTGTCGGTGCTGTTTTCAAGGGCTTTCAGGAGTGGCTCAGCGGCAGCGGGATCTTTTAGATCGGCCAAGGCGTGGGCTGCGCTGTTGCGTACGACTTCATCGCTGTCGTTCAGAGCCGAAATCAGGGCGTCTGCCATATCTTCAGCTTCGAATTCGTCCACTACTTTTGCCGCTTCCTGTCGGACGTTGGTGTCCGGATCCTGGAGCGCTTGAATGACCAGTTCGACGGCTTCTGGTTCGCCGGAATCCACCAGGTCCATGACCGCAACACGCCGGATACCAGGGTCGTCAGATGTAAGCTTTATGGCAATGGCCTGAAGTTCGGGATCATCATAGGTTTTCATGGCTTACCTCAGCGCAGCAGGTAGGGAATGTTTACGGTAACGGCGTCGGTTGGGCAGTCCGCCTCACAGGGCATGCAGTACCAGCACTCGTCGTATTTCATATGCGCCTTGCCGGTTTCTTCGTTAATCCAGAGCACATCCAGTGGGCAAACGTCGATGCACACGGTGCAGCCCTTGTCGGCAATGCATTTGTCCTCGTCTACGATGACGGGAACGCTTGAGTGGTGATTGGCGATAGGCATTGTGGTGTTCCTCTCTCGTATTGGAATCCGTTATTTACTGTGGCGCTTTCAGCGCCACAGTCTTGTCTGGTCAGGCGTTAGCGGCTTTCTGTACCCGCATTTTCTGATAGGCGTCTTTTTCATCGCCCAGAGGCACCAGGTAATCCGCAATCGGGCGCTTGCCGTGGTCCATCTCGCCTTTCTCATTCATGAACAAGCGGCTGTGGTAGAACCATTCGCTGTCGTCTTGATCCGGATAATCCACGCGGTAGTGATAAAGCCCCCAGCGGGACTCGGTGCGGTACAGGGACGCCCTGGCGGCCATTTCGGCGCAATCGATAATGGACTGCACTTCCATCGCTCTCAGCAGTTCGTGGGGATCCCGGGCACACAGCAGTGGCACGTCTTCCCGTACGGCCAGGATGCGCTCCAGGCCGATCTCCATTTTTTTGGTCACTTTCGGAGGCTGCAGGTAATCATTCACCAGGCGGCGAACCTTATATTCCATTTGCTCCGGAGGAATGCCGTCGGCTCGGTTCATCGGAGCCTGAATACGCTTGAGCTCCTTGATGATGAAGTCTTCGTCGAGCTTGGGTTCTGACCGCGACTTCGCAAACTCAACGGCGCTCTCACCACAGATCTGCCCGTACACGAACGCTCCCAGCATGTAGTTGTGAGCCACGCTCGCCATGTCTCCGGCGCAGTAAAGCCCGGGCACAGTTGTTGCGCCGGTTTCATCGGTCCATACGCCTGAGGCGGAATGCCCTGAACAGAAGCCGATCTCGGAAATGTGCATTTCCACCATGCGTTCGCGGTAGTTCACATCTCTGCCATCATGGAAGCGACCCCGGGTGGGGCGCTCGTTGGTGTGGAGCACGGTTTCAATTTCCTGGATAGTTTCTTCGGCCAGATGGTCCAGCTTGAGAAACACAGGGCCAGTACCGGATTCCAGCTCCTTGAAGAACTCCAGCATCATCTGGCCGGACCAGTAGTCGCATTCGATAAACCGTTCGCCGAAGGCGTTGGCAGTAAAGCCGCCGAGTGGGCCAGTTACATATGCGCAAGCAGGGCCGTTGTAGTCTTTGAGTAGTGGGTTAACCTGAAAACACTCGAGGTTCGCCAGATCCGCCCCTGCGTGATAGGCCATTGCATGGCCGTCTCCGTTATTGGCCGGGTTCTCATAGGTGCCGAACAGGTAACCCGAGGTAGGCAATCCGATGCGCCCCGCTGCTCCAGTGGCCATGATCACGGCTTTGGCACGAATGATGATCGGTTCGGCCGTACGGGTGTTTACGCCGATCATGCCAGCAATGTTGCCGTCCGGATCTTTCAGCAGGCGTGTAGCAGTGAAGCGATTTTCGATTTCGACACGGTTGCGGCGCAGGCGACGGTAAAGGATCTTCTTGACGTTGTGGCCCTCCGGCATGGGCAGTACGTAGGTGCCCAGGTGGTGAACCTTTTTCATGTCGTAATCGCCGGTTTCGTCTTTCTGGAAGTGAACTCCCCAGGAGTCCAGCTTCTCGATCATCGGGAACGAGCGAGTGGCATAGGCCATGAGTGCTGGCTGGTGCACGACGCCATCGTTGGCGATGGTGATTTCTTTGACGTACTGCTCTGGAGTTGCATGGCCCGGCACTACGGCGTTATTCAGGCCATCCATTCCCATGGATATGGCTCCGGACCGTTTAACGTTGGCTTTTTCCAGCAGTATGACTCTGAGGCTTGGGTCTTGCTCTTTGGCAGTGACTGCCGCCATGGGGCCTGCTGTGCCGCCGCCAATGACCAGAACGTCGGTGTCGATTACAGGGATGTCGTTAATTTTCATCGTGCACTCCTATTTCCGGTCAATCCGGAACTGGTATTTGAATGAATCACCGCGGTAGCAGAGATACTCGAAATCGATGGGTTGGCCGTTCCTGTTGTGGGTCAGGCGTTCAACCCGGAGAATGGCTTCGCCGGGCTTGAGGTTGAGGTATCGCTGGGCTTCGTCGTCGGCCAGGATCGAGTCGAGGCTGATATCAGCACCACCGAGAGGGATGCCGAAAAGGTTCTCCAGCATGGGGAAAATGTCGCCGGACAGGTCCAGGCCGAACATGCGCTGCCCTATGAACATCGGGAAGTAGCTGTTCTCAATGCATACCGGGGAACGATTGAGGTATCTCACTCGTTTGACTTCGATGACCTCGTCGCCCTGTTGCAGGTCCAGAGAAGCGGCAACGGCTTTCGGTGCTTTCATTTGCTGGATGCTGAGTACCCTTGCTGAGGCTTCATAGCCCTGGGCCGCCATGGCTTCCCCGAAACCTTCCAGGCGCTGAACGTTCTGAACGGCTTTAGGCTTACTGACGAAAGTCCCTTTGCCCTGGGCGCTGAACACCAGGCCTTCGTTGTGCAGGTCGCGGAGTGCTTGGCGAATGGTGATCCGGCTCACTCCAAAAACATTCATCATTTCATTTTCGGATGGCAGGCGTTCGTGAACCTCATAGGTGCCATCCAGAATCTGACGTCGAAGGCTATCCCGTATCTGGACATACAGGGGCAAGGGTGAGTTTCCAGCCATTATTTGAGTCGCATTGTTCATCGCTCATCCTCCTGGTTGTTATGACAGGTAATGGCGAGTTTGGGCGAAGTTAAGGAGAAACAGGTCATTACTTACCCCGCCTTGTTCTGTTGCTGGAACGCATTGAGAGTTTCCTTGCGAATCAGGTCCAGACACTGGCGTTTGAGTGCCATGAAACTGGGGCTTGTCAGTAGGGATTGCTCTCGGGGCCGGGGTAGATCAACCTTTATGTCGGCGATGATTCGGCCGGGACTGGCGCTCATCACCACGATCCGGTCAGACAGGAACACGGCTTCATCAATGTCGTGGGTAACGAACACGACGGTGTTATGGAACTCCCGCCAGATTTCCAGCAGGTTTTCCTGCATCATGATTCGGGTCTGGGCGTCCAATGCGCCAAAAGGCTCGTCCATCAGCAGTACACTGGGATAGTTTGCTAAGGCTCGAGCGATACCGACTCGTTGCTGCATCCCTCCTGACAAAGTATTGGGATAGGCGTTTTCGAACGCTGCCAACCCCACCAGCGAGAGGAACGTACGGGCAACGCTGTTAGCCTCGTTCTGGCCTACTCCTGCCATTAATGGTCCGAAGGCGACGTTTTCCCTTACCGTTTTCCAGGGAAATAACGAGTGTTGTTGGAACACCATGCCGCGATCAGGCCCCGGCTCGGTTACGGCCTCACTGTCCACGGTAACGTCACCGCGTGTCGGAGGTACGAAACCGGCTATGCTGTTCATCAAGGTTGATTTTCCGCACCCGGATGGACCCAGAAGACAGACAAACTCTCCTGGTTGGACAGTCAGGTTGGCGCTCTGTACTGCGGAGTGAGAACCCGTGGGTGTATCGAAAACGATGTCCACATCCCGGACTGATATCCGGCCCCGCTCTACTCCCGGTTTGCCAGCTTTTGCTCTCAACCGGCTATGGTCCAGTACGGCCAGGCGATTGTCGTTCAGTAGTGCCTCGTTCATGACCGGCCTCCTTTAGCTTGCCACTTGAGGAGTGGGTTGCAGCCTTTGCGAACCAGCAGCGTACACAGCGTGCCAAGGCCGCCGATGGTGAGCATCCCGATGATGATCTGCGGGTATTGGATAAGGGTGTAGGAGTTCCAGGTGTAGTAACCGATACCGTACTGCCCGCTGATGATTTCCCCCGCAAGCAAAGAGAACCAGGCAACGCCCATACCGATGGCAAGCCCCGCAACGATGGATGGCATTGCGCCAGGCAGCACGACATGCCAGAGAATCGCTGTGCGGCTGGCGCCCAGACTCCGGGCTGCACGAACCAGAACACTGCTGGTTTGTTCCACACCGTGAACGGTATTCAGGATGACGGGGAACAAAGCACCCAGAAAGGTGATGAAAATGATGCTGGATTGTTCCGTTGGCAGCATCAGGATCGCCAGGGGAATCCAGGCAACCGCTGGGATAGGTCGCAACAGCTCAATGTAGGGAAGAATGATGTCTTCAGCCCACCGGGAACGCCCCATGGCTACGCCCAGAATGATGCCCACGACCACTGCAAGCACATAAGCAATCGCAACGCGCTCCAGGCTATGCAGGATGTGCAAATAGAATTCCTGTCCTGCCAGTTCCGCCACGAGTGCTGTACCTACAACCGATGGCGCAGGGATGTTGTCGAAATTGATGTAGAAGTGAAAACCGTTTCTGGATGCGAGCTCCCAGAGCACCACAGCGACAATTAAGGCCATGATCCTAACCAGATACCTTGCTCCAATGGTCTTCATCCAGATGCGCGCAGGCAGACGAGACGTTTCGCTTGGCTTTTCTGCCATGGGGGGAGCCATCGTAGCTTCCTTTTGAATGATCTTTTCAACCGCCGGACTGTCGTCTGTCTCCTCCATGGGTTCAGTCAGTCGGGCTGCATTACTGTGGTTATCCATCTGTTCACTCCTCAGACTGTTGCCGTGCAGACATTCAGTGCCTGCACGGCGGTTAGTCAGTACGCCATGGCAACGGCACTTTCCGGTGTGACCGGGGTGCCGCCGTGGTTAGCTATATATTTCTCGGAGTCGGCTTTTTTGAGAAACGCCACCACATCACCGTCGTTGCCCCGCACCATGTAAGCGGCCTTGCCGAACAGTTTCAGGCCGGTAAGGTTGTCGTAGACAAAGGTTGCATTGATGGGGCTTTCCGCGGCTTCCTTGGCGGCAAGCATGTCGGCGACGCTGTTGTAGGTAACAATTCCTTTGTCCTGGAACCAGATTTCAGCGGGCTTCAGGTCGGGATTGTTGGGCTGGGTGTCAACCACAGACGTGACCAGCGTGTCGTAGTCCAAATCCATGGCCTTGTAAGCCGCGCGCAGGTAGGAGTCGTCCACCCAGCGGTCGAAATCAAGATCGGGCACCCCTACTTCACGTTTGAGAAGATCCAGGTCGTACTTCATGGCATCAACCCATTGGGTCTTGATGCTGGCTTCAGCAGTGGTGATTCCGCCGTTGCTGAAGTAGAGGTAAAGGACTTCTTTCTCCACGCCGGTCCACTCGGAAACCTTCATTGCCGCTTCCATGGGGTTTTCCTGAATCCATTTCTGGGCTTCGAGCGTGGCTTTCAGTACACCTTCCACAATTTCCGGGTACTGTTCGGCATAGCTCTCACGGACCACGATGCCGTGGAACGTAGGAACACCAGCTTCACTGCCGTCATAGATCTTGCGTCCGGTTTCGCGGAACTCCATGATCTCGGACCAGGGGCAGAAGTCAGCGTGAGCGTCGATGCGCCCTGCCTGAATATTCGCTGCGCCAACGGCAGGGCTCTGGTTAACAATTCGTACCTTGTCACTCAGGCCCGCTTCGCTGAGAGCTTTGAGGGTCATCCCCCAGGCAGCACTGCCTACGGGAACGGACAGCGTTTTGCCTTCCAGGTCTGCGAGACTCTGGGTGTCGGACTCAATAGGGACGACGATGCCGTTACCTGTGCCACGCAAGTTGTAACCGGTTACGCCGATAAAACGGGTTTCCTGCTTTCCTGTTTCCTGAAATTTGGCACCGTTGACGATTAACGGATAATCGCCCATAACGCCGAACTCCAGTTTTCCTGCCAGCATCTGGTTGGTGATAGGTGGCCCGGAATCGTAATCCCGGAACACAATGTCGTAATCGACGTCTGCGTATTTGCCTGTGGTGGGTAGGTGTTTTTCTAGCAAGCCCAGTTTTTCCAGCACGATTCCGCCGGAAACGGTGTTGGTCACCATGCTTTGGTGTCCGATACCTACCTGGATGGTCTCTGCGGAGGCTGCACCGGCGAACATCGCCAGCGACCCGCAGAGTGTGAGTGTTGCAAGGGTGCTTGTTTCTCTCATCGTTATCACCTTCCTAATGTTGTCCACTTGTACTAACAGGCCATGACCCCTGCTATAGGTGTTGCAGCTGCTGTGCCAGTTGTGAGCGTTTGTAACCAAGCTGTTTGTTTTTATTAGGGTTTGAAATTTTCAGGAGAGGCACTCGCGAGGAAACCAAATACGAAATAGCGCCCGTGTCTGGTGCGACGGACTTTAGGCGGTTCCAGAACAGCGCAGGTGGATAGCGTGGTGTTATAACAAGTAGTGCAAGTCAGGCTGGGGGCTGAATTTTGGGTTCAACATGAGAGCGGAATGTTTGACCACCTGATCGCCAGTTGATGAATTCGCGTTTGCGAGGTGTGCGAATCAGTTAAAAGAACTTGCAGGCTATTCGTCAAACAGCGACAGCTGGTAATCACCGGGTGGTTTTTTGTTCCCGCTTGCCCCTGGCCGTTTTTGAACAGGCCCTTTGCGACTGCCGTGGGTGTGCAGTACCCGGCTTGTTTCTTCCCGGCTGACCTGTTGCTGGCGAAAGCTCCCAATAGCCTTACGCGCGGAGCGTGCAGCCTGTTCATGGTCACATACCGGTGAAATGTAGGTGTTCCCGCCAAAACGTTGCTGCTGGGCTCTGGTCATCAACCAGGGGGTGTGTATCCATACTTCAGGAAGGCCGGCGAGTTCCGGAATCCAGCGGCGGATAAATTCGCCTTCTTTATCCAGCTTGAGGCTTTGCAGCACCGGGTTGTAAATCCGCAAAGCGTTGATGCCAGTGAGGCCCGACTGCATCTGAACCTGCGGGTAATGGATGCCGGGTTCGAAATCGGTAAACAGCCTCGCCAGATGTAATCCCGGATCTCGCCAGTGTAGCCAGAGCTGATAGCTGGCGACTGCCATGATCATGGCCCGCATGCGAAAATTGATCCAGCCGGAATGGTGCAGTGCGCGCATGCAGGCATCTACCAAGGGCCAGCCTGTTTGGCCCTCCTGCCAACGCTGCAGTCTTTCACTGTTATCCGGCCCGGATTTCAGCTTTTCCATTTCCCGATGCATGGCGCGGAACTCGAGCTCCGGTTCGTCCTCCAGTTTCTGGATGAAATGGCAGTGCCAGTGCAGGCGCGAACGGAAGCTGGTCAGGCTTTTCTTTTTACGCGGCAGGCTGCTGCTGTGCTGGCCCGTGGCTTTGGCACCTTGATAAATTTCGCGCAGACTAAGGGTGCCGTAGGCAATGTGGGGGCTTAGCCGCGAACAGGCACGGGGAGCCGTGTTGGGGCTGGATATATTGTATTGATAACCGGCACAACGCCTTTCCAGAAAGGATGCCAGCAGTTTTTCGCCCTGCTGTCGGCCACCGATTTGCCGGCCAGGGCAGGGGCGGGTGTGGCTGAATTCGGGTGCGTGTTTGGTCGTCTGAGCAGGCTGAGAGGTCTCAAAACCTTCAAAGCCCTCTGGCGAATGAATAGATCCAGGTGCCGACAGTTGATCGGATTTTATTACCCGGTTCCATTCGGTATCCCAGAGATCCCGGTTCTTGAGCCTCCTGACAACGCCGAACTGCCGCCATTCCCGGAACTCGATACCCTGTTCCTGGCACCAGCCAATCGTGGCTTCGTCACGTTTATAGGTCCACTGCCCTCCGGTTTCCTGGTGGCAGACAACCCGATTTATATTGAAGTGCTTACGTAGAGCCGAAAGCGCATCGGTAATCCTGCCGTGCCAAATCAGCAGCCGGCTGCCCCGTTTTAGCAGTTCTCGGTTCAGCTCCGCGAGTGACTCTTCGATAAAAAGCCATTGCCGCCGGGATGTGTCGGGCAGTTGCCAATACTCCGGCTCTATAACGTAGAGGGGAATTACGGCTTCGCCCAGCTCTGCCGCATAGTGCAGTGGCGGGTGATCCTGAACCCGAAGATCGCGTTTGAACCAGACCACCGTGCTCACAGTTTTGACGCCCCGTTACGACGACAGCGTTCGCTGCAGTAGCGCACACTGTTCCAGTCTTTAGCCCATTTCTTGCGCCAGCTGAAGGGACGCTGGCAAACCGGGCATGTTTTCTCAGGCAGGTGTGGTTTTTTGTGCATTGGGCCAATATGGTTTTAACTGGTGAATAGGGTTTATAGATACGTTTCTGGAACGCCAAAGGATTGTTTATGGATCGCTTGAGTGAGCGCCTGTCTGCACCTTCGGTGCTGATATTTGATTGGCATGGAACGCTGGTCGATACCCACGATGCCATGTTCAGTGCGATGGAGGATATGCTGCCGCAACTGGAAGAGCTTGGTTTGGTGGAGCAGTTGCTGCCAGAAGAAAAATGTCGTACTGCAGATGATGTGAGGCTGGTTCGTTACATTCGTATTTTCCGGCGCTTGCACCCGCGCATTCTCGCAGAGCGGCGAGTGTCACGAACGGATATCTTTAACGCGGTTTTCGGCGACAACACAGCCGCAAAGCTGGTTGCCCATCAGGCCTACAATGAGGCCTATCGGCGCTATTTCGGGCAAGTCCGTCCGTTTCAGCCAGGAGCCTACGACTACCTTTCTGCGCTCAAGGCCATGGGTATCCGCCTGGCTGTGGTCACCAACAGGAACCGTGAGTTTCTCGAGAAAGAACTTAAAACCGTGGATGAAGGGCGCTGGCAAAACCTGTTTGAGGCCATTGTATGCGCCGATGATGTTACGGAATACAAGCCGGACCCGCAGGTTATCAGCAGGGTTCTTGAGCAGCTTCATCTGCCGGCAGATGCGAACGCCTGGTACATCGGTGACAGTTATGTCGACATGCTTACGGCAAGTCGTGGAGGAATTTCCGGCGTTTTCTACAATGGCGCCCAGTGGGATGCAGACCGCATTCGCAGCTGGTTCTCCAAACGTGATGCGCCTCTGGCAGTGCTCGACAGCTTTGAAGAGTTGATGGACCTGCTTGCGTTGATTGAGCGCGATGAGCCGGAGAAGTTCATGCGCGCTCCTGCAGAGGTTCGCCCCTCCCCGTTTCCGTCGCCTGCTCGCCCTGAACCTCGCATAGAGCCTGATTGGCACCCTGCCGTGGTCCGGCTTATCCGCCCTGAAGTCGTACTGTTCGACTGGCATGCAACGCTTGTAGACACGCTGGATGCGATGTACCACGCGGTGGATGATATGTTCCCGGATTTTCACAAACTCGGTCTGATGGAGCGGATGGTTGCGCCTGAAGACAGTAAAACACCGGAAGATGCCAGGCTCGTTGCTTATGTGCGCGAGTTTGCCAAGCTTCACCCCAGGGTGAAAGCTGACCGGAAGATTTCACGCACGGACATTTTTGAAGTGCTCTTCGGTGATGATCAGGAGGCCAAGCAGGTTGCCCACAAAGCGTTCAATCATCATTACCGCAATCACTACGGCACAGTAAAAGCTTTTGAGGCAAAGGTCCGGGAGGTACTCGAGGGGCTGCGGCGGCTCAACATCCAGGTGGGTGTCATCACCAATCGCGACCGGGAGTTTTTCGAGCATGAACTGGCTGCCGTAGAAGACACAGGTTGGGTCGAGTTGTTTGATGTGGATGTCTGCGGCGATGACACGCCCTTGCGCAAGCCGCACCCGGATCAGCTTTTGCTGGCGGTGCAGAAGCTTGATTACCCACCTGACCCCAGTGTCTGGTACGTCGGTGACAGTACCACGGATGTGATTGCTGCAAAGCGAGCGGGTATGACGTCTGTCTTCTTTAACGGTGCGCAATGGGATTTGCCCTGGTTGAACCGCATATTTCCGGGTACCCATAAGCACCCGGATAAACCGGATGTGGTGGTGAATGACTTCTCTGAGTTCTGGGCGCTGGTGTTGGCTTGCGAGATAGGGCCGCCCTGACATCCTGCTCAGAGTTCGTCCAGGTGCTCCAGCAGATAGCTCGCTCTTTGCAGTAATGCCTCGCGTTTTTCAGGTTTCTGTTTGTCCCAGTTGCGATACATCATCGTCATGCGAGGGTTGCGCTCGAAATCTGTTCGATGCCGGTCAATGAAGTGCCAGTAGAGAGAGTTGAATGGGCAGGCATCTGGCTCGGTGCTCTTGCTGACCTTGTAATGGCAATTGGTGCAGTGGTCAGACATCCGCTGAATGTACTTGCCGCTGGCGGCATAAGGCTTTGAACCCAGGTAGCCGCCATCTGCGTGCATAACCATGCCCAGCACATTGGGCAGCTCAACCCAGTCGTAGGCATCAGCATAAACGGCCAGATACCAGTCGCAGATCTCCTCCGGCTTGACGCCTGCCAGCAGCGCGAAGTTGCCGGTGACCATCAGCCTTTGAATGTGATGGGCGTAGGCATTGCGCCGGGTGGCATCGATGGCTTTGTGCATGCAGCGCATTTTCGTGTCACCGGTCCAGTAAAACCAGGGCAGGGCGCGGCTGTTGCCCAGGCGGTTTTCTTTGGCGTAGCCAGGCATGAGTAGCCAGTAGATGCCCCGCACGAACTCGCGCCAGCCGAGGATCTGGCGAATAAAACCTTCCACCGCATTGATGGGGGCCTGGCCGCCGTACCAGGCTCTTACAGCCGCTTCACACACGGAGAGTGGATCCAGCAGGCCGCAATTGATGTAGGGCGAAAGAATTGAGTGGAACAACCAGTCTTCGCTATCAGACATGGCGTCCTGGTAGTCGCCGAAGCAGGGCAGGGCAAATTCGATAAAGTAGTCCAGGGCTTCTTGCGCATCCTCTGGCGTAACTGCGAAGTGAAAGTCCTCGGTGGTGCCAAAGTGGTCGGGGAAGTGTTGTTCAACCAGATCAATAACATCACGAGTTATGGCATCTGGCTCTACCCTGAAGGGTGCAGGTGCGGGGGGCTTGCCACTCCATTTACTCCGGTTATCGGCATCGAAATTCCAGCTGCCGCCCTCCGGTTTGTCTTCGGGTGTCATTAACAAGCCGGTTTTGCGCCGCATTTCCCGGTAGAAGTACTCCATGCGGAGCTGCTTGCGGCCTTTGGCCCAATTGGCGAACTCACCCTTGCTGGCAATAAATCGGGTGTCGGTGCGGATTTCAACCCGCACACCAAGGCGCTTCTGCCACTGGCTGATCTGGTTGTGCAGTCGCCACTCACCGCATTCAGTCGTAATGATACTGTCTGGATGGAAGTCTGACAGAACGCCTGAAATGACGCCTTCCAGGCTTTGTTCGCTGTTTTCCGGGTGATAGTGCTGGTAATGAACCTGCCAGCCGTCGTTCTCCAGCCGCCGGGCCAAATGGCGCATGGCACTGAACAGAAGAACCAGCTTTTTCTTGTGGTGGTTGGTGTAGCTGGCCTCTTCATGTACCTCCGCCAAAAGGATCCGGTCGTGCGCTGGGTCGGCGCCATCCAGAGCGCTTATATCGGTTGTCAGTTGATCACCAAGAATCAGAATCAGGTTGGGCATGTGAGGTTAGGCTCCGGTTTCTGGCGTGTTTTTGGTCTGTTTGCCCTGGGAATCGCCCGGGCGCTTAACCCATAGTAGGTAGCCAGAATACGCAATAGGCACAAGGGTAGTTCAGGCGGCAAGCTGATAAAATTCCGTTATTCGTCAAAATGACTCGTATCAAGATGCGCTCAGCCTGCCTCGACTACAATGCATCGCACCTCGGCTGGCCCCACAAATCAATCGCTCAGAGTTTTTATTATGGCTTCCAACTCCGCACCGCAGACTGCTGAAACGACGCTTCCGGAATTCATCTGGGATGATGCACTGATCAAACGTTACGATCTCAGCGGGCCGCGCTATACCTCTTATCCGACCGCCGTGGAGTTTGATCAGAACTATCCGGTGGAGCAGATGATGGAGGCTGCGGCTCGCAGCAAGGCCAGCGGTCGACCGCTCTCCCTTTATACCCACCTGCCGTTCTGTGCGCACCTTTGCTACTACTGTGCCTGCAACAAGGTGATTACCAAGAAGCGTGACAAGGCGATGCCCTATGTTGAGCGGCTTCTGAAAGAGGCGGCCATGCAGTCGAAGCTGTTTGGTGCGGATCGTCCGGTAAAGCAGTTGCACTGGGGTGGTGGTACACCCACCTTTTTGCCGAACGATGTGATGCAGGAGCTGATGGCAGGCTATGCCGAGCTGTTTAACCTGCAAAGTGGTGATGAGCACGATTACAGTGTGGAGATTGATCCGCGTGAAGTAGATCAGGATACCTTGTCCACACTCTGGAAACTCGGCTTCAACCGCATCAGCCTGGGTGTGCAGGATGTGAACCCGGAAGTTCAGAAAGCCGTCAACCGTATCCAGCCCCGGGAAATGACCGAAGCTGTGTTACGCGAAGCCCGGCAACTAGGCTTCGGGTCCATCAACCTTGACCTGATTTATGGCTTGCCACACCAGACGCCAGAAAGCTTTGCGGACACTCTGGAGTCAGTGATTGATATGTCACCAGACAGGCTGTCTGTGTTCAGTTATGCGCACCTGCCGGATCGTTTTTATCCGCAAACCCGAATCAAGAACGACACGCTGCCGTCGCCGCAACAGAAGCTGAGCATTTTGCATAACACGATCAACCGCCTGCTTGAGGCGGGTTACGAATACATCGGCATGGACCACTTTGCCAAGCCGGATGATAGCCTGGCCGTGGCTCAACGTGCCGGGCGGCTGCACAGGAACTTCCAGGGCTACACCACCCACTCGGACTGCGACCTGGTATCTCTGGGTGTGTCGGCTATCGGCCAGACCGACGATGCCTACTTCCAGAACAACCATGATCTGCCCGCCTGGGAAGCATCCATAGACGCTGGACAATTGGCGATCACCAAAGGCGTCAACCTTACGCGGGATGATCGCATTCGCCGCTGGGTGATTGGCCAGCTTATCTGCCAGTTCCGTCTCGATCGCCAGCAATTTTCGGCTGAATGGCAGGAAGATTTTGACCGCTACTTTGCGGATGAACTTACCCGTCTGAGGCCCATGATGGCCGATGAGCTGATTGGTGATGATGGGCGTGTGCTGCAGGTCGAGCCAGCAGGTCGACTGCTGATTCGGGCAATCTGTCAGATTTTCGATTTTTATCGCAAAGAAGGCGCCAGCCAGCGGTTTTCACGCATTATCTGATTGTATTTCATCCAGATCTTAATCCGGGGCCCTCTGTGCCCCGGAAAATTATTATGACCTCTAAATACTGGACTCGTGCCCGCTTTTCGCGTAACTTCCTGCGCTTCCTCACGGGAATTTCAGATTAATCGCCCCTGAATTATGGCCTTGCGCTGCTTGCGTGCTTTTTACGGACTGCTTTTCTGCAAGAGAAAAGTGGGCCTTGCCAATCTGGTTCAGGGCTGAAGAGGCTGTAAATGCAATGACTACTAAGCAAATCTCCAGGTTGTATATCCGCTTCCGCTTTCCATAGCGACCCTGACGCTTTGGCGCACTAGCACCTTTGCTACCGCCGACACCTTTCGGTGTTCTTCACGTTTCTATTCTCCGCGCACTGCGAGCTTTATTAGCTGCTTGTGTCTCCGGCTGTCGATTTTTCCGGATGGACGCTGTTCTGCCGGCCACCGCTGTAAAAAAAGAGGTACTGATTTGAACGAGAATGGCTTTGCTCAGTTTTCCGTACTGACGATCATGATGTTGTTGATCGCCTTCTATGGCGGCACCTACCTGCTCACTTTGCTGATTCGCAAAAAAGAAGAAGACACCTCCGGCTTTATGGTTGCTGGCCATAACGTGGGTTTCGGCATGGGCGCGGCAAGTATGACCGCAACCTGGATATGGGCTGCGTCTTTTTATGCTGCCGCTACCTCCGGATACACTTACGGTGTGTCTGGCCCCGTCCATTATGGTCTTTGGGGTGCTTTGATGATTCTATTCATCTACCCGTTTGGCCGTCGATTTCGGGAGCTCGCTCCTAATGGCCACACCCTTGGTGAGTTGATTCACGCCCGCCACGGGTCGTCCAGCCAGTTGATTCTGGCCGGCTCCAATATTCTTGGTAGTGTGATCAGCCTGATGGTGAACTTCACCGCAGCCGGAGCACTGGTTTCAGTGCTGTCACCTTTGTCATTCCAGACGGGTGTAATTATTGCGGGCGTCGGCGTGCTTAGCTACACGCTCACCTCGGGTTTCCGTGCCTCTGTGTTCACCGACTTTGCCCAGCTTGTTGCGCTGATGGCGATCGCCGTCGTTATTATTCCGGCGGTGCTATTTTCGATTGGCGGGCCGTCTGTGATGGTTGACGGCCTGCAGAATCTGACCAGCCAGCAGGCGGATTTTTTCTCGGTAGACGCCATCATGAATCAAGGCGCGCCTTTTTTTGTGGCGGTACTTGCCTACGCCATTGGCAATCAGACCATATCCCAGCGCCTGTTTGCGGTGCGAGAAAAACACATCAAACGCACATTTGTTACTGCCACTCTAGGGTACGGCGCGATTGTTATCGGCCTTGGGATGATTGGGTTGATGGCACTGACCGTGGGTATGGAGCCGGTTAATGGAAATATGAATAACCTGATTCCCCAGATGGTTTCCGAGTACCTGCCGCCTGCCTTTGTGGCCCTGTTTTTCGTGCTGGTGATTGGCGCTTTGTCTTCGACTGCAGACTCTGATTTGTCCGCCTTGTCGACGATTGTTATGGCCGATATCTACGGCAAGAATATTGCCAGAGAAAACCCTAATCCTAAGGTTATGTTGCTGGTAGGCCGCATCACTATGATTGTCGCAACCGCGGCGGGCTTGATCTTCGCGAGCTTCTCTCTGGATATATTGGTGATGCTGGTCTTCGTGGGTGCACTTTGGGGCGCCATTGTGTTCCCGGTTATTGTTAGTTGCTATTGGGACAGAGTTACCAATGCCGCCTTTACGTGGTCTGTCGTCGTAGCCATGGCACTGTTCTGCATTGCTCGTTTCGAGCTTCTGGAGATGACAGGGGCAACTGTGCTGTTCTTTGAAGTGCTGGCATCGGTTGGCGCTGCTGTCGTGTTCGGGCTGATGGCGTTCGGTTTCTTCGGTCGCACGGTTGGCCTGATTGTAGGTGCGATTTCTGGGGCGATCATGGTGGTTTACGCCACAGGTTTCCTGCGTGACTACATGGTGCTTACCGCGTCTCTGACAGCCTACGGCGCCAGCACCATCGTTTGCACTGCAATGGCTTTGTTTAATAAAGAAAGGTTCGATTTTGATCTGATCAAGCAGCGCGTTGGCGATTATGACAAGGCGACAGATGAAGATGAATCCACGATGATCCCTGAAGGAGCACGCTCATGAGTGAACTGGCATACGGTACTTATATTCTGGCTTGGCCGGCTTTGACCCTCGGTGTATTGGTGGTTATCTGTGGCGCGGTGATTAAAGACGCCATTCAGGCGCGCAAGTCGGATAGCGATGTGGTCTGACCCCTCTGCGCAGAAAGCCTGACTATAAAACGGGAGCCTTTTGCTCCCGTTTTATAGGGAATGCTATGAGTTCAGGCTGCTGAAACCTTGAACTCGTTGGCAAGATCCTGAAGCTGCCGGGCAAGCCTGGCTTGCTCACTGGTTACATGGGAAATTTCCTGGGAGCCTGTTAGCGTCAGCATGGCCACTCCACTGACGGCTTCCATGTTTACGGCCAGCTCCCGGGTTACCGCTACCTGTTGTTCAGAGGCAGCGGCGATCTGTGTGGCCATGTCGGAGATGCTGTTAACATCTCCGAGTATGTCGGCAAACGTCTGTTCAAGCTCTGAAGATTGCTCACTGGTTTCCTTGGCAAGTTTATGGCTGGCGATGATAGAGCGGCTCGCATTCTCAGTAATCACCTGAAAGCCATTAATAATATCCTCAATCTGTGTTGTGGATTCGTGCGTCTGCCGGGCCAGAGTACGAACCTCGTCGGCGACCACGGCGAACCCCCGGCCATGTTCACCGGCCCGCGCCGCTTCTATAGCTGCATTCAGCGCCAGCAGATTGGTCTGATCAGCCACTTTGCGGATAACATCCATCACTTCCACGATGCTGCCGCTGCGTTTCTCCAGTTCTTCAATAACGTCGTTTACGTCTTTCACCGAGTCAGCCAGAGAGCGGATGCGGTTTACGCTGCCTTGCAGCACCTCTTCACCCGCCCGGCTTCTTTCCATGACGTTACTGGCGGCGTCTGCGACTTGCTGGGTATTCTGGGAAATCTGTTCAGACGTGGAGGTCATTTCCTCGGTGGCCGCGCTTATTTGTTCTATTTGTTCCTGCTGGTTTTGGGCCTGAGTCGCATTTTCTCCAGCGGTGGCGCTGGTCTCCTCGGTTGCGGTTGCAAGTTGCACGCAGCCTCTGTCAATTTGTTGAAGAGCGTGGCCAAAACGGCCGAACAGTTCGTTGAGTGCTCGTCCGATGGTGCCGACCTCGTCTTTGCTGGATATGTGAATCTGTTGTGTAAGGTCTTTATTGTCGGTCGCAAACCGGACGCTATCGAGCAAACCGTTGATCTGTCGGTTGATAGCACTGACCATAAGCATCATCAGGACAATTGCCACTACGATGGCAACTGCAGCGATCCCGGATGAGATGATCAGGCGCTGGCGTGCATCAGCTACGCCGTGAGATGCAGAAGATGAGGCAACATCGATCAGGGTTTTTCGCAAACTGTTCAGTCTGCCCAGTTGCTCTGTGGTGCTGACAAACCATTCTGTTGCATCGAGTCCATACAAGCCTGAAGGGCTGCGGAATAAAGTATTGCGCTTTTCTTGCAGGTCGAGACTTTCATCTGTCTCAGGCAGCGTTTTAAGCGTCAAAAGTAACTCAGATTCATCTGCCAGCATGGCGCCGGCTTCATGGATAAAGGCTTCCTGGCGCCCCCCGAACGCAGCTATCCTCTGAGCCGCAGGAAGGTCAAAGCTGCCCCGGTTTATCAGTGCTGCCCCTGCGGCACTCTCACGCCCGGCTGCCTCAGCCGCCTCTGCCAAAGCATAGTATGCATTGAGATCCCGGGTTAGTTGGGAGTCGGTAGAGCTGGAAATGACCATAGGGATCCGATTGATCAAGCCGGTGATCAACTGGGTATAGCGAGCCTCTGCTTCAAGGCTGTCAATCGAACGTTTGTCGGCCTGGCTACGGAGTTCTCCGAGAGCATTAAGGCTGTCCCGAACCGCCTCAATACTGTGTGTGATGGCACGACCGAAGCTGACCTCTTGTTGAAGGCGGGTTGTCTGAGATTGGTACTCATCCAGTCGTGTATCCGTATTTTTGCGTTGGTTGAGCAGTGCCTGCTCTGCCTGCTGTGCGGCTTCTCGGTCTACGCCCCTTGAAAGCACTACGGCGGAGCGGCCCCGTTCCAGCTGTAAAGCTTCAATCAGCGGATCACCACTGTCCGCAAGCTGAACCAGCGCCTGCAGCTGGCGCATGTCGTCGAGTTCTCCGGAGTTTCGGGTGATGCTCTCAATCGCAAAGTAGATGATAACTAGCAATGCCGGCGCGACAAGCGTTATGAGTTTGCCACGCATGGAGAGGTTGTTGATGACATTTTTCATCCCGGATTCTCTTATTGTTAATTGGAATTATTGTGAAGAAGTGTAGCAGTTAGCTCCATGCATATTGATTGGATATCTGTAGTAACGAGCATTTTGCTGTGTAAATTTGTCATCAAGTGTTAACTGCATGTTTTATATGCAACAACTCTCCGCACGCTGACAAAGGTCAATGCCGTCCACGGAACTCCAGAGTATGGTTTTGCGAACTTTGATGCGGAGAGAGCCCATGGAACTTGTTTGCCCGGCCGGTAGCTTGCCGGCTCTGAAAACAGCGGTGGATAACGGAGCAGACGCCGTGTATCTGGGGTTCAAGGACAGCACCAATGCGCGTCAGTTCGCCGGGCTCAATTTTAATGACAAGCGCGCAGGCGAAGGCATTGAGTATGCGCATAGCAAAGGCGCCCGGGTGTTTTGTGCCATCAACACTTATCCGCAGCCAGATGGCTGGGAAACCTGGAAGTCAGCTGTTGATCGCGCAGCGTCTTTGGGGGTGGATGCCATTATCCTGGCCGATATGGGGCTGCTGGAGTACGCAGCCAACAAATACCCACAGGTTCACCGGCACCTTTCTGTGCAGGGCTCTGCCACGAGCTACGAGGCCCTTCGTTTCTACAAAGACAACTTTGGTATACGCCGGGCTGTGTTGCCCCGGGTGTTGTCTATAGACCAAGTACGCGGTGTCGCGAAACACAGCCCGGTAGAGCTGGAGGTATTTGCCTTTGGCAGTCTCTGCATCATGGCAGAAGGGCGGTGCTACCTGTCTTCCTATTTGACCGATGAATCCCCGAATACCCGCGGTGCATGCTCTCCAGCCAAGGCGGTGCGTTGGCAGGAAACCCCCAGCGGGCTGGAATCCCGCCTTAACGATGTGCTCATTGACCGATACGGCAAAGGCGAGTCTGCCGGTTACCCAACCCTGTGCAAAGGCCGCTTTGAGGTCGAGGGTAGTGTGTATCACGCCATCGAAGAGCCGGTCAGCCTGAACACGCTGGACTTGCTGCCGGAGCTAAAAGAACTGGGTATCAGCGCGGTGAAGATTGAAGGTCGCCAACGCAGTCCGTCCTATATTGCCGATGTCGCCCGCACCTGGCGCCAGGCACTGGATAGGCTGGATGCCGGTACAGACGGTTTTCGTGTGGATCCTGCCTGGAACAACACGCTGTCGGGCTTGTCGGAGGGTGGCCTGACCACCATCGGCGCCTATCATCGCAAATGGAAATAAGGCGGAGTAACCCATGATGAAGCTTTCTCTGGGCCCGATTCTCTGGTTCTGGTCCAAGCAAACCGTATTTGATTTTTACGCCAATGCAGCCGAATGGCCCGTAGATACTGTCTACCTCGGGGAAACCGTGTGCTCCCGCCGCCGGGAACTGAGGCTGGCGGACTGGCTGGACATTGCCGGCGTTCTCAAAGACGCCGGCAAACAGGTGGTGCTTTCAACGCAAACCCTGATCGAGTCCGAGGCGGATTTGCGGGCGCTGCGCAAAATATGCAGCCAGCAGGAGTATCTCGTTGAAGCCAACGACCAGAGTGCGCTGCAGTTGGCTACAGAGAACAAGTTGCCGTTTGTGACCGGTCCATCGATGAATATCTATAACACCGCGACCCTGAAGCTGCTGGCGAAACAGGGGCTGAAAGGTTGGAACCTGCCAGTGGAACTGGGCCGTGAAACCCTGCGGCAATTGATTTCAGAGCTCAAAGCCGAAGGGCTGGATTTGCCGGCAGAAGTATTTGCCTGGGGCTTCTTGCCACTGGCCTGGTCGTCCCGCTGTTTTACTGCCCGCCATTACAATCTGCCCAAAGATAACTGCGAGTTCCGTTGCCTGCAGCACCCTGATGGTATGGAACTGCGTTCACGGGAATCCCAGGAGCTGTTTCGTCTGAACGGGATTTCGACCCTGTCGGGTTCCCGCTACGACCTGATGCGGGAAATGCCGGACATGGAAGAAATGGGCGTGGCCACCGTGCGCCTGAGCCCGGAACATCAGGGTATGGCGGACGTGGTTCGCCGTTATGATCAGGTGCGACGCGGCGAGGCTCCGGACACGGATCCATTGCAGCTGGCGGAGGCGCCGCCCTGCAACGGTTACTGGTATGGCAAACCAGGTATGGATCTGGTTCCATCGAACAGCCGTCTCTCCCAATCCTCAACCTTGCCGGTTTCCAGCCGCTTTTGAGCCAGGCCGCGCAGATTAGGGGATAGCTGAGGTAGATTGGCCATCTCCATGAGGGCGGCATGCTCCAGTGTGGCATCGTACATCAGGGACAATAACCGGCTCAGAGGCCAGCTGGGGTTCGGCCGCTGTTCATGGGTAAGTGTGTCACCCCGGCGAACCAGCCCTGGCTGCATCACCCGGTAGTACCATCCTGTTCTGAGGCTGTTTTGCAGTCTTTGGGACATATCCGATATGCCAAAGCGCAGGTTCAGGCGCCAGCAGGGCTGGCGAGGCTGGGACACTTGAATCACTGCCTCGCCAAGCTTGAAAACATCGCCAACACAGACATCGGTTTCGGTAAAACCCTCGGTCACCAGGTTTTCACCAAATGCACCCGGCTTGCAATGGCTGGCGGCCGGCTCGGGAAGCTCTTTTCGCAATCTTGCGTAATGGTCTGACGCGAAGTGATGCAGGGCTTTTTCGGGCCCGCCATGGTGATTATTGTCACCTTGCTGGTCACCGCTCAGGCCGTTTGTGTTCAGGAATGCGGAGTCCACTTCCTGTTTGTAGATGCCGGTATCAGTGTTGGTGCCGGCAAACGTTTTAAGTATGCCGAGCCTGAGTTCCCTGATAACAACGACTTTCGCCATTCGAATTCTCCAAAGTCTCCCGAAGCGGGATTGCGGTCAGAAGAAGAGCAGTTGGCGGATATTAAGGTTCCAATCAAGACTGTCCAGCAGGTTCTTTAAGCCCAGCCCCAGTTCGGTGTCCCCTTCAATCACCAGGCGACGCTGGAAAAAAAGTTGGTCTGGGTCTTGTCGCCGTTCGGCCAGGGTTTTGAAAGCGGAGAGAGAGCCCCGGATTGTCGCTTCACCTGCGCCTTCCAGCACCCGGAGCCGCCCTGCCCAAAAACCGAAGGTGATGCCCGGCTGACCACCGTTAACTTCCAGCCGGATGCGGCGCCCTTCAAAATCGTCAAATTCACCCTCGGCAATGGCGGTGGCGAAGATACGGTTCAGGGGCTCTTCCGCGACAAGCTGTTTTACCGGCATGGGCACTGCACGGTCGATAGCGCCGAGCAAAGGGGAGGGGGAGGGAAGATACTCGGAGAGCAGCGCCAGGGTGTCGCTTATCAAAGGGTTAGTGCGCAGTGGGAAGGCAGCAAGCGATGGCAGGGCCATAATCAACTCCGGGCAGTGAATTCGATCTGCCCAGAGTAACCAAAACCGCCAGTACTTGATTTGATATAGCTCAGCCCTTGTGCAGGCCCTCTTCGACAGCCCATACCGCGACTTCTACACGTGAGCGCAAGCTGAGCTTTTTAAGCAGGTGTTTTACGTGCACTTTTACCGTGCCGTCGCTGATGTCCAGCTTCCGACCGATCATCTTGTTGGACAGCCCTTCCGCGATAAGCCGGAGTATGTCTTTTTCCCGAGGTGTCAGGCTGTCAAAATCAGGTCGCGATGCCTGTTGTGGCTTGTTGGAACGCAAGGCCTCAGCAAGCAGTGTGGTTAGCCGGTCACTGATCACCATTTTGCCCACTGCAGCCTGGTGGAGCTGGGCGATCATATCTTCCGGTTCCATGTCTTTCAGAAGGTAGCCGTCGGCACCGGCACGCAGGGCAGCGACTACGTCGTCCTCCTGATCAGAAACAGTAAACATGACGATGCGCGAGCTTACGTTCAGTTCCCGCAGTTTTTTCAGGGCATCGATGCCGCTGATTTCTGGCATGTTGAGATCCATCAGTATGAGATCAGGTTCCAGTTCGGTCGCCAGCCGAATCCCATCTGTTGCGTTGCTGGCTTCACCAGCCACAACCATGTCGTCCTCCATCTCGACGAGCTGCTTGATACCTTGGCGCAGCAGTGGGTGGTCGTCGATCAGCAATATGCTTGCAGGTGTATCAGACGGTTTATCAGACATGGTACTTCGCTTCCTTTATTTAGGTACTTGATGTTTCGGTCGGGATCAGGTGTCGGCTTTTGGGGACGAACGTTAAACTGACTTCAACACCACCTTCTTCACGGTTTCGCACGGCAACCTGGCCCCCCAGTGTGCGCGCGCGGTCCTGCATGATAATCAAACCATAATGATTGGTTGGCTGCCCATTCTCGGGCAAACCTTTACCATTATCCTTTATTCTTGCTTTTACCTGGGGAGATTCAAACACTACCTCTACAAAAATTTCAGTGGCGTCAGCATGTTTAACTGCATTGGCAAGGCCTTCCCTTACGATCTGCAGGGTGTGAATCTCCTCATTGGGTGATAACGCCTGCGGCGGCAAGTTGTATGTCAGCTTTACGGGTTTTTCTAAACGGCCCGAGAACTCCTCGATGGTTTTGCGCAGTGCCGTTGCCAGGTCCGGTGTGTCCAGCTTCAGCCTGAACGTGGCCAACAACTCTCGGAGCTGGCGGTAGGCACTGTTCAAACCGGTACTCAATTCTTCCAGTATCGCGTCGTGAGCGGGTTTTTGGCTGCCCTCAATGTTAAGGCGGCGTAAACGAGCCACCTGCATTTTTAGATAAGACAGCGATTGGGCCAGGGAGTCGTGGAGTTCCCGCGCTATCACGGTGCGCTCTTCGGCCAGCGTAATCTGCTGCTGTTCGGTTATCTGTCGTTCGAGGAAAATAGCGGTAGCCAGTTGGTCACTGAGCGTCTCCAATAGGCGACGAGCAGTTTCAGAGAGGCCTTTGCCGGCAGGGTACCACACCTCCAGAGTGCCAAGGAGCCCGCTCGGGGTTCGGATAGGTAGCAACAGCCTGCGACCGTCGTGTTCTTCTATCGGGAGTTCGTCATAAATTTCCGATGTCACCAGGCAAGCGTTGCAGTGGTGGTCGCGACAATAGAAGGGACGATCCGCTGACGCTGTTGTTACCGCCTGCACAGGTTCTGTTGACTCTTTATCGCGGAGATAGAGCAGAATTGGGCCGATGCCCAGAAGTTGTTCAAGTTCCTGCAGCATGGGAACCGCGCCACTGCAAAGGTCGTGATTAGCAAAAAGGTTACGGCTGGCGTTATGAAGTAACTGAAGCGCGGTATGGCTTTTTTCCAGCTCTTCGGTTTTGCTGCGGGCTCGCTCCTCAAGCTCGTAGTAGGTGAGAGCAAGTTCGCTGCTCATCTGATCAAACGCACTGCCCAGTTGTGCAAGTTCATCGGTTCCCTTCAGGTTTGCCTTACGGGAAAAGTCCTGTTCACCAACCGCCACAGCAATACTGACGAGCTTGCGCAGCGGCTTGAGAACCCGGTTTCTCAGATCAACGAACAGGGCAATGATGATCAACACAGAGAAAGCCAGGCTGATTATCTGGATCAGGTGCAACAGGTCGATTCGGGCTTCTGTCCGGCGCTCGAGCATGCTGACCAGCTGGTTTACCGAATCCACGTAGGCTTCTGTGGCCGCAACCATGTTGGCGCTGACCGGCAGCCCATGTGGATGATTTTCCAGGCTAGGGCGCAGAGTCTGTTTCCAATAGGCCTGGATGGTGCGGTATTGGTTTGCCAAGGGGTGGTCTGCTGACCCCGGAATTGCCCGGGTAATCAGGTTGTCGGTCAGATTGTCTTCATATTCGGCGGCGAGGCTTTTGATGCTATTTGCTGAAGTAAGGCTATCCACCGGGCCTGCGGCATGAGCCAGCAAGCGGAAAGCGCCCATACGCAGCGCGCCTGCAAGGTTAATGGCGGTGGCGTTTCCTTCAATACTCTTCGAAACCGCAAGGGTCGTGGTCATGCTGACAAGCGCTGTCAACACCACGGCGCAAACAACGACAGCTATGCGATTAACAAGGGGGCTTCTGGATTTCATTGAATCTCGTCTTTACAGTCGCCGGGCTGGAATACCTCCTTGAGGATAGTCAATTACCCCAATGGTCGGTAACCCATCATAGTCTTTGACCTGCATCAGGGCAAAATCAGAAACTGAAAGGCAACGTAAAAGAATATTCACAAAGGCGTTGGCAAATGAGGTCTGAGGCGGATCAGGAGGATGAACGGCTGGCGTCACTTGCCGTGATTCTGCCGCTTGCGGTGACGGGGTTTGTTATCGCAGCAGGCTGTTGGACGCTATTTGCGGTAGCCGGGATCCACCTGCGCGCCGAATTAAGTCTCACTGATCTGCAATTCGGGCTACTGCTTGCTATGCCCATGGCGGTCAGCGCCGTATTGGCGGTTCCCGCCGGACTGGCAGCCCGAAAGTTTGGTGCGCGCCGCGTTATGCTCAGTTGTCTCACCGGACTTGCCGTTTGCATGGTCATACTGCTGACAACGGACACCTTCCCCGGTTACCTCCTGGCGGCTGGGGGGCTTGGGTTGGCTGGCGGGTTTTATAGTGCCGGCTTACAGTTTGTAATCAGTAAATGCCAGAGTCATCAACTCGGACTTGTTCTTGGTATTTTTGGCTCAGGCGTTACCGGCGCAGGGTTTACCTATTATCTTGTCCCGTTATTTCACGAAGCTTTCTCCTGGCAAGGTGTTCCGCTTGCCTATCTGATTGTTCTTCTGCTTGTACTTGCACTTCTGATACTGCTTTCAGATCCGGAAGATGCGATTGCAGACCCGGAAACCGAAACCTCCATCCGGGTGCTGTTCCAACGCTTCAGGCGTCAGGGGGTCTGGCAGCATGGCGCATACTTCGGTGTCATTGCAGGAAGTTTTTTCGCCCTGGCGCTGTGGCTTCCAGACTATCTTTCTTCGCAATTCGAGCTGCAGATTGGGTCCGGTGCAGGGCTTGCGCAATGGTTCATTCTTCCTGGGGCGTTGGCCCAGATTCTGGGCGGAGGCCTGTCCGATCTCCACGGCAGCCACCGAGTTATCGGCCGGTCACTTCTCGTCGGCCTGGCGGCGCTGTTGGTATTGTCCTACCCGCCTATGACGTTGTTTATCCGGGGGGTGGATGCAACGATCGAGGTCGAATTCGCGTTACCCATGATCGTTGAAAGCATCTTTGTGGTGGTACTCGGGGTGGCGCTTGGGTGTGCCATGGGTAGCCTGCAGAGAATTGTGATTATAGAAAGTCGCCAGAACGCTGCGTTTGTGGCTGGGTTGCTGTTGGTCAGTGCCTGTTCCGTGGCTTTTTTGTTGCCCGTTATTTTTGGTGCCGCAAATCACTGGCTGGGTGTTCGCAGTGCCGTGTTCATGATTCTGTTTTTGCTGCTGGGCCTCTGTCAGTTTTTGTATTCCCGCTTCAGTCGCCGCCAGGAGCGGCATGCTTTCCTCCAACCGGGGTTATAGGCCCTCTACCCCTTGAGTGGTAGGGGCGGGTTATGTGGTAGTAACCACGCAGATTTTGGGGTTGTTCTCCCACACAATGGTCTCAAATCGGAAAACGATCCGGTATACGGGTAGATGGAGAGTGAGACCATGAGTCATTTAATCGACAAGCTGAGTTACTTCAGCAAAAAGCGCGAATCCTTCGCGAACGGCCACGGCGAAACCCACGACGTAAATCGTGACTGGGAAGACAGTTACCGTCGACGCTGGCAGCACGATAAAATTGTGCGTTCTACTCACGGTGTAAACTGTACCGGCTCCTGCAGCTGGAAGATTTACGTCAAGAATGGTCTGGTCACCTGGGAGACCCAGCAGACCGACTACCCTCGTACCCGCCCGGATCTCCCGAACCATGAGCCCCGTGGCTGCCCTCGTGGTGCCAGCTATTCCTGGTACATGTACAGCGCCAACCGCCTTAAATACCCGCTGATGCGCAAGCATCTGATGAAGCTTTGGCGAGCTGCTCGCATGCAGTTCAACGACCCGGTTGAGGCCTGGGCTTCCATCGTGGAAGACCCGAAGAAAACCGCAGAGTACAAGCCCCGTCGCGGTATGGGTGGTTTCGTGCGCTCAGACTGGAACGAAGTCAACGAGCTGATCGGTGCGGCGAACGTTTATACAGCTAAAAAGCACGGCCCGGACCGTATCATCGGCTTCTCGCCGATTCCGGCCATGTCCATGGTGTCCTACGCTGCGGGCAGCCGTTACCTGTCGCTGATTGGCGGCGTGTGCCTGAGCTTCTACGACTGGTATTGCGATTTGCCACCGGCCTCCCCGCAAACCTGGGGTGAGCAGACCGATGTTCCTGAATCGGCAGACTGGTACAACTCCGGCTACATCATTGCCTGGGGTTCCAACGTACCCCAGACCCGTACTCCGGACGCCCACTTCTTTACCGAAGTGCGTTACAAAGGCACCAAGACTGTTGCCATTACCCCGGACTACGCCGAGGTCTCCAAGCTGTCAGATGAGTGGCTGAACCCCAAGCAGGGTACCGACGCCGCTCTGGGCATGGCCATGGGCCATGTCATCCTGAAAGAATTCCACATTGATAACCCCAGCGAGTACTTCACCGATTACGTACGTCGGTACACCGACATGCCGTATCTGGTAAAACTCGACAAAATGGAAGATGGCCGTTATGTACCTGGCCGGTTCTTGCGTGCCAGTGATCTGGTGGGTGGTCTGGGAGAAGAAAACAACCCGGAATGGAAAACCATTGCTATTGATGAAGCCACCAATGAGCTGACCGCACCTAACGGCTCTATCGGCTACCGCTGGGGCGAGAAGGGCAAGTGGAACCTCAAGCAGACTGCCAAGTCAGAAGACGTGAGCCTGCAGTTGTCTATGGTCGAAAAGCACGACGAAGTGGTCGACGTTGCTTTCCCATACTTCGGTGGTATCAAGCACGATCACTTCAAGTCGGTTGAAATCAGCGACACGCTCACGCACAAGCTGGGCAGCCGCAAGGTTGAACTGGCCGAAGGCGGCGAGTCCCACGTGGTTACCGTTTACGACCTGATGATGGCCAACTACGGCATCAGCCGTGGTCTGGGTGAAGACGACTGTGCAACCTCCTACGATCAGGTCAAGCCTTATACCCCGGCCTGGCAGGAGAAAATCACCGGCGTTCCCGCCGAGAAAGTGATTCGCATTGCCCGTGAGTTTGGTGATAACGCCCATAAGACCAAGGGCCGTTCCATGATCATCGTGGGTGCCGGTATGAACCACTGGTACCACATGGATATGAACTACCGTGCGTTGATCAATATGTTGATCATGTGTGGCTGTATTGGCCAAAGCGGTGGTGGCTGGTCCCACTATGTTGGCCAGGAAAAGCTGCGCCCGCAGACCGGCTGGCAACCGCTGGCCTTTGGTCTGGACTGGCAGCGTCCGCCGCGTCAGATGAACGGTTCCTCCTTCTTTTATGCACACTCTGGTCAGTGGCGCTACGAGAAGCTGGGTGTTGACGAAATTCTGTCGCCATTGGCGGACAAGTCCAAATTTGGTGGCAGCCTGATTGACTATAACGTGCGCGCCGAGCGCATGGGCTGGTTGCCATCTGCACCGCAGCTTAACCGCAACCCGCTGGGCATTGCTGCCGAAGCTGAAAAGGCCGGCATGGAGGTTCCTGCGTACGTGACCCAGTCCATGAAGGACGGCTCACTGGCATTTGCCTCGGAAGATCCGGAAGCTCCGGAGAACCACCCGCGCAACATGTTTATCTGGCGCTCCAACCTGCTGGGCTCGTCCGGTAAGGGCCACGAATACATGTTGAAATACCTGTTGGGCACCACCAGCGGGCTGCAGGGCAAGGATCTGGGCCATGACGGAGGTCTCAAGCCGCAGGAAGTGAAGTGGCACGATGAGGCGCCGGAAGGCAAGCTCGACCTGCTGGTTACGCTCGACTTCCGCATGTCCACTACATGCCTGTACTCAGATATCGTTCTGCCGACCGCGACCTGGTACGAGAAGAACGACCTGAACACTTCTGACATGCACCCGTTCATTCACCCGCTGACGGCGGCTACCGATCCTGCGTGGGAAGCCCGCAGTGACTGGGAAATCTACAAAGGCATTGCCAAGTCCTTCTCGAAAGCATCGGAAGGCCATCTGGGTGTCGAGAAAGACGTTGTAACCCTGCCGCTGATGCACGATGCACCCGCGGAACTGGGCCAGCCGTTTGATGTAAAAGACTGGAAACGGGGCGAGTGCGACCTGGTTCCCGGCAAAACTGCGCCTAGCTTCATTACCGTTGAGCGGGATTACCCGAATACCTATGCCCGCTTCACCTCGCTTGGGCCATTGATGGACAAGTTGGGTAACGGTGGCAAAGGCATCAACTGGAACACCGAGAAAGAAGTCTCGTTCCTGGGTGATCTGAACTACAAGCATATCGAAGGCGCAAATGCCGGACGGCCGAAGATTGAGAGCGCCATAGATGCGGCAGAAGTGATTCTGACCCTGGCGCCGGAAACCAACGGTCAAGTGGCTGTGAAAGCCTGGAAGGCATTGTCTGAATTTACCGGGCTGGATCACTCCCACCTGGCACTGAACAAGGAAGACGAGAAAATCCGTTTCCGGGACATAGTGGCGCAGCCGCGCAAGATCATCTCCAGCCCGACCTGGTCTGGCCTGGAAGACGAGCATGTGTCCTACAACGCCGGCTACACCAACGTGCACGAACTGATTCCCTGGCGCACGCTGACAGGTCGTCAGCAGTTCTATCTGGATCACGAGTGGATGCGAGCCTTCGGCGAAAGCCTGCTGGTGTATCGCCCGCCCATCAACACCAAGGCGGCAGCACCGCTGCTGAATGCCAAGCCCAATGGCAATCCGGAGAAGGCGCTGAACTTCCTGACGCCGCACCAGAAGTGGGGTATCCACAGCACCTACAGCGACAACCTGCTGATGCTGACTCTGTCTCGCGGCGGTCCCATTGTGTGGCTGAGTGAAGACGATGCCCGTGATGTGGGTGTGGAAGATAACGACTGGGTAGAAGTGTTCAACGCCAACGGGTCTATTTCAGCCCGGGCGGTGGTCAGCCAGCGGGTTATGCCGGGCATGATGATGATGTACCACGCCCAGGAGCGGATTGTGAACATTCCCGGCTCGGAAATTACCGGCAGCCGCGGTGGCATTCACAACTCGGTAACCCGGGTATGCCCGAAGCCCACTCACATGATTGGTGGTTACGCGCAGTTCTCCTACGGCTTTAACTACTACGGAACCGTAGGCTCTAACCGTGACGAGTTTGTTGTGGTGCGCAAAATGAAGAACGTTGACTGGCTTGATGGCGAAGGCAACGACACTGTTCAGGAGGCTGTAAAATGAAAATCCGTTCCCAAGTAGGCATGGTGCTGAACCTGGACAAGTGCATCGGTTGCCATACCTGTTCAGTGACCTGTAAAAACGTGTGGACCAGCCGTGAAGGCATGGAGTACGCCTGGTTCAACAACGTCGAAACCAAGCCCGGTATTGGCTACCCGAAAGAGTGGGAGAACCAGGACAAGTGGAAAGGCGGCTGGATGCGCGATGCCAGTGGCAAGATCCGCCCCCGCATCGGCGGTCGCTTCCGGGTTTTGGCGAATATTTTTGCCAACCCCGACCTGCCGGAAATTGACGACTATTACGAGCCGTTTGATTTCGACTATCAACACCTGCACACCGCGGGCGACAGCAAGCACCAGCCGGTTGCACGGCCACGCTCGCTGATCTCCGGCAAGCGTATGCAAAAAATCGAGTGGGGCCCGAACTGGGAAGAAATCCTGGGCACCGAGTTTGCCAAGCGTCGCAAGGACAAGAACTTCGACCAGATTCAGGCCGATATCTACGGTCAGTTCGAAAGTACGTTCATGATGTATCTGCCGCGCCTGTGCGAGCACTGCCTCAACCCGACGTGTGTGGCCAGCTGCCCAAGTGGCGCTATCTACAAGCGGGAAGAAGACGGCATCGTACTGATCGATCAGGACAAGTGCCGTGGCTGGCGGATGTGTGTCTCCGGGTGCCCGTACAAGAAGATCTACTTCAACTGGAAAACCGGCAAGTCTGAAAAGTGCATCTTCTGCTACCCGCGTATTGAAGCTGGTATGCCGACCGTGTGCTCCGAGACCTGTGTAGGCCGAATCCGCTACCTCGGGGTGTTGCTTTACGATGCTGACCGCATTGAAGAAGTGGCCAGCACTCCGGGCGAGCACGAGCTGTATGAAAAGCAGCTGGAAATCTTCCTTGATCCCAACGATCCGAAAGTTATCGAGCAAGCCAGAAAAGACGGCGTGCCCATGAATGTGATCGAAGCCGCTCAGCGCAGCCCGGTTTACAAGATGGCCGTAGACTGGAAGCTGGCTCTGCCACTGCACCCAGAATACCGCACTCTGCCCATGGTCTGGTACGTGCCGCCTCTGAGCCCGATCCAGTCTGCCGCAGAAGCTGGCAAGGTTGAGTTCGACGGCGTGTTGCCGAAGATCGAAAGCCTGCGCATTCCGGTGAAGTACCTGGCCAACCTTCTTACCGCAGGGGACGAAAAGCCCATCGTTCGTGCGCTTAAACGCATCATGGCGATGCGCCTGTACAAGCGTGCAGAAACCGTTGAAGGCGTTGAAGACCTGCGAGCACTGGAGGAGGTCGGTCTGACTCAGGCCCAGGCGGATGAAATGTATCGTTATCTGGCCATTGCCGACTACGAAGACCGCTTCGTGATTCCTACCAGCCATCGTGAGTTGGCGAAGGAGGCCTTCCCGGACGCACATGGTGAGCGCGGTGGTTGTGGTTTCAGCTTTGGTGACGGCTGTAACGGCGACAGTGAATTCAACATGTTTGGTGGCCGTAAGCAGACCACCACCATGGTGCAGAAGCTGACGACGGTTAAGCAAGTCGACCCAAAACAGCTGCAGGAATAAGGAGGCCACGATGAAGCTATTAAAAGTATTGGCAAGAATCCTGGAGTATCCCACAGCGGAACTTCAGGCCTCCAAAGACGCCCTGGTTGCGGCTGTCCTTGAGGACAGCCGGCTGCCACGGAAAAACAAGGAGCAACTGCTCCAGTGTATCGACCGTCTGTGTGATGGGGATCTGCTGGATCTTGAAGAGGCTTACACGGGTACCTTCGACAAGGGTCGCGCTACATCACTGTTGTTGTTTGAGCATGTGCATGGAGAGTCTCGGGATCGAGGTCAGGCGATGGTTGACCTGATGGAGCAGTATCGCGCCAACGGTCTGGAAATCGATGCCAAAGAGCTGCCGGATTACCTGCCGTTGTTTCTCGAATACCTTTCGACACGCCCTTGGGAAGAGATCCAGAACTGGTTGGAAGACATTCACCATATTCTTGGCCTTCTGGGAGAACGGCTGTACCAGCGCGAAAGTATTTACCACGTAGCTATGGACTCACTGCTGGAGCTGTCGGGCCGTGCGACGGATCGTCAGGAACTGGCGCAGATCGTAGCCTCGGAGGAGCGCGACGATACGCCTGAGGCTCTGGACAAGGTCTGGGAAGAGGAAATGGTGAAGTTTGTGGATGACCAGGGCAGTTCCTGCAATACCGGCGGAGTTGTTGGACAGCGTCGCCGTGAACTGGAACAGACCCAGACCATTCACCTCAGTGATCATCTGATGACGGATGTAACGCCCGCTCAGGCGCGTGCCGCCGCGAGAGACGCCTGACGGCGCAGGAGGAGACCAAGATGATGTCTTATCTGAACACACTGATTTTCGGGATTTATCCGTACATCGCCCTGCTAGTGCTGGTTCTCGGCACCTGGGCGCGATATGACCAGTCGCAGTTCACCTGGAGAGCTCAGTCCAGCCAGATACTGCGCAAGAAAAATATGGTTCTGGCCAGCGTGTTGTTCCACGTGGGCATCCTGGTGATCTTTTTCGGCCACCTGGTTGGCCTGCTGACGCCGCACTTTGTTTACGAGCCGTTCATGAGCGCGGGAACCAAACAGGTGCTGGCTATTGTGGTGGGTGGCATTGCCGGAGTCATGTGCCTGATAGGGGGTGCCATGCTGGCCTATCGCCGGTTGACGGACCCCAGAGTCCAGGCTAGCAGCACCTTCGCCGATAACATGATCATCATCGTGCTGGTGGTTCAGGTAGCGTTGGGGCTGTTGACCATTCTGCCAACACTCGGTCACCTTGATGGCAGCACCATGCTGTTGCTGGCGGGTTGGGCTCAAAGCATCTTCACCTTCCAGGGCGGAGCAGCCGAATACATGGTTGGCGTAGGCTGGATCTACAAGCTCCATATCTTCCTGGGCCTGACCATCTTTGTTCTCTTCCCGTTCACCCGGTTGGTTCACATGCTGAGTGTGCCGCTGGAGTATTTCGGGCGGAAGTATCAGGTGGTTCGCAAGCGGGCGTAAAGGTAAAAATGCCCCCGCTTTCAACACAGGAGGCGGGGGCAATGAACGTATCTACGGAGACCTACCATGCAACTCATCCCCACCGGTGAAGCCGAAAAACCCAGAAATCAGTTTCCACCCGTTTATGTGGGTGAAACTCTGATATCCGAAGAGGATATCGCCCGTGAACTGCAACACCATCCTGCCGAAGAAGTCGTCGAGGCCTGGCACGACGCCGCAAAGAGTCTCGTTATCCGTGAGCTTCTGTTACAACAGGCCAGGATACTGAAGCTGCCAGAAGATCTGGATGAGGAATCGGCCATCGCTCGGGTACTGGAGTTGGAACTTGATGTGCCGGAGCCAAGCGAGGAGGATTGCGAGCGTTTTCACGCTGCGAATCCTGGCCGTTTTCGCAGCCCGACGCTGATGGCTGTCAGCCACATTTTGCTGGCTGCTGCACCGGACGATGTGCAGGAGCGCATGCGCCAGGAGGAGGTTGGGCGACAGTTGCTGTCCTCCCTGCTTGAAGGTCGTGCCCAGTTTGCGCCGCTGGCGAAGCAATACTCTGCCTGCGAATCGCGTCATCAGGGCGGTGGTTTGGGTCAGATCAGCAAAGGCCAGACTGTTGAAGAGTTTGAACGGCCGGTTCTTTCGCTCAAAGAAGGGCTTAACCCCGAACTGATTGAAAGCCGCTATGGCTGGCATATAGTGCGCGTAGATCAGCGTATTGATGGCGAGCAACTGCCCTACGAGCACGTGAAGCCGCAAATCCGGCAATACCTGAGCGAGAGCGTAACCCGGCGGGCTTTCCGGCAGTACCTGCAGGTTCTGGCGGCTGAGACGGGCGTGAAGGGTGTCGATCTTGAGATCCCCGACTCTCCGTTGATGCAGTAAGTGTCTTGCGCTGATCCGAGCCAGATGGTGGGAGTATTGATAGCAATGAAAACTATTGATATAGATCAGTTTGTCAAAATTAAACGCCATTCTACCCCTATGGGGGGAGCGATTTTTCGGGCGTATCCTTCTATTATCATAAAACATCATTTTGAATGCATGATATGAAAGAGGATAAGACAATGGTGGCGATGCAATCTGCGGAAACCCGCTACGCCAAGCCGGTTCTGGTGGCTATCAATACTCTGGCTGACGATGAAAACGGGCTGGAGCCACTGCGCAGCCATGCCCTTTTCAATACGTTCTCAGACGGGGATCTGCAGAGCCTTATTCTGCAATCCCGTCGCCTTCGCCTTGGGCATCATCAGTTGCTTTATCGGCAGGATATGCCGGCCCACCATTTCTTCTTTGTTATATCAGGGCGGCTGAGGTTATACCGGCTGGACTCATCCGGGGTTGACCGCACGCTCGACAGCATTGCCCCTGGAGACTGTTTTGCGGAGGTTATGATCTATGCAGATCCTGCCCACTATGCCTGCTACGCCGAAGCGCTGAAATCCAGCGAAGTTCTGATGATTCCGGTCAAGGCCTACCAGGAAATGCTGGAACGGAAACCGGAATATGCCAACGCGGCCCTACGTCACTACGCCAAACGAGCGGTATCCAGATTCCATGATCTGGAAATCATGACGGTTCAGAATGCCCGTGACCGTCTGATCCGTTACCTGATAGACCTGCTGCCGAACGGCGCGGCTGAGGGTGGCGAGGTCGAGTTGCCACTGCCGAAATGCCTGGTCGCATCCCGCCTGGCAATGCAGCCTGAAACCTTTTCGCGGATTCTGGCAGATCTTAAATCCAACGGGTTGGTTCGGGTCAACCGCAGCAAACTGTTTATCTCTGACCCCAAGCGATTGATCGAAATCAGCCAGTAATCTGGCCGACTTTCGGTTCAGTCAGCATTCAAGCCTCCAGGCTATGCAGAGGAGGAATTGTGAAAGCAAGAAAGCAGCGCCCATTGATCTATTCCTGTTCCGGTTGCTCCGACGTGGCGCAACTTGCGAACAACACGGCGGTAAAGCTGGATCACGCCGGTGAATTCGAAATGTCCTGCATTTCCGGCGTGGGTGGCAAGGTGCCCGCCCTCGTAAAAACGGCTCAATCCGGGCGCCCCATTACGGTGATTGATGGTTGCCCTCTGCATTGTGCAAGGGCATGCCTGGAAAACATCGGTGTAGAGGCAGATGACCATGTGCGCCTCTACGAGTTCGGCTTTAAAAAGCACTATGGCCAGAGTTATGGCGACGAGGCCGTCGACGAGGTCTGCGAGGAAGTTCTGCGGCGCAGAGACGCTCAAATTTTGATTACCCGTCAGGCTTAATCAGTGCCTGAATGTTTCAACCAAGGATATTGTGTTCATGATTAGTAGTTACAGTGATCTGATCAAAGCAACCGAAAGCGAGCAAGAACCCCAGCGCCTGTTGTTCGTTTTTTGCCGTGCAGAACTGCCGGATGATGCTTCCGCGGAAGAAAAGGCGGCATTTGAGCGTGGTGAGGGCGGTGCCCTTACGCCGGTTATTTGTGTCGATAAGGCACCACAAGAAGCCTCGCAGTTTTCCGCTCTGGTCGAAGAATCCCGAACCACGGGCCAGTCATGGGATGTGGTTTTTGTTGCCGCCATGTCCGGCAGGGGCGGTACCCCACCGTCTTCAGATGAAGCTCAGCAGCCAATGACCATGATGGTGGAGTCAATCCGCATGGGACATATCAGCAACTACTTGCCTCTGGATACTGACGGAAACGCAGTCAACCTCGGCTGAATCGACCTGTTCCCCCGATTCTGGGGGAGGGTGTATCCATATAGAGGTATTTGATTTGTTTCTAAAGCGCCTAGGCTGATTAATTCAGGTTTGGGTGTTTCGATGTTTCAGTCGGGGGCTGGTTTTGAACGTTCTTTTTCGAACTGTGTTTTGCGGATTTATCTTGCTGCTGGCAACTGTGCCTCTGGCTCAAGCCGAGCCAGTTGCTCAGTACGAGCCGGTTGCCGGGCGTCAGGTTATTCAGAAGGCGTTCCCGGAAGTGACCCGGTATGAGCCCCGGGAAAATAACCGGGCCATTCAGGAGTTATATGCCGGTGACGAGCTGAAAGGCTACGCTTATCAATCCCTCGATTTTGTTCAGACCCCCGCCTATTCCGGTAAGCCACTAAACGCCATGGTTGTGTTGGATACTGAAGGCACTATTCGCTTTACCAAAGTGATCCACCACGACGAGCCCATACTTCTGGTGGGCATCCCTGAGAGTAAGCTACACGCTTTTACCGACCAGTATGCTGGCCTGAAGGCCGATCAGAGAGTAACCGTAGGCGGCACGTCAACCGAGCGCAAGGTTGCGGTTGATGGCCTCTCCGGTGCAACGGTAACTGTGATGGTGGTTAGTGAAGTGATCATGCGCACCGCCCACCGGGTGGGTGTTGAGCTGGGCCTGGTGGAAGGCAGTGGCACCAAGCGCCCGCCAAAGGCTGAGGTGGTCAAGGACGGTTTTCAGCCCCGTACCTGGGAAGAGCTGACCGGTGATGGCTCGATTCGTCGCATGCTCCTTACCAAGGGTCAGGTTGATGATTCGTTCAAGGGTACCGAGGCCGAAGGTGTCGAAACGGCTGCGCCTGATGAAAGAAATGATCCGCTGATCGATCTGTACACGGCTTATCTGGATACACCGACGATTGGCCGTAACCTGCTCGGTGAAAGCCAGTACGAGTGGTTAATGTCCGAACTGAAGGAAGGAGAGCAGGCGATCGCCGTTATGGCCAGCGGTGAATATTCCTTTAAAGGCTCGGGCTATGTGCGCGGCGGTATTTTTGACCGGGTCCAGATCCGCCAGTACGGGGATACATTCAATTTCCGCGATCTGGATTTTTACCGGCTCAGCGATGTTTACGCTGAGGGTATGCCTGATTTCAAGGAAATGGCGATTTTTATCGTCCGGCAGCAGCACAACTTTGATCCAGGTACACCCTGGACTCTTGAATTAACTGTAAAGCGCCAGACTGGTCCTTTGGACAGCGAGTTTCAGGTATTTCCCCTGGAGTATCAGTTGCCGGATCAGTATTACACCCGCGCAGAGCCGGTGCTGACTGAAGAAGAGTGGCTTGAAGCACAGCCTTTATGGGTGCAGGTCTGGTATCAGCGTCAGTTCCAGGTGGTCGTGCTGGGTATCGGTATTGGTGTGCTGCTACTGATTCTGTTCTTCCAGGACTGGCTGGTGAAAAAGCCGAAGATTACGCGCTGGATCCGTCATGCGTTCCTTACCTACACACTGTTCTTCATTGGTTGGTATGCGTTGGGCCAATTGTCGATCGTCAACGTTCTGGCCTTTGTGCACAGCCTGGTCAGTGGCTTCACCTGGGAAACCTTCCTGATTGATCCGATTATCTTTGTGCTCTGGGCAGCTGTGGCCGGCATCGTCTTACTTTGGGGCAGGGCTGTCTACTGTGGCTGGCTGTGTCCGTTTGGAGCCTTGCAGGAACTGATCAACGAGATTGCACGCAAGTTCAAGGTGCCCCAGTTCACCGTGCCCTGGCCTATTCACGAACGTCTGTGGGCCTTGAAATACATCATTTTGTTGGTGTTGTTCGGGGTATCGCTGGACTCCCTGGCGACCGCCGAGAAGATGGCGGAAGTCGAGCCCTTCAAAACCGCGATCACCCTGCATTTTGATCGCAGCTGGCCGTTTGTGACCTACGCGGTGGTGCTGCTCGTGGTGAATGTTTTCACCCGTAAAGTGTTCTGCCGTTATATGTGCCCATTGGGTGCTGCATTGGCATTACCCACCAAACTGCGTGTTTTCGACTGGCTGAAGCGCCGCAAGGAGTGCGGTAATCCTTGCCGCCTTTGCGATAAAGAGTGTGAAGTTCAGGCCATCCATCCCGACGGCACCATCAACTACCAGGAATGCCATTATTGCCTGGATTGTCAGATGACCTATTTCGATGACCACAAATGCCCACCGCTGATCGTCAAGCGCCGGGGTAAACGTCGTGGTCACAATGCACCGGGCCACCCGGAAGAGATTCCAGTGGTTCAGGTGACTTAGCAAAGCAAAAAACCAAAAACGAAAAAAACCAAAAAAATAGAAATAGAACCGCCATTACCAATAACGGAGTTGGATGTTATGAAAAAGACAGATGAGTTCGAAAAGGACATGCCGGAAAGTGGTGAAAGCGGCCTGAGCCGCCGCCGTTTCCTGGGCGCCACGGCGCTGGCTGGTGCAGTTGGTGCCGCTGGCCTCGGCAGTGCGGTAATGACTCGTGAATCTTTCGCCGCGGCCGCGAAGGAAGCCCAGAACAAGATCCATGTAGGGCCAGGTGAGCTGGACGAGTACTACGGTTTCTGGAGTGGTGGCCATCAGGGCGAAGTGCGTGTTCTTGGCGTGCCGTCGATGCGTGAGTTGATGCGGATTCCGGTCTTTAACGTTGATTCAGCGACGGGCTGGGGTATTACCAACGAAAGTAAGGACGTTCTTGGTCACGACAACAAGTTCCTGAATGGCGACTGTCACCATCCGCACGTTTCCATGACCGATGGTCGTTATGATGGCAAGTACTTGTTCATCAACGATAAAGCCAACACTCGCGTAGCCCGTATCCGTCTGGATATCATGAAGTGCGACAAGATTACCCACATTCCGAACGTGCAGGCCATTCACGGCTTGCGTTTGCAGAAGGTGCCGCACACCAAATATGTATTCTGTAACGCGGAATATGTGATTCCGCACCCCAACGATGGTAGCGACTTCTCGATGGAGAACAGCTACACCATGTTTAACGCACTGGATGCGGAAACCATGGAAGTAGCCTGGCAGGTTATTGTTGACGGCAACCTGGATAACACCGACGCCGACTACACTGGTAAATACGCGGCGTCTACCTGCTACAACTCCGAGAAAGCAGCCGACTTGGCCGGCACTATGCGCAACGACCGCGACTGGGTGGTTGTATTCAACGTTGAGCGCATCGAAGAAGCTGTGAAGAATGGGGATTTCAAAACGTTGGGCGATTCCAAGGTTCCTGTCGTCGATGGTCGTGGTAAATCCAGGCTCACTCGGTACATTCCTGTGCCCAAGAACCCGCACGGTGTGAACACCTCACCTGACGGCAAGTACTTCATTGCCGCGGGTAAGCTGTCGCCCACTTGTACGGTGATCGCGATCGATAAGCTGGACGATGTGTTTGATGACAAAATTGAACTTCGTGATGTCGTTGTTGCTGAGCCGGAGCTGGGTCTTGGGCCTCTGCACACCACTTACGATGGCCGTGGTAATGCCTATACCACGCTGTTTATTGACAGCCAGGTAGCCAAGTGGAACATCGCTGATGCCATCAAGCACTACAACGGTGAAGACGTTAACTACCTGCGCCAGAAGCTGGATGTGCATTACCAGCCAGGCCATAACCATGCGTCTTTGACCGAATCCCGGGATGCCGATGGCAAGTGGCTGGTCGTATTGTCGAAATTCTCGAAAGACCGGTTTCTGCCAGTTGGCCCGCTACACCCGGAGAACGATCAGCTGATCGATATTTCCGGGGACGAGATGAAGCTGGTTCACGATGGCCCTGCGTTCGCCGAGCCGCATGACTGTATTATGGTTCGCCGTGATCAGATCAAGACTCAGAAGGTTTACAAGCGTGACGACCCTTACTTCGCCAGCGCCCGTGCTCAGGCGGAGAAGGACGGTATTACTCTGGAAGCCGATAACAAGGTGATTCGTGACGGTAACAAGGTTCGCGTATACATGACGTCGGTTGCACCCATGTATGGCATGACTGAGTTCAAGGTGAAGCAGGGTGATGAGGTGACTGTGTATGTTACCAACCAGGATACCATCGAAGATGTGACTCATGGTTTCTCTATGGTGAACCATGGCGTGAGTATGGAGATCAGCCCGCAGCAGACGTCTTCGGTTACCTTCGTTGCGGATAAGCCGGGCGTTCATTGGTATTACTGCAACTGGTTCTGTCACGCTCTGCACATGGAGATGACGGGTCGGATGTTGGTAGAGAAGGCCTGATTTAGTAGATATGGCCGGGGTCCTTTGTTGGGCTCCGGTTTTTTAGTCGTACTTTGGAGAAGCAAATCAAGGGAAGAGGGTCTTTCAAAACACGCTCCTTGCGGCACATCCATGTGGCGCTTGGGCTCCGCCATCCATGGCTCCGCACAGTTTTGAAAGACCCTCTTCCCTTGATTTGCCAGAGTTTCCAGCAAGTTTTGAATCTATTGAGTGATCGGTAATGCACCCCATTTTGCGTTTAGGGGCGGCCCTGACAGTCGCTTTGCTATCACTGACCGCACAGGCGGATATTCAGCAGCAGCTGGATGACCTTGAGCCAGGCGCTATGTTTGAGCTTCCCTCTGAAAACCTTTCGCCGTTTGCTATCAGGGTGCCAGGGGTGACTGTGGCTTGTGCTTCGGAAACCCTTATAGATGGCGGTGGTTCAGGGAATGCTGTTGAGATTCAGGCGGAGGGTGTAACGCTTTCTGGTTGTCGTATCCGGAATTGGGGTACGGATCTGAATGAGCTGGATGCCGGGGTTTTTGTTAACCGGGAGGCCAGCAATGCGACGGTGGAGAATAACGACCTGCAAGGCTCGGCGTTTGGTATCTGGCTGGATGCGACGCCGGATGTGACGGTCAGGAACAATGTCATTCGGGGCGATGCTTCGGTGCGTTCGAATGATCGAGGGAATGGTATTCATCTGTTCAACACGACCGGGGCCTTGATCGAGGGGAATGATATCCGCGAGACCCGGGATGCGATTTATATCGAGACCGCTAACGGTAACGAGATTATCAATAACACGATGACGGATCTCAGGTATGGCATTCACTATATGTACTCCATGGATAACCTTCTGGAAGGCAATGTGACCCGGGGAACTCGCACCGGTTATGCGTTGATGCAGAGCAAGCGGCTCAAGGTGCTCAATAACCGGTCTGAGAATGATGAGAATTACGGCATTCTGATGAACTTTATTACCCAGTCGGTGCTTCGGGGAAATGTAGTTTCCGGGGTGTCGCAAGGCCAGACCGCGGGTGTGTCGGTTTCCGGCGCGGAAGGCAAGGCCGTGTTTATCTACAACTCTCTATACAACACATTTGAGAACAATGTGTTCCGGGATAGCGGCGTAGGCATTCATCTGACTGCCGGCTCGGAAGATAACGAGGTATTCCACAATGCGTTTATCAATAATCAGCGCCAGGTGAAGTATGTGGCAATCCGCACCCAGGAGTGGTCGAAGGGCAGTGAGGGCAATTTCTGGAGTGATTACTTGGGCTGGGATCGCAATCAGGATGGTATCGGCGATGTGCCTTACGAGCCTAACGATAATGTTGATCGCCTGCTATGGACCTACCCCGAGGCCAAAATCCTGATGTTCAGCCCGGCGGTGGATACTCTGCGCTGGGTTCAGGAAGCTTTTCCAGTGGTCAAGGCCGCGGGTGTCAGCGATTCACACCCGCTGATGAGCCCTCCCAAAATGTTACAACCGGAGTCCTGATGAGCTGTTTTCGTCTTGAGAATGTGAGCTACCGGTACGATAAGGCGCTTGTGTTAAATGGTGTTGACTTGCGCCTTGAGCCGGGAGAAATCCTCGGGTTGTTTGGCCACAACGGCGCCGGCAAAACCACCAGTATTAAACTGATTCTTGGCCTTATGACAGCCTCTCAGGGCAAGGTCTCAGTGCTGGATGGCGAGGCGGGGGACCCCCGAGTAAGCCAGTATATCGGCTATTTGCCGGAAAACGTGATGTTTTACCCGCAGCTAACCGGCCGTGAAATCCTTGCCCACTTTGCCCGTCTGAAAGGCGCGAACCTGCGACAGGTGCCGGAACTACTGGGGCAGGTGGGGTTGGAAGATGCCATGGATGCTCGCGTTAAGACCTACTCCAAAGGCATGCGGCAGCGTCTGGGGCTTGCTCAGGCTTTGCTTGGAAAACCGCGCTTGTTGATGCTGGATGAGCCCACCGTGGGGCTGGACCCGGTAGCCACGGCTGACCTCTATCGTTTGCTTCGCAAGCTGCGCGATGAAGGCACTGGCATTGTTCTTTGCTCCCATGTGCTTCCTGGTGTGGAGCCTTACATAGACCGGGCGGCGATTCTGACTGATGGGTCCCTGAAGGCTGTTGGTGATCTCGGTTCACTGCGTCGGCAAGCCAACATGCCGGTAACCCTTTCCCTTGAACCGGAGAACGGTGTGGCAGAACTGGAAGCTGTCATCAATGGCGCGCAGGCGTCTGCAGGGCTGATGGTAAGGCGCGATAACGGGCACTTGCATGTGGATGTCCGTTCTTCGGAAAAAATGGCCCTGGTCAAGACCCTGATGGCGTCTGGTGAAGTTCGTGACCTGGGCATCTATCAGCCGACGCTGGAGGATGTGTATGTGCACTTTATTGGTTCCGGCGGCCTTTCCCATCGCGGAGGTTCCCAATGAACAGTATCTGGACCATCGCCCGCAAGGAGCTCAGCGACAGTCTGCGTAACCGCTGGCTGATCGCTATTGCTCTCGTTTTCGCCACTCTGGCTCTGGGCATTGCCTGGTTTGGCGCCGCCGCGTCCGGGCAGGTTGGTTATGCGTCTACCCCGGCGACCATCGCCAGTCTCGCCAGTTTGGGCATTTTCCTGATACCGCTTATTGCGTTGTTGTTGGCTTATGACGCCATTGTGGGCGAGGAAGAGGGTGGCACATTGTTGCTGCTGATGACCTATCCGTTGAGCCGAGGGCAGCTGTTGTTTGGCAAGTTTTTAGGTCACGGGCTCACGTTGGCACTGGCGACACTGATTGGTTTTGGCGTGGCCGGCGTGGCGATTGCAGTGCTGGTTCAGGATGTTGCGGTTGGCGCATTGGCCCTCGCCATGTTGCGCTTTATTGTTTCAACCACGCTACTCGGCTGGGGGTTTATTGCTCTGGCTTATGTGGTGAGTGTGCGGGTGAGTGAGAAGCCGGTCGCCGCAGGTCTGGCCCTGGCCATCTGGTTCTTTTTCGTTCTGATTTTTGATTTGATGTTGCTGGGCACACTGGTTGCCAGCCAGGGTGAGTTCAATCCGGACTTGCTGCCCTGGCTCCTGTTGCTTAACCCCACAGATATATACCGCTTGCTGAACATTGTTACGTTCAGCGATGGTGCGCAGCTCAGCGGCGTTCTCAGCCTTGGTGCAGATCTGCCCATTGGCCCTGGCGGGCTATGGCTGGCACTGGTGCTCTGGTTTGTTGTTCCCCTGGCCGGTGCCCTGGCACTGTTTCGTAGCCGTCGTATCTGATCTGGAGATATTTACCGATGAAATCTGTTCGTTTGAAATTGCTGTTCGCATTGCTGATGTCAGGGGTATTCCTGGTCGGCTGTTCCGGTGACGCCGAAAAAATTGCTGAAAAACCGGCACCGGTCCATATGGAAGACGGCGACGAGTGTCACGTTTGCGGTATGGCCATCACCCGATTCCCCGGCCCCAAAGGCGAAGTAATTACCGAAAAAGAGCAAGCCGTTCATAAATTCTGCTCCACCAAGGACATGTTTGCCTGGGTGTTGCAGCCAGAGAACGTGAACCGCAAGCACACCCTCTATGTGCACGACATGAGCCAGGAAGAATGGGATAACCCGAACGACACCGCACTGATCGATGCCCGTGAAGCCTTTTACGTGGCAGGCTCCGGGCGCGAAGGCGCCATGGGGCCAACCCTGGCGTCATTCGCCACAGAATCGGCTGCCCATGATTTTATGATGGAGTACGGCGGTGAAGTAGTGACCTATGACGCAATCACTCTGGATCACCTGAATACCGGGATGCCCATGGGTGGTATGCATGAAGATATGTCTGGAGAGCAACATGGAGAAATGCACTCAGGCATGCAGCACGGCCACGAACACTAAGGCCGGTGTTTTCTTGAGGGGGCCGAGTTGCCTCAGCCCCCTGTCATATTCATGAAGCGCAGAATCTGGACGTCACCATTGGCGGAGAAATGGTGGCGCTCCGGCTTGAGATCCATGGAGTCGATAATGGTTTGCCGGAGTTTGTCATTGGTTACCGGATGACCGCGAAGAACCCGGCGCAGGTCAACCGAATGTTCGTTCCCCAAGCAGAGTAGTAATCTGCCCTCAACCGTTACCCTGACGCGATTGCAGGTGGAACAGAAGTTGTGGGAGTGGGGCGAAATAAAGCCAACCTTGATGGGGCTGTCCGACATACGGTAGTAACGGGCTGGCCCACCGGAGTCCTCCGGTGTGGGAATCAGATCATGATGCTGGCGGACAATGTCGCGTACTTCATCACTTGTACACAGAGCTTGTCCGCGATCGTGCTCGGAAATATCGCCCAGAGGCATTTCTTCAATGAAGGTAATGTCGACATTCTTCTTTCGGGCAAACTCGATCAGGTCCGGAACCTCGTGATCATTCCCGCCTTTCATTACCACCGTGTTCAGTTTGATGCCTTTGAACTGGGCTTCTTTGGCGGCGTCTATGCCATCGAGTACCCGTGACAGCTTTCCGGTACGGGTAATGCTCGCGAATTTTTCGGGATCGAGCGAATCCAGGCTAATGTTTAGCCGCGCAAGGCCCGCCTTACGAAGAGGCTCCGCCATTGTGGGTAATTGGCTGCCATTGGTGGTCATGGCAAAGTCGCGCAAGCCGTAGGTGCCAATCTCGCGAACAAGTTCGAGGATATCCTTGCGAACCAGGGGCTCACCGCCAGTAAGGCGGATTTTTTCCGTGCCCAGGGAAACAAACGTTCTTGCCACTCGGGCGATTTCTTCAAGCGTCAGAACCTGTTGCCGGGGCAGAAAAGTCATCTCTTCCGCCATGCAATATACGCAACGGAAATCGCAGCGGTCGGTAACGGACAGGCGCACATAATTAACGGTCCTGCCAAAACGGTCTCTCAGCTTGCTCTGGGACATCTGTTTCTTTCCTGTAACTGCTGGTCGCACGTTTTTGAATTGAGTATAGACCAAGTATCGCAGAATCATTATGGGAATCCGATACCCCTCGCGGGGTAAGTCGGTTGGCGTTTTTAATCGTCCAGGGAGACCTGATTATTGATTAGATGTATACTGAATAGAGGATTGAAAAGTTCAGAGGTGTCGGCCATGGCAGCGCGATCCGGTAAAACCAGTTTTAGAATTCTTGCGTATATATCGGTAGCGTTTGCCGCTATCGGTGTTGTTTTGCCCCTACTACCTACCACACCGTTTGTGTTGCTTGCGGCATTTTTCGCCAGCAAGGGCTCTCCGGCCTTTGCCAGCTGGATTGAGGAACACCCTTCGTTCGGGCCTGCCATCAGCGACTGGCGCAGAAACCGGGTCATACCGTTAAAGGCGAAGGTGTTGGCATGCAGCATGATGCTGTTGAGCTGGGGTTCACTTGTTTTCATGGGAGCCGCCGGGACAATACTTGCGATCTCGGGAATTTTTATGGCCGGCGTAGCAAGTTATTTACTGACCAGGCCTTCTTATTGACAGCCTTCACCGAACAACCGGAGTGTTGAATGCACATTACCCGCTACACTGACTACTCACTGCGAGTGCTGATTTACCTGGCTGCACAGGGTGATCGCCTTACTACAATTCAGGAAATCGCAGATAGCTACGATATATCCAAGAACCACTTGATGAAGGTGGTGCATCAGCTCAACAGGAAAGGGTATATAGAGACGGTCAGGGGGAAAAAGGGCGGTATGAGGCTTCATATGGCGCCAGAAGATATTAATGTGGGTGTGCTGGTGCGCGAAACCGAGCACGATCTCAGTGTTGTTGAATGTTACTCCTCCAAGAATGCCTGCAAAATCACGCCGGCTTGTGGTCTGAAGCCCATGTTTGGTGAAGCCTTGCAGGCGTTTCTCTCAGTACTTGATAAGTACACCCTTAAAGACGTTATGAAGGATCACTACAAACCGCAATTGCTAAGGCTGCTGCAGATCGCCTGATCTTCGATTGTGCGGTGAGCCTGGCGCCCCTGAAACCGGGGCGCCAGGCAGGTTCAGGCCTTCCCGTCTTTATTCACCCGCGCTCTTTTGGGCTTGGGCGGAAGAATCAGCTTTTCCAGATCGTCCAGCGCTTCTCCGGTAAACACTGCCAGCTTTTGCATACTTGGCAAGGTGTCACGGCAGCCGGTAAATCCGAAATTCAGTGACCCGGCATAGCTCAGGCAGGTAATGTTCAAAGCGCCGCCATGGGCAATCAGCGAAACCGGGTACATGGCTTCGAGTTTTGCGCCTTCGTAGTACAGACTTTCCTGTGGGCCAGGAACATTTGAGATGGTCACGTTGAAAACAGGGCGCATGCGCCCGCCGAGGCCTGACATTAATTGCAGGATATACGGCGACATCAGCAGCATGGTGTACTGATTCAGTGCGCTTTTCGGGAGTTTCTGCAAGTGTTCTTTGGCCCGGCGACTGGATGATTTGATGTTCTGTAAACGTGTAAGTGGATCCGCCTCGTTGGTGGCAAGCGAAGCAATCATGAAGCTGATCTGGGTGCCCGTGCCCTGGTCATCCGCCGGTCGGATATTTACCGGGATGCCAGCGGTCAGCGGGGTATCCGGAAGGTCATCCTGCTCGAGCAGGAAACGCCGCAGTGCCGTACCACAAAGGTAAAGCACAATATCATTCAGTGAAGAGCCAGATGAGTGGGCGAGTTTTTTGATGCGATCAAGCTGGTAATGCTGCGTGGCAAATCGACGCTGCCCGGTTACGCGGTGATTAATCTTTGAAACCGGTCCTTTGAATGGTGGAGTCAGACCGTCTTCGGGGTGTCGCGCTGAGTGCACGAGTCTGGTGCCCGCCCGCCAGAGTGTCGGCGCCATATCGGCCTGCAGCTTTAGAGCGTCCAGGGCCTGAGAAAATGCCGCAGGAATGCTTGCTTCTGAATCGCTCTTATTGCCCCGTCGGCGCTCTGGCTTCACCGACCAGGGCGGCAACATATCCCGCTCTTTCGGGTTGGTACTAAGGACCCGTTGCAACAGGCGCACGCCACTGATGCCATCAATCATCGAGTGGTGCATCTTGGTATATAGGGCGAAGCGGTTGTTCTCCAGCCCCTCAATAACGTGGCATTCCCAGAGCGGGCGAGCAAAATCCAGCGGGTTGGAATGCAGGCGCGAGACCAGGATGCCGAGCTCCCGTTCACCACCGGGCTTCGGAAGTGCGGAGTGACGCACGTGGTAATCCAGATCGATATCTTTATCGACTTTCCAGGATGGTGCCAGCAGCCGGCCCAGAAAACCGGACCATGCGAGTTTGTAGCTCCACGGCGGGGCGATATCCCCCGTTTCTTTCATGCTGGTGACCATGTCACGCAGGAAAGTATCGGTCGCGCCTTCCGGCAATGAAAAAATCTGCATGTTACCCACATGCATTGGCGTGTCTTCTGATTCTACAGCCAGCCATGAAGCATCAAGAGTTCCCAGACGTTTCATTCCTTGTGCACCTCTGCCCTGTTCGGGCGTGAAAGTGGGTCTTTATAATTGTTGATTATGAGTATACGGGTTAGTGTCTTTGGAGACGATCTCCGAGGTGAAAAAAAGTGTCAGCACTGCAGATACCGGCGGTTTCGTGAGCTGCTATTGGCAAGCTCCCGAAATCTGATGAGTTGTGTTACTTTCTAAACAATGAATTAATAAAAACAACGACATCCGGAGGCACTGTGGAATCAAGCCCACTTATCTCGGCAGGACTGCCAATCGCGCTGTTCATCATCATGATTGGTATAGGCATGACACTGACCTTTCAGGATTTCCGGCAGGTCGCGGTTTATCCAAAAGGTATAATAGTAGGCACTGTCGCCCAGATTCTGTTGATGCCTCTCGTGGCTTTTGCTTTGGCATCTGCGCTGGCAGTACCTCCGGCTATTGCGGTTGGCCTGGTGATAATAGCGGCGTGTCCCGGTGGAACAACCTCAAACCTTTTCGTTCTGCTCGCGCGGGGTAATATTGCACTATCCATTGTGCTGACGGTCAGTGCCAGTTTGATCACCATCCTCACACTGCCGTTGTTTGCCAATGTGGCGCTCCAGTTCTACATGGGCACGGAAGAAAATATTGTACTGCCGGTATGGAAAACCATCGGCATGCTGGTTGGCATCGTGCTCTTTCCTGTAGCCATTGGCATGCTGGTGCGGGCCCGTAAGCCTGATGTTGCGCGTAAAGCGGAGAGCATTGTAAGCGTGTTCGGCGGTGTTGTGCTCGCCTTGTTGATTGTGGTGCTCGTTTACGGAGTGCGAGACCAGATCTGGGAGCTGCTTAAGCAGGCAGGGCCAGCAACGATTCTGTTGAATGTGGTGGGTATTTTTATCGGCCTGCTCGCCGGCCGTGTCACCGGGTTGACCCAGAGAGAATCCCTGGCGGTGGCCGTCGAACTGGGCGTCAAAAACGGAACCATTGCCCTGATGGTCACACTCACGCTGCTGGAATCCAGCGCGATGTCCATACCGGCTGCAGTATATGGAGTGTTGATGTTTCCGATCGGGTTTCTGCTCGCTGTATATGGCCGGAGTATTATTCCTAAAGTCAGTTCGGGTGTTGTTAGGTAATCGGAGGGCAAGGTCGTGCAGTTCCTCAATGGTATTACATTACTGCTGGTCTATCAGCTGGCAGGAGAAATAATCGTGCGTCTGCTCGGCGTGTCGATTCCGGGGCCTGTTCTCGGTATGGTCATGCTGTTCGTCACCATGATGATCCGTGGGCGGGCGCCCGAGTCCGTTGAGCAGGCTTCTACCGGACTACTCAGTCATCTTTCATTGCTGTTTGTTCCTGCAGGCGTAGGCATGATCACGCACTTTGGCCGGATTGCAGATGAATGGTTGCCAATTACGCTCGCTTTGCTTCTTAGCACGGTTATCACCATGGTAGCCACGGCGTTGATCATGCAACAGACCAGTCGCTGGTTTACAAAAACGGGGCAGATGCAAGGGCAGAACGATGAATAATCCCGGGCTGTCGGATATCTGGGTTTATCTTTCCGCGACTCCTTTGTTGGGGCTGACGGTCACTCTTGTGGCCTATGGGCTGGCATACCGGTTTTATCTGAAAACCAATGGTAGTCCGCTGGCGAATCCGGTGGTTACGTCGGTGGCCATGCTGATTACTTTGTTGCTTGTTTCGGGCATCTCCTACAACGATTATTTTGCCGGCGGACAGTTTGTGCACTTTCTGTTGGGGCCCGCCACAGTAGCTTTGGCTGTGCCGCTTTATCAGCAGTTTTCGAGGTTGCGCCAACTGTGGTTGCCGGTACTCATATCGCTGATCTGCGGCGTTGGAATAGCGGCGGGTAGCTCTGTTTTGCTGGCACGGCTTCTGGGCGGATCGCTGGAAGTCCAGATGTCTCTTGCGCCCAAATCCGCTACCGCCCCTGTGGCGATGGGTATATCCGAGAACATCGGGGGATTGCCTTCACTGACAGCGGTCTTGGTGGTGATTACCGGCATTATCGGGGCCGTATTAGGCACCAAGCTGTTCGAGTGGATTGGCGTAAAAGATGATACGGCAAAAGGCATTGCCATGGGCGTTGCGGCCCATGGTATCGGGACTGCAAGGGCGTTCCAGGTGAGTAGTCGAATGGGGGCGTTTTCAGGGTTGGCAATGGCGCTATCTGCTTTCGCCACGGCGATTTTGGTGCCCTGGATGGTGGACTGGATTCAGGGTTTGTTCTAAACCAGCTGGCCATGTAGCCGGGCACTCCGGCAGTCCTTTGCCGGTAGCCGTTCGTGCTTAAGAGCGGTCGTCTCTACCCACTCGGGTAGGTTCCATGTTCCCGCTGCGGTAATCAATTTCCAGCTCCTGCCCGTCGGCGTTATCACCTTCCACTTCAATTTCGCCTCGGGAATTGATTTGGATTTCCTCAATCCGGCTCATGCCCTGTTTTACGCTGGCATCAATGTAGTCTGCAACTTCGGCAGCGGATAAGCCCCAGGGACCATCCGCGCGCTTGCGGCGCTCTTCTTTTTTGATCGAGCCGTCATTGTTTACATCAATCTCTACGAACCATTCGTTATCAACCCAGCCTTCGATTTCCATGCTGCCATCGTCGTCGCGGTCATCTTCCAGTTCAATGCTGTGGAAGTGCGAAATGCCATAGTCTGAGCCGATCTGGACAGCTCGCTTGGCATCATCAATGGTTCCGGATGCGAAAGCCTGGGGTGCTGCAACAAGGCTGGCGGCGAGTGCGGTTGCGATCAGTGTCTTCATGCTGTTTCTCCTGACTCGTTGGTCACAATGTATCTGTTAATAGTGCATACAGTGTTTATCTGAATGTGTTCTGGTAGCGCCTCCTGAGGGAGGTCTTCCTGAACGTTGGGGGTATCTTAGGTAAAGGCTGCTTGCAGGAGAGTGAGTATTTTGTTCATGGTTCATTCATGTTGACTCTGACAAAATGAAATCATGAAACATTTGCCCTTCTACATGCTGAAACTGATCATCCCCACCACGGCGCTCATTGCTGCGGCGTTTGCCGTTTTATTGTTCCTGGCCGGACCAGCGCCGGTCTCTGCCGATGAGGATTGGCGCAAGCTGCATGAAGACGTGCAGGCGGGCAAAATAAAATCTCTTGGTGAAATTCTGGATACCCTGTTGCGCGACTGGAACGGGCAGGTAATTGATGTGGAGTTTGAGCAGGAGGATGGTAAAAAGCTATATGAAATCGAACTTCTGGGCCCTGAAGGCCAAGTGGTCGAGTTCGAAGTGGATGCGGTAACCGGGGAGCTTATCGGCATTGAGGGCACCAACATCAACGGAATGAAGCGCCAATGAAAATCTTGCTGGTAGAGGATGATCAGCCGCTGGCCAGGGGGCTTGCAGCTTCGCTTGAAGATGCGGGCCTTCTGGTGGAAATCGCAGGCGATGGCCGCACTGCAGATTTCCTGGTCAGTACCGAGTGCTACGATGCGGTTATTCTGGATCTTGGGCTGCCCGATGGTAATGGTGCTCAGTGGTTGTCCCAGTGGCGTGAGCAGGGCATCGAATTACCGGTTCTGATTCTGACCGCAAGAGAGCGCTGGTCTGATAAAGCCGCGGGCTTTTCCGCTGGTGCCGACGATTACGTTACCAAGCCTTTCGAAACTGCTGAAATTCTGTTTCGTTTAAGAGCGTTGGTGCGCAGAGCTCACGGTCATGCCCACCCGGTTATTCGGGTCGGGGATATTTCCCTGGATACGCACAGTGCCCAGGTAAGCCGGGCAGGCATGCCAGTATCTCTGACGGCCCAGGAATTCCGGCTGCTTTCCCACCTTGTTCATGCCGCGCCCCGGGTGGTTAGCCGCACCGAGTTAGCAGAGCACGTTTATGACGGTGATACAGAGCCGGATTCCAATGTGATTGATGTTCAGGTGAGCCGCTTGCGGCGGAAACTCGGTAGCCAAAGTATCGAAACCCTGCGTGGTCAGGGCTACCGGATGGTTGCGGATAAAGAGGCATCATGACCCTGACAGGCCGGCTGCGCCGGCTTCCTATAGCTACGCGCATGCTGGTCTCAGCGCTGGTGCTTGTTGTTCTGGTATTACCTGCCGCCGGTGCGCTGCTGTCATGGAACTTCCGGGAAGCGGTGAATACGGCCTTTAATGAGCGCCTTGAAAGTCTGCTCAATGTTGTGATTGCCGGGGTCAGCTACGATGTCCGGCAAGATGCACTGGTGACCAGCAGGCAGCTGGGTGACTCTCGTTTTGACCGGGTGTTTTCTGGCTGGTATTGGCAAGTTCGTGATGAGAGTGAGCGGGTACTTACGTCCCGGTCGCTATGGGATCAGCGGTTAGCCGTTTCCCATGAACCAGGCATAGCCTTCCGCACCGTTACCGGTCCCAGAGGCGAGCAGCTTCGATTGCTGGAACGGGACATACGCCTTCCCAACCTTGACGACATTCTGCACGTGCAGGTGGCCGCTAACCTTGATGAGGTAGAAGCGCAGATTGCCCGTTTCCAGACTTTGCTGTGGCTGTCGCTGGTAACACTGGGCGGGCTTCTCATTGTGCTGATTGGTTTGCAGATCCGTTGGGGGCTCGCGCCCCTGCGGCGGATTGAACGAAGCCTGAAGGCGGTAGAGCAGGGTCGGCAGCCGTCCATTGAGACCGACCTGCCCCGGGAATTGGCGCGGCTGGCAGAGGCGATTAATACCGTGCTGGAGAGAGACCAGCGCCTGATGGAGCGAGGCAGAACCGCTGCGGGTAATTTGGCTCATGCATTGAAAACCCCGGTCGCTGTACTGGGCACCCTGGCAGAACGGTTACCGCAAGAGCAGGAGAAGGCAATGCGGGCGGAGCTCAAGCGGTTGGACGAGGCAGTACGGCATCACCTGGCCCGTGCTTCTGCGGCCGGCCCCGCCGCATTGGGCACTGAACAGGAAATTGGCACAGTGCTTGAGCCCGTTATTGAAGGCGTCCGACGCCTGGCAGGCAGGCGGGGCCTGATGTTTGAGAGTAGTCTTCCACAGGGACTCAAGGTGCGGATTGATGCCCAGGACTTGCAGGAACTTGTTGGCAATCTACTTGAAAATGCAATCAACTGGGCTAAAGGTGCCATCAGCCTGACTGGCGTTGTTGAAGGGGACTGGCTGGTGCTGAGTGTCGCCGACGATGGGCCTGGTATGTCACCGGAAGAGCGTCAGCAGGCTTTGAGCCGGGGGGGCAGGCTGGACGAGGCAAGGTCCGGGTCCGGGCTGGGGCTGGCGATCGTTACAGATATTGCTGCTTTGCATGGCGGCGAGCTCCGGCTGGAAGACGGCACTGAAGGTGGCCTGGAGGCAAAGGTGCTTTTGCCTCTGACACACTTGCACTCAGGACCCTAGCGGAGGCGCGTGTGGGCAGTGGTAATCCTCCACCACAATACCTTCTTCCACACTTTCCAGGTGCACATCAAAGCCCCATAGCCTGTGAACATGGCGCAGTACTTCTTCTGTATCTGTGCCCAAAGGCACTCTGTCTGCGGGCACGTGCCGGAGCGTCAACGAACGATCGCCGCGTAAATCCACGCTCCACACCTGAATGTTAGGGTCCCGATAACTAAGATTGTACTGGCGGGCGAGCTTCTCCCGCAGTTTCCGATAGCCGGGCTCGTCGTGGATAGCAGTTACCATGTAGCTATCTTCCAAGTCATCATCCTCAATGGCAAACAGCTTTAAATCCCGCATCACCTTGGGCGAAAGGAATTGCAGGATGAAGCTCTCATCCTTGAAGTTGGCCATGGCAAAATGCAGGGTTTCAAGCCAGTCTGAGCCGGCGATGTCTGGAAACCACTCGCGATCCTCATTGGTGGGCGTTTCACAAATCCGTCGCAGGTCAGTGAAGATAGAGAACCCGAGAGTGTAGGGGTTAAGGCCGGAATACCATGGGCTGTTGAATGGCGGTTGATACACCACCGCAGTGTGGCTTTGCAGAAACTCCAGCATAAAGCCATCGGTCACCAGGCCCTTCTCGTACATCCGATGCAGCAGAGTGTAGTGCCAAAACGTAGCCCAGCCCTCGTTCATCACCTGAGTCTGGCGCTGCGGGTAGAAATACTGGGCCAGCTTGCGCACAATCCGGATGATCTCCCGCTGCCAGGTCTCCAGCAGGGGCGCATTTTTCTCGATGAAGTACAGCAGGTTCTCCTGGGGCTCTTCCGGGTAGCGCTTTTGGCGCTTTATCGGATCTTCATCCTCCCCCATTTTCGGAATAGTGCGCCACAGGTCGTTCACCCGGCGTTGCAGATAGTCCTCTCGTTCTTCCTGGCGCTGGGCTTCCTCGGCGGCAGAGATCGGAGCGGGTCGTTTATAGCGGTCGACGCCGTGGTTCATGAGAGCATGGCAGGAATCGAGTATTTCCTCGACCGCATCCACGCCGTAACGCTCTTCGCACTCAGACACATAATTCCGGGCAAACACCAGGTAATCAATAATGGCGCTGGCGTCTGTCCAGGTGCGGAAAAGATAGTTGCCCTTGAAGAACGAGTTATGGCCATAGCAGGCATGGGCAATCACCAGTGCCTGCATGGGCAGAGTGTTCTCTTCCATCAGGTAGGCAATGCAGGGGTTGGAGTTGATCACTATTTCATACGCCAGCCCCATCTGCCCGCGCTGGTAGCCTTTGGATGTACTGAGAAACTGCTTGCCGAACGACCAGTGATTGTAGCCAACTGGCATGCCTACCGAGCTGTAGGCGTCCATCATCTGCTCGGCACTGATCACCTCAACCTGGTTGGGGTAAGTGTCAAGGCCGAACTCGGCAGCGCACTTGGCAATTTCCTCATCGTATTGTCGAATCAGTTCGAACGTCCATTCCGAGCCGGTGGAAACCGGATTGCCACTTGCCCGGCTCTCATTGCCAGAGTCGTTCGGAGTATCGAGGGCATCACTCATGCGGCTTTCCTCTCAAAAAGCCGGCGGAAGACCGGGTAGATCTCGCCGGGGTCGGCAATTTGCTGCTGGGCAAAACTCTCGGGGAAGCGCTCCTGCACCCGCTCGTATTCGTGCCACAGCATCTGGTGGTCCTGGGGAGTAATCTCCACGTAGGCGAAGTACTGCACCAGGGGCAGGATGCTGTCGGTCAGCAACTTGCCGCACACGGGTGAGTCGTCGTTCCAGTTGTCGCCATCAGACGCTTGTGCCGCATAGATGTTCCACTCTGCCGGGGAGTAGCGGGACTCGATGATCTTGTGCATCAGTTTCAGGGCGCTGGAAACGATGGTGCCACCGGTTTCCCGGGAATAGAAAAATTCTTCTTCATCCACTTCTTTGGCGCTGGTGTGGTGGCGAATGAACACCACATCGATTTTTTTGTAGTTTTTTTTCAGGAACAGGTACAGCAGGATGAAAAACCGCTTTGCGGTGTCCTTGTGCATCTGAGTCATTGAGCCAGACACGTCCATCAGGCAGAACATGACTGCGCTGGTGGCCGGTTTTGGCTGCTTCAGATGCTGGCGATAACGCAGGTCGATTTCATCAATGAACGGAATCCTTTTTACGTTGGCCTTTAGGCGGGCAATTTCGTCTTCCAGCACTTTTATCTGATCTTCATGGCTGAACGCGGCATCCAGATCAGCGGGAGCAGATTTCAGGTCGGCAAGCTGGGCTTCCAGTTCACGAATTTTCTTTTTGCGAGCGCCGCCAAGACCCAGGCGACGGGCGTGGGCACCGCGTAGTGATCGAACGACGTCTAGTTTTGCAGGCACACCCTGAGTGCTGAAGCCGGAGCGCACATAATTGAAGGTTTCCGTATCCTTGAGCTTTTTGCGGACAAGGTTCGGAAGTTCGAGATCATCAAACAGAAAGTTCAGAAATTCGTCCTGGGTGATCTGAAAGGCAAACTCATCCATGCCTTCGCCGTCAGGGCTGGCCTGACCTTGTCCCTGGCCCTGCCCATCGCCGCCTTCCGGTTTTGGCAGTCGGTCTCCCGCCACGAAGTCCCGGTTACCCGGATGCACCATTTCGCGATGGCCACCCTGGCCATGATGGAAGACTGGCTCATCAATATCCCTGGTGGGAATACTGACGCGCTCCCCCCGTTCTATATCGGTGATCGAGCGCCGATGTACTGCGTCAGAAACTGCCTTCTTTATGTGATGGCGGTAGCGGCGTAAAAACCGCTCCCTGTTCACCGCGCTCTTGTTTTTGCCGTTCAGTCGTCGGTCGACAATGTGGGTCATACCCATAATTCACACTCCACTTACGCGTTCGGGGCAAGTATCGCAGGCGCGTTTACCGAGCCCACTGCCACTGCTAGTGCGACTTGCGTACTCGCAGGTACCACTCGGCCAGCAAGCGCACCTGCTTCTCCGTGTAGCCCCGATCGACCATGCGTTCGACGAACTGCTTGTGCTTGTTCTGATCTTCCTGGCTGGCTTTTGGGTTGAACGAAATAACCGGCAACAGGTCTTCGGTGTTCGAGAACATCTTCTTCTCTATCACGCTGCGCAGCTTCTCGTAGCTAAGCCAGGATGGATTCTGTCCCTGGTTGTTAGCTCGGGCCCGCAGTACAAAATTGACAACTTCGTTGCGGAAATCTTTGGGGTTGCTGATGCCTGCCGGCTTTTCGATTTTCTCCAGTTCCTCGTTGATAGACGAACGGTCGAGAATCTCGCCGGTTTCCGGATCCCGGAATTCCTGATCCTGAATCCACAGGTCGGCATAGGTTACATAGCGGTCGAACAGGTTCTGACCATATTCGCTGTAGCTTTCCAGATAGGCCGTCTGGATTTCCTTGCCGATAAACTGCACATAGTGCGGAGCCAGAAACTCTTTGATAAAGCGCAGATAGCGTTCGTGAGTTTCGGGCGCGAACTGCTCCTGTTCAATCTGCTTTTCAATCACGTAAAGCAGGTGCACGGGGTTGGCGGCCACTTCGGTGGTATCGAAGTTGAAGACTTTGGAGAGAATCTTGAACGCAAACCGGGTCGAAAGGCCGTCCATGCCTTCGTTAACGCCCGCTGCATCGCGGTACTCCTGGATGGATTTGGCCTTGGGATCTGTGTCCTTGATGTTCTGGCCGTCGTAGACCCGCATTTTGGAAAAAACACTGGAGTTTTCCGGCTCTTTGATGCGGGAGAGCACGGAAAACTGCGCCAGCATATCCAGTGTATCCGGCGCGCAGGGCGCACCGGCCAGAGAGCTGTTTTTCAACAATTTTTTGTAGATCTCGATCTCTTCCGTTACACGCACACAGTAGGGCACCTTGACGATGTACACCCGGTCAAGAAACGCCTCGTTGTGCTTGTTGTTACGGAAAGTCTGCCATTCCGATTCGTTGGAATGAGCAAGGATAACGCCATCAAACGGTACAGAACCCATGCCCTCGGTGGTGTTGTAGTTGCCTTCCTGAGTCGCAGTAAGCAATGGATGCAGCACCTTGATGGGCGCCTTGAACATCTCTACGAACTCCATGAGTCCCTGGTTGGCTTTACACAGACCACCACTGAAGCTGTAGGCATCCGGATCGTCCTGGGAATAGTCTTCCAGCATGCGGATATTCACCTTGCCTACAAGCGCAGAGATGTCTTGATTGTTGTCATCCCCCGGCTCGGTTTTGGATACCCCAATCTGATCCAGCACCGAGGGATATTTTTTCACCACACGGAACTGGCTGATATCGCCGCCAAATTCATGAAGGCGCTTGACTGCCCAGGGCGACATGATGTTTTTCACATAGCGAGAGGGAATGCCGTACTCTTCTTCCAGAATGCTGGCGTCTTCGGCTGGATCGAATAAGCCTAGAGGCGACTCGTTAACTGGAGAACCCTTGATGGCGTAGAAGGGCACCTTTTGCATTAGGTACTTGAGCTTCTCTGCCAGTGATGATTTGCCACCGCCGACGGGACCCAGCAGATAAAGGATCTGTTTCTTTTCTTCCAGTCCCTGAGCCGCGTGCCTGTAGAACGACACGATATTCTCCACAGCCTCTTCCATGCCGTAGAATTCGGAAAATTCCGGGTATCGTTTAATGATTTTGTTGGAAAAGATACGTGACAGGCGGGTGTCACGGGAAGTATCGACAAATTCGGGTTCGCCGATGGCAATCAATAATCGTTCTGCGGCCGTAGCATAGGCCGTGGGATCCTTTTTACAGATCTCGAGGTATTCCTCAAGGCTGTACTCTTCTTCCTGGGTGCTCTCATACCGGTTTCTAAACTGCTGCAGTATGCTCATGGGTAGCCCCTCGCTCGCGGTTCTTCAGTTTTCAGTACACGCAATATCCCCGTTGCAGTTACGGTCGCCATGCTGGCGATTCGTTGGTTATGGGTTAAAGGAAAGGATGTTTTCGGCCGATCACGTTCTGTGCCGGATTCCGGCCAGCTCTAACTTGAGCTTAGTTCACGGTCACGAGGTTGGACAGGCAGTAAACGGTTAAGGTTCATTAAATTATGTTACCGCTACTGCCCCGGTGCTAGCGTTTAGTGAGCCGGAATACGCTCTCAGTTGCGCCTATCAGGCCCTTGCGTTTGGTGAACATGTGATCGTTGGGGAGGGTATTGGAAAGGACATGCTCGATGTCGTAGTCGGCAGAATAGAGCTCCCGAACTTCTTCGTCGCTGACGTTAAACGGCGGTGGGGTAATTCTGGTTTTGTAGTCCAGGGTAATGAGCAGAATCTTGGTGCCTTCCGGGATAATGGCCGTAAGGTGCTCGACATATTTCTTGCGCATAGGCTGGGGAAGGGCAATAAGTGCAGCGCGATCGTATACCAGACGGACATGCTTCAGGTCGTCCGGGGCTAACTGAAAAAAGTCGCCGGCCCAGAGTTGCAGATTGTCATGGCTGAAGGTTGTGAAAGGCTCGCCGGGATGAACCATGGCTTTTTCGCCGGCTTCTTCAAAGAAATCCTTACAGGCGATCTCGCTCAGTTCCACGCCCAGGACAGCATGACCCCGGTCATGCAGCCACCACATATCGTGGGCTTTGCCGCATAGCGGAACGAATACGCTTTCGGTACCACTGCCGGAAAGTTCTGGCCAGTGGTCGTAAAGAAACTGGTTGACGGTGCCTTCGTGAAAGCCAATTTCCTTTTTACTCCAGCGCTCGTGCCAGAATTCGTGTTCCATGTTTCCGCTCTCTTATTTGGACGTTTGGTTCAGTCTACCTTAATCTCAGGCGATATTGATGAGGGAGAAAAGTATGAAAGCGGTATTTCTTGATGCGGCCACACTTGGCCATGATGTAGACCTTGCCGCTGTTGAGCGGGTTGCTGGCGGCATTGTTAAACATGACGCAACCACGCCAGAGCAGGTGGCCGAGCGGATCTGCGGCTTCGATACTGTTCTGGTTAACAAGGTTTTGCTCACCAGGGAGCATTTCGAGAATTGTCCGGAGCTGAAAACTATCGCAGTAGTGGCCACCGGGGTGAACAATATTGACCTGGAAGCCGCTCGAGAACATGGCGTCCAGGTTCTCAATGTGACCAACTATGGCCGCTCAACGGTGGCGCAACACACCGTGGCGTTGATGCTGGCTTTGGCAACGCGCCTGCTGGATTACGATCGTGATGTGCGTGCAGGGCGCTGGGCTGAAAGCGACATGTTTTGCCTGATGAACCACCCGATCATGGAACTCGAGGGGCGAACCCTCGGAATCGTTGGTTACGGAGATCTCGGGCAGGGTGTTGCGGAACGGGCAAGGGCATTTGGCATGAATATAGTGCTGGGCGCCCGGCCTGGACAGTCGGCAGGGGAAGTTGATGGGTACCCCAGGATTCCTATGGACGAGCTCCTCCCGCAAGCGGACGTTCTCTCACTTCACTGCCTGTTAACCGATGAAACCCGTAATATGATTGGAGCCAGGGAATTGCAGATGATGAAACCGGACGCGCTGCTGATTAACACCAGCCGCGGCGGGTTGGTCGATGAAGCGGCCCTGGCAGATGCGTTGCGAAAGGGCATTATTGGAGGTGCCGGGTTTGATGTGCTGACGGAGGAGCCGCCGCGAAATGGCAACCCCTTGTTAGCAGATGATATTCCAAACCTGATTGTTACGCCGCACTCGGCCTGGGCCAGCCGTGAGGCGCGGCAGCGAATTGTGGAAATTACGGCACGAAATCTTGCGTCGATTTCCTGACGCATCAAAGGACAGGACCGGGCGGGAGATGATGGTTTGCAAGGAATGGTAGTTTGAAAAGCTCTTGGTACGTGGTTTTTGCGGCGATTTTGGCACTTCTTGTTTCAGGGTGCTCGTCGTTCCACCAACGTGATCAGCTCGCTTCTTTTAATTCAGCCTATGTTGCCGGTGATTACACGTCGGCGCTTAAGGCGATGAGCTTCCGTGAGTCTGATAAGAAACCTGTCGATTCCAGGGCGCACTTGCTCGAATTACTGCATCAGGGCGAAATGTACCGCCTGACAGGTCATTATGACGAATCTGTCAAAGCGTTCGACCTGGCAGAGGAGGGCATGAAATACCTCGATACTGAGGGCTTGCTGGCGAGTGCTACGGAAGGCCTTTTGGCGGTTATGGTCAATGACTCAACACGGGACTACGAGGCTTTGATGTCTGAGGCTGTGCTGGTGAATACCTATAAAGGACTGGCGTTTCTGGCTTCGGGCAATACCGAATACGCCCGGGTCGAGTTTAACCGGGCCGACGACCGGACCCGTCGCGCTGTTGATTATTTCCGCAAGGAAATCGCTGAGCAGCAGGCTGCCCTGAAGCGTGAGGCCCAGAGCGGGAACCAGAAAGCCTCGATGGTTCGCACCAGCCTTGGAGACAGCCGCTTTCAGTCAGCTGTTGATAACCAGTACGGTGCGACTTCGAGCTGGTCTGTTTTCCCTGAATTTATTGTGCCCTCAAGTACGTATCTCCATGGCATTTACTTTCTTGCGAATGCTGAAGACGCCGCAGATTATGAACGGGCGGTTACCTCGCTTGGTCGTGTTGCACAAATGAGCCCGGGGAGCAGGGTGCTGCAAGCCGATGCAGAGTTGGCTGCCGACCTCGCGTCGGGCAGACAGTCATTGAAAGAGTTGCCCCCGCAAGTATGGGTTTTGTATGAGAACGGGTTGGGGCCGGTTCTGCGAGAATCCCGACTGGATGTACCCTTGTTTATTGTGCGCGGCGCCCACCAGGCGCCCGCGTATGTGGGTATAGCTCTACCGGAGTATACTGAACGATCCGCTGTACCTGGTGGCCTCGGCGTGGTCGAGCCCACCGGACAGCTCGTTCAGACAGAAAGAATTTCGGACATGGGCAAGGTTATCCGTACCGAGATGAAAGAGCGGTTCCCGGGCATACTCTCCCGAGCTGTTGCGTCTGCGATAAGTAAAGCCGTTCTCCAGAGCGAGGCGGCAGATCAGTTTGGCCCCTGGGGCCAGCTTTTTGCTGCCGCATATGCGGTTGCGACTACTCAGGCCGACCTGCGCAGCTGGCAGGCATTACCTGATCATTGGGAAGCCTTACGTGTCGATCGCCCTGAAAGCGGGAGCATCACGCTACTGGATAACCGGGGAAAGGTGCTGGGTGAACTGGATATTCCACACCAGGCATTCACACTGGTGTATGTTAAGCGACCTACACTGAGTGCCCCTGCGACGGTTATCACTATGGATTTGCAGGGGAAAACTGAAGCGACATTAAGGCGCATGCCCGAGTGAGATGAGGAATCATGCTATGAAAACACTATTATTAGCCAGTCTGCTGATTTTCGGCCTGGCAGGTTGCGCCTCGCAGCCGGAAACTCATTCAATGAGTGAGAGGCAAAACCTTAGGGTAGACCCGGAAGTCAGCTACGCCATGACGGTGACAGAACTCTTTGATCAACGCCTGGCTCAACCCGGTGGTGATAGCCTTCTGCAAGTGCAGTTTGCGGTGGAAGCGAGGTCAGATGCCGAGCTTGCATGGACCGTGATCTGGTTTGACGATAATGGCATGGTTGTTAAAAGCGTTGGTGAGGGTTATCGCAAAGCAACCCTGTTGACTGGCCAGGTGCGCTACTTCGATGCCACTGCACCTCATGCCAGGGCCACCAGTTACCAGTTGCACCTCCGTGAACCCAAATAAAAGGAACTTCCTATGTTGATACGTGCTCTTGCCATTTCAGTCGGCCTGGCTGTTGTCGCCGGCTGCGCCGCACCTGCCCGCTATATTGACCCGGCTGCTGACGATGGCCCCGTCGCTATGACTATGGACTACCGGGATTTTGAAAAGGCGGCCACAGATGCTGTTGAGGACATGCTTGCCAGTGGCGCCGTAAACAATCCCGATGGTAGCCGTTACATCATGGTGGTCAGCCGTGTGACCAACGACACCATGCAGCGTATTGATACCGACCAGCTCACCAAAAAAATCCGCGTATCCCTTCTCCAATCCGGAAAGGTTGTGACCACCACAGCCGTCGGCCTCAACGGCGCAGAGGATGAAATGAACATGAAAGCGCGTGAGTTGCGCGATTCGGAGGAGTTTGATCAGTCAGGCGTTATGCGTAAAGGCACACTTCAGGCACCTGATCTGAGCCTTTCAGGAAAAATTCTTCAGCGTAATCATAAGGTTGGTAAGGAGCAGCAGGTGGAATACTACATTCAGTTGTCCCTGACCGATCTCGAATCAGGCCTGGCTATCTGGGAAGGTGAAACGCCTATCATCAAGCGTGGCCCTGACAGCTCCGTTTCCTGGTAATCAGAAGAGGAGCTGTCACACCCATTGCTTTACTGTGGCGATTAAAAGACCCAACCCAGACTGGCGGAGGCGCCGATTTGGTACATTTCCAGGCTAATTGTCTGGTTAGGCGCCAGTGGGTTGGGGCCGGAGACTTCTTTCGCGGGCGAGAAGAAGGCCATTGCTGACAATTCCAGGTTTTCGCTGAAACCGTGAGTGAATCCACCCGTGAAGTGCCATTCCTGCACTCCCGGCGCAAGGATGTTGAATAAAACGTCTTCGGCGGAGATCGGGTTTTCTCCGTAGCTCACGCCAGCCCGCCAGGCATGCCCAGGAGTCTGCTGCCACTGCCATCCAAGTTTTACGATGGTCATGTCGTCCCAGCCGAACCCGGGCCCTTCATCTGTACCCAAAGATCCCGGTGTGATGGGCATTACAGAGTTGCCTATGCTGTTAATTTCGCTGTATCGAATATGCTGGATGTCCAATAGAAGCCAGTGATCCTGGATGCCTGACCAGGCAATGCCGGCATTGAACATTTGTGGAATGTCGAAGTCGCCTTGTTCTGCGAACAGTCCGCGATACTTGTCGAACTCTCCCATTTTCAGAATGTTGCGCCAACTGACACCACCCCGCAGGGTATCGGTGATTTTACCCTGCCAACCTATCTGGTACCCGTAACCCCAGGCGTCATCTGTACCATTATTGGAAAGTGCGTCAGCATCGGACGAAAACGGCGCAAAGCTCTGCAGTCCTTCCGCCGAAAAGCGCTGATAGGCGACTATTGGAGAAATACCGATGGCTTGATTGTCGGCAAACTCCCAGGACACCGTTGGTGCAATAAATAGCTGCTCAAGGTTCACCCCGGTACGGCCACCATAGAATGCCCCGCCGTTGTCACCCGAGTAGTCGGTGTTCATGCCCCCATTGGCAAAAATGGAAACACCCACAGCCGTGGTGTCTGAGACCTCATGGTTGAATCCGAAATGAGGGATGAGGAAGCCGTTTTTGCTGCTTTCGTAGGTGCCCGGCTGAAGAGAAAATGCGGGAGGGGGTGATAGAGGGCCTTCAACTGAATATTCTCTCCGTGGTGAAAATACCTCTATGCCGCCATCAATACGGCTGCCCACAAAGGCCATGCCCGCCGGGTTGGTGGAAGCAGCCATGCTGTCCTGAGACAAGGCTGAACCAGCGCCGGCCATGCCCATGCTTATGGCCCCGTAACCGTGGCTGAAGTAACCATTCGTTGCCAGGGCGGCGGTAGGGAACAGTGTTGAAAGAGCAAAAGCTCCCAAGGCGGTTTTGATGCGCATGTAAAACCTATTTGGTTGGGCGACATATAAGATGTGAACGTTTTTACAGTCTTTTTGTTATAAGTGGAAGTAACTAATGTCGATATGGTTATATTGAACGAGCGCCTCGCAAAAAGCTGTTAATCCGTCATACTGGATGGAAAGCAGATATCTGACTGATAATCTGAACAAATCTGGACCAACAGGATCTAAAGTGGCTTCCTTCCAATTCAAAGAGCGACTCCAGGCTGCAGAAAGCTGGATTCTTGCAAACCCGAACCCGCCGCAAAGGTGGCCCTGGACCTGGCTCTATAAAGTAGGGCGCTCTGCTTACGCGCTGATGCGAGATGTTATCAGTGGGCAGCTGACCCTCCATGCCATGAGTCTGGTCTACACCACGCTGCTCAGTATTGTCCCTCTGCTGGCTCTGAGTTTTTCGGTGCTGAAAGCGTTGGGTGTCCACCAGCGCATGGAGCCGTTCCTGTTCCAGTTTTTTCAGCCCATGGGGCCTGAGGGTATTGAAATGGCCGAGCGCGTACTTGGCTTTGTGGACAATATGAAGGTGGGTGTCCTGGGCTCTGTAGGCCTTGCGTTGCTGGTTTATACTGTGGTTTCGCTGGTGCAGAAAATCGAGCGCTCATTCAACATGATCTGGCGAGTGCCGGAGATGCGGTCGGTCGCCCAGAGATTCAGCAATTACCTCAGCGTTATCATGGTTGGGCCGCTACTGATGGTCTCGGCCATTGGTGTCAGCGCAACTATCTTCTCTTCATCCATTGTACAGGCGCTGATTGCCATTGAGCCGTTTGGCTCGGTTATCCTCGTGGTCAGTCGTTTTACGCCGTTCTTTTTGGTGGTAGGCGCCTTTACGTTTGTTTATGTGTTCATGCCCAACACCCGGGTGAAGCTGAGGTATGCCTTTATTGGTGGTCTGGTTGCCGGGGTTTCCTGGCAAGCCGGTGGAATGTTGTTTGCCTCCTTTGTGGCCGGTTCAGCAAAGTACGCCGCCATTTATTCCAGCTTTGCGATCGGTATTATCATGCTGATCTGGATTTACCTGAACTGGATGATTCTGCTTCTGGGTGCGAGCCTGGCGTTTTACCTGCAAAACCCCGGTGCCGTTGCCAAGCATACCCATGTGCAATTGGCACCGGAGCTCCAGGAGAAAGTGGCTTTAGCCATGATGTGGCTGGTGGCGCGTCCATTCAGTGAGGGCCACAAAGCACCGCAGCAGGAAGCTCTGGAACAAACCTTGAGGGTGCCGGGTGAAGTGACGCGCGGAGTCAGTGACAAGTTGATTCGTGCGGGGTTGCTTTCATTGGCGGGCAAGCAGGGAGATCAGCTTGTACCCGGGCGGGCTCTGGATCTGATTACGGTGGGTGATGTGCTTCAGGTGGTGCGCCACGATGAGGATCGGGTCGTTGATCGGTTGCCGCCCGTATTTCCTGTCGAGTTGCTCAAGGGCGAGCGCAAGAACGAATCCATGACATTCGCGGCTCTGCTGAAAAACGGCGCCCGGCCTGAGATCAGCCCCTAGCCCCCTGGTTGAGCAAAGCTTTCAGCGCTGTACGCACGCGACCGGTCTGCTCCGGGGTAAGGTGTACAATCTTGTTGAGATCTTCTTCGGGCAGATTTCGTTGGTGGGCGTGGCGCAGGACTTCGCGACTGCCTATTACCATGCCGTCGATCAATGTCGTTTCTTCCTGATCCGGGGCAGGGCGCTCTGCTGCCATCAGGTAAGCGTGGTACTTGGGCGGCAGGTTCCATTCGCTTGCAATTAGCTGGCAAGCCACCCACTGATAGCGTGAAATTGCGTTGCGTATCAAGGCGGTATCGGGTTCATCGCTGCCACGTTGAGCTTTGCAAATGCGCTGAAGCTCCCGGCGAATCGTTATATAGGAAAGCGCCGGCAACAAGCCGGCCGTAAAAAGTGCACCTGTGTCTTCGTTGCGGATATCGGCGATAAACTCGGCAGCGCGTGCGCATGTAAGGCCCCAGGCCCAGGCCCTCTGGGCGAACAGCGCTTCCCGGCTGTTACGGGCGGCCATCATAGGGCGCATAACCGCAGCAGAGATCACATTTCGGATGCCGTTCATTCCGAGTACAAAGACAGCCTGGTCGACAGACTCGATGGTGTGCTCCCCGGTGCGGAAATACGGGCTGTTCGCAACTTGCAGAATCTGGTCCGTCAGAGCGGGGTCACCAAGAATAATCTGCGTCAGCTTATGACGGTCAGAACCCTCATCCGAGAGGGCTTTCATGAGCATCGGCAGCGTCATGGGCCGTCTCGGAACCTCTTCCATCGTGTTATTTGTAAGGCGGGATTGAAGCTCCTGAAGCACTGCGTCCCATGAGCTTGATTCTGAGTGCAGGTTTGAAGGCCCCGTGTCCAGAAGCCAGCAGAACAGGTTTTCTTCAAGTTGCAGGGTAAGGTCCTGGGTGTTCTCCGGTACTTCACCTTGTTCTGTGGTTTTCGCAGGATTAAACAGCCTGGCCTCAGCCATTGGAGAAGGTGGCGGTTCTGCTGTCTTGAAAAAGCCTGCAATCCAGGAAAAGAAGCCTGGCATTCACACCCTCCGGATCAATCAGTCGTGAAAGAGTACGCACTCATATCCCGCAGTATAGAGGTACACCGCAGGCTTGCACAGGCCAAACCCGTTAAGGCCAGTAGGGCGGTTATACCAGTGCGCCACCAAATACGAAAACAAGCTGGCATATACCTGCCGCACAGCCGAGCGTGGCACCTACCAGAATCAACTTGATCTCATCTTCCTGAAAACAGGGGCGCAGAAGATCCTGAAACTCTACCGATGACAGGGCAACCATTCGCTCGACCATAATAGACTCAACGGCGCGTGCGCGGTCGGTTTCGAACACCGGATTATTAAAGGATGTTTTAGATATCTCGATGGCTTTTTCGCCCACCTGGTTTTTGAGGGTGGCAAAGCCTGTAGGGCCAAACGCCATCTGTGTCAGTGCCTTGCCCATGCCAGCCGTTTCGTCGACCAGAGGTTTGATGTGCTTTTTTACCATATTGCGGGCGCGGTCACCCTTGGGGCCTTCCAGAATAGCGTTGATGATATTCCCGACGGTAAGGATTTCGTGGGTCACTATGTGGCAGAAGGATTCCGCGACCTCGGGTTGCCGTTTGAGGAACAGGCCCTGAATGCGGAATGGTCCGATCTTCCTGGCACGCAAAGGCCGGAAGATAACATTCAGTGCAATCCAGTTGGTTGCCCAGCCCACTAGTAACCCGAAAACGGGCAACACCCACCAGTTCTGATAGAAGTACCAGACGGCCATCTGAATCAGGCCGAACAGGAAACCGAAGTAAAGGCCGGAGTTTACAATGAAGCGGAATTCGACCTCGCCGCATTCCAGAAAGATGCGGTTCAGCAACTGTTTGTCTGCAGCCAGCCTCTCAATAACCATGCCTTTGATATCAAGCAGATCTTCGACGTTGTCAGATATGTCGTCCACCAGGTTGTCTACAAGCTGAGGTGTAGATTTACGCACCCGGTCGTAGACCATTTTTCGCGCTGAAGCGGGAAGGTTTTCCCAGAATGTGGGGTGCTCTCTAAGCATCAGTTCGTCCACGTATTCTTCAATGCGAGGCTCAACGGAGTGGACAATGTGGGTGGCGAGTACTCTGGGGTCAATCTGCTGGAAAATTTCCCGCACAGTGCCGATTTTGGAAATTGTAGCGTCGACACTGATAGCAGCCATTTTCCGGGCTTTTGATGGAATGATGCCCTGCCAGCCCAACAGGGGCGGTTTGCCAACGAACTCCAGTGGGAAGAAAGTCATCTTGATGGCGAGCCAGTTGGTGGTCCAGCCAATGAGTGCCGCAATAATGGGGATGCTGAGGTATTGCCAGAATTCTGGGTTACTAAACAGGCTTGTCATCCGGGCTCGTACTCACTTTTTGATTATGTCTGTGGGATGGAGCATGTGTGGAAGGCCTGTGCCTGTCAATGACTCGCCAGCCCCTTAAAAGCGGCGCTAGTGCCCAATGTCACCCCATAACCAGTGGCAAAGGGCCATGGCTGCGACCGGTGCGGTTTCTGTCCTGAGAACACGGGGGCCAAGTGCCACAGGCATGAATCCGTCTTTCTCTGCGTGTGCAATTTCATCGGCAGTCAAGCCGCCCTCCGGTCCGATCATCAGGGCTATGCTGTCGGGTTTGGCCATGGATTCCAGTGACTGTTCAGTGCGGTGGTGTAACACCAGGCGCAGATCGCAGTTGTGGCTGTGCTCTAGCCACTGTGCCACCGTCATAACTGGCAGGACTTCGGGCACCCGGGCGCGACCACATTGTTCCGCGGCGCTTACAGCAATGGATTGCCAGTGACGCAATCGCTTGTCTTCACGGTCGCCTTTGAGTTTTACCTCGCAGCGCTCGGTGGTGAGCGGCACTATGCGGGTGACGCCCATTTCCACCGCTTTCTGCACGGCATAATCCATTCGGTCGCCTTTGGAAAGGGCCTGGCCAAGAGTGATCTGCAGCGGCGATTCTGTGTGGTTTGTCTCGGGCGCTCCCACGAGTACTTCCACACGCTTCTTGCCCGCTTCAGTAATAGTGGCAGGGTAGTCCTGGCCATCGCCGTTAAACAGTCTCAGCTCCTGGCCTGGCTGCATGCGCAATACCCTGCCAACATGTTGGGTGGCGTTTTCGTCCAGATCCGATTGGTGGCCTTCGCTTAGTGGCGAATCGGTATAAATTCTTGGGATACGCATGCGTGTTTACCTTGGTCAGTCCCGAACGGCTATGTTGATGCCTTCGGTCGCGACCTGGGCCAGGTGGCGGATCTGGTCTTCGGTGATGACGTAAGGCGGCATGAAGTAAACCACATTACCCAGGGGTCGAAGCAAGGCCTCACGCGTGAGAGAGTGCTGATAAACTCGAACACCCCGACGCTCCTGCCAGGGAAAAGGCGTTTTCGAGGCTTTGTCCTTCACCATTTCCACTGCGAGCGTCATCCCGTGCTGGCGGATATCCCCGACGTTGGGGTGATCGGCAAGATGGGCGACGGAGTCAGCCATACAGGCTGAAAGCCGGCGGTTATTCTCAATTACATTATCGTCGCGGAAAATATCGAGTGTTGCCAGTGCTACTGCACAACCGATGGGGTTTCCGGTATAGCTGTGGCTGTGCAGAAAGGCCTTCAGGGTTTCGTAATCATCATAGAAAGCGTTGTAGACGGTATCGGTGGTCAATACTACGGATAGCGGCAGGTAGCCGGCGGTCAGCCCTTTTGAAAGGCACATGAAATCCGGGGTGATACCCGACTGCTCGCAGGCGAACAGAGTACCGGTGCGCCCAAAGCCGACGGCGATTTCGTCTGCGATCAGATGAATGTTATAGCGGTCACAGGCTTCGCGTAGTTTGGTGTGGTAAATCGGGTGGTGCATGCGCATGCCACCGGCGCACTGGATCAGCGGTTCCACCACAACGGCACAGATTTCCTCATGCTTCTCTGCCAGTAGCGTTTCCATAACCTCAAACTGGCGCAGGGCATAGGCTTCGTCGGTTTCGCCTTCTTCCTTGTTGTAAGCGTCTGGCGAGGGCGCGGTTAGCACTTCCATCAGCAATGGCTGGTAGGTGTTCTTGTACAAAGCTACATCCCCCAGAGCCAGGGCACCCAGGGTTTCGCCGTGGTAACTGTTGCTAAGGTTTACGAAGTTCTTTTTGCCGGGCTTTCCCAGATTCTTCCAGTAGTGGAAGCTCATCTTGAGCGCAGCTTCTATGGCTGATGAGCCGTTGTCGGCGTAGAAGCATTTATTAAGGCCTTCAGGCGTAACCTCAATGAGCCGCTCGGAAAGATTGACGACGGGTTCATGGGTAAAACCGGCCAGAATGACATGCTCTAACTCACCGATCTGCTTCTGGATCGCAGCGTTGATTCTGGGGTTGGCGTGGCCGAACAGGTTTACCCACCAGGAGCTGACCGCGTCGATAAACCGGTTGTTTTCAAAATCCTCCAGCCAGACGCCTTCGCCCCGTTTGATCGGGACCAGAGGTAGAGTTTCGTGGTCTTTCATTTGGGTGCAAGGGTGCCACACGGATTTCAGGCCGCGGGCGACAAGGTCGGCATTGCGCATATGGGAGCTCCGATAAGACGATGGTTCTACAATGAAAAAGTCTGGCTGTTAACCTTTGGCGATAATACAGTTAACAGCGGTGCCTGGCCACTGTGATGCCGGGCACAGCCAGACCACCGAGGTTTTGCCTGGTTTGGCCTCTGCGCCCCTTCGGTATAAGATGCTCGTTCATACCGACAGAGCCTGGCTGGCTCGAAGGTGTGCGGTCTGGTTTCAAGGAAGAAAACAACGCAAAGGATGCGACATGAGTAAAGCAGTTGTGCTTCTCGGAGACATGGGCTCCGATCACGAAGGTTTCCCGCCTACGCCGGTTATTGCCGGTTCCCCCGATGTTCTGATTGATGGCAAACCCGTAGCCCGGGTTGGTGATCCACTAGCGCCTCACTCCAAGCCTAAGCACTCTTCGCACCCGCGCGTGATCGCTGACGGTTCTGGCACCGTGATGATCAATGGCATACCCGCAGCCGTAACGGGTAGTGCGATTTCCTGTGGGGGTGTAACGATTGGTTCAGGGTCGGTGGTGATTGGTGATACTCATACACCCGCCACATTCTCGGGGGTGTCACCGACAACATTATCCGAGGGAGGTACTTTTGCAGCCGCTCAGGCTTCGGCACTACAGAATAGAATATCCCCGGCTAAAGCGGCGGAAGCGGTTAGCCCGCAGGCCTCTCCGCAGCAATCACCAGTCTCTGTCCAAAGCGTGGCCCCTGTCGAGGGTATTTCAGGCAACCTCGCCCAGAAGCCGGATCAGCTTTTGAGCGAACCGGGATTTCACATCGTGCGTCAGCCCATGAGCAAGCTTGGACTACTTACATTGCTCTATGGCGATGCATCAGCCAAACCAGATAATTTCGAACGCCTGAATCCGGGCCTGGGTAACCGGGCCCTGCCTGGTGAAATGATCGTGATTGCTGACCCGAACAGCCTTGAGTGCACGGTTGAGGAAAACGACCTGATGCAAGTCGCTGAGCAGGTGAATCAGGAAGTTCGACAACTCAGTGAGCCGGAAGCCCAGTTCATTGTAGATCACTACGATTTATTGGAAATGATGACCTCAAGCACCGCAACTGGGCTTGGTGTAGGTGCCACAATGATTGGCCAGCAAATCAAGAGCATCAATACCACATTGAAGGAGCTGGAAGTTCTGCACCAGGATACCTTCCGAAAACATGGAACACTTAGCCATTCGGAGTTTTTTGAGCGCCGCCAGCGACTGTTTACGAAGCTGGACTTTGCGCTCGGTAAAGTCGCCAGAAAAGGGATGTCTTTAGACGACAACGCGAAACTCAAGCGGGCATTGGGCTTGTCTTCCAAGAGCATTGTGCATGAGTGGAAAGCTTCGGGAGTTGGCGGGATACCGGGTTATGGGACGAACTACACGAGAGCCTCTAAGGCTGCAGGGCTCATCGAAAAAGGGGGGCGTTTAGCTATCGCGCTTGATGTTGGGTTCGCGGGATATAAGATCTACGAAGCGTGTTCGATTGGTCGAGCTGAGCAGTGCCATCAAGTGAGCCATACTGAGTCGGGACGCTTGGCAGGTTCTGTTTTAGGCGGTTCAGTTGGGGCTTACGTTGCACCAATACTGTGTACCGTGGTCGGAGTTGGCACTGGCGGCATTGGTGGGGTTGCATGTGGGATTATTGCCGCTGGCGTTGGCGGTGCAGTGGGCGGCCAGATAGCTGGCGATGCAGGAGAAGACATGGGGCAGTTGATCTACGAGGTTCGAAACCGTGACTGACGAGACTATCACCATCTTGGCGTACATAGGCTTTTACAGTCTTTTCCTGGGGCTGATACCACTCCCTTTCATTATTACCACCGGATTCAGATACGTAGTTTTGATTGAGGACCGCGTTGGCACTGATACAGGAGGTATCGCTACAGCGAGAATGTTCTGGCAAGGGCGGATGATTGGTCGGTTTTTCAGAAGCAGCAATGTATTTGCATATCTCATACTGCGAAATTTTCCCGGTTCCTTTTTTAAGCAAAGAGCATCGCTGCTTGGAGATCCGGATGTTTGTATACCTAGAAGCTGGCAAGCATGGGTTCTTGTTCCCGCCTTGTTCCTTTTCGGTATGCTTGCTATTGCACTAACTGCAAATGCGATTATAAAGATGGGTTAGTTTGGTTTGGCTCGGCGGTTGGGGGGCAGTTAGGCGGAACGGTCGGGGGGAATGCTGGTAATGTGGTGAGGAAGGTCGTTATTGATGGAGAATGGCGCACTTACCTTTTGGGAATATGCATTGATGGTCTCGCTGCCAACCGGGCTGCTTTCCGTGATATTTATAGTGACGGTTGCATTTCCCAGAATTGCTGATGTGGAACGGCGAATTGGTACCGCAGGAAAACTGATTGATTCTGTGAGGCTGTCTTTCGGTGGTGGGCCTATAGGGCGATGGATGCGCTCGCTTCATGTGTTTGCTTTTTTTGCGTTTCGGAAAATCCCGAAATACGGATCAAAAATCTCTGCACGTTACGGTGATGAAGTCGAACCACTATCGTTGAGCCTCAAGTTGTGGGCGACTTTTCCGCACATCGTATTTTTTCTCTCTGGTGTCGTGTTCTTTTCGGTTGGTCTTTCTTTGGATTTTAGTTGACGGATTCTGCGTTTGGTCCTGCCTGAAAGCTGGCGAAGAATTCTGCGCCTGGAGTTTGGTTATTTCTCAATGCCTGGTTGCCTACTCAGCTATTTCGTATTGATAGCCCACATCAAATCGCGACGCTAACGTCGCCAGGCGTTTATCAAAGGTCCACAGCCGGGCATCCGGTGTGATCAATGTGGATGCCAGCAGCGCGATATCTATCAAGCCACAGCCAAGACCGTAGAGTTGTTCCCGCTCAATTAGCTCTCTGACTTCGCTAAGGTTTGCCTGAGTTGCGGGCTGAAGCAAGCCGATATCGCCCAAGGTTTGTTTTCGTGGCGCGGGTGGTGTGCCGCAGGCCAGTTCGGCGATCACCATGGGGTGGGTGAGAGCTCTGTCGGAGAGCAAAAGGTGGGTGAGCACTATATTGCGGTTTCGGAAGTGGTCTACCCATACTGATGTATCAACCAGTACGCTCATGATGTAGGCGTGACTTCGTGACGGCGAGGAATGGACTCCATGTCGGGGGCGTCACCACCAAGGGCGGCAAGGCGTTTGGCCGCGCGAACTCTTACAAACGTTTTGATAGCTTCCCGAAACAGCTCAGCCTTATCCATGTCGGGATCAGCCATGTCCAGCGCCTGCTGGTAGAGCTCCTCATCGATGGTCACGGTAGTACGCATGAGCGTGTTATCCTCAGTTTTGATGACATATAGCATCATATATATCATCACGCGAGGAGGTGTTCAAGAAGTAGCCGAGTATGGAGTCTTTGCGCTGGTGATCTGTTTCTTTAGTGGAGGCCCTAAAAAAGCCCCTGTGAACGACAAAAGGTCCACAGGGGCTTGTTAGAAGCCTTGCGCATGAAAATGTCGGCAAGTGGTCAGTGCGCCAACACCCTCGATAGAAACGCCTGTGTGCGCTCATTTTGAGGGTTGTCGAACACGTCATCCGGCTTGCCTTCTTCCACAATCTGGCCTTCGTGAATGTATATCACGCGGTCAGCCACTTCACGGGCGAAGCCCATTTCGTGGGTAACCACCATCATGGTCATGCCTTCTTTGGCCAGTTCGCGCATTACATCGAGCACTTCACCGATCATTTCCGGATCCAGTGCCGAGGTGGGCTCGTCGAACAGCATCAGGCGCGGTTCCATGGCCAGGGCGCGGGCAATAGCAACCCGTTGTTGCTGACCGCCCGAGAGATGGCCGGGGTATTTGTCGGCCTGGCTGCCAATCCCAACTCGTTCCAGAAGGCGTTCAGCCGTTGCATTCGCAACTGTTTGGGATGTGTTTTTAACTTTCTGGGGCGCCAGCATGATGTTCTTTTTCACCGTAAGATGAGGGAACAGGTTGAACTGCTGGAAAACCATGCCCACTTCTTTGCGGATCTCCGCTAGCGCCTGCTGGTTACCGCCTTTCGGTGCCAGTGCCTGGCCGTCGACTTCCAGGTGGCCGGATTCGAATTCTTCCAGCCCGTTCACACAACGGATCAGAGTGGATTTGCCGGAGCCACTGGCACCGATAATCACCACGACTTCGCCCTGTTCTACCGTTAAATCTATATCTTTAAGGACATGTACCTTGCCGAAGTACTTGTTCATGCCCTTCATCTTTACAATCTGAGTCATGGGTCAGGTTCCTTCAGACAGAGGCCAGTCCACGCCGTTCAACCAGGCGGAGAATCAGAGACAGTGAGAGGGTAATGGCCAGATACATAATCGCGACCACAAAATACACCTCGAAGGCAGTGAAGGTGCTGGCAATGTAAACCTGGCCCTGACGAACCAGTTCGCCGACGCCAATGACCGAGAACAGCGAGGTGTCCTTGATGCTGACGATGGCCTGGTTGCCAAGCGGCGGAATCATGCGCCGGAAGGCCTGCGGCCAGGTGATTGACCAGAATGTCTGAGTGCGGGAAAGACCCAGGGAAAGCCCGGCTTCGGTCTGACCCTTGGCAATGGATTGAACGCCACCACGCACCACTTCAGAAATGTAAGCGCCTGAGTTCAGCGCAATGGCGGCGACACCCGCGGTAAGAGGATCGATAGGGCCGCCGATCAAGTCGGGCAGGCCATAAAATATAAAAAGAACCTGAACCAGAATTGGGGTGCCACGGAAGATTTCTATATAAGCCGTTGCGGGCCACTTAAGAAACCACTTTTTATTGATGCTCAACAGGCCGAAAATGATGCCCAGGGCAAAGCCGATAAGCAGGCCGCCAAATGAGATCATCAAGGTATAGGGGATCCCTTTAATCAGAAAGGGAATCGAGTCGATGGCTGCTTGCCAGTCAAATTGGAACTGGGATTCCACAGTGTGCGTCTCCGCAGGAGTTAGGGGCAGAAGACGCCGGGGCAAATAACCCCGGCGCTACAAAAGGAAAGGACCTGATGGCCCTTTCGGCCTTTACATGCCGTCAGGCATTGGGCCAAACCACTTTTCGTAGATGGTTTTGTAGGTTCCGTCTTCTTTCATGGCTGCGAGGGCTTCATTAACCTCGTCTACCCACTCACTGCCGTTTTTAAGCGCGATGCCATACTGCTGACCTTCGTATAGCTGGCCAACGGTTTTGACTTTGCCTTCACCCTTGGTGCGGGCAAAGTAGCCAACGTTCGGGGCATCGTAGAATACCGCGTCAACTGAACGGGACATCAGGGCCATGTACATGTCTGAACTGCCCGGATAAGGCGTTACACCGTCGTTTTCATCCAGATTTTTCTTCAGGAAGTCATAACTGGTACTGCCGATTTTGGAGCCGATTTTCAGGCCTTCAAGATCGGATATTTCTGTGACATTGTCGTTGTCCTGGCGAACCAGAATGCGCAGGCCAGAATCGTAGTAGGGGTCTGAAAAATCAACGATTTTTTCACGCTCGTCGGTAATGGTGATACCGGCAATGGCAATATCCACGTTGCCGGTTTGAAGTGCAGGGATAATACCGTTGAAGTCCATGGTGTTGATGTTGTAATCGAAACCGGCACGCTCAGCGACTTCGGCAATGATTTCCATATCGAACCCGATCATCTCACCGGTTTCCTGGTCCAGCATTTCGAACGGGACGAAGCTAGGGTCGGTAGCCACTCGCAGGGTTTCGGCGCTTACGGCGCTGGCGGCTACGGTAAGTGCCAGGCCAGTCCCCATTGTTTTCAGCCATTTCGTGCTCATGCTTTCTCCTTTTCTTTCTTATGAGGCTCCGTTTGCCCGATAAGGCAGGCCGGGGAGTTCACTGCTGGTGACTGTGATTCCCGGGGAGCATTAGTGAATGCGTCACGTACACTTTAGACTATTACTCAGGAGCGTACCCAATATCAACTGCTTGGGTTGTGCCCTGTAGTGAATGAAGGGAGTTTAGATAACCGGGTTATAGCCACATGGCATAACCCGGTAGTATTTCGAACGCTCTGACATGTAATCAGAATGCGATTTTCTCGCGCTCACTGATTCCAAGGTTTTTCCATATGCTGATGCTGGGTTCAGCCTGGTTCAGAGTGTAAAAGTGCAATCCCGGTGCACCGGCTTTCAGAAGCTTTTCACACATATTGGTGACGACTTCTTCGCCGAACTTGAGAATGCTTTCTTTATCATCGCCATAGGCTTCCAGCTGCTTGCGAATCCAGCGCGGTATTTCTGCACCACACATGTCGGAGAAGCGCACCAGGCTTGAAAAGTTCACGATGGGCATGATGCCGGGTACCACCGGAATGGTAACCCCGAGCTGTTCAAGCCTGTCGATGAAGTAGAAGTAGCTGTCCGGGTTAAAGAAGTACTGGGTAATGGCGCTGTTGGCACCAGCCTCTACCTTGCGGGCGAAGTTTTTCAGATCTTCTTCAGCGTTACGGGCCTGGGGATGGAACTCCGGGTAGGCCGCTACTTCGAGATTAAAGTGATCACCGCTGTGCTCACGAATAAACTCAACCAACTCGTTGGCGTAACGCATTTCGCCGGAGGCACCCATACCGGACGGCATGTCACCCCGAAGGGCGACAATCCGGTTGATGCCGTTCTCTTTATACACATCCAGCAGCTCAGCGATCTCGCTCCGCGTACCACCGACGCAGGAGAGATGTGGCGCTGTGGAAATGCCCTGCTTGTGCAGGTTGAGGACGGTTTCAATGGTGCGCTCCCGGGTGGAGCCCCCCGCCCCGAAAGTCACCGAGAAAAAATCCGGATTCACCCCGGCTAGTTGATCACGCACCACCTGGAGTTTTTCCTTGCCCTGGTCGGTCTTGGGCGGGAAAAACTCGAAGCTGAAACGGCGTTTGAACTGTTTCTGGGATTGCATCTTGTTACCTGATCAGTACTTGTAGCTTTCTGGCTTGTACGGGCCTTCGACCGGTACACCGATGTATTTTGCCTGTTCCGGGGTCATTTTGGTGATCACACCACCAAAACCTTCCACCATGGCTCGAGCAACTTCTTCATCCAGTTGCTTGGGTAGGACCTGAACATACACACCCTTGGTGCGTGCTTCTTCTGGCAGGTCAGCGAACTTGCGCTCAAACAGGTACATCTGAGCCAGAACCTGGTTGGCGAATGAGCCGTCCATGATTCGTGACGGGTGACCTGTCGCGTTGCCCAGATTTACCAGACGGCCTTCGGAGAGCAGGATCAGATGATCGTTGGTGGCCTTGTCACGGTAGATCACGTGAACCTGAGGCTTCACTTCGTCCCATTCCCAGTTCTTGCGCATGTACGCAGTGTCGATCTCATTGTCGAAGTGGCCGATGTTGCAAACCACCGCGCCAGACTTCAGGGACTTGAGCATGTTCGCATCACACACGTTCATGTTACCGGTGGTGGTCACCAGCAGATCGGTGGTTTGCAGAAGAGCTTTATCTACGCCTGCTTCGGTGCCGGTATTCACACCATTGAGGTAGGGAGAAACAACTTCAAAGCCATCCATGCAGGCCTGCATGGCACAGATGGGGTCGGCTTCGGTAACTTTCACAATCATGCCTTCCTGACGCAGTGAGGCAGCAGAGCCTTTGCCCACGTCGCCGTAACCGACAACCAGCGCTTTCTTGCCGGCCATCAGGTGGTCGGTGCCGCGTTTGATGGCATCGTTAAGACTATGACGGCAACCGTACTTGTTGTCGTTCTTTGCTTTCGTTACGGCATCATTAACGTTGATAGCCGGGACTTTCAGTGTACCGTCGCGCAGCATCTCCTGCAGGCGGTGTACACCGGTGGTGGTTTCCTCGGTCACACCGTGGCAGTTGGCCAGAACTTCCGGATACTTTTCATGGAGCAGGGCTGTCAGGTCGCCGCCGTCATCCAGAATCATGTTGGGTTCCCAACCTTCTACGTCAACACCGACAGTGCGCTCAAGGCACCAGTCATACTCTTCATCGGTCTCGCCCTTCCAGGCAAACACAGGGATATTTTGCGCCGCGATGGCTGCAGCGGCCTGGTCCTGCGTTGAGAAAATGTTGCAGGATGACCAGCGCACGTCTGCACCCAGCTCGATCAGTGTTTCGATCAGGACAGCGGTCTGGATGGTCATGTGGATGCAGCCCATGATATTGGCGCCTTTCAGCGGCTGCTCTGTTTTGTACTTCTCACGCAGCGCCATCAAAGCAGGCATTTCGCCTTCAGCAATTTTGATTTCTTTGCGGCCCCAGTCTGCCAGGGAAATGTCGCGGACTTTAAAGTCTTCGAAGTTGCTCATTCAGGTGTTCTCCAGTCAGTTCTGTTTAGGCGCTTGAGTTCATCAATACGCCCGAAAATGATTTAGATGCCAGCTGCGTCTTTCAAAGCGGCTGCACGATCGGTTTTTTCCCAAGGGAAGGTCGTGAAAGTTTTGCCACCGATGGTCACTTCCTCTGGTTGACGCCCGAAGTGGCCGTAGGCTGCCGTGGCCCGGTACATGGGGTGCAGCAAATCAAGCATGTTGGTGATGGCGTAAGGGCGCAGATCAAAGTGCTGTCGAACCAGTTCGATGATTTTGTCGTCGCCGATTTTGCCCGTTCCGAACGTGTTTACAGAGATAGAGGTTGGCTGTGCCACGCCGATGGCGTAGGAAACCTGAATCTCGCATTTGTCAGCCAGACCTGCAGCGACGATGTTTTTGGCAACATAACGACCAGCGTAGGCCGCCGAGCGGTCAACCTTTGAGGGGTCTTTGCCGGAGAAAGCGCCGCCACCATGGCGAGCCATGCCGCCGTAGGTGTCTACGATGATTTTGCGGCCGGTCAGGCCGCAGTCACCCACTGGGCCGCCGATCACAAACTTGCCGGTAGGGTTGATGTGGAACTGGGTGCCTTTATGCAGTAGCTCAGCCGGAAGTACGTTTTTGACCACCAGCTCCATGATGGCTTCCTGCAGATCTGCCTGGGAAACGTCCGGATCGTGCTGGGTGGAGAGCACGACCGCGTCGATGCCCACTACCTTGCCGTTTTCGTAACGGCAGGTTACCTGGCTCTTAGCGTCGGGGCGCAGCCACGGCAAGACACCATTTTTACGCGCTTCTGCCTGGCGCTCGACCAGACGGTGGGCAAAAGTGATCGGCGCGGGCATCAGCACTTCGGTTTCGTTGCTGGCGTAGCCGAACATCAGGCCCTGGTCGCCGGCACCCTGGTCTTCAGGTTTCTGACGGTCAACGCCCTGGGCGATGTCCACAGACTGTTTGCCGATGATGTTGATAATGCCGCAGGTGTCGCCGTCGAAGCCGACATCGGAAGAGGTGTAACCAATATCTTTGATCACACCGCGAACCAGGTCTTCCAGATCTACCCAGGCGCTGGTTGTAACTTCACCACCTACGATAGCTACACCGGTTTTCACCATGGTTTCGCAAGCTACCCGGGCGTGCGGATCAGTCGTCAGGATGGAATCCAGAACGGCGTCGGAGATCTGGTCTGCCAGTTTGTCCGGGTGGCCTTCGGAGACCGATTCGGAGGTGAAAATGCTGTAGTCAGACATAGGTTTGCTCCTTTGTGAGCGTTTCGAAATCTTGTGGTTTAGCGTGTAAGTAGTACTACCTACACCAATATCAAAGTTTTTTGATATGCCTGTGAAGCTGTTGGCGTATCAGGGGTTGGTCATCTCAGTGGCAATTGGGTTTTCCAGAATTCCCTGACCTGGATCTGGAAGCCGTTGCGCAATCCAATAAATAGCTGCTCGCCTGCTTTGAGGCCGGCTGCTACCGCCCAGGCGGTCAATTCCTCCGGTTCAAAGCCAAGCCAGAGATCGCCGCAATTGTCTTTTGCCCAGTTCTGGTCGTGCCTGCAAAGGTCACTGACAACCAGGCAGCCGCCATTATTCATGAGTGCCGCAGCATCCAGAAAAATGTCTGCAGGGCTAGGTACGTGGTGCAGAACCATATTGGCCACAACAAGATCGAACGCATCTCCCCGGGCCAGCAATGTGTCGGTTATGCCTTCTATCAGATCCACGTTATTAAGACGCTCGTCAATACAGGTGCGCGTTGCCTTGGCGAGCATGTCTTTACTATTGTCCAGCGCCACAACGTGTTCGCTCAATTCCGACAGTACGGGTAGAAAGCCGCCTTCGCCCGGACCAATTTCCAGCGCAGTCTGCCACTGCTGCTTGCGGGTCCGCTTACGAATCATGTCGGCCACGGGTGCCGCATACAGATCAAACGCGGCGATCAGCTCCTGCTGTTCCCGGAACTGTTCTGAGTGCCGGGAAAAAAACGCCTGCGACTGATCTGCCCGTTGGGTACGTATAGATTCAATCTTTTCCTGCAATTGCGCAGGTAAAGGCGCGCGATCCACCGCTTCAAAAATCTGGCGAATGGTCAGGTCGGTTGGCTTTTCGCTATCCAGGTGCAACGGACGGCGATAGAAAATCGCGTTGCCTTCACGTTGCGGCTCCACCAGGCCAGCCTTATGCATCACCTTCAGGTGGTGGCTCATGCCGGACTGGCGCATATCGAACAGCTGGCTCAGTTCCAGAACACCAAAGGTATCGCGCCTCAGCACACGCAAAATCTCAAGGCGCAAAGGGTCGCCGCTCGCTTTGAAGATCGGGGCCAGCACGTCCACGGAGGAGATTTGGTTAGCGTGTGCATTCAAACTTGTCATGGTTGCGAAGTGTAAGGGCGTTGAGTTGTTCAATCAATAGCCATATCAAAGTTTTTTGATATAGATTTATCATTCTTTGAAATCAATCTCTTTCGGGTTTCCGCGTCAGGATATTTACACACAAGCGGCATGTTGATTTGCCCCGGCACACCCTAATCGGCGAAAATACGCGCCTTATTTTTAAGCAGCTTTTTCAAGCATTGTAAAAAGCCCTGGATTGCTTCCTATTTTTCGTAAAACATTGGAGAAACGTTGATGCCCTCTCGTAAAGATCTCGCCAACGCCGTTCGCGCGCTGAGCATGGATGCGGTCCAGAAAGCCAAATCCGGCCACCCGGGTGCGCCCATGGGCATGGCGGACATCGCCGAGGTACTGTGGAACGACTATCTGAGCCACAACCCGGCTAATCCACAGTGGGCCAACCGCGACCGCTTTGTACTCTCCAACGGCCACGGCTCGATGCTGCAGTACTCGCTGCTGCACCTGAGCGGTTACGACGTTTCCATCGACGACCTCAAGAACTTCCGCCAGCTGCATTCAAAAACCCCGGGCCACCCGGAATACGGTTACACGCCGGGTGTTGAAACCACCACCGGCCCGCTGGGGCAGGGCATGGCCAACGCAGTGGGTTTCGCACTGGCTGAGAAAACACTGGCCGCGCAGTTCAACCGCCCTGGCCATGATGTGGTTGACCACTACACTTACGCGTTTCTCGGCGACGGCTGCCTGATGGAAGGCATCTCCCACGAAGTATCTTCGCTGGCAGGCACCCTGGGCCTGGGCAAGCTGATCATGTTCTACGACGACAACGGCATCTCCATTGATGGCGAAGTTGAGGGCTGGTTTACCGATAACACACCACAGCGCTTTGAAGCCTATGGTTGGCAGGTGATTGCCAACGTTGATGGCCACGATGCTGACGCCATCCGTGCCGCTGTAGAAGCAGGCCGTGCCAATAAAGATCAACCCACGCTGATCTGTTGTAAAACCATCATCGGCTTTGGTTCACCCAATAAGCAGGGCAAAGAAGACTGTCACGGCGCGCCTTTGGGTGATGACGAAATTGCACTGACCCGCGAAGCACTGGGCTGGACTCACGGCCCGTTTGAAGTTCCGGCCGACATCTACAGCGCCTGGAACGCCAAGGACAAAGGCGCAACGGCTGAAAGCGTTTGGAACGATACCTTTGCAGCTTACGAAAAAGCTGAGCCGGAACTGGCAGCCGAGCTGAAGCGTCGCATGGCAGGTGACTTGCCTGCTGATTTCTCTGAAAAAGCTCAGGCTTACATTCAGGAATGTCAGGACAAGAGCGAGACTGTTGCCAGCCGCAAGGCTTCCCAGAACACCCTGAACGCCTACGGCCCGTTGCTACCGGAACTGCTCGGCGGCTCTGCCGACCTGGCAGGCTCCAACCTCACCATCTGGAGCGGCTGTAAAGGCGTGAGCAAAGACGACGCCAGCGGTAACTACATCTATTACGGTGTGCGTGAGTTTGGCATGGCTGCGATCATGAACGGCGTTGCCCTGCACGGTGGTTTTGTACCCTACGGCGCGACCTTCCTGATCTTCATGGAATATTGCCGTAACGCGGTGCGCATGGCCGCACTGATGAAGCAGCGCTCCATCTACGTATTCACCCACGACTCCATTGGTCTGGGCGAAGACGGCCCCACACACCAGCCGGTTGAACAGCTGGCCAGCCTGCGCACCACGCCGAACATGAGCACCTGGCGCCCGGCCGATGCCGTAGAGTCTGCCGTTGCCTGGAAATCCGCTCTGGAACGCAAAGACGGCCCAACGGCCATGATCTTCTCCCGTCAGGGTCTGCCCGGTCAGGCGCGTGATGCGCAGCAACTGGCAGACGTTGCCAAAGGCGGCTACGTGCTGACAGACAGCGAAGGCACTCCGGACCTGATCCTGATTGCCACCGGTTCCGAAGTGGGTCTGGCCCAGGATACCGCTGCCAAGTTGCGTGAGCAGGGTAAGAAGGTACGCGTTGTATCCATGCCGTCTACCGACGTATTCGATGCCCAGAGTGCCGAGTACAAACAGCAGGTGTTGCCGCTGGAAGTCACTAACCGCATTGCCATCGAAGCCTCAATTGCCGACTACTGGTACAAGTACGTTGGCCTGGACGGTCGCGTTGTAGGTATGACCACCTTTGGTGAATCTGCGCCAGCTGGTGAACTGTTTAAAGAGTTCGGCTTTACCGTGGACAACATCCTCGAAGTTGCCGCGGAGCTTCTGGACGCCTGATGACAGCACCTGCGCCTTTTCGTATTGCTATCAACGGCTACGGCCGTATCGGCCAATGCGTGTTGCGTGCTCTGTACGAGAACGGTTTTCGCGATCATCTTCAGGTGGTCGCGATTAACGAGCTTTCTGATATCGACACGATTGCACACCTGACCCGGTACGACTCTACCCATGGCCGCTTCTCCGGAAGCATTGCGGTGGAAGGGCAGGAACTGATTGTTAACGGCGATCCCATCCGCGTGCTCAGCCATTCGGACCCGGCCGAGTTGCCGTGGAATGAACTGGACATTGATCTGGTGCTGGAATGCTCCGGTTCCTACTCTGACCGGGCGACCGCGGAACGGCACCTTCAGGCGGGCGCAAAACGATTGCTGTTTTCCCAGCCTGCGGAATCGGATGTCGACCGAACGGTGGTTTACGGAATCAACGAAGGGGAAATCACCGGTGCTGATCGCATTATGGCCGCAGGTTCCTGCACCACTAATTGCCTGGTGCCGGTGATCTGTGTGCTCGATAAAGCCTTTGGTGTGGAGCAGGGCAGCACCACCACCATCCACGCCGCCATGAACGACCAGCCAGTCATCGACGCATACCACCAGCAGGACTTGCGCCTCACCCGTAGTGCGTTGCACAACATAGTGCCGGTGGACACTGGGTTGGCGCGCGGTGTGGAGCGGTTGCTGCCTCATATGGAAGGTCGGTTCAGTTCCGTGGCCTTGCGTGTCCCCACCATGAACGTATCTGCCATCGACATGGTGTTCAACGTGCGGCAAGAAACTGATGTGGCATCGGTAAACCGTGTAATCAAAGAGGCCGCCCAGGGCCCGCTGAAAGGCATTCTCGGTTATACCGACGAACTGCTGGCCAGCTCCGACTTCAACCACGATGCCCATTCCGGCGTTGTGGATGGCGGCCAGACCCGGGTAACCCGGGGCACCATGGTGAAAGTGTTGTGCTGGTTTGATAACGAATGGGGGTTTGCCAACCGGATGCTGGACGTAAGTCAGAGCTGGTTGAGCAAGACCGCAGAGGTTCAAGACTGAATAGGGGGCAGGCGACGAATCGCCTGCCCCCATCTTCAAGATTTAAACGTTAAGGACAAGAGTGTTATGGCCATCAAAAAAATGACCGACCTGAACCTCGCGGGCAAACGGGTTCTGATCCGCGAAGACCTCAACGTACCGGTGAAGAACGGCGCTGTTTCCAGCGATGCCCGCATCCGTGCCTCCCTGCCAACCATCAAGGCGGCAAAAGACGCCGGCGCCAAGGTGATGCTGATGTCCCACCTGGGGCGCCCGGAAGAAGGCGTTTACGACGAAGCCTCCTCCATGAAGCCGGTTGCCGAGCACCTCACCAAAGTGCTTGGCCAGGAAGTGCGCCTGATCAAAGACTACCTAGAAGGTGTTGAAGTCGCTGACGGCGAAGTGGTGCTGTTCGAGAACGTGCGCTTCAACAAAGGCGAAAAGAAAGACGACGAAACCCTGGCCAAGCAATACGCCGCGCTGTGCGACATCTACGTGATGGACGCCTTCGGCACCGCGCACCGCGCCCAGGCCTCAACCCATGGCGTTGCCCGCTTTGCACCGGAAGCCTGCGCCGGTCCGCTGTTGGCGGCAGAGCTGGAAGCCCTGGGCAAAGCCCTGGATAACCCGGCCAAGCCAGTTGTTGCCATTGTTGGCGGCGCGAAAGTCTCTACCAAGCTCGACGTGCTCAACGCCCTTGAAAAAGTGTGTGACCAGATCATCGTCGGTGGCGGCATTGCCAACACCTTCCTTGCGGCTGCTGGTCACCCGGTAGGCAAGTCCCTGTGCGAACACGACCTGCTGGAAACTGCCAGAGATATCGCCTCCCGCGTGAACATACCGCTGCCGGTCGACGTTGTGGTTGCCAGTGAGTTTGCAGAAGACGCTACAGCCACCACCCGGAACATCTCCGACGTAACTGAAGACGACATGATCCTGGACGTAGGCCCGGAAACTGCGGGCCAGTTCGCTGAACTGCTCAAAAATGCCAAAACCATCCTGTGGAATGGTCCTGTGGGCGTGTTTGAGTTTGACCAGTTTGGTAACGGCACCAAAACCCTGGCCAACGCTATCGCCGAGAGCGATGCTTTCTCTCTGGCCGGCGGTGGCGATACCGTCGCGGCCGTTGACAAATACGGCATAGCTGACAAGATCTCGTATATTTCCACCGGTGGTGGTGCCTTCCTGGAATTTGTGGAAGGTAAAGTGCTGCCAGCTGTTGCCGTACTGGAAGAGCGCGGCGCGTAGGACTGCGAACCAGATTTCAAACAAATGTGTAACTAAGGAGACAACCAAATGGCCCTGATTTCGATGCGGCAAATGCTGGACCACGCCGCCGAGCATGGTTACGGTGTGCCAGCCTTTAACGTAAACAACCTGGAACAGATGCGCGCTATCATGGAGGCGGCTGACAAAACCGACTCCCCGGTGATTGTTCAGGCCTCTGCCGGTGCCCGCAAATATGCTGGTGCCCCCTTCCTGCGCCACCTGATTCTGGCCGCTATTGAAGAATGGCCCCATATCCCGGTCGTTATGCACCAGGATCATGGCACCAGCCCGGCCATCTGCCAGCGCTCCATCCAGCTGGGCTTCAGTTCTGTAATGATGGACGGCTCCCTGGGTGAAGACGGCAAAACGCCTATGGACTACGAATACAACGTAGACGTAACCCGTCGTACCGTCGAAATGGCTCACGCCTGTGGTGTATCTGTAGAAGGCGAACTGGGTTGCCTGGGCTCCCTGGAAACCGGCCAGGCCGGTGAAGAAGATGGCATTGGCGCCGAAGGCACCCTGGACATGAGCCAGATGCTGACCGACCCCGAAGAAGCCGCCGACTTCGTGAAAAAGACCCACGTAGATGCCCTGGCTATCGCCATCGGCACCAGCCACGGTGCATACAAGTTTACTCGCCCGCCCACAGGCGACATCCTGGCCATTGAGCAAATCAAAGCCATCCACAAACGCATTCCAGACACCCATCTGGTCATGCACGGCTCCAGCTCCGTACCCCAGGAATGGCTGAAAGTGATCAACGAGTTTGGCGGTGAGATTCCGGAAACCTACGGTGTACCGGTTGAGGAAATCGTGGAAGGCATCAAGCACGGTGTGCGTAAAGTAAACATCGACACCGACTTGCGCCTCGCCAGCACAGGTGCAGTGCGTCGCTTCCTGGCCCAGAACCCGGCCGAGTTCGACCCACGCAAATTCCTGAAAGCCACCATGGTCGCCATGACCGACGTGTGCATCAGACGCTACGAAGCCTTCGGCTGCGCCGGCCAGGCCAGCAAGATCAAGCCAATCAATCTCGAGCGTATGTTTGAGCGTTACGAGTCTGGTGAGCTGGATCCGAAAGTTAAGTAAGTTGCGTTAAAGCAGTCCCTGGCGCTTTGCCTGGGGCTGTCATGTCCCCCCATTGAACTCACTCCTCGATATTCATTACCCATCTTAATTAAGTATTGTAATGGACAACGGCTGATGACTTCTTTTGATCCTGGGTGGGGGCGCCAACGCGCACGTTGAGGGCATTTCGTGTATGTGGGTTAGACCTCTGGTTGCGATGGTTTTGATCGCCGGGTTTTCCATCGCCTGGAAGGTATACGACCGCATTCCTGTTCAGGTTGTTGGTCAGCAGCATGCGTCGGGTTCTGTGCACATCGAGGAAAGAAAATTTTTTGAGGACCTCGCAGAAACGACGGACCTGCCACTTGAAATTAACTATACACCAGTCGATACCCTTGGATTCAAAGATACCCACCAGTTAATCATGTTGAGAGAAGGCGCGCTTGATCTTGTTTCGCTGCGGTTTCCTCAGAACGCCTGGGTTGAACCCGCATTGCTCGGTGTGGACCTGCTCGGCGGAGCGGTTGATGTTGAGAACGCTTACGCAATCATGCAAGCCTACGCTCCTGCACTCGACCGTCGCCTGCAGGACCGTTTCAATGTGAAATTGTTGGGTATGTGGCCGTTTGGCCCTCAGGTGTTTGTCTGTAGAACACCGGTTGAGTCCCTACAGGATTTTGAGGGGTTGAGGATACGAGTGAGTAATGAAACCTTCTCGCCCCTTATAGAATATTTTGGTGCCTCGCCGGTCATTATGTTGTTTGAAGACGTCCAAATGGGCCTGCGTAGCGGGCTGATCGACTGCGCCATCAGTAGCGCCGCCTCGGCTAATGCAGCTGGATGGCCGGAATACGCAACCCACTTCTTCCGGCTACGCACACAGGCGGGGGTCAATGGCTATGTTATTAACCTCAGCCTCTGGAACCGCTTGTCGCGTCACCAGCAGGAGAGGCTGGAACAGGCCTTTGAAGCTTATGTGGACGCCATATGGGCGTCTGTTGAGCAACTTCATTTACAGTTTTCAGCGTGCAACACGGGTCAACCCTGCCAGGACGGCACGCCTTATAACCTGGTTGATGTTGAGCCGAGTGAGCAGGACTACCAGTTACTGGGCCAAGCTTTTAAAGAGACCGTCTTTCCAAAATGGGCGCAGTACTGTGATGAGCTCTATCCGGGCTGCTCCGATGAATGGCGAGAGTTGGTGGAACCCGTTCTAATAAGAAAATCAGGTGGTCACCAGTGAGAGATCTGGACCAGACCCCCTGGTTACAAAAGGCGAGACTGCCACTCAGCATAGTCGGTGCCTTAAGTGCGTTGATACTGGCACTGAATTTCAGCTTGGACCTTCTGTCTTTGCTCAACATACAGTGGGAGCACCAGCTTTTACTATTGATCCTGCTGATTTGCCTTGCGGGCTGGGCACTGGCCGAGGTGTTGGTGTTGCACCTTCAGCGAAGCCCGGGCGAGCCCCTCCTGAACTCACTTAAAACATTGCTGATCGTCCAGTTAGTCGTCCAGTGTGCGCGACTAGGACTGTTTTTCCTGGGAAGCTCGATCACGGTCGACAAGACCTACGGCATCAGGGTCGTAGAGCTTGGTCTGATTTTCGTGTTTTTGCCCGTTTATCTGGTGGTATTTCTGCTGGTCGGCCGCGCTTTGATCATGAACTACGTCGCTGAAATCAAATCTGCATACCGGAAGTTGCAGAACTCGAGTCAAGCATTGACGAAGCTTGCGACCACGGACCCTCTCACAGGCGCTTTTAATCGACGACATTTTGAAGAGAGAGTCGAAGTAGAAGCTTCGCGAACACTGCGCCATGGAACGCCTCTTTCATTGATAATATTCGATATCGATTACTTCAAGAAGATCAATGATCGCTTTGGCCACCACAGTGGGGATGAGGTTTTGGTCCGGTTAACCGAGCTGACCCTTCAAAATCTGAGAGCCAGTGATGTTCTGGCCCGTTGGGGTGGTGAGGAATTCATCATCCTGTTACCTCAAAGTGATGCCAAAGAGGCACAGAAAGTCGCTGAAAAGCTGCGTCTGTCGATGGCTGAACAGGTTTTTGGCGAAGTCGGGCATCTTACCTGCAGTTTCGGAGTTGCAGAAGTTGTGCCCGGCGCCCCTCTGACCAGTTGGGTGAATAGAGCAGACCAGGCTCTCTATCAGGCTAAGAACAGCGGCCGCAATACTGTTTGTGTTGCTGATCTACGCCTGGGGTAAATTGGTTTCAGGCTTTGGAGAACGGAAAACGCCCGCTACGAAGCCTTCCTCTATAGCTCCACTTACATTCTGATCGCCGATAAGCCGACTACGAAACACTTCTCTTCACCCGAATGAACACGTTTTTGCAAAGAGCTACGGCAGATAGTCCGGAAATGGGCTAATGTTGAAGGTAGTAAGCTATGGATGTAGCTCTGGCAGTGGGTGATGCATTGCCGTTGGAAAGAGCGTCGAGCGACTAACGGCTCATGGCAAGGTGTTGAGGATTCGGTGTTATTGCAATAATGAAGATGTCACGCGATTACAGGATGTGAGCGGCTTTATTTTTTAACGTTCTGATTTTGTGAGTAAAAATCTATGATTGGGGCGTGGAAGGTTGCGTAAAATGTGGAAGTCACGTTTTTGCAATAATGAAGCGTGCTATCTAATACGCTGTTAGAATTTCACAAGAGGAAACGAAGTTGTCTGACGCTGGGAAGCTATTCGAATACTCGATAAAAGATGCGGAAAAGTTATTAGCGCGATTTGATTTAGATAAACAGGATCCTACGAATGGGTCAGAGGCCCTAAAACGGGCTGGTATGGTTATCGCGCTGGCCGCTTGGGAAACTTATGTCAAAGATCGATTTCGTGAAGAAATTGATGTTTGGCTCTGCTCTTTAAAGGGAAGCCAAATATCGAATTTTGTGTTAAAGAAAGTCGATGAAGAACTGAAGCGTTTCTTCAACCCAAATCACGACCGCACCAAAAATCTTTTCAAAACCTATTTCGACATTGATATCACTGAGCATTGGAAGTGGGATAATTATCAGCCGCCGCAAGCAAAGAAGGCTCTAAATGAGCTAATTTCAAAGCGAGGAGATGCCGCACACAAAGCTACCACTAACGCCTACTCAGCACATATTGTGAAGCGAGATGATTTAGAAAAGGCCATTAGATTTTTGAAAGGCTTGGTGAATGCAACTGAGAACGTGAAAATTGCCAAATAATTGCTGTTAGCAAGTAAGGAAATCACATGGATGAGTGGCAGTACCTTTGGGATCACTTCAAATTTAACGCGGAGCAGAGACTAAAAGGCTTCAACTTCTTTGTGCTTCTCTCGATATTCGCAGATGGTGGTGTTTTCACCGCTATCGACAGACACTTCAATCCTGTCCTTCTCGTATTGCTTGGCTCTTTCATCATCATTCTAGCGCTGGTTTTCTGGCTAGTAGACCTGAGGAGTCAGCACCTATTACGCCTCACTATCCCGGGCCTCAAGCAGTTAGAAAAAGAGTTCCCTGAACACAGCAGACTGTTCGCAAATGATTCGGGTTGCCACGGGAAAATTGTCCGATACAGCACTGCTTTTCGCGTGCTGATCTTCTGCCAATTTATCTTTGGCGCGGGTGTAGTAGTCTATGGTGCAACCCAATGGGCTTGCTAACCAATCGCTTAAGTACGCTCCCGGCCCGAGGGCCGTCCACCGGATGCCCTTGTCAGGGCACCGCTTAGCTTCGCGTTAAATGGGTTAGTCAGCCCCAAGAAACATTAGGATAGTTATGAAAGGGAAGGTTTGTCAGTGGAAAGATGACAAAGGGTTTGGCTTCATTCAGCCCGAGAATGGAGGCGAAAAGCTGTTTTTCCACATTTCGAGCGTCAAAACAACTGCGAGGCGGCCTGAAGTTGGAGATAGCGTTTTATATGACCCAACGCGAGATTCCCAAAATAGATTAAGAGCAAAGGGTGTTGTCATTGAAGGCGTTACCAAAGCTTCGGGAACGTCAGCCAAAAGTCGGCATAGTAAAATCGAGCCACCAAGAAAAAATGCTATCGATTACGTTTCGATTCTGGTTATTTTAGGTTCATTTATTGCCCTTGGGTTTGCGTTTTTTCGCACCAATTCAATCGAAAGCTCGTGGGTTTTTGGTGCACCTGCAGTCGTGGGCTTCTTCATTTTAAATCGACAGCGGAAGCCTCTCGAAAAGAACTTTACCTGTGCTCGTTGCAAAGCGGTTTCAGCGTTTGATCCAAGAACTGTCCAGGCATGGAACAATGGTTTTCTCAAGCTTTACTGTAGTAGCTGCCACCGCCAGTGGCTGGCCAATAATCCGCGACAGGAAAGAGCGCAGGCTCGAAGTAGTGGCGGATGTCTTGGAGCGTTTGCAATGATGATGTTATTGCCAGCGCTGGGCGGTGCGGCTGTATATCAGTGGTTGGTGTAAGACCATTTAACAATCGCATGAAATTCGCTCTGCACTTGCTGCCTCCAGCGGGCGCCCTCATCTTCTGAAACAGCTCGGACAGTGACAGACTTCCAAGTTATGGCGATTGAGAGGCTCCCCTCCATCTCAATGTGTTCCCTGGCTCAGGGTCAAAACGCCCGAGTGTTGGGAGAAGTTAAGTTGTCCAAGCACACTCATGCCTAGCAGGACCATGTCCGGGTCCATCTCCGGGTTAATGGTGCCGGGTACATTATTGAATGTGATATCGCCCATGCGGAGTTCCGGAATGGTTGTATCCCACACACGTACGGTACCAGCCGCAGTGCGTGCAAGGCTGGGCTGCATCCGGACAAGGCCTGCGTTTTGGGCGATGTGTTCTGAGACAGACACGGTTGTCGCGCCGGTATCGAGGATGAAGGTCACGTTTTGGTCATTGATAGTGCCATTTGCCAGATAATGGCCCTGGCGGTTTGCCTGCAGTTTAATTTCGGTGACGTCGCCGTCGGTGTGGCTGACCAGTTGCTGGTTCGGGTTGGTTTTGCGGGAGTCCCAGCTACCGAGTAAATAGGTTGCAGCGGTGAGGAACACAATCCAGAAAACAGCGAAGTAAAGAAGGTATCGGGTTTCGGGTCTGATGGTGCCAGGTTTACTCATTCTGTTCCTTTAATTGGGGCGTCCGGCTGGCTGTTTGAAGTCTAACCCATCCAGAGCGTAAGAGCAGGGGTCTCGTAGATTACAGCCCGACTGTTTTTGGTTACATTGTGCTTGTAGTCTTTTGGGTAGTGGTTGAATGACTGCTTGCCTGGTTCATCTCATACCTTGCAAAGCACTCCAATCAGTTTTTTCAGAGCAAATAATATCGAGAGGGCCATGGTCACCATCCATGTAGACGGCCAGGATAAGACCAAGCAGATCAATGATTGGAAAATACGGGATTCTCGTAAAGGCCTGGAGCTGACCTGCTTTTTCCCCTCAGGAAAATCCTACACTCGTCCGCTTAGTGAATGCCAAGTCACGCCCACAGAAGTGCTGGAGGACGCGCTCCTTGTTAAGAAAAACGGTAGCGTGTTCGGGCAAGTGGATAGGGCGGTGGTTTATGGTAACAAACAGGCAGTTGTCCAGTATTCGGAGAATGCTAAAACCTACGTTATGAATATGGACAACATCCGGCTTGTTAAAAAAACAAAGCTCAAGGATGGAGAAGTCTTCCGTTACTTCGTTTCTGTGGCCGAGGCCAGGTTGGAAAAGGCGAAGGCAAGCTCTAAGGAAGATGCCGCGATTGCGGAAAATGTGTTGCGCCAACTGAAGGCCCTGCCTTCAAATCCAGAGATTGTATTGAATTCATACTGCACAGGCTTCAGTCAGCCAAGAGAATCTCAAGAAAATCTTATTTTTCCCTTTGGTATCAATGAGAGCCAGCTAGAGGCCGTGGCGGGCGTTTTCTCCTCGCAGGTAAGTATTATCAAGGGCCCTCCCGGCACAGGAAAGACCCAGACGATATTGAATATTGTTGCCAATATTCTGCTAAGGAATGAAACCGTTGCCATCCTTTCCAACAATAATACCGCCGTTGAAAATGTGTATGAGAAGCTGGGTAAAGAAGGGTTGGACTTCCTTGTCGCCAAGCTCGGCAACAGAGAAAATCGTAAGAATTTTTTTGAAAATACTCCCTCGCTTCCAACAGGAGAGTCTCCACCTGCGCCGTTATTGAATGATATCGAGGCAGATGTGGAGAATTTAAAGCAGTTTCTACATGCACGGAACGAGGTGGCGAAACTGCAAGCTGAAGTCGATGAACTGAACATCGAGAGAAAGCATTTGCTTCACTGGCGGCAGGAGAATCTGGAAACTGACCCAAACTCGCCCAAAACTGACCCATTGGAAAAATACCGGTTATCAAAGCAAAAGATCACCGATCTGATGGCTTATCTTACTATGCTGGATGACAAGCCCGTCAGCATGAGGAACAGAATAGAGCTGTGGTTGAATTTCCGGATTTTGCGCATCAAACCTTTTAGTACCACCGATAAACGCGACGCCACAATCCATGCGTTGCAACTGAGATACTACGACAAGTCCTTGCAGGAAAAAGAAGCTGAGCTGGCTTCCTGTCAGGAGACTTTGAAGAATGGTGACTTCGACGCATTATTAGCGAGCGTAACCACTTCCTCGATGGCCTACCTGAAAGATCAGCTTCAACAACGAAAACGGCCTGAGGAAGCCTTTACTTCGGAAGGGTACCGGGACCGGATCGATGCGTTTCTGAAGAGCTATCCCATCATCGGCAGCAGTACGCACTCCATCATCAACTCGCTTAAGTCAGGGACGGTTCTCGACTACGCCATCATTGATGAAGCCTCCCAGCAGGATATTATTCCGGGAATATTGGCGTTGGGGTGCGCCCGGAACCTGGTTATCGTTGGTGACGGAAAACAATTGCCCCCAATCTTTACGAAGACTGGTAAATCAGCGCCTGATAGAGCGTATGACTGCGAAAAGTACAGCTTGCTGGATTCCTGCCTTCGGGTTTTTGGCGACACCATTCCGGTTACCCTGTTGAAGGAGCACTACCGGTGCCACCCCAGAATCATCCAGTTCTGTAATCAGCAATTCTATGACAACGAACTTATTCCGATGACTCAGGATGCGGGCGAAGATGTCCTGCAACTTATAGTAACTGCCAAAGGGAATCACACCCGGCTCTACAAAAACCAGCGAGAGCTGGATTCATTACTCCATGTCCTGGAAGGGGGCGAAAGCAGCCAGTGGGATGAAGCCTCCAAGCGAGGATTTATTGCACCATACAACGCACAGGTTGCGCTTTCGCGCTCTCACCTTCCTGCCAGCTTCATCAAAGATACCACCCACAAGTTCCAGGGCAGGGAATGTGATGAGATTGTTTTTTCGACGGTATTGGACAAGAAAGCCAGTAACCAGAAAAATCTGGGATTTGTGGATGATCCCCATCTGATCAACGTTGCGGTGTCCCGCGCAAAAGAAAAGTTTACGTTGGTAACAGGTGATGATGTCTTCAGTGCGTCGAGTGGGCCTGTTGCAGCTTTGATACGCTATATTGAGTATTACGCGAATGAAGCGGCACAAGTCCATCGCTCACCCGTTGTGTCGGCTTTTGATCTGCTCTACGCCGAGTATGACCAATCCCTGGAAAAGCTGCAGTCTGCTTTAAGGGCGGGCGATTCACAATTCAGGTCGGAACAGATAGTCGCCCAGATACTGCGCGAACGTCTTTCTCTTCCTGCTAATCAGGGGATAACCTTCCATACGCAGATAGCCTTGAATCAGTTGGTGTCACTTAACAACGAAGCTTTGACCGCCAGAGAGCGCGGGTTTATGAAGGGCCGAAGCTCTTGTGATTTTGTGCTCTACTTCAAGGTGGGTAAGAAACCGCTAGCCGTCATTGAGGTAGACGGAGGTGATCACGAAAAGCCTCAGCAGAAGCAATGGGATGCCCTGAAGAATAGCATCCTTCAAAAAGGTGGTTTGCCTTTGCTTCGGCTGAAAACGGTCGAAAGCCATATTGAAGAAAAGGTCGGGAAGTTTTTGGTTACAGTGACCGGTACCACTCGCGTTAATACAATGGAAGTTAGCGAATAAAATGGGCGGGACGAGAAACACTTTGTGTTTTCGGCTTATCTCAATACAGTTCAGTCAACGAAGGAGTAATCCGCTATGCTGTCGCACCTTCGAATTTTCACGATTCTTGCGATCGGAATCATTACCTTGGCGGGCGATGTATTAGCAGAAAATGCATCTCAACAGAGGTACCCCGATGTCATTTCAGCCGAGGTGCGCGCCACCGGCGATGACAGCTTCAATTTCGACGTTACTCTTTCCTCACCCTACGACACGCCACAACGTTATGCAGATGCATTTCGGGTGATGGGAAAAGATGGCACGCTCTACGGCGAACGAATACTTCTACACGATCACGCCGCCGAACAGCCCTTCACCAGAAGCCTCCATGCGGTCAAGGTTCCAAAGTCCGTTGCAACGGTGGTCATTCAAGGCCGTGATCAACGTTTCGGCTATGGAGGTAAGACCGTTGAGGTTGCCCTGCCAGGGAGATAAAACTGTTGCGCTATAAGAAGGTCCCTGATGAAGGCTGGCTTAAGCACAACGGGCGAACCTATGAGTGATCCCTTCGAAGCATACTCCTCGTTAGCGCCCTTTAAACAGGGATCCTAGCAGGCCTCGCATAACTCCCCGTGTCATTTCGCGGCCCATCGTACGCGCTATGCTTTTTGCCATGGTTTCAAAGACCCCCTGGCGTGAGGAGCGTCGACGCTGTGGGGGCTTTTTGCTTTTACTGGCTGGCGGTTTATAAACCCGGCTTTTATCCAGGGCTGCTTGCTCAGCTTCTTTCGCAGCTTTCTCCGCGCGTTTTTGCAGAATTTCGTGAGCGGATTCGCGGTCTATAACCTGGTCGTAGCGAGGGCCAAACTCACTGAGGTTGAGAATACGTTTACGTTCTTCTGCCGTAGCTGGCCCCATGCGTGAAGAGGGCGGACGTATAAGCGTTTGATCAACGATAGAGGGCGATCCTTTGGCATCGAGGGTAGAGACCAGGGCTTCGCCGACACCGAGTTCCATTATGACTTTTTCAGTATCCAGTTCGGGGTTTTCTCTGAAGGTTGAAGCGGCTGCGCGAACGGCTTTTTGATCACGAGTGGTAAAGGCTCTCAAGGCATGTTGCACCCGGTTGCCGAGCTGGCCGAGTATTTTGTCGGGGATATCGGTAGGGTTTTGTGAAACAAAATAGACGCCTACGCCCTTGGATCGAATTAATCGCACCACCTGTTCCACTTTTTGAAGCAAAGCTTTCGGAGCATCCTCGAATAGCAGGTGAGCTTCATCAAAAAAGAACACGAGCCTGGGTTTTTCAGGGTCACCAACTTCGGGTAGTTCCTCAAACAACTCGGCCAATAGCCAGAGCAGGATGGTGGCGTATAGCTGGGGCCTTTCGATCAACTGGTCTGCAGCCAGCAAATTAATGTGCCCCCGCCCATCCGAATCACAGCGCATCAGGTCGGCGAGTTCCAGGGCCGGTTCGCCAAAGAATTGATCTCCGCCCTGTTGTTCAAGTTGTAACAAGCGACGTTGTATCGCGCCTACGGATGCTTTGCTGACGTTGCCATATAACGCAGTGAGCTCCTTCGACTGCTCGGACACAAACGTCATTAATGCACGCAGGTCTTTGAGATCAAGCAAGGCCATGCCGTGATCATCGGCAAGCTTGAAGGCTATGTTGATAACGCCTTCCTGAGTGTCGTTTAGTTCCAGCAGACGAGACAGTAAAAGCGGGCCCATATCTGAAATGGTCGCTCGCATTGGGTGCCCTTGTTTACCAAAAACGTCCCAGAACACGGTGGGGAATCCCGCGAAATTGTAGGGTTCAAGGCCAACCTGCTCTGCGCGCTTGGCAAGAAAAGGTTTGGCAGTGCCTGGCTGGGAAATGCCAGACAAGTCGCCTTTCACATCGGCCATGAATACCGGCACACCCTGGGCGGAAAAGCCTTCCGCCAGAATCTGCAGGGTGACGGTTTTGCCGGTACCGGTTGCTCCGGCAATAAGGCCGTGACGATTGGCGCGACGTAACAACAGGTTTTGAACAGAACTGCCTTTGCCTATGAAAACTGAATCTTCCAGCACCGGATTCACCTCTAGTTTGTTAATAGCCAAGATCATCGGCGGCCATAGGGCACGGTTAGTTCATGCTGAGTTCGGCTGGGATTGCACGAGATTTATCAGTATGGTCGATAAATTGATCAAGGGCTAATATGGGCATGGGGCAACGAAGGAGTTCTTTGGTGATGCATTTGGATGGTCGTTTATCGATTACGGCACTGAGTACGTGGCAATACAGAACGCCGGTCTGGATGGCGACCTCAGGAAAGAGAGGTGATATGAAAGCATTCCGGAGAAAATCAAGATGAGCACGGTTACCGCATTCTACCCAATCGGTACGCCTGGCATTCCCTGGGGCGAGGTAGAACGCGCCGAGTGGGTTTCGCGACAGACTCGGCAGCGCAGCTACGAGTCAGAAGTGCTGAGCGTGATCGAGCGCCTGCGCTCGCGCTTTGACGTGGAAGAGTATGGGCGGCTGGATTATGGTCCGGATACTTACCCGCTGATGGCGATCCGCAGCCGCGACTGGCGTGACGATCTTCCGGTCGTGCTGATAACAGGCGGAGTGCACGGCTATGAAACCAGTGGTGTGCACGGCGCATTGCAGTTCGTCGGTCAGCGTGCAGAGGATTACGCCGGGCGCGTCAACTTGCTGGTTGCGCCCTGTGTTAGCCCCTGGGCATACGAGCGCATCCACCGCTGGAACCCGAACGCCGTCGACCCGAATCGCTCATTTCGGGATGACAGCCCGGCAGAGGAAGCGGCGGCACTGATGCGGCTTGTTGCGCCCGTTCGTGATCGTGTGCTGATGCATATGGACCTGCACGAAACTACCGATACGGATGAAAGCGAGTTTAGACCCGCACTGGCAGCTCTCGAAGGAAAGCCATTCGAGCCAGGTGAGATTCCCGATGGCTTTTATCTGGTCGACGACAGCGAAAACCCTCATTCTGAATTTCAGCAGAAGGTGATTGAGGCGGTGGAGCAGGTCACTCATATTGCCCCTGCTGACGACAATGGGGAGATCCTTGGTTCACCTATGGCCGCCCGTGGCGTTATCCAGTACCCGCTCAAGCAGCTGGGCCTGTGTGCCAGTGTGACCAGTGCACCCTATAGAACGACGACGGAGGTTTATCCCGACAGCCCCCGTGCGACCCCCGAGCAATGCAACGCTGCGCAGGTTGCCGCGGTGTGCGCCGGGATCGACTACGCTCTGGCACATCAATAAAGGAGGTAACATTGTGCGTTTGCGAATATTGTCAGATTTACACATCGAGACTTTTCGGGAAGGTCGAGAGCTGCCGGACGTAGCCGCAGATGTGGTTATCCTTGCCGGAGACATTCACCGCACAACGGAGGGTCTTGCCTGGGCAGCGGAGCGGTTTGTCGGGCAGGAGATTATTTACGTTGCCGGTAACCACGAGTTCTACGGAACAAGTATGCCCGAGGCCCGCCAGGCAATGCGTGCCGAAGCCCGGCGGTTGGGAATTCATCTGCTTGATAACGATACGGTGAATATTGGCGGCGTGCGCTTTCATGGCACCACCTTATGGACAGATTTTAGTCTGTATGACGGCCAGCCTGACCAGGATCCGTTGCAGACGGAACGGCGCGCGCTCGCGTATATGCCTGATTTCCGCATTATCGAACAACCAACGGGTGAGGTGTTTACCACGGCAGAAAGCCAGAAGCTGCACGCAGAAGCCATTGCATGGCTGGAGGCGCAGCTGAGCGAACCCTGTTCGGGACCGCAAGTGGTCATCAGCCATCATGCGCCTTTGCCGGAATGCATTCCGCCAAAATACCAGGGCGATTCATTGTCACCGGCGTTCGCCTCGAATTTGCGGTCGCTGATGGGGAAGATGGATCTGTGGGTTCACGGCCATGTTCATGAGCCTGTTGATCTGCAGGTTGAAGGCACTCGCGTGTTCGCCAACCCGGGTGCCTATCCGAAAGAATACGTGCCACCGCTGTTTGTTGCAGACAGAATTATTGAGGTTTGAGTCATCGCCTACCTAAAACAACTCTTCATGATTTTCGCCGCTGGCTGGATTTCGGTCGCCAGCGCCGATGAAGGTTGTCTGGCGTCAGCACAGTCGGATCTGGAACGTCTCTACTGTGAGGTTGTAGAGCGCGGTGGAGGTGCAGGCCTGCCTTCTATGGTGGATTTCAAACGTAATGATCCAAAGGTGCAGGCGCTGTTGTTGCGCCAGCCAGCCAAACGTCTGAGCCTGACATTGCCCGAGGTTTCGGCCACCCCTGAACCTGGGTCTAAACCTGAATTGGCCACGTCGCAGCGAGAACCCGCGAAAGAATCCCGCTCTGAACCGTCGGTTACCCGGGGCTTGGCGGGTTGCCTGTTGAGGGGCGAGTTTATACAGTGCCCGAAAGTCACCTATGAGCTGGAAGGCAATCGCTCACTTGCATCACTGGACGACGGCGTGCTGGAGCCTCGCAACCGTCTCGGAATAGTGCCTTTTGATGGCGGACGAAACGATGATGAAGCCGTGCGGTCTTATCTCTCGGCCGCCTATGATCGTTACATCCTCAAAATGCTGGCTATTGGCCTTGGCGCAAACACCATGAGTTTCACGGCGTTTCACAACGCCTTTCAAACCCTTGAAAACAGTGACGTGGATTTTTCCAAGCGTATGGGGCAGACCTACGAGCTGCTCAAACAGGATCGAAAAACTCTGGGCGTGAAGGCCCGCTACCACGATGAGCTGCCAGAAAACCTGTCTATGTGTGAGACCGTCGATCGCGATGTCATCGTCTGCGACAACGTCGGGATAAACTGGGTCTTTGTCCGGGCGAATTAATTTCCCCCGGCGATTCCGCTGCATGGCTGGCTCTGGGAGGCCGTGGCAAAGGGTACGGTGGGATGAGCAGGCAGCAAAGCATTCCATCTTACAATCCTGCCTGGTTTCTTTATGGCATCAATGGGTTGAAGGGATCTCCGTGGTTGGCCCGAACACTTCGTAGTGCAATTGATCGTCGGTGAATCCGATGCTGTTAAGTATGCTCTTAAGGGCGGCCATAAAGGGCATAGGGCCACAGAAGTAAACGTGGGCAGTTTTGTCGGTCAGCCATGTATTGAGAATGTCAGCGGATAAGTACCCAACCCAGTCCGCACCTTCGCCAAACTCAAATGCAAGCCTAAGATCCAGCCCTGTTGATGCTGTCAGCTCTGCCAGCTCCTTGCGGAAGATCTGATGCTCGGCACTGCGGCAGCAGTCAATAAATTGTAGGTTGTCGCCTGGGATGCCAGATGCCAGCGCTTCTTTCAACATACTGAACAGCGGAGTGATGCCAACGCCACCGGAGATAAATACATGCTTCGGAATGTTTTTGTTCAGCATGAATTGCCCATTGGGCGCGCTCAGTTCAACTGTATCACCGACCGCACATTGATGGAGTTGTTGCGATGCTGCTCCGTGAGTTTCGGCTTTGACCGAAATCCGGTAGTAATCCTCTGTGCCCCAGGATGATAGTGAATACTGGCGGATCTCATCATAGCTGTCACCGGTTCCGGTCAGCTTGATGCCAAGATACTGGCCGCCGGAATAGGCGCAAATAGCGCCACCATCGGTTGGTTTGAAGTAAAACGATTTAACTTCCGGTGTTTCCTCAACAATTTGCTCAATGGTAAAGGAGCGAAATCCGCGCCAGCCCCCTGGTTGAGTTTCTTTTTCGCTATACATGCTTTCTTCAGTAGCGGTAAAAATCTGTGCCAGCACGTTGTAGGCCTCCTCCCATGCGATGAGTGCTTTGTGATTGTCTGGCAACTGCAACACATCCCGAATGGCTGCGATCAGGTTTTCCCCTACAATCGGGTAGTGCTTGGGCTCAACGCCAATGCTGGCATGTTTGCTGGCGATTCGCTGCACTGCGGGAACCAGTACTTCAATCTGGTCGATGTTATTGGCGTAGGCAAAAACGGCATCTGCCAAAGCGGATGATTGACCACCGCCACCGCTGCGTTGATTGGCCATGTTGAATATATGCTGCAGGTCGGGGTTGTTGGCGAACAGCCTTCTATAAAACTCTTTGGTGATGGCTTGGCCATTTTCGGCCAGTAGAGGCACCGTCGATTTAACGGTAGCAATGGTATATTCAGAGAGCATGTGGTCACCTTTAACAAGTATTTCGAATGAATGTTAAATGCTATAAGGTGGTCTGATCCGTAGTCAAGGTAGCTGCTTGATAGAGGACAAGCTAGCTAGTAGCTTCAGTACTGAGGCCTTTGAAAAGGCATGGTTTGTGGATTACCCCTACCGACAGTGGAGGCAGGTATGAAATACATCTTCGAAGTACATATCAAAGAGGGCTATACCGCCGAGGACTACGCCGATGCCTGGGTGCGTGCAAGTAAGTTGATTCAGCGTGCACCGGGCGCGAGGGGAACCGAATTGCACCGCAAGATCGGTGATCCGGATGCGCTTATAGCGATTGCCCACTGGGACAGCAAAGCCAGCCGGGATGCGATGGAGGCGCAACACAGCAGCGACGTGGCTGAGATTATCCGCAGTGCGGCGCCTTTTTGTGAAATCCGGCCTCTTGGTGAGTTTGATGAGCCGGAATGGGTGGTGCAACCGTCATAGATGAGATAAAGCGGTCATGTTCAATCAAGCAACCGTGTCGACCACCGGCCTGCCCAGATCCTGAAGAACGGTTTCAATTACCAGTGGGCTCCAAAGCAGCCGGTAATGCCCCAGGCCACGGGTGCGCAGTACCTGTGCGGCTTGCCAGTTGGTAGAGACTCTTTCACTTTCATTTGGGGCAATCGACATATCGTCGTGGTCAATGACGATCATGCCACGCTGCTTAAGTGACAGGGATAGTGCCTCCAGATCCAGCTTCTCCCAAACCGAATCCCCGAAACGCTCTTCCATTAGCCGAAGATGGACGTCGAGAACATCCTGGCGTAACCCAAGTTGCTGCCCCAGATTGTCCATCACAGCCGCTACGCTGAGTGGGGGCGCAAGCATGACCAAGTGCTGGGAATGAAGACCGTCCTTAATTGCTCTTGCAGCCGCTATGCAGCCCATGGAATGCGCCAATATCCCGTGGACCAGGCCAACATGGTCAGCCACCTTCGTTGTGACCTCGGCTATCTCAAACAGGTCGGTACTGCTGCCCTGGGCGCGCCCATGGGCTATTGCGTCGAACAGCACCACGCGATAGCCGGCTTCTACCAAAGGATTCACCCAGGCACCAAACTGGATGCCTGCGCCGGCCCAGCCATGAACACCCAGAATAACGGGCCCCTTCCCCCAAGAATACACCGGAATGCTGTGGGCACCATGTTGGAGCCGGGTATAACTGTCGGCAGTGTCCAACAGGTATTCATAGCGTATAGGCAATGGCAGGCGTGATGGCCGGAATGCCATGCGATTTACCAGTTGACCTGCTTTCTGCGGGGCCACGCGAGCGTAAAGCTGCAAAGCCAGTCGGGTGGCTGAAAGACCAGCACGGCGAGGTGTGGACTGTTGAGTAATCGAAGGTTGGGTGTTCAGTGGTGAGTTCATAGTGAAAGTCCTTCTTCCTGCTCTGGTTGTTTACAGCTTCAGGTTAGGGCTTGCGGGCGATGAGCAGGAGTGTCATATTTGACATATAAAATGCGAAAAGGGCCAGGTTCATGTTCAACGTCGCGATTGTTGCTTTACCATACTGCCACGCCTCTGGTGTGCACGGCGTAATGGATTTCTTTTCCGTAGCCAATTACTGCAGCAACCAATCGGGGGCGCAGAGTGCTCCGCTCTTCGACTGCCAGATCGTCACCGTGGATGACAAACCAGTGCGCGGCTACAGCGGTGCCGTGATCACGCCGACCATCCAGCGGAGAGACTTTCAGGCAGATTTGATTGTGATGGGGTCCTCGGTAGAAGCGGCCGTTGGTGCAGATCGTCTGGATCAAACCCTGGCGCCGGCAATTCCGCTGCATGGCTGGCTCAGGGACGCCGTGGCAAAGGGTACGGTGGTTGCGAGTGTCTGCACCGGCAGTTTTGTGTTGGCGGAGGCCGGTTTGCTTGACGATCAAGTGGCGACTACTCACTGGCGAGCAGCCTCACTGTTCCGCAGCCGTTATCCTCATATCCGCATGGATGCGGATCAGTTGCTGGTGGATAACGGCCAGATCATCTGTGCCGGTGGTGCTTCGGCGTTTGTGGACTTATGTGTTCATCTGGTGGAAAGATTTGCCTCGCCTGCGGTTGCTCTTGCCTGCAGTAAAATGCTGGTGCTGGACGGTCGCCGAATAGAGCAGACGCCCTATATGGCGTTATACAGCCAGAAGGCTCATCAGGATGATGCCATCCGCAAGGCACAAACCTGGCTTGAAGAGCATTATGCCGACCCCGTGACCATCGATGAAGTTGCTGCTGTTGCTGGTCTTGGCGCCCGTACTTTCAAACGCCGCTTCAAGGAGGCCACTGGCGAAACGCCCATTGGTTACCTGCAACACCTGCGGGTCGAGGGAGCCAAGCATTTGCTGGAATCCAGTCGTGAACAGACTGCTCGCATTATCTGGAGTGTGGGTTATGAAGATGCCAGTTCGTTCCGGCGCCTTTTCAAAAGGATAGCGGGCTGCACCATGGAGCAGTACCGCAAGCGCTTCAGTTATGTATCGCCATCTGCGGCTTAGTTGCTCGCTTGTGCATCGCAAAATCCTTATAGCCATTGCCCACTGGGACAGCAAAGCCAGCCGGGATGCGATGTAGGCGCAACACAGCAGCGACGTGGCTGAGATTATCCGCAGTGCGGCGCCTTTTTGTGAAATCCGGGCTCTTGGTGAGGTTGACGATCCGGAATGGGTGGTTAATCCTTGGTACTCAGGTCGGGAGACCCTGCATCCGGTAGCGCCGCTCTGGCCGGCCAACGCTGCCGTAACTAACCTCGGCCACCAGAGTTCCGGTGCCTGTCATGTATTCCAGATAACGCCTGGCGGTGGTGCGTGATGCACCCATGGCGCCGCCCACTTCTTCTGCACTCCAGGGTTTGCCATCAGCGATCAATTCGCGGATCTTGTCGAGGGTAATAACGTCGATTCCCTTTGGCAGTCTATGCTGGGTGTCGCTGCCCGTTTCGCCGGCGTTGCGCGGGAGCAGGGCGTCTACTTCGTCCTGGCCCAGGTGTTTCAGTGCCGATAGGCGCGCAAGGTGGTCACAGTAGCGGGTTATGGCCTCTTCCAGGCGCTCGAACACCAGAGGCTTCAGGATATAGTCGAACACCCCGCCGCGCAGGGCAGTGCGTAGCGTGTCCACTTCTTTGGCGGCGGTAATTAGGATTACATCGCTGCTGTTGTCACTGGCGCGCAGTTCGCGCAGTAAATCCAGGCCGCTGCCGTCGGGGAAATACACATCCAGAAGGATCAGGTCGGGCTGCAGCACCTCGGCCTGTTCCCGGGCGTCTGCCAGGGTGTGTGCGATGCCGCACAGTTCCACCTGCCCCAGGCGTTCAATAAAGCGGCGCTGAATTTCTGCAATCTGGCGGTCGTCTTCGGCGATCAGCAGTCGGATGGGGGGCACGGTTGGCTCCTGCCTGTGGGTTCTTTGGGTAAGTATAAGGTAAAGCGGCTGCCGCCTGCTTCGCCCAGATTCTCCACGGTTACTGAACCGCCCCAGCTGTCGAGGAACTGGCGCACCAGGTGAAGCCCAAAACCGTGTTCGTTACCGGCTTTGCTGGTCACACCCTTTTCAAAGATGCGGTTTTGTACCTCCGGTGCCACGCCCGGCCCCTGATCTTCCACTTCAAAAATCAGCTCCTGGCCGAGGTCGGTCATAGACAAATGCACCCGGCCGTTTGCACCTGTGTGGCGGCGGGTGGCTTCCAGTGCATTATCAATCAGGTTGCCCAACACGCTCACCAACTGATCCCGTGGCAGGTTATCAGGCAGGTCGGCCATCTGGCTGCCTGGGTCTATGTCGAGATGCAGGCCCATTTCCCGCGCCCGGTTGTGTTTGCCCAGCAGGCAACCTGCAATGATGGGGTCTGGCACCGCTTCAAGCAGCAGGTGTATCAGCGCCTGATGGCTGATCACCTCGTTACCGATTAGCTTCAGCGCATCCTTATAAGCGCCCAGTTGAATCAGCCCCGCAATGGTATGGAGTTTATTGGAGTATTCATGGGTCTGGCTGCGCAGAGTGTCGGCGTATTGCTGGATGTGCGTGAGCTGCTGGCTGACCTGGTCCAGCTCGTTGCGCAGTCGAAAACTGGCCACCACGCCAATAATCTCGTTGCCCTGGCGCATCGGTAGCCGGTTCACCACCATCTGGCGGTTGCGCAGCCACACTTCGCGATCGAAATCCGGCGTACCTGTGGTCAGAACCGACATCAGGTCGCTCTCCGGTAATACTTCCAGAATCGGTCGCCCCGCAATGGGGGTATCTGGGCTGAGCTCCAGAGTTGTCAGGGCGGCACGGTTTACCGTAGTGATAATGCCGTGACGATTGATGGCAATAATGCCCTCACGTATCGATTGTAGAGTAGCATCGCGTTCCTGAAAGAGCCCCGCGATTTCTTCCGGTTCCAGACCAAAAATAGCGCGCTTGAACCGACCGGCGATGACCACCGCGGCCAGAATACTAACCAGCAAGACCACGCCCAGAACGCCGTACAGCACAAAGTTGTAGCGCTGCACCGTTGCTTCTACCTGCCCTACGCTGTATCCCACCGACACAATGCCGATAATCTCGCCGCTGGAGGGCTCGAACACGGGCGCTTTACCGCGCATGGATTCGCCCAGATTGCCTACCGCACGGGCCACATAACCCTCTCCCTCCTCCAGCGCGCGGCGGCCAAAGTCGCCGTCGTCGTCCGCCATGGAGTGTCCGATGCGATCGGGTGAGGGGTGGGCCAGGCGAATAGCTTTGTGGTCGCCAATCACGATGAACAAGGCTTCGTTGGTGACAGCCATTGTATGGGTAAGCGTGTTGAGAGACTCGACGTCCTTCTGCTGTATGCCCTGAATAATTGCGGGGCTGGCGGCAACGGTTTTGGCCACCATCAGCGCACGCTGGCCAATTTCGCTGTATAGGGATTCGCTAAGGTAATAACCGGCAAATACCCCGATAAACGCTGTTTGCAGTGCGCTCACCAGGCCCAGGGTGAGAATCATGCGGGTTTTGAGTTTGGTGCGTCGTTTAACAGGCATAAGGCTCTTAAGAATCGTCCATCAATGGAATGGGTAAAGGGTAGGACACCGTTGGCGGGTTTGCTCGTGAACTTTATGCACAAAAAGCACAGTAGTTTTTTTAAACGCGTTACGCCCGCAAACTTCAGGAACTACGCATTGCCTTTTACTCTGAGTGCTCAAACAACAAAGAGGTAATGTGTATGTTTATTAAAAGAACAATCGCATTTGCGGCAGTAGCCGCCTTCAGTATGTCTGCCATGGCCTGGCAACCCAGCGGAAAAGTCGAGTGCCTGGCGCCAGCCGATCCAGGCGGCGGCTGGGATTTTACCTGCCGCAGTGTCGGCAACGTGATGCAAACCCTTGATCTGGTCGATGGAACGGTGCAAACCGTTAACATGGCCGGCGCAGGCGGCGGTGTGGCATATGCTCACACGGTCAGCAAGCGTAAAAACGACGATAAACTGATCGTCGCAGCGTCTACCGCCACCACCACGCGGTTGGCACAGAAGCAGTTTCCCGGTATGGACGCCTCCATGGTGAAGTGGATCGGTGCACTGGGTGCAGACTACGGCATCATTGCTGTAGGCAAAGACTCCAAATATGAAAACCTGAATCAACTGATGGACGCGCTGAAAGCGAACCCGCGTTCGGTCAAATTCGCCGGCGGCAGTGCCCGTGGCGGCTGGGATCACCTCAAAGTCCTTATTGCCGCAAAGGCTGCAGGCGCTGAAAAACTACCATCCATTCCTTACCTGTCATACAACAACGGCGGCGAAGCCATGACCCAGGTCGTGGGTGGCCAGGTGGACGCCTTTACCGGTGATGTGTCAGAGGCTACCGGCTTTATGGAATCCGGCGATTTGCGCGTGCTGGCGGTACTGTCAGAGGAGCGCCTGCCGGGTAAATTCGGCGATATCCCTACTGCCCGTGAGCAGGGTATTGATGCGCTTGGCCCTAACTGGCGTGGCTTTTACATGCCAAAAGACACTTCAGCAGACGCTCAGCAGTATTGGGTAAAGGCAATCGACACCCTCTACGCCAGTGAAGAGTGGAAAGCCGTCATGAAAAGTAACGGTCTGATTCCGTTCCATCCCAAAGCTGGTGAGTTTGAGGCCTTCGTGACCAATCAGGTGCAGGAGATCGAAGACCTGTCCCGGGAAATAGGGCTGCTGAAATGACTGGTATGGGTGATCGTATTCTTGGGCTATTCCTGCTGGTGTTGGCGGTTGCCTACGGCTGGGTAGCTCAACAATGGCCAGAGCCCTTCGGCGGTACCGAGGGGGTGGGGCCAGAAACCTTTCCGACCATGTTGGCGGTCGTACTGGTGGTGGGTAGCTTGTACCTGATGATAAAGCCAGATGCAGACGCTCAGTGGCCAGTAGGGAAATCGGCTCTTGAACTGCTGATATCAATCGTTGTGCTGGTGGTTTATGCACTTCTGCTGGAGCCTCTGGGCTTTATTATTTCTACCACCCTGGCCGTTGGTGCTTTGAGTTGGCGTATGGGTGCACCGGTAACCAACTCGTTTGTAACTGGCCTGATCAGCGCTGTTGTGGTGTTTGGACTGTTTAATTATGGGCTGTCCTTAAGCTTGCCCAATGGCTTGTTGGGGGGCTTTTAATCATGGAAACCATAGGCTTTCTGATGGAAGGGTTTGCGGTGGCGTTGACACCGTACAACTTGATGTTTGCGCTGTTCGGTGCCTTTGTGGGTACTTTGATTGGCTGTCTGCCAGGCCTGGGCCCGGCGAATGGCGTTGCCATTCTGATTCCGCTGGCTTTTACCCTGGGGTTGCCGCCTGAAACCGCGATGATTCTGCTCACATCGGTTTACGCTGGCGCCATGTACGGCGGTCGGATCTCGTCGATTCTGCTGAATATTCCGGGCGACGAGCCTGCCATGATGACTTGCCTCGATGGCTATCCCATGGCACAAAAAGGCCGGGCGGCGGATGCTTTGGCAATCTCGGCAATTGCGTCCTTCGCGGGCAGCCTGATTGGCACCATAGGGCTGATTATGCTGGCGCCCGTGTTGGCGCGTTTTGCGCTGACGTTCGGGCCGGCGGAATATTTCGCGCTGTTTTTGCTGGCCTTCGCCACCCTGGGTGGTATTACCGGCAAAAATCCGATGAAAACGGTCATTGCTGCAACGCTGGGCATCATGATTTCCACCGTAGGGATCGACATATCCACCGGCACCCAGCGATACACCGGCGGTGTGTTGGAGCTGTACGAGGGCATCGATTTCATTCTGGCGATTGTTGGTCTGTTTGCCATATCCGAGCTGCTGTTTTTTGTTGAATCACGCATGGGCAAAGGCCGCAGCAAAGTGGAAGTGGGTAAGCTGACACTGAGTTTTAAAGAGGTCGTAACGACAATTCCGACCCAGCTGCGTGGTGGTTTGTTAGGCTTTGTGGCTGGTGTTTTACCGGGCGCCGGTGCGTCTTTGGGCAGCTTTATCAGCTATACCCTGGAAAAGTCGGTACTGGGCAAAAAAGGTCGCTTTGGTGAAGGTGATATCCGTGGTGTTGTGGCACCGGAAGCGGGCAATAACGGTGCTGCGTCAGGTGCTTTGGTGCCGATGCTGACTCTGGGTGTGCCTGGTAGTGGCACCACAGCGGTACTGCTGGCTATGCTGATCTCCCTGAATATCACGCCAGGCCCCCTGATGTTCACACAGAATGCCGACATCGTATGGGGCGTGATTGCTGCGCTGCTGATCGGTAACGTACTTCTGCTGGTGCTGAATATTCCGATGATCGGGGTGTTTGTGCGGCTGCTGTCCGTGCCGCCTATGTACCTGTTGCCCATTGTGACCATGGTGGCGTTTGTAGGGATTTACTCCATCAGCCACAGTACCTTCGATCTGTACTTCATGATCGTCTTCGGGGTTGGCGGGTTTATTCTGCGCAAGCTCGAGATTCCCATGGTACCCATTATTCTGGGTCTGCTTCTGGGGCCGGAAATGGAGAAAAATCTGGGCCACGCATTGATCCTGTCTGATGGTGACTGGTCAACGCTCTGGTCAAGCCCTCTGGCCATTGGGCTGTGGCTGGTAGCCGGTCTTGGCCTGGTGTTGCCGACTCTATTCGGGCCGATATTGCGCCGACGCATGCGCACCGCCATCAAGGAGGGGCCGGTGAGCGATTAAGTGGCAGATAAGCCGCTTTAGCAGAGATATAAAGAAATTTGCACCGGGCTTTGCCCGGTGTTTTTTTTGGAAAACCGTTACAATTGAGAAAATTTTTCCCCTGTTCAGGAAGTTATGTCAGACCTTTCCGTAATTCAATACGCCCTGATCGCACTCATTTTCATCTGGAGTGGTTTTGTGCGCTCCGGTCTGGGCTTTGGAGGGGCGGTGCTGTCTCTGCCTTTCCTGCTACTGGTGAAGGACGACCCGCTGGTCTTTCTGCCCATTATTGCAGTGCATCTGTTGGTGTTTTCATCACTGACGATCTGGACGAACAATCGCCGTAGTTCAGCGAATAAAGATAGCCAGAGCCGGCAGAAATTGACTGGCTTTGGACCTGATGTTGCCTCTGCTGCGACGGAAGGTACGGTTGACTGGGGTTACCTTTGGCGCATGCTGCGCGTGATGCTGATACCCAAGCTGATTGGTGTGTTTGGACTGTTTACGCTGCCATCGAATGTGTTGAGTGCAATTATTTTCGTGATTGTCGCAATCTACTCGGTGTCCTACATCATTAACCGGCCGTTTCGCAGTAAAAGTAAAAGCGTGGATGTGGCTTTGTTGATGGCTGGCGGCTATATCAGCGGCACCTCGCTGATTGGCGCGCCGCTGATTATTGCCGTTGCGGCACAGCACCTGGCGCGGGAAAAACTGCGCGACACGCTGTTTGGTCTCTGGTTCATTCTGGTACTTATCAAACTGGCAGCGTTCATCTGGGTGGGGCTTGATCTGCAACTGATTCATCACCTGTGGTTGCTACCCTGCGCAGCCATAGGCCATGTGATCGGGTTGCGCTTTCATGAACGCATTCTGAAAGCTGAAACACCAGTGTTTTTCCGCCTGCTGGGCATAGTGCTGTTGGTGGTCAGCAGCGTGGGCATGGTTAGCGTGTTGCTCTAATGGCCAAGAAATAAATATTGCGCACGCCTGAAGGTTAACTTATTTTAATGAGCTTCAACACATAGGAAGCTCAAGATGATGACGGATTATATCGATCAACTGGATATCAACCAGTACCTCCCCACTGCTCTGGATTGGGCAACCAACATTCTGTTAGCTCTGGTTATTCTCATAATTGGTTTCTGGGTTGCCGGCAAGGCTTACAAGTCTGTTGTCCGTATCTCTGCGAGTTACGACCAACTGGACGATACCCTGTTCAAGTTCTTTGGCAGCGTTGTGCGCTATACCATTCTGGCTTTTGTGGGTATCGCAGTACTGAATCGTTTTGGCGTCCAGACGGCTTCCATTATTGCCCTGCTCGGTGCTGCCGGCCTTGCCATAGGGTTGGCGTTGCAGGGCACGCTTTCCAATCTCGCTGCTGGTGTAATGCTATTGATATTCCGCCCATACAAGGTTGGTGATTTTATCGATGCGGCCGGTAAATTCGGAAATGTCAGGGAAGTGGATATGTTCACCACCATCCTGCAAACCTTCGACAATCAGCAGATTATTATTCCCAACAGTCAGATTTGGGGGCAGCAGATTACCAACCATTCTCACCACCCTGTGCGGGGTGTGGATATGCATTTTGGTATCGCTTACAACGAAAGCATTGATGAAGCCCGAAAGGTAATCGACAGCGTACTGGCGAACCACCCCCATATCCTGACCGACCCTGCACCGTTTGTTGAAGTTGAAACCCTGAATAACAGTTCCGTAGACTTTCTGGTCAGGCCTTTTTGCGAGGGTGAGCATTATTTCGATGTGCTGTATTCAGTGCCGGAACAGATCAAGAAGGCTCTCGATGAAGCGGGTATAGAAATTCCGTTCCCTCATCGAAAAGTCATTTTGGTGAATGAAACGAACTAGCTGAAGAATGGGGCAGGGCAGTAATCGGGGATGTTGTTGCCCCGATTACTGCTTTACTTAATCAGAGCTTGCCGAAAGCGGCGTCAAAATCCTTGGCTGCAGCGTCGGTAAAGTCAAAGTTGTTCCTGATATACGCCAGCGTAGCCTTTTCCGTTTCAGTCACGCTGGTGCCATCCTGGGCAGATTTGAAAAGATCAGCCACCTCGTCTTTGGACAAATTACCTTCGCCTTGCCCGGTCGTGTGCTTGCGGGCCAGATCCAGAAGTTCTTTTTCGTATTTTTGACCATCAATCGTTTCATAAGCCATAACAAAGCTAACTCCGTTTAACAGTGATGCCAGACCGCTTGAAATCAGTTGATCTCACGGCGGGTTGAAGGGTGATAGGCGCTACCTTCCAATTGGCCTATCATATTTATACAAGCACAGGGCTTTTGGTTGCGCAAATAATGGAGGGGTATGTATGAAATATATCTTCGAAGTACGGGTGGTGCATCCAGGTGTGTAGCTGGTAGTTTGTTCAGTGTGCCTGCTTGGGATCCATGCAGCCTAACCCTTCCGCCCCAGCCGCTCTAACGCCATCAGTGTATCCGTATAGTTCACAAAGCGTTTCAGATACTCCGGCGACAGCTTCTGCATTTCTGCCAGCGCCCGGCTTACCAGGCGGTGGGCGTTTATCGGGCCGGCGTCTTTGGGGGCGTGTTCGATGGCGTGGCGAATACGCTCCTGTAACGCTTGCTCGCCCCGCCCGGCGTTGGCCCTTGTCATGGCTTTTAATGGCCGACGTTGGGCCGGGCTGGAATCTTCTTGGGCTGCTCCGAAAACCAACTGTTCCAGTGTTGAGCTGGGTTGGGTCGCAGGAATATTTGGCGACTGGTTCAGCCTTTCCAGAAGATCTGACAGAGGTGAGGGGGAGTGTGCTTCATCGGTTTTGGAAGGCTGGGCTGGTGATTCATAGCTGGCCTGATAATCTGAAATAGCCTGCTCCAGCTTCTGCCAATGCCGGGTTTGCTGCAGGCCTTTCGCGCGAAGGCGAAGGGCCAGAGCTTCCAGGTATCGAAAGCGGGACGGGTTCATGTGATCGGCACCGCAGTCTCGGAGAGCTTCCAGCTGCGGGAGCTCGGGCAAAGTCTCAACCGTGGCGGTCATAAGTTCCCGGCTCCGTCGCTTGCGGGCGTTTCGGGGGCCAGGGGCACGGTACTGATCTCCACCCGCCGGTTCCGGGCCCGGGATTCGGCATCCGTATTCGGCACAGCCGGATGGTGCGGGCCAAACGCAGCGGCGAATACCCGGTCGTTGGGTAGGCCAAGCTCCATTAAGGTTCGGGTGACCGTCAGGGCCCGTTGAGCTGACAGGCCCCAGTTGTCCTGGTATCGATTGCCACTGTGCATGGGCAGATCATCGGTAAACCCGCTGATCATCAAGAGCTCTTCGTGCTGAGTCAGATAGGTTTGCAGAGGGGTTATCAGGGCTTCCAGCACGTCCAGGCCGTCTGCCTGTAGCTGATCCGAGTTCAACTCGAACAGCACGTTGCCACTGATACCAATGCGGCCGTTCTGAAAGGTTACCAGGCCTTTGGTCAGTGGGTCTTCCAAGGCCTGTTCAAGCGCAATGCGCCGCTGCTCCTCGGCTTCCCGCTTGGCTTTTTCATCTTCCAGAGACTGGCTGAGTTCTACCTGAACTCCGATGACCCAAACCAGTATCAGCACCAGGATACCCACCAGTGCGGCCATCAGGTCTGAGAAAATCGCCCAGATGGGGGTGGACTGTTGTTCGCCATCTTCAAGGTATTCCATCAGCTGGCTCCAGCGGTCTCATCGCGGCTGGAGATCAAGGCCGCAGCAGCATCAATCACGTCTTTCTGGGAAGAAACCGAGAGGTCGATCACTTCACGGGCCTGGGCAACGTAATAGGCCAGTTGCTCATCGTGACGGCTGCCGGCGCTATCCAGTGCTTTCTGAATGTTGGTCAGGCTCTCCTGCAACTGGGTATTGGAAGTGCTGAACAGCTCCACAGCGGCAAGGAACGACTCGCTGAGGGCGCCCACTTCCTGGCTGCTACCGATGATGTCTTCACCCAGTTTGCCTAGCTGCTGGCTTTGCTCCTGGATCAGTGTATTGAAGCGTTCGCTGATGCCTGTGAGGGTGTCGCCAGCGCCGCTGATCAGGGAGTCCACCGCCTGGCGCTGACTGTCTGCGTTGCTGCGTTGGGATTCGAGGAGGCTATCCAGTTCCTGCACCAGCCGCTGGCGTTCTTCCAGCAGTTCGTTTTCCCGCTCGCTGTTGCGCGCCATTTCACCTTGCAGTCGGGAGATCACCTGTGCTGCGGCCTTCGGAGTTTCCGATGCGGTTTCTATCAGGCGGGTCATGGGGGCTTCCAAGCCGGAGCCCAATTCATTCAGGTGTTTGGCGACAGCAGCTTCCAGGTGAGCCAGTCGGTCATTGGCAGCTTCGCCTCTGACAGCTTCCTGGTCACGCAGCTTGGTGAGCTGCTCGCTGATGCGGTTGATAAGAGCATCCAGGCCTTGTTGCTGGTTTGTGGTGAGCTTTTCGCTTTCTTCCCGGAGACTGGATTGATATTCCTGCAAGCTACTCTGCAGGTTGGTCATCAGCGCTTCGGCGGTTTGCTGCTGTTGCTCTACGCCAGCCTGCCAGAGCTGTGCGGTTTGCTCAGTAGCTTGCTGAACCTGCTCCAACAGGCGCTGTTGTGCCTGCTGCGACGTCTCTTGCAAAGCTTTGTTGTGATCAGCGGAGGCCTGCTGTTGAGCCAGAAGGTTTTGTTGCCAGTTTTCACCCGCATCTCTGGTGATTTTCTGGAAGCTTTCGGCAAGCTCCTCCAGTTGTTGTCGGGTGGTGGAAGACCAGTTTTCATGGAGCTTTCCGGCATTGGCCTGCAGGCTTGTCATGGCTTCAGTGACTATGGGCTCTATGCGCTCCGCACTCAGGCGCGAGCTTGATTCCAATGCGTTCTCCAGGGACCTGGCAACAGAATCCGCCAGAGCCTGGTAGTGGTTGCCAACGGTGCTGTGGAATTCCTGCTGGTTGCGGGTCAGCGACTGCTCAAGTTGCTGGCCCAGCTGTTCCATGCGGGCAGTCATGGACTCCATGGCCGTGGCCATTTGAGGCAGGGCGGCGGCCTGGGATTCAAGTGCTGCGAAGGCTTGCTGGCGCTGGTAGTCCGCCGATAAGTGATGCAGCCGTTGGCGCAGGGTTTTATCCAGTTGGCGGGAAACCTGTAACCGCTCGCGTCGGCTGAGAGTGGATGCCAAACCCAACATAGCCGAAGCTGCAACGCCGGCAATGGAGGTGCCAAACGCCAGGCTCAGCCCGGCAATGGGGGCGGCCAGTGCACCACGAATCACACTAAGGTCTGTACTGCCATCCAGTGCAGACGCAGCACCGCTCAGGGTTACGATCATGCCGGCAAAGGTGCCCAGCAAACCAAGCATCACCAGCAGGCCAACCAGGTAGGGCGTCAACTGAGGACTGGGCAGGGCGGCAAAATGACCATCAATGCGCTTCTGTACAGCAAACTGAACTTGCTCGGGCAGGCCAGAGAGCCAGCCCTCCAGCTGCTCACGGTTTTGCGGAACATCATCAAGCCGCTCTGCGAGCTGCCGGGTGGTGCGGCGAAACCCCGCCAACTCCACAAAACCAAGGGCGTACACCACAGCAATAATAGCTGTAACGGTAAGAGCCAGAAGGTCCGAGCCAAGAAAGCGCTGGCCAATCCAGGCCACCACGGCCAGGCCAATGGCAAAAGCGAAAAAATAGAAAAATCTGCTCATGGCGAATGTGTTACCTCGTTGTGGCAGGCCTCAAGCAATCCCAGCACTGGCTCCAGCCGAACATCCAGTTCAGCAAGTAAAAGATTCTGCGCTTCTTCGCAGTAACTGTGGAGCCAGTCAGCGGGCGTAATACCGGCTTCCTGGGGGATATCAGAGGGGCTCTGGAGTGCCTGGGCCAGTGCCTGGAACCGTTGTTCCAGTACCTTGGGGATATGGGAAAAACACTGGCTGGTGTAACCGGCCATGGCGTGGTCAAACGCTGAGTCCAGCTCTGCCAGCCGGGCCAGGTTCTGGTTGTGCTCTTTCATCACCTTGCGGGTTTTGTCCCGAAGCTGGCGGCTGGCGGCGATAACCCTGCGCTGTAGCGTGGTCCATGCGTTCAGGTAGGGCTCGAACTCCAGGCTATCGATGGGTTCGACTTCGCTACCGTAGCTGCTGATTTTTCGTATCAGTGCCCTGCGAGTGTTGGTCAGTTCCTGAATGACTCGTTCAATAGCTGGCCCCTGGTCCATGCCTGGTTGACGAGTCCGAAACCCGATCGCCGAATCCAGGGCCAGGGTGTCTGATAGCCCGAACAGACGCCCCAACAGTTCACCGCAACAGGGTAGTCGCTCGTCGGCAGTCTGCGCTCCGGGTTGGGCGAGTAGCTGTAGCAGCCTTGGTGGCGAAACCCCGGCAGAGTTTGAGGGTGTGTGAGTCATCAAATAATCGCGCACAGGTTAGGTAGCAAAGAGACTTTTGGTCGTCTTTCGATCTTTCAGGGGCGACTATTCTAAAGGGTAAGGGGTGTGAATGATAATAACTGAGTTGTCAGAAAACTGCGCCTGAACAATATCCGTGCAGGCGCAGCTCAGTTCAGCTCGGTTCGGCGATCAGCGCAAGGCCATCGCGGCTTCGAGTTCATCGGCGCCACCAACCAGTTGACCGTCGATAAACACCTGAGGGGTTGTGCCTTTTCCTGTCACTGCCTGCAGTGTGCTATACGACAGGCCAGCGCCGCCCAGTGTGATTTCTTCATACTTGTAGCCCTTGCTCTGTAGCAGCGTTTTAGCGCGGGTACAGTGTGGGCATCCGGGTTTTGTAAATATGCTGACCCGTGCCGGTAAGGTTACATCCGGCTTCATGTAATGAAGCATTGTGTCGGCGTCTGATACTTCAAACGGGTCGCCAGGCTTGTCTGGCTCAATAAACATCTTTTCAATGGTGCCGTTTTTGACCAGCATGGAATAGCGCCAGCTGCGGTCGCCAAACCCTATGTCACTCTTGTTGACCAGCATGCCCATCCCGCGGGAAAAGTCGCCGTTACCGTCGGGAATAAATTCGATGTTGTCAGCGTGCTGGTCTTCCGCCCACGCCTGCATCACGAACGGATCGTTCACTGAAAGGCAGATTACCCGATCCACACCAAGCTCTTTGAAAACCGGTGCCAGCTCGTTGTATCGCGGCAAATGAGTGCTTGAACAGGTTGGCGTAAACGCGCCCGGCAAGGCGAACAAAACGACTGTTTGATCGTTGAATAACTCGTTGCTGGTTATAGATTTCCACTCGTTATCCTGGCGAATAGGAAACGTAACCTCGGGGACCTTCTTACCTTCTGATGAACTTAACATTTTAAACTCCCTGGAGTTCATGGGTTTCTTTTCGAAAACGAAACTGTATAGCAATCAATCGCCTCAGGACACTGTATTCAGTCCGGGGAAACATACCAAGGCAAGCCCAATCGTTCGCTTCGTTCCAGCTCTGCGATTACCTGGGCACCAAGTAACAGGATAATAGACGCAATTTCCAGGCTGATCAGTATGACAATGATGGTCGCCAGTGAGCCATAGATTGCATTGACGAATGATACGTTGAGAAAGTAATACATCAGCAAAAGGCGGGTAGTTTCCCAGAGAATCGCTGCCACCAGACCACCCACCAAAGCTCTCCGGGGAGAGATGCGCACAATGGGTAAAACCTTATAGATAGAGCTGAACAGCGCAAATACACCCAGGAAACTGATCAGATACAGAGTTAGCCCCGGGGCGTCATACAATGCGTTGATCAGGCTGAATAGGAGCGTCAGGGCAAGCAGACCGGCGCCCAATACCAGGATGAAGGCATAGGGTAGCGCCGCGGACACCCAGAAACTGCGGTGAGGGTTGTCTGGCCGGTGGAAAATGATTGCGATGGAATCTTCCAGCATACGGAAAGCAAACGAACTGAAGAACAACATCACTGGTAAACCGACAATGCCGATGATGTCCCTTGAATCCATGAACGCCCGGACCGCATCCAGCAGCAGGCTCGCGTTGCCGGGGGCAAAGTGCTGCGCCTGTACTGACATAACTTCCAACAGTTGCTCCTCGTCGACCACCCGAGTGAGCAATACCGCCAGCAGAGCAAGCATGGGCACTGCCGACAGCAGAACGTTGTAGCCAACCCCGCCCGCCAGCAATATGCCGTGATTGCGCAGAAAGTTGCGTATCACCCGCTGGGAGAATTGTAGAAACATTCCCGGCACTGGCGAACTACCCTCTGGGGCCGAATAGATACCAGATGATCAGGCCGACAAGAGGGAAGAAAATCAGAACGATAATCCAGAGCACTTTGGCGAGGGTGCTGGCGCTGCTTTTGGTGACGTTAATAATGGCCATAATAACGATGATCAGCCAGATCAGGCTCAACAGGCCACCGAAAACATTTCCTAAACTGCTGAACAAACTATCCATGTAGCTCTCCTGGGGAATATCGGAACCGGGTGATCCCGCTTCGGACAATAGAGGCAAAGGCTGAGCCGTTCAATCGACCCCACTCGCTAATACAAACATAGGGCCGGGGTGTGTGCAAACAAGGCGTAGTGAATGCTCTGTAACAGTTCAGGTGTCGCCGACGTGTTGCATTGGCGGGGCTGTCTGTTATAGATAGAACGATTGAGGTTGGGCTATCGGCATCAACATGCTGTTTGTTGGTTCTGGCGTCGCTCCGGTTTCGGAGTTGCTGGCTGAACGTCAAAAACAGGGGTCAGCGCCAATGAATCGAAGAATAACGACATACCGCACCAACTCCGATCAGCACAAGTTCGCATTCGGCGCAGCGCTGAAGAAACGCTTTCAGTTATTTTTGATCGCTTCTTTCCTGCTGCTTTCCGGCTGCCTGACTGTCTCCGATAATGCAGTCGTATTCCGAGATCATTTATTAAGTGAACATGAGCTTCGCGAGCTATCGGGTGTTTATCTTCTGATCGAGGATAAAGACTACGTCTGGTACTTATCGATTTCAGATTCATTGGGTTCATGGAGCCCGCCATTTACGCCAGCGCCTCCTGGCGAGGCTGGATCTACTGAACCCGCTAAAGCCTTACCGGCAGTTAAATTCAGCTTCCAGACAGGCAATCAAAAAACTGTGACGCATTATTCTGGTGTTGCAGTCTTGTCGTGGGTTCCTGGCACTGAACGTGTATTAGCCACAGTTCCTGCGAAGTCTCTTTCGAAGAGGGATGATCGCACAGGCAAGCTGAAACCTTACCTGAATGGGAACGAGAATGTTGAGAGGAACCTGTTTTTCACACTGGAGCCTGCCCCTGAGGGGTTAACTGTTGGTGCTTTTACGTCAAAAGGGCTCGTACCTGAAAGAGTTGTTTCATCGCCGGAGGTTTTGAGTGACATTTCGAATATGATGAAACAGCCTGAATTTGTTGCTATCAATTTGAAAGACGGTACGTTTCAAGACAATTTTAAGGCACAGTCAATATTAGCTGTGGGGTATGACAGCCAACAGAAAGAGTTAGCTTCTTTGAGTCAGGACCGGGTAGCAAGCCAAGCGGCAACACCGCCCCAGGTTGCTACCACCCTGGTCAGAAAGCCCATAGTAAAACTGGATAATCCTCACGGCTGGTACGAAGTTTCGAGTTCCGGAATAGCCCAGATAACTGTGACCAGGCACAAGCCATCTCTGGGCTATGATTTTGTCAGTATCGTTCACACGTCAGCAGATCCCAGGCTTGCTCGCCGAAATCAGAAAGCCAATAAAGGCACTTGGCACAACAGTCTTGGAAACTGGGTATCGAATGATCATATGCAAGCCGTTAGTGACGCTTGTGGTCGCGAGACCTATGGGGCGACACGGGCGCATTATCTGGAACCGGTTTTTGAGAAAGGGGGCGTGCAAAGACGGGGAATCTACCGGTTCAAGAATCCAAGCAACCAAAGGTTCTGCAGGATAGGGAATTTTAATGGAAGAACCTGCGCGTTTATTTCCTGTGCAAAATGGTCTGACCATCCGGACTACAAACACAGCGCAGGGGCGTATCTGGTGCGGGACCTCGCTGAAGCAAAGAAACTATTCGAAAACATGGAAAGCTGGTCGTACAACAAACATGGTGTAGGGTCGGTTCCGAAACCTTCCTCTCAGCAAAGCGGCAGCGGCGGCTATAGCGCTTCTGAGGATGCAAGACAATCAACTTACGATGCGGCAATCGACCTATGGCTGGATAATTAACACCTTGGCCTCAGGAGAGCTTTCATGCGTCACCCGTTCCAGAACGCCTTCAACCTCCACCGACATGAAGTCCTGCCGGTCTTTGTAGCTGTCCTGTATTTTTTCTGTGTTCTGACTGCGCTGATGGTGCTTCGGCCCGCCCGGGAGGCGCTGGGTATTCAGGGCGGCATCGACACGGTTCGCTGGCTGTTCATTGGCACGGCGGTGGTTACACTGGCCGTTAACCCGGTGTTTGGCTGGCTGGTCAGCAAATTACCCCGGCGTCTGTTTATCTCTGCAACTTACCTGTTTTTCAGTGCCAGCCTGCTGGTTTTCTACGGTTTGATGACGCTAACCCCCAATGTGATTGGTGTAACCACCGGCCAGGTGTTCTATGTGTGGTTCAGCGTGTTTAACCTGTTCGTAACCATGGTGTTTTGGGCGCTGATGGCGGATCGTTTCTCGCTTGAGCAGGGGAAGCGCTTTTTCGGGTTAATCGCAGTTGGAGGCACCCTGGGCGCTATTTTCGGGCCCTGGCTGGCGGGGCGCCTCGCCCAGCCATTGGGCACACCGGCTCTTTTATTGGTGGCCACCGGCTTTCTGGTTCTGGCGCTGGTTGCTGCTCTGGTGCTCACCCGTCTGCAGCCCCATTCGCCGTCACAGCGTCAGAGCCCGGAAGATCCGCTTCCCGTCGATGAGCATGCACGCATCGGAGGCAGTGCCTGGGAAGGTTTGCGGGCGGTCTGCCGTTCCCGCTACCTGATGGGTATTGCGGCTTACGTGGTGATTCTTGCCGTGATGGCCACCTTCATCTACTTCACCCGGCTGCATATGGTGGCAGCCATGGGAGAAAGCACCGACCTGCGCACCACGTTGTTTGCCCGAATTGATCTGATAACCCAGATTGCCACTCTGGTGATGCAAGCGCTGGTGGCAGGGCATTTGATGAAACGCCTTGGGGTCTCGGTAACCCTGGCGTTGTTGCCGCTGACGGCTGCACTGGGTTTTGTTGGCCTTGCGATGGTGGGTTCATTCGCGGCTTTGGTGGTATTCGAAGCCACCTTCAGGGCGGTGCAGCGGTCGCTGATGCGTCCAGCTCGGGAAACCCTGTACACCGTTGCCAGCCGCGAGGAAAAATACAAGGCCAAGGCGTTTATCGATACCTTTGTTTATCGCTCGGGTGATGTGGTGGGCGCCCAGACAGAAGGCCTTCTGACTCGTTTAGGAATGGGCCTTGCCGGCATAGCCGCTGTTGCTGTTCCGCTTGCCCTGATGTGGGCGGTTCTGGCTTTCTGGCTTGGACGATCCCAGAAACAAAAGGCGCTGGCCTACGAGTTAGCCGGTGCAGAGCAAGAGAGGAGAATGCCATCATGATATCCCGTCGTACCTATCTCAAACTGGCGATGGCGGCCGGCGCCAGCCTGGCCATGCGGCCAGGCCTGTTGTGGGCAGAAGACCGCAAGCTTGAATTGATCACCCGCCCCATCCCTTCCACAGGAGAGCGCCTGCCGGGTGTCGGCCTGGGCAGTTCTGCCAGCTTCTCCAGCACCGCCCGAAGCGAGGATTTTGACGCGTTGCGGGAAGTGCTGGCTGCGCTGGTTAAAGAGGGCGGTTCGGTATTTGATACAGCACCGGGCTACGGCGCGTCTGAGGAAGTGGCCGGGCAAATAGCCAATGAGCTGGGCATTGTCGATAAGTTGTTCTGGGCGACCAAACTGAACGCAGCTGGCTGGGGTGGGCGTACCGCTAACATGGACGATGCCCGGGCCCAGATAGAAACCTCTTTTGAGCGGATCGGCAAAAACCCCATCGACCTGATCCAGGTCCACAATATGGCGGACATCCCTAACCAGCTTGGCCTGTTAAAGGAGCTTCGGAGCGATGGCCGGGTACGCTACATCGGGGTGACGACGACCTTTCAGCGCCAATACGAGGGCCTGGAAGAGGTGATGAAGAAGGAGCCCATTGATTTTATCGGAGTTGATTACGCCGTTGACAACCTGACCATGGAAGAACGTATTTTGCCACTGGCCAAAGACAAGGGCATTGCCGTGCTCATATACGCGCCGTTTGGTCGCTCTCGTCTGTGGGAGAAGGTAAGAGGCAAGGAGCTACCGGAGTGGGCAGCAGAGTTTGATGCTCATTCCTGGGCTCAGTTCTTCCTGAAGTTTGTGCTTTCAAACCCCGTGGTGACGGCTGCCACACCCGCGACCAGCAAAGCTCGGCATATGATCGATAACATGGGTGGGGCCATGGGCGCGCTGCCTGATGAGACATTGCGCAAGCGAATGGTGGCGCATGTTGATAGCCTGTGAAATTCTCGCTGGCTGGTCAGGAGCCTGACCAGCCAGCGAGAATCGGCACGTAAACGATTAACAGCAATACGCTGATCAAGGTCAGCAAGTATGGAATGATCGCCCGGGTGATGCGCTCCAGCGGCAGTTGTGTGATTGAGGATGCCACATAAAGGTTGATCGCCACCGGCGGAGTTATCATGCCTATCGCCAATCCCACCACGATGACTATGCCGAAGTGAATCGGGTCGATTCCGAGTTGGAGTACCAGCGGCAGCAACACTGGAGTAAGGATGATCAGGGCGCTGGCGGTTTCAATGAATACGCCGGTCAGCAGGATTACTCCTACCACCAGAAGCATGATCACGTATGGGTTGGTGGAGATGGAAAGCACGGCTTGAGCAATGGCGCCGGGTACCTGCCAGCTGGAAAGTGTCCAGCTCAGCACCGCCGAGGTGGCGATCACCAGCATGATCACCGATGTGGTAATTGCCGAGCGAATCAGAATTCGATACACATCGCGTGGTTTGAGATCGCGGTAGATGAACAGTGACACCATGAGTGCGTAGTTTACGGCTACCACAGCCGCCTCACTCGGGGTGAAAATACCAGAAAAGATCCCTCCCAGAATGATCACCGGTGTCATCAAGCCCCAGCTTGCACTTTTCAGCGTACGCCAGATGGTGCGCAGCGAGAGCGTCGTGCCTTTTGGATACTGGCGCTTGTAGGCCTGGGTAATGGCAATTGCCATCAAACCCAACCCCATAGCCAGCCCCGGCAAAAAGCCGTTCAGGAACAGCTCGGTTACCGATTGCTGAGCAATCACGGCATAGATAATCATGGGCACAGAAGGCGGGATCACCACGCCCAGGGTACCGCTTGCGGCAATCAGGCTGGCGGCAGACGCAGGGTCATAGCCTTTCTTGCGTAGTTCCGGAACCAGGCTTGATCCAACCGCCGCCGTGGTCGCAGCTCCGGAGCCAGAAATCGCTGCGAAGAACATACCTGCCATCACCGACACCAAAGACAGGCCCCCACGCAGGAAACCGAAAAGGGAGTCAGCGAAGTTCACCAGCCTTTCGCTTACCTTGCCCTGAGCCATCAGGTCGCCGGCCAGAATGAACATCGGAATGGCTACCAGGGCAAACGAATTGATGCCCTGAAACATCTGCTGGGTGACCACCATCAGTGGCACCCCGGCCTGGCTCAGTGCAATCATGGTGCTGGCGCCTATTGCCAATGCAATCGGCACGCCCAGAAGCATAAGCCCGAAGAAGAGCCCGAACAGAAGCAACGTCATGGCGCGGGACCCTCAACGCGTTCGCCATCCACAATCAGCTCTACCACGTCGACCAGCGCATACCAGCACATTATCGCGGCGCTCAGGGGAATTACGGCGTAAACGTAGGTCATGGACAGTCGCAGTGAGGCGGATTTCTGAAAGCTTTGAACCTGCATGTAGCGATACCCGATCACTACAAGAGTTATCAGGAAAGCCAGCACTGCCAGCGTGGCAACAATGCGTGCGACCTGCCGAAGTCGCACTGGTAGCGCATCTACGGCAAAGGTTACGGCGATATGCCGGCCACGCTGAAACGCAAGAGTGCTTGCCAAAAAGGTAATCCACACCAGCAGAAAGCGGCTGACCTCTTCGGTCCAGCCGACCGCGCTGAACAGCACACGGGATACGATCTGCAGGGTAATCACTGCGATCAATGCCGCCATAGCCGCAAAGACCACGGGCTGGAGAATTGCATCCAGCCCGCGCTCAACTCGCTTCAGCGGCTTCAGCACCGATTGAGTTGCTAATGCCACTTACTTGAGCGCCTCCTGAATGCGCGGCAGGTAGTCGCCGAACTCTTTGCCGTACTGCTCGTAAACCGGTTTTACTGCAGACTGGAAAGCTTTTATGTCCGGTTCGTCGTTGATCTGCATACCAGCTGCCCTGAGTTCCTCGAGTTGCTTTGATGCCATCTCGGCATTTACCTGGCGCTCATGCTCTGCGGCTTCCTGAGCGGCCTGGCTCAGCACGTCCTGAGCAGCTTCCGGTAGTTTGTTCCACGCGGGCATGCCCATAACAAAGATGGCCGGGGCATAGGTATGCCGGGAAAGGGTCATGTAATTCTGGGTTTCATTGAGCTTGAATGAGTGAACCACGTTGACCGGATTTTCTTGCCCGTCGATGGTGCCCTGCTGCATGGCTGTCAGGGCTTCCGTCCACGCCATTGGAATGGCGTTGGCACCTAATGCCCGGAAGGTGTCGACATACACCGGGTTCTCCATTACACGAATGCGCAGGCCATCCAGGTCCTCGGGGGTGTTAACCGGGCGCTCGCTGTTGGTCAGGTTGCGAAAGCCGCGCTCTGCATAGGCCAGGCCCTTCAGGTTAACCTCTGAAAGCTTGTCCAGCAGTTCCTGGCCAATGGGCCCATCGAGCACTTCATAAGCGGCCTGCGGTGAGGGGAACAGAAACGGAAGCTCGAAAACCGCCATCTCTTCTACAAAGTTGGCTACCGGCCCGTTGGTGATCACACCCATATCCACAGTGCCAATCTGCATGCCTTCGAGCAAGGTACGTTCGTCACCCAGAGAAGCGTTCGGATAAAGCTCGATGCTTACCGCACCCTCGGTACGCTCGGCCACCAAATCCTGAAATTTTACAGCGGCTATGTGAAAGCCATCCTGCTCGTTGACCACGTGTGCCAGTCGCAGGGTAACGGGGTCCATATCGGTGAAATCGGAGGCAAAAGCTGTGCTGGCCAGGGCCAGTGAAATGCTTAGCGCCAGCGTATTCAGGCTGAGTTTTGTCATTGTAATTGTCCTTGATTAATCAGGCGATAACGCGTTTGAAAAATGCACCCCCGCTGAAGATGGGGAGAGTGGTGGGAGCTTAGTTTATTTTATGAAGAAAATCGATTGGCAGGGGGCTATCGATGGGGGAGTGTCAGGGCTCTCAAAACACTACAAACAGGTGGCCTGGCTGCACCGGTTCGTTGTTTGTTCCTTGCTGCGTTGCGGCTCGAAAAATGCCGCAACGCACCGGGTGAAGTAGGGTTGAATCAGGCTAAGTAGTAACGAGCGTTGGCTCAGCGCGTTTGGTCAGATGAGTAATGCTATCGAACAATACATCAGGCGCGGCGGGCCGGGCTAGCAGGTAGCCTTGCAAGGTATTGCAGCCCAGGCGAGTCAGCAGTGCCTGCTGGTCTGAGGTTTCAACACCTTCGGCGACAATCCTCATACCCAACGTCTTGCCCAGGGCAATAATGGCCTGAATGATCGCTTCGTCATCGTTGCCTTGGGCCAGTTCAGTTATAAAGCCCCGATCGATTTTCAGCTCATCGGCTGGCAGGCGCTTCAGGTACAGCAAACTTGAGTAGCCTGTGCCGAAGTCGTCGATAGAAATGGACACGCCAAGCTCAGACAGTTTGTTCAGCACCTTCAGGCTGGTCTCGGCATCGCGCATGGCGGTGGATTCAGTGATCTCAAGCACCAGGTGTGAAGCAGACAACGAGTTGCGCATCAGTGCCGAACGAACAACGTCCACCAGGCTGTCGTGTTCAAGTTGCACAGCGGAAAGATTGACCGCCACACTCCAGTCCTGATGGCCTTGCTCGTACCAGGTCCGCATTTGCCGGCAGGCTTCGTTGATAACCCAATTGCCAATGGGCACGATCAACCCGGAGCTTTCGGCCAGAGGCAAAAAGCGATCTGGTGACAGGAAACCGTGGTCGGGGCTTTGCCACCTTAGCAAGGCTTCCAACCCGGTCATGGGCCCGTTCGGAGCGACAACTTTGGGTTGATAGTGCAAAACCAGCTCGTTGCGATCAATCGCGTTTCGCAGGTTTTGTTGCATCTGCATTTGCAGGTGTACATCGGCATTCATGCTGTGTTCGAAAAAACAGTAACCGTTACGGCCCTGCTTTTTGGCGTGGTACATGGCGGCGTCGGCGTTCACCATCAGCTCGTGTCCGGTCTCACCATCCTGAGGGTAAATGGCGATACCTACACTGGTAGATATTTTCAGGTGATTATTCAGAGCCTCGTAAGGCTCTTCTATTTTATCAATCAACCGCTGGGCAAAACCGGCTGAATTTTCCGGGGTGCCGGGTTCCATCAGCAGTATAAATTCGTCCCCTCCAAGCCTTGCAGCCGTATCCCCCTCGCGCTTGCTCGATAGGAGGCGCTGAGAGACTTCTTTCAGCAAAAGGTCTCCCACATGGTGCCCGTGCATGTCGTTAATGGCCTTGAAACCGTCGAGGTCGAGGAAAAGCACTGCAAACTCATTCTTGTTTCTCTCTGCCCTATGTATGGCCTGCTCCAGCCGGTCACCCAGAAGAACACGATTTGGGAGGCGGGTCAGGTTGTCATGCAAAGCCAGCTTGATCAGTTCGTTGTTGGCGTCATCAAGTGAAGTGGACAGGCGGTTTGTGCGCACATCGAGCATGGACACAATCAGCGCAATGGCAAAAACCGCGAGGCTCACAATGATGACCAGTATGGCCAGCCATTTGGCATCAATGCCACTGTTTGCGGCACCGCAGAAGCTATTGAGGGGGAACTTGGAAGCGGCCATTCCTGTGTAGTGCATACCGATGATGGCGCAGCCCATAACCAGCGATGCACCTATGCGGCTAAATGTGGCCCGTTTGGTTTCCTCGCGAAGCCGAAAAGCCAGCCAGAGAGCGCCCAGAGAGGCGACAATAGCGATAACAATGGACAGCACAACTAACCAGGGTACATAAAAAATGTGCGGATTCATGAGCATTGCTTCCATGCCGGTATAGTGCATGGAGGCGATGCCCAGCCCCATCAGAACACCGCCGGACAACAGCCGCCTCAAAGGCAATTTGTCCTGGCACACCAGGTAAAGTGCGAACGCAGAGGATGCGATGGCAATAAGCAATGAAAGCAGGGTTAGCGGGACGTCATAGCCCAGATCAATGGGAAGGCTGAAAGCGAGCATACCGACAAAATGCATCGACCAGATGCCAAACCCCATGGCAAACGAGCCGCCGACCAGCCAGAAAAGAGCCGTCTTGCCCGAGGCATTGGAGACGCGGCTGGCCATATTGAGGGCAGTGTAGGATGCGAGAATGGCGACTATGATGGAACAGGCAACTAAAACCCCGTTGTAACTGCTTTCTAACATCGAGAACCTATATTGTTTGAGGGTGCAGCCTGGAGAGCAATAAAATTGGCTTATTCATCAGTACTTCAATAAGCCATATTTTATGGTAGGTAATTGATCGTTAGGTAGGGCAATTATGTTTTATTGCGTGACGAGAATGTTTAGCTGATATGACATTTTGAGCAGGCTCGGCGCCTAACAATCCAGGCGCCGAGTTTCCCCGCTTTGCACATCAAGGTACTCGACCTTTACCGTATTAAAGTTCAGGTCCACGAACAGGTGGCAGTAATATTCCCCATGTCGCCAGGCCATGGCGACGCTGGAATCGTTGGAGTAGTTCAGCTCGAAGTGGCCATCGAAAGCGGGGTAGTTACTGCGAAACTTCATCAGGCTCAGCAGGCGTTGCACCACTGGTTTCTGCATCTCCTGCTCTACTTCGTCCAGGCTGTAATAATGCCGGTTGATGTCGCGTAGTTCGCCGGTTTGTTCCATCAGTTCCTGATCGTTACAACCGGCCAGAAGCCCCACGTAATACACCTGCGGAATGCCCGGTGTGAAAAACTGGATGGCCCGGGCAGCAATGTAGGCATCGTCGTTCTGCATCAGAGCATCATAGAAGGTGCAGGTAAGCTGGTAGATAGCGCCCACGCTGTGAATATTCGCTGCAGAGCGGCGCAGAATCGGGTCGGCGCTGCGGGCGTCGATGTTATCGATCAGCACTCTGATCTTGTCATCCGGCAGCACCCCTTCAACGTCGGGTATGCAAATGCCATCGTGGGTATCCAGCACGGTTACCATGTTGCGCGGGCACATGCGCAGCCAGTTCTTCAGGTAAACACTGTTGGCGTCGAGCAGTGAGTAGAGCAGCAAGGGTGGCAGGGCAAATCCGTAAGGGTGCATGTTGCGCCGGCTGATGGCGTACTGATAACTGGTGTGGTCATGCACTTCTGGCAGACACTCGGCCCCGTGCTTGAGGGCCACTTCGTTGATCCAGTCCAGAATGCGGTAAACCTCTGGCTCCACCAGAAAACAACTGGTGCCGATGCGTTTGGTGGTGTAGCCAAAGGCGTCCAAACGCAGCAGGTTTACGCCTTTGGAGGTCAGAAAGCCGATGTAGCTTTCCATCAACCTGTAGGCCAGGTCGGCGTCGTAATTGAGGTCGACCTGCTGTTCGGTGAAGGTGCACCACACCCGGGTTTTGGTGCCATCGGCGAAAGTCACTTCCCGGAAAGGTTCTTTTTCCTTTCGGATATGAATCTTGGCCATGTCGTCCGGCGATATCTCACCGAACTTGTCCACGTGTACGAACAGATCGGCGTATTCGGAGTCGAACCCCTTGGCGATGAAATCCCGGAACTCCGGGGATTCATCAGAGATGTGATTCACCGTCAGATCCACACACAGATCGTATTTCTGTGTGAAGGCTTCAATGTCGTCCCAGTCGCCGAAGGCGGGGTCGACTTCCTTGTGAGTCAGGGGTGAGAAACCGCCGTCTGCATTGGAGGGAAAAAACGGCAGTATGTGCAGCCCGCCGATGGCTTCCGAAAGGTGCTTGTCCACCACCGTGTGAAGGTCTTTAAGATCTTTACCAATCCGGTCGGGATAGCAGATCAGCTGAACGGCATTTTTGAGCAGCATGGCAGGGCTCCTGCGTTATCAATTATCGGATAAAAACCAATCAGGCCGCGCTCTGGCCCAGCGATACGACTTTTTTCAGTTTGCTGAGGCGCCGCTGTTCCACTGTCTCGATAAACTCGTCGCCCCAGTAGCTTATGTCGTAGCGACACACGATTTCGAAAGCCTCGCTCAAGCGGTTTCTGGCTTCATCCGGGCTCATGGCCAATGCGTAGTAACAGGTGTCTGCCAGGTCCTGCGGGTGATGGGGGTTGGCAAGAATGGCACCCCGAAGTTCGGCCGCTGCTCCGGCAAACTCTGACAACACCAGCACCCCGCAGCCCTTGGTGAGCCCCTGGGTAGCAATGTATTCCTTGGCCACCAGGTTAAGGCCATCACGCAAGGGGGTAATCCACATCACATCGGCCATGGTGTAATAAGCAACCAGTTCCTCGAAGGGCAGGGCGCGGAAGAAGAATTGCACCGGGGTCCAGCCCACCTGAGCAAACTGGCCATTGATACGGCCCACGGTCTGTTCAATCTGCGCCAGCAGTTCTTCGTAGATGGTCATGCCTTTCGCGGCGGGCACACACACCATCATCAGAGTGACCTTGGTTTCCAGTTCCGGATGCTCGGTCAGCATGCGCTCGTATGCCTGCAGCTTTTCCAGAATGCCCTTGGTGAAATCAAGGCGTTCCACAGAAAGGATCAGCCGGATGCCTTCGAGTTCTTCTCTGAGAGTCTCCATACGGGCAATGACATCGGTATCTGCAAGGGCGTTGCGAACACGACTCAGGTCCAGCCCCACCGGGTGTGCACCAAGGCCTATCTTGCGTTCGTTCACGGTAATTTCGGTGCTCATCTCGTCCAGGCCCACGGCGCAGCCGTAAGTCAGGAATCGAGGTGCGCAGCCGGCTTTTTTGGTGACTTCCAGAGGTGTAACGCCGCGGGCCACATCCACGAAATTCTCAGCTTGGCGGGGAATATGGAACCCGATGTGATCGCACTGCAGCAGGCTACTGATAATTTCCCGGCGCCAGGGTAAAACGTTGAACACATCGGCGGATGGGAAATAGGTGTGATGGAAAAAAGCGATGGTCAGGTCCGGGCGCAGCTCTCGCAGAAAAGCCGGCACCATCCACAAATTGTAATCGTGGATCCACACCACGGCATTGTCTGCTGCCTCCGCCGCTGTGCGTTCAGCGAAGAGTTTGTTGACCTTGAGGAACACCTGCCAGTGATCATCCCGGAAGGTGGCGCGTTCCCAGAAGGTGTGCAGGGTGGGCCAGAAGGCTTCTTTGGAGAAGCGTTTGTAGAAGATATCGACTTCTTCGGCGGTTAACCCAACCCGTGCGGCGACAAGTTTTTCATAACGGCTGGTGTCCACTTCGGTGTGGGTCTGGAAGGGCCCCAGTTCCGGGTCATCAATCGACCAGGCCACCCAGGATCCGGCTTTGCCATCGGCAAAGAAGCTCAGAAGAGTGGGAATGATGCCGTTGGGTGAACGGGGCCGGCGTCGGATCAGTTGGCCGTTCTCTACCACTTCTTCATAGGGCAGGCGGTGGTACACGATAACCAGGTCCGATTTACCCGATCGCATGGTATCCGGAATTTCAGCATCTATACCGGCGTGGCCCAGAAACCCGAAATGTTCAAAGGCTTCGAGAATACCGCCACAGCCGGTCGCGTCTGCGTGATAGACCCGTGCCTGCTGTTCGGTTTCCTCCAGCAGACTGGACTCCGAGGCGCCAACGCAAACCCCTTTAAAGCTTTGCTGATACATCGACAGATCGTTCAGGGTGTCGCCTGCCACCAGAACTGTTTCCGGGTCGGCGCCCAGGTGCTCAATCAGACGCGTAAGAGTACTGCCCTTGTTAACACCCCGGGGCAGAATGTCCAGATACTTGCCAGCGGAGAAGAGCACGTCGCAGGACAAGGCTTCCGCTTTGGCTTTCAGTTCCTCACCCACTGCAGTGCTGTGGCAGAAGTAGGAAACGCGGCGTTCCTGAGGCACTTCCTGGCGCTGCAGGCCTTCGAACGACGTCAGCGCCGCCTCGATGATCTGTTCGCCGGGCCAGATATCGTCGATTTCGCCCTGCAAGGGCTGTATGGCCTGCTGGGAATCCCCATGGACAACGGTGCAGCCCACGTCGCAGATGATGTAATCGGGCTGGGGGATGGTCGGGTCAGATAGTAGTGGCAATACCGACTCCAATCCTCGACCGGTTACGAACACCAGTTGGATTTCCGGGTGGGCGGCGATCAGTTGGTACAGCCTGAGGCGATTCTCCGGATCACCCGCAAGAAAGGTTCCGTCAAGATCGGTGGCAAGTAACATGATGGTGCACTCCTGTCTGCATGTTTCCTTACGGTGCTTGCAGGATTTGTACCGGGTGGGGACCAGAAGGCTTTTGCCCGGCGTGCGGATTCTATTAATAGTGTCGGAAAAACAAGGAGCTGGGCCAGCCTTGAAAAAACTGCCTGTTTGAGTAAAACATCGCCCCGACTGGTGCCACAGTGGTGCGCTCAAGAGCGCAGTGCTTTATTTGGGTGCTTTGTTTTCTGCTCAGCTTTCAACCTTGTATTCTTCAGGTGTATGCTGGGTTGGCAGGCGGAGAATTGGCCGGCGAATTGGCGCAGAGACTCCGTGCTAACCCAGGGAAGAGGCGAGTGGCATGCCAGGGGTAAGCTATCCGAATAACATTCCAGCGCTAGGCTCGCAAGGCGCACACAGCCGCACCATCTGTCATATTGGCTGGGCGGTCATCGTAATCAGTTCGCTGGTTATGCTGTCGTGGGGGTTCGATATTGAGGTGGGAAAACGCCTTCGCCCCTCTTTCCAGTCAATGAAGTTCAATACAGCATTTTGCTTCCTCATCTGCGGCCTTCTTTTTCATCGTCAATCACAGAGTGGCGAGACTTCTGCACGGGACTCGATCGTTGCCTGCCTGGGGGTTTTTCTTCTCGTGATATCAGGCCTCACGCTGCTCCAGTACGGGCTGGGTTGGCAGCTGGGCATCGATAATCTTGTGATTCAGGATTTGGATACGCCTCCAGAGGACTGGCCGGGGCGTATGTCGGCCGGCACGGCCCTTTGTTTCAGCCTGATGGGCGTCGCGTGGCTGATCAATGCTATGCCGTTACGCCACTCCATCGTCGTACTGCAACTCCTTGCCCTGGCGGTAATCGTGATCAGCGGTGCGGCACTCATCGGATATATTTTCGGTGTGCAACGCTTCAGGCTGCCTTTGTTTTCCACCATGGCCCTGCACACCGCAGCTTTGTTCGTTGTCTGCGGCGCTGGCATGCTCATGGTAAGGCCTCACGCCGGGGTGATGAGTTCCGCAGCGAGTGCGTATATTGGTGGCCGCTCCTTAAGGCGCCTTCTGCCTTATTTCGTTGTTACTCCGGTGCTTATAGGCTGGCTGAGTATGGAAGGCGTTGTGGCTGGCTATTACACCGAGGCGTTCGGCTTTGCATTGAGCAGTCTCTCCAGCATTCTGGTGCTGACCTGTGTCGGCTGGCTCGGTGCGGGTGCCCTCAACCGGGAGGAGGAACGTTTTCGCTCCACCGTGGACTCATCTCCAGTGGCCACGCTTATGGTTGATCGAAGGGGTACTATCCAGATAGCCAACCAACTCGCACACTCACTATTTCGCTGCCCGCAGGGCCATTTGGTTAACCGGCAGGTAGAACGCCTTCTACCCGAGCGGTTCCGCAGTGAGCCTTTAACCTTCCAGCGTGAGTATTTGGAAGGGGGAGAACGAAGAATGCTGGGCAGCGGGCGAGATCTGTTTGCTTTGCGCCAGGACGGTAGCGAGTTTCGGGCCGAGATTGCTCTGAACCCGGTACAGACGGCTGATGGCCACTCTATTATCGTGGCGATTCTGGATATCACGGCGCGCGTAGAAGCCGAGCTGAAAGTACTTCGCCTGAACCGGATTCATAAGGTTCTGAGTGGCATCAACACGCTGATCTTACGCGCTCAGGCCCTGGATGCGCTCTATGAGGGCGCTACATGGATTGCGGTAGAGAAAGGTGAGTTGCCTGCTGCAATGGTTGTAGAGCACGACAAGCATTCGGGCCTGCTCAATATCCGGCACGCACACGCCGAAAATACGCAGCTGCAGGCCCGGTCACTCTCTGGTTTCGAAACCGATGCCATTTATGAGTGCCTGCAGACACATCAGGTAGTTACGCGAAACAATCTGGCGCAGCAGGAAGGCAACGTGGACCTGGCGGGGTTGGTTGGTCAGGGCATACAGGCGTTGGCCAGTTTTCCGCTAACCACGCAGGGACAGCCGTTGGACGCTGCTTTGGTCCTCTATCGGTGTGAGCCGTTTTCTTTCGACCAGGCTGAAATGGAACTTTTGCGGGAAGTCGCTGGCGATATCTCATTCGCAATCGCCAATCTGGAAAAAAGCCAGGAGTTGGAGTACCTGACGCATTTTGACAGTGTCACAGATCTGCCAAACCGCCTGTTGCTGACCGACAGATTACGGCAGGCCATGATACAGGCAGACAGGTGGCAGGGTACCGTCATCGTTTTGTATGTGAACATCAACGGCTTTAAACAGGTCAACGAAAAGCTGGGGTTCTCCGGTGGCGATGACGTGCTCCGCCAGGTGGCTCGAAGGGTCGGCGCCTGTATCGGCCAGGCCGATACAGTATCCCGCTGGGGTGGCGACGAATTCATTGTTCTGCTTCCCGGGCAGAGCGCTGCAGACGCGAGTGAAGTCGCCCACCTTATAACCGATGCCCTGGAGTCGGCGATCCAGCTGGAGGACGGTCGGGATGTGCTTGTTTCCTGCAGAGTGGGCGCCGCTGAGTATCCTCGCGATGGTTTAGAGTTAGACGCCATCATCAACAGCGCCAGAACTGCATCAAGTAAGGCAAGTTGATGGTTGGCAACCCCTTGGGCGCTTCTACGTTCTCCGACGTATAGACGCCTGGACACCTCGGCAATACCTTTAAACGGTATTTTCAGAGGTAACTGCAATGAAAATTGGTACGATCGAGTCGATTTGGCGTTACCCCGTAAAGGGCATGGCCGGTGAAAGTCTGGGAGCCTGTGCTCTTGATTCGCAGGGTTTGGCGGGTGATCGCACATGGGCCGTGCAGGACGTAAAACGCCAGGAGATCCAGAGCTGCAAGTTCCGCCCGCAACTCCTTCAATGCCGTGCCCGCACCCGGGGTGAGCTTGACAGCGAGCATATCGAAATTACCTTTCCTGACGGCCAAACCCTTCGCAGCGATCACCCGCAGGTCAATGCCCAGGTGTCTGCCCTTATTGGCCATGAAAGCGTTCTGCAGCCACTGCGCGCAGATGCAGGTGACGACTTCTATCGCCGATACAAAACCGATGACCACACCTGGCTTGACGAGCTGAAAGCTACCTTCGCACGAGAAGAAGGTGAACCACTGCCCGATCTCGATAACCTGCCAAAGTCCATGCAGGAGTTCGTGTCTGTCCGGGGCACGTTCTTTCTGGTGTCGCCGTTCCATATCCTGACCACAGCCAGCCTGGATTACATGAAGCAGCAAAACCCGGAGGCCGACTGGCACCTGGAGCGCTTTCGCCCCAATCTGATGATTGAAACCTTGCCGGGAATCGAGGGCCTGGCTGAACAGGACTGGATTGGTAAAACCCTGCAAATTGGCGAGCTACGCATCGAATGCGACGGGCCTGCACCACGCTGCGGTGCGGTTACCAGGCAACAGAGCGACTTTGGTGCAGATACCGGTTTGCTGCGCAGCATTGTTCGGCACGCGGATCAGAATCTGGGGATATACGGAAACGTCAGAAACTCGGGCCTGATAAGTGTTGGCGACGAGGTTGTGCTGATCTAGAGCCCACTCAACCTGGCAGGGTGAGCGCACCAGAATGGCGCACCCCGGTTTTGCTCGCACTGATTTGGGGTTCTTGAACCCGGAATAGAGCACCATGCTATGTTTATTTTTAATGTAACTAACTGAAATTAATGATGGTTTTACCGGTCTGGAACGGCTGATGCAATGTGGGAAAGGTTCATGATGAACGGCGCAACTCACTTTCAAAAGCATCCCGTGGTATGACAGCTTTCCAACGACTAGAACCATTCCTTCAGCACGAGTCTGCGTCGGGCCACCGGTTTGATCTGGAGCGGCGTTGGGCCGCCGGTTTGTCTCTTGGTTTTGAAGCGAGAGATAAAGAAAAAGGTGAGCCTGTTACCAGTCTGGTTCGCCGTAAACACCATGGCCCGTTAAGGGTGCAGCGGCCTTTCTACCCGGAAGGGCGCACCGGCTGCTGCCATGTGTATTTATTGCACCCGCCCGGCGGGTTGGTGAGCGGTGATGAGCTCCGTATTGAAGCCTCGGTCGGTGAGCGAGCTCATGTGTTGCTAACCACTCCGGCCGCCGCCAAGCTTTACAAAGCCGACAGCCACGGCGTCGCCTGGGGGCAGCACACCCGCCTGCGGGTGGCCAGAAACGGCATTCTTGAATACCTGCCACAAGAAACCATTGCCTTTGACGGCTCCCGGGGTAAGCAAAGCACCACCATCGAACTCGAAACCGGCGCCAAATGCATCGGCTGGGAAATCCTTGCCCTGGGGCGCCCGGCCAGTGACTTGCCGTTTGTGTCTGGCCATCTGGAACAGAGTTTTCGCCTGCACATGAACGGCCGCCCTCTGTGGCTCGAACGCCAGCCCATGGACCCTACCCACCGCCGATTTAAAGGCCATTGGGGGCAGGGTGGTGCGACCGTGCAAGCCACCCTCTGGGTTGTCGGGCTGGAAGACGAAGCCGCTGCTATCGAAGCGCTCCGGGCAAACCTGCCCGCTAATCAACGCTGGGCCGTTACCCGTCGCCGTGGCGTGTTGCTGTTGCGCTATCTGGGGCAGGAAAGAAACGAAGCCTGGGCCCTTTGCCAGCAAGCCTGGGAACTGCTCAGGCCAGAACTCACCGGCCAGCCAGCCAGCGTTCCCCGCATCTGGCTGACCTGAACACCATTCGAATTGCGTCGCGATAACCGGAGTTAGACACCATGGAATTAACGCCCAGAGACAAAGACAAACTATTGCTGTTCACCGCCGCACTGCTGGCCGAACGCCGCAAGGCCCGGGGCCTGAAACTGAACTACCCGGAGGCCATTGCCCTGATCAGCGCGGAAATCATGGAAGGCGCCAGAGCCGGCCACTCCGTTGCAGAACTGATGAGCAGCGGCGCAGAAATTCTCACGCGGGACGACGTGATGGATGGAATAGCTGAAATGATTCCGGAAGTGCAGGTGGAAGCCACCTTCCCGGACGGCACCAAGCTGGTCACCGTTCACAACCCCATTGTTTAAAAGGCCAATGAGAAGCTACCTGCGTTGCCGCTACGGCGTTAAAAGAAGGCTCAAAATGCTCATTTATACATGCATAAACTGCGCTTTTTCGCCTTCTTTTGTCCGGGCGGCGTTCCGCTTGTATCGGCTGCCTCGCCAACGCTTCTCATCGGCTTTTAAAGGAGGCTATTTATGATTCCCGGAGAGTACCAACTCAAAGACGGCGACATCGAACTCTGCGCAGGCCGCGAGCGCATCACTCTGGATGTAGCCAACACCGGCGATCGGCCGGTTCAGCTCGGCTCCCACTACCATTTCGCCGAAGCGAATCCGGCTCTGATTTTTGATCGTGATAAAGCAAAAGGCTACCGCCTGGACGTAGCTGCGGGCACGGCCATTCGTTTCGAGCCGGGGCAATCGCGGCAGGTCACTCTGATTCCCTTTGCTGGCGGACGTGAAATCTATGGGTTTCGGGGCGATGTGATGGGCAAACTGGAGGCGCAGAAATGAAGATTACTAGGCAGGCATACGCCGACATGTACGGCCCCACCGTTGGTGACCGGGTAAGGCTGGGCGACACTGAACTGTGGATTGAGGTCGAGAAAGATCACACCCATTACGGCGACGAAGTAAAATTCGGCGGCGGCAAGGTTATCCGCGATGGCATGGGTCAGAGCCAGCGCGCCGACGACTCAGTGATGGACACGGTGATCACCAACGCCCTGATTCTCGACTGGTGGGGCATCGTTAAAGCGGATGTAGGCATCCAGAAAGGCCGCATCGCCGCCATTGGCAAATCCGGCAACCCGGACACCCAGCCAGACGTCGATATCGTCATCGGCCCCGGCACTGAAATCATCGCAGGCGAGGGTAAAATTCTCACCGCTGGCGGCGTTGACCCCCATATTCACTTCATCTGCCCGCAACAGGTGGAAGAAGCGCTAATGAGCGGCGTGACTACCATGTTGGGCGGCGGCACCGGCCCGGCAACCGGAACTAACGCGACCACCTGTACACCCGGTGCCTGGCACATGGGTAAAATGCTGCAGGCCGTGGACAGCCTGCCCATGAACATCGGCTTTCTGGGCAAAGGCAACGCCAGCCTGCCAGAAGCACTGGAACTGCAGATCAAAGCGGGCGCCATTGGCCTCAAATTGCACGAAGACTGGGGCACCACCCCGGCCAGCATCGACAACTGCCTGACCGTGGCGGATCAATACGACGTACAGGTTGCCATCCACACCGACACATTGAACGAATCCGGCTTTGTGGAAGACACCCTGGCCGCGTTCAAAGAACGCTGCATTCACACTTTCCATACCGAAGGTGCGGGCGGCGGCCACGCGCCGGACATCATCACCGCCTGCTCGAAACCCTATGTGTTGCCGTCTTCCACCAACCCCACGCGCCCGTACACGGTTAACACCATCGACGAGCATCTGGACATGTTGATGGTCTGCCACCATCTGGACCCCAACATCCCGGAAGATGTGGCGTTTGCTGACTCCCGCATACGCCGGGAAACCATTGCAGCTGAAGACATCCTTCACGACATGGGTGTGATCTCCATGATCTCCTCCGACTCACAGGCCATGGGCCGGGTAGGGGAGGTTATCTGCCGCACCTGGCAAACGGCCCACAAGATGAAAACTCAGCGCGGTCTGCTGCCGGAAGATGAAGAACTGGGTGCCGACAACTTCCGCGCCAAACGCTACATCGCCAAGTACACCATCAACTCCGCCATTACCCATGGCATTGCACACGATGTGGGCTCGGTAGAAGTGGGCAAGCTGGCGGACCTGGTGCTCTGGAGCCCTGCATTCTTTGGTGTGAAACCCGCCTGCATCATCAAAGGCGGCATGATTGCCGCTGCGCCCATGGGCGATCCCAATGCATCGATTCCCACGCCTCAGCCAGTGCACTACCGCCCCATGTTTGGTGCCTTTGGTAAAGCCGCCAGTGCCACCCGCCTGACCTTTGTCAGCAAGGCAGCCCTGGAAGCCGGTATTGGCAAGGAGCTGGGCTTGGACAGCATGCTCTCCGCCTGTACCAACGTGCGGCAAGTCCGCAAGAGCGATATGAAACTGAACGACGCCTGCCCGCACCTGACTGTAGACCCGCAAACCTACGAAGTGCATGCAGACGGTGAACTGCTGACCTGCGAACCGGCTTCTGAGTTGCCGTTGGCCCAGCGCTACCACCTATTCTGAGCCAGAGGCCGGAGAACCTTATGCTGGAACTTATAAAACGCGTTTCCCATGTGGAAAGCACTGAAATTTTCGACAATCTGACCTTGCCCTACGACCTGCGCATGCGGGGCCGGCTGCGCTCCACCACAGAAACCAGCCAGGACGTTGGCCTGTTTCTGGACCGTGGCCCTGTATTGCGTGACGGCGACTTGTTGCAAGCCAGAACCGGCGAAATCATCCGGATTCGCGCCGCGGAAGAACCGGTAGTAACCGCTTACATACAGGCTGGCCTTCCGCTGGCAAGGTTGTGCTACCACCTTGGCAACCGCCATGTCTCGCTGGCTATTGGCCAGAGCGAACGAGGTGGCTGGGTGCGTTTCCCGCCTGATCATGTTCTGGAAGAGTTGGCCGAGCACCTGGGCGCAGAACTGGTTCGCCACACGGCAACCTTTGATCCCGAACCTGGTGCTTATGCACAAGTTGGAAATGCCGATAGCGGCCACAGCCATAGCCACGGCCATCACCATGCTCACTCCCACTAACAGCCCGGCTGCCGCATCGAGCGACCTGGCTTTGCTGGGCCTGATGCAACTGGTCAGCCCCGCGCTGCCCATAGGTGCCTTTGCCTGGTCCCAGGGGCTGGAAAGTGCCTTTGAGCTGGGCTGGGTAGAAAACGAAGCAGACTTGCAGCAATGGCTGGAAGGCGTTCTGGAAGATGGCCTGAGCCGTTGCGAGTTGCCTTTGGTGGTGCGCCTGCAAAGTGCCTGGGCAGCCGGGGATGCGGAAGCTATTGCCCAGTGGAACGACTGGCTGCACGCCACCCGGGAAACCGCAGAACTGAGTGACGAAGACACCCGCCTTGGCGCGGCGCTGGTCACCCTGCTGCGCAACCTTGGCCTGCTGCCAGAGGCGAGCCTGATTCCGGACGAACCCGGTTACATCACCATGTTCGCCTGGGTGGCCCACTACCGGAAGGTGCCCGAGCGCCAGACCCTGCTCGGTTTCGCCTGGGCCTGGCTTGAGAACCAGCTTGCAGTTGCCTGCAAAGCACTGCCCCTTGGCCACACCGCAGCCCAGCGCGTAACCGAACACATGCGCCCCTTATTGGTAACCGCTGTCGAGATTGCTCTGCAGCGGGATGACGAAGAACTTGGCCCCATTTTGCCCGGCCTGGCCCTCGGCAGCGCCTTACACGAAACCCAGTATTCACGGCTTTTCAGAAGCTGAAACATAAAGACATTTACTCCGAGGTCTGGAGCGGCGGTCAGTAAGTCCTTCCGGGACTGTCTGCAGCATGGATGCTGCAGTCAAGCGTACAGGGATGTATTTACAGCGTGTCCCGGAAGGACTTACTGATCGACGCAGACACGGAGCCTGAAGATAAGAGGATATAGCCATGAAACATTGTTTGAGAGTTGGAGTCGGCGGCCCGGTCGGTTCCGGAAAAACCGCCCTCTTGCGCCAGTTGTGCAAGGCCCTAAAAGACCACTACGACATCGCCGTTGTTACTAACGACATCTACACCCGTGAAGACGCCGACTTCCTGCTTAAACACGACGCTCTACCAGCCGACCGCATCCTCGGCGTGGAAACCGGTGGCTGCCCGCATACAGCTATCCGCGAAGACGCCTCCATGAACCTGGCTGCCATCGACGACCTGCAAAACCGACACCCGAACCTGGAACTGGTGCTGGTGGAATCCGGCGGCGACAACCTCTCCGCCACCTTCAGCCCGGAACTGAGCGATCTCACCCTGTACGTGATCGACGTCTCCGCCGGCGACAAGATCCCCCGCAAAGGCGGCCCCGGCATCACCAAATCCGACCTGCTGATCATCAACAAGATCGACATTGCCGAACAGGTACATGCCTCCCTGGATGTGATGGAGCGGGACAGCAAAAAAATGCGTGGCGAACGCCCCTTCGTGTTCACCAACCTTTACGACGGAGTAGGGCTGGAAACTATTATCAACTTCATTCTTGAGCGCGGCATGCTGCCGGAAAGACGGCCCGAAAAACTGGCTGAACCAGCCTGAGCTAACCGAATCGGAACGAATCCAGAACCATCAGGAGAAACACCATGAAACTCACAGCCAAACTCCTTACCGCCGCCGCGTTGCTGACCGCCTCCGCCTCAGCCATGGCCCATCCCGGCCACACTGAAGGTGGCTTCACCAGCGGCCTGATGCACCCGATGCTGGGCCTTGACCACCTGCTGGCCATGGCAGCCATCGGTTTCTGGAGCGTGCGCCAGTCCACCACTATGAAAAACAGCACGCCCCTGTTTGTGATCGGCGGCATGATCCTCGGTGCAGCCATTGCCTGGGGAGGCATGAGCCTGCCCGGCGTTGAAACCGGCATCGCACTCTCCGTGTTGCTGGCCGGTATTCTTATAGCCACCATGGCCAAACTGCCTACCGCGGTAGGCGGAACACTGGTCGCGGCCTTTATGGTATTCCACGGCTTTGCCCACGGCACAGAAATGCCTGCTGGCGCAGCGCTGGTGGCATACCTGGTTGGCTTCTCCATTGGCACACTGGCCCTTACCTTTGTAGGACGGGGGCTTGGTGCATTGATGCAGAAAACGGATAACCGCTTTGGTCGAGTGCTGGGTGGTGTGGTTGCTGCGACCGGAGCTTTTCTGGCTGCTGCATAAATAACTATTTAGTTTAAAACCTGAATTAAAAAGAAAGCTGTGCGGGAGACCGTGCAGCTTTTTTTGTGGCATAAAGATATGTATTTTTGTAATAGGGGGGGCAGAGAGTGCTGAGATGGTTTATCTTCAGTAGTAAAACAAGACAGAAAAAAGCACCAACTGTTATGGATAACGGCCGATGGACACCTCAGTACTGACACCGCATTTTTTTGATTTCTCGCATTTTATGCCGCTTATTATGTCGGCAATTACCATGTGTGTGCGCTGCTTTCACGGCAAGCTGGAAGGCTTGATCGATAGGGTTTCTGCGAGCCTGTTTTTCAGGAGAAAGTCAGACGAGGTAAGGGGGAAAGCGACGTCGGCGCTTCGTTATTGCGATAATGAAGACGTCAAGTTATTACAGGGTGCGCAAGGTCTTAATGTATCTAGGTATTTGATTTAAACGATTAATTTAAGGTTTTCAAACTCTGGTATGCATGTTTCATGGCGGTCAGTTTTTCGGTAATAACGAAGCGCGCTATCTAACCACTGTTAGGACACAAGCCTGAGAAACTCTCGGATTATGGAATAAACGATGAAGGACTGGTTTAAAAAAATATTTTACAGATTGAATAGCTATCTAGATCAAAAGTATCCGGATTTTGAAGCTATATTCACCGAGTCCGATGAAAACAAAATAAGCCTAAGTCTCAATAAGGTTTTGTTTAAAGTTCTTTCGTTCGCAGTATTAAGTGCCGGGTTACTGTTATTAATTAATCTGGCCTTGATATCGTTCACTGATCGAGGTGGCGTTTTCGGAGATTTTTTTGGTGGAGTCCTAAATCCAATACTAACTTTCTTTACGTTGTTCGGCCTAATCGCCACTATCGTGATTCAGCGACAAGAGCTGCGTTTGGCCCGTCACGAATATGAAAAGACTGCTGATGCTCTTAGCACGCAAGCTATCGAAACGACCTTTTTTAATATTCTTGACCTGCACCATAAAATTGTAGATAACCTAAAGGTTGATTTAGAAGAATTAAGTTATAGAAGTGAAGCTGAAAAAGCTCTCAAGGGAATTACTGCATCTATTATAAATTCTCAATTAGGTGTAAGTGCATCATCTAAAAAATCTAAGGTTGAAGGGCGAGCTGTATTTGAGGAGATTCTGGCATTCTTATCAATTGAAGCAAAAACACCGGAAGATGCTCTGGAACGCTATAAAAATATTCAGAAGCATCACAATCACATACTAGGCCACTATTTCAGGAATCTATACCAAGCCCTAAAAATTATTGATGGTTACGAAGAAAATAAATTGACCTACGAAGAAAAAAGAAAATACTCAAGTATTCTAAGAGCACAGCTTTCTACAAAGGAATTAGCATTGCTTTTTGTTAATTGTCTAGATGGTGTGGCAGATTCAGGGCAGTTTAAAAATCTTTTAGTAGAGTTTCAGATGTTAGAGCACCTGCCAATACAAAAGCGTAAAAATGGCTACTCACTTGCTGGGTCTAAAATAGCAATAGCTAGTGAGAATATGCTTTCGCAGTACAAAGAGACGAAAAAGATAGGGGTTAATTTGAAGAAATATTATGGCGGGGCTTTTGGTACGAATGGGGGCGTTCCCCATAATCTCAGCCCTAACAAATCAATGCAGCCGACCGCTGACGCGTCGGCTGATTGACGCGTTAACCTCTATCGCATATATAGCTAAAGTCGTATAAGGAATATTTTGTGCACATTGAAAAGTTAATCGTTAAGAATTTCAAGAAATTCACAGATCGTGCATTTGACTTTAATCATGACCTAAACTTACTAGTAGGTGATAACGACTCAGGGAAAAGCACAATTCAAGAGGCAATAGAGATAGCATTAAATTGTAGTTATCGTGGTAAGCCGCTGTCCAGTGAAATAAAACCAGAACTCTTCAATTTAGATGCTGCTACAGCCTACATAGAGGGTGATAAAAATTGTGAGAGCCTCCCTTCAATAACGATTGAACTGTTCCTAGATGGCGCACCTGAGTACCGAGGGGATAATAACTCACTAAATAAAAATACCGATGGACTCTCTTTAAAAATAAAATTTGATGATGACTTGAAAGCGGTATACAACGAATTTATTAAAACTCCTGATTCAATAAAGTCTATCCCTGTTGAATTTTACAAGATTGAATGGCTAGACTTTGGATGGAATAAAATTAAGTTTCTTAATAGAAAGATGAGTGGTTTGTTTGTGGATCCGAGTAGGTTGCATCCTACTCAAGGTCGAAATCAGTATATTTCTAGAATCATAAACTCCTCATTATCAAAAGAAGAGCAAGCGCTTCTAAATGTTAATTACCGACAACTAAAGCAGCATTTCGATGACCAGCCGCAAGTTAAATCGATAAACGATAAATTAGATAGCGAAAATATTGTCACAAATAAAAAGCTTGAAGTAACTGCTGATGTATCTATATCAAGCTTTGAATCAGGTATGCAGCTATCTGTTGACAATATTAACCTTCCTCAAGTTGGTAAGGGGGAACAAAACACTATTCAAATCAAGTTAGCTATACAAAACAAGGCCAGCAATGTTGATGTGATTTTATTGGAAGAGCCTGAAAATCACCTCTCGCATACCAATTTGTCGAAATTAGTTAAATATATAGAAAATCAGAGGCAAGGTAAGCAATTGTTTATAACAACACATAGCTCTTATGTTCTCAATAAGCTTAGTCTAGATAAACTCTGCCTTATTAATGAAAGTTACGTCAGGTTAAATGACATAGATAAAAGTGTATCAAATAGTCTGAAGAGATTACCTGGTTATGACACTTTAAGGGTGGTTTTATCAAGAAATGTTGTGTTGGTAGAAGGTCCGTCCGACGAACTAGTTTTGAAAAGAAGTTATATTGATAATTATGATCGACTGCCAGAAGACGATGGGATCGATATTGTTGTGGTTCGAGGAATTGGCTTTAAAAATTACTTGGAAATTGGAAAAAATATTGGTACAAATATACATGTTGTCAAAGATAATGATGGTAACCACAAATATAATATTGAAGAGTACAAAAATAAGTATGATGCATATAAAAATATAGAGTTTTTCTCTATATCCGATAACGAGCAGTATTCGCTAGAGCCGGTATTAATATTTTCTAATAAGGCTACTGAAAAAGAGCTTGATGACTACGCGAAAATCACACTTTCAACACAAACATACAATAAGTATATGAAGCAAAAAACTTTAGATAATAAGGTTGGATTTTTAATGGATTGGTATGCTGATGAAGGCGGCGCAGGTAAGAAAAAAGTGGATTCAGCCATCAGAATATTTGAATCTGATCACAAGATAAATTATCCAGACTTTTTACAGAAGGCACTACGTTTTGAGTAAAAAGGTTGTGATTGCAGCCGCCGGAGCGGGAAAAACACATAGAATAATATCCGAAGCCGGAGATTATGCAAATCAGGGAGATAAGGTTCTAGTAGTAACATATACTGAAAGCAACCAAAAAGAGCTGGTATCGCGATTCTCATTACTAAATCTAGATAACGATAAATTGTAGTCAAAGGGCTGTTTAGCTTTCTACTTGAGGATATTGTAAGGCCTTATCAACAGTGTGCATTTGACGGACGTATTGAAACTATAAACTTTAACAGTAATGGTGATCCTCATAAGAGGAATGGAAGGACTATACCAGGTAGAAAAGAGCTTCTAGCTTGCGGGAGTTTCAATCCAGACTACTACCTTACCAAGTGCAGAAAAAAAGCACACACGACTTATCTATCAAAGCTCGCTAGTAAAATAATGGAGTTGAAGGAGAAAGAAATACTAGATCGTTTGGGTGGGATTTATAAGCATATATATTTTGATGAGGTGCAGGATCTAGTTGGCTGGGATTATGAAATACTCAAAGCCCTTAGTAAATCCAAGTCCTTTCTGATAACTTGTGTGGGAGATTTTAGGCAAACGATTTATGACACCTCTGTAGCGTCAAAAGGCCCAAAATCTAGCGAACAAAAGCTGGGCAAATTTAGAAATATGAAATTTGACGAGGAATATCTAGCAGTTAGCAGAAGATCTGTGCAAAGTATTTGTGATTATGCCGACAAAGTTCATTCTTACGAAGGTTATAAGAAAACAATTTCTACTGTTGCCGAAATTCCAGAGCATTTTAGTGCCCATGTTGGCGTGTTTTGTGTAAGTGAATCGAATGCAATAGCTTATATCAATGAGCATAAGCCTGTACTTTTAAGGCATGGTATTAGCTCGGGAAAAACCTTCAATGAAGTCAGTATTAGAAAGATTAATTTTGGTAAGTCAAAGGGGCTAGGGTTTGATCGGACTATAATAGTTCCTACAAAGCCCTATATTAAGTATATTCTAGGAGACTGCGCTGTATTTGATGGTGATAAATCAGAAGAGTCTAAAAATAAGTTATATGTGGCAATAACTAGGGCAAGGTACAGCGTGGCATTTATCCTTCCTGACAAACAAGTTTCAAAATGTGATTTGCCTGAATGGAAAAAAGGTTAACAAGCGTATGTTGTCGGACTGGTTTTCCGCTGCGCTCCAAACTAGCCGTAAATGCGGGCGTTATGTTTTTTGGGGTGATCAGTGGCTTCAGCAGAGCACATAAAATATAGGAAAATGGAGTTCCGGCCCAATGTGCCCGATACGCTCTTCTCTGAGGTCGAGATTGAGCTGCTCATCAATTACGGCTCGTGGCTTGCAGCGCTCATGCGTGGCGCAATTTATCCTGAAACACCTGCCCAAGAGCGATTCGTAGAGGTTTGTAACGGATATAAGGAGCCGGAAAGTCAGTTCGAAAAAGTCTGGGCTAAATATATTAAGCGCAAGATCTGGGAGTCAGAAAATCCAGGCTACGTGGGTAAGAAAGAGGCAGATTTGCTGCTGAATTTGGGAATCACTGGTCGTGGTTGGGGCGTTTACGGCCACTTCAAGTAAAAACATAACAAGGCAAGGGGCGCCTTTTTCGTTGAGGCTGCGCCTCCGCCGGGAAAACCGTGACAGATTTATTTTTGAACCGACATAGGACGTTGAGCAATGAAATGGGCTTTCATCGACTACGAAAATGTAGGTAATCTCGGCAAGGTCAATCTCTCAGAGTATGAGCGCGTCATCGTGTTCCCGCCAAATTTCTGAAGCTGTCTGATACAGGTGTTGAATACCTGGCTTGATTATTCGGCCCTCAACTATGGTTTATTTTGGAGTATGGAATTTTGGACCCGGTGAGTTTTGTGTTTTCCGCTTACCTCAACACCGTGCAATCAACGGTATCGAATCATTTCAATGAAACCAGAAACCTTGAGGTTACCCCCGTGGTTATCGAATACGAGGGGGTATCGGTTTCGTACCAGCATCAGCTTTGGAAGGTGCGCTCTGAGAGTGTTTGTGCCAATCATCAGCACAACCTCAGTCAGTTTTCCAGATGCACTGCTACGGCTGCCCGGCTGTTCAATGCGCTGTGTTCGCAATTGAGAGCGTCAGGGGCAGGCGACTGGCAACAGGCGAAAATCCAGAATATGTACTGCAATGCAGCTGTCTCTTTCAAACCAACGGTTGCCAATATAGGTTCCGCACCAACGCCTGATCCGTTGGATGAGGCGCGTCAGGCCTGCAATGCGGCGACGGTTGCCGCTATGGGCAATAGCGATCCCAGGTTGGCGAGGGAGCGCGATAAGTCCTGTGAGAGTTATCGTGAGTTGAAGGAACAATAGGGAAACTGGATCAGGTCTGTTTTCCAGCCTTGGCAGGGCTTGTAATCCGTTACAAGAATCCTGAGGCATCGAACCGAAGACTGGCTTATGTTCCACGCTGGGTTGATTCAGGATTGCAAAACTAGGATGTCTGAGAAATGGATTTGAGACCGGCTTTCCAGCCCCTTATTACTGCACTTTATTGTTTGTTAGCTTTTACCACCATTGCAGGCCCGATCAAATGCCCCTGGTTCGAGGAGAAGTGAATTGAATCAGAAAGGATTTCTCACTGTCTGGGATGATGCCAAGGGGTTTGGGTTTATTACTCCGGAAGCCGGTGGTGAGCGGGTTTTTGCGCATATCAGCAGTTATGCAGGCCGAGGGCGACCGGTTCCTGATCGCAAAGTGACGTACAGCATCTCGAAGGATGACCGGGGCCGGCTGAGGGCTGGGCGGTTTCAGTATGCGGGAGCAGCAAAGGTTGGCGCCAGTATCGCTCCGGGAGTCTGGGTGGCGGCTGTTGTTGTACTTGCGTTTTTCACCGCTCTGGCAGGTCTGTTTCATCGGGGGTATATGCCTGTTTCTATCCCGGCTGCTTATGGCGGGGTGAGTCTGCTGTTGTTTGTGATGTACTGGATTGATAAGCGGGCGGCTCAACGGGGAGCACAGCGCACGCCCGAGAATAGGCTGCACTTCTTTGAACTCTGTTGTGGCTGGCCTGGTGCACTTATGGCGCAACAGGTTTTTCGGCATAAAACGCGAAAGGTGAGCTATCAGTTCGTTTTCTGGCTGGCGGTTCTCGCGAATCTGGGCGCTCTTGGCTGGCTGCTTGTTGCCCCGGAAGCGGCCGGTTTGCGGCAGCAATTAGACTTTGATTTGTTGAATTCTTTGCGGCCACCTGACCCGATTATTTCAACCATCAGACAAATCGGAGCCCCAAGTGATTAAGCCGAGTTGTTACAGCTGTCGGAAAAAGTTCGAGCCATCCGAGCTCAGGATCTCTTACTCGAAAAACTACTGTGAGGGCTGCGGCGTTGGGCTGTTTGGTGAGGACTATTTCAGTTTCACTGCCAAGCCTGCCCCAACTATCCGGAAGAACCTGGCTGTCCATTTTGCAGTGCTTCTTTTCGGGGTTTCTGGCTTGTTGCTATGGTTTTTGACTGGCAGGTCGTAAGCGCTCAAAAGCGGGACAAGTCTGGTTTCAAATCTGGCAAGGGTGTCGGCCGGATCGATGCCATGCTGATCCGCATTCGTGAGATGCGCACAGATTGAGCGAATCTGATCGGTAACCACTGAACGAGAAACTGTTATGAAACTGATCCTTTTGCTCGCCGCTGTATTGGTGGTTGGTCTGTTGGTGACTCAGCAACTGAACAAAGGTAAAGAGGCCAACGCTGAGCGGGCTGCGGAAATGAGGGCCGACAATGCGCCAAAGGTTCCGACGAAGCCGGGCGATGTGCCGAAGTTTGAAGAGAACATGAAGAAGTTTATGGAGGATGAGGCGGCCAGGCAGGCGGAAAAGATTGACCAGGCCACGCAGTAAAGGCGGGCAACTCGAGCCACTACCAACAGCATCTCTGGGTTTCCGTGGATCAAATTCGGAGAAGGTTTTTCTAGAACCTCGTTAAACATAGGACGAGATAGTGTTGAGAAAACTGTTTGAAGAAAAGGTGTACGTAAAGGTTTCGCGGAACCGCTTTGAGATTATGAAGGTATCCGGCAAGCCTGTTGTCGAAATTGTTTGTGCTCCGGAACCGTTCAGCACATCCCGCCTGTTGATCGGGGAATTCGTAAGGGCCGAGCATGAATTGCTCAATGGCATAAAAAAGGTGCTTCCTAAAAAACTCATAAAACGGAGCCCGGCTGTACTAATGCACCCTATCGAAATGACGGAAGGGGGGCTGTCTGAAGTTGAGGTAAAAGTGCTTCGGGAAGTTGCCTTTGGGGCTGGTGCTCATAGGGTCGAGCTTTGGGAAGGGGAAGAGCTATCTCCTCAACAGGCTCTTGAAAAACTGGAGAATGTATAACCAGCGAAAACCTGGACCGATTTATTTTTGGGAAAACCGGGCCAGATTTATTATCCAGTTTCCGTATTGTTCCTGGCAGGCCAGCAATTGCCGGCACCGGCCTTAGTGAGTTTTTAGCAGTGCATCTTCGATGTCGTTGCTGTCTTCCGGGCGGACGACCCGCGCTATTTCTTTACCATCCTTCAAAAAAATCAGAGTCGGCCAGAGCTTAACGCCAAACGTCCGCCCTAATCTGCGGCCTTTGCCATCCTCAACCTTCACATGCGGAATGTCTGGGTAATTGTCCATTGCCGCCTTGATGTTCGCCTGAGCACCCTGGCAGATCCCGCACCAGTTGGTGCCGAATTCGATCACCATTGGGCCAGTGCTCTGGTCCAGCTCATCACGGCTCAGGGTTTCGGGTGTATATCGGCTGGTGTACGACATGATGCCTCCTTGTTGTGTTGTCTATTCCTTCAGCCGGACAAGCAACCGGCCATCCTCAACCTGGATATAATCCACCCCCGCTGCAAAGGATTGCCAAAATCCTTCGTTGGCACCGAATTCGTTAACCAGGTCCACATTCTTGAGGTTACCCAGCCAGGCATTCGGAATGGGCACGCCCATGAGGCTGACGCCCCTTAACTTTACCAGGGGGCGACCGTTGGCAAAGGAGAGCTCTACGCCAGCATTTACTCGTAGAGTTCTGCCGCCGAGTACAGGGAAACCTTCGTCAAGAGGCACCAGAAGCAGTGCGCTCAGAAGATCGTCCGACAGATCGACGGCGAGCCTCTGAGCCAGATCGGTGTTATTGGCCAGCATGCCGTTGAGTTCCCGCTCGCTGAAACGTACCTCCCGGCTGGCGCCTTCCTCACTGTAGGGCTCCGGCTGCAACGGGCGGCCGGATTCGACGCCTCGGGTATCAATGCCGAGAGTATTCAGTTTGTTGTTGAGTGAATCCTGTTCGCTGGCATTCAGGGTTACGGGTTCGAAGTTCTCAGGAAACACATAGTGGCTTAACCACCAGTAACCAGCGCCCACGGTGGCAACGATGGTGAGCAGCACAATGCCAAAGACATGCAAGCCACTGAAGCCCTTCTTTTCGGGCGGCGGCGTTGATGCTGTTTTATCCTCGGTAGTTTTATTCATTGCCAATGATACCTGATCGCAGTTTGAATCCACTTCGTTGGGTCCGTGGAGCAGTCGGCTCGTCTCCCGCCGAGGATGGTTTGCATAGGTTTGGTTTCTTGGGTTGCTCAAGTGCAGTTTATACGGGGTGGAATGATTATCCCAACCGTAGGAGCCTTCGAAAATCGGGACAGATGTATTTTCGCGCAAAATGCCAGAGCCTGGCGTTCCTGCATCCTCGTTTGTAGCAATAGCTCTAGAATAGCGAGCTCTCCAACAGGTGTGAGAGATTCCTTGTGGCCGTTCGTATGATCAGGTGGGTACAGACTCTCGTATTTTTTGGGCGAACGATGACGGGGCAAAGAAATGAGTCTCAATTTTTTCGTTACTAAGATCAAAACCATTCTTGCGGTGATGCTTTCGCTGATTCCACTGACTGCTCACGGGGCTGACATGGACAGGTTGAACGACTACCGGTGGAAAAACCGACTCATTCTGGTGCAAGCAGCCAGTGAAAATGGCGGTGAGATTGAAACGCTCAGGGGTGTCCGGGCCAAAGTGGATGACCGTGATATTGTCTGGTTTGTAAGTACTGGTTCGGGTGTGGTTTCGAATCAGCAATCTGTTTCGAGCAGCCTCAAGAGTGACGTGAAGGCTATGCTGGAAGAGTCGCGTTCGGATGGCCAGGTCCTGTTGATAGGCAAGGACGGCGGCATCAAAAGCCGGGACTCCTATCTCGACCTTGACGCTATTTTCCGCCGTATCGACGCCATGCCGATGCGCGCTCGCGAGATGCGCACCGGCGAGTTCACGCGTACCCGCCCAAACTACGGCTTAGGTGACGATTGAAAAGCGCGGATAGTTTCTCCTTCGGGGGTGCTCAACAGCAATTCGCCGTGATCGCCAAAGCGCGCCTGGTTTACATTCATGAGCAGTTTCAAAAAAGATTGTTCCTGATTCATCAGCGCCGGCGCACAGGCCATTCGGGTAGAGGCCATATTTTCGCCAACGGTAAATTCGGATCCATTGAGTTGGTATTCACCGCTGTAACGATTGCAGGATGAGCTACCCCCTACCTTATTGCCTTCCATGAACACGATGCTGACACGAGAGCTGTCGATAATGCCTTTGCCGCTTATATCGTCCACAACCCACTCGCCGCCACGAATCAGGTTTTCCGTTGTCACATCTTTATCGGTGGCCCCGGGTGTATTTGCACAGGCACTTAGAAAAATTGCGAAGCTGACTGCGCTAACGGCTAAAAATTTTTTTAATTTCATTTGAATACTCACTCTCTGGATGAACTGGATGGCGCCATATTATCTCGTTGGCCAGGCTTTTTTCCGGTTTCTTGCCAAACCGTCATGCGCCCATATCGGTGCAGGCCTGCTGAATCAACCAGTACACAGCACGAAAACTGCCAGTTTTAGTGTTGTTACGCTATGGTACAAAGTCAGTAAGTGTTTAAAAACCGAGGATCAGTTATGAATACGCCAACGTCAGATCATATCCCTCAGGAAGCATTCGATTGGTATGATGAATATGCACATGGTTTGATTGATCGACGCACTTTTATGCGAAAGCTCAGTGGGTTAGCTGTTCTTGGCTTTTCTCTCAGTGTATTAACCTCCGCCTTATTGCCTGATTATGCCCTCGCAGAGCAGGTATCGTTTAATGATGAAGATATAAAGGCAACATACGAAGAATTTGACTCGCCTGATGGACATGGTAAAGGCCGAGGTTATCTCGTTGTTCCGAGAAATGTGGAGGGTAAGCTTCCTGTTGTATTGGTGATACACGAAAACCGGGGCTTGAACCCTTATGTCGAAGATGTGGCAAGACGACTTGCTAAAGTGGGTTTTATAGCCTTTGCGCCGGATGCGTTATTTCCTTTAGGGGGGTATCCGGGTAACGACGATGAAGGCCGAGCAATGCAAAAAACGATGGACAGGGCGAAAATACAAAATGATTTCGTAGCCGCTGCACATTATTTAAAGTCGCACCCTGATAGCAATGGAAAATTAGGCGCTGTTGGCTTTTGCTTTGGTGGTTATGTTGTAAATTACCTGGCGGCGGTTGATCCAGGCCTTCTGAGCGCCGGCGTGCCGTTTTATGGTACGCCTGCAAGCGAAAACTTACGTAAGAATATTGAAGCACCGCTCATGATACAACTGGGTGAATTGGATAAACGCGTTAATGATACATGGCCTGAGTACGAGCAAGATTTAAAAGCGAATAATGTGGAATACACAATGTACATGTATAAGGGGGCTAACCATGGTTTTCATAATGACTCGACCGCCCGATATGATGAAGAAAACGCAGAGCTTGCATGGCAACGTACCATTGAGTTTTTTAATGAAAAATTAACTTAACCGGAAGTGACCATGACAGGTAAGCGCCTGAACGCAGCGGTGAAACAGCTCTGCTGAGAAAAACGGGTGCTCGCCTGGTTGCTCAGCCACAAAGAGTTGCCCGCCGGATTCGTGGATGCCGCCCTCAATCATCAGGTTATCACTCAGCTCGAAGTCCTCGATTGTATGGTCCATGTCGTCCAGTCCGGTTGCACCTGCGCGTTCCCGGTAGTGCCGGCTATCCAGGGTGAATCCGTATGCAGGTTTGCCCTGGCCGATCATGTAACCCACCTCATAGACGGTACCCGGGTCAGCGCTGATACCACGAAACGGTGTCAGGTTGGCGATGATGGCATCGCAGCTGTCCATCAGTTCACGGTTGGCCCTGTAGATTCTATGCCCGCAATCAGCTTTTGCCTCGCCATCTGAAAACACCAACTCGGTATCCAGTGGGTCTACGCCTTCAAACCCGTATTCCCCAAGGAGGCGTTTTTTCTCGGCTACGATGAACTGATGTTCGCCGGCGGGAAAGAAAACTTCAGGGCCAGCGAGGTAGATTCGTTTTGGCTTTGCCATAAGGGCCTCTTAAGGCTGGTTGTATGTAATTGCACAGGTCCAGTTTCTAGTCTGAATGCTAATGGCTTTCCATGAAAGACCAGGCTATGGCTTCGCTTTCCTTATGGATGTTGTGACTCAAACGCGAGAAAGCCAGACTCCAGCAAAATGTTCATGATCGGCAACGTGAGCCCGGTTGCTAAGGTTAAGTTGAAGAATGGAGCGTGGACGGTTGTTACCACCGATAAGAAATTATCGGCTCAGAGCTCTTTATGCTCCACTTTAGTGCTTAGTGCCGCCCGGCATTGATCTTTTCGCCCTATTTTATTCGGAGAAGTAAACGTAGCTATATCGGACCGCCGTCGGCCGGGGCTCTCCCCATATCGTCGCGGAGGGCGCTACGTCGCAGTGTTCTGGCTGTTGTGATTTCGGCGGTTGTCTAACTATGCCTGAGAATGGATGCGGATTTGTCATGGTCCGTATCTTGCTGATGCCTGAGGTTTGTGCAGTAACCCTGTACGGGTACCACTTAATCTCAGGAGATTGGCATGCAACCAGCCAGCGATACCGTCGTCAGTGAAAGTGAAAACACTCTGCGCCCCATTACCGCCAGGGAAAAAACGTGGGGCTCGTTTGCAATATTCAACGTGTGGGCAAACGACATTCAGTCTTTGTTTGGCTACACCCTGGTCGCATCGCTATTTATTTCATTTGGCGTGAGTGGATGGACTGCATTTACTGCTTTGATCGCGGCCGGCCTGTTTGTCATGTACATGGTTAATTTGTCCGGGGCAGCAGGGGAGCGCTACGGTATTTCCTACCCGGTATTCGCCCGCGCCAGTATGGGTACGGCGGGGGCCAAGTTGCCTGCGGTTCTGCGCGCAGTCGTCGCTGTGTTCTGGTACGGCGCGCAAGTCTACTTTGCCTCAACCGCGTTAGCGTTGTTGATCAAGTCCATTACAGGCGCCGAGTCCGAGGTGATATTTCTTGGTTTAAGCGGCGTCGACTGGGTGGCCTTCCTGTTCGTATGGGCGTTTCACATTATTATTTTCTGGCGCGGTATGAACTGGGTTGAAGGTTTTTTGAACCTGGCAGGCCCGTTTGTGTACTTGGTTATGATTGGCTTGTTGATCGTGCTCTGGAGCAAATCAGACGGACAACTACTATCTGCCGCACAAACGATTTTTGCGAACCCCGAAGGGACATGGAAGACCGAGGCGGCAGGTTTTGTTGCCATCTTTGGCACCATGGTGGCTTATTTTGCAGCGGTGATGATCAACTTCAGTGACTTCTCCCGCTATGCAAAAAACAAACAGGCCATGGTCAAGGGCAATTTCTGGGGGCTGCCGATGAACATGATTCTGTTCTCCGCTTTGGCCTTGCTTACGACGGCGGGCGCCGCGGTTGTTTATGGTGAAGCCATCATCAACCCCACTGCTATTGTGGAGCGTTCAGACAGTGTGTTCCTGGGCATAATCGCAGCCATCACTTTCTTTGCCGCGACGGTTGGCATCAACCTGGTTGCTAACTTTATTCCTGCAGTTAACGGCATTGCCAATCTGTCGCCATCTACCATCAGCTTTCGTAAGGCCGGCTTGATCACATCCGCGTTTGCCCTGGTTATTGGCGGGTTGTGGACTGCAGTGATCAGCCAGATAGGTATTGCTGGCTTTGTAAACACGCTGGGCGCAACCCTGGCTCCGTTGTTTGGTATTTTGATTGTTGATTACTACGTAGTGCGTAAACAGGAGCTTAGCCGCGATGACCTTTACAACATGGAGGCGGGCCAGTATCACTACAACAAAGGTTGGCACGACAACGCAGTTATTGCATTTGTAGTGGGTGGAGCATTCTCCGTAGCGGCGGTGTGGGTGCCTGTGTTGAGCGACTTGTCTGGGTACGCCTGGATTATTGGCGCTGTACTGGGCGGTTTTACTTACTACGTTCGTACCAAAAAAATACGATGCAGTTCCGGTTCAGTAGGCATAGCCCGCTGCTGAGTGGAACCCCATCCAGCTTAAGTTTTTCTTGAAGGGGCCATCATGGACCAGAGTTCGAATACACCGAAAACCTATTACGCGCCCACGGGCGGGCACCCGCCTCAAACGCAACTGCTGACAGACCGAGCGGTGTTCACCGAGGCCTATGCAGTGATTCCCAAGGGTGTGATGCGAGACATAGTCACCAGCCATCTGCCATTCTGGACAGGTACGCGTTTGTGGGTGCTGTCGCGGCCACTGACCGGTTTTTCTGAAACTTTCTCCCAGTACATTATGGAAGTGCAGCCGGGTGGTGGTAGCGACAAACCGGAAACCGATCCGGGCGCTGAGGGTGTGTTGTTTATCGTTGAGGGTGAGCTGACACTCACTCTGAGCGGCGAAGAGCACAACATGCAGCCGGGTGGCTACGCATTCATTCCGCCGGGCAGCGACTGGACACTGCACAACAACTCGGGCGAGACGGTGCGCTTTCACTGGATTCGTAAGGCCTACGAGAAGGTAGAAGGCGTTGATGTTCCTGAAGCGTTCGTAACCAATGAAACGCTGATTGACCCACTGGTCATGCCCGATACTAATGGCTGCTGGAGCACTACGCGGTTTGTGGATATGCAGGATATGAGGCACGACATGCATGTGAATATCGTCAACTTTATGCCCGGTGGCGTGATTCCCTTTGCTGAAACCCATGTGATGGAGCATGGACTGTATGTGCTCGAAGGCAAGGCCATGTATCTGCTCAACAAAGATTGGGTGGAAGTAGAGGCTGGCGATTACATGTGGCTGCGAGCCTTTTGCCCGCAGGCTTGCTACGCCGGCGGGCCGGGCCCGTTTCGCTATTTGCTTTACAAGGATGTGAACCGGCACATGAAGCTGCCAACCTACGGTCGCTAAGTGGAGGAGCAAGCCCATATCTTTGGCTGAGAAGGCCTGTAGTAGTCCCTTAATACCCGCTCCACTATCCCCCCTGCTACTGTTTTCGGACTTGGCAAAAACAAGATTAAGGAGATAGCCATGAGCGGGAAAAAGATTTTGATGATTACCGGTGATTTCACCGAAGATTACGAAACCATGGTGCCGTTCCAGGCACTGCAAGCCGTCGGCCACACGGTTCATGCCGTTTGCCCGGACAAAAAAGCGGGCGATACCGTTGCTACGGCCATCCATGACTTCGAGGGCGACCAGACTTATACAGAAAAGCCGGGCCATCGATTTGCTCTGAATGGGGATTTCGACGGGCTGAACCCGGCGAACTACGACGCACTGGTGGTGCCCGGCGGTCGCGCACCCGAGTACCTGCGCCTGAACAAGGATGTGCTGAATCTGGTGCGCCATTTCTTCGAAACCAACAAACCGGTGGCGGCGATCTGCCACGGTGCCCAGTTGCTGGCCGCAGCGGGGGTGCTGGAGGGCCGAAAATGCTCAGCCTATCCGGCCTGCCAACCGGAAGTAGAGCTGGCCGGCGGCACCTTTGCCGGTATCGAGGTTGATCAGGCTGTAACCGATGCTAATCTGGTAACAGCGCCTGCATGGCCCGCTCATCCGGCCTGGTTGGCGCAGTTCTTCAAATTACTGGATCAATAACGCGGCAGGGGCCGATATGATCGGCCCCTCAACGCTTCCAGCGAGGTCGCCATGTGCAAGCTTTTTATTAACGCCGATCCGGAGCTTTGGATCAGTCGGACTCATTCTCTGCGTATTGATGGCATGGTGACCAGTGTGCGGATGGAAAACGCTTTCTGGCAGGTGCTGGCAGAGCTGGCTGAACGGGACGGCATGAACCTGCCACAGATGATTACCCGGCTTTACCACGAATCCATTGATGCCGGCCACGACCTCGGCAACTTCACTTCCTTCCTGCGGGTTTGTGCACTCCGCTATCTTGAGCTGCAGCTAAGCGGCGACGTCCCGAGGGATACGCGAATACCGATTGCCTCACTGGATGCCGACCGCATTCTCGCCGGCAAACCCGGTGAGCCGGCAGTACCCGAAGTGGTAACGAAAGTAAGACACTGAAGTGAAGCATCAAGTCACGAAACCGCGAAACCGGGACAGATCTGTCCCGGTTGAGATCAATAAACCTAGTTCAGTCGATAGAATGGGCGATTATAGTTGAGACTGGTTGGCCGCACATCTGGTGAACTGCCTGATTCTATTCCTGCATAGAGAACATTGTTATTGATGTAAACAACATCGTATTCGTAGATTTCGAAGTCGGCACCATTGAACTGGGTAACGTGTATATTGAGTTCCGTAGCGGTGACGCCATCACCTAGCAATATATTTTCACCCAGTGAGAAGTCACCTGATGCGACAGGGTTCGGAGCGTCCTGAAACGGGGTCGTGCAACCGCTATCGGTATAGTTCTCGATACTTGTGGTGTACCTGCCTCCGGTGAAGGATACGGTTACGATATCGTAGTGCGATTCGCCATCAACGTTTCCGCATTGCTTCTTCCAGGAGCCCTCAAGTGCTGTGATCTGGTCTCCTGGCGTTACGCTCCCGTTGTCTTCGCCTTCCCCAGGCGACCCTGTCTCTTCGTTGACTGACTCCAGGTTGCTTCCATTGCCACCACCTCCGCAGCCAACCACTAATGCTGAAACGAGGGTGCACACTAAAATCCTTTTCATACTTGCATTTCCTAATAATATTATATTTTGGGCTTCTGTTATATCATTATTGCATAAGGCGCAGGGCCGCGACAGGCCTGGCGCGTTCCTCTTCTGGAGTCAGCGCAGATGCTGGCTATAATGGTTTTCTTTTAAGAGTTACAACCAAAGTGATGCCTATTCAAAAGAATCCAGCGGTCTTGTTTCAGTGCACTCTTGTGAATACGTTCAGGGTGTTGACGCTTCTATTGCTGTCGTTAATCGCCGGCTGCACGAATATCGCCAAAGACGTCTCCCGAACCATCCACCCGATGCCGACTTCTACTCTGAGCACAAGTTCGTTGTTATCCGTCGGCAGTGAGTTTTTCGCCGGGGAGGGCTATCAGTGCGTTATCCGCGATGACCACAGCGCGCTTCGTTGCACCAAAGAACTTCGCGATCTCTATATTCATCAGACCCAAGCCGAGGTGCAGATTTATCCCGGCGACGGTAACGTGTACCCGCATACTCTGGTTACGTCGCGATGGGATGAAGGGCTGATCCCGGGCGAGTTGATTTCCAGTGAGTTTACCAATCCTGATGTGAAGGCGTTTTGTGAGTATCTGACGGCACAATCGCTGGGAAGCTGCCGGGCAATCTTCTAGAAAAACGGCCCTGGCGCGCATGTAATATATTTTCACGAAGGAAAAAAATGGCAACTTACTTCATTTTTACCAGGAAGCAACGTTCTTCAGCGTTGCTGCTTGTTTTCAATGCTGGGCTGACATTCCTTCTATACGTGGCAGCACACAAATACCTCCCTGATTTAACGAGTGATAAAAGTGCGCTAACGCAGCTCTTTGACGTTCTTGATATCGCCATTTGGGTTGTTGAGGCTATTTTGCTTGGTTTGGCACTGTGGTTCTGGCTTGAAAATAAGCAAATCAGGGTTTGTGTCACGCCAACCATGCTGTCCTATTTTGACCCTACCTTCGGTGATGTGAGCTGGCAGGTCAAAGTTTCTGACATTACGGAATTAAAGCAAGTAAGTGATACAACGCAAGAGTTTATTTCAAACTTGATAGTGCTCAAAAACGGGGAGAAGAAGCAACTGATGTACGGGAATTATCGTGGGTTTGATCGACGCGCTTTTTTCGACGCGCTCGTATTAGCCAACCCGAACATCATTGTTCCTGAAAGTACATATAGCTACAAAATACAAAGGCCATCATGGGCCAAGCGCATTCGGAAAAAATTTGGGCTAGATGAGTAATCTTTGACGAATACAAGAGCGCCCGTTGAGAGGTAATCCCTCCTTTTCTCGCAATAAATATAGGCTGTTACCCGCTTCGTAAATTCATCTCAGGCAAGCTTTTCAAGCTAAGGCTGGATTGCCTGACATACTGGATGCTCCAAATTATGCCTAGACTCTTCTTCGGATTGGAGATACCCGTTCAGATCAAAGCCCGCCTGTCGAAGGTCAGGGCAGAGGTGTCCGCTGCCAAATGGCAAAGTGTTGAGCAGATGCACATCACCTTGTTGTTCCTTGGCGACGTTGATGAAGGTCGTCTATCAGCGGTGTGCGAGGCTGCCCGCCGCAACCCCCAGGCGCCTTTTGAACTCAGTGTCGCGGGGTTAGGTTGTTTCGGCCAGCCTTGCGCTCCCCGAAATCTCTGGGCGGCAATCCAGCCGGAGGCTCCCGTTGTCAGCCTCCATAATGCGATTAAAGAGCAAATGGAACGCCTTGGATTAATAACGGAAAGCCGGGCATTTCTCCCCCATATCACCCTTTCCCGATTCAAACGTCAGCCTGGTTCGGTTGAAGGCTTGCTGGCCGAGTATGGCGAGAAGGCTTTCGGGTCGTTTCAGGTGGATCAGTTTGTGCTTTTTGAAAGCGAGCAGAGTGCTGATGGTTCTGTATACACAGTGGTTGATCGCTTTCCTTTAAGCCCCATTGGCGAGGAGTTACAAAACTCCTGAGGCACCGAATCAAAGACTGATTTATGTTTCACGTCAGATTGCTTCAAGGGGGGAAGTGAATTGAATCAGAAAGGATTTCTCACTGCATGGAACGACGCCAAAGGGCTTGGTTTCATTGCGCCTGAGGGCGGGGTTGCTTTGGCCGGCAGTCATCTTGCTCTTGATCGTCTATTCGTGGGAATTGTGGCAATTGTTCAGGTCTCAGATCATCGTTCAGGACTGGAATAATCGGATTTATCGGGACTTGTTATCTCGATTATTTGCACCTAAAGCCTAGTTCCGCCGAGCCCACAAATCGACTATCCGGCTGCAGCCGCAGCACTGATCAGCGCAGCAATCTCCCGGCCAATCGCCTCATGATCCATTAACTGATCAAACCAGCGGGCGGCCACGTCATCACTGATCAGCCCCAATATCGCTCCAATCACCATGCCCCGATGAACGTTGTCGCCGCCCAGGTTGGTGTTTACCCGCAGCGCTAACCAGGGATCACTGCGGTATTTGTAAGCCAGGTACAAAACAATCGGCCAGGAGTCTGAGATGTAGCACGCGGGTGAGTAAATCCGGCCCACCACCTGGTTGTCCGGCAGGTTTCGTTTCACCAATGCCGCAACATCCAGGCCTGTTGCACCTTTACCGGCTTCCGACAGCAGCGCCTTGACGCCTTCTTCGTCTGCCCCTTCCATAAGGCCGCAAAGAAGGCTTACATAGCGATCACAGACCTGCATCAAGCTTTCATCCGGGTGCGTCAGTGCCAGGTGTTCCCGGCAAAGAGACTGTATGTCGGGCACTTCCGTACCTCGGAGCCGCTCTGAGAACACCAGTGGGGCAATTGTTACCAGACCACCGACTGACGCCGTGTCGTGGGTGTTCATGGCGCATTGTTCGGGCGGCCGGCCTTTTGCAAGATTGGCGAAGAATCCACGATGGTAGGATTCAGCATAAGTGTCTGGATGCTCCGGGGGATCTGCGGTCATAAAACCGATGTAGGCTGGCATCCAGGTAGATACGATCGCAGGCTGGTTGTGGTTCTGGTGGTGAACCATTCAGTCATCATTGAGGTGGTGATAGGGCCTTTCCAGTGCGGTACGAACCTCTCCGATGGAAAAAACTCTGGCAAACTCCGCGAAACGCTGGCCGTTAAACCATAGCTGTACGACCGGAAGAGAAAAAATGCCGCGAGCTGCGCACAATTGTCCGCCGCTTTCCTGGCAATCAATGTAGGCTGTTACCAGCATCGGGAATTCCCCACTGGCAAGCTTTTCAAGCTGAGGCTTGATTGCCTGGCATACGCCGCAGTGGGGGCCTCCGAATAGGATCAGGACGGCCGGGTGTGTTTGCAGTAATTCTGACAATGCCTCTTCTGAACAAACAGTTATCACAAGGTTGCTCCCGCTTTCTGGGCGCGACCAATCATGCCCAGACTGTTCTCAAGCTTGGAAATTCTCACTCAGTTTAAAGCCCGCCTATCGCAGGCGTGCGGGAGTGACCGCTAATTTGCATCTGAAACCTGTTCGATAGCCGGTGCTGTTTGCCAAGTGGATCGATCCATCCAGGGGTCGCGCAAGCCAAGGTGCCCGATCCCTGGCAATTTGACGGCCAAAGAGAGAGGGTCGACACCGATATTGAGGCCGAGGATATTCAGCTCAACACCTTCCCGCATGCTCGCCATAATGCCGAAATACCCATTCAGGGAGAACTGGTAGCCCGAACCGGAGGGTGCTTTCGCAAACACTCCTTCATCGAGATAGTCTTTCCCGATAGCAATATTGGGCAGCGCGACGTCCAGTTCGGGTACCTGGCGGATTACCCAGGCTACAAAGGTGTTGCTGTTGGGCCCGGGCCAGGCTGTGTATTCATTCGCGAAGGGGTAGTCGTCGATAGCTTTCTGGATATTGATGATGGCGGCCTCTGCTTTCTCACCACGGAGATCTGCCAGTAACATCGGCGGGTTGCCATACCAGGCGGTGTCCGGCTCACCGGGGCGGGACCGCACCGGCTTATAACCCCAGCCAGTGACATCATGAACCTCGTAGGTGGATGCCCCGCGCGCCTTGGTCGCAATCCAGGTATGGACCGCAAAATTGCCGCGCCAATTATAAGCTCGGGCACCATAAACCTGCACAATGGCTTCCTCGGTCTCGCCGGGTAGCGGCGCAATACCCGCGCTGGAGCGATCGGCGTCACGCCAACTCTGGCCAGACTGGCTACTACAGGCCGCAATCAATGCGGGGCCTGCCAGCAGAACCAACAAAAATATGGTGGTTCTGATGAGCCATTGAAGGGGTTTAGTCATTCAGGAGGTACCTCTAACTGCATGCATTGGTTGGTGGTCAAAACCCAACCAGTATACGTATCATCTAATCTCAAGTATCAATGTGAAGTCTGCCTTTGAGGGTGCGGGTTACGCCTATGTGAAAAATAAAGGCAGCACTCTTTTCATGGTCATATGGGGGATTGCCGGCGAAAACCTGTTACTTTAAATCAGTTCATTTTGAAAAGGTGCGCTTCTTGTTTCAACTTCATTCAAGTACCGATAGCCGTTTATTTCACCTCTTGGTGCTGCTTTTTTTGTTGTTAATGGCCGCAGGCTCGAAGGCAACAGAAAGCCTTGATATCAGGGTGGGCAACTTCTATCCCAACTATTACAAAAACTCAGAGAAACAATGGGAAGGCCTTGACGTCGAGATGGCTGTCGCTCTGGTGGAGCGCGCGGGATTCACCCCTAATGTCGTTGAAATTCCGTGGTCACGGGCTTTGATCATGGCCAGGCAGGGGCAGGTAGACGTGCTGGTAAATGTAAATATCACCGAAGAACGCTCCGAATACCTGCATTGGATTGGTCCAGAGCGATACACCCAGATGAGCCTGGTTGTGACGAGGGAGAATGCTGCGCTGCCGATCAGTTCTCTTGACGATCTGGTTGCGCAGTGTCAATCACTTGGCCTGAAATTTGGTATTCAGCCAGATGTCGCTTACGGCGATGAGTTTGCTGAAAGGCTGAGAAGCGACGATGCATTCAAGGCCTGCGCTGAAGAGTTGGTCGGCCCCCAGAACGACGACAAGGTATTGCTGGGCCGGCTGCTTGGCTACTTCGATGAACCGTTGGACATCCTGGCTGAAAGAAGGCGCAACCCGGATTACGGTCTGGTGGTTCACCCTTTTACTGTGATTAAAGAACCCGTGTTCTTTGGGGTCAGCAAGGCGTCGGTAACGGCTGATGAATTAAAGCGCTTGCTAGTGGCCTATCAGTCATTGGTCGCAGATGGTTCTCTGGAAGCCATTGACAGAAAATGGGCCTTTTAACCAGAAAGCTGTGCCGGCATTTTGTAGAGTTTCCAGTTCCACTCGATAACTACAGGCTGTACCTGTTTTGAACGTTGATTTGTCGATGTGGCGGTGGACGTGAGCGAGGCATTCCTCACCTGCTGAGACGGATCCTTCATATTCATATAGCCTTCATGTATAGCCTTTTTTTGCACCAGCTCTCCCGAGCTCCCGTAGCACAAGGCTTTCGGCTGACTAACCCGATGTTATCAGCAACCTTATCCAAAGCTTTTGTGAGTAACGTACGTGGGAATACCGGTTTACCCATAGGCCGCTGCTGACCAGAATCCCCCTCCTTAGATATTTGAACGCTTGCTCATTAACGGGCCTGGGTGTAACGGGAGCCTCCATGAAATCTGTGCTTGATGTGTATCTGAAGACTTCTTTGGTGCTGCGTATTGGTATTGCGCTGGTTCTTGGTTTGGTTGTCGGCCTTGTAGGCGGACCGGTGGTGGCTGAATGGCTGAACCCTTTTGGTGAGCTGCTGCTCAAGTTATTGAAGTTTCTGATCGTGCCGATTGTTCTGTTTACCCTGATGGTGGGCATCAATCAGGCCGATCTTTCCAGTATGGGGCGTGTGGGCCGGAAACTGCTGGGTTTCTATGTGCTGACCTCGGCTCTGGCTATTGCGGTAGGGTTGGGTGTGGCTTCCTTATTTGAACCCGGCAGCGGGCTGGAGTTAACGTCTTCGGCCAGTGTTGAAGTGCCGGAGAATCCTGGCTTTGTTCAGGTGCTTCTGAACATTGTTCCCGCCAATATTGTTGAGGCATTTGCCCAACCGAACCTTCTGGGAATTATTTTTACCGCGATTGTGTTTGGCATTGCCTTGCTGAAACTGCGGGAATCAGACACCCACGGTGAAGCAGGAGCCAAGGTGTATGACGTGGTCTCTGGCCTGAACGATGTCACGATGAAGGTGATGGCAGGAGTTCTGCAGTATGTTCCGATTGGTGTGTTCGCGATTGTAGCCACTACCGCAGGTGAGCAGGGCATGGCCACGATACTGGCCTTGGGGGACATGGTCATGGTGTTGTATATCGCTCTGGCGGTACAGCTGGCGGTGTACGCGGTTCTTATGCGTCTCAATGGTGTTGGCCTGGCGGACTTTATTCGTGAGGCCCGTGCTCCGGTTGCCACGGCCTTTGCTACCCAGAGCAGCTCCGGAACCCTGCCTCTGACGCTGAACGCAGCCCGTCGAATGGGTATTCCTCAGCGTATCTTTGGTTTCAGCTTGCCACTGGGCGCCACCATCAATATGGATGGGGCTGGTATCCGCATTGCCATTTCCGCAGTCTTTGCCGCCAATGTGGTAGGGGTGCCCCTGGACTTTGTCACCATGCTGGAAATTGTGCTGATCGGTACCCTCGCCTCTATAGGTACTGCCGGAGTGCCGGGCGCGGGTATTGTCATGATTGCGACCGTGTTTGCGCAGGTAGGCCTGCCCATCGAAACCGTTGCTCTATTGGTCTCTATTGATGCCCTTGTGGGTATGGGGGCCACGGCTATGAACGTAACCGGAGACCTGGCGTGTACCTCAGTGATAGCCCGTTCCGAACAGAAGCATGGTTCGGTGGTGGAAAGCTCGGCGGTGCCGGATAAACAGCTGGCCTAGCGTGCTCTCCTGAGACACCGGCAGGCCTTTATTGGTTCAGTCCGAAAAAGGCCTGATTCTGATGACGAACTAGTGGTTACTGCTCGTCCATATCTTCTTTTTTATGTTTGCCCGAATGGTCGCCCTTTTTCGGACCAGCTTTGTCTTTTTTGTCTTTTTTGTCAGTTCTGCCCGTGGTGTCAGCTGCATTGTATTTGGACTTGGTGGACCCTTGATGTAGCTCAGAGTTCTGGTTTTGGGGTTCAGCATGGTGGCCCATGTCCTGTTCTCCCAAATCCTGATTCGCGTCACTGCCTTCTTCGGCAAGCAATACCGCTGAACCCAGGGCTATGCCCGGTGTGATCAAAGCATAAAACGCGAGTGCATGGAGCTTTTTCATAAAATCCTCCTTTGAATACGATGTTTCATGCGGATAAAACATTTCGCCTGAGAGACTGATCGCTGTCTCTCACAATGGCGCTATGTCGCTAATGAGACTGAACCGCCATAAAATACAGTGTGCCGGATAACCTTTTCATTTAAGACCAGGATGTTGTGCTTATCAACTTCGGGAAACCGGGGTAGCGTGCCACGTTGAGCGATCCATACTATGTTTTCCGACTTTTTAGCCCTTGAAGCTACTTGCCCAGCCGAGCTGCGGGATTTCCGTGAGTGGCATAAAGGAGCCCCTCATTTCGGGTTCTGGGCAATCGAAGTAACAAACCCGGCCTGCCTGAATAAAGTAGAGGCGTGTCAGAAGCATTTGTCCGACAAACTGCACGCAGGCTATGCACGACAGCCCCACATTACCTTGGCGTTGGCAGGCCTGCTTTCGGAGAAGCAAGTCCATCAGAATTTGGTATTGAGGCAAGTTGATCAGCTAGAGAAACGTTCGTTCAGAGCATTTCCCTTACAGTTATCCGGCTGCAACAGCTTTGCTATCTGCCCTTACATTCAAGTTCACGACCCTTTGGGTAATCTGGCATCCATACGCGAGTGCCTGGGTAGTGCTGCTAACGTTGACAACCAACGTGTTTACACCCCGCACGTCACTCTGGGATTCTATAATGAAGCTTACAGGCCGGCCGACATAGTGGGATCGATTTCTGAGCTCAGCTCACACGATATCGATTTTACGGTTCACGAAATCGTCTTTGCTCAATACGAAACCAGAGACGTGCAAGGCCCCTATCAGGTCCTGCATCGCGTCAAATTGGGCTGAACAGCTCCGTTTGCCACTGGAAAAGAGTTACAAAAATCCTGAGGCATCGAATCAAAGATTGATTTATGTTCAATGTTAGTTTCAAGATTCTAGACATGGGCAGTAGATTAATGGGCGATTCACCTCAATCACAACTGGATGCTGAGCGAGAAAAAAACAGGTTGCTGTCTGACATCGTTAACGCCATACCAGAGCCTATCCTGGCTAAAAACTGGGAAGGCAACTTTGTTTTCGCAAACAGCTACGTGGCAAAGCTATACGGCACCACCCCAGAGGAAATGATTGGTAAAGAAGACTCCTTTTTTACTGGTAATAAGGAGCAGGGCAGGTTTTTTAAAGAAAACGTTCAGAGCGTGATGCGGCGCTTCGAGCCCGAAACGGTTTATGAGGACTCGACTGATAGCAATACAGGCGAGGTTCGCCATTACCAGTCGCTGAAAATCCCATTCAAGAACAGTAACGGTGAGCCGAACGTTGCTGTTATTGCTCGAGACATTACTGAAATAACCGAATTAAAGAATCTGGCCGAGTTTAACTCCAAGCGGTTGGAGCTGGTTTTGTCTGTTTCCCGAGAAGGAATGTGGGACTGGAACACAGAGACCAATGTGGTGCTTTTCAGTAAAGGTTGGGAAAGAATTACCGGAATTAACCGTTCGAGAGGTTCGTTCTCGTATTTCATGTCTCGCATTGTTGAGGACGACAAACAGCGTGTTGCCGATGCTCTTGAGGCGTTATTGGAAAAGAATACCCCATATGAAATTGAGTTCAGGTTTAATCGCCCCGATGGAGAAGTCATATGGCTTTGGGATCGTGGAAGTATTGTTGAGTACGATGAGGAAGGTAAGCCGTTGCTGCTGGCAGGGATTGTTCAGGATGTTACGCAGCAAAAAATTAACCAATCCGAAATAGAGTCATTGGCTTTTTATGATTCTCTAACCAGTCTGCCAAATCGCGCACTATTGAACGACAGGTTAGGTCTTGCTCTTGATCGTTGTAAGCGTTCCGGGAAGTGCGGTGCAGTATTATTTTTAGATCTGGATAACTTCAAATACCTGAATGATACCTATGGGCATCAAGCGGGTGATGATTTACTGATGGTTCTGGGGGGGCGGCTTAACTCACTGGTTCGTGGGGATGATACGGTTGCCAGGTTCGGCGGTGATGAGTTTGTCATTGTTCTTAATGAGTTGGATGTTGACCCTCGGAATGCGGCTGCTCAAGCCAAGCTGATTGCTAAGGATATTCGCTCAGAGATTGGCAAAAACATAAGTATAACGCTGAACGAAAACCGCCCTCCGATTAACTACGCTATTACAGCAAGTATTGGGATCACTATTTTTGAACCTGGTTTGAAAGAGGCCTCTGAATTGCTGCAGTTAGCAGATTTGGCACTGTATCAGGCCAAGAGTAAAGGCAAGGATGATTCCGCAATATTTGATCCGGTCATACAGGAAGAAATTGACAAGACTGCGCGGTTAGAGAAAGAGTTGTGGGCCTCGTTGGCTCAGGGCGATTTCGTTTTGCACTATCAACCTCAATATGATGAAAATCTCAGCCTTGTCTCTGCCGAGGCTCTGATCCGTTGGGCTCACCCTGAGCGGGGTCTGCTGAGCCCGAGTGATTTTATGGCTGTTGTCGAAGGGACGAATCTAATTTCACCGATCGGTGACTGGGTACTGGCTGAAGCTTGCAGGCAGCTAAAAGAGTGGCAATCTGACTCGCGATATCAACATTTGCGCATGTCGATCAACATTAGTGCGAAGCAGGTTTGGTCTGGGGATTTCGTGACGAATGTGAAAAGGATTGTTTCTGAGTCGGGTATTGATCGCTCTATGTTGAAGCTGGAAATCACTGAAACCGTTTTGCTGGGCGACACCAAGGAAATAATTGAAAAGCTGAATGAGTTGGTAGATTTCGGGTTATCGTTTTCGCTGGATGATTTCGGTACGGGCTATTCATCGCTGAATTATCTGAAGCATCTACCCATCAACGAACTGAAGGTTGACCACTCTTTTACGCGCGACTTGCTTGATGATGAAATGGATTTGGTTATGGTTAAATCTATCATCGCAATGGGCAAGAATTTCGGTATCAGTGTTGTGGCGGAAGGTGTGGAAAAAGGGCCTCACCTGGAAGTTCTCAAAGGGCTTGGCTGTGACCTTTATCAAGGGAACTATTTCAGTCGCCCTGTTCCAGTTTCAGAGTTTACAGGGCTTGTTGACGGCAAGGTGCGGGCTCATCAGGAACCCTAGCTTACCAGTGAGTGCTGGAGTCAGTGGCGCTGCTGGTTATAATGGCGCACCCAGAATCATTGCAGAGAACTCTATGCCAATCGAAAAGAATCAGGTTGTCTTGTTCCACTACAGTGTTAGTGATGAGCAAGGCAATACCGTTGAAAATTCCCGCGGTGGTGAGCCGAACGCATACCTGCATGGCCACGGTGGCATTATCCGGGGCCTGGAAGAAGCCTTGGAAGGTCGTGAGGCCGGCGATACATTTAGTGTAACCGTCACTCCGGATAAAGCCTATGGTGCACGTAAGGCTGATGCGGTGCAGCGTGTGCCAGTCAAACATTTGGTGGGTGCCAAACGCTGGAAGCGGGGCATGATTGCCCAGGTGCAAACAGAGCAGGGCCCACGCCATGTGGTCGTCGCCAAGGTCGGCCTCAAGTTTGCTGATGTTGATACCAACCACCCAATGGCGGGCAAAACCCTGACTTTCGATGTCGAAATCATTGAAGTACGCGCTGCCGAGCCAGAAGAGATCGCGCACGGCCACGCTCATGGGCCTGGCGGGCATCATTGAGGTGAGAAGCCGGGGCTTTAGGCCCCTTATATCGGCGGTATTGAGTCCTGCGAAGCTATACAGTTACGCCCGGCGGCCTTGCCAATATAGAGAGCTTTGTCGGCCCTTCTGACTAGCGAGTCGTACGATTGGTCTGAGGGTAGAAACGAGGCCACGCTCATAGTGACAGTGGCATGAAAAACTGTGTTTTCGAGCCTGAAGTCCGTTGCCTCAATTTGTTTGCGAATACGCTCTGCGAGTGTCGCTGCACTTTCTATCCGGGTGTTCGGCATGATGATGGCAAACTCCTCTCCACCGATACGGCAGGCCACGTCTAACGGGCGGAGCTCTTCCTTGATCATCTTTGCGGTATCAATAAGTACAATGTCACCGGCGGCGTGGCCGTATTGATCATTGATGTTCTTGAAGTGGTCGAAATCGAACATGATGACAGAGGAAGGCAAACCCGACCGGGTGAAGCCGGAGTGCAGTGCGCTCAGCTGATTGTTGAAATGTTTTCGATTGAAAAAACCTGTCATTTCGTCCGTCAGGGATTCACGAATCAAGCGCTCTTCCAGCTCTCTTTGGTAGGACACATCTCTGACAAGTGCCATGGCAACCACACACCCGTCCAACATGATCGTGTTAATCGTAATATCGACGGGAATCTCCGTGCCATCAGCATGAACGCCGCAAAATCTTTTATTCAAACCCATGGAGCGGGGAGTGGGGTTCTGAAAATAGTCACCGACCCTGTGTCTGTGCATATCCCGGTGAAGCTTGGGGATAAGCATCGACAGATCTGAACCTTTCAGGGTATCTACAGGGTGTCCAAACATTTCCCCGGCGCGAGAGTTTACCAAAGCGATCCTGTGGTCATTGTTAACGATAACAACGGCATCAGGTAAAGCATCAATAAATGGAAGCAGACTACTGGACGTCGTTATGAGCTGATCGGGGCTTTTCACGGCGGGCATGGTCAGGGGGACCCGAAAATTAAACAGTGAACGAATGTTCATCACTATAGGTGGTCGTGAACAAAATGACTAACCTGATGGAAAATAAATTTGTCATGCGATTGAGCCGGGTGCGATGGTCGGATGGTCAGGGTAAAGGAATGATCGGGCTTTAGCCTTTTACTGCTGCTACTGGTTTTTCGGTATTATGCTGATCCCGTTGCGGCTTTCTTGCCGCTTTTTGTATGTGGTTTTGTGAAGGAAAGTCTGATTATGACCAACGTTTCTGCCGCTTTGCAGGATATGGCCGCTCCGGATGGAGTTTGCTACGGGTGCGGAAGTGCCCACCCAGAGGGCCTGCAGCTGAAAAGCTATTGGCACGAGGATGGCGTTCACGTGGTGTGTTCTCATACACCTGACCCGAAGTTTCTCGGTTGGCCCGAGCTGGTTTACGGCGGCTTGCTGGCCATGCTTGTGGACTGCCACTCCAACTGGACTGCCATGGCCTACCACTATCGTGCCGAGGGTCGTGAGCCGGGCAGCCTGCCGCGCGTGGATTGCGTTACAGGCAAGCTTAACCTCACCTTTATCAAGCCGACGCCAATGGGCGTGGAACTGACCCTCAAAGCCAGGGTAGAGGGCGAAGTAGGTCGCAAGAGCCGTGTGATCTGCGAAGTCTGGGCCGGTGATGTGCTCACGGTGACCGCTGATTCGATCTTCGTTCGGGTAGACACCGGGCAGCTCAGTTCACAGGCCCACGGTCGCGCATAGAGAATTGGGGCAACTCAAAGTGAATGCTCCTTTCAAGTTGCGGCCCTATCAGCAGGAAGCGGTTGATGCCACGTTGCAGCACTTTCGCAAATCTGACGATTCTGCAGTTATTGTGCTGCCGACCGGTGCGGGTAAAAGTCTGGTTATTGCCGAGTTGGCCCGTCTCGCCAGGCGCAAAATTCTGGTACTGACCCATGTGAAGGAGTTGGTAGAGCAGAACCATGCCAAATACGAGAGCTATGGGCTAAGCGGTGGCATCTTCTCCGCTGGCCTGAAGCGCAAGGAAAACCGGCATCAGGTGACCTTCGCCAGTGTGCAGTCGGTATCGGCAAATCTGGACCGGTTCTCGGATGAATACTCGTTGGTCATCATTGATGAGTGCCATCGGGTTAGCGGTGAGGATACCAGCCAGTATCAGAGGATCATCGATCTTCTGCGACAACAGAATCACTCCCTCAAGGTGCTTGGGCTTACCGCAACCCCCTATCGCCTGGCCATGGGTTGGATCTATCGCTATCACTACCGTGGCTTTGTTCGCGGCTCTGGCGATGAGCAGGCCAAACCTTTTCAGCATTGCATTTACGAACTGCCGTTGAGCTACATGATCAATCGGGGCTATCTTACCAAGCCTGAGTTGGTGAACGCAGCGGTGGCGCAATACGATTTCTCCGCAGTTGCCCAGGACCGCTTTGGCGAATACGCCGAGAAGGACGTCAATCAGCTGCTGAGTAAACACAAGCGTGTAACTCGGGCCATTATCGAGCAGGTGATGGAGCTCGCCGCAGAGCGCCGGGCCGTGATGATCTTTGCGGCAACGGTGGACCATGCGCGCGAGATCACCGGCTATCTGCCGGAGATGCAAACCGCCCTGGTGACCGGCGCTACCGATCTGAAGGATCGGGACCTGCTGATCCAGCGCTTCAAACAACGGCAGTTGAAGTATCTGGTGAACGTGTCCGTACTCACCACGGGCTTTGATGCGCCCCATGTCGACTTTATCGCCATCCTCCGGCCCACTCAGTCGGTCAGCCTGTATCAACAGATTGTCGGCCGCGGTCTTCGCCTGGATGAGGGGAAGCAGGATTGCCTGGTGATCGATTACGCGGGCAACCATGTGAACCTGCACCACCCGGAGGTGGGAGAGCCGAAACCGAATCCCGACAGTGAGCCGGTGCAGGTCTTCTGCCCGGGCTGTGGTTTCGCCAATATCTTCTGGGGCAAGACAGACGACAACGGGCGTGTGATCGAGCACTACGGCCGCCGCTGTCAGGGCCTGCTGGAACCCGCTGAAGAGGGTGAGCCGGAGGCGCGGGACCTACGCCCTGAGCAGTGCGATTACCGTTTCCGGTTCAAGGAGTGCCCCCATTGTGGCGGCGAGAATGATATTGCGGCCCGTAACTGTCATCAGTGCAAAAAGGCCATTATCGACCCGGATGATCAACTAAGAGACGCCTTGAAACTCAAAGATGCGATGGTGATCCGTTGCGCCGGGATTACCCTTAGCGGAGAGGGCAGCAAGCTGAGGATCACTTACCACAGTGAAGATGGGGAAGAACTCAGGGAGTCTTTTGATTTCAGCAAGCTGGCTCAGCGCAACGTCTTCAACAAACTGTTTGGGCGGCGTCTGTCGGGTAGCCAGGCCCCGCATGCGTTCAGCAAAGTTGAAGAGGTGCTTGAGATACAAGCCTTTTTAACCGCACCGGATTTTGTCATTGCCAGGAAACAGAAGCATTACTGGCAAGTACAGGAACGGATTTTTGATTATCAGGGTAGCTATCGCAAGGCGGATGAAGCGTAAAGCCTGCCTTGCTGTCTTGATATGTTTATTTACGATAGAACTGTCCCGGAGACTGCGATGAACGAAGCCTGGCTGAAAGCCTTGCCCAAAGCGGAGCTGCACCTTCATCTTGAAGGTGCGCTCGAGCCCGAACTGATGTTTGCGCTGGCCCGGCGTAATGGCATTGAATTGCCGTGGAATGATGTGGAGGCATTGCGACAGGCCTATGCCTTCAATAATCTGCAGGAATTTCTGGACCTGTATTACAAGGGCGCCGACGTGCTGCGCACTGAGCAGGATTTTTATGATCTCACCTGGGCTTACCTGCAGAAGTGCCAGGCTCAGGGCGTGGTGCACGTTGAACCCTTCTACGATCCCCAGACCCATACCGAGCGTGGCATTCCCTTTGAAGTGGCTCTCAACGGCATCCGTGCGGCCATGCGTGATGGCCGCGAGCAGCTGGGGATTTCCGGCGGACTGATTCTCAGCTTCCTGAGACATCTGTCTGAAGACGATGCTTTCCGGACGCTTGAACAGGCCATGCCGTTCCGTGACCAGTTTTTTGCGGTGGGCCTGGACAGCTCCGAACAAGACAATCCTCCCAGTAAGTTCGAGCGGGTGTTCGCCAAGGCGCGGTCCGAGGGCTTTCTGGCGGTTGCCCATGCCGGTGAGGAAGGCCCGCCCGAGTATATCTGGCAGGCTCTGGACCTGCTCAAGGTGAGCCGGATTGACCACGGAGTTCGTGCCGCAGAAGACCCGAGGCTGCTCGACAGGCTGGCGGAACAGCAGATCCCGCTTACGGTTTGTCCGCTGTCGAATACCAAGTTGTGCGTGTTCCCGGACATGGCTCATCACAACATTCTGGAACTGCTGGAGCGCGGCCTGAAGGTCACCGTGAACTCAGATGACCCGTCCTATTTCGGCGGTTATGTACTGGAGAACTTTATGGCGCTGCGCGATGGGCTGGGGATGACCGAAGACCAGGCCCGCCGGCTGGCCCAGAATAGTATGGATGCCAGGTTGGTGTGATGGCGGTCATTATCAGCCCGGGGACTCCGGGGCGATCACGAATAATCCTAAGCAGGTCTCCTGGATACTGGGTGAAGAGTCTCAACAGAAGTTAAGTCTTTTTGGGGCGTTTACAGGGTGTCTTGTCTTCTCCGGCACTGATCTGGTGCGGTTTGCGCTGTAAAAGCCTGTTGTTTATTACGTCTCTGATGGCACCGTTCTTGCCTTGAATCTTGTCCAATGAGTCAGATTTTATTCAGGGCTGGAGAATTATGCTGTTCTTGCTTCGAAACCTTTCAATGCGCGGCAAACTGTTGCTGCTTATTCTGCCCGCGCTCCTGGGCATCCTTTATTTTTCGATATCCACAGTCAGTGAACGCTACAGCAATCTGCAGCATACCCAATCCCTGCAGACTCTGTTCAATCTGGTGCTGGTGGCGGATCCACTGCTGGAAAATCTGCAAAGGGAGCGCGGGCTGGCGGAACTCTATCTGACGACCGGCGGCAGTGATAGCCGGGTTTTGGAACGCCTGGAGCTGCAACTAGAGGCCACAGATTCAAGCCTTACCAATGTGCAGTCGTTCATCGACACCATGTCCGTGGAAGACCGACAGATCGTGGCGGTTCGACTGAACACTGTAGATGACGCGCTGAGTGCGCTCGCGGGCCTGCGCGGAAACTTAATGGACGGCAGTGATCCGCTCCTTGAAACGGTTCGGGCGCGCTACACCGATAGCATCACGGGTTTGATTGACTTGCTTCCATTGATTCTGCAGCGTTCCGGTGAGCCGGATTTGACACGTCAGTTGAGCGCCTTTTTGGCGATGACCGAAGCCACAGAGTGGGGTGGCCGAGAAATGGAAGCGGGTGCCCGTGTGCTGAAGGAAAGCGCTACCACGCTGGGCCTGGCTTCAGAAATCAGCCGGGCGTCGGGACGCCAGGATGCGTTACTTACCCTGGCCGGTGACACTTTGGGTGCGGGCTTTGAAGATGCGTTCCAGGCGATGCGGGAATCCGCACCGGTTGCTGACTTCAAGTCATTGCGAGACCGGTTGATTGGCAGTCAATACGGTTATCTGGGCATGGCCAACATTGAATGGTTCGACAGTGCCAGCCAGGCCGTTGAAGCGATCAGTCAGGTCAAGAATACCCTTAGCATGGACATGGCCGCCGGAACGCAGGCAGTGCTTGATGACGCTACCGCTGACCTGAGAGAAGCGGCTATTGTAGGCGTGGTGGTCATACTGGCGGTGCTTCTGCTGGCGATGATGATCATTCGCGGGGTGAGCGGACAAGTTAACCTGTTGCTGGGGGATTTCCGCCAGATCATGGATGAGAGGAACCTGGGTATCCGTACCCGAGTCAGCTCGAAAGATGAAATGGGGATGATAGGTGCCGCCTTGAACAGTCTGATGGAGAGCTTCGCCAGTGCGCTGAAGCAAATCGATCAGACCAGTGTGCAACTGGCGTCAGCCTCTGAACAGACTCGAGCGACCGCTGGAGAAAATGCCGAGCAGGTGAGCCAGCAACAGCAACTGGTGGAACAGGTTGCCACGGCTGCTGAGGAAATGACCAATACCTCCGAGGACATTTCCCGCAATACCCAGGATGTGGCGGAAGCAGCAACCAGTGCTTCTGGCAAGAGCGAAAACGGGCGTAAGGTAGTACAGACCAGTGTGCGCCATATCCGCAGCCTGGCAGGCTCGATTGAACAGGTCAGTGGACAGGTCGCGCGTCTGCAGAAAAGCAGCGCGTCTATTACGCAGGTGACTGATGTGATTCGCAGTGTTGCCGATCAGACCAATCTGCTGGCTCTGAATGCCGCCATTGAAGCTGCCCGCGCCGGAGAGCATGGCCGTGGTTTTGCGGTGGTGGCGGAGGAGGTGCGCGCACTTGCGCGGCAGACGCACCAGTCTACGGTCGAAATCGAATCCATTATTGCCGGCCTGCAGACGATCACTGATGATGTCCACGGGGCGGTAACTGAAAGCCATGAGCTGGCTAACCGCAGTGCCGATGAGGCCGCGACTCTGGAGGGGACCCTTGCAGATGTTCTCCGGGATGTTGATCGCATCTCTGGCATGGCTACCCAGATTGCAGCAGCGGCGGAAGAGCAGGTGTCTGTCACCCGGGGTATTTCCCGCAATATGGCCACGGTACGCGACACGTCACTACAGACACTCTCAGGCTCCCAGGAGATTTCTCAGGTTACGGTCAGTCAGGCAGAGCTGGCCAATGAGCTCCAGGCTCTGGCTCAGGGGTTCCGGGTTTAGGGACGGGGTTCAGCTGGTGGCGCGGCATAATGGCGCTCATACAGCATTACCATGCTAAGCCACTTTACTTCGGCGAATGATATGAGCTGCCCGGTGATGCCATCGGCTACAACGGCACCTGGGTCTGTGGTGAGCCGACCCGCGCACCCGTATCCTAGGCCGAGGGCACCGCAATCTATGGAGACTAGTGCCTTGCAGGTGTCACGACTGCACCTTATCACTGAATATCTGCGCCAGAAGGTCCTGCAGCATGCTATAGCTCAACCCCCATATGCAGTGGTCTTGATATCGGCAACAGGGAAGTTTCAATGTGCCGAGACGGGTTCGCCAGAGTATCTTGCCCTGATTCTCTTTGGCTGCGAGGTAGTCGAGCGAGATCCATAGCAACTTCTCGACTTCGTGGTTCGGCGATACCGTTTGCGGCCCCCGCCACTCATATACATAAGGAGTGACCACCATCGGGCGCCAGCGGCTGTGTTGGCGAGTGAGCAGGTCAGACAGCCTGGCCTGAAAGTATCCATTCCTTGCCAGATCGACACCGGTTTCTTCCAGGGTTTCCCGTTCGGCTGTGGCCCGGGGGTTGGCGTCTTCCGGCTGCATGCGGCCTCCGGGAAACGCCATGTGCCCGGACCATGGGTCTCCTTCCTTACGGGCCCGCTGGATAAACAGCAACTCCACTCCGGCGTCTTCAGACTGGCGGTAGATTAAAGCCACGGATGCCCGGGCAAGATGTCGTCGGAAAGGCAGCTCACGGGGGCGTATGTTGAGCTTCCAGCGTTTGGGTGTCACAGAGCCTTGTCCTTTTTTGACAAATTGGCTGAGAAGATCGGGCTCGTATTCGTGGGCTCGTCATCCAGCGAGTGTAACAACCGGGCATGAAAAATGATCTATTCTGAAGCTGTAGAGCCCAGAGGAAGTGGTATTCGTGGTCGGGCATTGCTACCACCACTGGTTACCCGGGAGGTTCAGGATGAGCGACAGATTGTTTGGCGAAGACGTGCTCTTTTTTCAGCGGCTTCTGAAATCAGAAGGTTTTTATCGCGGCGCGCTGGACGGCTTATGGGGGCGCCTCTCCGAAGCGGCTTCAATTGCCTTTGATAGTGAATACGAAAAGCTGAAGCGCGAGTATGGAACCTTTGACCGGCGTACAGAGCAGAATATCGCCTCCCTCTCTATCCGGGCTCAGCGGGAGGCCCGCAAGTTCATGATTCGGGCACTGAGCCGGGGTGTGAATGTGAAAATTATTTCCGGAACCCGAACGTATTACGAGCAGAACCAACTGTTTCGCCAGGGGCGCTACGGTAATCCAGGCCCGGTCATAACGCGAGCAAGGGGAGGGCAGAGCAATCATAACTTTGGCATTGCCTGGGATATTGGCATTTTCAGGGAGGACGGCTCTTACTCAATGAGCGAAAGTGATTACGACGCAGTTGCTGAATACGCCGTCGGGCCTCTGGTGTGGGGTGGTAGTTGGCGCTCGTTCAAGGATTCGCCGCACTACCAACTGGCAACGGCCTACACCCAGATCGCCTGGGTGCGGACTCGCTTTGAACAGGGTGAGGTGTACGTAGCCTGACCCTTTGACCGCCGTTTTTTTGTTGCCCGGCTTGGGGGCAAGCCTTAGGTGTCGAGATTTTATACATATTTCTGGCTGACACTTTTCGACGGGTTGTGAGATATTTATAGGGTATTGTTTTTAAAGTATTTATGTTTTTTGGTGGGTTTTTTGCTTGTTAATGTTTTAACAATGACCAAGAGCCAGCTCTGTGTCGAAACATGAAGTCCTTCGTATAAGGAACAAGCAAATGAAAACATTAAGTTTAGCGTTAGGTGTGGTTGTGTTCAGTCTGGCATCGGCAGCGGCGCAGGCAGTACCCTTCATGTCCAGCCTTGGCGATGAATGCGTTGGTTGTACGCTGTCCGACCAAGTGGGTAACAACTACGTAGACCCAACCGGGACAGCTCTCGATGGAGCTGCCTGGATACAGGATACTGCAGGTTGGTTCGTAGATAATTCGGGATACCGAATCTGGGAGGAGGATCTGAACCTGACCGGCACTGACGCGATCATTGACTCTTTGTTTGTCTCTTATGATGACACCTTGCAGATCAAGAGCCAGGGCGTAACCCTGTTTGATTCAGAAGATTACGAAATCGACCAGCCCTGGACACAGGTTATAAATGTTTTTGACTATGTGTCTGCACCCTTTCTGATAGCTGGCGATGGTCGACTCAACTTTTGGGTCACTAACGACGAAAATTTTGCGACAGGTGTGATCTGGAAAGGCAATACAGCTGTTCCCGAGCCGGGTACATTGGCACTATTAGGTCTCGGCTTGGCTGGACTTGGATTTGCGCGGCGCAAATCCGCTTAGGTCTGCCAAGTAGCAAAGACAAAGGGAGGCATTTGCCTCCCTTTTCAGCTGCTTCCCGGCATCGTATTTTTCAAGAGAAACTCCTCAAATTCCGAGGCGGGCAGAGGGCGGGAGAAAAGGTAGCCCTGGCCATGATCACAGCCGATTTCCCGCAATAGGCGGTGTTGTTCGCTTGTTTCAACCCCCTCTGCAATGACTTTCAGCCCGAGCTTGTGCGCCATGATGACAATGGCCTCGGAGAGCACCAGGTCGTTTTGTTCCGTTTCGAGGTTTCGGATAAAAGACTGGTCAATCTTGAGGTAGTCGATATCAAAGCGCCTGAGGTAAGACAGCGCTGAATAACCCACTCCAAAATCATCAATGGCGACTTGGATTCCGGCATCACGGAACTGGAGAAGCTTGTCTGTTACGTCTTTGCTTGCATTTAGCAACAAGCCTTCGGTGATCTCTACGCTCAGGTGTTTTGTTTCCAGGCCGAGAGTTCGCAGGTAAGCCAGCCAGTCCATAATACTCAAAGCTTCACTCTGAAACTGTATTGGTGACATGTTCAGCGATACCTGTAACTCGGTATCAGACAATTCGCTCCACCGTTTTACCTTGGCCGCAGCCTCCCGAAACACCCAGTCGCCGATACCAACAATCAAGCCGGTCTCTTCAGCCAGAGGGATAAATTCAGCCGGGCTGATCATTCCACGCTCCGGGTGGTTCCAGCGTATCAGTGCCTCTGCTTTGCCGACGCGCCCGGTGGTGAGATCGATTATGGGCTGGAAATGAAGCTCGAACTGCCGGTTCTCAATGGCCGAGCGCATATCATTTAACAGTTTCAGGCGATTTCGGGCTTTATCGTGCAAAGATTGGGTGAAATAACTGAGACGGTTCCGCCCTGCTGCTTTTGACGCATACATGGCCTGGTCGGCGTTGCTTACTAACTGATCAACCTCTGACGCGTCGTCCGGGCAAAAGGTTATGCCGATGCTGGCCTGGATATAGATGATTTCGCCATTGATGAAGTATGGTTCTGCCAGCGCACTGATGATTTGTTCGCTCACCTTTTCTCCAGCAGCTGTATTTGCAAGCCTGGGCAAGATAACGGTGAACTCGTCACCGCTCATGCGGGCTACGGTATCTGAGTCCCTGACACAACTGTTAATGCGCGCTGCGGCTTTTATCAGTAACTGGTCCCCCACAGGGTGCCCGAGGGTGTCGTTAACATCTTTGAAATGGTCAAGGTCAATGAATAAAAGAGCGAGCAATGAATCATGGCGTAATGATTTTCGGATCTCCTGTTCCAGTCGATCCTGGAACATGTAACGATTTGGCAGGTCAGTCAGGAAGTCGTAGTTTGCCTGGCGCCATATCAGTTCGTCTGACCGAACTTTGTTTGTGATATCAGACCCCATCACTACATGACGTTGGATGTGCCCTTTATCATTGCGAATAACATTGATGGTGAGCCATGCAGGAAAGGCTTCGCCCGTATTGCGGCGGCTCCAGACCTCGCCCTGCCAAAAACCTCGCTGAGCGACTTCATCCCATATACCTTTGAAGAAATCGGCGGTTTGACGGCCCGAGTAGAGAAGTACAGGGTCTTTGCCCTCCAGGTCGCCAAGTGTGTAACCGGTTATTTTGGTAAACGCTGGATTGAGTGCAACGATTTTGTTGTCGGCGTCTGTTACCAGCACGGCTTCCGCGCTATTGATGTAGATTGACGATGCAAGGTGCAGCTCCTCTTCTGCACGGACTCTTTCAATAGCAATACCCACCAGGCTTGTCGCGCTCTCTATCAAAGCGACTTCCTGTTCGTCAGGTAACCCGGGCTCTTTGCGGTAAATAGCAAACGTGCCCAATACACCCCCTGATGCTGAACGTATGGGTTCTGACCAGCATGAGCCAAGACCTGCCCTGGCAGCTAGCTCCTTGTAGTTTTCCCAGTAACGGTGAGAGGCGATGTCTTCGACAATTGTGCGCTTTCCTGTGAAGGCAGCGGTTCCGCAAGAGCCGACATTCATACCAATCTTTACGCCATTAATAGCGTCGTTATAAAAGTCAGGCAAACCTGGCGCTGCCCCGCTCAACAAGTGCTCCCCTTCGCTATCCATAAGTAGAATTGAGCACATGGATTCGGGGTAAATCGATTCTGCCGATTCGATGACCAGCGACATGATTTCCATGAGAGAGCCGCCTTTGGCAACTCTTTCAAGAGTCTTTTGTCGCATTTGCTCGCGTCGCTCAGACAGCTTTCGAAGTGAAATGTCTTCAATCAGCGCTACTGTGTATGCGAGGCTGCCATCCTCGTTTCGAACAGCGCGCACGGCCAGGTGTGTATCAATTGCATTGCCAGATTTTTGGATAAATCGTTTTTCAACAGACAGCTCATCAATGTAGCCATCAATCAACTGCTCGTAGAGCGTCGCGTTGGGCTCCAGGTCATCAGGATGGGTCAGATCAGGCCATTTCGTTGCCATAATCTCTTCGGCTGTGTAACCAAGCATGTCGCAAAGCGCCTGGTTGACCTCTATCCAGCCTTTATCTGCATCTGTAGCGGCCATGCCAAACATTGAGCGCTCGAAATAGGCACGAAAACGTTGTTCACTGGCTCGAAGGGCTTCCAGGGCATGATGATGTGCTGTTCCCCGGTCAAAGTTGTCGAGGGCGAACGTAATGTCGCGGGCCAGTTCGTCGAGAAGGGCTGTCGTTTCGCTGTCGAAAAAGTCTTCGTCATTGTGATAAACCGACAAGACTGCAAAGGGTTGACCGCTCCGCTGGATGGGAAAACTGCCGCTGCTACCCCAGTGAAAATGGCTGGCCTTTTTATACCAGGGCGCCGTTAGAGGGTTGCTTGCCCAGTCATTTGTGATCATGGCAACGTTATTTCGGTAAGTCGTTGCCGATGGCCCGAGGCCTTCCGGTCTGTCCTCGCGTGTAGAAATTTGTATGTTTTTCAGATAATCCGCATTAGCGCCATAACTTTCTACCGGGATAATTTGTTCGGATTCGAGGTCGGCAACCCCGACCCAGGCCATGCTGACACCGCCGAAATCAACTGCAATCCGGCAGACAAGAGGAAACAGTTCTTCCTCGTCACTCATGCGGACAATGGCCTGGTTGATTTCGCTAAGTGCACGGTACATTTGGGTTAATCTGTGAATGCGTGCACTTTCCGACGAACGCAATGCCCCGGTACGTGTGTCCGGGTGCACTTTTTCTCGGTCGGCCTCGCTATCAGAAGATTTGGTCAATGTGCAGCTCGCTGTGGCCCGGGATTTACCCTTGTCTATCATTAGAGTGTTAGTTCTTTTGGGATGAAGTTCAAGTAAGTTGCGGGGGGTAGACTTTGGCACATCAAACTATTGTTCTAACATTTGAACTCAAGGGGGCAACATGTTTCGTATTTGTGTAGAGCGCACGCTTGCCAAAGACATTGATATCGTTTTTGAGGCCATTTCTGATCATACCCGCTACCACAGGTTTCCTGGTGTTGATAAGTCCATCCTGGTTGAGTTGGGAGAGCAAGAAAAAAATGGTACCGGGGCACTGCGAATCATTGGCGCTGGGCCACTTGAACTGACCGAGCGTATTACGCGGTTTGAGAGGCCGGCCAGAATGCACTACCACATCGAGAAATCGAGACCTTTCTCTATTATGCACACTAAAGGTGAAATCATGTTACAGCCTGCAGGTGAGCGCACCAGAGTAACTTGGGTATCAGAGGGCCACATAAAAGCTCCCCTGGTCGGTCCGATTCTGGATAAGCTCGCTGAGCGCAGTTTTACGAAGGCTTTCAACTCACTTCTCAAGTCTATTGAGCGGCTTTAGTTGCTCACGGGTATTTTATCACACGCATTTTAATACGGGAGGCGGTTTATGGGTTTGGCTACCGCACTGCATGTGCTCTCTCCTGTGATCCGGGTTGGTGGCAAGCGGAGCTGGCGGCCGCTATCTCAAGGCTTGCTGAGCACTGATTGGGGGGTGTTGGAAGTGGTCTCCTACCCAAGCCCGGAATTCCTGCAAGGATGAACTTTGTAAGGTGAGCCTGCGTTGCAGCGCAGAGTGCGTTGTTATTTTTTAGGGTGTTTCAATTCGCTAGTTGAGTGCCAGTAGCGCTTGAAATGAAAACAGGGGGCTCCGTCTTCCCGGCCGACACAGTTTTTATACCCGGTGCTGCAACCTCTGATACATTCGCCAGCCGATCCAGCCAGAAGCAATCAAATAAGGAATAGCGCCCAAGACCCACATAATCAAACCTGCCAACTGTTGGTCTTGCAGGCTGCGCCCGGCTCCATATAAAGGGTTTTGAGCGAAGGTGAGTATGGCCCCCAGAAAACCGGTATGTATCAGTGTAAAGAGCAAGGCAAACAATGCCCAACCAACGGTGCGCTGAGGGCTTTTCAGCACGGACCACCAGAATAGGCCTGCGGTGATCAGGAAACACGCGTGTTCAACGAGGTGCCACCAGGGGTTCTCCAGGGCCAGGACGTAAAACCGGGGAATGTGCCAGAACCAGATCATCGCGCCATGGAGGTACGCCATATAAACCGGATGCTGTACCAGGTTAAGCATGGGCATCCACAGGCGAGCCAGCAGTCGCCCGCTCCCTGCAGAGAGTTGCGGTAGGGGAGTGGTCAGTACCCAAAATGGCGCAATGATCACCATAAATACCATGTGCTGGACCATGTGGGCCGCGGCACTGCTTTCCGCCCAGTGGTCAAGAGGCCCCCAAAGCGCAAAAAAGCTGATGATCATGGTGCTATGAAAGCCCAGTGCTTGCGACCAGTGCGGCGCTACCCGCCGTGCGCCTAGGATGTAAGCAAGCCAGACCAGAATAAAAATGACCAGACCGATCAAGGCGGTTATCTGATCTGCGCCATCGCTGGTTATAGGACTATGGCCAAAGGCCGGCGAGCTCAGGCCAAGCAGAGCTAAAATGATCCACGGCCCAGTGCGCGTTTTCATACACATGGCGGCAACCTTACGCCCGGCAGAACCAGCATCAATGATGCTACCGCTGATACCAGATAGACTGCAGCGGACGTTTTGCTGATGAATGTATTGAGAGGCTGGGCTTTGGCGGCAGATGACGGCGAAGAAGCCTTCCAGCAAGCGTAGGCGCAAGTCAATAGATAGCCGGTGACCATGAGCGCCACCACCAGGGACGCTGCATTTATCCAGGTCCAGGCTCCATCCCCCGCATCCGGTGGTGCGAAGGCACAGCCGATGGATAAGCCTCCATAGAGCAGGACAAACCACAGCGCCCAGATGATCAGCCCAAGAACCAGGTTTATTGGATGAAACGGAGAGGGGGTCATGGCGCTCCCCATGCCATCGGCAACAGCAAAAACATGGCAAAACTGAGCCAGAAAACGCCCAGGGTATAGACCCAGAACGGCTGAATCACGATGGGTTCGTAAGGCAGACTGGAGCCAACATATCCCCGCTGTACCCGCAACGCCTGAAGTACTGTGAAGATCATCGCAAGCCCGCTGTGTAGCAGAAGGTAATAAAGTGCTACCGTCAGAACCGCGTCATGAGCCAACTCCGTCGGTTGTAATGACGATGTTTGCAGCACCCAGGCCAGCAAGCACCAATGGGTGAATCCGATGGCCGAAGCAAGCCACAGACGCAGGCCAAGGCTGCCTGCATTGCGTTTGCGCAGTCGGGAGACAGCACCATGGTAGATCATTACCGCAAGGGTTAGCAGTATCCCGCTTGCTGCCAGAGGAATCAGTGCCAAGGGGCTTGTTTCGGGCGTTGACCATTGTGGCGCAGCCGTCCAGAGATAGAACCAGCCAAACAACAGCGAAACATAGAGGGTTCCATTGGCCATCAGGCTGACCACCATGCCCCATAGCCCGGGGCCATCACAGGTACGGGAGTGCAGTGGTGGGTCCACAGGATCGTTGGTGCCTACTGGCGCGGCTCTGGGGTGGGCGCCGTTCTCCCAGCTCCAACGCAGCACCAATACAAGCGCTACCGCAGCGGCTGCCAGAGCTATCAGGTAGGCTTTGATCAGCAAGCTGACGCATACCACCGCCAGGACTGTGGCAGTCATCAGGGGTAGCCAGGAGTTGGTGGGCAGGTGAACCACTTCTCTGACTTTGCCGGTGACAGCATCTGATCCATATATATCCCGCCTCAGGCTCTGGACTTCCGCCAGACCATGTTCGCCAGCGGCGATGCTTTCTACGAGCTCGGGGTTTTCCCACATCGGATGCCGGGTGGTGATATCGGGCATACTCGAAAAATTATAGGCATTCACTGGCATTGGGATGGCCCATTCCAGAGTATCTGCGCCCCAGGGATTCTGCTCAGCTCGGCGACCAAAACGGAAATGCAATACGATGTCGACAATGATCACTGCGACACCGATCGCCATTATGAATCCACCGATGGAGGAAATGAGGTTGAGCCAATCCCAGCCTAGCCCCGCTTCATAGGTGTAGACTCGCCGGGGCATGCCCAGCAGCCCGGTAAGATGCATCAGCAGGAAGGTGGTATTGAATCCACCGAAAAACAGCCAGAACCCCCAGCGGCCCATTTTGTCCGAGGGCATACGGCCGGAAACATGGGGCAACCAATAGTAAAAACCGGCGATCAGCGGAAAGAGCATGCCACCGACCAGCACGTAATGCAGGTGAGCGACCACAAAGTGTGTGTCGTGAACCTGCCAGTTGAAGGGCACCAGTGCCAGCATCACGCCCGTCAATCCGCCGCAAACGAAGACCACCAGAAACCCGACGATCCAGAGCATTGGCAGGTGAAACACCACTTTGCCCTGCCAGAGTGTTGCCAGCCATGCAAAAATCTGGATACCTGTGGGAACCGCTACCAACATGCTGGCTATAGAGAAGAAAGCCTGGGCCAGCTGCGGGATGCCCACCGTAAACATGTGGTGTACCCACAGCCCAAAGCTGACAAACCCCATGGTAATAATGCCCAGCACCACCCAGCGATAACCCACCAGCGGTTGCCGTGCGAACACCGGAATTAGGGTAGATACAATCCCTGCTGCAGGCAGGAAGATGATGTAGACCTCCGGGTGTCCAAACATCCAGAACAGGTGCTGCCATAGCAGAGGGTCACCACCGCCAGAGGTTTCAAAGAATACGAACCCGACTGCACGCTCGAGTTCAAGCAGCACACTGCCGAGGATCAGGGGTGGAAAGCCAAATACGATCATCAGCGCCATCGCGAGGATGTACCAGCAGAAGATTGGCATTTTGTTGAGGGCCATGCCGTTGGCACGAGTTCGCAAAATGGACACGACCAGCTCTACGCCGGCGGAAATCGCGGATATTTCCACAAAGGTGATGCCCAATAACCAGAAGTCCGAGCCCGGGCCAGGCGAATAAGTGTTGCTGCTCAGAGGCGTGTACATAAACCAGCCGGCGTCCGGCGCTACCTCAAGCACCAGACTGGAGAGAATAATCACACCACCAAACAGGTAACAGTAGTAGCCCAGGGCGCTCAAGCGAGGGAATACAAGGTCCCGAGTGCCGATCATCTTTGGCACCAGATACATCGCTACCCCTTCGAGCACCGGGATCGCAAACAGGAACATCATCACCGTGCCGTGCATGGTGAAAATCTGGTTGTAGAGGCTGGCCTCAATAATCTCCTGCTCGGGCATCGCGAGTTGTGTGCGGATTAACATCGCTAACACGCCACCGATCAGAAAAAATATCATCCCGGTGGCCATGAACCTGAACCCTATGGAGGTATGGTTCACTGCTGCCAGAGCGCCCCATCCGGGTAAATTGCCCCACACATGTTCCAGTTGCGCTTCCCGTTTGCAGTTTGCCTCTTCTGACAGGTTAGTCATTAACGGTCTCCTCGCGGAGCCATGCCTGGTAATCTTCCGGGCTGTATGCGGTTACCGTAAATTTCATATGAGCATGATGGGTGCCGCAGAATTCGGCACACTGGCCACGATAGGTGCCGGGTTCATCTGCTTGCAGGCGCAGTACATTCGTGCGGCCAGGTAGCATATCCAGTTTGCCTCCCAGGCGGGGAACCCAGAACGAATGAATAACATCAGCACTGGTAAGGTGAAGGTCAAGGGGGACTCCGGCTGGAACGTGCAGTTCGTCCTTCAGCTGAATACCTGAGTCCGGATATTGCACTTCCCACCACCATTGGTGTGCCGTGACGTTGATCCGGAGCGCTTTCCCTTCTGCAGGTGGCAGAGGTAGCATTTGATGGCCGGCGGGGACACCAAACGCCAGAATCACTGCCATACTGGTGATCGGCAGTACCAGGCCACCCCAGAGAATCCACCGGTTCTGGACCTGCCTGGCTCGAGCTTTCGACACGGGCTCCGGGGCACGCCTGATGGCGTATAGCCAGAGCCCGACCACGACCACAAGAACGAATGTGAACCAGCCAAACATTCCCCACCACAACCATGCTGCCGAGAGAGCGTTAGGGCCGGCGGGAGAAAGCGTGGAGAACTCGCCCTGACATCCGGCCAACAATCCACCTGTGCCAATTACACCCAGGGCTGCTACTCTTTTTATTTCTGACGGAGAACAACTCCTGCTTCGCAACTGCACGCTTTGAGGGTAGCCATGGCCAAGGAACACATCGTCAGTCGTATGTCGATTATGGGTCACCCGATCCACCCCATGCTGATCCATTTCCCGGTGGCCGCTCTGCTGCTGCTTATCGCAACGGATATTGGTTACGTCATGACCGGAGACTTTTTCTGGGCTCGCGCCGGCGTCTGGCTTGCGGCTATAGGAATGGCTGGTGGCTGGTTGTCTGGCTCGGTCGGGTTGCTGGATCTTGTCATCGTCAAGCAGATACGTCAGCTCATTACCGCGTGGTGCCACGCGTTGCTGGCAGTGATGCTGCTTTCCATTGCCACCCTTAACTGGTTTCTCAGGGTGGGCGAGCCTGATCAACTTATTGTGCCCTGGGGGCTTTATCTTTCTCTGCTTACCGGTGTGCTGATAACCATCACCAGTTTGCTCGGCGGCGAGTTGGTCTACGATCATGCCGTTGGTGTTTCCCCTGAAAAGATGGCAGAACGTCGGCAGGACCCCTGATGAGTCAGTAAGTCTGGCGAGTTTGCTGTACCTCATGGAATGCTCTCGAAAGGGGGCTTGGCGAGAACAACCCACAGCACAGCGATAATCAGCGTGCCGGTCACCAGAGCCGAAGCAAGGCACCACCGCCGCACCGGCTTACCACTGCCGCTCTCCGCCCGCAGAATCAACAACCCAAGCAGCGCGTGATTAATGACCAGCAACACCACAAGGGTCAACTTGATGATCAGCCAGATACCGATATTGTGATAAACAACGAATACGAGTGTGCCTGCAATAATGGAAGACAGAGCAATTGGTGTCGCGACATGAGTAAAGAGTAGCCGCGGAAGACGTTGACGGAGCACCAGGCTGTTTTCGGTCTCTGAAGAGGTATAAACAGTGCCGGACACCAGCGCTGGAAGGTAGACAAGCAGGGCAGTCCAGAAGAGCAGTGCCACAATGTGAAGTATAAGGAGCCAGTTCAAGTTGAAAACAACCTCTCTGGTGCGGTGGCTTGTTTGTGTTCTAACCTTGCGAAGACCTTATCACTGACCTGATAGGCGTACAAAGCCCGTTGCGGTAAAGCAGGCCTGGCTTATTTGCCTGGTTCATGCAAAAAGGTAGCCCAGCCAACCAGGCTGTTTTCAATACGTTACAATGTCGTCGAGGACATCAGGGAATAGGTGAATTAGAGTTCATTAAACCGGGGTGTTTTCCCGACGCATGGCCGTAGGCTTTTAGATCTTCTGGTGAAGCTGATGTATCGATTGTTTGTCATCATGATGAGCGCAGTGCTTCTTGGAGGCTGCGGCAACTTAAAGACGGCTGAGGTTCTGAGTCGCACCGGTGACGCGCTTGTTAAAATCGGGCAGAAGACGCCTGCTTCCGGTCTTGATCAAGAAGTCAGGCCGCTTTTCGAGCAACCGTATATTGATCCGTTAACGGAGTATTTGCGGCGTCATGAGGGCGATTCCACCAAAACGGCGCAGCTCGATCAGGTAAGGCAGGAGCGCGAACGCCGCTGTGCTGCAGTTGCTCTTCGTTATAACAAAGATGAGATTTCCGAAACCGGCTTGGCACTTTATCGTCGAGGCTATGGCTTTTCATGTCCGCAGGATGTGGCAGCCTATGAGGCGCGGCTTGAAGCCATGCAGCACCCGCCAAAATCCGTGCAGAAGGCTGTCAGCGCAAATCCAGGGGCGTCGGATTTAGAGGGTGTTGGGAGCGGGGCTCACGACGATGCAACTGCTGAGCCAGAACTCAAAGCCGAAACTGTTACAGAATCCCGTGAGTTGAATGATTGCTACCTGCTCACCCGCATTCGAAATTTCAGTGGTGCATTGGAGGCCTGTCGTGGCCCCGCCGAAGCCGGCGTTGCAGGTGCGCAGGCAAGTATGGCGCAAATTCATAGCGCTCTGGGACACCATGAGCAAGCCTATCAATGGGCAATACAGGCCGCGACAGAGTCTGGCCAGGCAGCCTATCTTCTTGGCGAAATGTATGCTCATGGGCATGGCGTCGCACAAGATAAGGCGGCGGCAATAAAGTGGTTCAAAGTGGCTGCAGAGCTTGGCCAGGCAGAGGCTCAAAAGGCTCTGGATGATCTGGCTTCAGCCGCTGCGGGTACCAATGCCGGTTAATCAGCTGTCGCGGTCAGTCGTTTCCAGGTGGCTAAGGCCACATCTGGGCTTCTGGCGCAGCAGCTACGCCATGCATACCATCATGGGGCTTCTTGTTCTGTTGGTTGCGCTTTTTGCGGTCGGCATGTTCCTGTTATCTCATCTCAACCTTAGCTACTCCCAGCAGGCAATGTACGAGTTGCGCCGGGACCAGATCCGCGATGTGTTTTTCACCGGGCTGGTTCGGATTGATGCCCGTCAAATTGCGTTGGAGAGCCAGGTAGCGACTCTCGCGACAATTGGGGAGACGTTCTACCGGTTATCGAGGGAACGGCAGGGTTCGCCACAGTCCCAGCGCCAACTTCAGGGCCAGCTTGAAAAAGCTTTGCAGAGCCGACTTGAGAGTGAAGGCGGTGTTTCTGGTGCCGGCCTTTGGTATCAGCCGGGCATCGTCGCACCAGCCGGCGAACGTTATGCGCCTTATCTGGTCAAGGGCGAAGTTGGTGGCTCCCGAGTGCAATCACGATCAACTGACTTCCTGCAGACCCACTGGTATGGGCTTACTCTGGGCCGTGCCGACGCCCTCAGCCCTAAAGTTGACGCTCCTGTCTACTGGTCACCTGTGTACTTTGATATGGCAACCGAGCGCGCCATTTTAACTCTCGCTTTGCCGATGGTCAGTGCCGAGGGTGAGTTGATCGGTGTCGCGACCATTGATTGGGCATCGGATCAGGTGGTGGATCTGGTCAGCCGAATGGAGGTTACGCAAAACAGTTTTTCTTTTCTCAACGATCGCAACAATCGGAATCTGTCCAGCCTCAGTCAAAACCAGGACCCGATTCAGGAGCAGATGTTGATTGATGCCATTCTCGCGGCGAACCTTTCGGAAAAGGATCTGGGTGTGCCGAAAGCATCAGGTGATAGCCAAACACCTGAAGAGCGCCTGCGCACACGTCAGCTTGAGGTGGACGGCCGACTCTATGAGCTGTATTACGCCACTACGCCGGCAGGCATGGTCTACGGTGCCGGGGTTCCAAAGGACGAGATCGACCGCGTGCTGGTACCCATGCGTGATACCAATTACCGGATTCTGCTGATCACGGGTTCGATTCTGCTGATACTGAGCCTTTACCTGCTATATCGGATCGCGCAGCTCATGCATGAGTTGCAAGCGTCCTATACAGATGCCCTGACCGGTCTGCCTAATCGTGTGCGTTTGCTGCGAGATTTGCAGGATAGACAAGATGCCTGTCTCATTCTCCTGAACCTGGATCGGTTCAAGGAAATCAATAGCTTGTTTGGCAATGACTGTGGCGACGCCGTTTTGCTGGCCATGCGCAAGCAGGTACGAACGTTTGTCCGCACTCACTCTCACCCCTTTGGGCTTTCTCCAGAGCTTTATCGTTTGTCCAGTGATGAATTTGCGCTCTTGGGCCCTGGTGTTGCTGAGTCTCGGGTGCGCACTTTCGCCAGTGAATTGATCGACTTTCTTTGTTCGCAAAAGGTTATCTGGCGGCAGCAGGTGTTAACCCTGGACACCAGCGCAGGCATTGCCTTCCAGAGAGAGCGTAAAGATGACGCCGCAGCTGACCGTTTGCTCAACCAGGCGACCATCGCTGTTTTGCAAGCACGGGACCAGATGCGTCAGTACCTGTTTTATGATCAAAGCCAGGAAGTAGAAAAAGGGTACGAGAAGAATCTTTACTGGGCCCGTCGTTTGAAAGAAGCGATCGAGGCCGGCACCTTACGTCCATACTTTCAGCCAATTCACGACAACGTGCAGGGCAGGTTTACCAAGTATGAGTGCCTGGTGCGAATGGATGACCCCGAGCATGGTGTGATTGCTGCCGGGCAGTTCATTGAGGTGGCCAACAAGCTACGCCTTAATCGACAGATCACCAGAATCATGGTGGAAAAAGCGTTCACTGCGTTTGCCACACAGCCCTATGCGTTTTCCATCAACTTGTCCTATGTTGATATTGTAGATCCCGAAACCCTGGCCCTGATTCTGGAGCATCTGCGAGCTAGCAATATTGGCGAGCGTGTGATCTTTGAGATTCTGGAGTCTGATGGCATCGGCAGTTATGGCGATGTTTTGCAGTTTATTGAAAAAGTTAAATCTTTCGGGTGCCGGATTGCAATAGATGACTTCGGTACCGGCTATTCCAATTTTTCCCACCTGCGCAAGCTGAACGTGGATTTCATCAAGATAGACGGTAGCCTCATTCGCTATCTGGCGCAGGATCATACGGCGTTTCTGGTGACCAAAGGTATTGTGCAGTTCGCCCGGAGTATGGGGATCAAGACAGTAGCAGAATTTGTACACAGCGAAGCAGTGCAGGAGCGTGTTGTGGAGCTTGGTATCGATTTCTCCCAAGGAGAATACTTCGGCATGCCTGCGCCAGGTATCAAAGGTTAACACTTTACTACATTAAGGATTAACTTTTGGTCATGAATTCGGTTAGCATTCACTACAAAGGAGTTTTTGCTAAAGCTGTTGCTTGAAGTTGCCTTCTCAAGTGCACAAAAAATAAATGGGTCTTATGGATAGAGCTAACTGCGGTTACTTGAGAAAAGGATTCAGCGCGCTAGTGTTCATCGCGCTGTTTTCTCTTACCCAACCGCTACTTTCGGCCCCGAAAGTCATAGTCAACGACGATGCAGGCATCACCTCGCTGGACTCCTCCCACCTGAGCCAGATCTTTGCCATGCAAATCCGAAAGTGGCCAAACGGCCTCGCGATCGAAGTCTTCACGTTACCTAGCGAGAATGAACTTCACCGCGAGTTCGTCATTAATCGGCTGCATATTCAAACCCACCAACTCGACCGCATCTGGAACCGGATGCTTTTCACCGGAACAGGCAAAGCACCAGCCGTTGTCAATTCTCAGGCTGAGATGGTTGAAATGATTCGAAGCACACCCGGTGCAATTGGGTATACCTCCGCAGACTACCCGACGGGAAGTATTGTGACCCTGGGAGATAAGGAATGATGAGCAAGTTCTCCTCGGTGATTCTGGGCATTATTGCTGCAGTAATGATGGCACCGGCAACCGCACTTGAGCTGGGAAGCTCATCAGAGCTCCATGGGTTCGTGAGTCAGGCGTACCTGTACAGTCCGGATAATCCATATGCAGGTACCGATTCCCTTGACGGTTCTTTCAAGTTCCGTGAAATCGGCATAACCGGTTTTACTGAAGTATCTCCGGAGTTTCGATTGGCGGGGCAAGTGATCAGCCGGCAACGAGACGAAAGCGATGATGGTGATTTGCGGATTGACTTTCTGCTGGCGGATTACCTTTTCTACAGTGATATGGGTACGACCGCCGGTGTTCGTCTCGGCCGGGTAAAGAACAACGTAGGCTTTTATAATGCCACTCGGGATATACCTTCTGCCCGGCCCGGTTTTAATGTGCCAGACTCAATCTATTTCGACTCTTTACGAGACAGCATTCTGTCTACCGATGGCATTAATCTTTATGGTTCTCGGTTGTTTCAGGGTAACCAGCTGAACTGGGAGGTCTTCGCCGGTCGAAAAAGCGTTGAAAGTGAGCGCCTTGAGTATTATATCTTCGGCCGCCCGGTAAGTGAGGGTGAGTTTAACGATATGTCTCTTTATGGGCTGAATCTGAATTTCGTGCCGGCAGCCCAGAGGAGCCTCAAGCTCGGCTTCAGTTTGCTGGACTCGGGTGTGGATCTGGACAACCCCCAGAGTGTTTCCAATGCTCAAATGGCGTTGTTTGCGGCAGGACCGGCAGATATTGCCATGAACGCACAAAACTATGTCACGGGCACGAGAGTTGATGTCTTGTTTGCCATCCTCTCGGCTCAGTACAGCTACCGCGACTGGGTGATCACGGCGGAGTATATGAACCTGTTCAGCGACCTCGAACTTCAGATCGCAGGAGTGGAAAGCGACAGGAGCAACACCACCGAAGCTTATTATCTTCAGGTTGAGTGGCTGCCGACGCTTGCCACCTCTTGGTTTGTCCGTTATGAAGAGCTGTACCTCAATAAGGACGACCGTTCGGGCGGCAACCTGTTGTCGCCGAACGATCCATACCGGGGATTTGGCAAGGGCTGGAGCTTGGGTGGCAAGTGGATGTTCTACCCTCGATGGACAGTCACCGGACAGGCCAGCTTCAATGAGGGCACAGCATGGCTGCCCAGCTACAGTGGCATAGAAGATTATAACGTCAGTAAATACTGGAATTATTATGTCATCTCGCTGACCTTTCAGTTTTAGCGGCGCGGGCGCACAGCGATGTTTGTCAGCATCAAGTGGAAGGCGGTTGTATTTCTCAGCCTGGTATTGGTTGTGATTACTGCTGCCTGGGTCGCGCAGCACGTTTTCAAAACGTTCGATTACTATGAAAACCGGGTGACAGATATACACCTGCAGCAGGAGCGCGTAATTGATCGCCAGCTGGAGGAGAGTGCCCTTCGCCTGTCCCAACTAGCCCAGCTGATCGCTGAAACACCGCAGATTCAAGCTGCGGATGAGAGTAATCCGCAGGCGGAAATGAACCAATTCCTCCAGCGCGAGTGGTTTAAGCTCAACCTTAATACCGGACTTGATTACCTTGCGGTCTATTCGGCACAGGGAAATCGACTGGGCTCTGCAATGAATCTGGTTTTTTTTCGTGATCCGGCCGGCTTGGGCCAGGCAATTGATCAGCTTGTGCAGGCGAGAGAGCCAGGAACGCCTCAATCTTTCCTGTACTGTGGTTTTGGCTGCTCCCAGTTCGTCATCGAGCCCTTTGTGCTGCAAGATGGCTCCGAAGCTGTGATGGTAGTGGGTCAGAATATTGCCGACGTAATCCAGCATTTTCAGCAGATATCCACAGACGATTTGGCCATTATTCTTGACGGCCTGGCCGCAGACAATGCCGATACAGGGAATGAACGCTCGCTTGGCAATTGGAACAAAAGAGTATGGGCGGCCAGTAATTTTTCACAAACCTTTGCTCAGCTCAAGGCCGTTGAAGCAATAGCACCATTCAGCATCCTTCGCAGTGGCCAGGCCTTTGTTCATGAATCACGACGAGTGCTTTTCAACACGCTTGATCTGACCCGCTTCAAAACTATGGGCACTGCGCCGCACTTCGTAGCAATCATTGACGACACCTGGCAATACAACAATCTCGTCAATTCCGTAAAAACCAGTCTGTTGATAGGGGTGCTGGCGCTGGTCATTGCTGAAGTCCTTCTTGTCATGCTGATACTAAGCCCTCTGCGACGCCTGATCGCAGTTGTCGAGGCGCTAAACTTATTGCCAAAGCATGAATATGAGCAAGCACAGAAGAAAATACAGGGGCATCGGGGCTACCTCAGTGACGAGCTCACCCTGCTTGAGAAAAGTACCCGTTTTGTCACCCAGGAACTGAACACCTTGCATACCGAAGTTGAGCAGAAAAACCATTCGCTCAAAAGCCAGATCGCCATCATTTCCCGTTCCCGAGCTTTCCTTGAGCGCCTGATTGACAGTTCGCACCTGTTTATTGCGACCCACACCATGAATGGCGATATTCTGACTACGAATACGAGATTTGAGAGGGAGTTCAACAAACCGCTGACAAGCTTTAGGGAGATCTTTAAATCAGACGCTGTCTATGCGGACTACACAAGCAAAATCGCCCTCCTGCAAAACGGTAAGCTTGACGCCATTCAGTTCGATGCAAAGTTCACGAACGATCAGGGACACACCGTCTTCGCAGACTGGACCTGCTCTCTGGTCGAAAATGAAAACGGGCAATCCGTCGTCCTTGCTACGGGCGTAGATCTGACCCAGCGGAAACGTGATGAACAAGCACTGGAATGGCTGGCAAATAACGACCCTTTAACATGTATAGGAAACCGTCGGGCCTTTCAGCATGATTTGGCCAGCGCTCTCGAAGCCGGGACCGCGGGTGCCATCGTCTTCATCGACATTAATCGGTTCAAGCAGATTAATGATCTTTATGGCCATGCGGTCGGTGACAGCGTTCTGATTCAGATCGCGAATTCACTGACCGCGAGTGTACGAGCCAGCGACTCCATCAGCCGGCTGGCAGGGGATGAATTTACCGTTATCCTGCCAGGAGTTACCCCGGCTCAGCTTCAGGCTGTGCTCGTTAAACTCTCGACTCAGCTCAACGGCGAAGTTCTGATCCCGGCCGAGGGGCGGACCGCCGAGTACAGTGTCAGTATTGGTGCCGCCTTGATTCCAGATCACGGTACCACCGAGCAGGAACTGGTGGTGCATGCAGACATGGCGATGTACCAGGCCAAGAAAAAAGGCGTCAACCAATGGCAAATCTTTGACCCCGCAGACAATAATCTGGAGGGGCTGCGCCGCGACCACGCTCTGACGGCGTTGTTGAAGCGCGCCTTGGCCGAAGACGGTCTGTTCGAGCTGCATTTTCAGCCGATTCTGTTTCTTGAGGAGAACAGGATCAGTCACCACGAGGTCCTGCTGCGATTGAAGGACAGCTATGGCGCTCCGGTTTTTCCCAGCGAATTCATCCCCGCAGCAGAGCGTATGGGACTGATCCGATTGGTTGATACCTGGGTGCTGGAAAGCGCCATCCGGAGATTGGCTGCTGAGAATGCTGAAGGGGGTGCCACGTGTTTTGCTGTCAATGTGTCGGCGCCAACGCTTCAGACGGCGGATCTACCCAGGATATTGACTGACCTGATTCGAAAATATCAAATAAGCCCCGGGCAGCTGATTCTGGAGCTGACAGAAACCGCCTATATAGAAAACTTCCAGATGGTTCTGTCGAACCTGGAGGAAATCAACGCTACGGGTGTCATGATTGCCCTGGACGATTTCGGCGTGGGTTTCTCATCATTCAGCTATCTCAAGAAGCTGCCCTTGAGTTACGTTAAGCTCGATGGCTCTTACATTCTGGATTTGGACAAGAATCCGGATAATCAGGTGTTTGTTGAAAGTCTCACCAACATGGTTAATGCATTCGGGATGCAGACGATTGCGGAATTTGTCGAAGATGAAGTGACGCTGCTTAAGTTACGGGAGCTGGGCGTTGATTTCGCGCAAGGCTACCATATTGGCAAGCCATCACCCGTATTGGTGAGGACGACAGCAACCCCACGCTGATAGAATAGTCGATATCGGGTTTCTGACTTTCTGGATGTTCTATGGCCAAACCTACCGAAGCCCGTCAGAGGGCGATTCTTGCGAGGCTGGACAAGTTCAGCCGCTTTACTGACAGCAGTATTGGTATTCCTTTCACTCGAGTCCAGATCGGGGCAGAGGCTGTTATTGGATTGTTGCCGGTGGTAGGCGATGCTGCAGGCCTGGTGCTGGCAAGTTATGTGTTGGTGGAGGCCCAGCGTGCCGGAGCCAGTAAGGATGTAAAGCTGCGCATGCTGCGCAATATGGGTATCGATTTTGTTGGTGGTCTGTTGCCTTTAGTCGGGGATGCCTTTGATGCGATTTATAAGGCCAATACTCGTAATACCCGGTTGCTGAGAAACTATCTGGAAGAGCAGCTAACGGTGGAGCCGCCCCCGCCACCTTTTCCCTGGAAAACCCTGATCGGATTGTCCATTCTGTTTGGTGTTATTACCACGGGCGTAGCCTTCGTTTTTTAACTGTCTCTTTCTTCAGCATGTCCCGTTCAGCAGCGTTCGGTGTGTAGTATCCTTTCGCTACACTCGTCTCTTTGATTATTGCGAAGTTCATTCTCTTAACTATTGGAACAGGAGCTCAACAATGGCGGAATTATCACTCAAGGAACAATTGAGCAGTGCGGTTAAAACTGCGATGCGGAACCGGGAGAAACTTCGGCTTGTCACTCTTCGTACGGCGCAGGCCGCGATCAAGCAGATTGAAATTGATGAGCGCCGCGAGCTGGGTGACGAAGACGTTCTGAAAGTGCTGGATAAAATGCTCAAGCAACGCCGCGATTCTGCCCGCCAATATGACGATGCTGGTCGTCAGGAGCTGGGTGATACTGAGCGGGCGGAAATGGTGATTATTGAAGAGTTCATGCCTGCAGCTCTTACGGAGGATGAACTGGACAACCTGATTAGTGCGGCAATCAGCTCAACCGACGCCCAGGGAATGCAGGACATGGGGCGCGTGATGAATGAGCTACGTCCACAGGTGCTTGGCCGGGTGGAAATGGGCCATCTGGGTAAGAAGGTGCGAGCCGCATTGGCGGGCTAATGCCCGCTTGATATCTGTATGGAGCTGGCAGGTAGCAATTCAGTGACGCGGGTTTTTGTCGTCGGAGGAATTGTCATCGGATAAACGCTCACCGGATGAGTCGTCACCTGGCCGGAGGTAGTAGTCCTTTTCTTCGAAGGTTTTCATGTCAGGGTCTTCAACGTTGTTCTTGCGACGGCCCTGATATAGCCAGAAAGCTAGTGCTGCGCCAATAATGATCAGGATGATCCACTTCATGCTTGTTCCTCCGCCCATTGGTATGCTTTACATTCATGCATGCCGCAGGGCGATCCGTCAATGTTGAACGTGGCGCAGCATTGTAGCTTCTGTAAGCCTTGCTCTTAACTGGCAGGTGTCCACAGGCCCTGTAACTGGCCTAGCAGAGAAGAACCAACGCCCTGGTCTCCCAGGAAACTCATCACGATTGGCACGAACTGCTGAATCATGGAACTGTCCATGCCCAGTGCAGAAAAGGCCGACTCGACCCCGCTCATGGATGAAATGTTGGAGAGCATGCTTTCCGTCAGGCTATTGCCGCCGCCTAGAAGGCTGGACAGGCCTGAGGCCTGGCTGGTGAGAGAGCTCATAGTGTTGGCGCCTAGCTCACTTTGGGCCAGTTGCAGTAGTGCACCTGTGCCACCTGCGGCTTGAGCTTCGGTAACACCGAGCTGTTCTTCAAGCTGACCCATCAGTTGTTGGGCTTCGCCGTTGACTTCTGTTGCTGAGGTGAGTGCTGCTGTTCCGCTGGACAGAGCGCTATCCAAGCTGAAAGCACCAGCAGAGGGTGCTAGCAGATAAATGCTCGAAACAAAGAGAAACTTTTTGAGAATAGCGTTCATTGTGGTGTCCTAGGGTATGAAGGTTCTGAAGTTAACTAATATATGGGGCGCTTTGGTCAAAATAAAAGTGCGGGAAACCGAGACGCCCACATCCAGACGTGTCACTTTTCACGGATTTGATGAAAAAATGCTCTAGCCAGTCTGGAAAATTCGTGAGAAGTATTTAAACTGATTTTGATGTGTGTGAGTTTAATACAGGTACAGATGAGTTCATGAAGCCTATTGTTTTGCTTCTGACGTTGTTTTTTGCCCTGGCTGGTTTGGCTCGTGCACAAACGGACTCGCTTCAATCTTCAGCGGCTACGCCGCCAACTGGTAGCAGTAAATTCAGCCTTGCCGACCTGCGTGATGATTCGACAACAGCACAGCCAGCCCCGCTATCCGCTGCTACTCCCGACGACGATGAACGTGAACGCTCCAGCGAAACAGGCATTCGCCTGAGCGATATTCCGCTCCAACGGGATCGCATTGCGCTAGAGAACGCCCATGTTGAGCTTGAGCGCAAGAAACAATCGCTCGACCTTCTTTGCAGTTGCTCCTCGGAGCGAGCCGGTTGCTACGATAATTCCTACGGCGCAATCAAGAGCGACATCCTCCGGCTTGAAGACCAGCGGCTAGATCAATGCAATAAGTTGCAGAAGCAAGTCTCATTGTTGGATATGACACCACCGACTATCGAAGAGGCCCGGGTTGCGATCACAGCTCTCGATCGGCGGCGTGAAACCCTCAGGCTTTATGACGCACAGGCTGACACGCTTATCGCTGATGCAGAAAAGGAGCATCAAAGGCGCGTTGCCCAGGCGCGACAGCCAGACAATGACAGCAGTTCGTTTCAGTGGGGTAAGTTGGCAGCACTTGGTGCGGGTGCTCTTGCCGGCGGCCTGACGGAACTGGATGTTGAAGACCAGGTGGCCTTTGTCGGGGCTATGGTTCAGGACAGTACGGCTGGAACCGACGGCATGGGGAATATGCGTGCACAGGCGGGGAATGCGGTTGCTTCAAATACTGCGAGCACCGGCCATTCAGGCACCGGGCATTCATCCAGTACTCGAACTGTGCCTGGCGCCCATGCTTTGGCCTGTAATCTGGTGAGTCAGTCTATGTGTGTGGAATACACATTGGGTAGCCAAAGTACCTATGATCAGTTTCTGGCGCAGTGTCGCCAGGCGGGGGCCGAGATACACTCACAGTGTCCTGTTTCAGGGCCTGCCTGCCGAATAGAATCTGAAAACCGGACTTCCGTGACCATCACACCAGGCACGGATCCAGCTACTGTCAGAGATTTGTGTGCGGCGAGTGGGGGCACTTTCAGCTTCCATTGATCACTGCCGTCTGGTTTTTAGTTGGCATTACTTCAAAATCAGAAACCGCGGATGAAGCGATTATGTGGAGATTCTTTCCAGTAGTTCCTGGCTGTGTGATTACGCGATGCCTGCAGCTTATGCTGGTATTTACGTTGTCTGTTATTGCGAGCGGGTGTGCCAGTAACGCAGTGTTAAATGAGCCGGTTTCGACAGAGCAGCGGGACGTGTTGTTGGCGGAAGATTTAAGCGAGGTGGCAGCCATATCTGTGCCTTTCGGTGGGTACGAATCCGAGCCGGTGACTATCTGGCTCAACGACGTTGCCGTTGGAACCCAACACCGAGGCCTCGTTCGGCTGCCATTGTTGCCGGGTAGCTATCGCTTGAAAACCCAGCTCGAAGGGCATGAGTCGAATGAGCTGATGTTTACCATCCGCCAGGGCCAGGAGCTTTATTTTAAGAATGTAGGTCCCTGGATCTGGAGTCCCTATGGTGAGATCCCCAGACATGAATTCCAGGAGTGGTTTGACAATCTGCATTGGTACAGTCGTGTTGTAATTGAACCCTCCAGGCCGCGCCACGATTACCTTCCTCAAGCAGAGCGGCAATTGGTCAAGGCGTGCCTTGATCAGCCTTCACTGGAGACCTGCGCACCCGTCTACGACACCATTCCCCATGTGCTGATTGCCCCCGCGGAACGTCAGACGATGGTCACCGTTGTGGAATCTGATCGGCGGGCCGTTGCTGCAGATGAGAGGAGAAGGGTGCTAGAAGCCTCGCTGCCTAAAGAAGTGCTGGTGGATAAGTATATGATTGCCTTGCGAGATGCTCTGGCAGCCAGAAATTACGAGAAAGCTTTACCGGCTTTCGAGCGCCTGGAAGAGCTTGAAGTGCCGCTGGATCCGGATTTTTATTATTTCTATGGCGAAGCACTTCATGAAACGGGGCGGCAGGAAGAAGCCCTTGAAGCCACTGGTAAGTATCTGCGTGAGCAGGGCAGCCAGGCGCGTTTTTATGAGGACGCTCTGCAGCTGCTGAACCAGATACAAGAGGTTCTCGGCTAATGTTGGTAATGCCTTGCGCCGACTGGGGTCCTTAGATTAAACCAGACCTGATCATGTCGAAGGCGTCCAGAACCCGTGCGACATATTGGTCTTTGGGGCGGAAGCTGTTTTGGGTGCTCAGTGTTACGTCCTGCTCCAGATGATCCAGCAGTTTGTTCAGGCGTCGTCGGTGCAGGCCGAGTGCAGCCTGCAATGGGTCGGAAATAACCCCGGACAAAGCCGCAAACGCCGCCAGTGTCGCCATAACAGCAAGCATCACGCTGGCCGTCGTCGCCAGCGACGGCTCAGGTGGAAATACGCTGTAATACCAGCCGCCGATGGTTTCGCCCAGAATAAAGTCTCTCGCAGCCAGGTTCTTTGCGACCATGGATGCGAGTACCACGCCCAGGCCTATGCCCCCGGGGGTAAATTTCTGAAAGGCAAAGGCGCCCAACACGGTGCATGAAATGCTGTTGGTGATATCGGCGGAAGCGGTTCGGGTTACCCGATATTGGCGGAGAGCGTCTCCGATCAGGGGCTCGATCAGTTTGGTGAAACGCTGGTGATCTACCGGTTTATGGGTATTGCGTGCATAAACTTCCTCCAAGGCTTCAACCAGGTAGCTCTCTAGCAGGTGCGCTTCAGGCAGGGCACTGTCAGCAAGATGAATGGCTTCCTGCTTGTTGAGCAGGTCTGTCTGAATCAGGTTCGAGATGTGCTGCTGCACCCGAGTAGTAAAACCTGCCGGCACAGAGTCGGCTACGGCGTGCAGCCACTTGAGGCCGGCCCGGTTGCGAGGCATGATTTTCACCAGACACGCCAGTGCGTAAAACGGCGCCCAAAGCAGGTTGACCGGGGCTCGAACCATGTCCCACCCCAGTGCCATCCGGTTGGTTGCAACAGCGCCCGGGTAATTAAAATGACGGTCGATAAACGCAGGCACCCTTGCCCGACAGTCGGCAAAGTATCGCGTTATTCCCAAGCGTAAAGCCTGTGCTATTTCAGCTTCCGGGATGCTCTGGTCTGGCTCAGCCCCCGTCTCCGGTTTTTCTACCTCTATCACGATTGGTAGAACCCCTGGATGGCGCCTAGCAACCGGTCTACATCTTGCCGGTCCACATCCAGGTGCGTTACGAATCGAATGGGGTCGCCTGCGGTGACCTGTATGCCCAGATCCGCGAGATAGTCGCGCAGTTGCGAAGCGCGGCCGGTTCGGCAGCGGGCGTAGACAATGTTGGTCTGGGTGCTGGCGGGGTTAATTTCCAACTGTGGAATGGCGGCAAGGCCGGCGCTCAGATATTCGGCGTTTTCATGGTCCTCGTAAAGCCGGTGTGGGCCCTGTTCCAGGGCGATGCGCCCGGCGGCTGCCAGTATCCCGGCCTGGCGCATGCCACCACCTACCATTTTGCGCAGCCGTGTCGCGCGGTCGATAAAGGCTTTTGTACCCAGCAGCAGCGACCCTACCGGTGCACCCAGCCCTTTTGAGAGACAGACGCTGACCGAGTCGTAGTGCTTGGTTATCTCGGTTACATCGCAGCCCGATTTGACTGCGGCATTGAATATCCGGGCGCCATCGAGGTGCAGTTGCAGCCCGTGGTCGTCGCAAAATTCGCGAGCCTGGCGCTGGTAGTCCAGTGACAACACCTTGCCGCCAATGGTGTTTTCCAGCGAGAGCATGCGGGTGACGGCGAAGTGGAAGTCGTCAGCTTTAATAGCAGCTTTGGCTTTTTGAAGGTGGATGCTTCCGTCTGGCTCATTTTCAATGGGTTGTGGCTGCACACTGCCCAGCACGGCGGCGCCGCCACCTTCGTAGCGATAGTTGTGTGCCGACTGGCCGCAGAGGTACTCATCCCCCCGCTCGCAGTGGCTCATGATTGCCAACAGGTTGGCCTGGGTGCCTGTGGAGGTGAACAAGGCGGACTCAAAGCCCAACCGCTCGGCTGCGTATGCCTGCAGGCTGTTTACGGTTGGGTCGTCGCCATACACGTCGTCTCCAACCTCGGCGCTGGCCATAGCCTTGCGCATGCGGTCGGTTGGCCGAGTAACTGTGTCGCTGCGAAAATCGCTCATGTTGATAGCACCTCGTGAGTCATCCGGGGTACTACACTTTACAGGGCACTTGAGCTCTATGCTGCCCACTTAGGCAAAATCGTAATCTCCACCTTTCTCCAGGCCTTTCTGATAAGCAGTTCTCGCATGAACTCGTTTAACCCAGGCTGTGATATTTGGCCGGCTTTTACCGACAATACCCCGGGCTACTGAGGCTTCCAGCGGAAAGCTCATCTGAATATCCGCAGCGCTCAGGTTGTCGCCAAGAAACCAGGTGTTTTTCGCCAGATGGGATTCGACAAAATCAAGGTGTGTTTTGATCATGGGGCCGATGAAAACCTTATTGGTCTTGTCTGCAATACCTTTTGCGACGGGCTTGATAAAAAACGGCATCGGGCTGGTTTTCACCTTTTCAAATACCAGGCGCATAAGCAGAGGCGGCATCAGGGAACCTTCGGCATAATGCAGCCAGTAAGTGTAATCGAGCCACTTCTGCCCGCCGCTCTCTGGCAGTAGAGTGTCTTTGCCGTAGGTGTGGGCGAGGTATTCGATTATCGCGCCTGATTCGGCGACAACCAGATCGCCATCGGTGATCACCGGCGATTTGCCCAGCGGGTGTACTTTTTTAAGGCTTGCGGGTGCCAGCATGGTTTTGGGATCACGTTCGTAACGCTGTATTTCGTAGGGGACTCCCAACTCTTCCAGCATCCAGAGAATCCGCTGTGAGCGGGAGTTATTGAGGTGGTGAACTGTGATCATGCGGGAGCTCCGTTCGCGAAAAAATGAGTAGACTAGTACAGTAGTCCGCAATTGGCTTTTTGGTTCACTGTTACCGCATATTTTATGCTGCCCACTCCGATTTCGTATGCATGGAGTGATATGTTATAACGTGGCGAAGCAGTCAAAGCCGCACAAGAGAACGTTTCTTTAAATGCCAATCTCTAAACCAATTCCGACCAACGTCATCACCGGCTTTCTGGGTGTTGGGAAAACCACAGCTATTCTGCACCTGCTTAAGCATAAGCCTGAAACCGAACGCTGGGCCGTGCTTGTCAACGAGTTTGGCGAGGTGGGTATCGACGGCAGTGTGCTCGAGGGGCACGAAAGCGGGCAACAGGGTGTCTTCATTCGCGAGGTGCCGGGTGGCTGCATGTGTTGCGCTGCCGGTTTGCCTATGCAGGTGGCGCTTAATATGCTCATCGCTCGCGCCAAACCGGACCGGTTGCTGATTGAGCCTACCGGCCTTGGCCACCCCAAAGAGGTGCTCGAGGTTCTGGGCTCAGAGCACTACAGGGAAATACTGGATCTTCGCGCGACGATTACCCTCGTTGATGCACGAAAAATTCACGACGCCCGGTACCTGAACCACGCAACCTTCAACCAGCAGTTACGTGTCGCCGACGTGATAGTTGCCAACAAAGCAGAACAGTATCAGCCCGGAGATTTGCCGGCGCTGCTGGACTATCTCCATAAGACATTGAACGCCCGGTCGGAATCCGTTTTTCCAGTAAGCCGGGGGGCGCTGGAGCTTGGCTGGCTGGATACCTACGCCGGTGACGACCGCTTGCCCGATCATCATGCTGCCCCCCAACAATTCTTCTCCTTTGCAAAGGCAGTCGATACTCCGACTGAAGGCTATCTTGGTGTTGGGAAAGAAAGTGAGGGGTTTTACAGCCAGGGCTGGGTGTTTGACGCCGACTGGGTGTTTGATGCAAGCCGGCTGCACACGCTGCTTTCAGGTGCGGAAGCTGAACGAATCAAAGGCGTATTTAAAACTGATCAAGGAGTCATTGCTTACGACAAGGCGGATAACGTACTGTCTGAAACCAGGCTGGAAATGAGTCCGGATAGCCGTCTCGAATGTATTAGCTCTGACAAGCACGCACTCGAGTATCTGGAAGAAGCCGTAATTGCCTGTTCAAATTCGAGGACTCATTATGATCAAGATGCACATTGATATCGTTTCTGACATCGCTTGCCCCTGGTGCGCCATTGGCTATGCTCGGCTGGAACGTGCAATGGCGCAGTTGGCGCCCGAGTATGAATTCACTATCGAGTGGCATGCGTTTGAACTGAACCCTGAGCATAGCGGGGAGGGCGAACCGATTTTGCCGGCTCTGGCTCGGAAATACGGGAAGAGCGAGGAAGAGGCGCGTGCAACCCAGAATCAGATGATGACGATTGCGAGAGATCTTGGCATCAACTTCGATAAATTGCAGGAGCGGCTAACCTGCAATACCTTTGATGCCCACCGATTGGTCAAGTGGGCCGGCGAGCAAGGGCTTCAGACTGGTATGAAGCAGGCACTGTTTGAGGCCTATTTTGGCAGGGGGGAGAACGTCTCAGACCACGATATTCTTGTCCAGTGCGTTAAAGGTCTGGGATTGGATCCGGCACAGGCCAAGGTTGTCCTTGAGTCGGACCAATACGCGCAGACCGTGCGAGAAGACGAAGAGAATTATCAGAAGGCCGGCGTCACGGCTGTCCCCGCGTTTATTATCAACAACAAGTACCTCATTGCAGGCGCTCAGGAGCCCGCTACTCTGGTAGAAGCCTTCCAGGAAATCGCCACCGAACAATAATGCGAGCCCGGCTTTGTGAGAGCCTCCTGTTCTCCGATCTGGGCCACTCGCCCCACATTCGGGAATCAGAGCGCTTTTATGAGGCGCTGTTCAAGGGGCTGTCGAAATAATCCTGCATCCAGTCAAATAGCGTGCCGGTGCTTACCTCCGGCAACGCTATCTGTTTAAAGTCGTTTCCCACTTCATCCTCGATGGTTACAAACTGATAGAGCAACACACCTGGCTGTTCATCATGCAATATGAGTGTGATGCGGCGGCGGGTGCGCAGGCAGTCTATGGTCATCACATCTGCGGGAATGCCGGCATCACGCATACCACGGCGCACTTCTATCACCGGGTTGATGTGCTGGTGGGCTGCCTGAATGCGAGTATGCGCATCGCTAGCCATGTCGGAAAGGGCTTTGAGGGGATCTTCGGACATGTGAACCTGTTCAATCTGAAGGTGAATTACTGATAAACGCTGGATATGTTAGCCCAACAAAGGCTTCCTTTGGAAAAATCATGGACGTCTTTTCAGTTCAGTGAACCAGGTCCTCAAGGATTGATGCGTGAGGATGTCACCTCGCCTCTCTGCTTGAATTGAAACTCAAAATGGTGACTGTAATCAGAATTAGCGCCATACCAACATACTGTAATCCTCCGATACTCTCATTCAGCAATAAAACACCGAACAGTGACGCAGTAACAGGTTCGATCATCGCCATAATCGAGGCAGTGGTCGGTGCTGTTTGGTTGAGCCCAACAATATAAAGGATGAAAGAGAGGCCGGCACCCAGCACACCCAGAGCTGCAAACAGCGGCCAGTCGGGGGAAGTCAGTACGGCGATGGTTTGGCCTGTTTCGCCCGGCCAGCTAAGAATGCTGGAGAGCAGCGCGAGCGCTATCACGAGAATGGCCTGGGGGCTGCCATAAGGCGCGGCGTACTTGAAACCGAAAATGAAAATACTATAGGACAATCCCGCAAGAAGGCCGGCAACGACCCCAATAAGTGTAATCTTATTACCTCCGGTATCATAAACGCCGGTAAGCAATACGATTCCGAGAATGACAACGCAGATGGCCGTTAACTTGAGCGGTGTCGGACGTTCAAGTTTCAGCCCGAAGGACACCAGATAGACGAACACTGGGGCGCAGTACATTAACGTTGCCGCAACTGCGACGCTACCCTCGCCGATGCTCATGAAATAGAAGGTAAAGTTGCCTGTCACGCCAAGCCCGGCAATGGCAGACCAGAACCATAGCCGAGGATTTGCCAAGCCGCTGTTATGCGGTCGTAGCAACAACCAGACGAGCACAAACAGGAAGCCGATAGCACCTCTGCAAAGTGCCACCACAAAGGCGCTCCACCCTTCAGCCAGCAGGATGCTTCCAATACCGCCAGACAGGCCCCAACAAAGAGCAGCCAGTGCGACAAACGCCGAACTTTTTACTACAAGGGCGTTGCTGTGATACATAAATCGCAAACCCCACTAGCGAACTGCCGCAGGAGCATTCGCTATTGGTAACGTTTGATCTTTCCCCTTGAGCCTTACCCTATCACCCTGAACCGGGTGCGAAACAGCCCCTTTGAATAGCTCTTCGTGACAGCAATAATGGCACTCAAGTAGCATTGTCCGCCGGCGCCCGTTAGCCAAAACTGAGTCGACGATAGTAACGGTTCCATTTTGGAGCCAAGCGATCTCACTTTTCACGCGACTGACGAATAGGAGCCGGCTCATGAAGCTTGCAACAGTCTCTCATCCATTCGGACTGGACCAACTCAGGGTAATCGCAGGCAACGCACCCGGCGAACCCGGACCAGGTGAAATCCGGGTGCGGATTCACGCCAACTCCCTGAACTTCCACGACTACGCGGTGGTCGTGGGCGCTCTGCCAACCGAAAATAACCGTATTCCAATGTCCGACGGTGCAGGCGTGGTAGAGGCCATTGGCGAAGGCGTGAGCGAGTTTTCAGTGGGTGACCATGTGGTCTCAACCTTCTTCCCTCATTGGGTGGACGGTCCGGCACCAATAGATAACTTCAGCACCACGCCGGGCGACGGCGTCGACGGCTACGCCCGGGAACAGGTGATTGGGCTGGCCCAGGGCTTTACCCAAGCGCCGAAGGGTTATAGCCACGCAGAGGCCGCTACCCTTACAACCGCCGGGCTTACGGCATGGCGGGCACTGGTGGTCAACGGCAACCTGAAAGCGGGCGATACGGTACTCACCCTGGGCACTGGTGGCGTCTCCATTTTTGCGGTGCAATTTGCGAAGATGATGGGGGCCAGGGTGATCGCAACCTCATCATCCGATGCAAAGCTTGAGCGCCTGAAGGCGTTAGGTGCTGACGAGACCATCAACTACAAAACCACACCTGCATGGGGGCAAAGGGTACTTGATCTGACTGGTGGCCGAGGAGCGGATCATGTGATTGAAGTGGGCGGCCCCGGCACCTTGCCGGAATCCATCGACGCCGTGAGTATCGGCGGCCACATATCATTGATTGGGATTCTTACGGGTGTTGCGGGGGACGTGCCCACACTGAAACTGTTATCCAAGCAGGCGCGCCTGCAAGGGCTAATCGTGGGCAGCAGGGTGCAGCAGCAGGAAATGATTCGCGCCATCGAGGCCAACGACATGCGCCCGGTCATTGACCGTTCGTTCGCTTTGGACGGGATTGCAGATGCCTTCCGCTATGAAGAGTCAGGCGCGCACTTTGGCAAGATCTGCCTGGAGTTTTAGGTTCCTGAACCCATGTAGAGGCGACAAGTCATCGCTTACCCAGAAATCTGGGCGGCTCTATCGCTTGGTGTTGCATCCAGCGATAGATGGTCGGCCGTGACACGCCGTAGCATCGTGCGACCTCGGATACGTTCCAGCGGTATTCTTTCAGGCATTCCAGCAATCGGTTGTTCTCGGCGTTTTTATTGTCCCGTTCCGGGTCTGAGCCGGGCTCTGCAACCTCGTGACTACTCAGGCATTCTTCCGGCAGATCGTTGACCGTGATCTGGCCGTTGTCACAGGTGGCTTCGGCAAATGCCAGTGCGTTGACGAGCTGGCGAATATTGCCCGGCCAGCTGTAGGCAAGGAGAGCGCTCATAGCATCTGCCCGGATTCGGACATCGGGAAGGTTGTTTTGCTGAACCAGGTTCGTGAGTACGCGGTTAATGACATGCTGGCGGTCGGCCCGCTCGCCCAGGGATGGCAAGCGCAAGGTAGCACCGTTCAACCGGTAGTACAGGTCGGCCCGGAAATGGCCGTTTTCAATGAGTTGGGTCAGGTCCTGATGCGTGGCTGCAATCACGCGACAATTCACCTTAACTGGACTGTCAGCGCCAACGGGAAGAATTTCGCCTTCCGCCAGAACCCGCAAAAGCCGGGTTTGAAGTTGCAACGGCATATCGCCAATCTCATCGAGAAACAAGGTGCCACCATCCGCCTGTTGGATCATGCCTCGTACACCCTTTGAGCGCGCACCGGTAAATGCCCCTGCCACATAACCAAAGAGCTCGCTCTCGATCAGGGATTCGGGAATCGCTGCACAGTTCACCGCCACAAAGGCATGTCGGGAACGATGGCTGGATGCATGTATGGCCTTGGCGAGCACTTCCTTCCCGGTGCCGGTTTCACCCAGAATCAGCAGGCCGACGTCCCTGTTCCTCAAACGTTTGGCCAGGCCAAGGGTGCGCCGCATGATCGGGTCGTCCGCGGCCAGAGCATCCAGTTGAACCACGGATTCCTCGGGGGCGGATAGCTCGGTAGGAGGCGATACCGGAGGTCTGGTTCTGGGCTGCACCAACGCTGCAAAAAAGGTATTACCGCTGGCGCAATGGCGAAAGGCTTTTACCTGGTCATCATGATCGTAAGGAATGCTCCAGATATCCCTCAACTCACACTCGAACAGACTGGTAAGGCTGGGTCGATCGCTCATACAAGGCTCGGTGCCGGTGTTGAGCCCCGGGCTCTGCATGAGTGAACGGCCAGCCGTATTAGCGGCTTCCACGCATCCGTCATCATCAATGGCAAATAGATACTGGCCGTTGACCTGAACAAACTCGCGAGACGCGTCGCAACGAAAAATCATCTGATTGCGATAGCGGCGGAGGAAGTAGGCATCCTCGATCATACGGGCATAGAGCTGGGTGAGGTGCAACGCGAATGTCTGGCTGCTGTGAGGGTCGGGGGAGTCCAGAGCCGATATGTCCAGCACCGCCAGGAGATTGCCCAGCGGATCAAGAATGGGTGCTGAGGTGCAGGTAAGACTGATGTGAGTCGCATCGAAATGATCAACCCGGTGACACGTAAGAGCCTGCTTTTCCTCAATGCAGGTGCCCACGGCGCAGGTGCCTGCGTACTGCTCGCTCCAATCGGCGCCCAGGTACAGTCCGGCTTTTTGCAAGCGTTGATCGTAACGGTGTTCACCCAGAAACTGAACGGTAATGCCGCGATGGTCTGTCAGCAGCAGCACATAACCCAGGTTGGCTATGTGCGTATAAAGCTGATCCACACCGGCCCTGGCCACGTTAAGAAACTCGTCGACCGAATCCTGGTGCTCCCTCAGGGTTTGCTGAGTCACGATGCGAGCGCTACGTGGTTGGCTCGGATCCAGGCCGTACTCGTTGATACATCGTTTCCAGGAGCGCCCGATCAGTTCCGACTCCGGTGAAAAAACCGAAGCAGGGTGGTTGTCAGCGTAACTGAGAATCGCGTCTATATGGCGCCGCTGCGCCTGCTGCATCATCATGCCAAGCTCCTGCATCGCTCTGATATTGTTTTTGTCATCCACGAGAGATACTGCATCGTCGTCTTCACACCCTATACCGGGTAGGCCGTTACCAACACCCTTCTTTAGTGCCTGATTTACCGTTACACCTGTAACGCGGCGAGAGACCAGGGCATTACAGCCGTAAAGTAAAAAACCGCGTCAAAGCCTGTTAACCGCAACATGACTCCGCGAGATGAGATCTGAAATTCCAGCTATTTCATTGCGTTAAATTTTTGGTTGCGCTTCTGGGCAGAGGTGGCACGCCACCTGCTCTGTAGCAAATGGAAGATTCATTCCTGCACTGGGCGCCTATGGCCCCCAGCAAACAAAAACAATGCAAATCTGGAGAATCATGATGACTGGAACACAGATCACCCCCACCCAGCGAGTTCAGCAATGGCTCGACGGATTCAGTGAAGTTCTGCAATCGGATGACCCAGGTCGGGCGGCCCAGCTTTTTGAAAAAGGCGGCTTCTGGCGTGATCTTGTAGCCATGACCTGGAACATAAAGACGATGGAAGGGCAGGACAGCATTCGTGACATGCTGGAGCAGACCTCAGAGCGCGCCCGCCCGGGTAAGTGGAAAGTGGCAGAAGACGCCACTGAGCAGGATGGTGTCACCGAAGCCTGGATCACCTTCGAAACAAAAGATGCCTTGGGAAAAGGCCATATTCGACTGCGCGATGGCGCTGCATGGACCCTGCTGACGACCATGCAGGAACTGAAAGAGTTCCCGGAGAAGAAAAAGCTCCTGCGGCCAAAGGGTGCTCAGCATGGCGCGACAAAATCCCGGAAAACCTGGCTTGAGGCAAAACAGGATGAAGAACGAGAGCTGGGCTACAGCCGCCAACCCTATTGCGTGATTATCGGTGGTGGACAGGGTGGTATTGGCCTGGCGGCCCGTCTCAGACAATTGGATGTGCCAACCATTGTTATCGAACGCAACCCCAAGGCGGGTGACTCCTGGCGTAACCGCTACAAGTCGCTATGCCTGCACGACCCGGTCTGGTATGACCACATGCCATACCTGCCGTTCCCCGATCACTGGCCGGTGTTTGCACCAAAAGATAAGGTCGGTGACTGGCTGGAAATGTACACAAAAATCATGGAGCTGAATTACTGGAGCTCGACAGAATGCACCGGTGCCCGTTTCGATGAAGCCAGTAAGGAATGGGTTGTGGATGTGGTTCGGGACGGTGAGAAAGTCACCCTTCGCCCCCAGCAACTCGTTCTTGCGACGGGCATGTCTGGCATTCCCAATATTCCTCAGATTCCGGGCATGGATAGCTTTGAAGGCGAACAGCATCATTCCAGTAAACACCCTGGTGGAGAGGCTTACAAAGGCAAGAAATGTGTGGTGCTGGGCGGCAACAATTCTTCTCACGACATCTGCGCCGCACTTTGGGAGAACGACGCCGATGTCACCATGATCCAGCGTTCCTCGACCCACATCATCAAATCCGACACCCTGATGGATCTGGTGCTGGGCCCTTTGTATTCTGAAGAGGCAATACAAAATGGCATGACCACAGAAAAAGCCGACCTCACGTTTGCGTCGGTGCCCTTCAAGGTGATGCCGGACATGCACATTCCGGTTTACGAGCAGGTCGCGGAGCAGGATGCAGACTTCTACAACCGCCTAGAGCGTGCTGGTTTCCTGCTTGACTTCGGTGATGACGGTTCTGGGCTGTTCATGAAATACCTGCGCCGTGGTTCTGGCTATTACATTGATGTGGGGGCATCAGAGCTGGTCGCTCAAGGGGAAATCAAGCTCAAGAGTGGCGTCAGTATTGAGCGTATTAACCCTCGCTCTGTGACGCTGACGGATGGCACGGAGCTGCCAGCAGATCTGATCGTCTATGCCACCGGCTTCGGCTCGATGAATGGTTGGGCGGCTCGAATTATCTCTCAGGAGGTCGCTGACAAGGTTGGTAAATGTTGGGGCATGGGGTCCGACACCACTAAAGATCCGGGCCCCTGGGAAGGGGAGTTGCGGAACATGTGGAAGCCCACTCAACAGGAGGCGCTCTGGTTCCACGGTGGTAACTTGCACCAGTCACGCCACTATTCCCTGTATCTGGCCCTTCAGCTGAAAGCTCGAAAAGAGGGCCTGGATACACCGGTTTATGGCATGGAAAGCGTGCACCACCTGTCCTGAATGAGAGAAGGCTGGCGGAAGCCAGCCTTCTGTGCCGAAACTAAAAACCCGCTTTTTGCAGAGCGTGGCCTACAGCCTGATAGGCTTTTTCGGCTTCTTTGAGAGCACCGTAATTTTTGGCACAGGCGGCCACGATCACTGCGTCGTCAGGCGTTTGTGGATTCAGTACGCCGATGTCGCAGGAACGGGCCACCTGGGTGCCGGTTTTATGGGCGAAGCGTATCTCTGATGAAAGCCCGCCCGCAATCCGGTTGTCGCCCGTGGTGATCTCTGAGAGGTAACCAAGTAGACGCTCAGTGTGGGCTTCATTCAGTAGTTCGCCATCCACCAACTGTTCCAGTAATCGACCAAATGTCACCAGGTTTCCCGAGTTCAACCCGCGCTCGTAATAGCGCTCAAACGCTTCCCGGACACTGCTGGCTCCAATGTCGTCAGCCGAGACGGCGAGCTTCTCAATGAGCATGTCGAATCGGGCGTCGTACGTGCTTACGGTTTTCAGATCAATGAAATCACGATTGGTAAGCACCGATACCTTGGGGTGGACTTCACTGTAGGCATCGTAGCGCACCTGCAGAATGGTCGTGATGGGGCCAAGGCCCTCTGGAACCATCCTTTTTACCTGTTCATTAAACGACTCTTCACCGAGGAAGCGGATCAGCATGTCGGTGGCTGTGCTGTCACTGTCTTCAATTGATCTTTTGTTGAGCTCCTCCAGGCTATAGCGAGCTCCGGGCTCCACCCACATAAGATCACCACTGCCGTCCACGTAGTCTGAGTCGCGCAGTGTGAGCTTTTGTTCCAGGTCCAGCCCATCGCTTTCAGCACGCTGCATCAGCGCGATCGCAAGTGGGATTTTGGTTGTCGAGGCGAGATACCAGTCCTGCTCTACGTTGTGGGAGACAGATTGATGGCTGCCCATGTGCCTGATATAGACACCTAAATCCCCAGAGAATGATTGGTCAATTTGCTCTATATCCCGCGCCAGTGAGGCCGTCCAGTCACCGCCCAGAGCAAGAACCGGGAAACTTAAAGTGCAAAGAAAAAGCAGAGCTGCACTTAAAGACGTCCGAGGTTTTTCCAGGTGCATCGATTCTCCTGTCCCGCTATTGCTGCCAAAAAAGTCCGCCCATGCTGAGCCTCAGCTTTCCTCGCTGTCAATCAGGCGTTGATTACCATATTTTACTTTCTATGGATGTTGAGGCAGGAAAACACTAGTGTCAGAACCGGAACAACACGCGGAAGGGGGCAGTAGTTGGCTAATAAAAGCGGTCGCATTGATAGTCTGGATGCTTTGAGGGGCTTTGCGATCCTCGGCATTCTTCTGATCAACATCCAGGTGTTCTCGGGGTGGGGCTTTGTTGCCACTGAAACAAGGCAAGCACTGACCTGGTCTGAGTGGGACGGGACCATCGGCACCTGGCTGGATGTTCTTGTGCGTACCAAGTTTTTCAGCCTGTTCTCCCTGCTTTTTGGCTACAGCTTTATGATGTTGGCGCAGAAGATTGAGCATGGGCCCCTTCGCTACCATATAAAGCGCATGTTCGGGTTACTGGTGATTGGCATAGCGCACTCGCTGCTTCTATCGCCCTGGGACATTCTCATGCTCTATGCGGTGATGGGGTTGTGTCTGGGTGCTTTTCTGAGTGTTAGGGCAGGGGCGCTAGCCATCTGGGCCCTGGGGCTTTTGCTGGTTGTGGGGGTTACCCTGTGGTTCGGGCCTCAACTGGGGTTGCCGGCCGGCCGTGGCGAACTGGCTTTGCGACTGCTGCAGGATAATGTTCCCGCTCTTAGTGGCGGCAGTTATCCTGAGGTTGTTGAAGCCAATGCTTACCTGAGTGTCAGCGTGCTGATGGACCGGCTTGAAGGCTTGAGGCCACTGCGTGTGCTTGCCATGTTTCTGCTGGGGGCGGCGGCCGCTAGGCTGAACCTGGCTGAGAGTAATACCGGGCACATCAAGTTATTGGCAATCGTGGCCATTTTCGGCCTCGGGGCAGGGGTGGCTCTGGCGATTGGTGAAGTGAGCCCTCAGGCTGAAACTGCTGCCGGGCGGCTTATAACGATTATGGGAAATGTCGCCAGCCCGCCACTTCTCGCCATGGGCTATGGGGCTGTGCTGCTGTGGTGGTGGCGTGGAAACGGCCTGCTTACCCGAGGCGTTCGTGCAATGTTTGCGCCTGTGGGGCGCATGGCCATGACCAACTATGTTCTGCAGTCTGCGGTGTGCATCAGTCTGTTCTATGGGTTCGGTGGTGGTCGGTTCGCCACTATGTCCCTTGCCGCATTGATGCTATTTTCACTGGCGCTCTTCCTGGTGCAGGTGGTCTTCAGTGCTGTCTGGTTGAAATTGTTTAATTACGGGCCCCTGGAATGGCTTTGGCGGTGGCAGGTTAAAGGTGCTCGACCGTCGTTACGAAAAGCCTGAGTTGTTGTTAGCCAGGGGTGATGCCCCTGAATGGTCTTTATCCGCTGGCCTGCAGCTTCATATTTCCGGAGCAATAAAATCCGGAACTATGCCCGACAGCTCTATGCAGGAAGTCACATCGAGACCTTTGAGCGCACCATGGGCTGTTACCAGCATTGTGCTGATACCAGAGCTGCGGCCACCAAGGATGTCCGTGTGCAGGGTATCCCCTACCATCAGCAATCTGGACGCCGGTATGTGGGACAGGCGGTTTTTGGCTGCATCGAAAGCGTTGCGGAAAGGTTTGCCGAAAAATACAGTATCCCGGCCAGTGGCGTCGATCAGTCGGTGCGCATAGTGCCCGGGTTCGAGAGACAGACCGTTCTCTCGGGGGGCTACCAGGTCAGGATTTGCCACCCAGACCGGTCGTGACCTGCGATGCAGGCTCTCGGTAAGGCTTTGTTGCAGCTCTTCGGTCCAGCCCTGAGCGCTTAACATCAATACCGCGTCGGCGTTATCCAGCTTCTCACGGTTAGCTTTTACAGTCTGGTTGGCGATAACAAAGCTATGGCAGGGCAGTTGGTCGGCATGTGCCGATGCAGGTGCCATAACGGCCCAGGTTTGTTCTTTTTCGCGCGCCAATGCGTCGCTGACCAGCATACGGCTGGAAATTAACTGTTCCTGTGTAATGGGAAAACCGAGGTGGCGGTACTTCTTCACCAGTTGCTGTTGAGGAGCGGTGGCGGCATTGGAGAGTATCAGGCAATGCTTGCCCATTGCCTGCAACTCATGGAAGCGCGCGACGGCCGTGGGCAAGGCAGTATTGCCGGCATTGAGTACACCGAACGCATCGAATATAAAACCATCGAACTGGTCGGCAATGGCGCCAAGTGATGGTACAAACTCCGGTGTAACATTTGTCGAAGCTGATATTGGAAGCCGCGGGCGAACGCGCTGATAGGCTTCAAATGCCCAGCGTGTCGAAGGCGTTTGCAATGGTGGTGTTAAAGCTGACATCAAAGCACCGCTTGTCGAACTCTGGCTGACACCCACTCGGAAACGATGACCGTTGCCAGAATGACAAGAAATATCACGGTTACCTGGTTCCACGCCAGCGTGCTCAAAGAGGACTGCAGTTGCAGCCCGAGACCACCGGCGCCTACCAGCCCGAGAATCGTCGACTCACGGATGTTAATGTCCCAGCGGAAGACTGAAATCCCGCAGAATGCCGGAAGGATCTGCGGGATAATCGCATAATCGATCACTTGGACGTTCGAGGCACCTGTGGCCCGTATGGCTTCCACCTGACTTTCATCGATCTCTTCAATAGCTTCGTACAGCAGCTTGGCGATAAACCCGACAGAGCGCAACCCGATAGCAATAATGCCAGCAAGCAGGCCGGGGCCTATAATAGCGACCAGCAGTAGGGCCCAGATCAGGGAGTTGATCGAGCGCGAAGTTACGATGATCAGTAGTGCCAGCGGGCGCACGAAATGTCGACTCGGAGTTGTGTTACCCGCAGCCAGAAATGCCACAGGTATGGCGATGATCACACCAATCAAGGTACCAAGAGTGGCGATATTCAGGGTGTCCCAGAGTGGCTTCCAGAGCTGGTTCAGGTAGCCCCAGCGTGGGGGCAGCATTCTGCCACCGATATCCGACGCCTGTCGCGGTGCATCCGCTACAAATGCCCATATGGTGTTTTCAGTCATCAGGTTCCAGCAGAACACGGTGAGTGCAATGAGCCAGAACCAGCCGACCCACCTCAACAGATGCTGTTTCGGTGATCGGAACTGCCAGGTTTGAGTAGGTGTTACCGGCATCATTGGACCCACCGCCGGATGTAGGATGAGGAGTATTCCACCACTAATACAATTGCGATGATGATGATCAGAATGGCGCCGGCCGAATCGTACTCGTAGCGATCAATGGCTGTATTCAGCGTGGCCCCGACACCGCCGGCACCGACGATACCGATGACGGACGATTCCCTGAAGTTGATGTCCAACCGGTACAGGGAAAGGCCGATAAGTCGGGGCATGACCTGGGGTTGAACTGCATAGTTGACCACTTGCCACCATCCTGCCCCGGTTGCACGAATGGCTTCGATCTGTGCGCTGTCGCAGTCTTCTATTTCTTCTGCAAGCAGCTTGGAAAGGAAGCCGATGGAAGCAAATGTCAATGTAAGGAAGCCGGCAAAGGGACCGAACCCGAACATGGCGACCAACAGGATCGCAATGATGATTTCCTGGAACGAGCGCGATACTGTAATGATGCCTCTGCAGATCATATACACAGGCGTAGGGGCCAGGTTTCTGGCTGCACCTATTCCTATGGGTACCGAGATCAGAACGCCGGCCACGGTAGAGGTGAGTGTCATGGTCAGACTCTCTATCAACCCGATCTGAATGTCCCTCCAGCGGGAGCTGAAATCCGGCGTCAGAAATCCCTGGATGAATCGCCAGCCACGCTCAAGCCCCTCGTAAACCCGAGACCAGTCCACGTCCACAGAGCTGATCGCCAAAACCAGGTAGATTGCGCTGCCCAAGAGAATAGTCCAGCGCCAACGAGGGTCCTTCAGCAATATCGGAGGCCGTTTCCAGGCCCGCAAAGAGGTGACTTCACGGCTCATGATTGCTCCAGGGCTTGGGCCTCGCTGAGAACATCGTCGTCCTGGGTCTCAGCGTTCTGTTGCACCTGGTCCCAGTCCTCTGCACCGTAAATTCGGGTCAAGACATCGTGGGTTAACGCGGATGGAGGGCCGTCAAAAACCACCTGGCCGGCTTGTAAACCAATGATCCGGTCTGCAAAATTCTGCGCCAGCACAACATCGTGTATGTTGATGATGGCGGGCAGGTTCATTTCCCGGCAAACACTCTGAATCAATCGCATGATCTGACGGGAGGTTTTCGGGTCCAGTGATGCGGTTGGCTCGTCGGCCAGCAACAATTCGGGGTTCTGTTCCAGTGCCCGGGCAATCCCCACACGCTGGCGCTGACCGCCAGACAGTTCATCTGCCCGCTTATTGCAGTGCTCACCCAGGCCCACCCGGTCCAGCAAGCCGAAGGCCTGGTCAATGTCAGCCTGGGGGTATCTGCGCAGGAACGAGCGCCAGGCGGTGACATAACCCAAACGGCCCGACAGCACGTTCTCCATTACCGTGAGGCGTTCAACCAGCGCATATTCCTGGAAGATCATTCCAATACGCCGGCGAGCCTGGCGCAAGGCCCGGCCATTGAGCCTGGTCAGTTCTGTTGGGCCGAGTTGAATGCTGCCAGAGGTAGGCTCAACCAGACGATTGACGCAACGGATCAAGGTCGATTTGCCAGCACCGGAAGGGCCGATCAGCCCCACGACCTGGCCAGCAGGTACGGAGAAGCTGATGTCTGTCAGTGCCCGGTCGCCGGTTTTGTAGATTTTCGATAAGGCTTTGAGTTCAAGCACAATGTGTTGCCATGGCTGATAATAAAAATCAGCGGCGCCGACCACATCTCACGAGATGGTCAGCTCGCTGACAAAGGATTGCTTATGAGTCTTTACCGACAGTTATAAACAACACCGTTGGCATCATCGATTTTACGAATGACTTCCCAGTGTTCCTGGAAGGTAATCGGGATGAACTGTGCTTCGCCTGATTTGGAGAACTCTTCTTCCAGAGAGGTGCCTTCCCACTCGAATGAGAAGAATGCCTGCTGGATTTTTTCCTGTAGCTCGGGCGTCAGGTTGTGAGCAATGCCATAGCCAGTAGTCGGGAAAGTCTGGGATTTGTATAGCGATACAATCTGGTCCTCGCTGACTACGTCCCGCTCCAGCATTCTCGACATGACGGAATTGGCTACGGCGGCAGCGTCGTAGTCTTTGTTGGCAACGCCAAGGATGGAATTGTCGTGTTTACCAGAAAACGCCGGGGTGAAGTCCCTGTTTGGTACCAGGTCGTAATCTGCTTTCAGGATGGCAGACGGTGCCTTGAAGCCTGAATTCGAGGTTTCAGAGGTGAAGGCCAGTTCGCGGCCTCTCAGCTCCTCAACGTCGATAATGCCTGAGTCAGGATGGGTAATGATTTCCATCTCGTAGCCGAACGAGCCGTCAGCCGATGCCATGATCGTGAATGGCCGAAAGCCGCCACAGGCTACCGCTATCGGGTTGGAGCCTGTATTGAAACCTGCAATATGGAGGCGGCCGGCACGCATGGCCTCAATTTGAGCTGCGTTGGACTGCACCGGGAAAAACTGAACTTTTTTGCCCGTCTCCCTGGCCAGGTGATCGAGAAAGTCAGACCAGGCTTCGGAATACACGGAAGGATCTTCTACCGGCGTGTAGGCAAATATAAGCGTAGAGGGATCGACTTGTTCGGATTTGGCCGGAATGTCTGCAATCAGGTCGCCATCCTGGTCGGTGTATCTGGAGTCGAGCTTGAATGCGGCTTGCGCCAGCATCGGGGTCATCAGCGCTGCGCACGTTAGTGTCACCAACTTCTTCATGTTCGTATCCTTGGTCATGAAATGATCATCGACCTGATACTAACCATGGATTGTTATGGTTAGGTGACAGTGGCAGAGGTTCTTGTTTTTGAAGTCCGGACTAAGCGTTAATCCTTCTATAGGCGGCTTCCAGAAAACTGTAGAGCCCAAAAGCAAACAGACCTGCAGCCGCGATTCCGAGGAGCCAGGTGCCATAGGGGCTGGTCGCTAGCGTATCGAGCGCTTCGCCCATGCCGGCAATGTCTCCGCTCTGAGCCCAAAGGGCGGACCGGATCATAAACCAGCCGATCAGTAACCAGACGGCTCCGCGAGCTATAAGACCGAATTGGCACAAAGGTCGAACCCAGCTCGTTTGTTTGGCGGGGATCTCCATATATTTTTCAAACCTGGCTTTAAAGCCTTTGATGATATGGGCCGCCCCGGCACCGATGACTGCCAGGCCCGCCAGCATCAGGAATATCTGGCCTGGCGTTGAGGCGATAAAGCTTTTCCCTGCCTCCGATCCTCCGCCTGAGGAGCCGCTGGCAAACAGGAGTGTGGTGGCGTAATACGCTAATACTGCGTGCGTCGCGGCACTGATAAAAAGTCCCCCACGGACAGCGAGTCCTTTTATGGAGGTACCGTGCTTATCTGTGTCCTTAATTGCTTGTATCAAACGCCATCCGACATAGCCCAAGAGACCTGCCACAAGGATGACTAACATTGTGTTGCCCAGCGGTTGTTGCAGCACCTTCTGGATGGCGCCCCGGCTGTCCACTGTGTCGCCACCCGCACCGATCGCCGACAGCAAAGAAAGCCCGCCGACGATGGTGTAAATCAACCCGCGAGCCCCGTACCCCAAGCGGGCAAACCATTTCATTTTGTGCTCATATGCAGGGTTGTTCATGGTGTTTCTCCCGCTCGCGCAGAATTCTTCCGCTTTCGTACAAAGAGGTTCAGTTGCACTGGACGATCAACCGCCCAGTAAAGATCCGCCCCAGATCACCAGAACCATTACTGTAATCACTATAGCTGCAGACACTTTGTGACGTTCGAAAATAGCCTGGGCCCGATTGCCTGCAATCAGAACCAGTAACCCCAGGCCATAGTACCTCAGCGCCCGGGATAAGGCTGATGCGAGCATGAACAGGAAGAACGAATAGCTGGTGGCACCTGCAGCCAACATGGCGATCTGAAAGGGAACCGGGATAACGCCCACGCTCAGGATAAACCAGAAGCCGTCTTCCTCCATGCGCCCGCGCACACTTTCGAATTGTTCGGGTGTGGAGACCATTTCCACGAGCTGCTGACCAATCGCATCAAACACGAAGTAGCCGACAAAGTAGCCAACACTGGCTCCCACCAGACAACCGAGCAGAGCGATGGTGCTGAGAATGAATATCTGGCTGCGCCGGGCCTGCATCAAGGGAATGAGCAGCGCCTCCAGCGGAATTGGTATGAGGATGGATTCAAGAAAAGATGCGAGGCCCAGGCCCCAGAAAGCATGACGGGAGTATATGAGCCGTATCGTCAGTTGTTTTATGCGAGCCAGTCCCCCTGGCGCGCGCGCACTTCCATTTGTCATCGTTGCTCCTGGAATAATGAATCTTGCCGGCTAAAGGCTATAGCTCGTAACTCATGGCCCCTTTCGGTTCCTGGATAAAGTACCCCTGGAAGTTACGAATGCCGCGCTCCCAGAACCAGGAAAGCGCTTTGGCGTCTTCGACACCGGTGACCACTATCTTCCGGTTGAAGTTGAGTGTGGCTTTCAGTTGATCCAACAGCTGTTCCAGAGCTGGGGTTTGTTGAGCAACTGCGCCGAGTGCGGGGGCCAGTTTCACAACATCCACCGAATTCAGTTCTTTGATCAGGTCGACAGAGGCGGCTGAGGTATCTATATGTTCAATGATCAGCCCGCAGTCCATGTTCTGAACCAGTCGCGCTATCTTTATCGCGCCGGGTACATCTTTCATTACATTCTGGCTGGATAATGCCAGATAGATTCTGCGTTTGCCCTTGAGGCGTGCGTTCCTGATTGCTGAACTCAGCAGAGGGAGAAGGTTCTCTACAACAGCCATGGAGGAAGAAAGCTTTATGCTCACCGAATGGCTGGCGGCATCTTTGCCTTTAAGGTGGGAAAGGGCCTCTACCGCGTGCTGGATTACCCAGCGGTCCAGCTCATGGAATGGCCCCCGGATGCCCTCAGGCAGCTGCTGCAGGAACTGGCTCGGCAAATACACGGCATTGTCATCGTCTACCAGTCGTATCAACGCCTCAAACAAAGTGTCGCCGGTTTCCATATTAACGATCGGTTGGTAGTAGAGGTTAAATCGCTGAGCCGCGATCAACTCCCTGATACGGGCGTTGAATTTGGGTTCAGAAGAGCGTTCCGGCGCCTGTTGCCACTGAATGCGATTGCCACCACTCAGCATGGCTTCGCTGCAAGCATGTTCCACTTCGATCAGAGCCTTGTCTTCATCCAGAGCGTCGTTAAGCATCAGTGCGCCCAGACTGAGAGTTACAGGAGTGTGTTCGTCTGTCAGGGTCCAGGCGGGCGTATTCAAGTTTCGCTGGAAGCGCTGAAGGATTGATACGCCGTCGTCACTGGCGGTGGACTCATGCAATTGGAATAGAAAGCTACCGCCCCCCAGGGCGCAACCGGAATCCCCGGGCCTGAGCTGTTTGGCGAAGTGTTTTTCCATTCGGGCGCCAAGGCTTGCCATGGCACGAGCACCATGCTGGGCTCGCAAATATTCCTGGTGGTCAATGCTGGCCTGAACCAGATAATGCGACTCACCTTCCGGGTTGCCACCGATAGTGGCGAGGAGACCTCCTAGCTCAGTCAGGAAGTAGTCCAGGTTCTGCAGTCCCTCGGGTTCTTTGCGCTGGCTGATCAGGTTGATGCGGGCCGCAATAAGCTGGGCGTTCATCAAGTGGCGCTGCAGGGAGGTGAGGAACTGTTCGTTATTCAGCGGTTTCTGGAAAAACTCGTTGCCGGCAATGCTGTGTTGTTCGACCTGTTCCAGGGCTTCTGACGAGGCTGATACAAAAAGGATAGGGATGGTCATGTAGTTGGCATCCTGCCTGAGCACCTTCGCCAGTTCGATGCCCCGGCAGCCGGGCATGTCATGGTCCAGTACAATGGCATCCGGCTGGAACTGGGCGATGCGCTCCAGAACGCGAACGGGCTGGCTCAGCCCTTCTACCTCGTAGCCTTCTGCGGCCAGCATGGTTTCATAGTGGGCGAGAAGTTCAACGTCGTCGTCTACCCAAAGCACCTTTGGCCTGCTTGTTGCGTTGCTTTCAAGTAACTGGTGGATGCGCTTCTCAAGTACGCCCATATTGAGTGGTTTGGTCAGATAGATATCTGCGCCCGCCCGGAGTGCCCGCATGCGGGCGACCATATCGCTCCTCGCGGACATCATGATCACGGGAGCATTGGTCCCCATCTGGGTTTTCAGGCGCTCCAACCAGGCAATACCTTCCATAGCGCCTTGGGGAAAACTGATATCCAGCAGAATCAGGTCATGAAAGCGTTTGTCTGCCCGTTGGTTGTAGGTGTCAGGGTCCTCAAAAGTTTCTGCGTAATAGCCTCGTAGCTCCAGCCAGTTCTTGAGATGGTCGGCTTGATTTGCATCATCTTCGATGACGGCGATGCGGTGCGGGTTGTTATTCTTCCGGGTGTCGTGCAGTTCCGAGCCGTCCGGCTCATGCCTTAGATCGGTGTTAGTAGCTCGCACAATGGCGCGCTCAAGTGCTTTGAGTGCACTATCTATTTCCTGGCGTTCTGCTGGTGCCGCGTCAGGTTTGGTCAGGACCGTTTGTAGCTGCTCTTCGAGCACTCGCGCCGTATTGGTAATGTCCGGAAATTCGAAGGTGGCCCCGCTGCCGCTCAACTTATGCGCGCATTGGCTCATGAAGGTGAGTGATTTTTGATTCCAGCTGACATGCTGAAGGTGACTCCAGGAGTCGTTGAGCTCTGCCAAACGGTCGGGCAGTCCGGCAACGTACTTGCCTCTGAGTTCCTGGAGCTTCTGCCTGGGACTGGCATCCGCCATTGCTACACCTTTTGCATCTTGAATGGGTTCCAAGGGCAGGTTGTGGATCGCTACTCGGCCGCATTTGCCCTTTAGGTTAAGTGTAGAGCGTATCGCAAGTTTGCCTTTTTAGTTACCCTGTTCAGGATTACAAGGTAGTTAACCCCCGAGCTAATAGTTGGCCAAGAGAACCATTTTTATGCCGCAAGCTTCGGTTGATCTCAATTACACGTCCCCTCGCGACCTACTTATGCTCAGGTTGTCTATCTTGATGGGCGGCGTGTTGATCGTTTTGTTTATGATTGGCGACCTTAAACTCGTACCCGAAGAAGTGGCGGGTGTTTATTTTAATAACCGGGTTTTTGTTCAGCTTCCAATTCTGCTGGCTCTGTTTGCTTTGAGTTTTTATCGGCATTTCTTTCGATTTTCCCAGTCAGCTTTTTTACTGACTATTCTTGGCCTCACCTATGCCAACTACTACCTGATTCATACTCTCTGGGAGCGGGTCGCGTTCAGCTTTCCCTATGAGGGAACATTGTTGTACGCGTTCTTCGGCTTCTTTGTATTCGGTATGAAGTTCCGTTTTGCGTTATGGCTGATGTTTTTGAGCTCGTTTGGATTTGTCTGGCTGATGTTTCTGGAGCCTGTTTACGGCGACCGCACCGCCATGAGCGCTGGATTTGTGGTTGGCTCGCTGTTTATTGGTGCTATTGGCAGGTACAGGGTTGATCAGTTGGTTGGTGAAATTAACAAAGTGAATGAGCGGTTAGTTACTCTAAGCACCACGGATGGACTTACAGAGTTGCTGAATCGCAGGGCGTTTATGAGTGAATCGGAGCGTTTGTTCGCCTGGCAACGGCGTTCAGGCCAGTCGTTGGCGGTGTTCATGATCGATCTGGATCACTTCAAGCAATTCAATGACTGTTATGGTCATCAGGAAGGTGATCGTGCTATCCGCTATCAAGCCGATATCCTGAAAAAAGTATTCAAACGCGGAACAGATATTATCGGCCGTTATGGTGGCGAAGAGTTTATTGTCGTGACTGCAAACCAGAACCAGGGGGAGCTTGAACTCGAACAGCAGGCGGCACGGATTCTGGCTGAATGGAAGAATGCGGCAATGCCGAACGAAGAGAGCCCGGGCGAAAAGCTTCTTAGTTGTTCAATCGGAGTATGTCATGGGCAGCCTGAGGATTTCGGGTCTCTGGAAGGCATGATTCAAGCCGCTGATCAGGCGCTGTACCTTGCGAAAGAACGAGGGCGGGGAACCTTCGTAGTGGTTTAGCTGGTAGCTTGTCAAAAATCTGTAACACGCTACATTTAAGGTCATGAATCCCCCGAGATTGCTTCTCGTTGCTCACAAGGACAGGCCCCATCATGAGATCTTTCCGTCAATTCAAGTACGTGACAATGTTTGCTGCCGCTACTGCGGCCTTTTCGGTTTCAGCTCAGGCTGAAACACTTCGGCTACTGACCTGGGGCGGCTACGCACCACAGGATGTAGTTGAGCAGTTTGAGAAAGAGACCGGCATTGAAGTCAAAGTCACCCTCTCCAATAACGAAGATATGATCTCGAAATTGCGCGCTACCCGCGGTGCCGGCTTCGATCTCGCTCAGCCCAGCCAGGATCGGATCGTGAGCGCCCAGGCCGATTTCGATATATATAAGCCGATGGATTTGAGCAAAATCGAGACGGCAAAGATCATTCCCTCCATGCTGGAAGCGACCAAAAAGAATACTGAATTTGACGGCGAGGTATACGGAGTTCCTCACGTTTGGGGCACCAGCGGGCTGATTGTAAACCGCAAGACTGCAGCCACAGTAAAGGACTACACCGACCTTTGTGATGATTCATTGAGCGGCTCTGTATCGTATCGCCTTAAACGTCCCACATTGATTGGTTTCGCTTTTGCTATGGGTGAAGACCCGTTCGCAGCTTATGGCGATATGGAAAAATATCAGGCCATTCTGGATAAGGTCGAAGAAAAACTGATCGATTGTAAAAGTAACGTTAAAGCCTATTGGTCAGGTGGCGATGCCTTGTTGAATCTGATGCGCTCCGGCGAGGTGTCTGCGGCAATGGCGTGGGATGCCGGTGGCTGGAAGCTTAACGCGGAGAGTCCGGATATTACCTTTGTGGCGCCTGAATCTGGCGCTTTGGGCTGGATCGACACCTTTGTTCTTCCCCGTAAAACGAAAGCAGAAGATGCCGCATACCAGTGGATCAACTTTGTTATGCAGCCAGACGTCGCCGCACGTATTACTGAGTCTGCCGGTAACTTTACGGCTTCCAAAGGCAGTGATGATTTCGTTAATGACACTCTGAAGGCTCAGTTCAAAGAGAGCTTTCCGCAAGCAGATCTTGACAACATCAACTGGTACCCGCCCGTTCCAGCCGGTCTGGAAGAGATGGAGGGCAAGGTGCTTGATAGGGTGAAAGCCGCTAACTAAGGTTGTTGTCTATGTCGGATCAAGCATTCGCTTTGGATGCAGGTGCTGGGGTGCAGGAGGATCTTGCCTGCACCCTGCTGAGCAAACATTTTGGTGAATTCGCCGCGGTTGATGAAGTGTCATTCAGCATCCCTCGCGGGGCCTTTTTTTCCATCCTTGGGCCCTCCGGCTGCGGTAAAACAACACTGTTGCGTATGCTGGCCGGGTTCCAGCAGCCCGATTCCGGCGACATACTTATTAAAGGCCAGTCCGTACTGAATACGCCCCCGAACAAGCGCCCGGTAAATATGGTGTTTCAGCACCTGGCGTTGTTTCCCACTATGTCGGTTGCAGAGAATATTGCCTACGGACTGAAGCGCAAAGGTGTTCCAAAGCGTGAACACGCCACCCTTATCGACGCGGTGCTGGCCAAGGTTCAGTTGCCCGATTATGGAAAAAAGCGGATTGATCAACTCTCTGGCGGACAGAAACAGCGCGTAGCGATCGCCCGCTGTCTGGTGTTGAACCCTGCAGTGTTATTACTGGATGAGCCTTTGGGTGCGCTGGACCTGAAACTGCGAGAACAAATGAAAATTGAGCTCAAACGCCTGCAGCGTGAGTTCAATACCACGTTTGTGTACATCACCCACGATCAATCAGAAGCACTGGTGATGTCTGACCAGGTGGCAGTGATGAATAAGGGGCGGTTTGAGCAGGTGGGCACGCCACAGGAACTCTACTATCACCCAAAGACACCCTTTGTGGCGAGTTTTATCGGCGATAGCAATCAATATGTAGGCAAGGTGCAAGGTCAGTCGGGTAAAACCATCACTGTTGTTACCGAGCACGGCGTGCGGTTGCTGAGTCAAAGCAGCGAGGAGACGCCGCCCGGCTCACGCATCACAGTGTTCATCCGGCCGGAAGTGATGCAAATCAGTCTGGGTCAACCGGAGGCTGAGCAGGATAACTGCCTGCAGGTAACTGTTCTGCGCACGCTGTTTGATGGCGCTCGCAGCCAGCTACAAGTGGAAACGGCTGAAGGTGCCGTGCTTACTGTGGCGCTTCCCCAAACCGCGGACTTTCATGCCCTTGAGCCGGGCCGCTCTGTGTATGTGAGTTGGCAAGCCAACCAGTGCCTTTGCTTTCCGGTCGCACCGGTAACCCGGCCAGAGGCTGTGTGATGAGCGCAGAGCCTGGCAGTTTAAAGCGTACGCAGTATCGCCTTGGCTTTTGGCTGTTACTTGCGCCTATTGTGCTCTGGCTCAGTTTGCTGATTATTCTGCCACATATCGATATGGTGCTGGTGTCTCTGCGGGAACGCGTCGCATCCCGGCAGTATGAGTTCAGCTTCAGCAATTACACCGAATTTTTTACTGAGCCGCTATACTGGAATACCTTTGTTCGCACCGCAGTAATGTCCATTGTGGCCACGGCACTTACGTTAATTATTGCCTTTCCTGTCTCGTTTTATATTGCGAAAGTTCTCAGTGGCAAGCCGAAAATGGCGCTGTTTATTCTGTGCCTGATTCCGTTCTGGGTCAGCGAGTTGGTGCGTACTTACGGCTGGATGATTCTGCTCCGAGAGACCGGGTTGGTTAGCGGGGCGCTGCAGTGGTTGGGGCTGGTCGACCAGCCTGTTGAAATGCTCTACAACGATGTCGCCATTATGGTGGGGCTGATATACACCTCCATGCTGTTCATGGTAGTGCCTCTTGTCACAACGCTCGACAGTCTGGATAAGAGCCTGATCGAAGCCGGTTATGATCTTGGTGGCAGTAGCTGGCATGTGATGAAGAGCATCGTAATTCCCCATGCCATGCCTGGCATCATGAGTGGCTGCATCGTGGTGTTTATGCTGACGCTGGGGAATTACCTGACCCCGACACTTCTGGGAGGCAAAGACAGCTTGTGGTTTACCGAGCAAATCTACACCCAGTTCATCACTCGTTTTAACTGGGAGCAGGGTGCGGCCTTCGGTATTTTGCTGCTGGTCTTGTCGTCGCTGATTGTCTGGCTGGGACTCAAAATCACCAAGCAGTCTTTTACACGGGTGATGTCATGATCCCCTCTATTTCCAGTAGCCGTTTTTATCGGGCGTCCTACCTGTGTTACGTCGTACTGTTTTTTATTTTTCTGATTACGCCTCTACTGGTGGTGGCGGCCTTCTCGTTCAACGATTCCTTATTTCCTTCGTTGCCGTGGAACGGCTTTACCTGGGACTGGTACCTGGGCAGCAAGGAGCCAAGGCTCGGGTTGTTCCATGATGACGCTTTGCTCGAGAGTATCGGCGTTAGTGTTCAGGTAGCTATAGTGACTACGCTGGCAAGCCTCGCACTGGCGACCTGCAATGCCTTTTTGTTCGAGCGGGAGCAGTTCCCGGGCAAGAACTTTCTTTATGTACTCATGTTGATGCCGCTGGTAGTACCGGGGGTCATACTTGGTGTCTCTATCCTGGTATTCAGCAGTACAGTGGCAAACTGGTTTGAAGTGCAGTTTGACTACGATTTCGAAGCTTTGCGGCCGGGCCTGGTGTTAGTCACCCTTGGTCAGTTTGCTTTCATTACCACCATCGCCACCCTTGTTATTTCTGCACGCCTGCGCAAGTTCGACGTTACCCAGGAAGAGGCTGCTATGAATCTCGGCGCGAGCCGCCTGACGGCTATTGCAACTGTGACACTGCCATTTTTGAAGCCGGCCCTGTTCGGTGCCGGTGTGGTGGCATTTCTGATGTCCTTTGAGAACTTCAACACCACCCTGATGCTGGTGGGCTCAGACGCACCTTTGACCATTGCCATGTTTGACCGGCTGCGCGAAGGCTCTACTCCGGTATTGAATGCGGTTTCGGTGTTGCTGATGGTGGGCTCGGCGTGTCTGGCCCTGGTCTCACTGTTTGCGCAGCGCCCGGATAAACAGTGATGAGTTTGCCCGGGGCCGCCTGCCAGGTGACAGCGTTACGTTTTAATTCTGCACATAAGCCCCGGGTGCTGGTTCGATTACCGTGAGGTTTCCTTCCCCGGCCTGGCGGGCTTTCACCTTGCCACCGTCAAACTTTGCCGCCCAAGCGATCCAATCTGGCCACCAGGAGCCTTCAAACTGCTCTGCGCCACTTAGCCAGGCATCCGGCTCCAGGTTGCTGTCATCGTTGAGACGATAGCCGTATTTTTTCCGGTCCGGCGGGTTGATGATGCCAGCGATGTGCCCTGAGCCTCCGAGTACAAATCGCACAGGTCCGCCCAGGTAACGGGACCCCTTGTAACAGGAGACCCAGGGCGCAATATGGTCTTCGATGGCCGAGGCGAAGTAAGTCGGAATCTTGACCTTTCCCAGATCAATCGGTGTGCCCGCCAGTTCAATACCCCCGGGCTCACGCAACCGGTTATGCATGTACATATTGCGTAGATAAAAGCTATGCATGGCCGCAGGCATGCGAGTGGCATCTGCGTTCCAGTAGAGCAGGTCAAAGGGGGCGGTGTCGCGACCCAGCAGGTAATTGTTGACGAAAAATGACCATATCAGGCCATTGGCCCTCAGCATGTTGAAGGCGGTTGCCATGGAGGCGCCCTCAAGATAGCCCTGTTTGTCCATGGCCTTCTCGAGCTTGCTAACGGCGTCCTCATCAATGAACACCTCCAGATCGCCAACATCCGAGAAATCCAACATGCTGTTGAGAAAGGTTGCGCTTTTGATTCTGTTGTCCTTGCGGGCTGCGAGCCAGGCCAGTGTGCAGCCAAGCAGGGTGCCGCCAATGCAGTAGCCGACGGTATTGAGCTCGCGTTCTCCGGTGGCTTGCTCAATCGCGTCCATGGCAGCGATGGGCCCGTCCAGCATGTAATCTTCAAAGCTCTTGTGTGCCAGTTCCGGCCCTGGATTAACCCATGAGATTACGAACACCGTGTGCCCATGTTCCACCCAGTAGCGGATGAACGATTTTTTCTCACCCAGATCGAGAATGTAGTACTTGTTGATCCAGGGGGGGATGACCAGCAATGGCCGACGGTGAACGGTGTCAGTCGTTGGCTTGTATTGAATCAGCTGCATCAGCTCATTCTGGAAAACAACATCTCCCGGCGTGTTGGCCAGGTTCTCCCCAACTGTGAAGGCATCCGGGTCAGACATTCTAAAGGGCATAGGGCCCGAGCCTTCATCCAGATCACGCAGCAAGTTGGCTATCCCGCGCAGCAGATTCGTGCCGCGCGTCTGCACGGTTGTACGCAGCACTTCCGGGTTGCTCAGAACGAAATTGCTCGGTGCGAGAGCGTCTGTCATCTGGCTTGTGAAAAAACGCACTTTGCGCCTGGTGTGCTTGTCCATTCCGCGCACATCATTGATGGTGTCCATGATCCAGCGATTAGTGAGCAAGTACGCCTGTTTGATGGCGTTGAATGCCATCGTGTCGTTCCAGCCTGGATCGCGGAAGCGCCCATCGCCCCTTTCCGGCTCGATCACGTCCAATCGCTTATTGCGTATGCCACTGGAGACCAGGCCCGAACAGAATTTGGTGGTGTCTCTGAGTAGGCGCACCTGCGCGAGGACCAGTGTGTCAGGCTGGGTCAGGAGCTTTCCTGTGAGTGAAACAAAGGGTTTGGCCATGCTTTTGATGCTGACCGGATTAGGGCTTCTGCGTTGTAAACGGCTCATAATAGAGCGTTTCAGGAGGTTGCTGCCATGTATGCTGACGCGCATCAGGGAGCGGGGCACAACGTTGGGTTCAAGTTCGGGGTTGGGTGTGGTTTTAACAGGTTTCTCAGACATTGGCACAGTCTCCAACCCGCGACCACCAGGGCCGCGGATCTGTTAAAAACGGCGGTGGACGCAAGGGCTCTTTGCATCTGCCGCGACGGGGTTTTACATGTACACACCGCCGTTAACGTTGATCTGCTGGCCGGTAATGTAGTCTCCTTCCGCGGCCAGGAATACGACCGCTCTGGCGATCTCCTCCGGTTGGCCAAAGCGCCCCATAGGTACTCTCGATATGATTTGTTCGCGGATGTTCTCAGGGACCTGGGCAAGCATTTCGGTCTCGGTAAAGCCCGGGGCAATGGCGTTGACGGTAATGTTATGCTTTGCCACTTCAAGCGCCATGGTTTTGGTGAAGGCGATAATGCCGCCTTTGCTGGCAGCGTAGTTAGCCTGGCCGAAGTTACCGGCCTGGCCGACGAACGAGGTGATGTTGATGATGCGCCCGTACTTTTGCTCCAGCATAATATTCAGCACTTCGGAGCAGGTCGCGTAAACGCTCCCCAAGTTGGTATCGAGAACGTCATTCCAGTCGTCATCGGTAAGTTTTTTCATGGATTTATCCTTGGTGATGCCCGCGTTGTTCACCAGGATGTCGATACGCCCCCACTTTTCGTGAACCTTTTTGATCATGCCGCGCGCCTCCGGCATCTTCGAAAGGTCCGCCTTGATGGCCAGTGCCCGGACGCCTTCCGCCTCAATTTCCTTGAGGGTTTCGTCTGCATCGGATTGCCGTGAGCGATAGTTGATTGCGACGTCTGCGCCGCGTTGCGCGAGCTGAAGTGCGATATGCCGGCCGATGCCACGAGAGCCGCCGGTGACAATGGCCACCTTGCCTGTGAGATCTTTCATGAGACTCTCCTTGGTATTGTTTTGATTTCGGTACTGCGTAGCTAATAATTATTGTTGATCGTTGAGTATTTTGCGTTTAAACCAAAAGCTATATGCAAAGACTACTCATTAATTAAGCTAGCAGAGGCCCCACGACGCCACAAGGAATCGGCGAAACAAACGATCAGGCGGCGCGGATAAATTCCCGTAATCTGGGTGAAATCGCCTTGCGCCACTGGCTGCCATTGAACACGCCGTAATGGCCCACACCTTGCTGCAAATGATGCAGCCGGCGGGAGTCCGGGATGTTGATACATAGATCCTGGGCGGCACGGGTCTGCCCAGGGCTGGAAATGTCGTCTTTTTCGCCTTCAATCGTCATCAGGGCGGTGTCGCGAATGGCGGCTGGGTTTACCAGGCGGCCGCGGTACTTGAAGCAGCCGCGTGCCAGCTGAAATTCCTGAAAGACACGCTGTATCGTATCGAGGTAGTAAGTGGCCGGCAGGTCCATCACGGCCAGGTACTCGTCATAAAATTCACGGTGGCGGCTGACTTTCTCGGCTTCGTCGTCCCGAATGGATCTGAATAGCCCCCGATAGGCATCAACATGGCGGTCGAGGTTCATGTTCACAAACCCGGTCAGTTGCAGGAATCCCGGGTAAACTTTGCGCATGGCACCAGGGTAGGGCGCGGGCACCGGGTGGACGAGGTTACGTTTGAACCACGCCAGTTTGTGTTTGGTCGCCAGTTTGCATGGTTCTGTCGGGTCGATGCGTGCGTCAATAGGCCCGCTCATTAACGTTAGTGAGCGAGGCGCCGAGGGGTGGCCATCCTCTGCCATGACGGCGGTTGCTGCCAGTGCGGCCACTACTGGCTGGCAAACGGCCAGCACGTGCGTATCGGGCCCCAGGTGGTCGATGAAATCAATGATGTAATCAATGTACTCGTCGAGACCAAAATCGCCCTTTGAAAGTGGAACCATACAGGCATTGCGCCAATCGGTAATGTATACGTCATGATCCGGTAGCATAGCTTCCACTGTGCCGCGAAGAAGCGAAGCAAAATGGCCTGATAGCGGTGCAATAATCAGTAGTTTCGGGTCATCCGGGCGCGCCACATCGCGCTGGAAATGCTTAAGCTGCGCGAAGGGTTTGCGTTTGACAATGGCCTCGCGAATGTTGACTTGCTCGCCATCACAGATGGTTGTGGGTAAATTAAAGGCTGGCTTCGGGTAGCGGCGGGTCAGATCTCCGAATACGCTGTAAGCTGAAGCTACGCTGCGTGCACCCGGGATACGGGAGAGTGGGCTGAGTCGATGTTGGAGCAGCTTGCTCTGAACACTGGCTATCATGCGTACCGGCTTCAGTGCTGCGCGGCCTATCTCGTGGGCAAAATACATCATGGCGTTGTCCTGATTGAGTTCTGGCCGGCAGAGATGCCCCGGCGAGCCTATTGGGAACCGTGATTCACACACTAGCATGTTTTTAAACAATCGAGATCCTGGCCTGGAGCTTAAGTACCATGGAAACCGCTCATCTGTTTTTGGGGTTGATTTTCGGCTCCATTGGCATCGGTTACTTTGTCTACGGTCGAAAACAGTCGAGTCTGATCGCACGATATTGCGGTATTGCCCTGATTCTTTATCCATTTTTGGTAACTGACACAATTGCTGTGGTAGCTGTCGGTGTTGTTCTGATGCTCACCCCCAGATTTATTGATCTCTGACCCTTATGACCACTTATTTTATTCAAGCTTTCATTTATCTACTTGCTGCCGTAGTTGCAGTGCCTTTAGCAAAGCGTTATGGCCTGGGCTCTGTGTTGGGCTATTTGGTTGCCGGCGTGGCGATCGGGCCTGTTATGGGGCTGGTGGGGCAGGAAACCAGCACTATTCAGCATTTTGCAGAATTCGGTGTCGTTATGATGCTGTTTCTGATCGGCATGGAAATCGACCCGAAGAGGCTTTGGGCCAGGAAGGTTCACCTTCTGGGGCTTGGTGGCTTACAGGTAACCTTGACCTCTACGGCCGGGATGGCTGTGGCCTGGGGGCTTGGGCTTCAGTGGCAGACGGCACTGACGGTAGGCCTGATTTTTGCGCTTTCCTCTACCGCTATTGTGTTGCAGACCCTGGAAGAGAAAGGCCTGTCGAAAACAGAAGGGGGGCGCAACGCGTTCTCCGTCTTGTTGTTTCAGGATATTGCGGTTATTCCCATGTTGGCTCTGATTCCGCTGCTGGCGTTACCTGGCCTGAAATCGAACTCCGGCTCTGTTGCCAGTCCTGAAACAGGATTGAGCCTGGTCGACGGTCTTCCCGGCTGGGGCCACGCACTGGTAGTTGTGGGTGCGGTCGCTGCCGTTATCGTTGGTGGTTATTATTTGAGCCGCCCTTTGTTCCGCTATGTTGTGCAATCCAGGTTACGTGAGATTTTCACTGCGACAGCGTTAATGCTGGTTATCGGCATTGCGGCACTGATGAGTATTGTGAACCTCTCGCCGGCTCTTGGAGCCTTTCTGGCCGGTGTGGTATTGGGTAACAGTGAGTTCCGCCATGAACTGAAAGCGAGTATTGAACCCTTCAAAGGCCTGTTGCTGGGGTTATTCTTTATCACCGTGGGTGCGGGCATTGATTTCGGGGTACTGGTAGCCGAGTGGGACGCCGTTGCTGGTTTGGTGGTAACGGTGATAGTGATAAAAGCTCTTATCCTGCTCATCCTTGCGCTGATATTCAGGAGCCGTGGCAGCAACGGCTGGTTGTTTACTCTGGGGCTGGCACAGGCAGGCGAATTTGGATTCGTGTTGCTTACCTATGGCGTACAAAACGCCGTTATTCCGCCAGATGTCGCCAAGATTCTTTCGTTGGTTGTTGCGTTGTCGATGTTCCTCACACCCATGTTGTTCATTGCTTACGACAAGCTTGTTTTGCCGCTCTACCGGCGTTCGAAAAATGACGAACGTGAGTCGGACACGATAGATGAGCAAGCGCCAGTGATTGTCGTGGGTGTGGGGCGCTTTGGCCAGGTAATCTGTCGGCTGCTCCGGGCCAACGACATTCCTGTCGTGGCTCTCGACCATGAATTCGAGCAGATTGAGAATCTTCGCAAGATTAACATCAAGAGCTTCTTTGGTGATGCGAGCCGGCCCGAATTGCTGGAAACTGCGGGCATTGGGCAGGCGCGTTTGCTGGTGGTTGCCATTAACGACAGCGAACGTGCTGTTCAGATAGTAGAGCACTCGAAGAAGTTCTTCCCGGGCGTATGGATTTTGGCTCGGGCTTTTGACCGCGGGCATGGCTATCAGTTGAGGGAAGCGGGTGCAGACGATGTGGTCAGTGAAACCTACCACTCTGCGCTGGAGCTTGGCGGCTACACCCTGACCGCGTTAGGCGTGCATCCTATGCGGGCGCGGCAAATGACCTGGGCGTTTGTCGATAACGAGCAGGCCCATAAAGACCAGTTGTTTGAGGCCTGGAAGGAAATCGAGGGAGGTATTAAGTTTAGTCCTCGATATGGTGAGTTGTTCATGAAGCTGGAAGAAGCGTTGAGCAGCGCCATGCATCGGGACTGGGACGAACCAAAGCCCGAGGATGTTCCGGTATGGACACCGCCGGAACATCATTGATCAGGGTGTAGCAATTGGCCCGAGATTTATTTGGGCCGGTGCATCTGGAATTTCTGCCCTGCGTCCAAGGTAAAGTAGTCGGCAGGGCCGCCACCCCGCATGACTGGCTCTGCTGCCGCTGTATCGTAGATCCCATCTTTAAGAAGCTGTTGTGCGATGTGCACACCAACGACTTCACCGAAAACCACCCAGGTGTCTACCTTTTTTCCATCGGCACCTGAAAGCTGTAGTACTTGTGAAACTCTGCATTCCAGGGTTACCGGGCTTTCCGCGACATGCGGAGGAGAAATAATCCGGGACGGTCTGGGTGTAAGCCCTGCAAGGGCAAATTCGTCAACTTCTGGCCCGACAGGTGCACAGGTCTGATTCATGGCGTCGCTGAGCGAGCGCGTGACCAGGTTCCAGCAGAATTCTCCCGTCTCTTGTGCATTGCGAACGGAATCTTTGTAGCCGATGCTCGAGAATCCAATGATCGGGGGGATATAGTTAAAAGCATTGAAGAAGCTGTAAGGAGCTAGGTTAAGCGTTCCCTCACTGCTTCTGGATGAAATCCAGCCAATCGGGCGTGGTGCCACCAGGGCGTTGAACGGGTCATGGGCCAGCCCATGGCCTTGGGCTGGTTCATAGAAGTGAATACCTTCTGCCATAAAACGTTCCTTGGTGTTGATTGGCTGGATGGAGCCACGCGGGTCAGCGTGGCAACCGCTCCCAAATGGTAACTTCAGACAAGGTGTGCTGATGCTTATGTTGTGTTTCACGGATGATGAAGGGCACTTTTCTGGGCTCTCCTACTAACCGGAAGTTGTCAGAGAGGAGGTCTCGCAAGCCGTCCAGCGTTGTGTAGTTTTCTCCGTCTTTTTTGAAGCCTCCAATCCATTCGTCTTTGGGTGTGTGTTCCTCCAGCCATGTATAGGGTGATGCAATGATGAGCAGGCCGCCTTCGTTAACTCGCTCATGAATGCTGTCGAGGAAGCGTCTTGGCCGGTAAAGCCTGTCAATCAGGTTGGCAGCCAGTACCAGGTCGTAACCAGTGAATTGAGGTTTCAGATTACAGGCGTCTCCTTGATGGAACGACACCCTTTGGGCGGCTGCTTCCAGCCCAAGTTCCTTGAGCGTGCGGGTATGGTAGCTAACCAAATCGCCTTCTTCGGCAAGTGAGTATCGCACCGAGCCCTGGTCTGCCATTTCGACCCCAAGGCGGATAAAGTTGGCTGAAAAATCAACGCCCTCCACCACACTGAATTGTCGGGCCAGTTCAAAGCTGGCGCGGCCGCAGGCGCACCCGAGATCCAGGGCCTTTTGCGTTGGCTTTCCTTTCATGGCTTCCAATGCCAAATCCGCAAGGGCCTTCGGGAAGTTGCCAACCCCGAATGAGGTGTCACCAAAGTGAAATTCCGCGTACTCCGTGAGTAGCTTATCGCTTTCATAATAGGCATTGGGCTGCGCTGCCTCCGCCTCAGATGTGATATATCTGAACCCGGCATGCTGGAAGAAGTGGCGTCTGAACGCATAGCGGGCAGCAAGACGCGCTTCATTTCCGCACGAAATCCAGGAACCGCCTTTGATGAGATTATGCTGACCGTCGAAGGTTGGAGTGGTGAAATCGTCGTATAGAGGATGTACCTTGAAGTTATTGAAAGGGTAGGTCGGTGTTTCGGTCCATTGCCATACGTTGCCGACGACATCAAACCATCCGCCATGCCGGTAACGGGTTACCGGGCAGGGCGAGGCACCGTGATCCAGGTGCAGGTTTCCGTTCGCGGCGCCGTCGCCAACTTCCTCTACACCGGCGGCCGAAACCAGCCGGTACCATTCATCTTCTGTGGGCATGCGAACAGGTAGCCCGGTTTGCTCCCGTTTCCATTCACAGAAAGCTTTTGCCTCGTGGTAATTCACCTCCACAGGCCAGTCCCAGGGCATTTCAACTTCTTCGGTCATCAGTCGCAGGTGCCAGGTGTTGCGCCACTGCCAGAAGGAGGGGTGCTTGGCGCCCGTAAAACGGCGCCAGGATTGCCCCTCGTCGCTCCAGTATCTGCCCTGCTCATAACCGCCTGCCTCGACAAACTCCAGGAATTCCTGATTGCTCACCAGATATTGACTGGCTTTGAATTCTTCGACGTCTGCTTCGTGCTCGCCGTATTCGTTGTCCCAGCCATAGTAGGCGTCGTCGTAAGACTTCCCGATACGGACTCTACCGGCCGGTACTGTTATCAGTTCATTTACCGGTGCTTCACCCGTTGCCATACAGGGTCGCCAAGCTGGCTGTGGCCGAACCCTTGCGAGGTCGTGCTGGCGGATCAGTACGGACGAAGTTTCGAGGTGAATGCGTTCGTGCTCAATGGCCATGACGATTGGCCACCAGGGATTGTCCCAGTTAATCGGCATGTGCAAGGGCAGGGTGTCGATCAGATCAAGTACCGTGGCTCGTACCCTGGCCCGGTAGTCCATTACCTCAGACACACTTGGCCAGCTGTAATGATCGTCGTTCAGATCGTCCCAGCTCATTTCATCCACACCTACCGCAAAAATCGACTCCATACGAGGATCAATGCGCTCTGGAAGAAGTTTCGCCAGCGTGAGCTTATTGATAAAAAATGTTGCGGTGTGGCCGAGATAGAAGATGAGCGGATGCCGCAATGGAATGGATTTTTGATAGAACCCCGTATCATCCGCCAAACAGTCGAAAAGGCTTGTATAGGTGTCAAAAGTGTTAAGGAAGTAGAGACCTATTTCTTTACGCTTTTCGCCCGGAGCGCCGTCGTCCAGCCTGGGTGTTCTAAGCAATGTTATCGGGCTTGGCCGTGTACTGGGTGATTTAGCTGTGAACACAGTTGTCTGGGATGGCGATGTCATGGTCAAACACGTTCCTTTGGGGTGTTGGATCAGGCATTTATACGTTTAGTTACCGTGTAACGGTTCATGATAGGGCACAAATTGCCTTCTTTTAAGCCGGATTGATGATATGTGGCAAGTGAGCCCGAAAGTCTCTCGCAGATTGTTTACAGCCATAGCCGTCAGCGACTAGCCTGTAAGCAGATTTCTCTTAGTGGAGTTCCCTTGTTCAGAGAGTTGGCCTGTTTGATCTCAATGGAGCTTTTTCAAAAAACACTAAAGGATTGTTTGTAATGCCATCTTCTACATCCGATTTTCGTTTACTGCCTGCCCTTGTTGCAATCGCCATCGGGATTGCTATCTGGTTCATACCTACACCGGAAGGTGTTTCTGCTCAGGGCTGGCTGATGCTGTCCATCTTCGTGGCGACCATTGCGGCCATCATCGGCAAGGCAATGCCGATTGGCGCTATATCGATTGTGGCGATTACCGTAGTGGCGGTTAGCGGCGTTACCAGCGACAATCCGGGCACGTCGATTCGCAATGCGCTGGGGAGCTTTAGTAATTCGCTGATCTGGCTGATAGCCATAGCGATCATGATCTCCCGGGGGCTCATAAAAACCGGGTTGGGTGAGCGTATTGGCTACTACTTTATTGCGATCTTTGGCAAAAAAACCATTGGAATTGGTTACGGCCTGGCGCTTTCAGAACTGGTGATCGCACCGGTCACGCCCAGCAACACTGCCCGTGGCGGCGCTATTATTCACCCAATCATGTTGTCTATCGCCAAGAGCTATGGGTGCACGCCAGACGAAGGCAATACCAATAAAATCGGCAAGTATCTGGCGTTGGTAAACTACCATGCCAATCCTATTACCTCGGCGATGTTCATTACCGCCACCGCACCCAATCCATTGACCGTCAAATTGATTGCCGATGCTACGGGCGCCGCGATCAGCCTGAGCTGGATGACCTGGGCTTTCGCCATGTTGTTGCCTGGCCTTGTTGCCATTGCGCTGATGCCTCTGGCGATCTACTTGATGTATCCCCCGGAAATAAAAGCCACACCGGATGCGGTCAATTTCGCCCGTGAACGCCTCGAAAAGCTGGGAAAGCTGACCCGTGATGAAGGCATCATGCTGGGTGTGTTCCTGGTTCTGTTGTTGCTTTGGGCGGATATACCTGCCTGGATTTTTGGGGCCTCATTCAAACTGAACGCAACCACCACGGCCTTTGTAGGTTTGTCGATTCTGCTGGTCACCGGCGTATTGAACTGGAAGGACGTGCTGGGTGAGAAGAGCGCCTGGGATACGCTGGTCTGGTTCGGGGCACTGGTGATGATGGCCACTCAGCTTAACGAGCTGGGCGTTATTACATGGTTCTCCGGGGCTATCCAGGATGGCATTGTCAGCACAGGGTTGGCGTGGCCAGCTTCAACGGCGATTCTGGTTTTGGTGTTTCTGTATTCCCACTATTTCTTTGCCAGTACCACTGCCCACATCACTGCGATGATGGGAGCTTTTCTGGTCGTTGGTCTTGGCCTGGGCGCTCCACCTATGGCTTTTGTGCTGATGATGGCGGCCACCTCCTCCATCATGATGACGTTAACTCACTATGCCACCGGCACATCGCCGGTCATATTTGGCTCGGGCTATGTAGCCCTGGGTGAATGGTGGAAGGCCGGTTTCGTGATGAGCCTGGTAAATCTGGCCATATGGGTAGTGGTTGGTGGTCTCTGGTGGAAGCTGTTGGGCTACTGGTGAGTTGGCCGAAACCGGAACAGCTTGGCCAGAATCAGATCCGGGAAGGACTGTATGCGGGTGTTGTAGATCATCACGCTTTCCGTATGGCTGTTCCGTAGAAGCGCAAGGTAGTTTTCGGTCTCGCTCATAATGCTCATAAACTTCATGATCACGGTATTGTTTTTAAGGTCCGGGTAGTTCTCTATCCGGGCCAGCAGAGTTGTGACCACCTGCTGTTCAGTTTCCATTAACTGATCCATACGGTCCGGGGTATTGGTCTTCGCAGGGTTAGCCGTTCGTAGTTGGGCGATGGTTCTCAGCAGCTCTTTCTCATGGGCCAGCGACGCTTTTACCGCTTTCTCGAGGTTGGGCCACAGGTCATGGCGCTGTTGTAAGATTGTGTCGATATTGGCTCTGGCCCTGTCGACGCGGTTTTTAAGGAACACTATGTCGTTGTAGTGCAAAACGCCAAGGTAGGCGCAGAGCACTAATGGAACGGTGAGTGCAGACAGCAACAGATTATCCGGGCTAAAGCTGCCGTCTGCAGCCAACAAGGCAGTGGCCGCAAATAGAAACAGTCCGAGGCTCACAGCCGTGCCGGCAAATCCTCCCGCACCCCGAGAAAGGACTATGTCGTCTTCTTCCTGAGTGGTGATCAGAAATGGCGAGTCACTATCTTTTTGCAGGGCCAGGCGGTCTGGCTGCTCACGGTCGAGTCCCGCAAACCCAAGGCAATAAACATTGACCAGTGTGTCCAGTAACCTGACGGTGTAGCGTTTATTGCCACGGATTTCCGAGTGGCGTTTCGGGTAGATGATGTTGGCGCCCTCGGGATAGACCAGTGCCCGGCCTTCGTTGTCTTCCAGCCAGAAGGGCACGCGCTCTTTCTTATGTTCTAAGGTGCGCCATTTTTTATCCTTACCGGACCCCCTACGTTCTTCAACTTTATAATCGTAGGCAACGCATTTTTCGTTCCGAAGTGGGTCGCGAACCGGTGGGTATGCATCATCTACATCGACCATAGCCTTCAGCTCGGAAAGCCCGAAGCTCAAGCCCTTGGTGCTGGTTGTAGGCACGGCCTCAATCAAACGCTTCAGTTTAACCGCACGTATGGCGAACAGAATCAGAACAACAGCGAGTACCGAGCTTGCGGCGGAAAGCCCCCAGCTCGTCCAGGTATGCTGGAATTTGCCGTTTGGCTGACTTTCGATAATTTGTGCCGCCCTCGCAGCGGTACTGGCATCCAGTTCAGGTATCGGCAAGCGTTTTTCTACTAGGCTCCGGAATTTCCATCGGTCGAGCCACCCGCTTGTGCTCTGGTGAATGAGCTGTCGCAAAGCGGCGAGATCTGCGAGTACCAGTGGGTTGCTGGCTTCAGTGCTAATTTGTTGATAGCGGGATTCGTAAAGTGTGGCAATTCCCTGCCATTCCTGGTTCAGCTTGGTCACGCCCAGGGCCGCAAGCGTTCCCGAAACAGCGATGCTCATCACCCACACATAAACCCAAAAACGGTGTATTTTGGCGGCCGTCAGCAGCAAAGCCACGCCCAGCGCCAGCAAACCGGTGGCAATTGAAATCCGGATGGCCGCGCTGAACATTCGATCCCCGCCATCGATATCGAGGGTGAAGCCTGAAACCAGCGCTGGCAGACTAAAGTCTTCCAGACCGGAGAATGTTAGTTTGCGGGTCTCGTTGTTGTAGTGCCCGATTATTCGCACAGTCTCACCGGGCTTCAGAGCCCATTCCGAATAGATTTTATCCCCGGCTCTTGACCTGTAGGTTCGCTCAAGGCTCCATTCGATGGCGGACAGGTCCTTTCCGGGGGCAATGGTAACGGTGCCACTGGAATCCCGAAGCTGGAAGTTTGTGCCGCGCTGGCCGGAGTCGAGTGTACGGGTGCGCAAATCGCCGTCGGAATCCCGATACTCTTCCTCAAGTTTGTAGCGGTAATAAACGGCCTCCGAGTTGGAGTAGGGAGCTGTGAGTGCATCCCGTTCGATATGGACTTGTCCGGCAAGGATATACGGCCCTTTTGCCAGGGCTCCGATGGGTGTCTGTGGCATGCGCTCCATTTGGCGCGCCTGAGCGAGTTGCCCGAGCCCGGTTTGCATGAGGTGCCAGGAGGCGACCAGACAGCCCAGTGCGAGCAGGGCTATAATAATTCGTTTAACACTTCGACCCATAAAGGCTTTCATGAAATTCCCGATTGTTACTGTTTCTCTGGTTTCAGCCGCGTTAATGTTTGTTCTCTGGGACCAAGCTCGGGAGCAGCCGGAAGTTGTCGATGCAAAAAGGTTTACCAGTCTGGCGGAAAATCCCGTTCAACTCAGTACGGCGGTGGGCTGGATTGTGACTCAGGTACCTTCCCTCTGTGAGGATGCTACCGGGCAGCCACCAGGCACCGGGGCTTATACCCGCTGTGTAGCGCAAGCGGAAACCCGCACGTCGACCTGCCGGCGTGCGATGTACGACCAGTTTCCGAGCATTGTGGCCTCAGAGGCTGTTTTTCGGGACCTGTCGATAACCTTGATAAATTGCCTGGTGCCGGATGCGCTAGGTTAACACGTCAGCTGATTCACAATCCGAGTTTGCTTGTCGCCAGACAACGATGTATTCGGTGGTTTCACTGCCATCAGAAGTACTCTATTTCCCCAAACCTGCGCCTTCATATCAGTGTGCGTCAATTAGCCGCACCCCCAAGTGCCATGTATTAAAACGCTCTATTCCTAATCGTTACAAGCTAGTAACGAATCATTTTGACAGAGGGTAGTGCTCGGCTAAGGTTTGTATTGGATATAACGAAATAACCTTTTGGATACTGGGGGCTCTTCGTGTAGCATTAATTATGAACAAACGTTCATGTTATGTTGTGATAGGCCGTCTGTGTTGGTTTTTCCGTCTACGAATAAGAAGTAATCGGAGCTTTAATATGATTTTGAAGTCTTGTTATCACAGAGTATCGGGCCCCGCCGGGGCGCCAAAGAGTTTGGCTCGCAGAAAGCCGCAGGCCTTTTTTACCGGTTTTCTGGTTGCGGGCGCGCTTTCTGGCGTTGCTGTCGCTCAGGAACCCAATCCAGAGCCTAATACATACATAGATGTTTCTGTGCCCCAGCTAACCCGCTGGAACACCGAGGCCAACACCTTGACGGTTCAGCCAGGTGTTGACGGCTACTCGGGGGCATCTGCGCGGACTCAGTTCTACCCGAGCGAGGCTGCACGTGATGCTGCTAAGACATTTGTGAGTAATCCTGACCTGATGGTTACTGAAGACGAATTATGGAGAGAAAGCCCTGCTGCAGTATATTGGGAACTTGATAACGGCAGCGGCCGCGCACCTGGGATTCAGGCTGTAACGGACGATTTGGACTTCCCTACCAACAACTGCATCATGGCTTCAGGTGAGATAGTTGACGACGAGCTGGGTGTGGCTGTTCCTAAAACCTGCAGTGATTCGGAGAGCAGCTCCAAGCGCTACTTCCTGGAAATCCGGACAGCTGATCAGCCAGTCGATATGGTATTCGATGTCGGTCTGAAGGACATTCGCTATAAGGGTGTGAAAAGCGATGACGGAGGCGAAGAATTAGCCGCTTTCCGTGAGGAATACGGCATCGGCCGTATTTATCGTGTGATTCAAAAGGTGATCAACAACTCTGACGAGCGTTGGATGGGTGTTGAAGTAGAACTGGGTCACGGTGTCGGAGACGATTTCACGCCATTCAATTTCGCCCAAGACGGTGTTGCGTTTGAACTCCGTCCACTTGTGCCCCGCGAGTTCTTTGAAGGAGAGACCGGCGCGCCGGATATCGAAGTATGGGATACAGAGCGCTTCTCTACCTTCTCGCCGAAGGCTTTTGATACCGGTGAACGTGCGCGCTTTGATCCCGGCTTCTTCTCCGATCAGGCTGCCGGTCTTTTCCCGCCACAGGATGTTGGCAATGCAGCGGGTGATAGCTCGGACAAAACGACACGGATAGCCAGTGGTGTTGACTTCAACGCAGAGACAGGTGCACTCGGGGCAGTTACCCAGAACTTTTTCAGCATGGCTGACTTGCAGGCAGCAGGAACCAGTTTTGATGACGGTAGCGCTGAGGGTATCTTCGGATATTGGCTGTCCGATTCATTGGCGCCATTCACCATCGCACGCTATGACGAAGGCATCCCCGATGGCGAGTCGGATGCACTCGAAGCCTGGTGGGATGGAAGCATCTGGCGCTATGGGCAGGCCGGAGACGCTGCCGGTTTGAATTCGTTCGGTGAGGTGGATCCCAGCCAGCTAGCTGCATGGGCTGAAGACCTTCTGGGCACTCCTACAACTGACACCGATAAAGTGCGCTACGCCTCTATCCTGGCCGACGATCTGGCTGTCCAGAATATGGACGTCTATATCTACATCAGTGACGGCATACTGGACGGAGACGGCAACCCCAAGTACGACAATATCACTATGCGGGTAACGGCTGTTTCTACTGCTAGTCAAGGGCTTACAGCTACCAGCCTTGGCAACGCTACTCCGGCTTGGGTTGATCCGGTCACTGGTGAAAATACGGCTCCGGATCTTGCGACATACCGGGCTCCAAGGCCAGCTCCGGAAGCTCTGAACGATTCAGCGCAGGCTGTCGGGGTTTTCCCGGTTGAGATCGATCTGATGGAGAACGATGTTCTAAACGGAGCTCTTCTGAGCCAGCGTATTGCAGATGGTGATGTCACTGCGGACTATACCGTTGTTGGAAATCCGGCAAATGGTACGGTCAGCGTCAACGCTGCTGATGGGCAAGCAACCTACACAGCGAGTTATGGCTTCGCAGGTCAGGATACGTTCACCTATCAGGTGGAAGTGACTGATACCAACCCTGGCGATTCCGATGATTACGACACGGATTCTGTTTCGAACACCGCGACGGTCACTATCCAAGTCGTCTCCTATCCGGAAGATGATGCGCCAATCGCCCAAAACGATTCGGCTGTGACCTTCATCAACACTCCGGTAACGATTGACGTGCTGGACAATGATTCGCGTGCGGTTGGAGGAACATTGATTCTGGATAATGATCCGTTGAACGGCAACGCAGTTATTGCGGACGGCAAAGTGTTGTATACGCCTGCGTCAGGCTTTACCGGGCTGGATCGTTTCTCCTATACGGTCACCGTGAACGGTAAAGAGTCCAACTCTGCTGTAATCACCGTGAGGGTTGACGAGCCAACGGATCCTGGCACTAGCACTGATGAGAAAGAAGGTGGCGGCACACTCTTCGGTTGTAGCTACAACCCGGGTGCTCCGTTCGATCCGACATTGCCACTTGTGGCACTGGCGGCACTCGGTGGACTGGTTATCCGCAACCGTCGTAAGCAAACTCTGCACTAAGCACTTTAGTGTCTGGACTGAAGCCCCGGCATTTGCCGGGGCTTTTTTATTGAAGCTTCCAAAACAGGCATGCAGAATCACTCAAACCACGATTAATGTTCCGAGGTACTCATGAACAAAGACTTTTTCGCCCACAAGGCACACACCTACGAACAGAGCCCCGATCGCGTCGATAATGTAAGCAACATTGCCAACACCATCCTTGAAAAGGCGAAGCTTGGGTCGACTATGCACCTGCTGGATTTTGGTTCCGGAACCGGGTTGCTGTTGGAACGCATTGCGCCTCACGTGAAAAAGATCACGGCAGTTGATATCTCGCCCTCCATGAACAAGCAGTTGGCGGAGAAGCAGGGCAGCCTGGGCTGTGAGCTGGAGATTCTTCAACTGGACCTGGAAAGCCAATCCATAGAGGGGCAGTTCGATGGCATTATTTCCTCTATGACGATGCACCATGTTCGAGACGTTGGCGCCATGTTCCGCCGTTTTCATGAGATGGTGAAGCCGGGTGGCTTTATTGCCATAGCCGATCTGGATAAGGAGGACGGCTCCTTTCACACCGAAGATACCGGGGTGTTCCATTTCGGTTTCGATCGGGATGACATTGCCTCTGCCGCCGCCCAGGCGGGCTTTGAAAACGTGGAGGTGGTATCTGCCAGTACGATCGAGAGGGAATCCGGTAATTACCCGGTATTTTTGCTGATCGCGTCGCGGCCATAGGCGGTGTTATTGTGATCGCCCTTTTTTATCCGGAATTTCAGCATGTCTGATAAATTTTTCTTCAAAGGCCGGCAGGATGCGCGCCAGCACCACACGGCTTATGGCGGCTTTAAGACAAACGCCAGTCAGAAAAGTGGTAGCAAAAAGTTCCCGTTGAAACTGACAGTGACCAGTGAGGCCCGCAAGCAAGAGGTTGAGGCGTTGTTGGCAAATGCACAGCTGCACGCGGATATCACTGTCGATTCCCAGGAGGGTGCCGTTGAATCCATAGCGGAACTTACCGCTATTCTGAATAAGGGCGGCACCATTACGCAGGCCAAAACACCTTCCCGGAACGACCCCTGCAGTTGCGGCAGTGGAAAAAAATTCAAAAAGTGCTGCGCCTGATAAACAAAAAACCTTCCTCATCGAAAAGGAGTGCCCATGCTTATTTGTGGTGTTGAACTGAGCGGCAGCGATGCAGTGGTGTGTTTGCTGAACCTGGATTCGGGGCAGTTCAGCTTGCCAGAGAGCAAGGTTCGCAAGATCACCTTGAAGAAGAATCACACCCGTGAGGATTTGCAGGAATTCCAAGTGTCTTTTGCAAAGTTTCTGGCAGAGCACGATGTAAAAAAAGTGGCCATTAAAGAGCGCATGCCCAAAGGCAAGTTTGCCGGTGGTGCGATCAGCTTCAAAATGGAAGCGGCTATTCAGTTGATGCCAGGTACAGATGTTGAGGTGGAATTGCTTTCACCTGCAACCATCAAATCGACGCTGGCTGCCAAGCCGATGCCTATCTCCTTTTCAGAGACAGGGTTGAAGGTGTTTCAGGAAACCGCCTTTGTAGCAGCTTACGTGGGACACCTGGCGAAGTAGCCTCCAGGCCTGTTCTTCGCCAGATGTTTCAGGTAATTACTGAGCTGAGGTAACGTACTTCAGGATCTCAACCACCTGCTCGGGAGTCTGCGCCCATGCCATGGCGGATGCGTCTACTTCCTTCAGTGGGTGAATAATGTCGTCGTTGTGCAGCGTAACGTAGGGCGTACCCATGGCAGCACAGAAGCCGGCATCAAACGCTGCGTTCCATTGTTTGTACTTGTCTCCAAACCGGATCACGGCCAGGTCGCATTGCTCCAGCAGCGTTTTGGTGCGAATGCCATTTACCTTTGATGACTGGTGGTCACGCCAGAACCCCACTTCAGGCTTCCCCAGCATATCGCCTGCGGCATCACTGGCTTCGTGATTGGTCACGGGCGCAGTGAATTCTACCGGCAGCCCGGCGGCTTCGGCTCCGGCCTGAATTTGTTCACGCCAGTCGGTGTGGATCTCGCCAGAGAGGTAGACATTCCAGATCATGCAGTGCTCCTGAGTTTTCATTGAACAAGGTGGATGGAGAAGGTTTAAGCTCGCGAGACCCTATCATAGCTGGCCCATTTACAGAATCTCGGCAGGTTAAGAGCCTTCCTTCTGCGCAGCTTTCGCCAGCTCTGAACGGGTTTTTAGCCGCCCCTCTCTGCGAATTTCTGCATTTGCAAAACGCCGCTGCTGTTTGGCTGTTTCAGGGGTTACGGAGGGAACATCGACCGGCCTGTCGTTCCTGTCCAGAGCTACAAAGGTAAAGAATGCGGAGAGAATATGCCGGGTTTCACCCGTATAGCTGTTCTCTGCTTCAACGCGGGCGCCGATCTCCATAGATGAGCCCCAGCTGCGGTTCAGAGATAAGTTGAACAGCAGGGTATCATTACCTTTTGCCGGTGCTCGGAAATGAATGGAATCGACTGCCGCAGTTACGCACACGTGCGCCGAGTGGCGCTCTGCGACCACCAGTGCAAGGCGGTCGCATTTTGCCATGATCATGCCACCGAATACGGTGTCGTGGGCATTCATGTCATTGGGAAAGACTTTGTAAACGTGTTTCTCAATCGCTGAGGCGGATACGGGTTTCGACGGCTTATCTGGCATAACTTTCTTTCTCGGCTTCGGTTTTGGGCTAAGGTTACTATATCTGCGAAAGCGCCGGGCAGAGCTTGTATTCCAGCTGTTTGCGCCAATTATATAGAGCAAGAGAACAATCTTTGACCATATGCGAGGAGTCCAATGGATTTCAAAGACTATTACGCCGTGCTCGGTGTGAGCGAGTCTGCCTCCCCCGAGGAGATTAAAAAATCCTACAGGAAGCTGGCCCGGAAGTACCATCCGGATGTCAGTAAAGAGGATAACGCCGACGAGAAGTTCAAAGAACTGGGCGAGGCCTACGAAGTGCTGAAAGATCCGGAAAAACGGACTGAGTACGATCAGCTACGGAAATACGGTGCGCAGGCCGATGGCTCTTTCCAACCGCCTCCGGGCTGGCAGAGCGAATCCAACTTTGGTGGCGGAGGATACACCGATGCGGATAGCCGTCAGTTCAGCGACTTTTTTGAGCAGATGTTTGGTGGTGGTGGCCAAGCGGGTGGTCGAAGCGCTGGCGGTGGTTTCGGCCGGAACGTGCGCATGCGGGGTGAAGATGTTATTGCCCGTTTGCCGCTGTTCCTGGAGGAAATATTTAACGGAACAGAGAAGCAGGTTTCCTTCACTGTTCATGAAGCCGATGACCACGGTCGCATAGTTGCACGTCAGAAAACGCTGAAAGTGAAAATCCCTGCGGGTATGCGAGAGGGGCAGCACCTGCGTCTGAAAGGCCAGGGCTCTCCCGGAATTGGCGGTGGTGATGCAGGCGACTTGCTGATTGAAGTTGAGTTGGCGCCCCATCCGTTGTTCAGTGTGGAGGGTAGAGATGTTGTCCTGACTGTTCCCGTGACGCCCTGGGAGGCTGCCCTGGGCGCAACAATTACGGTTCCGACGGTTGGTTCCAGGGTTAATGTGAAAGTACCCAAGGGAACTTCATCCGGTCGCAAGCTCCGCCTCAAGGGTAAGGGGCTTCCGGGGAAACACCCTGGTGACCAGATCGTTATCCTTCAGATCGCCATACCGGAGCAGCATTCTGCGGAGGCAAGCAAACTCTACGAACAGCTTGCAGAAGCTGAAAAAGCGTTCGATCCACGCAGTAAACTCCATCTGTGAAGGGGAGAGTAAGGGATGAGTAATAAAGACAGTATTCTGACCGTTGAAGTAATGGACTCCGATGGCAGCACCTATACCCTTCACGAGGTGTGCGAGCGGGGTGAGTGCCACGCTGAATTTGTTATCAAACTGGTTAACTACGGCATTATCGCGCCCGTAGAGCCTTCTGAGGAGGCTCGCCAGTGGCTGTTTGATGTGGCGGCACTGGCCCGTTTGCACAAAGCCCGGCGGTTGCAGAGGGACCTGAAAATGAACCTGCCAGGGTTGGCTATGTCGTTGGAGCTTCTGGACGAAGTTCAGGAAATGCGCCGGGAGGTGGCGCGACTTAATCAACGCTTGCAGCAGTTAATGGACTAGCAAGCGATCAGGGGGAGCCACTCCCCCTGATCAGTTCTTTTCTTCCAGCGCTCGAATCTCGGCGTATATCTTTTCAGCCTCTTCCATCAGTGTCCCATGTGTTCTGAGGTCGCCATTGCGCTGTGCCTTCAGGGCTTTGGCTAGCTTGTCTTCGTAGGCTTTCTGCAATTTCTTTTTCGGATCACTTTTTAAAAATCCCAGCATGCTTTTCTTCCCATATGGCACTTGATTAAGAGTCTTTACGCTTGCGCTGCCTGAAAGTTCACAAGGCGAGTCCAATGGGAGCTGTCAGAAAAATGCGTTGGGCAGGTTTCTCGTGCCAGTTTACTGGCTTTCTGAAGAGTTATGGGAATATAATCCCAAATATGAATAAGCTCCACGCCAAGCCATTACATAGGGCCTTGTTTCGCATTCTGCGACCTCTTGCGAGGCTGCTGTTGCGAAATGGCGTTCCTTATGGCGAGTTTTCTGAATTGGTAAAACGCGCATACGTGGAAGCGGCAATGGAGGATTTTCCAGGAAAAGGGCGCAAGCCGACAGATTCCGGCGCCGCCGTGATGACGGGGTTGACTCGAAAGGAAGTCAAGCGCCAGCGCGAGATTCTAGGCGGCGAGCACACGGGTAAACTCGAGGGTTTGCACACTAACCGCGCGTCTCGAGTAGTCTCTGGCTGGGTCCATGACTCAGTTTTTCAGGATTCGGATGGTCACCCTGCCACGCTGGCCTTTAATGGGGCGCAGGGCTTTTGCGAACTGGTGAAAAAGTACAGTGGGGATATGCCCCCGCGCTCCGTGCTGAATGAACTTTTAAGAGTCGGCATGGTATCCATGGATAACGACGCCGGTAAAGTGACGCTGATACAAAGAGCTTTTGTGCCCACCGAAGACAGCGAGGAAATGCTCCAGTTTTTCGGTGAGGATGTGTCGGATCTTATAGCTACCGTGGATCATAACCTGGTACGTGGTGAAGGCGATGAGCCGCCGTTTTTTCAGCGGACGCTGACGTACAACAACATCCCTCCCGAAGTTGTGTCGCAGTGGCGCGCATACGCAGCGGAGCAATCCCAGAATATGCTCGAGCAAATGGACTCCTGGCTTGGTCCAAAAGACCGCGATGTGTCTGGAAGTCAGGACGATGCCGCAGTTCAGGAGTCTTTTAGAACGGGTATCAGTGTTTTTTATTTTGAAGAAGCGGTTTCGTCAGCTTCCAAAAGAGTGAGGTCAATATGAACTCCACCAGCCAACCGCAATTTGTTTGTCGTTGGGAACCTACTGAGCTCGCAACTGCCATATTATCTGCTCCCAGCCGTGAAGTTGTTAGTTACTGGATCAGTGCTCTGGCGTTTCTGGATGATCATCGACACCCAGTTATGTTGGCGATGAGTAGTCAGAGTGAACCCACTTTCAGCCAGCTTGTGGCAGCGGTTAATCTGAATTTTTCCGCATCAGTGGTTCTCAATGAATTGCTGCGCAAGGGCGTTGTAGAACAGTTGGATAGTGGCCATGTTTTGCTTCGTCGAAGCACCTATGTTCACGACGTCCCTGGATTGGAGGTGTCGCCTGGAAGAAGGCGATACAGGCGAAACTCCGCAATGAATTTAGGCAACCGACATAACGATGAAACCTGATGTCGATATTATTTAAGGTCGTGACGCAGTGCGGCTACCCGAACTGGAGAGAGCAATGCAACTAATAGCCCGTAAACGCCTGGTTTCCATTTTGGTAGCAGCTCTGACGATCTGCGTGATCTCTGGCTGTGACGGTAATAGCGTAAATATTGCGGAAGGCGGAATTCGTGGCACTGGCTCCAGCGTCGGACCGGTTTCGGGGTTCGGTAGTGTGTTTGTAAATGGCATCGAGTTCGATACTGACGGTATTCGGGACAGAGGAGTAGAAGGTAATGACGGTATCGACTCTGAACGTATCCTCCACGAGGGGATGATTCTTAGAGTGGACGGAGAGTGGCGTCACGATGACACAGGGACAGCAAGTTCCATGGCCTATGATGACACCCTGCGTGGCACGGTTTCGAATCTGGCAACAGGTTCGAATGATGACCAGATTACCTTCGAGATTCATGGGCAGCCGGTTTTTGCGGATCGGCAAACAGTCTTTGATGAGCAGTCCCGGGCGAACTTGGAAAATGGGGATTTTGTAAGAGTCAGTGCGTGGAGGCAGCCGGATGGCGTTTTCCGGGCGAGTTACATTGGCGTTAATTTCGGCGCGTTTGGTGATAGCGCGATAGAGCTGGAGGGCCCTGTAGATGCGGGTTCGGTGGGGGGCGGTCAATTCAAAATGAACGGACAGATTATCAAATTTGATGATCTCAGTTTCGTGGAAGGTTTGACCTCCGGAGATCTGCAGTCCGGTGTGTATTTTGAGGTTGAAGGTGATTTAGACCTCGCTAGTGATGCGGTGGTTGCCGCACGAATTCAGCCCAATGACTTCAGGCGCTATCAGCCGTCGGATAAAAATATTTATATGGCCGGTCCTGTTTCTTCGGATTATATATTTAACGAGAGAACGTTCGGGCTCAACGGAATGACTATTCAGGTGACGGCTGGAGCTGAGCTGGTCGGTATTGAGCTGGAAGATATTAACGAAGGGCTGCTTGTTCAGGTTGAGGGTGAGTCTGTTGGGAGCAATCTGGTTCTTGCCAGCCAAATTCTGGCCCTGGACAGTGATGCTGAAATAAGAGGGGTTATTGATACCGTGGACCCTGGTGCTGACAGGCTTTACATAGGTGGAGTGGGTGTTCAGATAACTCCGAGAACGATAATCTCGGATGATGAGGCTGAGGAAAGGTTGACGATTAATGACCTGATACCTGGCGCAGGCGCGATTCAGGTTGGGGTAGCCGGCCTTCAAAAAGAGGATATCGACGGCACGGTATATGTGGAGGCAATTAACATACAGCGAGAGCTCGGCGTTGAACCTGATGGGACGTATGAGCTTGAAGGCGTGCTGGATATGAGCGGGGTCTCGTTTTCTTCGATTACTGTTCTCGGCGTGACCATCAATGCACCGGATGAAGTGTTTGATGGTGTGCTCCGCGACGAAGTGGAGGCGCTTTTTCAGGGCGAGGAAAAGGTTGTGCTTGAGGTCGAGTACAGACGAATGGAAGATTTTACTGATCAGTATGAAGCATCCAGTATTGAACTGAACTGACGAAAGCTAAAGCACGGTTGACGACAGAGTCTGACTACAAAACCTGTACATAACCACGCCCCTTTCCGGCCCGGGTTTTGCTATACATATGGACACGCTTCGCAGGGAAGCTATTCAGAAGTGTGCAGGATGCATGAAGCGCACACATTAGCGGAGTCCATATGTCACTCAGTTTTATCAGAAGGCTGATTTCAAGTCGCCTTCTTCGGCCTGTTTTCATCGTTTTGGTGGTTGCCGGCCTGGTTCAGGTGTTGGTCAGCCAGTGGCTGATATCCAGTCAGGTTGAGCGTCTGATCCAAACCGCAGGCTCGGCACTTGAGGCCAGTAGTCAGCAGGTCAGTGCCTCCTTCGGGGATACCCGCGAAGACGTCCGCTCTCGCCTGGACGTCATGCGGCAGACGACCACTGACGAACTCTCTTTGGAACTAACCCGCCAGCAGACCGCACAGCAAGAGCGGGTTGCAAGTAACGTCCGCAGTGCTGTTATGGCTGAAGCCCAGGGGCTTGCAGACGTGCTTGCAGCCGTAGCTGCCCCCCTGATCTGGGACCGTGACGTGCCCCGGCTTACCGATCTTGTAGAACTTGCAGATGCCCGTGAATCTGTTCTGTTCGCCGTCTATTACGACCAGTACGGTGAACGCCTCACCCGCTATGTGGATCGCAGTGATGACCGTGTGCGCACCTTAATGGAGCAGGGGGAAGGGCGTGGTGCAGCAAACCGTGTTCTGGATGCTGCAAGCCGTGATTCGAATGTGGTGATCGTTACAGCGGATATAGCACCACAGGGCTCCGCAATCGGTCAGCTCAAACTGGGGTTGTCTCTTGAAGGTATCAACCGGGATCTGGCCGCGCTGGAGGAAGAGTTCAGTGCCACGATTGGCGGCAGCATTGGCGCGCTGAGCAGCACACTGGAATCAGAAACCGAGCAGGTGAATCAGCGTCTTCAGCAACAGCTTGCCAGCATGGATACCGACACGGGATCACGCATCCGCAGTACGGTGGAAGCACTGAATATTGAGGCCTCCAGCCTGTCGGCAAACTTGAGCTTTCTGGTGATTGGCTCGGTGCTTGTTCTTATCGCATTGGTTGCGTTGGTACTGGGCGGAGGCTTGCTGGCGCGAGTGTCCCGGCTAAGCTCTGCAATCTGGGGTATCGCTGACGGCGAGGCAGATCTGACGCGCAGGGTCTCCATGAAAGGCAATGATGAGCTCACAGAAATGGCCCGGGGCGTGAACCGTTTTATCGCCCGCATTCAGGAGCTGGTCTCGGATGTGAAAGCCTCTGCCGAATCGGCGGCAGGTCAGGCCGAGGCACAGGGTGCGGTCAGCCGCACTGCGGTGGCAGCCGTGAACCGTCAGGAACAAGAGGTAGCTGATGTGTCGGCAACCATGGATGCCATGTCACGCAGTATTTCCGAGGTGGCCGATAACATTCAGAGTATCGCCGGCTCGGTGAGCAACGTCAGCTCCGAGAGTGAGGCGACAGCTGGGATTTCCCGGGACGTGCGAAACCGGTTGGATCAGGTCGTCCGGAATGTTGAAAAGGCGGTGGGTGCCGTTAACGAGCTGGACAACCAGAGTAAGGAAATCGGTTCGGTGCTGTCGGTGATTGGTTCAATCGCCGAGCAGACCAATTTGCTGGCGTTGAATGCCGCTATAGAAGCCGCCCGTGCAGGAGAGTCTGGACGGGGCTTCGCGGTGGTGGCCGATGAGGTTCGCACCCTGGCGAGCCGGACCCAGGAGTCCACCACGGAGATTCAGGCTATCATTGATCGCCTGCAACAGGGCAGTCGGCAGGCGGTCAGTGTTATCGGTGATGTGTCCGGACAGGTTGTGGAATCGTCGTCGGAGTTCCATCGGGCTGATGAACATTTTGATCGGATCAACCAGCTGCTAAGCAGTCTGCAGGACCGGGCTCTTGCGATATCATCGGTGGCGGAAGAGCAGGGGCGTCACGCCAGCGAAGTCAGCGTAAGCGTGAGCGATATAGCCGGCTCTTCCCGGCAAACGGTCGAAGCGATTGAACGTTCTGATGAGGCCAGTGGCGAGATTGCGCGCACACTGACCTCCCTGCAGGACAAAGCGTCACAGTTCCGGGTTTAGGCCAGACGGGCCCTGGCGCTTTGGTATTCCTCGGACAGGCGGCTCACCAGATCTTTGACCGTCAGTACATCGTGGATCTGGCTGACACCCTGGCCTGCTGACCAGACGGTCTTCCAGGCTTTGGCTTCGTCATCAACCGGTTTGAGTTTGTCGCCGTAGTTGATCTCGCCGGCCTGGTTCAGTTTGTCCATCGGAAAGCCTGCAGCCTCAAGGCTCTGTCGCATAAAACTGGCAGGTACACCGGAAACTGCAGGCGTATGGATGATGTCGCCGGATACCGATTCAATAATCATATTGCGGTAGGCGTCCTCCGCCCGGGATTCTGTGGTGTTGATGAAGCGTGTTCCCATATAAGCCAGGTCCGCCCCCAGAGCCTGGGCAGCGAGAACATCTTCGCCATGGGAGAGCCCGCCCGCCAGTAAAATAATGCCATCGAACACTTCGCGGATTTCATGAACCAGAACAAAGGGGTTTGTGGTGCCTGCATGTCCACCGGCACCGGCTGACACCGCTATAATTCCGTCTACGCCGGCTTCGGCCGCTTTGCGCGCGTGCTTCTGGTTGGTTACATCATGGAAAACCATGCCACCATAACTGTGCACCGCTTCGACCACCTGGCTTGCAGCGCCCAACGACGTGATGATGATGGGTACCTGATGCTTTACGCACAGCTCCAGATCGGCCTGCCAGCGCGGGTTGGAGCGATGCACGATCAGGTTGACAGCATAGGGTGCTATGTTGGCTTCAGTATTTTCGTTTTCCAGCCTGGCAAGATCCTCCGTCATCTGAATCAGCCATTCCTCAAAACCTTCGCTTGTGCGCTGGTTCAGAGCCGGGAAACTACCCACTATGCCCTCCCGGCAGCACGCAAGTGCTAACTCGGGGCCAGAGATCAGAAACATGGGGGCGGCAACGACGGGCAGACTGAGTGAATCTTTGCTAAAGGCGGGAAGCGGCATGAGATCTCCTTAATTTGTATTGGAACTTATGTAGGATATAGAGGATCTTAGCCTGCCTGAGCGAATGTGGAAATGTTCGCCTGCTAACAAACGCCGGGTAACCTCGGTAAAACAAAAGGGAGTCAAGAATGGGTGAAGCAAAACGTCGCAAACAAACCGGAGCGCCGCCGCCCCGGAAAACCAACTCGCGAAAGCCTCTGTTCATCGGTGTGAGTGTGCTGGTTCTGGCAGCTATTGTTATTGGCGCGTTCTTTCTGACGGCAGCTCCGAAGCCAACGTCGGAGGACTTGCCGGTTGCTGCGCCAGGCGCAGACGCTTTTCCTGCTCAGTTGGACCAGTACGGTGTTTCAGTGGGTGCTGATGACGCCCCGGTTGTGGTGCGGGAATTTGCTGATTACCAGTGCCCTGCCTGTGGTCTTTTTGCAGAAGCGAGCAAGCGCCTGAAGCAGGAATATGTGGAGGCGGGGAAGGTTCGCTTTGTGTATTTCGACCTGCCGTTACAGCAGCATCAGAACGCTCTTCCTGCTGCTCAGGCTGCACGCTGTGCCGGCGACCAGGGTGCCTATTGGGAAATGCATGAACGCCTTTTCGATTCGCAGTCTGAGTGGAGCGGGTCGAACGATCCTGTTGCTACGTTTACCCGCTACGGGAACGATTTAGGTCTGGAAGAGCGCCGCTTTCGCCGGTGTATGACAACAGAGTTACATCGTGAGGCTGTTGAAGAAAGCCGCAGAGTTGCTGTGCAGCTGCGAGTAACCAGTACCCCAACGGTGCTGGTGGATAATATCCGCCTTACACGCCCGGGCTGGGGGCAGCTTTCAGCCCTAGTGGAGAGGGAGCTTTCCGCCGCGAGCGAATAAGCATTGGATTATGACTTCGGTCAATCCTGATTTGAACATAAGCCGGAGTGGGTTAGAATTCTCGCCTTCTCTTGGCTTATGCCTTCCAGATAAATAAACCCATGCTCCGGATTTACGATCCGGCCCGCAGGAGAATGCCCATGAGCAACAACGTTGTTGTCTGCGCGCTTTATAAGTTCGCCGTTCTGAATGATTACAAAACCCTTCGTCAGCCGCTACTTGATGTCATGCTGGCCCACGGTGTGCATGGCACTCTGTTACTGGCCCGGGAAGGTATCAATGGCACCATTGCCGGAAGCCGCAGCGGTATCGATGCGGTACAGGACTGGTTGGGCACTGATGAGCGCTTTGATGGTATTGATTACAAGGAATCGTTCGTCGATATCCAGCCGTTCAAACGCACCAAAGTGAAGCTCAAAAAAGAAATTGTCACCATGGGCGTTGATGGTATCGATCCAAAGCGCATCGTCGGCACCTACGTGGAGCCGAGCGACTGGAACGACCTGATCTCCGATCCGGATGTTCTTCTTGTGGATACCCGTAACCAGTACGAGGTGGAAATTGGCACCTTCACTCATGCTGTTAACCCGGCCACAGATACGTTTCGTGAGTTTCCGGAATATGTAAAGCAGAACCTTGACCCGGCAAAGCATAAAAAAGTTGCCATGTTCTGTACCGGCGGCATTCGTTGCGAAAAATCGACGGCGTACCTTAGAGAGCAAGGGTTTGACGAGGTATATCACCTCAAGGGCGGTATTCTGAAATACCTGGAAGAGGTGCCGGAAGAACAAAGCCTCTGGAAAGGTGAATGTTTTGTATTTGACGATCGGGTTACGGTCAATCATCGTTTGGAACGGGGCGATTACGATCAATGTCATGCCTGTCGCCGCCCGATTACCGAGGCTGATAAGCAGCGTCCGGAGTATCAGCAAGGTGTGAGTTGTCATCGGTGCCTGGACACTCTGAGTGAAGAACAAAAGGTTCGATTTGCCGAGCGGGAACGCCAGATTAGGTTGGCCGAGGCCCGCGGTGAAGTGCATGTAGGCGGTGAGGCTGCTCATTTTATTGCTGAGCGCAAGGCGCGCAAAAAGTCAGAGCGTGAACGCCATGCGGAGAAAAGCCTGAAGGGTGAGGGGCAGCCACATGGTCTTGAGACCTGAGCGAATTTGAGTTAACCCGCTATCAAGGAGCTTTCATGGGTTTTAAAAAAACAGTTGCCGTTATTGCTATTTCAGCCGCACCTTTGGCCTACGGCCAGGATGCCAAAGACTGGGAAGGCGAGGCCGAACTTGGTGTGCTCATTACTTCTGGTAATACTGAAGAAACCAACGTCAATGGACGCCTTGGGGTGGTTCATGAGGTAGTGGACTGGCGTAACATTGCGCAGTTCAGTTCCAACTACTCTGAAGCCGAGGATGAAACCACGGCGGAGAAATACAGAGGTTCGTTGGAAACCAACTACAAGTTTGATGAAAGCCAGTACTGGTTTCTGCGGGGCGGCTACGAGAATGATCGTTTCTCCGGATACGACTTCGAATCCAGTGCTACCACCGGTTATGGAAACCGGGTCTGGCAGCGGGGAGAAGACTCATTTCTTGATCTCTCGGCAGGTGTTGGTTATCGCTACAACAAGCTGGAGGTCGTAAATTCAGACGGTGAAGATGTCGAGAAAGAAGCAATCGCACGGCTTGCAGCTCAGTTCGACTATGAACTTTCTGACAATGCACTGTTCCATCAGAAGCTGAGCACGGAAATTGGCCTGGATGACAACAACGTGATCAGCGAATCCGAGACTGCGATAAAAGCCAACATAGTTGGCAATCTCTCAATGAAAGCTGCTTACCGCGTGAAGCATTTATCCGATGCGCCTGCCGGCAAAGACTCTACGGATACGGAGACGGCGATCACACTGCTTTATGGCTTCTGATCCAACGCCCTAAACCTTGTTTCTGAGCCCCAACTCATCCGGGTAGGGGCTCAGGTAGTGTTGCAGGTTCAGATAATCCACTGGCTCCCTGCGCTGTGCCATTCTCAGTAATGTCATAGGTACAACCAGTGGGATTTCTTCGCGGCCATAGGCTTCAATTTGTTCTACCAAAACCTTGCGGTCTTCGTCTCCTATGGCATCCCGCAGGTAACCCATCAGATGCTGCATGACATTGATGTGTGAGCCCCGGCTTACTTTCTTCGTCATCGCCTCCATGAATGCCTGAATATATCGGCCGGCGATCGTTTCGAGTGCGTCCGCTTTGAGATCTCCCAGCATAGGCCCAAGCTGGCGGTAGATCTTTTCAGAGTGCGCCAGGAGCTGAAACTTGTGGCGGGTGTGGAATTCGATAAGGGCCTTTGCTGTCAGGTGTTGGCCTGCAACGTTCTGGATCCAGTCGTCGTAGGCGAACACTCGCTCGATGAAGTTCTCCCGTAGCGTGTCATCATTTAGCCGGCCTTCTTCTTCAACCGGCATCAGCGGGTAAGCGCGGATAAGCGCCTCGGCAAACATGCCCTGCCCATCGCGTCGCACCACCTGGCCTTCAGCGTTATGTACCTTAATGCGTTCCATGCCGCAGCTGGGCGACTTTGCCATCAGGATGTAACCGCGCAGGTCGGACAGGTCCGGCAGAATACGCTCGGTAAATTCCTGCATGGCTATGGTGTGATCGGCAGTGCCCTTTGCTTCAATAAGACGGATGCCATCCGGGTACTCCCGCAAATGAATGGCGGGGCGGGGGACACCCAGGCCGGCTTCGAGCTCCGGGCAAATGGAGCGGAAGTCAAAGTGCTGCGCCAAGACCTGCGTACAGTATCTTGAATGTTTGTGGCCGCCGTCATGGCGAACTTCTTTGCCCAAAAGGCAGGTGCTGATTCCCACAGGAATACCGCTCACGTTTCTCTCCGTTTTGTCAGCTTTTTATCGTTGAGTGCCAAAGTAGTAGCGTAAATCCCGCGAACATCACTGGCAAACTGTTCAACTGAAAAATCTTTGGCGAAGGCCAGAGCCTGCTCCGAAAGAGTACGTCTTAGATCCTCGTCCTCCAGCAAACACTTTACCTGAGCGCACCACTGATCCTGTCTTTCCGGGGTTTTGAAACCGTTGAAGCCATGGCGGACAACGTCATCAATACCACTGGAGCGCACAGCAACGACAGGAAGGCCTGCTGCCATAGCTTCCAGGATAACCATACCCTGGGTTTCGGATTTGGATGCAAACAGAAAAGCGTCGCCCAGGCGATACCAGACAGCCATGTCATCTGGCGGTATTGCGCCAACGAGTGTGATGCAGGCTTCAAGTCCAAGCTCCTGAAGCTTGCTTTGCAGCCGGCTTTTCTGGTGGCCTTCGCCGATCATCAGGAAGTGAAAAGGTTTCTCTGTTTCCTGGCGCAGTGTGCTGACTGCCTCGATCATGAAATCGATATTCTTTTCGTTAGACAAGCGCGAGACGCTGATGAAAACGGTTTTGCCTTCCAGGTTCAGCTTTTTGCGGAGTCGAGTGATTTCCTCATCTGTTACGGCCTGAAAACGCTCGTACTCGATCCCTGTGGGCTGCACGAAAGTGGGCGTTTTTACGCCAATCATTCTGAGATATTCCTCGGTTGAATAGGTCGGTACGATTACACCATCACACTTGTTGGCGAAGCGCTTGATCAATGCATGGGAGATAAAGTTACGGAAGATCAGGCCAGGCAGGGGCACAAAGTGAGCGTAGTGCTCCAGCCTGGTGTGGTAGGTGTAAATAGCGGGCACCTTGAGCCTCCGCGCCATAAATAAACCGAGGGACCCAAGCCAGAACGGGTGGTGCAGGTGAATAATATCCGGGTGGAAGGCTCTCACCCGCTTTCGGATTCGGCCAAGAAAAATGTTTGCAAGCCGGAACTCCCGTTTCTCGCCCATTGCGAGCAGAGAAGGAACCCGGAGTACATGCTCTTCAACTTCAGGTTGATCCTTGTATCTCGGAGCAATGACCAGCAACTTGTCGCCAAGACTCTCAAGGCCCTGTCGCAGCCGGGCAATGGAGATGGGTACACCTCCAATAAACGGCAGGTAGTTGTTGGTGAACATGGCCACTCTTAACGGCTTCTCCAGCCATGGCGTAGGATCCAGATCGTAGTCCGGGTAATAGTCCTTGCCGACAAAAATAACGGAGTAGAGCTTGATGGTGATCGCCGCAAAGATCGCCACAATCAGAATGAAGTTGATATAGCCGGTATAAAAAAGTGAATAGACGAAGAACCACAGGCTTTCGAGACGCTTCAGGATCGGGTGCTGGCCGACTTCAAGCTTTTGAAGCGTGTGGCTGACCTCGCCTTCCGGGCTGACGTTCACCCTCACGTAGTGATAAAAACTGGTGTCGTCGTTCAGTATAAGCCCGCCGGCACCTCCGGTGGTTATGAACGTCGTGTTGCCCAGGCGCTTCTCCGAGTAAAGCGAGAGGTTGGCTGAGAATACGAGATCGATGTTGTGTTTTTTGGTCGTCTTCAGAAATGCGCTCCGGAATTCAGACGGTTCGAGATAGTCCTCAGGCTGATCAAACAGAGCATCCTCGCTGGGCTGCAGAGGTGGGTGACTAATAAACAGGATTCTGGCTTTTGAGGTGTCCTGGCTCAGAAGGTCGTCCAGCCAGCGAATCTGCCAACGCCAGGGCGTTTTCCCGGTGCTGTCGAGAAAGATTAACCGACTGCTGCCAGCCTGAATGCTGTAGAAGTGCGGTCCGAAATGGTCGTAAAAACGAAAGCTGCCAAAATCATCGTATTCGTGGGCGCCAAATGTAAGCAGGTACGGAATGTCCAGATGGCTTAGAGTTCCGTACAGGGCTCGGTATTTGTCTTCACCCCCGCCGCTGACGGCATTGCCGGCGGATACCAGAAAATCCATTCCTGACGCGTTTAGCTCCGGAATGATGCGATCTTCAAAAATCCCGACAGAATTGTTGATGTTGCCAACCACCGCGAAAGCGAAGGGTTCGTTGGCCGACAGGTTGTCGTGAATTCGATCGACCTGTTCGCTATGCACCCCTGCGAAGTCTTCCATGAAAAAGTTCAGGTAGGCCTTATAGCCCACCAGCAATATCACAATCAGAAGGCTGAGGTAGAACAGCAGTTTTAGCGGGTTTCGGAAAATCATCCGGGGTTCCTGCGAGTTTTAATCAGCTCTCTTTGCAGCACGAACAGGCCGATGATCATACCGAGATAAATCGTGATCAGTCGCCAGCTTACAATAACCAGAATCAGGTGGTTTCCTGAAAGGATCCCGCTGAAGAAGCTGCCGAAGACACCCTCTGAAATGCCGGAAGCGCCGGGCGTTGGTGAGAAATACATAATAAAGGTTGTTACAACCAGTAGCCCCAGCGACATAAGGTAATCAACATCATAATCCAGGCTGTAAATAAGCAGAGCCGGAAAGCTGAACAGGCTGAGAAGGAACAGGGCTGTAAACAGGATCGAAAGCACAACGAACAGAGGCTTGCCCCGCAAGTAATCCCCAAAGCTGCGTGAGAAACGCAGCATCTCCCGCCGCGCCTTGAATTGCCAGAGCTGATGGCGAGTGTCGCCTATGATATGCCAGCGATTAAGAGTCCTTAGCAGGCCGCTGAGGGGGCCAATAAGCCAACGTGTGCGGAACAGCAGGACAATGAAAAAGCCCAAATACAGCAAAATGAATATGGCCAGTGCCACGCCCAGGTCGCCGGTGATGGTCTGGCCGTCAAACGCATCCATTGTCAGCAGGAAGACCGGCGTAAGAGAGAAGATGAAAAGTACTGCCAGCACTGTTCTGATGGTAGTCGCAGCCGTGGCCCTACCCACCGGAACCCCATGGCGATTCAGGTACCAGATCTGAGCGAAGCCGCCGCCGGTGGCCATGGGCGTGACGTTGGAAAAAAACAGGTTGATAAAAACCAGACGAAATATCGTTGGAAAAGACAGGCAGTGCCCAAGTGCCCGCAGCGTAAAGTGCAGACGCAGACCATCGGAGATGAAATACACGAGAAGCAGGGCACCGATGGCTACAAGGGTCTGTGGAGCAATCAGTCTGGCGTCAAAACTTATGCTGCGCTCTGCGAATTGATCATAAACGGCGTAGAGCCCGGCCGCTGTGAGTAAAATAAAGAGCAGGCTGAACAGGGTCAGGCGTCGTGCCGAGGTTGTTGGCTGGTAACTGGTGTCAATGTTGTCAGTCATGGGCTGCCCGTCAAAAAGAGACAGGCAGTTTACAGGACACTAGTGGCCATAAACCAACATGGTGGTATCCGTAATGGCAAAGTCTGTGAATTGAACGCTGCCAATACTGATCGAGCCTACCTTGAACACGGGCATATCAATGTCTGCCCGGAACTCGACGTCGTGAATCGACAAGCCCTCCTTGCCTGACACCGAACCTGTGCCCTGTGAGAGCTTGGCGGTGGCGCTTGCCATGCCGAAGTGGCCAAGGGTGTCATTGCCCCGCCGGTTATGAATTTGCAGACCCTCGATTCCTACGGCAGCAAAGTTGAACAGCAGAATCAAATCCGCGGCATCCCAGTTCAGGCTTCCATTGGTGATTTCAAAATGAGTGTCCAGCTGCAGTTCTGCCCCAGAAACGACGTTACCATTACGCAACGTGCGATTTGACCCGCTGGCGTTGCGGATAACCAGGTCCGTAGGCCCTACATAACCCTGCAGCAACACATCTGAAAACAGCGTGGCCGTCCCTTCGGAACCGGCGGCGATAATGCTTCCTACCTCGAGCTCAAAATCCACCGCCTGCAAGTAATCAGAGAGGCTGGTCGGGTCGCCGTAATTGGTAGCGCCCAAATGAATAACCAGGTCTCCACTTTTGAATTGCTTACCAAACTCGCCGTTTATGGAGTAGGTCGCCAATGCGTCTGCAACATCAGCATCACTGGTATTGAGAAGCCCGGCATTTGCCCGGCGAGCAATTTCTGAAAACCCATGCTCCAGCACTTCACCCGTACCGGCAATATCCACGGTCAGCTTAAGGTTATCCAGAAGGGTATTGTTGTGCCCGGACAGCCGCATGTTGTTCACATTCAACGAGCCTTCATCCGTCCAGGTCAGGCGATCGATATTGATTTTGGTTTCAAGCTCAATCGTCACGCCGGCCTGGCCGGTAACGCCTGAAAGAGTGCCGTCATCCAACGGCTCAAACTCCGCCATGGCAGCGTTAGGCAGTGAGAGTGCGAGCACCCAGAGTGAAAACGTTTCTGATCGTATCGTGCGGCGACAAGTGAGCGGCTGAATCATGACGACCCCGGTTCCATGGACTGTTTTTGTTGTTGGTATGGAGCTTTTAAAAGCTTCCTGGCCGCAGGGGAGAACGCAACCGACGCAGCGGCAATAGAGTTTCGTTACATGTTGTTACGATAGGAGGGAGGAGCAGGTATGTCTGTGAGTTGAATCACAGTTGCCGGTACGGATTAAATTGAAGACAAAGCCCGCCGAACCATAGCCTTGAAATTGAGCCGAATCGCACACAGGTATATAGCCTGATTTTTCAAAAGTAAAAAAGGGAAAAACCATGCCCAAGCATTTTGAGCAAGCCCCCGGTCTGCATGAACAGCCAGTTCCGGAAACGGAAGGCTACGTTTTTAACCAGACCATGCTGCGCATAAAAGATCCTGAACGCTCCATGGATTTTTATACCCGTGTGATGGGAATGCGGCTAGTGCGCAAGCTGGACTTCCCGGAGATGAAGTTTACGCTCTATTTCCTCGGCTACCTTGATGACCGGCAGGCTGGCCTTGTGCCGGCAGATGACGCTCACCGGACCACCTACACGTTCGGGCGCGAAGCCATGCTGGAGCTGACCCATAACTGGGGCACGGAAAATGATAACGAAATTGCCTACCATAACGGCAACGATGAGCCACAGGGCTTCGGCCATATTGGCGTCGCGGTACCAGATGTCTACAGCGCCTGCGAGCGTTTTACGAGTCTGGGTGTTGAGTTCGTCAAGAAACCGGATGACGGAAAGATGAAAGGCCTCGCCTTCATCAAGGATCCAGACGGCTACTGGATCGAGATACTGCAGCCAAACATGCTGGAGGAGCAGCGCAAGACCAGCTGATCAGACGGATGTTTCCGTGTCGCTCTTCGGAGCGGCAGCGGATTTCCCGCCATAACGCGAAGCCACAATCACCGCTGCAGTGAGTATCAGAGCGCCGGTGATTCCAATCGGCCCCAGAATCTCCTCCAGAAAAATCCAGGCGAGTAGAGCGACGAACAACGGCTCCAGTGTGACAATAATGCTGGAAAGCGTTGCCGGGGTTGTTTGCATGCCCGCGAAGAAGCATACGTAACCGATGCAGGTGGGGACTATGCCGATAAAAGCCACCATCAGCCAGTGCCTGAGCGCCAGTTCTTCAAGTCCCGCAAAGCCTCCGCTGAGTCCGACTATGGGCAGCAGTATGAGTGCGGCGGTAAAAAAACAGATGAAGGCCGTAGTAAAGACCGGTGTGCCGGTTGAGCTGTAGCGACTTGTCAGGGTAAAACCTGTGTACACGAATGCTGCCAGTAATGCCATGAGTATACCCGCAAGTCGCAAGGTGCCGCTGGTATCCATATCGCTGAGTACCAGCATGGCGGTGCCGATAACCGCGGTAATCAGAGCCATTATGGTTAGCAGCCCTGGCTTTTCTCCAAGCAACGGCGCAGCGAGTATCGCCACTAGCACCGGCGGGAGGCACAGGGCAATCAGCGTGGCTATGCCGGCTCCGGTCAGGTCCACTGCAAGCAAATAGCTGCCCTGATAAATAGCCTGAAAAAGCCCGAGCGCTGCAAGGGGGGCCAGGGATTTCAAATTTAATTGTCGCAGGGAGCTACCAGGTGCTTTGGCATCCGCGTTTCGAAGTTGGTATTGCTCCCTGCGCATGAGTAACCAGAAAAATGGCAGTGCAACGGCCAGCCGGAGAAAGGCCAGGGTAGTAGCTTGTAGCTCTGTGCCGGTAAACAGGAATTTTGCAACAATCCCTGTAGTCGCCCAGAGCAGGGCCGCCAGGGCGATAAGCAGAGCGCCTCGAATCATTCTATAACCAGTACGATCAGTTCTTTGGGGCCGTGAACACCGTAAGCCAGAGTCTGTTCGATGTCGGCGGTTTTGGAAGGGCCGGAGACTAACAAAGCATTTGTCGGCATGCCAGCAGCCCAGTTCTGGTCCTGCATCGCCTCATGGAATGTTGAATAGAGTTCCGATGCTTCCAGTACAGCAATATGGATGGGGGGTACCAGACTCATCAGGCGAGGCTCGTCCGGTGTTGGCCACATAATCAGCGATCCTGTCTCGGCAATACCACCTCGGGTGGAGGTGATACTGGCGTCGACTTCGTTGAACAGCTGGGCCTGCCAGCTGTGGATCGGCTCGTCGTAGATCAGCAGTTCTGGTAGTTCATTGCTATCGGCATCGCGTAACGTGCGGCCGATTTGGTGTGCTGCGGGAACCAGCAGATTACGGGCTCCGCGGGATGAGAGCAGGTCTGCAAGCTGTGTAATCCAGTTTTCTGATGTGCATCGATGCACTTCCCCATGCACGGACTCTATGGTTTTCTGAAACTGATCAACGCGTTCAGCCACAGAGGAAGACGGTCGCTGTAGTACTGAAAAGTCGCAGTCGGGTATGGCCAGCTCGCCGCCGCTGCGGTTACGCAAGCGTTGTAAAATTGCATCTCGGGAACTCATTGGCCACGCTCCTTCATACGTTCATGGAGTGTTTTGGCAGCCAGTTTCGGTGCCGTCCGGTACTCTGTCCAGCCCCCCAGTTGCCCGGGTTGCAGTTTGCGTAGGCGTGCAGCCAGCGCTGTACCAAACCTGTAAACGCCGGGGCGGGCGTGCATCCAGCTCCAGCCTTTCCAGACCAGTGCTTCTACCGAGCCGCGTTTCGCCCCGTGACCGCGAACTTTGGCGGGATTGAGTTTATCGCCGTCTACGGACTCTTGACGTAGGCGCACCAAAAGGTCGGGTATCGGAATTTTTACCGGGCACACTTCACCACAGGCACCGCAGAGGCTTGAAGCCGTGGGCAGGTGCCGACCTTCGTCGAGACCGATAAGGTGGGGCATCAGAATCTTGCCGATTGGTCCAGGGTAGGTGGTGCCGTAGGTGTGACCACCCACGCGGGTATAAACCGGGCAGTGGTTCATGCAGGCGCCGCAGCGAATGCAGCGCAGGGTGTCCAGTAACTCGTCGTCCTGGTAGATGGACGAGCGGCCATTATCAACCAGTACCAGATGGACTTCCTCGGGGCCGTCCAGTTCCTCAAGCTTGCGCGGGCCCGAGATCATGTTGAAGTAGGTGGTAATGTGCTGTCCGGTGGCTGAGCGTGTCAGAAGCGCGAGAAGTGGAGCCACATCTTCCAGGTTACCCACGACCTTTTCTATGCCGGTAACGGCAATATGGCAGGGCGGCACCGTGGTGGTCATTCGGCCGTTGCCTTCATTCTCGACGAGGCAAAGCGTTCCGGTCTCGGCAACTGCAAAGTTCACCCCGGAGACGCCTACATCTGCATTCATGAACTTTTCGCGCAATTGCTGGCGGGCGCTTGCAGTCAGGTATTCAACATCGTTGGAAAGATCGGTGCCGGTCGTCTGGTGCATTAGCTCGGAAATCTCACCGGTATTCTTGTGAATCGCGGGCATGATGATGTGGGAGGGTGTTTCGCCGGCAAGCTGAACTATGTACTCGCCCAGATCCGATTCCAGTGCAGTAATGCCACGTTCCTCGAGGTAATGGTTCAGCTCCATTTCCTCAGACACCATGGATTTGCCTTTGATCACCGTTTTGGCGTTCCGGGCTACACAGATGTTCCGCACAATTCGGCAGGCTTCATCGCCATCCGTCGCCCAGTGCACTTTGATGCCATTCTCACTGAGCTTTTTTTCGAGCTGTTCCAGCAAATCTGGCAGGTTTGCCAGCGCCCGCAGGCGGATGTTGGCGCCAAGTTCTCTGAGGGCCTCAAGGTCCATGCCTTCAAAGGCGTCTTTGCGCTTGGTAATCAGCCCGTCCATAGCTTTGCGAAAGTTCTGGCGTATCTTGGGGTCTGAAATGGCCGCCCGTGCTCTGGGATGAAATTCTTTTACATCGATGTGGTGCGGGTCCTGGGTTGCCTGATTCATGACTCTCTCCCACTACCGGAATGCGTGCGGTCCCAGAGAAAACTCAGGATATGCTGGCCTTCAAGGGGCTTTCGGTTCTTCTCCGCGCAACCAGAAATGTTCATCAGGCAGCCGCAATCCGTTGTCACAAATGCTCCTGCGCCGGTATCGGTAAGGGCATCCACTTTCTCGCTCACCATGGCCCCGGAAATTTCCGGATGGCGTACAGCAAAAGTCCCGCCAAATCCGCAGCATTCCTCGGCGCGCACCTGTTCCACCAGGTTTACGTTTTGCAGCTGACCTAGCAGCCGCGGTCCGACCTCAGCAACACCCATTTCACGACGGGCTGAGCAGGATGTGTGCATGGCAACGGTGGTCGGCTCACCCAGATCTTTCAGATGTATGTGGCACACGTTCAGAAGAAAATCCGTCAGCTCCCAGGTTCTGGCGGCAATCCCGGAAGCTTTATCTTCCTGGTCGGTATGCTTGAACAGGCTCGGGTAGTGTTTACGCATCATTCCACCACAGGAACCAGAGGGCACAACGATAGGCCAGTCTTCCGGAAACAGATCAAGTTGGGCCTTTGCTACTGCCCGGGCCTCATCATGGTAACCGGACGTATAAGCCGGCTGGCCACAGCATGTCTGATCTTCGGGAAAAATGACTTTAACGCCTTCACGCTCAAGTAGCTGTATGCCAGCCATGCCCGCATCGGGGTAGAACATGTCTATCAGACAGGTTGCGTAAAAATAAACATGGGAGGGTTTTGGCGGGTAAACCTTGATGGGATCAGCCATAGCATGCCACTCGAACCGGTTAGATTTGTTGTCCGGTAATCATAGGGCGGCTGCGTGGGAGTTGCCAGAATACTTTCGTGGTGCATTATGCGGATGGGAAATGAGGGCAGCTTGGAGCTGCCCTCATTTTAAATGCCCGGGGAAATATTACCCCTCTGCACTCATTTTACAGACAAACGCTCGGCGTTTTTTTCAACGGTGCGCGCTCCGATGCCCTTTACGTTGGACAGGTCCAGTGTTGTCTCGAAGGGACCGTTTGCTTCGCGATAGGCAATTATGGCCTCTGCTTTGCTGTTCCCGATTCCGTCAAGGCTTGAAAGGGTTGCTGCATCGGCGAGATTGATATTGATAACCTGTGGCTGTGCATGCGCGAATCCGGTTACCAGGCTGAATAACAATACCAGAGTTGCAAAAAAGGATGTGTGCTTCATGTAAATCTTTCCCTGAGTCCAAGTTGCGTCTTTGTGGTTATGGGTCAGAGGCGCAAGGCAGCAGAGACGAGGGTCTCAGGTTCCGGCGGATTCAGCGAAAAAACGAAGGAGAGTCACATCTCCATCGTAAACCATGATGGGTGACATATGGTGCACGGATAAGGGCCACAGTCCTTGTGATCCCCGATTCCGTGGCTGACCCCCGCCTGTTCCTTCAGGCTGTCGCTCATCCTGAGCGCGTCTTCCCTGAGCCAACGTTCCTTGCCGGCTTGTCATCCTTGACGTTAGCTATTCTATAGGGAGTGTATTTGCGGGATACCGGAGATCAGCTCGCTGGCCTGTGAGAGATCTCCTACAGGTAACGTAGGATCGGCGCTTATCGGTATGTCACAGCGAATGCCCCAGCAATCCAAGCACGCCAAGAGCGATCAGATAGCCAGCTACAATGTAGTTAAGCAGGCGCGGAAACACCAGAATGCCAATCCCAGCGCCCAGACTAATGAGCGGAGCAAGTTCGAGGTGGAGTGTCATAGCTGTCCTTTTGAGTGGGAAACTTTGAAAGGTTGGTGTCTTGGTTTTCGGACACCCTGTCTGGCTGTCCGGCCACTTTTTATCTTACTCAAAAAGGTTAGTGCTTTTAAATTAAAGTGTTATCCATGTGGCATGATTCTTTCTTTCTGTTCTGGTGCTAAAAACAAATCCAATAAGGAGCACTTCATGTCGAACATCATGTTCAACGGGATGAGTCGTATTGCTATTTCTGCACTGACTCTGTCTCTGACCTTAATGCTGCCCTCGCTGTCTGCCAGTGCAGGCCAGACCGATTCCTACACCTTGCCGCAACAAGGCTACAACCAGTCCCGTGCCAGGGACTACAAGGTCTACATTCCGGATAATATCCAGTCACCAGCGCCCATGGTGATGGCCTTGCACGGGTGTAAACAGACCAACAATGATGTCTTGAATGACTGGGGTCTGAAGGCAGCGGCCGACCAGTATGGCTTTATTCTCGTTGCGCCCTACATAACCAGTTATGACGGTTTGCGAAACGAGAACTGCTGGGGTTTCTGGTTTGAACATCATCGCCATCAGGGGGCAGGAGAAGTGGAAGACCTGCACCAGATCGCGCTCGCGGTTGAGAGCAACTACGCTGTTGATTCTCAGCGCCGCTATATCACAGGTCTGTCGTCAGGCGGCGCGATGACGGTCGTTGCAGCCGTGGCGCATAACGAATACTGGGCAGCGGCTGCGCCGGCGGCCGGTATTCCCTATGGTGAGGATGCATCGTCGGTATCCTTGACCGGCCAGTGCCCTGGAAATGCGACTTTTCACAGCTTGTCCCGGGTAGTTTCCGATATGGCCGCCGAGATGGATGATGCTTATCCGATACCGCTGATGGTTTTGCAAAACGAGAATGACTGCACCGTTATAAAAGCGTCAGCCGATCTCATCCGCGACGCCCACCTGAAAGCATTTGGCGAGGCTTCTTTCGACACCCCCGCGGAAGCCCAGGCAGAGTCTGGTGCCTGCTCTCCTTACTACCAGAACAACTATGGTTGCATGCGTACCCGGTATACCCAGGATGGGACCAGTGGCGCCAGATCGCTGGTTGAAACCGTTTACCTTGACGGGCCATTGACCACACCTAACTCCCAGGATACCAATCATGGTCATTATTGGGTTGGAGGCGAGCAGGGCAACAATGGCAAATGGGCTGTTCGAACGGGGCCAAGCTATCCGGATATTATCTGGAACTTTTTCAATGGGCACAGCCGCAACGGTACCGCACCGGAAGGGTTCCCGGTGATCACGCTGATTGGTGATAACCCTGCGACAATTGCTTTAAATACCTCATTTGTCGACCCGGGTGCGACTGCCGAAGATGCGGAAGACGGATCCGTAGCGGTCACGGCGGATTGCAGTTCAGTAGATGCATCCACTGTCGGTACATATTCTTGCATGTACACGGCAACGGACAGTGATGCCAATGTGACTACGGCAGAGCGCCAGGTTGTGGTTATGGATCCGAATGCGCCCACCGAAACCTGTGAGCAGGTGACAGCCTCACCCAGCGCCCACATATCTGCGGGCCGGGCATACGCTGGCGGTAGCTATAACCTCCGTGCCTACACGAACGGTGACGATGTAGATATTGGTGGCTCTTTTGACAGCTGGAGCGATGTACTTCTTCATGAAGGTAACCCGGGCCAATGGTTCGCCAGCGAGCCTGCCGCCTGTGGCAGCAATGGCGGTGGTAACGGTGGTGGTAACAGTGGTGGCGAACCGTTTGTCTGCCAGGACTGGAATGCCAGTAACCTGAACCACAATATGGCAGGGCGCGCCTATTATGCTGGTGGCTATTACAGCACCGGAGGGGACGATTACCTTGGAGCTTTTCCAGGTGGGAATGCCTGGGTCAGGGAAAATCCGGCGGGAGTTTTTGAGAAAGGACAATGCCAATAGAGGTTGAGGATGGGGGCAGGCTCGATTGCTGCCCCCGCCCCGGGAGAGGTTTCAGACTTTCCGAAGTGACGCACCCATGTTCGTATTGGCGGCGCTTTTCGATAGACTTGGGGTCAGTAGAGGTTTGAGTTCACAAACCTTTTTGGCGACTTTTTTGGAGAAACGGTAATGTCTGACCGAACCATCTGGATAACCGGGGCATCTTCTGGCATCGGCGAGGCGCTAGCTGTTCGATATGCACGGGATGGCGTCCGTCTGGTACTTTCCGCCCGGCGGGAAAGCGAGCTGAAACGCGTCGCTGAACGTTGCACGGAAAATGGCCTTAACGAAGACCAGGTTCTGGTTTTGCCTCTCGATGTTACCGACTGGGCGGCATTGCCTGATGCAGTGCAAACCGTGCGCGGCAGGTTTGGTCATATTGACCTGTTAATCAACAATGCTGGCGTGTCCCAGCGCTCTTTGTGTGTGGATACAGATATGTCTGTCTATCGCCAGCTGATGGAAGTGGATGTGATGGGCCAGATTGCGCTCACGAAAGAAGTTTTGCCACATATGCTGGAGCGTGGCGCTGGTCATATTGCCGTGACGGCCAGCGTGGCGGGTAAAGTGGGTGCGCCTTTGCGTACCGGCTATTGCGCAGCCAAACACGCGGTTATGGGTTTTTTCGATGCGCTGCGTGCCGAGGTAGAAGGGCAGGGCATTCATGTCTCTACGATCGTGCCAGGTTTTATTCGAACGGATATCGCGCGAAATGCGCTTGCTGGTGACGGCAAAGCCTTTGGTGAGGACGATGACGATATCTCCGGAGGTATGGAGGTGAACGAGTGCGCCGAAGTGGTCGTTAAAGCTCTGGATGCGAAAAAGCGCGAGATCCCGGTGGGCAAAGGCAAGGAAATGGCTGCATTGTGGGTCAAGCGGGTGGCGCCGGAGGCGTTATTCCGGCTTGCGAAAGCCAGGACGTAGCTGGCAGGCCTGTGGGTGTGGGCCCGGAAGATTTCTTCAAAACAGCCCCATTTGGGGCTGTTCTTCTTTGAAATGCATGGGCTCCAGCCCATCTACTCGCTTGCTCAGAAGCTCCGTCCAGATTTCTGTCAGGGAGAGAGCATCGCCAATATCCGGCATGTGCAGGAAAAAATACGGTCGACGTTCTTCTTCGATCCAGTTGGCAACTCTCTCGACCCAGGGCGCGAGATACCGCCGGTTGGACTCCAGATCCGGGTGGCCGATGTAGCGGATTACCGGAGCTGCGTCGCCTGGAAGCAAATGCACAGGCACTCGAGGCTTCTTGCGTTGGGCTTCAATGGTGATTTCACTATCCGGCGTAGCCGAAAACAGAGCCCGGGTATCCATGCATACGCGTGCGATGCTGCGTTCACGGAGGCCACGGTTCAGCGTTTTTTCCGCCTCTCCTTTGCTGAAAAAAGCGCTGTTTCGGACTTCAACGGTACATTGCAGGGGCGCAGGCAAACCATCAACAAATTGCCAGAGATTGCCCAGGTGTTCTGGCCCAAATGCCGCAGGAAGCTGCAGCAGAAACGGGCCGAGTACATCCTCCAGTGGCGCAACAACCGCCAGAAAGTCCCGTACGCCCGCGTCTACTCCAGAGAGCAGTCGGTCGTGAGTGATGGCACGTGGAAACTTGAGTAAAAAGCGGAAGTCGTCTGGCACCTGGGATCGCCATTGCTGGCATTGCTCCTGGCTGGGCGTCGCGTAAAAGGTTGTGTTGCCCTCAACACAGTTAAACACCTGGCTGTAACGATTCAGCGGGCTTTTGCCCTGTGGTAGCCCTCGACTCCACGCGGGGTGTTGCCACTGGGGGCAGCCAAGAAAATAGGGGAGTGCCATGGTCAGCGATTCCGGAACGTGAGGCTTTCAGGTTGCGTTATAGCTTACCGTATCCGGAATGACGATGCCGGCGGCCGCTCAAAGCCGCCACCAGAAGGCTCAAAGCTCTGAACAGTCCCATCAGAAAGGGTGCCACTAACCATAGCAGCCAACTACCGATGTAAAGCGCAGGAACAAGCAGTAACAGCCAGCCCACGAACTGAACGACAACCACTGGGTAGCCAAGCACATCCGCCACACCTGCAAACAGATCATTGATAATGCTGGGGTGGGTGATAATCAGGTAGCCTGCACCGATAATAACTGGCCATTTGGCATAACGGGCGCTGCTCAGAACCATTTTCCCGCTGCGTGACACCCGGGCCGCCAGAGCCGCAGAACGAGTGCCGCGGCTAGCATTCTTGGTGGTGACGGCGGCAGCACGACCAACGCGGAGTACTTTGACGGCACTGGCAAAAACCAGCATGTCCACCGATGCCCAGCCAATATCACCGGCGGTAATCTCATTGCCCAACCGGTAGTTCCGTTCCAGATCACGAAGGCCACTGGCAAAAAACTGATTCACGCCTTCCAGCACACGCTCCGTGCCGATCCACTGAGTGTCGCCCTGACTATCCACAATAAATTGGCCCAAAAAGTCGTGGCCTTCGCTCTGAATGAAGTTGACGGCGTACCAGCCGCGCTCTTCCGGTGAGAGGTCATCGCTCTCTCCATTTGATGACTGACTGTCGGGCTTTGAAGCCTCGTTAGCACCTGTAAAGTAACGTTTGGCGGCCTGATACTGACGAGACGCCTTGTTCATCCACTCGATCGTACTGATGGGCTGGTTTACAAAGTGTTGAATGGGTAGCAGAACGTCCTCGCCGTAGTGCCTGAGAATATCCCGAAACTCGGGCTCTGCTGCGTAGAGTGGGAACAGATTTCGGGCCATGTCGGGATAACGTATGAACGAGGCCTGGGCTTTCAAAAGCAGCAGAGGGTCGTCTGACATGTCCAGCAGTATCGCCTGAATGTCGACGGACTCCTGCTCAATGCCATGGAAGTCACCAAGCACGTCGCTGGCGTGAATGTTAATCAGCTTCTGCTCTATGGGGACTGGCTGGGAGGTTGTGCTGAAAATAGCCGCCATCAGCAGGGCTATGCCACAAATCAGAAGTAGCTTTTTCAAATGATCACCACCGGATATGGGTTGTACATGCCGATCAGTCTAGCCTGACCAGAGTGTAACAGGTGGTTGTATGGGGCAGGTGGCCGTAGAAATGTACTGATACGATTACTGTGTAGCCAGCAGGCGAATGGCCGTGGCGGCAGCAGAGGTCCGGTTTTCGACGCCCAGCTTGCGGAACACTTGCTCCAGGTGCTTGTTCACAGTGCGGGGGCTCATGTCCAGAATTTGCGCTATTTCCCGGTTGGTCTTGCCATTAGCGATCCACAATAATACGTCGGACTCACGCAATGTCAGCTTGAACCTGTCCCTCAGGGCTGCGGTGGCACTGGATTGGCTTTGCGGTGTTTTCAGCCGAAGCAGGTATTCCTGGCCATCTACCAATGTCAGATATTCTACCGAGTGTTGTGTATCCAGAGCATGCAACGGCATCTGGTGTCCGGGCTCCAGGTTGTGGCCCAGCCATTCAGAGAGTTTGCTTCGAATCTCCTGAAATTCAGGGTGGCCAATATCAGGCAGACACCGGCATACCTGGGGGGTGCCCCAGAGCAGGTTACCTTCCCGGTCCACCGCGAACAGGTTTTGGCCGGCCGTATCCAGCGCACTTCTGGCGCTTCGTGTCATACGGGCGTTGGCCAGATGCACATCCATACGGGCCAATAGTTCAGTGGTATTGATGGGCTTGGTAACGTAATCGACACCGCCGGCTTTCAGTCCCATTACGACATGTTCGGTATCACTCAGGCCCGTCATGAAGATAATAGGGATATCGGTGAAGGCCGGATTTTCCTTGAGGCGCCTGCAGGTTTCGAAGCCATCCATATGGGGCATGAGCGCATCCATGAGTACAACATCAGGAGTGATGTTCTGGCTGATGGTCAGCGCCTGATTGCCTTCCAGCGCAACCAGTACGGTCATGCCCGCTTCCTCCAGCGCATCGCTGATCATTCGGATGGAGTCGATCGCGTCATCTACGACCATTACAACGGTTTTACGGTCATCATGAGGCTTCATGTTCGGCTACCTTAAGGAGTTCAATTATTTTCTCAAACTGGAAGTCGTTGGTGAGACTTGTCAGCTCACGAGTAAACCGCTCGTCAGCCTCACCATTGTGTTTCAGGCCGTGCAGGGATTCCAGAAGGCCCTTGCGGTGGCCTATTCGAGCCAGGCTCGCGAGCGCTAGCCGGTGCGCTATATCGGGGAGCGGAAGAGCGCCGGCTTCAGGCAACTGCAGTGGTGCCAGCGGTTCGGCGCTCTTTTCGAAGCGCCAGCCCAGGTCCATCACCCGGGCAATGGTGTCAAGCAGTAAGTTCAGCCGCACGGGTTTAATGATGTAATCATCGTACAGTGGGGTGGATTCCACCGAGTGATGGCCCTCGTTGGCATCGGCGGACACCATGACTACCGGCATAGTATGCTTTTCCGCACGCAACTGCTCGAGAACTTCCCAGCCGGTTTTGCCTGGCATGGATACGTCCATCAGAATCAGGTCCGGTCGTTCTGCTTCAACGGTCTCCAGAACCTTGAGGGCATTGCCGGTGTCAATGATTTCGAAGCCAAGCGGTGACAGCATGGCGCGGATCACCTGGCGATTTGAGGGATCGTCGTCGACCAGAAGAACTTTGCGCCGGACTCCCTGATAACCATAAATTCGACGGGTTGGAGCGGAGGTGGAGCGTGGGGTGGAACTGTGAACACTGGACAGCATAAGGCTGACTTTAAAAGTGCTGCCATGGCCCAGTTTGCTGTCCACGCTGATGTCGCCACCCATGATTTCGGTGAGTAGACGGGTGATCGTCAGTCCCAGGCCGGTGCCTATGCGGCTCTCCCCGGGGAGGCGAATACGCTCAAAGGGGCGGAAAATACGTTCAATGTTTTCCTCTGCAATCCCCTCACCCGAATCCCTGACCGTAAACTCCGCTACCTGACTGCGGTAGCGCAAGGTCAGAGAAACGCTCCCGTGGTCCGTATATTTGATCGCATTGGACAGCAGGTTAATTAGGATCTGGCGCAGACGCTTCTCATCGGTGGTCACGACCTCGGGTAGGGGATTTGGGCAGTGGTAATCAAACGCCAGCCCTTTTTCTTCAGCCTGTAACCGGAACATGGTAACCACTTGTTCCATCAGTAACCCTATACGCACCTTGTCCCGGTGAAGATCCAGGCGCCCGGCTTCAATCTTGGAAATGTCCAGAAGCCCCTCAATCAGGTCCGCGAGATACTCTCCGCTGTTGCGGATGACGCCCACGGCTTCTTTTCGATGAGCTGGTATCGCCTCGTCATTCTCCATCAGCTGGGCATATCCCAGAATCGAATTGAGCGGGGACCGAAGTTCGTGGCTGATCCCAGTCAGATACCGACTCTTGGCACCATTGGCTGCCTCCGCCTGCTCCTTGGCCTCCTGTAAAGCCTGGTCAGTCCTTTTGTGCGCAACGATTTCTTCCGTCAGCAGCCGGGTTTGCCGCCGGGATTCTTCTTCGGCAACCACGCGGCTTTCATGGGCCAGAACAAACAGCCAGCAGATCACCCCGGTGACAATCAGAAGGATAAAGAAAACCTTCCACAAGGTAATGGAAAGCACCAGGGCTTCAGGTACCGAGGCGACGGGTGTTTTAAAGTAAATGAGTGACAACAGCAGGCCTGATAACCCGTTGATCAACAGAAGAAGCGTCAGAAAATGGCCAAGACGAGAACGCAGGCGGTTCAGTATTGCTTGAGGAATCAGTTTGCTCAGAAATTCCTGGAGCTGCTCGTGATAGCCCGCGCCAGGCTTGCAGGAGTCACCACAACGGGCATCAAGTGAGCAACACAGGGAGCATATGATGCCCGCATAGGCGGGGCAGCTGGTAACATCTTCAGGTTCGAAGCTGTGCTCGCAGATGGTGCACTGCACCAGTTGATGGTCCGTGGCAAGCAGAACGAAAGGGCGAGCCGTATAAAAGCGTCCTCCCGTTTGCCAGGCGATCAGCGGTGCCGTTATCAGGGCAGTGCCCAGTGCAATGAAGTGGGACAAGGCCTGAGCGTACATTCCAAAGGCACCGGTATGACAGGTAATACCTACCACGGAGGCCGCCAGCATGGCGCCAACGCCTACGGGGTTGATGTCATAAAGGTGTGCCCGCTTGAACTCGATATGAGGAGGGCTGAAGCCAAGCGGTTTGTTGATCACCAGGTCAGCCACCAGTGCTCCGACCCAGCCGATGGCAATAATGCCGTAGAAGCCCAGGGTTTCCTCAAGCGCCCGGTACACTCCCAATTCCATGACCAGCAGTGCAATAGCCACGTTGAAAAACAACCAGACTACGCGCCCCGGGTGGCTGTGAGTCAAACGGGAGAAGAAGTTTGACCATGCGATAGAGCCGGCGTAAGCGTTGGTCACGTTGATTTTAAGCTGGCATAGAATTACAAAAATGCCCGCCAATGCCAGGGATATTTCCGGGGAATGGGTGATGTAGTTGAATGCCACAAGGTACATCTGGGTCGGATCGGCCGCCTCCGTCACAGAAATGCCCTGATTTAGTGCAAGTACGGCCAGAAACGATCCGGCCAGAATCTTGAATATGCCGACTACAATCCAGCCTGGCCCACCGGCCATGACGGCTAACCACCAGCGGCGTTTTTCTTTCTGGTTCTGGGGTTCAGGAATAAAACGAAGAAAATCCACCTGTTCGCCGATTTGGGCGATGAGAGAGAAAACAACCGCTGCCGCAGCGCCAAACGCCATCACATTGAGCCCTTGCCCGGCCACAGGGCTGAGACCTTCAAACTGTGTCCAGTCGCCGACGGAAGAGGCGTCGGCGTAAATTATGAATACGAAGGGAGCCAGCTGTAACAGAATCCATACAGGCTGCGTCCAAACCTGAAACCGGCTTATGGTAGTAATGCCGTGTATGACGAGAGGGATAACGGCTACTGCGCAGATCAGATAGCCAATCACCAGGGGAATATCGAACAGCATTTCCAGGGCCATGGCCATGATGGCAGCTTCTATGGCGAAAAAAATGAACGTGAAGCTGGCGTATATGAGCGATGTGATGGTTGAGCCGATATAGCCAAAGCCGGCGCCGCGGGTGAGCAGGTCAATATCCACACCGTAGCGTGCAGCGTAGTAACTGATAGGGATTGCAGTCAGAAAGATCATGAGACCGACCGCAAGAATAGCCGCCACCGCGTTGTCAAAGCCGTAGTACAAGGTGATGGAGCCGCCAATGGCTTCCATGGCCAGAAATGAGATTGCGCCCAGAGCTGTATTGGACACCCTTCCTGCAGACCAGCGTCGAGCGCTCTTGGCGGTGAAACGCAGGGCGTAGTCTTCGAGCGTCTGGTTGGCGACCCATTGGTTGTATCGACGCCTGACCCTGAAGATATTCTGTGTTGCCGCCATTGCTGTCTTGTCTCTGTATATGAAGGTTGCCCGATTTTGGTGCGTTATAGTGCTTCTTTATGTCGGGCAGGGAGGTATTTACAACTTTTATGCCAGATTTCACCTTGCGGGAGTGAACGGATCTGATTATACCGTGCGAGTGAGGTATTGGCCTGTGCAGAAGGAATGCGTCAAATGACGTAGTCTGCTGGGGCGATTACCGAATGGGCGCCTATGAAGGGGTCTAGCAGAATGTTTGGGGTAGGCGCTGTGCTCTCCTGAGGGTGCGCAGCACCGGCTTTCCAAACACTGTGAGGATTCACCATGGGTACGACAGATACAACCGCCATTGGGCGGTCAGATGGCAAAAGATCAGGGTTTCGAAAGAGCCTGATGACACTGGCGGCGTCCGTCATGCTGGCGACATCTGTGCAAGCGGCCACGCCGAGCACAGCTGAGGTCAACACCACAGGGCTGGCGGTTACCGATGACACCGTCACGGTCGGTATTCTGCACTCAATCACCGGCACAATGGCGATCAGTGAGATCGGTTCGGTGCAGGCGGAAAAACTTGCCATCGATCAGATCAATGCCTCGGGCGGCGTTCTCGGACGCCAGATTGAATATGTTCAGGAAGATGGCGCCAGTGACTGGCCGACCTTCGCTGAGAAAACCCGTAAGTTGCTGCGTCAGGACAATGTTGCGGCTATTTTCGGTGCCTGGACCTCCGCATCACGTAAAGCCATCCTGCCGGTAATTGAACAGTTTAACGGCATGCTGTACTACCCGACGTTCTATGAGGGTCTGGAGCAGTCCCCCAACGTTGTCTACACCGGACAGGAAGCGACTCAGCAAATTCTCGCAAGTATCGACTGGGCAGTTGAAACCAAAGGTGCCAAGACATTCTACCTGCTGGGTTCGGATTATATCTGGCCACGTACTTCCAACAAGATTGCCCGTAAGCACATCGACAAGCTGGGCCTGAAAGTGGTGGGTGAAGAGTACTACCCACTGGGCCATACCCAGTTCAACTCGGTTATCAACAAAATCAAGCTTCGTAAGCCTGACGTGATCTTCGCATCAGTTGTGGGCGGCTCCAACGTAGCTTTCTACAAGCAGATGAAAGCTGCGGGTGTTGATTTCACCGACGAGAAGCCTCTGCTGCTGACCATCTCTGTAACCGAGGACGAAATCCGCGGTATCGGTGGTGAGAACGTGGAAGGTATCTATGCGTCCATGAAGTACTTCCAGAGCCTTGATAACCCCAACAACAAAGAGTTTGTTGCGGCGTTCAAGGAAGCCTACGGCGATGACATGGTTATCGGCGACGTAACTCAGGCGGCCTACCTCGGCCCATGGTTGTGGAAAGCAGCGGTTGAGAAGGCAGGTTCCTTCGATATCGACAAGATCCGCGAAGAGTTCGCTGGCATCGAGTTCGACAAGGCACCTGAAGGCTATGTGCGTATCCACGAGAACCATCACCTCTGGTCCAAAACCCGTATCGGTCAGGCTCAGCTTGATGGCCAGTACAAAGTGGTTTACGAGACCGAAGAACTGATGGAACCAGATCCGTTCCCGGAAGGTTACCAGTAAGACCGGATAGCCGGTGCCTTCGGGCGCCGGCGTCCATTGTCGCTATAACGGGAAGTACGTTGGTTTGAACGGGAGATTGGGTCATGTTCGATGGCTACACCAGCAGTGAATTGATGTCGATATTTGCCATGCAGGGGTTTGCCGGGCTCTCCCTGTTTTCAGTCTTCGTGCTGATGGCCTTGGGCCTTGCAATTATTTTTGGTCAGATGGGTGTGATCAACATGGCCCACGGGGAGTTCATGATCCTCGGTGCCTACACAACGTATCTGACATCCGGATTTTTCCAATCCTATCTGCCAGGACTATTCAGCGGTTACTTCTTTATCGCCATGGTTCTGGCCTTCTTTATTTGTGCCGCGCTGGGAGCACTCGTTGAGTGGCTCATGATACGGCATCTCTACCACCGCCCCCTCGACACTCTGCTTGCCACCTGGGGCCTGAGCCTGATCATGCAGCAGGCGTACCGCTCTATCTTCGGAGCCCGGGAAGTGGGTGTTGATCTACCAGAATGGATGATGGGTGCAATCCCGGTAACCGAAATGGTCGACCTGCCAATCAACGGCCTCTTCGTTATGGTCATCGCACTTTCGGTCGCGGTGGGTGTGTACTTGCTTATGTATCGCTCCGGCTACGGCAAGAAGGTTCGTGCTGTGGTTCAGAATCGCCCCATGGCGGAAGCCGTGGGCATCAACAGTGCGGGTATAGACCGGGCTACCTTTGCTCTTGGCTGCGGCATTGCCGGTATTGCCGGAGCTGCATTCACCATGATTGGCTCCACCGGCCCCTCGTCCGGACAGGCCTACATCGTTGATACCTTCCTGGTTGTGGTGTTTGGCGGTGCCCAAAGCCTGATCGGCACGATTGTATCTGCCTTCGGTATCTCGCAGGCCCAGTCCACCATGGAGTTCTTCCTCAGTGGTTCCATGGCCAAGGTACTGACCCTGCTGGTTGTTATCGGAATTCTGATGATACGTCCGGAAGGACTTATGGCCCTGAAGGTCCGTCGCTAGGAGATTGTCATGAAGCATTCATCCCTTATGAAGTGGTTTGTCTCCCGAGAGGGACTGTATTACCTGGCATTGGCCTTCCTGCTGGTGGTTCTTTTGCCGCTTACGCTGGATTCGTTCCGCCTGAACATGGTGGGTAAGTATCTGACTTATGCATTCGTTGCGATTGGCCTGGTGATGTGCTGGGGCAAGGCTGGCATCCTCAGCCTGGGCCAGGGCGTGTTCTTTGGTCTTGGCGGCTACTGCATGGCCATGTTCCTTAAACTGGAGGCCTCCACGCCTGAGGCCACAGCTATTCAGTCCACGCCCGGCATCCCGGACTTCATGGACTGGAACCAGCTCACCGAGCTGCCGTGGTTCTGGGAACCGTTCCACAGCTTCTCGTTTACCTTGTTGGCTGTTGTTGGTGTGCCGGTTCTGCTGGCGTTCGTGATCGGTGTGGCCATGTTCACCCGGCGTGTGGGTGGCGTGTATTTCGCCATCATCACCCAGGCTATCGCTGCGGTCCTGACCATCCTGATTATCGGACAACAGGGTTATACCGGTGGCGTGAATGGTATTACCGATTTGCAGACCCTCATGGGCTGGGACATCCGCACCGATGAGGCCAGAAATATCCTGTACTTCATCTGCGTCGGTATGCTGTTCCTCTGCTTGTTTGCAGCACGTCTTGTTCAGAACCGTAAACTCGGCCGTATTCTGGTTGCAATGAACGCTCAGGAGATGCGAGTGCGTTTCTCCGGCTATGACGTCGCGGCTTTCAAGATCTTCGTATTCTGCCTGGCTGCGGCGTTCGCCGGCATTGGTGGCGCTCTGTTTACCCTTTTGGTGGGCTTCATGTCGCCGTCGTTCATTGGCATCGTTGCCTCCATCGAGATGGTCATCTTCTGTGCCCTTGGTGGCCGACTGTCCATCCTTGGTGCCGTTTACGGTGCTCTGCTGGTAAATGCCGCCAAGAGTGGTTTCTCCGAGTCTTTCCCCGAGCTTTGGCCTTTTGCCATGGGTGCCCTGTTCATCGGCGTGGTGCTGGCGTTCCCGGATGGCCTTGCGGGTCTCTACAAGAGCTACGTTATGCCCCTGGAAGACAAGGTATTCAAGCGCAACAAGAGTAAAGCCGTACCTGTGGGGACCAGTCAGACTGCTGAAAAAGCCGATGACTACAGTCCGATGGCAAACACCTACAGCCCGGAGAAATCGTGATGAGCATAGCCAAGAGCAAAAGCGGGGATTTTCTGCTGGCAGTTGAAGGCCTGACCGTCTCCTTCGATGGTTTCAAGGCAGTGGACGACCTGTCCTTCTATCTGGACCCCAAGGAAATCCGGGTCATCATTGGCCCTAACGGCGCGGGTAAGACCACGGTTCTTGATCTGATTTGCGGCAAAACCAAGGCCACATCCGGGTCCATCAAATTCGCGGGGAAGGAACTGACCAAACTCAAAGAGCACCAGATTGTTCATTCGGGCGTTGGCCGGAAGTTCCAGACCCCGTCGGTGTTTGAGGACTTGACGGTATTCGAGAACCTCGAGGTCTCCTATCCACAAGGCCACAGTGTGATCGGTGCGCTTGCGTTCAAGCGGGATGCGGCGGTTATTGAGGCTGTTGAAGACGTAGCGAAAACCATCTTCCTCACCGAAGCCCTGCACGAACCTGCTGCGCTCCTCAGCCACGGCCAGAAACAGTGGCTGGAGATCGGCATGCTACTGATTCAGAAACCAGACCTGCTGATGCTTGATGAACCGGTGGCCGGCATGTCTGTGGCGGAAAGGAAGAAAACGGCGGAACTGCTCCGGGTGATCACCAAGGATCATACGGTTCTGGTTATTGAGCATGACATGCAGTTTGTCGGCGATATCGCTGACCGGGTCACGGTCATGCACCAGGGCAAGGTTCTCTCGGAAGGATCCATCGATCACGTGAAGTCAGATCCTAAAGTCATCGAAGTCTACCTGGGGCATTGATCATGTTAAGCATCAAACATCATTTGGTGGCCTATGGCCAAAGCACCATCATCCAGGACCTGAACCTCGATGTGAAAAAAAACGAGATTGTGGCTGTGGTTGGCCGCAATGGCATGGGCAAGACCACACTGATGAAATCTCTTGTTGGCATGACGCCAACCAAAGGGGGCGAAGTCAGCCTGGACGGTGTTGATCTGACCCGCCTCAAAAGTTTTCAGCGTGTGCGCGCTGGCATCGGCTTTGTTCCTCAGGGGCGGATGATCTTTCCGACGCTCACGGTGCGGGAGAACATTGAAACCGGGCTCGCCGCAGTGGGCGAGAAGAAGGTACCGGAAGATCTGTATGAAATGTTTCCGGTGCTGAAGGAAATGCAGAACCGGCGCGGCGGCAACCTGTCGGGGGGGCAACAGCAACAGTTGGCTATTGCCCGGGCATTGGCGACGCGGCCGAAGGTGCTGCTGCTCGACGAGCCCACTGAAGGCATTCAGCCGAACATTATCAAAGAAATTGCTCAAACCCTGCGACGCATACGCGATGAGCGTGGGCTGTCAATTGTGGTCTCGGAGCAGGTTTTGAGTTTTGTAATGGATGCTGCGGACCGGATTCTGGTGATCGAGAAGGGCGCGATCGTCCATGAAGAGAGCCGGGCCGAGGCAGATCAGGAGAAGATTGCCAGTTATCTGGCTGTTTAGTTTGGTGCAAGCCGCTGCGGCGGGATACTTCTTCCGAAACTCGCCGTGAATACATCCATGTAGTCTCGGACGCGGCATTCCTGCCGCGTACGGTTTCGGAAGAAGTGTCCCGCCCCAGCGGCCCAAAATTCTGAGTAAGATTTTCGGGAGAGTAATTTATGAGACACGGTGATATTTCCAGCAGTAACGATACCGTTGGTGTGGCGGTAGTGAACTACAAGATGCCCCGGTTACATACCAAAGCCGAGGTGTTGGATAACGCCCGCAAGATTGCGGACATGATCAAGGGTATGAAAGTCGGCCTGCCGGGTATGGATCTGGTGGTGTTCCCGGAATACAGCACCATGGGCATCATGTACGACAACGACGAGATGATGGAAACCGCCGCTATGATTCCTGGCGATGAAACGGCGATTTTCTCCGCCGCCTGCCGTGAAGCCAATACCTGGGGTATTTTCTCCCTGACTGGCGAGCGTCATGAGGACCACCCCAATAAGGCCCCCTATAACACTTTGATTCTCATCAATAACGAAGGTGAGATTGTTCAGAAGTACCGCAAATGTATTCCCTGGTGCCCGATCGAAGGCTGGTATCCGGGTGATACCACATACGTCAGCGAAGGCCCGAAGGGCATGAAAATCAGTCTGATCATCTGTGATGACGGCAACTACCCGGAAATCTGGCGGGATTGCGCCATGAAAGGTGCCGAGTTGATCGTCCGTTGCCAGGGCTATATGTATCCGGCCAAGGAACAGCAGGTGATGATGTCCAAGAGCATGGCCTGGGCGAATAACTGCTATGTGGCGGTTGCGAACGCATCCGGCTTCGACGGTGTCTATTCATACTTCGGACATTCGGCAATCATCGGCTTTGATGGTCGCACTTTGGGTGAGTGTGGTGAGGAAGATATGGGGATTCAGTATGCCCAGCTTTCTATCAGCCAGATTCGCGATGCCCGTGCCAATGACCAGTCCCAGAACCATCTGTTCAAACTGTTGCACCGTGGCTACACCGGCGTTCATAGCTCCGGCGATGGCGACAAGGGCGTGGCGGACTGTCCGTTCGAGTTCTACCGTACCTGGGTAATGGATGCCCAGAAAGCCCAGGAGAATGTTGAGGCAATGACCAGGAAGACCGTCGGCACCGCCGAGTGCCCGGTGGGTTCCTTGCCCTTCGATGGGAAAGAAAAGTCTGCAGGAGCTTAAAGCCGGGAGGCGCTGATGCCGTTTATTAATGAGCGGTTGGAAGCCAATCGGGAATCCATTGAAAAGAACCGGGCCGCCTCAGGCCCGGTTCGTGCTTCCCGGTTTCGCTTTGAGCCAGATGTCGTCATGTCACGTCTACGAGAGAACATTGTGGGGCAGGATGAGGCCCTGACTGCGATGGAATCCATGCTGGTGCGGGTGAAGGCCGATATCGGCGAGGAAAATCGACCGCTGGCGGTGCATCTGTTCCTTGGCCCCACCGGGGTTGGTAAAACCGAAACCGTACGTCTGATCGCCGAAGCTATTCATGGTAACCGGGATGGGTTGTGTCGTATCGATATGAACACCCTGGCCCAGGAACACTACGCGGCTGCACTTACCGGTGCACCGCCAGGCTACGTGGGCAGTAAAGAAGGCCACAGCCTGTTTGATCTGGACAAGGTCCAGGGCTCGTTCAGCAAGCCAGGCATAGTGCTGTTCGATGAAATCGAGAAAGCCAGCAAGGAAGTGGTCCGCACTCTGTTGAATGTTCTGGATACCGGCCGGCTGGTATTCCCCTCTGGTAACCGTGAAATTGATTTCCGCAACACCCTGATCTTCATGACAAGCAATGCCGGGGCTTTGGATGCCGAGGAGCACGAACAGCGCTATCAGAAGGGTTGGCGCCGTTGGCTCGGATTGTCGCCCGGTGACAGTGAGTCTGTGCGGGATGTCGCTTTGCGTCGACATTTCGACCCTGAATTTCTGAACCGTATTGATCAGATTCTAACTTTTAACAGCCTTACTGATAACTGGCTTGAGGCGCTGCTGGACATAGAGTTGGCAGGTCTCAATCGCCGCTTGGGTAAAAAACAGGCAGAGCTGTCTCTGTCTACTAAGCTTAGGGTCGAGCTGTGTCGTGGCTACGATGCTCGCTATGGTGCCCGGGAGATGTTGCGGGCATTTCGCCAGCGATTGGAACCGGCGGTAGCGAAGGCGCTGCTGGTCCATTCTGACTGCCAACGGTTTGAGGCCGACGTGCAGAACGGGTCCGTCACAGTGCACCAATACGTCGAATGACGTAGGCGCCGGGGGCATTTTGCGAATACCGCTCCCGGCGGCGATAACCGATAGTGATTCACGTCAGCGCGGAAGCCTTCGGGCACTGCGTGTTACCGCTTTGAACCCTGAAGCCAAGAACCTAGGAGCGCCCGTTATGGCCGAAACCCTGATCAAGATCGATAGAAGCAAATCTGCTTACGAGAATGAGCAAATTCATAACCGCTGGCACCCGGACATCCCCATGGCCGCGACGGTTAAGCCAGGAGATGATTTTGTTCTGGAATGTTACGACTGGACCGGCGGGCAGATCAAAAACGACGACTGCGCAGACGATATCCGCGACGTGGATCTTACTCAGGTGCATTTCCTTTCGGGGCCTGTTGCTGTCGAAGGCGCAGAGCCCGGTGACCTGTTAGAAGTAGACATTCTGGATATTGGTGCCTTCCAGGACAGCCAATGGGGTTTTAACGGTTTCTTCGCCAAGAAAAACGGCGGCGGCTTTCTTACGGAGCATTTTCCCGAAGCCCAAAAATCCATCTGGGACTTCAACGGCATGTTCACCAAATCCCGCCATATTCCCAATGTGGAATTCGCGGGCATGATTCACCCCGGTCTGATTGGCTGCTTGCCGTCCAAAGAAATGTTGACGGAGTGGAACCGCCGGGAGAAAGAACTTTACGACACCGAACCGAACCGGGTACCTGGGCTGGCCAACATGCCGTATGCCGACACTGCCCACTTGGGTAAACTGGCCGGTGACGCTGCCAAGGAAGCCGCAGCAGAAGCGGCCCGTACCGTGCCTCCTCGCGAACACGGCGGCAACTGCGACATCAAGGATTTGTCCCGGGGTTCCAAAGCTTATTTCCCTGTTTATGTGAAAGGTGCCGGCCTGTCGGTGGGCGATCTTCACTTCAGTCAGGGCGACGGTGAGATCACCTTCTGTGGTGCGATCGAAATGGCTGGTTGGATTCACCTGCGGGTAAATCTGATCAAGGATGGTATGTCCAAGTACGGCATCAAGAATCCGGTGTTCAAGCCCAGTACCATCAAGCCTCGTTATGAAGACTACGTGATCTTTGAAGGCATTTCGGTGGATGAGGAAGGCCAGCAGCATTACCTGGATGTGCAGGTAGCCTATCGCCAGGCCTGCCTGAACGCCATTGAGTACCTGACCAAATTTGGTTATACGCCAGCTCAGGGCTATGCACTGCTTGGCTGCGCGCCGGTCGAAGGCCATATCAGTGGTGTGGTAGACGTACCCAATGCCTGTGCAACCCTGTGGTTGCCGACCGAAATCTTCGACTTTGACATCAATCCCACGGCAGAGGGCCCAACGAAGATGGTTACCCCGGGTATCGACGTACCCCTGTCTCCGGACAAGGAGTAACAAGCCATGCCGTTGTATGACTACAAGTGCCGCGAGCACGGTCTGTTCAAGGAGCTAGGCACAGTAGCGGAAGCTGGCCATCCGGCAAACTGTCCAGAGTGTAAGGTGCTGTCGCCGCGAGTGATCCTTCTGCCGCCAGAGGTGCTCGCCATGGACCCTGCGCTGCGCAAGGCGCAAGCCCGCAATGAGAAAGCCCGGCATGAGCCGATTATCTCCACTGCGGACCAACGGGCACGGGATGCAGACCATCGCAAGAGCTGTGGGTGCAAGAAAAAATCAGACGGCAAACACATGCTGTTCTATACCGCTGACGGGAAAAAGATGTTCCCCTCCATGCGGCCCTGGATGATCAGTCACTGATCAGACTGCGTTTAGTGTTTCAAGTTTTAGCCCCTTCGGGGGCTTTTTTTGTTCCTCGCATACAGTGGCGTTGAGCACAGTTCAGGTGTGTTGGTGCAAGGTGCAACGCCCGTGCTCATCGAACACACACGCAGTCACGGTTAATGCTTCTTCCTGAGCAGCCTGTTTTAACAGGCCCGCCCTGTTCGTTTGCTGGGCCATGCTCGGCGAAAGTGGTTTGTATGAAGCACTCGGTCGTTCAGACGCTCGCGCCAATTCTGCTGTTGCATGGTCAGGTTGCTCCTGCGCAGAAAGTGATGAGGGCCGCAGAGGGGCCTGTGCTGAGACCTTGCTGCCACTGCCCGGGCCACCTCCGGAATTCATCCTCACCAGAGGCCCGAAGAGGGTTACGCCACTCGGGTCCAGTTTCACAAAACTACCGCCGGCTTTCAGGGTTACTTCTGCACCGGCCTCAATAACAATCTTCATGCCTGCCTTATGGTGTATCTCGTTGCCTGCTCCGATGAGTTGGGCTTTACCGAATTTGCTGTGATGGCTGCCGTTAACTGTGAGGCTGAAGTCGCCACCGATGTTTTCCCGGTACTCGCCGTTTACGGTTGCGTGATCCTGGTTTTTGATATGGGTGAACTGATCGTTCTCGACGGTCAGGTGGCGCTCATTTTTGATGACTTCAGTGCGGTTGTTTTCCGTAAGCAGGTCGAGATCTTTCTGGGCGTGGATGTAGATTTGTTCGCTATCTGCTTCATCCTCAAAGCGCAGTTCGTTACTGCCTTCACCCTTGTGTGTCCGGGTTCTCAGGGTGGTGCGGGTTTTGTGCTCAGGTAGCGCATAAGGGGGTGTATTGGTGGCGTGGTGTGTTCTGCCGGTGATGATGGGCTGATCAGGATCGCCATCAAGAAAAGACACGATCACTTCGTGGCCAATTCTCGGCAGCGCCATGAAACCATATTGCCCACCCGCCCAGCCCTGGCTTACGCGCAGCCAGGCACTGCTGTGTTCGTTGTTCTTCTTGTTCTCTACCTCATTTCGCCGCTGGCGCCGGTCCCAGGGGAAGCGCACTTTTACCCGGCCGAACTCATCACAGTGAATCTCTTCACCCTCGGGGCCTGTCACTATGGCAATTTGCGGGCCGTCCATCAGCGGGCGGTGGTTGCACAGGGGGCGCCAGGTTTTATTAGCTGGGACAGCGCCGAACAGATTGTGATAGGTGGTTGGCGCGGTGCCACTTTCTTCTGCCAGTGCCTGGGGCTGATCGCCCACATGGGTTACAGAAGTCAGTAGCCAGTCACGGTTCAGTTTTTCGGTTTCGTGGTGGGTGAGTTCGACTTTTGCACCACAGGTGAAGTCTGGTCGGTTACTTTCGCCGTTGGCGGTGATGGCATCGTTTCTGAGTGCATCCAGGCGCGCTTCTGTGAACGACTGACCACTAGAGTCGGCTTTGAATCGGCCCGGGTAATCGAAGTGTTGATAATCCTGGCGTTGATTTGAGCTGGCGGCGTTCTGTTCGTGCAGAAGGTTGTAGGCGGGATTCTTGAAGGTATAGTCCTTCATGGCAATGGACGCGGCTCGAACTCTTTCTTCAAAGCGGAAGCGGAACACCGCAGGCTGTTGGCTGCTGCTGCCCGCTTTACTATTGTAATCGGCAGCTTCCAACCTTGGTGCGTCGCCGTGGTGGTCGGCAAGGATCAAACAGGGCTGTCTCTCTTCTTCGCTGTCATCGTCCAGGCTGCCGTGTTTGTGCCGGTAGTGCCAGCCTTCCTCTGCTGCCAGTCGCTCAATAAATGCCAGGTCGCTTTCCCTGTGCTGCACGCAGTATTCCCGCTCCTGTGGCGCCCGCTTGAGATCAAACACCGAATCCACAATACCCCTTTCTTCCAGCAGGGTGCGCACTATGGTGTCAGTGGTTTGAGTCTGGAATATACGGCTGTTGTGCATCAGCCCCAAACGCCATAGTGGCGGCTGAATGACCACCTCGTAGAGGGTGCGGCGATGGCCTGTGTCGCCTCGGACAAACTCGTTCACCACGCCGGTAAAGCGGCGCAGGGGAATCCCGTCCTGCCAGACCACCAGATTCACCGGTTGCTCCAGTATATCGGAGGCCTGGATTCCGGGGTTTGTGCTAGCCATGATCAGTCGGCCATGGAAAAGCTCCGAAAGACCTTCGGTAAGTGCAAAACTGACGACAGAAAATACATCTGGGGAGAGCTCACCGACACGCGCAGTGAACTGCAATCCGTTTGCCTGGGGCATATCTTCAATCCTTGAAGGTATGTTTATCTGGTGATAAATCTGAGCTGAAAGTTACCAGTGCTGGTCAGGAAAATCCAGTGGCCGGGTCATGCCTTCACGCATACAAAGATTGCGTTTCCTGATGTATTGTCCCACGGAACGATCCTTTCGTAGTCGTGCTCAAGAATATGAACATCGAAAAAGGACTGAAGGATTTTTGTCAGTTCTTCAAAACCTGAAGCCACCATAGGGTGTTCGTCCTCCCAGGAGTGGGTGATGCCCCCGGTTGTTTTTTCGATGCTGAGTTTCAGAGACTGCTTTTCCCCCTCTCCAGGGTAGTGCCATGCGGAGCGGAAGGTGAAAAGGCTACCCCCTTGAACGACGGTGTGTTGTTCAAACAGGTTGTTGTCGATTTTGTTTTTATCGACGGAATTGAAGCAAAACATGCCGCCTGGTTTTAGCGCGCGATGTGCGCTGGCAACACATTGCTCCAGCTTTTCGATGCCATCGCTGTAGTGGATGGAATACAAAAAACAGGTGATCAAATCCAGAGGTTCATCAACCTCAAAACCGCACATGTCGCCTAATAGAAGCTGTGCTTCCGGGCACCGGCTTTTTGCCTGATCCAGCATGGGCTGGTTTACGTCCAGACCGCTACTCTGATATCCGAAGTCAATAAAGTGGCGAATATGAGGGCCGGTCCCGCAGGCCAGGTCCAGATGCGTCTGTCCGTTATTGCCGAACAGCTTATGCAGCCGCTGAACGCCGTAGCTTTGTGCGTGATAGCTGATATCCAAACACATTAAGTCGTAATAGCCAGACAGATCGGTGTACAGATAATTGGAGGACATGGCAGCCTGAAGGTTTTAGCGGGAACGCGATATGGCGGCGCATCGTAAACCAATCAGGGCTGTTTGCGAAGCAGATAAAATGATTGCCGGAAGTTAGCTTGCTTCCGCAGCTTCCTGTCTGGGATTCCGGGGATAATACCGTTCCGGCAGTCGCTCGATGTGGGGGAAGAACCGAGTGTCCTTATACGGCATCTTCATGAAGCCTGATACACCCAGCCCGCTGATCTGATTTACGGCGGCCAGGATTTCGTCCAGTCGCTGGCGAAACTCGTCTTCTTTTTCCGGATCAAGCAGGCAGTACTGGCTGTGAATTTTGAGATGGCGGGGCAATGCCTCAAAAATAATCATGCCGGTGTGGCGAATGGTGTTGAGTGCTTCCAGGGACTTGATAATGGTTTGCGGCAGTACCAGAAATTCCTCCGGGTCTGGACCGTCTTCAAAGTAGGAGTGTACCCGTGAGCGGTCTTCTACTTCCGGTGCCGAGCTTACCTGATAGGGTATTCGCATTTCCTGTGGTGCCAGGAATGGTTGGTCTGGCTCGTCGCGCTCAATGTGCAGAGTATCCCGGGCGTTGAACAGGCAGCTTTTGAAGATACCCTGGCGGTAAATTGCCTGAGCCAGGTTAACCATGTTGTTCACGGCCGTGGTGAAGGCGTTTTTGAGCTCCGGGTCGTGCAGATTCAACGAAGTATCCACGTAAATACCGTCAGGTTCCCAGCGCACTGCCAGCCCGCCTTCCACTGGGTAACGGCCAAGCCGGCTGACGGCTGCCAGGAACGCTTTTTCGGTTTCCCCCATGCCCTGCATGAAGTTTTTATAGTAGCGGTCGAGTTGCACGTCGTTGACGTCGTTCAGGGTTTCCGGAGCTCCTTCCTGACGGAGAAAGGATTTCCGGGAACTATAAACCACGGTGTCGATTTCCCGCCCGGAAAGCCGCGTCCAGATTGGTACCAGCGGTGTGGGTGCAGGTTCTGGCAGGTCGATCATCACTGTCCGCCCCATGCGGGGCATTTCTTTCAGATAATAGTCACCGGCCTGCCTGCGCCGTTCAGGATCCGGGTTCAGCATGCCTTCGAGCATGCGGGCGAACTCCATGGGTAATCCTAGCGATGTGGCGGGTATGGCCTGGTGGCCAAAGCGGCAGGACTGTCCGGAGGCGAGCGCGTACAGGGTGGCTGCTGCACCTTGCTCGTCAAACCTCGGGGAAGATAAGCCGCCATACAGTTGTTCTTCGCCAATGAAGTAGACGTCGCCAAGGCGGGCGTTGGTCTGCTGCAGGTTATCCGACATCAATTCCATGACATTGGGGCTCAGGAACTGTTGGTTGGCGTCCAGCTGGGCAAATACCGAAGAGCCCCAGTCGATCAGGGCAATGTTCTCGGTTTCTCCGTCAAAGACCAGATTGGAGGGCTTGATATCGCCATGCACGATGGGGCGTTTGTCGCTGCCGGACTCGCGCCGCAGATTGCGCAGGATATCGGCTAACTGATCAGCGATGCGGATAATCAGACGCGGGCTCAGCCGGCCTTGCTGCAGGGACACTTCCTCCAGGTTAAAGCCGGGTGCCCGCTCCATGACCAGAATCGGCTGTTTGCCGGCGCGGTGAAAGGCGATCAGGCGAGGTACCCGGGGGTGCTCTACCTGTTCCAGAATATAGGCTTCGTCCTCCAGCCGGTCGTGAAGGTGTTGGGGCAGGGTGATGCGGGTGAACTTGAACACGTGTTCGAGATCACGCGCACCTTCCAACTGCAACCGGCCGGAAAACACAAAGCCGTAGGCGCCCTTACCAATCATCGCGATATCGTCGTAGCCCATCTGCCGGAGCTGCGTTGTACACAACGCAACCCAGTCTTTCAGCTTTCTCGCATCATCGTGACTGAGCAGATAAACCGACTGCTCTTCCGGGATGTAGAATTGCTGCAGCTGGGACGGTTGCGGCGACTGCGACATCGGCTGTGATGGGTCTGATGGCGCCATACAGGTCAGCCCATATGCAGAAGCATGGATTGTGGTGATTCCAGGTAGCTCTTCCACAGATTATTGAACCGGGCGATGGTGCCGCCGTCAATAATGCGATGATCGCCAGCCCAGCTGATCGTCATTATCGCGCGTTCAGCCACTTGCCCGTTGGCATCAAAACGAGGCAGCTTCTGGGTGCGTCCGAGAGCTACAATAGCCACCTCCGGAGCATTGATGATGGGTGAGGCGTAAGTGCCTCCCAGTGCACCAATGTTGGAGATGGTAATGGTGCCACCTTTGAGATCCGCCTGGCTTACCCGGCCTTCCCGGGCTGCTTCGGTCAGCCGGGTGACTTCGTCAGCAATCTCCAGCAACGTAAGCTGATCCACGTTTTTGACGTTGGGTACGAGCAGGCCGATCTTGCTGTCCACGGCCATGCCTACGTTACAGTTCGGCTGGTAGTGGATTTCGGTGACATCCTCGTTGAGCTGGCTGTTGAGCACAGGGTATTCCCGCACAGCGAGCGCTATGGCTTTCATGATGAAAGGCATGAGTGTGAGGCGGGAACCCCGTGCTTCGGCTTCGGGCTTGAGTTGCTGGCGCAGGCTCAGCAACTCGGTGACATCAATGTCTTCACTGAAGTTGAAGTGCGGGATGGTCGATGCAGAGACCACCATGCGTTTGGCCATCACCGCCTGCATGCCTTTAATGGGTTCTATGCGAACTTCCTGGTTCTGCGCGTCAGCCCTGCGCATTCCGCTCGCGGGGGCTGATGAACCGCCGGAGGCAGGCTGTTCCAGGTGGGTCAATACATCAGATTTGAGTACGCGGCCATCCTTGCCAGAACCTTCAATGCTATCGAGTGTCAGTTCGTTTTCACGAACGAGCCGACGTACAGCAGGGCTGGCGGGGGTGCGCGGTGCCTCAGGGGAGACAGCTGATTTTGCGGCTGGCGCTTGTGCAGATTCCTGCGTTTTTTGCGGCTCTGCCTGCTTTGCCTCCGGCGTCTTGCTGTTGCTCTCCTCGCTTGTTGCAGCCTGTTCCGCTGAGCTCTGATCAGAGCCTTCACCGCTTTCATCAACCAGTTCAAACAGGGGCGCATGCACTTTTGCTATGTCGCCTTCTTTCCAATACAGGCGCGTCACCCGGCCCTTATAGGGGGCGGGAATCTCTACCAGCGCCTTGTCGGTCATAACTTCGGCGACCGGCTGATCCTCTTCGATCAGGTCACCTTCACTCACCAGCCATTTGACCAGTTCACATTCCACGATACCTTCGCCGATATCGGGCAGTATAAAATCACTCATCGTTGTTCTCCTGTCCGGATATCCGCTTAGAATTCGACGCTTTCCCGAATGGCCTCATAGACCTTCAGGTGGTTGGGGAAGTGCTCTTTCTCAAGCACCAGCGGGAAAGGCGTGTCTATCCCGGTGACCCGTGCGATCGGTGATTCCAGATAGAGGAAGCAGCGCTCCTGGATCGTGGCGGCGATCTCACCGGCAAAGCCGCCCGTGAGGGGGGCTTCGTGGGTGATCACCAGGCGCCCGGTTTTAAGCACGGATTCGGCGACGGTTTCCACATCCCAGGGCAAGATGGTGCGCAGGTCAATGACCTCGCAGGAGAAGCCTTCTGCTTCGGCCAACTCGACGGCTTTGTCGATAACTTCCATCTGGGCACCCCAGCCCAATACCGTTACATCGCTGCCTTCTTTCAAAACCTCGGCTTCGCCGATAGGCAGTTCATATTCGCCTTCTGGTACCTCGCCTGTGGAGGCGCGATACAAGCGCTTGGGCTCGAAGAACAGCGTCGGATTGGGATCGTTGATGGAGGCCAGTAGCAGGCCTTTAGCCTGATGCGGGTTGCGTGGCACTACGATTTGCAGGCCCGGTGTATGGGCGAAATAGGCCTCGGGCGATTGGGAGTGGTAAAGGCCGCCGGCTATGCCGCCGCCGTAGGGGGCACGAATCGTCAGCCCACCCACGTTAAACAGGTTGCCAGAGCGATAACGGAACTTGGCCGTTTCGTTGACGATCTGATCAAAGGCCGGGAATATGTAATCGGCAAACTGGATCTCAGCCACCGGATACGAGCCCTGGGCCGCCAGACCGTTAGCGAATCCGATAATGCCTTGCTCAACCAGAGGCGTGTTGAAACAGCGGTCTTTGCCATACTTCTGTTGCAGATTGCTGGTAGCCCGGAATACACCACCAAAAACACCGACATCTTCGCCAAAGCAGAGAACGCGGTCGTTGGCGGCCATCGCGATATCAAGCGCATCATTGATGGCTTGCAGCATGTTCATCTTCGCCATGTTACGCCCCTCCTTTAACGTGTTCGGCCGACTTTGGATACTCGTCCGGGTACTTGCGGATGTGCGATTTGAGTTTTTCATATTGTGCCTTCAACGCAGGAGGCACCTCGTCGTAAACATCCGTGATCAGAGATTCCAGTGGGGGAGGGGGGAGCTTCTGGGCTCGCTTCATGGTTTCGAGCACCTCGCGGCGCAGGCGCTCCTGCAGTTCTTTCTCTTCGCTTTCACTCCACCATTTTTTCTTCGTGAGCCAGTTTTGCATGCGCAGGATGGGATCTTTCTCACGCCACACAGACTCTTCGTCTTTACTGCGGTAGCCTGACGGATCATCGGATGAGGAGTGTGCGGCCAGGCGATAAGTCATGGCCTCGATCAGAACTGGCCGGTTCTGTTCCACGGCCAGTTTTCGGGCGGCCTCGGTGGCCTGATAAACCGCAAGAATGTCATTACCGTCTACCCGGATGACGTCCATCTTGTAGCCGTAGGCGCGGGGCGCGACGCCATCGGCGGCGAACTGCTCAACGGCCGGGGTAGAGATGGCATAACCGTTGTTACGACAAATGAAGATTACCGGCACGCGATGAACGGTTGCCATATTCAGGGCCGCGTGGAAATCGCCTTCTGACGCTGCACCCTCGCCAAAATAGACCACCGTGCAATGCCCGTCGCCAGCCATTTTCTGGCCATAAGCATAACCGGTGGCCTGGGGAATCTGTGTGGCCAGCGGTGAGGAAATGGTCATGTAATTGAGCTTGCTGGACCCATAGTGAACCGGCATCTGGCGGCCTTTTCCATAGTCCCGTTCATTGCCGAACAGCTGGTTCATGAACTCGTCAATGGTAAAGCCGCGATAGGCCAGGGAGCCCTGCTCACGATACTGAGCCATGATCATGTCGGCATCGTCCAGCGCGGCGGTGCTGCCGATAACAGAAGCCTCTTCGCCTGTGCACTGCATATAAAAGCTCAGGCGCCCCTGGCGTTGAGCTCCCAGCATGCGTTCATCCAGCACACGGGTTGTTACCATCGCATGATAGATTCGAAGCGCTTTTTCTTTGTCGATGTCAGGAGCCTTGCCGCCTTTGTAGAGCGAGCCGTCCTGTTTCAGGAGTTTAAACGTCGGGATACGGAACTCCGCACCGTCGGTAAAAACGGGGGAGTAAACGGTTTTTGACTTTGTTGTTGTCATAAATCCTCGTCCTGGGGTGATGGCTTGAGGAACAGAATGCCCCTTGTGAGGGCTTCGTTAAGTTACGGAGCCTTTTGTTCTAACTGCCGGTGGTTTCCAGAGTATAGAACGCAATATGCAACCCTGCCGGTGTTGCGATGCGGCTCCTGTTGCCAGCTTTACCGGTTCGGGTAAAACCAATAAAGCTCGGCAAAGTTGACCTTAACGTAAAGTGCGAGATTTGGGTAGTGTTTGTAACGAGGAGGGTCAGGTTTGTCGACAAAATAAGAAAACGCGGCTTCGGGTGTGATTGAGCCGCGTTTAATTCATGGGGACTGAGTTACGGTATGACATTTTCGGGAATATCTATATCCAGATCCCTGATCTGTTTAATGAGATTCAGCCTGTACCCAGGCAGGTCTTTTATCATGACCTCCCTGTAGGCTTCGACCTCCTCTCCCGTGTAGGGTTTGAATCCGTCAGGGGCACTTCCTGATGCAATTCCGTCGTCTGTCAGCATCCAGTTGAGTAAGTCGGCTAACTGCTGGTTGTTAAGAGCAGACAGCGATGAGCCTGGAACCTGTATGAGAAACTCACGGCCTCCTTTTACCTTCAGAAAGTTCCCGACAAAGCCTGTCATCATGGGAACATCATTTCGAGGCGAACCCTCGCCGTTTGTCAGATGGCAGCCCAGACATTGCAGTTGATAGTTCACCGAGGGTGAATAACCGGCTTGCTGCAAAGGCGTTTGCCGGGCTTCGTTACCCGGTGCCGGTTTCTGGCCAGGGTCGGGAATAACCCTTGCCTCCCCCGAAGGGGAGGCAACCAGAAGGGCTAAAGTCAAAGCACTTAGCAGTGCACGCATTGTCAAGCTCCTGGGGTTGCTACACCCCGAATAACCGCTACTGTGCAATTGTAGACACTGCTGTCGGTGCCGAGACACCAGTTGATGTCATTGTTATTGAATGGCCGGTACATGGGCTCTTCACTGTCGTTCCGTGTACAGGCGCATTGGGCACAGCTGTGTTTGCCACAGCAATCGTTGTAGGAAATGATGTAGTCGATGCCGTCGGCCGGGTTGCGGCAGGTGCCGACCCAAGTGACTTGTGAGGATTCCGTTCCAGGTGGGCAGCTGGTTACCGAGCCGCCACAGCAGCTGCATAAAAAACCATCAACAGAACAGTAGCGCCAGTAGTCACAGCTGGTTGGATCCCCTGGGTCCCCAGCTGAAGGCGCTCCGGCAGCCAGAGCTTTGCCCGTTCTGTCGATTGGAAGAAGTGCTGGAGCAGCCACACCGACAGCCATAAAGGATCCGAATCTTGCGATGAACTGCCGCCGCCCCGTTGTATTGGCCACGTGACGTGACGAGCGTTCAAAAAAGCGATCAAGAAATTTCATTTTGTTTTTCTCCTTAATCAGGATGGCGTGTGAATACCCGGGGATGCGGACTGGGTCTTCAAATAATCCTGAAGTGTTGATGAGCCCAGTATCTCGGTCTCGAAAAGACTGTCCAGATGTTCCCTGGAATTTACCAGGCCCTTGGCCTTGAGAGTGCCGGCTTTATCGATTAGCACCGCATACGGCAGCTTGCCAATCTGATAGGTCATGCCGACTTCAGGGCTTACAACATAGGTAGACTTTTCAAGCCCTGCCTCGGCAATGAGCTTGTCATGTTCTGCGGCGTCGCCGTCACTGACGTAAACAACGTCCACATCTTTTGCCGACCGGCTGATGGCTTTGATTGCAGGGATCAACGTCTTACAGATGGGGCAGGTGGGCGAAAGAAAAAAGAGAAGAGTTGATCGTTCACCGGCATAGCCCAGGTTGACCGGGCGCCCGAAACGGTCTGGTGCCGTAACTTGCGGGGCAGGCTGGCCAACTTCGATGCCCTTATCGAGCATAAGTGCGCCGGCAGGGGCAATTCGTGAATGTAAAACGCCAATTTGTCGGATAAGGCCGAGAAGAACCAGGGAGGTGGCTATCAGCAGAAGCCAAAGCAAAATGTTTGAAACGATGAGTGCTTGCATCTTATTTTTCTCCTGACATTTTTAGTAGTAGTGGTCTATTGGCAAGCCAGAGATCTGTGGCTGTGTATAACAAAATCAGCACGGTTCCTGCGGCAATCATTACGAAGCTGTCGTGCAGGCTGAGCGAACGGTCAAGCATAGGTAGTAAAGCGCAAAGGGCCATGACTGCCAGTAGCAGGTTGCGAGCAAATAAAGCGGGTTGCAGTGGCTGTCGCATTGCCGGCCCGGAGCAGCCACAGTCGATATCTTTGCGACCCCGCGCCAGGTTGATGGCGATGGCCAGTGTGTAAGCAGCAATAAGTATGAATGCCAGAGCCGCGGCATAAGGTCTACTGATGCTCCATAGCAGGCCAACGGCAATCGTGAGCTCCGCCAGCGGCAGGGCTGTTGCTACGATGGGTACCGTGAGCCCTGGGACTAGCTCATACTCTTGCACCTGGCGGCGAAACCAGCCGGGGTGCCGAAGTTTATGGCTGGCAGCGCTGGCGAAGATAACGCTCAGTGCCAAAGCAGCCGCTGTGCTGATAATAGGGTCTATCATCATGTCACCTCTTAATGATTCAGTATCAGCGTCGGAGTTTTCGTAACGCCTTCCATTGTTCCCGTATGTTCGCCAGTGGAAAGGTCAAATATCTCCAGCCCACCCTCAATATTTGAGCCCAGTAGTAAAGGCGTGTTGTCTGAGGTAGCACTCAGGCTCCAGATGTAATTAGGGGATTCCAGTGTCCCGATTTTTTCGCCGGTTTTCAGGTCAAACTCCCAGATAATCTGGCTTGGGTCTTCCCAGTTATGGGGCTTATGGTCGGGGTGCATCAGCACGTAAAGGCGATTCAGCTCCGGCGCGGCTGTGAGCAGTTGCCAGCCGCCCGGTGCCCAGCCTTCGGCCATTTCTTCACGCGTTACGAGCGACCAGCGTGGTAAAAGCTTTGGTTTGTCTCCTGATAAGTCCAGAGGCAGAACTTCCCCCAGAGTAGTCACGAAGTAATAGGTCTCTCCAATAACGGTTGCTCTTTCAACCAGCTTGACCACATCCGGGTCAAAAAATGTGGTTCTTGTGCGGTCGGTTTCTTGACCCTCATCGTTCAGCGTAATCATCTGCAGCGATCCGTCTCCGCAGAGGGAAGCAAACCGGCGCTCACCCACCGGGTAGTTAAGAATGCAGCCGTTGATCGTAATTTCGTTAACCATCTCTTTCTTGGTGGTATCGACGACGGTTACAGAGGTAGATGGAGTGAAGTTGTATATGTAGACGAACTTGTCATCACTACTGGTCGCTAGCGAAAAACGTTCAGTCAAGGTGAAGGCACGTTGGCTTGGTAACTCAAGCTCCCACGACGGAGATAAGGTTTGGCTATCCCAGGCGGTGAGGACATCTGTGCGCTCCCCGCGCACGTAACGCGTGTAGTAGAAGTCAGCGGTGAAGATGGTCTTCCTGTCCTGAGACAGTGTCGCAGGAGCAGCGTGACCTGTCGGTATCATGCCCAGGTATTTCTGGTTATCGGGGTCAATTACCACAACCCGCGTAGAGACCATGTTGTTGAACTCAAAATCCACCATGTAGCTTCGATGGTCATCAGGCAGCGGGAGGGTTGTCTTGCCAACGGTTTCGTTGGGTAGCCGCGCATTCGCGCTCGCAGCAACAAGGCTGGACGCTACCATCAGGCAGCACGCCAGTTTTTTGGGTAGGTACATTGTTTAGATCCTCGATGTTGTTTTTCTGTTGTTTCGTTATTTGCCGCATCCCGGAAATGCGGCAGGCTGTTCTATTTTTTTATGCTTATCACTCGGCTCTGGGTGACTGCTTTCAGGCCGTCAATGCCGAATTCCACGCCGTAGCCGGATGCTTTGTTCCCGCCAAAGGGAACCATAGGATGAATCGCGCCGTGCTGATTGACCCACACAGTCCCGGCTTCCAATCGGGTTGCAAGCTCGATTGTTTCTTCCGGTCTGTCTGTCCAAAGGGAGGCGCCGAGGCCTGCGTCGAGCCGGTTTGCGGACTCGAAAGCATCATCCAGCTCCCGATAGCGAATGATTGGCAAGGCAGGTCCAAACTGTTCTTCATCAACCAGCCTCTGGCCGTCCATAATGTTGCCGACCAGCGTAATTGGCAGGAAGTAGCCTTGTTCGGGTACTTCGCCAAATTCACGGACGTCGCAACCGGCTGATCTGGCGTCGGACACAAGGTTTCTGACTTTTTCAAATTGCATTTTGTTCTGGAGGGGGCCAATCAGCACCGATTCATCCATGCCGTCACCTATTTTCATCTGGCTGGCGATTGCACTGAGTTCGGACATGACGGCCTCGTAGTCGTCCTCCTGAACATAGAGACGCTTGATGCAGGCGCATGTCTGACCCATGTTCAGGAATGCCCCCCAGAACAAATCATTTGCTATGCGTTTAATGTCCGTTCCCGGTAGAACGATGGCGGCATCGTTGCCACCCAGTTCCAGGGTTATGGGAGCCAGATTGCTGGCGGATGCTTTGACAATATGGCGGCCTGTGGCTTCGCTGCCGGTAAACATGATTTTGCTGATATCGGGATGATGGGTCAGCTTGCTGCCAATGTTTCCGTCACCGGTTACGGTGTTGAGCACTCCCGGCGGGAGAGCCTCGCTAATCAGCCTTACCATCTCTAACGTTGCGATAGGGGTGTATTCAGAAGGCTTCAGGACAACGGTATTACCCATTCTTATGGCGGGGATGATTTGCCAAATGGCTATCATCAGGGGCCAGTTCCATGGGGCGACTGCCGCAACAACTCCTAGTGGAACACGATGTAATGTATCTTTGCGCTCATCATCTTCGTATACCGTCTCTGGTGGGAGTTCCAGACTAGCCGGGACCTGAGTCCATCCGACACAGGCTTGCATTTCAAAACGCGAGCCGGGGCCGGACAGGGGTTTGCCTTGCTCCCGTGTGAGCAGTTCTGCCAGATACCCCGAGTTATCTTCAAGGATCTGAGCGATTTTCAAAGTAATGTCGCGTCGTTCCCCATCACTTCGTTTTGCCCAGGTTTTCTGAGCGAGCAAGGCCGCATGAACCGCTCGGTCGACTTCCTGTTCGTCGCTCTCTGGCGCATACCCCAAGGATTGACCGTTGGCAGGATTGAATATTTCGTACCTGCTCGCGGGTTCTGCAAGGTTTCCGTCCACAGTATTCCGGTAAGTCTGCATGTATCAGGTCTCCAGCTGTTGATGTTCAATGTTGTTCTTGGGCGAAGCCATATTGGTGCCCCGCTGGCCCCTTGTTTAAAAGGCAATAACCGCCATGATTTGAGCGTATGTGTTCAGGTCGTTGTCCTGGAGCTGGCTGCCGCCATCAGCCCCACGGTTCTCGGGTTTAAAAAAACCGATGAGAGGGCTCAGGAATAGATGGTCGTTAACGGCCCACTCGGCGTAAAGGTCGAATTCCTGGCTATCCAGTGTCCCGCTTCCTTGAGCAGTGTCACTGAAGTCGAAAAATAAAGCGCCAATTGCGACGGTGGGGGAGGGGTAAGCTTTTATGCCAAGGTGAAGTACATCTGTGTCGCTGTTGAATGGCCCGGCGTAGTTCGCGGCAACCTCACCCTGGAACCAGGTTCCATACCCGCGATTAAAACCGAAAAACAGAGGGTCAAAGTCTTCCTCGAACGTGGAGTAGCGGATATTCACGCTTGGAGACCACGACTGTTCACTAAAGCTCCACCCGGCTTCCATATACCAGGCCCTGGCATCCTCACGGCTGGTGTCACCCTGGCCCTGGGTTACAAACTCAGCCGAAAGAAAAAGTGGCTCGACGCCGGCATTACCCTGATACCTGAAGCTGGTAGTGTCCTGGCCATCTCTGGCCGTGAGTCCAAGCGCCTGAGCATATCGGTCGTTTACGCCCAGACCTTTTAAATGCATCAGGCCGAAGGTTCCGTTGCGCGATACATACTCAAGGTTGATGCCAGTCAGTTCGGTATCGGCCTGGGCATTATTGTCCGATTCAACCCAGAACAAATCCGAGCGTAATCCTGTGTTGCCTCCAATTCGAACCAATGCGGTTTTGTCGAAGGCCTTTCTCGCCGCAAGCCAGTACGCCCCGCCGCGATCAAAATCAAAGCCTCCCCCATTCAACCCCTCGCCAAAATTCAGGGCATCGCCGTTTATGAGGAAGCCATCGCCAATGGCGAAGTTCTGGCTGCCAAACGATACGTCCAGGCCGTTGTGGCCGAGAAATGGCAGGTAGTCACCGGATTTGAAGCCAATATAGGCATCCTCAAGATCCGTGTTGCGCTCGTCTCCCGTGCTGAAACCGCCGGCATCGCCCTCACCGAACGTACCCGACGAGACAGCACTAACGCTTCCGTAAATTGAAGCGTTTTTACCTAAAGAGTAATTACCCGATAGGCCGTATTTGAAATAGCCTTCTTGCCAAGTAGCCCCGCCTCGGTCGGAGTCATACAGATAGTTCTTGTCACTTTTAAAAATGCCGGCGGCTAGCTCCAGGTCTGCATTAAGTTCGTGGTTGTCACTGTTTGAAATTTCGACTGCGGAGGCCGTTGGAACCGCAAGACCGGCAGCAAGAAGACATAAAAAAGCATGTCGCAGTTGATTGTTCTGATGCATTGTTCAGCCTTTTTTGTTTTATGTTTGAAGCTGGCTCAGAAGTAACTTGTGCAGCTGCCTCTGGCCTTCGTCGGCATGGGTGCCGTTATGTCTTCTATTTTTATCAACTCAGCACGCTGCGGGCTTTCTCTTCGGTGCCAGAAGGTTTCGTTGTTGTGCCAGTATGGCGAAAACACATGGTTGGCCTGATACCCCTTTCTTTGATATTCGTAGGGGCTTGTATCAAAATCCGGGCGCAGGCTCTCGGAACGATTCCTTGACTTTTGATTGTTTTCTAGTCAACTTCATGGCCAATAATTACTAACAAGAGCAAGAGGTCATAAACGTGTCCTTACGTACTGGCGGGACTGATGATTTCGATAGATGGATCAGCAATATCAATGATATATGCGGGCCATTTTTGGCGAACCCAGTAGGAGATGAATTTTCAGGATCTGTCGAGAAAGTAGGTGGATCGCTGGATATGTCCAGGGTTAGTATCCGAGGCGCAGATCTATATCGAACCCCCAAAGAGATACAGAAAAGTGGGGTGCCGGACTTTTTTTGTGTTTTCCAGATCCAGGGTTGTTCGCTGGTGGAGCAAGTCGGGAATCGTTCGTCTCTGACGCCAGGGGACATTGTACTTGTGGATTCCGCATTACCGTTCCGGTTTTCCTATCAAAAGCTGGCGCAACAGATATCTCTCATTTTGCCGCGACAGATTATTGAGCGGATATTGAATCTCAGTAAGGTTGAACTGGGCGTAAAAATTCCGGCTGACTCACATATTGCCGGCTTTGCTACCAAGCTGGTGCTTGAAGCCTCTCGGCATGAAAATCTCGACATAGAGGAAGGTGCGGCGATTCTCGATTCGCTGGCCACCTTGATTAAACCGTCAGTCCTTAAGAGCGTCCATAGTACCGAGCCTTACGACAAGATTTTCAGGGCCGCTTCAGAGTTTGTTAAAAACAATATCGGAGAACCTGGCCTTAACGCATCGATGGTTGCCAACTCAGTCGGGACATCGGTCCGGAGCCTTCATCGAGCATTTGCGGGTAATTCGATCACTTTGTCAGAATATGTGAAGGCTCAGAGGCTGGAAATGTGTGCTGATTATATCAGGGCAAATAGCGGGAGGTTGAGCCTCACAGAGGTTGTGTATAGGTTTGGCTTTGGTAGCTCCAGTTATTTCTCCACCGCGTTCAAGGGGCGCTTTGGAATGACTCCCTCTGACTTCAGGAAACGCTGTTCCCCAAGCTGATATTTATTTTGTCTATTGGCTGGCATCAAGCCAATTCTGTATTTCAACTGTTGCCCCTTTCTGTTCATTTTTTTCGCCCGTACCCCGAGAAATTATAGATGGTTGCTTGGCTGGTTTTTTTGCCTGGACGCGTAATACGTCGGCTTTTGTAGATGAGCATTTTTCTCAGAAACTATAGACTGCGCATTACGCCGGCGCCTTACGCCGCATCTGAATGGAATCTTGAAAAAGGTGAAGGGGTTTGGAAGCAATACTTATTCTTCTTGGCGTGGGTCTTTTACTGTTTATACCAATTGGCTCCGTTCTTGGTTTTCTGGCATTTCGCAAGCGCAATGAGCAAGCCTCCCGTATCGACGCACTGAGTCATGAGGTTGCTTCGTTGCACCTTGAGGTTGCCGAATTGCGTCTTCAGAACAGGCAGGCTCCACCGGAGGCTTCGCCGTCACCCTCGCGGGCACAGCGGCCCGAACAGCCACGAGAGATTATCCCTGAACAACAGGCGGAGTCTGAGCGGCGGGCAGTCGAAAAGGCCATTGAGGCTCAGTGGTCAACCTCGCGCAGTCACGCAGAAGTAGAGACAGATGACTGGATTGAGCCCCGTGAGCCATCCCGCTTTATTGCTGCTCTGAAAGAGAACTGGATGGTCTGGCTGGGTGGTCTGAGTGTGGCTCTGGCAGGCATTTTCATGGTCAGCCATTCCATTAATGCAGGGTTGATCGGTCCGGCTCAGCAATTGCTGCTCGCTCTTTTTACTGGCCTTGCCTTGCATGCGGGAGCGGAGTATCTGCGCCGGCGCCACATGAGCACCGACCAGGTGTTTGCTGCACTGGCGGGCGGCGGCAGTGTCACACTGTATGCGGCCTTGCTGGCCGGTGTTCACCACTACGACCTGATCGGGCCTGTCATTGGGCTGATTGCCCTGGCGGTAGTATCTCTGGCGACCATGGCTCTGGCACTGGTGCACGGCCCCTTGCTGGCGATCATGGGCTTGAGTGGCGCTTACCTGGTGCCTCTTTTGATCGGTGGTGAGGATGGCAGTGTCACTTTTGTGCTGTCATACAGCTTCCTGATTACGCTCAGCTCACTCCTGTTAATGCGTTACGTCTTTCGCGACTGGCTTTGGTACGCCACGCTTGCGGGAGCGTTGCTCTGGTGGGCCGTTACCGTCGTTGCGGCGCCCACGGAATTGGCCACAGCTTGCTATCTGGCTGCACTGTTTGTGGTTTTTGCTTTCTTGCCTGGCCAGGAGCAGGCCGCGCCCTCCCGGTTGCGCGAAGCATTTTTGCCGATATTAGCCATCTGGGGTATTTCAATTGCGCACCAGACTGCCGGCAGTACGCCGATGTGGAGCTGGTTGCTCCTTCTCCCGGCAGCCATCCTGGTTCCACAGAGCCGCGGTGCTCTGTGGTTTCTGCCCTGGGCGGCTGTTCTGGCTACTGCCGCGGGCTGGCTGCTTTATGTAGGAGGAGTGGGGGATGATTTCGTGTATTTGCTTCAGCTCCCCATGAAGCAACAGGCAGGTTTTATCAGCTACCTCATGGTCGCTGCTATCACCTCCACAGGCCTTGGTTTGTGGCAGTGGGGGCGCTTCGACGATAAGCGGCGCTGGGCCTCGCTAACGCTGCTCTCACCGCTGGTGTGGCTGATCCTGGGGTGGCTTTTGCTGCACGGTTATGGCGAGACGTCGACCGTTTGGGCGGTTGTCACCCTTCTTCTGGGCGGAGTATACGGCGCTCTGGCCTGGCAAATGGAAGGGCGGGCGCGTTACGGAAACGGTGTGGTCTGGGCAGTGTTGGCAGCGCACGTCAGCTACTCGCTGGCCACGGTTATGGCCTTCCGTGAAGCATCGCTCACGCTGGCGCTGTCGGTTCAGTTTGTCAGCCTGACCTGGCTTGCGCGGCGTTATCAGATGCCAGAACTCTACCTGCTTCTGAAAGGCGTTCTGGCACTGGTCGTGGCACGTCTGACGTTTAACCCCTGGCTGCAGGGTTACGATGCGAGTGTTCACTGGTCGTTATGGACCTACGGCGGAGCCACTTTGCTTGCGGCGGTTGCAACCAGGCTGGCGGATAAAAACCATTCGATTCGCCCCTGGCTGGAAGGCGCAACCCTGCACCTGCTGGTGCTGTTCCTCGGTACGGAGCTGCGTTACTGGCTGTACGACGGTAATATCTTTATTCACGAATACAGCCTTACCGAAGCAACCTTGAATGCCTTACTCTGGGGTGCGCTTAGCGTGACCTATGCTGTTCGTGCCAAAACCAGCCAGTCCCTGACCTGGCTTTATCGGTTGTTCTCATGGATTTTGTTGGCGCTTTCCAGTCTCAGTTACCTTGCGTTAATCACTATCCACAACCCCTGGTGGAATGAAGGTACTATCGGGGATACGCCAATTTTCAATATGCTGCTGCCGGCCTTCGGTGGTCCGGTTCTTCTGGCTCTGGTTATCAGCCGGTTCCCGGAGATTGCACCGAAGATCTGGTCTCTGTGCGTCGCGGCGGCGGGCTTTCTTCTGTTCACTGCCCTGGAAATTCGTCAGCTTTGGCAAGGTAGCGACATGGCATTCTGGTTTGGTATGACAGAGGGAGAGCTATATACCTATTCGGTGATTGGAATGCTCTACGCCATCGCGGCAATTATCTATTCCACGGTTTATTCGGCGAAAAGTGCCCATATTATGTTGTATAAGGCGGGCATGGCTTTGTTGGGCATGGTTATCGGCAAGATATTCCTGCTGGATATGGCTGGCCTGCAGGGCCTCTGGCGGGTGGCAGCCTTTATGGGGCTGGGCCTGGCGTTGCTCGGGCTGGCCTGGATGTATCGAAAAGCGCAGCGTACCAGTGAGCAGGCTTCCTGAGCCGAATTCAATAAACAGAGATGCAGATTATGACGGATGAGCAACTGACCAGCGTTCTCGAGATGACTGGCGAAGAGCGTTACGATTATTTTTTGAGCGAAGTGATGGAAGAACGGGACATCTGGATACTCGTCAATTCGGATAGCCGCTTTTTGACTATTGTCTCGGAAGATGACGGGATGGCGCACTTGCCGGTCTGGCCCAGTTCAGAATTCGCTGTTGCCTATGCCCAGGGTTCGGATGATTTGAGCCCGAAAAGCATCTCTTTGCCTGATTTCTTCAAGAAGTGGGTGCCGGGGTTATCGAAAGACGGGTTGCAGGTGGGAGTGTTTCCGGGCCTTGATAAAACGGTGTGGATAACCGAAGCGGCCGAGCTTAAAAAGGATCTGCAAGACGAGCTTTCCGGTTTTTAGAGCGAGCGATTCCAAGCACTGTGAGGTGAAATCATGAGTGATGACATTAAACATGTAGTTTGCCCCCACTGTAACAAGACAAACCGCGTGCCGGCGGAGCGTGTGGCCGCCGGCGGTAACTGCGGAGCCTGTAAACAGCCGTTATGGCCAGAGGGTGTGCTGGAGTTGAGCGGGCAGAGCTTTGCGGCTCATACCGGGCGCAGTGACTTGCCTGTTCTGGTGGATTTTTGGGCGAGCTGGTGTGGCCCCTGTAAGATGATGGCCCCGCAGTTCGAGCAGGCAGCGCGAAGCTGGAAAGGCAAGGTTCGCTTTGCCAAGCTCAATACAGAAGAACACCCTGGGCCGTCCGGACAATTCGGTATCCGCAGTATTCCAACGTTGATTCTGTTCCGTAACGGCCGCGAGTTGGCTCGGCAAAGCGGCGCGATGAATCAGGGCCAGATTAATCAGTGGCTGCAAAGCAACGGCTGTTGAAGGCCGGCGTATCGACAGAATGCCACCGAACAATAAATGATCTGGTCACTTAACGGTCACATTTGTCGAACACCCGTTTTAACCGGGCTGAGCTTGCTTGTCCCTCGCCTTTTCACAAAGTTATCCACAGATTTGTGGGATAAGTTTTTTCGGGAGTTTGTTCAATGGATGGCACTACTATCAGCGCTTCTTCTGGCAAGGAGCCCCGCCGTCCTCGCATGCGCCGCCGTTATTTCTATCTGGCACTTGTGATCGCATTGACGGTTGGCTGGGTGATTGGCCGCAATACTGCTCCGGTTCAGGGAATGGAAGTCACGTTTCACAACCGGAGTGAGGTTCCTGTGGAGTCCATACAACTGGATTTTGGAACTGCCGATACTCAATCATCGATACTGGCTTTTCGCGTTGCACCCGGCAAAAAGCGCGTGCTTGTGCTCAACCATACTCCCGGTGCAGGCTTCAATGTGAAAGTGCGATACAAGGGCGGGGAAACTCAGGAGTTTTGCGCTCTGCGCCGCGACAAGCAGCAACGGCCAACGATTGAGCTGAAGCCTTGAGCAACCCCGGCCTTCGTTAAAAGGAACTAGCCAGATGGGACACAACTTATGGAAACTTTGCTGATTATTCTCGCCGTTCTTTTCGTGGCGTTGATCGTTATTCTGCCTCTGGTTGAGAAATATGCTCCGAAAGGCGAATCGCGTAACTACGGCAACCTTACAAGGTTTATTTTCCCCTTGGTGGCCTTGCTGATCGTGGCTCAAATGGTTCGGTATTATTTTTTCTGAGACAAAGGATAGGCAGCTCCGGGGGATTTTGTTCGTCAGCCTTTTTTACACTTCTGCCAAGCCAACCTGAAACAGCTTGACCCCTAAGGGTCCAAGTGCTCGCAGCTTCATCATAAAGAGACTTTCGGAACGAATATCGCATGCCTGTCGGGCAGGATCAGCCTGAAAGGAAGCATGTCTCATGAGCCAGTTCCATCCCATCATTTATGTTCGTGGCTATGCCATGACGGCCAATGAAATTGCCGATACTGTATCCATGCCCTATATGGGCTTTAACCTGGGCGCGACGAAAGTTCGCCAGTCCTGGGATGGAGCCATCTACAAGCAAATTTTTGAATCTCCGATGATGCGCCTGATGAAGGATTACGGTTATACCGATGCCTTTTCCGATGGTGCTGAGGTCGACCGGGACATTACTCATAAAACCCTTGTTGTTTACCGTTATTACGATCAGGCCGACAGGGATTTTGGTGAAGGCAAGCCGCTGTCCATTCCTGCCGCTGCGTTGCAGCTCAGGGATCTGATTCTGAATATCCGGCAACAGCTTTGTGGTGATGACCCTGAGTTGCTTGGGGAATTCCGGGTGCATCTTGTCGCGCATTCCATGGGCGGCCTGGTTTGTCGTTGCCTGCTGCAGAATGACGGTATTAATAACCCGCCGATGCGCAACATTGTGGATAAGGTGTTTACCTATGCTACGCCCCACAATGGTATCGAGATGGCTGGCATTAATGTCCCTTCGTTTCTCGGGCTTTGGGATATCAATAACTTCAACCGGAAAACCATGGCGGAATATCTCGATCTGGATGGCAAGCCGGAGAGAGTGGATACCCTTGATGGCAAATTCGATCCAGACCGCTTTTTCTGCCTGGTCGGGACCAATCAGCAAGACTATGGGGCGGCCAAGGGCGTATCCAAGTGGCTTGCCGGCAAGATGAGTGACGGGCTGGTTGCGATAGAGAACGCCAGCGTTCAGGGAGCGCCCAGGGCTTTTGTTTATCGCAGTCACAGTGGCCCATATGGCATCGTTAATTCCGAAGACGGCTACCAGAACATGGTGCGATTTTTGTTCGGTGATGTTCGCGTCGATGGGGTGATGGAGGTTGAATCCCTGCCACTGCCACCGTCTGTCGAAAAGGCGAAGCAGGGGGGCAGACGAGTCCGTGCTTCCTATTATTTCGAGGTTGTCGTGTCGCCCCGGGGGCCTCGTAGCTTTCGGTTGACAGAAAGGCGCAAAGAAACGTTCAGTGCCGTGCTGAGAAAGTTCGACGAGATGATGAAACCCTCTCAGGCTGGGCTTGATTCAGCTCGCTCTCCGGTGCTGTTTTCGACGTTCCTGGATAGCTCGAAAATCACGGTTGATCGAGGGCGAACCATGGTAATGACTGTCGAGCTTGCGGTATCCGCAACGGATTACTTTATTGATGGTGCATTGTGGACAGAACACAGGGTGGAGGGCGAATACTTGTACCGAGACACGCTCACGCTGAAAATGACGCCTGCCGGTGACGGCTGGAACCTGCGCTATGTCACCACAGATGAGCAATGGAGCGAACGTGGAGGAAGCAAGGCTGAAACTGATGGTGACAGTTACCTGATTCCTCTGTCATCGAAAAAAGGTTTCAGCGCTCAGTTGCGGCTGAATCTTCAGCACCGCACCTGATGAAATCTGGCAGAAACCGGCATTGGTTGAAGAATGATTTGTGGCGGCCAGCATAAGCTGGCAAAGTTCTGCGCATTCACACCTAACTCCACCAAGAGGAAACGCCGGTGACGGACTTTGTAGATTACTCGCTGAACGATGGTGTCGCGACAATCGTTATTAATAACGGCAAGGCCAATGCCCTCAGCCACGAAGTGTTCGAACAGCTGAACAAGGCCCTGGACCAGGCAGAACAAGATAAGGCCGTGGTTATCCTGTCAGGGCAGCCGGGTATCTTTTCCGGGGGCTATGACCTGAAGGAAATGCAGAAGGGCATGAAAGAGGCGGCGGCACTGGTCACTGTGGGCTCAAAACTGACCCGCCGCCTGGCGGCGTTTCCATTGCCGGTTATCGGGGCATGCAGCGGTCACGCCATTGCCAAGGGCGCGTTTATAATGTTGTCTGTCGACTACCGGGTTGGCATTGAAGGCGACTTCAAGCTTGGGCTCAATGAAGTGGCGATCGGTATGACCATGCACCATGCCGGCATCGAGATTGCACGGCATCGTTTGGCTCCTGCTCACTTTTACCGTTCGGTTATCAATGCTGAAATCTACTCCCCTGGAGGCGCTGTGGCAGCCGGCTTCCTTGATGAGGTTGTTGCGCCAGAGCAGCTTATGAACCGTGCGAGTGAGCTGGCCCAAGCGTTCCGGAAGCTGAACATGAGAGCACACGCCCAGACCAAACTTAAAGCCAAAGCCGGTTATCTGGAGCTGCTGGATCGGTCCATCGAGAAAGATTCGGAAAGCCTGGGCATTTCAGGTTGATAGACAAGCTAGTGCTGGATTAACTCGCCAGGGTCTATTCGGTAGAAATCGCTGAGCAGATCATAAACCGCTGGCTGTTGGTCTTTCAGGTGTTGCGGTTGCTGATAGAAGGTTTCTGTCAGCACTGCAAAGAACTCGGCGGGTTTTGTGGCGCCGTAGGGGTCCAGCCAGCTCTTGCGCCGGTGCCTTAGGGAGTGTCGGAGATTGTCATAGGCGATGGTCATGGTCTGTTGCCATTCATCGGCTTGCTCCCCGCTTAGCGGCGGTGCGCCGTCTGCGGTGCCATCCAGGTAGTCCAGCTGGTGAGCAAATTCGTGGAGGATCACATTGTGCGCCGTCCCGGGCTGCATGGCTCCACTTTCACACTCCGCCCAGGCCAGTACTATTTGACCCAGAGATGACGCCTCGCCCGCCCGAACCTGGTTGCTGACGCCAACCACCATGCCATCGCGCTCCGAAGCTTCGACCCTGTAGACATCAGGATAAACAAGAATGCTGCGAACCTCGTTGTAATCCGCATACGAGCGCATGAGCGTCAAAAGGCAGGCGTGCCCGGCGATCGCTACCCGCACGCGGTCATTCACTTCAAAGCCGTCGCATCCATAGAAGTTTTTTTCAGCGAGGAATAGCTGAACCTGCTTTTCCAGAGTTTTCTGTAGCTGCTTCGGTAACTGGCGATATAGAGGCACGGTTGATCGCAGGTGCTTTCGCCAGGCTTGCGGAAAGGGTTGCTGCAGTTCCCGCTCCCGCCGCCAGGATCTGTAGAAGAACAGATAGAAGACGGCCGAAGCGATGAAGGCAACGGCGAACACAGCAAATACAGTTGCGGACGACATTTTTCAGAGCTCGCATTATAAATATAGCTGTCACTCTAGCATATACGGATTGGCCAATTGCCTCTGCGGCAACTATGATCAATCGCTTGGGGCAAGTCGTTCGGTATTTCTTCAAAAGGCCCGTGTTCTATATGCTTCATGAGATGAGTATTGGCGGGATGCTGTTCAGCCCGTTGCTGGTGATTGCGCCTCTTGCGTTTATTCTTACGGCCGCTACGCGACTGCTGCTGCATTATCTGGGACTGCGCCGGTACATCTGGAAGGAAGCCTGGTTTGATGTGGGTGTCTTCGTTTGTTATCTGGCGGCTATCGTTTATTTGTTCGGGGATTAAGAGACTCTCATGGGAAAACCGGGGCGTATCGGGATTACTTTGCTGGTGGTGGCGGCTGCAGTTGCAGCTGGAGTCTGGGTCTGGAATTACTATCTCTATTCACCCTGGACGCGGGACGGCCGGATTCGGGCGGATGTTATCACCATCGCTCCGGACGTTTCTGGCTGGGTAACGGGGCTGAATGTGAAAAACAATCAGGCTGTCAGCAGGGGTGATCTGCTTTTTACCATTGATGATACGCGCTACCGCGCGAAATCTGCCGAAGCGAGTGCCCGACTTGTTCAGGAACGTATCGCCATGGAGCTCGCCAGGCATCAGTATGAAAACCGGCAAAAGGTAGCCGATCGCCAGACCGTCAGCCTCGGAAGCCTGGAAACATTCCGTATTCGCGCCGAATCTGCAGAAGCCAGTTTTCAACTTGCACAGGCCGAGCTCGATACCGCACGAATCGACCTTGAGCGGACAAGGGTCTTTGCGCCAGAAAGCGGCATAGTGAATAACTTTGCATTGCGCCAGGGCAATTATGCCTCGCGGGGAAATGCTGCATTATCGCTGATCAGAAGTGATTCTTTTTACGTGACCGGGTACTTCGAAGAAACCAAGATGCAAAGGGTCAAGGTGGGGCAAGCGGCGCGAATTACGCTGCTATCGGGCAATGAGAAGCTTACCGGAAAGGTCGTCAGTATTGCCCGGGGCATAGCGGATTCGAATACCCGCAGTGATAGCCAGATGTTACCTCAGGTACAGCAAGCGTTTAACTGGGTGCGGCTCGCCCAGCGCATTCCTGTCGATATAGCGCTCGACCCGATACCTGAAGGTGTAAATATCAGTGCGGGCATGACGGCTTCCATATACCTGGAAACCGAGTAACGGAGTAGCCTGCATGACGCTCCACCCGCTCCTGGCCCAACTTCTGATGCCTGACAGAAGTTCTGTGATTTTTGCCCTCAAAGGGGTGGTGTCCGTAGTACTGGCATTGTATGTAGCTATGTTCTTGCAGCTTGACCGCCCCTATTGGGCACTGGTATCTGCCATCTTTTTGCAAATCCGGCCGGAAAGCGGGTTGGTGACGGAAAAGGCCGCATGTCAGATTCTGGGGTCAGTACTGGGTGGTGGCGTCGGGATTCTGATTCTGGCGTTTTTCATGCCATACCCCTTATTGGCCCTGGCCTGTCTCACGCTCTGGATTGGCCTGAATTCTGCCGCCTCGTCCATGGTGCACAACATCAACTTTATTTACGCCTTTGCCATGTCAGGAATGACGGCCGGGCTGGTGGTTCTGTTGGTGATGATTACCCCCAACCTGGCAGATAGTCGTGCGGTGTTTGATATCGCCCAGTCGCGCATCAGCGAAATTACTGTGGGTGCTCTCTGTGCGATGTTGGTCAGCCAGTTGTTATGGCCCGTCACGGTGAAAGCCAGTCTTCGACGCCATGCCCGTGTTGTTATCAACGACACGCTTGAATATCTCTCGCTGGAGCTGGACCCGAACAGTACTCATGAACAGCGTCATCAGCACGCGGACCAGATCCTGGAAACCCTGGTTGTGCTGAATGACGATTCCAGTGCGGTCGCCTATGAAGGGCCAGAGGGGCCGGGGCGGAGCAGGGCGGCAAATCTGCTCTGCAACAAAGTGTTGTCGTTGCTGGCCGTTACGCAAATTATGGGGCGTTTTCCACGAAACCACCCGGATCTGGTTTCGCCGGCGTTCAGCAAGTTATTGGAAGACATGCGAGCCCACTTCATAAAAGTCGCTGAAGTGGATAGCTTTGAGGAATCCTACATTGAGGCCCAGGCGTTGAGGCGCGCGTTACTTGAACATCGGGCCGCGTATGTAAATGAATCCGCTATTGTGATTCGCCTCACCCAGACAGCTGCAGAGCTGGTTGCGGACCTGGCTATGGTATTGCGGGCCTATAACGCGCTTGAGAACCGTGATCAGACACTGCTGAAAGCGTCTAGTTTGAAAACTCACCGTGACCCGCTGGTTGGTGCCGTTAACGGCTTCCGGACCGCTGTGGTGTTCCTGATCGGGGCAGCAGTATGGTTAAGCACCGGCAGCCTTGCAGCCATAATGCTGATGATCATGCCGGTTGTATTCTCCGTGATGTTTGCCCGTTTTTCCCGGGTAGTATTGACGTCTATCTTACGACGCTTGCTGCTCGGTGTTGTGGTCGCAATTCCAGTGGCACTGCTTTTTGGTATGGGGCTTTTGTCAACGAGTAGCGGAGACTTCGAGTTGCTGGCGCTTGTACTGGCCGGCCCTTATTTCGTCGCGTTGCTGGCCCTGGCAAACCGGGAAACCCTGCCTTATGGCCTGGGCCTGTGCATTCCTTTCACGCTTATTGTGCAGCCGGGCAACCATATGACATTCAACATGGAAGTTGCCACCAGCAACGCGCTGGGGCTCTTCGTGGGTATCAGTATTCTGTACTGGGTATTCAAGCTCATTACTCCACCGGACGGCCAGTTAATGCAGCGCCGTTTGCTTGAAGCAACAGCGCGAGACCTTACGGGTATCGATTTTCATCGCCGTCCTGAAAACTGGTTCAACGGCCGCATGGGAGAGCGCTTGTTGCGGCTCGCTAATTATGACCAGAGCTCGGGCAGCTCGAACCGCAATATGACCGACCTGGGCTTTACCGGGCTGAACATCGGTCATATGTCCATTCGTTTGCGGCGGCGGATCAAGAATCATCGAAGTGCTGAAGTGGATGCAAAACTTGCTGAGTGGCAGCAGGTGCTGGCTGACACATATTTGCTGAGTTCCCGTGGCATTGTGAACGCCCGCTTCAGGGAGGCGAGCGCAGGGCTGCTCAGGGCTATCTACGATGCCAAAGAGCCGGATGCGCAAACGGCAACTATTGAGGGTATGTTCGAGCGCATGGCCCTGACGTTTGAGCGAACCGCGCGGATGTTTCATCAGGTTTGATCAGTTTTTGGCTGATGCGCGCCAATTGCAGAGTGATGGCCGCTAGCTGAACAAAGTCGGGTGGCTGAATGTGTTAAAGTGCCGCCTAGCGCGAGCCTGAACCTTAAACCGAGATCCCGGAGAGACCTGAGTGACGCAAATTCGAGAGCAGGCCATTCGGGGTCTCACGGCTGGTGACGTTTTTACGGTTACCCGTACCTTTTCCGAGAGTGACACCATAGCCTTCGGCGAAATCAGCGGTGATGCAAACCCGATTCATTATGATGAACACTTTGCTGTTGCCAAGGGTTTTCGGGGTAAAATCTGCCATGGTTTGCTGGTCGGGGGCATGATCACCGAGGTCGGTGGCCAGGTTGGCTGGCTTGCATCCGGTATGAACTTCCGGTTCCGCCGGCCCGTCTATTTTGGCGATACCATTACCTGCGTCTTCACCATTACCGAAGTGGATGAGCGCAACCGTGCAAAGGCGGAAGCAGTGCTCTCCAATCAACATAGCGAAGTTGTTACTGAGGCCTGGTTGACGGGGGTATTACCTGGTCAAACGGAACGAAATATTCTCGCTCAAATCTGAGCTATTTTATCTCCCACCCGCACCCCCGGGATTTCCATTTACAGAGGTTTTTATGGCTCGCTTCGAGTTGCTAGGCACGGCAATTATCCCTGGCAAGGGCACAGAACTGCGCCTGTTGCAGCGTAACGATGAGTTCTCCATTCGTATTGCCGGCACAAGCGGTGAGTTGATGAACACTCGGCTGCATGGGTCTGAGGATGCGCTTGCAACCCTGGCGTGTGAACGCATTGCGGATCATTCTGCCCCGAAGGTGTTGATCGGAGGGCTGGGCATGGGGTTTACCCTTGCGGCGGCCTTGCAGTCTCTGGGAGATGCTGCAGAAGTGACGGTTGCAGAACTGGTGCCCGAGGTAGAGCAGTGGAATCTGGGCCCTTTGGGCAGCGCTTCCGGCTATCCGCTGAAAGACTCACGTGCACGGGTGCACATTGGTGATGTTGTGCAACTGATCAAGGATTCTCCGGGCGGTTACGATGCCATTATGCTGGATATCGATAATGGCCCGGAGGGCCTTACACGTAAAGAAAATGACTGGCTGTATTCTTCTGCGGGCATTGCTGCAGCGCAGGAAGCATTGCGGCCAGAGGGGGTTCTGGCCTACTGGTCAGCCGGGCAGGACCCGGCGTTTACCGAACGCCTGAAGCGTGCCGGCCTTTCGGCTGAGGCTGTAACCGTAAGAGCCCACCGCCCCGGCAAAGGGGCAAAGCACGTTATATGGCTAGCCTGGTAGTTACGGTGACGAGGCGTACTAATCCTCGTCGTCGTCCTGCATGCGTTCCAGCCGCTCTCGTTCTTCCTCTTTCGCCGCGTCAATTACGGCCATAAGCTCGGCGACATCGGCGCTGTGGGTATCGTGCTCGAAACACCCGGTGAGTTTACTGTCAGGATGCAGGTCGCCGCTTTCGTACAGAGCCCAGATCTCCTTGCCGTAATCCGTAACAAGCAGGTCGGGTGCGTACTTGGCAAAATAGCGGCGCATGTTGTCTACATCCCGCTCCAGCATACGTTCGGCGTTGTTGTTGCCTGCGGCGTTCACCGCCTGTGGCAGATCGATGATCACGGGTCCGTTGCTGTCTACCAGAACGTTAAATTCTGACAGGTCACCATGTATAAGGCCGGCGCTCAGCATTCGCACAATTTCTGCTATCACCCGCCCATGGTAATCCCGGGCCTGTTCTGGCGTGAGAGTCACGTCATCCAGGCGTGGAGCGGCTTTACCATCGGCGTCGGCAATCAGTTCCATCAGTAGCACGCCGTCAACAAAACCCATGGGGGCTGGTACGCGCACACCAGCCTCAGCCAGCCGGTACAGGGCGTCCACTTCCGCATTAAGCCAGGCATCTTCCTGTTCTTTCTGGCCGTAGCGGGTTTTTTTGCTCATCGCCCGGGCGCGGCGACTGTTGCGTACCTTTCTGCCTTCCTGATACTCAACAGCCTGCTTGAAACTCCGCTTCTGCGCTTCTTTGAACACCTTGGCGCAGCGCACCTGCTCACCGCACCTTACAACGTAAACCTGTGCTTCTTTGCCGCTCATGAGCTGGTAAAGCACTTCATCCACCAGGCCGTCGTCGACCAGGGGCTGTAATCTCTTGGGTACTTTCATAGAACCTTTCAATTTAGCCGTAAGCGCACCGACCATGCATATGCTTCATCCTGGTATCAGGTGAGGGCACGTGCGATGGCCACAATGAATCATAGCTTACATCAAAATGCTATTTCTTATGCGAATCCGGTTATAGGGTCGGGAAGCTTTTTGCGGAATGGCCTATAGTGTCCGCTTGCCCCGTATCGGCGGGGCTGATCTGCGGGTAGAATTGCCGGGGTTGAAACACGCCGGCTTATACCCGGTATGAACGCGTTTACGATATTGTTTTGGAGCTTTAAACAATGCCTAGAGCAAATGAAATCAAGAAAAATTCCGCGGTTGAATACGAAGGTCGGGTCTATTTTGTAAAGGACATCGAGCGCTCCGTTCCTCAGGGGCGGGCCGGCGGAAGCCTTTACCGTATGCGTATGTATGACGTGGTAACTGGAGCCAAGATCGACGAGACGTTCAAGGATTCCGACATGCTGAACCTTGCCGACCTCGTGCGCAGGCCTGCGACCTTCTCTTATTCTGATGGCGACGAATACGTCTTCATGGATAGCGAAGATTTCACTCAGTACAGCCTGAATGGCGAAGCTATCGCTGACGAATTGCTCTTTATCAGTGAAGACACTCAGGGTGTTATGGTTGTTCTGGTCAGTGACGCGCCTGTAGCCCTGGCACTGCCTCCAACCGTAGAACTTGATATCGAAGAAACAGATCCGTCTGTAAAGGGTGGATCTGCCACCGCTCGCACCAAGCCTGCGAAACTGACCACCGGGCTGATCGTCCAGGTTCCGGAACACATTTCTACTGGAGACCGGATCAAAATCAACGTGGAGGAGCGCAAGTTCCTTAGCCGCGCCTGATCCGAAGTTGTTCTGAATTAGGGAAGCCCCGTGAAAACAATAGAAACAATAAGGGTGCTGGCAGCCAGCGTGATCACAGTTGTGGTCACGGTCGGGGTTGCGCGGTTCTCATATACGCCAATGATCCCCGAGATGATGGAAGCGCTCGGGCTTAGCCAGTCCGTAGTGGGCATGCTCGCGACTGTAAACTACGCCGGTTACCTGACGGGCGCGCTCCTTATCACCCGGATCAGTGATCTGGGGCTCAAGGTAAAGCTGTATCAGCTTGGGCTTGTGGTTGCGGTCGCCTCTACTGTTCTCATGGGGTACACCACAGAGACCTGGCTGTGGTTTGTCTTGCGTTTTGTCTCCGGTCTCAGTACGTCGGCGGGCATGTTGCTCGGCGCCGGCCTGTTGATGAGCTGGCTGATAAAAAACAACGAAAAATCCGAGCTCGGCGTGTTCTTTTCGGGCATCGGGCTCGGGATTGTTCTGACGGCAGTTATCGCGGAGCTGATCAAAGGGCCCTTCAGCTGGGATCAACAGTGGGTAATATACGGGCTTGTGGGGCTGGCGCTGCTGGTTCCCGCCTGGCGCTGGATGCCGGATTATCGTGCCTGTGCTTTGCCGCGAACGGGCAACGCGGGGGCCAATGAGGAGCGCAGCCGATTTATCGTGATTTTGCAGTTGGCTTACTTCTGTGCCGGCGTCGGGTACGTAGTAACGGCAACGTTTCTGGTGGCCATTGCCGAGTCAATACCGGCACTCAGCGGCCATGGTTGGCTGATCTGGCTTGTTGCCGGACTTTCTGCCACACCTGCCTGCTGGCTATGGGACGTATTTACACGCCGGTGGGGGCAGTGGACAGCGCTCTATCTTGCTTACACACTTAATGCGGTCAGTATTCTAATGCTGATCATCAATACCAGCATGCTCAGTGTAATGCTCAGCGCCGTTATCTATGGTGCCAGCTTTATCGGCATTGTCAGCATGATGCTGGCGATGGTTGGCCGGGTATTCCCGGAAAACCCCTCCCGGCCCATGAGCCGGCTCACCTTCAGCTATGGTATCGCCCAGATGCTGGCGCCTGCCGTTGTTGGTTACCTTGCCGATGTCGAGGGTAATTACACCAATGGCCTATGGCTTACGCTGTTGGTGATGGCGCTTGGTGTCGGGGTGCTGCACCTGGCGCGTCGGATCAAGGGCAGTGAAACGAACACAGCTCTCTCCGGTTGATTCAGGGAGAGCTGGGTTCATGGTGCTTCAGGGTGTCACGATGTTGAATTTACCCTCCGGTTTGTCCAGCATGCTGAAGAAGCCTAGGAGGTCGAGTTTGCTCCCTTCAAAACTGATGTCGTCGCTGAACAGCATGTCCTTTAATCCTGCCTCGCCGGTCAGAATGTCCACGAACAGAGGGCGGGTCAGTTTCAGAGTCGCATCTGCTGGTGTGTCGCTGCTGGTCTCCCGGTTGTGCAGAACGGAGTTGTCCAGCGTTAACAGGTAGCTTTCGCCAAGGTCCGTGAAGGTAACCTTGATCCTCAGGGACTCACCTTCCGCATCATCGGCATTCAGCCGCACTGCCATGCTGTCGAAGAACAGCGAGACTGGGGTATTGAGTAAGACGTCCGTCATGGCTGCGGGCTTGATACCTTCGTCAGGTCCTCCATGGCGAAGCTCATAAGCGCCGGTAAGATAGAAGTCACGCCAGGGTGCTGATTCTGCCTGATACCCGAGTTGGTCGTACACCTGCGCCAGCAGGGACAAGGCTTGTTGATTGCCCGGATCGGCAAAGACAACATGATTCAGGAGTTCTGCCAGCCACCGGTAGGCTTTCTTGCCTTCAACTGTGCTCATCTCAGCAGCAGCGTCAAAGTCGCTTTGTGCTTTTTCCAGGATGCTGTCTGCACCACCCATCATCTTTACATAACGCTCAGCGGATTCAGCTTCAGGCAAGGGATCAAGCTTTGCAGGGTTTGCCGTATACCATCCCATATAGTTCTGGTACACCGCTTTTGCATTGTGGGAAACGGTCCCATAGTAACCCTGGTTGTGGAAGTCTTGATTCAGGGCCGCCGGGAGCTGCAAATTGTCGGCGATTTCGTTGGGGGTGAAACCGCGGTTCATAAGGCGAACACTCTGGTCGTGGATGAATTTATAGGTGTCCCGCTGTTTCACCAGGAAGTCCTGAATGTTGTCTTGCCCCCACAGCGGCCAGTGATGGCTGGCAAAATAGACGTCTGCATCGGAAAACCGGCTTCGGGCCTCGTCGATGAACGCGCTCCAGATGCGGGCATCCCGTACCTTGGCGCCTCGCAGGGTGTAGAGGTTATGCATGTTTCTGCTGACCAGTTCGGCACCGCAGAAAGCCTTGAGCTCGGGCAGATAGAAGGTGAACTCAGAGGGCGCTTCGGAGCCGGAAACGATCTGGAAGACCATCCGGACGCCATCGACGGTCAGTTCACTGCCTGTCTTGCTGACCAGTTGTGTCGGTTCTGCAAACCCGAAGGTACCGAACGCCGGCCCTTTACCAAGTCCCGTCCCCACGTGACCGCGCTCGTCGCGTTCCAGCCGTTTGCCATACATGTACATGGCACGCCTCGTCATTGCAGGGCCTGCGATGATATTTTCGCTGGTGGCTTCTTCCTCAAAACCTTCGGGCGCGATGATTTTCAGTTCGCGCTTCTCTTCGTCTGAAAGGTGCTGGAGTACACCCATTACACCGCCAAAATGATCGATGTGGCTATGGGTAAAGATGATCGCTTTCAGGGGCTTCTTGCCGAGATGTTCCTGGGCGAACAGGAAGGCCTTGCTTGCAGTCTCACGGGAGGTCAGTGGGTCCACCAGAATCCAGCCGGTGTCGCCTTCAATGATGGACATATTTGCCAGATCAAAGCCCCGGAGCTGGTAGAGTCCCTCAGTCACTTTGAACAACCCATGAATATTATTGAGTGAAGCCTGCCGCCAGAGGCTGGGGTTAACCGAGGCGGGGGCGTTTTCACCATGTTCATCAACAAAGCCGTATTCCGGCATATTCCAGATAGCAGCGCCGTTTTCTCCCTCTACCACCAGGCTCGGGTCCTGGGCAATCAGTCCTCGGCGGGCGTTATCGAAGTCTTCGCGATTGCTGAAGGGGCGCTGTTCGAGTACTTCGGTGTTAATCCGGCTGGTAATGTCTGTTGGCGCTGTATGGCCGGTGGCGTTGGCGCCGGATTCCTGAGCTGGCCCTGAGTCGCAGCCTGCGACCCCCAACAGGGCAACAATTATCGGCAAAATGATTCGCTGTGGGTAAACGAGTTTTGGTTTCATGGTGACCTGTTGTTATTAGTGGACGGATTCCGGAACTGTCTTTGGTAGCCAAATTAACTGATATCGGCCGCCAAAGGCTATCAGAACAGAGGATTCGGTCAGTTAAGCACGGGGTGGGCGAGGTAAAATGGGGGCAGCGGTTGCGGGGGCTTGGTGCTATGGTAAGAGCAGTTGTTAACCGGAGCAGTAATGAGATATGTCGATATCGGAAGGCGCGCAACATTACGTTCTGATGCTGATTCCCAGTCTTTTGCGGGATATTGAAAAGTTGGGTTTGCGGCGAATTATTCGTACGTCTGATTTTTCGGAGCAGGAGGTGACTGCTCTGTACTTCGAGTTTGTTTCAGCCAAACGTGTGCTTCCGGATAACCCGCTTTCGATCGAATCGGCTCGCTGGCAGCACCTGCTGCACTGTGTTCGCGTGATGAGTTCGCTGGTGAGTCTGGCGACGACCGAAGATCTCGAGCGGGCCCGCGAGACGGCAATCCGCCGGTATTTTCCTCACGCCAAAGAGAGTCTGAAGAGCGAGTACGATCAGATGCGCAGCGAGGGCAAAGTGGATTTTCGCCTCGCAGGTATTCTGCGTGGAGGTAAAACGCATGAGAACTCCGGCGATGTTTGTATGGAGGCTATCAGACGTGAGCGAGAGCAGCGCGTTGAGTCGATCAAATGTATGGGGACCGAGCACCTTACGGGTCACGAAGCCTTTGTGGTAGAGGCGGCCAGAGCTTATGTTATATCCCGTATCGATGATGCGCCGAGTGATTTTGGTATTCTTGATCTGGTCATTCGGTTGCTGGATTTACTGCGCCTGGTGCTCGTACTGGAGTCCCGCGCCACTGGCGGCGCCAGTGCCGTGTCCTCCAACTTTACGGTAGAGAATATTGTACTGGGCATCGGCAATGCGCTTTATCGAAGTGAGCTTGGCCTGCATGTATCTTCTCTGGGGCTGGCGAGGGTCAACAAGTAGTCGCTTTGCGCGATCAGATGCTTCAAAGCCCCACATCTTTTACGTTTTCCATCACCACAAACGTGCTCGTTTGCAGTACATGGGGCAAGGCAGAAATTTGCTCGCCCAGCACCTGCCGGTACTCTGCCATGTTACGGGTACGCACCTTCAGCAGATAATCGAAGTTGGCTGCAATCATGTGGCACTGCTCAACGGCCGCAATTTCTTTCGCCGCTTTGTTGAAAGCCCTGAGTGCATCGCTGCTGGTGTCGCTCAGAGTTATCTGGGCGAAGGCGATGTGGCTTTGTCCTAACTTGGTATGGTTTACCAGCACCGTGTAGCCGGTAATAAAACCTTGTTCCTCAAGCCGCCGCATACGCACTTGGCATGGGGTTTTGGATAGTCCAACACGGGAGGCAAGGTCGGTGATTGTGATCCGTGCATTCTTTTGCAGTTCACGAATAATGGAATGATCTATCCGGTCAAGTTCGCTCATATTGTGATGGCGCCCGCGTGGCTGTAGTCATCTGACCTCTCCCGTTCCAACAGTCGTAAACCTGCTGTATATGTCCAAACCGTCACTTTTGGGCAAGTCCGCGATTGGGGCACTATGCTGTAGGTTGAAAGTACCAGATGGCCCATTGGCTCCCGGGAAAGAGGCTTCGTGAGCATAAGTTAATTTGCCTGAAAAGGCACTTAATAAAGGGGAATTTCTGTATTTTTGTTGGTCAATAAAGCCGAAATGATATGTGTTTTTGGTCTATACAGTGAAATAGTCTTTGTCGTTGTAGGTAGAATGCGAAAAAGACAAACAACTGAGAGGTACAGCTATGTCATCGCAGCAATCAGTTACTCCCGAACTTGCCCAAAGTCGGCAAGGGGTTCGCGATTATTATCTCGAAGATGAGTATAAAGTCATTCACGAGATGATTGCTGACGCTCAGTTGTCCCGGGAAGAGCGTGAAGCGATTTCGGCGCGAGCGGCGGACCTGGTGCGCAGCGTCCGTGCAAACGCGAAATCCACGATCATGGAAAAATTTCTTGCCGAATACGGCCTCACCACTAAAGAGGGCGTTGCGCTTATGTGTCTGGCTGAGGCGCTGTTGCGTGTGCCGGACAACACGACCATAAGTGCGCTGATTGAAGACAAGATTACCTCTGGCAACTGGGGAGCTCACGTTGGCAAGGCGTCGTCATCGTTCATCAACTCCACGACCGTTGCGCTCTTGATGACCAGCAACCTGCTGAAGGACTCCGAACGCCACACAGTGGGGGAAACCCTTCGCAAGTTGGTCAAGCGCCTGGGTGAACCGGTGGTTCGTACTGTCGCAGGCCAGGCTATGAAGGAAATGGGCCGTCAGTTTGTTCTGGGCCGCGACATTGAAGAAGCCCAGAGCGAGGCCAAGTCCTACATGGCCAAGGGCTATACCTATTCCTACGACATGCTTGGCGAAGCCGCTCGTACCGATGCTGATGCCCGTCGTTATTTTGAGTCTTACTCCCACGCCATTGATAGCATCGCCAAAAACTGCAAAGACGATGTGCGCACAAATCCCGGGATTTCCGTCAAACTGTCTGCACTGCTGGCCCGTTACGAATATGGCCAGAAAGACCGGGTTATGACTGAGCTGTTGCCCCGGGCCCTGATGCTGGCCAAGAAAGCGGCGGCTGCGAATATGGGGTTCAATATTGACGCCGAGGAACAGGACCGCCTCGACCTTTCACTGGATGTCATCGAAGGGATATTGTCTGACCCGGAACTGGCGGGCTGGGATGGCTTTGGCGTAGTTGTTCAGGCTTTTGCCAAGCGTGCTTCACATACCCTTGACTGGCTATACGCTCTCTCCGAAAAGCTCGACCGCCGCATCATGGTCCGTCTGGTCAAAGGCGCCTATTGGGATGCCGAGATCAAGCGCGCCCAGGTAATGGGTCTGAGTGATTTTCCTGTATTTACACGTAAAGCATGCAGCGATGTGGCTTACCTCTCATGCGCCAAAAAGCTGGTGGGCATGAGCGACCGCATTTATTCACAGTTCGCCACCCACAATGCGCATTCGGTTTCGGCCATTCTGGAGCTGGTTAAAACTGCTGGTCTGAAAAGTTATGAGTTCCAGCGCCTGCATGGCATGGGCGAATCATTGCATAACCAGGTCCTCAAGGAGAGTGGTGTGCCTTGCAGGATATATGCACCTGTAGGCAAGCACGCCGATTTGCTGGCTTACCTTGTACGTCGATTGCTTGAAAATGGCGCTAATAGCTCGTTCGTTAACCAGATTGTAGATACCAGCATCACGCCTGAGGAGATCGCCAAGGACCCGATTGATGCAGTCCAGGAGCTTGGTGAGAACCTTTCGAGCAAAGTGATTGTGCAGCCTGCAGACCTGTTTCGCCCCAATCGCCGCAACTCCAAAGGGTGGGATATTACCGACCCTGTTACGGTTGCGCGCATCAACGAAGGTCGCGATGCGTTCCGCAGTCACCACTGGACTGGCGGCCCGCTTATTGCCGCGGACATCACCGGCAATGAAGTGCTGGACGTTAAAAATCCAGCTAATCCGGATGACCTGGTCGGGCAGATGACTCAGGCTAATGAAGCCGATGTCGATGCTGCCATTACCGCTGCCGAGCAAGGTTTCACTCGCTGGTCCGCCATGTCGGCAGAAGACCGCGCAGCCTGCGTTCGCAAAGTCGGCGACCTGCTGGAGGAGAATGCCTACGAGCTGTTTGCACTGACAACGCGGGAAGCTGGAAAATCTCTACTGGATGCCATCGCCGAAATTCGTGAGGCGGTTGATTTCTCGCAGTTTTACGCCAATGAAGGCGTACGCAACAGCGATCAAGGTGAGGCTCGCGGCGTTGTCACTTGTATCTCGCCCTGGAACTTTCCGTTGGCGATCTTTACAGGTCAGATTCTGGCGAACCTGGCGGCCGGCAACGTAGTCCTCGCCAAACCGGCGGAGCAAACCTCATTGCTTGCGGCGCGCGCTGTTGAATTGATGTACGAAGCGGGTATTCCAAAGGATGCCATTCAGCTTCTGCCGGGTTCTGGCGCGACGGTGGGCACCGCGCTCACCTCTGACCCCCGTATAGCCGGAGTGTGCTTTACCGGCTCCACAGCGACCGCTCAGCGTATCAACAAGGTGATGGCTGAGAACGTTGCACCGGACGCGCCGTTGGTGGCAGAAACCGGCGGTCTTAACGCCATGATTGTGGATTCGACGGCCCTGCCTGAACAAGTGGTTCGGGATGTACTGGCCTCGTCGTTCCAGAGTGCAGGCCAGCGTTGTTCTGCGCTACGCATGCTGTATGTGCAAAAAGACATTGCGGATAACCTGTTGGAAATGCTCTACGGTGCCATGGAAGAACTGGGGATTGGAGATCCCTGGGCGCTTTCCACGGATGTGGGTCCGGTCATTGACGAAGCCGCCCGCAAGAAGATCGTGGACCATTGCGACAAGTTTGAGCGCGAAGGTCGCTTGCTGAAAAAGCTTCCCGTGCCGGAAAAAGGTCTGTTCGTCTCGCCGGCTGTGCTGAAAGTCAGCGGCATTAAGGATATGGAAGAGGAGATCTTCGGCCCGGTACTGCATGTGGCTACCTTTGAGGCCAAGGACATCGACAAGGTTGTTGATGACATAAACGCCAGGGGCTACGGACTGACGTTCGGCATCCACAGCCGGGTTGATAACCGGGTTGACCGGATTTCCAGCCGGATCAAGGTCGGCAATACCTACGTTAACCGTAACCAGATTGGTGCAATCGTTGGTTCTCAGCCATTTGGTGGTGAAGGGCTTTCCGGAACCGGTCCTAAGGCCGGCGGCCCGCAATATGTTCGTCGTTTCCTGAAAGGGCCCAAGGCAGAACGTCCGGCCGAATCGGGTGGTAAAACAGTCGAAGGCAAGAAGTTGGAAGGCTTGGCAGCTAATCTGCGCAAGCTTGAAGTGCCCGCTCCAAAAGCCAGAATTGAAGCCCTGGAACCGATTTTCGGCAAGGTGCCCGAGCCTTTGGATGCCCATGTTGAAGAATTGCCGGGACCAACGGGTGAACTGAACCGCCTTAGCAATCATGCCCGTGGGGTTGTGTTATGCCTAGGGCCTGACAAGGAAACGGCGTTGGCACAGGCAGCTATGGCGTTGTCACAGGGCAACAAAGTGATTGTGGTTGCGCCCGGTGTCGCAGAATCTGTAAATCGCGCTGCGCAAGCCGGGCTGCCCATTGTAGGCGTTGAGGGTAATCTTGAGCCGGAGGCACTGGGCAGTGCCAGCGGCTTTGAGGCGGTTGTAAGCTGCGCTGAACAGCCACTCCTGCGGAAATATCGCCTGGCTCTGGCCAAACGTGATGGTGCGCTGCTGCCTTTGATCACAGAGCACACTCTCGATCAGCGCTTTGTGATTGAACGTCATCTTTGCGTAGACACAACTGCGGCCGGTGGCAACGCCAGTCTGATTGCGGCATCTGAATAAAGTTACTGTAAAAGCCGGCAGAACTTGGACCCAGGGACGGGTCGGCCGGTTTATTGATCAGTTGCTGGCGTATCGCTCGTGCAGTATGCCTACGCGTTCAACGTAAGCTTTGGTTTCGGCATAGGGAGGGATCCCACCGTAACGGCTAACGGCACCGGGGCCAGCATTATAGGCAGCGGTTGCCAGCCTCGTATCGCCTTTGAAGCGATCGAGCATTTTGGCAAGATAGGTGACTCCGCCGCGGATGTTCTCTGCTGCTACCATGGCGTTTTGAACGCCGACCTCCAGAGCTGTTCCCGGCATCAATTGCATAAGCCCTTGCGCCCCCACCGGGGAAAGCGCCTTCTCGTTGAATGCAGATTCCGCATGGATAACCGCGCGTACCAGCGCTGGATCAACGCCATATTCGCTGGCAGCCGTTTTAATTTCGGTCTCGTAACGGCCAGAAAACAACGGGGTTGTGCGCCAGTTGACGCTTGAGTCGGGGTCGCAGGCGTAACAGTGGAAACTGATTACATCGAAATCTGAAACTGAGGGCCGGGTTCCACTGTAAGCGATGATGCCATTTTCGTCCTGATACCGGAAAACAGTCTCGCTTTTGCTGGAGGCTCTACCAGGGCTGTTGCTCTTTACATTGGTAAACTCAACTCGGCCGTCGGGGTGCACAATACGCTTGATGTTGTCCGCTGTGACCGGTGCAGAAAACCAGATCAGCAAGGTGAGGAAGGGTAGGGCGATGTGTTGGTGACGTATCATTGGCTACTCGCGGAAAGCGTAATCCACATATGTGCTTGAAGTTATAGTAAAACAGACACAGCCGGGATTATACGGCGCTACCACGCAGAAATGACATAAAGTCTTGTCGGAAAAATGTTAACGGGAGAGCTGCCCTGGCACGGCATTGAGAGGTGCCAGGGCAGAAATGCTGAGCAAATTAACTGAGAACGCTAGACCTTTGGCCCCCGCCCGCGAACTGCATTGGCGACCAGAGAAATCACCAGCAGAATGAGAAAGATAAAGAACAGTACTTTGGCGATACCTGCCGCTGTGCCTGCAATGCCCCCGAAACCGAGAACGCCAGCAATGATGGCGATGATGAGACAAATGACAGCCCAATAAAGCATAGTCTTTCCTCCTTGTTTAACTTCCATGTAAACGTGGCACACACATCCGGAATGCACAAATCTCAAGCAGTCTCGGGGACACCAAAGCGCCATTTCCGAGGAGTCTTTTCAGTTTTAACAGTATGTTTTATCAGCGATAAACAGACTTTATTGTCAGTTGATTAAGCTTTTATAAGATAAGTTGTTGGGCGGGATATTGTTATCGTGGCGCTACTGCTATTCTTATTAAACGTAGCTCAGGAGTATTTTATGAATTTGAAACGCATTACCTGTGCTTTGCTCGTCGCAGCCTCATGCACGCTTGCGGCGCCTTTGTATGCGGAATCAAATGATTCAACGGTAGACAAGCTCAAGCAGGAAACCCGAGAGCTTGGCGAGTCACTACAGGAATACGGTGCCGACCAGAAAGACCAGGCTGAGGACTCTATCAATCGAACACTGTCAGCTCTGGACAGACGTATTGCGGAGCTAGAAAGAGAGCTTTCCGAAAACTGGGACGACATGAGCAGCACTGCCCGCGAGCGTTCACAGGAAAGCCTGGCGTCTCTTCAAGAACAGCGTGAACGGGTGCAAGTCTGGTATAACGAACTCAAAGCCAGTTCTGCATCGGCATGGGAGCGGGCTAAAAAAGGCTTCTCCGACGCGTATGAAACATTTTCCGAGCAGTGGAATGAAACCGAGCGGGAATTGACTCTGGATCAGGACAAGAGATCCGACAGTATCTGATCATCAAAACAAAACGAGACAAGGAAACACAATGCCATTTTCTCCAGACCATATTGCCGAGCTTAACCTGCTATCACAGTTTGAGTCCTCCTCAGGCCAGGCTGGTATCAAGGTGCATCAGCATGATGCAGCACCTGAGACAGTGCAGGCCGCTGAGCGGCTTTTTGCCAAGGGGTTGATTACTCGCGATGACGGCGGCTATCTCACGCCTATGGGCAGTGAGGCTGTTGAGTTGACGCAGAAACTACAATCTATCCTTACAACATAAACAGTGAGTTTTCCGGCCGGGTGGCCATCTGTGATGGTCTTCTGGCTGGGCGTCTGTATCTGTTATGTATGTGCATGAGCTTCTATACTGGGTGACCGCCTAAACACCTCATTCCGGCTACTCGCTATGCGCAAGATGTTCTATTCCTTTTTCGTCCCCGCCCTTTTTGTATGGTTGTGGAGCACTGGTTTTATCGGTGCCAAATATGGCTTGCCCTATGCCGAGCCATTTACACTTCTTTTAATCCGTATGCTGCTGACACTGGCGCTGCTTTTCGTGCTGGCATTGTTGCTTAAAACCCGCTGGCCGGGCTTGCGAGCTGCCGGGCATCTGGCAGTTACCGGGCTGCTGGTTCACGGGTGTTATCTTGGCGGTGTTTACTACGCGATTCAGGACGGAATGCCTTCCGGTATAGTGTCTCTGGTGGTCGGTCTGCAGCCATTGGTAACGGCTGCTGTGGCGGTTTTTGTATTGAAGGAATCGGTCTCAGGCAAACAGTGGCTCGGGCTTGGGTTAGGGTTGTTGGGCGTAACGCTGGTTTTGTTGGAGAAGTTTGGCGGGGCAGGCAATCCGGGTACCGGCTTTCCCCTCTGGACGCTTGTCTGGGCTCTGTTCGCCCTGGCTGGCATTTCATTGGGTACGGTTTATCAGAAACGCAATGGTACGGGTGCAGATCTTGTTGCGGGCACCATTATCCAGTACGGCGCTGCAGCCACGTTTTTCGCGGTTGGCGCGCTGACGCTGGAGACCCGGGAGGTGGTCTGGTCTTTGCAATTGCAGCTTTCCATGGCCTGGTTGGTCCTGGGCGTTTCTATTGGCGCAATTCTGTTGCTCATGTGGTTGATTCGCCGTGGTGCGGCATCCCAGGTTGCCAGCCTGTTCTATCTTGTCCCCCCGGTGACCGCTCTGGAGGCCTTCTGGCTGTTTGATGAGCGCCTCGGTGTGCTGGCGATTGTCGGAGGCATTGTTTCTATAACCGGCGTTGCGCTGGTGGTATCGCAGAGACGCCCAGCCTGAGGGACACACTGAACTATAGGCTGACAATCTGTTATCTGGAGATATGGCGCCGGTTTCCTGATCGTAACCCCAGTAGCGACGTGTTTGAGGTATGTTGGATGCGATCGTTTTCCGGAATATGTATGGGCGCAGGTAAAGAGAAGCGAATGATATGACCTATTGGCTGGTTGCAAATCCAGAAGCAGGCGATGGCCAAAGAGGCCGGGCGTTCTGGCTTGAAAGGCTTGAAAACGCCGGTATCACCGGCCCGGAGTGTTGTGATTTCAGCGAGCAGACCTGGGCTGAGCGGGTACAGCCTGATGACGTAGTTATGGTTGCCGGTGGTGATGGTTCGGTTAATGCTGGCGCCAGACTCTGCCTTGAACGTAATGCCACGCTGGCTGTTTTGCCATCAGGTACTGCCAACGATTTTGCTCGCAACCTCGCGCTACCCCAGGAACCCGAGGCTGTGTGTGAATTAGTACAGCAGGGTATTACGCAAACGGTTGATGTTGCCGAGTTTGGTGATGGGCTATTCCTGAATGTTGCCCACATTGGCCTGGGTACGATTCCTGCTCGGGAATCGCAGGGCTCGGCCAAAAAACTCCTCGGGCGCTTCAGCTACGGCATTGAACTGTTACGTAGTGCGAGAGTCAAACGAGGCTTTCACGCAGAAATAAAATGTGATCAGGCCTTTGTGAGCGGTCGTTGGCTATCCATTGCCGTAGCCAGTGGTGCCTTTTTCGGCGGAGGGAATGAGGTTCCGCAAGCGACTGCCGACGATGGTCTTCTGGACGTTATTGCCGTAAAACCACGCCCTCTGATACAACTGATTCTGACGTTTCTCATGGTCAGGTTTAGCGGCAGGTCTCCTGACCGCACCAGTACCGTAGTGCACCTGAAAGGTAAGCATTGTGATGTTCTTACCTCCCGTCCACAGACTGTTACCGTAGATGGTGATGAAGCGGGCAAGACGCCGCTGCACGTAACCTGTCGCAAGCATTGTCTCCGGGTCATCGGTGCGTCAGTGGTGGGCACGGGAACGGCTGATAGTGACCGCCTGGGGCTTGGGTAACGCGCTTATGGCCCGCAGATCAATGGTTAGGCGGTTTTTCCGTGCAGCCGCTTGGGTGTTCCTCACTCTGGTGTTGGTATTTGTTTCCCTGTTGCTTCTTTTCCGGTACGTAAATCCGCCAACCTCTGCGTTCATCGTTAGTTACAGTATTGCAAATCCGGACCAGGAGGTACGACAGCAATGGGTCAGCTATTCGGATATTTCGCCGTGGATGTCACTTGCCGTAGTGGCCAGTGAGGATCAGCGGTTTCCGGATCACTGGGGGGTCGACTTTGCGGCGATTCGCAAAGCCCTGGCCGAATATCACGCCGGTGAGGGTCTCAGAGGTGCAAGCACGATCACCCAGCAAACCGCAAAGAACCTGTTTCTGTGGAATGGTCGCAGCTTCGTGCGTAAGGCGATGGAAGCGGGGCTTGCTCTGGCTGTCGACGGGCTTTGGCCTAAACGGAGAATTCTGGAGGTCTACCTCAATATTGCCGAATTTGGCCCCGGAATATATGGGGTTGAGGCCGCCAGTCGGGTTTACTTCGGGATTCCTGCTCGTCAACTATCAGCGCAGCAGGCGGCACGGTTAGCCGCAGTTTTGCCGAATCCGAATGTGCTGAGCGTGAACTCTCCATCACCCTATGTCCGGGATCGGGTATTCTGGATTCGCGGACAGATGGACCAGCTGTCGGGTTTGCAGTACCTGAAAGGGCTCTAGATACCAAAGGCGGGCTCCGGTCTGTCGGTGTCTTTGATACTATGGGCGCCTGCGCTGAGAGAAGAGAATGCTATGAGAGTGCTATTACTGGGTGCTACCGGGCTTACCGGGGGACTTGTATTGAGTGAGTTGCTGGGCCGTGATGAGGTTGAACTGGTGAATGTGCCACTGAGGCGCAAGTTAAGGCTTGAACACAGCAAGCTGCACCAGGAGGAAATTGATTTTGACCACATGGGCGACTACACCGGGCTCTTTCAGGTGGATGCGATTATCTGTTGTCTGGGTACAACGATCAAAAAGGCGGGCTCCCAGGAACAGTTTCGTAAAGTGGATTTTGGTTATGGGCTGAAAGCCGCTGAACTAGGCCGGGTTGAGGGCGCTAAAGCATTTATTCTGATGTCGGCTATAGGTTCATCTTCTTCATCAACCATATTCTACAACCGGGTAAAAGGTGAACTGGAGGATGGCGTTAAGGGCCTGGAGTACCCTTATCTTTCAATTTACCACCCCAGCCTGCTACTGGGTGCCAGGAATGAACATCGCCTGGGAGAGGCTGTAGGTGTCAAAGCTATGCCACTGATCAATCGGGCTCTTGTTGGCCCGCTGGAAAAATACCGTGCTATCGAAGCGGCGACAGTTGCCAGTGCGATGGTTAATGAGGTTTGTAACCTGGCATGCGAATCTGCAGCCGAGCAGGTGGTTCAGATTCGGGAGTACCAGGATATCGTCAGGCTGTCTGCCCAGACAGCTTAATTGCCTGCCAGAATCCAGCCTGCTGCTTTCTCGGCAATCATCAATGTGGGTGAATTGGTGTTGCCGCTGGTAATCACGGGCATCACACCAGCGTCCACCACACGCAACCCGGTTACACCTATTACTCTCAGATGAGAGTCCACCACGGCCATTGCATCATCGGGCTGCCCCATGCGGGTTGTTCCCACGGGATGGAAAATAGTGGTGCCTATGTCTCCGGCCAGGCGGCTGAGATCCTCGTCGGTCTGATACTGTGCCCCGGGCTTGTATTCCTCTGGCATGTACTTTGAAAAGGCTGGCTGTTGCGCAATGCGGCGTGTTACCCGCAATGAGTCTGCCGCAACTTTCAGGTCCTCCGGGGTGCTCAGGTAGTTTGGCGAGATGGCCGGGGCCTCCAGAGGATTGCGGCTGCGGATACGCACGGTGCCCCGGCTAGTGGGATTGAGGTTGCACACGCTGGCGGTAATGGCCGGGAAATTGTGCAGGGGCTGGCCGAAGGCATCCAGGCTCAGGGGCTGGATGTGGTACTGGATGTTGGCGTGGTCGTATTCATCCGAGCTGCGGGTAAATGCGCACAGTTGTGACGGAGCCATGCTCATCGGGCCAGAGCGTTTAAGCAAATACTCAAGACCAATCCGGGCCTTGCCCCAAAGAGAGTTGGCCATGGTGTTCAGGGTAAGCGCGTTCGTCACTTTGTAGACGGAGCGGATTTGTAAGTGATCCTGAAGGTTTTCGCCGACCCCCGGCAAGTCTGCAACTACCGGAATGTTCAATGCCTGCAGCAGGTCGGATGGCCCTATTCCAGACAGCTGCAAAAGTTGCGGGGAGCCGATCGAGCCGGCCGATAGAATAACTTCGCGGCTGGCCGTCGCCAGGGTTGCATCTTGAAAGCCAGTGCCTGCCACGCGCACGCCGGTGCACCTTGGCTGTTTGCCATCCATGCCCATCTCCAGGCTCACTACCTGAGTGGAGTGCCACACGGTGAGATTCGGCCTTTTTGCAGCGCTTCGCAAAAAGGCTTTTGACGTATTCCAGCGCCAGCCGGCACGCTGGTTTACCTCGAAATAATCAACGCCTTCATTATCCCCCCGGTTGAAATCATAGGTGCGGGGAACGCCCGCCTGAACTGCTGCTTCAGCAAAATCTTCAAGTACTTGCCATTTTAGGCGCTGGCGCTCTACCCGCCATTCACCGCCATGGCCGTGGAAGTGGTTTAGCTTGCTATCGTCAGGGTCACCGGCGTCCAGGCCGTGATGGTCCTCATGTCGCATGAAGTCCGGCAGGCAATTTTCCCAGGTCCAGGCGTCATCTCCGGTTATTTCAGCCCATCGGTTGTAGTCCCGTTCCTGGCCGCGGATATACAGCATCCCATTGATGCTGGAGCAGCCGCCCAGGGTTTTGCCGCGCGGGTAAATCAGCGATCGGTTGTTGAGCCCCGGTGCCGGCTCGGTGCGAAAGCACCAGTCGGTGCGTGGATTGTTGATGCAGTAGAGGTAACCCACCGGAATGTGAATCCAGTGGTAATTGTCCTGCCCTCCGGCCTCGATCAGCAGTACCCGGTTCTCCGGGTTGGCGCTCAGACGATTGGCCAGTAGGCAGCCGGCTGTTCCGGCGCCGGCTATGATGTAGTCAAATTCAAACTGACCCGGCGTTTTATTTTTATCGGGCAAGGTGTTATCTCCGTAGAGGCCTGTTTTAGATAGAGGCCTGATTTAACAGCGGTCTTCCGTTACGCTACCCCAATGTTGCGTCCAGGAACATCATGACGACAAAACCGACCAGCAGTGAGAAAGTCGCCAGCGTTTTATAGCTGTTCCTGTGGGTTTCCGGAATGATCTCGTTGCTGATAATGAATAGCATGGCTCCTGCAGCAAAACCCAGAGTCCAGGGCATAATCGGCTCTGCCAGCCACACCATGGCAGCGCCGAATACACCGCCGATGGGTTCGGCAAGGCCGCTCATCAGGGCTATGGTGAATGCCTTTACCCGCGAGTATTGAATGGCCATCAATGAGAGAGCAACGGCGAGGCCTTCGGGAATGTTCTGGATACCTATGCCCATTGCCAGTACATAGCCGTTGCGCACGTCTCCCCCGGCAAAACCGACGCCCACCGCCATGCCTTCCGGGAAGTTATGCAGTGTTATGGCAATTATAAACAACCATATACGGCGTATGTGGGCCGCATTCGGTCCCTCCGGTCCCAGGTTGAAGTGTTCATGGGGCAGTCTCTGATGGATGAAGTAAAGAGCCCCTGCGCCGGACAATATGCCGAATATCACCAGCAGGGCTGCCGCCCATGTTGAACCCAGCAGTGCCTCCCCGTGCTCGAGCCCCGGAAGCAGCAAAGAGAAAAAAGAGGCTGCAAGCATCACGCCCGCAGCACCCGCAAGCATGCTGTCTTGCAGTCGGTCAGACAGGGTTTTGACGAAGAAAACCGCCAAGGCACCGATACCGGTTGCAAGGCCTGCCAGCAGACTCGCCAGTGCGCCAAGCCATACAATGTTGATATCTGTTGTCATAAAGACCTGATTTTCATGGACGGTGTTATGCCGGGTAAACGTTGCCGAAGCTGTTTCATGCTGTCAGTCTGTTTTGTAGGTTGGACTTTTCGAGCGCGACAGGGTTGGCTCGCAGCCAATGATCTGTCTTGCCTGCTTGTGGGCATGCAGGTACCAGCGCTCGCCGGGTTTTCTGAATGTCTGCGGCGTGATACGGAAATCGGTTGTTTCCATCGTGGCGGGGATAGGCGAGCCGTCGGCATGACGATAAACACAGCTGGTGCCAATCGTCGCAGAAGTAGCAACGGGTAACTCAATAAAACCGTCACCCGAAACTTGTGGGGGTTCTCCGTCCACACTGATGATTTTGAGGCAGGGCCCGTAATGAACCTTCGCCAGATCACGAACATATTCGCTCAGACAGTGTTGAGCGCTGAGAAAGACTGTGCCGCTACTTGTGCTTTCCGGGATTGCGGACACATTCTTTGTGCCTGACGGTTGATCGGGCAACGACTGGCAGCCTGCAACGAAAAGCACGCTGGCCAGCAGAAGTGTGACGACAGGTTTCATCGTTACTCCTCGTTATGTTGAACAACAGGGGATCGTTCGGGAACAAACAAGGAGTCAGTTTAGATCAGATCCGGGATGCCTGGGTACCCGTTGGGGTATATATAAACGCTCAGCTTAGCTTGCCCGCCCAAACATCCGCTCGAAAAAACCTGCTGAACGCACATCCGGAATAGGCAGGCTGTCTAACTCATCCATGGCCTTGCGCCAGAAGTGTTCCGGGTTATCCAGCTCCGCAACTTGTGCGCGCTCATCGGGGCTGTAGTGGTTATGCTCTCCCGCAAGCCCTTTTTCCATCAGCGCCTGCGTCCAGAGGTAAACCGCACCCCTCACTGTTCTTAGCAGGTGAGAGTATACGTCGCGGCTGAGATTGATCGCGAGCTCTGCACTGAGGTTGATTTGTTTCTGCAGAACAGCCATGTCCTCCTCGTCCAGTAATAGCCGGTTGCCGTCGCCTTTTTTGCTGTTGACGCAGATTTTTTCCAGAGATTTGGTGCCCTCGACAAGGTCGATATGTCCGAACTCGAGCTTCTGCTGCTCGGTCACCACGGGAGCGGGTATCCATCCGTATTGCGGGGATTTCGCGACAATGTGTCCGGGCAAATCCAGGCGATAGGGTGGCGCCGCATCGCGGTCCTGATAACCGTCGAATTCGGAGCGTAGCCATGCAGCCATTTTTTTGTGCCGTAGCATCATTGCAAGGGTTATTGCTGACGGCATGATGCTCTCAAGAAGCTCGCCCGAATCCCGGGTACGCTCGTCGAGATGATTGACTGATGCAGACATATGCTCTCCTCGGTGGTGGCAGGAATCTGGGGGCCTGCCAGCCTATTATTGTTGTTATGCCGATCCCGGGTTTGCCCGGGTGGCTTTATTGGAATGGTGTTCGTGTCTAAAAAGTAGACAATGACGCTCAGTGGCGCCGTTGTAAAAAGGTTATTTCTTTGTAACAGCGGGTAAGCGGTTTAACCAGGTAGGACACACCCAGGCCGTTACATACCGGCGTGGGTGCTTTCGAAGATTTTATCCGCGGAGGCAGCGACAAACCCGTTGTATAGACTGCCATCTGGCTTTGGATAGCGCAGTGCAAACTCATAGAAGCAACTGGGAATCGTCATTTCCCGATCGCTAAACTGAACAGGAACTCGGTCAGCCATGGTGGATGACTGTTCAAGAAGGTCCTCGGGAGACCCTTTCACTTCGCCGCCGGAAACGTTCACCGTAAAACCCTTGTCTTTCAGAAGCTGGTTGATGTCAGCAACTGTCTGAAAGTTCTGCAGATGATTAACGCTCACAGTGAAATGATTCGCCCGGTAGCCCCAAGCCGCTAGCCAGGCCGCATATTCGCTCTCATCCAGCAGCTTTCGGTAGGTCTCGTAATCGATATCCCAGTGCCGGCCGGAGTATAGAAAGTCGTCTGCCGCGACCTGTTCTTTTCCTACCTTCTTGACCAGAGTTTTTACTATGCCCTGAAGTTCCGGGGAGCATTGTTCCGTCAACAACTCTGAAATGAATACCCTCGGAGCCTCAGGATCTGTGTGTTCATAGTGGCGCGCATAGAGTTTTTTGCCTTTAAAGTGATACTCGCCGCCCTCGCGATAGCCAAGAGAGAGGAAATGCTTTGCCAGAGACTCCAGGCCAACGGGGGCGAGGTTGAAGGTTCTCAGAGCGATATGATCGTTGATTATTCCATGCCCTTCTTCGGCACCCAGAATCTTGTGGATTTTTACCGCAGAAGGCGTGACGTCTCGGTAGTTCTGCCAGAGCTTTTCGAACAACGCGTTGCGATCAGTATGCATAACTTAACTCCGGGGCCGTATTTCGGGTTTGTGTTGGCGTTGACTGACCCAAGGGCAAAGTGCGCGCGAAGTTGCCATTCCTCAGGTGCAGCTTTTCAGCGAGGGCCAGGGGAACAGTCAGCTTATCAGGCTGGGCGGACACCTCGGATGAGACAGTGGCCCGAAAGTCTGCCGTACCTGTATTTGCAATCAGGATCGGCTCATCAGGCTGGTATCTGTTGTGTTCATGGCCGTTGCCAGTTCTTTTACCCGTTTCACTAATAATGATGGGGCAGGCTGAAGAAGACCTTACGCTGGCGATATCAGCCAGAGCGCACTCAACTGTTGGGCCCGCGTCAAACAGGTCTATGAGCCCTTTGTGTTGAAACCCTTCGGCTTCCAGTATCTTCAGAGCCGGCCGCGTGTTCTCGTGTACCTGACTGAGAACTGCACGGGCCTCTTTGCTCATGAGGCAGGTGTAAAGAGGATGCGATGGCATCAACTCATCTATAAATTCAGTGTAGCCGCTACCTACCAGATGTGTCGCCCGGCCGAACTCCAGATCCACAAAATGTGCCTTCAACCAGTTCCAGAATGGCGACTGGCCAGCGCCATTGGACACACCTCGCATCTCTGCAATCACTTTGTCTGAAAAGCGTTCCGGGTGCTGTGCCATAAACAGGAAGCGCACTCTGGATAGGAGTTTGCCAGCATGGGCCCGGCGGAGTTCAGGCCGTAAATAGAGCGAGCAAATCTCGGAATAGCCAGTGTAATGGTTGCAGCGGGTGAGAGTTTCCACACTTCGACGAAGACCGAGGTCTCGGGAGTGATGGGTAACCGTATTGCGTCGAAAATGATAAAGCGGCCGGGTGTGCCCCGCATTTGCTTCTATGCCAGAGGTGCCGAGAATATCACCGGTGCTCTCATCTTCCAGCACGAACAGATAATGTTCGTCGCCCGGGCTGGTCACCCGGCGCTCGAAACTGGCCATGGAGTGGGCGATTTTTCGCGCCAGAGCATCTCTGTCTGGCATCAGGGAGGTAAACCCCGGGCCGGACTCCTTGGCTATCTGAGCAAGAGTGTCCAGATCTGTGTCGGTAATCGGGCGAATGACCATGGGCTGCAACCTGACAGTGTTTTGGAACAGTATGAAGTGATGTACTAACAGGTTGCAGGTATAATTTGATCTAAATGAGTTGTTATTTTATCAAAATGACCAATCAGGTGATCAAAGTGATCGGAACCAAAGACCAGAAGCTACTTATGCTGCTCCGTCAGAACGCCAGAACCAGCATCAGTGAACTTGCCAGAGCTTTAAACCTGTCACGCACAACGGTTCAAAACCGGATAGCTCGCCTGGAAAGCAGTGGAGTAATTGCCGGGTATTCGGTGCAGTTGGGAGGGGCTTTTTCAAGTAGCCAGGTAGAGGCTCATGTTTCGATAAAAGTTGTGCAGAAACTGACTGCACGAACGAATACCGCGCTTGAGGGTATCAGCCAGGTAGCGCAATTGTTCTCGGTCAGCGGGGAATACGACCTTATAGCGATCGTGCAGGCTCAGTCTCTGGAGGAGTTGAGTGCCGTGCTGGACGAAATTGGAAACCTTGACGGTGTTGAGCGCACTAACTCGGCGGTGGTTCTGGAAACCCGTTTCCGGCGTTAGGCGCTTTCCGAATGCTATTGTTCAAACTGTGAGTATCAAGAACCCAGCATGCCTGCGTAAGCGCTGTACAAGAAAGCGGCTGAGCCAAGCAGAATAAATCCCCAGGCTGGAAAAATCAGAAAAGAGCGACTCGATTGTCTCATGGCAGTCTCCTATGAGTGATGGGATTCGATACGCTTCATTTTCCACTCTAGACCAATCTTGATTAATGTCACAAAAATATAATCATTTTCTTTAGCCTCCCTGACGTCATGCAGTGCGTTTTGCCACCAGACAGGGTGTCTAATGCCATTGAGCTCTTCAGAAATCAGGTTAAGATGAGTCTGATCTTGATTTCGATTCTTGAGAATTGGTACAGGTTCAACAAACGATAAAAACAATAAGGAGTTGTTCATGGCAATGGACCCCCGTAGGCAGACATCCTTGCACTGCTTATATTTCTGGGCGGAGCACAACCCGGAAAAAATCTATCTGACTCAACCCTATCCCGACGGCACGGTGGAAGACATCACCTGGAAGCAAGCCGCCGATCAGGTGTCGCGAATGGCGGCCCACCTCAACAGTCTTGAGCTACCAGAACCTAGCAATATCGCAGTTCTGGGTAAAAACAGTGCCCACTGGATACTGTCAGACCTGGCCATCTGGGCTGCAGGGCATGTATCTGTGCCGCTCTATCCAACCCTGAACGGGGAAGCTGCCGCCTATATCCTTGAACACAGCGGGGTTAAGTTGTTGTTTCTGGGGAAGCTTGATGGAACGGCGGATGGATGGAACGATATAAAAGGGCATCTTCCTTCCGATCTTCCGATCATATCCCTGCCGATGTCGCCGCGGAATGATACGCCAAAGTGGCTGGACATTATTGCGGAGTATGAGCCGGCTTCACCAAAGCTACCCGACCCGGATAGCCTGGCGACGATTAAATATACCTCCGGCAGCACCGGTCGCCCCAAAGGGGTAATGCACAGCTTCCGCGCCATGATGTCAGTCGCCGACGGTTTGCAACAGATGTTCACCGCGTCATCCGATGATCGTATGCTGTCCTATTTGCCACTGGCACACGTGGCTGAGCGGGCTGCGGTGGAAACCCAATCCCTGTATTTCGGCTTTCACCTGTACTTTGCCAATACCCTGGAAACTTTTCAGCAGGACTTGCAGCGCGCCCGGCCAACCCTTTTCTTTTCGGTCCCACGCCTGTGGATGAAGTTCTACCTGGGGATTAACGCCAAACTGCCGCCTAAAAAACAGAAGTTGCTGTTCAGTATTCCGTTTATAGGCTCAATGGTGAAAAAGAAGGTACTGAAGCAACTGGGTCTGGATCATTGTCGGGCCGCTCTGACCGGTGCCGCTCCCTTGTCCGAAGAGATCATCACCTGGTACCGCAACCTCGGGCTGGAGCTGCTGGAAGTCTACGGCATGACAGAAAACTTCGGTTACTCCCACGCCAGCCGCCCCGGGGAGGCCAGGATCGGCTATGTGGGCGTAGCCAATCCAGGTGTTGAACATCGTATTGGTGAAGGTGGCGAGATACAGGTCAAGAGCCCTGGAATGATGCTGGGTTACTATCAGAATGAGGAAAAAACCCGAGAAGATGTCACTACCGATGGTTTCCTCAAAACCGGCGACATGGGGGAAATCAACGCTGATGGGTATCTGCAGATTACAGGCCGGGTGAAAGACCTGTTCAAAACGTCCAAAGGCAAGTACGTAGTGCCGGTGCCCATCGAAAACAGGTTCAATCACCCTTCGGTGGAAGTGGTCTGCGTGGCTGGGGCCAATCAGCCCCAGCCCTGCCTTATGTTGTTGCTTTCAGAAGATGTCAGGGATTCTCTGGAAACCGGCTCCAGCCGGGAGGCGCTGGAACGGGAGTTGGCGGAGGAACTGGAGGCGGTGAACAAAGACTGCGAGGCCCACGAGAAAATTGCGTTTGTGGTTGCGGTGAAAGAGCCCTGGACGATGGAGAACGGGATGCTGACGCCTACCATGAAGATTAAACGCAACATTATCGAGGATGTATATAACCGCAAAATGGACGAGTGGTTTGAGCAGAAGAAGAAAGTAATCTGGGAGTTCTGAGCGTGTAATGCAAAACGCCGACGACTCTGTTCAGAATCGTCGGCGTTTTCAGTCTGGTTTTCCCGTAAAAAGCTGCGCTGTATGGCGCAGCTTTTTACGTATGTTCGACTGGAATCAGTGACCACCCTGCATTTGGGTGATATCAGTTACTGCTACAGCCTTACGGTTAAACGAGCGCATTTTTCTGCTCATGAACTGTACCGCGATCTTTGCAGCTGCACGGGTGTGATGACTTCTTACTCCAGCACTGTTGTGGAGGATACTGGACGGTAGCGGGTGAACGGTTGCAATGTGCTTATGAGCCATAGCGACTTCCTCCTTGGCTGGTGATTAACAATTAATGAGTGAATAAAGGGTTTGACCCGAATTTACGATGAATACTAAAGGTATTTTTTTGCAGCTTAAATACGTTAAACTCCGTACTCACGTTGCAAATATGCAGTAGCTATGGACTGGGATTATCTTCGATATATACATGCTTTGGCAATAGGCGGAACACTCGCAAAAGCCGGAGAAATACTGGGAGTGCACCAAACCACGGTTTTACGCCGTCTGGACCAGATGGAAGAGTCGCTGGGGGTGCAGTTTTTCGAGCGCAACCGGGATGGCTTGCAGCTGACGCCGGTTGGAGAAACCGCCTTTCGTAACGCCGAAAAGCTATCGGTTGAGATGGAAAATCTCGAGCGCAAGCTGGTCGGGCAGGACTCTGCACCCGTGGGCAAGGTGCGGCTGGCCGCTGAGGATACGATGATGAGCGAATTGCTCGGGTCGGTTCTGGCAGAACTGGTGCGCGAGTTTCCGGATATTGAACTGGAAGTTCTTACAGATAATGACGTAACCAACCTCACACACAGGGAGGCGGACCTTACACTTCGCCCTGAAAATAAACCTCAGGCAACACTCGAGGGTGAGCGGATAGCCGCAATCGAATCGGCTGTTTATGGTTCAGCCAGCTACTGCCGGCGCAACCGTAATATGGATATTGAAAACCAGCCCGAAGACTGTCTCTGGATTATCCCGGACGAAACCTTCAGCCACTTGGCTACGGGCCGCTGGTATCGCAAACACCTGAAAAACGCTACGTCGGTCATCCGGTGTAACAGTCTGCACGCCATGCATGCGTTGGCGCGCTCCGGCGCAGGCCTGGCTGTATTGCCGTGCTTCCTGGGCGAAGGCACTAAAGAGCTGCGCCGGCTGTCAGATCCTATCGAGGGTGAAAGTGTCGACCTGTGGGTGCATGTAAGCCAGGACACTCAGCAAATGGCGAGAGTTCGTATTGTGATGGAGTTTCTGGTGGACCGACTGCGTGCCCAGGCCGCGATCATAGAGTTCAACCCGACCGCATGATAATTCGCAATCTCAACCGCAGAATGGCCAGAACTGATACCAGCGCCAGCACTGAAATTCCTGCTCACAGGATTGGAGCTGATTATCGTAAAGAAAGGCGCGGTTCTGAACCCGTGAAGCCAGAGCCGTAACTGCGGGCTTGCGGTTATATGTTTTGCGGGCGTAGCCGCCCCGACCCTCATGATAAGCCAGGTAAAGTTGGCGCGGGCTGTGGAAGGCAATGCCAAGTTGTTGGTGGGTGAGGTGGTTGTACCAACCCACGAAATCCAGTGCGTGCTCCATATCGGTACGAACGGTAAACAGACCATCGCCGTTGGCCATCAGATACTCTCCCCATGCCGGGTCCAGGGCTTGGGCGTAGCCATAGGCTGTGGTTGGCCGGCTCCAGGGAATAAACCCCCATAGCAAAGTCCTGGGAGGTTTGGCGTGGCTGCGGAATGAAGATTCGTAATAAACGAACGCCATTTGGGTGGCGATGGGCGTGCCCCAGCGGTCCTGAGAGTTTTTTGCATAGTCATACCAAACGGTATGCTCACGAAAAATCTCACATACATTGTCGGGATTAACTGGCGGTTCCGGGGCCAGCAGACTGAACCTCAAGGTTGCCCAGGTGCCGATAAGCAGCCCCAGTACCGGAAGGCCGTACCATTTCAGTCGGAATCTCCACAGGTTACGGCGTGTCTGGCGCCGTCTTTTACGTGGGCGCGCCGGTCTCCAGAATTTTCCTACCAAACTGTCATCTCCGGAACCCATGGATTGCTTGCTCAGGGAAGGGTGCGCGTGTCATAAACGCAGCACCCATCAAACAGGATGATAATTAAATGAAGCTTGGCACCCTAGTTAAACCTCTTTTAATCACCGGCCTGTTCCTGGCTGGCCCCGTTATGGCAACGCCTAGTGCTCAGCAGGTTTTAGATGCATCGCCCATAGACGATATTGTAGATCGTTACCCTGCCATGATGAGTGAAGGTATTCGCGAGGGTATGAAGCGCAGTCAGCAACTACCGCCTATGGTGGCAGATACCATTGGCTATGTGGTGACTAACAGTTTTCGCGCTGCAGACATAGAACAGGAAATCGTGAACAACCTGGAGCGCGACCTCTCCGGGAAACAGCTTGAAGCGGTAGAGAGTTGGTACACGACCCCGGTTGCCCAGAAAATCTCGGCGGCAGAAATCGCGGCTTCGGACCCAGTTGTCTGGAAGCAGATTCAGGCCAGAGCATCGGATTTGAACGAGAAATATAAGGGTACGGATCGCGCAAAAATGTTTGAGCGGTTTGATCGTGCAGCCCGCGCGACTGAAAGCACGGTGGATACGACCATTGCCGTGCAGCTTGGGTTGGCAACCGCCATGGCTGCATTCAGCAGTGATTCGGTGAATTACGATGAGCTTAAACAAAGCATAGAAAACCAGCGCGGCAAAATCCGGGGCATCGTTGAACAGCAGGTGTACGACAGCTACTTGCACACCTATGAAAACATCAGCTCTCAAGAAATGGGGCTGTATATTGATTTTCTGGAAAGTGGCCCGGGCACTGCGTTTTCTAAAACCGTTACCCAGAGTATTCAGCAGGCTATTACGGATCCGATTGAGTCCATCGGAAACCAGATGGCACGCTTTCTTGCCCCGCAGAAGTAGGGAATTAGCTAGAAGAATAGTCAGCGCTGGCAGGATTGGCTCCCGATGCAATCAGGAGCCAATCTGCAGCCCGCGGCGGGAGAACCTTCGGCTTATAAGTAAAGGTTCCTCCACATGCGGCTGAAGGCTCTTAACTGCGGCTGGTTACTTCCAGAAGGTGGTAGCCAAACTGGGTTTTTACTGGCCCGAGAACCTTGTTCACTTCGCCACTAAAGACCACTTTGTCAAACTCAGGAACCATCTGGCCGGGGCCGAATGAGCCCAGGTCGCCGCCGTTGCGGCCAGACGGGCAAGAAGAGTGCTGCTTTGCAACTTCAGCGAAATCTTTACCGCCTTCAATCTCTTTCTTCAGTTCTTCACACTTTGCTTCGCTGTCTACCAGAATGTGGCGCGCGGTTGCCTGTGTCATGGTAACGATCCTTAACTAGAATGAATGGATACTTCAGAGAGGGAATGCTGCCCGTCCCTATCGCCGGAGGCAAGCCTTTTTATCGGTGTTTCTGCGGCCTCACGATTGTCACTGCAAACCTGTACAATGCCCGCTTTATTTAGCTGGCGCAGCGTCGGCCCTCACATCTATAGGTTTGTTTCTTGATCTCTACTGCCAATATCACCATGCAATTCGGGGCTAAACCCCTTTTTGAAAATGTTTCCGCCAAGTTCGGTAACGGCAATCGCTACGGCCTGATCGGGGCTAATGGGTGCGGCAAATCCACCCTGATGAAGATCCTCGGTGGTGACCTTGAGCCTTCCGCAGGGCAGGTTATGCTTGAGCCGAACGTTCGCCTGGGTAAGCTGCGTCAGGATCAGTTCGCCTATGAGGCCTGTTCTGTCATGGACACTGTGATCATGGGCCATGAAGAACTGTGGAACGTTAAAAAAGAGCGCGATCGCATCTATTCGCTGGCTGAGATGACTGAAGAAGATGGTATGGCGGTGGCGGACCTGGAGGTTCAGTTTGCCGAGATGGACGGCTATACCGCCGAATCCCGGGCGGGCGAACTGCTCCTTGGCCTGGATATCCCCCTGGAACAGCACGATGGGCCGATGAGCAACCTCGCGCCTGGCTGGAAGCTGCGTGTTCTGTTGGCACAGGCCCTGTTCTCGGACCCGGATGTCTTGCTGTTGGATGAGCCCACCAACCACCTGGATATCAACACCATCCGCTGGCTGGAAAATATTCTGGTAGCGCGCAGCAGCACCATGATCATCATTTCGCACGACCGTCACTTCCTGAACAGCGTGTGCACCCACATGGCGGATCTGGACTACGGTGAACTGAAGCTGTTCCCGGGTAACTATGATGAGTATATGACGGCCGCCACCCAGGCCCGTGAGCGTATGCTGTCGGATAACGCCAAGAAAAAGGCTCAGATTGCGGAATTGCAGCAGTTCGTTAGCCGCTTCTCTGCCAACGCTTCGAAAGCCAAACAAGCCACCTCCCGGGCACGCCAGATCGACAAGATTCAGCTGGACGAAGTGAAGCCCTCCAGCCGTGTGAGCCCTTTCATTCGTTTTGAGCAGGGCAAAAAATTGCACCGTCAGGCGGTCACCATTCGGGATCTGACAAAAGGCTTTGATGGGAATACGCTGTTCAACAAGTTGAACCTGCAGGTTGAGGCCGGCGAGCGAGTGGCTGTGATTGGCCCTAACGGAATTGGTAAAACCACGCTGTTACAGTGTTTGGCAGGTGCTTATGAGCCAGACAGTGGTGAGGTGAAGTGGACGGACAGCGCCGAAGTGGGCTACTACGCCCAGGATCACACGGATGATTTTGCTGACGACGACACGTTGTCGGAGTGGATGGCTCAGTGGACGACGGGTGGCGAACAACTGGTTCGCGGCACCTTGGGGCGTATGTTGTTCTCTGGCGATGATATTGGTAAATCGGTGCGGGTGATTTCCGGTGGTGAGCAGGGGCGCATGCTGTTCGGCAAGCTGATTCTGCAGAAGCCTAACGTGATGCTGCTGGATGAGCCCACCAACCACCTCGATATGGAGTCCATCGAGGCTTTGAACCTGGCGCTGGAGAACTATCCCGGTACACTGATTTTCGTGAGCCATGACCGTGAGTTTGTGTCTTCATTGGCGACTCGGATTATAGAGCTGACGCCTGAGGGTGTTACTGACTTTAGTGGTACCTACGATGACTATCTCCGCAGCCAAGGTTACTTGTGAGAAGCGGGGGCGCGGGTGGGGCGCTCCAAAAACCGCTGTGAATACGTCCGTGTACGCTTGGCTCCGCCATCCATGGCTCCGCACATTTTTGGAGCGCCCCACCCGCGCCCCCGCCCGAACTTTGGGGTGGCCTCGACTCAGTGAAGGAAACTGCTTTGGAAGAGCTATCAGTAATTGAAGCAACCCGTAAATGGGTCGAAGACGTCGTTGTTGGCTACAACCTTTGCCCGTTCGCCAAACGGGAACTGGTCAGAGATCGCGTTCGATTTGTGGTTTCTGACGCTGATAACGAAGACTCACTGCTTCAGGCCCTGCAAACTGAACTCCTGCGGCTGGATGATGAACCAGAAACCGAAACCACGCTTCTGATTCACCCTCATGCTCTACAGAGCTTCGCGGACTACAACGAGTTTCTGGATGCAGCCGATGGTCTGCTCGCGTATCTGGATATGGAAGGCGTATACCAGATCGCCAGTTTCCATCCGGATTACCAGTTTTCGGACGCTGAACCGGATGCAGCTGAGAACTACACCAACCGTTCCCCGTTCCCCATGCTCCACCTGTTGCGGGAAGCCAGTTTGGAAGCTGCGATCGATAGTCATCCGGATGTAGATGGAATACCCCCGAGGAATATTGAGCTGATGAACAAGCTCGGTGCAGAGAAAATGCGGGATATTCTAGCTGGCTGTTTAAAAGCGTCAGAAAAGGCCGCGGAGTAGATAAAGAACTACTCCCAATATGCGGGAGTTGCAGAAAACACGGGAGTAGACAGTTGCGCTGGTGGGGGCCGTTCTCCCAAAAATGTGCGGAGCCATGGGTGGAGTGCGAAGCACTTCACGGGCAAGCCATGGACGGCTTGCCCAGGACCTTTAGCGCGACGCAGGAGCATTTAGCGCTAAAGGGCGGAGCCAAGCGTACACGGACGTATTCACAGCGTTTTTTGGGAGAACGGCCCCCACCAGTGCTTGCACAGTGCAGATGTAATGAAGGCTCCACCGTAGCCAAACCAAAAAAAAGAGGCACCAAAGTGGCAAGACTGTTCGAGCAGATAGATAGCCAACCCTCCGAAATCGGCGAAATCACACTCCGCCGTCGCCGCATCCCGGCACTGGGCGAGAGAGACATTTTCGAGGTAAAGCTCGGCGAAGAATTTCTGATGTCCAGCATGTTTGTGGACGCCGAAGTCGCTCTCTCTGATCTCGGGCTAGGTGAAACCGAAGGCGACAACCTCAGCGTTGTCGTGGGTGGCCTCGGGCTTGGCTATACGGCCGTGGCCGCGCTCAAGCATGAGCGGGTAGGGGAGTTGCTGATTGTCGAATACCTCGAGCCTGTCATCCGCTGGCACCAGCAAGAATACGTCCCCCTTGGCAAAGACATTAACGCCGATGCCCGCAGCCGCTACATCCACGGCAGCTTTTTTGACCTGGCCGTTGCCGACCCAGACAGCGGCGGCTTTGATCCCGACGCGCCGGGCAGAGAGTTTGATGCCATTCTGCTCGACATCGACCACTCGCCCCGAGCCTTGCTGAGCGACTCGAACGCCAGCTTTTACACCACCGATAATATCCGTCGCATGGCCGGGCAGCTCAAACCTCGTGGGATTTTTGCCATGTGGTCCAATGAGGGCGAAGACGCCGTATTCATGGAAGTACTGCGGGACGCGTTTACCGAAGTCGTCTGCCATGTTGTAAGCTTCTACAATCCGTTCCAGAACAGAGAATCTTTCAACACCGTCTACGTGGCCCGCAAACCGGGCTGAATTTGCCGGAGCTTGTATGCCAGTGACGACCCATCGCACTCGTCCTTTCAGTTCAAACCAGCGCCTCCCGGAACGGGATGGGCCGATGATTCTGCACGAACCTGAACAGGCGGGTGATTTGCTGTCGGATTTTATCCATCGCTACCCCAAACTGCTGATTCTGACCGGCGCTGGTGTGAGTACGGACTCAGGTATTCCGGATTATCGTGATGGCGAAGGTGCCTGGAAGCGCAAACAGCCGGTTCAGCACCGTGAGTTCATGGAAAGCTTCGAAACCCGCCAGCGTTATTGGGGGCGAAGCCTGATTGGCTGGCCTGTGATGCGAAATGCCGCGCCCAACCCCTCCCATTATCACATTGCTGATCTGGAGTTGCGTAACCACTCCAGCCTTGTCGTTACCCAGAATGTGGATCGCCTGCACCAGAAAGCCGGCACTCACGCTGTGAGTGACCTGCATGGACGTGCAGACGAAGTTCTGTGCATGAGCTGCGGCTACCGTTGCCCAAGGGATGACGTTCACGAACGCTGTGCTGACCTTAATCCAGGTTTCGGGCAGTATAGAGCCGATACAGCACCGGATGGCGATGCAGACCTGGATATCGATTTCTCCGAATTTCAGCTGGCAGACTGCCCTAAATGCAGTGGTATTCTGAAGCCGGATGTGGTGTTTTTTGGAGATTATGTGCCCAAGCAAAGAGTGCACTCAGCTTTGGATGCACTCAAGGCCAGTGATGGGCTGCTGGTAATCGGGTCGTCGCTGATGGTTTACTCGGGTTTTCGCTTCTGCCGCTACGCCCAGGAATTCGGCAAGCCGGTTGCCACCCTGAACCTGGGCCGCACTCGTGCGGAGGAATTGGCGGATCTGAAACTGAACGCCAGAATCGGGGAGACCTTGCAGGCCACCCTCACTCGGTTGTAGGCAGGGGCCAGGGCTCCATTAAGCCGGAATGCCATCAAACAGCAACACGACCCCAAAAATATACAGCACCATAATAACCGCACTTTCTGTGCCGATCCTACCGATGCCGTGGCGTTCGCGACGGATCAGCCCCATCATCAGCACGCCCGACATCAGCAAGGTGAGAGCTGCCCAGAATTTCGAGTCTTCGGGCATTGCGTGGTAGATCGAACCGTTCCTGTAGGCAATATCCGATGCAGCGGTAAACAGCGTGTCAAACGCATTGCCGCCAATGATCCCGCCCACCGCAAGCGTGAGTGCTCCACGGCGAACCGCAGCAATCGAAGTGACCAGTTCAGGAATCGAGGTACTGATGGCGGTAAGCAGTACACCGACCACTGTCTGAGTCATGTTGGTTTCGGTGGCAATGACCGTAGCAGCAGGTTCCAGCATCCAGCCGGCGATACCAAGGATGGCCATCAACACCAGAAACTCGCCCCATAATTGCGACATGGGAGGCATGGCCGTTACATCATCGGGCTTGTCTTCGCGGGTATCCCGGGTCATGGATGGCAACCACATGGGGGATTCTGATGCCGTACGAACCAGATAAATGCCGTAAAAATAGGCTACAAGCAGCACTGGCGTTACAGGGTGGACGCCGCCAATGGTCACATCTGGCAAGTAGGGTGCGAACAGAATCATTGCCAGCAGGCAGATCAGCAGCCCGTTCTGCATCATATTCGGAACCGATGCGGCGGCATGTTCCAGATTGGCCCGGCGATAGACCATATCGGCAACCGCCAGGAAAAAGGTTTGTACTGCGATACCGCCCAGCGCGTTGCTGACGGCCAGCTCGACATGGCCATTCCAGGCTGCCGTGACCGAGAGAACCGAGCCGCCCAGAGACGTTGATGCGCCCAGAAGCACCGCACCTGCGGCTGCCTCACCAATTCCGGTGCGGTCAGCCAGTTGGTCGACTACTCGGGTAATGCGTGTTCCGGCGATCGCGATGATGGCCGCACATACACAAAAAACCAGGCCACCCTGCAATAGAGTCCAGCCTTCGGTCGGTGGGATTGACACGTTAAACAAACTCCATCAAAGGTCTCTCCCAGACTAGTGACTTGTCTTTGGCCCTATGGCATCGATCAACTGGTCTTTCAGCCGACTAACTCCTTCTGACCAGTCGGGTCTTCCATGGCAACGTCCGCTGAATTTCCTCCGCTCAGTATCATACGCGCCGCAGCAATAGCCGCATCGCGGTAGGGCATTAGCACTATGTCGGCTTTTGCGTGCGTGAGCGCGGACGCCGTTTGTATGCTGTGTGCAGCAACGGCGACCTTGCCATGATAACCGAGGTCCTGAACAGATCTGAGCAGCGCACGTCGCGGATCGTCATGGGTCAGTCCGGTTTCGTGTTCGGGTACAGCCAGTACCAGCCATTTTGCCGCCCCAAGTGGCAGGTGTGCGAGAAATTCCGGGTCGGTTGCATCTCCGAAAATGACATCGTATCCATCCATCCGGGCATGGCGAACCGCTGTGGGGCTGAAGTCGACACCAAGCACTCTCAGACCAGCCTCTCTCAACACACACGCAATGCCAAGGCCGTAACGCCCCATCCCGAACAGGATGACATCGTGCCCCTGCGAGCTTGATGGTGCATCTTCGCGCGGAGTTGAAGCCATTCGCCGGTCAAAGATTCTCAGAAGTGGTTCCAACCGGTCATAGATCTGATGTGAATAGGTGATCATGTAAGTTGAGGCAGCGATGGTGATAAGTCCCACCAGGGTCACCAGGCCAAGTGCCTGATCGTTGACATGGCCTATGGTTACGCCCATTGCCATGAATATCAGGGAGAACTCGCTGATCTGCGCCACCGTAAGGCCTGCAAGAAAGCCTGTGCGCTTTCGGTAGCCCATAGTTACCATGATGATCAGTACAATCAGGGGGTTGCCGATCAGCACGAAAAGCGACAGAACAACGGCCGGCCCTACGCTGGCGCCGAGAACTGACAGGTCAAGAGAAGCTCCGAGCGCTATGAAGAAAAAGAGTAGCAGGAAGTCCCTTAGCGACGTGAGACGTGCTGCAATTGCCTCGCGGTAGGCTGTGGATGCCAGTGAAACACCCGCGAGAAGCCCGCCGAGTTCTTTTCCGAAGCCCAGGTAGTGGCCAATCGCCGCCAACAGTGCGGCCCAGGCGATGGTAAATGACACCAGCAATTCCGGAGCCTGCGACAGCCGGTCGACCAGTGGGTTGGCGGCATAGCGGATGAACAGCGCCACGGCAAAAAGCATGGCCAGGCCATAACCAAGAACGACCAGCACATCGGTCAATGCTGCATCTTCACCGGTTCCCACGCCGATGGCAGACAGCACGATCATCGCAACCACAACAACCACATCCTGTACGATCAGGAAGCCAAGCGCGATGCGGCCATGGAGTGAGTCGATCTCGCGCTTATCAGACAAGAGTTTGACGACGATGATGGTCGACGAAAACGTCAATGCAACCGCCACATAAACCGCCGTCAACGCATCCAGCCCAAGCACGAGGCTGATGACGAAGCCGAAGACCGTTGTGAAAATCACCTGTCCCAGCCCTGTGACCAGTGCCACGGGTCCCAGCGTGCGCACCAGATTGAAATCAAGCTTCAGGCCGACTAGGAATAACAGAACCGCGATGCCCAGCTCGGCCAGGAGGTCTATCTGTTCGTCAGAGCGCGCGATATCCAGCACCGAAGGGCCGGCTACGATACCTACTGCGATGAAGCTCACGATCAATGGTTGGCGCAGAAGAAGTCCGATAAAGCCTACGCCGGCGGCCAGCACCAGCAGTGCTGCGAACTCGTAGAACATGTAGCCCTGAAGCGCTTCGGTCACAATGTCTCTCTTTTATTTTCGGTTTTTGATGGTTGCCCTGCGGTGCCCGGACGGTTTGTCCTGTAGCGCAGAGCCCGCTTTTCTATTTCCAGAATTACTAGCAGTGCTGGCCCTACGGCAACGACAGCCAGGCCCTGGGAAATGGTTAAAGGCCGGGTATCGAAGAAAGCCTCCATAAACGGAGCGTAGGTAAACAGGAACTGTAATGCGGTGACTGCGGTTATGGCGATAAGCACCGGTCGCGTCCCGAGTGCGGCCTTGAGCGACAGCGACGTGGTATTGAGGAAGCGTACAGAAAAAAGATAGAAGATCTCCATCACCACCAGGGTGTTGACTGCGATCGTGCGTGCCTCTTCAATACGTGCACCTTGCTGTTGCGCCCAGATAAACATCCCGAAGATACCCGAGCATAAGAGAACCGACACGAATGCCACGCGCCATATCACGAAGCGGGACAGAAGGCTTTCGGCGGAAGAACGAGGCGGGCGCTGCATGATGCCAGGTTCTGGCCCTTCAAACGCCAGGGCCATGGCCAAAACGACCGAGCTGACCATGTTAACCCAAAGGATCTGCACCGGGGTAATTGGCAATGTCAGGCCCAGCAGAAGCGCTGCGATCAGTGCCATGGCTTCGCCGCCGTTGACGGGCAGTAGAAAGACAACGGCTTTCTGCAGGTTATCGTAAACGGTTCGGCCGGCTCGAACGGCGGCTGCAATGGTGGCAAAATTATCGTCCGCCAGCACTATCTCGGCCGCTTCCTTCGCCGCTTCGGTTCCGGTTTTACCCATCGCGATGCCAATATCAGCGCGTTTCAGCGATGGTGCATCGTTTACCCCGTCGCCGGTCATGGCCACGACGAGTCCATCAGCCTGCAATGCTTCGACCAGCCGCAGCTTGTGCTCGGGGCTGGTGCGCGCAAACACGTCGATGCGGGCGGCGTTCTCCTGCAGTTCTGTGGCACTCAGCCCGTCGATCTGAGACCCTTCCAGCACCTCCTCGGTGTTCTCAAGCCCCAGTTGTCGAGCAATCGCCAGGGCCGTACCTCCGTGATCGCCGGTAATCATTTTGACCCGGATGCTTGCGGCCTGACACTCGGCCACGGCGGTAATGGCTTCTTCACGGGGTGGATCGATCAGGCCGACGAGCCCCAGAATAGTCAGCCCGCTTTCCACTTCACTGAAGGACAGTGTCTGAGCTCCTTCCGGTGCACGCTTTGTGGCGATGGCCAAAACCCGCTGGCCTTCAGCCGCTATCTCCGACGCCGTGCGCCTCCAGTATTCGGTATCTAAAGGTGTGGCTCCGTTTTCGTCCTCGTGCTGGCAGGTGCACATGGCCAGGATGCGCTCGGGAGCTCCCTTTACGTGTATGGTTGCCTGGCCGTTGTGATCATGATGCAGTGTCGCCATAAACCGGTGCTGGGCGTCGAAGGGAATCGCGTCAGTTTGCGGATTGGCGGGCCGGGTGTCGCCTGTCATCAGGCCGGCTTTGCAGGCAAAGGCGACCAGTGCACCCTCCATTGGGTCGCCTTGCACGGTCCAGCCAGCTTCCGTTTGCTTCAGTTCTGCATCGTTGCAAAGCATGGCGCCAAGGGCAAGGTCACTCAGGAGCGGATGGGTTCCCGGTTCGATCTCCTGGGAGTCGAGCATAATGAAACCATCGGGTGTATACCCTGTGCCGGTTACAGAAAAACTTTGTCTGGCGGTGGCGACCCTGGTCACTGTCATTTCGTTGCGGGTCAGAGTGCCCGTTTTGTCCGTACAGATGACTGAGACAGAGCCCAAAGCCTCGATGGCGGGAAGCCGACGCACGATCGCGTTGCGTCGCGCCATAGCTTGCACGCCGATGGCGAGTGTTACGGTGAGAATTGCCGGCAGTCCCTCGGGAATCGCCGCAACCGACAGACCCACCACGGCAACAAACACCTCACCGAAGCCCATGCCGGCCACGCCATACCCGAAGGCGAGGATCATAGCTGCCAGCACTAGAATGACGCCGGTAATGCGGCGGGCGAATACTTCCATCTGCAGGAGAAGTGGCGTGGTTGTTGTCTCGACGCTGGTCAGCAGCCCGCTGATTCGCCCGATTTCGGTCTCGGCCCCTGTTGCGACAATAACACCACGCCCGGTGCCAGCGGCGACCAAAGTACCGCTGTAGGCCATTGAGCGTCGGTCGCCAATGGGTGCGTCTGATGCGACGGGATCTGTCGCCTTGTCGACCGGGACAGATTCACCGGTCAGAACTGCTTCCTGAATTCGCAGGCCCCTGGCGGCAACCAATCGAAGGTCGGCGGGGACCTTGTCGCCGGCGTCAAGAAGCACGATATCCCCGGGCACCAGTTCTTCGGCAGGCACTGTCGCGCGGCGCCCGTTACGCAGTACTTCTGCCTCTGGAGCCAGCATGTCGCGGATTGCCGATAGAGCCTGCTCGGCTCGCCCCTCCTGCACGAAGCCGATTACTGAGTTGACAAGCACGACGGCCAGAATCACACCGGTATCGACCAAATGCCCAAGTGCGGCCGTTACGGCTGCTGCGGCCAGCAGTACATAGATAAGAAGGTTGCGGAATTGCCTGAGGAACCGGCGTAGCGGGCCGTCAGGCTGAACTTCGGGTAGACGGTTTGGTCCGGTACTGTTGAGCCTGCCTGCTGCGTCTTTGGAGCTCAGGCCATCAAGGCCTGAGCCCACATTCCTGAAAACCTCGTCCTCCCCAAGTGCAAACCACTTGGGGCCAGATGGATCCTTGACGGGGCGACGGGTCATTGGGCCTCTCCTTAGATCAACACAGACCCATCATACACGTCGATATAGCTCAAACATATTTGAAGTCGGTGTCAAAATTCCCGGATTTTTACCCCTCATCCTCCGATTTGATATAGCTCAAGATCCGAACAGGTTGTAGACAAATACCGCGCCCACAGCTACCGGTGTAATGTAGCGCACAGTGACGTACCAGAGACGGAACATGGGCTCCGACAGCGACAGCTCCTCTTCCATTGCCTTGCGTGACATTACCCAGCCAGCCAATATTGCAACCAGCAGGCCGCCCAGAGGCAACAGAATGTTGGCGGTAAAGAAGTCCAGCAGGTCAAAGATGGTTTTGCCTTCAAGCATGCCGATCCAGCCCAGGGGTGCAAAATCTGACCACAGGTTCAGGGAAAGAATCGATGCAATACCCAGAGCCCAACACACAAAACCGGCACCCAATGTACTGATGGTGCGATTCATGCCTTTTTGCTCTTCCAGCCATTCCACAATGGGTTCCAGCAGGGAAATGCCTGACGTCCATGCAGCGAATATCAGCAACACGAAGAACAGGGTTCCGAACAGGCTGCCCATAGGCATCTGGCCGAAAGCGAGCGGCAGGGTCTGGAAGATCAGGCCGGGGCCGGCGCCGGGCTCAAGGCCGTTTGCGAATACAATGGGGAAAATCGCCAGGCCCGCAAGCAGAGCCACGCCTGTATCGATAACGCAAACCGCTATGGAGGTTTTGGCTATGGATACGTTTTTGGGCAAGTAGGAGCCGTAAGCCATCATTACCGCCATGCCGAGACTCAGAGTGAAGAAGGCGTGGCCCAGGGCCACCAGAATGCCGGAAGTGGTGAGTTTGGAGAAGTCTGGCTGGAACAGGAAAGTCATCGCCCGTCCGAATTCGCCGGTCGTCATGGCGTAACCAACGACGATCAGAAGCAACAGAAAAAGAGCGGGCATCAGGATGCTGACCGCGCGCTCAAGCCCGGAACGAACGCCCTTCGCTACCACCAGCATTACCAGACCCATAAACAGAGTGTGCCACATCAATAAGGTTGCAGGGTCGCCAAGCAGGTCAGAAAAGATGGTGCCAATGGCGTCAGCGGACTGGCCTGTGAGTTGTCCGCTCGCCGCTGTACCAACATAGGACACAGCCCAGCCGCCAATCACCGAGTAGAACGACAGAATGAGGAAACCCGCGACGACACCGATTGCACCGACAATCCACCAGGCGGGGTTCAGTTTGTCGTGCCTGACGATGGCTTTCAGGCTGTTAACCGGGCTGTGCCCGCCACGGCGGCCGATAAGTACCTCGGCCATCATGATAGGCAAGCCAATTGCCGCGATGCACAGAAGGTACACGAGCACAAAAGCACCACCACCATTTTCGCCGGTGACGTAGGGGAATTTCCAGATATTACCCAGGCCAACGGCAGAGCCGGTAGCCGCAAGAATAAAAGCCAGGCGAGATGACCAGAGTCCCCGTTTGGCGTTTGAGCCTTCTAAAGCCCCGGAATAGGGCGCATTTGATTCAGACATGACTGTCTCCTGACAGATACTTGTTTTTGTTGGTAAGAGCGGAAGCCGTGAATTGATCACGGCCCCCGAAATCGGGATGTCGTTGGTTAACCTGTACCAGTGTGCCGCTCACGCGCGGGCTCATTTGCGCCAGAGTGTTTCAGGAAGCGCTCTTCGGCGAGTGTGTTGGCGACTGCGCCAGTTGGTATGCCGCTGCGGTCCGAACGCTTGAAAATCTCTGAAAGTGTTTGGCCAATGCCCTCTACGTGGGCTCGCACGATTTCCGGGGACGCGCCTGTGCGTTCGTAGAAAACATCGATGATGCCGCCGGCGTTGATGGCAAAGTCCGGGGCATAGAGGATGCCCCGGTCTTTGAGCGCCTGGTCATGATCCGGACGTTGCAGGAGGTTGTTGGCTGCGCCTGCAATGATCGTTGTTTTCAGGCGGGTAATGCTGTCGTCATTCAGCACGGCACCCATGGCGCATGGTGCCACCACATCTACCGGTAGAAACAGAATGTCTTCAGCCGATGCGGCATGAGCGCCCAGTTCATCCATAGCGCGCTGCATATTCTCCTGGTGAATGTCATACACCCAGAGTTCAGCGCCGGCTTCTTTCAGGTGGCGGGCTAGTCGATAGCCCACGTTGCCAATGCCCTGGATGGCAACCTTCAAACCGGTCAGATCGTCGCGATCGAGCTTGTGTTTCACCGCGGCTTTCAGACCTACGAACGTGCCGTAAGCGGTGGTGGGGGAGGGGTCACCATTGCTGCGCTGACCATCAAAAGCCGTGCGCTCGATTATGCCGGCAACGTGTTTGGTGTGCCGCCCCATGACTTTCAGGTCCGGCACGCTGGTTCCGGAGTCTTCGGCCGCTATGTACTGGCCGCCAAGCCCCTCAAGGTGCTTGCCCATGGCTTCCAGCAAGGCTTCGCTTTTTTGCTTTCGTGGATCCCCGATGATGACCGATTTGCCGCCGCCGAGGTCCAGGTTGGCAAGTGCGGACTTGTATGTCATGCCCCGAGACAAACGCAATACGTCGCGCAGAGCTTCCTCATCGCTGGCATAGGGGAACATCCTGCAGCCGCCAAGAGCTGGTCCGCGGGAGGTGTTGTGTATGGCAACAATGGCTTTTAGCCCGGTTTCGGGATCGCAGAAAAAGGATAAATGTTCGTGGTTATCGAACTCGGGATGGCTGAAGACGTTCATTGCGGTTCACCTCTTTTTCCTGGCCCTGGTGGGCGCCGTTTTTCGGAAGCTGAGGTGACGAACTCAAACGAAGGACACGTTTGCACATTGCAAACGGCGCCCTGGGGGCGTGCAGATATAAACATTTTGAAATCCTCTCCACCTGGCCGGATCTCGGCGGCAGTGGCGGTGTTGTTTTTGTCGTCCGGCTTGTGGCCGGCGGTTTGATTTCAGGTGTCCGGGTTTACCGAAGGGGATTGCCCTTGTGGGGCCGGACTGGAGTTAAACTAATCGCTGTAACCGGGCAGGTCAATCGTGGGGCTTGTCCCGAATGCAGTCTTTAGCCTCCTTGCAGTTAGTTGCATTTACAAAACTTGTTGGCAGATCAACAACTCACGCCTGCGGAAACTACTTATTCGCGTGGCCGGAAAATTTCCTTAGCTTGCGTAGATGATAAACACCCTATATCCCTACCAATTTCAGCCCGCAAAGGTTCGTTCCGAGCTTATCCGGATGTTTCCTATCTCACTGTTCGTGGTGGCGTTCGGCGCTGCCTTTGGTCTGGCGGCTGTGCAGAAAGGGCTGGGGCCTCTTGAATCCATTCTGATGAGCACTCTGGTGTTTGCCGGTGCCTCGCAGTTTGCGGCAATTGATATGTGGGGTGCTGAAGTCTCCGTGCTTCCCGTTATGGTCGTGGTATTTGCCATCAACTCCCGACACCTGTTGATGGGGGCTTCGCTGTACCCCATGCTGAAAGATGTTTCTCCCGCTAAACGTTATGGTCTTATGTTGCTTCTCACCGACGCGAACTGGGCGGTATCTGCTCAGGAATACCAAAGTGGCAGGCGTAACCTTGAGGTGATTCTGGGCGGCGGCCTGGCTCTTTGGCTGGCATGGATTGTCGGGACCTGGCTTGGTGTGTACTTCGGTGGGCTTTTGCAGGATCCGAAAAGCCTGGGGATGGACATGGTGCTGGGCTGTTTTTTGTTGGCTATGGCGCTGGGCGGAAAGAAAAACCCTCGAGTACTGGTTGCATGGTCGCTTGCCGCGATTGCTTCCTTTGCGGCATGGAAGTGGCTGCCGGCCAATACTCATGTGGTTGCCGGCGCCCTTGCCGGTGGTGTGGTTGGCTTCTTCTGGCTAGAAAAAAAGCCGGTTGACGAGCATGTCGAGGAGCCGGCATGACTATTGAAACAACCACAACCGGCGTTCTGGCGCTGATACTGATCATGACCCTGGTAACCCTGGCAACCCGGTTCGGGGGCGTGTTTATCATGTCTTATGTGCGGATAAGCCCGCGCATTGAAAGCTTTATCAATACCATGGCCAGCTCCGTGCTCATTGCCATTATCGTGCCCATGGCGTTTGGTGGTGATGCCGGCGCGATTGCGGCCCTGTCTGTGACTGCCGTTGTCATGCTTGCTACCAAGAAGCCGCTGCCAGCCATTGCGTCGGGTATCCTCGCGGCTGCTCTTGTCCGGTATTTTGCGTAACCCCTCTCAAGTTCGCCTTTTCTAAGCCGATAAACGGATAGAGATTCGAGTTATTGAGAGGTAAACCCGCGCCATGATCGTGTCCAGTCAGATTTCCTTTCTTCAGGGAAGTTCCCGTCAGGAAACGGCTTTCGACCAGAGCCAGCTCCGGATTAACCAACAACCGCTATCCGGCGCCCCGGCAAGCGATCAGCCGGGTGGGGCGCAAGTCAATATAACGCGCGATGCAGCCTATCGTTACACGAGTCAGGAGCGCCTGAGCTACTCCGGTTCCAGCACCGTCAGCGGCGCTGATCGTAGTGCGGTATTTTCCAGCGCGGAGCTGGCGGAGAAAACCGCAGAACTGTTTCTTCGGGGCCAGCAGGCCATCAGCGTAGGCCGTGCTGCTTTGGCTGGCGACTCTGGCACCCAGACGCAAGGCAGTATGTCCGTTGAGGCCAACCGCTACATGTTCTATTCCGAGAGTGAAACCCGCTCCTTTGCCTCGACCGGAAGTATTTCTCTGGAGAACGGCGAGACCATTGATTTCACCTTGTCACTTCGTCAATCACAGTCCCGGACATATGAATACTCTGAAAGTCTTCGCATAGAGGAACGCCCGATGACCGATCCACTGGTTATCAATTTCGGCAGTGCAACGGCTCAGCTTAACGACACTCTGTTCGAGTTCGACCTGAACGGAAACGGCGAATCCGGGCAGTTTGCTACCTTGGGTAGCGGCAGTGGTTATCTGGTATTCGATCGCAATGAGAACGGCGAGGTGGATGACGGCACTGAGCTGTTTGGCCCCAAAAGCGGTTCTGGATTCAGCGAACTGGCAACGTTTGATGATGACGGTAACCAGTGGATTGATGTCAGCGATGAAGTCTTCTCATCGCTATCGGTCTGGGTGCAGACTGCTGACGGCTCGCAGGATTTGAGGTCGCTGGAAGACGTTGGGGTACAGGCGTTATATGTAGGCAGCGCTGAGGATAGCTTTACCCTCACGAATAGCCAGGGCATTCCTTTGGGACAGATTCAGGCTTCAGGCATTTACCTGACCACCGACGGCGAAGTTCGCACGCTCGAGGAAATTACTTTGGCTGAACAGAATACGGAGCAAGTTCCACCCGCAATGCAGAGTCTCGGTGGCAGCGGTGGACCTGATAGAGACGGCAACGAAGTCGGCGGGCTTTTGGGCGCACGGATTGAGGCCATTCGAGGTGCATTGGAGAAGCTCAATGACATTCGGGTAAAACAACAAGCTTTTATCGAAGAGACCAAGAACTTGGGGGAAGCAAAATCCCCTCTGGATGAGTACATGAATATCATCAACCAGTTGCGGCTTGAACTGCTGAACAGCCAGGATGAGAAAAAGCAGGCTGCGAGTCGGTACCTTGAGTTTGCCAGGGTGTAATCCTGCACAGGGTAGGACAGGATGAGATTGTACGTCTGCGGCGGAGAGCCGCCTCTCGTATGAAAGAGTCTATATTGAATTGCCGGGCGATTGCGTCGTAACTGCCTTAGCCTGCCAACCCCGAAAACTGGTTGTTGGCAGGCCGATAACCTTAACCACCGCAACCGCCCTTATTGAATGGCAGAAATGTCGGGCTTTTCCTACCGATAAACAAGGCCGCCATCGATCAGTGGGGCCTGCCCCGTCATGTAGTCGGCGTCGGGTCCTGCGAGAAACGAGACGAAAGCCGCCACATCTTCGGGCGTCTGGGCGCGACCAAGAGCTATGCCGCCGACGAACTTGTCATAGCTTTCGCCGATTTTAGCGCCAGTGATCTCCGCCATGCGCTTATCAATCTCAACCCACATATCGGTGCCGACCACCCCTGGGCAGTAGGCGTTGACCGTTATGCCGTCGCTCGCGAACTCTTTGGCAGATGCCTGTGTCAGAGCCCGCACTGCAAACTTCGTGGCCGAATATATGCTCAGCAACGGGAAACCTTCGTGGCCGGCAATGGACGACGCATTGATGATCTTGCCTTTGGTTCCGTGTTGTTTGAATTTCGCGGCTGCCGCCTGAGTGCCCCACAAAACACCTTCAACGTTCACTTTGAAGATTTTATCGACTTCTTCCGGTGTAACATTGGCGATGGATTGAATGTTGGCGATGCCCGCGTTATTGACGATGATGTCAAAGCCGCCCAGCTCTTTCTCTGCGTGATCGATCGCAGCATAAACTTCGTCGCGTTTGGAGACATCGGCTTTGAAGATTGTGGCCTTGCGCCCCAGTGCTCGAACCTCGTCGGCAACGGCCTGCATGTTCTCGTCATTAAGGTCAACAACGGCAATGTCGGCGCCATCGCGTGCGAGTCGCAATGCGATTGCTCGACCAATTCCTTGTCCTGCACCTGTAACTAAAGCGACCTTGTTTCCCAGACGTTCCATTTGTGACTCCTTGTTTAGGTTACATAAATGGCAAGTTTATGCTGGCAGGAACATTGATGGTTCCGCCTGCATTTAAAGCTCAATAATCATGCTCCTCATACCGCACACGATCAAGCTGCGTACAGTCGCCTATTGAACTGCCCTCGACTTTCAGTGTTTCGGCAAGTGAATCTGTCAGTTTCGCCCTGAACATGCTCGCTACCTGTAGGTTTCCGGGGAATATACCTATTTCTCGTGTTTGGCCTTGCCATAGAATGTGTCGCTTATTGCGTATGTTTATATGTAATCAACGCAATAGCTAACGCACCGCTGTTATTGAAACTGGTAAGACCATGCCTCACTTGTCCCTTGAATTCGTTTCCTCAGAGTGGCTTGCGCTCAACGAGAAATTTCCGTCAGAAACTCACCAATTTGTTCGAGGTTTTTTTCAGAACAACGCGAGCATACTCTCTGAATATTTCTATCAGGTGATGCTTTCCAATCCAGAGGCCTCAAAATTCTTATCGAATGAGGATGTTCAGCAACGGCTCGGGAATTCCATGCAGCGCTGGTTGTCCGGGCTTTTTGGGTCTTCGGATCAGGACTCTGTTTTTAAATTGATTGCAGAGCAGCGCAAAATTGGTGAGGTGCACGCCAGAATCGATATTCCCCTCCATCTGGTATTGAGGGGAGCGCGCTGCCTGAAGAATCAATTTACAGCCCTGATTGATGATGGGTTATTGAGTGATAAGCAGCGGGTTCTGGCAATCCACCTGGCTTCTGACACGATCGATCTTGCTATGGAAGTCATGGGGCAGGCTTATTCTCTCTCCCACGACCGAAATTCTCGAGCTGAAGAGGCTTATCGGCTCTTTGCGATTACCCAAAATATTGCAAACGAGAAAGATCAGCAACGAGCAGCTGTGCTTCATTGGGAAAACCAGCTGATGTTTGGCCAGGCTGTTGGCAAAAAGTGTTCAGAGCTGCCTCGTATTCAGACATCCGAGTTCGGGCTTTGGTTTCGTCATAAAGGGGCTCATGCATTCGAAGGATCGGTTGAGGCTACTGCAATTCTGGATGCCATGGATGCTATTGACCATACGCTGCTCCCATTGTTTGGTGCCGGCGGCCACGACCTGGAGGGCCAGGCGAAGCGTGTGTCCTTGTTGCATGACCTGCGGGACAATGTAAGAAGCATTTTGTTTCATCTGGACAGTCTGTTTGAGCAAAGCAATGAGCTGGAATCCGGGCGGGACGTACTGACACGTTTACTTAACCGAAAGTTCATGCCAGTGGTTCTCACCAGACAGATTGACCAGGCGAGAAAACAGGACACCTGCTTTGGTGTTGTAGCTTTGGATATTGATCACTTCAAGCAGGTTAATGACACATACGGCCACCAGGCTGGAGATGTCGTTCTGCAGCAGCTTGCCCTGATTCTTCTGAATAACAGCCGGTCTGGTGACTATTTGTTCCGAATGGGAGGAGAAGAGTTCCTGTTGGTTGCGGTAGACATCAACAAAGAGCAGGTCCAGCGCCTTGTGGAAAAGCTCAGGGTGAGTGTTGAGCGGGAGTTGTTCCGGCTGCCCGAGGAGAACACGTTGAGAGTGACCATCAGTGCAGGGGTATCCTGCTTCGACGGTCACCCGGATTATCAGCGCTTGATCAGAAAAGCAGACGACGCCCTGTATCAGGCGAAGAGCCGCGGCCGCAATCGGGTCGTCGTCGCCTGACTTGAATGAATGGTTGCTGGATTTAAGGAGGTTTCATGGGACTTCCTCAAGATTACAAGATCGTGATTTGCCAGACCGCAACGAGCCTTATAGGCTTTTTGTGAAAGCCACCGAATATCAGGAGCTTTACTATGTCCAATAATCACGTGTACAAAAAAGTCGAAATTGTCGGTTCGTCAGAAACCAGCATTGAGGGTGCGATTGAAAATGCGCTCGCGGAATCTGCGAAGACTATCCGCAATATGGAATGGTTTGAGGTTACGGAAACCCGCGGGCACATTGTTGATGGCAAGGTTGGCCACTACCAGGTGTCGCTGAGCATAGGTTTCCGGATCAAGGAGAGCTGACCTGTATGCGGAGCCTGGGGCGCAAAGGCGCCTCTTGTCAGGCTCCGTCGTTCTGCCGGAACGGAAGCGCCGTTTTGGCGTCGTCAAAATAAGCCAACACCTGCTCTGCCTCCTCCTGTGTAAATTCTGCAATGGCCTCTCGAAACCCGGAATGGGCGACCCCATGCCATGAATGAGTGAGTTCCGGTTCAAAGCCGCGAACGAGCTTATGTTCGCCCTGTGCACCGGCATCAAAGGTCTGAAGCTCCAGCTCTATGGCTAGTTCAATGCCCTGGTAATAGCAGGTTTCAAAGTGAAGGTGGTTGTACTCTTCAAGACAGCCCCAGTAGCGACCGTAGAGTGTGTCTTTTCCCTTGAGAAACAGGGCCCCTGCAATCATTTCGCCGTCTTTCACCGCCATGATGACATGCAGGTGATCAGGCATTTTCTCACGCAGCTGCTCAAAGAACTGCTGGGTCAGATAAGGCCTTTGCCCACGTTTCAGATAGGTTGCCTGGTAAAAAACATAAAATGCAGCAAGAACGTGACCGGGAATCTCCCGACCGTGAAAGCGGCGGAAGCTGATGCTTTGCTCCGAAATCTGTCGGCGTTCCTTGCGTATGGATTTGCGTTTGCGGGAAGTCAGCTCGCCCAGAAAATCCTCGAAGCATCCATAGCCGCGGTTTCGCCAGTGAAACTGGCAGCCAATCCGGTGCAGCTGTTTGTCATGGTTTAATAGTTGCTGATCTTCAGTGTTCGGAAACAGAAGGTGCCATGAATGCGCGCCAAGACGGGCTGCCAGCGTATCAAGAAGGTCATGAGCCTGAAGAGCGTCCAGAGTGTCACGCAGCCGTGGATCAAGAAGTAGCCTGGGCCCCTGGGAAGGCGTAAAGGGAATGGCGATCAGAAGCTTCGGGTAATAATCCAGACCATAGCGACGGTAGGCGTCTGCCCAGGCCCAGTCAAACACATATTCGCCCATTGAGTGGGATTTAAGGTAGGCCGGAGCGACGCCAGCAATCTCACCTTTTAACCGGAAGACAAGGTGGCAGGGTTTCCAACCGGTCTCTTCGCTGGTGCAGCGGGAGGTTTCCAGCGCTTCAAAAAACTCGTACCGGAGAAACGGGTTATCGGTGCCTGCCAGCCGATCCCAGGTCTCCCTGGGAATGTCGGAAAGGGAATGGCAGGCCTCGATCGTTATATTTGATACTGCGGGTTCTGGCATGGCTGGGGCGTACTCCTTGATCGCTCCCGATACCTTACGTCAAAACCCGGCTTTTGATCACTTCTTCTGCTGATCGCAGCGTTTTTTCATCTTCTCCATCATTTTTTCTGCGCGCTTTTCCTGCTCTTCGCGCCTTTCTTCATGAATATCGTTCCAGATTTTGCGTTGCTCATCGTTCAGCTTAAGGCGCTCGGCCATAGCATCGCGCTTTTCGGCCATCTTTTCCTGGCGTTCAGCTTTGTTGAAAGGCCCTTTGCCTTCGCGCATGTTCTCGCACATTTCGGTCATATCACGGGGGCCGTCGCCGCGATGATCGGAATGCTTGTCGGCAAATACTGCAGGGCTGGCTGCAAAAAGAGTCGTGGCCAAAAGGCTGGCGGCGATAATAGAGGTTCTGCGTTTGCTCATGATAATTCCTCGTACAGTTGATTAGCTGCTTGGCCGGTTTCGGCATAAGCATGATTCGCCCCCATAGTAAGGCGAATCTTGGTAAATGAGCGTCAAGGGTATGTAAAGGTTCTGCAAAGGAATACTGAGTGGCGCCGTCAGTTTCAGGGGGGCGTGTTAAACTTCAGGGCACCACACCATGCACACGATGACTGAACAAGCCCGGATAGAGACAAACGATGCAGAACAGAGTCTTGCTGGTAGAAGATGACGACGAGCTACGCGAACTGCTTGCCCGCTATTTGAGTGGACAGGGGTTCACCATACGCGAAGCGGCCAATGGTAAAGATGGCTTGGCGCTGGCACTCGGGCAGCACTGCGATATTGTGGTGCTGGATATTATGCTGCCGGATATCAGTGGCCTTGAGGTGTTGCGGGAATTACGTGCGGCCACGCACTTACCGGTGGTGCTGCTGACAGCTCGAGGCGATGAAACAGACCGCATTGTTGGCTTTGAGGTGGGTGCTGACGACTATATACCCAAGCCGTGCAACCCCCGTGAACTGGTGGCACGGCTCCAGGCGATCCTGCGTCGGGTGGCCTGGGATCAGAAAGCGGAAGTGAAGACAGAAAGGCATTATGGAGATTTACGCGTCGAACCTGACCACCGCCGTATATACCATCATGGTGAGCCACTTGAGCTGACAGCCACCGAGTACGAAATTCTGCAGGTGTTGCTTGCACATGCCGGAAGTGTGGTTCGTAAGACGGATCTGATGCAATGGGCCCTGGGGCGCCGCCTTGAAGCCTTCGACCGCACCCTGGACATGCATATCAGCAATCTCCGGAAGAAACTGGGTAGCGATGATCCGCCCAGGATCGAAACAGTGCGTGGTCTTGGCTACAGTTACCGGGTGCCAGCATGAATCGGCGGGTAATGTTTCCACTATTCTGGCGGATTTTCCTGTTGATCTGGCTGGCCATGGCCGTAACCGTTGTGGTGAGTAATCTTGCCTCCCAGGTGTTGCTGGATCGCGAGCGAGCTGCCATTGAGCGGCAGCTCGAGTTACGGGATCTCGGGTTCGACGTGGCCGCGATTAGGGAGCGCCAGGGGCGCCGGGAGGCTCACAGGTTTCTCAGTTCCCAGGGGGATGAACTGGGGCTGCATCTGATGATGATCAGTGCGGATAGCGACGAGCGTTTACCGCCTGCCATTCGATCCCGAATTGAATCCGGATGGTATCGGCAAAAGCCTGCCATTGTGGATTTGGGCGACGGTTATCGCCTGATCGCCTGGCCTAAAATGCATGGAGAGGGCTGGTTGGAACCCCGGGTTTTCCGGTTTATGGAGATGGGGTTGGCGTTTGTTCTGATCACTCTGGCTTGCTGGCTGATCGCGCGCTTTGTGTCGCGGCCCATGAGGCATATGGAAAGGACGGCTCGGGCTATCGCGGGCGGCAACACGGAATTGCGGGTCGATGAGCGCATAGCTAACCGCCGGGATGAGGTCGGGCAGTTGGCAACGGCATTTAATGGAATGACCGACCAGCTGTGTAAACTGCTGGATCGCCAGAAACATCTGTTGAGAGATATTTCCCATGATTTACGTACGCCGCTGGCACGTCAACGTATTGCTATTGAGTTGGCCAGCGAAGGCGGGGTAGAAGACGATTTAATGGCCAGCATTCTACGTCAGAATGAACGTCTTGATTCAATGACTGGTCAGATCCTGACCCTGTATCGGGTTACCGAACAGGGTGGTGATATCGCGCGGGAGCCAGAGCGACCTGTGGATCTGGTGAATCAGGTTTTGCGGGATGCCGCAGACTATGCCGAGCATCAGCGAGTAGATTGTAAGCTGGATTCAATGCCTGAGAGCACTGGTGTTTCTGTGTTAGGCGACGCCGGACTGTTGCAGAGAGCGTTTGACAATATCTTGCAGAATGCTCTGGATCATACCCCGCCAGGGAAAGTGGTGCATATAGCTTTGAAGGTGTCTTCAGGTTGGATAAGCCTGGCGATTGAGGATGAAGGGCCTGGCGTCCCAGGTGAGATTCTCGATCATCTCTTCGAGCCGTTTTTTCGGGGCGACAAATCCCGGGGCGGCGAAGGCTGGGGGCTAGGGCTGGCGATAGCCAAAGACATCATTCTGGCCCATGACGGAGAAATCACTGCAAACAATAGTCAGCGCGGCGGTTTGCAGATTCTGGTCCGGCTCCCGGTATTTGCGGTCGACTGATGACCACACAGGCCACCTCATGAAAAAAGACTATCCAGTACCTGCCGGCTTCCTTGAGCGCGAGACAGACGTGAAGAAAAGCCGCTTTATTGCCAGAATTGCGCCTGTGGCTTCCCGGGACGATGTGAAAGGCTGGCTAGAAAAAGCACATCAGGATCACCCCGATGCTCGCCATATCTGCTGGGCCTACCAGATCGGACGCCCGGGCTCAGCGGCGGAAGCCGCCATGAACGATGATGGTGAGCCGGCCGGAACCGCAGGTAAGCCGATTTTAAACGTGATTCAGCACAAGGATATGGGGGATGTCCTTGTGATGGTCATCCGTTATTTTGGTGGCATCAAACTTGGTGCAGGAGGTCTGGTGAGAGCCTATGCCGGTGCAGCCGAGAGTGTACTGTCAGAAGTCGGCAGGGTATTCCACAAGCCTGTCAGTGCGGCAAACGTCATAATGGGTTTTGCGGATGAGCAGCCATTGCGACACTGGTGTGACACCCATGCGGCCGAGCTGGATGCAATCACCTATGGCACTTCGGTAACTGCACGGGTTCTCGTTCCGGAAGACCAGTCTGAAGCGTTTACGGCGTTTTGTGACGCTCACAAACTGGATTACCGTTTTGAAACATGAAAGGACAAAAACGCATCGGATAAGTGTCTTGTGCGTATACTTGGGTTAAGGATTCCGGAAATTAAGGGGTAGGTTATGGCTCGTTTTCTGATGGTAGCGCTGGTGACAATAGCAATGACCGGGTGCGCCAGCAATGTAGTGACTGATTACAATTCAACCGCGGCTTTTAGCGACTATTCATCCTGGGCCTTCGCGCCCAGTGCAGGTGATTCCTCGTTCATTTCTCTGGATGGAAGTCGTGTACAGGGCGCGATTGAGCGGGAACTGAGCCTTAAATCCTTAAGTAAGGTGGAAGAGTCGGAGGCTGACCTTCTGGTGAGCTGGCGAATTGTGGAAGAGGAGCGACTTGAGCAATCAGGCGTCGGGCTTGGCATTGGTTTTGGTACAGGGAATTTTGGCTGGGGGCTTTCGGCACCACCTCCTGTGCGTGAAGTCAAAGAAGGCAAGTTGGTGGTCGAGCTGGCAAGTAGTAGTTCGAAGGAAGTTGTTTGGCGTGCAGCCAGCCGCCGCTACCTCAATGAAGATCAGTCTCCTGAAAAACGCGGGAAGCTGATCGACGAAGTGGTTGAAGAGATGTTTACCAAGTATCCTCCCGATCTGGACTGAAAAACCTGGGCCGTTTCGATGGCATAGTCCCAACGGCCCTGCATATGGAGGATTAATGGCGAAGCGATCCACAGGCGGCTTAGTGTTTTCAACCGAGCAGGGGCGGATGTGCCCTGAGTGCCGTAATCCGGTTGCCAGTTGTACCTGCGGCCAGGCAATGCGCCCGGAAGGTGATGGTATTGTGCGTGTAAGCCGTGAGACTAAAGGGCGGAAGGGGAAAGGTGTAACCCTGATTACCGGCATCCCCATGGATGAGAAAGAACTCAAAGCCTACGCAAAAGTGCTTAAAGCCAAATGCGGCACCGGCGGCACGGTTAAGGGCGGTGTGGTGGAGATACAGGGTGATCAACGTGATCTGCTCGTGCCCCTTCTCGAGCAAAAGGGCTGGGTTGTTAAGCGTTCAGGTGGCTGAAGCTGATGTTGTTGGAGCTCTTACGCAGCATTTGGTGGGAAAATTCTTTAACTAGAATTGTGCACGAAAACCTGAAATGGCCCGCAGGAAAGCCTCGCGGGCCATTTTAGTATCAGGTCTATTTACTGAAGCTGGTCACGAATCAGTTTTTTATTGATCTTGCCGACACTTGTTTTCGGAATGTCTTCAACAAAATCGATCTGTGTCGGTATCGCCCATTTATTGATCTCGCCTCTATCGACATATTCTTGCAGGTGGCGCTGTATATCTTCCAGATTGGCCTGCTCGCCAGGTCTGAGGGTGACCAGGGCATAGGGCCGCTCGCCCCATTTCTCATCCGGAATGCCCACTACAGCAGCACCTGCTACCGCGGAATGCTGGCTGATCAGATTTTCCAGGTCCAGGGATGACAGCCATTCACCACCGGTCTTGATGACATCCTTGATGCGATCCTTGATCGTCAGCGTGTTGTCAGGCTCCATGGAGGCAACGTCACCCGTATGCAACCAGCCACCTTCCCAGAGTTCCTCGCCTTTTTTCGGTTCTTTGAAGTAGCTTTGAGTAAGCCAGGGGGCCCGGGCAACAACTTCGCCTTTGGCTTCACCGTCGTGAGCGACAGGTTTACCGGATGGGTCAACAATTTCCAGTTCCACCATGGGGACTGCGATGCCGGTTTTGATCCGCTTAGCGGTTTGCTGCTCGAGCGGTAGCTCCAGATCTTCTTGCTTGAGATGGGTTGCGCTGAGCAAAGGACAGGTTTCGGACATACCGTAGCCTGTGTACATGCGGATGCCAAGTTTCGCGCCCGCATCACACAGACCCTTGGTCAGTGCGCTGCCGCCAATCAATACCTGCCAGTTGCTGAGATCCGCTGTTTTTATGGACTCTGTGCCCATCATCATCTGCATGACGGTCGGAACACAGTGCGAGAAGGAGACGTTGTGTTCCTTGATGAGATCAACCAGCAACTCCGGCTCGTAGCGGCCAGGGTACACCTGTTTTATGCCCATCATGGTGGCGGCGTAAGGAACACCCCAGGCGTGAACGTGGAACATGGGCGTTACCGGCATATACACCGAAGACGAACGCAACAGTGGCACTTCATCGTAGGCGGAAAGCGAGCCGGTCATGGCCAGAGTGTGCAGTACCAGCTGGCGGTGGCTGAAGAAAACACCTTTTGGATTGCCGGTAGTGCCTGTGGTGTAGAAGGTGGTTGCGACGCTGTTTTCGTCGAAATCCGGGAAATCGAATTCTGCCGATGCGCTCGCGAGCAGCTCTTCGTATTCGCCGCTGGTTTCGAGCTTTGTATCCTTGGCGGTTTTTTCGTCGGTAAGCTGGATGTAGGTTTTGACTGTTTTAATTTCGTCCTGAACGCCCTCCAGGATAGGTATGAAATCGTCATGTACCAGCACCACGTCGTCTTCCGCATGATTCATGGTGTAGACGATCTGCTCCGGTGACAGGCGCACGTTTACCGTGTGCAGAACAGCTCCCATCATGGGAATCGCGAAAAAACATTCAAGATAGCGGGGCGTATCCCAATCCATAACCGCAACTGTATCGCCCGGTTTAACGCCGGCATCGGTGAGCGCATTGGCAAGGCGATGAATGCGTTCTACCAGATCTGTGTATGTGTACTTGCTCCGGTTGGCGTAAACGATCTCTTGATCCGGAGAATACCTCGGCCCCGAGCGCAGTAGCTGTTTGATCAGGAGTGGGTATTGATGGGCATTTTCAGCTGCAGGTAAAATTCGTGTTTGTACCATGTCTGGAATCCTCTATAACGATTGTTGGTTTTGTCTGAGAGGTTGACGAAATCTGACATAAAACGAGCGAAATCGAAAGCTTGGGGCACGCCGTTACTAACACTTGCAAGAACAGTAAGGTGATGCCACCTACTGCTCCCAGGGTTTGCCTTTGGTGTCTTTCACTGTTTCCACGCCAATATGCATGGCCGCTTTGGCCAGCATGTTGGCACTCACCGGTGCGGTCATCAGCAGGAATACCGTGATGAGGACTTCAGAAATACCTATGCCTTCGCCGATGGCACTGAAGTAGATAACCGAGCTGAGCATGATGGCTCCCACCCCGACGGTGGTTGCCTTGGTAGGCCCATGCAGTCGGGTATAAAAGTCTGGCAGCCGGGCCAGGCCGATGGCGCCTACAAGTGTAAATGCTCCCCCAAAAAGTAACAGGGCGGAGATAGCGTATTCCGCAAACGGGCTCATGAGTTCTCTCCTCTGCGAAAGGGCTGATGGGGGCTGGTTAGTTGGGTGAGGTAGTTATTCAATGACACTACCTCGTTTCAGATACTTGGCCATGGCCACAGTGCTTACAAACCCCATGACTGCGATCAACAGACCGGACTCAAGATACATGCGTGTGTTCAGAGTGATACCAAGCAAGATGATGAGAGCGATGGCGTTGATATAGAGTGTATCTATCGCCAGAACCCGGTCTGGTTCATCCGGCCCCCGGATCAGGCGATATACGTTGAGCAGAGCCGCCAAGGTCACCATGGCGATGGTGAGATACAGTGCAACTGTAATCATTGGAACATCTCCATCAGCGGTTTTTCGTAGCGGTTGAATATAGCGTCAATAATCTCCTCATCGCTTGAGGAGTCCAATGCGTGGATTAACAGGGTCTTGTTGTCATCGCTGACATCGGCACTCACAGTTCCGGGAGTGAGTGAGATGGTGCTCGCCAGAATCGATATGGCGAGCGGGTGTTCAAGCTTCAGGGGGTAGCTGATGAAAGCCGGTTGCGGCTTGCGGGGGCTGAGTATTAGCCACGCCACCGAAAAGCTGGCGGCTATGATGTCATTCAGTACCCGCAGGATATACCAGGGCATGCGCCAGGTTTTTACAAAGGCCGGGCGCTCTGGCCAGAAACCGTGGGTCATCTGGGGGATCAGCCAGGCCAGAATGAACCCGAGAACGGCACTGCCACCGGATACACCATCACTGAGTATCTGCCAAGTCGTGAACAGAACCAGGCTAAGCCAGGGTTGAGGAAAACTCAGGCGATCAAACATCAGTTTGCCTCCCCAACTAATGGGCTCTGTGGGACATGCATGGGCGTCTGAAGAATATTGATGTAGCCTCGATTGTCGTACAACTGCTCGGCGGTGGCACGGGTGTAGTCACTCACCGGTCCTGCTAGCACAACGATCGCCATAGTAAGGCAGGTAAGCATCCCGGTGGAAATGGATGCTCTGTTACTCATTGGTTCCGGTTTTTCAATTTGGCCATCTACGTTCCACCAGAAGACAATGCTTCCTGCACGGCTGTAGGCTATCAGGGTGAGAAAGCTGCCAACGAGTAGTACACCCCATAGCCAGGCCATTTCGGCTCCAGGCTCAACCGACTGGAGAATAAGCAGTTTGCCGAAAAAGCCGCTCAGGGGAGGCAGGCCGGCGGCGGCCACAGCACCGATAAGAAACAGCACGCTCAGGAACGTCCTGTGGCGCATTTTTGGTGCAGTGACGATACTGTCTCCGGCCTGGCCTCGTTGGCTTGCGACCAACTCGGAAACCAGGAACAGAGCCGCGACCGTCCATGTTGTACTAATCAGATAAAACAGCGCTGCCGACAAGCCAGCCTCAGAGCCGAGTGCGATAGGTGCAAGTAGTGTCCCAACGGAAATAATAACCTGCCAGGCGACCAGAGTTTTCAGGTTGTCTGCTCCAAGGGCCCCGATAACTCCCATGCCCAGAGTTACCAGGGCCAGAGGGAATAGCCAGTCCATGCCCAGGTATGCTAACTCTCCTGCGCCCTCTCCGAAGATGAGTGGGTAAATTCTGACAATTGCATAGATGCCCACCTTGGTCATAACGGCAAAAAGTGCTGCAACCGGTGCAGTTGCTTTCGCGTAGGCTTTGGGCAGCCAGAAACATAGCGGAAGAAGCGCCGCTTTCAGGCAGAACACCACCAGAAGCATCATGCCACCAGCCTTTACAAGGTTCACGTTACTGCCAGATACCTGTGGGATTTTCACCGCCAGATCTGCCATGTTCAGTGTTCCTGTAGCGCTGTAGATCATGCCGACACCGATCAGAAACAGCGCTGAACCCGTCAGGTTGAGAACGACGTAGTGAAGCCCGGGGACGGTTCGTGTACTGCCTCCACCGTGCATGAGCAGACCGTAGGAGGCGATCAGCAGAACTTCAAAGGCAACGAACAGGTTGAACAGGTCGCCGGTCAGAAACGCAATGTTCAGGCCCATCAACTGGAACAGAAACAGGGTATGGAACTGCCGGTTCCCCTCATCGGCACCCCCGCAGGCATAGATGTGACAGAACAATCCGAGAATAGCTGTCAAAACCAGCATCAGTGCGGCTAGCCGGTCAAGAACCAACACAATGCCGAAGGGTGGTTGCCAGTTGCCGAACGCATAGATGCGGTAGCTGTCATCATTGGCGAGCATTAGCAACACCACAGCGGAAACCAGCATAAGCACAGTGGTGGCGATGGCCAGGGTTCGGCGCAGGCTGATAGGAGCATATCCCATGAAAACCTGAAGAATGCCGCCGAGCAGCGGTATCAGAATCGGAGCAATAAGCCAGTGGGTCATTTGCTGGTTACCTCCTGGTCCTGTGTTTGCTCGGAAGGTGTTTCGTGTTGTCCATCCACATGGTCGTTTTCATTGTCTGCCAGATTACGCAGAGCCAGAACAACCAGAAATGCCGTCATCGCAAAGCCAATAACGATAGCTGTGAGCACCAGAGCCTGTGGCAACGGGTCTGAATAGCCTGAGGCAGTTCCGATGACCGGCTGCTCACCGGTTGCGAGGCGCCCGGTGGCGAACAGGAAGAGGTTGACGCCGTAAGACAGCAAAGTCAGACCCATAACAACGGGAAAAGTGCGGGCGCGCAGCAGAAGATATACGCCGGATGCAGTCAAGGCACCGATAACCAGTGCAAATAACAGTTCCATTACACGCCCTCCTTTTTACTCTTGATGGCGGAGTGAGGTGATAACCGGCCAATGCTCACAAGTGCCAGCAGCGTGGCGCCGATCACCGCCATATATACACCCAGGTCAAACACCAGAGCCGACGCAACTTCGAATTTGCCAACAATGGGCCAGGTAATATAGCCAAATGTGGTCGTCAGGAAGGGGTAGCCGAAGGCCAGGCTGCCGGAACCGGCAATGGTCGCAAACAGAAGGCCGAGACCAATAACATTATGGTACCGGAACCGAATGCGATCCTGGGTCCAGATCATGCCGCTGGCAATATACTGAAGAATCAGCGCTACAGAGGTGATCAGGCCGGCGATAAAACCGCCGCCGGGCAGGTTATGCCCGCGCAGGAAAATATAGGCAGACACCATCAGCGCCAGCGGTAGCATGGGCCGGGCAATCTGTCTCAGCATTAGCGGGTAATGATCCCGCGTCCACGCATGGCCCAAGCCGTCTCCCGGGGGAGGAGTCAGGGCAGTGTCTTTAAGCATGGCGTATATGCCCAGCGCTGCTATGGCGAGTACCGTTATTTCGCCCAAGGTATCGAAACCACGGAAGTCGACCAGGATTACGTTAACCACATTGGTTCCGCCGCCGCCGGGCTTGCTGTTTTCCAGGAAGAAGTCGGAAATGGAGCTGAACGGCTGGGTGAGAATGGCCAGTGTGATCAGTGTCATCCCGGCGCCCGCGGCAAGGGCTATGAGAATGTCGCGCGTGCGCTGGGCTTTTGAGCTCTCCAGCGGTGTCCAGGAAGGCATATAGAAAAGTGCCAGCATCAGCAGAACGATGGTCACAACTTCCACCGACAACTGTGTCATGGCCAAATCCGGCGCGGAGAATCGTGCAAATGTGAGCGCCACTATCAGGCCTACAACGCTCAGCAGTACCAGCGCGTAAAAGCGTTCTCTGTGCCAGGTGGCCGTTGCCAGTGCAGAGAGTATGAGTATGACCGCGGCGAGTGCCGTGGCCCCGTCAACGGCGCTAAGCCCGTTCTCGCCGATATCAAAGCCGATGTCAGCCAGAGGCATCACAGTAACAGCGATGACGCTCACAATAAGAAGCATGGCGTAGCGCTGGAGGGAGCCATTTTCAAGCCAGCTGGTACAGCGGTTTGCCAGAAGTACGAATTTTGAGACCACGGCCTCAAACACCGCTTTCTCGTCAATCTCCCGGAACCGGGCATGGAAATCGAAAAAGCGCTGACGTTGGCTGTACATCAGAAGACCACCGAAGAAAGCCATAAAACTCATCAGCAGCGGCAGGTTAAAGCCATGGATTACCGCCAACTGATAGTCAGGAACATCACCGCCAAGGGTTGCAGACGCTGCCGCGAAAAGCAGTGGGCCGACGGCGATGGTAGGGAATACGCCCACCATGATGCACGCGAATACCAGGATCTCCACCGGAAATTTCATATACCTGGGAGGTTCATGGGGCGGGAATTTAGGCAGGTCGACAGGCTTGCCGTTAAAGAAAACGTCGTGAACGAAGCGAGCCGAGTAGGCAACGGCGAAGATGCCTGCCAGGGTCGCAATAATCGGAGGTAGCCAGGCCCAGAGGCCGGGCAGGTTAAGTTCCAGGGACTCGGCAAAAAACATTTCCTTGCTGAGGAATCCGTTCAGCAAAGGAACGCCAGCCATGGATGAGGCAGCAACCATCGCCAGAGTGGCAGTGTGGGGCATGTAACGCCAAAGGCCGTTAATCCGGCGCATATCGCGGGTACCGGTTTCGTGATCAATGATGCCGGCGGCCATGAACAGAGAGGCCTTGAAAGTGGCATGGTTGATAACGTGGAATATTGCAGCGACGGCGGCCAACTGAGTTCCCATGCCTAGTAGCAGGGTGATCAGGCCCAGGTGGCTTACGGTTGAATAAGCGAGCAGACCTTTCAGGTCATGCTTGAACATGGCGATATAGGCGCCAAGAAGCAGCGTGGCCATGCCGGTGAAGCTGACCATGTAAAACCATTGCTCAGTTCCCGCCAACGCCGGATAAAGGCGAGCCATGAGAAATATCCCCGCTTTGACCATGGTGGCAGAGTGCAGGTAGGCAGAAATTGGTGTCGGCGCCTGCATGGCGTGCGGCAGCCAGAAGTGAAACGGGAACTGAGCCGACTTGGTAAAGGCACCGAGCAAAATGAGTGTCAGTGCAACCGGGTACAAAGCGTGGGCCTTGATCAGATCGCCGGCGGCAAGCACATCATCAAGTTCGAAGCTGCCAACAATGTTGCCGATCAGAAGAATGCCGGCCAGCAGAGCCAACCCACCGCCGCCAGTAACTGCCAGAGCCATTCGTGCACCGCGCCGCGCATCCTGTTTGTGCGTCCAGAAACTGATCAGCAGGAACGAAGTCAGGCTGGTTAATTCCCAGAAAATAAGCATCAGCAACAGGTTGCCGGAGAGCACTATGCCCAGCATCGAGCCCTTGAAACAAAGGAGCAGGGAGTAAAACTTGGCTACATTCTCACTGGCTTTAAGGTAGTAGTGGGAATAGATAATGATCAGCAGGCCGATGACCAGTATCAACAGCGCAAAAAGGAGCGCCAAGCCGTCGAGTCGAAAACTGAACGATAGCCCAAGCACAGGAAGCCACTCGTAGCTGTGCAATACCGTGCCACCTGCGGAAAGAACGGACCAGTGGGGAAACAGCGCTGCCAGTGCGATCAGTGCAGGAACGGATGATGCTATCGCAATAGCGGTTCGCCCGCCCTGGGCAAACAGGGGGGCGGCTATGGCCCCCAAAAATGGCAGTAGTACAACCAGCGGTAGCGACATCGCAACCTCGTTAGCGGTTTTCTGTTCTTATGAATGGAGATAGCGTTTGAACCTGAGTCTAGTCTCCGGTTGGCCACCCTGCACACGTCTCTTCTAGACCGTCGTGATGGGTGCCTGGGCTAGGGTCAGCAGAGTGCTGGTGGGTCTGGGAAGTACGGTAAACGCCCGCGATGCCGCGCGATGTCAGCGGTAATTGGGGGGCGATTGATCTGCATGCAGCCGACGGACCTGGCGGTCATGGTTGCTCCGTTAGTAAAACCTGGAAACCGATGATACGTGCCCGGGCTCGCAGGTCAAGTCAACTTGTGATGGATCAAGTGCAGAAATTGCATTTAAAAGTGACGTGGAGCGGCACTATTCGGCCGCTTTCTGCCAACGCCTCACGGTTGTTGGAGTATCACCGGGCTGATTTGAGAGCATTAAAAATGGCCTCGGCTTCGGCCTCCAGCACTTGGCTGCGCAAACTATTGCCTTGTCTGCTGGCCGCTTCGATCTGCTCAAGTTTCATGGTGTACAGCCGGTTAAGAACTTCAACCTGAGTTTTTTGAACGGGTGCGTTCATGGCGTTTTCTCCCATATGACACCTGTCAGTATTGTTTACAGAAACATCCGGCCAGAGGCCGTTAAGTCGATCCGATGCATAACCCGGGCCAAATGATGTCTGCTCCCATCAACGTCCAAACCGTGAACGATAAGCCCCGGGAGAGAGCCCTGTGTGCTTGCGAAATAGACGGCTGAACGAACTGACATCCTCGTAACCCACCAGGCGGGTGACCTCCTCTACTGGCACGCGAGAGTTTTCCAGATGGGCACGTGCTGCTTCTATTCGAATGGCCTGAAGATACCCGGTTGGCGTGTCCCCGGTGGCAAGCTTGAATCGTCGCATTAGCGAGCGCGATGTCAGGCCGCTCAAAGTGGCCAGAAAAGCCAGGGTAATGGTTTCGCTATAGTGCGTCTCTAGCCAGTCCTGGAGGTCCAGGATTATCGGGTCTGAATGATACCGCTTGCTCTGAAGTGCGCTGTAGGGTGCCTGACTGTTACGTCCTGCGTCGATAACAAACGCCTTCGCCAACTCCCTGGCAACCTGAGCGTCTGCATGGCGTTCGATCAGATGTATCCCCAGATCCCACCACGCCATGCCGCCTCCGGCACAGGCAATATCCCCGTCTACGGTTACCAGCTTGTCCGGGTGCAGGTTTACCAGTGGGTACCGCTGGCGAAAACCGTTGCTGAAGCCCCAGTGGGTTGTAGCCTCCTTGCCATTGAGCAATCCCGCCTCTGCCAGAAGGAAGGCGCCGGTGCAGTTACTGGCCACACGAACCTGTCCTGCAGAGCTATTGTTCTGATTGTTGAATTGGCCAAGCCAGGCAATCAGGTCGTTATTGGAAGAAAGCACCTGATCAATCGGCGCACCGATAGTCGGCACGATGACCAGATCAGCATTGTCCGTATCCAGCTCGTCCCAACTGCCGTCTGACAGCAGGGTGATGCCATTAATGCACCGGCAGGGATCGCCGTTGCGTGTTAGCAGTCGAGTAGTAAAGTGCGGCACTGGTTGCTCACCATGAATCCGCGCCCAGGTCACGCCGGCCAAACGAAACAAATCGATCACACCGGTGATGGCGCTGGCCAAAGCGCCGTCAAACCCAATGATTGAAACTTTTTGCATGAAGCCTCCGGGCTGTAGCTCTGGAGTTGGGCGATGCGGGTGCCACTGCCCAGGACACGCTGTGAATACATACCTGTAGGCTTGACGGCAGCATCCATGCTGCCGACAGCCCTGGGTAGTGGCACCCGCATCGCCCTGGCATCAGTTGGCAAAGTGGCGAATATAACCATAATTATGTCATAAACGCCGGTTCCCACGAAAACCCTGTTATGAGAGCCTGTAGGTAACCAAAAGATGGCTCCAGCCAATCACCAGGAAGCTGCATAGATGACCGATACCCTGATAGACCGCCGCGATCTGGCGTTTCAGCTCTACGAAGTGCTTGATACCGAAAGCCTGCTCAGCCGTGACCGCTTTAACGAGCATAATCGTGATACTTTCGACGCTGTTATTGAAACCGCAGACAAAATGGCCCGGGAAAAGTTTGCCAGCCATAACAGCGCGGCGGATAAAGACGAGCCCAAATTCGTTAACGGCCAGGTCGAAATGCTGCCGGAAGTGAAAGAAGCTTTTGATGCCTACGCGGAAGCCGGCTTTATCGCAGGGCGTTATGACTACGAGCTGGGGGGTATGCAGTTACCGGAATCGGTTATGGCTGCTTGCAACGGCTTCTTTACCGCAGCCAATCCGGGCACGGCTGGCTATCCGTTTTTAACCACAGCGGCCGCCAACCTTATTCGGGTTTTCGGTGACGAATCACAGAAAACCCGCTTTCTTCCTAACATGCTCAGCGGCCGTTATTCCGGAACCATGGCGCTTACCGAGCCCCATGCTGGCTCATCGCTGGCAGATATTCGTACTTCCGCCACGCCAACGGATGATGGCCATTACCTGATCAAAGGCGCGAAAATTTATATCTCCGGTGGTGAACAGAGCATCACTGAAAACATTGTTCACATGGTGCTGGCCAAAATCAAAGGCGCTCCGGCTGGTGTAAAGGGTATCTCCCTGTTCGTCGTTCCCAAGTTCCGCGTAGATAGCGAAGGCAATCCGACGGACCGCAACGGAGTCAGTCTCGCAGGCCTCATCCACAAGCTCGGTTATCGCGGCACTACCTCAACGGCACTCAGCTTTGGCGACGATGCACCCTGCCACGGATATCTGGTGGGAGAGCCGCACCAGGGCCTGAAGTACATGTTCCAGATGATGAACGAAGCCCGTGTTGGTGTCGGTTTTGGGGCCGCGGTGATCGGCTATCGCGGTTACATGCACAGCCTGGAATACGCCAAAGACCGGTTGCAGGGTCGCAAGGCCTCCGAAAAGAACCCGGAAAGCCCCCAGGTACCCATCATCGACCACGCAGACGTACGTCGGATGCTACTGGCGCAGAAGGCTTACAGTGAAGGTGGCTTGGCTCTTTGCCTATACGGTGCTCGCCTGATGGACGACCAGCACACCCACCCGGACGAACAGAAACGCGCGGAAGCTGGAAAATTACTCGATCTGCTTACGCCGGTTATCAAAACCTGGCCTTCTGAACATGGCCCGAAAGCCAACGATCTGGCTATTCAGGTATACGGCGGCGCCGGTTACACCCGAGAGTACCCGGTGGAGCAGTGCTGGCGTGACAATCGCCTGAACCCGATCCATGAAGGCACCACTGGTATTCAGGGTCTGGACCTTCTGGGCCGCAAAATCTGGCAGGACCAAAGCCATGGCTTACAGCTGCTGATGAAGGAAATGCAGGTGGATCTGGAAGCTGCAACTACCGACCGTTGCCAGCAATGGGCCCTGTCCCTCAGCGAGACTTTGCAGCAGGCCGTGAAAGTGACCCAGAACCTGGGTAAATCCCTGATGAGCGGTGAAGTGGATAAAACCCTCGCCAACGCGTCCTGCTATTTGCACCTGTTCGGACACATCATTGTTGCCTGGATGTGGCTGCGCCAAGCCAATGCGGCAGCTCAAGCACTGGCGTCCGCTAACAGTGACGAGGAACGTAATTTCTATCAGGGCAAGCTGCAGGCGGCTCAGTATTTCTTCCACTGGGAGCTGCCGACAGTGGCGCAGGATTTGGTGTTGTTGCGGAATATGGATGACACCTGTCTGAACATGAAGACGGAGTGGTTCTGATGGGCTTGGTTAATGTTAAAAAGAACGGCCACATCCTGCTCATTGGATTAAACCGCCCGGAAAAAATGAACGCCATGAATCGGGCCATGTATCATGAAATCGCTGCGGCTTATTACCAGCTGGAACACGATGACGATTTAAGAGTGGGCCTGATGTACGCGGAGGGCGACCACTTCACCAGCGGTTTGCAGCTGGACGACTGGGCAGACGTGTTCGCCAGGGGTAAAGGTATAGAACCGGGTGAAGGCGAGTTGGATCCGTTTCATATAACCGGAGACGGCCTCAACAAACCGGTAGTCTTTGCCGCTCAAGGCATTTGTTTTACCTGCGGTGTCGAAATGATGTTGAATACAGACATCCGCGTAGCGGCCAAAGGCACTCGCTTCGCGCAACTGGAAGTAAAACGCGGCATCTTCGCCTGCGGTGGTGCGACCATCCGGCTGCAACGGGAAATCGGGTGGGGCAATGCCCAGCGTTATCTGCTGACCGGTGACGAATGGACTGCTGACCAGGCATATAAATGGGGCCTGATACAGGAACTCGTTGAGCCGGGTGAGCAATTCAACGCAGCACTGGAAATCGCTGAGAAGATCGCAAGTGCCGCACCCCTGGGTGTGCGGGGTAGTTTGAAGTCCTCCAAAATCGCAGTAAGCGAGGGCCAGGAAGCAGCTAAACAGCGCTTGTTCCCGGATCTGCAACCCGTGATGGCTAGCGAGGATGTAAAGGAAGGTATTCAGTCTTTTCTCGAGCGGAGAAGTGCAGTTTTCAAAGGAAAATAGGGCAGCCCCTACCAAGCTCCAAGCTGCCGGTGGGCCAAGGTTCTCAGCGCTGTCGGCAGCATGGATGCTGCGGTCAAGCGTACAGGGATGTATTTACAGCGTGTCCTGAGAACCTTGGCCCACCGGCGGCCTGCACCTGAATCTGAAGGCTATAGGCTCAAGAGTTTTGATGGTTATTACTAAGCGGCCTTCTCCGAAGCGGTACCAGCCTCTTTCTCCCGGCGAGCCTCAGCCTTGGCAGCCACTTCAGCCGCGTAATCCGCATACTTCGCCATCAGCTCCGCCTTGCGGTCCGGATCCCAGTTGATCTTGCTCAGATCGCCTTCGTAATGATCAATCACCCGCTTATCCATAGTCTCGTACCACCACTGCGGCACATAAGCAGGCGCTAACATGGAGGCGTAGCCGCCAGGCAGCTGGGGCGCCTTCTCGAAGTGACGTAAAGCCTGATAACTGCGCTGCGGGTGGGCGTGGTGATCGGAATGGCGCTGTAGCTGATACAGGAACAAATTCGTCACGATATGATTACTGTTCCAGCTGTGCTCCGGCTGTGTTCGCACATACTTGCCGTTAGCGTCTTTCTGTCGTAGTAGTCCGTAGTGCTCAATGTAGTTCACGCTCTCCAGCAAGCTGGCGCCATAAACCGCTTGCGCCGCGAGAAAAGGCAGAGCCCGTGGCCCGCAAACCAGCGTTGTCGCCCCGAAAAAGCCCGCACTCATCGCCCAGCCTTGCAACAGCTCGTTTTCGAGGCTCCAGAAGCTTTTTCCCTTCCGTGCCAGACGAGCCCGCTCGATCTTCACGGAGGATTTCATGCCACCGAACACGGTGCGGGGTAAAAATTTCCAGAAGCTCTCACCCATGCGACTGCTCGCCGGATCTTCCGGGGTCGCTACCCGTTTGTGGTGGCCAAAATTATGCTCGACAACAAAGTGGGCGTAGCCCGTTGGTGCCAGGGCGGCCATAGCCATCAGTTTGTTGAACTTGTTGGATTTGTGCCCCAGTTCATGGGCCGTGTTGATACCAACGCCATTGATGGCGCCAACCGTCAGCGTCAAACCGATCTTGTCCTCGACCGGCGTGTTCTTGCGACTAGCCAGCCATGCTCCCAGGGCTGTCATTGCATACTGGGTGGGTATAAATGCCTTTACTATGCGGCTGTAATACTTGTCTTGCTCCAGTGGGCCAACCGCAGATTCCGGCGGATTGCTCTTGTCCTCACCAATGGCCCGATCCAGAGCCGGGATAATACCGTGCACCAGCGTTGGGCCCGTCCAGGCGAGGGCTTTGAGTTTTTTTGGTGCCACTGCATAACCTGTCAGAGCTGCCAGACCAATGCCGGGTAAGGCCGGCCCCAACAGCCAGAGGTAGCGTTTTGGATCTTTCCACTTTTCGATGCGACGGGTAGGCGTTGCAAGGCTATCGACCGCATCTGTTTTGGTTTGCGGGTCCAGACGGTCACGGGTTTTGGCGTTCACGGCGTCTCTCCATTGTTGTGCGTGCACTTCAAATTTATGTCGGACAATCTGACAATACAACAATTATAAGTGACGGCTTTGGAGGTTGGCTCGAAATGACAAAAAGCAATTAATTGGCGGAGTCCGCAAATCTGGACCAGACTTTCAGCACAAAAAAGATAAAAACAGGGATGGACGGTTATGACAGCTTCCAGCGCTTTGCCTTCTGCCGCGCCTGGGGAGGTTTTAAACAGGCTTCAGGAATACGTGTCTCATGCGCGGCTTGTTGAAATTGTATACCGTGATAGCGCAGGGCAGGTCTGCGCTGTTCATGATGTCGTGCGGGATATTTTCAGCCGTGCAGGGCAGGATTTTATTCTTCTTGGTCGAGGTACCATGTTGCCATTCGAGCGGGTCCTCATGCTTGACGGTGGCCAGATCTCTGGCTCGGTTGATTAAACAAAGGGTAACCGGCAGGTAATTGTATGGTGCAGGACATGGCCGTACCCTGTGCAGGGTTACAAACGTTTACCGACAGAGGGACATGTTATGAATAAATTTACTCTCAGCGCGCTTCTTATGTTTTTGACTTTGGGTCTTGCTGCTTGCAGCTCCGAGGATAATGAGGGAGCTGATTTTGATCAGGCCGCTGACAACGCTGAAGAAATGGTGGACGATGCTGGCAACTCGGTTGAAGAGACTTACGAGGAGGCCACTGGTCAGGATGAAGGCGTAATGGGCGAAATGGAAGAAGGTGCCGAAAACGCTGGTGAAGAAATCGGTGACGCCGCAGACGACGCAGGCGACGCTATGGAAGAAGGTTATGACGAAATAACCCAATAAGGTTATATAGTCTCTTTCCTTGAGTATGAGGGCGGCCATGAATTTTCAGGCCGCCTTTTTTGTTTTTAGCTCTTCGCGGGTACTATCTCCGTATAGAGCAGAGTGAACTTTGCGCTGTCATAAAGCCTTAATAACCCTGTCTTTTAGTTGTCTCCACATTGTCATGCTTCTCTCCGACACTGCCCTTTCGGTTTTACCCGTTTGATTCGCATCGAGAGAGAGATAAAAAATGGCTAAGCACGACCTTGATTCAAATTATCTGGACCCCAACTACGAGCCGGTAGTTAACCACTCTGGCAATACCCCTTTCAATGAAATTCTTGCGGCTCGCATGCAGCGACGCACTGTTATGAAAGGTAGCGTGGGTGCTGCGCTGGCTAGCCTTATGGGCGTTAGTCTTGCTGGTTGTGGAAGTGATAGCGATAGTGACAGCGATAGCTCTGGGTCAACTTCAGGCAATAGCTCACAGACACCCGAGCTGGGCTTCAAGGCGGTTCCGGTTTCCAGCGAAAACAGTGTAGTTGTTCCTGAGGGCTACAGCTCCGAGACTTTCCTTCCCTGGGGAACTCCGATTACAGGCTCCTACCCCGAATACCGTGCCGACGGCACCAATACCGGCGCTGAGCAAGAACAGCAGGTAGGTATGCATCATGATGGCTTGCATTTCTACCCGATCGATCAGAAGAGTGGTGGGAACTCTTCTACCGAAGGTCTTCTGGTGATGAACCATGAGTACATCAACCAGGGCGCCTTGCACGCCAATGGTCCGACTCGTTCAGCAGATAACGGTGGCGTTCGCCCCGCGGATGAGGTTCGCAAGGAAATTGCGGCTCACGGCGTTTCTGTCGTGCACATCAAGCAAGACAGCAACGGCAAGTGGGACGTCGTTTTCGGCAGCGCTTACAACCGGCGTATTACCGGCGGCACGGCCATGGATATACGGGGGCCCGCTCGCGGATACAGCAAACTGGTAACACCGTACAGCCTGAACGCCACTGAAACCCGCGGTACGCTGAACAATTGCGCCATGGGACCAACACCTTGGGGCACTTATCTGACTGCTGAAGAAAACTGGCACGGATATTTCGCCACCAGTGCAGCAGAGCGTCCCCGTGAATACGTTCGCCACGGTGTAGGAAGCAGTTCACGTTATGATTGGGAGCTGGCGGATAGCGGTCTGGACCAGTATAAGCGTTTCAACGTGACTCCAAACGACGGAGGCTCAGCCGAGACTGACTACCGGAACGAGGCCAACACCTTCGGTTACATGGTCGAGATTGACCCGTTTGCACCAGAGAGCAAACCTCAGAAACGCACTGCTCTTGGCCGTTTTGGCCACGAAGGTGTGATCTTTGCGCCTGTTACGGAAGGCCAGCCGGTTGTCTGCTATTCCGGCGATGATTCCCGATTCGAATACATCTACAAGTTTGTCACTGCCCAGCCCTATAGTGCTGCCACGGCGAATGGATCGCTGTTGGACGAGGGTACCCTGTATGTTGCCAGGTTCAATGACGATGGTTCTGGCGAATGGTTGCCTCTGTCACTGGATGACGCTGACTTCGCCGCCAAAGTGGCCGCTGCCGAAGGTACAGAAGTGGGACGCAGTGGAATTCTGTTTGATGGCTTTGAGAGCCAGGCTGACATATCCGTCAATACTCGTCTTGCCGCTGATATTGCCGGCGCGACTCCGATGGATCGCCCGGAATGGGGCGCTGTCGATCCCAACTCTGGCGAGGTGTATTTCACCCTCACGAATAACAGCCAGCGGACTGACGAGGAAACTGACGCTGCGAACCCGATTGTAGAGAACCGCAACGGACACATTATTCGTTGGGCGGAAGCGGGTAACGATCACACGGCAACCACTTTTGAGTGGGATATTTTCGTGTTTGCCGGTGAACAGGGCATGGAAACCGTTGCCGATGGTGAAGTGGTCGTTTCCCTTACAGACGACAACATCTTCAACAGCCCGGACGGTCTTTGGTTTGATTACAATGGTGTGCTCTGGATCCAGACTGACGGCTACAGCAACGACACCTTTGGTAACCAGATGATGCTGGCAGCACATCCGGAGACGCGCGAGATCCGTCGATTCTTCGTGGGCCCGTCTGGTTGCGAAGTAACCGGTGTTGTAACCACTCCGGACAGCAAAACCATGTTCGTGAATATCCAGCATCCACGTGGCAACTGGCCGACTGCCAGTGAGGATCGCCCTCGTGACGCCACCGTGATTGTCACTCGTGACGACAATGGTGTAGTGGGAGCCTGATTCTCCGCTTTCAGGTTGCCTGAAAACCGTAAACCCGGCTCACATGGTCATTGTGTGAGTCGGGTTTGCGGTTTTTTTGTTTCAGAAACACCTTCCTCTGCCGATAAGCAAAACAACTAACCTAAAGTATGGGTTATTAATTCATACTCATTCTTTAGACTTCTCTAGTTCATCGTGGCCTTGAATAACAAAATGATTGCGGAAGCAACGATAAAGCAGAGGTTTTTATGGCGTTACTGGACCGAACTTCAATTTTATGGGGGGCGGCAGTTGCCGCCATTGTTGCTGTCGCCTGTACAGTGGTGGCGATGGTGCTAGGATTAGAGCCTGCGTCAATCCTGATCGGGCTTGTGGTCGGCCTGGTGACCGCAAGCGGATTTATGATCGTTCGGGTGTTGGAGCCTGCGGAGCGCGGTCTCAAGGCTTTGAATGATGGCTCCCTGGCCGAGGGTCATCCGCTCCAGTCGCAATGCCAACAACTGTTATCCGATGCCAAGGCCGGGCGCTCCCTGACAGAAACCCTCTCCGGAAGCGCCGACAGGAATGCAATCTCCGCAGCTCAGGTATCTTATGCCGCTGACCAACTCAAGCTGCGTCTGGATCTTCAGGTGCAGGAAACTGCTCAGATGGCAGATTACGCCGGCCAGATCACTGAAACCGTTAGGGAATCCTCTCAGCAAGCTACCGATGCCGCTGCAATGGCCTTGCAGAACCGAAATGCCAGTACTGAAGGGCGCGAGGCGCTGACAACCGCAATTGACAGCATACGGGTGGTGCATGGGCAATCCGGTGAAAACCTGCGCCTGATCCAGGAGCTGAACGAGAAGTCCAACAAGATTCAGGGTGTGACCACCACCATCCAGAGTATTGCAGAGCAGACTAACCTGCTGGCACTCAACGCGGCGATTGAAGCCGCCCGGGCTGGAGACCAGGGTCGCGGTTTTGCGGTGGTTGCGGATGAAGTCAGGCAACTGGCTGGTCGCACCGCTCAAGCTACGGGTGAGGTCGCGGAGACTTTGCACGAGATTCGTTCCGATACTGCATTGATCGTCACCCGTATTGAAGACCTTGCACGCAGTGTCGAGGAGGGGCTTGCTTCTGTGGAGACTGTCGGCGAACGGCTCGATCAGATCCGTGATCAGTCAGACCGGGTGCAGCAGCAGGTGGCGCGCATTGCCGAGATAGATCAGGCTAACGAGGTTAGCCTCACCCACGTATTCTCAGCTATCGAAACTGTCAGGGATCAGATCTCTGAGAGCGATAACAGCGTTACGTCGCTTGCAGAGCAAGCGAGTACACTGATGGAGCTTGCGGAAGTTGCCAACGCGGCGTTTGCATTGAACAGTGGTTCCAGTTACCACAGGTTCTTCTACGATCAGGCGCGTGATGGAGCTGTGCAGATCGGCCAGTTACTTGAAAAGGCGATCCGCGATGGCAAGCTGGCTGAAAGTAAACTGTTTGACAAAACCAGAACGCCAATCCAGGGTACTCAGCCGCCCAAATATACAAGCAGCTTTGATTCGTTTACTGACAACAATTTACCTGCTGTTCAGGAGCGGGTAAAAGATTCACATCCCTCTCTGGTGTATGCCGCTGCGCAGTCACCGGATGGTTATATACCCACTCATAACCGTGAATTCGCCCACCCGCCCACTGGCGAGCCAGAAGTTGATCTCATGCGCAGCAGAAGCAAACGCCTGTTTAATGATCGCACGGCTATTCGCTGTGGTAACCACAAAGAGAAGATGTTGTTGCAAACCTATCGCCGCGACACAGGTGAAATCATGCACGACCTCTCTGTGCCGATCTATGTAAATGGCCGACACTGGGGCGGGTTCCGGCTTGGGTATCGTCCGGATAAACACTGACTACCGAAGCCTGAAAGCGCCGTCAGAGCCTGTGTTAAACTGGTGGCTCATGCAGAAAAAGGAGATACGACTTGGCTGATTCGGAATTCATTCCTGCCAACGCACAGGCGGATGAGCTGTCCCGTCGCTCCGACCCCGCTCGTAACCTGGCGGTTGTGGTCTATATTCTTCAAGGCCTGTCTTTTTTCCTGGGAGGCATCACCGGGCTGGTTGGCGTGATCATCAATTACGTAAAACAGGACGATGTTCGCGGCACCTGGGTGGAACCTCATTTTCGGTGGCAGATCCGCACTTTCTGGATAGGGTTGTTGTGGACAGTTATCGGGGTTGTGACCACCTTCCTGATTATCGGGTGGCTCATACTGCTGGGGATTTCGATATGGGTTATTTATCGCATCGTGAAAGGTGCCCTGGCGTTGAATGATGGCAAGGCACCTGTCTGAAGTGGCTGTCTGACGACTGGGGAATCAGTCGTCAGTTACCTCCTTTAACTGAATGGCACTGAAGGTTCCAGCCAACCCCATCAATCCGAGCACGACAATCACGGCAGAGTTTGATATCAGTGAGAGCAGGGCCGTTAGTCCACCGGTCGCGAGCAGCAAAAAGCCGATAACAGTGTTGCTGACGGCCGTGTAATCTGTACGTTTATTGCCTCCTGCCATATCTACCAGATAGGTTTTTCGACCCAGTCTCACGCCTGCATGGGCAATGCTGAGCACGAAGAAGGCGAGTGGGTAAAACCAGCCGTTGCCTACCCCTGTACCTGCAAGCATGGCTGTCAGCCCGACACCAAGGCATACAGCACTGGCCATAGCGGCACCGCGAATCATCACCCGACGGCTTGATGAATCAGCCATCCAGCCCCAGAAGCTTGCGGACACTGAACTGGCGAGACTGCTTGCCAGAAGAAATACTCCAAGCATCAAGCCCGTTTCTGATTCTTTCTGGGCCAACACCACGAAATAAGGAGATGCCAGGGCTGAGCACAGCAGAAGCGCCCGGGTAATAACGAAGTTGCGAAAAGGCACATCATCGCGCAAAAGTGACAGGCTATGGATTGCTTCTTTGAGGGCGTTGCCACCGCCGCCGGTTTCGCCTTCATACTCATCCACACCAGCAAACAAAAAACCTGCAATGATCCAGAGGGCGGCAGCAAGCAAGAGTAGCAAGCTGTAAAATGCGAGGGTCGGATCGCCCTGATCCCGGAACAGCAAAACCGTTAATATAACGGTCGCAGTGCCGCCGATGGTGGCCGCAAGGCCTGAAAGCCTGCCTCGCCGGGTTTTCGGAACGCACTTTCCCTGAACGTCTTTCATGGCGACAGAGCAGAAGCCCCGTGACAGGGAGAATGCCACCAGCGCGGCTATGATGCCGCCACCTGCCATATAGCCTTCAAGAAACCAGACGCACGCCGCCATGGCTGTAACACTGATCGCCTGACCAAAACTGCCAAGGGTCCAGAACCATTTACGCACAGGTTTGCGGCGAACCCAGGCTGCAATCATCATCTGGGGTACCATGGAGCCGGACTCCCGGATGGGGACAAGCCAGGCCACCAGTGCCGGTGCTCCAATGGCACTCATCAGCCACGCCAGTACTGTTTTGGGGCTAATCAGGAGATCGCCCAGCTTGGTCAGTACGTTGGCGGCCAGAATCAGAAAAAAGTTGCGCGGCACAACTTGGCAGGCTTCCGCCGGAATGTCTTTGCAGACTCGGGCATCTTCCTCGTTTGCAATCAGGCCGTATAGCCGGTCAACCGATCGATCGAGTGCGCCGGTTGTTTGGGCGCGCTCTGGTGACGAAGTGTTGTTCTGTAAGGGTGTCTGTTGCTGGGACAAGCCGCAGTCCTCCGGGAAATGGGTAGCCAAGGATACCAGCCGGGCCGGCACCCCTGAACCCCGGAATGCAGATCAGCGTTTCCTTTACACCAGATGATGGTCCCACTGAACCGGCAAGCTGGCAATTTCTTTGGCGGGCGTGCGCTGGCCCATGCGAACCAATTTGCCACGGCCTGAAGATATCAGAAAGTCGCCCCCTGCCAGCGCTTCAACGCCGGCACAGTCTGCGATGGCGGCCTTCTCGATAACCGCGCCTGTGCGGCTGTTAAAGATCAGCGCTGTGCCTCCAATCGGTGAGGCAATGGCAACCAGATCGTTTTCCGGGTGTGCGACTATGCTGGCGATGTAATTACCGAGTTCCCGGTGAACGGCCTCATCAAAGGCTATCTCTTCGTAGCGCCCGTTGCGGTATCTTGCTACCAGCGGTGGCAGTTCATGGGCCGCTCCCTGATATTGATAGGCGGCATAAATGGTGCCATCTGGCGCCACATCCACGTGCCGCGTGCTCAGTTGATGATGGGTTGGCTGGAATCTGGCAAGAATCTCACCGGAATGCCTGTTCATCAAGATCAGCGCTGGCTCCATGGTGTCAAGATTGAGCTTGATACGGTCGTAATCCGGGTGGGTGAGAATACCACCCAGCCCGACGACCAATGTCTGGCCATCCGGGTGCAGTGTGATTTGATGTGGGCCTATACCTTTCAGATCAAAGGTATTGACTCGCTGGTATTGCTGATGACTGTCGTAAACCGCGATGATGCCTTCTCCGGGCTCGTAGCGATTAGCGGGGGCGTACAGGAATCGACCGTCCGGTGAAAACACACCGTGGCCCACGAAATGCTCGCCTTCAGCGGCTTCAATACGATGGAGCTGTTCGCCTGTTTTGCTGTTGATGGCGTAGAACGCCCAGCCGGGCCGTCGTTCAAAAAACAACACCTCCGCTGTACCCGGGCGTTTACAGCCGCTGTGGCAGCGGGTTCGTACAGGAGATTGCCAGAGTATTTTCCCATTCGGCTTTATGGCACTCACAGCAAAACTGCCGTCGGCCAGGCCGACCGCACCTGTGTACTGATGCGGGCCGTCACTGCCGGCTTTTCGGGGCAAGATGTTGCAACCGGATAGTGTGAGCGCGGCGCTGCCTGTGAAGGCTAGTTTGATCAGGCTTCTGCGGGTCAGTTCAGGCATGGCTTTGTCTCAGTCTCCATCGCTGGAATTAAAGCCGCGCACTACGCCTAGTTCAACGGCTGCCCTGTCGTTCACCAGTGCGGTTAGCTGAGTCACGTCAATGTAGAGGCTTTGCAAGGACCGGAAGGCATTGTCGTCAGCCAGTAATGGAGCCATTGGGCGGTCGAGTTCCGGGAAGTTTTCGAGAACTTCGTTAAACTGCTGATTTATATCCTCAGCCAGGTCGGCTTGCCCCTTCTCTTTGAGGAGTTTAGAGAAGCCCGGAAGAAAGAGGTTTTTAAGCCCTTGAACGCTCGCGTCAGCAGCAATCAGGCTGGCTCCACTGCGCCATGCATCGGCGCTGTATACCGAGCGTTTGCCGTTGCCGCGCAACCCCATAGGGGTGGCCAGGCGGCGCTCTTCAAGGATTTCCAGCCCGGCCATGGCAGCACGAATCGTTGTGTCTGTGTACTGGTCATTGCCAAGGTAGTCGCTCTGAAAGCTATTCCAGTCATGAGCCAGGGTTTCACCATTACCAGCGATATGACGGGTTACGGCCACCAGTAGCTCACAGGTATGGTCTACTGGCAGCGCTCTTTCGCTGCTGTTGAAGGTCTGGTCGTACAACAGGTACTCAGCCATGGGAAAGCCCTGAACTGCAACGCCGGATTCGTTGATTGCCTCAGGTGTGATCGCAGCATTATCTTTCAGCAGGTAGGAAGCTTTGCGAGCCACCAGGTTTTTGGGATCCGGCCAGAACTGGAATTGCCAGGCGCGGTTTCCATGCTCTACAGGGCCAAAGTCTACGAATCGAACCTGCTGCCAGGCGAGGAACGCTTCCAGCCAGGCCTGTTTGGTCTTCTCAAGCCCTTCGGATGTTGGGCTCTGGCAATATGTCTCGGCCTGTTCTGCCAGGGCTTGGCTTTGTGTCGACAAGCTCTCGTAGCCTGTGAGAATGTCGCTGTGCCACTGCGTCCGATAGTCCGTATCGGTACTCTTGGTGCTCGCAGCCATCAACGGCGCGGTGGCCAGAGTTGAGGCGAGGCAAAGCGTTAGTGTCAGTCGCTTCATAACAGGCTCCTTTTAAAGTGAGTTCAGGAAATCGAGCAGAGCCCGACGGTTGTCGGCGCTGAACTGGCTGAAGCGTGCTACGGCTGGTGCGGCTTCACCACCATGCCAAAGTATGGCTTCTTCCAGGGTTCGCGCTCGCCCGTCATGCAGGAATCCTGCTTGCGGATTGACGGTCTGGGCCAGACCAATGCCCCAGAGAGGTTGTGTGCGCCACTCGTTGCCATTGGCCAAAAACTCATCACGGCCATCGGCAAGGGCAGGGCCCATGTCGTGTAAAAGCATGTCGGAATAGGGCCAGATGGTCTGCTTGCTCAAGTCTGGCCGTTCCGGATCTGTTCCTGTGGTGTGCCGGGGAGTGTGACATCCGGCGCACCCGGTGTCGTTAAATAGCTGTGCGCCTTTTTGCACAGATGGCTCTTCCATATTACGCCGTGCCGGCACAGCCAGACTCTTGGCATAGAAGGTTACAAAGTTTGCGATCTTGTCGCTGACTTCCGGTTGGCCGCCGTCGGGAAAGCGATCACATTCCTGTTCTGGTGTGCAATCCGTAGTGGGTTTCAGGCTGGAGGTCAGACCCATATCGCCGGCAAACGCGCCCATGCTCTGTTGGTGTACGTCTGGTTCGGCAGCTTTCCAGCCAAACCGACCCGGTTTTGTCTGGTTAGTTGCCAGATCCCATACCTGATTCAGTTTACCGGAAATGCCATCTCCGTCTGCGTCCTCCGGGTCAGCCAGGGCCTCAATATCGGTAATTGGAATGGTTTCCAGAAGCCCCATGCCGATCATAGGTGGTGCGACACGAGGGGAGACCAGAAGGCCATCGGGCAAGGGACCGTAATTGGGGTTCTCTATCTGGTACACGGGCTCCCGCAGCTCCACTTTGGTGCCGTCAGCCAGAGTTTTGGTCAATTTTTTCCATGTTAACACCAAATCTGCCTCTGGTTGCGCACCGGGCAGGGCAGCCGTTTGCAACTGGCTGCCATAGACAGGCGCAGGTTTGAATCCATGGGTAAGCAACATTTCGGCGTCAGCCTCGGGGTCTGCCGGAACAGCCAGGCGCAGAAACAAGGATACCGACGGTTCATCAATTCCGGGGGGGTGTCCGCGGCCGTCTTTTATGTGACAGCCCTGGCAGGAGTTGGTGTTGAACAGGGGGCCCAAACCGTCCCGTGCTACGGTGCTGGATGGTGCTTCTACCCATGGGTTGCGGAAGAAGCTGTTGCCAACGCTGAAGTCCAGGCGCTTGGTCATCGACAGGTTGCTCTGGGGCAGGGAGTAGGCGTTGGTATCAAACTGCTCCACAGTACCCTCTCCTCCGGTGCCTGGTGACTGCTGCAACGGAAAGCCAGCATGGGTGTCGGCATTAACTGGTAACGCGAAGCCGAGCAGCAAGGGCAGCAACGCAGTCATTAATTTGTTTCTGGTCATTATTTCTTACCACACAATTGAAGAAGCCATGGAAAATCTGCTCATCTCAAAGCAGGCTTTCCATGGCTTGTTCCGGTTCCTTGATGACCGGGGGCAAGTTTTGCCCCCGGATATCTATACCCTACTGATTTCCCGTCAGAAAGAGTGGCCGGCGTCGTCTGGCGACAAAGCCTCAAGGCCCAGTTGACGAGCAGCCTGCTCAATGGAGCCAGTCTGTTCAACCAGCGCCATGATTGCGCCATTAACAACGGTTGCGCCGCTGGTGTTGCCCGGTGCAATCATTCTATCAAATGGCATGGGGTTCTGGCTCGATTCGGCCTTGGATTTCATTACGCCCAGCGCCTTCATTGAAGCATCCAGTTGTGCATTCAGGCGTGCATCCAGCTCGGGATTGCCCTGTTTTACAAGATCAGACAGCGATGGGCCTGTTACCAGGCTACCGTCTACGCGCCGATAGGTGCCAGTGTATACGTTCTGGATGCCCTGACCATTGTAATAGTGGGAATTGTGGGTGTTGTCGCTGAAACAGTCGTGTTCATCTTCATAGGAGTTGGCTTCAAGAGCCACTTTCATGCGTTCGCCAGCAAGCTCTCCCAGCGACAAAGAACCCATTCCGAACAGCATTTTCTGCACGCCTTCGTTGGCGTCGGCATTTACAAGCTGGCTGCGGTAGTTGTCTGAGGCGCCTGGCGCCCACTGTGCGACCATCCACTCCAGATCAGAAATCAAAAGGTCCGTGGCGGCATCGAGGTATTCACCCCGGCGCTCGCAGTTGCCGTTGGTGCAGTCGGCACCGGTGGCGTAGTCGGTTACCGGGCGTTCGCCACTGCCAGGCTCAAAGCCATGCAAATCCTGGCCCCATAGCAGAAATTCGATGGCGTGGTAGCCGGTTGCAACGTTGGCTTCCGAGCCGCCAATTTCATTCAGGTCGGCAAGGAGTTCGGCAGAAAGGTTTGTTACATCAAGGGTTTCACCACCAACGTTGAGGCTGTCGCTTCCAATGATATTGGCAGTTGCGCCTGCGTTGCCCAGCTCATACTGATAATCGTCTGCCTGCACGTAGTCGATCAGGCCCTCATCCAGTGGCCACGCATTCAGCTGGCCTTCCCAGTCATCTACAATCGTGTTGCCGAAGCGGAACACTTCTGTTTGCTGATAGGGTACGCGGGCTGCAAGCCAGGCTTCTTTAGCTGCTTGCAAATTGGCCTCTGTAGGGTTTGCGAGTAAACGGTCTGTGGCTTTGTTCAGTGTTTTTGCTGTGATCAGTGCGTCTTCGTACCCTGCATGTGCAAGATCGGCATAGTGTTCAACAACCGATGCTTTCGTGGCTGGTTGGGACGCAGCAGAATCTGTCTGGGTAGTGTTGGCGCAACCAGCGGTTAAAACCGCAGCGACGGTAAGTGCCAGAGGGGCTGGTCGGAACATTGCTTTCATTGAGAACTCCGAAAGTTGAGAAGCGGCTATGTAAATGGGAGGCATTATCGTTCGTAATTATGTTTGTTAAAGTGTCTTAACGCAAGCATGCTTTAGCGCGGGCCAAGGTAGAACAAAAACCTGCTCGATATCAATTTTTAATGATAATCATTTGCAATTACAATTTGTGATGCTAAATTCTGATTCAAACGTGCTCTTAATTTGGAGAAAAGCATGAGTGGATCAGTGGTTCGACTAGCAGGCTCCTCAAAAAGTGTGTTCTCTGCGTGGCAATCGCTCCGTAAGTCGGTCGATAAAGGCAATGTTGCGCAGGGTCGGCCCGAGTGCTGTGGTTCAGGTCAGGCCTCCTCAAGTGGGAGCCGTTCTGGCTGACATCCGGCAGAATCCCCATTTTCTGTTCACTTTGCGAGGCTTTTGCAGGCGTTAGCTTGCACAGCGAGTGCGCGCTCGGGCCTAATAGCTCCTGTTTACAGGGAGCTGATTTATGTTGAGTTATCTTCACGCTTTTCACGCCGGGAATTTTGCGGATGTGCAAAAGCACGGTGCATTAACGCTTGCCATCTCCATGATGCAGGCGAAGCCCTCTGCCATTGCCTGCTTTGATACCCACGCGGGTAGCGCCGTCTATGACCTTAAGAGTGAGCGCGCACGGAAAACTGCAGAAGCGGATTCGGGCGTGCAAAAATTCTGGACCAGTCGGAACGCTTTTACTTCTGAAGACTGGCAGCCAGTTGTGGATCTGTTGTCGCATTTCAATGCCGGCGAAGGCCCACTGACAGTTTATCCGGGCTCCCCGGCCTGGCTTCGTCATGCCCTGCGCCGGGGTGATTCGTTGACGGCGTTTGAGCTTCACCCTTCGGAAAGCGGCCAGCTTGAAGGCTGGGCTGCGGACCGGGGGCAGGGTAAGAGTGTGCGGGTTCTGCATGAAGATGGCTTGAAAGGCCTGTTGCGGAACCTGCCGCCCGCTCAACCCAGGCTGATCACGTTGATTGACCCCTCTTACGAAATCAAATCCGAGTATCTTGATGTTGCCACTACTTTGCAGAAAGCATGGCAAAAATGCCGTCATGGGGTCTATCTTGTCTGGTATCCGATTCTTACCAGTGGTTTGCATACTGCGTTGAAGCAGTCATTGGAAAACAGCCCGATGCGTAAAGTGTGGTGCAGCGAGGTCCATCTGAAAACGCCTCCGGAGCGGGGCATGACCGGTTCCGGCATGTTGGTGGTCAACCCGCCTTGGGGGTTTGATAAACGATTTTCTGCCATGATTGGGGATATCGCCGGAGAGTCTGTGCTGGGTCTTTCCCACGAACAGGGCTGGTTGCTGCCTGAGTAGACCGGGTAGCCGCTCGCCATGGAGGAGCTGTTTTTGAAGGAAACAACCAACGAGAATAATGCTGACCCGTGTCTTCCTGGTGGTTTGATGTCTGCTGAGCAGTGGGCGTTGCCTGAGACCTCTGTGCGGCGTTCGCTAAAAGATGCAATTAGCCATGCACTTACACAGCTGCGGGCCGGTGTGTCTCAGGCCGAAGAGCCTTTTGAGAGCATGGACGACCTACCCGAACTTTCCATCGCCCAGCAACATCGGCTCGCCCCGGAGCCGGATTATGCACGCCAGGCGGTCGTTATTGCCTCCAGTCTTGATCACGCACGCTCCGAAGGCGCGCTCAGCCGCGAAGTTGTCTGCCTGGTGGCGCCGCCTTTTTCTGGAGTGCAGCAGTCGCTAGCTTGTTTTTCTGAGTCTGGGCCGTCGGGCTTTATCCCTGGTGGGACTGGCGAATGGACTATTATTGCGCCGCCTGAGACCTTGGCGTTCAGCGATCAGGAAGCCTGTGAATGGTGGGACAACCAGGATTTGTCTCGCCCCTGGGTAATCACTGAGCTTGCAGAATTCTGGTTGAGACGTCTTTCAGGTCTGGCCTTGGTCAAGGAGCTGTTTCGCAGGATCGCAAATGGCAATGCGGGTGCAGGTATTGTGGGGTGCTCAAGTTGGTGTTGGCGATATTGGGGGCATTATCTTGAAAACGCCCAAATGTCACCCTGGACGCCTGCGCCAATGAACTCTGAGCGATTGGGTGTCTGGTTTACTTATCTGGCTTCGAAAGGCAGAAAATCGTCGGTGGTCGTAAGGATGACCGGTGATGGTCATTACGTGCTGCCCCAGCCTGAGCCAGATGATATTGAAAAAAAGAAGAGAAGTAAGAAGCGCAAATACAGTAATTTTTTGCGTGACCTGGCGGCGACATCTCGCGGCAATCCCGGCGTGGCCCTGGCCATCTGGCAGAGATCCTTGCGTGCACAGCCAGATGATGACGCCAAGCTGGAAGGTGACGGCGAAATGTCGGAGAAACAAAGCCGGGCGGCGGACTGCTGGGTTGTGCCACTGGAGCGGTTGAGCCTTCCGACCATGCCGCAGAGCAAGGAGAGTGTCACCGGTTTCGTGCTGCATGGGTTGTTGCTGCACAACAGCCTCGATATAGCCTCTTTGGAGGTGGTCACTGGTGTTTCCGCCTATGAGCTGAGCCTGGTGCTGTCACGGTTGAAGCGTGCTGAACTGGTGATCTGTGAACAGCCCGGCGAGCGCTGGCGAGTAACACCCATCGGGTATCCCACGGTCAGGCGCCACCTGCAGAGTTGGGGATTCCCGCTTGATCAGTTTTAGGAGCGACCATGATCGATGACCTTGGTATCAAAGACGCCTTTGCCTCCATAACCGGGCAGGCGCTGTTGGAGGCTGTGCTTGTTATTGCTCTCGCCTCCCTGTTAACCGTAGCGATTCAGAAGGTGCTTCCGCGGGTTGCGCAAAAGCTGGGTGGCAAGGCGCGCCTTTACCTGCTGGCGTCTGTGCCCCTGCTTCGGCTGTTAATCATTCTCGCCACGATTGTGGTCGTGGTTCCGATTCTGGTGGAGCCATCGTTTGAAAATATGGTGGCTATTTTTGGCGCCCTGGCGTTGGCTCTGGGCTTTGCTTTCAAGGATTATGCGAACAGCCTGATCGCTGGCATTGTGACCCTCTATGAGATGCCTTACCGGCCAGGTGACTGGATTGAGGTAGACGGGCAGTACGGTGAAGTGCGGGCGATAGGAACGCGTGCGGCGGAGATTGTTACTCCGGATGACACGGTTGTGATTATCCCTCATAACAAATTGTGGAACTCATTGATTGCCAACGGTAACGATGGCACCGACAACCTGATGTGCGTGGCCGATTTTCATCTTGAGTCGAACCATGATGTCGGCCGGGTGCGTGAGTTGCTCAGAGATGTGGCTTTTACTAGCCCGAGAACAAAAACCTGGCAGCCTGTGGTCGTGATTGTATTCAACAAGCCGTGGGGTATGCATTATCGATTGAAGGCTTACCCGTTCGCCCCTAAAGAGCAGTTTCAGTTTATCTCCGAACTTACGGCACGTGGTTCTGCTGAATTGGCGCGCCAGGGCGTCAAGTTTGTCTCGGTGCCGGTCGCTGTAGATTAAAGTTGGCCGCGAAACCCGGCCAACTTTAATCACTTCGCCCTGAGTGTCAGGTTTTCATACTTTGTTAACTGCATCTTCACGTGGCCAGTAACGTAAATCACGGCAGCGTTCGATGAAACGTGCACAAGAGTCCTCGATGATATCGATCTCTATGCATCCGTCATCTTTGCTTTCAGCAAGGCCAGCGCTTTCCAGTAAAGGCTCAGCGGCTGTGTTATAGCCAATGAACTTGCAGTGGGCAAAAGCATCACTGATGAAATCGCGAACCGGGCTGTGGCGTGCGAGTTTTTGAATGCCCTTGTCGCCAGGCAAGAGAGCGACGGCATCGAAAAGCACAGACGGTCCTCCATCAATTTTCTCGTTCGCGCTGATTTTTCGGCCACTGCTATCGGTTACGCCACCAATGACCGGCGCAATTACAGCAAGCACTGCGCCCTCATGCTCTGCTGCAGCCTTCAGGGCATCGAAGATCTTTGCATCCGTGCCTTCACTGACAAACACTCCAAGCTTGCGGCCAGCAAAACTCGAGGGTCCGCTCTTTAAAATGCTCAGGGCGTCAGAGGGGGCAAGGTCTTTTCTCGGCTCTACCGCGGCGGCAGCTGCGTCTGGCAGCGATTCCAGCCCGAGTCCGTCGGCAACTTTGTTGGCAAGGGTGTCATCCACGTTTAACAAGTGGCTCACCATCCTGATACGTATATCCTCCCTCTCCACCTTGCTCAACTCGAATACGAACGCATCGGCAATATGATTTTGCTCCGTTTCGGTCTGACTGATATAGAACTGCCACGCCTGGCTATAGTGATCGGCAAAAGTGGGGGATCTCTCGCGCACTTTGGTGCCAGATATCTCCTCAGGAAAGCTCTGAAACCCTAGCTCAGGGTTTTCCCGGGGCCCTGGGTTGTCATCCCAGCTGTTGGGTTCGTAATTTGCCCGGCCTCTGGGGTTGGTCATCGCCATGTGGCCATCTTGCTGAAAGTGATGCATCGGGCATTTGGGTGCATTTATCGGAATGTGCGTAAAGTTTGGCCCGCCCAGGCGTTTGGTCTGGGTATCCAGATAGGAGAAGTTGCGGCCCTGAAGGAGAGGGTCATTTGAATGATCCATACCTGGGACGATATTTTGCGTGCAGAAGGCAACTTGCTCCGTTTCAGCAAAAAAATTATCGACCACGCGGTTCAACACCATTTTGCCAAGCGGTGTTACCGGAACCTGTTCCTCCGGAATAAGTTTTGTGGGATCTAATATGTCGAACTCGAACTCGTCCGCAAAGGCGTCGTCAAAAATCTGTACCCCTAATTCCCATTCAGGGTAATCGCCGCGTTGGATGGCGTCCCACATGTCCCGGCGATGAAAGTCGGGATCTGCACCGTTGATCTTCACAGCTTCGTTCCAGACAACTGATTGAAGCCCCAGTTTCGGTTTCCAGTGGAATTTCACGAAGTGCGACTCCCCCCGAGCATTAACAAAGCGGAAGCTGTGTACGCCGAAGCCTTCCATGAATCGGGGGGAACGGGGTATTGCCCGGTCGGACATGGCCCACATCAGCATATGAGTACTTTCGGGCATCAGGCTGACAAAATCCCAAAAATTGTCGTGGGCGGATTGGGCTTGCGGAAAACCGCGATCCGGTGCTTCCTTTACGGCGTGGACCAGATCCGGAAACTTCATTGCGTCCTGAATAAAGAAGACCGGAATGTTATTGCCTACCAGGTCCCAGTTGCCTTGTTGGGTATAGAATTTGGTCGCAAACCCACGGACATCACGAGGCAGGTCGGCGGAGCCTTTATTTCCCGCGACGGTTGAAAACCTTACGAAGACGGGGGTCTGTTCGCCAGGGCGCTGAAACAGATCTGCTGTCGTGAGCTCCGATTGGTTTTTATAGTTCTCAAAGTAGCCATGGAAACCAACGCCGCGGGCATGAACAACCCGCTCCGGAATCCGCTCGTGATCGAAATGGAAGATCTTCTCCCGCATGACCTGATCTTCAAGCAGCCCCGGTCCTCTAGCTCCGGCGCGTAGAGAGTTTTGGTCGTCGGCAATGGGTACGCCCTGTTGGGTTGTAAGCGTCGGGTGCGTTTTGTCAGAAAGCTGATGCCACTCACCGCCCTTAGCGGCGGAGTGTTTTGGATGATCGGAATTATGAGTCATAGAATGTCTCCTTTCGCGATATCGACAGTTACCGGAGTTAGTCTAGTGTGAATAATGCTGGAAGGAGCGGTTGTGAATAATTCTTAAGGCTGCTGTCATTATTTGCGCGTTGAAGGCAGTCGCAAAGATTGTTAATTATGTTGGCGGAGTGCGCCGGCAAGGCGCGTAGCCAACCCCTCATTCAGGGAGGTATTTATGCCGTATTCAAGTAAATCGGAGTTGCCAGAACAGGTTACCGACAACCTTCCCTCTCATGCTCAGGAAATCTATCGCAAAGCGTTTAACTCAGCGTGGGACGAATACAGTGATCCAGACGACCGCCGGGACGACTCAGGACGCGAGGAAACCGCTCACAAAGTCGCTTGGGCTGCAGTAAAGCAGGAATATCATAAAGAAGGGGACCGCTGGGTAAGAGATAAGGATTAGCGATTTCCTTTTCGCACGCTGAGCTAAGACTACCTGGCAATGGACAGAGAGATTTGCAGTAAGGGTTGTCAGATTTCTGTAAAAAAGCCCCGCACTTGGCGGGGCTAAACTGACGAACAGCTTGTCCGGTTTCGCCCGGCGATTACATCAGCGCTTCAATACGGTTACGTACCTTCGGCTCACTGCTGTAAGCGGTGGCGATGGCGTTATAGGTCGGGATGTCCATGCCCGCCTCTTCGATAACCGTTACCATCTCATCGTTAGCTTCCATCTGCAGTTCCTGAGCTTTCTGCTGGGAATCCGCTGATTCGATTTTATCGATATACTCCTCGCGCACTTCGGTAATGCCTTCCTGGGCGTCGATGAACTTTTTCAGTTCTGCATCGTTGTAATCGGTCTTCTGAGTACCTGTTGCTGCAGGGTTTGAGTAGCCGCTTGAATCTGTGGCGGCCGGGTTTTGCTGCGCCTGCTCTGCCATAACGGGAGCTGCGGCCAGCAGGGCAACGGATGCGGTAATGGATACGAGTACTTTGTTCATATTCATAATCGACTTCTCCTGTTTCGTGTAGGTTCATTGTTGATGTATCAAGCACCGTGCCAGCTTCTTTGGTTTTTATTTTATGTAGTTAAAACATAAACTTACGCGAAAATTCTGGTTAATCTGAGGTAATGAAGGTTGTGGCGAAATGTCACATGTGGCAGAAAGGTGTGGCAATTATGTCGTGGGAGCCAGGATGAAACCTTTACTCAGAAACGCCGGCCAGGTTTTTGGATCGATACAGTTAACACTGGTATTGAGCATTGTTGTCCCTCTGCTTCTCATCAGCGGGCTTGCCATCTACCTGGGGTTTGGTGCGGTTGAACGAGCCTTGAATGACCGCCTGCGTGAAGACCTGGAACTGGTTGCCCGTGCGGCCAGCGGTCCGCTCTCCCGGGCGATGCAGGAAAAAGATGAATTAGTGATGAGCGACTCCCTGAAGTCGATCTTCCGGATTGGCCGTGTTTCAGGAGCGTCGGTGTTTGACAAGGATGGCGCGCGAGTCTCCAGCCTGGGCCTTGCAGATACCGATGTGGGTAATAGTGCCAGCGCTGAACAGGTCATCAATAGCGGCGAATTGGGGGGCGCTTTTCGCTGGGTCGACGGGCAATCAGTATTTTCGCACTTCACTCCGCTGGTAGCCGACGATGGCCGGATACAGGGGTTGCTGCAGGTAACTCGTAGGCGCAGTGACTTTCATGACCTTCTTGCCTCAATGCGCCTGTGGGCTGTGTCTATCTGGTCGGCTCTTGCGATCACGATCATTCTGGTGGTGGTGCTCGGGCATTATGGTGCGGTGGGGCGGCATGTAAGCCGGCTATTGAATACCATGGCAAGCCTGGCTCCCGGGCAATGGCGCCTTGGTGCGGAAGCGTCCGGCCCCCGTGAATTGCGGCAGATATACGGTGGTGTGCGGGACATGGGAGAGCGCATGGCTCGGGCGGAAGAGGAAATACAACAGCGCGTGATCAAGGAACGCGAATTGGCCGAGCGTCTTGAGTACCAGGAGAAAATTGCCATGATCGGGCGCGTGGCCGGAGGCGTCGCACACGAACTTGGCGCCCCGTTGAATGTAATTCAGGGGCGCGCAAATATCATGGCACGACAGACGCTTACGGAAGATCAGCGTCGGCAGTTGGATGATATCGGTTATCAGGTTGGGCGTATGACCACGATTATTCAGCAACTCCTGGATTGCTTTCGTCATGTGCCGGATTCAAGAAGGCCAATCAGCCTCAGTACGGTTCTCCGGGACGCCCTGGAGCGTGCTACTGAAGATGATAAATGCCGCGGCAAGCGCTTGCTGAGTGAAGGCCTTGATGTGAACGCGAGGGTCAGGGCAGAACCCATGAGGTTGGAACTGGCGTGTCTTAATGTCGTCCGCAACGCCTGCCAGGCCGCCCGTTCTGAAGTGATCGTATCGCTGCTTTGCAGCAATAACGAGTGGGAGGTACGGGTAGACGACGACGGCCCAGGCATAGAGGCGGAGAAGCGGAAGTCTGTATTTGAGCCGTTTTACAGTACCCGGCCAGCTGGAGAGGGTACAGGGCTTGGGCTTGCGGTCGTCAGTAGTGTATTGAAGGAGCACGGTGGCCGGATTGAAATCGGCAGCAATGAAACAGGCGGGTGCCGGATGAGTCTGTTCTGGCCCGCGGAGGTAGCGGAATGAAAGAGCAACAGGCAACTATCCTGCTTCTGGAAGATGATGTCAGCCTGAGCTTGCTGTTGAGCGAAGAGCTCGAGCTGGATGGCTATAGCGTAACTCGGGCCGGTACAGTAAATGAGGCCTGCAGGCTGCTTGCTGAAGAAACACCGGATCTGGTTGTCTCTGACCTTCGTCTGCCGGATGGCGATGGGCTGGAGCTACTAAAGGCAGCTCAGGCTGACGGCCGTAGCCTGCCTTTTATCATCATTACCGCGTTCGGGACCGTGGATCAGGCCGTTGATGCACTAAAAGCCGGAGCAGATGATTTTCTGACCAAACCCTTATCTACTGACCACCTGCGCCTGAAGATACGCCGGTTACTGACTCAGGCCGATCTCACCCGGCAATTGCAGCAGTTTCTTGCGCACAAAGGCGAGGATCAGTCTCTTGGCCTGATAGGTGAGCATGAAAGCATGGTTCGGCTCCGCTCGGAAATCCGGCAAATTGCGCGCAGCGAAGCTGCCGTGCTGATCTGCGGCGAAAGTGGCACAGGTAAGGAGTTGGTGGCGAGAGCGATCCATCAGGCTAGCGGGCGGAGTTCAGGGTCTTTTGTAGCTGTCAATTGCGCCGGCATTCCCGGCGAGTTGATGGAGAGTGAGTTTTTCGGCCATGAGGCGGGTGCGTTTACCGGCGCCCGTCAGGCTCGAAAAGGCCTGTTCGCAGAAGCCCATGGTGGCACCTTGTTGCTTGATGAAATAGGAGAAATGCCTCTGGCGTTGCAGGCGAAGCTGCTCCGGGTTTTGCAGGAAGGCATGGTCAAACCGGTAGGTGCGGATCAGGAAGAGCCAGTGGACGTGCGAATCCTCGCCGCTACCCATGTGGATTTGCTGAAGGCCGTGCACGAAGGAAGCTTCCGGGAAGACCTCTATTATCGCCTGGAAACTCTTAGCCTGCGTATTCCACCGCTGAGAGAGCGGGGGGATGATGTCGACCTTCTGGCAATGCACTTTTTAAGGGAGATAGCTCGTAAGCACCAACGCGGATTTCTCAAGCTCAGTGAGGTAAGCTCCCGCACTTTGATGGATTATCCGTTTCCGGGGAATGTCCGCGAGCTGGGTAGCGCAATCGAGAGGGCGGTTACTTTCTGTGAAGGCGATACCATTCAGCCTGATCATCTGCCTGAGCGCATCAGGAAGCGTCGGGTCGGATCGGTGAACCCTGAAGCGGCGCGATCCGCTGGAAACATTTCTGAATGGCCAACGCTGGAACACCTTCAGCAAGACTATGTGCGCGAGGTAATGCAGGCGGTTAGCGGCAACAAACGCCGGGCAGCACAGATTCTCGGCATTAACCGACGTACCTTGTACCGTTGGCTGGCAGCAGATCAGGCGGCGGACAAGACAAGTGATGAATCTCATTCTGAAGGCACCGATGCAGGGGAGCTGAAAGGGGGGCTGTAATGACGAATCAGAAAACAGCCATGATGTATGGGCTGGGCACGGTGCTGCTCTGGTCTACTGTGGCTACCGCTTTCAAGCTGGCGCTTGCGGATCTCGCCCCCGTACAAATGCTGCTGGTTGCTTGCGCTTCATCTGTATTGGTCATGGGCGGCATTCTGTTATTGCAGAAGCGTTGGCATCTGGTGTTTTCGCTAGGTAAAAGGCAATACATCCAGTCGTTTGGTATGGGTTTGATCAACCCCTGCCTGTATTACTTTCTGCTGTTTGGCGCTTTTGACCGGCTGCCAGCACAAGAAGCACAGCCGTTAAATTATACTTGGGCGCTGGTTTTGGCTTATCTCTCGGTGCCATTTCTGGGGCATCGCCTGCGCAGTCTGGATATTGTCGCCGGGCTGGTGTGTTACGCCGGGGTCGTAGTGATCGCAACCCGTGGTGCTGTGACTACGCTCAGCTTTTCAGATCCGCTGGGCGTCTCACTGGCTATCGGCAGCACGCTTGTCTGGGCTTCTTACTGGATTATTGCGACCCGCGATACCCGGGATCCTGTGGTCGGTCTGTTTCTCAACTTTTTGTTCGGGCTTCCTGTTATTGCTTTGATCTGCTGGTGGACAGAAGGGTTGAGCATGCCGGCAACCGGCTCAATTGCTGCCGCGGTCTACGTCGGCACATTTGAGATGGGCATCGCCTTTGTACTCTGGTCCTATGCCATGAAAAAGGCGGAAAACACCTCGAGAGTGAGCAACCTGATCTTCATTTCACCTTTCCTCTCTCTCGTTTTTATCTATTTGATTCTTGGAGAGCGGATCCTGTCATCGACCTACATCGGTCTGGTGCTCATTATGGCTGGCCTCTGGTTACAGCAGAAAAAAGTGAAAGCAAGGGAGCGGGTATTGATCAATGGCGACTGATTGGTCTGTTTACCTGGTACGCACCGCCAGTGGTGCGCTTTACACTGGTATTAGCACAGATGTGCCTCGACGCTTTGCTGAACATCAGGCTGGCGCGCCGAAGGGCGCCCGAAGCCTCAGAGGGAAGGGGCCACTGGAGCTGGTGTTCAGTTCACCAGCCGGCGACCGCAGCCACGCATCAAAGTTGGAGTGGCACATCAAGCGGTGGCCACGACAACGTAAAGAGGCGCTAGTGCTCGGAGTGCTCAGTCTGCCAGATGTTCTCTGATATGCTCGCCAGCGGTTTGCACGGCAGCGGTTGCTCTGTCCAGTTGTCCACTGTGAACCTGAAACACGTGCCAAAGGCTGTTAAACACCTCAAGGTAGGTTTTTACTCCGGCTTTTCTGGCCGCATCCGCAAGCCGTTCTGCATCGTTGAGCAGAATTTCTTGGCTGCCGACCTGTATCAATAGTGGTGGCAAATCCTCAAACTTACCGAAAATTGGAGAGATTAGGGGGGTGCGTAGAGATTCTCCGCCAGCGTAAAGCTTTGCGGCTTTTGCGGTCCAGCGTGGTTGTAGTACCGGTTCGCATTCGGGTGAATACAGCGCTTCCTGAGTCAGATCCATCCACGGTGAAAAAACCGTAATTGATGATGGCAAGGATTGAGTGTTGTCACGCAAGCGCATAGCTAGAGCGATGGCCAGCCCGCCGCCGGCCGAATCACCTGCAATGGCAATTTGCCCGGGTGCAAACCCCTCTTCAATCAGCGCCAGCCAGGCGGCCTCAGCGTCGTCCAGTGCGGCCGGGAAAGGGTGCTCGGGAGCAAGACGGTAGTCTGGTGTAATTACCATGCAGCCGCTTGTTTTGGCCAGGTGTCCGGTAAGCCCTTTATGAGTGGCCGCCGAGCCGATGATATAGCCTCCACCATGAAGGTACAGGACTGCGCCCCGCGAGGTCTGGCCATAAGAACTTTTCACGACAGGTCTATCTGCTAATGTAGCTGTCTGGAAACGGCAGCCGCGGGGCGGTACGGAGCTTCGGTAGGCCTGGCTGATCAAAGCGCGCTGAACCGAAACCGGGACTGCTGGATGAAGTGCTGGCCTGACCAGCCGATTCATGGTCTGGCGCAGTCCGGTTTCAAGAAGATGTTGCAACATCTGTGTTATGCCCCCGCTATGGGTTAGGATTATGTATCTTAATTCGTATTATCTATTCATGACAGGCGTTTAACTCTACGTGTACTGGAAAACGGATACCATAGAAATACCGGACTGGAATCGTAAATCCCTGTTGGACCGGCTAGAGCCATTCGACCCGGAAGAGCGGAGAGAGCTCAGCGAGGAAATGGTGGCGTACTGCCGTTTCTATGGACTTGATCTCTGGGTTGAGCATCCGGATGTTGCGTATCATCAAGGGTATGTGACAGCAGGCCAGCACGAAGTAATGGTGCACTATTTCCGGCTACCGGAGTCTTGTGCAGAGCGTGGCACTGTGTTCATCCTGCACGGCTACTTTGATCATGTAGGTTTATATAGCCAATTGATTGAGCGCTGCCTTGCGGCTGGCTTTGATGTGCTGACTTACGACCAGCCGGGCCATGGACTTTCCAGCGGCACGCCGGCTGCAATTGGTAGTTTTCTTGAGTATCAGGGGGTGCTGTCAGAAGTTCTGGCCCATGTCCGCGATAAAATCCGGGGGCCCTGGTTTGCGGTTGGACAGAGTACAGGTGGGGGCATACTGATTGACTACCTTTTGTCGAACCATCACTCCCGGGAAACATCGGAGTTCCGCAAAGTGGTTTTGCTGGCACCATTGGTGCGGCCTGCAGGTTGGCTTGGCGCTAAAGTATTGCACACCATGGTGAAGCCCTTCGTTACCCGCTGGCAGCGTGTATTTGCAGCGAACAGCGGCAACACCCGCTTTTTACGCTTCCTGCGCGAACATGACCCATTGCAGGCAAGAGCCGTTCACGTGGACTGGGTAAGCGCTCTGCGCACCTGGATACCGCACATAGAATCAGCTCGCCCCGTAGACTTTCCGGTTACTGTCGTTCAGGGCGAAAAAGACCAGACTGTAGACTGGCAACACAATTTGAGAATTATCCGTAACAAGTTTGCATCGGTAGAGGAAGTAAGAATTATCGACGGGCGTCATCATCTGGTGAACGAAGCCAAGGACTTACAGGCAACCGTCTTCAATGCCATTATTGATACATTTGATCATTCAGTGGCAGGCGTCGCTGAGACTCCTGATTCTCATTGATAAGAGTGCCAGAGAGTTTAAAGCCGTCTGCAGTACAATCAGCAACAGGAGAATGTTTTGAAGAGAACAATGCTTGCAGTAGCAGTAGCGACCATGGGCCTTGCCGGTTGTATGACTTATGATCCGTACACCGGCGAGCAGAAGACTTCTGATGCGACCAAAGGCAGTATCATTGGCGCAATTGGTGGCGCAGCCGTTGGTGCTGCAACCTCCAGCAAAAGCGACCGTGGAAAGGGAGCATTGATTGGCGCCGCAAGTGGTGCGGCTGTTGGTGGTGGTATTGGTTACTATATGGATCGGCAAGAAGCCCAGTTGAGGCAGAAGCTGGAAGGTAGTGGTGTTCGTGTGGTCCGTAATGGTGATCAGATTGAGCTCATCATGCCCGGCAATATTACCTTTGACCTGAACCAGACATCCATCCGGGGTGGTTTCACTAACACCCTCGAATCTGTCGCCCTGGTGTTGAAAGAGTTCAATAAGACCATTATCCAGATTGAGGGTCACACCGACAGCTCGGGTTCAGATAGTTACAACCAACTGCTCAGTGAGCGTCGTGCAGGCTCAGTGCGAGACTTCCTGCTAAACCAGGGCATTGAGTCTAACCGTACCCGCGCGGTGGGTTACGGTGAGCGTTACCCCATTGCTTCCAACGACACCTCCGCAGGGCGTGAACAAAATCGTCGTGTTGAGCTGACGTTGGTGCCTATGCAGTAAACAGATACTGCATGGATGGTTAGCATCCCGGTTCTGCCGGGCACAAAAAAACCGGAGCAAATCGCTCCGGTTTTTTTGTGCAGCTAGTCGTCTGTTCAGAACAGAACGCGACCCCGGATTGTGCCTTTGACCTGGAGCAGTTTTTCCAGTGCAAGCTCACCGTAAGCCTTGTCTACATCAACCACGACATAGCCAATGTCTTCTTTGGTTTGCAGGTATTGACCGCAAATGTTGATACCGTTTTCGGAGAAGACCTGGTTGATCTCAGACATTACGCCCGGCACGTTTTCATGAATGTGCAGCAAGCGGTGCTGGTTCGGGTGCGACGGCAAGGCAACTTCCGGGAAGTTTACTGACGACACAGAGGTACCATTGTCGCTGTACATAGCCAGTTTTTCGGCTACTTCGCGCCCGATGTTTTCCTGGGCTTCAATGGTGGAGCCGCCCACGTGCGGGGTCAGGATAACGTTGTCGAATTCCCGTAACGGAGAAACAAATTCTTCGTTGTTGGACTTGGGTTCGGTAGGGAACACGTCGATCGCCGCGCCGAGCAGTTTGCCGCTTCTCAGAGTGTCGGCCAGTGCGTCAATATCAACGACCGTGCCGCGGGATGCGTTCATCAGGATAGAACCTGGCTTCATCTGGGCCAGTTGCTCAGCCTTGAACATGTACCTGGTGGCCGGTGTTTCCGGAACATGCAGGCTCACAACATCCGCGATGTTGAGCAGTTCCTGCATCGTGCCCACTTGGGTGGCATTGCCGATGGATAGCTTGGAAACCACATCGTAAAAATATACGTCCATGCCCAAGGCTTCGGCCAGAACACTGAACTGGGTGCCGATGTTACCGTAACCGATGATCCCCAGCTTTTTACCACGAATCTCGTAACTGTCTTTTGCAGACTTCTGCCATTCGCCCCTGTGAGCCATGGCGCTTTTCTCGGGAACACCGCGCAACAGGAGGATAGCCTGTGCCAGAACCAGTTCGGCCACACTTCGGGTGTTGGAGAAGGGTGCATTGAAGACTGCGATACCGCGACGGGTCGCTGCCTGCAGATCCACCTGGTTGGTACCGATACAGAAACAACCCACCGCAACCAGCTTCTTGGCTGCCTCGAATACTTTTTCCGTCAACTGAGTGCGTGAGCGAATACCGACAAAGTGTGCGTCGGCAATCTTCTCAATCAGGTCTTCCTCGGCCAGAGAGTGACTGAGGTACTCAATGTTGGTGTAGCCTGCAGCATTCAGGGTATCCAGTGCGGACTGATGCACGCCTTCCAGCAGCAGAATGCGGATTTTGCTCTTTTCGAGAGACGTCGTTGACATGGGCTTTGCTTCCGAACCTTTCGTCGCATGAAGTGACCTGTGGCCAGGCATCGTATGGGCTAGCTCACAGAACAGGGGCGGTATGATACCATAAAAGGAACTTTTCACAGTGTGCGGGTTCACCTGGATCAATTGAACTGAGAAACTTTTGTCCATAGCTTCCTGCCCAACCCTGACGAGACTGATGCCTTCATGAAATCCGAACAGATCATTGCTTCCCTCAAAGAGCTGGTGGCCACCGGAGCGACGCCCGGAAAGGTTCTGACTGACGCCGCTGATCTTGAAAGCTACGGCAAGGATTGGACGCGCATTTACGCCCCTAATCCTTTGGCCATCGTGCTCCCGAAGACCACCGAGCAGGTTCAGGCACTAGTGAAATTCGCCAATGAGCACCAGGTTGCTCTGGTTCCGTCCGGTGGCCGCACCGGCCTGAGTGCCGGCGCTGTTGCTGCCAACGGCGAAGTCGTCGTTGCTTTTGATAACATGAACCAGATTCTGGACTTCAGTGCCAGCGACCGGTTGGTTCGCTGCCAGGCAGGCGTGGTGACTGAACAACTGCAGAATTTTGCTGAGGAAAACTATCTCTATTATCCGGTGGATTTTGCATCTGCGGGCTCCAGCCAGTTGGGTGGTAATCTTTCAACTAACGCCGGAGGTATCAAGGTTATCCGCTACGGCATGAGCCGAGACTGGGTGGCTGGCCTCAAGGTAGTCACCGGCAAAGGCGATATCCTTGACCTGAACAAAGATCTGGAAAAGAACAATACCGGCTACGACCTGCGCCACCTTTTCATCGGCGCTGAGGGTACGCTGGGCTTTATCACCGAAGCCACCATGAAGCTTTCGCGTAAACCTGACAGTCTTACAGTCCTGGTGCTCGGGCTGAGTGATCTTGGCAACACCATGGATGTGCTCAAGACCTTCCAGGGCGGCCTTGATCTGACTGCCTATGAGTTCTTTTCTCATCAAGCCATGGGGCATGTCCTGGCCCATGGGCAAGTGCCGGCTCCGTTTGAAACCGAGGCCCCTTACTATGCGTTGCTGGAGTTTGAGGCAACGTCTGATCAGGTCATGGACAACGCCATGAGCCTGTTCGAACAGTGCATGGAAAACGGTTGGGTGGTGGATGGTGTTATAAGCCAGAGTGAAACCCAGGCGCAGAACCTGTGGCAGCTGCGCGAGCGAATCTCGGAGTCCATCGCGCCCCGAACACCCTACAAGAACGATATTTCCGTTGTTGTTTCCAAAGTGCCTGGCTTCCTGCAGGAAATCGATGCGGTTGTGACTGACCACTATCCGGATTTCGAGATCATCTGGTTCGGGCATATCGGCGATGGCAACCTGCACCTCAACATCCTCAAACCGGAAGACATGGCAAAAGAAGATTTCTTCGAAAAGTGCCAGCAGGTCAACAAGTGGGTATTTGAAATCGTCGAACGATATAAAGGCAGCGTCTCCGCCGAACATGGCGTGGGAATGACTAAAAAGCCTTACTTGCAATACACCCGCAGCGAAGCGGAAATCGCTTACCTGAGAGGAATCAAACAGGTATTCGATCCCAATGGGATCATCAACCCGGGCAAGATCTTCGACTGATGGAACGGCATATCGTAGTACTCACCGGCGCTGGCATCAGCGCCGAAAGTGGCCTCTCCACCTTCCGTGACAACGGCGGCCTCTGGGAACAACACAGTGTTTACGACGTTGCTACTCCCGAGGCCTTCGCGCGTAATCAGGAGCTGGTACTGAGGTTCTACAATGAACGCCGGCAACAGCTCGCTGCGGCTCAGCCCAATCGTGCCCACCGTCTGCTCGCCGAGCTGGAGAAACGCCACCGGGTCACCATCATCACTCAGAACGTAGATGACCTGCACGAACGAGGCGGCTCCAGCCACGTGATACACCTTCACGGCGAACTCACCAAAGCCAGAAGTTCACTGAACCCCGAGCTGATTTACGATTTGGGCTACCGGGATATCGAGCTAGGCGAGCAGTGTGAACTCGGCGAACAGTTGCGCCCACACATTGTCTGGTTTGGCGAAGAAGTTCCTATGCTGGACGCGGCAGCTGACCTGGTTCGTACTGCCGACGACTTACTGATCGTAGGCACCTCGTTACAGGTCTACCCGGCAGCAGGGCTGGTGCATGAGGTTGAGAGAGATGTACCCATCACGGTAATAGACCCAGGCGAGCCAGCGGGCGTTTCCCGGGCAAGGGTTATCCGTAAAAGTGCAGGAGAGGGCGTTGCCGAATGGATTGAAAACTTCTTATCCAGATAGGTGTCGGCAGCAAATTTCTGAGTTTGGGAGGGGGCATCCGGACAGGGTTTTCAAAACTGTGCGGAGCCATGGATGGCGGAGCCAAGCGTACAGGGAAGTATTCACTGCGTGTTTTGAAAACCCTGTCCGGATGCCTCCGATAGTGCCAGAGATGAACGTCAGTGAGTTTCCGCAAGATACTTCCGAAGCTGCTCACCAAAAGCAGCCTGAACCCCCAGCCGCTTCAGCATCCAGTAATGCCCCGCAATCATCCGGTCAATAAAAATGCTCTCAACTGGCGGTTTGAACGAATCCAGATACTTGAACACGGTGCTCGTCTTGGCGGCCACATCTTTGTGAATGCTTGACTCGCCGAAATCGTAAGGCTGCTCAGAATCAAACGGCACCACAAGAATATCCCGCCACATGGCGTAGTAAGCCTCATCAATGGCCGGCTGGCTTCCAACCCGCGCTCCCAGGTCAATCAGATACGCATCCAGCGCCTTATAGTCCTGTTCCAGTGCCGCATTAACTGCATTGCGGTAGGCTTCAACAATTTCCGGTTTCAGTTTCTTAACACAGCCAAAATCGTACATAACGATACTGCCATCCCGCCGGTACGCAAAGTTCCCGGCATGGGGGTCACCGTGGATACACTGAAAGCGGAATAACTGATCCGCCATGGCAGTAAACATACGGTGGCCGATCAGGTTGATCGTCGCTTGATCGTAGTGCTCCGGTGTGACCTCGCTCACATGGTCACCTTCTTCCAGCTCCAGAGTGAGAACATGACGCGTAGAGTGACCAGGAACCACGGAAGGAATAACCACCCAGGGATCATTTTTGTGAAACGCGCGGAACAGTTCAATGTTCCGGGCCTCATTCTCGTAATCCAGCTCCTCCCGCAGCCGTTCGCGAATCTCCGTGAACAGCTGGTCGACTGACTCTTTGGGCATTTTCAACAGACCGCCGAGCTTCAAAGCAAGACGCAATTGCTTCAGGTCGGAGTCGCAGGACTCATCAACACCCGGATACTGCACTTTTATGATCACATCGGTACCATCGTGCAGGCGTGCGCGGTGAACCTGACCAATCGATGCCGCTGCGTATGGCGTCTCCTGCAGGTACTCAAACAGCTCTCCAACCGGTTTTCCCAACTCGGTCTCAATCTGCTCAAGGATAATCTCGAAGGGCATGGGTGGCGCTTCTTTCTGCAGCTTCTGAAGCGCATCAGAAAACTCCCTGGGCAGGAAGTCCTGGGTCTGCGAGGCAATCTGGCCCACCTTCATGGCTGCACCTTTCATTTCACCGAGGGTGTCGGTGATGCGGTTAGCCATGCGGGTATAGCTTTCACTGCGGGCGCCGTCGTCGTTTTCGCTGCTGAACATGCTGCGGGCTTTTTGGCCCGCATACTGCCCCGCTACCGAGGCAGTCATGCCGGCTAGCTTGAAAAAACGACCACTGCGTGAGGTAACTGGTTTTTTTGCCATGCCTGACTATACGTTTTCTGTGTAAAGAAAGATTGTGTCAGCCTAAGTTAAACCACTTTGGTGGAGACAGACAACTTATCCTCCAGCTGCAGTGCCAACGTTTGCCCCTGGTGCAATGGACCAACGCCCTTAGGGGTGCCGGTGATGACAACATCGCCGGGCAGTAGCGTGAAATGGCGACTTATATGGCCCAGCAGAGGAATGACAGGAAAGAGCATATCCCGGGTGTCGCCGCTTTGCTGGCGCTGACCATCGATATCAAGGCTAAAAGTAATGTGATCTTTGTGGAACTGCTCAGCAGCTACGAATGGTGACAGCGGGCAGGCACCATCAAACGCCTTGGCTCTTTCCCAGGGGTGGCCCTTTTCCTTCAGCTGACTCTGCAGGTCCCTAAGGGTCAGGTCCAGAGCCAGGCCATAGCCGAGAATGGCCGCCTCGGATTCGCTGGGAGTTGCGTTGGTGAGGGGCTTGCCAATCAGCACCGCCAACTCGGTCTCGAAATGCATCTGGCCACGATCCGAAGGGAAGTTCAGAGGGCGTGTTACATGTACTGCTGAGGTAGCCGGTTTGATGAATAGCAGGGGCTCTTCTGGTATCGGATTATTGAGTTCTTTGGCATGTTCGGCGTAGTTTCGGCCAATGCAGACGATTTTCCCCAATGGCAAATGCACCGGTGTGCCATCAACCCAATGATGCTGATACTGCTCCATAGTGACCTCCCAAAACGCCATCTGTGCTTCAACCAGCACTTGGTTGGGCGAAGCCTTTATTCGCCCTCAAACGAACACACAGTATAGACCTTCAGACCCTCCTCCTGCAGCTTGGTGGAGCCGCCAAGGTCGGGGAGGTCAATCATCGCTGCGACCTCCACAATCTCGGCGCCAATGCGCCGAATCAAGCGACTGGCGGCCAGCATGGTGCCACCGGTGGCGATCAGATCATCTATCAGTATTACTTTGTCACCGGGTTTGAATGCATCCTGATGCAGCTCAACGGACGCGGTTCCGTATTCGAGCTCGTAGTCTTCCACCAGGGTGTCAAACGGCAGCTTGCCTTTCTTGCGCACCAGTACCAGTGAAGCATTGAGCTCATAAGCCAACGCAGAACCAATGATGAATCCGCGCGCATCGACCGCTGCCACGGCATCGATATCGTGGCCGTGGTAGCGATGAACGAACGCATCTATCAGTTTCCGGAAGGCAGTCTTATCCTGCAGAACCGTGGTGATATCCCGGAACGCAACGCCGGGCTTGGGCCAGTCTGGCACGGTGCGAATGGCTTGTTTGATGCTTTGAGAAAAGTAATCCATAAAAAGTCAGGCTCTCATTCCGGGCGCAGCTTAACCTGCGTCCAGAAACATGAATTTCAGTATGAAAATAATGGCGATCACCACCACACTCACGTTCAGGTCTGACCAGCGCCCGCTCAAAGCTTTGATTACAGCGTAAGTGACAAAGCCCATCGCAATGCCGTTAGCGATAGAGAACGTAAGGGGCATCATCAGCGCAGTTACCACAGCCGGTGCGGCTTCTGTGATGTCGTCCCAGTCTATCAGCTTCAGGCCGCTCGCCATCAATACTGCCACGTAAAGTAGCGCAGGGGCCGTCGCGTAGGCCGGGATGATACTGGCGATGGGTGAGAGCAGAAGGCAGGCAAGGAACAGCAAAGCTACAACCACAGCTGTCAGACCTGTTCGCCCTCCAGCGGAAATGCCAGCAGTGGACTCAATGTAGCTGGTGGTGGTTGAGGTGCCCAGGGCTGCGCCAGACATGGTGGCTACTGAATCAGACATCAGTGCGCGGCCCAGCCGTGGAAGCTTGCCATCCTTGTCCAGAAGGCCGCCGCGTTGAGCGGCACCAATCAGCGTGCCCGAGGTGTCGAACAGATCCACGAACAGGAACGCGAAAACGATGCTGATCATGCCGATATTCAAAGCGCCAGCAATATCCAGTTGCATGAAAGTGGGCGCAAGACTTGGTGGCGCGGAAGCGAAGCCGTTGTATTCCACCATGCCCAGCATCATTGCGATGACGGTTACGGCAATAATGCCGATCATGACGGCACCGGTTATGCGGCGGAACGACAAAGCGCAAATCAGAACAAATCCGCCAAAGAACAGCATGCTCTCGGCCGACTTCAGTTCACCGAGGCCAACCAGCGTAGCGGGGTGGTCCACTACAATGCCTGCATTTTTCAGTGCAATCAGCGCCAGGAAGAAGCCGATACCAGCTGAAATCCCGAAGCGCAGAGACATGGGGATGCTGTTTATGATCCATTCGCGGACTTTTAGAACACTCAGTAAAAAGAAGATCAGGCCAGAGAGGAAAACTGCGCCAAGTGCGACTTGCCAGCTGTACCCGAGGCTGCCCACGACAGTGAATGAGAAAAAGGCGTTCAGGCCCATGCCCGGCGCCAGAGCAATCGGATAATTTGCCCACAGCCCCATGATCAGAGTGCCGATGGCCGCTGCCAGGCAGGTGGCGACAAAAACAGCGCCGAAATCCATACCTGTTGAAGACAGGATACTTGGGTTGACCACGATAATGTACGCCATGGTCAGGAAGGTGGTGATGCCCGCAACCAGTTCTTTACGAACATCGGTGCCGTGGGCCTGGAGTTGGAACAGTCGTTCAAGCATGACGGGTGTCTGCCTCTCAGGATGCCAGAGTGTGGAGTTTGGGAGTGTACCGTTAAATTAAAAAGCCTAGCTGTAAAAGCTACTTGAAAAAGAGTTGCGTGAAAAACCGGTAATCTTACTGGTTGAGGGCTCCAAGGCCAAGAAATGATTGAAGTCTCGGCGCCGTCAGTGTTGCGTTGGATCACGCTGTAAGCGGATATCGAAGCGTACAGCTGCCATCCGAACGATAACAATGAAAAGCAAACCAATTGTCAGTGACAGGGCCTCGCTTTGCAGAACCCATTGACACACGAAATAGAGCCAGCACCCGGCGAATGAAATGGATGCATAGATTTGGTCTTTGCGGAAAATAAAGGGTACTTCGTTACAGAGAGTGTCCCGCAGAGCGCCTCCAAAGGTGCCGGTCATCACGCCGAGCAACGAGGCGATAAACCATGAATGGCCCAGATCGAGAGCAAGCTGCGCCCCCAATATCGAGAAAGTACCGAGCCCGATTGCGTCCGGGAAAACAATCCAGGATTCGCGAATACGCTCTGAACGCTTCCAGTAGCTGAATACGATCGCCATGGCGAGGATGAGGATGGGTTGTTCCTCATGTTTAATCCAGTAAACCGGGTGGTTCCCCATAATCAGGTCGCGCAGGGTTCCGCCGCCCAGGGCGGTAATGAATGCGATGGTAAAAACGCCAACCGGGTCCATATTCTTGGATCGCGCAACCACCATGCCCGATATTGCAAAGGCAATAATTCCAATCATTTCAAGTGAGTAAATAATGTCGAGCATGATCAACCCTGAAAGGACATCGGCTAGCATCTGAGCGGCCGGGATCAGAAGCGCGAAGGATAGCTGAAAACTGCGCCTGATTCATCTCTGCTCTGGAGTGCGGAGACAACGGTTTATAAGTACCGTTTATAAATATGGATAAAAGCTCTTTATTTGCTTCATGGTCCGACTCTGTTTAGCTTGGCGTGATTCAATAACAACAGACGTTCACTAAAGGAGCCCCCATGAAAGCGATTCTCTGTAAGGAATATGGCCCGGCTGAAACGCTGGCCATCGAGGATGTACCAAGTCCCGAGGCCAAAGGCCGTGGCGTTAAAGTTCGCGTAAAAGCGGCGGGTCTGAATTTCCCCGATACCTTGATTATTGAAGGCAAGTACCAGCTCAAACCGACCATGCCATTCTCCCCCGGTGGTGAAATGTCAGGTGAAGTTGTCGCTGTGGGCGATAAAGTAACCCGCTTCAAAGTCGGTGATCGTGTTGCCGGCCTGACCGGCTACGGAGCTTTTGCCGAAGAGGTAGTCGTACCTGAGCACAACCTGCTGCCCGTGCCGGAAGGTATGAGCGACGAAAAAGCAGCTGCGTTTACGATGGTTTACGGCACTTCGTACTACGCTCTCAAGCAGCGTGCACACATCCAGCCGGGCGAGAGCCTTCTGGTTCTGGGTGCAAGTGGGGGAGTTGGCCTGGCGGCGGTAGAGCTGGGTAAGGCGATGGGCGCTCGTGTGATAGCTGCTGCCAGTTCAGCGGAGAAGCTGGAGATTGCCAAGGCTGCCGGTGCGGATGAGCTGATAAATTACACCGAGGAACCTTTGAAAGACGCCGTAAAGCGCCTGACCAGCAGTAAAGGTGTGGATGTGATCTACGATCCGGTAGGTGGTGATTTCACCGAGCAGGCACTTCGGGCCATGGCCTGGAATGGCCGGCACCTGATTGTTGGTTTTGCTGCAGGTGATATTCCCAAAGTACCTGCGAACCTGACTCTGCTTAAAGGCTGTTCCGTTGTTGGTGTGTTCTGGGGCAGCTTCACCCAGCGTGAGCCGGAGGCAAGTGCCCAGAATATGATGGAGCTGATGAAGCTCTATGCTGAGGGTAAAATCGATCCCAAAATCAGCGAAGTCTTCGAGTTTGAGGATTATGCCAAGGCTCTGGGCGCTCTGACTGAGCGGCGTGCTACTGGGAAGGTGGTGCTTAAGGTCGGCCCTTGAGGTGCCTGCTTTTTAGTGACTGTAGCCTGATAGTTGGGGTGCAAGCCGTGGCTGACAGGCCTCCCCAAAAACCGCTACGAGCACGTCCGTGTGCGCTTGTTTCCGGCCGTCCATGGCCTCCAACATTTTTGGGGAGGCCTGTCAGCCACGGCTTGCTGGCTTCTCAGATATATCAAAACCGAATGACTCTGATTATTGAAGTTAAGGGCATCGCTCCGATTGAACGTGAGCTTTGTCTTGGAGTCTCAGTGTGTGTTGCTCAAGGTAAATGGATAAGTTTGGTCGCGTTGGTGGGAGCCCCCTCCCAAAAATGTCGGCGGCCAAGGATGGCCCACGCCAAGCGCACAGGGATGTGCTCGTAGCGGTTTTTGGGAGGGGGCTCCCACCAACGCAGGCCCCAAATGTTATAGGCTAGAGCTTCAACAAGACCCCAACACCAAAGTCAGAAGTTAAACTGCCCGGCATCAATATCCGAAACCAGCTCCGGAGTTAGCAGTGTGTAGCCCTCTGTCTTTGGCAGCCACGCATAAACTTCCTCATTGGGTCGCTCCAGAGCGTAACCCGCTTTCTGGATATCCACTTTGCGATACTTGAAGGTTCCCGTTTTCTCTATGGAGTGGGTGACCCGCACAAACACCGGCACCGCATAAGCTGGCAGGTTATCTCGCAAGTAGGTCAGCAGCTTGTTGAGGTCGAAGTTACTCTTGTTCGGTACCAGCGTCACCATGCCCGCCTTGCCATTGGTCTTCGGAATCTCGACGCCGTAAACGATGGCTTCCTCGACCATCCCGGAGCCATCGATGATGTTTTCGATCTCGTTGGTTGAAACGTTCTCGCCTTTCCAGCGGTAGGTATCCCCCATTCGATCAACGAACTGCAGGTGGCGACAGCCTATTTCTCTCAGCACATCGCCAGTATTGAACCAGGCGTCACCTTGTTTGAAGGCATCGCGCAGGATAGATTTTTCCGTGGCTTCTTTCTGGGTGTAGCCTTCGAAAGACCATTTTTTTGTGATTTCGCCGATGAGCAGGCCCGGATCGCCCTTGGCTACTTCCTGCATCACACCTTTTTCGTCCCGAACCGGATCTCGGGTGCCATCGTGGAACTTCACCAGTTTGTAAGTTGCCGTAGAAAGACCGACTGTGTTGTCCTGGTTGAAAAAGTTGCTGAAGCCTATGTTGCCCTCGCTGGAGGCATAAAGCTCCGCGACAGTTTCAATGCCGAAGCGGTCTTTGAACTCTTTCCAGATAGAAGGCCGCAGGCCATTGCCGAGCATGCGGGTCAGACGGTGGTTACGGTCCTGGTCGCTTGGCGGTTGATTGAGCAAGTAGCGGCATAGCTCGCCGATGTAGCCGAAAACCGTTGCATCATAACGGCGTACATCATCCCAGAAAGCGCTGGCGGAGAATTTTCGGCGCAGGGCAAAGGCTGAACCGCCGGCCAACACTGAGCCCCAGCAAACTACAAGGCCAGTACCGTGATATAGCGGCAGAGTGCAGTAGAAGACGTCCTCCGGTGTCATTGAAAGAGACATCAGGCCAAAGCCACCGTAGGCTTTCAGGAACTTGTTGTGGGATCCCGGTGCAGCCTTCGGTAAGCCGGTTGTACCGGAGGTGAACAGGTAAATCGCTGTATCTCCGGTTCTCGGCGGGTCGCTCAGATCGGGGTTGTCGCTGTTGAAGGTGCTGACCTGTTGTGCCATGTTGGCGTAGCCCGCGGGTGCGTCACCGAAGGCATTGAGTGTATTGGTGTCGGCGAGAAACAAAAAAGGCGTGGGGTGGTTGAGCTCAAGGCTTGCTTTTACAGTATCGAATGCAGGTACCAGCTCCTCACCAACCACGACCATTGTTGGCTTGACCAGCTTCGCACTGTGTTCCAGAACCTTGCCTTTTTGCGATGTATTCAGCATGGCGCAGGCAACGCCGATCTTGGCAGCGCCCGCAACCACGGCCAGAATTTCCGGGCGATTTTCCAGGAAGACGGCGATGGAGTCGCCTTTTTTTAGTCCCTGAGATTGAAAATAACCGGCGATGCGGTTTGACCATGCATTGAAATCACCCCAGGTGATACTGCGATCCTCGAATAGAATCGCTGGTCTTTCGCCATGCTTTTCTGCGTTGTTCTCAATGAGTGTTCCGAGGGTAAGGGGTTTGCGCGCATCCTTGATTGAGTAGTAATAATAGCCTTTGGCAATCGCCGGGAATCGTTTAAGTATTCCCGGGAGGCTGCGCACGATATCCATCGCGGTAACGCTGTCTTGGCTCATGGTTTCCCCTTGGTATTTTTATAGTTGAATCAGGGCCTCGGAATAACCTCGCCGGGAGGCTAGTCCAGGTAAAGGTCGGGCAACAGGGGCTTGTCGCCGGCTTTGTACCGGTAACGTTCGAAATCGGTCTCGCCGCCTTCACGGAGAACATCTTCGTCAATGAGGTTCTGTCCTGTCAGTTCGTCCACTGTCCGGTTCAGGATGCTTACGGCAGCGTCGGCCATGATGTCCGGCTTCCGGCCTTGTGCCATTAATTGTTCGCCGCCCGCTTCATGCTGAATCGCTGCGGTGGCTATTACGGTTTTAGGCCAAAGGGTGTTCACCGCGATACCGTATCGTTTGAACTCTTGAGCCATCCCAATGCTGATCATGGTCATGGCATATTTCGTTGAGGTGTAAGGCCCAAAGTGAGCAAACCATTTGGGATCCATATTCAATGGCGGCGACATGCTAAGGATATGGCCACGCTCGGACTGTTTAAGCCAGGGCAAGGCGGCCTGGCTGCATGCCATCACTGCACGGGCATTTACCTGGTGCAGAAGGTCGAAGCGGCTGACCTTCAGCTTCTCCACACCGGCCAGTCGAATGGCGCCGGCGTTGTTGATCAGGGCATCAATGCCGCCAAAGTGTTCGGCTGCTTCATCAATGCGTTTTTTGATCTGTTCTTCGTCGCGCACGTCGAGTACTAAAGGCAGTGCTTGGCCTCCGGCTGCACGAACTTCCTCAGCGACCGTGTGAATGGTGCCGGGTAGCTTTGGATGCGGTGTGTCTGACTTTGCGGCGATCACAATATTTGCGCCTTGACGGGCACAGGCGAGGGCAATCTGGCGGCCGATGCCACGGCTGGCACCGGTAATAAATACGGTTTTCTTGTTCAAGGTATTCATTTCTCGCTCTCCTGTTCGGGTGCTTCGCCGATGGTGATCTCTACCAGCAACTGGCTGCGTTTCACCTGGCTGCCTTTGTTGGTCAGAACCTCGCCAACAACCCCATCGCAATCGGCTTTCACCGGGTGCTCCATTTTCATGGCTTCCAGTATTACCAGGGTGTCGCCTTGGCGAACTGCCTGCCCGGGCTCCACCTGTACGTCGATAATGGCGCCGTCCATTGAGGCCTGAATGCGCCCGCTGCCCGGGCCGTTCGTACCTGCGGCTGGCTGGTGAGTAAGATCAGTGACTGACCACGACTCTCCGAACGCCTGTAAATATAGCGAATCTCCGCTGCGATGATACTGGCAACGCTGCCGGATACCCTTGTCGATAGTGCATAGGACACCGTTCTGCATGCTGGTAACAACCATTTCATGGCATTCGTCACCAAAGCGGCAGGAAAGTTTGTTGCCGCTGCTTTGTACCAGCAGCTCAACAGTTTCGTCGCCGGTATCGAGCTTCATCGGCGTATTGGTAGCGGGTGCGTTGCTCCAGGCTTGCTTGCTAGCATTGCCATGGGCCAGAACGCAGGCTGCAAGCGCGAGCTGGCGGATTCTCGGTTTAGCTGGCTGCAATGATTGGTCTTCGCTGAAGGCTTGCTGCAGGAATGCCGTGGTAGCCTCGCCGGCACCAAACGTGCTGTCTGTAATAATTCGGCTGAGGAAGTGGCGGTTGGTTGTGACGCCAAAAACAAACGTATCTTCCAGCGCCCGGATCAGCCGACGGCGGGCCTGATTCCGGTTCTCGCCCCAGGCGATGACCTTTGCAAGCATGGGGTCGTAATGCGGAGTGACTTCGTCGCCGGAACGCACGCCCGTGTCATAGCGAAGGCCTTCGCCCTCGGCCGGCTGGAAGACATGCAGGGGGCCGGTTTGTGGGGTGAAGCCATTGGACGGGTCTTCGGCGTAGAGCCTCACTTCAATAGCGTGGCCATTGAGTTTGATTTCATCCTGAACCAGCGGGAGCGGCAAGCCTTCGGCAACTGTAAGCTGCCATGCCACCAGATCCTGCCCGGTGATCAGTTCAGTAACCGGGTGTTCTACCTGCAGGCGCGTGTTCATTTCCAGGAAGTAGAAGTTTCGATCTTTGTCCACGAGGAACTCGACGGTGCCTGCGCCTTCATAGTCGCAGGCCAGGGCGGCTTTAACGGCGGCTTCGCCCATGACGGCCCGGAGTTCCGGGGTCACGAAGGGTGAGGGAGCTTCTTCCACCACTTTCTGGTGGCGCCGCTGTACCGAGCAGTCCCGTTCACCAAGGTATACGGCGTTGCCGTGGCGGTCGGCGAAGACCTGTATTTCCACATGGCGAGGTTCGATGACGGCTCTTTCGAGGATCAGTTCGTCGTCGCCGAAGGCTTGTTTGGATTCGGAGCGGGCGCGTTTTATGTTGTCTGCCAGCTCGGACTCATCGTTTACAAGGCGCATGCCCCGGCCACCACCACCAGCAGAGGCTTTGATCATCAGCGGGTAGCCGATGTCGGCTGCGGCGGCAATGAGCTCGTTGTCACTGGCGTTGTCGCCTTCGTAGCCGGGAACAACAGGTACTCCAGCTTTTTGCATGGCGATTTTTGAGCGCCGTTTGCTGCCCATAAGTTCGATGGCGCCGGCTGGCGGGCCTACGAATACGATGCCGGCTTCTTTACAAGCATTGGAAAAACCGGCGTTTTCGGAGAGGAAGCCGTAACCTGGGTGAATGCAGTCTGCGCCGGTTTTGCGGGCGGCATCGAGTATGGCGTCGGCGTTCAGGTAAGACGCGGAGACTTGCGCCGGGCCTATACAAACGGCTTCATCTGCCAGCTCTGTGTGCATGGCGTTGGCGTCTGCTTCGGAGTAGACGGCGACGGTGCGGTATCCGAGGGCTTTGGCGGTACGAATAACGCGGACTGCGATTTCTCCGCGGTTCGCTATCAGTAACTTTTTTAGCATTGTGCTGGTCTCTTGTTCTGTGTGAGGCCGCGAGTGAGGAGGGACAGACGTCTCCAGAAAACCGCTACGAGCCCCCCTTGCGGGGTCCGGCCAGCAATCATAGATTGCTGTCGTTCGGCTGCGCATGAAGCTTCGCTTCATAAACGCTTGCCTCACCCATGTGCGCTTGACTCCGGCCATCCATGGCCTCCGACATTTCCTGAAAGTGCTTCCACACCCATTCACTCCCTCTGATCTATTTCGTGTCTGCCCAGGCTGGAGCACGCTTCTGCATGAATGCCATGGTGCCTTCGGTGCCCTCGCTGCCCCGGACAGCTGCTGTGAACATTTCGGCTGCGCTGTCGAGTAACCCGCCCATGGATTCGTGTCCGACCCGGTGGAGCAGGGCTTTGGTTTTTGCCGTGGCATCTGGCGCGCAGTGGCGAACGCGTTCCACTGCATGTGCCAGCATGTCTTCCAACTCTGTATCGGATGTTGCTGCTTGGTGAACGATGCCCAGCGCACAGGCTTCTTCCGCTCCAATTCTTAATCCGAGCAACGCTAGTCGTCGGGCCTGGGTCAGGCCTATGCGTTCAACCACAAATGGCGCGATCTGGGCCGGGATGATGCCGAGGGAGGTTTCCGGCATGCCGAATTTTGCGGTAGGCCCGGCAATAGCTACGTCGGATACACAAGCAAGGCCAAAGCCGCCGCCCATGACGGCACCCTCGGTGATGGCGATGACAACTTTGGAGGATTCGTTTACTTGTTGAATCATCTGTCCGAAGGCGCGGTTGAGTCGGTAGAACGGATCTTTTTCACCTTGATTGGCTTTCTGGTTGCGGGCGCCTGCCATGTCTTTGATGTCGCCGCCTGCACAGAAGTGGCCGCCTGACCCTCTTATAACCACGGTGCGTATGCTGGAATCCGATTCCACTTCGGTAAAGATCGTGGACAATTCGGCCACCATCTGCAGGCTCATGGCGTTCCGGGAGTCTGGCCGGTTAATGGTGACGTGCAGGGCTGGCCCCTGTTTTTCCAGAAGCAGTGTTTCGCAGTGAGGCAAGGTTTCCATCGTTAGACTCCACGAACAGTATTTGGGTCCGATAGCCCGGTTGAACTCTTCAGGACCGTTGAGGGCCAGGGATGGCCCGATCGAGCCCTACATGGACGTACTCGCGGGCGTGTCCTGAAGAGTTCAACCGGGTTATCGGTCTGGCACCAAAGTTCAGCTTTAGCGCTTGCCTGGCAAGGTCCCCATAAGCTTGCATATGATCCCCAGCATGATTTCATCGGCACCGCCGCCGATAGACACCAGGCGGACATCGCGGAACGCACGGGATGCAGGGTTGTCCCACATAAAGCCGTTGCCGCCCCAGTATTGTAGGCAGCTGTCGGTAACTTCGCGGCCCAGGCGACCGGCTTTCAGTTTGGCCATGGAGGCGAGTTTGGTTACATCTTTGCCTTCGATGTGGAGCTCGCAAGCCTGGTAGGTCAGGGCGCGCAGGGCTTCGACTTCGGTTTGCAGTTCGGCCAGACGGAAGTGAATAACCTGGTTGTCGATCAGCGGTGTGCCGAAGGTCTTGCGCTCGCGGCAATACTCGATGGTCTGATCAATGCAGTTTTCCAGCGCCTTGATGACATTGGCTGCACCCCACAAACGTTCTTCCTGGAACTGAAGCATTTGCATCATGAAACCGGTGCCTTCAGCGCCAATACGGTAGCGTTGGGGTACGCGAACGTCGTCAAAAAAGATCTGGGCGGTTTCGGACGAGCGCATGCCCAACTTGTTCAGATGCGGGCTGAAGGTGATCCCCGGCGTGTTCATGGGCACCACAATGAGGGACTTGTTTTTGTGCGGTTTGTCGTCGCTGGTGTTTGCCAGCAGACAGATAAAGTCGGCCTGCGGGCTGTTGGTGATCCACATTTTGGAGCCGTTGATGATGTAATCATCCCCATCTTTTTTGGCGTTGGTTTTTAGGCCCGCGACATCGGATCCGGCCCCCACTTCACTCACGCCGATGCATCCCACCATATCGCCGGCGATCGCCGGTGCCAGGAAGGTGCGCTTCAGTTCGTCTGAGCCGAAACGAGATATAGCGGGTGTGCACATGTCGGTTTGCACGCCTATGGCCAGGGGTACGCCACCGCAATTTGCCATACCAAGCTCTTCTGCCGCTACGAGGTTGTAGCTGTAATCCAGCCCCATGCCGCCGTACTCTTCGGGCTTTTGAATGCCCAGTAGGCCAAGGTTGCCCAGTTTTTTGAACAGTTCGTGAATAGGGAAATTGCCTGCTTCTTCCCACTCGTCGCAGTGGGGGTTAATTTCTTTCTGCACGAAATCGCGGACGGTTTTTCTCAGGGCTTCGTGTTCGGCTGTGAATTTCACTTTTTGTTCTCCTGATGACTAGTTCTTGCCTGCTGGTGTGGGAGCAGGTTCATAACCTTGGGTGGCGGGTGTGGGGACAGGCTTCCAGAAAACCGCTACAAGCACGTCCGTGTGCGCTTGACTCCGGCCATCCATGGCCTCCGACATTTTCTGGAAGCCTGTCCCCACACCCGCTGTTGTCTGCAATGTTGTTGCTACTTGCTGGCACGTTATTTTGTTGAAGCGTTTCAAAGCGATAACTGGTGGTTGCTCAGAACCGGGGCGGAAGGTCTCCCAAAAACGTGGAGCGCCAGGGATGGCGCGACCGAGCCCTACAGGGACGTATTTACGGGCGTTTTTTGGGGGACCTTCCGGCCCGGTTCCACACACCATGATTCAAATCCCCTAGAGCCGGGCCACGCCAAATGTGTTGGGCCGCAACTGGCGAATTTCGGCTTCTCGGCATACGTCGAGAACCAGGGCGACTACGCGCCGGGTATCCCTTGGATCGATCAGTCCGTCATCCCATAACCTTGCCGTACCGAAGAGAGCCGTGGAGCCGTCCTCCAGTTTTTTGGCTGTGGCCTGCTCCAGAAACTCCAGAGTTTTCGCGTCTGGCTCCATACCGGCGCGGCGCTGTTTATCTTCCGCTACGATGCGCATCACCTTGCCGGCTTGCGCGGGGCCCATTACGGCGGTTCGGCTGTTGGGCCAGGCGAAGATGAATCTGGGGTCCAGGCCGCGACCACACATGGCGTAGTTACCTGCACCATAGGAACCGCCGATCACGATTGCGACTTTGGGTACCCGGCAGTTGGCAACGGCCTGAATCATTTTCGAACCGTGTTTGATGATGCCGTTCTGCTCAGAGTGAGTGCCCACCATGAAACCTGTGGTGTTGTGCAGGAACAGCAGAGGCGTGCCGGCCTGGTCGCAGAGCTGGATGAACTGGGCCGCTTTTGCGCTTCCCGCCGGGGTTATCGGGCCGTTGTTGCCGATAATGCCGACGGAGTGACCTTCAATGCGAATGGTGCCGCATACGGTCTGGTCGTCGAACTCGTTCTTGAAATCCATGAACTTTGAGCCATCGGCAATGCGCGCCAATATCTCGCGCACGTCGTAAGGTTTTTTCGAATCACAGGGGATTACTCCCAGGAGCTCTTCAGCTGGATAAAGAGGCTCGTCCCATTTCAACTCACGCTGAACCGGGAGTTGCTCATTCCAGGGCAGGGCTTCCATGATGTTTCTGGCCTGGCGGATCCCGTCGGCGTCGTCTTCGGCAAGGTATTCGGCGGTGCCGGCAACCTGGGCGTGCATTTCTGCGCCGCCGAGTTCTTCGTCATCGGCTATTTCACCGGTTGCTGCTTTAAGCAATGGTGGACCGGCCAGGAACATTTTTGCCTGGTCACGAATGGCAATTACGTAATCAGACAAGCCGGGCTGGTAGGCGCCGCCGGCCGTAGCATTGCCGTGTACCACAGTGATCTGCGGTAGCCCGGCGGCCGACATGCGAGCCTGATTGGCAAAGCCCCTCGCGCCCTGAACAAAAATATCCGTGGCGTAGTTCAAGTTGGCGCCGCCACTCTCCGACAGCGAGACAACCGGCAATTTGTTCTCTTTGGCGATCTGTTGCAGGCGCAAGGTTTTATCAAGGCCCGCAGGCGTGATGGTCCCGCCTTTGATGGCGCTATTGCTGGCAACTACGAGACAACGGATGCCGCTGACGGTGCCGATACCGGCGATGATGTTGCCGCCCGCCATACTGCCGTCTTTGTCATCGTGCATTTTGTAGCCGGCCAGTGAACAAAGCTCCAGGAAAGGTGTGCCACGATCCAGAAGGCGGTTGATGCGATCCCGGGGCAGGAGCTTTTTGCGTTTGGTGAACTTTTCCCTTGCGGCTTCCGCCAGGTCGAGCACCTTTTGCTCTACATCCCGGAACGTCTGGATGTGTGCAGTCATCGCCTCGCTGTTGCCGCGAAACTCATCAGATTGCGGATTAACGGTGGTTTCCAGGGGTTGCATAGGAATTCCTCAATCCTCGCTGAGTACTTTGGGTGTGACTGCCCGATGAAAACCGTTATAAGGCTCGTTATTCTTGGCTTTGGGGAACGGCCATACGCGCCCACCCTGTGACGCTGCGCCATCAATGCGCAGGCAGTCGCCGCTGATAAACGATGCGCCCGGACTCAGCAGGAAGCAGATCGCCGAGCTGACTTCCGATTCTGTGCCCATGCGTTTAATAGGAACGTTATCGCCGAGGCTGCGAATCCACTGCTTCATGTGTTCGGGATAGCTGTCCATGCCACTTGAGGCAATCCAGCCTGGAGCCACCGCATTCACGCGAACGCCGGAGGTGCCCCATTCTACAGCGGCTGTTTGGGTGAAATTCACCATGCCCGCTCTCGCTGCGCCCGAATGCCCCATGCCCGGCATACCGCCCCACATGTCGGCCACAATGTTCACCATGGCGCCGCCGGTTTTCGATAGCGCCTGTGTGTAGGCTTCTCTCGCCATCAGAAAACCACCGGTGAGGTTGGTGCGAACTACAGTTTCCCAGCCTTTCTGATTGATTCCAGCAAGGGGGGAGGGGAACTGGCCGCCAGCGTTGTTGACCAGGCCGTTCAAGCCGCCGTGCTCGGCGATAATTGCTTTTACCGTGGCTTTTACAGACTCTTCTTCACGGATATCGCACACGTGAGCTGAGGCAATACCGCCGTCCTCAAGAATTTCAGCTTTCACGGCTTCAACTTTTTCGACTTTACGACCCACCAGCGCCACTCTGGCTCCAAGAGAGGCCAGTTCGTGGGCGGTACAGCGCCCGATACCAGAACCTCCGCCGGTGACGATAAAGGTCTGATTCTTGAACAGGTCGGGGTGGAAAACGGATTGATAACTCATAATTTGAAAGCCTTGTTCAATGTTGGGGCGCTCGGGCATGCACCATAGGATTAAGATCCAGCCAGTCCCGAGGGCACCGGTACCGGAATTTCCAGCAACTGCTGAGCAAACGCCTTGCCTTGCGGGTCAATACGCAGGCTGGCAACGCCGCCTCCGCCCAGGCTGTGCTCCAATAAGAAGTTGAAGGCGTTAAATCCTGGCAGTGACCAGCGTGTGACCCTTCCGGTTTCCGGGTTCAGTGTGTGGGCCATCCATGCCGCAACGGCTTCTTCGGTCAACGCTGCTGCGATAAAAGGCACAAAGTCGGGGTTGCGTGCAATGACGCCAATGTTTGTGTGGTCTCCCTTATCACCGCTGCGAGCCCAGGCAAGATCAATCAAAGGCACGGTGGTATCCGTTGCCGATGGTTTCTCTATTAAGGGTTGATCCGTGATCCGGCCGGGCTGGAATCCACCGGCCGAAGCTACCGAAACGGGGGCTGCCTCGCCGTTCAAGTCAACAGACACAGCTACCTCACTCTTGGGCACCAGACAAGAATAGAGTCGAATCTTGGGCCACACTGTTGGCCGACCACCCACGATGCCCGTTAAACCCGGTGCCATGCCGGTAGCGGCTTGCGCAATCTCCCGGGAGAAAAGTACAAGAGCGCCCTTTTTGACATGGGCTGCACTGATTTTCACGACAACTTCCCGGCTGGTCTGGCCACGACCTTGTTTGCCGTAGGTGGTTTCAGTGCCCAAGAGTTCGATGCTGGTTTCGGTGTAATCGGGCAAGCCGCGTTCCCGGAACAGTCGGGATGTTTTGCTCAGGATCGCTTCGGCAACAGCCTGTGCTTTTTTGGGAGCATCCATGCCTGCCAGCAGGAAAGTTGCGGTGCACTTGAAGCCGTCCGGCCAGGTGCCGGATACCTTGTAACTATCGGTGGGTGGCAGGCCGCTTGCTCCGGAGACGGTTACACGGTCTGGCCCGCTCTCCTCCAGTTTTACATTGGTAAAATCGCAGGTCACATCTGGCAGCAGGTACGCACGAGGGTCACCGATTTCGTAAACCAGTTGTTCGGCAACGGTGCCGCGGCTCACCTTGCCACCGGTTTCTTTCGGCTTGGTGATGACAAAGTCTCCGTTTGCACTGACTTCGGCAATGGGAAAGCCCATGTCGGCGAAGCCTTCGGCAACCTCTTCCCAGTCGGTAAAGTTACCGCCAGTAGCCTGTGCGCCGCACTCCAGAAGGTGACCGGCAAGGCTACCCTGAGCCAGCTTGTCATAATCCGCCCAACCCCAGCCGAATTCATGAATCAGAGGGGCGAGGATTAATGCACTGTCCACTACCCGGCCGGTAAGAACAATGTCGGCGCCTCCGTCCAGAGCAGCCACCAGGCCGGGAGCGCCAAGGTAGGCGTTCAGGCTTACCATCATTGCCGGCATAGGCTCGCCTGTGGCCATTTCAGTAATGCCAGCTTTGCTCAGCGCCTGCTTTTGGGGGAGCAGATCATCCCCGACCACCAGCGCAATTTTCATTTCCACACCGGCCTGCTCGCAGAGTGCCTGTAGTGCATCCCGGCAAGCCACAGGATTTACGCCGCCGGCATTCGTCAGTACGCGAATCCCTTTTGCTTTAATGTCAGCAAGAAGGGGGCCCATGACGGTTTCGACAAAGTCCCGTGCGTAGCCCTGGTTGGGGTCCTTCATTTTCTGGCCGGCCATGATCGACATGGTGACTTCGGCAAGGTAGTCGGCAACCAGATAGTCAATATCGCCTTTGTGAACCAGCTGCGCAGCGGCTGTTTCTGTGTCACCCCAAAAGGCGGAGGAACAACCGATACGAACCGTTTTAGTGGAATCAGCCATGGTTAAGCATCCTGTTATTACTGGCACGTGCCCCACGAGGGGTGCGGGCCAGTGTTTAGCCCATGGATCAAACATTACCAAGCAAGCGCTTGGTTTGTAAACAGCTAAATGTGGGGTAGAATATCTGTTCTTTCAAAACCCGTGGATATGCCCGTGAGCCAAGACAAAATTCTTCAGTCACTGATCGCTGACAACCTGGTTTCGGCCCCGGACAGCGCGCGTGGCCGACTGCTTCGAGAGGCAGCCCGTTTATTTCGTGATAAAGGTTATGAGCGCACCACTGTCAGGGACCTGGCAGCGGCGGTTGGAATTCAATCGGGCAGTCTCTTTCACCATTTCCGCACCAAAGAAGAGATCCTTAAAGCGGTTATGGTTGAAACCATCAGGCTTAACACAGCGGTCATGCAGGCAGCCATGGAAGCTGCTGATTCCAATCGCGACAAGCTGAGGGCACTCATCAGTGCCGAGCTGGAATCGATTAATGGGCAGACCGGCGAGGCAATGGCGGTTCTGGTGTTTGAATGGCGCAGCCTGTCGGAGGCTTCCCAGGTAGAGGTGCTGAAGCTTCGCGATATTTATGAAGCCTTGTGGCTGGATGTGCTCACAGCTTTGAAAGACGAGGGCGCCCTGGTTGCCGATCCATTTGTGGTACGCCGTATGCTGACGGGCGCTTTGAGTTGGACCGTAACCTGGTACCGCCCGGAACGCGGTGGCCTGACCCGGGAAGGGCTGACAGATCAGGTGGTTGCAATGCTGGGCCTGAGTTAGTCCTGATCTATAACCTGGCAGGCTGCAATAGGCGTCGGTAACCTATTCGAAATAAGCCCGTAGAATGACTTCGGGTTTTTGTTTTTGCAAAGTCATTGTTTTGAATGGAAATATCCAAAGTAAAGCCGTCTTTTCAGGTCATTGGTCTAATTGGCATGACCAAAATGCCAAACGAACCATTTTTGTAGGACAGTTTTCAACGCATCCTTGCTTTCGGAACAACAGAACTGGCTGTGGTCCACGCTCATAAAAACAAAGTAGCGCAAGGCGACTTATGATGTCCGTACTGGCAACTCATGCAGCCCGTCTGGTGGCGTTTGTACCGATGATGTTCTACGTGATCTAGGGTTTATCCTCTATAGTTAGAGCCGCCTTTGGAATTTCCCTGGGGCGGCTTTTTTGTTTCTCTGCGCCCCGGGCGGGCGTGTTCGGGCATTTCTTAACATCTGGCTGTAAAGTGCGTGGCGTATATTTGTATCTTGTATAAACACAGAGGCTATTGTGGATGACGGCTAACTCGCGGGCTGCGATTCTTTTCAGGTGCTCCGTACTGGTGGCGGTTGCTTCACTTTATGGTTGTGGCGGTAGCTCTGGCGGCAGCGAGCCGGCATCGGCCAATATCGCTCTTTCGGGCATTATCGATATTGAAACCGGCACCCGGGTAGATGCAGACGATGCCGATACGCTCGCGTTGAGCGCATCCCCTCTGGGTAGTTCGCAGCTTTTGCCACAGGAGTTTATTCTGGCGGGTTATGTCAGCGTCAGCGACGGGACATACCCGGATCAGAACGAATTTCCAGGAAACAACTATCCGGCTGATCCTGTTGATACCTTCTCAATGACTCTGCGTGAAGGGCAGAGTGTTTATCTCCAGCCGTTTTCAACAAGCCAGGGTTTTTCGCCGCTTGCTCTGTCGTTGTTGAGTGGCAGTCGTGTTATTGAAAGCGTTGTCACTAATAACCAGGTGGATCCGATTCGGGTTTCATTACCGGATACCGAGACTGCGGGTGCGTATACATTGCAGGTAGGGGCAATTGGCGCAGCTCCGATGCTCTATATCCTCACTACATCCGCTGCTGGTAGTGCTCGCGCGATAGCATTCGAGTGGCCGGATCATGATTTTGTCGACGCTGAGGCAATTGTCGTGCTCAAGGCTGATAAAGACTCGGTGTCGATGCGCTCAACAATGCCGCTGCACCTTATGGAACCAAAACAGGAGCTGGCTTCGGGTGTCTGGCTGATGAAGGCGCCATCCCAAATGGCCCGCAGCAGCCAGGCGCAACCAAAAGAAGCGACACTGGAGTGGATTCGAACGCTGAATAGACGCCCGGAAATTGCTTCCGCAACACCCAATTACAAAATGCGCGCCATGCAAACGCCTCTGGACGAACCGCTCTATGACAGCCCCTCCGTCGGGCAGCAATGGCACTATGAACTGCTGAATGCCCCGATTGCATGGCAAATAGCCCCGGATGGTGGAAGTGGCGTTACCCTTGCGGTGATGGATACAGGTCTGTTCGGGGCGCCTGGGAACTGGCACAGTGATTTGAATGCAAATATCATTGAGGGTTGGGATTTCGTGTCAGAAGAATTTGACAATGATGGCATGCCAGGCCCTGATAGCAACCCGTCGGATCCAGGGAATGCCGTGGGCAGTAGTGTTTATCATGGCACTCATGTAGCGGGAACCATCGCAGCAGCGGTGAATGGGGCGGGTGGGGCAGGTATTGCCTACAAATCTTCGCTGCTCCCCGTTCGGGTTCTGGGAGAGGGCGGCACAGGCTCATCCGCCGATCTGCTGGCGGCCCTTCGCTGGGTGGCCGGGCCGTCAGGTGGAGAGCCTCTGGCCGAAATCGTCAATCTGAGTCTCGGTGGGCTTCCCTTTTTGCAGCCATTGCAGGATGCCATCACCTATGGAGCGGACCGGGGTATTGTCTTCGTTGCTGCAGCGGGTAATTCCGCTTCTGCTGTCGCTTCTTACCCGGCAGCCTTCGATAAAGTTTTTGCTGTAAGCGCGGTGGATGGTGCGGGTGTTCTGGCATCCTATTCAAATTATGGGAGCTGGATAGACGTTGCTGCACCTGGCGGTGATGCCAGCCGTGATGGTAACGCCGACGGCCGCAGTGATCTGGTCAGCAGCTCCAGTGCAGCGCTGGTAAATGGCACGGTTCAGGAAACCTATATCGGCTTACAGGGAACGTCGATGGCCGCGCCTCATGTCTCGGCGGTGTTTGCGCTGATGAAGAATCTCAATTCGGCACTCGGTTATGAACAACTGAATGACATGCTGATGACAGGGAAGTTGACCTGTGGCAGCGAGATTTGCCTGAAGTCGACCGAGTTGGGTTGGGGACTTCTGGATGCGGGTAAGTCGGCTTTGGCTGCGGCCGCAGGCACGGTATCGGATTTTTTAACGGCGTCGCCCTCCATTGTGAGCCTTTCAACGGAAGGGGAACTGTCTGCGAGCGTGAGCCTGAATGTATATGGCAGCGCTCCCAGTGACATTATCATTGGATCCGTATCCGTTGTGGCCCCATGGCTAAGACTGGATTCAGCGCCAGTCAGTGGGGACTCTGGAACTGATTTCGCCATCAGCGTCACTCTGCTGCCGGAAGCCCTGGAGGCTGGTATATCCGAGCGGACAACTATAGTTATCGAATACAGAAGTGACGAATTGCGCCGGCTCGAAATCCCGGTTATCGGCCAGTGGGTGACAGACCAGCAGGCCCGTGATGCAGGCAGGCATTTTGTGCTCTTGGTCGATCCAGAGCCCGTTGGCGATCGGTACACAACCGTTGCTCAGACCATTGCGGTGGCAGAAAACGGACAGTATCAGTTTTCATTTTTGCCTGATGACGGTGAGGTGCCGAGAATGCTGAACGAGGTGCCTCCTGGCGACTACATTCTCGTCGCAGGGACAGATCTGGATAATGATGGGCTGATTTGTCATGCTGGTGAAGCCTGTGCGGAGTATCCGGTAGCTGGGCTCCGGGAGGAAATCACGATCAGGCAGGGAGATCCTGTCACGGGTGTCCGGATGACAACCAGTTATTCCCGCCCCTCAATATCTGCCGCTACACCTGGCGTATTGCCTCGCCCTGCTTTTATAGGCTACAGGTTGATTCAGCAACTGCCAGACACTGGCGGCACAGCACCCAAAACAATCGGAGCAGAGCGTTGATTGCAGCATACAGGAAGGTATTGGCGGGCTTACCTTTGGTTTTTTTGTTGGTCGGGTGTGTTTGGCTGGTTGGCTGTGCATCTTCAGAGCCGGTAGAAAGTGAGTCCAGTGCACCCCTGGTACGCCAGGTTACCCAGTCTGCACACTGCGGGCTGACGGGACCCGGATTGGCTTATGTTCAGACCAGTGAGCGACTGCAGCAACTGTTGGAATTACCTACCCAGAATATGGCCGTTCAGCAACTGCGGCAGGTGGATCTGCAACAGGAGCATCTGCTGTTCGTAACCCTGGGAGAGAAGCCTACAGGCGGTTACAACGTCAGTCTGGCGTCGGCAGAGCGCGCCGGTAAGATTTTGCGTCTTTCCATGGCGATACGCGCGCCGGCCCCTGGAACCATGGTTACTCAGGCGATTACTTCTCCCTGTGCGGTGGTCGCCGTGCCGGCCAATGAATGGTCGGAAGTCCGGGTATCCGGTGTTCGTGACAAGGATCTTGTTTTAAAACTCTGAACCGCAATGCGATGCGGAATCTGCCAGAAATGTGCAATAACTTGCCAGTTTCATCCAATACCCAATCACTCTTACCCCCTCAGTATTGAGCTTGCCAGCACTTTTTACCCGTGCTGGCGACCAACAAACAAATACAAGAAAGTTTCCTGATAGAGGAAACGAGGGGTATGAGATGAATGTTGAAGCTAATGCTAGTTCCTACGATGCAATAGTGATTGGTGCGGGTGTGGCTGGTTTGTATCAGTTGCACAAGCTACGGTCCCTCGGAATGAGTGTTCGGGTTATTGAATCTGCCTCCGGAGTAGGCGGTACCTGGTACTGGAACCGGTACCCGGGTGCCCGTTTCGACTCCCAGGCAGAGATTTACCAGTACTGGTTCTCGAAAGAGCTTTACGAGAGCTGGCAACCATCAGAGCGTTTCCCTGCGCAACCTGAAAGCGAGCGGTGGCTGAATCATGTTGCTGACAAACTCGATCTTAATCAGGACATTGAGTTTAATACCCGGGTGGATTCCGCACATTGGCAGGAGGCAGACGGTAGCTGGGCCATCAGAACAGACAAGGGTGACCGGTTGGAAGCCAGGTACCTGATTGCCTGTACTGGCATGCTTTCCGCCCCACTTGAGGATGTCTTCCCTGGACAATCCACGTTTCAGGGCCAGATTTGCCACACTTCCCGCTGGCCCAAAGAGGGTGTAGATCTCAAAGGCAAACGTGTTGCCGTGATCGGCACTGGTGCTACCGGCATTCAGGCCACCCAGAGCATTGCGCCCGAGGTAGAGAGCCTCACGGTGTTTGTGCGCACACCTCAGTACACCATTCCGATGAGAAACCCGAAATATACGGAAGAGGATTGGAAGCACTGGTCGAAGAATTTCACGTATCTCAAAGATAAAGTTCTGAATACTTTTGCAGGATTTGACTACGACTTCGATGGGCGGTCCTGGCATACGGACACTCCGGAACAACGCGAACAGACCCTGGAAAAACTTTACAACGACGGCTCGCTTGCGCTTTGGCTGTCCTCCTACCCTGAGATGTTCACTGAAGCGGAGGTGAGTGAAGAAATCTCCCGATTTGTTCGTGCAAAAATGCGGGCACGACTGAACAATGATGCCGATCTTTGTAAACTTCTTATTCCCACCAGCTACGGTTTCGGTACCCGGCGTGTTCCGCTGGATACCGGTTATCTGGAAACCTTCCTGCGACCGAATGTAAAAGCCGTGAACTGCCGCGAGACACCGATCGAAGGCATTGTCCCCGAGGGTGTTCTGATGCAGGACGGTAGCGTTCATGAAGTTGATATTATTGTGCTGGCGACAGGTTTTGACGCCGGCTCCGGTGCGCTGACGCGAATTGACATACGCGGCAAGGAAGAGCGCAGCCTGAAGGAAGAGTGGAGCAATGAAATCCGTACGGCAATGGGGCTTCAGGTACACGGTTACCCCAATCTATTTACAACTGGCGCGCCGCTCGCACCGTCCGCTGCACTGTGCAACATGACAACCTGTCTGCAGCAGCAGGTAGGGTGGATCACCGATATCATTCAGTATGCGAAAGCAGAAGATAAAACGGTGATAGAGCCTACCAAAGAGTGCCAGGACGAGTGGGTGCGGCACCACGACGAGGTGACAAACCAGACACTTCTACCCCTGGTGGATAGCTGGTATATGGGAACCAATGTACCGGGCAAGCCCCGGAGACTGCTGTCGTATTGCGGCGGGGTGAATAGCTACAACCAGCATTGTGTCGAGCTGGCCAGGAACAACTACCCGGGATTTGTCTTCGCGTAAAGCAGGTAGAAAGATCTATTCCGACAACAACAAGAGGTAGTGTCAAATGAGCGATCCGAAGATGAAAGCTGCGTTGGACAGTGTGCTCCGGCAGACCACGGGGCGCCACGGTGGTGCCCCTGGTGTGGTAGCTATGGTTACCGATCAGGAACGCAACATTTATGAAGGTGCGGCGGGAGTCAGAGAGCAGGGTAAGCAAACCCCGATGGATCTGGATACGGTGTTTGCGATCTTTTCCACCACCAAAGCGATTACCAGTGTCTGTGCACTTCAACTGCTTGAGGAAGGGCTTCTTCGGCTTGATGACCCAGTGGGCAAGTATCTCCCGGAGATTGACAAGCTGCATGTGCTTGAAGGGTTTGGTGCGGACGGGCAGGCCCGGCTGAGGCCACCCAAACGCAGGATTACCGTCAGTGATCTACTCTTGCAAACCTCAGGGCTGTGCTACGATTTTTTCAGCGCTGAGGACAAGAAATACCGGGAGCTGAAAGATATTCCATCGATTATCACCTGCACCAGGGAATCGATTCAGACAGTACTTCAGCACGATCCCGGTGAGGCCTGGACCTATGGAGTCAATACCGACTGGCTGGGGCTGGTGGTAGAGAAACTGCGAGGGCAACGTCTGGGTGAGGTGATGCACGAACGTGTGTTTCAGCCCCTTGGCATGGTGGATACGGCCTTTTCGGTCAGCGATGACATGGTGGCGCGCCGTGCCACCATACATTCGCGAGCCGCGGACGGGCAGTTGGTACCCGTTCCTGAGTTGGCCCTGCCTGCAAAACCTGTCATGGACATGGGCGGGCATGGCCTCTATGGAACGGTCAGGGACTACATGAAGTTCATACGTATGGTCCTGAACGACGGTGCCGGTGAACATGGCAGGGTACTGAAACCCGAAACGGCACATCTGCTGGCCAAAGATGGTTACGCTGACACCAGCATTCCAATAGGCCTCTGGGAAACGTCTGATCCGAGCCTGGCCAATAGTGGTGAGTTTATGCCCGGGGTGGATAAGGGGTGGTCCCATGCTTTTATGATTAATCGTGAACAGGCACCTACCGGGCGCTCCCCCGGATCCATGGCCTGGACAGGCCTTGCCAATAGCTATCTGTGGATTGATAAGGCCAGGGGAGTGGGTGGATACTGGGCTACCCAGATACTGCCTTTTTATGACTGTGCCTCTTATCCCGGATTCTATGAGTTCGAGGCGACAACTTATAACAACCTGAATTGATAGGTTGGTGACTGGAGCGGTGGCGCGAGTGCTACCGCTCTCGTTGATTTGCAGTGATTGCAGTAAGTTGGCGCGTAAGGAGACGCGCGGATTAATGGCTCCGGGATTGCCTGATCTGTCCGGGTGTCAGGTTCAGCTTGCGTCGGAATGCTCGCGTCATATGAGCCTGGTCCGAGAAGCCGCACTCGGTTGCGATGGCTTTGATAGGGCGCGAACTCTTTGCCAACATCAGTTTTGCCTGCTCGACACGTGTGTCCAGAAGGTGTGCGCAAGGCGTTACTCCGTAGCTTGCCTTGAATCGCCGGCAGAAAGTCCAGACGCCCAGACCAGTGACTGCAGACAACTGCTCTATGCTGATCTGATGCTGTAGATTGCTATAGATGAACTCGGTCAGCGCTGAGCGCTGGCGCTTTGAAAGGCCAGACTGGCTGTGATCTTCCCTGAACTTTACATCCGCATAATTTCGCAATAGGTGAACGCTGAGCTGCAGGCCCAGTGCCTCGGCATAAGTTGGCCCACCGATCGCAGAATTCCGCGTTTCTCCCAGGATGGCGTCAGAGATCGAAGTAACGGTAGGGTCTTCCGCATTAAGAACATCGTGCAGGCTGACCTCTGATATCGGGCGCCCCAAAACATCCTGTGCAACTCGTGACATCAGGTTTTCGGAAAGGTAAACGTGGGACACGTCGATCTGTTGCGTCCAATGCCAGTGTGATGGTCGAGCCCGGCTCAACAGGGAAATGTGGCCAGGCACGCAGGTCGTCCGTGTCCAGCGGCTGTCAATCCGCCGGTCCATGGGCGTCTGCCCCTCGAAATACCGGACGATCATGTAGTGGTTCATCGGCGGAATCGGGACATCCAGGCCTGCATAGCGATAAGAGCGCTGCCCGACATCCAGCCATCCGAGGTTATCACTGGCGGTCAGAACCTCTCCCGGCACCCAAACAGGCAACTCTTCGGATTCAATGAGGCTCGCCATCGTTGTCTTGCCCTCCGACATCCAGTCGATCAGACTGATTTTCTCACTCCCCTGGCCCGTTTAACCTTTAACTACCGGAACGGGCATCTAGTGGCTTCACTGATAGCCAGACTTCAACGGCATGGGCGGCTTCAGTATGTATGTGAGGGAGTGGGTCATGGAAATATTGTTATTATCTGATTGAGGCACCTGTTGGCGTGCCTTTATGCTTCATCTTTTAGAACTAGCCTTACCGGGAAAAGGTGTCAAGCCTGCGTTGAGCAAATCCTCCTAAAGGATGTGGTGGCCTGGAACCTCCGTATGAAATACTTACGACAAAGGTACCATGATGGTCGTGTTGGCGGTCTTAGAGGCCGACTAGCCCGGTGAGCCTTACGGGTTGCATAAATCAGCCGTTGATCTTTGGCGGCGAATCCCTAAGCTATGTTAACGAATTTTTCTTCCTGCGGAGTCACTTCCAGTTTATGAGCGAGCAACAATACAACGCCGATGCCATTGAAGTACTGAGCGGCCTGGACCCGGTGCGTAAGCGCCCGGGAATGTACACCGACACCAGTCGTCCGAACCACCTGGCCCAGGAAGTGATCGATAACAGTGTGGATGAAGCCCTCGCCGGACACGCCCGCCGTATTGACGTGGTGCTTTACGCCGATGGTTCGCTGAGTGTTGAAGACGATGGCCGCGGTATGCCAGTCGATCTCCATAAAGAGGAAGGGCTGCCTGGCGTCGAATTGATCCTGACCCGACTCCACGCCGGCGGTAAGTTTTCGCAGGGTAACTACAACTTCTCCGGTGGCCTGCACGGCGTTGGCGTTTCCGTCGTGAACGCACTTTCCACGCTGCTTGAAGTAACGATAAAGCGCAACGGTGAACTCCATCGCATGACATTTGCGAATGGAGACAAGGCTTCTGAGTTGGAGGTTATCGATACGGTTGGTAAGCGCAACACCGGTACCCGAATCAAGTTCACGCCGGATGCAAAATACTTCGATAGCCCTAATTTTTCTGTCAGTCGCTTGCGTCATAACCTCCGCGCAAAGGCAGTGCTTTGCCCGGGTTTGACGGTAACTTTTGTGCAGGAAAAAACCGGTGAAAAAGATGAGTGGTTCTATGAGGAAGGCCTTCGGGATTATCTGCGCTCTGCGCTGACAGACCTGGAAGTTGTGCCACTGGAACCGTTTACCGGCAGCTTTTCGGGTAATCAGGAAGCGGTTGACTGGGCAATCCAGTGGCTCCCGGAAGGCGGTGAGGCGCTCATGGAAAGCTACGTGAACCTGATTCCCACCGTTCAGGGAGGCACCCACGTAAACGGTTTGCGGACGGGGCTTCTGGAAGCCATGCGTGAGTTCTGTGAGTTCCGTAATCTTCTGCCACGGGGCGTAAAGCTTTCTCCGGATGATATTTGGGAAAAAGTTTCCTATGTGCTTTCGTTCAAGATGCAGGAGCCTCAGTTCTCCGGCCAGACGAAAGAACGCTTATCCTCGCGGGAGGCAGCAGGATTCATTTCCGGTGTGGTCAAGGATGCCTTCAGTTTGTGGCTGAACCAGCACACTGGCGTGGCCGAAGTGCTGGCGGAACTGTTTATCAGCAACGCCCAGCGCAGGCTCAAGGCCAGTAAAAAAGTGGCCCGAAAAAGGGTAACCTCCGGGCCTGCTTTACCCGGCAAGCTTGCCGACTGCTCTGGCGGCGACACCGCCCGCTCTGAGCTGTTTCTGGTAGAGGGGGATTCCGCGGGTGGGTCCGCGAAACAGGCGCGTGATCGTGAATTCCAGGCGGTCATGCCGTTGCGTGGAAAGATTCTGAACACCTGGGAAGTGGATTCCAGTGAGATCCTGGCTTCCCAGGAAATCCACGATATCGCCGTGGCCATTGGCGTTGACCCCAACTCGGATCAGCTTGACGGCCTTAGGTACAACAAAATCTGCATCCTCGCGGACGCGGATTCTGATGGTTTGCACATTGCTACGCTGTTGTGCGCATTGTTCCTCAAGCATTTCCGCTCGGTTGTTGCTGCGGGCCACGTCTTTGTTGCCATGCCACCGCTTTATCGGGTGGATTTGGGCAAGGAAACGTTTTATGCCCTGGACGAACACGAAAAGCAGGGCATCCTCGATCGTATAGAAGCGGAAAAGCGTAAAGGCAAGATTTCCGTTACCCGCTTCAAAGGGTTGGGTGAAATGAACCCGCTCCAGCTTCGGGAGACCACCATGGCGCCGGATACCCGTCGTCTGGTGATGCTGACCATTGAAGACGGCGATGATACCGATAGCCGGATGGACATGCTTCTTGGCAAGAAGCGCGCGTCTGACCGCAGGGCGTGGCTTGAGGCCTATGGCAACATGGCGGATGTGGCCGTTTGATTATGGCAAGGTGCTTGGGTCGAAGAATATTTCCTTTAGGTCTATAAAAATAGTTCTTTATTCTTTTTAAGTATTCCTGAAACTCGTTATCCTGCCGGTTTTACGATCGGGATGAACCGCAGATGGATTGGCAGGGCTGGTTTGCGCTGAGCCTCGCAGGGGGAGCGCTGGTACTTATGAGTTCAGGGCGCTTCGCGCCCCATCTTGTCATGATGAGTGTGCTTGTGGTTCTGAGTGCCAGTGGCATTATTTCTGCTGACCAGGCGCTGGCGGGTTTCAGTAATACCGGATTGATCACCGTTGTGGCACTGTTTGTGGTGGCGGCGGGCATTCATCATTCCGGCGGGGTTGACCTGTTGGTCAAGCACCTGCTGAGAAACCCGACGACTGTGCGCTCTGCTCAGGCAAGGATTACGCTTCCGGTTGCGGTGTTGAGTGGTTTTCTCAACAATACGCCAGTCGTTGCCACAATGATTCCGGCGATTCATGCCTGGTCCCGGAAGATCGGAATTTCACCTTCCAAACTGATGATCCCTCTCAGCTATTCCGCCATTCTTGGTGGCACGCTGACCATGATTGGCACCAGCACCAACCTGGTTGTAAATGGTCAGTATGAGCAACTAACCGGTGATGCCGGATTTTCTATATTTTCCATAACCGTTGTAGGGCTGCCGGTAGCGATTCTCGGTATCGGCGCTATTTTACTGTTTATGCCCAGAGCCTTGCCCAACCGTGAAGATCAGCACAAGTTCGGTTCCATGAAGGAGTTTACTCTGGAAGTTGCGGTTGCGTTTGATGGGCCACTGGTTGGCAAGGCTGTGGGTGAAGCTGGCCTGCGCGAATTGGAAAGGTTATACCTTGTCGAGATTGAGCGCGATGGCAGCGTTGTAACGGCAGTGCCTTCCGAGGAGCGCCTGCGAGGCGGAGACCGGCTTGTATTTGCCGGGGACACTCAGGCAATTTCCGATTTGCTGCGCATTAACGGCATTGTGCCTTCCGTACACGCGGACGAGCCTAGCCTCAGCAAAGACCGTGCGGAGCGTTGTTTGATGGAAGCGGCTTTGTCCCCCCAGTCGGAGGTGCTTGGCCTGACCATTCGCGATGCGCGATTCCGCGAACGTTATGGGGCGGTTGTTCTGGCGGTCGCCCGGGGTGGCGCGAGAGTCTCGGGAAACCTGGGCAACATTCGCCTCAAACCCGGCGATGTGCTTTTGCTCGAAGCACGGCCGGCGTTTGTGAGCCGTCAACGCTACAATAAAGACTTCCTGCTTATCAACGACCTGGGAACAGAAGCCCCGAGGCATGATCGTGCATGGTTATCCTGGGGCGTGCTGGTTGTTCTGGTAGGGCTTGCTGCCTGCGGTGTTCTGAGCATGTTGAATGCCGCTTTGCTGGGTGCAGCCCTCATGATCCTGAGTGGCTGCTGTTCCGTAGGCCAGGCTCAGAAATCCGTGGATGTGCCAGTGGTTCTGACTATAGCGGCTTCCTTTGCTCTGGGCGCCGCTCTGCAACAGACCGGGGCGGCAAACTATGTGGCGGGTGCCATTCTTGGTCTCAGCAAGGGGCACGTATTGTTGGCTCTTTTCCTGGTCTATTTTTCCGTATCCGTGCTCACGGAAGTTATTACAAACAATGCAGCCGCTGTCCTTGTTCTCCCGATAGTGCTGTCGATGACCACCAGCATGGGCGTTGCAGCCGAACCATTTGTGATCGCGGTGATGATGGCTGCCTCGGCCAGCTTCGCGACCCCTTTGGGTTATCAGACCAATATGATGGTATTCGGCCCGGGTGGTTACCGGTTCGGGGATTTTGTAAGGTTAGGCTTGCCAATGAATGTGTTCATTGGTCTGGTATCTGTTGCAGTGATTTCCTTGGTATACGGAATCAGTTCTGGTTAACGGGAACTGCTGGCGGATTGGCGAGAATGTCACAGCAAAGTACGCGTAGCTCGCTCTCGTAAGTAAAGCAGAGTGATAGGGTAACGCACATGTATGCGCCAGTTACGCAGAGATAGGGCGCTGTAACGTGGAGGTTGCCCGGTTGGGCCAATGCCTGCTTCAGGTACTGTTGTCGGTACCAGTCGGCCTTGCTGGTGCTCTCAAGCGGTTTGAAGCGGGGGTCGAGGCTTCGGGTTCCGGTGTCTGATATGAGCGTGTCCTCAACCTGCACGCCTCTGTCGTCCGCCAGATAACAACGGGAAACTGTAGGCTGGTTCAGCAGGACGCTACAGGCCTTGGCCATGGGGGCGCCGGTTTGGAGTTGCTCGGCTGCCAAATGGAAATCTCGCTGGAAGAAATCGATCAGCTGACGGGTCGGGTCCCGGGTTATCTGGTGACAGGCTTTGTATTTCTGCAGAAGCTGGTCGAAATCTGTTGGGGTGTTGCACAGCTTTGCCAGATCCGTGCTGGGTCGGCAGAAGTAGAACCCTTGAACAAAATCCACACCGGCATCGATGGCAATCATGGCCTGATCACTGGTTTCCACGCCCTCCAGTAAAACCAGACACCCGGACTGGTGTAGCAGTGAAACGATACCGTTCAGGATCTGCCGTGCCTTATTGTCTTCTGTAGCTCGAGTTAACAGCTTCCTGTCCAGCTTGACGATGTCTGGAGACAGGTTCCATATCCGCTCAAAGTTGGAGTGTCCGGCGCCAAAGTCATCGATGGCTGTCAGGCATCCCAGCTTCCTGTAGTAGGCAACTGTCTCACGCAGGCGTTCGGCGTCATCTGTTGGTTGCTCAACAATCTCGATAACGATCCGGTGCGGAGGGAGTCCTGTTTTTGCAAGTAATTCGCCGAAAAACGAATCTCTTTGGCTGCCGATAGTGACCACCCGGGGGGATACATTCAAAAACAGCCAGTTGAGCTGATCCTCTGCACCGCAGTAGTTCTGAATGTGAAGGTATCGGCAGAGGCGATCCAGGAGGAGGGCTTCAGCATCTGAAGTTGGCACCTCAAAAAGATGTATTGGCAGAACATTGGACTTATCTGGGTCATGGGCCCGGATCAGGGCTTCGTAGCCAACCGTTCGTTTGTGGGAAATGCTGTAGATAGGTTGGAGCGCCGTGCTCAGAACCAGACCGCGAAACTCTGCCGTCCAGACATTGCCGTTTCTGTGTAACATTGGCGACAGCACATCAAGTTCGGGGGCTGTCCACTTTTCCGGGAAGGAGCGCTGCATAGTGAGTTTCAGGTTATTGAGCGAATGCATCAGGAACTATGGAAGCCAAGTACCTGAATGGTCACTGGTCAGTCACTGGTAAAACCGGAAAAAGCCTGAGTAAACTGCTAGTTGGAAGAGAGATTGCCAAAAACGGAAGAGTATTGCCACTGTTTCATGAAGAAACAGGAAGCGATTTGCGGATTTTCGTAGTGTAGTGTGGGCTGAAGTAAGAGGGTGGCCCCGCAAGGGGCCACGCAAAATTAGTTATTGCTGGGGATTGCAACGGATTCGTCGAATTCAAGTTCCATGTCTTGTCCTCTCGTTCAATGAGGCCCCCCGGACGGGGCGGTTAAGCATGGACAAATTTTATCGTGTCTATGGTTTCTAACAATCCGTAGAAGCCGTATGAGACCAAAGGCAAATGGCTGGCGTACCTCCGGATACATGATCAGAATTTCTGATGATAGTGGGCAAAACATTCCGATTTCCTTTGAGTATGAGGCTTCATATACTCCTTCTCGCGAGTTGCAGACAAGGAAAAAGAGGGATCAGTCACGATGCAATTAGGTAACACATCTGTCAGTTATGGTTGGCTGACTATCGTTATTCACTGGGTTGTTGCTGCCACCGTGTTCGGAACCTTCGCTTTGGGATTCTGGATGGTGGACCTGTCTTATTACGACGATTGGTATCGTCGCGCCCCGGATATTCATCGCAGTATCGGTGTCTTATTATTTGGCTTGATGGTGTTCCGGTTGGCTTGGCGCCTGTTCGCCACATCGCCTGATCCACTGTCGGGGCACGAAAACTGGGAGAGGGTCAGCGCCCGGATAGCGCACATCCTTTTGTATGCCCTGGTTTTTGTGGTGATGGTAAGCGGCTTTCTGATTTCAACTGCGGACGGCTCCTCTGTGAATGTGTTCGGCTGGTTCGAGGTGCCCTCGGTGACTGGCCAGATAAAAGGGTTGGAAGACACTGCAGGCCTGGTGCATTACTGGAGCACGTGGGCGGTGATCGTCCTTGCCCTGATTCACGCCGCCGGGGCACTCAAACATCACTTTATAGACCGGGATGCGACGCTCCGCCGGATGCTGGCTCCGGGCCGCCGGGATCATTGATTTACCTACAGTCGCTCTGGCTCAGAGCGTTTTGGATTTCTCGTCAAAGGAGACAACTATGAAAAAACTATTGCTTGCAACTTCGGTTTCACTGGCCATGATCGGCAGTGTTCATGCAGACGAACACGCTGGTACCTATGCGTTTGATGACAAGGGCGCGCACCAGTTCATCACTTTCAAGATCTCGCATCTGGGTTACAGTTGGCTCTACGGCCGCTTCAATGATTTTGATGGGCAATTTACGTACGATGCTGACAACCCGGAAAACAGCTCAGTAAACGTGACGATTGACCCTTCAAGTGTGGATTCGAATCATGCCGAGCGAGACAAACACCTGCGCGGCGAAGATTTCCTGTATGTGAGTGAGTATCCGGAGGCGAGTTTCAAGAGCAAGCGCGTGGTTGTTGATGAGGAAGGTGAGGCTGACATTATCGGTGACCTCACCCTGCGCGGCGTTACCCGCGAAGTTACCCTGGATGTTGAGATGCTGGGCCACGGTAAAGATCCATGGGGAGGCTATCGGATGGGCTTTGAAGCCGAGACCGAGCTACGCCTTGAAGACTTCGGTATTCCCACGAACCTTGGGAAGGCATCGGAGACCGTTGAGATCACTATTTCGGTTGAAGGCATCCGCCAGTAAAACCGGTTACCGTGCCAAAACAGATTCCGGGGTTAAACCCGGAATCTGCCTGTCTGATTTTCCAGTTCTCGTGCATAGCCGTCGAGGGATTGGCTGATATCGTCAATCTGTTCCGATCTGGACGCGCTTTCCGCTGCAAGGTCATTGATTTCTGTGATGCTGCGGTTTATTTCGTCAACAACCTGAGTCTGTTGCTCCGTGGCGGAAGCAACGCTGATGTTCATGTCAGCAATCCGGGTCATGGCCTCAAGAAGGGCATTCAGTTCTTGTTCGGCTTCTGTTGACAGTTTCACTGTTTCTGACGCTTCCTGGCTCCCGGTTTCCATGACGGAAACAATATCTGAAACGCCCGTCTGCAGTGTTTCAATCATGGTCTGAATATCTTCCGTAGACTGCTGTGTACGTTGGGCCAGCGTTCGTACTTCGTCTGCGACTACGGCAAACCCCCGGCCCTGATCGCCGGCCCGGGCTGCCTCTATAGCCGCGTTCAGAGCGAGCAAGTTGGTTTGCTCTGCAACGCCACGGATAACATCCAGCACCGACGTGATGTTGTCGGAGTCGTCGGAGAGCTTACGGATAACTTCCACAGCTTTCGTAATCTGGGCGGAAAGGCGGTGCACCTGTTCAGAAGATTCGCGGATAATTTTCGCGCTGTTGCTACCTTTGTGCTGGGCTTCTTTTGTGACATCTGCCGCTTGAGATGCATTTCCGGCCACCTCTTCTATAGCGCTCTGCATTTCATTGATAGCGGTTGCCACCATCGAGATAGCGTCGGTTTGCCGGCTTACGCCTTCGTTATTGTCATTGGAGGCCTGGCGGAGGCTGTTTGCACCTTTGCCCAGTTCTATGGTCAGTTGCTGGATTGACGCGACCATTGACTGCAGGTTTCCAAGAACCAGGTTAAAGCTTCCGGCAAGAGCGCCCAGGTCGTCATCGAGTTCAACCGGAATGCGCTGGGTCAGGTCCCCCTCGCCCTGTGCAATGTTATCCAATTGTTCTTTGAGGGTTGAAATGGATTGAATGATCATCCTGAGGAACATGATAAAAAGCGTGATGCTGCCGAGAATGGCAATCGCAGTGATGACCAGAATTGTTGCAGAGCTGCTCTGTCCTTCAGAGGCCAGGGCCAAAGTGCGAGCTTGCGCTCTTTGGTCTACATGAGCGCCGACCTCGTCAAAATAGCTGCGCAGGGAGTCGAAGCGAGGGGATGTTTCAGTCGTTGCCAGCGCTCGTGCCTGTTCCAGTGAGCCCCTCTCCGCGAGACTGATCACTTGCATAGCGGATTCGTGCCAGCTTTCGAAGGCAGCATCGAATCCTTGTGCTACCGCTGAAACGCCGGTGCCTTCGAGCTGTTTTACCGTTGTCTCGAAGCGCTCTTTGGCCTGGCCGGCATTTTCCCTGAATTCTGAAAGAAAGTTTGAGCCATCCGTGTTGTTTGTTCTGGCATCCACATAGGACGTCTGGGCAACGAGCGCCTGATAGAGGTCCCGGTCTCCGTTCAGGATGAGGCTGACTGAGGTCAGATAGGTGTCGGCTATATCTTCCGTACCTGAAACCAGCTGACGCGTAGTGTTAACGCTGAATAATCCAATAAAAACCAGGGCAATTGATGTGATGGCAAAGGGGAGTGCGATTTTGGACCTTAGCCCGAAGCGTTTGCCGATAGTCATAGTATGCTCGTGTCTGTTTGTTTTTTTTAGAGCATAACAGGGTTTAGCAGATTCTAAGGGATTTATTGCGGCGGTCTGTATCCCATAATGAGGATCAGGTGTCAGTGTGAAGCTTGTGATGTGTTGTGTTGGTGGCATCCCGCTGGGTTTCGCAGGCGCGACAAAGATGGCGCTGACGCCAGAACTGAGCACCGAAAATTACCAGCCCGATCAACAGGCCAGCCCAGAGATAGGGCGCAGGTACCTGAAAGCTACCGCTGATTGCGAATTCCACAAGAAGCATCAGTGCGACGGCCAGTGACGCATTCACTATTGCCGTGATCATGGCTTGCCCGCAGGCTTTCATATTGGGTTTCATAGTGTTCCGCTTGTGTGGAGGGAAAACTGCCTTTTGATCGTCAACGATATGGAGCATACGGTGCACCTTACCGACTCTCCATGCGGGAATTCCGCTATTGGAATTGCTGGTACCTGGCGCCGATGGAGCATTCAGACCAATAAATACGCCGGTTGTTGGTGTATCAGCGCGCTGCTTCATATAATGTGCCACTGCACTGCCCCGTGATTATTCCGGGCGCACAAGGTAGCATCACGGACTTCTTCAAAATCAGGCAATACAGGCAAAAGAGGCATCCATGCCAGAGTTTCAGACGACGGATGAAGGCTTTGAGCGGGTTTCACTCAGGGACTACACGGAAAAAGCTTATCTCGATTACTCCATGTACGTCATTCTTGACCGGGCGCTCCCCAATGTCGGGGACGGGCTGAAGCCGGTTCAGCGGCGTATTATCTATGCCATGTCAGAGCTGGGCCTGAAATCCACGTCCAAATATAAGAAATCTGCACGCACCGTGGGTGATGTGCTGGGTAAATTTCATCCCCATGGGGATAGCGCATGCTATGAAGCCATGGTTCTGATGGCTCAGCCCTTTTCATATCGTTACCCGCTTGTTGACGGGCAGGGTAACTGGGGTGCGCCGGACGATCCCAAATCCTTCGCAGCTATGCGGTATACGGAATCCCGGCTGGCGCGCTTCGCCGACGTCTTGCTCTCGGAACTTGGCCAGGGCACGGTAGACTGGACGCCAAATTTTGACGGCACCATGGACGAGCCCGCAGTTCTGCCGGCACGCTTGCCCCATGTACTGCTAAACGGCACCACCGGTATTGCGGTGGGTATGGCGACGGATATCCCGCCCCATAACGTGAGGGAAGTAACCGCGGCCTGTATACGGTTGCTGGACGACCCGGAAGCGACGGTTGACCAGCTTTGCGAACACGTAAAAGGCCCGGACTTCCCAACCTACGCTGAAATAATTACGCCCCGCAAGGACTTACGCCAGATGTATGAGACCGGGCGGGGTTCGCTGCGTATGCGAGCGCGTTGGGTTCGGGATACTGGTGAAATTGTAGTGACAGACCTGCCACATCAGGTATCTGGCAACCGTGTGCTGGAGCAGATTGCGCACCAGATGCAAACTAAAAAGCTGCCTATGGTGGCGGACCTCCGTGATGAGTCGGATCATGAGAACCCGACTCGCCTCGTTATTGTGCCGCGCTCCAATCGTGTAGATCTGGACGGGCTTATGGCCCATCTTTTCGCCAGCACAGATCTCGAGAAAACCTATCGGGTAAATATCAATGTAATTGGTAACGATGGTCGTCCGGGCGTAAAAGGCCTGCGCCAGATGCTGACAGAATGGCTGGCGTTCCGTCGCACCACGGTTACCCGTCGTTTGCAGCACAGGCTCGATAAGGTGTTGGCGCGCCTGCACATCCTTGAAGGTCTGTTGATTGCTTATCTGAATATCGATGAAGTCATCCATATTATCCGCACCGAAGATAAGCCTAAGCCGGTGTTGATGGAACGTTTCGGCTTGTCTCCGGATCAGGCCGAATCCATCCTTGAGCTGAAATTGCGGCACCTGGCCAAGCTTGAGGAAATGAAAATCCGCGGTGAGCAGGACGAACTGGCTGCTGAGCGGGACGAGCTTCAGGCCATTCTCGGTTCTGAAGACCGGCTGCGCGAGCTGATCAAGAGTGAGTTGCAAGCGGATGCCGAAACATACGGTGATGATCGGCGCTCTCCGATTGTTGAGCGTGAGGAAGCCCGTGCGTTCAGTGAGAATGATCTGGTATCCAACGACCCTGTTACCGTAGTTCTATCGGATAAAGGTTGGGTGCGTGCCGCCAAGGGGCATGATATCGATCCGGACGGGCTGAGCTACAAGTCCGGCGACCGGTTTGCCCTGGCCGCCAGAGGTCGTAATAACCAACAAGCCATCTTTATGGACTCCACCGGCAGGGCGTATTCACTGATGGCCCATAGCCTGCCCTCAGCCCGGGGGCAGGGCGAGCCTCTGACCGGAAGGATCAATCCTCCCTCGGGGGCAAGCTTCTCCGGCCTGCTGATGGGCGACCCTGCCCGCAAAGCCCTGTTGGTTACGGATGGCGGATACGGTTTTGTGACCTCGCTGGAGGACATGATCAGTAAAAACCGGAACGGCAAGGCCGTGGTCAGCGTGCCGAAAGGAGCGAAGATCATGCCGCCGGTGGTTATCCCTGTAACGGAGAACGCATTGTATCTTGGTGCGATATCCAACGAAGGCAGAATGCTTGTTTTCCCTCTCAGTGAATTGCCGGAATTGAGCAAGGGTAAGGGCAACAAGATTATCAGTATCCCTTCCGCCCGGGTGCAGAACCGCGAAGAGTATGTGGTGGCTGTGGCGGTATTCGCCAAGGATGATCAGTTAGAGATACGTGCAGGCAAGCGCAAGATGGGGCTGCAGTTCAGCGATCTTGAGCATTATCTGGGCGAGCGGGGCCGGCGCGGGCATAAACTGCCGCGAGGGCTGCAGCGGGTGGATTCCATTGATGTTATCCCTTCTGCCGCAAGAGCAAAGGAAGAGGAGAGTTCTGATGATGGAGAGCTCAAATCGTGAGTGAACTGGTTCTGATTAACGTATCGGGGCGCGACAAGCCCGGCCTTACGTCGGAAATTACCGGCATCATGGGTCGTTATGACGTGAGGATTCTCGACATAGGTCAGGCGGTTATTCATGACCACCTGACCTGGGGTATTCTCATTGAGATTCCTGATGAATCGAAATCCTCCCCGGTGATCCGCGATTTGCTGTTTCGACTGCATTCGCTGGATCTTCAGGTCAGGTTTGCGCCAATAACAGTGGAGGAATACCAGTCCTGGGCTGAAGGGCGTAACCGGGCCTGCTACATCGTCACCCTGCTGTCCCGTGATATCAAGGCAGAGCAGATTGCCCGGGTTTCTGCGATCACCGCTCGTCATGGCCTGAATATTGATAATATCTCCAGGCTGTCGGCAAGACCTTCACTCACTGCGGCCGGCAACGGGATTGCCTGTGTGGAGTTTTCAGTGCGCGGCACTCCCTCCAATCTTGAGCAGCTCAGAGCTGATTTTCTACACATTGCCGGTGAGATGAACGTAGATATCGCGTTTCAGGAGGATTCCATCTTCCGGCGGAACCGCCGCCTGGTGGTCTTTGATATGGACTCCACCCTCATTGAGGCTGAAGTGATTGATGAGCTTGCCCTGGAAGCTGGCGTTGGCGAACAGGTTGCGGAGATTACAGAACGTGCCATGCAGGGAGAGCTGGACTTCAGCCAGAGTTTTGCTGAACGCCTCTTGCTACTCAAAGGTCTGGATGAATCTGTGCTTGAGCGTGTTGCTGGCCGTCTGAAGATGACGGAAGGAGCGGAACACCTGATACGAAGCCTGAAGGCGCTGGGTTACCGCACGGCGATTCTTTCCGGTGGTTTCACTTACTTTGCCGAGCACCTTCAACGGAAGCTGGGAATCGACTACGTGTACGCAAACGCGCTGGAGATTCGCGATGGCAAGGTGACAGGTGAGGTTTGTGGCCAAATTGTTGACGGTAAGCGCAAGGCGGAATTACTACTCGAGATTGCCGGGAAAGAGCATATTTCCCGGGAACAGGTGATTGCGGTCGGGGATGGCGCCAATGACCTGCCTATGCTGAGTCAGGCGGGACTTGGCGTTGCATTCCGGGCCAAGCCGTTGGTTAAGGAGTCTGCTCGCCACGCGATATCTACGCTTGGCCTCGATGCTATTCTCTATCTGATCGGCTTTCGCGAAAGTGAAACGAATCAGGGGCTGAAAAATGCCGGTTTTTAAACCGGCATTGACCAGTCAGTTTCAGTTATCACTGAAGTCGTAGTTCATCTCAGGTACCGGGGCCTGCAGATAATACCCCTGAATGTAATTCACGCCGGCTTGCCAGAGTGTCGCGAGAACAGCGGCGTTTTCTACCAGAGGAATGATGGTTAGTTTGCCAGAGCTTTGCAGGCTTTTTACCATTTCCTTCACCTGTTCCCTGGCTTCATCGTTCTTCTGGATTTCTTCCGTGAACGACCCGTCTATCTTCACATAGTCCGTATCGATGTGCTTCAGGGTATTGAACGGATTCAGTGCGCAGCCGAACTGTGCAATGGATACCTTGCAGTGCAGCTGATGCAGGGTTTTGGTGAACTCCTTGGCTTGCTTCATGTACTTGTTGGCATCGCCCTCGCGGATCTGGAAAATCAGCGAGTCACCGGGTAAGCGAGCGGCTTTCAGGGCGACGCTCAGCCAGGGCGTGAAGGTTTTGTCCTGGAGAGTTTCCGCCGTCACATTGAGGAACATGCGAGTATCGTTACCTTTGGAGCGGTGGCTGGATAACTGCTTTATGGTCTGCAGAATGACCCAGCGGTCGATCTTGATGGCGGTATCGCTTGGTCCCAAGGGAGGGAGGAAGTCATAGGGGGAGACTTCATTTTCGTCTTTGTCGAGCATTCTCACGAAAGCTTCGTAGTGCTCTTCGCCTTCACCGCGAAGGTTGATAATGGGCTGGAACAGAAGCCGGAATCGGTTATCTTCCAGTGCCTTCAGTATGTCATCTACGGCGCTGCCATCATCGAGGGTTTCATAATTTGCAGGATTATAGGCGCAAATACCATTGCCCTCGGCGTGGCCATCCTGTTTGCGTACTTCCGATGATGCATTATGAGCCCGAGCCATGAGGTCTTCGGCTTTTGGCGAGTTTTCGGTAATGGATGCAATACCAATGCTGACGGTCAACGGAACCGTGTGGCCATTTATATCAAACAGATGCTCCTCAACAGCTTTGCGAACCTGCTCGCACCGGTTGGTCAGTGACTTTTCATCACCTGACTGAGACAAGAGGCAGAACGCATCATCGCTAAGGCGCGCCAGTACAAGATCATCGGCGGCCTCTTCTTTCAGCAGTGTGGCCAGGTCACCCAGCAACAAGTCCGCGCCGGAAATACCAACCTGGCCTTTCATGGTTATGAAGTTATCGAGAGCTATGTACGCCAGGGCACCGGTTTCGTTGTTTTTGCCGGCACTGGCGATGGTTTGTTCAAGCTCTTTCATCAGGTATTGACGGTTATACAGGCCGGTAAGCAGATCCTGGCTGCTGATTTCGCGCAATTTCTCTTCCAGCTCTGCATCGCTGTGCTCGGGCTGCAGCACAATCTGAGTGCATACTTCACTATCGTAGGTGGCAGCTGAGACAGACATGGTTACGTTCAGTTCATGGTCATCGCTGCGCTTTGCAGTGCAGTTGATGGTCATGCCGTCTTCGCCCTTCTCGGTGAAAGATTTCATGAACGCCTTATAGTCGTTCTGGCTTTCAGCGGTCAGCGTATCGAGCACAGGGACACACATCAGGTCATCGATGTCGTCGTATCCCAGAAATTCCAGGTAAGACTGGTTGGCGTAGATGTGCATGCCGTCATTGATATAGGCGATCGCATCTTTAGAACTTTCGAGTAGCAGTTGGCAGCGTTGTTCTGCCTCGCGCAGATGAGATTCCAGCGCTCTGCGGCGGCGGCGATCTTCCAGGGCTGCAAGTTCGCGCTTGGTCTTGAGAACCAATAGATCATTATGGCCAGACTGAACCGTACCCTGAGCGCCAGCTTTCATGACAGCCACGGTTCTTTCACGGGTTTCTTCCTCTGTCAGGAACAGACAGGGGATATCTTTATCCATGCGTCGGATCATGGCTAAAGCGCTATCCGCGGAGAATTCCTGCTCGATATCACGCGCTAGAAGCAGATCCCAGTTGTTGCTTTTAAGAGCTTCTTCCAGGTCCTCTTCGGAGGTAATGCGATGCGCCCGAGTGGCCCTGCCAGCATTTCTGAGGAGGCTTACCAGGGATTCGGCATCATTCTGGGATGGATCGAGGATCAGCAGGTGTACGGTGGCGTTCTGTTTCTGCATTCCTAAGGCGTCTCATAATACAGGTTGGCTGAGCCGGCCTTGGCAGATAAAAATCTGCCTTAAATACAGTATCTTGCAAGAAAATGTGAACTGGTACTGCAAGACCGGACTATCACTATCGCTGAATGATGCAGGGGTTGAGGCTTAATAACAAGCCTCCGGCGGATTTACGGAGGCGCCGGAGGTGTTCAGAGTGATGGCCACAGAGAGTCGAAATCATCCTCGCTGGTGCCTGCCGAAGGTGAGGTACTCGCATGTGCCGGGGCTGCAGCGTTGTGTTGCAGCTTTAACTCAAACTGACTGATGCTTCCGGTAGAAGATATCTTTTTCAGAAGCTGCCCCTGTTCCTCTCGGCCGCTATGCAGCATGGAGATTCGACTGCCGTCCTGGAACGGCAGTCGTGGCGTGATCAGGGTTGCAGCCTGGTTGACAACACTGATCTCGGGAAGCAGAAGTCCGCGTAGATATTCACTGCTGTTGCCGACTTTATGAATCAGTCGAACACCGCAGGGGGAGGCGCTGGGTGCCAAAAGTTCTATGCCAATCTGGGTGCCCTGATTTTTGATCTGCCGGATCCAGCGCACGACCGCGATGCTCCATGGGTGAGAGCGTTGCTCTCGCACACCGAGAATTTCACCTGCCTGCATCGACGGTGGGACGTTGGTTTCCCACGAGACGCAGTAGCCGCCGGGACTGGTGTTCACCAGCAAGGTAATATGCGCTCTCGGGCGATTCTTTTCCGTTGCAGGTGCCGGTGTATTTCCGAAGCTGCCGCGAAAGTTGATTGGTGTATCAGCGGAGTGCAGGCGCTCCTCACCAGGAGAGGCATCATGGGCGCCTGACCAGGCATCACCTCGCTTGCGTGACGAGCGGTCGGAACGCACAAAAAGGTTCTCGTCGGCCTCATCACCGTTGTCATTGCCCGTAACAAACTCGGTAAACGACTTTTCCCCGGAAATAAAATAGTGTGCCGCCGAGAGTCCTACGCAGACTTCGAGTGTGCCTTGGCTGGCAATCCGGTTGAAATTCCTTTTGGCCAGAATTCCCAGAGCCTGGCTCAGGTGAGTGAGGAGGGTTTCGTTGACACTGCCCGGTACTATCAAAGTGTCGGGTGCCGGAAGTTTACGTAGCCTCGCATCCAGGTTTTCGGAAATTGCGGCCGCCAGGTCGCGGGTATCAAACCCGAAGCTCTCATCACCGGGCTTGGCTTCGAGAAGGCTTCTGTATACCGGCGAGCTATCCCCTTCCATATTGATGACGAAAAGGGTGTCTTCTCCGATGTTCGGTCCGCAACGGGTTTGTTCAGTCCAGGATTCAAACAGGTCGTATGCCTGGAGCAATTCTGACTGCCGGAGTTGGTTTGGTCTTGCGCAACCGAGAAGCAAAAGGCGCTTGTAGCTGTCGGCCACAGTGCTTGCCTTTCGCTGTTTCAAGGTGCTGTCTTCTACGGTTGCGTCCGAAAGTTTGTTGCGATGGGCAAACCGGAACATGCGGTGACATTCCAGCCAGCTTTGTGCCGGGCTCGGGCAATAGAGTTGGTGAGATCTCAGAATGGTTGAGGCCAGCTCTGACATAGCCCGATGGATGGCTGTCGCAATCAGTTTGCGGTTTTTGTCGAGTCCGCCGTCATCCAATGCCTCCAGAACGCAAAGCTTATAACCACTGGCGAGGTGAAGCTGAAGCGCCTGGGACAGATTGGCAATTTTGCGCTGCTTTTCAGGCAGTGCCACAGCAAGACCAAGATAATGACGGGAAAGCTCACTGCAGACGAAGTGAATTTTGTCACGAATCAGCTCAAGGAATTGCAGGCGATGCTGGGGGCCAAGGAACAGATGGTTGAGCTCTATGATCGCATGATAGAGCTGACGCGAAACCTCGCCAATATTGGCCATGGGAAGCTGATTGATCCAGGCCCTGAACGCTTTGGGCGTTGTGTCACAGAACGACAGACTCGCTGTTTTCTGCTCGGGAACACGGAGATCGGGTTTGAGGATCATGCCTTCCATGAATATGCGCCAATATCAAAGCTGGGTTTCGTATTCCGGGCTTCCTCATTCGACGCAAAGTAGATCGCTCTATCACATCGGTATGCCTGGAAAACACCGTAAATACATTTTTTTACAAAATAGACGGTACTGGACTTTAAAGTAGCAAACCAGAGCAAGAAAGCGAGAAAGTTGTCAGTTAACAATGTTTGACATGTGAAATCAGGCCAGCTTTGAAAAAATACGGCTAAAGAGTTTCCAGGTGCAGGTCAATAGGTGTCTTGGCCGTCTTTCCGGGCACTTCGCGAACCAGCTTTGGAACCAGGAATCCTGGCAACCTGGAGAGCAGTTCGCGAACCAGCGCGCGAGCCTCGTCATCAGGTACATCAAAATGCTGAGCCCCTGCGACCGGGTCAAATGCATGAAGATAGTAGGGCAGAACACCCGCATCAAACAGTGTTTCGCTTAGCTCCTCAAGCACATCGGCGTTGTCATTAACACCTCTGAGGATGACGCTTTGGTTCAGTAAGGTTACGCCTGCTGAGCGGAGATAGCTCAGTGCGCGACGGGTCATTTGGTCAATTTCCGCTGGATGATTGATGTGCAGCACCATCACAACCTGCACCGGTGTGCTGCTGATCCACTTGAGCAGAGAGTCACACACTCGTTGAGGTATCACCACCGGCAGTCGAGTGTGCAGGCGTATACGGCGTATGTGGGGAATGCTGCTGATGGCTGAAGACCACCGGGATAGCAGTTGGTCGTTGACTGCCAAAGGGTCGCCGCCACTGAAAACAACTTCATTGATTTCCGGGCTTGCCGAGAGCGTATCCAGCACTTCCTGTCGATCGGCCGGGCTGAGGCGTTGCTCGTCGTAGGGGAAGTGTCTGCGAAAACAGTAGCGACAGTTAACCGCACATTGGCCCGTTACCATCAGCAGAGCCCTGCTGCGGTACTTTCGAATCAGTCCGGTGGTTTGTATTGCACCGTCTTCCTGCAAGGGGTCTGCTACAAATCCCTCTGCCGGATTGGCCTCAAGACCCAGGGGTAAAACCTGTCGTAGAAGCGGATCTGAGGCATTTCCCCTCTCCATTCGTGCGAGAAAAGGCTCGGGAACTCTGACTTCAAATAATCGGTGTCCGGTCTCTGCGCCATCCAGCCAGGTATCTGCCGGCAGACCCAGCCTGGTTAGCAGCTCTTGTGGCGAAGTTATGGAATCGGACAGCAGCTGTTGCCAGCTTCGGTTGTCATCGCCAGAAAGCCGGGCTTCTATAGAGGTGGGGGTTCGCTGTATCATAGCGGCCTTCGAATTTTAAACAGCATTTTGGCAGGTGGACATTTCATGGCTTCATATTCTACCAACGAATTTCGCGGCGGTCTTAAAGTATTGCTGGATGGCGACCCCTGCATCATTCTTGAGAACGAAATTGTAAAACCCGGTAAAGGCCAGGCTTTTAACCGGGTCAGGCTGCGTAACCTGATGAGTAATCGGGTGTGGGAACGTACCTTCAAGTCTGGTGAGAGTCTCGAAGGTGCAGACGTAATGGACCATGATATGGAATACCTCTATACCGACGGGGAATTCTGGCACTTCATGTTGACCGATGGTTCATTTGAGCAGTTCGCAGCCGACGCAAAAGCTGTAGGTGATGCTCTAAAATGGCTCAAAGAGCAGGACGTTTACACGGTTACCCTATACAACGGTGCACCCCTGACGGTTACCCCGCCAAACTTCGTTGAACTGGAAGTTGTTGAGACCGACCCAGGGATGAAGGGCGATACTGCACAGGGCGGCTCCAAGCCGGCAACCCTGTCTACCGGCGCCGTTGTCAGCGTGCCGCTGTTCATCACCATCGGTGAAGTGCTCAAAGTAGACACCCGCTCCGGTGAATATATGAACCGGGTAAAAAGCAGCTGAGCAAAGTATGAAACAAAAGCCCGACTGGCAGCCGACAGCCTCCCGGGCAGCCTTGAAAAGCCGTGCACAGCAGTCCTCCTTTGTGCGCGGCTTCTTTGCCCAAAGAGGTGTGTTGGAAGTTGAAACCCCGATACTCGGCCGTTGCGGTGTAACAGAGCCCAATCTCGAGAGCATCTTTGCGAATTCAAGCGCCCAGGGCCTTGAGGGTGGTTGGCTGCAGACCTCGCCGGAGTACCACATGAAGCGCCTGCTAGCCGCCGGCGCCGGCTCCATCTACCAGATCTCGAAAGTTTTTCGCAACGGAGAGCGTGGCAGCCGCCACAATCCCGAATTTTCCATGCTGGAATGGTATCGCACGGGTTTTGACGACATAGGTCTGATGTCAGAAGTTGCCGACCTGGTCTGTGGTTGGCTTGATTGCCCGCGACCGCAAATTACAAGCTACCGCCAGGCTATGATTGACGGGGCCGGCATCGACCCTTTCGTGGTTACGGAAAACGACCTGCGCCAGCGCTGCCGGCAATGGCTTGAGCCCGAACAACTGCAAGGCCTCAGCCGCGATGGTTGCCTCGACCTGCTCATGAGCTTCGCTGTTGAACCCAGCCTGGGCACCGAAACCCCGGTCTTCATCAACCAATACCCGGCCTCCCAGGCCTCTCTGGCCAGAATTTCCAGCGTAGATGGCTTTGACATAGCCCACCGCTTCGAGCTTTATGTTAATGGCCTGGAGCTATGCAACGGCTACTGGGAACTCACCAGCGCCGACGAACAGCGCGCCCGCTTCGAGGCGGATAATCGTCTACGAAAAGTTGATGGAAAGCCCGAAATGGAGATGGATGAGGCTTTTCTGGCGGCTATAGAACAGGGTTTGCCAGACTGCGCTGGGGTGGCGCTAGGGCTGGATCGTCTATTGATGCTGAAAACTGGTACTCGTGATATCGCAGATGTATTGGCGTTTCCGCTAGAACGAGCGTGAAGTTTTTATAGAAGTTGCTGGGCTCTGTCGGGGGGGGGGGGGCCCCAACCGGGGGGGGCCCCGGCCCCCCCCCGGCGCACAGCCGTTTAAGGCCGCCGGGGGGGCCAAAAAACCCCACCCGAACAAAAAGCGGCCCCCAACC
>NZ_JAUOPH010000003.1 GCF_030546935.1 Marinobacter sp. 2_MG-2023 | reverse complement strand
TCGTTAGCTCAGTTGGTAGAGCAGTTGGCTTTTAACCAATTGGTCGATGGTTCGAATCCATCACGACCCACCATATTAAAGCATGAAAAGTTTTAGCTTAAAGGACTGCAGAAATGCGGTCCTTTTTTTTGCTCTGCGTAAACCCGTAATTTTCCTTCCGAGATTTTCTCGTTTCCTCTGTTCCCAAAAGAACTTGCTATCCAAAACGATATATTGACCAGTATCAAATTCCAGACAAGTTGCTTTTCCGATGGCTGGTAATTAACCGGTCGTAGACTAGGATAAGCCTATGTTCAGGTTTTACCTTGAGCGAATTGAACGCTCAAGCACCATGACAAGCGGGGCATTTTATAGTGTCTGCGAGTGGCTCTGGCAGTTCAGCCGACATTGAGCGCATTATTCAAGAGTATGTCCCGGGTAAGCAGGTCACCCTGGCGCATTTGCTCGCGAATCCCACTGAGGATTTGTGCCAGAAAGTCGGTGTAGAGCATGCAGAAGCGATTGGTATTCTTACCCTGACGCCGGGCGAAACGGCCATTATTGCCGGCGATGTCGCAACCAAGTTTGCATCGGTAAAAATAGGCTTTCTGGATCGCTTTTCGGGCGCGCTCGTCCTTACCGGTAGTATCGGGTCAGTCGAGGAAGCATTGGGCGCCATCCTTTCTACGCTGGAGTCGTCATTAGGATACAGGGTATGTCAGGCAACCCGGACATGAATAGGACGTCTCTGTATCCGGATCTGGCGAACTTCGTGCTGGTGGGTGATGTCGGCAGCGGCAAAACGGCACTCACGATGGCACTGCTCGAATCCAGCGATCAGGTTATGAAAACACAAGCTGTTGTTTTTCATCCCAGTCATGTTGTAGATACTCCGGGGGAGTTCACCTCCCGCCCCGCATACTATGGGGCCCTGCTGTCCACTATTTCCGATATCAGCACGATCGTGTATCTGCAGCCGGCAAATAGTGCGTCTTTCTCACTGCCTCCGGGCCTTTTGCAAGTTTACCCTGGCAAGCGGGTTGTCGGGGTAGTCAGCAAAATCGATTTACCGGATGCCAACGCAGAAACGGCCTGCCGGGTAATGCAGGATCACAATATTTCGCCACCGTATTTTCTGACTTCTACAGCAACGGGTGAGGGTGTTGCTGCCTTGAGGTCCTTTCTGATCAGTTTGCAAACACCAGATACCAAAACAGGTGCCAACGAAGAGTGCGCTGAAAGCCTAGGCGTTGGCGATAACGAATGTTAATACGAATCTGATAGGGGCCGGGTTATGAAATCTCTGTTTACGGCTGAAAAAATAAAGGAGCTGCACAAGAGCGGACAGACCTCGGTGGAGGTTTCCCCGAAAAGCACGATTATTACGCCAGAAGCCCGTGATGTTGCCAAGAAGCTCGGGGTCAAAATAATCGATGTAGCGGTCAGCAGCGAACCGCATAAAGACGGTGCCTCTCGCACGGGCGGCCAACCGGATAGCCTGCAGGCTATCAAAAAAGCGGTCAGGGCAAAGCTGCCAGCTTCACACCAGAATTCCGGCCTGCTTGACCAGTTGATCGAGAAAGCCTTGAAGGAGCTACAGCACCAGGATGCCGCGGGTCCTTCATGTGAACGCGAGAAAGCGCCCAATGGCGTTGTGCTTGTGCGCGGTAATTCCGTGAAGCCCGGTAAGTTCGACGGCGCAGGCGGCAAACCCATAGGGCTGACGGATGTCATTGGTCCCGACGACAAAAGCTCCATCGCGGCAGGCTATATGCAGTGGGATAACTGCAGTTTTCCCTGGACTCTGAATTACGACGAGATCGACGTGGTTCTTGAGGGCGAACTGCACATTACTTGTGGTGACAAGACGCACATCGGCAAGCCAGGTGACGTCTTTTTCATACCCAAGGGTGCGTCTATTGAATTTGGGTCTCCCGGGAAAGTGCGATTTGTGTATGTGACCTATCCAGCGGATTGGTCAGCGCAATAAAAGGGGTTGTATCGATGCCATCCTGGATTACAGAAGCCAGTTTGCGAGCCGAGCATGGCCTAGCCCATGGCAGCGAAGTACACCTGCCTCAGGGAGCCAGGCTTACCCCGTCTGCAAGCCAGCTGCTGGCCGAACGCAAGATCCGCATCAAATATATCGGTGATGACGGTCGGGTTTTCCTGCCTGACGAGTCGGACGCGGGCGTAAGCCAGAAAGCCTCGGTGCACCCTCTCACCAGCGCGAACGTCCGCCCCGGTAATCGTTGTGCTATTTGTCACAGCCACGTCGAAAAGAAAACCGAGTTGCTGACGCTGTTAGACGGTGAACAGTTGGTTCCCAAGACCCATCCCCGAATCGCACTGCGTGGCAAGTTGGATACGCTGATTTCCCAGACCGTGTGGGTACAGACGCAGTTTGCCGTCAGTTTCGATAAATATCCGGTGCTGTGCCATTCGTTGGCAGATCTGCGTTCGTTTATGGGTAATCTCCTGCGAAGCGAAGTTACTGGTGAAGTTCAGGACGATATCAGTATGGGAGACCTGGACGACGAAACCATTCACCAGATTTCCCACCAACCTCTGAAGTATCTTGGCCACGACCACATAGTTCCGGAACTAAAGCACGGTGCCAACGTGTCGCTGCTGAACGTGCTCAGGGCTATGGCCCGTGAGGCAGAAGTCGAGGCCTGTAAAGCATTCCAGACGGACAGTTTTGGTCTTACGCGGCCGGATATCGTTCAGGGCCTCAATCGGCTAAGCAGTGCACTTTACGTATTGATGCTAATGACTCTGGTGGTTGAAACGAGTGGATCACTCCCTGAACTTGGAGTGATTTCATGAATAAGGTGATGGAGCAGTGCCGGAATGCGTGCCGTGAAACACCGAAGCGCATTGTTTTTCCCGATGCTCTTGATGAGCGGGTGCTGCATGCGGCAAACGAGCTACATCAACGTGGCCTGGCTCAGCCCATTTTGCTGGGTAACCCGTTTGAACTTCGGGATTATGCACATGAGAGGGGCGTAGCGATGCCCTGTTTTTCGATTGTGGACCCTGCACGTTCTCAATGGATGGACTCATTTGTCAGTGCGTACGTCGATAAGAACGAAGGGATGGATAGGGAGGAAGCCCGCGAAACCATGAGTGCGCCTCTGTTTTTTGGCGCCATGATGGTCAAGCAAGGGCATGCTGATATCTGTATTGGAGGAAACATCTCGACCAGTGGCGATGTGATCCGGGCGGCCATCAGGGTAATCGGAACGGCTGGAGGACAGAAAACCGTGTCATCGTTTTTCCTTATGTCGTCAGCCGATGGCAGCGACATCCGGCTGTTTGCAGATGCGGGGGTTATTCCAGAGCCGACAGTCGAGCAGCTATCTGATATTGCCATTGATTCGGCACGCAGTTTTGAGGCGCTCACGGGTGAGCAGGCGCGGGTCGCGTTACTGTCATTTTCGACCAAAGGCAGTTCGCAGCATCCGGCAGCCAGAAAAATCATGGAGGCCTTTGAGTTAACGCACACCCGGGCTCCCTCGTTGGTCATTGATGGCGAACTGCAGTTCGATGCAGCGGTTGTGCCCTCTGTTGCTCAAAAGAAGGCGCCTGACAGCCCATTGAAAGGTAATGCAAATGTTCTGATATTTCCCTCACTTGATGCTGGAAATATTGCTTATAAGGTTGCTCAGCGCATGGCTAATTACACAGCGCTGGGGCCGATGTTGGAAGGTTTAGCGAAACCTATGCATGACTTGTCACGGGGTTGTACGGCCGACGATATCGTCGACGTCGCCATGGTGGCGTCATGCCTGGTTAACAACGAGAAGTGACACCCTGAGGAGAATTAACCATGAATGAAGCACTTGGAATTATTGAAACAAAGGGCCTGACCGCCCTGATTGAGGCCTCTGACGCAATGGTAAAAGCGGCCAGAGTTCAGCTTGTTGGTTACAAACAGATTGGTAGTGGTCTTGTCACTGCGATGGTTCGGGGTGATGTAGCTGCCTGTAAGGCAGCCACAGATGCCGGTGCCGCAGCAGCACAGAGATTGGGTGAGTTGGTGGCTGTGCACGTGATTCCGCGTCCGCACGGCGATCTGGAATCGATATTCCCGATTACTCCTACCGGGCAGCCTTTATCCGATTCCTGAGGCAATCAGGCAACAATGAAAAAGGTTTATTCAGATGAACGCAGTCTGGAAGCAGGCTTCAGAACAAGCCGAAAGGCTAGAGGGTACCAGCATGATGGAAGCACTAGGCATTATTGAAACCAAAGGTCTGACGGCTTTGATAGAGGCCTCAGATGCCATGGTAAAAGCCGCCAGGGTTGAGCTGGTTGGCTATGAACAAATCGGCCATGGCTACGTGACCGCTTTGGTCAGAGGTGATGTGGCTGCCTGTAAAGCTGCGACGGACGCAGGAGCGGCAGCAGCGCAGCGCCTCGGAGAGCTGATTGCGGTTCATGTCATCCCACGACCACACGCTGATCTGGAATCCATATTTCCGATTGCGCCGAGAAAAGGGGTAGAACCGGGAAAACCTAACCAGGGCAAGAAAGCATAAGGCTGATGCCTGCTGATTTGGAAGCTATCCCATGAGACTTGCAAAGGTAATCGGTCAAGTCGTTGCTACTGTCCGCAGCGAGCGTTTGGGGATGGATAAGCTTGCCTTGGTCAAGTTTATCGATCAGGACGGAAACGAAGAGAGCCCAGTGATGGTGGCAGCTGACCGGCTGGGCGCAGGGGAAGGTGAATGGGTGCTGGTGGTGGGTGGTAGCTCCGCTCGCATGTCGGTAGACAGTAGCGGCCATACACCTGTCGATCTCAGTGTCGTGGGCATTATTGATGAAGTTACCGGTGGCTCGGAAACCTGGTTTCAAAAGTCCCAGCGTCGGTACTAGGCCACTTTTATCAGGCTGTCATAAATGGTGAGGCAGCCTCGGGGGGAGGGAACATGCAGATGGATGCACAGCAGATTGAGTCCATCGTCCGCCGCGTTATCGAGCAGCTGAACTCGCCGCAGCGCGACGGTGAAAGCTACGGCGTATTCAGAACGCTTGATGATGCCGTAGCGGCCGCTCAGAGTGCCCATAAACAGGTCAAGTCGGTGGCGCATCGAGAGGCGATCATTGCGGCTATTCGGCGCATGGGACACGAGCATGTACAGGAGTTATCTCAGCTTGCCGTTCAGGAGACCGGATACGGACGGGTAGAGGACAAGATACGCAAACACAAGCTGGTGCTCGACAAAACACCTGGGGTCGAAGCTGTTGTTCCGATGGCGCTTACTGGTGATCATGGGTTGTCACTTATCGAAAACGCACCCTGGGGCGTAATAGCATCGGTTACTCCCTCTACCAACCCATCAGCAACCATTTTAAACAATGCGATCAGTATGATCGCAGCCGGTAATTCGGTTGTATTTTCACCTCACCCTGCAGCGAAAGCCGTTTCCCAGCGCACTATCCAGTTGGTCAATCGTGCTTCATTGAGTGCCGGGGGGCCTGCGAACCTCGTTACTTGTGTTGAAGAACCCTCAATTGAAGCAGCCACACGGCTGTTCAGCTTCCCCGGCATTCGCTTGCTCACTATTACGGGTGGAGATGCGGTGGTGAATGCTGCGCGGAAAGTCACTGACAAACGCCTGATAGCGGCCGGACCGGGTAACCCGCCTGTTGTAGTGGATGAAACCGCTGATATAGAACGGGCGGCGATCAGTATCGTTCAGGGTGCGTCGTTTGATAACAACATCATCTGCGTCGATGAGAAGGAAGTTGTTGCCGTTGAGTCTATTGCGACCGAATTAAAAGAGGCCATGTGCCGACATGGTGCCGTTGAGATCAATGCAGATCAGGCAGATGCTGTGGCAAGGCTCGTTTTAGCGGGTTACCCCGGCCCCAGCCCACGTCCGAAGCCGGATTGGGTAGGGCGAGATGCGGAAAAGATCGCGGCAGCAGCAGGCTTCAGTGTACCGGCTGGCACTCGTTTGCTTATTACAGAAACCGGGCGGGATCATGCGTTTGCCACAACTGAAATGATGCTCCCGGTTATTGCGCTGATACGCGCCCGCGACGCAGACCAGGCTATCGATTGGGCAGTGGAGTTGGAGTCCGGAAATCTGCATACCGCAGCCATGCACTCCCGGAATATCGACAATCTTTCCCGCATGGCACTGGAAATCAATTGCAGCCTGTTTGTAAAAAATGGCCCTTGTATTGCCGGGCTGGGTGCGGGTGGAGAAGGGTGGACCTCCATGACGATATCAACACCTACTGGCGAGGGAGTTACTAACGCCAGCACATTTGTGCGCAAGCGCCGCTGCACCATGGTGGATTCGTTCCGAATCGTATGACAAGGAGACCGAAATGAGCAGGACAATGGCCGACGTTAACAAATTACTGAAGACGACTGCCGGCCTGATCAACAAGGACGCCGCCAAGCCCTTTCAGGGCGAATTCCGAGTGGGTGTCGACTTGGGTACCGCCGACATTCAGACGATTGTATTGGATGGGGCCGGTAACCCGCTTGCAGCTTTTATGGATTGGGCCAATGTCGTCCGCGACGGCGTTGTCGTCGATTTCTTTGGTGCCAGCCAGATTGTTCGGGAGCAGGTTCGGCGTGCGGGCGCAAAGCTGGGTATTCATATTGAACAGGTCACCACTTCTTTCCCTCCAGGCACGGATTCACGCATTTCAACCAACGTTATTGAAGCCGCCGGCCTTGAAGTGGCAGGGGTTATTGATGAACCAAGCAGTGTGGCGAAGTTGCTGCAGCTTGATCACGCAGCCGTGGTCGATATTGGTGGTGGAACTACAGGAACCGCCATTATTGAACAGGGGGAAGTTGTTTGCTCGATGGATGACGCCACTGGCGGACGGCATATCAGTCTGGCCCTTGCCGGGCATTTCGGTATGCCTTATGAAGAAGCCGAAGAGATGAAACGCAACACCAAAGATTTCGCACTGTGCAGACTGGCGACCCCCGTCATTGCAAAAATGGCGGATATCGTCCATGGCCATATTGCTGACTACAAGGTACCGGCCATTTATCTGACCGGCGGTTCCTGCGCGTTGCCGGGGTTTCTGGAGGTGTTTGCGGCCGAGTTTCCAGGCGTTGAGGTAGTACTTCCTTCGCACCCGCTTTATCTGACGCCGTTGGCAATCGCCAGCTACTCGGATGTTCTCCAGGCTCAAGAAGCGAGGGTTGGATGAAATGAATCTGGGAGAACAGCCACTGGACAACGAACTAATTGAGGATATCGTCACCCGTACGGTAGACGAGCTGACGCCCCATGGCCTGTTCAATTTCAACGCCCCGCGCCAGACCTTGATGGGTGAGGGTGCGATTCTCAAAATTGGCGAGATACTCAGCAAGCTGGATGTAACTCATGTCTTGGTGGTCGCGGATCGTGTGGTCCATGAAAAGGGCCTGATGCGAAGCATGGAAAGGAGCCTCGAGAGAGCAGGCATAGCATGCACGATCTATCCCGCTATAACTCAGGAACCTGATGAAACGGTTGTCGCTTCTGCCACCGAATTGCTGACCCGCAATGAAGCAGACTTTGTTCTGGGCTTCGGTGGCGGTTCAGCACTGGATGCAGCCAAAGCCATAGCTCTGGCGGGGAGCAGCCAGAGCAGCCTGCATCAATTGGCAGAACCGGGGTTCAGCGGTCGCCGCGTCGTGGGGCTGGGTGCTGTTCCAACAACCGCGGGCACTGGGTCTGAAGTTACCGATATCAGCGTGATCATGCGGGCTGACAGGCTGCACAAGTTTGTAATTAAAAAAGCGGACCTGATGCCGGATCTCGCGATTGTAGACCCGGGCCTGATGCTTGGTTTGCCGCCTAAGGTAACGGCTGCAACCGGTATTGATGCGCTGACACACGCTATTGAAGCCTACGCTGCGAGGAGTTCCCATCCGTTGGCAAAGGCATTGGCTATTTGCGCGATACAAAGTATTGCTGAGGCATTGCCTATCGTAGTGGGTAACGGGGGAGACAGGGCCGCCCGGCTGACCATGGCAACTGCATCTTACAAAGCGGGGCTTGCTTTCAGTAATTCCGGGCTTGGCCTGGTCCATGCAATATCTCATCAGATTGGACCCCGCTACCGCCTTGCCCACGGTATCGCCAACGGGATTCTTCTCCCTTACGTCATGAGATTCAATGCTCTGGTTTGCCAACGAGAGTATGCCGCCATCGCACATATGCTGGGCGTTACCCATTCCGGAATGACTGAACGAGAGCAATGCATCGCGTCCATTGATGCCGTCAGGCAGCTGCTTTCCGACATTGGGTTACCTGAGAAGCTTACGGGTACCGGTATTAACCGTGATGACTTTAGCGCCATTGCGACGGAAGCACTCCAGGACGTGTGTGCCCGGGATAACCCGAGAGATGTTACCGAAGCGGATATTGTGCAATTGCTTGAAGAGGTGACAAAAAAAGAAAAAGTGTGATTGAACCCTTTTGCTAGAAGCTGGAGAGCCGGTTATGGAAACGTTAAACCAGATCATTCTTTATATCATGATGACCTTTATGGTCATCGGCGCACTGGATCGCATATTCATGCAATTTGGAGGGTCGGAACCGGTTCTAGGAAAGATCGGCCTGCGTGGTTTTGGTCGATCTATTTCAGGGGCCGGTAACGAGTTTGAAGAGGGTTTTCAGGCCATGGGCGCACTTGCGTTGGCTATGGTTGGTATTATCGCCATGGCGCCGGTGCTGGCCAAAATACTGTCTCCAATCGTTGTTCCGATCTACACATTTCTTGGCGCCGACCCGGCCATGTTTGCTACCACCCTGTTGGCTAACGACATGGGCGGATACTTCCTGGCGAAAGAAATGGCCACAGCCGTGGATGGAGCCATTAATTACGGCGCCTGGATGTATGCTGGCCTGATTCTTGGGGCCATGATGGGCCCTACTATTGTATTCACCATCCCCGTTGCTGTTGGCATCATTAAAGAACAGGATCGCCCCTACCTCGCGTCCGGGGTACTGGCGGGTATTGTTACTATCCCCCTCGGTTGTATTGCAGGTGGGCTGGCCGCCATGGCGTCAACGGTTCTTATACCCGGCACTGACCAGGCGATACAGTTCAATATGCCGCTGATTTTCATGAATCTGATACCGGTAATAATCGTGTCTGCTCTGATCGCCGCCGGGTTATGGTTCATGCCCGAAAAGATGATTAACGGCTTTTCGATTTTTGCAAAATTCCTGGTTGCCTTTATCACAATCGGCCTTGCAGCTGCGGTATTGAAGCAGACTCTGGGCATTACCCTGATTCCCGGCATGGACCCGATATTCATGGTGCCTGGCGACGAGCCGGGTGTTGATATGCGAGCGATCGAAGTCATCGGCTCCATCGCCATTATTCTTTTGGGTGCATACCCCATGGTTCTGTTGCTGACCCGCTGGTTCGAGAAGCCATTGCTGAAGATGGGTGGTGTGCTGAACGTAAACACGACAGCCGCCACCGGCCTGATTGCCACTCTGGCCAACAACATTCCAATGTTTCAGGTGATGAAGGATATGGATAGCCGCGGCAAGATTCTTTGCTCGGCCTTTGCCGTCAGTGCCGCGTTCACCTTTGGTGACCATCTTGGTTTTACCGCGGCCAACAAACCGGACATGATCATGGCTGTCATCATCGGCAAGCTCGTCGGTGGTATCACTGCTGTCCTGTTCGCCATGCTGCTCGCCGATCGCATGATCGCCTCCATCGAGAAAAACGGTAAACCAGCACCAGAGCTATCCAGCTCTGAGGAAGCGGAAGGAAAAGCGTGAACAGAAAAACCGTCCACAGTGTTGGTATTGATATCGGCACCACCACTACCCAGGTGATCTTTTCAAGGCTCACCATGGTCAACCGGGCACCTGTTACCCAGGTGCCCAGGTATGAGTTTGTGGAACGGGAGATTTTTTTCCAGAGCCCCGTCAGCGCCACGCCTTTACAGGAGGATGGCACAGTGAATGTGCCCATGCTGCAGCGGTTTATTGATGAACAGTTTGCTGCTGCGGGTATTGCTCTCAGTGATATTGAAACCGGTGCCATTATCATCACCGGTGAAACCTCTAAAGTGAAGAACGCCAAAGATACCGTTATGGGGCTTGCCGAGCGTTTGGGGGACTTTGTGGTAGCAACTGCGGGGCCAAATCTGGAGTCCGTGATTGCGGGGAGAGGCAGTGGGGCGGGCGATTACTCGAAGCGTAACCACGCCCGGGTACTGAACATCGACATTGGCGGTGGCACCAGTAACTACGTGGTCTTTAACAGTGGCAGGGTAGAGGACACTGCCTGTCTTAATATCGGCGGGAATCTGGTTAAAACTGACCCATCGGGGGCTGTAACCAAAATCCGGGAACCCGCAAGGCTGGTTCTCGAGTCGCTGTTTGGAGAGGCGTTACCTGAAAGCCGGTTAAGCGCGGATAAGCTTAAAAAGGTCGTTGATTGCATGGCGCAACTGGTTGTTGATGTGATCCTTGGCAACCACTCTGAACTGGCTCGAAAACTGATGATGACGCCGTATCTGAAAGAGGCGGGTGAATTTGATGCAGTCTTCATAAGCGGAGGCGTCGGCACCAGCTACTACCGCCTGAAAACAGACGATCTTGACCCTTTCAAGTGGAACGATGTCGGCGTAATGCTTGGCGGCGCTTTATTGAGGCACCCGACGCTCGCGGCGATGAACGTCAAAGAGCCGGCCCAGACTCAACAGGCCACCGTTATCGGCGCCGGCGCCTACTCCATGTCGCTCTCCGGAAGCTCAATCTGGATGAATGTGGATTCACTGCCTATTCGCAATATACCTGTGGTGGAGCCTCAGATCGACTGGGAGGGGGGCGAGCAGCCACCGGTTTGCCGACAGATTGTCGAGGCTGCGGAGCGCATGGACTTGCGCCTGCGAGAGGATAACTACGCCATCGCGCTGGGCCGGGATATGCCCATGAGTTATCAGGCTGTGAGCCATACAGCAAAAGAGATTGCAGATTATTACCAAGAGCATGGCAACCGCCAGTCACCTGCAATCATCGTTACTGAAAATGATCTGGGTAAGGTGTTGGGGATGGAGCTGCAGCCCCGAATTGACCCCCAGAAACTGCTGGTGATTGACGAAGTGCGCGCCGTTACCGGTGATTACATCGATATCGGTGAAAGTTTTTTTGGCGGGGAAGTTGTGCCATTAACCATCAAATCTCTGGCATTTCCTGCCTAGAGGGGGAGGTTTTTCATGAACTTGAAGACAACGTTGTTCGGAAAGGTTTATCAGTTTCGTGACGTAAAGGACGTGCTCGCAAAGGCGAACGAACTTCGTTCGGGGGACGTGCTGGCAGGGGTGGCGGCAGAGACGGCACAAGAGCGAGTTGCCGCCAAACAGGTCCTGAGTGAAATGCGCCTCGAAACCTTGCGGGAAAATCCTATAGTCCCTTACGAAGAGGATGCCATAACCCGGGTCATTCAGGATGCGGTAAACAAAGCGGCTTATGAAGATATCCGGCATTGGACCGTTAGCGAGTTGAGGGAATACATCCTGTCGGATGTGCCCACCCGTGAAGACTATGAAAGGATGCGCCGGGGCCTTACGTCTGAAATGGTCGCAGCTGTATGCAAGATATGTTCGAACGGCGACCTCATGGTCGGTGCCAAGAAACTGTATGTGATCTCAAAGGCCAACTGCACCGTGGGTATTCCTGGCCGGTTTTCTTCCCGACTGCAACCCAATGATACCCGCGATGACATAGACAGTATTATGGTTCAGGTCTACGAAGGGTTGAGCTATGGCTGCGGTGATGCAGTTATTGGCATCAACCCGGTTACTGAATCGGTCGAAAACACCATCCGCATACTCAATGCGGTCAAGGAAGCCACCGACAAATGGAATATTCCGACTCAGGGTTGTGTGCTTGCTCACATATCCAACCAGATGGCGGCGCTTGAGAAAGGCGCACCCGGTGGTTTGCTGTTTCAGAGTCTGTCGGGCACAGAGAAAGGTCTCAATGAGTTTGGCGTGACCGTTGAATTGCTCGATGAAGCCTATGAGATGGGCAAACATTACTGCAAGCTTGCGGGTTCGAACATGATGTACTTCGAAACCGGCCAGGGCACGGCTCTATCTGCCAATGCCCACCACGGTGCGGACCAGGTGACCATCGAAGCCCGGAACTACGGCTTGGCAAAACGCTATAAACCTCATTTGCTGAACACGGTTGTCGGGTTCATCGGCCCAGAATATTTGTTCAACCATCAGCAGATCACGCGAGCTGCATTGGAAGATCATTTTATGGGCAAGTTGACCGGGATCTCCATGGGCTGTGATGCCTGTTATACAAACCACGCCGATACCGATCAGAACTCTAATGAAAACCTGACCACACTGCTCGCAGCAGCTGGCTGTAACTATGTGATGTCCCTGCCCCTGGGGGACGACATTATGCTGAATTACCAAACCACTGGTTTTCATGACGTTGTCACTGCCCGGCAGCTCCTGAGCTACCGTCCCGCCCCCGAATTTGAGGCCTGGATGGAAACTATGGGGTTGATGGAGAACGGCAAGCTCACCGCCCGTGCGGGCGACCCATCCATCTTCTTTGATTGAGGTGATAACCATGGATGAGCAAACAATTCAGAGTATCGTCAATTCGGTGTTGCGTGAGCTGGGCGAAAAGGACCTTCCCGCCGGCCAGGTGACTCGTGTTCAGCCCGAAGGTAAAAGTACACAGCGGAATGATCCACCGGCCTACAAGCCATCAGAGACTGCTGGTCGGCAAGGGCAGACAGAGTCAGCCGATACAGGCGACGGCCTTGAAGATCTGAGCCTTGAAAAGTTCGTGCATTGGAACGGTATCGAGAACGCCCATAACGCTTCGGTCAACAGTGATATGGTCAAACAAACAGCGGCCCGTGTCTGCCAGGGCCGAGCCGGGCCAAGGCCCCGTACCCGTTCACTTCTGCGCTTTCTTGCGGACCATTCCCGTTCAAAAGACACCGTCGTGAAGGAAGTGTCTCCGGAATGGCTTGAAAAGAAAAACCTCTGGGAAGTTCAGACTTGTATTTCGGATAAAAGCGAGTACCTCCGCCGCCCGGATCTTGGCCGCAAACTCTCCGATGACGCAAAGAAAACCATCGGCGAACGCTGTAAGAAATCGCCTCAGGTGCAGGTGGTTATTTCTGACGGTCTGAGTACAGACGCCGTGACCAATAACCTGGACGAAATTATACCACCCCTTATGAAGGGGCTTGAGAGTGCCGGATTTACCGTTGGCACCCCGTTCTTTCTGCGGTATGGCCGTGTAAAGGCTCAGGATGAAATCGGCAACCTGTTGCAAGCCGACGCCAACCTCCTGCTCATCGGCGAAAGGCCAGGGCTGGGGCAGTCTGAAAGCCTGAGTTGTTATTGCGTATACAAACCCACCGAGAAGACGGTGGAGTCAGATCGTATGGTTATTTCCAATATCCATAAAGGCGGTACACCACCCATAGAGGCAGCGGCTGTTATCGTGGATCTGACGCGCAAAATGCTTGAGCAAAAAGCGAGTGGGCTAAACCTTAAACGCTGAAGCCAAGGGCTCAGACTCATGGTTCGGAGACCTCAAAATGAGGCTCCCGGCAATATTTTGAAGGAGCACCATCATGGCAATTCGGGACGAGATCAGAGCATCGGTATTGGCGACACGCGTTATTGCGTCGGTCGATGACGGAATGATGAAACAGTTTAATCTGAAGAAAGAACAACGATGTATCGGCATGATTACAGCCGACAGTGATGACGTTACCTACGTAGCCCTGGACGAGGCAACAAAAGCTGCACAGGTTGATGTGGTATACGCCCGATCATTCTATGCCGGTGCTGCGCATTCGTCCGGCCTGTTATCCGGTGAGGTGATCGGTATCATCGCCGGGCCAGGCCCTGCGGATGTAATCGCCGGGCTTCAGAGAGCGCAGGAAGTGATCGAAAATGAGGCCTGCTTTTACTCAGCTAATGACGAGGGCAGTATCGCGTATTTTGCACACCTGGTATCTGCCACCGGAAGCTATTTGTCGAAAGAGGGCGGGTTAAAGCGGGGCGACTCAATGGCGTATCTGATTGCACCGCCTCTGGAAGCCATGTTCGGTATGGATGCAGCATTGAAAGCGGCCAGCGTGAAGGTTTCCAACTTCTTTGCTCCGCCTTCTGAAACGAACTACGGTGGTGGGTATCTCACTGGTACTCAGGCAGCGTGTAAGGCTGCGTGCGAAGCCTTTGAGGAGGCAGTTCTGGCCGTTGCCAGAAATCCTATTGATATATGAGCGGCGCAGGTGACATGAACTCCCTTGTTGAAAAAGTCAGAAGCGCGGGTGTTGTGGGTGCCGGAGGGGCGGGTTTTCCCTCGTATGTAAAAATTCAGGCATCGGCCGATGTGCTGATTGCTAACGGAGCCGAATGCGAGCCCTTGCTGTTCAAGGATCAGACGATCATCCAGCGGTTCTCAACCGAACTGCTTCAGGGCATGGCGCTTCTGATGGATCAGGTTGGTGCGAGCAGGGGCGTGCTGGCAGTCAAGGAAAAACACCAGGATTCGATCGCACACATAGAGCCTTTGTTGCCGGCAAATATCGAACTGAAACTCATGCCCAACGTATATCCTGCGGGCGATGAATACGAACTGGTGTATGAGGTAACCGGTAATCGTATTCCGGCAGGTGGTCTACCCAAGGATATCGGGGTACTGGTTCAGAACGTTGAAACACTGGTGAACATTGCGCGGGCAGCAGAAGGTCAGCCTGTTACCCGGACCATGGTCACTGTGCACGGAGAGGTTGAGCATCCTTTTACCGCATGGTTGCCCATAGGTATGCGCTTTGGCGATGTCATTAGCCTTGCTGGTGGCATAACCTGTGATGATCCCGTGGTCATCGATGGCGGCGCCATGATGGGGCAGGTCGTTGACGACCAGGATGCGTCGATTTCCGCAGTGAGTAGTGGTTTATTGGTGCTGCCCAGGGCAAGCAACCTTGTGAGGCGACGTTCCGAAACCGAGCAGGAGTACAAACGCATCGGGAAATCCGGTTGCGACCAGTGCACCCTTTGTACTGAAATGTGCCCCAGATACCTGCTCGGCTACCCGATACAGCCGCACCTGGTTATGCGCTCGTTGCTAACAACAGGCGAGGTCAGCGAGACTCTATCGGTTCATGCTCAGGCCTGTTGTGAATGTAATATCTGCAGCCTATGGGCGTGTCCGGAACAGCTGAACCCCCGAGATATATGCGTTTCAACCAAGCGTGACCTTAAGGCCAATGATTTGTGGCTGACACCGGAGCAATTGCAGGGCCAGACCCGCGAAGTACACAGCATGCGTGAATACCGGGGCGTGCCATCACAACGGCTGGCCCGTAAGCTGGGGCTCGCCAAATACGACAGTAAAACCGCCTACTGGAAAGAGGTTGATACGGTTCCATCTCGAGTCATCATTCCATTGCACCAGCGTATGGGGCAGCACCCGGAGCCGGTGGTGTCTAATGGGGATGCTGTCGTTGAGGGCGCAGTCATTGCGGCCCCGGCGGGTGAGGGAATGGGCGTTCCCATTCACGCCAGTATCAGCGGGATCGTTACATTGATAGACGGCTTTATTGAAATCGACGCCGGTTAACTGGCTTGGGCTCCAACAGGAATCGATCATGAGCAACAAAAGTGCGATCGGAATGATTGAGATGAACTCAATCGCCAAAGGATATGCGGTAGGCGACGCTATGCTGAAGGCAGCTAACGTTGAAATCGTTTTCAACCGGACCATTTGCCCGGGTAAGTTTATGGTCATGGTCGCCGGCGATGTAGCTGCTGTCGAATCTGCTATGGCTGCAGGGCTTGATATGGGTAGCGAAACCATTGTGGATGAACTGATCATCCCCAATGTTCACCCGTCTGTTTTCTCAGCCATTAGTGGAACCCGAGTTATCGAGGAGACGGCAGCTTTGGGTATTATCGAGACCTTCTCGGTTGCCACCATTATTGAAGCGGCAGACGCAGCAGTAAAAGCCGCCAATGTTGAGCTGATTGATATCCACCTGGCCATGGCGATTGGTGGCAAGGGGTTCCTGACCCTGACGGGTGACGTTGCTGCGGTGACTGCAGCAGTCGATGCGGGAACAGACTACATCAAGAGGAAAGGGTTGCTGGTGGATAAAGTCGTTATTCCTCAGCCCCGCAAAGAGATCTTGCAGGACAAGTTATAGTCCTTACAGTGCTACTGCTGTCTGAAATGATATACTCGGGCGCAGAAAGTAACTGAGAGATGCTGTACATGACTAAAGCTGAAGACCGAATCCTTGTTCAGGAACATCTGGCCCATGCAGCGGAGCCGAAACAGCTCAGCGCTGATGAGAAGGCGCGGCTCGAAACCCGTATCAAGGCTGTCCTCAAGGAAAAAGACGCCGTACTGGTGGCGCACTATTACACAGACCCGGATATCCAGCGTCTTGCCGAGGAAAGCGGCGGCTGTGTGGCAGATTCCCTCGAAATGGCCCGTTTTGGTAACCAGCATCCGGCCTCAACCGTGGTTGTCGCAGGTGTTCGTTTCATGGGTGAAACTGCCAAGATTCTGAACCCGGAGAAGCGCGTATTGATGCCCACTCTGGAAGCGACCTGCTCGCTTGATGTGGGATGCCCCGCGGATGAGTTTTCAGCCTTCTGCGATCAGCACAGTGATCGAACTGTGGTGGTTTATGCCAACACATCGGCTGCAGTCAAAGCCCGGGCAGACTGGGTGGTTACATCCAGCTGTGCTCAGGCCATTGTGGAAGATCTGGACTCTCGGGGAGAGAAAATTCTCTGGGCGCCGGATAAGCACCTTGGCCACTACGTTCAGAAAACCACCGGTGCTGATATGCTGCTGTGGGATGGCTCGTGCATTGTGCATGAGGAGTTCAAACACCGCGGCCTGGAAGACCTGAAGGCCCTATACCCCGATGCGGCTATTCTGGTTCACCCGGAATCCCCGGACGCTGTTGTGGAACTGGCAGACGTGGTTGGCTCAACCTCCCAACTGATTCACGCTGTGCAAACACTGCCGAATCAGGAGTTTATCGTTGCGACGGATAACGGCATTTTCTACAAAATGCAGCAACTCGCCCCCAATAAAACGCTTATTGAAGCCCCTACGGCCGGCAACGGTGCGACATGTCGAAGCTGCGCCCAGTGCCCATGGATGGCGATGAATGGTCTGGAAAACCTTTTGAGTGTTATTGAGAAGGGTGACCAGGAAGTGCTGGTGGACGCGGTAACCCGCGAGAAAGCCCTTAGGCCACTGCGCCGCATGTTGGACTTCACTGCCGGCATGAACTTGAAAGCGGCGGGTAACGCCTGATACTAGCTATTCCTGTATGCCCGAAGGCGGCTGGTAACTTCTCCCAGCCGCTCTGATACAACCTGTCTCTCGGCTGAGCCTGCGGGCAACTTCTCCTGAGCTTGCCGAAGTTGCCTTTGGGCAGATTCCAGGTCGCCCATAAGTGCATAGTATTCCGCGCGGGCTCTGTGCACACCAACGATGTTTCTTGCCATCCCTTCGGCTTCTGCAAGCCGCAACCACAAATATTCCTGCTGCTGCATTTTGCGTGTCAGCTGCTTCAGATACTCGGCGGCTTGAGTGCCGTTACCAGCTGCAATTTCCACATCCGCAAGAGTGGATGTGATCGGGTAGTTGCCGGGGTTTCTTGCCAGGGCGTCTTCGAGCAGGGCTCGCGCCTCGTCGAGTCTTTTTTGCTGAATATATATTTCAGCAAGCGTAACCTGCAGGGTAATCCGGCCCGGGTTACTGGCCAGTAACTCGTTAATCGCTTTGGCTGCTTTCTCAAACTGGTTGTTGCTCAGGTAGGCGACTGCCAACCCGTAACGGATGGCCTCGTTGCTCTGTGCGTCGGGTTTGTTAAGGTAGCTTTCAAAGGTTTCAACTGCGACGTCGGGCGAGGGGGCATAGTGCACTTGCAGACGGCTGCGCACCAAGTGGTACTCCTGGCCGTCCCGGATGGTCTTTTCAGGATATTGTTCTGCACGGTTGCGGGTATCGGCCACCCGGTTGCGGGTCAGGGGGTGCGTGGACAGGTATTCCGGCATGGTATTCCCCTGTAGCCGATTTTGCCGCATCATGATTTCAAACATTTCAGGCATACCGCGTGGATCCAATCCCGCCGTCGCCAGGATATCCAGGCCAACCCTGTCAGCTTCCTGCTCGTGAAGCCGGCTATACGCCAGCATATTCTGGATGGCCAGCGCCTGAGTGCCGGCAATGGCAGCAATACCTATATCGGACTGAGTAACCGCAGAGAGCACAATGCCCGCAATCATGCCGGCAATCGTAAGTGGTGCACTGGTTTCCTGTTGCTCCATCCGGCGGGCAAAATGCCGCTGGCTAAGATGGGCAAGTTCGTGTGCCAATACTGAGGCGAACTGCTGCTCTGTGGCTGCATTGAGGAACAGGCCGCCATTGACTCCAACGATCCCTCCGGGTACGGCGAAAGCGTTGATTGCGGAGCTATCAATGAGTGCGAGAGTAATGTCCCGGTTATCCAGCGGAGCAGAGGGCAGCAGCCGATAGGTAATAGAGCTGAGATAGTCGTATACCAGCGGGTCGGTTATGCGGGGCGCTGACCTCCGGATGGACACCATAACCTGCTGCCCGATCTCACTTTCCTTTTGTCCGGCTATAAGGCCACCGCCGGTTCCACCAATGCTCGGCAATTGGCTTTCCTGTGCGGTGGATGCTGAGCCTGATGCCAGCGTTAGAGCAAAAACCACAGCAAGCGAAAGTTTTCGGTAACAAGGAAACGCTGTAATAACGTTAGTCATGTAATGCTGTGGGCTCCTGGTTCAAACTACCCTTGTGACAACAGATCATGGTTGAAATTCCATGAAACAGTTCGGGTCGACCATTAACAGGGTTTGTGATGCAATAGAGTATCACTGAGGGCATAATGCCGGCTTGCGAATTCCATGTCTTGTAATGGTGCAACTTCTCTATGGCTGATCGTACACTCGATGCGTCCGGGCTTCGATGCCCTATGCCCCTGCTGAAAACAAAGCTGGAGCTCAACGGCATGTCGCCAGGCGAGATGCTTGAGGTAATCGCCACAGATGTGGGCTCCGCCCGCGATATCCCGGCCTTTCTGAAGTTATCCCGCCACCGTTTGGTGAACTCCTCGGAAACTGATGGCCACTACCGGTTTATGATAGAGTGCGGCGGTTAAATCTCCGGAGTCCTTGATGTTCAGAATTTTACGCGGTCTTGCGCACAAATACTTTTCAGATGAAGAAGCTGTCATTCTTTTTCTGATTCTGGTGACAGGCACAGTTTTTATTATCTGGTTTGGCGCCATGCTTGCACCAGTGATCGCCTCCCTCATAGTCGCGTTTATTCTCCAGGGGCTTGTTACCAAACTGAATGCCCTCGGCGTTCCGGAAGGTCTCGCAATAGTGGGTGTCTTCCTGGTGTTTCTGGGTGTTCTGGTGGGTTTTATGTTCGGCCTGCTGCCGCTTATCTGGACTCAGCTCAGTACTCTTGCTGGCGAAGCGCCCCGAATTATCGGTGAGTTGCAGTCCTATCTTGAACTGCTACCTGAAGAGTATCCGCATATCATCTCCGCCCAGGCGGTTAGCAGTCTTTATCAGCAAGTGAACACAGAAGTAGGGCACATGACACAGTGGTTGGTGTCCTTCTCACTATCGAGTATCCCCGATCTGGTGGCGCTACTCATTTATATCGTGCTGGTCCCCATACTGGTTTTTTTCTTTTTGAAAGACAGCGAGGTCCTTCTGGGATCCATTTCCCGGCTACTGCCACCGCAGCGCCCGATGATGCTGAAGATCTGGCACGAAGTGAATCTGCAGTGTGCTAATTATGTACGGGGAAAAGCTGTTGAAATTTTGATTGTTGGCGGCGCAACATATGTTGCATTCAAGCTGTTGGGTGTGCCTTACGCAGCTTTGCTTTCACTTTTGGTTGGGTTAAGTGTCGTGATTCCCTACATTGGTGCGGCGGTTGTGACCATTCCGGTTGCAGTGATTGCGCTGTTCGCCTTCGGCTGGGGCACACACTTTATCTGGGTTATGGTGATATACGGGATCATTCAAGCGCTGGACGGCAACGTGTTAGTGCCAGTGTTATTTTCAGAAGTGAACAACCTGCACCCGGTTATCATTATTATCTCAGTGCTGTTTTTTGGCGGCATCTGGGGTCTGTGGGGTGTGTTTTTCGCCATTCCGCTGGCAACCATGCTCAAGGCAGTGTTTTCCGCCTGGCCGGTTAAGGAACTCTCATCCTCAACCGCGCCAGATCAGATAAAATAAAATGAGAGTGTTGATCAGAGAGATTTCACCGCTGCGAGCACTTCTTCCACGTGCCCGGGCACTTTTACTCCGCGCCACTCCTTACGCAGTACGCCATCCTGGTCAATCAGGAACGTGCTGCGATCAATGCCCATGTATTCCTTGCCGTATAGCTTTTTAAGCTTGATTACGTCAAACAACTGGCAGAGAGTTTCATCTTTATCGGAAATCAGGTGAAACGGGAACTCGAACTTTGCCCGGAAGTTCTCGTGAGCCTTGAGCCCATCCCGTGACACCCCAAAAATCTCTGTATCCAGTTCCGCAAACGCCTTCATGTTGTCGCGGAAGTCCTGTCCTTCAGTTGTGCAGCCCGGAGTATTGTCTTTTGGGTAGAAATAAATAACGACATTTTTGCCGCGCAAATCCGCCAGTCGAACGGTCTGGTCGCCCGTGGCTGCTGCTTCAAAGTCTGGTACCGCTTTATTCAGTTCAATAGATGACATGACATCTCCTTTAATTCCCTTGTGTCCGTTCGTGCCCAACATTACCATAACCGTTTTATTCGGACGGAGTTTTTATGATTACGGGTAGCCTTGTCGCACTGGTAACGCCCATGCATCCAAACGGTGACGTTCACTGGGAGGATCTGGATAAACTGGTGGACTTTCATCTGGAGAACGGTACCGACGGTATCGTTGCTGTGGGAACCACCGGCGAATCCGCAACGCTCGATCAGCAAGAGCACTGCCGGGTAATTGGTTACATCATCAAACGCGTGAACGGGCGGATCCCTGTTATTGCCGGTACTGGTGGTAACAGCACACGTGAAGCCATTCATCTGACAACCGAAGCGCATAAGCTCGGTGCAGACGCTTGCCTGCTGGTTGTCCCTTACTACAACAAGCCGACTCAGGAAGGTCTGTACCAGCACTTCAAGACAATTGCTGAAGCAGTGCCCGGCATGAGTCAGATGCTCTATAACGTGCCAGGCCGTACAGCTTGCGACATGCTTAACGAAACCGTTCTTCGCCTGGCTGATATTCCGAATATTGTTGCCATCAAGGATGCCACCGGTAATATCCCCCGCGGTGCAGAGCTGATTGCTGCGCTTGATGGGCGCCTGGCTGTCTACTCCGGTGACGATGCCACTGCGGCTGAACTGATTCTCGCGGGCGGGCAGGGTAACGTTTCTGTTACTGCCAACGTGGCGCCCAGGGGCATGGCGGATCTATGTGCGGCAGCCATTGCCGGCAACCGTGAAGAAACCGATCGTTTGAACGAGCTTCTGATGCCTCTGAACCGCAAATTGTTTCTGGAAGCGAATCCCATTCCGGTCAAGTGGGCGCTTCAGCGCATGGGCCTGATTGGTGAAGGTATCCGGCTTCCATTGACGCCGTTCAGCGAAAAATTCCACGTTGAACTTGAAGAAGCGATGAAAGCCTCGGGTGTGCTCTGAGTTTGCAGATGCTCCCCAAGACACAGTCCCACACAGAGAGTAGGCCGATGCCGGTTCTTTCAGGAACCCGTAAGTTTTTTGCATTCCGTCCCACCGTGCTTGCATCAGGGCTGTTACTGGCCGTTGCGACGGCCGGTTGCAGTTTCGTCGATGACCGATCAGAGCGATACGTAGATGCAAAGGAAGGCGACGCGCTGACGTTGCCTGAAACGGCAGATACTTCCCGGTTTAATGAGGTAATGCCCATTCGCAGGATAAATCCGGCGGATGCCAGCAAAATGTATACGTCTGATATCCCGCAGCCCCCTGATATGACCTCGGAAATTCTCGAAGAAAATTACGTGGTTGAAGAGCTGGATGGCCGGGCCTGGTTGCTGGTGAACGACGTTCCCGGTCGCATCTGGCCGGCGGTAACCGGTTATATGAACGAACAGGGGCTGGGTGTCGCCTATGACAACCCACAGCTGGGCATGCTACAAAGTGATGTGGCAAACTTTAGCATGCGAGCCCGCGCTCTTCTGGAGCTTTCCAGTGCGCCAACCGAAGCAACCACAGCTGAACCCAGGGCGGTGTTGCAGGTTCGTATAGCTCCTGGTGTGCGTCGCAAAACCACTGAAATTCAGGTGCGTAAGCTCACGTCAGAAGAAGGTGGTTCCTGGCCTGCAGAGCTTATTTCCTGGCGTGGAGCAACTGATCCTTCCACGGAGGAGCTATCGCTGCAGAAACGCGTGCTCGCGGATCTTGGCGAATTCCTGAAAGCGCGCGAAGAGAGCAAATCCTTCTCCCGGGCGGCATCAGGAATGGTCTCCAAGCCTTTAGTAAAGCTTGTATCTGAAGATGACAGAGCAAAAGCGATTAGCATGGACCTCGATTACGGTCGTGCGTGGGCCGAGGTTAATCGGGCGCTTACCGAGTCAGATATCGCCATCGTAGATCTCAACCGTAGTGAAGGCTGGCTTTTTGTCGATTTCCGCAGCGCCGACGAGCGCGACCCTGGCTGGTTCAGCTGGTTCAGTGATAAAGAAAAACCTCGCCACACTCATACGGTCACCGTCGACGAACTCGATGGCCTGGTGCAGGTAACGGCTGAAACGGCTGAAAGTTATACCGGTGTGCAGGGCGATGAAGACCTGCTGACACAGCTGTTCAATTACCTATACTGATTCAGAAGGGGTGCCCGCGGCGCGGGCCTCCGTTTCGGAGACTTACAATGGAAAAGCGCGAAGAACTCTACGCAGGCAAAGCTAAATCTGTGTTCTACACTGATGATCCAGAGCGTTTTGTTCTGGTCTTTCGGGATGATACCTCGGCCTTCGATGGTGAGAAGAAGGAGCAGCTCAGCCGCAAAGGTATGGTGAACAACCGCTTCAATGCCTTCATCATGGATAAACTGGAAGCTGCTGGCGTACCGACACATCATGAAGGTTTGCTGTCGGCTACGGAATCGCTGGTGAAAAAACTGGACATGATTCCTGTCGAATGTGTGGTGCGAAATGTGTCTGCGGGTAGCTTGTGTCGTCGCCTGGGTGTGGAAGAGGGGTTGGAGCTTAATCCGCCTACCTATGAGCTCTTTCTTAAAAACGACGCCATGCATGATCCAATGGTTAATGAGTCTCTGGCTGTTAGCTTTGGTTGGGCCAGTGAGGCCGAGTTAGCTCGTATGAAAGAGCTAACCTACAAAGTGAACGACGTACTGAAAGCACTGTTCGATGATGCCGGAATGCTATTGGTCGATTACAAACTGGAGTTTGGCCGCAGCGGTGCAGAGATTGTTCTGGGCGATGAATTCAGCCCGGACGGCTGCCGTATATGGGACAAGGAAACCCGTAAAAAGATGGACAAGGATCGCTTTCGCCAAGGGCTGGGCGACGTTATCGAAACATACGAAGAAGTTGGTCGCCGTCTGGGCATAAACTTCGACGAGTGATTAACGATAAATCCAAACAGATGACAAGGACACAGGTGCACTATGCGTAAACTGACCATAGCAGTAGGAAGCTCTCTTGTATTGGCAGCTCCTCTGGCACAAGCAGACTTGGCTGGCCTTGGCGCCAGCGTGAGCTACTGGGACTCGGATTTGTCTGGGGATGTGGTCTCTGGCGGCGACTCTGTCGATGTAAATGACGAGTTGCGGCTGAAGGACGACGGTAACGCCAATGCCAGCGTTTATTTGGAACACCCTGTGCCTTTGCTACCCAATGTCCGTTTGGCTTATACGCTGGTTCAACAAAGTGGCAACGGCACGCTTTCTGGTAATTACGGATCGTTTCCAGCAGGCACATCAGTGCGCTCAGACCTGGATCTTGAACAGCTTGACCTGACCTTGTATTACGAGGTTCTCGATAATTGGGTAAACCTTGACCTTGGTCTGACGGTACGTGACTTTTCCGGCGAACTGCTAATGCAGAGTGGCGGCAGTTCAGAGAAAACCGAAGCAGATGCGGTATTACCTCTGGGCTATATTGCTGCTCGCTTTGACCTGCCTCTGACGGGTGTCGCGGTTGGTGCTGAAGGCAACTTTATAAGCTTCGATGGCGACTCCATGCGCGACTTCAACGTTTACGGCCAGTTCAACATTTCGCTTTTGCAGTTACGTGCAGGCTATCGCCAGTTAGCAGTCGATTATGAAGACGGCAGTGATGTATTTGACGTGAAGCTGGACGGGCCCTTCATCAGTGCGGGCGTAGCGTTTTAATACCACACGGCTATAGCGTGGAAGGTAATGCAGTAAACAGGAGCGAAAGATTTGAAGATTCTGGTAACGGGTACCGCTGGCTTCATCGGTGCGCAACTGGCGCACCGTTTACTTGAGCGGGGAGACGAAGTCATCGGCGTTGACAACGTCAACGATTATTACGATGTCAGTCTCAAAGAGGCCCGTTTAGCCCGACTTATTGGCCACCCCGGCTTCACGGAAGTGCGCCAGGACATCTCAGACCGTTCTGTGATGGCAGACATCTTCGCAATGCACCGCCCTGAACGAGTTGTACACCTGGCCGCCCAGGCGGGTGTGCGCTACTCACTTGAAAATCCTAATGCGTATGTGGACGCCAATCTTGTTGGCTTCATGAACATACTGGAAGGCTGCCGCCATAACGGTGTGAAGCATCTGGTTTTTGCATCAAGCAGTTCTGTGTATGGTGCGAACGAGGCCATGCCTTTTTCTGTCCACGATAACGTCGACCATCCCCTGAGCTTGTATGCGGCCTCTAAAAAAGCCAACGAGCTGATGGCTCACTCTTATGCTCATCTGTATGGTTTGCCCATCACCGGCCTGCGGTTCTTTACGGTATATGGCCCCTGGGGCCGCCCGGATATGGCGCCGTTTATCTTTACGAAAAAGATTCTTGCGGGTGAACCAATCGATGTGTTCAACCATGGCCACCACAAACGCGACTTCACCTACATCGACGATATTGTGGAAGGTGTCGTCCGCACGCTTGACCAAGTCGCCCAGCCCAACAGCGAATGGAGCGGGCAAGCGCCTGATCCTGGTACCAGCAAGGCACCGTATCGCATTTACAACATTGGTAGTAACAACCCTGTCGAGCTGTCTCGCTTCATTGAAATAATTGAAAAGCGAACTGGAAAAAAAGCGCAGAAGAACCTTCTACCCATGCAGCCAGGTGATGTAGTAGCTACCTACGCCGATGTCGACGACCTGATCAGCGACGTAGGTTATAAACCGGCTACGGGAGTGGAAAAGGGTATCTCCAACTTTGTGGACTGGTATCGGGAGTTTTACAAGGTTTGATTTAGGCCGCCTTCCCAAAGCGTTGTTCCAGCCAGGCGTTGATGTCATTGGACTCGTACATCCACTGCTCACTGCCATCGTCATTCCGGATGTGCAGGCAAGGTACTTTCACATTGCCGCCGCCCTGTTCAAGCTCAGCCCGGTGGGTCTCATTATGCTGCGCATCCCGCTTCTCGATATTCAGGTTCAGTCGTGCTATCTGCTTTCGCACTTTCACGCAGAATGGGCAGGTCTTGAACTGGTACAGCGCCAGATGCTCACAGGCTGCATCTACTTTCTGTTGCTCTTCAGCACTTCGCTCCAGGGGCTTGCCGCCACCAAGCTTTTCGCTCAGTAGCACAAAGGGTGTCAGGATCAGGCGCAACGTCCGGAAAAAATAACGGATAACCACTCGCATTGAATAAACCTTTAATTTGATACATGACTGTTTTGTACACGAACTGCGGTGGGCAGTATAAAGCAAAACAGGTGTCGTTCGGGTAATCTGGGCTTATACGTAACAGTTTTATAAGGAACATAAAATGAAGTCGATCTCCCTTTGGGATTTGCCCACAAGGCTATTTCACTGGTTGCTGGTACTCGCAGTCACGGGCTCAATCGTGACAGTGAATCTTGGTGGTACCTGGATGTTGTGGCATGAGAGGTTCGGTCTGACCATCGTGGGGCTGATCAGCTTTCGGTTGGTATGGGGATTTGTTGGCTCTACCTATGCGCGCTTTTGGCAATTTATACCGGGGCCTTCAGCAGTCTCTTCATACCTGAAAGGCACATGGCGAGGTTTGGGGCACAATCCCCTGGGTGCCTTGTCGGTATTAGCCATGCTTGGCTTGATTGGATTTCAGGCTGTTACAGGGTTGTTTGCAACAGATGCCATAGCATTTAACGGGCCGCTCTATCGTGCGGTTTCGTCTGAGTGGAACGATACAATTACGTCGTGGCACAAGCTGACAGAATGGTTTATCTACGGATTGATCGGTTTGCACATTGCCAGCGTGTTTTTTTACACCTTTGTAAAAAAGGACAACCTGATTGCCCCAATGATTAGCGGGCACAAAACCGTCAGTGAAAGCATGGGTGAAAATCGCAAAGGTGGTGGCCTGATAGCCCTGGTTGTTGCGTTGGCGGTTGCAGGATTCGCAGTATGGGTGGCTAACGGAGGGCTTCTGCCTCCCCCTCCACCACCGGCGCCCGATCTGGGCTGGTAAGCGAAGGAGGATAGGGCGTCTAAAGGTAAGGCTTACTCGGCACGGAACGCGTCGTGGCAGGCCTTACAGGACTTGCCAACTTCGCTGAACTGGGCTGCGATAGCGGCTTTGTCACCGCCGTTTGCGGCGATTTCCTGAAGCTTGGTAGATGCCTGGGCAAAACCGATAGCCACTTCACGGGCTTTTTCCGGTTCGTCGAAAAACTCTGGCTTAAGCTTGGTGTTGTCGTTCTGATCCATGCCCGTGCCAGGTCCGAAAAGGGCGCCCAGGCCAGAGTTGGCTACTGATGCAATGGCATTTGCCGCAGCAAGTATCTGTTGTTCGTTGTAGGCGACATCACCGTCGATGGCCTGAGCCTTGATTTTGCCCATGTTCCATCCGGCAAACGTAAACGCGCTCTGACGGGTTTCAATCTGATCTTCCACATCCATTTGGGCTGCAACTGGAGTAGCTACCATAGCGCTCAGTGCCAGAGCCGCAAAAATTCCTGATTTACGCATGCTCTTATTCCTCTCTCATCTATGAAAATAATTAAGCCGATTATACCGCGTTAATGATTTCACAAATATGGCATGGTTTGAATCGATACGCTGTAAAATTCCGGTAAATCCCAGGTGACCAGATCAATGTTAGGACGGCCTTTTGGCGTTGGGAAACTTTGTTGGGGAAGCCGTTTGTGGAGCGGTGCTTACAAGGAGGGTTTGTCAGTCGTTCGATGAGAATAAGTACCCAGGCACAAAAAAAGCCAGTTCTTACGGAGGGCGCAAGTAACTGACTTTTCTTGCAGAAATGGTAGGACCACCCAGATTCGAACTGGGGACCTCTACCATGTCAAGGTAGCGCTCTAACCAACTGAGCTATGGTCCTGCGTTCTGCAACGGGGCGAAATATACTGACTCCGGCGTTTTTGGTCAACCTCTTTTATCCGGTTTTTCTTCTCCTCGATGAGCTTCTGAGAACTTTGCTAAAGGCACTCCAGCGATTAACGATCAGCGCAGCGAAGATCAACCCGCAGCCGGCCAACTGGGTTGCGGTCATGGTCTCACCAAACCATCCGGCGGCGAACAGGGATACCCAAACGGGTTCCAGCACCAGAATAACGGCACCATGGCTATGAGTGGACAGGCTCTGGGCATAGGTTTGTACAAGAAAACGCCCAGCGGTTCCTATGATAGCGCTGGCAAGAATCCACCAGATTAACAGTGGTGGCGGGTTGCCAAACGTTGGCCCCCAGGGCTCCAAAATGAATGATTCAACCAGTGTCACAATCCCCACAGTAAGCAGCGCAATGGCTGTAAGGGGCAGAGCGGGGATACGGTGTTTTTCAACGGTCTCACCCTGGCGATTGATGACCTTGCGCTGGTTCGCGGCCCGGGTATTGAGGGTGAAATACAGCGCAAAAATTGAAGCGGCCACCACGAAGAACATCTGCCCCGCCTCTGGCTGAAAACCGTTGCGAAGGGAGAGAAGCGCTAATCCGGAGACGGCAACGGGAATGGCCAGCCAGGTACTTGCGGGTTGCGCCTCCTTGAACGCGAGACGGGCAATAACGGGAACAATAACCACGCCCAGGCTGGTAATGAAGGCTCCTTCACCCATGCTGGAGGCATTGAAAAGACCCATGACCCAGAAACTCATGGCTACGCCGAAGACCAGCCCGACCCCGATGCCGCGTTTCACCTGATCGCGGCTGAGGCGTGATAGTGGTTGCCAGGCGAACAACGCCAGAAAACCGCCCGCAACCAAAAAGCGTACGGCCATGAATAACAAAGGCGGCATGAGCAATATGGCTTCTTTAGAAAAAACCCAGCTCACAGCTGCAAGCAGAGTAACTGTAACAAGTAAAAGGTCGGATTTTTGAGCGTCAGACATGGTGTGGGGAGTTCACCAGAGTTAGGGAAGTGGTGTATCCCGCCAATGTATAGTTTGCGAAGTAAAAAGGAAAGAAGGCTCATCCGTGAGCCGGGTTGAATCCCTTATACAAAGCCGCTGTTAATTGTTAAGCGTTGAGTAAACCAGTGCGGACATATCGGTCTGGTCTGAGCCGGGCACCTCTATATACCGGTCTTTCGAACCCCAGAGCTTCCACCAGGGACGTTTGCTGTAGCTTCTGCTTGCAAAGTCGACCTGCAAGCCGTTCAAGGTAGTGTTGTTCACCACCGGCACCGATATGTTGCCGGTCTCTGAGCCCAGAACGCCACTGTGTGTAACGCCTTCGTTCATCAGTACCGGATAGTGGTTGTAGTAGAGGCCAGAGGGCGCGCTCTGGCTGGTGACCTTGCCTGCGAGGCTGAGATTGCTGGTGCAGGAGTCGATACCCTGGGCTGAGGTTGCGCCACAGGATGAATGTGCAGGTACTACGCCGTCATCTTTGCCGGCTATGAAGGGCTTGGTGATGCCCGCATAGGGTGAGCCACCGGCGACGAAACGAAGCCTTGGTACAGAGTTAGGGCTTAAGGCAAGGTTTCTCGCTGTATTGGTTTGCAGGTCATTCACCACGCCCAGTTTGCCCGGCTCAGGTTCAATGCCTGTGAAAGCCTGCACGGCCGCTCGAAGTGGCCAGTTATACCAGGTCGGGTTGTACGCAAGGCTCAGCGCCAGGTTCGCCAGGTCTGTGCCACCACCAGCGCCAGCGTAGTCTATGGATGCAAGGATTTTCAGTGGGGGTAAACCTTCGTTCTGCAACCAACGCGCCTGGTTTTCCAGGAGATAGCGGGTGACAAGATCGCCAGTTGAGTGGGAGACAACTATGCAGAAGTCATTGCACAGTCCTTGCTGACTGATTTCGCGGATCTGCGCATAGGCTTGTTGCGCAATGGAGCCTTCTATCCGGCCGTCGCTTGGCCAGTCAATACGTGCTTCCGAGCGTGATAACCAGAATGTTTGCCAGTAATCCTCGCCGGCGTCTCTGATTGCCTGCAGGTTCGCAGGGGGGGTATCAAGGTCCTCCATTTGGAAGCCATGCACCAGAATCACATTGTGCCCGGCCAATTGCGCCTGGGCGGTCCCGGCCATCATAGCGCTGGTCAGCGCGGTGGCCATTGCAATTTTACAGGCATATCGGGTCTTTTTTGTTGTCATGATTGCTCCGTTTTGCTTGATTTTTATTGTGGTATCTCAGAACTTGTCAGCCAGTTGTTTCAACAGAGCTGCACGCTGTTCTGATTCGGGATTTACCGCCGGCGTGTCATTAAGAGCGTCAAGATCCGGCGGCTCAAAGCTAAAACCATCATCCGGGCCGAAGGCATAATGGGTTCGGTCACCGGGCTGGGCTGGTAGTTGTCGTATCTGCAAATTTCGTAGCTGGAACGCTCCGCTAAACGATTTGTTGGCGAGCACCGTACCGTGCGCTTTCAGTAAGACCGTGTCGGCAGTGCGATCGAGCCGTCTCTCGGCCTGGAGCTGGGCGACAGGTTGCTGCCCGTTATAGAGCTGGGCAGATAACGCATAGAATCCGGAAGCCTGCGGTGAAAAGGTAACGGGAATGACAAGATTGTTGTTGCTGAGATAGGTGTCTTCCAACCCTTCAAAATCCCCGAGATAGGGTTCTATGGTAAGGCTGGAGGCATGTCGCACGGGCTTTCCATCCACGAGTGCTTCGACAATAAGCCGGTATTCTCCTGGCTCTTCGTCGGTGCCAAGGCTGCCCTGGTAGTATCCGGTCTGGGCCTCCTGCTCAAGCGTTGCACTCCCGACCGAGTCTCTGGAATCAGGGCGCTCAAGAGTCGCCTTAAGCGAATAGCCCATTACCTGGGGCCCTTGCAGTGAGGCAACGACAAGAATGTCTTCACCCCGAGTGAAGCGGAATTTGTCGAGGGTGACCGTGAACTGGCCGCCGTTTTCCAGAGGCAAGGTCACAGGCTCATAGCGATTGCCTTGGTATCCCTCTGCCTGGGCTTCGGTCAGAGGGACTGACCAGGGGGGATATCGAACAGACTCGGCGTACTGATCCGCTACCCTGGCCAGCATAAACCCGACCGGATTATCTGAAGGCGGCTTCTTATGCCGGCCATCAGTCGGCTGAAAGGCTCCTTTCACGGGGCCGGGCCCGACGGTTTCCAGGTGGCCTTCACCCCCCTGGGGCAAGGTATTCCAACTGAGACCGAAGCGGTTCTCATCTGATAAAAGGTAGCCGGCGCCGACAACAATGGAGGCTGCGGCAAATACGGCTACGAGCGCCTTCGAAGGCATTCGTTTGTCCTTTTCTATTGTTATGTTGTCTGACAAATAGGCTTTTACTGCTCAGTGCCGGCTAAAATATAGTCAAAACCTGCGGCGATGCCGGCAAATTATGTGATTGGTCTCACAAACGCATTCAAAACCAGCCGGAATCCTTAATTGCCTCAAAACCAAACCGGAGGTTTACTTCGTCCCCCACAAGCGCCGGGTCCAACCCATAGGTCATGCCCCAGTCGCTGCGTTTCAGGGTGGTTTCAGCGCTGATGCCCAGGGTGTACTCTTCGTGGCCAATCGGGTACTCAGCGGCCTTGTTCAGCGCAACGTCCAAATCCACCGGTTGGGTTTTTCCGAGCATGTTCAGGTCACCGGTTACCACGCCGGTTGATTCCCCCGTTGGCTCAAAACTGGTTACGGTGAATGTAATGTCCGGGAACTTGTCGCTGTTCAGGAAGTCTTTGCCGGTAAGGTGGTCATCGCGCTTCTCATGATTGGTAAATACGCTTTTGCTTTTGAACGCCAGCTTTCCGGAGATCAGTTCCTGAGTGTCTTCGTCGTACACGAATTCGCCTTCGACCTTTCTGAACATTCCCATGACGGGTGCGTAACCAATGTGCATGATTTCGAAAACCATCGAGAAATGCTCATCGTCCACTTCAAATGTGGAGGGCTCGGCATTGGCGACGGTCGCTACAGGCGCCAGGGCTATGCAGGTGACAAAAGCCGGAGTCAGGAAAAACGATTCAGGCTGTTTCATGGTGAAGTCTCCTTTGGTAAAGCCAGTACACGTCAGTCGTAAAAGACCAGGCGAGTAACAACAGGGCGGTTGCCAGCGTCAGGCTGGCGAAGGTAGATGAGATGGGTGGCAGTATCGCGACCATCAGGGTAACGATTTGCCACACACAGATGGTTTTGCGACGAAAACTGTCGGGCAGGGGATTATTTAGCCAGGTTAACAAGGAAGCGGCGGCCACAAACAGGTAGCGCATCAGCCCCAGGGCGAGAACCCAGGCTCCGGCTTTACCGCTCATGATAACGGCTATGCATAAACCCAGAATCAATAGCGCATCCACTTCCATATCAAAGCGGGCGCCGAAGTCACTGCCGGAGTTGGTGGCCCTGGCAAGTTTGCCGTCGACGCCGTCGAGAACCAGGGCAAGAAGGGCGCCAATGGCATAGAGCCAGAGCGCAAACTCAGAGGCCTTCATGGGGATGAACGGAGACGCCGCCACCAACACGATAATAAGGCTACTTCGAAAAAGGGTAGCGCGATTTGCCCAACCGAAATCTACATCGCTGGGCCAACGTGCGAGCACGGCAGTGCAGATTGAGCCGTACAACAGAGTTGCGAAGGCAAGCATCAGCCAGGATGATGAATACAGTTGCGTAGCAACCAGTAGCCATAACATTGCGAGCGCAGCGCCCCAGAGTAAGTCCATCCAGGGCGGTATTATGGAGTGTTTCAGCTGCCTCTCAGAATCCATAATATAACTCCAGCGTATAGGCTTCTGTGTGTCGCCGTCGATGCATAACCTTCGGGGTTAATCGGTGCCCGACGAATAATAATGACTATAGTGTTCGGAATGCGTTAGTGCATACGACAGCGAATCCTATTTGGAGGTTGTTTCTATCTATCAATTAAGAGTGCTGACACAGGGAGGGCAGGATGAGTTCCGGCTTTAGCGGTTCATCAGACAAAAATGTGTCCCGGGCCTTCTGGATTACCGGGCCTGGAGAAGGTCATGTCCGCGAAGCGCCGGTGGTGTCTGGCTTGCCGGATAGCAACGAATCCCGGGTGGTTGTGCAAACGCTCTGGTCGGGTGTCAGCAGAGGCACGGAATCCCTGGTGTTCAATGGGCGGGTTCCCGAAAGTGAATTCGAGCGTATGCAAGCGCCTTTTCAGGAAGGGCGGTTCCCATGGCCGGTAAAATACGGATACGCCAATGTCGGGCGCGTACTTGAAGGGCCGGACGAACTTATTGATAAAACGGTGTTTTGTCTTTTTCCCCATCAGGAATGCTATTCAGTCCCTGCCAGTGCGGTGACACCTGTTCCCGATGGTGTACCGCCGGAACGGGCCATTCTTGCAGCGAATATGGAAACCGCCATTAACGGTCTTTGGGATGCCATGCCAGCGGTGGGTGATCGCATTGCGGTGGTGGGCCTTGGTGTTGTGGGTCTTCTTGTCAGTTGGCTCGCCAGCCGCATTCCCGGAACGCGAGTAACCGCTATTGATACTAATCCTGCCCGGGCTTCAGTTGCGGAGGCGCTGGGGCTAACGTTTGCAGCGGGTTCGTCGGCAGATGATCACGACCTGGTTATCCATGCCAGCGGTCATGAATCCGGCCTTAAAACCGCGTTGACACTGGCTGGGCAAGAGGGGAGGGTGCTGGAAATGAGCTGGTACGGCGACAAGCCGGTTTCCATCCCACTTGGGGGCGCATTCCATGCCCGCAGGCTCACGCTGAGGTCCAGCCAGGTTGGCCAGATTCCGCCGGCTCGCCTGCCACGATGGACATATCGCAAGCGCCTCGCGTTGGCGCTTGAACTGCTGCAATACGATGTTCTGGACCACCTGATTACTGGTGAAACGGCATTTCACCAGATGCCAGAAACCATGAGCCGAATTCTTGCAATTGGCAACGATACGCTCTGCCACCGCATAAAATATTGAGGAGCTTGTTATGTTCAGCCTTACAGTCCGGGATCACATGATGATCGCGCACAGCTTTAATGGGGAAGTTTTCGGCCCGGCTCAAAAAACACACGGTGCCACTTACGTGGTTGATATGACGTTCGAGCGCCACGAGCTGGATAGTGACGACCTTATTATTGATATTGGCCTGGCCTCAGAGGCGCTGAAGCAAGTGCTGAGTGAATTCAACATGAAAAATCTTGATGATATCGAGGATTTTCGGGGCCGTAATACCACCACAGAGTTCATGGCAAAAAAAGTATTCGACCGGATGGCTACCGCCATTCATGCCGGCCGGCTGGGTGAGACGGCAAAGGGCGTGTGTGCGCTGAAAGTAACTCTGGCTGAGTCCCACATTGCCTGGGCCAGTTATCATGCTGGAATCTGAAACGACCCTGCACTTTGTTGTGCCTGGAGATCCGGATCAGAATACAGGTGGTTATCGCTATGTGCGTAAACTGGCCGAAGCGCTGAACCTGGCCGGTGCAGCAGCGGAGGTAACTGGGTTGCCGGGCAGCTTCCCCAAGCCCGATGCAGTTGCAACACAGGCAATGGATAGCCTGCTTTCCCGACTTGCAGACGGCTCCCGCGTCATTCTTGATGGGCTTGCCATGAGCGCAATGCCCGACGTGCTCGAAAAGCACGCTCAGCGTTTGTATCTGGCGGCGCTCATTCATCACCCGCTGGCAGATGAAACCGGGCTGAGCCAGAGCGAACAGAGCTGGTTTTTTGAGCGTGAAAAGAGAGCACTGAAAATAGTTCGCGACGTTTTCACAACCAGCGCATTCACAGCTACCCGGCTTGCGGCTTACGGTGTTTCAGCAGGACGTATCCGGACTGCCGAGCCGGGAGTGGAAAGCCCGGCGGGCAGGGCTACGCTGACTGCCAATAAAGCCGTAGAAAATCAGGCTCCGCACATTCTCTGTGTTGCACACCTTTCACCGCGCAAGGCGCAGCACCAGCTTGTTGAGGCTCTTTCCGGTTTAAAGGAGCTGCAGTGGCATTGCATACTCGCAGGTTCATGCGAGCGTGATCTGGTCTATGCAAGTAGCGTGCGACAGCAGATTCAGGACTCGGGGCTGCGAAGCCGGATTGATCTTGCTGGCGAGGTAGATGGAGACAAGCTCGCCAGCTTATATCGGCAAGCGGACATATTTGTGTTGCCATCTTTATACGAAGGCTACGGCATGGTGATAGACGAAGCCGTGGCTGTGGGCTTACCGGTTATTTCATCGGATGGCGGCGCCTTGAAAGCTACCGGAGACAGGCCGGGCGTAATGTTATATCCGGCAGGGGATGTGAACGTTCTGCGAGCGAGCCTGCGTAAATGGATTGATGATCCCGATTCCCTGGCGCATGCCCGTGCGGTTGCCCGAGGCGAGGCCTGCAACACAAGAACCTGGGCGGATACAGCAAGCCTGTTTCTGCAAGGGCTTGGATACTTTGATCAGAACCACCGCGAGACGCATTTCCCGGGCGAATGGCTGCAGGTACGGGAGACGGCAGACCATCGTGCGCGCTCCGTAAATCTGACACATAAGCTGGAGCATTGGCTGCATGCATTACCTACTGATGATGGCCCTGTCAGAATTGTAGACATTGGCACCGGTCGTGGGTCAAATGTAGCCTATCTGGCCCCAGCGTTATCAATGTCTCAGGAATGGCTGTTAGTTGATCAGGATGAAAGTTTGCTCGCTGAAGCGGCTCTCAGGTCCAAGAAACTGGACGTGTCCATGAGAATGCTACAGCATCGCCTGATGCCGGGGGACTTTCACGGGTTTCTTCCTCATCACATCTCTTTAGTGACAGCTTCGGCGCTGATTGATCTGGTATCTGAAGCCTGGCTCGCAGAGCTTGTGAAAGAGGTGGTTTCAAAGCAGGCGGCCATTCTTGTTGTGTTGAGTTATACCGGTCGTTTTGCGCTTACGCCGGCTCACGAACAAGACGATTTGTTGATAGATCTGGTAAACCAGCATCAGCACGGCAATAAAGGCACTGGCGCCGCGCTTGGCCCGGATGCCGCCTCTGCGCTTGCGGAAAAACTGGCCTTAAACGGTTACGAAGTGCAGGTTGAAGAAACCCCCTGGCATCTCCCCTGCAAAGACGCAAGGCTGGCTGAAATGCTAATGGCTGGCTGGGTAACTGCGGCCAAGCAACGAAGCCCGGATGCCGTTGCTCTTCTCGATGCCTGGTTTGTCGCCAGAAAGCACCAGTTGGCAGCGGGCGAACTGGAAATTACCGTGTGTCATCAGGACGTACTCGGGCTTCCCCCAGTCCGCACAACAACAAAGATACCCGAACAACCAATATGACCTTTTCTCGCAGCACGGGTATTCGCATCGCATTTAAATGGGTGTCGACTGCTTTGATCATCCTGGCGGTGCTGTTGTTTGTTGATGTGAAAGCACTGATTAATGAAATTACGCGCATTCCGAAGACTGCGATGATTGCCGGCCTCGTTCTGGGGGTAATCCAGGTATTTCTGTCGGCCTGGCGGTGGCGGTATACCGCCGGGCTTCTGGGTCTGCCGATACCCTACATACAGTCGGTGCGGGAGTACTATCTGGCAACCTTTACCAATCAGGTTTTGCCCGGCGGCGTTCTGGGTGATGTTAACCGGGCACTTCGCCATGGCGCTGATACTGACAAGAGGCTGGCAGCCGCCCACGGGGTTGCTATCGAGCGTTTATCCGGGCAGGTAGTGCTGGCGGCCGTGGTTATAAGTGGCCTTATCTGGTTGTTTATTACTGGCAGGATTGTTGGCGCAGACCCTGTGGAGCGTGACTCTACCAGCCATCTTTACTGGCTCCTGGCGGGTTCATTTGCTGGGATTTACCTGCTGTGGTTTCTCGCACGCAGGAGCGATCGGGTGTGCAGATATTTCGCCACTCTGCGCGGAGATCTCGCCCGGGCCTTGCTCTCCTGGCCAGCTTTTCCATTGCAAGTGCTGACGTCGTTGATGGTGGTGGCAAGCTATCTGGCCGTGTTCCTCGTGTTGGCCACCGGCGCGGGTTATATCACCGATCTGCCTTCGGCAGCTGTCTCAGGGGCTCTGTGCAGTCTTCTCCTGCTGAGCATGGTGATACCGGTTACTGTCTCGGGCTGGGGTGTCCGTGAAGGCGCAGCGGTGGTTCTATGGCCAATGGCGGGCTTGCCCGCAGAGCAGGGTGTGGCACTGAGTGTGGCCTATGGTGCACTTATATTTGTCTCCAGCTTACCAGGTGCTCTGTTCCTGTTCAGTTCGCCGGCAAGGCAACACTGAAATCAAGATCAAACAGCATGTCGGTGCCCAGGTTTACGAATTGAGAGGCAGGCCTGAGCGCGTCATCCAACAAGTCAATTTCCGGCAGGGAAAAGGCCGGCCTGCCACTGCCGATAATCATGGGAGCCACCATGACATGGAGCCGGTTTAACAAGCCAGCTTGCAGAAAAGACGAAACAGTCATGCCACCGCCTTCTATAAAAATCTTTCTCAGCCCGAGATCAGCAAGAACCTCAAGAACACGTTTCGGGTTCGCGAGTTCTTTTCCACTGCCGAGGCAAGGAATATCGATTACCGAACTCCTGCCGTAACCATCAATCATGCCAGGACTATAGTCGCCAGCAACCAGGCGCAGTGTCGGTGCAGATCCGTCGGTAAACAGGTGGTGGCTTTCAGGTACCCGACGATGACGATCAATAACAATTCTTACCGGATTGGCTCCGCTGGCACAGCGCACGGTCAGCCGGGGGTTATCCGTCGTTGCCGTGCCGGCGCCGACAATCACAGCATCGGAAAGGGCCCTGATGCGGTGCAGGTGGGTAATCCCATCGCCGCCGTTGATAAAACGGGAATTCCCGGTAACCGTTGCGATCCGGCCATCGAGACTTTGGCCGAGCTGACCGATAACGTGCCAGGGTGCGGATTCAGCAAGTGGACGGCACAAGGGTAAAAAAACACTCAGTAATGCGCGGGCTTCTTCTGTTGCTTCCTGCAGCAGCCGCCATTCTCCATTGCGGTGCAGCTTGAGTACCGGCTTATCGGAGTCTTGACGCGTTAGCGTTGCACCCGAAAGGTTCTCTGCTTGCAGAATAAGATTCCAGGCGGCTTCTGTGTCCAGTGCTTTAAAAGTCATAAGTTTCCTGGGTGGTTGCGTTCAAATCAGTATAGGCAGATTGTGCATAAAGCTATATGTACGTTACATTTCCTGATTAACTCACTTTTCCTGATAATTTTGCAGAGGCGAATACCATGCGTTACCTGCAGACATTCAACCGCCGGTTACGGCAGATGCGCGAGGCAGGGCGCTTATCCTGCCAGGATGTCGCCGAGATTTGTGGTGTGGAAGAAGCGCAGGTAATACGCTGGGAAGCTTCAGATGCCGGGCAACGTACCTATCCGGATTTAGCGGCGTTGTTGGATTTCTGTATAAAAACAGATACACCTCTGGAAGATCTGCTGGATCTGACAGCCCCCGGCGACGGTGGACAGCTCGAATTACCGGGGCTGGTGTTCAGCAACAGCGATGATCTCTCAATGGCGTTGAAAGAGCTGGAGCAGGTAATAGACAGGGTTCAGCTTTCGGAGGAAGAGGCAGAAATGCTGCGCCGTTTCCGCAAGACGACTGCGGAAAATCGGCGCATGATATTGCAGATTTTGGGTACCTGAGCAGCAAATCGATCAGCTTGCTGCCCTTTATTACTGTTTCTTGTAGATGTTTTCGTATACGTAGTTGGTCGCTTCCACGAAGCCGTCAATGCTGCCGCAGTCGAATCTCTGGCCCTTGAACTGGTACGCCAGTACACAGCCATTTTTAGCCTGTTCCAGCAGAGCGTCAGTAATCTGAATCTCACCGTTTTTTCCCGCCGGCGTGCGTTCCAGAATGTCGAAAATATCCGGTGTCAGAATATAGCGCCCGATAATCGCCAGGTTGCTCGGCGCATCCTCTGGTGACGGTTTCTCAACCATGTCGGTAATGCGGTAAAGGCCATCTTTCATGGACTCACCGGCAATCACGCCGTATTTGTGGGTTTCATCAGCGGGGACTTCCTCGATCGCAACAATAGAGCAGCGGAACTGGTTGTACAGCTTGACCATTTGGGCCATAACGCCGTCTTCACCTTCACCAGGACCTACGCAAAAGTCGTCTGCCAGCACAACCGCAAATGGATTATCGCCCACCAGGTTGCGACCGCTCAGAATGGCATGGCCCAACCCTTTCATCTCAACCTGGCGGGTAAATGCAAAGGTATTGTTATCGATAAGATCGCGGATAGAGTTCAGCAAGTCTTCCTTGCCTGATCCTGCAATCTGATGCTCCAGCTCATAGCTGATGTCGAAATGATCTTCAATAGCGCGCTTACCACGCCCGGTAACAAATCCGAACTCATGAATACCGGCTTCGGATGCTTCTTCAACGCCGTATTGCACCAGCGGTTTGTTAACGATGGGTAGAATTTCTTTCGGCATCGCCTTGGTGGCTGGCAGGAAGCGGGTGCCGTATCCGGCAACTGGGAAGAGGCATTTTTTGATCATTCGGTTCATCCTTTGGTCAAGATTTGCAGCGTTTCCATGATTTGAATTGAGTTTAGCAAGTTATTTTGTGTGAAAGGAGAGGGTGCCGCGGGGTTCATTACATTTTGTAATTGCCGGGACGAGTAACTGTGTTCCCGTGATTTGCCTGATATTTCTCACATTTTACATCTGAATGTCGCCATAACCGGCTGTTTTTAATTATATTAAAATTGTAACTTTTGGCAGTTGCTACTGGATTCTGTCGGTGCGTTTTTTTAAAGTAGCAGGGCTATATTTAAAGCACCGTAATTCTTTCTTTTCATTTCATCGAGGCTTTTTCGTGGGACGCACTCTGCTGGCAGCCCTGATTTTTGGTTTTTTTACTTGCCAGGTGTCAGCGAACAATTCGAAAACGACCGCAGACTCCGCCTTGTGGGATCTCTATCCTGCAGATTTACTGCAGTCGGTCACCCAATATGTCGCTTCCCATATGGAGTTTTCAGGTAACTCCAGCCAAACCAACGACAGGTCTGATGGCAGCATAAACCTGATCAGCAATGATCTGATCTGGTCACAGCATGTGCTTGGTCTCAATTTCAGCGATTCTGTTGCCCGTGAGGGTCGTGCCGAATCTACAACACTGGCGCTGCGGTACGCTTTTCCCCTCGCAGGGAGCAATTTCCGGATCGATCTCGAGAATAGGGATTATGCGGGCGCAGTGAGCGGTTCGGGGCAGCGTTATGATACGCGTGGTGAGTACCGCAACCTGAAGGTAACGGGAAATCGATCGCTTTGGGCGTGGCAGGGCATTGAAATCGACAGTGTCTTTTCACATTCCAGTGGCAGTAGCAGTGCGTTCGAAGAGGCTTTGTGGGTTGAGAGCTCCACGCATCGGCTTTCGAGCTTTGGCCTGCAGGGCTCGGCGTCACGGGATCTGTTAGGCGGCCTTTATGCGACAACCTCGCTGACTGCTGTAGGTGGGGTTGATTCGGAAGAAATCGTGAATTCATCCAGCCGCCACAGCGATGTGGATGGCTTTCACAGGCTGGCCGTGGCAGCGTCTTTGAGTAGAGAAGTGTTGAGCTGGAATCTCGGGCTTAACGGGCGTTATCAGTTTGCACCTGACGACCTGCCAGCCTCCGAATACCTTCGCATAGCTGGCCCGGGACTGATGCGGGGCTTTAACGGGCAGTCGGTGCACGTGGCAAAAGGTGGATGGCTGCGAATGAACGCCCGTAGTCCGGATTATCACTGGCCGTTTGTATCAGAGCTCAATTCAACCATCACATTTTCCCTGCTGCAGGGGTGGGCACCGTATTCGGCCGCCCAATCGGATCGTTCTGGCACCACTAGTACCGGAGAGATTTCTCTGCAACTTTACTCCAGGGATTTTCGCGCCGACCTGAGTATTGGCCAAATGCTCAATGCCTCCAACGAGGCCTTGCTGATGCCCACCAGCCCTGATCTTTCCTTATCATTCACTGTTGGCATCTGACTGCCGTTCCTGCTTTTGTTTATACCTTTTTTGACTCCTCGTTACTAAGATGTCACTTGAGGCCTGCCATACAGCGGGTGTTACATTTGAACGCTGGTTTACAAGGAGTTTCGTAATGACTGGCTCACGGCTATCCGTATTTTTTACTCTGATCACGTTGATAACATGTTCCGGTTACGCTCAGGCGTTCGGGTTCAAGGACGTAGCAGACAAAGCCCGAAATTTGGCCGGCGAAGCCTACCAAAAGCCAGCCCAGGCCCCCGACTTCCTCAGAAACCTTGGCTATTCCGACTACCAGTCAATTCGATTCAAGCCTGATCAGAGCCTCTGGCGGGCCAGCGGATCACGGTTTCAGGTAATGATGATTCCACAAGGTAGCTTTTACTCCAACGCAGTTGGTCTCAATGTGATCGATAGTGAAGGGGTCCGTCCGGTGGAGTTTGATAAAACCCGGTTCGATTACCCCAGCCCGGAACTTGAAAAGAGGGTTCCTGCTGATCTCGGATATGCCGGGTTTAAATTGACTTACCCTTTATCAGGGAAGGATGCTCAGAACCAGTTTCTGGTTTTCGGTGGTGCAAGTTACTTTCGTGGCGTGGGGGCAAACCAGACTTTCGGGCTTTCAGGGCGAGGCATAGCCGTGGATACGGGCTTGCCATCCGGTGAGGAATTCCCCGCATTTACTGAATTCTGGATGGAGCGTCCCAAAGCGGGCGCCGACGTTATGGTGGCTTACGGTTTGTTGAACGGCCCGAGCCTCACAGGCGCCTACCGCTTCGAAATTCATCCGGGAAAAAGCACGAGAATGGATGTCACCGCGCAACTGTTTTTCCGGGAAGACATCGATCAACTGGGGCAGGCACCTTTAACTTCCATGTTTTTCTACGGCGAAAACACCCTGCGCCCCAGAGGTGAGTGGCGCCCGCAAGTGCATGATTCAAAAGGTTTGCTAGTTAGTGATGGAGTCTCCGGGGAGTGGCTCTGGCGCCCACTTGTGAACCCGGCAAAGCTGCAGTTGAGTTATCTTCATGTTGAGGGTCTTGAAGGTTTTGGTCTGATTCAGCGTGATCGGGAGTTTGATGACTTTCAGGACAGCGAAGCCCGGTATGACCGCCGGCCAAGCATGTGGGTAAAACCACTCGGCGAAGATGATAGCGGTTGGGGAAAAGGTGAAGTCGTACTTGTTGAAATTCCGTCAGGTGCAGAGTCGAACGATAACATTGCTGCCTTCTTCAAGCCTGATCAGGCGGCGGTAGCTGGTGCAAGCCGCAACCTGAAATACTCGGTAACCTTCGGAGAGCCTGATATTACCGGGCAGCCCAATGCCCGGGCTGTAAGGACATTTGTTGGTCACGGTAATGCGAACGATGACTCGGGCGAAGCCTTGAGGTTGATTGTTGATTTCAAAGGCGGTGAGTTAGCCGGGCTGCGACCAGGTGCGGCTGTTGTCAGCCAGGTCAGCGGAGCAGAGGGCGTTGAAGTCATTGAGCACTTTGTAGAATACATCGAAGCCAGCGATGTATGGCGCCTGTCGATCCTGGCAGAGCCGACCACCGGGCAGCCATTCAGGTTGCGAGGCTTGCTTAATAAGGATGACAAACCCGTTACGGAGACATGGACCTATTTCCTCGGACCTGAAACAGACCTTCGAGGGAACCCCCGGTAGCTGGAACCAGAAGCGAAATAACAGGCAAGGAGACAAGCATGGAAGACATTTCCTTTCAGCAGGTTTTTGGCCGTGTATATAGCTATCTAAGTGAAGCAGGCGTCGAAATGACCAGTGAGCGATGCCGACAAATGCTGCAACTTATTGATGATGCTATGGCCGAAGTGGGAGAAGACAAGGGCGGGCATCGCCTTTTGGAAAATGTAATGGACCGGTTGCCTGATTACTTCTCTATCCCCGGGGCAATCATTCCGGCAGCAGCGCCACCGTTGTGCCGGGGCAGTATCGGGTACCGCAGCCGTGGATAACACATTAACGGCAGGCTCTGAAAAACACCGCTGGCGACTCGTTGCGAATATCCGACGGGCGGTATTGATGCTCTTTGTCTTTGGTCAGACTACAGTGGCATCCTATTACCTGCTCTGGGTATTGCCGTACCACGGGGGCACCCTGCTGGAATTGGGGATGCTGGCACTTTTCGCGATCCTTTATGCCTGGATTGCCGTCGGTTTCTGGACGGCAGTATTCGGCTTTCTGATTCGACTGATGGGCGGTGATCGCCATTCGATACTCAAGCGCCATAAAGAAGCGGAGTTGCTGAAAACACCGCTGGCAAAAACGGCCGTGCTACTGCCTATCTACCATGAGCCGGTGCACTGGACGCTGAGCGGTCTTAAAGCCGTATACCGGGATATCGAACGTACCGGCCAGATCGAGCATTTTGAATTCTACATACTTTCCGATAGCCGAGACCCTGACGTCTGGCTGGAGGAGCAGGTTGCATGGAATCAACTGGCCAAAGAGCTTGGCGGTGAGGGGCGCATCTTCTATCGCCGGCGCCCGGTAAACCTTAATTATAAAAGTGGCAACGTGGCCGACTTTCTCCGTCGTTGGGGAAAGCGTTGCAAGTATATGGTCGTGCTCGATGCAGACAGCCTGATGACGGGCTCCACCATTGTTCGCATGGTGAGGCTGATGGAGCGCGAGCCTGGCGTGGGTATCCTGCAGACCAACCCGAATATTATCAACGGTCATTCCTTGTTTGCCCGGGTTCAGCAGTTTGCCAACAGGTTTTACTCTACGTTGTTCGCCAGTGGCCTTGCAGCCATTCAGATGGGTGATGCGGCATTCTGGGGCCACAACGCCATTTTGCGTATCGAACCTTTCATGAAGCATTGCGGGCTACGCAAGCTACCGGGTATCGGGATCTTCGGCGGCCCGATCATGAGCCACGATTTTGTCGAGGCGGCTTATATGGGGCGGGCCGGCTACGAAGTCTGGCTGGAACCAGGTCTGGGTGGCAGCTATGAAGAGTCTCCGCCAACCCTGGCCGACGAACTGGCACGAGACAGCCGATGGGCCAAAGGTAACCTACAGCACCTGTGGGTTATGTTTCGAGAGCCGGGCCTTCGGTTTGCTCATCGTATGGCGTTTCTCAACGGTATTATGGCGTACGTCGCTTCTCCTTTGTGGTTGGGGTTTCTGATTCTTACCACCATTGCGGCTGCCGATATGACACTGTCGCCCATCGAGTACTTTCCCGAGGGTCATCAGGGGCTGTTCCCGCTCTGGCCTGAGTGGAGGCCGGAATGGGCTCTGGGTCTTGCGCTGAGTACGCTGGCTTTGCTGTTTTTCCCGAAGTTTCTGGCCATTCTTGATGCCGTGATCCACAGGTTTACCAAAGAATTTGGCGGTCTTTTCCGGCTGTTCTGCAGCGTGATGCTGGAAATCGTGATTTCAGTGTTGCTGGCTCCAGTGCGTATGTGGGCGCACAGCCGCTACGTGGTATCGGCATTACTGAATGTTTCTTTGCAATGGGCGGGGCAGAACCGGACGGAAGAGACAAGCTGGAAGGAGGCTTTCATCACCCAGCTGCCTGGCATGCTTCTGGGCGGCGGATGGTCGGCATTCGCCTGGAGCCTGGATACCATGTTTTTCCTGTGGTCATTACCCGTGGCTTTGCCGCTGATTCTGGCCGCGCCGACGGCGGTGTATCTCAGTCGTAACTCCCTTGGCGAGGCGCTCAGAAAATGCCGCCTTTTGCTCATACCTGAAGAAATTAGAGCCATGCCACTGCTTGAAGACGCAGTCGCGTTTCGCTCTCGTGCCGTTACCGGCTCTCCACTCACACCCCTTGAGCAGGCCGTATTGAGGCTTGATCACAACTGCTTGCACCAGGCCTTGGCCTGGGATCACCGTTTGGGTTCTCGTGAGGTGGAGCTGAAATCGTGTGTGGCGCGCTGCCTTGGCGAAGGGCCGAATGCCTTATCACGCGCGGAAATGAGCCAGGTGGCAAGAGACCGCCAATCCCTGAAGGCATTGCATGAAGGTGCGTGGAGAGCTTCCCCCGCCAGTTACTGGGGCCGCGCCATAGGGCGCCTCAATACCCAGGCGAAAAGCTCGGGCGAAAGAAACATCGTTTGATACGAGTTGCACTTTAAGTCTGCCAGTTTGTCATTAAGAGGTGAGAGTTTATGGAACGACGAACGCTTATGAAAACCCTGATAGCCGGGCTTGGGGCCAGCGCGTTGCCGCTCAGCTCTGTGGTGTGGGCACAGGACACACAGCCTGGCACTGGCAATAACGAAAAACCCTTCAGCTATGCCTGGTTAAAAGGCTATGCACGGGACCTGGCAGCGCATCCTTACATTTCTCACGAGGGTGAACTGCCCCAGAGTCTGAAACAGATCTCCTGGGACGACTATCAGGCCATCCGTTTTCGCGAGGATCACGCGTTGTGGGCGGATAGCGAGTCTGCCTTTCAGGCGCAACTTTTCCATCTCGGACTGTATTTTCAATCGCCGGTTACAATCCATGAAGTCATTGACGGGAAAGCGACAGAGCTCCGCTACAACCCGGATTTTTTCGATTATGAAGGTGAGCAACCACTGGGGGACTTACCGGGCAATCTGGGTTATGCGGGCTTTCGGCTTCATTACCACACCAACTTCTCTCTGGATCTTGCGGCCTTCCTTGGTGCCAGTTACTTCCGCGCGGTGGGGTCGGAAATGCAGTACGGCATGTCTGCCCGAGGCCTAGCCATTGATACCGCTGTGGAAGGAGACGAAGAGTTTCCGAGATTTAGCGCCTTCTGGCTGGAGAAGCCTCAGCCGGGCAGCCAGGTGATCCGGGTTTGGGCCTTGCTTGATTCGCCGAGCACAACAGGTGCTTATGCGTTTGTTCTGGACCCCGGAAGCAACATGGTGATGGACGTTGATGTGGCGCTTTACCCACGGACGGAGATCAAACGGGCTGGCATTGCGCCTCTTACCAGTATGTATCAGGTTGGTGAGAACGATCGACGCATGGACTACGACTGGCGCCCGGAAATCCATGATTCCGATGGTCTGGCTATGCTGTCCGGCACCGGCGAATGGCTCTGGCGACCGCTTGAGAACCCGGCACATCTCCGTTTTAACAGCTTTACTGATAACAATCCCAAAGGCTTTGGTCTGCTGCAGCGTGACCGTAATTTTGACCACTATCAGGATGATGGGGTGTTTTACGAGCGCCGTCCGAGCGTTTGGGTGGAGCCGAAAGGCGAGTGGGGCAATGGCAGTATTGATCTGGTTGAAATCCCCACAGTGGATGAAACCTTCGATAACATTGTTGCATTCTGGCATCCGGAGCAGCCACTGCAGCCAGAGCAGGAATATTTGTTCTCATATCGATTGCATTGGGGGGAGCGGGCCCCCGTCAGCCCTCGTGAACTTGCGACAGTTCAGGCAACCCGCACAGGGTTGGGCGGTGTGATCGGGCAAAAGCGTGAATATTTCTCCTGGCGATTTGCCGTGGATTTTGCCGGAGGCGTGCTTGATATGCTGGGTGGCGATGCCGAGGTAGAAGCGGTCATCAGCGCCAGCCGGGGAGAGGTGGAAATAACCTCTGCGCGTCCATTGTCTGCAATCAACGGCTATCGGGCCATGTTCGACCTTGTGCCCGGCAATTCTGAAGAGCCCATCAACATTCGCATGTATTTGCGCCTGGGCGATGAGCCTCTTACTGAAACCTGGGCATACCAATACACGCCGCCACCGGCCTCTGAACGCAAGCTCTACTGATCAACCGTTGATCAGTGGCGAATGATCCGGGATTGTTAACAATGCGACTCAGGTATTGTTGACAATATCCGGTATCCGGCGTAGATTTCGACAACCTCAGCTATTATTGTTGACAAAATATGTCGGAACTCGCTTCACAAACCTACACCCGCGCCGATGAGGCTTTCGATTGTCTGCAAACAGCAATCGTCAAAGGGGATCTTGCACCGGGTGACAAAATCGGTGAGCTGGATCTCTGCTCCCGCTTCGAGCTGACGCGTGGCCCGCTTAGAGAGGCTCTTGGCCGTCTCGAATCCCGCGGCCTTCTGGTTCGTCGCCCCCATGCCGGTGTAAAGGTTGTTTCCGTCAGCGCCTCTGAGTTGGTGGAACTCTACCGTATAAGGGAAGTTATGGAGGGCTTGGCGGCGCGTCAGGCTGCCGAACGCATGACTGACCAGGAGATTGCCGACCTTCAAGCCACTCTGAATGCCCATGAAGCCATGATCGACGAGGCTCGCGGCCAGGCCTATTATCAGGCTGAGGGTGACTACGATTTCCACCATCGCATTGCCACAGGTAGCCGGAACACGAAACTGGCCCAAATGCTCCTCGGCGACCTCTATTACATGGTGCGTATGTACCGTTACCGTTTAAGTACCTCCGCCGGGCGTCCCCACCTTGCTCTCGGGGAACACCGTCGTATTGTTGAAGCCATCGCTCAGCGTGATGGCGAACTCGCAGAATTTCTCATGAAAAGACACATCAACGCAGCACGCAAAAATATCGAAAAAAAGATTGAAGAAGGTCTTTTAACTATCTGAATTAAATCGCCAATCAAACGAACGATATCAAAAGAGAGGGAAATGATATGTCCAGCAAGCTCTCCCCGGGCGCACGTTTTCGCAAAGCCCTGAACGACAACAAGCCCCTGCAAATTGTAGGAACCATCAATGCCTACGCCGCCATGATGGCGGAGAAAGTCGGCCATCAGGCCATCTATCTTTCCGGCGGCGGTGTGGCGAATGCCTCCTACGGCCTGCCAGACCTGGGTATGACCAGCATGAACGATGTAGTGGAAGATGTGCGCCGCATTACCGCAGCCACCGACCTGCCGTTGCTGGTGGACATTGATACCGGCTGGGGTGGGGCATTCAACATTTCCCGCACCATTAAAGAAATGGAGCGCGCGGGCGCTGCTGCGGTTCACATTGAAGACCAGGTGGCGCAAAAGCGTTGCGGACACCGTCCGAACAAGGAAATTGTTTCCAAAGAAGAAATGGTCGATCGCATCAAAGCGGCTGCGGATGCTCGTGAAGACAAAGATTTCTTCATCATGGCCCGTACTGACGCGTTTCAGAAAGAAGGCCTTGAAGCAGCCATCGATCGTGCGAAAGCCTGCATTGAAGCCGGCGCCGACGGTATTTTTGCTGAAGCCGTTACCGAACTTGAGCATTATAAAGCCTTCTCTGAGGCTCTGGGTGATGTTCCACTGCTGGCCAACATTACCGAGTTTGGTGCAACACCGCTTTACAACCGCAAAGAACTGGGCGAATCCGGCGCCAGCATGGTGCTGTATCCGTTGAGTGCCTTCCGTGCCATGAACAAAGCGGCGGTCACCGTATACGAGAATATTCTTGAGAAGGGCGATCAGAAAGATGTTGTTGATCTGATGCAGACTCGTATGGAACTTTACGATTACTTGAACTATCACGACTTCGAGCAAAAGCTGGATCAACTGTTCCAGCAATCCAAATAATTAGATAATTACGGGAGAGTGACCCATGGCAGAAGCAAAAAAACTTGGTGGCGCTGGCCTGCGCGGACAGGTCGCGGGCGAAACGGCATTGTGCACCGTTGGAAAAACCGGCACAGGTCTGACCTATCGCGGTTACGACGTAAGCGATCTGGCGGACAATGCCCAGTTTGAAGAGGTGGCTTACCTGCTGCTGCGCGGCAAGTTGCCGAACCAACAGGAACTGGATGCATACAAGGCAAAACTCCAGAGCTTGCGTGGGCTGCCCGAAGCCTTGAAGACCGTTCTCGAACAGATTCCCAAAGACGCTCACCCCATGGACGTGATGCGTACCGGCTGCTCCATGCTGGGCAACCTGGAAACCGAGATGGACTTCAGTGAGCAGGACGACAAGATCGACCGTCTCCTGGCAGCCTTCCCGGGCATTATTACCTACTGGTACCGCTTTGTTCATGACGGCGTGCGCATTGATACCGAAGGCACCTGTGACTCCATTGGCGGCCACTTCCTTGAGTTGCTGCATGGCAAAAAGCCAAGCGAGCTGCATGAAAGGGTGATGAACGTATCCCTGATCCTTTACGCCGAGCATGAGTTTAATGCCTCTACCTTCACCGCACGCGTTTGCGCATCGACTTTGTCTGATATTCACAGCTGCGTAACCGGTGCGATCGGTACGCTTCGCGGCCCACTGCATGGTGGCGCCAACGAAGCAGCCATGGAGCTGATCCAGAAGTTCCAGAGCTCTGAAGAAGCGGAAGAAGGCTTGATGGGTATGCTGGCGCGCAAAGAGAAGATTATGGGCTTCGGCCACGCGATCTACAGCGAATCCGATCCACGTAACGTGATCATCAAGAAGTGGTCTGAAAAATTGGCTAACGAGGTAGGTGACACGGTTCTGTATCCAGTGTCCGTTCGTTGCGAAGAAGTCATGTGGCGCGAGAAGAAGCTTTTCTGCAACGCCGACTTTTTCCATGCGTCGACTTACCACTTTATGGGCATCCCGACCGAACTGTTTACGCCAATCTTTGTTATGTCCCGCGTATCTGGCTGGACTGCCCACGTAAAAGAGCAGCGTGCCAATAACCGGATTATCCGCCCGAGCGCGGATTACACCGGGCCGGAGCATGCAGAATGGCTGCCGATTGAGAAGCGGGCATAGAAAGATTTCCCCCTCTCCCTAACCCTCTCCCACAAGGGGAGAGGGGGCCAACATATTTCGATCAAGGGTATCTCCATGAACACCAACTACCGCAAACCCCTTCCAGGCACCGACCTGGACTATTTCGATACCCGCCAGGCCGTGGAAGATATCCAGGCCGGCGCCTATGACAAGCTTCCGTATACGTCCAGGATTCTGGCTGAACAACTCGTTCGCCGTTGCGACCCTGCTGCACTAACGGATTCTCTGAAACAGCTTATTGAGCGTAAACGGGATCTGGATTTCCCTTGGTATCCGGCTCGCGTGGTCTGCCACGACATACTGGGTCAGACCGCTCTGGTTGATCTGGCTGGCCTGCGTGATGCTATCGCCGAAAAGGGTGGTGACCCTGCCAAGGTGAACCCCGTGGTTCCCACGCAGCTGATCGTGGATCACTCCCTCGCGGTTGAGCATGCTGGCTTCGAGAAAGACGCGTTTGAAAAGAACCGTGAAATCGAAGATCGTCGAAACGACGACCGCTTCCACTTCATCAACTGGACCAAAACTGCGTTCAAGAACGTGGATGTGATCCCGCCGGGTAACGGCATCATGCACCAGATTAACCTGGAGAAAATGTCTCCGGTGGTGCAGGCCCGTGCTGATGGTGAAGGCAAAAAGGTCGCCTTTCCGGATACCTGTGTAGGTACTGACAGCCATACGCCAATGGTTGACGCCCTGGGCGTTATCTCTGTGGGTGTGGGTGGCCTGGAAGCCGAAAGCGTAATGCTTGGCCGTGCCTCCATGATGCGCCTGCCGGATATCGTAGGTGTCGAACTCACCGGTAAGCTTCAGCCGGGCATTACCAGCACAGACATGGTACTGGCCCTGACCGAGTTCCTGCGCAAGGAGCGTGTCGTCGGTGCCTATCTGGAGTTCTTTGGTGAAGGTGCAGACAGCCTGACCGTAGGTGATCGGGCCACCATCTCCAACATGACGCCGGAGTACGGCGCCACAGCAGCCATGTTCTACATCGATGGCCAGACTATTGATTACCTGAAGCTTACGGGCCGTGAAGACGAGCAGGTGGCTCTGGTCGAGCAATACGCGAAAGAAACCGGTCTCTGGGCCGACGCCCTTAAGACCGCCGAGTACGAGCGAGTTCTGAAATTTGATTTGTCTTCGGTCAGCCGCACACTGGCCGGCCCATCCAACCCTCACGCCCACCTGCCGACCTCCGAGCTGGCAGAGCGTGGCATTGCAGGCGAGTGGGAACTGGAAGAAGGCAAAATGCCGGATGGTGCCGTTATTATCGCGGCCATCACCAGTTGTACGAATACCAGCAACCCGCGCAACATGGTGGCTGCAGGCTTGATTGCCCGGAACGCCAACAAGCTCGGCCTGACCCGTAAGCCCTGGGTTAAGTCTTCCCTGGCACCGGGTTCCAAGACCGTAAAAATGTACCTGGAAGATGCTGAACTGCTGCCCGAGCTGGAAAACCTCGGCTTTGGTGTCGTCGCATTTGCCTGTACTACGTGTAACGGTATGAGCGGCGCACTTGACCCAGCGATCAGAGATGAAATTGTTGATCGTGACCTGTATGCAACTGCAGTGCTTTCAGGCAACCGTAACTTCGACGGCCGGATTCATCCATACGCGAAGCAGGCATTCCTTGCATCGCCACCGTTAGTTGTGGCTTATGCCATTGCGGGCACCATCCGCTTCGATATCGAAAAAGATGCGCTAGGTTACGACAAAGACGGAAACCCGGTCACTCTGAAAGACATCTGGCCGGATGACGCGGAAATCGACGCCATAGTGAAAAAGTCGGTGAAGCCGGAACAGTTCCGCAGCACCTACATTCCGATGTTCGACATCACCCGTGATGCCCAAGCCAACGCCGATCCGCTTTATGACTGGCGCAAGATGAGCACCTACATTCGCCGCCCGCCATACTGGGAAGGTGGCATGGTTGGCGAGAAGACCCTCAAGGGTATGCGCCCTCTGGCGGTGCTGCCAGACAACATCACTACAGATCACCTGTCGCCCTCCAATGCCATCATGATGGACAGTGCTGCCGGTGAATATCTGCACAAGATGGGCGTACCAGAAGTCGATTTCAACTCGTACGCAACTCACCGTGGCGACCACCTGACCGCACAGCGCGCAACCTTTGCCAATCCCAAACTGTTTAACGAAATGGTTCAGGATGAAAACGGTAATGTGAAGCAGGGCTCTTACGCGCGTATCGAGCCGGAGGGTAAAGTCACCCGCATGTGGGAAGCCATTGAAACCTACATGGATCGCAAGCAACCGCTGATCATTATTGCCGGTGCTGACTATGGCCAGGGCTCTTCCCGTGACTGGGCGGCCAAAGGCGTCGCTCTGGCGGGTGTTGAAGCGATTGTGGCAGAAGGGTTTGAGCGTATTCACCGTACCAATCTGGTGGGTATGGGCGTGATGCCCCTGCAATTCGAAGAAGGCACTACTCGCAAAACCCTCGATATTGAAGGGACTGAAACCTTCGATGTGGAAGGCACGCCAGCTCCCGGCGCCAAGCTGACGCTGGTTATCCATCGCAAGAACGACAGCACCGAACGGGTGCCGGTAACCTGCCGACTGGATACCGCAGAAGAGTTGTCTATCTACTCAGCTGGCGGTGTGTTGCAGCGTTTTGCCCAGGACTTCCTGGAATCGGAAGGCGCAGCATAAAAACGGAGCCCTGGCTGCCGGAAAGTAAAGCCAGGGCTCCGGCTTCAATATCCTAATGAGAGCAACGAAATGACTCACGCTCCGCAAATCAGAATTCCCGCGACCTACATGCGTGGCGGCACCAGCAAAGGCGTCTTTTTTCGCCTTGAAGATCTTCCTGAAAGGGCCCGCACCCCGGGTCCCGCTCGGGACAACATGTTGCTGAGAGTTATTGGCAGCCCCGATCCCTACCAGAAGCAGACCGACGGTATGGGCGGCGCTACATCCAGCACCAGCAAAACTGTCATTCTGAGCAAAAGTACCCAGCCGGATCACGATGTGGATTACCTGTTTGGTCAGGTGAGCATCGATAAGCCTTTTGTGGACTGGAGCGGCAATTGCGGCAACCTGACCGCGGCAGTGGGCGCCTTCGCGATCAACAGTGGCTTCGTGGCCAAAGATCGTATCCCGGAAAACGGTACAGCGATTGTGCGCATATGGCAGGCCAATATCCGTAAAACGATCATTGCCAATGTGCCGATCACCAATGGTGAGGTTCAGGAAACCGGCGATTTTGAACTGGATGGCGTCACCTTTCCCGCCGCCGAGGTTCAGGTAGAGTTTATGGACCCCGCCGACGGCGAGGGTTCCATGTTCCCGACTGGCAATCTGGTCGATGAACTGGAAGTGCCAGGTGTTGGCACTCTGAAAGCCACTATGATCAATGCCGGCATTCCGACAGTGTTTATCAATGCGGATGAAGTTGGTTATAAGGGCAGGGAGCTGCAGGATGACATCAACAGCGACCCCAAAGCCCTGGCGATGTTTGAAACCATCCGTGCCCATGGCGCCCTGAAAATGGGGCTGATTCAGAACATTGAAGAAGCTGCCTCCCGCCAGCACACGCCAAAAGTGGCTTTCGTGGCTCCACCGAAGGATTACACGTCATCCAGTGGCAAGAATATCGCTGCCGGTGATATTGATGTGCTGGTACGTGCGCTGTCCATGGGCAAGCTGCACCACGCCATGATGGGTACAGCAGCTGTAGCTATAGCAACCGCAGCGGCCATTCCGGGCACGCTGGTGAACCTGGCTGCAGGCGGTGGTGATCGTACTTCAGTCACGTTTGGTCATCCTTCAGGCACCCTGCAGGTAGGCGCAGAAGCTAAGGAAGTGAACGGTCAGTGGACGGTAACCAAGGCTATTATGAGTCGCAGCGCCCGAATTCTGATGGAAGGATGGGTAAGGGTTCCAGAGGATAGCTTTTAAGTAAAAGCCATTTGGTCTTTCGACCAAATGGCTTTAATTTTCAGTAGAGTCTATTTAACTGCTTGAGACTCTGCATCAGGTCCTGTCAGGAGCGACGCGCCAAAAATCGGCGTCTTGCTCCGAAACCAATCAATCCCATCGCCAGCAGTGCCAGAGTTGATGGCTCAGGAACCGGTTGCGGATCCGGATCTGGTGTAACCTGACCAATGTCGCCGATTACCATATCATCGAATGCGAAAAAGTCACCGCCACCCGCATTGGTAAATGAAATGCTGGTGTATGTTTCCTCGAGATCGTAGAAACCGAAGAATAGAGTTGCATTAGCGCTATTCGGGATATTCAGAGAATGGGGGACCGTAAGCTCTGAGGTTTCTCCAACGGAGCTGGTGAGGTTCAGTATCATCTGATCGGTCACAAAGTCTCCGATATCGATACCGTTAAAGCCAAAGGCGCTCACCGGATCCACAAAATCAATCGTAAAGGCTCCCGTGGTGACTTCCCAGTAATTGACCCCGGATGTTGGAAAGCGTCCGGGACCTGAATTGCCAATAGAGCCTGTACCGGTTATCGTCGCATCCAGAGTTGTCCCGGTGCCGGGAAAGCTCAGGCTAAGAGGTGAGCTGTCGCCGGAAGAGAAGGATTCAAAGTCTTCGCTTCCCACACCAGAAAGATTTGAAAGGAAATCATTCCTGGCTTGGGTAGAGTTCGGCCCTAGCACCCCAGCGGTCGCAGGATCTTCCCCGAAAAAAGTAATTGGTGCAGCCATTGCATTTGCTGCACCGCCCAAAAGAACAAGCGCCATTGACGCGCCTGCGATACGTCCACCGAATTGAAATTTCCTGCTCATTGGTTTCGTCCTTATCTATTTTTTTTGCCCGGTGTGCAATTGGGCGTTAAGAGGCTTGTAGCCTGCACCCTGATTTAGCAATCAAGGGGCCAATACCTAAATTGCTATTTAAATCAGCAGGATGGAAATGCCCCCAGAGTCAAGAGTGTGAAAAAGTGTTAAATTACCTGACAGTTTTTCTGGGTATCGGGTCGGTATGTCGGGCTTGTATACACTGAATTCCCGGACAAAAAGGCTAGACTTCATTGGTGCGACGTAAACAAAGGAGAGTGACCCTGTGTCAGCAACATTCGATCTGAACGAGCGCCCGGATTATGACGAGGTCCTACAGAAAATCGCTGACTACGTGCTTGACTACAAGATTGCCAGTGACGATGCCTGGAAGACCGCACGTCACTGCCTGATGGATACCCTCGGGTGCGGCTTGCTCGCTCTGCGTTTTCCTGAATGCACTAAGCACCTGGGACCTTTGGTTGAGGGTACGGTTGTACCTCATGGATCCCGGGTGCCGGGTACGTCATTCCGTCTCGACCCCGTAAAGGCGGCATGGGACATCGGCTGCATCGTACGTTGGCTGGATTACAACGACACCTGGCTGGCGGCTGAGTGGGGTCACCCTTCGGATAACCTGGGTGGCATTCTGGCGGTTGCAGACCACCTGTCCCAGAAGCGGGTAGCTGAGGGTAAATCCCCTATCGCGATGAAAGCGGTTCTCGAGGCCATGATCATGGCCCATGAAATACAGGGCATTCTGGCACTGGAAAACTCGTTCAACAGGGTAGGGCTGGATCACGTTGTGCTGGTAAAAGTCGCCTCAACAGCAGTGACTGCCAAGCTTATGGGGGCTAACCGGGAGCAACTACTTTCCGCGCTTTCTCATGCCTGGGTGGATGGGCAGGCGCTGCGTACCTATCGTCACGCCCCTAATGCCGGGTCACGCAAGTCCTGGGCGGCGGGTGATGCGACATCACGGGCAGTTCGCCTAGCGGATATTGCCATGCGCGGTGAAATGGGTATTCCCAGCGCCCTCACGGCGCCCCAGTGGGGCTTCTACGACGTGTTGTTCAGCAAAACCAACAAGGATCAGGCTCTGAAGCCGGAAGACAAGCGTGAGTTTTCATTGCCTCAGGGTTTCGGCTCCTACGTCATGGAAAACATCCTTTTCAAAATTTCCTTCCCTGCCGAATTTCATGCCCAGACGGCTGCTGAAGCTGCTGTAACGCTTCATCCACAGGTCAAAGACCGATTGGGCGAGATCGATCGAATCGTCATCACCACGCACGAGTCCGCAATCCGTATTATTTCCAAGCAAGGTAAACTGGCAAACGCAGCCGATCGGGACCACTGCCTGCAGTATATGGCTGCAGTACCACTGATTTTCGGCAACCTTAACGCAGAACACTACGAAGACAGCTTTCATGAAGCTAACCCGATAATTGATACGCTGCGTGAAAAGATGGAAATCATTGAAGATGAGCGTTACACACGCGAATACCTTGAGGCAGACAAGCGCTCTATCGCTAACGCTATTCAGGTGTTTTTCAACGATGGCTCGAGTACTGACAAGGTTGCGGTGGAATATCCCATCGGCCATCGCCGGCGCAGGAAAGACGGTATTCCGCTATTGGAAGAAAAATTCAAAGCAAATCTCTCAACCCGCTTTGTCGGGCAGCGTTGCCAGCAAATTTTTACCCTCTGTAATGATCAGGAGACGCTTGAGCGGACGCCAGTCAATGAGTTTGTGGGTTTGTTTGTCGTGTGAAGGCTTTACTCAGTAGCAATGAGTGTCAGGAACCTTTACGCTCCAAGTGTCTGATAGAAGTTAAGTTTCTGAATATTATGGGTTATTTATTTTGGCACAGGGTTTGCAATTCTGTTGTAAAGGTCGCTTTAGGTTACTGCGACTAAACCAGGATGCCAGGAGTAGTACCAATGAAAACAGCCATTAAATTAGCAGTAGCGGGATTGACACTGAGCGTGTCTTCATTGGTTAGTGCCGTGCCAGTACTGACAATCAGCGGTGAGGGCAATGCTGCCGCTACAGCTGCAGAAACGGCTTTTCTGTCGACATTAGGTGGAAGTGGTCTTACTGAGACCTTCGACAGAGGGTACACCGTGGGTGCACAGGATCTGACAATTGATTCAGTTCTTGTTGCGGGGACTTCTTTCACTAGCGTCACGCAGGGAGTAGGTGGTGCTTGTGATAATGGCAGTTTCAACTGTTCGGACGGGCTTGCTGTTCTCAACAACAGCGCCTCCCCATTCAGCGGTCGCTTTTCACTATCTTCGCCTAACTGGCTCGACAGTATGGATGCTCGTGAAATGGAAATTTCACCAACCGCAGGCTATAACGCTATGGGCTTCTATATGACCGATCCGAACGATTCGGGTGGCCGTTTCTCCATAGGCGGTGTGGATTTCAGTTTCGGTGATATTTTTGGTAGTGCGCTGGGTAGTGGTAAGGTTTTCTACATCAGCTTGTTTGATGCTGCCGGTCTTGGTGATATGAGCATTTTCTCTAACGCCAATGGCGACGGCTATGGGCTGGATAACGTAACCATTGGTTCTGTTGCGGTGCCAGAGCCAGGTACATTTGCACTCTTGGGGCTTGGATTGTTGGGTCTTGGTGTTACACGGAAAAGAGCGTCGAAATAATCGTTCAGGGTTAGTTTGAACAAAAAATCCCGGGCTTGCCCGGGATTTTTTCGTTATAACCGGGCTTATTTGCGCCCGGGTGAGAGCGGTTTCACGTTGTCTGGCGTTCCAAAGCTTTGCTTTGGAGTGGATTGTTCTTCCGGGAAGGCATTGGCAAGGCGGCTCTCAATTCTCTCCAGTGCTTCTGCCATCCGCAGCAATGCGTTAGCCGCGCCGGCTAGCTCGCCTGTGTGTTGGTCGCTTTGTGCTTGTGCCGGGTGTTCCCGCTTCCGGAGTTCGGCTGTTTTGGGCGTATTCGTCGGTAGCTCGTCCCCCAGCAAATCCTTGCGAATGGATTTGAGATCATGGGGGTCAATAAACGGGCGGTCTTCCGAATAGGCGCACATCATCATGCCGTCGCACAACTTGTTGATCAGCCGTGGTATGCCTTTGCTCAGCTTGTGGATTTCGCGGACCGTATCGCCATCAAAAAGCTTGTTACCGCCGTGGCCGGAAACCAATAGCCGGTAGTCGATGTACTCGGCTGTTTCTGCGTAAGTGAGCCCTTCCAGGTGAAAGAACAGTTTCACACGCTGAGCGAGTTGGGGGATGTCCAGAACCGCTTGCTTCAGTTCCGGCTGGCCAAGAAGAATGACGCGCATTGAAGGCCCGCCCATGCTTTCCATGCCGGCCAGCATGCGGATGTCTTCCAGGTTTTCCCGGGTAAGATTCTGCGCTTCGTCGATGGTTAGTACCACCGGAGTGCCAGCGGAAGCCATTCTCTCCAGGTAATCTGTAATCTGAAACAGCATGGCAACCTTGCTGTCGTCGGCCACCTGCAGCCCGGCTTTCCGAAGAATCAGGCCAAACAAATCCTTTGATTCAAGATTGGTATAGGCAATATTAAGCAGCTTCAGATTGCCTTCAAGGTTACGGACTGTCTTTTTCAGCAGGGTAGTTTTGCCCGAGCCAATCTCACCACTGATCACTACGAAGCCCTCAGAGCTCCAGATCGCTGAGGACATATACACATAAGCCCGCGAATGCTGCTGGCTCATGTAAATAAAATCGTCTTCCGGTGTGATGCGGAAGGGGTGTCTGTGGAGACCGAAAAATTCAAGATACATATTCAGTTCCTATTCAGCTCTGTGCCCTGAATCAGGCGAGGCGGATCATCTGATCGCTGCGCAGCAGGGTTTTGTCTGGTTCATAGGCATTATAGCTTTCACTCACGGTTCCGAACCGGAAGTCCCCGAGTAGTCGTTCGAGGCGATCGTGGCACTGATCAAGGTTAGTATAATGCCGGAAGCGTGAGAACCAGCTTGCGTCATTGTAACGTGGCTGCTCCGGGTCTATCTCCCAGGGGTGCAGATAAAACATCTGAGGGCGCGCACCGAACCCCGATGCGTTGCGGAACAGGTAACGAAACACCGGATAGGGGAACTGACGGAAATAACCGCCACCGGCGGCAGGTATGGAAAGCCCCATTATGTGGGCGGTGGTCAGTGGGAACTCGCGGATGATGGCTCCGCTGGCAGTTTCTATCGAGTAGGGTGCAGACGGTGAACCGGGAATACCGTAGCGATCGTGTCGAATCGGGAAAATGCTCGAATCCCAAGTAAAGCCGACCTCGCTTAGTACATCCAGTGCCCAGAGGGACTCCCGGGTAATGGAGTAGCTCGCGGCTCGGTAACCTTCTACGGCTTTGCCTGTAATGTCTTCCAGCAAAGCTTTAGAGCGAATGGTTTCTTCACGAAACACGTCCCGAGTCTGATTATAAATCAGCTGGTGGCTGTATCCATGGGAGGCAATTTCGTGACCGTGGTCAGACAGCTTGCGGATAAGAGTAGGGAATCTCTCGGCTACCCAGCCTAATACAAAGAACGTTGCCTTTACTTGATGTTTATTAAACAGGGATAGCAGGCGCTCCGTATTCTGTTCCACTCGTGAGGGCAGAGAGTTCCACTGGTCCGGATGAATCACTCCAGAAAGGGCAGCAACGTGGAAGTAATCTTCTACGTCTATACTCATGGCGTGCAAGGGTGAAGATGGTTCCGTACCGGGCATGGGATCTCCTGTCCAATGGTGCTGATAGCCTATGTTACTAACCATCTGTTTGCACCGATTGTTCAATTTTCACCTACTGACCGTGCAAATACAATTCTTGAAGCGAGTAAATTCCCGTTGCCAAGAAAAACAATGTAAAACTGTGTTACCAAAAGATACAATGAGTTGTGATTACTTCTTGGTCAGCGCAAAATAGGCCATAGAATAACAGGGAACCGGTGGCGCGGAGTCGCTCTAGTGTCAGGTTGAGTGTTCGCCGCCGGAGAATTTGATGTTGGTCTGGCGCATGGAGTTGTGCAGACGACAAGGAAGTTCGGCGTGTCCTATATACGGTTTCGGAAGCATTACCTTCATATCCCTTATCTGGTGCTTGGTGCGCTGGAATTCATCGTTTTATATTTGATTTTTACCTTTCTTGGGCTCCTGCTCTCTATTGCGGGTGTCGGTTATCCTTCTGTGATCACAAGTCCTCTGTCGTCCGTCCTTTTTGCATTGATCCTGAGCTGTGGAACCCTGGCCATGGGCGGCTATTTAGCTATGGTTCATGAGAGTGTTTCAGCTCTTTTTTTCCGTACCTTGGTTGCTTACTGTTTTGTTGGCGGGATAGGGCTGAAGCTTCTCTATCTGGTGCTTCCATCTGCCGATCCGGGCAGCACGAATTTGTTCTGGGCTGTGATTTTCGCCTCTGTCGTCGTGATTGGCATGCGGCTCTTGTTTCTCTGGGTTGTGGATCTGAAGCAATTGGTGCGCCGTGTGGTGATTTTCGGAGGGGGTGATTTCGCAGCAACTCTTCTGGACGAATATGAGCGCAACATGCGCGCACTCGGTGTGCAGATCATCGGCTGTATCGCAGAGAATCCGAATGGCGCAGTTCCTGCTGACAAATTGCTACCCACACCCTATGATTTTTACCAATTCTGCCGTCAAAACCGGGTTTCCGAGATTGTTATTGCGCAGCAAGAGCGTCGTCGCAAGGAAGGCGGTTGGTTGCCAGTGCCCGAGCTGATGGAGTGCAAACTGCGCGGTATTGCCATAACCAATGGCATAGATTTCTACGAGCGGGAACTGAAAAAAGCCAAGCTGGATATGGTGCACCCATCCTGGATCGTATTTTCAGAGGGGTTTCAGGCCTCCAAAACCCGTGACATTGCAAAGCGTTCTCTGGACTTGCTGATCAGTCTCACGCTCCTGGCTGTGATGTTGCCGTTTATTATTCTCACTGCCATTGCGGTGTTTCTGGAGACCGGGCGACCTATCCTGTATAGCCAGAACCGAATCGGAATGCTGGGCAAAGAGTTTCGAATCTACAAGTTTCGAAGCATGCGTCAGGATGCAGAAAAAGATGGTAAAGCTCGCTGGGCATCCGCCAACGACAACCGTGTAACCAGGGTGGGCGCGTTCATACGAAACACACGCCTGGATGAGCTGCCGCAGATCTATAACGTGATCAAAGGCGAAATGAGTATCGTTGGGCCGCGCCCGGAAAGGCCGGAGTTTGTCTCGGAACTGAAAGAAAAGATCCCGTTTTATGACACCCGACATTATGTAAAGCCTGGCTTAATGGGCTGGGCACAGCTTAAATACCCCTATGGAGCATCGGTAGAAGACGCCCGGGGCAAGCTGGAGTACGATCTTTACTATTCCAAAAATCACAGCCTTTTGATGGATTTCCTCATCATGATCCAGACAGTGGAAGTAATTCTCTTGGGGAAAGGCGTTCGGTAATAAACAGACGAAGAAAAAACAAGGATTTGGAGGGCGTTTATGACTATTACTACGTTAATGCGAGCGGGATTAATTGCAGTTCTCGGGCTATTCATTGCAGCCTGCTCTGGCCTGCCGTCTTCCGCTGAAATGCCGCCGGCATCAGAACTGGAAGCTGAGCCTTACGAAATTGGTGTAGGAGATACCGTCTCTGTGCACGTATGGCGCAACCCGGAGCTGGGCCAGTCCATCGTTGTTCGACCAGATGGCTTTATCTCCTTGCCTCTGATGGGCGATGTAAAGGCAGAAGGTAAAAAACCTGAAGATCTGGCCTCTGAGATCAGCAACACCCTGGGGGAATATATTCGTACCCCGGAAGTCACGGTGATGGTCACCAACCCGCTAAGTAAAGAGTTTCGAAACCGGATACGTATTACCGGCCAGGTTGCTTCGCCACAGTCCGTTGCTTTCCAGCCAGGCATGACGGTGCTGGACGTTGTGTTGATGGCCGGCGGTGTTACCGATTTTGCCGCCGACAGCCGTGCCATTCTGCACCGCGAGATCAATGGTGAGTACCAGAGTTTTGGTCTGGATCTCGAGGCCATTCTTACTGACGGTGATATGCGCACGAATCATAGCCTGCAGCCGGGCGACGTCATCAGTGTGCCCCGTAAGCAGTTGTTCCGGGGCGAGCTCTGATGGATATACAGTTCATAATTGATACCCTTCGTGCGGTAAAGCTTGAGCTTTACCGGCACAGGCTGGCAGCGGTCATCATCTTTATGACCGTTACAGCAGGGGTGTTGACGCTGGGCTATGTAACACCGAAGAGTTATACCTCGCAGGCTGTTTTGTACGCAGACCAGTCCAATATTCTCCAACCGCTGCTTCGAGGCAAAGCTGAGATGACTCAGCTTGACCGTATCAACGAAGCCCGGGAGATGATGCAAAGCCGTTCATTCCTTGAGCAGATCGCTCTGGATACCGGGCTGATAAGAGGCGGTGAAACGGATGCTGTGCGCAACGGAAAGATCAGCACCCTGCGCAAGCAGGTCGGTATTCGGGTATCCAACAGGAATTTCCTGGAGCTGAGCTATACCAGTGGAAGCCCTGATGAGTCCTTCCAGGTCCTCAGTGCGGTGCTGAACCGTTTTGTTGAGCGTACCGTGCGTAAAAAACGTTCCGAGAGCCAAGGGGCGTTTGAATTTATCGATTCCCAGGTCAAAACCTATCAGCGCCAGCTCGAAGAGGCCGAGCAACGGCTGAAGGAATTCAAATCCGGCAATCAGGATGGAACCGAGAGCAGTGTGCTCGCCAGGATTGAAAGCCTGCGAAGGGATATTGAAAACCTGAAGCTGGAAATTCAGCAAACTGAATCCGAAGTGCAGTTAACCCGGCGGCAGCTTGAGAATGAGCAGCCAGTGCGTCGCATCACTATCGACCCTGGCAAGTCGTCCGCCGAACGCCGACTGGCCAATATGCGGCAGGAGCTGGATTCGCTGTTGTTGCGTTATCACGAACGTCATCCGGACGTCGTCAGTATTCAGGACCAGATTGCTGACCTTGAAAAGCGTGTGTCCACGCAAACTGATGATGACCGGGACGGTGGTGTGACCGAGGTTATGGAAAACCCGGTTTACGAAAACCTCAAAATACAGTTGTCTGATAGCACGACACGTCTGGCCGTTCAGAGAAACCGCCTGGCGTCGCTGGAGCGGCTTCTCGAAGAGGGGTTCGAGCGTTCCCAGCGAGTCGCAGAGAACCAGGCGGAGCTCTCAGAGCTCACGCGAGACTACGATGTTACTCGTGGCGTTTACGAAGACATGCTTCAGCGTCGGGAAAAAGCCCGGCTGTCCATGACTCTGGATGTGCAGGGTGAAGGCGTGAGTTACAAGATTCAGGAGCCGGCAACGTATCCGACTCACTGGGATGGCCTGCAGCTTTACCAGGTCGGCCTGGCCGGCCCATTCCTGGGTAGCGCCATGGTGCTGGGTTTGCTGGTGATGCTGGTGATGTTTGATCAGCGTCTACGCTCACCCCGGGCGCTGCAACTGGCGTTGCCGGAATCCATTCCAGTGCTGACCACCATTCCTCACTACCGCAGCACTTGGAAGGACCGTTTGCTGCGCAAGGATGTTCTCTCGATCCTGATCATACTGGCGGTTTTCATGGTCGCGTATTTAGCCGTTCTCGTCTTCAGTGTAATGGGTATTACCCCGGAACAGCTGATCAATAAAGCCAGCGAATTAACCGGGCTGGTATCTGGAGAAGCGGGAGGAGGCAATTGATGGATGACAACAAACTCTACAATGCACTTCTGAAAAGCCAGGATGAGCGCCGTCAGTTCGAGCGAGACAGGGGCGAAGCAAAAGCTGAAGATGGTTTTCGTAAAGAACGACCATACGCAGGCTCGAATCGGGACAAGCCGAACTGGACTCGTTTAGAGCATGATCGCAATGAATACCCGCCCACCGTTTACGATTCGTCGATGTCCCTTGGGTTAATCAGCAACCCCAATCCGTGGAGCCGTGAACAGTTGCGGGAGCGGAAAATAATTTATTCCGGCATGTCCGATAAAGAAGTGATGGACGCCTATCGCGAGCTGCGTATACAGCTGCGCAACCGCGCCGGCGAGGGCAATTTCACAGTGATGTTCAGTAGCCTCGGTAACGGCTCCGGTGGGCTTCTGACGGCATTTAATCTTGCCGCGTCTTTCGGGCTGGATTCCCATAGCTCGGCATTGCTCGTGGATTGCGACCCTTACAGCAATGAGCTGGAAGCCCTGGTTTCAGCTCCGATGGAGTACGGCGTTACGGATTTCGTTGGCGATCGATCGCTGACTATTAAGTCCATTATTTATCCCAGTGGTGTTGAGCGTCTTTCGGTGATTCCTGCGGGTACTCAGGCATCCTCTGCAGTTGAGTTGTTTTCTGCCGTACGAATGCGCGAACTGATTACTGAGCTGAAGGCCCGTTATCCGGATCGGTGCATAGTGTTGAATGCACCTCCTTTCCGTGAAAATACTGAGGGACGGATCCTTGAGCGCTTCGCAGATCAGATCGTCTTTGGTGTTCCTTTTGGGGAAGTCACCGGAGAGATTATTGCGGATTCTGTAGACGCGCTCGGGTCTGATAAATTCTCCGGCCTGATTTTTCAGGAGTAGCCCCATGGAACGCAGAGCAGGGAACGCAAGCAAATTTCGTCTCACCCTTCTTTATGCAGGTGTTGTCTGTTCAGCCTGGCCACTTGCGGTTACAGGGCAGAGTTTCAGTGACAATGTTGAAACACTCTCTGGTTCGGCCTCGGTGTTTACGGGCGTAAAACACACTCGAACGGATCAGGGAACGTCAACTGACACCAACACAGAACCCACGCTCGGTATCTCCGGGCAGATAGGTGGCTCCCTGGAAAGTGGGGCCAATTCACTTGCTTTGCTATATGGCGGAACTCTGGAAACAGATCAGGAGGGCTCCGGCGGCGGGCTGAGAGACAACAGCTCCATCACCGGCGCCTCCCGCTATGCGTACTTTGATCCCGGTAGCCGCGTCGATTTCAATCTAGGCCACACGGTCAGCTCGGTGCGCAACGACACCGGGTTCGTGATAAACCCCTCCAGTTACGATACCCGGAATACCTTGAGTGCAGGTGCAGGGCTGCGTTTTTATCCGGGTGAACTTTCAACCCTGAGGTTTTTTGCCCAGGCAGGGCGAAGCTTTGGTGAAGATGATCTCAATGACCAGAAATCCTATACCGTTGGTAGCGAGTTTTCACGAAGGCTGAGTGAGCGTTCCACAGGTAGCCTTAACGTCAGTCGCAGTTGGTCTGATGAAGACAATACAGACATCACCATTGATTCCGCACAACTGGTATACAGCCTGCAGTTGGAGAGCGGGTCCTTCAGTATCGGGGGCGGGGGCAGCAAGGCAGAAATCGAGTATGCCGGCGGCGGCACCACGAGTGAGTATGACGCGATGACGGGTTTCGTAGAGCGTGCCTGGGTCACCACCGACTGGAGTTCCGCTGTGAAGTACGACCGCAGTATGTCTGATAGCGCCACCGATCTGTCACTGAACGTGCCGCCTGAGTTTTCATTTCTGCCGGATACCATTAGGTTAAGAGACCTCACGGTCAGCGATTCACTGTCTATTACCCACAACAACCAACGGGTATGCGATGCCTGCGACCTTGGGGTATACGCTGCAGGTGCCATCCTGGAATCGCAACTTTCCGGAGCTACGACTCATGAGTACCGTGCCGGTATTAATCTTGGTTTCCAGTTAGACGCGCTTCAGAGGCTCAACTTCGGATATAGCTGGGAAGGCGATGCAGATGAAGATGCTGATGTGATCGTTGACGAAGTCCACCGAATAAACATGGGCTGGACCCGTCAGCTTGCTGAACACACAAGCTTTGGTGTGCAGCTCTATCAGTCTTATCTCCGTTCGTCACTGAGAAATAATCAGGACCAATACGAGCTGCGCTTTGTGTTGAGTCGCGGTTTCGCAATGAGCGGTCAGCGTTGATCCAAATTATGTTTGAACAAAAGAAAGAAATACGCCTGCCTCCGGAGACACCGCCACAACTGATCGTGGTGATTGATACTGAAGAAGAATTCGACTGGAGCGCGGAGCCAGATGCTAACGCCAATCGTGTGTCAGCCATGGCGCACATCGATCGGGCCCAGGAAATCTTCAACGAGTACGGCATTTGCCCCTGCTACGTCATTGATTACCCGGTAGCCAGTCAGCCCCAGGGATATGGACTGCTGAAACAATTCGCAGCAAAAGGACAGTGTGAAATCGGTGCGCATCTCCACCCCTGGGTAAATCCTCCTCAGGAGGAAGCGGTAACCCGGTCGAACATGTATCCAGGTAATCTTCCTGAAGCACTGGAGAGGGAAAAACTCCGGATTCTTAGTGAAACCATTGAGCAGAATTTCGGCAGGGCGCCAGTGGCGTATAAAGCCGGTCGATACGGTTTTGGGCCGAATACCACGGGTATTCTCCAGGAGCTGGGGTTTGATATTGACCTGTCTGTCTGTCCACCCCTGGATTCCCGGGCGGATGGAGGCCCGGACTACCGCAAATATAATGCGTACCCATTCAGGTTTGGCGGTTCAGACCGACCGATTCTGGAGATTCCCTGCACCGGAGGGTTTATCGGTTGGGCGAGCCCGTTGGCTGTTCCACTATATGAGGTTGCGCAACGACTGCGCAAATTCAGGGCGCCGGGCATTCTGGCCCGTGTCGGTGCGGTAGACAGGCTCATGCTGTCACCGGAAGGCTTTACGCCAGCAGAACACATCAAGCTTACCCGGGCCCTTTACAAGCAGGGCGTGCGCACTTTTACCTGGAGCTTCCACAGCCCGAGCGTTGTGCCAGGCCACACAACTTATGTTCAGAATGAAGCCCAACTGAAGGCGTTTCTGGACAGCTTTCGGCAGTTTTTCGATTTCTTTTTCAATGAATTAGGCGGACAGGCGTCTTCGCCAACCCGCATTCGCAAGTATATGGAGAGTAAGGCATGAAGGTGCTCGGGATATCCCCGCTAGACAAAGACTCAACGGTTTCAATTGTTGAGGATGGCAACATTCTCTTTGCCGCTGGCGAAGAACGGTTTTCCAGAGTAAAGCAGCAATCCGGCTTTCCACGCAAGGCACTGGAGAAGGCACTTTCATACACTGGTCTCTCCATGAGCGATTTTGACCAGGTGTGCTATCCGTTCCTTGCTGCGGAGAATGAACAAAAGCTATTCACGAAAAACCTGGAAGATGAAAAAGCTTTTATTAAAGCATTCCAGCCCAAGGATCTTGGCCCTCAGATTAAAGAGGCACTGGGCCGCGTTCCTGATCGTAACCAGCCGATTCATGGCCTTGAGCACCCGAACGCCATTATGGAAAAGGGCTTTCTCCATAACTCCTACTACAACATGGCAGGCATTCAGAAGCTCGCGTCTAACAATGCAGCTCTGAAATCCTCCAGACACTGGGGTGAAGGTGCTACAGAGTCCTTCCGGCAATGGGAAGCTGAGCTCAATCAAGGCTTGAACGAAATGGGCTGGACGAAGCCCGTAAAACGCATGGACCATCATCTATCCCACGCGGCCAACAGCTTTCTGTGCAGCGGCTATGAGCGTGCGCTGTGTGTGACCCTGGATGGTTATGGCTCAGGGCTGGCTGGCTCGGTTAGTGAAGCCCGCGATGGTAAGATTCATCGTCTGCATGGCTTGCCGTATCCAAATTCGCTGGGAACCTTGTACGAACACGTTACCTCGAGCCTCGGGTTCAAGCCCAGTCGCCACGAAGGCAAGATTGTCGGTCTGGCTTCGTACGGTGACCCAAGCATCCTTGGTGATATTCTGCTCTCCCGCATTGAACAGACTCCGGGCGATTTCCGGATCTACGAAGCCAATAACGTGTTCTTCTCGCGTTACCTCGCTTCGAAGTTTCCGAAGATCGACGTTGCAGCAGCCTATCAGTATGTCCTCGAAAAAGTGGCAACCAACTATATCCGCTACTGGGTCGAAAAAACCGGCATCGATACCATTGTGCTCTCGGGCGGCGTAACCGCGAATGTAAAACTGAACCAACGTATTTTTGAAATCGAAGGCGTGAATAACATCTTCGTGTACCCGAATATGGGTGACGGTGGCTGTGGCACCGGCGCTGCGCTCTATCACAGCTGGCCAGGTGGCGTTAGACCCTCTATTACCAACGCCTACATGGGGCCGGACTATTCCGAAGCCGAAATTGAAGCGGCTCTGAAAACCGAGAACCTGAAATATCGCCGTCCGGAAAATCTTGCAGCAGAGGTTGCAGCGTTAATTCATGGCGGTGAAGTGGTGGCACGATTTGATGGTCGGATGGAATACGGCCCCAGATCGCTGGGCAACCGCTCCATTCTTTACCATGCCCGTGAGCCGGAAGTGAATCAGTGGCTGAACAAGCGTCTGGGCCGTACTGAGTTTATGCCGTTCGCACCGGTTACTCTCTACGAAGCCCGGGAGAAGTGCTACCACAACATAAAAGGCGCAGAGCACGCTGCGGAGTTCATGACGATCACCTTCGATTGCACTGATTTTATGCGTGAAAATTGCCCTGCTGCTGTTCATGTAGATGGTACAGCCAGACCGCAGCTTATCCAGCGCGAGGCTAATCCCGGTTACTACGACATCCTGAAAGAATACGAAAAACTCAGTGGTATCCCGAGCCTCATCAATACCAGTTTCAATATGCACGAAGAGCCGATCGTGAACTCTCCGGAAGATGGTGTCAGAGCCTTTATTCAGGGTGCTCTGGATTATCTTGCGATAGGGCCATTCCTGGTAAAACACCCGAACCCGGGGCACTGATCTGGTAGCGGATGTAACGCCATGACAGCAGGATTGCTGACAGTGACTACAGAGCCAGCGGCCGCGTGCGCAACTTTGCGAAGCGACTGGCTGGATCTGGAACGCCGGGCACAACCCACGGTGTTTCTTTCTTGGCAATGGCTCGGGCACTGGCTGAGTGTCTACAAGCCGGATGCTCTGGTACTGCGCGTAATGGAGGGTGAGCGCCTGATTGGTCTCGGGCTAGTGGTCGAAACCGATGAGCGTCGCCACGGTGTACTGAAATCCCGGTGTCTGCGCCTGCATCAGACAGGGCACAAACTGCTGGACCAGATCTGGATTGAGTACAACGGATTCCTGGCTGAGCGAGGTAAAGAAAACGCGGTGGCAAAAGCCAGCCTGGAATATCTGTGCAATACCATGCCCGATTGGGACGAGTTCATTCTGGGCGCCATCGATGCCGAAGAAGCGGACCAATACGCCAAAATCACAGGCCTATACAAACATCTGCGCTGGGAAGCGCCGTGTTTCGGGGTTGACCTGGATGACTTGCGCCGCAACGGCGGCCACTATCTTGATACGCTTTCACGTAACACCCGCCATCAAATCAACCGTTCCCACCGACTGTACGGCGAACGCGGCGAAGTGAGGCTAGTGCGGCCGGATTCAATAGAGCAAGCGCTGGCCGTATTTGATGCAATTGGCCCCCGGCATCTTGAACGCTGGGGAAATGGCCCTGATCAAAGCGGATTTGCCAACCCGGACTTTGTACGATTTCACCGCGAGCTGATTCGTGAGCAGTGGGCTCAGGGCGGCGTTGATCTGATTTCTGTGATGGCCGGTGATGAGGAAATTGCATTTTTCTATAATCTGCTGCACAACCAGGTGGTGTACTTTTACCTGGGCGGGATGGTCGTAGAAACCGATAACCGCCTGAAGCCAGGGTTAGTCGGCCACAGCTTGTGCATTGAAGACTATCGCCACCACGGTTTTCATTATTATGATTTTATGGGTGGTGATGAGCGCTACAAATCAAACCTCGGCCACTTCCATCGCAATCTGGTTCAGATCGCGTTGCAGCGCCCGCGCTTCAAACTGAAGCTTGAAGACGTCGCAAGGCGAGCAAGGAACCGCTGGCTCGGGGAGGCGGGTACTGGCTATGAGCGTTGATATCCAGGTTCGGGCTTCACGCTTCAACGTTTTCCCGGCACACGAATACGATGAGTATGTGGCAGAACACCATCAGGCAACGCCTTACCATCTGCGTGCATGGCTGCAGGCGACCGAGAGTGCCTATGGCCATACCAGCTGGTTGATTACCGCGCATCACGAGGGGAACTTATGTGGTGTGCTGCCGATGGTAGAGGTAAAGCCACCTATCGGAGGCGGCAGCCTGGTTTCACTGCCATTCTGCGATCTTGGCGGCGTGCTAGCAGACAACGCTGGCATTCGTGAACGGCTGATTGACGAAGCCAAAGTACTGGCAGACACAAATCACATCAAAATCCTTGAGCTTCGTGAGGGCGGACCCGCCCTAGAAATGGGGCAGGGGGATCCAGAAAAGCAAGGCAAACTGACGGTCCAGGCGCTGCCAGCGCACACCAAAGTACGAATGTTGTGTGACTTGCCCGAAAACAGCGAAGCCTTGTTCAAAAGCTACAAGCCCAAATTGCGCAGCCAGATCCGTAAGGCTGAAAAAAACGGTCTCAGAGCGGAATTGCGGGAAGGGGCTGATGCGATTGATCTGTTCTACGACGTATTCAGTCAGAATATGCGTAGATTGGGTTCTCCAGTGCACAGCCTGGAATGGTTCAAGGATCTCAAGGCGGCCTATGGGGATTCACTCCTGACTGGCGTGGTCTTTCAGGGCGACAAGCCGGTAGGTGCTGGCATCGTGTTGCTGGGCGGCAAGCAGGCCTGTATTCCCTGGGCATCCACGCTGGAAGAGTTCAACCGACTGGCCCCCAATATGCTGTTGTACTGGACATTCCTCAGCCATGTATGCGATCTGGGGTATACATGCTTCGACTTTGGCCGCTCCACTCTGGGCGAGGGTACTTATCGCTTCAAGAAACAGTGGGGTGCTCAGCCCTATGAGCTTATATGGACTGACTATCTTGACGGGGTGAAAAATACAGCTCGTGCTGAGACAAGCAGAGTCAGTACATCCAATGTATCCCGGCTCCGCCCCCTTATTGAAAATATCTGGCGGCGGCTACCGCTGCCAATGGCAAACTGGCTTGGCCCCAAACTTAGGCGTTACATCACCTTATGACGTTTGTACTCCTGTTAACTCTTCTCTGTCTCGCTGTTCCCATTTATGTGTACATAGGGTACCCGGCTTTACTGTGGCTCCTTACGCGAGGCCTGCCGGATATCACGCATCGTCGGGGGGATCAGAAACCTTCGGTTGCACTGGTTATCTCCTGCTATAACGAAGAGGGTGTCATCCGGGAAAAGCTGAAAAATGCTCTGGAACTGGACTACCCTGAGGACCTGCTTCAGATCATCGTAGTATCAGATGGTTCGGATGATGGTACCGATGAAGCGGTAAAGGAATTTGAGGACAAAGGCATCACTCTCATTCGCCAGGAAGGGCGACTGGGTAAAACCATGGGCATCAACCTGGCCATGGAACAGATTAACGCAGATATCACCGTATTCAGTGATGCCAACGCCATGTATGCCAGTGATGCGATCAGCAAGCTGGTGCGAAACTTTGCTGACCCGGATGTAGGCTATGCTGTAGGTGCTGCGCTCTATACCGATGGCGATGAGGGCGCCAGCGCCCGTAATGAAAATCTCTACTGGCGCTACGAGCTGGCTATCAAATCCATGGAATCCCGCCTGCATTCTGTAGTGGGCGGAGACGGCGCTATCTACGCCATTCGCACCAGACTCTGGGAGCCCTTACAGCAGCAGGATATCAACGACTTCGTGAACCCTCTGCAGATTATCGCGAAAGGCTACCGTGGTGTGTTTGATGCTGATGCACGTTGCTTCGAAGAAACTGCTGGCGACTTCGACCGCGAAGTAGCACGGAAGGAACGGATCGTAAATCGTAGCATCCGTGGTCTGATGCGGGTGGGGCAGGTGATGAATCCTGCGAAATCCGGTGTTTTTGCCTTTGAAGTTATTTCCCACAAATTACTGCGGTGGCTGATTCCGATATTCCTGCTTGCAGGCGTAGCCGGGAGCATTATTCTGGCTTTTGCGGGCTTCTGTCTGTTTCAGATTATCACCGCCGGATCAGTCTTGTTGTTGGCTCTGACGCTCCTGGGGCACCTGTCCTCTGACCGGAACAAACTACCAGCCTGGATCGCCACGCCTTATTACTTTGTAATGGTGAATGGTTATGCAGTGAGGGGCATTGTGAGAGCTGCCCAGGGGCGAACTCAGGTTACCTGGAACAGTGCCAGAAACACAGAAACTGAAAATACCGGTGTGTCAGATACGGATACCAGGCTGCGAGTACTTGAATTTATTACCCCAGCGGGTTTCTACGGGGCGGAACGCTGGGTTCTGGCTCTTGCAAATAACATTAACCGTGACGATGTTATCTGTGATCTGGCGGTGACGCGGGAATCGCCTGATCAAGACCTGTCAGTAGCCGAGTACTACCCACACAATGACGGCCAGCAAGTTCATTATCTCGAAATGCGTGGCCGCTTTGATTTCCGGGTGGTTGCCAGCCTGTGCGACGTCATCCGCAAACGCCGGATAGACGTTATTCACACTCACGGCTACAAATCCGACATACTTGGGCTTCTTGCCGCCAAGCGGACGGGTATCGCGTGTGTAAGTACTCCCCATGGTTTTTCGGGGAACGTAAGCTTCAAACTTGCGACTTTTATTCGCATTGGCACTCACATGCTTCGTTACTTTGACCAGGTTGTTCCTCTTTCAGAGGAGCTGATGGACGATATGAAACGGTTCAAAGTACCCGAGTCCAGAACTTCGTTTATACGGAACGGTGTTGACCTCACAGAAATCGACACGGCCCTGGCGAACCTGCCAGAAGACAGGCGCGTCAAATCGGACTCACGAATTATTGGTTTTATCGGGCAGATGATCCCCCGGAAAGGCATACCAGACCTGATCGCGGTTTTTGACAAGCTCTATCAACAAACGCCCGACCTGCGACTACAGCTTCTCGGAGATGGCGTTCAAAGGCCAGAGCTGGAGCGCCAGGCCGCTGAATTGAACAGCGCTAGCGCAGTTGAGTTCCTGGGATTCCGCAGTGATCGCCTGGAACTACTCTCAAACTTCAGCCTGTTTGTCATGACCTCCTCTCTGGAAGGTATTCCCAGGTGCATGATGGAAGCTATGGCCGTCGGAGTGCCCGTGGTCGCCTATGATATTCCCGGTGTTGATCAGCTGGTGGAACATGGTAAAACCGGGCTGCTTGCCCCATTTGGAGACAAGGCCGCACTGGAAGCTTGTTGTAAGCAGGTACTTGATGATCCTGAGCTGGCCGATACTCTCAGCCGAAATGCACGGGAAATGGTTCATGAGCGCTATTCAGCCGCCCGCATGGCCAACGAATATGAAGCTCTGTTCCGAAAGCTGACAGGCAAATCAGAAAGCGTTGAGTCTAAACCTGAGGAGGCCAATTAATGTGTGGGCTGGCCGGCTTCCTCCGCACTAGTTCAACTCCTGAAAGGGATGCCCATCAGCGTTGGCTTGAAAACATGGGGCAGGCGATTATCCATCGTGGCCCGGATGCAGGCTCCACATGGCTGGATGATTCAGTCGGGTTGGTTCACCGAAGGCTCAGCATTCTTGATCTAAGTGATGCGGGAACCCAGCCCATGGTGTCCGCCTCTGAGCGCTATGTCATTGCCTTTAACGGCGAAATCTATAACTTTCAGGAATTACGTGAGGAACTCGTCAGCCAGGGCCACAGTTTCCGCACAAGAACGGATACGGAAGTTCTGCTTGCACTCTACGAAATCCATGGGCCTGCGTGTCTACAACTGCTCAATGGTATGTTCGCTCTGGCCATCTGGGATCGCACCGCCCGCAAGCTGTTTCTGGCTCGGGATCGCCTTGGTAAAAAGCCGTTGTACTTTTACGAAGCTGATGGACAGTTTGCGTTCGCCTCGGAGCTGAAGGCCCTGACGCCGGCACCCTTTGTGAAAACTGAACTGCGCCATGACGCAATCAAGGATTTTTTCGCCTATCAGTACGTGCCGGACCCGAAAACTATCTACAAAAACGTCCATAAACTGGCTCCCGGCTATTGGCTGATGACAGACGGGGTGCAGACACATCAGGAACAATACTGGGATGTGTCTTTCGGGACGCCTTCAAGTGCCAGCCTGGGTGAGCTGGAGGACGGCCTGTACAACCTGATTGACGATGCGGTTCGCTTGCGTATGGTGAGTGACGTGCCACTAGGAGCCTTCCTGAGCGGTGGCATCGATTCGAGTGCCGTTGTTGGCTTAATGGCAGGCCACACCAGCAAACCGGTTACAACCTGTGCTATCGGGTTTGATTCAAAACGGTTTGATGAAGTCCATTGGGCAAAAAAAGTTGCGGAGCAATTCAAAACCGATCATCACGAATTCACGGTAAAGGACAATGTTGCGGAGAGTCTGGGCAGCATTGCGCGCTTCTTTGACGAACCCTTTGCAGACCCTTCCTTCGTACCTACGTATTTTGTATCCCAGCTGGCGCGCCAGAAAGTCACTGTGGCACTGGCTGGCGACGGTGGTGACGAGAATTTTGCGGGTTATAGCAAATATTACACGGATTACGTAGAAAACCGGTTAAGAAGCCTTTTTCCCGGGGCTTTCCGCCGTAACCTGTTTCCCGGGCTTGCACGCCTGGCCGGGCTGGTAAACAGCGCGCCGACGCGGAAGGCCAGATCGCTTCTGGGTACACTGGCGGTGGATCCGGACGAAGCGTTTTTTATCACCAACAGTTTTTTCCGGAGAGATGTGTGGAATGATCTCGCAACGGGAGAATTGAAACGGGAAACCCAGGATTACGATCCTGCGGATATTACCCGCGCACATTACAAGAATGCGGATACAGACGATCATCTTTCCCGCATTCTCTATACAGACATTAAAACCTACCTTCCTGGAGACATTCTGGTGAAGGTGGATCGTATGAGCATGGCAAACTCGCTTGAAACCCGTGCTCCGCTTCTTGATTACCGGGTGGTGGAGTACGCCGCACAGATACCAGCTGCCCTGAAACTTCACGGGAAAGAGAAAAAATACATTCTTAAAAAAGCGTTTGAGCGCATGCTGCCGGAAGATGTTCTGTACCGGAAGAAAATGGGCTTTTCTGTCCCCTTGGCGCACTGGCTTCGGTATGAATTGAAGCCTACGGTTGAGCAGCTTTTGCTATCTTCAGATAGTGGTGTTGCAAACTTCTTCGAAACTGCCGGTATCCGAAAGTTATGGCAACGGCATCTGGAAGGTGATGACCAGTTTACACAGGAGCTATGGTCCTTATTGGCTTTTGAGCTTTGGTGGCAGCAGTATCAGGTGAGTAGATGATTGGCGATAAGAGTGGGAAAGTATCTCAACACCTCGGTAAGTCACTGAAGGTTTTGCACGTTACCTTCAACATGGGAATTGGTGGCACGGAACAAGTTATTCGGCAGCTCGTTCAGGGCATGGCTTCGGAAGGGGTTGAGTCTGAAATTCTTTGTATTGATGGTCAGATAGGGCCAATTGGTGAAGCGCTTGAAAAGTCGGGCACCCCGGTTCATAAAGTGGCACGAAAACAAGGGTTTGACCGGTCGTTGATTACGGCAATCCGGAAGCGAGTGAAGGAAGGGCAGTTTGATGTGGTGCACTGCCATCAGTATACGCCCTGGATATATGGTTGGCTGGCTGCTCTTGGAACACAAGCCAAGGTGGTTTTCACAGAACATGGTCGTTTCTATCCTGACAGATACCGCTATAAAGCAATGCTTGTCAATCCCCTGATGGCCCTGTTAACGCCAGCCGTCGTGGCGATTTCAAAGGCAACCAAAGATGCACTCGTAACCTACGAATTTATCCCGAGAAAAAAGATCCAGGTAGTTTATAACGGAATATCGCCACTGAAGCGGGATGATCTGGAAGTACAAAAGGTGCGAGAGAGCTTGGGGATTCCCCAGGATGCTTTTGTTGTGGGTACCGTTTCCCGGCTCGATCCGGTTAAAAATCAAAGTATGATGCTTAGAGCTTTTAAAGAGTTCAATGAAAAATCTCCAGATAGCTATCTGTTGATGGTAGGTGATGGACCAGACAAAGAAAAACTGGTCGCATTGGCCAAGGAACTGGGGATAGATGAGCGAACAGTATTTACGGGATTTATTAATAATCCGGTGCATTACCTGTCTGCTATGGATGTATTCCTCCTATCTTCACATACGGAAGGAACATCGATGACCTTGCTTGAGGCAATGAGTTTGGGAATGCCTTCGGTAGCAACCAGAGTTGGTGGGAATCCTGAGATCATCGAGGATGAACTAACTGGGCTGCTCACAGTTCCTAACAGTCCACATTCTTTTGCGGCTGCTTTAGAGGCGCTCCATAAGAGGGAAGCTGTACGAACGAACATGGGTGATGCAGCTCGCTATAGATTCTCTGATAGCTTTAGCGCAAGGGTTATGGTGTCCAAGTATATAGCCATTTACTATGGAAATAATGAATGATGTCAATACCTATGTTCTACGTATGGATTAACTAGAGAATGGGAAAAATCGCCCTTCTATTCTTGTTTTTATTTATGGCAGGAATTTTCGCTGCTCTATTCATCACTCCTGTCTCGTCTGTACTAGTTTACCAATTAGTTTATTTCGTTAATCCAGATAGCCGGTGGTGGGCTGCTAGTATACCTGGGCTGCAGTATTCTTTTATTTCGGCAATTACGATGTTGTTCATACTAGCGATTCGATATAAAGAGTTATCGAAAAATGCACAATGGAATAGGCAGCCTGTTTTTAAATGGATGTTAGCTATTTTAGCTATGTATGTTTTTATGATTAACTTTGCAATAATTTCTGATGTTCATAAGACGTTCACGTATGATTTTGCAAAGCTTATAGTTATCATCCTTGCCGCATACAAGTTAGTCTCTTCTGAAAAAGCTTTGGATGCATGCCTGTGGGTTTATGTCGCGGGTGTTACTTATCTTGGATATATTGCATATAGTGTAGGACGAAACGCACAGGGTCGCGTTGAGGGTATCGGTATGGTTGACACAGGCGGTGACGGGAATATGACCGCGGCTGCAATGGTTCCTGCGTTAACTATTCTGACTTATATGGCTTGGATGGGTAACAAAAAAATAAAAGTTTTAGCTATTTTTTGTGGAGCATTTATTGCAAACGGTATTGTTCTCATCAATAGCCGGGGTGCGTTTCTTGGTGCAGTTGTCGGTACATTGTTTTTCTTGTTTTACATGATCTTTTCAAAGCATCAGCGAAAAGGACAGAGAGGGACGGCCATTCTAGTAATTTTGGTGGCCTTGGCAGGCACAATTTACGTAACTGATGAGGCATTCTGGTCCCGAATGGAGACTTTGCGAGAAGTTGATGATGGTGGCAAAAGTGGCTCTCACCGAATAGATTTCTGGATGGCAACGTTTGACGTCTTGCAAGATTATCCGCTAGGAGTAGGGGTTCGGGGGTTTATCGAATTAAGTCCGAATTATCTGCCTGAACGCTATTTCGAAGGGCGGAAAGAAGGTAAAGCAACTCACTCTACCTGGTTTCAAATTCTTTCGGAGATTGGTTGGCTAGGATTTATATTCTTGTTTGCTTTACTTGTTTCAACTTTCAATCTATCGAGAAATACTAAGCGACATTTAGTTTGCGTCGAAAACTATAACGCTTATTTTAAGATGTTAGCTTTGGAGGGGGCTTTGATAAGTTTTTTAGTTTCGGCTAGTTTTATTGATAGAGCAAGATCAGAAGTTCTTTATTGGTTAATTCTTTTTATCGCTATAGGCTCCAATATTTACTATCTTCGATTTATTGGTCAAAAATCCGGAGGTTTAAAGGTCCGGAGTAGTAAAAGTTATATTGAATAATGTTGTTATTTTTAATTTTGTTAAATACTTTGAGTATTTTTAATGTGAACGTTAAAGAAGTTGAAATTTATGTCTAATGTTAGAGTGGCGCTAATATATTCCTCTCTAGGGCGTTATGCCTTAATGATTGTTGGCTTGATAAATACAGTAGTTGTTGCGCGTCTTCTTAGTCCTGAAGAAATCGGTACATTTGCAATTGCTAGCTCCGTAGTGATGATAATGGCAGAGTTCCGGATTTTGGGCGCTAATACTTATTTGATCAGAGAGAAAGAGCTAACAAAAGACAAGATAATGTCAGCGTATGGTTTGACACTATTAATATCTTGGGGGTTAGGTGTTTTTGTAGTTGTAGCTGCGATGCCTGCCTCTAAATTCTTTAATATTCCTGATTTGACAAATATATTCTTTATACTTTCTGTTAGCTTTATTTTTGCTCCCTATATCAGTATACCGAACGCTTTGTTAAGTCGAGAGTATAAGTTTAAAGAGATAACTATAATTAGATTGTGTTCTTCTTTGACAAATATATCAACTACCGTTTTGTTTATACTTAATGGGTTTAGTTATTATTCTTTGGCGTTTGGCAACCTTTCTTCAGTGCTAGTGCAATTTTCACTTTATATGTATTTTACAAGGAGTGTGAAGGTCTACAGGCCGCGCTTCGCTGATATAAAGCCCATAGCGAAACTTGGAATATTCATGTCTTTCAGTCATGTAGTACGAAGAGCCCACTTCACAATTCCAGATATGATAATCGGGAAAGTTGGTGGCCCCGGACAAGTTGGGATATTTTCAAGAGGGCTTGGCTTTATGGTGTTCGTATCGGACGCACTTCTCTCCGGTATATCTCCAGTTGCCTTGCCCTACCTGTCAGATGTTCGTAAAAGAAATGAAAGTATGGTGAAAGCTTATACCCGTGCAGCTCAACTTATCGTGGGTGTTGTCTGGCCAGTGTTGGCGGTTGCCAGTGTGGCAAGTTTACCAGCTATAAGGCTTATGTTTGGGGATCAGTGGGACTCGTCGGCACCTATTGCTTCGGTGCTGGCGTTTTGGGCGATGCTTCGTGCTAGCCACGTTCTTGCGCCGCAGGCTCTAGTGGCGGTTGGAAAGGAAGGGGCGATGTTATTAAAAGAAATTGTTGTCCTTTTGTTTTTTTTAATGCTAATTTTTTCAGTTTATCCTAAATGGGGATTACTAGGGGTTGGATATGCTTTCATTTTTTCTGGTTTTATAGATTTCCTCGTTTCGAGCTATTTCATGAAATTAAAAGTCGAACTCGAATTTTTTGTTTATTTACGATCTTTGTTCTCAAGTGTGGTTGTGGCAGCCTCTTGTTGGATGTCGACTTATCTGATTTCTTGCGTATTTCCGTATGATACTACGGCACCAATTTTTTCACTCTTGCAAATTTCTATCGTATTACCGGTAGTTTGGATTTCTACGATTTTTATCACTAAGCACCCAATAAAAAATGAAATTATTAGGTTGTATAAAATAAAGTTTGGCAATTAATCTGGGAAGTAATTAAAGACATAAAATCGTTCTACTTTTCATATGAGTTTATAAATTGCTGCTTAATAAAGCTATCCAGGATTCTCTTAAGAGAAGCACGATAAGGTGCTCGTTTAACGCTATTGCTCCATGGTCCTAGACGGAGTAGAAGGTGATGAAGGAAATGCCATCTTATTAGCTCTTCGTGAATACTTAAAGCATTAGCTGATGTGACTATGGACGAATGACTGAATACATTTGCACGTTTAGCAGGTTCATTCCCGCACGACGGAAGCGACAGGGCGAGGCTGAAGTGATCATACAACGGCATCTTTGTTATTAAAAAATCTTCAAAATCAATCACTGTAATATGATTCGTATCAATAATCAGGTTATTCAGGCAGAAGTCTCCATGCTGCGGTATTGATGGACAAGTGGTTGAGTATTTTAGGTCATCAATTGCCCTTTCTAAAATGATTTTAAGCTGACCGCTCAATGTCTCACCAGTACTTAAGTAAGCTAAACGGGCTTTTTTCAACTCTTCGTGCGGCTGAATTTTTTTTATTATGTTGTATTCGGATTGAGATATGGTGTGTTGAAATTCTCTTAAAGTTTTCCATATTCTTTTTTCAAGCTGTTCTCGTGCGTTTTTGCTCCTAATTTTTGCCTTGAGTTGGAACCAAGGAACACCTTTGACTCCTCTCTGGACATCATATTTTTTTCCTTCATGTATGTATATTCCAACGGGCTCAGGAAGAAAGTTTCCTGCTAGCTGGTAAATTTTTTTGTGGATATTGCTAGAATGAAGATCATGATCGTCACTGATTTTTCGGATAACGTACATAGGGTAATCATCACTTTCGGTAAATATCAGATAAATAGGCCTGGTCGTGCTAATGCAGGCTATCGAAAGTTTGGAAAAGTTGTTAGGAAGTAAATCTGTAGTTGAAAGAAAACTTTTAATAAAATTCATATATACTATTCTCTATTAATAATAAGGCCGAGGGCACCAATAGAGGCGGGAAAACCTAGAATCTTTCTGATGAGGTATCCTATTAATTTTTTTGAAAAAGAGTTTTTATGAGGGAGGATGTTTTTATATACATACCTCTCGGCAAAGGTGTGCAACTCATAAACGCATGCTGGATACTCCAAGGATGGATATATTCCAATAATAGATTTTACCGATAGATTTTTCTCGTTTTTGAGTTTTTTTGTGATATTTTTTAATAGCTTTTTAGTTCGGTATAAATTAATTGCTTTGTAAATTTTTTTTTTATTAATTTTATTTATTGATACGATTATACAGAATTCTTTTTTGTTGAAAAAAGATGGGTTGTCCAGAATAGTTGATAATGAAGAGTCATCTAGGCTAATTATAATTATAGGGATGTTAAGTACATCCCTTAATTGTCCTGTATGCTCTTCTGTGGAATTTATATTATTCATAAAACTCTCAAATTGATAACTTGTTAGCCACTTTATGTTACACCTTAAGTTTTAATAGTATGTATCTTATTATTTTAAGAAAATAGAGAATATAGCCAATTTATTTTTTGTATCTTTAAATTTAAAGAATAGCCTAATTTTTTAGCGATTCCGTGTATATCTCTAGCATCTTTTTTTGACGGTTTTCCATCGAAAACTTTGTTCTACTTACTTCTAGAGCAGATTGCCCGATCCGTTTTCTTTCAGAGTAGTTTTCGATGAGTAGACGGCATTTTTGGTATACATGCTCTGTGACAAATTCTTTAAAATCTTTAGGGATTGTGTTGACTATATATCCTTTAGACGACTTTATGAATTCATGATCCCTAATTGGAATCATCAACCCAGATTCTCCATCTTCAATCATTTCTGGTATTGCGCTGATGTTAGTAGTTACTATGGCTCGGCCAAAAGCCATCGCCTCTTGTATAGAAAATCCCCAAGCTTCTTGATATGTTGGGCATAAGTAAATATCGGATTCTGGTATTATCTTATTCATTAGTGTTTCTCTATCGTAAAATCCGATAGATATTTCTGGGCATTTGTCTATTTTTTTTAAGTATTCTAACTCCAGTTCTCTGTTGTTTGTCTGAAATTTTCTGCTTGAACATATGGTTAGGTGAATGTGCTCATACTCGTTTCTTAGTCGAAGAAAAGCGTCTACTACATTAGCGCCGCCTTTACGAAGAAATTCCCCAACGAAAAGCAAGTTAACCTTATTTTCGTTGTACTTAATCATATGGTCAGGAATAAGTCTAACAGCCGGATAGACAACATCTGTTTTCGACAAAATATCCGGATCATTAATGTTTCCATATTCAATCAGAGAGCGCTTTCCATGATGACTTTTAAAAAGTAATTTTTTGAAATTGTCCTGTTTTAATAGTTGTTTAACAAAAATCATTTTTATTACTCTGGGCGTAGGTATCCCGAATAAATCAAAGGTTCCAGCTGAGGAAAAATGGGCTGGTGTATAGACCCAAGGTTTTTTTGTTATTACTGGAAATAATGGTGCTTCTATGATGTCATGATCATTTGAGTTTACATATGAATAGACACCCTTTGCTGCAGACCTAAATATATATTTTGTTATTTTATTCGTGGATTCAACCTTCGAGTACTCTACTCCAGGAGGCGGGAATTTGGAGTACTCCTTAGCGATTCCGTGCATTTCTGTGATTCCAACTCTAATGTTTTTCATTTCAATCCCTATTTTGAAAAATAATATTTTAGGTGTTCTATATATTGTTATTTTAAATCAAAGTTTTTTGGTCTTTTGTTTGTTGTAGATTAAATAAAATATTATAGATTTATGCTATTTCAGTCTCCAAAAAACTTTAAAACTACGTGCTAGGACGATTCATTTTTAAGAATCTGACGTTGAAGAACACTACTAGAAGCATAACATGAGGTTAAAGATGACTGAACCTCTTCATAAATATCTTTTCGTCTCTATGATTGTATCTCAGTTAACGTAGTGACAGGAAAAAATCATTCGTCTTTCGCCCAAGCAACGGATTTATAACAGTCTCAACGCGATCACGTCGGCTCATTGCTAATCCAGATTCCGCGGCCAATGTGCCACTGCAATATAAGGTATAGGCCATTGCGGAGTTGGTAGCTACTAAAAATAGCCTTGGTTTTATATAGGTTTCGTCAGGTACCCCGCTCAAATTCGAGGTTGTGGAGCGCTGGCCCAATTTCGCGCGAACTAGCTAGTTGTTTATCACTTTAAATTATTTGGTGTTGTCAGAACTATTAGCATTCTTGAACCGAATAGGCGCTAGCCGTCCGTCGTGTATCACATTGGCCCCGAGACTGGTCTTGAGTTTGGAAGGAGACGGTAAAGGTGGTATTGCCAAACTAGCCTGTAGAACATACAGACGTTTACAAGGTAACCACCTAAATCAATAGGTGCTCCTATTGATTTAGGTGGTGTCATATTGCTGTAAATGTGGTTGGGTCGGTCTGGGGTAGATCTGATTCGCATGACAGGTTATTCATTTTAGTTCTGCTCGTTAGGGTGAAGATTTGGCTCCTTCTAGGCCCTTTTTAGCTGGCTCATCAGCGATGCTTCGACAGGCACGACTAGTGACAGCTTCGTCGTTCCAGTGTCTAATTGGCCTATCAAGCAATATGTGTTGAGTGATCTAACATCGAGAGAATGGTAGACGTTAATAGTATCTATCTCGTCAAGCATCTCACCGCCGGCTGTCAAATTTTGATCCAAAGCTGTTCTGGGCTAACGACTCACTCTTTTGGATGATATCCTAAGGCCATTATGGTTGGATGAGTAGGTCTGCGGTGAGCTGGGCGTCTTCCCGGCCAAGGCGCACACGGGAGTAGCGGGAGGGGTTTGGCCTTGAACAATAGATATCTAGTCAAACTACCTTCTGTTTCACTCAGAGGTATAGGATGTCGTTTTTGAAGGCGATTTTGCGCGATATATTCAACCACCACAGAGCCCCCACGAATTTAGCAGCGCTCATTCGGGTGGTGAGGCTCATAAGTTTTGGGGTCGAATTATAGATTAGTATCCGATAGAAACCAAAGTCTACAGTTAGCGCCCTATACTTACAGAACATTACTAGCAAAACGCTAGGTCATCACGTCTAACTAGATAAGAATAGATTATTCTTTGAAGATTGATACCAAACGCGTAATGAGGATAGTAGCTATGACTTCTCTGAAAATGCAGATGGGCAGTTTCCTGCTGCTGACAACCTTCTTAACAGCTCCTTTAGGGGCTGAAGTGATTTTTGCAGAGAGCTTCGATGGTCAGCCAGATTGGACGAGCGGCCTCCGTGAAAACGATAAAGGTGAACTTTCAATGGGTGGCAGCGCCTCTGGTGGATGGGAGGTTGATATTGTGCAAAAGGCTGGCGTGCATAATATTCCTAACGGATGGTCCTACGTTCGACAAACCCCATCATGGGCACCTTCGCTAGGTGACCTCGATAAGCACGAAAACATTGAGATTAGCTCGCTCTCTACCTTGGAAAATCCTAATAGAGCAAGAGGAGGTACCGGAAAATCTTTTGTTACTTGGCGGGATAGTGATATATCAAAGGGCGAAAATTCTTTTGGCTCTGATGGAATACTGATGAAGTATTTTTCGCAAGGCTTCGACCAGTTATACGTTGAGTTTTGGATAAATTTTTCAAATACCATGATCGACACCTATTACAATCCGGACTATAAACTTGACACAATCGGATTGAGCAAGGTTTTTCGAATCTATCATTGGACTGGTGATGGCAATGTGTTTGATTACTACTCCGATAAAAACCCAAATTTCATATGGGGTTTTGAAGGACGGCCAACTTCACAATCCGGCTATGGGTTCCGAAATACTCTTTCCGCACTAACTCGCCGAGATGATAAGTACGGAAACGATCCGAAACAGAGTAGGTTTATTGATTATAATGGAGAACCGTCGAATAAGCTTCCTTCATCGTATCACCCTAAGGCGTTGGCATCGTATGGGGATGCGCAGTTAGTTGATCGTTCAGCCAGTGGGTTTATAACTGCCGAGAATGGTGCTGTCGATATTGATCAAGTTTTTGGCGATGAGACACATTGGACTAAAATGGCATTCTTTGTTCGAATGAACAGTTCCCCAGGGGCATATGACGGTCAGTTAGTACAGTGGGTTGACGACAAAAAAATTGTTGAAATAAACACGGTACAGTGGGTGGCAGCAACACGAAATATGGTGCAGTGGAACAGTTTTGCAATTGGCGGGAATGACAATTTTAATAAATATCCCGATGAACTCAAGCATGAAGAGTGGTATGCGATTGATGATATTTTGGTGTCGACTGAGATACCTGACTACCTGACAGTAGATTTGAATGAAATGGCACCACCAACACCACCGCTTAAAATTAATGTCGATTAGGTATTTATTTTTATCACTCATTGGCGGAGTTAATAATAGCTCGGCTGATGAGATGGTAGTAGGGTTGTGTGATTATTATAAATTGAAATAGTGTATGTATTTGTAGTCGGTGGTTTATCTAAATATTTTGGAAAATCCTTTTAGGAGACCAATAGATCGTCCGGCTATGTAGAGAGTGTCGATAAAGTATATTTTAACTAATGTGGCCGGTCTAAATGTTATAAATCTTGCGCGAAACATGCGTTTTCCGGATAGAATTGCGGGCACAAAAGCGCAGAATAAGAGTATAAATGAATTTTTTATTGCATCAATGCTGAATATACTTTGGATCGTAAGTGTAGATAATGATAGAATAAATAGTGCAGTAATTATAAATATGGGGTCTTTAGCTGATTTTAATGGATTTTTTATATAATTTTCTGAATGCCATATTTGGCGTTTCATGAATTGAATGGGAGTTTTTGCGTTTCCTAAGTGAATGATATCGAACGTATGATCAATAATAATGGATATGCCTTTTGAAACTAAAATCTGGTGTAACTCCGTATCCTCACCTGAAGTCATAGCTTCACTAAAACCACCAACCTCCCTAAAAATTGTTTTAGATAACACTGTGCTTGCACCAATTAGATGTTTCGGTAGAGTAGGGTTACCTTTCCTTTCCAGCAGCCAAAACCTTTCAATCCATGTTGCATTTTTGGACAGCTTGGCGGCGCCTCCATAAACACAATTGGGCTTTTCTTCAATTAGCTTTTCAGCCCTGCTTAGCCAATTTCTGTCCATAAGGCAATCAGCATCTATAAAAACGAGAATCTGCCCACGAGCCTTTGCAGCGCCGTAGTTTCGTACAGCCCCAACATTCCCCTCCGTAAGCTCAAAAACCCTGGCCTGGCCGATGTTAATTGCAATCTCATAGGTTCGATCCTGAGATCCATTGTCTACAACGATCACTTCATACTGGGCGCAGTCATAGTCAGAGTTAAAAATGGATTGAAGGCATGAACCGATGTGTTCCTCTTCGTTATAGGCCGGTATCACGATTGAAAAATAGGGTGAAGAGCGTTCTGTTTTCGTTTGTTCATTCATTTTTCTTTAACCACCGAGCGAAATTTTCCGTTACGACCACGCGGAATTTTTTGCACCTGCTCAACAGTAACGAGAAAGTCGTCGCCAAGCCTTTGTTTACAATTTGAAATAAGGATATTCTCATTAAATTCTTTTGTTGTATTTTTCACCAGCCTGATTGTGGCTGAGCCAGGTTGTTTTTGAACAACCTGTGCCTCTTGAATACCATCTACGCCTTTGAAAATATGGTCAATGCGTCCTATCTGGCGTCCATCGCTTGTTTCGATGTAGTCGTCGACTCTTCCGTTAACAGATTTTAGCCCAGGTGTGCCGCTAGCCGATAAGGCTGTATCCGCTAAGGTCGCTGTGTCGCCCAGGTTGTACCTTAGCAAAGGCATTTGCCTGTTGGTCAAGCTGGTGGCAAGTAGTCTGCCTGTATCATCCGAGTCTGTGCCTGTTTCAACCTCTGTTATCCCGATTATCGGGTTAGGCCTATAGATTCCTGACTTGTCTTGCCCTGCAAATATCACGTATTCAGCGGTCCCGTAGTAGTCATAAACCGGGCAGCCAAATACAGATTCAATCGTTTCCCGCTGCCACTGGAGGAGAGTTTCTGAATTCGTAATGATGGCCTTCGGCTGAAAGCCAGGCTTTGAATCGGATTTCTGGTAGTGAGTGGCAAGATCGTAGATGGCTGATGGATAACCGATCAGTTCTTCAGGCTGAAAGTTATCCAGTTCATTCTTATAGTGGGGGAAGGTGTTTTCGTTAACGTGGTAACTGGAAAAAAGTCTCTGGTTTTCCGCCTGGTTAAAGCGGGAAAAAGGAGGTTTCATGTCTTCAGCGGGTTTGAGCATTCTGCCTGCGAAGGTGGCCCGTTTAGCGCCAAAGGGAATGCAGTGAGCTTCTTCGTGATCCACCAGTAACGCCATAGCCAGTTTGTAGGTGCGTTCATCAACGTCGAGAGCTAGCGGTGTACCAGTGCTGCCGCTTGTATGTTGAACCATAAAAGGTTTTAGCGGCTCTTTGGGTCGGAAGTTATGACCTTGCTGCAATATTGTCTGTTTGTTGAGAACAGGCAATTTTTGCAGATCTTGAACCGTTGTAATGTCATTTGGTCGAATCCCGTGCTCGGCGAAGAGCTTTTGGTAGTAGGGGACTTGGCTTGAGCAGTAGGTCACCATCTGGTGCAGGCGCTCGTCCTGGTAAGCTTTTATCTCTGGGGCGCTGAGTTCCTTGATGTCGTCAAGCTCTTTGCGGAGCTTATGGTATATGCCGGTGTATCGCTTTTGATAAAGCTTGTACCCGTACGCTGATATCAGAATATTCTGAAGCAGTGGGGGACTACGAAAGTACAGTTTTTCAGCGATTTTCATTGCGAACCGCATCCCCGTTTTTCGTATCTTTTTTGTTCGCGGACAGGTAGTAATCTACGGTTTTTATCTTACAGACCATATCCATGGTTGATCCTGCATCTATACCATTTTTTTGATTCGTGGCTATAGTTTTTAACATCCGTTCTTTTGACCATATATCGGAATTTAGCGAGTCTATAGTGGTTTTGAAAAAATTTCCGGTATAAAGGTGTTCGTAGTTAAACCAGCCAAGGTTAGGGCGGTTTTTCTTTAACTTGAAGAAGGTCTTTTCAAAAACTATTCGTAGAACTCTTGATAGTTCTTGAATGATTATGGGGCGCTTGGCTTTTGCCAGAGTCGCTGCCATGGGGAATTCCAATAAGTCAGTGTTGAGTTCAGAAATTACGCTTCGGGTTAATCTGTTCTGTACCCGTTGTTTAAAGGGCACATTGTAGACCATTTTTAGTAGATCCGGGTGGCTAAGAGGGGAGTAGTAACCCTGAAAGGGTTTAGCCATAGTTGGCTGCTTCATCATGTATTGACGGCTTACATGATCATAGTTGAACTTTTCAATCGCAAAGGAAAAGTCGTCGTCTTCCTCCAGATAATGATCGAGAGTGTCATGAATGCTTTTGGTTATGCTGATAGCGGTTTTGTTAAATCGTCGCTCACCTTTTTCGCTGGTGAACCAGAACTGCTTGGGTGCCGTCACGCTTTTCTTAATATCGTTTATTATCTTTTCTTTCGAAACTATTTTCGGGCTAATCAGGTGTAACGAATTAAACGTTTTTTGGAAACGGCTTCCAACAGTGGGGAAGCCGTTGTGACCGCCTAATCGGGCACCTATCACGCCACTTGTGATAGGCAGGAAAAACTTCTCTGATATAAGTTTGCTGGACAGATGCCATATTGGCCAAAGGCAGTGCCCGTGAAGTTCCAGCATTTCATGGAGCAAATCTGTATCTATCACCATTCCTTTTACATCTTTGAAATAGTGATCCGTTCGTAAAGTACCTGAGAGTTTTTTTGCAATGGTGCTTTCTCGGCTGGAGATATCTCCATGGGTGTAGGCGGCTGTTATTGGTGAGTGTGGCGGAGCTAGAAGCGTTCTGGAATCCCACCCTGCCGACATCATCAATGCCATCGGCCTGTAAGTTTGCATAATGTTAGCAAGCATTTCCGCAAACGTTTTCCCGTTGTCAGGCAGCGTTGCAGAATTTGGTAGTCGGGGAGTGTCATCAGAGACCTGCTTTGCAATCGCCAGGGACTCGGTATTTACGTCTAATTTCTGGTTAGGCAGTGTTTGCTTAATATTTTCGAAAAAAGAACTTTCTCCCAATGTATAGCCAAATGCCAGGTAACAGTGAATAGCATCCCAATTGGGCTGGTCATCGCCTCCCGTCAGATTGTCCAGTCGATTGGACAACTTGATTGTTGAATCATCTACCCGGTAGTAAACAGGCTCGGCGCCGGCCAGGTCTGTCCTTACGATCACTTTCTGGTCCGCAGCAGAGTAGATTACTGACGTGCCATTGATGGGAGTGTTGAAATCGAACGTTTCACTGTCCTTTCGTTCACCAAAAAATAACTGGAAGTCTCCAGATTCATGGACCTGGTGGCGGATATAATAAGGATTGGCATCCTTTACCTGAAGTACCACCTGGGAACGAGGATCCTTAGGCTCAGAACCTTTATTATCGTTGGTTCCAATGGTCACCAGAAATGAGTTCGGCTTCAACATTTGTTACTCTTCCTTAGTTCTAGAGCTGATTCTGGCAGCTGGATTTCCACCCCAAATTGCCCCTGATTCCTCAATGGGCCGGGTCAACACTGATCCAGCCGCGACAATCGACTTATCACTGATGTCTGCCATTACAACGGCGCTGTTTCCAATCCAGCAGTCCTCGCCGACTTTAACTTTCGTATATTTGCCTCCCTGTTGCTGAATAGGCGTTTGCAAATCGTTGAAGTTATGTTGCTGGTTGCCGCTCAGTATGTGCACACCGCTCCCCAGGAGAGTGTTCTCACCGATTGTGCATTTCCCGATGTTGCACTGTGGGCCAATGTACACCCCTTGGTGAATAGACGTATCCCGGTGGGAAAGCACCGTAAGAAATCCAATCAGGATATCGTCTGAGGTATCCGGGCAGGCAAGCCGGTAAAATGCAGCCCGGAGGTAGATCCCGGTTTTCCCCGGGATCAGGCTGAGCATTTGCGAGAATGTCTGGAATGTGCCATCTGGATTGCCCGGCAAGCTAAGAAGCCGGTATAGGGCGTAGAGGGGAAATGCCAGCATAAGGAAAAGGTTTTTTACCGTTCGTTTCAATGTATGGCGCATGTTCAGTGTCGATCCAATCGGGTATATAACCAACGCTTCTCGCGAGAGGGTCGGAAGGTTACGAGAGCCCGCAACACCCGCCCTCCAATCCGTGATAAGAGTAGTCTCCATGTCATAACCGGAGGTGCCCAACGCTGGTGTGCGGGCCTGGGATGATCATTTGATTGAGAGTGCTGGGCGGAAAGCAATTGAGGGCCGTAATTCTGCATGAGAATGATGAGGATTCTGGAGAAATGGCGCTCTTTGCTGTGTTTAAGTGTTTCTGTATGTTCTTTCAGCCATTTCTGGCCGAGTTCAAGATATTGATCGGCGTTTTCATGATCCAGTTCAGACGCCTGGAACATAAGCATAGCTTTTCGCATATCCTGGGCAACCCAGGTGTCGTTGGGAAATTCAAGCCGACTCTTGTCTTCCATAAACGGGCGCTCATTGCTCAGCATCCATTGGGTGTAATGCAGCACCGATTCTTTGGTGTAGTCGTAGTGCTCGTCGTAGCTGTCAATCTGACGTTTTAAATAGAGATAGCGAAAAAGGGCGGCAAGGAGCACGAGATAAGACCACCTGTTTTCAACGTCGAGTAAATCCCGGTGCTCGATCACATCCAGCGGATGAATAGTTTTCCGGATAACTGCTTCGGCCTGTTGCAGCCATGACCCATTCTCATCAAGTATCCAGGCGTCCAGGAGGGTATTAAGGTAATTTCCGGTGCCGCGATTGAAGCCATATCTATGGGTTGATACGGTTTCACCACGAATCATCTTTTTCAAGGAGGGAACTTCTCGTTTCTTCAAGGCAAGTATCTGTTCAAGAAAACCGCCTTGGCCTTCATGAAGTGCTGTCATCCAGCGAGCAAGCTCGAACACGGCCTGGCGGGACTTTTCATTCCCTGTGAGGTAATGATGGTAGAGGAGGCCCGTTGAATAACAATGCTCTTCAGCTGGGCCGCCGCCGGTTTGTCCGGGGGTTGAGCTGGAATCGTTGAATGTTGAAAACGTTCGATGTGTTGCGGTATAGGCATCAAGGTAGTGGTCTGTATGCCAGAAAAGCCCGTTGTTGTATTCGCTTCTGTCTTCTTCAGTATGGTAGATATCTATATCTGTCACGTGTCGTGCCAGATCATCCATTAACCGAAACCAGCGCGTATCGCCGGTGAGGGCAAACTGCCTTGCGAAGCCGTATAGTGGATCGTACTGGTTATTGTAATGAGAGATATACGGTGGCTCGCCCTCAGTTTGGTAAAGAGTTTCATGGTCCGCAAATATATCGCCAAAATTACGCCAGCCAAATTCGTCAATGACTTCTCTCTTTGCGAAAAAGTTAGAGTCGCTCTCTAGTCCTTCCGCTATGAGTTCATCAATTACTCCCGGCTGAGCATTGGCTTTGAACCAGGGGAAGGCGTCTGCCTGCTCATAGCACTCGGGAGTAATCACAGGTACGAGAGGTGCATAGGCAGTTGCAGAGATGCTGTTGCTGGAGTTGTGAGTCATCAGGAAGCGCAGTGTTTTCTGTTCTCCACCCTGTAACTCGTAGGCACTCTTTGCATCTTTAGGGAACAGACCGATTGTTAGCGTGTTTTCTTCTTTGCGGACACTTGTTGGAAAGTTCTGCCAGAAGTCGGGTACAGCCAATGCCAGATGTCCGCCATCATAATCAAGGCTAACCAGTGGATCAGCACGCTTGCCTTCATGTATGAGCCTGTCGGGGCTTGATAATCTGTAACCACAGAATTGAGTGCACACTTCACCGTTACGGTCTATATGGTTGCGGCTTTGCCAGTTCCTGCCTCCGCTGGAATCCTGGTAGAGGTTGAACTCGGGCAGATGAAATACGTCAGAGGTTTTATCGGTCGCCTGGGGAGTCACCTGAGCCAGAATTTCCGCCGGCAGCGTTGTTTCGACGGCAAGGTCCCGAAAGTACACTGAACCCGGATCTCCCAGGTCCCACAAACCGCCGGAATGTCGCGCACGTTTGGGGTTATGGGTTGTGAGTTCTACCTGAATGAGGCCGGTTTCCAGGAAAATACGAAGCTCACAATCGAATTGTGCCAACAGGTCATTATTTTGCGTATGCCATTGGCCTTTTGTACGCGCGGAGACAAAGACAGCGCCTTTCTTGGCAATTTCCCATGTGGATTCTACTTTTGCAGTGCAGGGTGCGCCCGTCTCATCACGCAGAGTTACTTTCGAGTCAACACTTTCACTGCCGGTACTATTAAAGCGCCATGCCAGGGTGCCAGGCTTTAAATGAACGGAGCCAGCGGATGTTTGTACCATAAGGCCGTCAAGCGTTTGATTAAAAACGGCTTCTGGGCCAGTGGAGGACGGCAGTTCTGTTTTGGAAAGGTTTAACTCTTTTGCGCTGCCGGCATCCAGGCTGATCAAAAAGCTGGCATGAACCCACCGGATGCTCCCATCTGGCCAGTGGGCCAGAGGCTCAAGCTGAATGCTGACAGGTTGCGAGGAATCCAGAAGTTCAAGTTGCGCTGCCTTCTGCACGGCACCTCTGGGCAGCGGAATGCCAAGGCTAACAGGCTCCTTAATACGTGTAATGCCGGTATTTTCTACTAAACGGATGGCTATTTTTTCCATAAATCTGCCTACTGCCTGGCTCCCTGTGTGGTGCATAGGATAGTCCGTTGATTTTGTAACATAAAGCTACATTTTGAACCTGACTGCATTGAGAGCTATAGGTTTCAGGCCTTTCCTTTGCCGAGAGCTTTGTTTGCCAGATAACGAAGCTGGCCCCACTCTTCGGTTTCTTTAAGCAAAAACAGACCAATAACCCCAGTGCTTAGCGCTGCTGTTATTACATGAAGAGTGCCAAGAACGAAAAACTGAATCAGAAAATTGCTGCCTGAAAGATCAAGCGACTGAACCACAGCAACAGCCAATGACGTTCCTGCCAGAGTCGGGATGCATAGAAAGAGGAGCTTCATTAGTGAGAACCTTGTTCGTTGCTCCAGGATCAGCAGCAGCGCAACCGTGGTTGCAGCAGCCAGCCAGCCTCGAGCCCAGGCCATGATTTCCAGACCACCTGTAGCCGTCAGCCAGAGAACGGCAATAATTACCGCGGTTGAAATGACGTCGAACCAGAAAAGCAGTTTGACCTTTCCTTGGGCAATAAGGGCATCGCTCACCAGAGCAAACAGGCAGAAAGTGAAGAAAAAAAGCCCGAAGGGCTTCAGCAGTGAGGAAAATTCAGACCAGTCCTGGCCAAGCAATACCCGAATAATCAGTTCGGGATATAGCATGATGAAGGTGGTTACAGGCGTAAGCACCGTTATCATCAACGCAAGGCTCAAACGAACACGGTAAGCGAGAGCCTCTCTATCTGATTTACTGTCTGCGATCGCGGCCAGTAATGGTTCACTCATGGGGATTATGGCTGAAAGTGCTGGCAACAGACTGACTTCACGTACCAGGTTATAACCACCCAGTTGAGTGGTTCCAAACAAGCGGGAGACCATTAGGTTATCAATTTGTGAGCGGGTGAATCCGACGATGCCTCGTAAAAGCAACCACTGAGAAAATCCCCACTGTTCACGAAGTTTTTTTAGGGACCAGCTGGGCCGGTAAGAATCTACCTGGTAGGAGCCAACAGTAAAAATAACGGCGGCAACCAGATTCCCGGCTATGATTGCCCAATAGCTGGGATGGATAAGTGCAATTGTAATAACGGTCAGAAAGGAGATTCCCTTTTGCCAGAGGCTTAGTTTAAAAAGGGGTTTGTAGTTTATGTGCCGTGCAAGGCGCAGCATTCCTGGCGTTTTCAGGGCACGTATTGGTAGGGCTAAAGCGGCAACCGCGAGTGCGAGAGTGAGCTCCGGCTCATTGAACCAAGCTGCGACAAAAGACGACGCGCATATAATGAGTCCGGCAATCAGAGATTTCGACAGGAAATCCAGAGTCCACGCGGTATTGAGATCTTCGTCTTCAAGTACCGATTTCTGAACGATGTATTGCCTGTTACCGGTTTCCACTAATAATTCAAAAAACTGAAGAGCGATGGTAACCAGTGCAACGATGCCAAAATGATCCGGAGTTAATAGCCGGGCAAGAATGAGTGTACTGACAATTCCTAAACCACGATGTATGAGCTGCAAGCCCAGTAGAAATCCTGCGCTTTTGACGACTTTTTGGCTAATTGACATAAATTTCAGGTACGAAATGCCTTATCACTTTGCGAAACTTTTCAGCCGGGCAGTGAGTTCTATAGCAACCCTGTCTGAGCGGATGTAAGTCCAGGAGTAATCGATAATGTTAAGAACCGAATATACAGCAAGTATGAGAATTACCGTTTCAATTGCGCCACCTTTCGAAAAAAAATGCTCTGTAATGAGATCGAGTGCTGCGCCAAACCAAAGCAATATAGTGAAGCCATTATAGGATGTGCTCGCTACTCGGAAGCGGGAAATATAGGACCTGATGCCGGATCTGGTTTCTTTGTGCTCGCCACCATCGCCGTTTTCATTATTTACGGGTTTGGGGCTAACTGATTGCTTTAGTACCTTCGACAGATTGGCGCGCATCATCTCACGTTCAAGCAATGGGTACCGCGATAATTCTTCTGACATTATGTTCGCAGGGAGTTGGGCGAGCAATACACGAAAACGGTTCCAGATATAAAGAATCCACACCGCAATCCATGGCCAGACCTGGCCACTGTCAAGATATAAACCAAAAGCAAGGCAGGGAAAGGTTGCTGACTCTACGAGGAAGTGATTCCAGCGATCCAGTACCGCTCCGTTTACGCTGGCGCGGCCGTTATGTCTCGCAATTTGGCCATCCACGTAGTCAAACAAGTGGTGCACTACCAGAAAAGAGGCGCCTAAGAGAATCCCCCAGGGGCCAAAGATCATCAAAGCAGCTCCAATAAGGCCGGTGATGAACATTGAAGCTGAGGCATGGTTCTCGTTCAGCCCGAGATTCAGATACAGATTGGAAATCCGGAGTGAAACAGGAAGGCCAAACCAACGCGTGAAATAGTCACCTCTTTCCGCGAAAAGAGACCATTCACGTGCTTTGAGCGTTTGGAACTCATTATTTTTATCCATTGTAAGAGTCCTTTCTTTTCGATTAGCGAACCATTTGAAAAGCCCCAAGACCGCATTGTTCTTATCATTCAGTGTAGCAAGGATCTAAAAAGGCTACTCCTTCTTATAGATAGCGTTGATTTTTGCAAGCGTCAGTATAATTTACGAACTTTGTGGTCAATCCGCCGTTTACGTTTGTTTTTAGTCTTGGAAGGACTTTCAAATGATTCTTTAAATGTTTTTGTTCTGAGAGGTTCTGTTGGAAGCACCACTAAAATGCACATGCCGCTCCAGGCGGGGTATATGCACCCCTTTAATGTCGAAGATATTTACACCTACAGCTACATACCGGTTAATTTTTCATTTAACATTATTTCACTTTGTTGATAGGTAACAGTTTTAAGTACGTGGCATGGATGATGCTCTCTACTCTTTAGCGCTGACCGACTGATCTGAATTTCAGCTGCCGGCGTCCACCTTCAAGGAGAGAAAACCATGAAAACATCCCTAAAAAGAACGCTTTTATCATCCCTGGTCGTACCTTTTGTATTAGGCGCGCAGTCAGCCAGCGCTGCTTTGGTTACCGATTGGGGCTTTAACGTCGAAAGTGTGTTCGATAACATTTCCGACACTGGCGGAACCGGCTCTGTTTCCGGGGAAGGCACTAATCTTCTCTCGTGGGGCGTTGGGGCGGGACCTCAATCATCTGTCGGGATTTCGAGCGCCAGTGCGCCAAGCGGTTTAATCACTGATGGAGGTTACGTAAATGGTGGGGTATTCACCCATACCAATAACGTTCTTCCCGCTGCGGGCACAGCGTTGAGCAGCTTTGACTTGATTTCTACCCTCACATTGACTCCATTCAGCCCCGCAGCTCCTTCGCTTCCAGCGGCCGATACGACGTTTGCGAGCTTCTTCACAGAAACACCTAATGGTGGAGCATGTGTCGAGCCAATCGGCGCTCCCTGTGCTGACATTTTCACCATTGCGGACGTGAGCGGTGCTGATCTCCTTTTGGATGGCAGCTATGAATTTAAATCCGAGTTCGATTATAGCGGCTACACCTACTCGTTGTTTCTGAACCTGGCTAACCTGACAGCCTTGGGTGACGATAGCTGCGCAGCAGCGGGTGCTCCAAACGGCTGTGTGGGGCTTGTGACGGCAGAGAATGCTGTTACCAACTTCCAGACTAAGTTCCGCATTACAGCCGTAGAGATGGTACCTGAGCCAGGCACTTTGGCTCTGCTGGGTATGGGTCTCGCTGGCCTTGGTCTGTCACGTAGAAGAAAAGCAGCAAAGGCATAATGTAAAAAAGCCCCGCTAAGAAGCGGGGCTTTTTTAATGATGCAGGATGAAATTACGCAACCTGTCTGGCGTTTAGCTTATAGTCGGTGTCAGGTTTTGCCGGCAAATATCGTCCACCGTCAGTAACCAGAGACCACACATCCGGCCGGCGACTCCTCATGCCTTCAATCAGCGATGCGGCTTCGGTGAAGGCCGGACGGCGGCTGCCGTGATATTCCATTACGGGCCCCACGTGATCGAACTCCACACCAAACCGCTTTAACAGGCGCAGCTGTGCAGGTTCCATGACGGCCATCCAGTGGGTTATGCCGTGTTTGACCGACATCTGGAGAATTGCGCAAAAAAGCCCGAGGCTGATATAGGGCATGGCGCGTTTGCCATTTTCCGAATCGCTGTAGTATGCGGGCGCACTGATGCCGGAGACTGATTTCTCCTCCGTGAGTCGCCGACGAAACTCCCGGCTGACCGCCATTCGTGATATTTCTGCGATCTGTTGGCGGGGCGCCTCGGCAAGTGCTTCCTGTGCGGCCTGGTCCATACGGTGAAAACAGGGACCTTCCATGGGAAAATCGGCCTGTTCGGGATTTTCGCCGGCCATAACGAGGCGAACGGCAGCTACGCTGTCTCCTGTCATTTTGTGACGAATCAGAGCGTGTGTAGATCGGGGATCATAATCATCATGTTCGCGTTTATCCGCGAAGCAATTTGGGTCCTCGAATGGGCGGTCGATGCAATAAACCTGATAGCGCAGCTCGAAAACTTCGTTAATAGTCTCTGGTGACGTCGCCAGTTGGACGTTGAACACCGAGTTAAAAATGCTACTGACATCGGTCTGGGGCAGGTTGTTGTTAGTTATTTCTGCTTTAAGTTGATGAGTAAACCCTGAGTTCATTTTAAAATCCTCATTCTTTCCCGGTCCATGGGTTTTTATGCCGAAAAAGTAGTGCCGTTTTAAAATAGACAGGCGGCTTGCTACGGGTGTGTCGAGGTAACAGCAATCAGACCTCGGAACGCTTTACCCTGGGCACGTAACGTCCGGGTGCCAGGATGAAATTAGGGTCGACGGCAGCTTTCAGTTTGCTGGTCAGTCCAGAGTAAACAGAGCCACCGGTATTAAGAATGTCCATGGCGTCGATATTAAGGCGGTAGGGCAGAAAACCTTCCCGCTGTCCGGCGGCGTATAGTGCGCGATAGCAATCGTTGGCCCGCGCAGTTGCTTCCGTGTCATTTCGATCAAAAAGCAGCGGAACGGTGGAGTCAAAGCAGCGATCGTTTACGGTTGTCAATGTAATGAGGGGATTGACACCGTACTGGGGGCACACTCTTTCAACCATTTGGATATAGCGGCGAGCGTCATTGCTCCGTATTGGAACCAGAGGTGCGAACCATATAAGCCCACAGCCGTCCCGAGCGGGATTTTTGGGTTGCCCGGGAGCGGGCAGGGCGCCCGAACGCCAATATGCCAGTGCCAAAGCCACATCATTAGGGGTGCCGTGCATGATTTCCAGGGCGCCCGCGAGCGTATCGGCCATGCCTTTAACTCGTGTGCCCAGTCCGCCAGGCATTACGCGGGCAAATGTTCTTGCCATCTCAACTTTGCGCTGATTGATAAAAATGAGTCGGTCGGTAGCCGGCCCGAGAAGTCGCCGTAGCGTGCGTCTGGCCGCCCGGGCTACTTCCTTTGAGGCGTAAATCGCGCCAACTCCACTCCACGCTGGAACGCCATGGCGGTTGGCAAGACTTTCAACTTCGTGAGCCGGGAGCACACCGTCAACGGCCTTGTCTTCGGGGAAGGGTGTCATCATCGAGAGCATGCGCTGGCTGTTGAGCAGATTAATTGCCACAACCGAACCTCCGAGTGCTCGCAATACCTCCCGGACTGCCGGTACGAGGGCTTCCAGTTTTTCGTCTTCTTTCGTCGAAAAGAAAAATGCGGTCACTGTGTCGGGAACTGGTGCAAGAGCAATCGTCATGTTCACCACAACGCCGAAATTTCCCTGACTGAAAAGTCCATCGAGATAAGGGCCTAGCCCCCACTTGAAAAGCCCGTCGACTTCCGCACCGCCAAGTTCGCTGAGCGGCGTCCGATAAAGGGAGCCGTCGGGAAGGACTGCTTCTATTCTTGTTACCGCTGCAAAATGGTCCGTAATCGGTGTGATGCCATAACCCCGTTCAAGCGCGTTGCCAAGAATGCTGCAGGTGGGGCCCGCTCCGGTTACCGGGACCAGGTAGTTGCCGTCATGACTATCAAGGAATTCTCTGAGAGCGCCCTGGGTTACACCTGGCTCGACTGTGACTACACCCAATTCTGGGTCGAAACCGGAAATGCGATTGAGCCGGCTAAGATCAAGAATAACGCAGCCGTTTTCGACCGGGTTTGCACTTCCATAGCCCCAGTTATTGCCTGTACTTACGGGGTAAACTGCGACTTGCCACTTTTGCGCTACCTGAAGAACCGCTGCAACTTGTTCCTGGTTTTCTGGTCGGAGCACAGCCGGAATAGAGCGCTTTGTTCCGATTGTCGAAATACCAAAGTCTGCTGCACGAGCCGTAATGACTGCGGGCTCACCAAGAATAGTGACCCATTCGGCAATTGCAGACTCGGTTGAGGTGCGGTTCACTGGCGCTTCCAAGTTGTATTGGTGACTTTACGAACACGTAATCAAATTCTGTGTCGTAGTTTTCATTAGAGGCGACGATTTTAATCGAGAAAGGGTTGACAAAATATGTCGTATAGTTAAGGGCGTGAAAGCACCTTGCCTAAAAGAATGGGCGTGCAAACAATCAGTTGGAGCGAAATCAGAAGAATTTGGCTAAGTGTAATTTTGTTAAATAATGTTAAATTGGTTGTTTTTTAACCTGATGTGAAGGTTTCATTAAAACTGGTTCTCAACCGAAGTTACTGTTGTGCGCATTCGAGGCAGCACCTCTGCGCAATCCCGGGGGCCGCAGAATGTCTGAATGGTGATCAATGCAAATCGTGCTTCACCTGCAAATGCCGCAGGTATCTGCAATAGCTTGGCGTTGCGATAGCTCAAGCTTGTGCGTGAGCCCACCTTATACCATTGAGCTACCAGTACCTTATTCCTGGTGAGGATGTTGCGATACACCCGGAGACCGGGTTCCAGTTGTTCTTCAACATGCCAAATGGAATTATCAAACAGCCGCGGAAGATAGGGTACGAGTTTTTCATCAACATTCTTTTTGTGGCTCTGTGCAAATGAAATCCAGGTGTTGGCGGAATACCAGGCTTGCTCATCAAGATCTCTTGGAAGAGCCATCGGTAAGGGCATTTTCTCAGGTTGGACTTGCTCGAAGTTTGGAAGGTTGATTGTCCATGCTGGTTTTTGGCTTGCTGTGTTTTGAGCGATTACGAGTGCAATCGGGCCAAGAACAACAGCGGCTACAATCGCAATAATGCCTTTCCTGTACACGGTGTCGCCGCTGACAAGAGCGCTTTGCTTTGCTGCGCGCCTGCGAACCGGTGAAAAGTACAGTGCCGGAAGGATGAAAGCCCCAAACACCATCCAGCCCATGGTTTCATGGTCCGCAATTATCTCGCTTTGCATGTCGGTTTCGTAAGCAACGACGACCAGGATGGTTATGCGAACCCAGTTTGCGACCAGGCCAATTAAGGCGGCGCTCAACAAAGTGATCAGCCAGCCGCGCCAGCGGTAGTCGTTAAGTATTGATGTCATCATGGCCAGCAGGATGGCAATCGCAAAATAGCGTATCCCCGAGCAGCCGTCGGCAATGAGAAGGCGACCGTAGGGCAGGGTGATGCTGTTACCTTCAATAAGGGCTGTCATTCCGAACCAGCCAACCCAGGTTCCGACGACAATGCTTGCAAGATCCACGAGGGCCGGCACCACATCTGCCCAGATTGGCAGTGAAAGTGAGAGAAGGAGGATGTAGGGAAGAAACTTCAATGTTCTGGGGAGCCCTAGCAGTGCCCAGGCAGTTGCGATCAGGCCCGCAGGTAACAACAGATAGGCCAGGGTGTCTATGCGAACCAGTTCCAGTAACCCCCAAACCAGCGTTGTCATAATTAACAAAACTGCGCCGGCAAGATGGTAGGGTTTGAGCGGTGCTTGGCGGTCGATTTGCCCGGGCGGATGGATCAGCAAAAGGCCAAGAAAGATAATGGCTGTTGCAAGGCCGTGTGCCAAAACCTGTTCAAACTCAAGCCAGGCTTCTGCGAGTCTGGTCCAGGTGGGATAGAAAATAAGGACCGCAATCGCTGTAACGAATAGATAAGGCCTGGAGAGAGGTAAATTGTCTAACGTTTTCCTTAACATTGTTTGTCCGTCCAGACTGCTTATCAACCGACAGGATACTGTGTATTTCGTTTACATAAAACTCAAATTCAGAACAAAAAAAGCCAGCCGAAGCTGGCTTTCTTATTAATCAACCGAAATCAGGCTTTCTGACGACGGCGAGCTGCACCAAGACCTGCAAGGCCGAGGCCGAGAAGGGCCAGGGTGCCGGGCTCAGGTACCGGAAGGAAGGACTCAACCATAACGACCATATCTGAATAGTCCCGATCAGAACCACTCAGCACGAGATCTTCCCACGCAAGAATAAAATTGTTGGAAGTGAATGACTTAAAATTACCGTCGCCATTCGGATCCATGTTCAGGGAGCCATCTCCACGATAGGTAACCATGTGGTTATCATTGACACCGTTGTTGTCTGAATCGCCGTTTAGCGCAGATTGAGAGTAGAAGGTGTTATTTTGCGGAGTTGTTAAATAGAAGCCAAAGTTCGAGCTGTTAAATGTAGAGCTGTTCTGCCCCGCATAGTCACCGATTTCATCGAAGTAAGTGGCTTTGAACGTGCTACCAATCTGTTGGAGGCGAGCAGTATCGCCGGTTGCAGCGCTGCCTGAGAAAAGCTCAAGCGTTGCGCCGGAATACAGATCGTAAATACCCAGTGTATTTGAAGTGGCAAATCCTGCGACTTCGAACATCATGAGGGCGTTGCCTGCGCTGACTGCGTCCAGTGTCCACACATCTGATGGCGAGTACTGGTCAGTAGTGACGTCTTGGTTGAACGTTCCGCCCTGAGAAGCACTGTTAAGGCCATTTTGAAGGCTGTTGCCATTGATCTGTGTGAGTGCGCTAGCAGAGCCTGCAAAAGCAATCAGACCTGCCGCGAGGACCAAGCGTTTAAATTCCATATCGATTTCTCCAATCTTTGTTGACGTTCCTTCGCAGCCAGGCTGTCTCTTTTTGTTTGAGATCCTTGGCTTTCCGTCCCATCCTCGCGAATGGTTTGGCGTTCAGTCAGAATGGTTTCTAACCTACTTTACAGTTAAGCTATAATCATGCCAATACAACAAGATGTTGATTTATAAAGTTATTCTGGTAGGTATTTAGCGGTACTGTAAAGAGGATCGACACTAAAATAAACAAAGGTCTGAAATGTTTACATTTCAGACCTTTGTTTTTTGTGTTCTTGAATGTTGTAGATAAAGTTTGTTACAACGACTTCTTCACGGTATCAAGGTGTGCCGATATCTCCGCATTCCCCGGCGCAAGGGAAAGCGCCTTTTCTATAGCGGTTTTGGCTTCTGCGTGCATGCCGTTCAGGTGGAGCACCCACCCATATGTATCCAGAACAGCAGGGCTGTTGGGTGCCAGCTCACTTGCCTGCCGTGCGAGGTTCAGTGCGCGGTCGGAGTTTTTCTCGCGCAGCACCCAGGCCATATTGTTCAGCGTAGCCACGTTGTTTGGCTGTTGTGCAAGAATTTGCTCATAGTGGTTCGCTGCTGCAGTTTCCTGGTTATTGGACATCAGCCACTCAGCTCTCGCCATGTGCGCTGCAAGGCTTTGCGGGGTTTCGTTAAGCCAGCTTTCTGTGAGGCTGTCGACGGCGTCAGGGGCTTCGGTTTGTGCCAGCCCAAGTAGGGCGGGCATCAGCTGGACGTCTTTAGTGGCTTGCCAGCTTTCAGAAAGGTATTCATAAGCAGCTTCTGAGCCCTGCTGTTGCTGAAGCAACTTGGCACGGGAAAGTCTGGTTGCAGTCACTTCGCCGAAGGTTTTCTCAACCGCTTCCAGTGCTGAGATGGCCTCTTCTGTTTTGCCTTCTACCTCTGCAATTCCCACGGGTAATAGTGCAAACCTGAGGTTCTCTGGCTCAAGAGCAATGGCTTCGGCAGCTTTAGCCCTTGCTTCAGTCCATTCCTTATTCTTAGCGGCGGCCCGTGCTTCAGCAACGAGCAATTGGGCATAAGCGCGTTTTACTGTTGGGGAGTCTGACTCCTTCAATGGTGACAGAGTTGCTCTTGCCTCTGTCAGTTGGCCTTGGTTGATATCAATCAGCGCGATCAGCGTATCCGTGTTCTGTTTCAGTTCCGGGTGGTCTTTGGCAACACCACTGAGCCAGGTCTTGGCCTCACCTATCGTATGATCCAGCGTATAGATTTGGCCTGCCTGCTGAAGGGGACGGATAACATCCGGAGTTATGGCAGCGGCGTCCACCAACAGGTTGACTGCACGTTCGCGTTTGCCGGATTGTGCATAAAGGCTCGCGAGTGCAACTTTGGGCGCCTGTAATTGGGGGCTATCCTTAACCAGTTTTTCTAGTCGTGCTGCGGCTTGTTCGGGGTTGCCCAGCTTGGCGTCCGCGAGGCTTGCCAGTAAAACGGCTCTGGGCTGATCGCCGTAACCGTTAATTAAGGAGTCGCGGATTTCTCCGGCTTCCTGCTTTTCACCTTGCTGGATCAGCACATTCATATAGGTGCTGGTGGTGGCCCAGTCTGCAGGGTTGGTGGTAAAGGCCATTCGCAACTGGCCTAGTGCCTGCTCGGCCTGGTTGTTCTGGAGGTAGTGCCTTGCCAGCGCGAGCCGCAGGCGCACGCGCTCTGGCTCATTGCTAATGGCTTTGCTGAGGCTGGCAATACCGTCGTTCTCGTGGCCTGGGAGGCTGAGTGCCAGAATGCCATGCATGGCTAAAAGTTCGTTATCGTTGGGTCGGGCTTCTATGGCGCGATCCAGTGTTTTCAGGGCAGCTTCCCGGTCTCCGGTATCAATCTGAGCCATTGTGGCGGCCCTGATGAACTGGGTAGGTGTTGTTTCCGGGTCCAGGTTTTCCTTAAGCAGCTGAGCGCCTTCCTCAAGTTCGCCGGTGCCTGCAGAAATAGCTCCAAGCAGCATGGCTGCCTGTTCGTTTTCAGGGTCCAGCTTGAGGCTATCCCGCAGGATCGTTTTCGCCTCTTCAAAGTTGCCCTCTTTAAGGGCTGCGATAACGGCTTCACCTTGTTCCCGTGCACCGGTGTTAACATTTTCAGCCAATATCCGGTTATAGATCTGGGCTTCGGTAATCTTGCCTTGCTCAGTCAGCACCCGGGAGAGCGTGGCAAGCACATTTCGGCGAATGGGTAGGAAAAAGTCGGATGTGGGGAGTACCCCTACGGCATCTGTCAGAGTAGCAGCTGCCTGTTCCAGTTGGTTCTGTTGATATTGAGCTACGCCTTTCCAGTATAGAACTTCTGGCGCCTGTTCATTTCCTGCTAGCCATCCGTCTGCGGTCTCTACCGCCTGTTGTGTATTGCCGAGGTTGAGTTGGGTTTGAAGAAGACCGGTTACCGCCTCTGTGTCGGCTGAGTTACTGGCGACGAGGTTGTCATATAGCGCCAGTGCTTCGGCGAGTTCTCCGGATTTACGCAAAGCCTCAGCCCGGATCAGAGAAGCTTCCAGTTGGTCTTCCGGGGAACTGGGTGTTTGAAGCGCCAGGGTTTCTACTGCGGAAAGATGTTTACCCTGTTCCACATAGGCGCGAGCGAGAGTGAGGGCCACGGCTTCAGGTTTTTCATCTATCCAGGGGGCGAGGAGTTCGGCGGCTTCTTTCGCGGCGCCTACCTGTAGATAGAGATCAGCCAGGCGAACGATGTGTTTCACGTCGTTCGGGTCTTTCTGGATGGCATTTTTGACTTCAAGCAGGGCCGAGCGGAACTGCCCCTGGTCCGCGTATGTTTCTGCGCGGGTAACGTGTGACATAGCTTCTGACGAGTCTGTGTTGTTGTTACAACCCGTCAGTAGGGGCACTGCGAGTAGAAGGCTGCCCGCCAGCGCCAGCCTTGAAAATGTTTTTAATGTTGTTTGCTTTGCGATCATGTATATCTGCTCCTTGATCCGCTCGCTGCCACCGGGTGCCTGGAAAGTAACTTAGATTTCCGGAGCTTCTGCCGAGGTGTCGATTTTGTATTTATCAGTGAGGTTGTAAAGGGTCGGGCGTGTCACACCCAAAAGCCGGGAGGCTTGCGTCATGTTGAAGCCGCTTGTTTGCAACGCTTGCATGATGGCTTTGCGCTCGGCCTGCTCGCGAACCTGGCGAAGGTTCAAGTGGCATGCTCCTGGCTCGTCGCTACCCGGCAATTCAAGATCTTCACTGGTAATCCGTTTGCCATCGGCCATGATAGTGGCCCGTTTTACCTTGTTGATCATTTCCCGGACGTTGCCGGGCCAGGCGTAACCGCTGATAGCGTTAATGGCATCTTCGGAGAAGGTGAGGTTTTGTCGGTCCATTGTTTTGCCGAGGGATTTGAGCAGGGACTGGGCTATGACCAGCGCATCCCCGTCTCGTTCCCTTACAGATGGCACATCCAGCGTTATTTCGCTTATCCGGTAGTAAAGATCCTCCCGGAAATCTCCGCTTTCGATCAACTGCTGCACATTGCGGTGCGTTGCGCACACCACGCGCACGTCTACGGGTATTGGCTTTACTGAGCCCACTCTGTCGACAACACGTTCTTGGAGAAAGCGCAGTAGCTTCGCTTGCAGGGGCATTGGCATATCGCCGATTTCATCAAGGAAGAGCGTACCGCCGTTTGCGCTTTCAATTTTGCCTTTTTTGGCTTGGGTCGCGCCGGTAAACGAGCCTTTTTCAAAGCCAAACAACTCGCTTTCAAGAAGGTTTTCGGGAATGGCGGCACAGTTGATAGCTGCGAATACGTTTCCAGCCCGGGGGCTCAGGTCGTGCAGGGCTCGGGCGAGTACTTCTTTGCCTGTGCCGGTTTCACCCGTGATAAGGGTGGTTACATCAGTGGGGGCGACTTTCTCTAATGTTCGACATACAGCCATCATTTGCGGGCTTGCCGCAATAATACCCTTGATGTTGGTGCCGTTGCCCTGGTGTGCGAGTGCCTGATTTTCCTTTTCCAGCTCCGCAAGTCGGAAGGCTCTGTTTACCACAAAATTAAGAATATCGGCATCCAGGGGTTTCTGGTAAAAATCGGAGGCGCCCATGCCGATGGCTCTGACCGCGTTTTCTTTGTCTTCGCGGCCGGTTACCACAATCACTTTGGTCATGGGAGAAAGTCGCAGAATTTCTTCCAGAAGAGCAAAACCTTCCGTCGCACCACCCGGGTCTGGTGGCAGACCCAGGTCCAGTGTTACTACATCCGGCTCTTCCCGTCTGAGCGCCGCGAGAGCGGTTTCTCTGTCTGAGGCGGTTGTCACCTCCAGATCCTCGCTGAAACACCAGCGCATCTGGCTTTGAAGCCCCGGGTCATCCTCTACAATTAGCAGTCGTCTAGTCACAACAGCAACAATTCCTTTGTTTGGGTGTTCCACTACTGATGATTCTTAACTGAACATTGACACTTTGCAATGATCGATTTGCCCGTTGTAGAGGGCTGTCATTTAATTGGCGATTTCTTTCGGGTCTTCCGCGTCGGAAATTGAGCGCTTCGCTCCATTCTCACTAGGTGTTCGAGCCTCTCGTTCTGTTGGGCTGGCAAAGGAATCGCCCACCAGCGGAATTCTAACGGAGAAGCAGGAACCTACGCCGGGTTCGCTTGTTGCATCAACGGTACCACCCAGTTTTTGGATGTATTCCCGGGCCTGATAGGCGCCAATGCCCATGCCAGTAAGGCCTTTGGTGCTTTCAAAGGGTTTGAATAGTCGGCTGCTGATGAAATCTTCTGTCATGCCGCAACCTGTATCCTGAATAAACAGCACAACGTTCCCTTTGGCAATTTTAAGAGAAAGGGCAACTTCTCCATCTGGAGGTGTCGCATCCTGTGCGTTCTGGATCAAGTGCCCAAGAACACTCCGCAATTGTTCGGGGTCCGCTTTAATCATGATTTCTGGCGGATCACCCTCAAGCCTTGGCAACGGCTGCTGCCGATCGTAGTGTTTCAGGAGGCTTGTAACGAGGCGGGTCAGGTCCAGTGCTTTGGAGTCATCATCGGCGCCTGCGGATGGTTTACGTATATGCTCAACCAGGTTGGTCATCTTGCTGACTGCATGGTCTGTCGTTTTAATCATGTCATCAACAAACGCTGGGTTGTTCCGGTGTTTTTGAGCGTTGTTCACTAAGAGAGAGAGTTGGGCAATCACTGTTTTCAGGTCGTGGACCATAAACGCAGAGGCTTTGCTGACCGCCTCGAATTGCATGGCTCGTGATAACCGGTGCTGGGCATCTGCCTGCGCCAGTAGATTGCAGGTCTGGCGGGCCACAACTTTGATCAGGTCGAAGTTCTCCCAGTTCAGATCGACCCTGGCGTAGGGTTGGCCAATCATGGCAATACCGTAGAGTTCATTGCCCAGGTACAGGGGTATTAACAGCCAGGCATCCGGAGTGCTGGAAATCGCGTCGGGGATTTCCAGCAGGTTATAACTCACCGGGTCTGCCCTGTACTCATCCAGATTGATAATCCACTCTTTCTCGGAAAAGAAGCGCACCAGATCCGAGTCTTCATCGATGATCATGTATTTGGGGGTGGCCAGGTTGGCGGACTCTTTGAGGGTGAATGAGCCCTGTTCGCTTTTGAGCCAGATAGCGCCAGCGTTACTTTCTACAAGGCCTGTGAGTATCCGGATTGCTCGAAGGGGAAGGGGAGGCTCATCGCTGAGATCCGACAGTTCTTTGGTCATCTTCAGCCATTCTTCACGGTAATCGTATTTATAGTCGAAAAAGTTCTGGCTGATGAGCACCATCAGCTTTGCCCGTATGCGTCGTGAAAGCAAAAGAGTTGCCAGGAAAACCAGTGCCACGGCGGATAAAAGGACCTGAAGAGCCTCCCCCCAGTTTCCACCAAGAATTCGTATGTAATATCCACTGATGGAAAGCAGTAGAAGGTAGGCGCCTGCCAGAACCAGTGTGCCGACATGGAAAACGGCTGAACGTGAGAGCTGAAAATCGATGGGTTGTTTGCGGGTGTTAACTACGTTTATAGCGAACAGTGGCACCAGTGCCGCATTTACAAAACCGCGGGCGTTCCAGAAGGAATCAGCGATCGTGCCGAATAACAGCGCATCCGCGTACATGAAGAAATCAAACAGGAATATGGTAGCTGTGCCGATGCACAGATATTTCATGCTGGACCGGCCGAAGGCGGGGGCGTTGCGCCATATCTGCTCCACCAGAGACAAACCAAGAAGTGATAACGCAATCTGGCCGATGAGCTTGGTTTTTCCGTCTACCAGTGCCAGGCCGAAAATAAATTCAAGGCTGCCGAGCGCCAGCAAGGTGATGAGTACAGTAATCGTTGCGATGCCGAGGAACTTCTTGACTTGCCCGCTCAGGCGCCCCAGCCGGAAGGTGTCCCGCAGCATTGCGAAAAGAAGCAGAATCCAGGCAGTATCGCGGAGAAGTTCTAGGAGGTATCGAATAAAAAAAGCCGGCTCTCCCCAAATACTTTGAGTAACGAGAGCAGAGGCCCACAGGGTTGTTACCAGTGCCGCAAGAAACAGGGCCCGGTCTATGTCACGCCTTAGATAGCGAGTGCCCACGAGTAACGCGAGTATTGCAAATACTACTGCAGCCGCACCGTGGCTTATTACGCTCAGATCTGGAAGCATCTAATCCGCCTGTTCCTTGGATAGCTGTAGTTTGAGGCGGGCCGCAGTTCAGTGCAACTCCGGCTTGTTCCGGAGCTGCAGCTGCAACTATAACGGTGTTTTATTATCCCGGTAAAACCGGAAGATTTCTTTCAGCGGCCGCTTGGGGCTGAAACCGAATTCTTCCGCAAAGGCCCGGCCGTCGATTATTACGGGGTATTTGAAAAAATCCATAAGGTAGGCAGGAAAGCTTCGCATGCGCAGTGCCCGCATCAAGAAACGAGGCAATACTGGCGGGACAGAAGGGACCGGGATCCGGGTGCAGCCGCATAGCTCCAGTGCCCGCTGGTAAGCAACCCAATCATCTGACGCCACATTGAATATTCCTCTGACCGGCTTCTGGTAAGCCAATACGATGGCATCTGCCATATCGTCAATGTGGATAAACTGCATCATGGGCGAAAAGCCGGCAAGTACCGGGGCGCGCTGACTGGAAAGCAGGGTGCTCATGGTATTGCTCACGCTCGGGCCTACGATATTGCAGGGGCGGAGAATGGCAATGTTCAGCTCCGGAAAGCGCCACAGATAAATGTTCGCCAGGTTTTCCAGTTCCACCGAGTCGATCAGATCTGCACTCAGGCCCGCGCTTTTCATGGGGGCGGATTCGTTGATCAGGGCGGGGTTGTATGCCATGGCACCATAGACATGGAAGGTAGACAGCACGACAATTCGCCGGATGTTGTACTTGTGGCTCAGGTCCAGCAGCTTCTGTGTGCCCAGAACATTGGCGTTGTAGCGCCGCATCCGGGTGAGCTGGCTTGAGCGGATCCGGCCCAGATGTATAACCCCGTCAAACTGGTAGCGGCGAAAGAGATCCTCAAAGTTGCGGTGGTTGAAATCGAGGCAGTAGCTGGGAATGTCATCGCCGAGCGGAACCTGTATTCGCGCATCGACGGCGACCAGATCACAGGTTTTGCGAATCCGCTCGATTACCTGCTTTGCCAGTGCGCCAGCGGCGCCTGTTATCAGGACTCTAGGTTTACACTGCCTGGTCTTTGGAGCACTCATCAGAACACCCTTTTCCTTTCTTCCAGTCCTTTGTCGATCAGCCGGTTTATTTCGGCTTTAACCTGTTCGACGCGCTCTTCTATCTGGTCTTCCTGAAGATCCGCGTTATCGAAATACATGGGTGGTCCGAAGTTCAGGTGAACCTTGGCGGGCAACACTACCGGCATGGCAACAGGAACATAAGGGACCCCGAGGGCTTTGGCCAGAGGTTTGATGTTGGCGATGGCAGGTATGGTTTCTTCACAGCCCACCACACCGACGGGCACGATGGCAGCCTTATGCTTCATAGCCAGGTGCATGAACCCGTTGCCAAACCGCTGAAGTTTGTAGCGATCCCGGTAGGGTTTGCCGGAGCCGCGTATGCCTTCGGGGAAAACAATGATGGCTTCGTTATTTGCGAGCATTCGGGCGCAATTCACCGGGTCGCCCAGTACTGCTCCGACTTCATTCAACAGATTGCCAAGCCAGGGTACCGTGGGGAAAAAACGCTCAATCATGGCCCGTGGAATGCGTGGGTTTTTCTCTCTTGAGGCAATTGCGTAACCCACGAGGATGCCATCAATGGGGAGTTGGCCGCTGTGGTTTCCTACAATCAGCACTGGCCCTTCCGCAGGCACCTGATCAACGCCGTGGGCTTCCGCGCGGAAGTACTTCTCATAAATCGGCTTTGTCAGAGAAAAGCCATACTTGAAGGTTTCGTTGTTGTAGCCCCAGGGGTCGTACCCCAATGAGCCTATTGGTTTGCGGATGCGATTGATTTGTTCATCCAGCTTCGCTGGAATCAGCCGGGATTTCAGAAACGATACCAGGCTCATGCATACTCCCTTATAAGCACTATTCAGCCACGCCCTAACAACACGCCGAGTGTGTGGTTCTGGCCTTCATTAAGCACGCGATAATCACTTGCTGCATTGGCAGTTTCGACGCAGAGCATGGTCTTCCAGGCGGCGTCTGGAAAGTCGCTCAATGTAATGGCTTTGTCCGGGCCCGGGTTCCATACAACGGTAGAATCACTCCCAACCCCGGTCAGCTTGCGGCTGACACCAGGCGTTACGATCGTGAGCGGATCGCCGCTTTCGTATATCCGGTCTGTTTCGCCCTCGAAATACACGGCGCCGTCCTGAGTGCAATATTCCCAGTCTTTGAGCGTATCTATGTAGTTGCTGAAACCAAGGCCCAGCACCCTTGAACGCGCAATACTGTTTGTAGGCAAGTAGGTATGCAGGGCCTGGCTTAATGCCAGAGGGCCTGTGCCGAGGTTGGTTGTGGTCAGGGCAAGCTGGCATCCTCTTACCGAGAAGCTGAACGTGATGAGGGCCAGGGCGTGGCCATTCCAAAGGTCGGAAAAGTCGTCGTTTGCGTCCAGGGAAAGGCTTATTTCGACCTCGTGGGCGTTTTCTCTCACATCCTCCAGTTTCCAGAGGGCGGTGCGGGCAAACCCGTGTGGGTCTGGTGTTTTTACCCGTTTGCGTACTTCCGGTGCGTTGCGGGCGGGATCGCCAAACCAGGGCCAGCATATCGGGATGCCGCCCCGAATGGCGCGACCGGGCTCGAAGCGGACATCAGGGCTTAGCCATAGCCAGTCGGATTCGTTCTTCGGGATAAAGCGGGTGAGGTGCGCGCCTTGCAGGAACAGGGTGGCCTCGAAGAGGGGGTGGTGAACCTCCAGTGCTTCCAGTTGTCCAATTGTATTCCAGCGGGTAAAAGACCATTGTCCTGGTAACAGGGATAAAGGTGGCTTGTTGCTGCTCTCGGACATAAGGCTTGGTTCCGGGCTTAAGTGCATCTGCTTACTCAGAGAGTAAATCAAATCTATGTTTCGGGCGACAACTGACCGTAAAATAGTCCCACGAACCCGGGAAATACTGTTTGAAGGAGTGTCATTGGACAAAACGCAGTGGTTGGATGAACTTGCGGAAGGCCTGAGTGATTACGGCTGGATGAGTTTTGACATAACGCCATGGCTGGGCACAGATCTGTTGCAGTCATTGCAGCGGGAAATCATTGCGCTTGATCAAAGTGATGCTCTCAAAATTGCCGGTATCGGGCGGGGTGCCGAGCTTGTCCGGGATCGCTCGGTGCGCCGGGACAAGATCGCCTGGCTGCAGGGCGATACGCCGTCTCAGGCTGGATTGTTCGAGTTTCTCGAAAGTCTTCGTATGGGGCTGAACCAGCGACTCTTCCTGGGTCTAAAGCGGTTTGAGGCTCATTACGCGACTTATCACAGCGGGGATTTCTACCGGGCCCATGTTGACAGCTTTCAGGGGCGCGCCTCCCGGATTGTCAGCCTGGTGCTGTATTTGAACTATGATTGGCAGCCTGCAGACGGTGGAGCGCTTCAGATCTACAGTCGGGGAGACGGGGTTGAAGCCGGTAGTTTAGTATTGCCCGAGGCGGGCAGGGTGGCACTGTTCATGAGTGAGGAAATTCGCCATGAGGTGCTGGAGGCCCACCGCACGCGTTACAGCCTGGCGTGCTGGTTTCGGCAGGATGTGATTCCATTGCCGATATCGGCGGTGATATAGATTCTCGCGCGCACGGGTGGATTTGCCGTTGTAGTCCGCAAACCCTTTTGTTAACATTCGCGCCGCTTTCAGGGATATTGTCCTGAAACGCCGTTATGGTGGCTCCGCTGGTGCCTCCGCAACATGAAACCGTGAACCCGGTCAGGCCCGGAAGGGAGCAGCCGCAGCGGTGGAATTGTGTGCCGGAGTGTTGCTGGTGGGGCCACCCCCAGATTTCTTCCGTATACAGCCCTCCTGCTCAAGTTGAAATTCGCTCTCAAGCCCCTGATTTCTGCTTCTTAATAAACTCTTATAACTTCTTATAAAACGGCGACCATGCTAAGGTTAAAGGCGTTTTTCTCAGCATTTGGCGGATCATGAGCTACCAGGTACTTGCCCGTAAATGGCGCCCTCGCACCTTTGAAGATATGGTGGGCCAGGAACACGTTCTCCAGGCACTAATTCACGCTCTGGAAAACCAGCGCCTGCACCATGCCTACCTGTTTACCGGCACTCGGGGCGTGGGTAAAACAACCATCGGGCGCTTGCTTGCCCGTTGTCTTAATTGTGAAACCGGTGTTACTCCTCACCCTTGTGGTACTTGTGCCAGTTGCGTGGAAATTCAGGAAGGCCGGTTTGTTGATCTGATTGAGATTGATGCGGCATCCCGTACTGGTGTGGATGATATGCGGGAACTGACGGACAACGTTCAGTACGCTCCCAGCCGTGGCCGCTACAAGGTGTACCTCATAGACGAGGTGCACATGCTCACGAATCAATCGTTCAATGCGTTTCTCAAGACCCTTGAGGAGCCGCCGGAGCACGTTAAGTTCCTGCTGGCGACGACCGACCCCCAGAAGCTGCCTGTAACCGTTCTTTCACGCTGCCTGCAATTCAATCTCAAGCGCATGACGCCCGAACACATTGCCGGGCATCTGACCCATGTTTTGACTGCTGAGAACATCCCTTTTGAAGAGCCGGCACTATGGCTGTTGGCTCGCGCTGCCGATGGCAGTATGCGGGATGCTCTGAGCCTGACAGATCAGGCCATTGCCTTTGGTAACCAGAAGCTCTCGGCCAGTGATGTCAGCAGCATGCTGGGTACCATAGATCAGCGGGACATCGAACGGATTGTGAATGCGCTGGTGGAGCGTGACGGCCCGAGCCTGCTGGGGGAGATAAACCGGATTTCGGATTTTGCACCTGATTACAGCATTATCCTCGCGGATCTGCTTTCCCTGTTCCACCGCGTGACCATGGAGCAGGTTGTTCCCGGCAGTGCAGACAATACGCTTGGCGATGCTGCTCAGGTTCAAACTCTGGCGCGTAAGCTGAGTGCAGAAGATGCCCAGCTTTTTTACCAGGCTGCGCTTTTAGGCCGCAAAGATTTGGCAATTACGCCCGATGCCCGGATGGGCTTCGAGATGACACTGCTGAGAATGCTTGCATTCCGACCTGGCTCGGACCGGCGGGCACCACCTGCTGCGAATAACGCGGGATCCAGTGTCGACGGGGAGTCCCGGGACGAACCTGAGCCAGCACCTGTTAGTGCTCCGCCTCAGGCTCCCGAACCGGCACCGAAGCCTGAGCCTGAGCCTGAGCCTGAGCCCGAACCGGCGCCAGAACCAAAACCAACGCCTGAGCCCGAGCTTGCCCAACCTGAGTCTGCACCTGTGCAGGAGCAGGCTCCGCAGGATTATGCTGACGCATCAGCCGATGACGCTTGGCTTGCAAGCCTTGATGCGCAGGCTGAAGCCACCCCTGATTATCCTGAATTAGAACCGGAGCCAGAGGTAAGGGCAGAACCTGAACCAGAGCCGGAGCCGGAGCCGGAGCCGGAAGTGCAGGTAGAGGCCGAACCCGAGCCTGAGCTTACCGCGGTTCCTGCTGCTGATGGGGAGTTTGTCTGGGAGCGGGATTTCCGCAATCTCGGGATTGTGGGCATGCCGGGTAATCTGGCCAGTCACGGTGCTATGTCCCATACCGGCGACACCATTACGCTGCTGATCGATGCAGGCCACGCGCGGTTGCTGAATGCCCGGCACGAAGAAAAAATTCTTGCCGCCTTGAGAAATCAGTTCGGCGACGCCACTCAGTTAAGAATAGAACAGGGCGACCCGGGGCCCAACACGCCGGCGGCTTTTGAAGAGCGGCTGCGCGTGGCCCGTCAGAGTGCTGCGGAGGAGTCGATCCGTAAGGATCCGCTGGTCAAATCCATCGTGGAACGGTTTGAGGCGCGGGTGGTCGAAGACAGTATTAGGCCAATAAAAGACAGGCCAACAGAGACAAGCAGGAGATAGACGTATGATGAACGATATGGGCGGCCTGATGAAAAAGGCCCAGAAAATGCAAGAAGAAATGCAAAAGGCTCAGGAAGAGGCGGCAAAAGCGGAAATTACGGGAGAGGCCGGCGCGGGCCTTGTTAAGGTCACCATGAACGGTCGCCACGATGTTCGCAAAGTGGAGATCGATCCATCCCTGATGTCTGAGGAGAAGGATATTCTGGAAGACTTGCTGGCTGCGGCTGTTAACGATGCGGTGCGTCGTGTTGAAGCCAACCAGAAAGACAAAATGTCGGGAATGATGTCTGGTATGGGCTTGCCACCTGGCTTCAAGATGCCGTTTTAAGGCTTTTCCGGAACTGAAGTTTGAGGATGTTTCATGGCGTTCAGCCCACTGGTTGATGAACTTGTCGAATCCCTCCGGTGTTTGCCGGGTGTCGGTCAGAAAACTGCCCAGCGCATGGCGTTTCACTTGCTTGAGCGGGCACGCTCCGGCGGCACGCGGCTTTCTGATGCGTTGAGCAAAGCCATGGAGGGTGTGCGGCGCTGCGAAAGCTGCCAGAATTTTTCGGATACCGAGGTGTGTGGTATCTGCGAAAATCCTGCCAGGCGCACCGGCGTACTCTGTGTGGTCGAAAGCCCGTCAGATCTTCTGGCCATTGAACAGGCCGGGGACTACAAGGGCAGCTATTTTGTGCTGATGGGTCACTTGTCGCCCATTGACGGTGTGGGCCCTGAGGAGATCGGTATAGAGCGCCTTCTGCGCCGTGTGCGTTCAGATGGTGTTACCGAATTGATTCTTGCCACCAATCCGACCGTTGAGGGTGAGGCAACGGCACATTACATCTCCGACCGGCTTGATGGTTCCGACATTCTCATTACCCGTCTCGCTCACGGTATACCTGTAGGTGGCGAGCTTGGCTACGTAGATGGCTTTACACTCACCCATGCGTTTCGCGGCAGAAAACCTCTGCTGGACTGATTTCTGCGCCAATCTTCTCAAGGCGCTTTTAACTGGCTTTTTCTATGACCTTTTCTTTACCGGCTATTGTTGTGCCACCGGCTCCCGCAACCATTGATTGGATAACCCAGCCGGAGGAGCTGAACACTTGGCTGGACAGCGCTCCGGGCCACCCGCTGGTGCTGGATACCGAATTCGAGCGGGTGAGTACGTTCTATCCTGTTCCCGGTTTGGTTCAGCTCGGCCTTGGCGATCAGTTTTGCCTTGTAGACCCTGACGTTGCAGAGCAATCCGTCCGGTTCAGGGAAGTGATCGCAGACCCTGATTTCACCAAGTTGCTTTATGCAATGAGTGAGGACCTTGAACTGTTCCGCGACTGGCTCGGTATAAACCCAAAAGGTGTGGTGGATTTGCAGATTGGTGCTGCCATGGCAGGTGCCGGTTTTTCTCTGGGCTATGCCCGGTTTGTCGAGACGCTCTTTGGTGAGGAACTGGATAAATCGGTTACTCGCTCTGACTGGATTTCCCGCCCGTTGAGTGATGCTCAGCAGCGTTATGCGATTGATGACATACGTTTTCTGGCACCCATGCACGAGTGGATCACGGCTCATCTTCGTGAACGGGGGCTTGAGGCAGCTCTGGTGGAGGAGTCGACCCGATTTGCGGATGAGCTGGCAGGCCAGGATGACCCTGAAAAACACTATCTTCGCCTGCGTGGAGGCTGGACTCTGAAGCCACAACAGCAACTTGTGCTCCAGAAGCTGGTGGTTTGGCGCGAGCTTGAGAGCAGGGAGCGTGACCGTCCTCGGGGTCGGGTGCTGGCAGATCCTCTTCTCATTGCCATTGCAGACCGCTTGCCGGCATCGATCGGTGAGCTATCTGACATTCAGGGGATTCCAGGGGGAGTTGTTCGCCGTTATGGTGAGGCCTTGCTGGCGCTTGTCAAAGAAGGGCTTAGCGCCGACAGTTCCGGGCTCGAGCGCATTGCGCCACCCCTGAACCGGGATCAGCAAATGTTTTTCAAGCAATTAAAGCGTTTTTTCAGAAGTGCCGCAGAAGCTGCTGATATTCCGGTTGAATTGCTTGCTCCGAGAAAACGGCTTGAGAAAGTTGTTCAGGACGGAACGCTGGCGGACAGCCCTTTTTTCCAGGGTTGGCGTGCACAGATTCTGGAGCCGGTAATGAACGATATCGAGGATTATCTGAAATCATGAAAGATCGGGAGTTCGTGTCTGTTTTTCGAAGCAGCAAGAAAAGCGACACCTATATTTATGTTCGTCGCGGACAGAAGTGGGAAGACTTGCCTGAGAGCCTGCGAAGTATTTTTGGTAGCCCGGTGCACTCGATGGATCTGGTTATGACGCCGGAGCGAAAGCTCGCGCGAACAACCGGTGAGCAGGTGCTTGGTGCAATTGCTGAAAAAGACTTCTTTCTGCAGATGCCGGAAGAGCGGGATTCGTACGTTATTGATTTTCGCACAAAGCCGGGCCTGAGAGATTCATGATTGCCCAAATTCCCTTCTGGCAGCGTAAGCGCCTGAGTGAGATGGCGCCTGACGAATGGGAATCCTTGTGCGACGGCTGCGGAAAATGCTGTCTGAATAAGCTTGAAGACGCAGATACCGGCGAGGTGTACCACACCGACCTGGTGTGCCGTTTTATGGATACCGACAATTGTCGATGTACGGTCTACCCGGAGCGCCTGAAAAAAGTTCCGGGATGCACGGTGCTGACACCGGATACGGTGAAAGACTATTATTGGCTGCCTTATACCTGTGCCTATCGAACGCTTGCAGAGGACAGGCCTCTGGCTGACTGGCATCCGCTGCGAAGCGGACGCCCGGATTCCGTGCATGAGGCGGGCGTCTCCATACGCCATAAAGTGATCTCTGAGGATCTCGTGGCCGAGGAAGATTGGGAAGAACACATCATTCACTGGGTTCTGTAATGATCGATACTGATACACAACTTGCTTACGGCATCTTCTGGGCCGCTTACGTAATTGCTTTCGTCGTGTTTTTTTTCATGATGAAGAAGCTTTTCCGAGTCTTGCCGTTATATGGCCTTCGCACTCTGCTACTTGCGGCATTGGTGGCTTTGTTGCTAACGCCGGTTGAGTCTCCCGAGCTGGCGGGCTGGTGGATACCCGCTTGGCTTTTCGGAGGTTACGAACTCGTTCTGGGCGACGCAGACAATGCCGGCCGGGCAGTGCTTAATCTGGGGATCGCGGGGCTTGTAATGCTCCTTGTCTGGATCCTGGACATGGTCCGTTACCGCTTATCACGCCGGTGAGATAACCCACACAAATTTTTGAGAACAATAATGCCGAGACTCCTTACGCTGGTTTTTTTCACTGTTTTATTGCTGCCCGTAACCTTGTGGGCGCAAGAGCCCACGAAGCTGACATTGCCGGAAAACCCTGATGTCCGGATTATCGTGGACATTTCAGGCTCTATGAAGGAAACCGACCCGAATAATTTGCGACAGCCTGCTGTAAGGCTGTTGGCCCGGGTGCTGCCAGAGGGAAGTACGGCTGGTGTCTGGACCTTCGGCCAGTACGTGAACATGTTGGTGCCACACGGTGAAGTGTCTGAATCCTGGCGTGAAACCGCTATTGCAGAGTCCAGTAAGATCAATTCTGTCGCTTTGCGTACCAATCTGGGCAAAGCGATCGAAGTTGCTAGCGATGATTTTGTTACCGGTGGTTCACTGGAGAATACGCACTTTATCCTGCTGACAGACGGCAAGGTAGATATCTCGGACAGCGCGGATGTAAACCAGGCCGAAGAAGCGCGCATTCTGGGCGCGCTGTTGAATGATCTGGTGGCCAAAGGCGCGACTTTTCACCCGGTTGCACTTTCCGACCAGGCCGATGCGGGTTTTCTAAGGACACTTGCCGAGGAATCGCAAGGCAGTTTTCGTGTTGCCGATACGGCCGAATCTCTCAATCTGGCCTTTCTGGACGCCCTCAATACGGCAGCCCCCCAGGAACAGATTCCCATCGAAGGTAATGCGTTCACGGTTGATGGCGGTGTAAAAGAATTTACCGCATTGATCTTCCGCGGCGAGACCAGTGGAAGCGAAGCGGAAGAGCCAGCCAGCCTTGAGCTTGTGCGGCCTGATGGTCAGAAGCTCCTCTTTGCTGCCCAGCCAGACAACGTTCGTTGGGCGCGGGAAACAGCCTATGACCTTGTCACAATTACAGAGCCCCAGGCCGGCGAATGGCGGGTAACCGGTGAGCTGGGTGAGGGCAGTCGTGTGACCGTTGTCAGTGATTTGAGAATGGTTGTAAGCCCTGTGCCCGCGACCTTCACTCCGGAATCACCGATTGATATTCGCGTAGCGTTCTTCGAGAAGACTGAAACGATAACCAACCCGGAATTTCTCAACGTTCTGAGTGTAAAGCTCAGCGTGACCTCTGAAGACGGGCGCAGCGGAAGCAAGGCGCTTTCAGCGGATCAGCCCCCGGAAGACGGTGTTTACGCAGACGCGATCAGCAAACTGCCGGCGGAGGGTCTATACAGAATAGATGTTGTAGCCGATGGCAAAACCTTTGCCCGTAAATTCACCGCAACAACCCGCTTTTTGGTGCCTGTTGGTATGGTTGAACCCACCATCGGGGCACCCATAGATACCAGTCTCGTAGAACAGTCTGAGCCTGAGCAGGCCAGTGAGATTGAACCAGCGGAACCCGATGAGCCGGCCTCGGCTGTTGAAGAAGAGCCTTTGGCGGAAGAAGCGCCATTGGTCGATGAAGTGCCTTCAGCCAATGAAGAACCAGTAGCTGAAGAGAAGCCTTCACCAAATGAAGAACAGGAACCGGCATCAGCGCTGCCCATCCCACTGTGGATGATAGGAGCCGGAGTCGGAGCGCTCGTCATTATCGCATTGATCATTCTTCTTCTGATTCGCAAACGACGCTCTGCGGCAGCCGGAGAGGATACCGAGAATGCCGAAACTGAGAACTTCGATGATCTGAAACAGGAAATGGCAGATATAGAGGCGGAAACTCCGATTGTAATGCCAGAGCCAGAGCCGGAATCTGAGCCAGAGCCAGAGCCAGAGCCAGAGCCAGAGCCAGAGCCAGAGCCAGAGCCAGAGCCAGAGCCAGAGCCAGAGCCGGAACCAGAGCCCGAGCCGGAACCTGAGCCTGAGCAAGAACCGGAACCTGAGTCTGAAGTTGTGCCCGAACCTGTTTTGCAGCCAGAACCGGAAGAAGAGCCTGCCGACGAAGATATTCCTGTTGCCAGTGCAGTTGTGGAGCCGGAAGAGGTTATCCCGGAGCTGGACGAGCCAGTGGACGAAGACGATGAAGAAGAGTTCGGTCTGGACGATTTTGATTTGTCCGAATTCGACGATTTGCCAGATTATGATGAGCCGGAAAACGATCCGGACGATGAACGGAAAAAGTAACCTTTAAAAAATTCAAAGTAACCGACAGGAACCATACTGATGAAGTTTACCGGTACCGATAAGTATGTAGCCACCGATGACCTGCAAATGGCCGTAAATGCGGCCATTACGCTGCAACGCCCATTGCTGATCAAAGGCGAGCCCGGCACCGGCAAAACCTTGCTGGCTGAGGAGATGGCGAGCGCTCTGGGTATGCGCCTGATTCCCTGGCACATCAAATCTACCACTAAAGCTCAACAGGGCTTGTATGAGTACGATGCGGTGTCCCGTTTGCGGGACTCCCAGTTGGGTGATGAGAAGGTAAAAGACATCAGCAACTATATTGTGAAGGGCAAGCTCTGGGAGGCTTTTGAAGCAGAAGAGCAGGTCGTGCTGCTGATTGATGAAATTGACAAGGCCGACATCGAATTCCCTAACGATCTGTTGCTGGAACTGGATCGCATGGAGTTTTATGTATACGAAACCCAGCAGTTCGTTAAAGCCAATAAGCGGCCGATCATAGTGATCACCAGTAACAATGAAAAAGAACTGCCGGATGCCTTTCTGCGCCGTTGCTTCTTCCATTACATCAGCTTCCCGGATCACGACACCATGAAGAGCATCGTGGATGTTCACTTTCCAGGTATTCAGCAGCAGGTGGTCAAGGACGCTCTGGAAGTGTTCTTTGATGTTCGCAAGGTGCCAGGCCTCAAGAAAAAGCCTTCTACCTCGGAGCTGATTGACTGGCTGAAACTGCTGATGGCAGACGAACTGACAGCCAAGTTGCTTCAGGATAAAGACAGCAGTTCGGCGCTGCCGCCACTTTACGGCGCGCTGGTGAAAAACGAGCAAGACGTACACCTTCTGCAAAAGCTGGCGTTTATGGCCCGTCGTCGCGGCTGAAATTCGGCAAGAGTGCGGTTTTATGTTGATTGATTTCTTTCTCGAAGTGCGGCGGGCCAAAGTGCCTGCCAGCCTGCGCGAATTCCTCGATCTGCTGGAAGCGTTGCAACAGCGCCTCGCGTTTGCGGATATGGAAGAGTTTTATTACCTCGCCCGGCTATGCCTGGTGAAAGACGAGCGCCACTTCGACAAGTTCGACCTGGCCTTCAAGTCCTATTTTGAGGGGATTGAGCATCTGGATCAGATGCTTGAGGCCCTGATTCCTGATGAGTGGTTGCGCGCCGAGTTCGAAAAAAATCTGAGCGAGGAAGAGAAAGCCAAAATTGATTCACTTGGTGGTCTTGAAGAGCTGATTGAGACCTTCAAAAAGCGCATGGAAGAGCAGAAAGAGCGCCATGCTGGTGGTAACAAGTGGATAGGTACCGGAGGAACGTCTCCTTTTGGTGCCGACGGGTACAACCCGGAGGGTTTCCGAATCGGTCAGAAAAAAGGCAGGCACGGGCGTGCAGTCAAGGTTTGGGAAAAGCGTGAGTTCAAGGATCTGGACGACAGCGTTACCCTGGGTATTCGGAACATCAAGGTAGCGCTCCGGCGTTTGCGCAAGTTCGCCCGGCAGGGTGCTGCAGACAAGCTTGATCTTGACGACACCATTCGCTCGACCGCCCGTAACGCAGGTTATCTTGATCTTAAAATGGTTCCAGAGCGCCATAATGCAGTAAAAGTGCTGATCTTTTTCGACGTGGGCGGTTCGATGGACCCGCATGTACGGGTGTGCGAAGAGCTTTTTTCCGCTGCGCGCCTCGAGTTCAAGCACATGGAGTATTTTTACTTTCACAATTTCGTTTATGAGAGCTTGTGGACGAACAACGTCCGGCGCATGAACGAGACAACAAGTACCTGGGATATTCTCCACAAGTACTCGCCGGACTATAAAGTGATTTTCGTAGGCGACGCTACCATGGCGCCCTATGAAATATCTCACGCGGGAGGTTCCATTGAGCATTGGAACGAAGAAGCTGGGGCGACCTGGTTTCAGCGCATCAGCGAACATTTCCGCAAGGTGGTCTGGATTAACCCGCTGCCTGAAAGTTACTGGGGCTCTGGTGGCTCATTGGGTATGACTCGTCAGCTGGTGAACGACCATATGTATCCGCTCACTGTGGAAGGCCTGGAATCGGCCATGAAACATTTGAGCAAATAAAAAAAGCCGATGCGGTTGAGACATCGGCAAAGCTCGGCATATCAAGCGGGGATGCGTAAACGCATCCCCGCCCATCTGGTTTTAGCAATTTAAGGGCCATCAAAATATAAAGTTGTAAAAACAATGGCTTGAGCTAAACCTTATCCAGAATATTATGCATGGCTTTGGAAGTCTCCTTTCCTGTACGTTAAATAATTCGACACTTCCCCCAATTGGCCGGTCAACAGACGGAACTCCGGATTTTCTATTTGGTGATCTGCTTACCGTTCTGCTTTGTTACCTGGTGTTACTCTTCTTGTCAGTTTGTGATCAACAGACGAAAGGTTGAGAGGCGGCAGGGAGCAGGCGGCTTATGTTTAGCCCACAAAAAACACAAGAATGCCGGGGCAGAAAGAATAGAGGCTTAGCGTTTATATGCAGTGGCCTGACCACTCTTTCGCTAGTGTTCAGCCATGGCGAGGCCTTTGCGGCCTCTATCGATGAGGAGATCGCAGAACTGAAGTCCGCAGTCACAGCACATGCGAATGAGGTCTTCAAGTTTGAACAGAGGGTGCTTCACCCCGTCGATACGCGACTGGCAGTTTTTCTGACACTCGCCAGCCGGGATGTCCTTGATCTGGATTCTGTAGAACTGTTTGTGAATGGCAAACCGGCAGCTTCGCACCTGTATACCGGTAAAGAGAACGCTTCTCTGCAGCAAGGAAGTATTCAGCAGCTTTTCATCGGTAATCTGGCTAGCGGAGAGCATGAGTTAAAAGCAGTGATCACGGCGCGGGCAGCTAATGACCGTTTCGTGCGCCGGGAAACCTCTCATCGCTTTCAAAAACGCCCTGGCGTCCTCCGTTTACAGATGGCGCTGGAAGCTAAAGCGCCTGAATTTGAACCTCGCGTATCCGTTGTTGAGTGGAAGTAACCGGTGATGAGGTTATTGGCTATGCGCACCGGTCTGGCTGTTCTGTTTGTCTTGATGGCGGTCCCGGCTTGTAGCGAATCATCTGAACACCTTAAGCCAAGGCAACAGGCTCTTTTCGGGCAGGCCGAGGTTGCCCGTTCCCGCGGAGATGTCGAGGAAGCGGGTAAGATTCTTGCCGATATGGCTGCAGGGTACTGGTCTGCAGTTGGTTACCTTAATCTTTCATCTGACTACGCACGCAATGACCTGAACCCTTCCCGCGCTTTGGTTGCGTTACGAGTAGCGCTGGCCATGGCAGATAAGGATGCCGACACTCAGCGTAAAACCGATCTCCAGGCCCGTATTTTTCTGCGTGCTGGCTATCTTTCGTACATCAATTCCGAGTATGAGAAGGCCATTGGTTTTCTTGAAAGAATACCGCTGAATAGCCACAAAACTCCCCAGGCGCTCTACTTTCATGGCCTGGCGCTGGCAGAACAAGGTCACCATCGCGCCGCCATGCAGAGCTGGCACCGAGCGAAGAAGTACCCACTCGCCTATCCTGGAGTTGCGGAAGCCTGGTTAGGAATGGGGCGTGGTTATGACCTGGCGGGGTATCTTGGGCAAGCTGGCGAGGCCTACCTGTCAGCAAATGCTGCCTATGAAAGTGAGCGCGTTACCCTACGAAAACTGGCACGCCAGATTGAAGATCAGGGTGCTTATAAGGCGCTGGTTCTAGATGCGCAAGGCTCTTTTTTCGATGAGTCTGGCTTTGGCAGCCCGAAAGTAGAATGGTTTCTGGCAGACAGTCGAACGCTTGCTCAGCCTCGTATGGCCTACCTGCTCGGCTTTATGGAGCAGCCCGCTTCGCAAGAAGCTGTAAGCCGGGTCGCGAATCTCGAACAGATGGAGGTTCAGCTCCAGGCTAATGTCCAGGACCTCGATGTTTTTATCGCTTCCATTACTGGCCAGCTTGAATCATCAGACTCCCCAAACGAGACAGTAAAACAGGAAGCCTTGAATCGTGCTCATTCACGCTTACAGACCCGCCTGAATGTTCTGTTGGAGCGTTTGGGCAGCCGTGAGTTGAGCGCCGATCAGCGTCAGCAGCTGAGGATAGCCAAGATGACGCTTCTGGATTCCGGGCGGCAGCTTGCCAAATTTCAGGGACTGTTTGCCAACCGTTCTCGGGATCTGAAAGCCTTGCTTGTCGAGGCCCGGCAGCTACGCGAAAGCTCACTGTCTCACCTCGAGTCTGTGAGTGCTTTGCGTGGGCCTTCAGAAGTTTTGCTTGATGAGTTGGCGCTGGGGTTTGTTAAAAAACGGGACAAAAAGATGATGGTTGCTCTGGACAAAACAGAGCAACAGATCGCCCATCTCTATGAGTATCTGGCCCTGAAGGAACTGGAGTCCGGGGAGCAGGGCAGATGAGGCTCCCAGGCTTTAAAGGCGAAAATTTGAGGAACCTGCGCGTTGCTGCACTGCCACTGTGTTTGTTTTTCAGTTTCGCCCATGGGCAGGAGCCTCTTCGCGTAGAGCTAGGCAAGGACGGCGAAACCATTGCGGACATGCGCCCCGTATTTTTGAAGTTCGAGTCCAGACCGCTTCCTGCAATATCCCCTGCCGAGGTAGCCAGACGTTACCAGCGATTGTTCAATACGACTGGTGAGCCTTCAGTGCGTGTAGATGCATTGAACCGGCTGACTAATATTCGCGATCGCTCCGGTGAAGATAATGGGTTCAGCCCCGCGGAAGAAGCAGACGTTTACCGACAGGCGATTGAAAGCTATAAGACCATTCTTGAGCGAGGCGTGTTTGGCGGGCGCCTTGATGAACTCCTCTACCAGATGGCAAAAGCCCACGCGTTAACAGGGCAGCACCAGGCCTCGGTAAAACGTCTGCAACAACTCGTGGGGCTGTATCCGGATTCGCCTTTGGTTCCGGAAGCTTGGTTCCGGATTGCCGAATCGGCATTTGCGGCTGGAGATTACGCGGAAGCCGAGGCCGGGTATCGGAAACTTGTTGATGGGAACGGCGATCCCGGTGAACTCGAAAACAAAGCGCGTTACATGCTCGGGTGGGCGCTTTTCAAGCAGGGACCGCAGGCGTGGGAGCGGGCAGGGCGCACATTTGTGGAGGTGTTGGATGAATCCCTGCCAAACGCTGAAAGCCTTGCTCAGCTACCTGAATCGAGCGTAGACACCGTAGATGACACGCTACGGATTCTGGCGCTGATGGCCAGCCGCCTGGGCGGCGCAGAAACATTGATGGACTGGCTCCAGCCCGGAACGCCAAGCGTTTGGGCACCACTGGTATTCGATCGCCTTGCCGATTTCTATGCAGTACAAGGTGACGCCGAGGCCAGTGTGGCGACCAACCGGGCATTTGCAGAGTACTTCCCTGAGCATCCGCAGCGGGCCGGTTTTATGGCGCAGGTTGTCGACGTATGGAACCGGGCCGGTCAGTCTGAAATGGCCCGGCGAGCTATGGCTGACTACATTTCCCTGTTTGATGATCAAGGGGATTACGCTGCCCTTGAGGCTGGATACCGAGAAAAGTGGCGTGAGTTCAGCCGTTTTCTCGCAGATTATTACTACGCACAGGGTGTTCCCCAAGCGGAGGATGCCGCTGCACAGTATTCGGTTGCAGCAGCCTATTACGAAGGGCTGGCCAGTCGCAGCAAAGCACCGGGTGAGCTTTTTCGTCTTGCGGGCGATGCTCGGCTACAGGCAGAGGATTATCTCGCTGCGCTCGCAAACTATCGCGCTGCCGCTTACGAGTTAACAGACTACGAATATGCTGCAGATGCCGGCTGGGCTGCAATCGCTTTGGTTCGGGCAGGCACAAGGGATGAATCGGTTTCGGCAGGGTATGCGCCCGACCTTGCAGACCTTGCCGCTGAATTAGATCGGTACGCAGAACAATACGGTAGCGATGGGCGGGTTCCGGGTTTGTTGGCAGAGCTCGCAACTCACTGGCTGGAATCCGGGGAATATGAGCAGGCATTACGTTATGGCACTCAGGCTGTTGTTCACCAAAAGGCCGCACCTGATTCCCGATTCGCCGGCTGGCTGGTTACTGCCCAGGTGCGTCAGCATATGGCTGAGTACGGGCTTGCAGAGAGGGCCTGGCGCGAGGCAATAACCCTGGCCTCCAAGGAGTTCGCAACCGATGCTATGAAACAGGGAATACCGAATCTGCAAGAGCAGCTCGCTACCGCGATCTACCGGCAGGGCGAACAGGCTGCCGACGCTGGCAAAGTTTCGATTGCAGTAGCGCATTTTCAGAGGGTTGAGACAGTGCTGCCGGGCTCGGAAACGGCTATCAAGGGGCGTTTTGATGCGGCAAATACGCTGGTCAGGGCCTCGCAGTGGCAGTTGGCGATTAACGAGCTCAACCGCTTCCGCAATGATTATCCGCAACACGCACTTGGCCCGGAAATAAGCGAAAAACTGGTTCTTGCTTACACCTCATCGGATCAACAGGAGCTGGCAGCCGGCGAGTTAATGTCTATGGCTGACGACCTCGGCCAACAGCCGCGATTGGAGGGTGATGTATGGGGTTATCGGTTACGGGCGGCTGAACTTTTCCATACAGCCGGAGAAGATGAACAACGCAATGCGGTTTACGAAGGTTATCTTGCCAGCGGCCCGGTCGCACTGGAAGCCAATGAACATATCCGCTTGCAGACGATGCGCTACAGACTCATAGAAAAGGGAAGCTCTCCCTCGCAATGGCGCGCTGATATGGTGTCCGCAGAGCTGAAAAGCAGCTGGCATTCGGAAGTTACGCTTAAGTGGGCGGCGGATGGCGCACTGAAACTGGGGGCAGAAGCCGCCGAAGAATTTGCCAGTATTGAGCTCAACAATCCTCTTGAGCAATCACTTGATCGCAAGCAGGCGGCCATGGCCAGGGCGCAGGCCAGTTTCCGCAATGCAGAGTCTCTTGGTGGTTCAGCAGTATTTTCGGAGTCACTGTTCCGCCGCGCTGAGCTTCACCGAATTATGGCCAGAGATCTGATGGCATCCAGCGCTCCGGAAGAATTGAATGAGCTGGAACAGATGCAGTACAGGATGTTGCTTGAGGAGGAAGCCTACCCATTTGAAGAGCGAGCAATTGCGTTGCATTCGCAAAACCATCGGCGCATCACAGCCAACGGGTTTAATTCCTGGATCGGAAAAAGTCTGGGCATGCTGGCAGAGTTGCACCCTGGTCGCTATAGCCGGTCTTTTCGTTGGATGACCGTTACGACAGAGGGCAAAGACGATGCCTGAACAGATTTCTTTCCGCTTGTTTGTGTTCAGGATTTGGATGTTGTGTGGCGCACTGGTTGCCGTTTTTATGTTAGCAGGCTGTGCCACGCAGTCGATGAAAACTTCTGAGGCCATTTCACCGGAGCCGGTTGATGTTGCAAGCCTGAATAATCAGGCGCTTAAGTTTATGCAGCAGCATCGTTACGGTGAGGCCGCCATGCTGCTGGAGACCGGTCTTGAGAGCGCTCCAGACGTTGCCGACCTGCACTACAATCTTGCGGTGATTTCCGAGCTTTACCTGCTTGATCTCGACCGGGCACTCATACACTACCAGCGTTACCAGACACTCTCCGCCAATGAAGACAAAAAGGTAACGGGCTGGATTACTGATCTGAAAAGAAGGCTGGAGTAATGATGGAAGCGGCGTTCTGGATTTATAACCGGGCCATCTTGAATGTCTCATTCGGGCTACTCACCCTGATATTTGTAACGGCTCCGGCTCTTTGCGCAGCTTCGGATAAACCGCGATACCTGGGTATCGAGAGTATTGAGAGTATCGAGGGTATCGAGGGTATCGAGGGTATATCCGCCAGTATGGGAGAAGATGAGCCCCGCGTGCTGAATATCTTGCCTTGGCGAGCACCCACACTACCACGCCGGCCGCGCGCGGAACTGGAAAACACCGCACCGGAACTGGTGCAGCCTCTTGATCCTTTGGTGCTTGAACGCCATCGTGAGTTTCGCCAGAACCTGGGTATTGCGAATCCTGCCGTCCGAGCTGGGGAATGGCAATGACGGCGATGAATACGATGCCTGTGAGTAGCGATTTCGGCGCCCTTGAGCATTTCGGGCGGACCTCTTTGTCGTCGCTATCCTGGAGTAGGGAAGAGGGGGAACGCTTACGGCTGGTACTCATCACAGCCTTGGCCCTTCTACTATTCGTTCCACTTGCCATGATCATTCCTGTACTCGATGTTCCGGAGCTAGAGCGGACGACAACTGAAAGCTTGCCGCCCCAGCTCGCAAGGCTTGTGGTGAAGAGAGAAGCCCTTGAAAAACCAGCCCCTGAATCTGTTGAGACACTGGCTTTGCCTGAGCCAAAACCTGCCAAAACTGAAGCCATGGAGGCTGAGCCCGTAAAGCCTCAACCGGAACCAAAGCCCAAACCCAAGCCGATCACTCAGCTGTCAAAGGAAGTTCAGCCTGTGCCGGTGAAACAATCACCAAAGCCAACTGCCCAGCGTGTTGAATTGGCTCGTGAAAAAGCATCTCGTTCTGGCCTTCTGGCCATGAAAGACCGCCTGGCATCCATGCGCGAAACTGCGCCAGAAAAAGCCCCCGCCATACAGGCCAATGTGAATAATCAGTCTGACACTGTCCGTACCGCTAATGCAGGAGCTCAAGGTTCTGCCGATGCTCTGCAGGGGAGTGGTGGTGTACAGGATGTCCAGGCAATACGCTTAGATGCAGAAGTTGCCGGCCACGAAGTAAGAAAAGTCGAAGCTGCTCGTCAATCGGAACCTGTTGTGGCCAGTACGCCAGCGCCTGACAAGGCTCCGTCGATGGGTGAGCGGGCAATGAGTAACATTCGGCAGGTGTTTGATTCCGGCAAAACAGTACTCTATTCCCTATACCAGAGAGAGCTCAGGCAGGATCCGACCCTGGCAGGTAAGGTTCTACTGGAGCTCGTCATAGAACCCGACGGTTCGGTGTCTGCGTGCACGGTGGTAAGTTCGGAGCTTGAGAACCCGAAGCTGGAGCAGAAAATTGCTATGCGTGTGCGACTTTTCAACTTTGGCGCCGACAAGGTTGAAGCCCGGAAGGTAAGGTTTCCAATCGACTTTTTGCCGGGCTGAAATAGAGATTTTTGCGTTCAGTCACGACCTTCAATTGTGATTTTCGGAAGTGTCGGCTTGTAAAGGGAAACCTTCTCTGTTGGCGCAATAACCCTGGCTTCTCCGGTAACAACCTTTTGGTTGTTCTGGTTTGTCACGTCACACTTTAAAACAACCCGGTTTTTGGGGGCTTTGCGCAGCACTGTAAGGCCAACGGTCAGCGTATCGCCGAGCTTTGCGGGGCGTTTGAACGACAGGCTTTGCTCCAGATAAACCGTACCCGGGCCTGGCATAACCGTCGCAAGTGCAGCAGAGACCAGGGCACCGCTCCACATACCATGGGCTACCCGTTCCTTGAACATGGAATGGGAGGCATATTCAGGGTCCAGGTGTACTGGATTAACATCCCCTGAAACAGCGGCAAACAGAACGAGATCATCTTCCGAAAGTGTCCGGGTAAACGTAGCGGTGTCACCCTCGTTTAGCTCGTCATAGGTAATGTTTTCAAGAGTATCAAGGGTGTCGCTCATCAAGTGCTCCGTGCTTAAGGTTGGCAGGGGGTAGTCCTTCTTGTTATGCGTCGAAACTACCTCATCGGTAACAAAACTGCTATTCTCTCCCGACTTTTTGAGGCTGATACTTATGTCGAGTTGATTTTTTGATCGCACGGCATTGGTAAATCATTATAAAGAAAAGCGCCAGACAGGAGATAGCGATGGATTTTGAGAAGTTCTATCAGGACAAATACCCTGCCAGTGTCCCACGCGAAGTCGATCTGAAAAAGTACAACAGCATGGTGGATGTGTTTGATCAGGCGGTAAAGAAATACGGTGACCGCCCGGCTTTCAGTGCTGTCGGTGCAACTCTGACTTACCGCGAACTGGATACTCAAACCCGGAACTTCGCTGCCTGGCTGCAAAACAAAACCGATCTGAAACCTGGTGACCGTATCGCGGTCCAAATGCCCAACCTGACCCAGTATCCGGTTGTAGTGTTTGGTGCCATGCGTGCTGGCCTTATTGTGGTCAATACCAACCCGCTATACACCACGCGCGAGATGGAGCACCAGTTTAACGACTCCGGTGCCAAGGCACTGGTGGTGCTTGCCAACATGGCTGAAAACGCCGAGAAGGTTCTGCCCCATACCAGCATTGAGCATGTGATCGTTACTGAAATTGCCGACATGCATTCGCCTATTAAGCGCACGCTGATGAATGCCGTCGTCAAGCATGTTAAAAAGATGGTGCCACCGTTCAATATTCCGCAGGCCCATAAACTTCCGGCCGTACTCAGTGCAGGTGCCCGTGAGAAGTTTACTCCAGTTGAGTGTAAGCAGGACGACATTGCTGTGCTGCAGTATACGGGCGGAACAACGGGTGTCGCCAAAGGTGCGATGCTCACACACGGTAACCTGGTTGCAAACCTGCTGCAGGTTCGTCCGATGATGGAAGACACCATCATTGAAGGGCAGGAAACGGTGATTGCCCCTCTGCCTCTTTATCACATTTATTCGTTCACCCTGAACTGCGGCATCATGCTCGAAGCCGGCGGCCATAACGTGCTGATTCCTAACCCGCGGGATATTCCAGGTTTTGTCAAAGAGCTCAAAAACCACAAGTTCACAGCATTCCTTGGCCTGAACACCTTGTTTGTTGCCCTGTGCAACAACGAAGAGTTTCAGGATCTGGATTTCAGCCACCTCAAGCTTACGTCTTCAGGCGGTATGGCGCTGACCAGCGATACAGCGAAGATGTGGGAGCGGGTAACTGGCTGTCCCATCTCGGAAGGCTACGGCATGACCGAAACGTCTCCGGTGGTTACCTTCAATCCCCGCAGTGCCATACAGTTGGGCACCATTGGCTTGCCGGTTCCATCGACCCAGGTCAAAACTATTGATGATGATGGCAATGAGACTGCGCTGGGGACACCGGGCGAGCTGTGCGTGAAAGGTCCGCAGGTAATGCGTGGCTACTGGCAGCGCCCCGAGGACACGCAGAAATCCTTCACTGAAGATGGTTATATCCAGACCGGGGATGTGGCGTTGATTCAGGAAGACGGGTATATCCGAATTGTTGACCGTAAGAAGGACATGATTATCGTGTCCGGGTTTAACGTTTACCCGAACGAGATCGAAGATGTCGTGACCAGCCATCCGAAGGTGGTCGAGTGCGCAGCTGTTGGCGTCCCGGATGCCAAAAGCGGGGAAGCAGTGAAGGTCTACCTCGTTCCGACAGCCGAAGGTGTCACTGAGAACGAGTTGAAAGAGTTCTGCCGTGAGCGCCTCACAGCCTACAAAGTACCGCGCTTCTTCGAGTTCCGCGATGATCTGCCCAAGACTAACGTAGGCAAGATTTTGCGCCGCGAATTGCGTGATGAACCGGGGAACAAGTAATTACGGTGACTTTGCACTCTGATATCCGGGCTGCCCTGCACAAACCAATAAGTTTTCCGGCAGGGCTGCCGGTATCTGATCGCGTAGACGACATCCGGGAGGCGATTGAGAACCACCAGGTTGTCATCGTTGCTGGTGAAACTGGCTCCGGAAAAACCACTCAGATACCCAAAATCTGCATGAACATGGGCCGCGGGATTCGCGGCCTAATTGGTCATACCCAGCCGCGGCGCATTGCGGCTCGTAGCGTTGCATCCCGTATTGCTGATGAGCTTGGTGAGCAGACTGGTCAGCAGATCGGCTATCAGGTTCGTTTTGCTGACAATACTTCGAACCAGACCCGGGTCAAGGTAATGACCGACGGGATTCTGCTGGCGGAAGTCCAGCACGACCGCTATCTAAAACGCTACGACACACTGATTATTGATGAAGCCCACGAGCGCAGCCTGAACATCGACTTTCTGCTGGGCTACCTGAAACAGCTTCTACCCAAACGTCCTGATCTCAAAGTCATCATTACTTCTGCCACCATTGAAGTAGACCGTTTCAGCGAGTTCTTCAACAAAGCGCCGGTGCTTGAAGTGAGTGGGCGCACCTTCCCGGTAGAGGTTCGTTACCGGCCGCTCACTGGTGATGAAGACGATCGCGACCAGGGCTGGAATGACGGGGTTCTCGCGGCCCTTGATGAGATCGAACAGCACGAGCGCAGCGACAAGCTACCGCCGGGCGATGTATTGATATTTCTGCCGGGCGAACGTGAGATTCGCAACCTCAGCAAAGTATTGCGCCACGCAGAACTCCGGCACACGGAAGTCCTTCCTTTATATTCCCGGTTGAGCAACCAGGAGCAGAACCGGGTATTCCAGAACCATCGTGGCCGCCGGATCGTGCTTTCCACCAACGTTGCCGAAACGTCGCTCACGGTGCCGGGTATTCGTTACGTGATTGATACCGGTGTTGCGCGAATCAGCCGCTACAGCGTTCGCTCCAAAATACAGCGTCTGCCCGTTGAGCCGGTATCGCAAGCCAGCGCCAACCAGCGCTCGGGCCGTTGTGGCCGGGTTGCCCCGGGTATCTGTTTTCGTTTGTATGATGAAACGGATTTTCTCAACCGCCCCGAATACACCGATCCGGAAATACTACGTACCAATCTGGCCTCCGTTATTTTGCAGATGGCCACGTCCGGCCTCGGTGAGATTCGTAATTTTCCGTTTCTTGAGGCGCCAGACAAGCGCCTGATCAACGATGGCTACAAGCTGCTTGAAGAACTGAGTGCTGTCGACGGTTCCCGGCGAGTTACGAAGCTCGGGCGCACCATGGCGAAGCTTCCACTGGATCCGCGCCTGGCCCGAATGCTGGTAACTTCCGCAGACCAGGGCAGCCTGGCAGAAACGCTGATTGTTATCGCGGGCCTGAGTGTTCAGGATCCGAGAGAACGCCCGCAGGATAAGCAGCAGGCTGCGGACCAGGCTCATGCGCCGTTCAATGATAAAGATTCCGACTTTATCACTCTGTTGAATATCTGGAATTTTTACGAGGAACAGCGCCAGGAGATTTCCCAGAATCAGCTCAAGAAGGTGTGCCAGAAGAGTTTTCTCAGCTGGATGCGTATGCGGGAGTGGCGCGACATTCATCGACAACTCACCCTGATTTGTCGTGATCAGAAATTGTCATTTAATAAAGACGCTGCTACCTACGACAAAATTCACAAGGCTATTCTGGCGGGGCTGCTGGGGCAGGTGGCGACCAAGGTCGAGAAAAAGGAATACCTGGCCACCCGTAATCGCAAGGTGTTGATTTTTCCCGGCTCGAAAGTGTCCAAAACCGGACCGAAATGGATTGTCGCCACAGAAATTGTTGAGACCAGTCGGGTGTTTGCTCGTATGGTGGCCGCGATTCAGCCCGAGTGGATAGAACCCTTGGCCGGGCATGTGGTGAAGCATCACTATTTCGAGCCTCACTGGGAGCAGAAGAGAGCCCAGGTGATGGGTTTCGAAAAGATTACACTTTATGGCCTGGATGTGGTGCCAAAACGCCGCATAGCGTTCAGCAAAATAGACCCCGTAGAGTGCCGCAACCTGTTTATCCGCCATGCACTGGTAGAGGGTGATTATCGATCGAAAGCTCCGTTTATAAGCCGCAACCGCGAGATGCTGGCCAGTGTAGAGGATCTGGAAAAGAAAACCCGCCGCCGGGACCTTTTGGTGGACGACGAGGTGCTGGTTGGTTTTTACGATGAGCGCCTGCCTCCGGGGATCGTAAGCGGTCGTCATTTCGAAAGCTGGTGGAAAAGCCTCACGGCTGAACAGCTTCGCAATCTGGAATTGACCGAAGAGGATGTCCTGCAAAGGCCTGTTGACGCGTTGGCGGGTGACTTATATCCGGATTTTCTGGAGTGGGAGGGTGTCCGTTATCCCCTGAGTTACGAGTTTGAGCCAACCAGTGAGCGTGATGGGGTTACGCTCCAGGTGCCATTGATGGCACTGCGGCAAATTCCTTCCCGGCGCCTTGAATGGTTGGTGCCGGGGCTGCTTCGAGAGAAGTGTATTGCGTTGGTTAAAGGGCTTCCGAAGTCCCTGCGCCGAAACTTTGTGCCGGTTCCGGATTTTGTGGACGCTGCTATTGCCAACCTTCAGCCGTCCAACGAGCCTCTGGCTTTGCAGCTGGGCGATCAGCTGCGGCGGATGACTGGAGTGCGTATTGAGCCCGAAGCCTGGCCTCGGGATGAGCTGCCTCGTCACCTGAGAATGAACCTGAGAGTACTTGGGGATGGCGGAAAAGTGATCGCCGAAAGTCGTGAAACGGGTGAATTGCAGAGTCAGCTTGAGGGGCGTGCTGAAGAGGCTCTTGCGTCGGCAACAAGCGATACCCGGAATCAGGAGCCTGCGGGCGAGTACGAGGCTTGGGAGTTTGGCGAGCTGCCAGCTCAGGTGCAGACCGAAAAAGGCGGAATGCAGATCACGGTTTATCCTGCGCTTGAAGATTTGGGCAAAAAGGTTCGTGAGATTCGCTGCCTGGATCGCCTCACTGCAGAAGATACAACTCGCAAAGGGGTAGCGCGCCTCATACTTAACCGGTTTGGTAACACTCTGGATGACCTGGAGAGGAAACTGCCTCTCTTTAAACAGTCCGCCCTGATGTTTGCAACCGTCGGGCAGGCAAAGGTGCTTCTGGATGACTTGCTTGTTTCCACTGCAATGGAACACTTTTTACAAGGCAATGTCCCCAATAGTCGGGAGGCTTTTGATGCTCTGTTTGATCAGAACAGAGGCGATTTTATTCCTGCTTTGGAACAGGCGGACGAACGCCTTCACCGGGCGATGACCGGTTATCAGAAAGTCGCAAAACGACTGAAAGGCAAGATCAATCTGGCGCTTGCAAACAGCATGGCTGACTTGAAGTTTCAGATGCAAAACCTTGTTTATCCTGGGTTTCTGGTGGAAACATCCCCGCAATGGCTGGCGGAGTTTGGGCGTTATTTTGAAGCAGCGCTGGTCCGGCTTGAAAAGATGCCCAGGGAGATGGGGCGTGAACGGGAATTTTTGCATACCAGTGAATCGCTGTGGAGTCGTTACGCAAGCAAGCGCGACGAGCAGCGAAAACAGGGTGTTCGTGATCCCGAACTCGTTACCTACCGCTGGATGCTTGAGGAATACCGCGTTTCGTTTTTTGCTCAGCAGCTTGGAACGGTCATGACAGTATCGGTAAAGCGGCTGGACAAACAGTGGGAACTGACCCGGGTATGATCGGTCAAGCCCGCCTTTTGTAGTGGCTTCTGCGGGGCGGGCAAATCCCCGGGACTGTGTTAGTATTTCCGAAAGTACGATATTCCTGTCCTTCTGTTTCCATCTTCATGACGTGGGGTTAGCGTGATTAAAGCCGTCATTAGCGGAACCGGCCTGTATACACCGCCGGCAACCATTGATAACGATGAGCTGGTTGAAGCATTCAACCAGTTTGTCGAGATGTACAACTCTGAACATGCCCAAGAGATTGAGAGTGGTGAGGTTGAGGCACTTCAGCCTTCGTCCTCGGCGTTTATAGAAAAAGCTTCAGGTATCAAGCGCCGGCATGTTATCGACAAGTCGGGTATCGTCGATCCCAAGCGGATGGCGCCCTACATTCCTGAACGTGGTAATGACGAGCCTTCGGTTCAGTGTGATATGGCGGTTGTGGCCTGTAACGAAGCACTGGCTCAGGCAGGAAAGAAAGCCAGCGATGTGGACGCGGTTATCGTAGCCTGCTCCAACTTACAACGTGCCTATCCTGCGGTTTCTATCGAAGTTCAGTCAGCTCTGGGTATAGATGGCTTCGCCTACGATATGAATGTAGCCTGCAGCTCAGCGACATTTGGCCTGCAAGCAGCTGTTAACTCCGTGGAGAATGGCTCGGCGCGAGCTGTTCTTGTTGTCAGCCCTGAAATCTGCTCCGGCCATTTGAATTTCTGTGATCGCGACAGCCATTTTATTTTTGGCGATGCCTGTACAGCCATCCTGGTTGAGCGTGAGGAAAATGCCCCGGCAGGGCAGGGGTTTGAGATTCTTGGCACTCGATTGAAAACGACCTTTTCCAACAATATCCGGAATAATTTCGGCTTCTTGAACCGGGCTGATGAAGCCGGTGTGGGCAAACCGGATAAACTGTTTATTCAGCAGGGTCGTAAAGTATTCAAGGAAGTTTCACCTCTGGTTGCTGAAACTATCCAGAATCATCTTGAAAGTTTGTCGCTGGCACCTGAAGATCTGCGCAGAATGTGGTTGCATCAGGCAAACCTGAACATGAATCAGCTTATCGCCCGTCGGGTGCTTGGCCGCGACGCGGCAGAGGATGAGGCTCCGGTGATTCTTGATGAATATGCGAATACCAGCTCGGCAGGTTCAATCATTGCATTCCACAAACACAAAGATGATCTGAAAACCGGCGATACGGGTGTGATCTGCTCCTTCGGTGCCGGTTATTCCATTGGCAGTGTTGTCGTGCGCCGTCGCTGACTGTTATGCAGCGGCGCGTTAGCGCTGCTGCAAAGCAAAATCAACAACCCAAGAGTTGACCATGACAAATTTTTCACCCCGAGGCTGGTTGTTGGCCACGCCGCTGGTGGCCGTGTTGGCTATTGGAATGTCTGCACAGCCCGTCATGGCTCAGAGTTCGCAAGAGCCGGCCCGCGATGGCTCGGCTGTTCAGGTAAGCGCTGACGACCCTTATGAAAGTTGGAACCGCAAGGTTTACACTTTTAACGATACCATTGACCGCTGGGCTCTTAAGCCGGTAGCCACGGCCTACCGCACGTTTATGCCCGAGTTTGCTGACCGCGCCATAACAAACTTCTTCAATAACCTTTCAGAAGTCCGCAATTTCACCAATAGTGTGCTGCAACTGAAGGGTGAGTCTGCAGTTGTTGCCGCCGGCCGGTTTACCTATAACACAGTGTTCGGTCTTGGTGGGTTGATTGATGTGGCGACTGCATTTGACCTGCCGGAAAGGCCTGAGGATTTCGGGCAGACTCTGGGACACTGGGGTGCTGGCTCTGGCCCTTATCTGATGCTGCCCTTTCTCGGCCCTTCCAGCCCACGCCATCTAAGCGGGTTCGGTGTAGACGGTTTTGTGCTCCCCTCATTGTGGGACAACGTTGATAGCCCGGATAACTATTATGCGCGGGGCCTTCAGGTTGTGGATAAGCGGGCAGACCTGATTCCGGCTGAAGGTTTTATTTCCGGCGATACCTATATTTTTGTCCGTAACGCTTTCCTGCAACGCAGAGAGTTTCTGATAAACGACGGTAAGGTGACTCGGGACCCGTTCGCCAGCGATGACGATGAAGAGCTGATGCTTGACGATTTCTGATCCTGACGGACAGTTGAAGGAGAGACACGGTGCTGCAAGATCCAAGGGTTCAAAAGTTCCGCAAGATGCTGGATGAAGCACCGAACTATGAGGTTTGGAAAGCCGCAGCGCTTGAGCTCGACTTTCTTGAAGGCAATGCCGAGTGGAAAGAGGATTTCGCCTCGGAGTTCTATAACTATGAGCTGCTCTATGATCGCCTGAGCAATATCAAACAGTATCGCCAGCAAAATGATTTTGATCGCCTGAAGCGGGCTTTGCGTGAGGGGCTGCATCATGACCTCGGTAATATGGGCAACCCGGCTCTGTATACTCACTCCAGAGTTGGTACCAAACACCTGATCGAAGAGTACATTGCCCAGGTGTGCGAAGCCCTGGACTTCCTGTGTGATAACCCGGTTCCGGGCTTTCCCGTTGCCGATAAGCTTCAGTTTTTTCGTGACACCCTGACAAGTTATGGGCGGCCGACACTTTTGTTAAGCGGTGGTGCCAGCCTCGGCATGTTCCATTTTGGTGTGATCAAGGCGCTTTGGGAAAAGGGCCTGCTTCCACAGGTTGTGACAGGCTCAAGCATTGGTGCAATTATCGCCGGAATGCTAGGTGTGCACACAGATGCCGAAATCCCTGAAATGCTGGTCCCTGAAAACCATAACCTTAAAGCCTGGAAATGGCGCGGGCTGGTAAGCGCTATGCGAGGGGGCGGTTTGATGGATCAGGATCAGCTGCGTACCTGCCTGAGAACCAACATAGGCGAGTATACGTTTGAAGAGGCCTATCTGCGCACCGGCCGTTCGATCAATATGAGTGTTTCGCCGGTTCAGGCGCATCAGAAGGCGCGGCTGCTTTCCGGTTATACATCGCCATACCTTATGGTGTGGAGCGCAGCGCTTGCCAGTGCCGCGGTGCCAGGTATTTTTCCGCCGGTTACTTTGATGAAAAAGGACATTCACGGGCAAGCGCTGCCGTATATGCCCAGGCTCAAATTTGTGGATGGCTCGGTCGTCAGTGATCTGCCCATTGACCGCTTAATGCACCTCTACGATGTGAACTTCACCATCGTTAGTCAGACCAACCCGCACGTGGTGCCTTTTTTAAACGCCCGTGGTCAGGATGAAAAGCTCTCCCTGACGAGCTTGCCCTGGCACCTGATGAAATCCGAGTTGCAGTTTCATGGGCAGGGAGTTTTTGACTATCTTCGGAAACGGGCCAAGCCTGAGTTACTTCGGCAGATCTCTGGCCAGATGTACACCATCATGGCTCAACGCTATTCCGGAGACGTAACCATAGCGCCCAAATACAGCTTCAAGCATTACCGGCGCATGCTTGCCGATCCCAAGCCTGAATTTGTGCGTGAAATGATTTTGGCCGGAGAGCGCGCAACCTGGCCAAAAATCTCAATGATTCGCTCCCATGCGCGTATCTCAAAAACCCTGGAGCGCTGTGTGCGGCGCTTGAAACAACAGAACCGGCGTAGCGCTGCGGACCTTCGGCTGATAAACAGTGTGGATTCCGCGCCATCCTGAGATGACAGGCCTGCGAAGCGGGCGGTATGATACGCTGCTGAATAGCCCGGCTTGGCAACTGCCCGATCAGCCCGGTGCCTGAGCATTTTACTGGACGCCCATGTATTACGATTTCTTCGGCTTCAAAGAACCGCCGTTCTCTATTGCGCCTGATCCCCGTTACCTTTATCTGAGCGAACGTCACAAAGAGGCGCTTGCGCACCTTATGTACGGTGTTCAGGGACAGGGCGGCTTTATTGTCATTACCGGAGAAGTTGGTACCGGTAAAACAACAGTGAGCCGGTGTTTTATTGAAAATGCGCCAGCCCATGTTGATATTGCCCTGATTCTCAACCCCCGGCTTTCTGCGCGGGAATTGCTTGCTGCAATTTGTGACGAGCTTGAGATTACCAACCCGGCGGGTGCCAGCATCAAACAGCTGGTGGACCTGATCAATCGAGACCTGCTCACGGCCCATGCTGCCGGCCGGCACAAGGTTCTGATGATTGATGAGGCGCAAAATCTGTCTGCCGATGTGCTCGAGCAACTGCGCCTGCTGACCAATCTTGAAACCGCCGAGAAAAAACTGCTGCAGATCGTGTTGTTGGGTCAACCAGAGTTGCAGCAGATGCTGGCCCTCCCAGAGCTTCGACAGCTGAACCAGCGTGTAACGGCCCGCTACCACCTGGATGCGATCAGTCCCAACGAGCTCCCCGCCTACCTTAGCTACCGACTTGGAGTGGCGGGTATGCGGGGCGACGTGTTTTCTCCCTCCGCCGTCCGTAAGCTCTACCGCCTGAGTAATGGTATACCTCGCCTGATCAATCTGATCAGTGACCGTGCGCTTCTTGGTGCTTATGCCGAAGGTGAACATGAACTGACACCGGCACATATCCGGCAGGCAGCAAAGGAAGTCGGTGGCAGCAATCTCGGGCCAAAGCCGGGTCGGGCTGGAGGTAAACAGGGTTTTTCCGGTTATCTCATGCTCGCCGCATCGCTGGTTCTGGCGATCATCAGCACCTTCTGGCTCTATCAACAATGGTTCGGGCCAGAAGCGGTAGCTGAATCGGACGAGTTAGTCGTGGAGCAAGGCGGGACGGTTCAGCGCGAAAGCGAGCCCGAAAGCCAGGTTGTCGATAACAATGGGGACCAGCCTGGGGAAGAACAAGCGGCAGGTGTGGCGCTGCCTTTCACTGAAGCCGAACGCCTTGCGAACGCTGCCCCGAGCGAGCTCTCTTTCGAATTCCCGGAGCAAGCCCAGAACCTGGCGGAAGCTTTTACAGGGCTGTTTGAGCTCTGGGGCATCGACTACAGTCCTCAGGCGTTTCCGGTCGCCTGCGATTTCGCTCGCGAATCCGGCCTCGGCTGCCTTGAACGACAGGGTAGCCAGCGAAGCCTGATGTTTCTGGATAGGCCGGCCATATTGTTGCTTCAGGATGATGCAGGTAATCGTGGATACGTTGTGTTGCAACACCTCAATGGCGGGCTTGCCGACATTACCCTGCCCACAGGGCCGGTTCAGGTGCCTTTCTCAAGCCTGGAGCCGTACTGGTTTGGGGAATATCGGGTGCTATGGCAGCTTCCTGATCATAAGAAAAGTTCTCCGGTCGACGGTGAGGGTGCAAGCGAAGAGCTCTGGATTGGTGGGCGCATGATGGAGCTCGCAGACGCTCATAGTGAGTCCCTTGCCGACAACGCAAGAATCAAACGCTTGTCGGGGAATGAGCAGGTGCGCTGGTATCAGTCATTAAAGGGCCTGACAGTCGACGGTATCGCAGGTGCAATGACGATCATTCAGATCAATAACGATCTTAATGCAGATGTTCCGAGGCTGTCAGCTACCCGATCCCGATCCGGGGGGGAGGAATAGGGTATGTCCTATATTCTTGATGCCCTCAGAAAATCAGAAACGGAACGCCGACAGGGCAAGGTGCCGGATCTCGGGCAACAGGTACAGCTGATTCACCGCCCCAAAAAGCGGCGGATCTCTCCAGTGGTCTGGGTGGCGCTCGCGTTACTCGTGAATGCTGGCGTGCTGGCAGTTGTTTTCTGGCCGGAACGCACAAGCCATTTGCCAGTCGAGCCGGAGGCGCCAATAGCTAAGGCTGAACCTGCACTGGAGCAACCGTTGAAACCGGAATCTACAGAGCCGAAAATCTCTGGCGGTGCGCCTGTTCGCCCAATCCCGGAAGATCTTCCGGAGGCGCAGACGGCCGTTGTATCCCCGCCAGAACCTGAGCCCGAGATGGAGCAGGTAGCAGAACCCGTCCGGGAGCGGCCAACGATAATTACTCCTGCAATTCGTTCGGAGCGGCAGGTGCCGGCATCAAGCCAGGACGATTCACGCGCAGGTATTCGTGAAAGAGTGCCGCACCTTGTAGAGTTACCGCTTTCATTCCAGAAGAGTATTCCTGACCTGATGTTTAACAGCCATATCTATTCTTCCGATCCCTATGCCAGTCGGGTGATGATCAACGGAAACTACCTTCGACAGGGAGAGTCTTTTTCCGGCATTACCGTAGAGAAAGTAACTGAGGATGGTGTTGTGCTGAGCAAACAGGGCAGAAGCTTCCGTGTAGGCATAGTTCGTGACTGGGTGAGCCCGCGCTGATGGCTTTGAGCGACGACATCAAGAGCCAGATTCAGCAGGGTTACCGGGACGTATTGGCGGGCAAGGGTATTCGGGCGCGCTACGGTCAGCGCCTGATGATCGCTGAAATCGCCCGCTATATGGGTGATATCACTGAAAATGATGGCCAGCGTACCTCTCCGCCTGCAGCATGTGTTGTCGAAGCCGGCACAGGTACTGGTAAGACGCTGGCATACCTGATTGCAGCAATTCCTGTCGCGAAGGCTTTGGGTAAAACCCTGGTGATCTCTACGGCCACTGTGGCACTGCAGGATCAGATTGTTCTGAAAGACCTGCCGGATCTGAAAAAACACAGCAAGATGAACTTCACCTGGACGCTTGCCAAAGGTCGCGGTCGATATCTGTGCATGTCGCGCCTGGAGTCGCGGCTGCATGAAGAAGGCAATGGCGACAGCGATACCATGCCTTTATTCCTTCTGGATAACCCCGGAACCGAAGAGCCGGGTACCCGGGCATTCTTTGAGGAAATGCTGGCAAGCTATGGTTCCAGAAAGTGGGATGGTGATCGCGATCACTGGCCTGAGCAGATACCCGATGATGTTTGGCGCCAGGTCACAACCGATCACCGACAGTGCACGAACCGCCACTGCAGCTACTTTGACAGCTGTGCTTTTTTTGATGCCCGCAAAGATCTGGACGAAGTGGATATTGTGGTGGCCAATCACGATCTTGTGCTTGCCGACCTGGCCTTGGGCGGTGGTGCCATATTGCCAGAGCCCGAGAACGCGCTGTTCATTTTTGATGAAGGCCATCACTTGCCGGACAAAGCACTGAACCATTTTGCGGCGTCTGTGCCTTTGAATTCCACGCGCCAATGGCTCAAGCAGTTATCCCAGGCATTGGCCAAAATGCAGCCTTATCTAGCGCCTGCTACCCAGGCAGCCAAGAGCATTGATCGCATAAGTACTGCCGCACGCGATGTGGATCTTGTTCTAACGCGGGTTTATGAGGAAGCCGAGCAGAATACCGGGTGGGAGTTTAACGAAGAGCGCCGTTCAGCGCAGTGGCGTTACCCGGAAGGAGAGCTGCCAGAAGCGTTGGCAGATCTGGCTGCGGAAAGCAGGATTGCCACCGCCAATCTGGTACGGCATCTGGGTGTTCTGGCGGATGAACTGCAAGGCGCCTTTGATGAGCGTAAACAGCACGAGATTGATCGCGATACCGCTGAAGCCTGGTACCCGGTTATCGGTGCATTCCATAGCCGCGCTGAAGATCAGTTGCGTCTCTGGACGGCGTGGACAGAGCAGGTTGGTGGCCGCAAAGCGCCAGATGAAAGCGAGCAGGGTGTTGGTGACGACTCGGGTGATGATAATCAACAAAACAGGGGGCGGATAAATCGTAGTCCACCTCCGGCTCGCTGGAGTGTTCGGCAGCGCTGGGATCATGCCGAAGATATTACGCTGTTCAGCTCGCCGGTACTGGCAGATAACCTGCTGTATTCAAGGCTCTGGTCACGCGCCTACGGCGCCGTGCTTACCAGTGCGACTCTGACAGCACTTGGTCGTTTTGACCGGCTACAGGCGAGAGCCGGATTACCGGAAGCCAGCCGCTTGCTGGTTGTGCCCAGCTCCTTCCGGTACGGAGAGATGGCGACCGTTGAAGTGCCAGCCATGGCTTGTATGCCCACTGATGACGGGTTTGCGGATGAACTGATAAAGCGCCTTCCGGCAACCTGGGCTGGTGAGACGGCCACGCTTGTATTGTTTACCTCTCGCCGTCAGATGCATCAGGTGCGGGATGCACTGGCGCCTGACTACCCGGACCTGATTGTTACCCAGGATGACATGTCCCGGGGTGAGGTTCTGCGGCAGCACAGGAACCGGATTGATGAGGGTAGGCCGAGTGTGTTGTTCGGGGTGGCCAGCTTCGCCGAAGGTATCGATTTACCCGGTAAGTATTTGCACCACGTGGTGATTACGCGGCTACCTTTCTCGGTGCCAGATGATCCTATCGAAGCTGGTCTGGCTGAGTGGATTAGTCAACGTGGAGGCAATCCGTTTATGGAAATCACAGTGCCGGACGCCTCCATCAAGCTCGTACAGGCGGTTGGCCGGTTGCTGCGTACAGAGGAGGACACCGGCCGGGTTACGATCCTTGATCGTCGCATTGTCGCCAGGCGCTATGGACAACTATTGTTGGATTCTTTGCCACCGTTTCGCCGGATTATCGAGCGTTAGGAAAAAAAAGAGCCAGCCCGAGGGCTGGCTTGATTCGAAGGGGTCCTGGAAGAACCCATGTGTAGAAACAATGGTTTACAAGAAGTCTGAAGGCCTGAAGTTTCAGAATTCAGAGGGAGGAGTTGCCTACCCTTGGACACAATAATAAAGCAGTAGGGGGCTTAGCCGAATCGTCCAAAGGGCGTAGTGCGATGTGAAAGTTCTGGCTGAACGTGATGAGTGTCACGAAAGCTTCTGCAGGCTATTGGGTAAAAATGCCCAGTTCCCGCGCCCGGGCAAGCGCTTCCGTTCTGCGCCCAACGTCGAGTTTGCCATAAATGTTGCGTATGTGAGCCTTTACCGTTGCCGGTGCAACGCTCATGCGTTCAGCAATGTCTTTATTCGAATGGCCTGCGTTAATCAGTCCGAGTACTTCCAGCTCACGTTGGCTCAGAGGGTCGGCAAGGCTCGCTTGGACGCTGTCTGTCCTATTTACCTCTTTGTGGGTTTTAAGCAGAGATTTTACGCTTCGCTGCCAGTTTCCGCGGGCCTTCAGGCCAGGTAAATCAAGGAGTAGGTTCCTTAAATGCGGGCTTTCTTCAGCGAACAGACGAACGAAACCAGCCTCAGCTGCCAGGGCGACGGCCCGTTCGAACTGTTCTAGACTGCGTTGGTCCTGATTGGCTAGAGCAAGAGCTTCACCATAAACGAGAAGCGCTTCTACCAGGTGCCGGACATGCTCATTACGTTCGGCTTCCGGAATCACTGTCTCAAGCACCTTCAGCGCCTTTTCTGGCTTACCTTCCGCAACCATAAGCCGGGCAAGGCTGATGCTGTTCTGTTCCCGATGCAGTGGGTTGGTTGCGGGGTTGCTATTCAGTGAATCCAAGCTTCGGCGAGCCTGAATTGTCTGGCCCGCTGCCAGGAAGCACCTAGCCAATAGGGCTGCGCTGGCAGGAGGCTCAAAGACAATCTGCTCTCTGCGCTTCCGGCCCATTTGTTCCGCGTCTTCAAGAAACTCAATTGCGTCCTGATAGCGGCCTTCACTGAAGGCCAGGTGCCCGCGGACATGTTGAATGATGACATGTTGCCCCGGCTCTGTGCCCTGAGCTACATGTTCCAGTAAAGGCGCAAGGTGAAAAACTGCATCCTGTGGTTGATTTCGCTCCCGGTAGATCTCGGTGAGAGTGGCATTGAGCCAACATGAAATCAGTCTGGGCTGGGACGGGTCCGCATAGTGGAGGCCTACCCATCTCTGGATTTCAGTGCAGGTATCCAACGCGAGGTCCATATCGCCACGGTTGTATTGTATCCAGGCGAGCAAACCGCCGCTGGAGAGAACTGTGCTGGGCTTGCGCTCAATCTGCCCGTAATGGACAGCGGATTTCAGGGACTCCTCAGCGCCCTTGAGATCGCCTTTGCCATAGTCATCGAGTCCTAGCCCGTAATAAGTAACCGATTTCAATGGGATTCTTGTGTGATCAATATCGGCAAGAACCTGACGCGTAAGATCACTGGCGCTTTTTTCATCATTTCGCGACCGGGCGAGGTAGGAGCGTATAAGGGATATCTCACTTTGCAGGCCCAACGCGCCTTCGGCGTCTGGAGCTGAGTCTGCGACAAGACGATCGAGTAAGTCTTCAAGGCTGCAAAGTAGCGGCTCCAGCTGCTCAAGCCGGTTGGCAAAGAAGCGACTCCAGATACGCAGCATCTGTAGCTGTGCGTTTTCGGCTACCTGATCTGCAGGGAGTGCATCGAGCCAGGCCAGCACAGGCAAATGGTAGCCTCCGTGAATCAGGTTGTTGCCATGGGCCGAAAGAACTTGCGCAAGCCAGGGCCAATCCTTCCTTCGCACTATCTGCGCAATGGCTTCCTGAACTTGTCCATGCTCCAGAAGCCATTCTATCGTTCGTTGCCAGAGCAACTGGGAGCGGGCGAAGTCTGTGTAGCGTATACGCTGTTGCAACGCATCACGGAACAGGTCGTGGTAACGGAACCATTCATTGTGGTTGTCCAGCGGGACCAGAAACAGGTTCTGAGAAAGCAAAGTTTCCAGCTTTTCCTGACCGTCATCAGTGTTGCGGATGGCGTTGCACAGAGATGCGCAAAGCCTTGGGCAATTGGCGGTATCCAGCAAAAAGGCAACGATTTCATCAGGCTGCTTATCAAGTACTTCACTGAGCACGTAGTCGCTGATGTGCCGCTCATCAATGCTGAGTGAAGGCTTTTGTCTGGCGGGGCTCGCATGTTCGCCATTTAGCAGGGTGCTGTTACTACCTGATAACGCAGAGAGCTGCATGGCGGCGACCCAGCCTTCTGTGCGGCTGAAAATTGCTTCTACATCCTGTTCTGAAATGTCGAGCCCCATTGTCTGGTGGAAAAAATCACGGGATTCCTCTTGGGAAAAGGCCAGCAAAGCGGGGTGGATCTCTTGTATCCACCGGCTGACACGCCAGCGGCTCAGGGGAAGGGGAGGTTCAGTTCGGGATGCCAGAGTAACTGTGACGCCTGGAGGAAGGTAGTCCACAAAGTAGCCGATTTGTTGCTGAATCTTGTTGCTGGCAATGAAATGAAAATCATCCAGAACAAGAATCCAGGGCCCACCGTCGGATGCAAGTGCATTGATCAACGCGGTGATTGCACCGTTTAGATTGTCGTCTGCGTTGTCGGAAAGATTTTTATGACAGGTTTCAAGTCCAGTGAGGCCCGCATGCTCGAAGGCAGCGGCGACGTAGTGCCAGAACCGGTGTGGCTCGTTGTCCTGCTCATCCAGGGACAGCCAGGCGATCGGCCCTGTAGAACGGGAACACCACTGGCTCACCAGTGTTGTTTTACCAAACCCGGCTGGTGCGATCACAAGGTTCAGGCGCTTGGGGGCGCTCGGTGCCAGCAGTGAGCTGAGGCGTTCGCGCTTTACAGCGCGGGGGTCAGAAGCAGGCCTCAGGAATTTGGTGGTTAACAGCATTGCTTTCCCGGATACCGGATAAATGTTGATATCGGATTGTGTGCTTTGTCTCTGTCAAGTCAAGAGCTGGCGAAACAAACATGAACGTCATAAGCTGCGCGAGTGCAATTTTGGTCTAAACTGAGGCAGAGTGCTGTCCTATACTGAAATAGAATGAAAAATAAAAACGTTATGCGTATTCTAGAGCATTGTCAGAATATCTACATTTATATGCAGCCCGCCACAGGCCGGAAGCTCAGGGAGCGACAGAGTCAATGAAACTACAACAGTTGCGCTATATCTGGGAAGTTGCGCACCATGATCTCAACGTGTCGGCAACAGCCCAGAGTCTTTTTACTTCTCAACCGGGTATTTCAAAACAGATCCGCCTTCTTGAAGATGAGCTCGGCCTGGAAATATTTGCCCGTAGCGGTAAGCACCTGACTCGTATCACCCCGGGTGGGGAAATCATTGTGCGCGAAGCCGGTGAGATTCTTCGTCGTGCGGAAGGCATTAAAAAGATCGCTCAGGAATTCAGCAACCAACGCAAGGGTGACCTGAGCATCGCCACAACGCACACTCAGGCTCGGTATGCGTTGCCGCCCATCATCAGCGGGTTTATTGAATCCTATCCGGATGTGTCACTGCACATGCACCAGGGCACGCCGATGCAGATTTCCGAAATGGCGGCAAGCGGCGCCGTTGATTTCGCCATAGCGACTGAAGCTATGGAGCTCTTCAACGATCTCATCATGATGCCTTGTTACCGCTGGAATCGAACGGTGATTGTTCCCAAGGATCACCCTTTGGCGCAGTTGCCCGAGTTGACGCTGGAGAAGCTCGCAGAATATCCGTTGGTGACTTACGTATTTGGCTTTACGGGACGTTCAAAACTTGATGAAGCGTTCCAGTCTAAAGGTCTGACGCCGAAAGTTGTGTTTACTGCAGCCGATGCCGACGTTATCAAAACCTATGTGCGTCTGGGCCTTGGTGTAGGCATCATTGCGAGCATGGCGTTTGACCCCAAAACCGATCCGGATCTGGTTGCGCTCGATGCCAAAAAGCTATTCCGCCCGAGCATTACGCGGATTGGTTTCCGCAAGGGCACCTTCATGCGTGGCTACATGTACGATTTCATCCAGCGGTTCGCGCCGCATCTGACAAAAGAAGCTATTGATGAAGCCGTTGCTCACCAGAGCAGCCGGAGCGAGATAGAAGCCTTGTTCAAAGACGTGGAATTACCCACTTACTAAGCAGGGGCAGGACCCGCCAGTCTTTACTGGCGGGTTATCAGATTACCAGCATGCAGACCACATTCTTTTTGCGTTGCTTCTTCCCACCACCAGCGGCCTTCGCGCTCATGCTGTCCGGGTAAGACCGGGCGGGTGCAAGGCTGGCATCCGATGCTGATAAATCCTTTTTCGTGGAGCTCGTTGTAGGGGGCTTCTGACATCCGGATGTAATCCCACACTTCTTTCGAGGTCCAGTTGGCCAGCGGGTTGAACTTGATGAGTGTTTTATCGGGGCCCGAGAAGGTTGAATCCTCTTGAATGACCGGTACGTCGTTACGGGTACCCGGGCTTTGATCCTTGCGCTGGCCGGTAATCCAGGCATCAACGCCTGCGAGCTTGCGTTTGAGGGGGTTGACCTTGCGAATGCCACAACATTCACTGTGACCATCCTCGAAGAAACTGAACAAGCCTTTTTGATTCACCAAATCCTGAACTTCATTTGTGTCTGGAAACAGAACTTCGATGCTAATCCCGTAGTGCTTGCGAACGCGCTCGATGAATTCATAGGTTTCCGGATGTAGGCGGCCGGTGTCCAGAGTAAATACCCTGAGATTATCCGTCAGCTTGTGGGCCAGTTCGATGAGTACCACGTCCTCGGCACCACTGAAAGAAATCGCGATATTGTCGAAGCGTTTGAAGGCAGCCTTCAGAATAGCTCTTGGGCTCTCGCTGCCAAGTTGGTCCTGTAGCTCACGGATATTGTTCATAAATCGTCATTACCTGATGCGAGTTTCGGTGAAGGTTAGCATTAAATGCCTAATTCCATGAAGGAATGACAATCTATATGGTTATGCCCCGCTTTACACATATATGCTGAATACCTTGCGATTTTATTGCGATGTACGATGCATTCTTTGCCCGTTTTTTTTATGATACCGCGTCAACGAAAGCGGAGCAGGCCTTGCTCCCATTCGGAATTCTCACCTGGAAGATGAATCAGGAGATCACTGTGGAACTGGCATGTCTTGACCTTGAAGGCGTATTGATCCCGGAAATCTGGATCGCGTTCGCGGAAAAAACCGGTATCGAAGAACTCAAGGCGACTACCCGCGATATTCCTGATTACGATGTGTTGATGAAACAGCGCCTCCGAATTCTGGATGAACATGGCTATGGCTTGCCTGCAATTCAAGAAGTGATTGGCACACTGGACCCCTTGCCGGGCGCCCGGGAGTTTTTGGACTGGCTTCGCGAGCGTTTTCAGGTTGTGATTCTCTCCGATACTTTCTATGAATTCGCTATGCCGCTGATGAAAAAGCTGGGTTACCCTGCGCTGCTTTGCCATAAACTGGAAGTTGCAGAGAGTGGCCAGATTACTAACTATCTGCTGCGCCAGAGAGACCCCAAACGGCAGTCGGTACGCGCGTTCCAGTTGTTAAATTACCGCGTAATTGCGGCGGGTGATTCGTACAACGACACTACGATGTTGGGGCAGGCAGAAGCGGGCATTCTATTCCATGCGCCTCAGAATGTGATTGAAGAATTTCCTCAGTATCCGGCTGTACACGAGTTTGAAGACCTGAAGAAAGAATTTCTGAAGGCGAGTGCTGTTCATAGCAACTGATATATAAGCTCGTTGAATCAGGGCGGTTGCTAGTCGTCCTGGTTCAGGCTTTCTAGAAAATCCATCAGTGGTTTCACTTTGGTGAGTGTTTCCTGATACTCGCTTTCCGGGCTTGAGTCCGCAACTATTCCTCCACCGCCGCAACAGCGGATAGTTCCTTTCTCTTCTGATGCATCCTCTTCGCTGTTGTCTTCGCACAGCATGGTCCGAATTGCGATGTTGCTGTCCAGCGTTCCGTCCAGGCCGCGATAGAATACGGACCCGCAGTAGGGACCGCGCCAATGGGGCTCCAGCTCCCGGATGATTTCCATAGCACGGATTTTTGGAGCGCCTGTAATAGAACCTCCGGGAAAAGCATCGAACAGAGCTTGCATGGGTGAGGCGCCGGGTGCCAGCTCCGCGCGAATGTGGCTGACCAGATGGTGAACATTCCGGTAAGACTCGAGTGCAAACAGCTTGTCTACGGTCACCGACCCTGGCGTTGCGTGGACGCTGAGATCATTGCGCAGCAAATCTACAATCATCAGGTTCTCAGCACGGTCTTTCTCCGAAGCTTCCAGTTCAGCGGCATAGGCCGAATCGGCTGAGGGGGTATTTCCCCTCGGACGGGTACCTTTGATCGGGCTGGTCTTTATGGTTCGGCCACGAATCTCCAGGAAACGTTCGGGGGAAATGGATAGGACCGAACCCGAGCCAGTTCTAAGAAATGCGCTGTAGGGCGTCGGATTCGCCTCGGCGAGTGCTTTGAAGGCCAGCCAGGAGCTACCTGTGTAGCTGCCTTTAAATTCCTGGGAAAGGTTGGCTTGATAACAGTCACCAGCGTTGATGTAGTGCTGCACCGCTTCAACACCTGCTTTGAACTCTTGGGCGTGCTGGCGGGCCTTGAAGGGTAATGTCATTTTCCATGCAGTTGTGTTGGGAGTTGGTGCGGAAGATAGCCAGAGCGCTAGTAGGTTGCACGTCGTTTCCGGGCATTCTGGGTGTACCCAGAGTTGGTAAGTATCGGTTTCCCGGTTGTGGCTGGCGCTCCAGAGATAAAAGCCGGCAAAGAGCAGGGGAGTCGCGGGTACAGGGCAGAGTGCCGATAGGCGTTTCTCTCTGATGTACCCAAACTCATAGCTCAGCATGCCTATCCACCCACCCGTGAGAGTGGGTTGCTCGCCGTGCATCGGAACTTGGTACCTCTGAATCAGGCCCTCCATTTCTGACGCTAGCATGCCTGTGTTTAGGGAGTCTCTTTCGCTGGGCTTTATAAACTTCGTGGCAATTGCACCAGCTGTAAACCCACTGAACGAACCTCGTCCGTCGCCACCCCCAACACTTCCAAGGTAGGCAAAATCTGCCTGGCTGGCGGCATGGGCAAGCAGTTGCTCATACATTTCGCGGGTAAGAAGAGAGGAAACAGGAAGTGCCAAATTAACCCCGGTTAATTAGAAGAATGATACTCAGGCCACAAAACGGGCATTGTCGGCTCCAGAGGGCCACTGGTCTAATGAGTACGCTCAAAAACAACAGGTGCCAGCCCAGAATAAGAAAACGCCATTCTAGCGGAGTTGGCCAGTCTTAGCGTGGAAAATTAACGCGACTAAAACAGGAATAATAATGATGCCCTACCTTGGAAAATCCCTGCTGAGTGCCATTTTGGTGACTGCCTTTGCCTTTACATCCGCCTTGAGTGCAGAAGAAACATCCGGCGGTCAACTTTCTGAAGAGCAGGAGTTGGCCATAAAGCAGGAGTTGTCTAAATATGCCGTTCTCGGCCAACAGCAAATACTGCACCTGACCCAACAGGCAATTGAAGACTATTCAGGCACATTGACGGACCCGGTCCCCAATATGCCCTCTGCATGGATGCTCCTAGAAGATGGCACGACGATCAAACGCATCGACCTTGATGGTCAGGCGGAGGAGGCGCCCGCTCAATTACGCATTTTGATGTACCGCGCAGCCTTAAAGTCTGTGGCTCGCCGGGGAAAAATACACGCGACGGCGATTCTTTACACCGGAAAACTGCGTGAAGACAGCGAAGATGAAGCGCTGGTGATCGAGTACGAACACCGCCTGGGTATTGCAGGAAACAAGGTTATTCCCTACCAGATCGAGAATGGCAAAGTGGCCTATGGGGAACCGGTTACCAGTGAAAAACCTTTCCAGATTTTTTACGACAGTAGGGCTGATACGACAGGCAATGCCAATTGATTTGAGACTCAGTCGCGCTTTGTTACAGGCTGTAAGTGATGGGTGAAGAATTGTGAAAGCAGTCACGGACTAGGACTGTTAAACAATCTTAAATGGATTCGTGGGGTGCTGAACTCCACACCCAAAACTAAAAACTCAGATAACAACAAAATGAGTTTATAAGGAGATAACAATGAAAGGCCTGAAAAAAATTGCTCTGGTAGCAGCTATTACTGCTGCACCCTTTGCAGCCAACGCGGAACTGCAAGCTTTGAACGATACCGCGATGGGCGACGTTACCGGTCAGGCCGGTGTCACCATCGAGCTGGAAACCAAAGTCAGCATCGGTCAGTTCAAATATACGGATGAAGGCTCCTTCGCGGTTAACGACATTGTGCTCGGTGGTGCTGGTGTAACGGCTGACGGCGCGACCGCCGGCTACGGCGATTTGCTGGACCAGCTGAAAATTGACATTGACGTTCTCGATGATGGCGATGCCAAGATTCATGTCGGTACACTTGACGGCGCTCCGATTGACTGGGGTCTGGAAATCGGTTCCATGGAATTGCTGGCAGGCGGGACCGGTTCAGATAGCACAACTCTGATTTCCAACCTGAGTGGTTACGGTAACCTCGCACAGCTGGATATTCAGGTTGATACGGCAACGGATCATCTGAACCTTGTGGCGGCATTTGACGTTACTGATATGGACTTCGATGTGGAGTTCCTGGGGGTTGGTATTCGCGACTTGGCGATCACCGGCGCCGGCGGTAACTTCGACTATGACGGTGACGGTTCTGTGATGGCTGCTGACGCGGACGGTGAGTTTGGACTGGCGCCAACATCTCAGGAAGCTCAGGTGTTGGCAGGATTTGCTAACGTTAACCTGGACATCTATAAAGGTTCAGGCTTGGGTGCATCCACTGCAACTGATGTTCTGCGTGTTGACGTAAACAATGTCTACATGGACGTAACAGTTGGAGCTGTTGAAATCGGTGGCACTTCCATTGGTTCACTGGCCATCGACAACCTGGCTGTAACCGACACCAAGCTGGCTGTTTACGGTCACTAATCTGACCTGAACATCAGTCGTGTTGAAGCGCCCCGCATCGCGGGGCGTTTTTTGTTATTGATCAGGTACCTGAATCGAAAGATCGAACCCGCCGCCAGGCCTGGGTGTCAGCCGGATGGGCCCTTCGTTAATTCCTTGTGGAATGTTTATCTGGTCGATTCCCGGCGGAGTGCCAATGGAGAAGTTCAGGTTCTGGCCGTCAAACCCGATGCCCAGCTGATCGTTAAGAAAGGTCTGGGTGAAAGGTTCATCCGGAATCTCCATCTGTTGCCCGAAGATCAGCGGCGGAATGGTTGGCGTGAACTCTGCCGGTGGCTGGGCTCTTGCCAGTTCCTCCTGGGGCAGAAGCAGGGCGCGACGAAGAAACTCTTCTTCTGCATTGGCAAGGGCATCTGACTTCCCTTCGTCGGAAAGTCGCTGAAGCGCTTCGCGATAGGCTTCTTCTTCTGCTTCTGTGACGACGGGCTCACCCGGTGAGATCGTAAGGGCGCGAATGATACGTTGGCGATCGGTTTCCGATTTTCGGTTTTCTCTCGGTACTACGATGACCGCAGAATCTTTTACATAGGTTTCAACCATCTCATCGGACGTCATCGCCTGAACGCCTGCAAAAGCCGGCACTGCAGTTGCGGAAGCAAGTGTGGCTGCCATAGCTGCAGCAATCCGTGTGGCTGTTGAGAAAACTGGCGCGTAGACAGGTGCGCCGTTTGGAAGATTCTTAGGTTTCATAATCCGGCCTCTTGCTGCAATAAGCTCAGGTAGGAGGCGTGTCTGAGGTTACAGCAATCAGTACGCTTCTCATTCCGAGTATTCGGGTTGTCAGACAGTATTTCAAGCTCAGGCAGGCCGGTTTGTGATCAGGATCCTTGATTCGTCGTACTGTTATAAAATTCAGCACTAAGACGGGTAAGATACCCGTTCGCGTTTGCTGATTTGAACTTTTCAGAAATAAACCGGCCTCAGGGGCACAATGCGCAAATTTATTCATAGCCGCTGGCAGCGTTGGGTTAATCGCCGAATTCCACGTTCTGATGTCCAGCTACTTACCCAAAGAAACCTTTTCATTTTGCCAACGGCAGCTGGTGTGGTGTTCGGTATGTTGTTGCTGATCATGCTGATTACCGGCATTAACTATCAGAACAGCTTGATCTACCTGGTAACTTTTCTTCTGGGCGCGGTGTTTGTGGGCGCCATGCACCAGACCCACCGAAATCTTTCCGGACTTGAATTGACGCTTGTTCAGGCAGGCGAGGGGTTTGCTGGTGATGAAATCCTTTTTCGTTTGCGAGCAGCCGCTGGAAAAGACGATGCTGTGGCAATTTCTCTTTCCGGCGATGATGTATCTGTGCGTGTGGGCCATGTGCCGTCTCACCAATCGGTCGATGTAGCTTTTCCAGTGCCTTCTGCGTTCCGAGGGTATCTGCGGCCAGATCAGATAAGGATTGAAACCCGCTTTCCTTTTGGTTTATTGAAAGCCTGGTCGTGGATGCGACCGCATTCCGCTGCTGTGGTTTTTCCACGCCCGCTTGCGGCCCCCGAGGTGATCAGTGCGGTAGACGATGGCGATGAAGCTGCAAGTTCCCGCTCGCCGGAAGGCAACGACCACGCAGAAATAAGACCCTGGCGTGAGGGCGACATGAGCCAGCGCGTAATGTGGAAGAGGTTTGTGCGCAGTGGGCAGATGGTGGTTGCAGATTGGGAAGCGGATAAGGGGAGCCCCCATTGGCTGGATTTCAATGCATTTCCGGGCGCAGACCATGAATTACGCCTCAGCTATCTCTCCTGGCTTGTTCTTGAACGCGGTAAAAACGGTGCCAGATTCGGCCTTAACTTGCCGGGCCAGGTGATAGAACCGGACACCGGCCCGGCCCATGTTACTCGTTGCCTGCGGGCCCTGGCGATCTGGGGCGAAGAGAAACCAAGGGATGCGTTTGCAGAGCCGCATGGAACGCGTAGTGCCAGCGATCCGGCAGGGCGTTCAGGCGCAACCTCAGGAGTTCGGTCATGAGTTTTTGGAACCGTCGGACCGCTGAGGCAGAACAACAAGGTGATGGTTTGCCTTCGCGGGCCTTGCTTTGGTTGATCCTGAGTTTTTCCTTGCTCCTGCTGCCTCAGCTTGATCGTTTACCCCCGTGGCTGATCGCGGCGTGTATTGCCTTGGCAGGTTGGCGCTGGCTTGCGCAGCAGGGGCGTGTGCGTCTACCGGGGCGCTGGTTGCGCACGAGTATCATGCTTTTATTGGTGGCGGTTTATCTGGTTCGCGTGCAGGGAAGTTTTACCGTTGATACTGCTGCCTCATTCTTTGTGCTGGCGGTTGGCTTGAAGTGGCTGGAAACCCGAACGCCACGCGACTTTTATGTGCTCTTCTATATTCTGGTGTACCTGGCTGCAGTGAACTTTCTGTTTCATCAGGAAATTCACTGGGCGCTGATTAATATAGGTTCGATTGCACTGTTACTGGTTGGTCTCCAGGTGCTCAATGCACCGGAACTCCCCGGAGGTTTGAAGGCGGGTTGGAGCAGGCTGGGCGTTATGCTGTTGAAGGTACTGCCGGTGGTTGTGCTGCTGTTCGTGTTTTTCCCCCGGATGGCCCCGTTGTGGAGCGTGCCCTTGGTGTCTGGACAGGCACGCACCGGGATCAGTGACACCATGCGTCCAGGGGACATATCCAATCTTGCGCAAAGCAGTGAACGGGCCTTTCGGGTAACTTTTGGTGGCTCAATGCCTGAGTATCGGGACAGGTACTGGCGCGGGCTGATTCTGGACAATCTTGACGATGGAACCTGGCGCCAAAGCAGGTACGAGCCTCGTCGCCGGCCAGGGCGGGTGAGCGTTGATGGCGGCGTTGGCCAGCTTGCTCCCCTGGAATACGATGTATTGATGGAACCCACGGATCAGCGCTGGGCTTTTGCTCTTCAAGGGTCGGTAGCCGTTTCGGATAACGTAATAAAAGAATCCGATGATCTTTTCCGCTTCCGCAGGCCGGCAGACAGCCCGGTTCGCTACAGGTTGGCCCGTGAAAACGCCGAAAGACCTTCAGAGGAATCCCTGACACCGGGCGAGGCCCGTAGATTTCTTCAGCTTCCTTCGACAGGCAACCCTCGGGCACGAGCCCTGGCTAATGAGCTGAGGCAGTCAAGCAATGATATTGGCGTGATTCGCACTTTGCTGACTCGTTTCAGAGAGCAGCCTTATTACTACACTCTACGCCCACCTCAAATGCCGGAAGATGGCATTGACAGTCTGCTTTTCGATGAGAAACGCGGATTCTGCGCTCACTATGCCGGTGCAACGGCCTTTGTTTTACGTTCGGCGGGGATCCCCGCGCGGGTCGTCGTCGGTTACCAGGGTGGTGAGAGTGGTGTAGGTAACGAATACCTTATCGTTCGCCAATATGATGCCCACGCCTGGGTTGAGGCCTGGGTTGAAGGTCAGGGTTGGGTGCGTATTGATCCAACGGCGGCCATAGCGCCCAACCGGATTGAGTCCGGTTTGCGGGAAGCAGTGGCTGAGGAGGGCTCGTTCCTGGAGAACGATTGGACCTCTGCCCAACGTTACGGCGATGTTGCGGTTATCCAGTGGGCAAGTCTCCAGCTTGATCGGATTAACTATCAATGGCAGCGGTGGGTGGTTGGTTATCAGGGCCAGAGTCAGATGGATCTGATGTCTCGACTGCCCGGCGGGTTCGGGATGCGCGAACTGGGGTATCTTACAGCGGGTATTGTGGGCGCCGGCCTTCTGGTTGCGGGTCTCATATCTGCTCTGCAGCTGCGCCATGGTGGTCAACGGGATGGATACCAGCGTGTGTTGGAGGCTTGGCACCAGTTGTGCGGGCGGGTGGGGGTACCTGTCAGAAATGGCGAAACTCCTGCAGTACTGGCTTCCCGTCTGGCCGTTGCGGAACCTGCATTAGCCGATTCTGCCAGGCTTTTTGCCCGAATGGTCAACAGCCATTACTATAGTGACCAGTCTGCCAGGGGCGCGACAGATGATCTGCAGCGATTACGGAGACTGCTAGCTACCATGAAGCGCCAGCTTCGCAGAACAGATAAAAAGACCACCCGGAATGCTCCGGCTCAAGCTTCACTCAGGAAAACACTGTGACTGATATAGCCCTAGAAATGCCTTGGCTTCAGAATGCCTGGCAGGACGTCCAGAAGCGTTTTGCCGAGGACAGGCTTCCCCATGCGCTATTACTGACTGGAGAGTGTGGTGTGGGCAAGAGGGCCTGGGCTGATGCAGTTGTTGGTCTTCTACTGTGTGCTAGCCCCGCAGTAAACACGGTCAGTGGCAAATCGGTGGCCTGTGGGGAGTGTCGTCAGTGTCAATTGCTTGCCGCTTCGAGCCACCCGGATGTGCGGGTGTACTCGCCCGAGAAATCCCGAATGATAAAAATTGATCAGATAAGATCGCTTTCGGCGTTTGCGGTTTCCTCACCTCAGGTTTCGGCTCGTAAGGTCGCCATTATCGACCGGGCCGACCAGCTCAATATCAACTCCGCAAATGCTCTGTTAAAAACACTCGAAGAGCCGGTCGCGGATTTCGTTCTGCTGCTTCTGCAGGAAAGTGGGCGGCCCGTGCTTCCGACCATTCGATCAAGGTGCCAGGTATTGTCGATACCTCTGCCTTCCGGCGATCAGGCCGGTCAATGGCTTGCCAGCAAGGTGGCAGAGCTTGAGGATGACAAACAGCCCACTGCAGAGTTAATGGCAAAGTCGTTGATGCTGGCGGGTAATGCTCCTCGGTTAGCGTTTCAATACGCTACCGGCGAGTTCCCTGGTTTACGGGATGAGGCGTTCGATAAGTTTCGGCAGTTCATGAAGGGCCAGATCACTGTGTCTGAAGCTGCCAAGGCTTTCAAGGCGTTGGGGCTTGAAGATATGCTCTGGTTGTTTGAAGGCTGGGCTGCTGACCTGGCGCGGCTGTGCGCCGGAGGTAAAGCAAACGATCACGAAGCAGAGGAAATGATCGGCTTTTTAGCTGGCATTAATCCAGCGTGGCGCGCACATGAATTGCTGGACCTGGTTCGGGAAGCCCGGGCTGCTGGCGTATACAACGTCAATCCGGAACTTGAAGCCAGCCGGTTGTTAATCGCCTGGCGTGGCTTGATGCCGTCCAGGCGACGTGCCTCCTGAGTGCGCTTTTGCTTCGAACAACTGCTATGATTCCGGATTATCAGGGATTTTTAAGTATCCGATTATTTAGAACTGACTATTTCTATTCACACTAAACAATTTTTAAAAGGTGTCAGATATGGGGCCCGGATTTGGTGCGCGCAGCGGCATTCTCACCCTGACGATTAAAGACAAGGCGGTTTTATATGCCGCTTATATGCCTTACATCCGCGAGGGTGGGCTGTTTATACCAACCCAGAAACAGTACAGGCTTGGCGACGAAGTTTTTCTGCTGCTGAACCTCATGGATGAGCCAGAGAAAATACCGGTTGCTGGCAAGGTTATCTGGATCACGCCCAAGGGAGCTCAGGGTAATCGAGCTGCAGGCATAGGTGTGCAGTTTAATGGTGATGACCCTAGCGCCAGAAACAAGATTGAATCTTATCTCGCCGGGTCGTTAAGCTCTGACCGACCAACGCACACCATGTGAGGTGAGGCTAAGAGATGAGTGATATCGCAACACTGCCAGGCCTTCACGAAGACGAGGTTGCTGTGCACGAATCCGAATGGCGGCTGCGACATATCACTCTGGCAGGCCTGAGCTGGTCTGCGGGAAATACGTCACAAACAACCAGCCCACCGATTATTATGCTGCACGGCTGGCTGGACAACAGTCTGACGTTCACAAGAATTGCGCCGGAACTCGCGAAACATTCGTCGTTGCACGCTGTGGATATGGCCGGCCACGGTCACTCCGGGCACCGCCCGCCGGGGCAGGGCTATCTGCTGATGGATTATGTTGCAGATATAGCCGAACTTATTGAAGAGTATTTTCACGAGGGGAAGGTGGATATTGTAGGTCACTCCCTGGGCGGTATTGTAGGCGCACTCTACGCGGCTGCTTTCCCTGAGAAAGTACGAAAGTTGGTGATGATCGACAGCCTGGGTGCGCTTAGTCGCCCTGTCAGTGAGACGGTTCCTCAGCTTCGCAAGTCCATTAAAAAACGCATCGCCGGTTCTGGTCGCGCTGCAGTCTATCCCGACGTGGTTACTGCGGCAAAAGTCCGCGAGGGCGGGCTTAGTCCGCTTAGCCACGAGGCCGCACTAAGCCTCATGCCACGCAATCTGAAGCCTGAGGGCGGAGGATACAGTTGGTGCACGGATTCCAGGTTGCGACATCCGTCCCAACTGATGATGACCGAGGAGCAGGTTGTTGCTTCGTTGGAAGCCATCCAGGCCCCGGTTCTGTTCGTACGTGCTAAAGAAGGATTGTTGGCGAACCGGAAAGGAATGGATATCCGGGCAGATGCCGTGTCGTATTTGCGAACAGTGGATGTCCCAGGCGGGCACCATTGCCATCTGGATGGAGACACTCGCCCGGTTGCCGACGCTGTCAGAAACTTTCTTGAGAATGAGTAATACTTTGCCAAAGTCTGTTGTATTTCGTTTTCTTGCTGTCGTTCTGCTTTCGACGGGCTCGGCTTTTGCCAGTGCGTCACTGCCTGAGACGCTGCCGGAGGCTTTCGCCCAGTCAACCCTGGAAACGACGGCTTCGATTGAATCTTCCGGGCACCTCGTTCTTTTCAGCCCTGTTCGCGAGATCAATAACGAGATTCGCTCAGAATCCATGGCCCGACTGCCGGTTAGCGGGGAAGGGCAGTTATATCAGATAGCCCGCGACTCAAGTCGTCGGGAAGCCAGGGAACACTATCTTGGATTGCTGCGAGACCGCGGTGCGAAAATCCTGTTCGACTGTTCCGGCATTCGCTGCGGACGAAGCAATGTGTGGGCAAACCAGGTTTTCAGCCAGTCGGTTCTCTACGGACGCGACGCTACTCAGGATTATCTGGTGGCAGGCCAGGTAGCCGATGATGGCAGTCGATGGCTGACGTCTGTATACACAGTAACTCGCGGCAATCTCAGGGAGTATGTTTGGGTTGAACATCTGAAGGTTGCTGCCGGGGCGACCGTTCCCGGTCTTGGCTCTGTCAATAACCGGATTGTTGGCCCAGTGGTAGTGCCCTGGCAAGGTGGAGTTACATACCGGTTTGACTGGCAGGCGACAGACCGCCGGAGAATAAATGATCTGGCGCGGACCGAAGGCGCCAGAGTGGTACTTGTGGGTTACTCAGAACTGGCCGCAGATGAGTCATTCAGTGATGCGATGGGTCGAGCCCGCAAGGCTACTGAATCGCTTTCTGAGGTCTTGGCTAAAACTGGGGTTTCCCGGCAGCAGCAGGAACTCCTGATTGTTGGGCCCTCAGTACTGGTTACCGATCCGGCCCGGCAGGGCGACCGAGTCGAAGTGATGGTTATAACGAGGTAATCAGGTGGCTGAAAATAGTGTGTCCAAAATTTTGGAGAGCTCCGATATCTCGGCCGCTGAGTCTACCACCACATCCGAGGGCACAGGGCATGAGCGCAAGCGCCCAACGGTTGCTCTTACTCTGGGTAGTGGTGGGGCCCGGGGCTATGCACACATTGGTGCCATAGAAGTACTGGCCGAGCGCGGCTATAACATAGTTGCGATTTCTGGGTGCTCCATGGGCGCTTTGGTCGGCGGAATGTATGCCGCCGGAAAAATGCAGGACTACAAAGATTGGGTAACCGGTTTGGGCCAGTTTGATGTGCTCAAACTGCTGGACCTTACCTTTAACGCTGTCGGCGCGATCCGGGGCGAGAAGATTTTTTCTGTGGTGCGGGAGATGTTGGGTGATACCCGTATCGAGAACCTTCCACTGCATTACACGTCCGTTGCCACTGATTTGCTTGCTCATAAGGAAATCTGGTTTCAGGAAGGACCACTTGATAGAGCCATTCGCGCTTCGGTCGCTATCCCCGGCGTTGTTACGCCTCTGGTTCTTGATGGGCGGGTTCTAATCGACGGTGCTGTGCTGAATCCGCTTCCCATTATCCCGACCATTTCGTCTCACGCAGATATTATCGTGGCGGTTAATCTCAGTGGTGAAGATGATCGCCGTCAGAGAATACCGGATGCTGCATTTGCCGGCCATGACAGTGGTGGGGGAGAAGTGGATGAGTGGATGGACGCTCTCCGTGACAAGGCATCAAGGTGGTTTGACTGGGACGCAATAAGAGCTCTGGGGCCCAAGAAGACGAGCGCCGATGACACGCCAGAAGAAAAAATCTCCAAAGAAATTCAGAAAAAAGAACAGGACAAGCCAGCCGATAAAAAATTGCTGGAAGAACATGAAACTATAGATTGGGACAAGCTCGGCATTGGTAAGTTTGATGTAATGAATCTCACGATTGAAACCATGCAGAGTGCGTTGGTCCAGTACAAGCTTGCCGGTTACCCGCCGGACCTTCTGGTGAATATCCCGAAAAATGCATCGCGCAGCTACGACTATCACAAGGCGCCTGAGCTGATTCAGCTGGGGAGGGAGCGTATGTCTGCTGCCCTGGATCGCTTCGAGGACAGCCGGAGCAGTTCCGGGCCACTGGCGATCTGAGCCGGTGCAGTCGCGGTGCGCTCACGTGGCTGCAGCAAAGCCATGAAACAGCGTATAATTCCGCGCTAAGCCGAATCTACAGGAAACAGTATTTGTGACCAGCCCGATTGACGATCTCCATACCGTTCGCGATTATCTTCGTTTCGCTTCGTCCCAGTTTTCTGCCTCCAGGGTTTTCTTTGGTCATGGCACTGACAACGTTTGGGATGAGGCGGTGCAGCTGGTAATGCGTAGCCTGCATCTTCCGTTGGAAAACAATACGCTGTTCCTGGATGCGCGCCTTACCCGTGGAGAGCGGGAGCTTGTGCTGGAGCGCATTCGCCGCCGCATCGAAGAGCGTGTTCCTATGGCTTACCTTCTCGGGGAAGCCTGGTTTATGGGTATGCCGTTCCATGTAGATGAGCGAGTACTGGTGCCGCGCTCGCCGATCGGTGAGCTGATTGAGAACGGGTTCCAGCCCTGGCTGGGGGATAAGCCGGTTGGTCGGGTTCTTGATTTGTGCACGGGAAGTGGCTGTATCGGTATAGGCGTAGCTTCGGTGTTTGAGGAAGCCCATGTGGACCTGTCTGATATTTCGCAGGACGCACTGGCAGTTGCCGCGTCAAACATTGAATTACACGAACTCAGCGATCGGGTGCGCACAATACAATCCGATGTGTTCGCGAGCATAAGCGGGAAGTACGATATTATTGTCAGTAATCCGCCCTATGTGGATGCGGAAGATCTGGCGGATATGCCGGAGGAGTTCCATCATGAACCGGCCCTCGGTCTTGCGGCTGGCAACGATGGGCTGGATATTGCCCACCGGATTATTGCCGGAGCTGCAGAGCATTTAACGCCGGGCGGTTTGCTGGTGGTTGAGGTGGGGAATAGCTGGGTAGCTCTTGATGAGGCTTACCCGGATCTTCCGTTCACCTGGCTGGAATTCAGTAATGGCGGCGATGGTGTGTTCGCTATTGCCGAACAGGATCTCCGCCAGTGGTGCAGTAATTCTTAAACCTATTTTTAAAATACCCTAACAAGATATTGAATTATGTCGGGAAATTCTTTCGGAAAACTGTTTACCGTTACTACTTTCGGCGAGAGCCATGGGGCTGCGCTGGGCTGCATTATTGACGGCTGCCCGCCCGGGCTGGAACTCTCGGAAGCTGATATGCAGGCGGACCTTGATCGTCGCAAGCCCGGTACGTCACGGCACACAACGCAGCGCCGTGAAGCGGATGAAGTCCGCATTCTTTCCGGCGTGTTTGAAGGTAAAACCACCGGTACGCCGATCGGGCTGCTTATCGAGAACACCGATCAGCGCTCCAAGGATTATTCGAAAATTTCGGAACAATTCAGGCCGGCCCACGCCGATTACACCTATATGCACAAATATGGCGTGCGCGATTACCGCGGCGGCGGGCGCTCGTCAGCTCGTGAAACGGCCATGCGGGTGGCAGCCGGGGCTGTGGCGAGGAAGTTTCTGCAGCAGCGTCTGGGTATTTGTATTCGCGGATATTTGTCTGAGTTGGGTCCTATTCGCGCCGAAAAACTGGATTGGGACCAGGTGCATCAGAATCCGTTTTTCTGCCCGGATGCCGATAAGGTTTCGGAGATGGAAGCCTACATGGATGCCCTTCGTAAGGAAGGTGACTCTATTGGTGCACGAATCAATGTGGTGGCCGAAGGTGTGCCGCCGGGGCTGGGCGAACCGGTGTTTGACCGGTTGGATGCAGACCTTGCTCATGCGCTTATGAGTATCAATGCGGTGAAGGGCGTCGAGATTGGTGCTGGCTTTGGCTGTGTGGCCCAGAAAGGCACGGCACACCGTGATGAGCTGACTCCTGAAGGCTTTCTGTCGAACCACGCTGGCGGTGTTCTTGGGGGGATTTCTTCCGGGCAGCCGATTCTTGCCAGCATTGCGCTGAAGCCAACGTCGAGCTTGCGTTTACCGGGGCGCAGTATTGATGTGAGCGGCAACCCGGTGGAGGTTATTACCACTGGGCGTCACGATCCCTGTGTGGGTATTCGGGCCACGCCGATTGCTGAGGCGATGATGGCGATCGTATTGATGGACCATTATTTGCGCCATCGTGGTCAGAATGGGGATGTTGCTGTTTCTACGCCTGTTATTGGGCAGCTCTGATCTTCACGGTCTCTTTATCGGAGTAGCAGCTTGGGCTGGCCTGGTCGTTCAAAAAACGCCCGTGAATACGTCCGTGTAGGGCTCGGTCGCGCCATCCTTGGCGCTCCACGTTTTTGAACGACCAGGCCAGCCCAAGCTAACCGGCATTCTACGTCTACCCGCCGCGTATGCCTCTCAACTATCTGAATATGCGGGGAGAACGGGTATTTACTGGCGCCTTTCCAATCTCTACTTCTGGTTTTTCGCCCTTTTGGGCGGCCTTTTGCCTTATTGGTCTTTGTACCTCCAGGGGCAGGGATTTTCCTATCTGCAAATAGCCACCTTGATGGCGACCATTCAGCTCACGAAAATTGTGGCGCCAAGCCTCTGGGGGCATCTGGGGGATAAAACCGGCCAGAGGGTCCGGCTTGTTCGTTTAGGTGCCATAACCGGTTCGTTGTTTTTTGCCGGGGTTTTTCTGGAGCCAGGGTTTTACGGGTTGTTGCTGGTGATGATGGCCTTTACGTTTTTCTGGAACGCCATTCTTCCTCTCTATGAGGTGATAACGCTGCGCTCGCTCGGTGAGCATCGCGAACGGTATGGCAAGGTCCGGCTCTGGGGCTCGGTCGGGTTTATTGGTGCTGTGGCGGGGGTTGGCCTGATTCTGGACTGGGTCTCGATCAGCTGGTTGCCTTGGCTGTTGCTGCCGGTGTTTGTTGGAATTGTCGTGTCTGCGTTTCTTTTGCCGGCTGAGCGTGGTGAACGCAAGCCTCCGGCCCCCAAGGGCAGTTTGAAGGCAATTGTGACGCATCCTGCGGTGGTCGCGTTCTTTCTGATGAATTTCCTGCTGCAGGTTTCCCACGGCGCCTACTATACGTTTTTCAGTATTCATCTGGAGCAGCACGGCTATGGCAATCTTGCGATCGGTTTGCTTTGGTCGTTAGGGGTGGTTTCAGAAATCGGGTTGTTTTTGGTTATGCACCGCTTAACCCGTAATTTTACGGTGCGGCAGATTGCGATTGGTGCGCTTGTGCTGACAATGATCCGCTGGGTATTGATCGCGGCGTTAACAGATGTCCTGGCCGTATTGCTGTTCGCGCAACTGTTACACGCGGCGTCTTACGGCGCACTTCATGCGGTTTCGGTTCAGTATGTGCAGGGCTTTTTTGGTCAGCACCACCATGGCCAGGGACAGGCGCTCTACAGTGGGCTGACGTTTGGCGCTGGTGGTGCGCTGGGCGCCTGGATGTCGGGCTTTCTGGTCGAAGGTCTCAGCACGTCTGCCGCTTTTTGGGGCGGCGCAATTGCTATGGCAATTGCGATCGTTATAACAACCCGGTGGCTTCAGGCTCCACCTGATCCCTACTCAAGGCCGTCTTCTTCTTCCTGAACAATAGATAAGAGTGCCTTAGCGGCGTTGCCGGGTTGTCTGCCGGTAAGTCCTATAGCGCCCAGCACCCGGGAAACCCGATGCTCGGCCGCTGTTTTTTTTGCCAGCACACCATCGAGTACTTTCAGGCTCCCGTCTGCCATGCTCAGGGGAAGTACGCTCCAGCCCAGGCCGACACTGGTCATCATCTTGAGGGTTTCCAGGTAGTTGGTCGGCATTTGTGGGTGCAGGGGCAGGTTTTCTTCGAGAAACAGGCGGCTTATCACACGATAGGTCGAGGTTGTCGTGTCGGGCAGTAGAGCAGGGTGTTTTGCGAGGTCAGCCAGTCTTGGCCGATCCAGAAGAGCTACAGGATGATCCGCACCTACGACGAATGCCATGGGGTCGGGCCAGTGGGCGAAAACGTCAAAACCTGGAATCATGCTGTCGCTCAGTGTGACGAAGGCGAGTTCAGCGTTGCGTTTACGCATTTGTTCATAGGCCGCGTCTGATTCCATAAACTGCAGGTTGATGGCAACCTGAGGATATTCACGCTTGAATCGGCGTAACCAGTTAGGCAGGTGGTGGAGTCCTATGTGGTGGCTGGCAATAATCTGCAATTCACCCTCAATCAAGCTTGAGTCCGGAGATAGCGCAATTCGGGCATTGTGGATTTCATCGAGAATTTTTCGGGCATGAGGCAGTAGCCTGGCACCAGAGTCAGTCATGCGTAGTTGCCGATGGCTTCGATCCACCAGGGTAGTACCAAGCTGATTTTCCAGGGCAGCGAGGCGTTTGCTGATGGCGGGCTGGGTCAGATGCAGTTGCTCGGCGGCTTCCGAGAAGGAGCCCTGATCGACAATGGTAATAAAGGCTTTAAGGGCGTTGGAATCCAATGTTCGTGGTCCTGGACGAGTTCCGGTAGGTGAAGATTAATCTATAACCATCTGGAATGCGATGAATGATAAAGATGAATTGCGGTTATTCAGGGGTGGGCGATATGATGGGCCCAGAGAATCAAAAACTGTGCCTCCAGAGAGTGAGAGAGAATCATGGCGGGTAAAACTTTATACGACAAATTGTGGGACGACCATCTGGTCAAGCAGCGGGACGATGGTTCTGCGCTGATATACATTGACCGGCAACTCCTGCACGAAGTGACATCACCTCAGGCTTTTGAGGGGCTGCGCCTTGCAAAACGCAAGCCGTGGCGCATTGATGCCAACCTGGCAACGCCAGACCACAACGTTCCGACGACTGATCGTGCGAAAGGTATTGACGGTATTGTTGATCCGGTTTCCCGTATCCAGGTGGAGACGCTTGGCAAGAACTGCGATGAGTTCGGGATTCTTGAGTTCAAGATCAAGGATCAGCGTCAGGGCATTGTGCATGTTATTGGTCCGGAACAAGGTGCAACGCTACCGGGTATGACCATTGTTTGCGGTGATTCGCATACCTCTACCCACGGTGCGTTTGGTTGTCTTGCCCACGGTATTGGTACGTCCGAGGTTGAGCATGTGCTGGCGACTCAGTGCCTGGTTCAGCAGAAAATGAAAAACATGCTGGTCAAGGTAAACGGTGAGCTGGGCAAGGGTGTGACCGGTAAGGACGTCGTACTGGCAATTATCGCCAAAATCGGTACCGCAGGCGGCACCGGCCATGCGATCGAATTTGGCGGCCAGGCCATTCAGAGCCTCAGCATGGAAGGCCGTATGACCATTTGCAACATGGCCATCGAAGCCGGTGCCCGGGTTGGTATGGTTGCCGTTGATGGAACGACCATCGATTACGTCAAGGGCCGCCCATTCGCACCCAAGGGTGAAACCTGGGACGCAGCCGTTAAATACTGGCGAACCTTGCACAGCGATATGGACGCTGTGTTTGATAAAGTGGTTGAGCTCGAAGGCGCAGATATTCTCCCGCAAGTAAGCTGGGGTACGTCTCCGGAAATGGTCACGAACGTTACCGGCAAGGTTCCGGACCCATCGAAAGAAGAAGATCCTATCAAGCGCGAAGGCATTGAGCGGGCACTGAAGTACATGGGATTGAACCCGAACCAGGCGATTACCGATATTAAGCTCGACAGGGTGTTTATCGGTTCCTGCACCAATAGCCGTATTGAAGATCTTCGTGAGGCGGCAGTTGTGGTCAAAGGCCGAAAGGTGGCTGACAGTCTAAAGCAGGCAATGGTTGTACCAGGCTCCGGACTGGTAAAAGCGCAGGCGGAAGCGGAAGGCCTCGACAAGATCTTTATCGAAGCGGGCCTCGAATGGCGTGACCCAGGTTGTTCCATGTGTCTGGCGATGAATGCAGACAAGTTGGGGCAGGGCGAACACTGTGCGTCTACGTCTAATCGCAACTTCGAGGGCCGGCAGGGCTTTGGGGGGCGCACTCATCTGGTTAGCCCGGCCATGGCAGCCGCCGCTGCAATAGCCGGCCATTTTGTTGATGTTCGCGAACTGCTGAACTGAGCCACAGGAGAGAACTGAACCATGCGCGCATTTACGCAACACCAGGGCCTTGTGGCCCCCATGGACCGTTCCAATGTGGATACGGACATGATCATTCCCAAGCAGTTTCTGAAATCTATCAAGCGTACTGGCTTCGGCCCGAACCTGTTTGATGAGCTTCGCTATCTTGACGAAGGAAAGCCTGACCAGGATTGTTCCCAGCGCCCCTTGAATCCGGATTTTGTGCTCAATCAACCTAGATACAAAAATGCCAGTGTACTTTTGGCACGCAGTAATTTTGGTTGTGGGTCCAGCCGTGAGCATGCTCCCTGGGCTCTTGATGATTACGGTTTCCGGGTTATTATTGCCCCGAGTTTCGCTGATATATTTTATAATAACTGCTTTAAGAATGGCCTGTTACCAATTGTTCTTGAAGAGAAAATTGTTGATCAGTTGTTTCAGGAGGCTGAGGCTTCGGAAGGGTATCAGCTGACGGTGGATCTGGAGGCCAGAACTGTGATCACGCCGTCTGGTGAGTCGTTCGGATTTGATGTGGATGACTTCCGTCGCCATTGCCTGCTTAACGGGCTTGATGATATTGGCGTAACACTGGAAGACGCCGAGCTGATCAAGACATACGAAGATCAGCGTCGCCAAACTGCTCCATGGTTGTTTGGCGCAGGCCAATAGGCCGCTTCGTTAACGCCCATTTCGGCGATACTTATAACTTGCCGGGTCAACCCCGACCCGGCTTACCAAGGTTTGGAAACTCATCATGTCCAGAACTGTATTACTTTTACCAGGTGACGGCATCGGCCCAGAGATTGTCGCAGAAGCCGAAAAAGTCCTGCATGCCATCAATGAGAAATTTGACCTGAAACTCAATTTTGAGTCGGGCCTGGTCGGTGGTGCCGCGTTGGACGAAACAGACAGTCCACTGCCTGAGGATACCCTCGAGAAAGCGGGTAAAGCCGATGCGATTCTTTTGGGCGCTGTAGGGGGGCCGAAATGGGACAGCTTGCCCATGGCAAAACGCCCTGAAAAAGGTTTGTTAGGTTTGCGCTCCAATCTGGAGCTGTTTGCCAATCTGCGCCCGGCAATTCTTTATCCGCAACTGGCTTCAGCTTCTTCCCTCAAGCCTGAGGTGGTTTCAGGGCTTGATATCATGATATTGCGTGAGCTCACCGGTGGTATCTATTTTGGCCAGCCGCGGGGTGTGCGTGTGCTCGAGAGTGGCGAACGCCAGGGCTATAACACCTACGCTTACACTGAATCCGAAATCCGCCGTATCGGCAGGGTGGCCTTTGAGGCCGCACAGCAGCGCAGCAAAAAACTGTGCTCGGTTGATAAGGCCAATGTGCTCGAAGTTACCGTGCTTTGGCGTGAAGTAATGAACGATCTGAAGCGCGAGTATCCGGACGTGGAACTGTCCCATATGTATGTGGATAACGCCGCAATGCAGCTGGTTCGCGCACCAAAACAGTTCGACGTGATTGTGACTGGTAATATGTTTGGTGATATTCTTTCTGACGAAGCAGCCATGCTAACAGGCTCTATAGGCATGTTGCCGTCGGCATCACTGAACTCTGAAAAACAGGGCATGTATGAGCCATGCCATGGTTCGGCTCCTGATATCGCCGGCAAGGGCATAGCCAATCCGCTGGCAACTATTCTCAGTGTTGCCATGATGTTGCGTTACAGTCTTGATGAAGAAAAGGCTGCTGCTGCAATAGAAACGGCTGTTAGCAAGGTGCTGGACCAAGGGCTGCGTACGGCGGATATCATGTCGGAAGGCAGTACTCAGGTCTCTACCCGTGAAATGGGTGAAGCGGTACTGGCTGCTCTGTAATTACGATACTGCCCGACAGCAACGCGATGCGGTTGCTGCGGGATCATTCATCCCGTCCCTGCCGGCGATATAGTCAGGGGTGGGCACAAGAGAGGTTCAAAGGTCGCACATGAAGCGAGTTGGACTTGTAGGCTGGCGCGGTATGGTGGGCTCTGTCCTCATGCAGCGTATGCGCGATGAAAGTGATTTCGCTGATATCGATCCGGTATTTTTCTCCACTTCCCAGACTGGCCAGCCAGCTCCGGACGTGGGGAAAGAGGGTGTCCCGCCATTGCAGGATGCATTCGATATCGAAACTCTGAAAACTCTGGATGTGGTGCTGACCTGTCAGGGCGGTGACTACACCAATGCGGTCTATCAGAAGCTGCGTGACGCAGGCTGGGAAGGCTATTGGATTGATGCGGCATCTACGCTGCGGATGGCGGATCACTCTGTCATTGTTCTGGACCCTGTAAATCGCAATGTCATAGACGCTGCTCTGAACAGTGGCGTGAAGGATTACATTGGTGGCAACTGCACGGTCAGTTTGATGATGCTCGCCCTCGGCGGTTTGTTGGAACAGGATCTGATTGAATGGGTTTCCCCCATGACGTATCAGGCCGCCTCCGGCTCTGGTGCCCAGAATATGCGTGAGTTGCTCAATCAGATGGGAGAACTTAACCGCAGCGTTGGAGATGAGCTGGCAAGCCCCTCTTCGGCGATTCTGGAAATTGATCGGAAAGTGACTGAAACCATGCGTTCCGATGGCTTTCCTACCGAGCACTTTCAGGTACCGCTTGCTGGAAGCCTGATTCCGTTTATCGACAAGCAGCTTGATAACGGGATGAGCAAGGAAGAGTGGAAAGCAGGTGTTGAGACCAACAAGATTCTTGGTCGCTCAGAAAAACCGATTCCGATTGATGGCCTTTGCGTGCGCATTGGCGCTATGCGCTCCCACAGTCAGGCTTTGACCATCAAACTGAAGAAAGACCTGCCGGTCGCAGAGATCGAATCCATCCTGGCCAAGGCCAACGACTGGGTTAAGGTTATCCCTAATGATCGCGACGCGACCATTGAAGAACTGACACCTGCCAAGGTGACCGGGACTCTGAGTGTGCCTATCGGGCGTATTCGCAAGCTGACCATGGGGCCTGAGTATATTTCTGCATTTACCGTAGGTGATCAGCTTCTTTGGGGAGCGGCAGAGCCGTTGCGCCGTATGTTGCGAATTCTGCAGGAACGTTAAGAATTGTTACACAGAGGCAATAAATGCCAACTGTGTCCGGTTTCAGAAAGCCGGTCAGGGGGCGGAGGCTGATTTCAGGCTCCGCCCCTGTTATTTTCAGCGAGACTAGGGAGTTCCGTGCAACAGGTAAATCAATGGTGCAACGATTGCCGCTGATTGATTGATAAAATAGGCTTTATCAACAATACTTGCCGGACTGAAAATTAAAAACACGTCATATCGAACGAGAATTCTGCAGGCGGAAGTTTAAGAGCCAAAGCAGATCCTGTTTGAAAAAAATCAGTCACGAGTAACGGGGACTGGAAAGGAAAAAGCATGAAGGTACGCAAGCTTGCGGTTGCACTGGCTCTGGCTGGAGGACTCGGATCCGGCGTCGCTCAAGCCCTCGGGCTGGGTGAAATTGAACTTCAGTCTTATCTGAATGAGCCAATGGATGCGGAAATTGTTCTGCCACAAAGCCAGGGGGTGGACCCCGGTGATGTGTTCGTGAACATAGCTCCGGAGAGGGCTTATCAACGCCTTGGTCTGCAGCGGAATCAGTTTCTTGGGAAACTTCGTTTCGATGTGGCGACCCGTTCTGATGGTAGCCTCGTTGTTAATGTCTCATCCAGAGAGCCTCTGCGAGAGCCGTACCTTAACTTTCTACTCGAGCTGACCTGGCCTAATGGCCGGCTGATGCGTGAGTATGCCGTTCTTGTAGATCCTCCGGTTTATGCCGAAGAGTCCGGTGTATCCGAGCAGGTTCGTGCGCCCTCAAGTGCCCCGGCAGCCCAGTCCGGAACATCTACGCGCAGCGCCGAATCGGTTCGTCGCCAGGCAAGGGTTGAGCAGTCACGTGCCTCAAGCGCTGGCTATGGTGCTGATACGTTCGGACCTACGGGCGCATCTGACACCTTATGGACAATCGCGGCAGAAGTGCGGCCGGATAATAGTCTGTCGATGCAGCAAGTTATGTTGGCTCTGCAGGATCTGAATCCGAACGCATTCATTGGCAATAACATCAACAGATTGAAGCGTGGCGAGGTGCTGCGTGTTCCTTCTGCGGATCAGATTCGCAGCCGTACACGAGCTGAGGCCACGCGCGCCGTTGCGCAACAGAACGAGGAATTCCAGCAGCCCAGACGCACAGTCGATGCGACGGTTGCTCCGCAGCCTGCAGACGGTGCTGGCGCTGAGGTGGCCTCATCAGGGGGTGACGAACTCAAACTTCTTGTTGCTGATGATGAGGGCGCTCGGAGCGAGACTGAAGGCGGTTCCGCTGGTGGAGACGGTCAGCTTCCAGGAGGCGCGGATGCCGGTACTGCCGTTGCCATGGAAGAACTTGAAAGTGCCCGCAGGGAAAACGACGAGCTTAACACCCGTGTTGATGACCTTCAGGATCAGGTACAAACCCTGCAGCGCTTGTTGGAGCTCAAAAACAGCCAATTAGCAGAGATTCAGCAGACAACCGTTGCAAATGATGCCGCTGACGCGGCTGAGACTGCTGACTTGGCCGAGACTGCCGACACGGCTGAGACTGCTGACATGGCCGAGACTGCTGATGCCGCAGATGACACGGCTTTGGTTTCCGGTGAAGAGGGAGTAGCGCCCGAACAGTCGGAAGAGATGGCAGGCGATGATGAGTCCATTCTTGAGCCCGGCCAGGAAAATTCTGGCGAGCCTGCAGCTGCAGTTGGCGAGATGGATGCTTCTGAATCTGACGTTGAGCAGGAATCTGTCAGCCCATCCGATGAAGCTGCGGATATGGAGCATGGAGAAGGTGATGCGGAGGGTACGGCGACAGGGGTCGAAGAGGATGCGACCAGTAATGATCTGGTCCCTGCGTCAGGTGATCAGCCTGCACAATCAGAACCGGTAGAAAAGGCGGAGGCTGAGGTTCAGCCCAAGCCGGAACCTGTAGTCGCTGACAAAGGTTTCCCGGGCAACGTGATTGATGCCATTACCGGCAACACCTTGTATCAGATCGCCCTCGGTGGCGGCCTGATAATCCTGATGCTCATTCTTCTGCTTCTAGCTCGGCGTAATGCCAAACGTGAGAAAGCATTTTACGAGCAACTCAATAACGAGCCAGATGGCGCCGAAGATTCTTTCGACCTGAGTCTGGATGAAGAGGAATCGGAGCAGGGCGCCACCGGCAATCCCCTGGAGGAAGCCGACGCCTATGTAGCTTATGGTCGATATGATCAGGCGGCGCAGACTCTGGAAACGGCTATTTCGCGGGAGCCAAGCCGTACCGACTTGCGTCTCAAATTGCTGGGTGTCTACGCAGACAATCAGGACCGCGAATCGTTCGAGAAGCAGTTTAGCGAAATTCAGATCCTGGAAGACGATGAAGCAACAGCTCAGGCAAACGAGCTTCGCTCACGTCTTGAAGAAGCAGAGTCGATGCCTAGCATTGATGATCTTGAATCTCAGCTTCGCTCCGGATCCTTGGGTGGAGAGTCAACTGCTTCAGAGCCGTTCAATGCCTCTGAAAATTTTGAAAACGCCGATACATCCTTGTCGGATGAGCTCCTTGCGGATCAGTACGACTCAAGCCGTGAAGAACAGGTTGAGAACGAGTTCGGTGATTTCGATTCTGATCTGGCTGATTTCGACCTCGATACACTTGAAGAGTCAGAGAAGTCTGCTGATGCACAAGACAACGAGGCGGAGAAGAGTAGCAGCGACGATCTGATCGAATATGATCTGACGGGATTAGAGCTTTCAAAGGCGAAAGATGGTGCTGATGCAGATCAACCTGAAGAGGAAAGTGATTTCTCCTCTCTCGAAATAGATCTCGATGAACCTGAAGAACCGAAAGAACCTCTGGCTGACCTGGCCCCCGAAAAAGCCCCGGAAACTGCGCCTGAAACAGAAAGCGCGGCGATTGATTCGCTTGATGAATCTTTCCTTGATGAGCTGGATGCTGAACTGGACAAGGTCGCCAATGAAGAAGACGAGCTTGGTGAATTGGAGATGGAAGAGTCCACGCTTGATGATCTTGAGCTGGATGTGTCTGATGAGGATCTTGCCTTGATGGGAGAATTCTCGGATTCTGCAGATTCTGCCAACGCGAGCTTTGAGGACGATGAGCTGTCCCTGGAAGACGAACTCTCCCTGGATGACGCGCTCAGCGAAGACGACCTGGCAAACGAAGATGGCGCACCTGAGGAATTGACCGAAGAGCCGTCCGACGAAGATCTGCCGGTGGCTTCCGACGAAGTTCAGGACGCCGTTACGAAATCACCTGTTGCTGAGATTGATGAAAATGATCTGGGTGACGACGATGATTTCGATTTCCTCGCAGGAACTGACGAAGCAGCGACCAAGCTGGATCTCGCAAGAGCCTACATTGAAATGGGTGACAGCGATGGGGCTCGGGACATTCTCGAAGAGGTTGCTCTTGAAGGGGACGACGAGCAAAAAGCTGAAGCTCAGGATTTGCTTAAAAATCTGTCCTGATCCGCTATAATCAGACTATTGAGTCAGCAAGCGCCGGCCGCCGGGAATTGTCCCGGCATTCAGCCGGCGTTTTGTGTTTTCAGCAACATACTTCCCGGATGTACATTTGTTTCTCTACCCGCAGGAACTTACAACGGATAACGCTATCGGCGGCGGACGGGTCGCGTTGGCTTTCGAGTATGACGGCCGCAATTTCCATGGTTGGCAGCTTCAGAAATCGGGAGTTCGTTCGGTTGAGGCCGAGCTCACCAAGGCTGTAACGAAAGTCGCTGACCATCCAGTAGATCTTGTATGCGCCGGGCGCACTGATGCCCGTGTGCATGCTAGCTATCAGGTTGTGCATTTCGAAACATCTGCTATCCGCAACCTTCGCTCATGGGTTATGGGTATCAATACCTCTCTGCCATTCGACATTGCTGTTCACTGGGCAGGAAATGGCGGTGCCGATTTCCATGCGCGTTTCTCTGCGGTGTACCGGCGTTATCGCTACGTTATCTACAATAGCCCGGTGCGGCCTGGTATTCAGCGCGGACAGGTGAGCTGGACATTTCGTGAGCTGGATGCGGAGCGCATGCATATTGCAGCCCAGGCCCTTGTCGGAGAGCATGATTTTTCGTCGTTTCGTGCTGCTGGCTGTCAATCCCGGACACCTGTTCGGTTTCTTGAACAGATAAAGGTAACCCGGAAAGGGAATTTCGTCGTAATTGATGTGCAGGCCAATGCTTTTCTGCATCACATGGTTCGGAATATTGCCGGAGCACTCATGGCTGTAGGTACTGGAAATCAGCCGGAGAACTGGATTCGTGACATACTGCTTGCAAAAGATCGCACGCTTGCAGGTGTAACGGCTCCGCCAGATGGCTTGTATCTGGTTGATGTAGGATATCCCGATGATTTTTCAATACCTGCTGCAGAGTGTGGCCCGGGGTTTCTCCGGCCCTGGTTCAGCCGGGCAGAAAATAGTCCGGTGCATCCGACGCACATCCACCCGAAACAACAACCGGTAACAGTGCTATGAATACACGCGTCAAAATTTGTGGTCTGACTCGTGTTCAAGATGTGAAAGCTGCGGTAGAGAGCGGGGCTGATGCCTTGGGGTTCGTGTTCTACGAGCCTAGCTCACGCGCGGTTACGGTTGCTGATGCCGAGGTGCTCGTCAGACAGGTACCTGCATTTGTGTCAGTTGTTGGATTGTTCGTGAACCCATCAGCAGAGCAGGTCAGGGAAGTCCTAGATCGAATTCCGCTGGACTTGCTTCAGTTTCATGGCGATGAGACGGCAGATTTTTGCAGTCAGTTCGGTCGCCGTTGGATCAAGGCTGTGCGTGTTCAGAGTGCGGAGCAGATTGAACAGGCGTTCACAGAATACCAGTCATCAGCGGGTCTTTTGGTGGATGCATGGGACCCTGACCATTATGGCGGTACCGGTCGATCATTCAATTGGGACCTGGTCCCGCTAGAACGTCCCTTGCCACTTATATTGGCCGGTGGATTGTCATCTGATAACGTATTCAAGGCGGTAGAGCAGGTGAAACCCTGGGCTGTAGATGTCAGCGGCGGCGTTGAGAAAAGCAAAGGCATTAAAGACATCGAAAAAATTTCTGACTTTATTAAAGAGGTCCACCGTGTCTGTAAAATTGACTGAAGAAATGCTTACTGCACTACCTGATAACAGAGGGCATTTCGGTGCCTTTGGAGGTCGGTTCGTATCCGAGACTCTGATGGACTCCCTGATGATTCTGGAAAAGGAGTACCTTCGACTCAAGAAGGATCCGGAATTCCAGGCAAAGTTTGACAAGGATCTCGCAGATTACGTCGGTCGCCCCAGCCCACTGTACTTTGCCGAGCGCCTTACCCGCGAAACCGGAGGCGCGCAGATCTGGCTCAAGCGCGAAGATCTCAACCATACCGGTGCGCACAAGGTTAACAACACGATTGGCCAGGCCCTGCTGGCCAGCTTTCTGGGCAAAAAGCGAATTATCGCTGAAACGGGTGCCGGACAGCATGGTGTTGCGACTGCAACCGTGTGTGCCCGCCTGGGACTGGAATGCCACGTATTTATGGGCGCAGAAGATGTGCAGCGTCAGTCGCTTAACGTCTATCGTATGAAGCTTCTGGGGGCACAGGTGCATGCGGTTGAGAGCGGAACCCGCACACTCAAAGATGCAATGAACGATGCTATGCGCGACTGGGTTACTTATGTTGATGAGACATTCTATATCATCGGCACTGTTGCCGGGCCACATCCATACCCCTTGCTGGTTCGGGATTTCCAGTCAGTGATCGGACGTGAAACCCGCAGTCAGTCCCTGGAAAAGACAGGAAAACTCCCGGATGCGCTGGTCGCTTGTGTTGGTGGTGGATCCAACGCCATTGGCATGTTTTACCCGTTCCTGACGGATGAATCTGTGCAACTCTACGGCGTTGAAGCCGGTGGGCTTGGCATTGAAACCGGACAGCACGCAGCGCCGCTCTGTGCCGGGCGCCCTGGTGTACTCCATGGCAACCGTACATATCTTATGGAAGATGAGAACGGGCAGATTGCAGGCACCCATTCGGTCAGTGCAGGTCTGGATTACCCAGGCGTTGGGCCAGAGCATAGCTGGTTGAAAGATATCGGGCGCGCGAACTACGTTTCCGTTACGGACGACGAAGCGCTGGAAGCTTTTCGTATGCTGACCCTGGTCGAGGGCATCATGCCAGCACTGGAAACTGCCCACGCAGTGGCTTATGCAGTCAAACTTGCGGCTACGATGGATAAAGACCAAATGGTTGTCATTAACATATCCGGACGCGGCGACAAAGATATTCATACCGTTGCGCAGTTGGATGGTATCGAACTCTGATGAATCGACAGGAGCAGGCATGAGCCGAATTGAAGGGGTTCTAAAGACCCTCAAAGGACAAGGACGCAAGGCACTAATTCCATTTATCACTGCCGGTGACCCGCATCCGGATGAGACAGTTGGTTTGATGCACACTATGGTTGATGCGGGTGTGGATATTATTGAATTGGGCGTGCCTTTTTCTGATCCGATGGCCGACGGTCCGGTTATTCAGCTGGCCTGTGAGCGCGCGCTCAAACACGGCACATCTTTGCGTCGCGTCCTGGCGATCGTGCGAGAGTTCCGAGAAACCAATGACACAACCCCTGTTGTGCTGATGGGTTACCTTAACCCCATTGAGGCCATGGGTTATGAAACCTTTGCCGACGCGGCTGTGGAGGCTGGCGTAGACGGAGTTCTTACGGTGGATCTGCCGCCGGAGGAAGCCGATGATGTTGCGCCTCTGTTTTCCCAGAGGGGGCTGGATCCGGTTTTCCTGCTGGCGCCAACGACGACTGATGAAAGAATTCGTGCTATTGCCGATCACTCTTCGGGATATGTGTACTATGTTTCATTCAATGGCGTGACCGGAGCTGCCAGAATAAACGTAGACGAAGTCGCCGCAAAAGTAGCTCATATTCACGAATTAACGGCTTTGCCTGTAGGTGTTGGCTTTGGGATTCGCGATGCGGAAACAGCGGCTGCCGTGGGACGGGTATCCGATGGTGTAATTGTTGGCAGTGTGCTGGTCGATACAATAGCCAAAAATCAGGCAGACATCGAAGCTCTGAAACGGGCACTGACCGATCTGCTCAACCCGATGCGCGAAGCACTGGACAGCCTGGCTTCCTGATCCTGAAGGTGAAGGTGAGTCAGAATCAAAGGACAGGATATAACCATGAGTAACTGGCTTGACAAGATAATGCCGGGCAAAATTCGCTCGGAATCCAATCGCAGAACAGGTGTTCCGGAAGGTCTCTGGAAAAAGTGCCCGAAATGCGGCGCCTTTCTATACAAGCCGGAACTGGAGAAGAACCTGGATGTTTGCCCCAAGTGCAACCATCACCTGAGAGTCGATGCTCGCCGGCGCCTCGATATTTTTCTTGATGCCGAAGGGCGTGAAGAAATCGGAGCCGGTCTTGAGCCTTGGGATCGGCTGAAGTTCAAGGACTCCAAGCGTTACAAGGATCGCCTGGTACAAGCTCAAAAAGCTACGGGTGAGAAAGATGCGCTTGTCGCGATGAAGGGCAAAACGCTGAATGTCCCTTTGGTCGCTTGTTCCTTCGAATTCAATTTCATGGGCGGCTCCATGGGGCAGGTTGTTGGTGAAAAGTTTGTCCAGGCTGCCAACGTAGCACTGGCTGAGCGTATCCCCCTGGTCTGTTTTTCCGCGAGCGGCGGCGCTCGTATGCAGGAAGCCATTCTTTCCCTGATGCAGATGTCAAAAACGGCTGCCGTGCTTGAACGTATGAAACAGGAAGGTATTCCGTACATCTCCGTCATGACCGACCCTGTTTTTGGTGGTGTGTCCGCAAGCCTTGCAATGCTGGGCGACCTTAATATTGCAGAACCCAATGCACTGATCGGATTTGCCGGCCCGCGGGTTATCGAGCAGACGGTCCGGGAAAAGCTGCCCGAAGGTTTCCAGCGCAGTGAATTCCTGTTGGAGCATGGTGCAATTGATATGATTCTGCATCGCCACCAGATGCGTGAGCGTATTGCACATGTCCTGGCCAAGTTCACCGGGCAAGAACGGCCCGATACGGAAGACCCCATAGAATTTGAAATATCGGAAAAGCCAGACATTGAGCCAGCCGCAGAATAAACAGAAATCCCGCCCTCCTGAAGCACCGGGGGGCGGGGCGACAGTTGATCAGTGGCTGTCCTGGCTTGAACTGATACACCCTACCGAAATAGACCTGGGGCTTGACCGGGTTCTGGTGGTACTTCGTCGCCTGTTCCGCAAGAAGCCTGCGGTACGGGTCGTTACCGTCGCCGGTACCAACGGGAAGGGCAGCACGGTTGCGACGCTCGAAGCACTTCTTCAGGCAGCCGGGCGGCGAACTGGCGCCTACACATCTCCCCATCTACAGAAATATAACGAACGCATACGTATCGACGGCCAGGACATTGATGATGCGGGTCTGGTCTGTGCGTTCGAAAAAGTGGAAGCTGCTCGTGGCTCAGTAACACTGACTTATTTTGAATTTGGCACACTGGCGGCTTTTGTTGCGCTGGCCGAAGCTGGTGTGCAGGACTGGATTCTTGAGGTTGGCCTTGGCGGCCGCCTTGATGCGGTTAATGTTTTAGATGCCAGCCTGGCGATTATAACGTCCATCGACATTGATCACGTGGCGTTTCTTGGAGATAACCGTGAGGTTATCGGTTTTGAGAAAGCCGGGATTCTTCGCCCTGGAATACCCGCGGTCGTTGCCGATGTTGATGCTCCGCGCTCCGTTATTCAGCAGGCAGAGGCTCAGAAGGTAGCGCTCATTCTTGGGGGGCGGGACTATACCATCCAGGAGGCCAGAGAGGATTCCGGCGACATCACCACAAGGCTTCATGTACAGGAGGCCAGGTTCAGATTGCCGTCTGGGCCTCTTCCAGTTCAGAGTGTCGCTGCGGCAGTGGTAGCAGTGCGTGTACTCGAGCCTGGTCTCGAAAAAGACGTGATCGAGACAGCTCTGTGTGGTGTCAAGGTGCCAGGACGGTTCGAGCGCCTGGGACGCAATCCGGATCTGTATGTGGATGTAGGCCATAATCCTCACGCTGCTGGCTGGCTTTGCAAAAGGCTCCAGGCATTGAAGGGTGAAGATCAGAAGGTTTTCGCGGTTTATGCCGCTCTTGCCGATAAAGACGTGGAGGGCGTGGCCAGCGCTATGGCTCCGGTTGTTGATGACTGGTATCTGGCAGGACTTGATGTTCCCAGAGGTTTGGATTCCGTCGCTTTGTGGCAAAGACTGGAGTCCGGGTCGCTGTTTGGTAAGCTGCACGACGGGAGTAGCAGCCCCCAGGTCAAAGCCTATAGTTCTGTGGCCGCAGCAATTTCCGAGGCAAAGGCTAACGCAGGAGAAAAGGACATCATCATTGTATTTGGTTCTTTTTTTACTGTCGCAGAAGCACGCACTTTGCTCCTTTGAGCGAGTGAACCCGGGCGCCTTAAACTTTGTCCATAGCGGTTCCCGGGGCTTTGAGTTATGGCATGCAGGCGGTTAGTATGTGCTGGGTCAACCAGGCGGGGAGTCAAATAACGTGGATGGATTGAAACAAAGAATAATCGGTGCGCTGGTCCTGGTTTCACTGGCCGTTATCTTTGTGCCCATGGTGTTCGATGAACCTCACTCTGAGCGAACGTCTACTACGATCAATATTCCCGAAGAACCGCCTTTCCCGGAAGTTGAAGCTCCCGTTTCGGATGTGGCACCTCCGCCTCCTTACCAGCAAGATGAGCCTGCAACAGCAGACTCGGGCGTCCAAGACTACCGAATTCTTGAAAGTGATGAATCGGCGCTTCAGCCTGTACCTGATAGCACTGCAAACCCTGAGCCTCAGGCGACGGAATCGGTACAAACTGAGCCTGCTCCCTCTCCGTCTGTCTCTCCAACTACCGCTGCAGCTCCGCAAGAAAAGCCAAGCGCACCCGCACAAACTGAGCCGTCTGCACAGACCGAACAAGAAAGTGCCGAGTTTACCCGTTCCCTGGAAGGTGCATGGGTTGTGCAGTTAGGCAGCTTTGGTAACGGCGACAACGCTCGTCGTCTCAGGGACAAGGTGCGCGAGAAGGGCTACAATTCCCACCTTCAGGAGGTCGTTCGGGGCGACAGCACGCTTACGCGGGTCTTCAGTGGACCATTTGCCGAGAAAACCGAGGCAGAATCAGCAAAACGTGCACTGGATAAGGCGTTTAGCTTGAACAGTCTTGTCACATCTGGCGATAAATAACCTTTTCACACTGCTTTATGTGGTTCCGGCGGTTTGGCGAACCGGCGTTTCCTGATAGAATTCGCGCTTCCTTTTCTCCACCGGGATTTCCATGGAAGCGCTGATCTGGATTGACTGGGTTATAATTGCCCTGATTTCAGTTTCCACTCTCATCAGTTTGAAGCGGGGCTTCGTGAAAGAAGCGCTGTCTCTTGTGACGTGGGTGGGTGCATTTATTCTTGCGCGAACCTTTCATCCCCAGATGCAGGCCCTGCTTGAGGGCACAGTTGAAACGCCGTTGGTGCGTCTTATTGCTGCCTTTGCCATTCTCTTTTTTGGTACGCTCATCGTTGGAGCTATCATAAACAACATGATCGGACACCTCGTTCGTGCAACGGGTCTCTCTGCGACGGACAGGGTATTGGGCATGGGGTTTGGCCTTCTGCGGGGAATTGTTGTAGTGATCGTTGCGATCGCATTTATCCGTTACACCCCTTTGGCTCAGGATACCTGGTGGAGGACGTCAATCATGATCGACCGCCTGGCAGTAGTCGAAGATTGGTCCAGGCGAACGTTTGGTGACGAGTTCGCCCGTTTCCTGGAGCCGGAACCTCAAAAGGCCGTGGAACCCACGTCCGCATCCCGCTAACATTCAGAATTAACACTCGGAGATTACCTTATCCATGTGTGGCATTGTCGGCATCGTCAGTACTTCTCACGTAAATCAGTCGCTCTATGATGCGCTGACTGTACTTCAGCACCGGGGCCAGGATGCAGCGGGCATTGTTACCTTCCAGGATGAACGCTTCTATCTGCGCAAGGACAATGGACTGGTTCGCGATGTATTCCATACTCGCCATATGCAGCGTTTGGTCGGCAATGTCGGAATAGGTCATGTGCGGTATCCGACTGCGGGCAGCTCCAGTTCTTCTGAGTCACAGCCCTTTTATGTGAACAGCCCGTACGGCATTACCTTGGCTCACAACGGTAACCTCACCAACGCCGATGAATTGAGCCAGGATCTGTTCCGTACAGACCTTCGCCATATCAATACCAATTCGGATTCAGAAGTGCTGCTGAACGTTTTTGCGCACGAGCTGCAAAAGCTGCGCAAGCTTGATCCGACCAAGGAAGAAGTATTCTCGGCAGTCAGAGCGGTTCACCAGCGTTGCCGCGGTGCCTACGCGGTTATTGCGATGATTACCGGGTACGGCATCGTCGGCTTCCGCGATCCAAATGGTATCCGTCCGGCCTGTTACGGTGAACGTACTTCCGAGAGCGGCCGGAAGGAATACATGATTGCTTCCGAGAGCGTTGCGCTAAGCGCAGCCGGGTACACACTGGTAAGAGACATAGCACCAGGCGAGGCCGTTTACATCGAAACTGATGGCACTCTTTACACTCAGCAGTGTGCACACGAACCCCGCCTGTACCCGTGTATTTTCGAGCATGTTTATTTTGCAAGGCCGGATTCCATCATGGATGGCGTCTCCGTCTACAAGGCGAGGCTACGGATGGGTGAAACTCTGGCAGATAAGATTCTGCGAGAATGCCCGGACCATGACATAGATGTCGTTATGCCCATTCCTGATACCAGCCGGACCTCGGCAATGCAGATGGCGCACCGGCTGGGCGTGAAATTCCGCGAGGGCTTTATCAAAAACCGGTATATCGGCCGCACTTTCATTATGCCTGGCCAGACCATGCGTAAAAAATCTGTGCGTCAGAAGCTGAACCCCATTGATCTGGAGTTCAAAGGCAAAAACGTCATGCTGGTTGATGATTCCATTGTCCGCGGCACCACCTGCAAAGAGATTGTGCAGATGGCCAGAGACGCCGGCGCACGAAAGGTTTACTTCGCATCTGCTGCGCCACCGGTTCGATACCCCAATGTATACGGCATAGATATGCCGTCGGCCAGTGAGTTGATTGCTCACGAAAGAAGTGTTGAGGAGATTCGCGATCTGATCGGAGCCGATTGGCTGCTGTATCAGGATCTGGAGGATCTGGTGACTTGTGTCAGCGATGTAAACGAGAGCATAGAAGGGTGGGAGTGTTCTGTGTTCACCGGGGACTATATAACCGGTGATATTGATGAGGCCTATCTCAATCGCCTTGATGAGTCCCGTAATGATGTCACCCGCTCAGGGGATGTTAACACCGGGTCAGCTGATAACGGCATCATCGACCTCTACAACGACGAAGACTGAACAGCAAGCCTTGTCAGGAGACGCTAATGACTTTTTACCGCGAAGAAACCGCCCAGATTCCTGAATCGGATCTGGACGGAATGTCTCTGGATACATTGGCGGTGAGGGCAGGGCAGCTCCGAACTGGCCAGCTTGAACACAGTGATGCAATTTTTCCGACCTCGAGTTTTGTCTACAATAGTGCGGCTCAGGCAGCAGCGCGTTTCGGGGGAGATGAGCCGGGCAATATATACTCCCGATTCACCAATCCGACGGTTCAGGCTTTCGAGGGGCGCATCGCGGCGATGGAAGGCGGAGAGCGTGCTGTAGCGACAGCATCGGGTATGGCCGCCATTCTCAGCACCTGCATGGCGCTGCTGAAGAGCGGTGACCATGTTATCTGTTCTCGTGGCGTTTTCGGAACGACCAACGTGTTGTTTCAGAAATACATGGCCAGGTTTGGCGTAGAAACAACCTTTGTAAGTCTTACTGATACGCAAGAGTGGACCGCCGCGATACGACCAGCCACGCGTATGCTGTTTATCGAGACCCCATCGAACCCGCTTTGTGAAGTTGCCGATATGGAGGCACTGGCGAAGCTTGCCCACGATAATGACGCACTGTTCGTGGTGGATAACTGTTTTTGTACGCCCGTGCTACAGCGCCCTCTGGAACATGGTGCGGACATAGTTGTTCATTCTGCAACCAAGTATCTGGATGGACAGGGCCGTTGTGTAGGCGGTGTAGTTGTTGGCGCAACAAAGCTCATGGAAGAAGTCTACGGTTTTCTCAGATCTGCCGGCCCCACTATGAGCCCCTTTAACGCCTGGGTTTTCCATAAGGGGCTGGAAACCTTACCAATCCGTATGCGAGCCCACTGCGACAATGCGTTAGAGTTGGCCGTATGGCTTGAGCAGCAACCGGAAGTCGAACACGTTTATTACGCCGGACTGGAAAGCCACCCGCAGCATGCACTTGCCAAAAAGCAGCAAAAAGGTTTTGGTGGCGTGCTGGCGTTTTGCCTCAAAGGTGGTCGGGAGGAAGCCTGGGAATTCATCGATGCAACACGGATGATTTCAATTACAGCTAACCTTGGTGACGTGAAAACGACGATTACCCATCCGGCGACCACGACACACGGGCGGCTCTCTCCCGAAGACAAATCCAGAGCTGGCATTACAGAAAACCTTCTGAGACTCTCGGTTGGTATCGAAGCAGTCGAAGACCTGAAAGCAGATTTGTACAGAGGCTTTCAGGCGCTTCAGAACGCAAGCAACACTTAACGTTTGAGCATTCATGGCCGAATCTGCAAAAGCGAAGAAATCACCACAGCAACTGACAGAGAAACAGCTCCGCTTTCGCCGCCTTGCAGCTCAGGGCGCGCGCGAAGGTGCAGTGATTGGCCTGGTAGCGCTGTGCATCTATCTGGCCATGGCGCTGGTTACTTTTAACCCCGCAGACCCTGGCTGGGCCAGCATTGGCCATGATACCAGCGTACTTAATTCAGCCGGCCGCTCCGGAGCTTGGCTTGCTAGCCTGCTGAGAGATTTTTTCGGCCACGTAGCCTACCTGTTCCCGGTGATGGTCGCAGGGTACGCTATCATGTTGTTCCGCTGCAGAAACGAACCGCTGGATCTACATTGGCCGTTGTTTTTAATGAGGTTCGGCGGCTTCCTTCTGATTTTGTTATCAGCGACCAGCCTTCTGTCCCTTTATTCGGTATTTGGACTGGGGGCCACGTCGGGCGGTGTGCTTGGAACCACAGTCGCGGACGCCATGGTCCGTTTCTTTAATCTTCCGGCAACAACACTACTGCTTATTGCTATATTTCTCTTCGCATTGACGGTTACCCTCAGCCTTTCATGGTTCTGGCTGATGGATCAACTGGGCGGCCTTGCTATTCGTCTGGGTCAGGCGCTGAAGAAACTGGCGACGCCGGATAAATCCAGGCCGGCGTCCGAGAAACCTGCAATACCTGCAAAAACAGCCCATAGCCCCGCACCTGGGCCTGAACCCGAGCAAGAAAAGGCACGCGGGCGTTGGTGGCACAAAATCCCTGGCTTTGGCCCGAACAAGAAAGCCAGATCGGAAAAGCCAACGAAGGGGCGCCTGGAGCCAGCCCTTGAAGGTTTCTCTGCTGACGAGGAAGCAGAGCCAGCACGCCTGGAAAGCTTCAGTTCCAGAGATGAAGCACCCTCGAAAAGAAATGCACAGCCGAGTGCGTCTGTTAAAGAGAAGGCGCCTTCTGCTAAAGAAAAAGCACCTTCCGGGAGCGGCCGCTCCCTGAAGATCTCGCCGTTCAAAAAAGATGAACAGACACCGCATGCCGGCAACGCTAAAAACTCGCAACCTTCGTTGCTTGAGGACATAGAGAGCCCGATCCCTCCTGTCTCACTGCTTGACCCGCCAGAGGAACACAAAGAAAGCGGCTATTCCGAGGAGGCGCTGGAGCATATGTCGCGCCTGCTTGAGGAAAAGCTGGCCGACTTCGGCGTGTCGGTTGAGGTTGTTGAAGTTAACCCGGGACCGGTGATTACCCGGTTTGAGATAAAGCCGGCTGCGGGGGTTAAAGTCAGTAAAATTTCCAACCTGGCAAAGGATCTTGCGCGGTCCCTGGCTGTGCTCAGCGTTCGGGTTGTGGAGGTAATCCCGGGTAAATCCGTCGTCGGTATCGAAATCCCCAATGAGAAGCGGGAGATTGTTCGCCTTAGTGAGGTTTTGAGCGCAAGAGTGTTCACCGAGTCCAGCTCGGCACTGACAATGGCACTGGGTAATGACATAGGTGGGAACCCGATGGTGGCAAACCTCGCCAAGATGCCCCATCTGCTGGTTGCTGGTACCACCGGGTCTGGTAAATCGGTAGGGGTCAACGCCATGTTGCTGAGTATGTTGCTCAAGGCCGGCCCGGAAGACGTACGTTTCATCATGGTCGACCCCAAGATGCTGGAGCTAAGCATCTACGACGGAATTCCCCATCTGTTGGCCCCGGTCGTTACAGACATGAAAGAAGCCGCAAATGCGCTGCGCTGGTGTGTGGCTGAAATGGAACGAAGATACCGTTTAATGGCGGCTCTGGGTGTCCGAAACCTGGCTGGCTACAACAGGAAGCTGAAAGACGCTGCGGCGGCTGGCGAACCTCTTCTTGATCCACTCTGGAAGCCAGATGAATATCTGGCCAATGACGAACAGGAACGCCCGGAACTGGATCATTTGCCTTTTATTGTGGTGGTTATCGACGAATTTGCCGACATGATGATGATTGTTGGTAAAAAGGTTGAAGAGTTGATCGCCCGGATTGCCCAGAAGGCGAGGGCGGCAGGTATCCATCTGATACTTGCAACCCAGCGGCCATCAGTGGATGTCATCACGGGCCTGATCAAGGCCAACATTCCAACGAGAATGTCGTTCCAGGTCTCTTCCAAGATCGACTCACGCACAGTGCTGGATCAGGGTGGTGCCGAGCAGCTTCTTGGGCACGGTGACATGCTTTACCTGCCGCCGGGCTCCGGGCTACCTGTCCGCGTCCACGGGGCCTTTGTAGACGATGATGAGGTTCACCGTGTGGTGAGCGCCTGGAAGGCCAGGGGTGAACCCGTGTATGTGGATGATGTTCTCAACGGCGCTGAGGGTGAAAGTCTGCCCGGTGTGCCCACATTATCTGACGGTGGCGATAGCGAGGGTGATGCACTGTTTGATGAAGCCGTCGCTTTTGTGACAGAGGGGCGCCGGGTGTCGATATCCTCCGTGCAGAGAAAGTTCAAGATAGGTTACAACAGGGCGGCCAATCTGGTTGAGGCCATGGAAGCGTCGGGAGTGGTCAGTTCAGCGGGCCATAATGGCGCCCGTGAGGTTCTGGCGCCGCCCCCACCAAGAGATTAGGAGTCGTATACTATGCAACAGATTTTTCTGAAACCCCTGGCGACCGTCTCGGCAGCGTTGATTATGGCTCTTGTGTTCAGTAGTTCACTAATGGCTGCAGACACAGAAGGTACAGCGGCTGAGCTCGCCTCTTTGTTAAAAAGCTACGAAACGTATCAGGCCGATTTCATTCAGATCGTGGTCAATGAAAACGGCAGTAAGGTGCAGGAATCCCGTGGTTCACTGAAAGCCAAAAGGCCAGGTCTGTTTTACTGGGAAACTCAGGCACCTCTATCCCAGTACATTGTCAGTAACGGCCAAAGCGTGGAAGTGTTCGACCCCGACCTTGAGCAGGTAACCGTGCACAACCTGGACGACCGTGTTCAGACCACACCTGCGCTGTTGCTCAGCGGAGAAGTTGATAACCTCGAAGACACCTATCGGGTTTCCGGTCGTCAGGTCGGTGATCACACGAGGGAATTCACTCTTGAGCCCAAAAGTGAAGACTCCCTTTTCGTATCCTTGAGGCTGACGTTCTTCAAGAACGAACTGCAAGAAATGCGCATGCAGGATTCTCTGTCTCAGCTTAGCGTGCTCAGCTTTAATGACATTAAGCTTAACGAAAGCGTCGACGACAGCGCTTTTACGCTTGAGTATCCGGAGGACGTTGACGTAATCCGGGACGAAGGCTGAGATGCAGGATAGCCTGTTCACCGAGCAGGTCGGTTTTCGGCCTCTTGCGGCGCGCATGCGTCCGGAAAGTCTTGATGATTACGTGGGGCAGATGCACCTCGTCGGGCCTGGGAAACCGCTCCGCAGAGCAGTAGAGCAGGGCCAGCTCCATTCCATGATTCTCTGGGGGCCACCAGGGGTTGGAAAAACGACTTTTGCCCGGCTTCTGGCTAGCGTGGGTGAATTGAGCTTTGAAACGGTTTCCGCGGTTCTCAGCGGCGTCAAGGACATCCGGGCAATTGTCGAGCGAGCGCGCAACCGCAAGCTCTCTCAGGGCCAGGACACACTTCTGTTTGTGGACGAAGTTCACCGATTCAACAAAAGTCAGCAGGATGCTTTCCTGCCACATATTGAAGATGGCACCTTCATCTTTGTGGGTGCTACCACAGAAAATCCTTCGTTCGAGCTGAACAGTGCGCTGCTTTCCCGCACCCGCGTCTATGTGCTCAAAAACCTGGAAGATTCAGATATCCTCAAGCTGCTGACCCGCGCTCTTGATTCAGCAGAGGGTTTTAATGGTGAGCTAGCGGTGTCGAGCGATGTGTTGAATTTGATGGCTTCGGCATCCGGTGGGGATGCCAGGCGCGCGCTCAATATTCTTGAGATTTCGGCTGATCTGGCAGAGCCGGACACTGAAGGGAAAAACCGGATAAGCGAAAAGCATCTCGAACAGGTAATGCAAACAAGCCTGCGCCGATTTGATAAAGGCGGAGACGTTTTCTACGATCAGATATCCGCTTTGCACAAATCCGTGAGGGGTTCAGACCCCGACGGCTCGTTGTACTGGTTATGCCGGATGCTCGATGGTGGTTGTGATCCTCTCTATGTGGCCCGTCGATTGGTGCGAATTGCAAGCGAGGATATCGGCAATGCCGACCCCAGAGCCTTGCAGCTGAGTATGGAAGCGTGGGACGCCCAGGAACGTTTGGGCAGCCCGGAAGGTGAGCTGGCTCTTGCGCAGGCGGTCACCTATCTGGCTCTCGCACCCAAAAGTAACGCAGTCTATAAAGCGTTTAATCGTTGCATGGCAGACATTCGTGAGGACCCGGATTACGAGGTGCCGGTGCACTTGCGCAATGCGCCGACTAAGCTTCTCAAGAGCATGGGCCACGGTGACTCCTATCGTTATGCTCACGACGAAGAATACGCGTTCGCAGCAGGAGAATCCTATTTGCCGGATGCGATTCACCAGCGCAGGTACTATGAGCCAGTGGATCGGGGCCTGGAAATAAAGCTCTCAGAGAAACGCCAGAGGCTCGACGCTCTCAACGAAAAAAGTCCCAGGCAGCGCCACACCTGATTCACCTGTAACCTTGGATGTCAGCGGTAGCCACAAGTGCCGGCACGGGTATAATGGTGAGCTGATCTACATACATCGCAAACCGGAAAATCCAGGATAATCATGCTCGATCCCAAACTCGTCCGTAACCAGACTGAAGAGATCGCCCGTCGGCTGGCCATCAAGAACTTTGCTTTTGACGTAGCAGCTTTTGAGCAGCTTGAAGAGCGTCGTCGCGGCCTTCAGGTGCGCACTGAAACCTTGCAGGGTGAGCAGAACAAAAAGTCGAAGTCGATTGGTAAAGCAAAGGCTGCCGGGGAAGACATTCAGCCTCTACTGGATGAAGTAGAGAGTTTGAAGTCAAGCAGGTCGGAAGCTGAAGAAGAACTGCGTAAGCTTCAGGAAGAGCTTAACGGGTTTCTGGCAGGTCTCCCTAACCTCCCGGATGAGGGTGTACCGTCGGGAGATAGCGAGGACGACAACGTCGAAATTCGTACCTGGGGTACGCCGAGAAAGTTCGATTTCGAACCCAAAGACCACGTTGCTCTGGGAGAGAGCCTCGGTGGCCTGGATTTCGAGACGGCAACAAGACTTGCTCACTCACGATTTGCGGTGATGCGCAGCCAAGTGGCTCGTCTGCACAGGGCGCTTGCCCAGTTCATGCTGAACCTGCATACCGGTGAACATGGCTATTCCGAAACTTATGTGCCGTATCTGGTAAACGCAGAGACGCTTTATGGCACAGGACAATTACCGAAGTTTGAGGAAGATCTGTTCAAAATTGATGGGGATCATCCGCTTTATCTTATTCCTACCGCGGAAGTTCCGGTTACCAATCTTGTGGCAGATTCCATTCTTGATGCGGCAGATCTGCCCTTGAAAATGGTTTGTCATACTCCGTGTTTCCGCAGTGAAGCCGGCTCCTATGGCCGCGACACTCGTGGCATGATCCGCCAGCACCAGTTCGATAAGGTTGAGCTTGTGCAGGTGGTTCGCCCGGAAGACTCCGATGCGGCACTGGAAGCACTGAGTGGTCACGCTGAAAAGGTGCTGCAGCTGCTTGAGCTTCCTTACCGGGTGGTCGCCCTGTGTGGCGGCGATATGGGCTTTTCTGCTGCGAAGACATACGACTTTGAAGTCTGGCTACCAGGGCAGAATAAGTACCGGGAAATCTCGTCTTGCTCAAATACTCGCGACTTCCAGGCCCGGCGCATGGGTGCACGCTGGCGCAATCCGGAGACGGGCAAGCCCGAGCCAGTGCATACATTGAACGGATCCGGCCTTGCGGTAGGCCGTGCTCTGGTGGCGGTTATGGAAAACTACCAGCAGGAAGACGGCAGTATTATTGTTCCCGAAGTGCTCAAACCCTACATGGGCGGCGTTGAGCGTATCCAATGATGGACAAGCCCGGAAAAGACGTAGGAGCGGGGGTTGGCGCAACGCCAGCGCCCGTACGTTACAGAACAAACCCTGTTACCTTGAACCCGAACAGCTCTGCCGGGGAGGTTGCTCTTGTGGGCGCCGGCCCCGGAGATCCGGAACTGCTCACACTCAAAGCCTGGCGCCTCATTACGTCTGCACAGGTCGTACTCTACGACCGACTGGTGTCTCCGGAAATTCTTGCCCTGATTCCAGATACGGCTGAAATGATCCATGTGGGTAAGCAACGCTCCAACCATACCTTGCCGCAGGACCAGATCAACCAGCGGTTGGTCGATCTTGCGAAGGAAGGTTACCGGGTTGTGCGTCTCAAGGGCGGAGATCCATTTATTTTTGGCCGTGGTGGAGAGGAAATCGAAACCCTGGCCAGCGCAGGCATCCGTTTCCAGGTTGTTCCGGGCATTACGGCGGCCTCAGGGTGTGCTGCTTATGCGGGTATTCCTCTGACCCATCGTGACCACGCTCAGTCCGTGCGCTTTGTTACGGGGCACCTGAAAAATAATACCTGCGATTTACCCTGGAAGGACTTCGTGCAGAACAGCCAGACGCTGGTCTTCTATATGGGTCTGGTTGGGCTGCCGATTATCTGTGAGCAATTGATACTGCACGGAATGGCGGCGGATACGCCAATAGCTCTGGTTTCCAAAGGAACTACTCGGGACCAGCAGGTTGTTACGGGCAATCTGGAGACGATTGTACAGCGAGTAAACGAAGAGAAGGTCCAGGCGCCTACACTTGTTATTGTTGGCCATGTGGTCGCGCTGAGGGACAGGCTGGACTGGGTCGGCGGCTTACCAACCCAGTCTGCTTGAGCAGTTTCAGGCGGGCTTACGGCCCGGCAGAACGTCCTTTAGCTTAGCGTGCATCTCGCGGATGGCCTTTTCTGTTGTTGGCCAGTCGATACAAGCATCGGTCACCGATACGCCGTATTCCAGATCTTCCAGATTCTCCGGGATAGACTGGTTACCCCAATTGATGTTGCTTTCAATCATCAGGCTCTGGATTGAGGTGTTGCCTTCCAGGATCTGATGGCTGACATCCTGCATGACAAGCGGCTGAATCGCCGGGTCTTTACTGGAGTTGGCGTGGCTACAGTCCACCATGATGGATTTGCGCAAGCCGGCTTTATCAAGAGCCTGCTCGCACAGCGTCACGCTGACCGAATCGTAATTGGGCTTTCCGCCGCCCCCGCGCAGAACAACATGCCCGTACTTGTTGCCCTTGGTGCGAATAATGGCCACTTGCCCTTGCTGGTCAATTCCGAGAAAGCTGTGCGGGTAAGAAACCGACTTCATGGCGTTTACAGCAACATCGAGGTTGCCGTCAGTGCCATTTTTAAAACCGATCGCCATCGAAAGGCCGCTGCTCATCTCGCGGTGAGTCTGGGATTCTGTGGTGCGAGCGCCAATCGCTGACCAGGCAATTGTGTCCTGCAGGTACTGCGGCGAGATCGGGTCCAGTGCTTCTGTAGCTACCGGTAGCCCAAGTTCGTTGATATCAAGCAGAAGACGCCGGCCGAGCTTGAGGCCATGTTCAATGTCAAAAGTATCGTTCAGGTGCGGGTCGTTAATCAGACCTTTCCAGCCAACCGTCGTTCTCGGCTTCTCAAAATAAACACGCATGACGATAAGCAGGGTGTCGCTGACTTCATCGGCAAGTTTCTTGAGGCGGGCGGCATAATCACGCGCTGCATCCACATCGTGAATGGAGCAGGGGCCCACAACCAGGAAAAGACGGTGGTCTTTGCCATCGATAATGTCATAAATCGCCTGGCGGCCTTCAGTAACCGTCTTGGCTGCGTCGCCCGAGAGAGGCATCTTCTGTTTTAGCGTTTCAGGGGTAATCAGTGTTTCCTGGCTCGCCACATTCAGATCTTCTAGTTTATTGCCGGACATTTTCTGCTGTTTCCCCAATTCTTATCGTTACAATAGCGCCGGACCCGGTTGTGGCCAACCCCGGCGAGTTCGTTATACTGCTTTATTTATTGGGCCTTTTCAACGCTTCTTGAGCACGGGGAATGGATGTCACAAAACAGGCCGAAGTCGCACCAGGTGGCCTTACGGAAGGCGGTTGCCAAGCAAATTGACGATGTGCTTGCCGGTATTCGGGTCCCCGACCTGCCTTATCCCGCAGGGAAACTCGCGCCAGAAAGCGTAAGTGACTGGCAACCCCTGCTATTTTCATGCTGGAAGGAACAACGAAACGAGCGCGTAACCCATGTCCTGCGCTCTGTGCAGCGTGACTGGTCCGTGCGCCAGATTAATGCAGCCTATGTGGCGGACCGCATCATGGATGTGTTCCTGAAAACCAGCGGGCTCCACTCTCAGATCATCCAGCGTATCGCGCGCTTAAGATTCTATCTTGCGTGGCGTATGAATCTGGACGGCAATTACGCCTTCAGTGACACACTGCTGAACTGGCTGGACAGCCTCCAGGAATGGCGGGGCTGGAGTGATTCTGGTGGCCGGTCATCGAAGGCTTTGCTTGATCAACTGGATGCGTTGGTTGTCGCTGTCTCTGCCGCGTTTGAAACTGGCACCACCGATACTGTCAGTGCTTTCTGCCAGCAATGGCAGGAGGACTCGCTCAGGCGTAATGCACAGGCAGGCAAACTACGCCAGAGATTGCTGGTAACAGAGCAGGGCGCGGCGCGCCAAAGACGGGCAGATCAGACCTCCAGAGCCCTTATCGGGAGGGCCTTACAAGGGCGGAAATTGCCTCAGCCCGTGCTCCATTTTATTTTTGATCACTGGCAAAAGTTGCTGAAACAGGCGGTATGGGATTCCGGTGTTAACGGTGAGACCTGCAGGCATGGCAGCAAGCTACTCGAATGGCTGGTATGGGTGGGCGATCCCTCTCTCTCTGACAAAGACAGAAACCGGCTCTACCACGTAGGTGAACAGATAGGCGATCGACTTCTTGACGTGTGGAGCCGCGTATTCGATCACCCCCTCACACCGAATGCCCTTGCCGGCATCGGAACCGTGATGATGTCCAGGTTGCGCGGTGAATCACCTGAGTTGGTGGAGGCGTTGTCTGATCAGACAAGTTTCTCATGGAGTGGCTCCTGGCTTAGTTTCGAGGTGCCCAAGCAGGCCGATTTTCAAGCCATGGAGAACAGCTGGTTTGTAGAGGGTGAAGGGGCAACGGAGCAGCGTCGTTACTTTTGTGCACTGCTCGAAGACACGGCAGAGATCCTCTGGACAAACGGTACCGGGGTGAAACTTGGACTACAGCCCTGGGATGCATTCTGCGAGGCCAAAACAGCTGGCAGTATTCGTCCACTGCCTGCTCAGACCCCGTTTGGCGAGGTTCTCGCAGGGACCGTCGAACTGTTGGCCAGAGCGTTTGAAAAACAGCGCAAACAGCGTGAGCAGGCTGCAGAGGCGGCCAGAGCCCGTGCCGATGAGCTCCGTAGAGAGAGAGAAGCCCAGGCGTTGAAACGCAGGGAGGCGGAGGCCGCGCGTCAAGAAATTCTGGATCGGGAACGGCAAGAAACCGAAAGCAAGCGTCTTGCAGATGAACAGGCTGAACAGGATCGCCTGTACAGAGAAAAGACAGCTCTTGCGCAAAAGCACGTGGATAACATCAATCTGGGTGGTTGGATATTGGAAGTTTCGGACCAACCGGAGACAGAGGGCACCAGGCTCAAGCTGGCTGTTCGTACAAATGCATCCCGCAAGCTGATTTTCGTTGATCGCCTGGGCCTGAATCGGCGCGAGTTTCAGGAAGAAGATCTGGTTCTCGCAATCGTTGAAGAGCGCATACGTGTTCTTGGTAGTGCTGCGGAATTTGATGACACCTTGAGCAGGGTGGTGGGCCGTATACGTGTCGGGCGGAAGTAACGGAATGAAAAAAGCCAGGAATAATAATGAAAGACGCTGACTATACGTTTGGAACTCGGGACGACCCGCCCGATGGGCAGGATAACCGGTTGTATTACCGCCTGACTGCGCGTGCCAGGATTTCGCTGGAACTGGAGGCCTCCTGTCCGAAACCCCAAGGGCTGCCAATTGCGTCCAACAGAGAACTTGCATGTGGCGTTCGCGACCTGTCGGCAAGCGGGCTACGATTGCTCTCACACGAAAAGCTTGTGGTGGGTGCTTTGCTTTCAGCTTCTGTTTTGCTGGATAGTCAGACGGAACCCTTCGCACTGATTGTGGAGGTGATCTGGTGCCGCTCTCATGGGACGGACTACTTGGTGGGGTTAAGAATTATCGAATCGGAACAGACTGCTTACGTTGAATGGACAGAGGCTGTCGCGAAAGTTATGGAAGCGCCCTGAGTGCAAAGCTGTCCCGCTTCGTGTTTGGCAAAGCCGTGAACGCTGAGCAGGGAGTCAGCGCCTGGCTGCCTCCCTGCGTCAGAGCTTAATCTTCAGATGTTTCTTCTTCCAGTTCGCCCATGCCAGTGATGTTAAAGCCGGCATCTACGTACATGATCTCACCGGTAATACCGCTGGCCATATCCGAGCCCAGAAAAGCCGCAGCGTTGCCCACTTCGTCTGTGGTTACATTCCGGCGTAGCGGAGCGCGCCTGGCGTTTTCCGCAAGCATCTTGCGGAAGCTCTTAATGCCGGAGGCTGCCAGTGTCCTGATGGGCCCTGCAGAAATGCCGTTTACCCGGATTCCGTCACGGCCGAGGCTCGCAGCCATATAGCGTACGTTTGCTTCCAGTGATGCCTTGGCAAGCCCCATCACGTTGTAGTTCTGCAGAACCTTTTCGGCGCCCAGATAACTCAGAGTCAGCAGGGAGCTGCCCTCGTGCATCATGGAGCGTGCACCCTTGGCCAGAGCGACAAAGCTATAAGAGCTGATGTCGTGGGCTATTTTGAAGCCTTCCCTGGTGGTTACGTCAACGTAGTTGCCATCAAGTTCGTGCCCCGGTGCAAAGCCAACGGCGTGGACAATGATGTCGATGTTATCCCAATGCTTGTTCAGTTCTTTGAACACATTTTCAATTTCTTCATCGCTGGCGACATCGCAAGGGAATATGAGGTTGCTTCCCCATCCCTCAGCGAACTTCTCTACCCGCGGCTTGAGCTTTTCATTCTGATATGTGAAGGCCAGTTCTGCACCTTCGCGGGCAAAGGCATCTGCGATACCGTATGCAATGGACAGCTTGCTGGCTACGCCAACAATCAGCGCTTTTTTGCCGTTCAGTATTCCCATGGGTGGTTCTCCCTGTGTTCCTGATTTTGATGCATTATCCCCGAAGTATCCCGTCAGGAGTAACGCTCAAATAGTCGTAGTGGAATCGGCATTTTTCTGGTTATAGAAAAGCGCCGCGTTAAGCAACTCTTGTGTGTACTGTTCTTCGGGTGCGTGGAAAATGTCGCTGGCATTCCCGTATTCCACAATCGCTCCCTGTCGGAGGACCAGCAACTGGTGGCTGAGTGCCCTGACAACGGCCAGATCATGGCTGATAAAGATATAGCTTAGACCATAGCGCGCCTGAATATCCCGTAGCAGTTCGATAACCTGCTTTTGAACCGTTCTGTCGAGAGCGGAGGTGGGTTCATCGAGAATGATCAGGTCTGGCTGCAACACCAGTGCACGGGCAATGGCGATGCGCTGGCGCTGGCCCCCGGAAAACTCATGGGGATACCGGTGGCGGGCCTCTGGATCGAGGCCCACGTCCGTCAACGCCGTAATGACTTTCTGTTCGTGTGTTTGGGCGTTTTCAGAATCGTGTATTTCCAACCCTTCCCGCACTATCTCGGCAACAGACATGCGGGGGCTGAGGCTGCCAAAAGGATCCTGAAAAACAATCTGAATCCTGCGCCGCCAGGGGCGGAATGCGCTTTGGTCGAGCCCGGCGAGCTCTTGCCCGTTTAACTTTATGCTGCCTGTGCTGGAAGTAAGCTTGAGAAGCGCATGGCCAATGGTTGTTTTCCCGCTACCACTTTCACCCACAATGCCGAGTGTCTGGCCCTGTTCGAGGGAGAAGCCGACGCGTTTAACCGCGTGAAAGTACTCTTTTACCTTGCCAAATAATCCTCTACGCACAGGAAACCGCACATCAAGGTTACCTACTTCAAGCAAAGGTTTTCCGCTCCCGGCTCGAGCCAGGGGGGCCTCCGGAGGCTCGGCATCGAGAAGTTTACGCGTGTAGGGATGGCTGGGTGACGCAAACAAAGCGGCGGTTTTTCCTTCCTCGACCAGCTTGCCGTGTTCCAGCACTGCAACCCGGCTGGCATAACGGCGCACTATCGTCAGGTCATGGGTAATCAGCAGAATCGCCATGCCAAGCTTCTCCTGCAATCCCTGCAGCAGTTCCAGAACCTGCTTCTGAACCGTCACGTCCAGAGCAGTGGTTGGCTCGTCGGCGATGAGCAAATCTGGCTCATTGGCCAGAGCCATGGCGATCATAATGCGCTGCTTTTGGCCTCCAGAAAGCTGATGCGGGTAAGCACCCAGCCGGCTCTCCGGGTTGTCTATGCCTACCAGCTGTAACAACTCCAGGCAACGCTCCCTGGCTTGCAGGCCACGCATGCCTTTATGCAGCTCCAAGGTTTCGCTGATCTGCTTCTCAACGCTGTGCAGAGGATTAAGGGAGGTCATGGGCTCCTGGAAGATCATGCTGATTTCCCGCCCACGAACCTGGCGCAAGCGTTTCTCCGGCGCTTGCAGCAGGTTTTCGCCACGGTAGCGGATCTCACCACCGGGATAGTTCGCATGCCGTTCATCGAGCAGCCGGAGAATGGATAATGCGGTGATCGACTTGCCGGAACCGCTTTCGCCAACCAGAGCCAGAGTTTCACCCTGTTGTAGGCTGAGCGACACAGAATCCACGGCCTTCGGGCCCTGGTCAAAGCAGATCGAGAGATTGGTTATCTCTAGCAGCTCGCTCATATCGGTTCGCTCTTATGCGTTTTTTCGGGGGTCAAAGGCATCACGCACGGCTTCACCCACGAAAACCAGTAGCGTGAGCATCAGTGACAGGGAAACAAATGCCGAAATGCCAAGCCAGGGAGCGTGAAGGTTTGCCTTGCCCTGGGCAATCAGTTCACCCAGCGATGGTGAGCCAGAGGGCAAGCCGAAACCCAGGAAATCAAGAGATGTCAGACCGGTAATGGCACCGGTCAGGATGAATGGTAAAAACGTTAATGTTGCAACCATGGCGTTTGGAAGAATATGGCGAAACATGATTTTACGGTTACCCAGCCCGAGTGCTCTCGCTGCTTTAACGTATTCAAAATTGCGGGCTCTGAGGAATTCAGCGCGAACCACATCAACCAGACCCATCCAGCTGAACATCAACATGATGCCGAGCAGCCACCAGAAGTTCGGCTGCACAATTCCGGAGAGGATAATCAGGAGGTAGAGTACTGGCAAGCCGGACCAGATTTCGATAAAGCGTTGGCCCACCAGATCAATCTTGCCGCCGTAAAAACCCTGTATAGCGCCGACTATGACGCCAACAATGCAGCTGGCAATGGTTAGAGTCAGCCCAAACAGAACAGATATACGAAAGCCATAAATTACGCGCGCGGCCACGTCTCGTCCCTGGTCGTCTGTTCCCAGCCAGTTTTCAGTGCTCGGTGGTGCAGGTGAGGGCACATCCAGATCGTAGTTTATGGTGTCGTAGCTGAAACGGATTGGTGGCCAGAGCATCCAGCCGTTGGCGAGTATTTCGTCAGCAATGAAAGGGTCCCGGTAATCAGCATCTGTGGGCAGAAAACCACCAAAGGTCTCTTCCGGCACGGATTCAACTACCGGAAAATACAGAGTGTTCTGATAGGACACGACGAGGGGTCTGTCGTTTGCTATCAGCTCTGCAACGAGCGTCAGCCCGAAAATGGCCAGAAATACCCAAAGAGACCAGAAGCCCCGGCGGTTATTGCGAAAGTTGCGTAGACGTCGCTGTTGAATCGGAGTCAGCGCCTTCATGTTACGCGCCCTCCCGACTTTCAAAGTCGATGCGTGGGTCTACCAGCACGTAGGTAATGTCGCTGATCAACTTAAGTACCAGCCCCATCAGGGTAAATATAAACAGAGTGCCAAAGATAACCGGATAGTCCCGGTTAAGTGCGGCTTCAAAACCCAGCAGGCCGAGGCCATCCAGAGAGAAAATAACTTCAATCAATAGCGAACCGGTAAAGAACAGAGACACGAGCACACCGGGAAGGCTGGCAATTACAATCAGCATGGCATTTCGGAATACGTGCCCATAAAGTACCTGCTTCTCGTCCAGGCCTTTGGCTCTGGCGGTTACAACGTAGTGCTTGCCGATCTCATCAAGGAACGAGTTCTTGGTGAGCAGGGTCAATGTCGCAAATCCACCGATAACGTTGGCAGTTACTGGTAGCGCAAGATGCCAGAAGTAATCTCCGACTTTTTGATACCAGTTGAGTTGGTCGAAGTCAGAGGAGGTGAGCCCGCGCAGGGGGAACCAGTCGAAGTAGCTGCCGCCGGCAAACAGAACAATCAGCAGAATGGCGAACAGGAAACCGGGGATGGCATAGCCAATCACAATGGCTGAACTGCTCCAGACATCAAACCGGGATCCGTCTGAGACCGCTTTACGGATGCCCAGAGGGATAGATATGAAGTAGATAATCAGGGTAGACCAGAGCCCCAGTGAGATAGAGACGGGCATTTTGTCCAGTATCAGCTCGGTAACGCTTTTTTCCCGGAAGAAGGAGTCGCCGAAATTAAACGTGGCGTAGTCCTTTAGCATTTTGAGAAAACGTTCATGCGCCGGTTTATCGAAGCCGTACATCACTTCAATTTCTTTCAGCATTTCATCGGGAATGCCACGGGAGCCACGGCGATCTCCTGACGCGTTGGCCACTTCTCCGCCTGTGTCGCCGCCAGTCGCCCTTGCAAGCGCGCTGCCGCCATGGCCCTCCATTTCTGCAATCAGTTGCTCAACCGGACCGCCAGGGGCGGCCTGTACGATCACAAAGTTGAGAAGCAGAATCCCAATCAGGGTAGGGATAATCAGCGCCAGGCGCCGGAGTATATAGATGCCCATTTAGCGGCAGCTTCCTCAGGGCTCAGCCCACCAGTTGTCGAGGTCAGTACCATTCTTGGGTGTCTGTTCCGGATGCTTCAGGTGGCTCCAGTAGGCAACACGATCTTTCGCCAGGTGCCAGTGCGGCACGACGTAATGCCCGCTAAGCAGAACCCGATCCAGGGCCCGGGTACGCTGTATCAACTCTTCTCTGTCCGGCGCCTGTATAACCAGGCTCACAAGCTCATCAACAACAGGGTCGCTCACGCCGGCATAATTACGGGAGCCGTTAGCGTCTACCGTCGAGGAGTGCCAATACTCCCGCTGTTCATTGCCCGGAGAGTCTGACTGACCGATGGCCTGGGTGATCATGTCATAATCGAACTCCCTTACACGCTGAACGTATTGGTTGCTATCGACCAGGCGTACAGACATCTCAATGCCGAGCTTTGCGAGGTTGTTTTTGAAGGGCAGAACAACTCTTTCGAAGGTTTTCTGAAACAACAGAATCTCAAACGCCAGAGGCTCGCCGGTTTCGGTATTCACCATTTTTCCTTCACGAACTTCGTAACCGGCCGAGCGCAAAAGCTCCAGGGCCACTCTCAGGTTCTGCCTGAGACCTTGCTTGCCATCGGTCGACGGCGCGGCGAAGGGTTTGGTAAAGATGTCTTCTCCCAGTTGCGACCGGTACTGTTCAAGAATTTCCAGTCCCCTGCCGGAGGGTAGGCCGGTTGCGGCCAGTTCACTGTTTTCGAAATAACTGTTGGTGCGGGCGTACTGACCGTAGAACAGGTTTTTGTTGGTCCACTCAAAATCAAAACCGTAGGTCAGCGCCTCCCTGACCCTGGGGTCGCTGAAGACGTCTTTGCGGGTGTTGAACACGAAGCCCTGCATACCGGTGGGGCGGTGGTGTTCAATGGCTTCTTTTTTGATCGTGCCGTTATCAAACCTCTCGCCGGTGTAGGCAGTTGCCCAGTTCTTGGCTGAGGTTTCCACTCTGAAATCAAAGCTGCCGGCTTTGAAGGCCTCCAGGGCCACGGTGTCATCGGTATAGTAGTCATAGCGAATGCGGTCGAAATTAAACCGACCCTTGCGAACGGCGAGGTCCTTAGCCCAGTAATCGTCGAGCCGCTCGTAAACAATAGAGCGGCCAGCTTCAAATGCACCAATCTTATAGGGGCCACTGCCAACGGGTGGGGTGAGACCGTTCTTGCCAAACTCCCGGTCTTCCCAGTAATGCGCGGGCATAATCGGCATCTGTCCAAGAATCAGAGGCAGCTCACGATTACTGGTTTCCTGGAAATCGAAACGAATCCGATGCGGGGTCTCAACCGTTACCTTGCTCACATCTGCGTAGTAATTCCGGTAAAACGGATGGCCCTCTGTGGTCAGGGTTTCAAAGGAAAACTTTACATCTTCGGCGGTAATGGGTTCGCCATCCTGAAACCTGGCTTCCGGCCTGAGGTTATATACTACATAGCTTCTGTCCTCAGGAGTTTCCAGTGACTCTGCGATGAGTCCATACATGGAAAAAGCTTCGTCTGCCGAATACTCAAGAAGTGTGTCGTAAATATAACCGCTGATTCCGGCGGCTGCGACACCACGAATAACGAATGGATTGAAGGAGTCAAAACCGTTCGCCACTACTGCCATTTTCAGAGTGCCGCCCTTCGGAGCATCGGGGTTCAGGTAGTCGAAGTGTGTGAACCCCTCCGGATACCTGGGTTCGCCGTGCATTGCCAAACCGTGAATTGGCTGGATTTGCTGCTCTGAAGCCTCAAGGGTGGTGTCACTGGCATAAAGAAAACCGGGGGAGGCCAGCAAGGTCAGGACTGTAAAAAGCGATCTGGGGCGTAAGGCGGATAGGAATCTTGTCATGGGTCTCGCACATTCTGGAGGTTTCAGGTCGGCGCACCGGGCATCCCGCCCAGTGCTCTTGTCCGCTGAATTTTTATGATTCTTATAGATACTGAAAGTTCCGGGCCCGAGAATCTGTATTCTTTACGGGCTGTTCCGGACGTCGACGTAGAGTACCAGACTTTGCCCCGGTTGAAGATAACGGGAGGTGTTCAAGTCGTTCCAGCTTGCGATATCCCGTACATTCACAGAAAAACGGTTGGCGATGAGTGCGAGTGAGTCGCCCTTGCGCACGCTATAACCGACTTTGCGAACCATGGCGTTACCGCGGGCGCCGCTGGCTGACGCCAGGGTAGGCTGGGCTGTATTGGACCAGATAACCAGTTCTTTACCCGGAATGAGAGGATCGCCCGGAGCCATCCCGTTCCAGGCTGCGAGCTGGCGTACAGAGACTCGATGTTCCCGGGCAATGTCCCAGAAGGTATCTCCACGACGGACTGTATGCCGCAATTTACTGCCATCGCGTTTCTTGTCTTGTTTGCGCTCAAGCCGGTTGGATGCACTTAACGCATAGCTATCAGAGTTCTTGGACGCAGAGGGAATCATCAAGCGCTGGCCGATCCGGATCAGGTCGCTATTAAGGCTGTTTACCTGTTGCAGCACTGCCGGCGTTGTTGAGAACTTTCGGGATATCGTATTCAGGCTGTCTCCCGATTTAACCACATAATTACGCCAGGAAACGCGCTTACCAGGGGGGATTTCCTTTAGAGCGATGCGGAAGGGTTCCGCGTTCTGATGGGGTACCAGTAGCCGGTGCGGGCCGTCTGGTGACGTTGCCCAACGATTGTAAGATGGGTTGAGCAGGTAGATTTCATCAATATCAACGCCCGAAAGCTCGGCGGCCTGGGCCAGATCCAGCTGTCCACCGGTCTCGACAACGTCGAAATAGGGCTCGTCCAAGAGATCAGGTAGCTCAACACCGTAGGCGGCCGGATCATCGAAAATTTTCGCAAGAGCGATCAGTTTAGGGACGTAATGACGGGTTTCCCTTGGCAGTTGCAGCGACCAGAAATCTTCCGGTTTGTTGCTGTTACGGTTGCGGCGCATTGCGCTGGAAACCGTGCCGCCGCCACTGTTATAGGCCGCAAGAGCTAATGTGTAATCACCGCCAAACCGGTTTGATAGGCGGTCAAGATAAGTCAGTGCCGCATCCGTAGCCGCGATGACATCTCTGCGCTCATCATGCCACCAGCTTTGGGTCAGGCCAAAGTATTTGCCGGTCGATGGGATAAATTGCCAGAGACCTGCAGCGCGACCGTGGGAATATGCGAAAGGGTCAAATGCACTTTCGACGATGGGCAGCAACGCAAATTCAGTAGGTAGGCCGCGCTTTTCAGTTTCATTGACGATGTAATAAAGGTAGCGGCTTCCACGTTCAACCACGCGATTGATGTAGTTGGGGTGTTTTGCATACCACTTCAGTTGATCCTGAACGCGTTTGTTGTCGACATCATGGTCAAGTTCAAAGCCTGCTCGCAGGCGATCCCACAGTACTGCCTGCCCGGGCTCCTGGTCTGCGCTCTTGTCAGAGACACTTTTTGCACCAGTTTCCAAAGCAGTTTGCTGAGGATTCTCAAGCTTTTCCCGGGCTTCGCGTGCTGCCGCCTTGAGTTCTGGGGCCATGGCATCATCAAGTGGCTCATTGCGAACAGCATCGCTGTTTTTCCCGGATTCGACCGACTCCTTTAGGCCTTCGTCTCCGGCTGCAACACTTACTTTGTCCGAATCAAGCGGGTTTCCCTGGGCCATGTCTGTTGACGTATAAAGCGAACTGCAGCCACCTGCCAGGGCGCCAAAAAAAACTAGCAGGGGCAAATGTTTGACCGACATAGGCAATTTCCAGGTCTGGGTTATTGCCGGGTCTCCTGTCTGAAAACCCGGCATATTTAGTAAGTTACAAGCAAAATGTTAAATGATTCTATGGGAGCCTGTTTCTAGCGGTCAAGAAGCCTCTCGTTACGACGTTGAAAGGATTTGTTAACCGCTCAGAAATTATCCTTACCGTGCCTTATGGCTGCAAAAATGGCAGTGTCTGAATCTGCCGGCAAACCTTGGTCGGTGCAATATCTTTTGGCTGCGCCTACAACAACCGGGTCATCCCAGCGCAGGAACGGATTGAGTCGTTTTTCATTCTCAAGTATTGAGGGCACAGTAGGCTTACCGGCTTCCCTGAGTTCCTTGCACTGTTGCTCGAAGGCTTCGAGTTCATGGTCGTCCGGCAACCAGCTGCGAGCGAAGCGAAGATTGGCCAGAGTATACTCGTGGGCGCAATATACGGCGGTGGTGCCGGGAAGCTCGCGGAGGGACTTCAAGGATTCAAGCATTTGTGCGGCAGTGCCTTCAAACAATCGGCCGCAGCCACAAACGAAAAGGGTGTCGCCACAAAACAGTGCAGGGCGGCCGCTGATCTCGACATCGGTAAAAAAGGCTATGTGATCCAGCGTGTGTCCCGGAACACTCATCACCTGGAATGTGACATCTTCCCAGACGACCTCGTCACCGGGGTGTACGTTATTGGTGTTGCCTTTGAATGGGGATTCGGCTGGTCCGGTTACCCGACAGTCCGGATATTCCTTTACCAGATCGCTGATTCCGCCAACATGGTCGGGGTGGTGGTGAGTAACCAGTATGGTATCCAGATTGAGGCCATTTTCTGCGAGGTGACGCTGTACTGGCGCGGCCTGGCCGGGGTCCACAATCAGAGCTTTCCCCGTGTCAGTGTCGGCAAGACACCAGATGTAGTTGTCACTAAAGGCCGGGATGGCAGAGATGGTGAGCATCAGATGTCCCCGTATATGCTTGGCAAGTGTGCCTGATATGATAGAGCATTAAGTTGATAGCCCCAAGAACCGCTGAACCAGTGGCTTGTTCAAAGGCTATCTTCCATGAAGGAGTGCAGGCAGTGTGAAAAGCAAAAAGGTCCTTGATTATCCCTCCCGGCATGAGCGCTTTGAACACTGGTTCCAGACGCCTCTCGGGCGCTCGATGCTGGCGGACCAGCGGCGTTTTCTGGATCACAAACTCGCCCCGCTAACGGGTGCGCGGCAGCTTCACGTAAGCGTCAGTCACCGGATACCGCTGATCAATGGTACCGATTTCTCCCACAAAATAATGACGACACCAAAATGGTTTCCCAGTATTCCAGATGGGGTTGTTGTATGTGACGCAAATGAGTTGCCGTTTCCAGGCGACTCCATGGATCTGGTTGTGCTTCACCATACAGCCGACTTCTCACTGTACCCTCATCAGGCGCTCCGGGAAGCGGGCCGGGTTTTAAGGGGCGAGGGAACGATTGCTCTTATTGGCTTCAACCCGGTAAGCATTTGGGGGCTGCGCAGGTTTATGTCACGTCATCACGCTGGCCCATGGGGAGGCCGCTTTCTTATGCGCAGGCGCATGGATGACTGGCTTCATCTCCTGGGCTTTCATGTTGACGTTTCGGTTACCCGTTTTTTTCGCCTGCCCCTCCAGCGTAGCGGCCGCAAGAGCTCGGGCCGGCTCGGGGAGCGATTGACGGGCAACGGGCTCCTGCCAGTCGGGGCTTATTACTGTATTCTTGCCAAAAAAAGGGTGAACGCTCGCATTCCCAGGCGACACGCATGGCGACAGAACAACGTCATCGTGATCCCGGGAACCGGAACTGTGGGCGCATCCAGGGGCTGTCCACCGCAGAACCTGAACCACCCCGACGACTGACCGGCCACTAAGGGCCGCCAACAACTATATATACGCAGGAGTTTTAATGTCCGCAAAGGTGATTCTTTATACCGATGGAGCTTGTAAGGGCAATCCGGGGCCCGGTGGCTGGGGTGTGGTGCTCCGTTATGGCGATGCACGCAAAACGATGCACGGAGGCGAGCCCCATACCACCAATAACCGAATGGAGCTGATGGCTGCCATTCAGGGGCTTAAGGCTCTTAAGCGAGGCTGTGAAGTAGAGCTTTATACCGATTCCCAGTATGTGCGCAAAGGCATCACCGAATGGCTTTCAGGCTGGAAACGTAATGGCTGGAAAACATCGGCGAAAAAGCCGGTGAAAAACGATGACCTATGGCGTGAGCTCGACTTGGAAACGGCAAATCATAAAGTTAACTGGCATTGGGTTAAAGGTCATGCCGGTGTGCCCGATAACGAGCTGGCAGACGAACTTGCCAACAAGGGCGTTGAAGAATTGGCTCGCAACTGAAAACTCTCCAATCCTGAATCGATGTGGACGTTATGAGACAAATTGTACTGGATACAGAAACAACAGGTATTGACCCGGCGGAAGGGCACAGGATCATCGAGATCGGCTGTGTTGAAATGATGGAGCGTAAGCTTACCGGCCGCAACTACCACGTCTATATTAACCCGGAGCGGGAAGTTGAAGCGGAAGCGATCACCATCCACGGGATTACCAACGAATTTCTGGTTGATAAGCCGAAATTCGCAGAAGTTGCCGATGAGTTCTTCGAGTTTATAAAGGGCGCGGAGCTTGTCATTCACAACGCCGCGTTCGACGTTGGATTCATGGACTCCGAGTTTGGCCGGATTAAGCCGGTGCGAAAAACGGCTGATCATTGCGGGATTGTGGACTCCCTTGCAATTGCCCGGGCGAAGCATCCGGGCCAGAAGAACAACCTGGACGCTCTCTGCAAACGTTATGGCGTTGATAACAGTAACCGGGAGCTTCATGGCGCCCTGCTGGATGCGGAGATTCTGGCGGATGTGTACCTGCTGCTCACGGGCGGGCAAACCGCTTTGTCTCTCGACGCCGGGTCAGAGAACGGGGGTGTCTCCGGTGGGGTGCGAAGGTTGAGTCCGGAAAGGCCGGCGTTGGCTGTCATCAAACCGTCCGAAGCCGAGTCTGACGCCCACCAGGCGTTTATGTCCGCACTCGAAAAGAAAGCAGGAGGAAGCGTTTGGAGCAAACTGGAAGGCTCAGAATGAGAACTGTGTCTGCCTGTACCAATTGTTACATTCCTGCCTTGTTGAAGTGCTTGAATTTTATGTTATAAGTAGTGATAAGTACGCTATTTTTGAGATCGCATACTTTGGCCGGAAGGATTACAAACGGCTACTAATAACAAAGGTCTGGCACGGATCGTTGCCAGGCCGTATTTCACTTGGACGGCGCGGAAGTTTCCGCAGATTAACAGGAAGCGTTTATGGTTCAATCGTCTCTGGCGACGAAATCGCAGTCGTTTGATCTGGTCAAAAGTGAAATAGAACAGACCATCAAGCAGGCCGAATCGAGTCTCGAACGCTTTCAGGAAAACCGCGAAAGCGGTGAAGATCTTCAGAACTGTCTGGATTTTTTGAATCAGCTTCGCGGCATTTTCATTCTGGTGGAACTTCGTGGCGGAACCTTGTTGTGCCAGGAAGCGGTAACCATGGCAAATGACGTTCCGGTAGGGGCGAACGACGACAAAAATATCCTGCTGACCACCTTGAGCAACGCGTTGTTTATCCTGCGACGCTATGTTGAGTACTACCATCAGCAGCGAGAAGACCACCCTGAGTTGCTGCTCCCGGTCATCAATGATCTGCGCGAAGCTCGTAGAGAAAAACCTTACCCCGAATCGCGTTTTTTCGAAGTCGACGTAAAAGACCGACCGGATTTTTGTAAGGGTCTTCCGGCTCCGGCTTTCGACGGTAATGAGTCCGAATACGAGATTGTTGCCCGGCGTATGCGCCTGACTTTTCAGGTAGCGCTTCTGGGTTTGCTCCGGGATCGCAACCCGGTGGTCAGCCAGAAACTCATAGGCCGCTCAGCCCGTGGTTTTGTTCGTCTGTGCCAAGGGGCACCGATGGGGCAGATGTGGTGTCTCGTAGCCATAGCCGCGGATACCATGCTGGATCGCGCGATGCCTTTTACCAAAGCCCGCAAGCGTATGTTCATGCGAATCGAAAAGTATGCGCGTGAAGTGGTGTACGTGGGCAAGGTGGCAACAGCTAAAGATGCACCAGACTCCCTCGTTCGTGATCTTATTTATCTTTTGTACCGCAGCGGCTCCGGAAATCCGGAAGTTACTGCCGTGCTCTCAGACTTTCAGCTGACACCTGCAGAATTTCCCGATTCTATTCTGGAAGCCCATTCGCGCCGACTTTATGGGCCGGGCGCTGATGTACTCAAGTCGCTCTCTGAGGCTTTGCAGGATGAGCTGAACCAGCTCAAAGACAAACTCGACATTATCGAACGTGGCATTGAGCCAGACCTGGCAGAACTGTCGTCGATTGCCGAAACCCTTGAGCGTCTCGGCAACACTCTGGTAATGCTCGACCTCAGTCGCTTGGCGACCATCGCCCGCGATGAAGCTGTCAAGCTGCGGACCTGGGAGAGCGAATCGCGATTGCCCGGCGAAGAAGAACTCTTCCGCCTCGCGGATTCAGTACTGGGTATTGAAGATGCCGTTATGCAGATAGTCAGTCGCGGCATTACGTCGGAAACCGATGCGTTGGCGGGAAGTGAGCACAGCCATGAAGAATCGGTTTATCTTCAAGAGGCCGTCTACGTAGTGGCCGACGAAGCACGAAGCGCACTGACGCTGGCCAAACGTGCGATTACTGCGTTTGTTGAATCGGACTATGACAAGCTTCATCTCGCTAATCTGCCGGCAACGTTGCACAGCATTTGGGGTGGGCTGCAAATGGTTAACGATCCTGGAGCCGCGCATGTACTCGAGAGGGTTTCAGCGTCGATACAGGAGCGTTTACTGGATGCCAACGACGTACCTGAAACTCAGGTCCTGGAAGCGCTGGCGGACGCTCTGACATCCCTTGAGTACTATATAGAAAGCATCGGCAAGCCGGAGGAAAGTAACCTGGATCTGCTCAGACTTGCAGAAACGTCTATGGACGACGTGGGTCTTTGATAACGGTTTGATCCAATATTCCAGGCAACAAAAAACCCGCGTTTGGTGCGGGTTTTTTTATGAGCTCAACTCTTGATGCCTCAATAGAGACCATCAGCCCATATTGAACAGCTCGCCCAGTTTGGTGGCCAACATCATGTCGCCTTCGGCGCGCAGCTGGCCTGCCATAAAGGCCTGCATGCCGTCGGTTTCGCCGGAAACAATACCCTGCAGGGTTTCAGAGTTCATGATAAGCGTTACTGAAGGGTCTTCGTGAGGGCCTTCATGCAGTGTGCATGTTCCGTCTTTGATGACCAGATGATGGATTTTGTCATCTTCGATATCAAACTGGAATACAAGATCCAGGCCCTGAGCTGCGTCTGCGTTGAAGTTCTGCTCGAGTTTCTGAAAGATTTGATCTACAGACATTATTTTACCCTTTTTGATGGTTGTCTTGTCATGATAACGGCTTTGGGTGCCTGGCTTTGCAAGCCTCGGCGGCAGCCGGGTAGAGCCGACTTCGCCATTCGACTTTATGGTGAGATTTAATCACTGTCAAGCTCGATCGAACGCTTGTTTTAATTTTTTTGCTCTGCTTATCACCAGAGTTTCGGTAAGTTACACTCTCGTGCTTGCTTAACTGGCTGGAGAAGCGATTTGGAGTTCCTGACTGAATACGGTTTGTTTTTGGCAAAGGTGGTCACTTTTGTTATTGCAGCAATAGTGGTCGTGTCCATTATTGTCTCGGCAACCCATAAAGAGAGGGGGGACCACGACGAGGGTGAGCTGCAAATCCGCAAGCTCAACGATAAATATCGAAAGTTGCGTGAGTCTATTCAGGCTCGATTGATGTCTGATTACGAACGTAAAGCCTGGAGTAAAGCCAAAAAGAAAAAAGACAAGGCAGAAAAAAAAGCGGATAAAGCCAAGAAGTCCGATGCCGATTCTCCTGAGGCTGCTCCTGCACGCATCTATGTTCTGGATTTTGATGGTGACATTAAAGCCAGTGAAACCGATACACTCCGTCGTGCTATTTCTGCGGTACTGAGTGTTGCAGAGCCTGGTAAAGATGAAGTGGTTATCCGGTTGGAAAGTGGCGGTGGACTGGTGCATTCCTATGGCCTGGCGGCAGCACAACTTGACAGGATCCGTAGCAAGGGCATCCACCTCACAGCTTGTGTAGATAAAGTGGCTGCAAGCGGTGGTTACATGATGGCCTGTGTGGCGGACCGGATTATCGCCTCGCCGTTTGCTGTACTCGGTTCGATTGGGGTGGTTGCCCAACTGCCTAACTTTAACCGGCTACTTAAGAAAAATAACGTGGATTTTGAAGTGCTGACAGCTGGTGAGCACAAGCGGACCATGACCATTTTCGGTGAAAATACAGAGAAGGGCCGGCAAAAATTCCTGGAAGACCTGGAAGATACGCACGTTCTGTTCAAGGAATATGTAAGCGAACGTCGCCCGGAACTCGATATTGCGGCTGTAGCTACGGGCGATATCTGGTTCGGGAAGCGTGCTCTGGAAGTGAAGCTTGTTGACGAGATCAAAACCTCTGATGAATATCTTATCGAAGCTTGCGACAGGGCAGACGTAGTTTCCGTTTCATTCGAACGTAAGCGAACCCTTCCCGAAAAACTCGGATTGGCGACCAGTGCGGCACTTGAACACTCTGTATGGAAGGTTCTCAGCGCGCTTCGCAACCAGAAAATCCAATAGTACTTCGAACATTCAGGGGCGGCAGGCCTGCCGCCCCTGAATGTGTAACCCGGCATTAAGGCTAAGACGCTCTGCGTCGAAACAGCGGCAAATCTGTGTCCGTCGCTGCCTGGTAGCCCTGACTGAAGAAGTTCAGAGATTGTGCCGCTTTGCGGATATCTTTATCAGGCCGAAGCTCATAAGTATCAAAGCCGCAACGTTTCATAAACTGAAGTTGATCCAGTAGCACATCGCCAATCGCCCGCAGTTCGTTTTTATAGCCAAACCGTTCTCTCAACAAGCGGCCTATGCTGTAACCCCGCCCATCACTGAACTTTGGGAAATTCACGGCAATCAACGGCAGTTCATGAACATAGTCTGCCAGAATCTCCGGCTCATCATGGCTGTCGAACCACACCCCGATATCATCTCTTCCGGCGAAATGTTGGCGACCCTCAAGCCAAACCTCGGCCGGTATCAGCGCGCTTTTATTATCAGGAATATCCAATGCATCCCCGGCTTCTGAGCGGGGAACAACAACCCACCCGTTCTGACGGACACTGCCGTCCTGAAAAATGATGTCAGGCATAAACCCGCTCCTTGAAAGGTCCGATTCCAACACGACGATAAGTATCCAGGAAAGATTCCTCTTCCGTGCGTTTGGTTACGTAAACATCGACAATCTTGCTGATTACCTCGGGCATCTCATCCCGCGCGAAAGAAGGGCCCAGAATTTTACCGATTGAAGCATCATGCTGTGATGACCCACCCAGGCTGACCTGGTAGAACTCCTGACCCTTTTTGTCGACCCCCAGAACACCGATAGTGCCGACATGGTGGTGGCCACAAGCATTCATGCAACCCGAAATGTTCAAGTCGATTTCGCCTAGGTCATACAAAAAGTCGAGGTTGTCGAAACGGCGCTGAATCGATTCGGCTACCGGAATGGACTTGGCATTTGCCAAGGCACAGAAATCACCACCAGGACAGCAGATAATATCTGTCAAGGTATTCAGGTTGGCTGTTCCGAACCCCATAGGAACAATCTGCTGCCAAAGCTCCAGCAGGCGATCCTGACGAACATCTGCCAGCACCACGTTCTGTTGATGAGTTACCCGCACTTCACCGAAACTGAATTCATCTGCAAGGTCTGCAATCTGTTCCAGCTGCCGGTCGGTCACATCGCCTGGTGGTGTGCCGGTTTTCTTCATGGTTAAAGAAACGATGGCGTACCCGGTTTTTTTATGGGTATCCACGTTGTGCTTCACCCACTGATCAAACTCACGGTTTTCGAACCGTTGCTGCGCCAGCAGGTCAGCTCGGCTGTTCAGGGCAGCATATGCAGGCTCGGTGAAGTAGCCCTGAACCCGCTCAATCGCCTCAGGGGTCAGGCGGCTTGGCGAATCCTTGATGTGCGCCCATTCAGCTTCAACTTTCTCGGCAAAACCCTCTGGCGTCAAAGCCTTTACCAGGATCTTGATGCGTGCCTTGAACTTGTTGTCGCGGCGACCATAGCGGTTGTAGACCCTCAGAACGGCTTCCAGATAGGTAAGCAAGTCTAGCTCCGGTAGAAACTCACGGATAACCGGGGCAACCATTGGCGTGCGCCCCAGGCCACCACCTACATGAACCCGAAAACCAATCTCTCCCGCTTCATTGCGCACAATTTGAAGCCCTATATCGTGCACCCGGATAGCAGCTCTGTCAGTTTTCTCTGAGGCATTGACGGCAACCTTGAATTTTCTTGGCAGAAACGCAAATTCCGGATGAAAGGTCGACCACTGACGAATAATTTCGCAGTAGGGCCGGGGGTCTACCAGTTCATCTGACTGTACAGCCGCAAATTGGTCTGTCGTGGTATTCCTTATGCAGTTTCCGCTGGTCTGGTTGGCATGCATCTCCACTTCCGCCAGTTCAGCCAGAATGTCAGGCACGTCTTCCACTGCCGGCCAGTTAAGCTGGACATTTTGTCGTGTCGTGAAGTGTGCGTAACCTTTATCGTAATCTCGTGTAATCCGTGCCAGACGGCGCAGTTGAACAGAGCGCAACATACCGTAAGGCACACAGATGCGCAGCATGGGTGCAAGCCGCTGAACGTAGAGACCGTTCTGAAGGCGCAAAGGGAGAAATTCGTCCTCTGCCAACTCTCCGGCCAGCGCCCGCGTGGTCTGATCCCGGAATTGTGCAACCCGCTCGGCCATCATTTGCCGATCGTGTTCATCGTATACGTACATAAAGGAAAGTCCTGGATAAAATGTCGTAACGGCTTGCGCCGGACAGATTCAGTTTATGAATTGCCAAGTGCGCCCGAAATCGGGGCCTTATATCTGAAACGAAGGATAACAGCGGCTTTTTATTCTAGAAACGATTATTTCAAGATATGTTTATCGATTCAGGTGATAAGGAGAGATGCGGCAAGCTGGACGAATGTCAATTTGCTGCTTTAATGAGGGAAGAATAACAATTTGCCGTCTTACCGAGAACAAAGGAGCACACGATGAAAAAACTCATGCGATCAGACAGCTACGCCGATGCCATAGCTTCAGTGGCACTTGTGGCGCTTGTAGTTGTGTTCGCCGTGGTTTGGGTTTCAGGGCAGTAGACCTACTACTGCCCGGATAGAACTACCCGCACGACAAGAACGAGTGTGCCAACGAAAAGTGTTGTGAACAGCAGGCCACCAATAATGTATGGCCAGGGGCTATGGCTCGCAAAATCTTCTTCATGGCGCTTGTTGGACTGAACACCCAGAGCGCCGGCTGCGACGCTCTGCATTACTTTAAAAACGCTGGGGCCGGTGCCTCTGGCTTTTTTATTATTGGTTTTTTCTGTATCCGGCGCATTTGTCATAAAGCTCATCCTGTCTGAGTGTGAGACTGATCTTTATTCGGCCGGATCGTATGCCAAGCTGGGTGCCAGCCAGCGCTCCGCTTCCGCCTTGGAAAGACCTTTACGCTCAGCATAGTCCTCAACTTGATCCACGCCAATTTTACCCACTGCAAAAAACTTTGAGTCCGGATGTGAAAAATACCAGCCTGAAACAGCTGCCGTTGGGAACATCGCAAAGTGTTCCGTCAGCTCTATGCCGGTTTTTTCTGTTGCATCCAGCAGTTGGAATAGCGTCTCTTTCTCGGTGTGATCCGGGCATGCCGGATATCCCGGGGCAGGGCGAATACCACGATAGCGTTCTTTGATCAGGTCTTCGTTCGCCAGTTGCTCTACTGAGTCATAGCCCCAGAACTCTTTGCGCACCCGTTCGTGCATGCGCTCGGCAAAGGCCTCCGCCAGACGGTCGGCCAGGGCTTTTACCATGATGGCGTTATAGTCATCGTGAGCATCTTTATACTCTAGTGACATCTCTTCGGCGCCAATGCCGGTGGTTACCGCGAAACCACCAACATAGTCGCAGTGGTCTGAGCCTTCTTCTGCAACAAAGTCCGAGAGGGCCATCATCGCCTTGCCCGGGGCTTTTTCATCTTGCTGGCGCAAATGGTGCAGGGTGGTCAGCTCTTCGGTACGGCTTTCGTCCGTGTAAACGACAATGTCGTCCCCGCGACGGTTAGCTGGCCAAAATCCGATTATACCTGAAGCAGTTACACGTTTTTCCTCAACCATTTTGTGAAGGATGACCTGGGCATCGTCAAACAGGTTGCGAGCCGCTTCGCCGCGCTTGGGGTCATCAAATACCTGCGGGTACTTGCCGGCGATATCCCAGGAGATGAAAAACGGCGTCCAGTCTATATAGGGCACCAACTCATTGAGATCATACTCTTTGAACACCCGGGTGCCGGTGAAGGCAGGCTTGGGCGGCACATAATTCTCGAACGTGATTTCTGGCGCGCGCCCGCGGGCCTCTTTCAGGCTGACCAGTTTGGTACGGTCACCCCGGTTCTTACGGCGCTCCCGGATTTCATCGTATTCTTTACGCGCGGCGTCCACGACTTCCGGTTTAGCCGTTTTGCTTAGCAGTTGCGAGGCGACATTAACGCATCGTGATGCGTCTGAAACGTACAGGGCAATGTCATTCTTATAGTGAGGTTCGATTTTTACAGCGGTATGTGCCTTGGAGGTAGTGGCACCGCCAATCATCAGTGGAAGTTGGAAATCCAGGCGCTGCATCTCCCGGGCCACATGAACCATTTCATCCAGTGACGGTGTGATCAGACCGCTCAGGCCAATAATGTCCACATTGTGTTCTTTGGCTGCTGCCAGAATCTTGTCACAGGGAACCATTACGCCCAGATCAATAACCTCGTAGTTATTACATTGCAGCACCACGCCAACGATGTTCTTGCCGATGTCGTGAACATCGCCTTTTACTGTGGCCATCAGTATCTTGCCTTTGGCCTGCTGGTCTTCGGACTTCTCTGCTTCGATGTACGGGATAAGGTGGGCCACAGCCTGCTTCATTACGCGGGCACTTTTGACAACCTGGGGCAGAAACATCTTCCCGTCGCCGAACAGGTCGCCGACAACGTTCATGCCATCCATCAACGGGCCTTCGATGACGTGAATCGGGCGCTCGGCCTGTTGGCGACACTCTTCTGTGTCTTCAATAATAAAATTGGTAATGCCTTTTACCAGGGAGTGTTCCAGGCGTTTGATCACCGGCCACTCGCGCCAGGCAAGATCTTCCTCCTGGGTTTTCCCGCCTTTACCTTTGAAACGCTCTGCTATTTCCAGTAGGCGATCCGTGGCATCTTCGCGTCGGTTGAGTACAACATCTTCAACCAGCTCTTTAAGCTCCGGTTCAATCTCGTCGTAAATCACCAGCTGGCCCGGGTTCACGATGCCCATGTTCATGCCGGCTTTGATCGCGTGATAGAGGAACACAGAGTGAATGGCCTCACGCACTACATCGTTTCCCCGGAAGGAAAAAGATACGTTGCTCACGCCGCCGGAAATGGACGCGTGGGGCAGATTCTTACGAATCCAGCGGCTGGCGTTTATGAAATCCACCGCGTAGTTGTTGTGTTCTTCGATGCCTGTGGCAATGGCGAAAACGTTCGGATCGAAGATAATGTCGCCGGGGTTGAAACCCATGCCAACAAGGATGTCGTAGGACCGCTTGCAGATCTCGGTTTTGCGCTCATAGGTATCGGCCTGGCCCTGCTCATCAAAGGCCATAACAACCACCGCAGCGCCGTAACGCATGCAGTCGCGAGCACGTTTGATAAAGGCTTCCTCGCCTTCCTTGAGGCTGATGGAATTCACTACGGCTTTACCCTGAATGCAGCGCAGACCAGCTTCGATGACTTCCCACTTGGAGGAGTCAATCATGATGGGTACTCTGGAGATATCCGGCTCTGAAGCAACCAGATTCAGGAAGGTAACCATTACCTCCTTTGAGTCCAGCATGCCTTCATCCATGTTGATATCGATGATCTGGGCACCGTTTTCAACCTGGTCCCGAGCCACGCTAAGCGCTTCTTCGTACTGTTCTTCTTTGATGAGACGCAGGAATCGCTTGGAGCCGGTAACGTTGGTCCGCTCACCCACATTAATAAACAGAGTGTTCTCGTCCCCGGTAAACGGCTCCAGACCGGAAAGGCGCAACGCTTCGGGCCGTGTCGGAATCTTTCGGGGTGGGTATTTGGCTACAGCCAAAGCGATTGCTTCAATATGCTCTGGGCGAGAGCCACAGCAACCGCCAATAATATTAAGGAAGCCGTCCCGCGCGAAGCCTTCAATGATGTCTGCCATCTCTTCCGGCGTTTGATCGTATTCTCCGAACTCGTTTGGCAGGCCAGCGTTCGGATGTGCGCTAACATAGGTAGTTGCCTTGGCTGACAGTTCTTCTACGTATGGCCGCAGGGCGTCAGCACCGAGAGCGCAGTTAAGGCCTACAGAAATGGGCCGCGAATGTGCAACGGAGTTCCAGAACGCCTCCGTGGTCTGCCCGGAAAGCGTGCGACCGGAAGCATCGGTTATGGTGCCCGAAATCATGATCGGAAGTTCTACGCCGCTGTCTTCAAAATACTGCTGGGTCGCGTAGATTGCGGCTTTCGCGTTCAGAGTATCGAAAATGGTTTCAATAAGAATAAGGTCGCAGCCGCCTTCAACCAAGCCTGCGACCGATTCGTAGTAGTTGTCTACCAGAGTCTGGAAATCAACGTTTCGGAAGCCCGGGTTGTTTACGTCCGGCGATAAAGATGCAGTACGCGAGGTAGGACCTACAGCGCCGGCAACAAACCGGGGCTTTTGCGGGTTCTTTTCGGTAAATTCATCGGCTACTTGCCGAGCCAGCTTTGCCGCGGCGACGTTAAGCTCTTTAGAAATTTCTTCAAGACCGTAGTCCGCCTGAGATACCCGGGTAGAATTAAAGGTATTGGTTTCAATGATATCTGCGCCGGCATCCAGGTACTCGGCGTGAATATTCCTCAGCAGAGCCGGCTGGGTGAGATTCAGCAGGTCATTGTTTCCTTGCACCTCCCGGTCGTAGTCGGCGAACCGATCGCCACGGAACGCTTGCTCGTCCAGTTTCTGATTCTGGATCATGGTTCCCATGCCGCCATCAAGAATCACAATGCGTTCTTGCAGGGCTTTGTGAAGTTGTTTCAGGCGAGTAATGCGATCGGTCATAGTCAGTTCCGGATGTCGGTATAAACAGCGTATTTGTGTCTTTGGCGCGCGATCATAGCAAAATGGCGGTGCCAGTCGTAGTTTCGTGCATGGTTATTCTTTACCTACGTCAAGCTCCGGGCATCGGGTATATGATACGGGTAAGTCATTACCCGGCAAAAGACCAACTAATTTACTTGGTCTTTCATGTTGCAGCGAACTGCCTTAAAATGAATACAAACTTACCAACGGGTTTACAAACATGGCATTGGTTACTGTGACAGATCCCGCACGGGATTATCTTGCACAACTTATCGAAAAGCAGGATGTGGAAGGCATGGGTGTGCGAATATTCGTAACTCAGCCAGGCACCAAAAATGCTGAAACCTGCTTGGCGTATTGCCCGCCTAACGAGATTGTACCTACAGATGAGCAGGTAGATCTCGAAAAGTTCACTTTGTACCTGGATCACAACTCCGTACCTTTTCTTGAAGAGGCCTTCGTTGACTACTCCAAAGATCAAATGGGTGGCCAGCTCACTATCAAGGCACCGAATGCGAAGGTGCCGAACGTTGACGATGATGCACCACTGCCTGATCGTGTGAATTATGTACTGGCTTCAGAGATAAACCCCAATCTTGCTGCCCACGGCGGTGATGTGTCACTGGTGGAGATTGTGGACGAGTCCGTCGCTGTACTTCGCTTTGGTGGTGGTTGCCAGGGCTGCTCCGCGGTCAGTCTTACCCTGAAGCAAGGCGTTGAATCGACCCTCAAGGAGCGAGTACCTGAAATTACCGCCGTTCGGGATGTAACGGATCATACGCAAACCGAAAACGCCTACTACCAGTAATGTACAGTGCGGGCGTTCTTGCGCCTGCACTTATTCTTTCGCGGTGGCGGTTCGGCCAATGCCCTTGGTGCCGAGCTATAGCATTATCTACTCCATAAACAGAGGCAGTAAATTCTGCCTCGGCCTGCGGGGAAACGAGATACTCTACAGGCCAGACTTCTGCTTTTATGGGGTACCGCTTGATCGACGCTGCACTTCTTTCCGTGCCCATTATGGCCGCCTTTACGGGCTGGTTTACGAACTGGCTTGCAATACAAATGTCGTTCTATCCGGTTCACTTTATGGGGATCGGGCTAATAGGGTGGCAAGGCGTTATTCCCCGCAAATCAGAAAAGATGGCGCACATCTGTATCGACCGGACCCTCAGGCAGTTTGGTGATCTGAACGCCGTTTATCAGAAACTTGAACCCCAGCGCATAATCGAACAGGTAATTTCCCAGGTAACACCAAGATTGGATGAGTACATCGACGAGGTGATGTATGAAATCCAACCGGTGCTCTGGGACAATCTGCCTTTATTCTTGCGTCGGCGGATATATCAGTGGGCTCGAGAGCAGTTGCCTGACAGGGTGGGGGATCTTGTTGATGATTTTGGTGATGACCTTGGGGAATTGGTCGACCTTAAAGCCTTGCTGAGCACTGAGCTGAAACACCACCCGGATCTCATGAATCGCATATTCCAGAAGGCGGGCGCAATTGAGCTTCGTTCCGTCGTTAACCGTGGGGCTGTTATTGGTGGTCTTTTGGGGTGTGTTCTTGCGCCAGTCTGGTCATCTTATCCAGTGCCATGGCTGCTGCCTGTTGGCGGCTTTGTTATTGGTTTCACCACGAACTGGATTGCCATCAATCTGATTTTTGCCCCGTTGAAGCCCCGACGATTTCTGTTCTGGAAAATTCAGGGTTTGTTCTTGCGACGCCAGCCGGAAATCAGCGAGATCTGGGCCAGGCTCGTTGCAGAGGAACTGATAACCGTCGAGAAGGTCGCTGACGCCATGATTAACGGTAGCCAGGGCGACCGTACCCGGGCGATCATCCAGAAGCACCTCAGGCCTCTGCTGGACAATTCCTTGTTGATGAAATTGGGTGCTCAGGTAACTGTAGGCATGAGCGGATATACCGAGCTGAAAAAAGCCATGAATCAGCAGGCACTACTTGCCACCCATGACGTGTTCAGCGACCCCGAGTTCAATAAAGAACGAGCGCCCATTGTTGCGAGCGTATTGTCCGGGCAAATGAAAGCGCTGCGACCTGCGGAATTCCAGGACATTCTCCGGCCCGCATTTCGTGAGGAGGAGGTTAAGCTCATGTTTGTCGGTGGCGTGTTAGGCGCCGTTGCTGGCGCAATTCAGCTTTATGCGTTGGCGCATTTTGCATTGTGACGTCCGGAATCTCGAAAGGAGAGAGCCATGCCTGAATGGACATTGATTGTTACACAGTTTTTGATAACCGCTGCTGCTGTTTTTGTTGTCCTCTACGGCTTTTGGGTACTCATCATTCGGCCCCATCTGGATCGCAAGGTCGCGGAGCTGATTGCAGCAGCAGAGGGTATTGAACCCCGTGTGGTTCGCGGCGTAAAAGCGGGTGTTTCCGAATCGCTTCGGGAGCTGCCTGAAAGTGCCTGGGACGGGACTGTAAAAGAGTCTACCCGGCAGTTTCTCAAGTTCGGGTCCGGACTGTTCGAGAACGGTTTAAGCAGTTTCCTGGGCGGTGCAGCGGATTTGGAGCGCAAGAGGCAGCAGGAGCAGGCCTCAGCTTCGCCGGAGGCCGAACAGAAACCTGAAAAGCCCACAGAAAACTAACCGCTGCGGCGTCGGCACTCGTCAAATATGGTCTACAGGCAGTTAGTTGGACGCGGCAAGCCGGCTATTCGGCAGGCTGTTTTCGCAGGTGTACCAGGGAACAGTTGCATGAGGTAGATACTGTTGCCCCTATCCTCGCCCAAAGCCTCTTTCACTGCTTTTACGAATAGCCTGTTTGAAGGCGGCGACATTTCATGTTTGCTGTAAAATATACGCAGGAACTCAATGATCTCCCAGTGTTTTTCACCGAGTGATATCTGGTCAGCCTCAGCGATCATGCTGGCAACTTCTGGAGTCCATTCGTGTGCATTTTCCAGAAAACCCTCATTATTTCTGGCTGGCGTTTCGAGGTCTGCCATAGGTCACCAGCTGATTATGTTTTGAGCCTGGGCTGTGAGATCAACCATGGCTGGGAAGTCCACCAGATGTGTCTCTGATGCGCAATCATCAAGACCCCGCGCCAGTACGTCTGCCTTCAGCGCATACACGGTAGTGTTGGGGTCATGAACGTCTGTTGTGGCGATAGCCAATACTGCACTCTCGGTGAGAAGCAAAGCGTCTCCAGCTCTGAGGGAGCGCATGCACTCAACAGAGCGTGAGTGCTCTGGAGCCTTGTTCAGGATGTGAAGGGTAGCAATGGGTTTCATAATGTTTTCCAGCTATCTACGTGAGGGTGCCTTGGGATCAACCTGAAAAAGCCGTGTGGGAATATTGATGTAGCAGGTTGGAGCTGTTTTCAGCTATGGCTACACCTGCCAACATGTTTTCGATTGTAAGCCCATATCGGGCGCAGGCTGAAGCCTCTGCGAACATTGCTTTCACGCCGAAAATGGGCGCCGCGGAAAGGTTCTTTTCTATGGACTTTTGTTCTATCCCGTCTGTTTTCTGGGATTTTCTTAGCCAGTTAACACCTGCCCCCGTGAACAGCAGCGAAACGCTTTGATCAAACGCTGCCAGGGAAAACGCCATATCGAGTGCCTCACGGCCAGCCCATGTTCCATAAGGTGGCTGGTCAATCACTATCAATGTGCTCACGCTCAGCCTCCCGCATGAAAATAGATAATCCGTGACGATGTCATGGTGCTTTCTACCCACTCCCCAAGCCCGGCAATAATAAAAGGCTCAAGGAGGTTGCTTGCTACCAGTTCGTGCCGCTTTTGCTCGGCATCGTCTACCAGGCCACGCCTTAAAGCAGATGCAATACAGACTACACCCGGGATACCGCTTTCTTTCAGGAACCCGGCCCATTCGCCTGGCCAATGAGTTTCATCTGAAGGCGGCGAAGAAAGCGCGGAAGCAAGATGAACTCCGTCGCCGTACAGAAATATCCTGTCTACTCTATGGCCCTTGGCAAGCGTAGCCCGAGCGAATGCCAAAGCCGTCTGCGGGGCCTGAGAAGAGTAGGGGGCCCCGGTAATTACCAGCGTATAGTTTTGCAGTTGGATAGCCGCCATGGTTTCGGTTTCTGCCTGAGGTAGTTCCAGTGTACCAATAGCAAAAACCCCGGCAAAGGCCGGGGTTATGCAAACTTACTGGCGCGAAGAGCGCCGGATATTAATCGTTGCCTGAGAAAGCACCGATGAGGTGGAGCAGGCTCACGAACAGGTTGTAAATGTTCAGGTACAGACCGGTTGTCGCCATGATGTAGTTGGTCTCACCGCCGTTCACAATACGGCTGGTGTCATACAGGATGAAGCCTGACATCAGGAACACAATCGCTGCACTGAGGGCCAGACTGATCGCTGTAACCTCAACACCAAACATGCCTGCTACCATGGTGCCCAAAGCGGCAACCAGTACCACGACCAAACCAGCAACCAGCATGCCACGCATGAAGCTGAAGTCTTTCTTGGTAGTCAGCACATAGCCGGAAAGGGCAAAGAATACCAGACCAGTTCCACCCAGGGCTTGCATGATAATCTGGCCGCCGTTGGAAAACTGCAGGTAATACATCAGGATCGGGCCTAGAGAAAGGCCAAGCAGCCCTGTAAAGGCGAACACAACGGCAATGCCGGCAGAGCTGTTAGCAGTGCGTGGCAGCACCAGCCAGATCAATGCAAGCGCCCCAAGGCTGCAAACAAGGCTCGCGCCCCGGCTCAAACCGATAGACATAGACACACCTGCCATGACTGCACTGAATAGCAGTGTCATCGCAAGCAGGGTGTATGTGTTACGCAAAACCTTGGTCGCTGAAGCACTGATCGGTGCAGTCGCGGACCCGCGGGCAATCATGCCCTTGCTGTCCTGCTGAACGTTGTACTGTCTGTTTTGCATTCTGATCTCCGGTTTGTTCCAGCTTGTTTGATTGCTTGTTTGCGCCCAGCCTCATGGCCTGATGGACGCCAATCACCCGTAATTACACTTCATAATAATGTCGAATTCTGAACTTTCAATCATTTACGACACGAAAGTGCTCTCCAGATTCCATTAAAAGCAGTTAATGTCGAAATATACGTCGGGTTTCACTCAGGGCGTTGACAGCACAGGCAATTCCGGTATCATGCACACCGCTGTCGACAGGCAGCAATGGAAAACCGGTGGGCTGGCAGAGTGGCTTAATGCAGCGGTCTTGAAAACCGCCGTACGTTAGTAGCGTACCCGGGGTTCGAATCCCTGGCCCACCGCCATTTTCCTTTCTTTCAGTGTGTTACCCTTCCTCAGACAATCCCTGAATATGCAAGTTCCATAATTCTCTCGCAGAATTGTCCATAGCCACAGCGATCTTTAAAGCACCAGACTTTAAACTTCAGGCAAACTACCCCATCTTCTCGTATATCGGCATTAATTGAACCTATACACAGGCAATCGGGAGAAGGTTATGTCAGAGAACAAATCAGCCACCGACCCAGATACGGATACTGGCGATCGCCGTGATCGCAAATTTTCTGTTTCCACCAATCGGGGCAAGGCAAGCCATCGCGTTCGCTATGTCGAGGCGGGTGGAGCGGCTGTAGATATTGATGAGTGTACTTTTTGCGAGTCGACGCCAGATCTATCCGAAACGTCGCAGTCGCCAAAGGGAAAAGAGGAAGATTAGGTTTGTCACGAAGGTTGCCGAGGCTGTGAGACGTGGCTCAGAGGCGGTCTGAAAGAGCGCGTCTGAGCCTTTTAATCAAAGATTGCGACCCGGGTAAACCAAGTCCTTTTGTTCGTCAGCGAGCTTCTGGCGGGTGGCCAGCTTATCAGGGTGGTTGTCCGTAGGTTGCCAGCCTTGCAGGTTTTCTTCTATCAGCTGTACCAGAGCATTGATGTGCCCGGGTGTGGCATTCAGGGCGGTTATGTAGCTGAAACCCTCACCGCCGGCTTCCATAAAGTAGCCACGGTTTTCTTCGTCAATTTCTTCAATGGTTTCGAGGCAATCCGATGAAAAGCCGGGGCAAAATACATCGATCGACTTAACACCTTGCCCCGGGAGCGCTTTCAGCGTCTCGTCAGTGTAAGGCTTGAGCCACTCTTCTTTGCCAAACCGCGACTGGAAGGTAGTGATGTACTCATCTTTCGATAGTCCCAGCCGCTCAGCCAGAAGCCTTGAGGTCTTGTGACACTCACAGTGGTAGGGGTCGCCCTTGGTCAGGTACTTTAGCGGAACTCCATGGTATGAAAGCACCAGTTTCTGGTGCCGACCATGGTTGGCCCAGTGTTCTTTGATATGGCTGGCCATGGCTTCGATGTAAGGCGGGTAGTCCGGATAATGGGAGATAAACCGCAAATCCGGTAACCAGCGGCGCTTGGAGAAATTTTTAGCGATCGCATCGAACGTGGATGCAGATGTGGACGCCGAGTACTGGGGGTAAAGCGGCAAAACCACCAACTTTCTAACGCCCTGGTCCTGCATTTCATCCAGTACTCTCGGTACCGACGGATTGCCGTAACGCATGGCAAAGCCAACCACCACGTCGGGACCATATTTCTTTTTCAGGATCTCTCGAATACCCTCGGCCTGCTTTGCGGTATGGATCAGCAATGGGGAGCCTTCGGGCTGCCACACGCTTGCATAGGCCGCTGCACTGCGCTTTGGGCGGATACGGAGGATAACGCCATGCAATATAAGCCACCACAGGGGGCGGGGTAGTTCGACAACTCGCGGATCGGAGAGAAACTCCGCCAGGTAACGTCGCAACGCTGAAGGGGTCGGGGCGTCTGGCGTACCAAGATTGGTGACCAGCACGCCAATTCTATCCGGCTGGTTATGCTGGAAATTCTCTGAACCTTTGTATTGCATGGGAAGGTGAATCCTGAGCGTTGAGCGTTCTAAGCGAAGCGGTTACTGATTTTCGGACTGCTGCGCCATGCGCGGAGCAAGACCACTCATGTCGTAGCCAGCACTACTGGCTTTGGTAAAAATTTCCTGGGCCGGCGTCGTCCGGGCAGCGTTCAGTGCCCAAAGTACCGTGCAGCGGGTTCCTGTCCTGCAAAAAGCCAATACGGGCTTTTCGGCATCACGGATCATTGCCCCGAAATGGTCAACATCGGCATCCGTAACATTTCCGGATTGAACGGGCATGTATACCCATTCCATCCCGTTTTCCCGAGCCGCAGCTTCAATGTCTGCCATTGCAGGCTGACCGAACTCTTCCTGATCCGGGCGATTGGCAACCAGTGTTTTGAAGCCGAGTCTGGCCGCCTCTGCCACATCTGCGTAGGCAATCTGGGGAGCGACAGAAATTGTGTCATCGATCTTTCTGATATCCATGGGGTTTATTCTCCGGATTCGGTAAAAATAGCTACGCCATCATCGCATAGGTGGTGGCACATGTCAGAATGAAACTCTGTAAAACAGCATACTTACGGGCGTTTTGTATCAGTGTTCAGCGAAACGAAATGCAGCTTTTCGTCGTTCAAGGATTTCAAATATTCCCATTCCAGCAACCATGGATGCCACGAAGACCATAGCTTTAACTTCACCAGCCCCTAAAGCTACGAGGCCAGGCCCCGGACAGAAACCAGCGATGCCCCAGCCAATGCCGAACAACAGGCCACCAACGATCAGGCGTTTATCTATGTGTGTGTGCCCGGGTACCTTCATGTCGAAACCAAGAAAGGAAAGGGTTCTCTTGCGGGCGAAGGTAAAAGTTACAAGGCCTACGATAACAGCACCGCCCATCACGAAGGCGAGTGAGGGGTCCCAAAGGCCGGCAATATCGAGGAATCCAAGCACCTTTTCGGGGTTTGCCATACCGGAAACAATAAGACCAAAACCAAACAGTAATCCCGCAAACAACGATGCAACAGCAGATTTCATGGAATTATACTCCCAGCACATGGCGGATAATGAAGACGGTTACAAACCCTGCAAACATAAAACTCAGAGTGGCTGCCAATGATCTGGGTGACAAGCGTGACAGACCACAGACACCATGACCGCTGGTACAGCCCGAGCCGTAGCGAGTTCCAATGCCGACAAGCAAACCGGCGATAATAAGTGCAGGGTATCCCGCCTCTATTTCGATGGGCGGTAATTTTGCGGCCAGGGCCCACAGGGCTGGCGCTCCGATAAGTCCGGCAAGAAAGGCAATTCGCCAACCTATGTCACCGGCAGAGGGGGTCAACAAACCGCCCAAGATGCCGCTAATTCCGGCAATTCGTCCATTCAGCAATAGAAAGCTCGCTGCGGCGAGGCCAACAAGCACGCCGCCAGCCAGCGCCGTCCAGGGAGTAAAACTACTCCAGGCAATATCAATCATTCAGAAACTCCTCGGTGCACGGTCTTGGAACAAAAATTTGGTATTACCGCCGATTTTACCCGAATCCAAAAGCTATTTTTGGAATAACCTTATAAGTAGATGCAATAATACCAAAAAAAAGCCCGGCTGGAATGCCGGGCAGAGGCGTGCGAGTAGTATCCATGAAAGACTTCCAGACAAACCGGCGTCAGCAGAGACTCCGGTATGCATAAGTATTGTCTATATTTTGAACACTTCAAGCGCCGAGGTGTTACGTCTGAAAACATTTTTTCATATGGAATCAATCTTTATATCGGAGCCTTTGATTCTGCGGCGTACAGGCCGACTGAAATCAATGGCAACCTGTAATATAATGCGATTTCGAGAGCATTTTTCTATCCCAGAGGTTGTTACATGTCTGACGAGAACGACAACAAGCCCGAAAATGATCCGCAGCTGGCTGCAAAAATAAAGGGTTCGGCCCGTCAGATATGGCTTGCGGGCCTGGGAGCCTACACAAAGGCGGAAGAAGATACCGGCAAGTTTTTTGAGCGTTTGGTACAGGAAGGCGAGCAGCTGGAGAACAGAACACGCGGAGTGGTAGAAAAACAGATTCGCTCTGTGGAAGACCGGGTTGAGGGTGTGCGTGAGCGGGCGACGGGTACCTGGGACAAGCTTGAACATCTGTTTGATGAGAGGGTGTCCGGAGCGTTGCGCCGGCTTGGCATTCATCGCCGTGAAGATATCGAGGGACTCGAAAAGAGAATTGAAGTACTTGAAGCGGAATTGGCAGAACTGCGCAAGAACAACCGTAGCGATGAAGAAGAATAGTTCGAAACGCCGGTAAGTACCGTATATCGGGGTCAGGTCTATAGATAGTCCTGGCTGGCCAATTTAGCGTGCTCTCGCTCATCCGGTGCGAAATACGGCAGCATAAGGTGCATCATCTGGTACACCCCCCGGCCAGGATCCACAGAATCACGATCATCAAGGTGTGAAAGAGTATCAAAAGCACTCCAGTAACACGCCGTAAGGGTTAGCTGTTTGCAAAGCGAATCCAGCTCCTCCTGCCCAATCTGCATCATGTTCTGGCGCCGCAGGCTTTCGCAGATACTCCTGAAAGCTTGGGTCTTCTTCTTCAAAATACGTCGAAAGCGAACCTGCAAGCGTTCATAACGAGATAGTACGTTAACCAGATCCTGATACAAAAACCGATAACGGGCCACGGCTTCAAAGAGTAGGTGAAGGAAAAAGCTCTGTTGATCTAGGCTGACATCGACGTCCTCTGGCACTGCCAGCAAGTCCAGCACTTCGGCTTCAAACGCTTCAAACAGCTCTTCGACGATATCGCCCTTGCTTCTGAAATGGTAATACAGATTGCCGGGGCTGATATCCAGCTCATCGGAAATCAACAGGGTCGTCACGTTGGGCTCGCCCAGATTATTGAACAGCGACAGGCTGGTGCTGAGGATGCGATCGCGGGTTTTTATTTTTGTCATATCACCCCCGATTAGCGTTTAAAGCTCAAATTTTGCCCACACAGGGCAGTGATCAGATGGCCGTTCCATACCGCGGAAATCGATAGAAACACCCGCTTCGTATGCCTTCGGCAACAAGCTATCGCTGGCCATGATCAGATCAATGCGTAAACCGCGCTTGGGCTCCCTTTCAAAACCTTTGCTGCGGTAATCAAACCAACTGAATGTCTGTGCATCATCTGGGTGAAGGTAGCGAAATACATCGGTGAAGCCGCGACTCTCGACCTGGCCGAGCCATTCCCGTTCTTCCGGAAGAAATGAGCATTTCCCTGTGCGTAACCAGCGCTTGGCGTTATCCGGGCCTATTCCTATGTCTTTATCGGTTGGTGAGATGTTCATGTCCCCCATGATAATTACATGGCCGTCCTGTTTGTTAAGCTTATCCAGGTAGGCCATCAGGTCGGCGTAAAATTTTTCTTTTGCTGGAAATTTGACCGGATGGCTGCGGCTTTCACCCTGCGGAAAGTAACCGTTAATAACTGTCAGCTTTTGACCATTAACGGTGAATTGGCCGGTAATAAGGCGACGCTGAGATTCTTCATGATCACTGGTGTAACCTTTGATTACTTGATCTGGCTCTATGCGGGAGAGCAGGGCAACGCCGTAATGGGTTTTCTGACCATGGAAATGCACGTGATAACCAAGTTCACGAATGGCCTCGACCGGAAACTCTTCATCTCTTACCTTGGTTTCCTGCAATCCGATAACATCCGGGTTATGGCTCTCGATCAGCGCTTCAAGCTGATGCAGGCGGGTACGGATACTGTTGACGTTAAAAGATACAAACATCATGACTGAATACTCTCCGGCATTGGTTGCGGGAGGAGTTTAACACATTGAATCCGGTGCGCTGTCTTCCGTGAGGCGCCGCATTCAACGGGTCAGTTCACATTCCGGATAGCGGCTTACTGTATAACGGATGGCTGCGGTGTAGTTCCGGTCAGCATTCTCTCGCACGTTGGTGAGGCCGGAATAGGCTGTTAGCGCGCCCTTGCTGTTGTAGCCGAGAATGATAGGGTCGACGAGAAATTTAAGTACAAGGTTGACCGGGCGGATTTGCACCACATGATCAGCATCGATTGCCTCGCTCTGTGCTGGTTCAAGAATAAAAGCGTAATCCGTTCCCCGAGTAGGCGCGAGAAAGCGGAATTTTACTGAATTCTTGCTGACAACCTTCTCCCAGTTCTCGCGCACAAGATTGTCAAAACCTGCATCTACCACCAGGTTATCGGAAACCTTCACGCTGGAGCGCTCAATGTCACCCCCAGGCTTTTGCCAGGCAACTGCCACAGATCCGGAATCCGGATAGGTGATTTTCAGTGACTCCTTAAAATCCGGCTGCCGGAAATTCACCCCTGGCCGTATAGAAGATGGGGTGTAATCGAGCATTTTATTCGCGAAAGCTTTTTCACCAGCTTCAGCTCGGCGAATATAGGTCACCTGGTGTTCAAGTGGCTGGAATATGCCGCTTTCACAGAAACCCTCAACCCGATGTTGCTCATCATAAAGTGGTGTTCCATCTGCACGTTCAGCAGAACCCGTAAACTGGAATAGATCGGCCGCGACGGGCATTGCAAGGGCTGCCATGAGCGCGGATGCCGGCCATAGCCGGAGGTGGCGGCTCATCACGTCAACTCCGGATAGAGTGATTTACGGGCAAATAGCAGCAAGGGGAAGACCAACAGCCAGCCAAGAGCCAGAGCGATGAGTGATGGAACCAGTTCAGGCAGTTCCACCACACCTATTTTTGTTGCTGACCAATAGGTAAACGGACCGGCGATTGGTGCAAAAACAAAAGCCAGCCAGACCTTTCGACTGATCCAGTTCAGGGAATGGCTGAGGGTGGTCATGAAAATAGCCCAGATCGCGACGAGCCAGGGCGGAGTAATAAGCACGGCTCCAGTGCCGTCATCCAGTACGCCGAGCCGAAACCACAGCCCGTCGAGGGTAGCGCCCACAACGGTTCCGAGCCCGATGAATTGAAGCTCAGTAAAACGATTCTGACTGACAAAAATAAAATGAAGGATCAGAAGTGCCAGAACCAATAGCGGGCCAAACAGCTCAGGGTAGACCACACAGGAAAACCAACCGATCTGGAACAGCGTGAAATTCAATATATTACGGGTGGTCTCTGAAGTGATCATACACTTAATATGTTTTGCCGCTTGTTGTCTGGCTTTGCAAATACCAACTGTGAAACCCCGATGGCCCGCTCACTGAAGCCCGCTTCGCAATAAGCGAAGTAAAAGTGCCATAGCCTGCGAAACGCCTGGTCATACCCTAAGGATTCGAGTTGCTCCCGGTTGGCCATAAAACGATTAAACCAGTCGCGGAGGGTGCGGGCATAATGAAAGCCTGTGTCCTCTGAATGGGTCAATACCAGGTTTGACTGGTTACGTACGGATTCGAGAATCGCTCCAAACGATGGAATGAAACTGCCGGGGAAAATAAATCGCTGGATAAAATCCACATTTTTAAGTGCGCGCTGATAACGTTGCTCGGGCATGTTAATAGCCTGAACAAGGGCAAGGCCGTCTGGTTTCAGAAGCGCGTTTATCTGGCTGAAGTAACTATCCAGAAATTGTGGCCCCACCGCTTCGATCATTTCGATGGAAACGAGCTTGTCGAACTGGCCGGCCAGATCGCGGTAGTCATCAAATAACAAAGTAATCCTGTCTTCCAGACCTTCACTGCGAACCCTTTCTTGCGCAAGTTCCAGCTGTTCTTTAGAAATAGTGGTGGTGGTTACGTGGCAGCCATAATGCTTGGCCGCGTGAATGGCAAAACCGCCCCAGCCGGTTCCTATCTCGATTACCCGATCGCCTGGGTGCAAGTCCAGTTTCTGGCAAATGGTATCGAGCTTGTGCACGGCGGCTTCTTCAAGCGAAGATTCCTCGCTGGGGTAAATCGCTGAGGAATACATCATGGTTGGGTCGAGGAATGTCTCAAACAGATTGTTGCCAAGATCGTAATGGGCGCTGATGTTCTTTCTCGAACCGTCTTTAGTGTTCCTGTTGAGCCAGTGCAAGCCTTTGAGGGCAGGCTTGGTAACCCAGCTGAAGCGATCCTCAAACTCGTTCATGCGATCGATGTTGCGGGTAAAGAACCGCAGCAGAGCGACCAGGTCAGGGCTAGACCAATCTTCCGCCACATAGGCTTCTGCAGCGCCAACACTGCCGCCGGTGAGCAAATCACGCCAGGTACTCTCATCATTAACGATAAGTTCTGCGGGTGGATGTTTGGTGTTGCCGTCGCCAAAAACCAGATCATCCATTCCGGCCTGTCGTATGGTCAGAACACCTTCGCCCAGCTGACGGAGTTGCTGAACCACCAGACTCTTGGCAACCTGGCTGACGAGGGAGCTTTTTTTATGTGAGCTGGCAAGCGAGTTTGCCGATGTGTTCATGTTCTCCATGAGCTTACCTTTCCTCGAATCTTTTTGGTGTCGTCTGCACTGGTTACGTCCAGGCCCTGGTCACTGTTTCCCAGCCGGTAAGCAGGGTCGGTCCCTGCAAGCTTGTCCGGGTGGGTATAGAAGGGCGCGCCCTTGAGTTTCAGTTTCAGGGCATGCCAGTAGATACCGGCAGCAACCTTGAGCGCTTCCACAGGGAATTGGCGCAGGCTTCTATGGAGAGTTTTACGTGTAAGCGGGGTTCTCTGGACTACCAGAGTGGCATCAAAATGTTTTTTTCCTTCTTCAAGCACATTCATATGAACTCTCAGGTCCGGCCCCCGAAAGCTGAATGTCCATTCGTAGTGCTGTGCCATAGCGTTGAATGGAGAGACATGAAAGCGCTTGGTGAATCCGAATTGCTCAGTGCGCCAGCCGGCAGCATTAGGTTCACTGCCTGTGGTTTCCAGGCAATAAACGTGGCGTTCATGCCAGGGCGTATTGGTTATTTGCGCAACAATCACGGCAGGTACGTCACCATTGGCACCGCTTTCACCAGCGCGGTAACAAAAGTAAAAGCTCACGGGGTTAAACACGTAGCCGGCGTACCGCGGGTGCGTGATCAGTTCTACTGGCCCGTCTGGGAACCAATCGGTTGCGGTTTCAACCTGTTCCCGTACCGCTTCTGAAAGCAGGCCGGCCTCGGGCCTGAAATAGTCCTTGCGCTTTAATGACATCCAGTTAAAGCGTTCAAGGGAAAAGAACGGGCTCACGTTGGCGACCTGGTTCCATTCATCCGTATCCAGAGCCAACATGCCTGTGTGGTACTCAAACTCGTGCCGGACAGGATACAGGCGACGATGGCGAATTGAGCCTTGCAACCATTGGCTACTCATTTTCAGAGCTCCACCCCGAAATCACCGGTTACCCTTAGAGCACTGCGCACTCCATCCTCGTGGAACCCATTGAACCAGTAAGCGCCGCAAAAGTGCGTTCGGTTCTTGTTGCCAATTTCCTCGTAACGCTCCTGAGCCTGGACTGCATCCAGAGTAAACACCGGATGGGAGTAGTTGAACTGCTTTATTACCTTCTCCGGAGCTATGTCATGGCTTCGGTTCAAAGTAACGCAGAAGGTTTCCGGCGCGCTGTGGAAATTCTGCAAGATGTTCATGTTGTAGGTTACCGATACAGGCTCGGTGCTGTGTTTCGGGATAAAGTAGTTCCAGGCGGCCCAGGCTCTCTGGTTTTCTGGTAGCACACTGCTGTCAGTGTGCAGCACTACATCGTTGTCCTGATAAGGAATGGCGCCCAGAATTTCGCGCTCCTTATCGCTGGGATCACTAATCATCGCCAATGCCTGATCACTGTGGCAGGCAAATATAACTTGATCGAACTGGCGGGGCTGACCTTGGGTGCTCACGGTAACGCTGCTTTCGTCCCGGCTGACGGCTTGTACTGGAGAATTCAAATGAATGCGATCTCCAAGGCGTTCCATCATCGCCTTCACGTATTGTGCGGAACCACCGGAAATAACCCGCCAGGTGGGGCGGTCATCTACCGAAAGCATGCCGTGATTATTAAAAAACTGCAGAAAAAAACGTATCGGAAACTGTTCCAGCACGATTTCCGGTGCTGACCAAATAGCCGCGCCCATGGGGACAATATAGTAGTTCCGAAAATACCGGGAATAGCCGTTGCGGTTAAGGTACTCGCCCAAGGTTTCCGTGCTCTGGATCTTGCCAGCAGCCATATCTGCCCGGGTCTCTTTATTGAACCTCAGAATCTCGCGAACCATATTCAGAAAGCGCAGGTTCAATATATTTTTACGCTGGGCGAAAAGTGTATTCAGGCTGGTTCCGTTGTACTGCAGACCGGTGGTGCTGCTATCTACACTAAAACTCATATCACTGACTTCTGAGGGCACACCCAGGCGTTCCATCAAACGCATGAAATTAGGGTAGGTCCAGTCATTGAAAACGATAAAGCCTGTATTCACCGGCCAGGTACGTCCACCTGCCTCGACGTATTCCGTGTTGGTATGACCACCGGCGTAATCACCAGCTTCGAAAACTTCCACATCATGCTTTTCAGCGAGGAGCCATGCCGCCGTAAGGCCGGATACACCGGCACCAATAACGGCAATACGCTGACGTTCATTATTCATTCCTTTGCTTCCTGTTCGCTGGAGCTTTTTCGGGCCATCGAGGCGGCCATCCGATCAATCAAAGACTGGGGAAGGGCGCCCAGACTTTTAAGAATCCATGTGAAACGCTTTGGGAAGGCAACGTCGTTGTGACCTTTAACAATACCGCTAATGATTCGTTCGGCTGCGTCTTCAGCAGTGACCAGAAAGGGCATAGGGAAATCGTTACGATCGGTCAGAGGGGTTTTCACAAAACCTGGGGAAACCAGAACAACATCAATGCCCTCTGCCGAAAGATCTGCCCTAAGGCTTTGGGCAAAATAGGAGAGTGCAGCTTTAGAGGCTCCGTAGCCTTCCGCACGGGCGAATGGGAACCACCAGGCAGATGAACCCACAATAACAAGAGTGGCGGGTAAACCCTTCGCGCGGGTGCGACGCAATGCAGGCAGGGCGATGTCTAAGCAACGGGCTGTGCCGATAACGTTGGTTGTTATGTTTTTTTCAATTACATCGCTATTGTAATCTTCGACATCCAGATATTCACAGGTTCCGGCGTTAAGGATTGCCATATCCAGATCGCCGTGGGATTCCAGCGTTGCCGCAATCGCTTGCAACTCATCTTTGCTTGTCGTATCTGCAGCGGCAGGAGTAATCCGCTCCGGTGCAAGCAATTTCAACTGCTTCAGAGGTTCGGCCCGACGCCCGGTGATAACGAGCTTGTGTCCGTCACGAACCAGAGCGTGTGTTATGGATTCACCTATTCCGGAACTGGCGCCGGTAATCCAGATATTGGAGGAGGTTTCGAGACGAGCACTCATCCTGCGTACCCCTTGACCCAGCGGATGACGCCGCCAACTACCGGGAGATTTTCATAGAGGAGTTGGCCGGCGTCGAAATAGTCTCGGTGATAACAGATTTTTCCGTTTCTGACCTCCAGGTGGCTGATCCCGGCAACCTGTATCTCACGCCCACTGCGTATCCGTTTGTGCCGTAGATGCATCACCCAGGGAATCGTGGCGAAGCGGTCCTGAACAACCTCCGGCTCGAAGGCGAAGTGACACGAAATAACGTTCGCGTAGGAATTTGCGAAGTACTGAGTCAATGCGTCCAGCCCTTCGACAGCGCCAAGCGGATCCTGAAACCGGATATCTTCGCTGTATACCGAGGGTAACTTGTGAAGGTTGCCTTTATCGAGTTCGTTAAAAAGAAACCTGAAATGCTCCAGTGTCGCCGGTACGGCAGAATTCTGATGGCCTACTTCAATAGTTGCGACAGGTTTCATTTATGCGCCCTCCTCATTTGGTCAAGCTGGCGGGTTTCTTCCTGAATATGTTTTGGGATCGGGTTCAGCTCCCAGATGATGCCCAGTTTTGACAACGCCCACAGTCCATACCAGGTAATGTCGACCTCATACCAACGAAAGCCCTGTCGGACCGATTGGGGCCAACGGTGATGATTGTTGTGCCAGCCTTCTCCGAGGGTCAGTAATGCAAGCCAGAAGTTGTTACGGCTGCTGTCTGACGTTTCAAATCGGCGTTTCCCCCAGACATGGGACAACGAGTTAATGGAGACCGTGGCGTGGAATAGAGCAACAGTGGATATAAAAAAGCCCCATACGAGCATTTGCAGGCCATTGGTTCCCAAGCCTGGCGCCCATACAGCAAGGCCTTCACCAAGGCTGTAAATCAAAACAGCTGCGATGGCGGGTACCAGCGCGTCAAAGCGGTTAATCAGTTTAAGTTCGGGGAATTTGAGCCAGTCTCGTATACGCCGTTCGTCAGTAGCGAAACCCGCATCGCATGTAAACCAGCCCATATGCGACCACCAGAAGCCACCTTGATGGGGGGAGTGAAGGTCCTGTTCCCGATCCGAGTGCTGATGATGGTGACGGTGATGGGCTGCCCACCAAAGCGGGCCACGCTGAGCAGCACTGGCCCCAAGCAGTGCAAACACGAACTGGGCAGGGCGGCTGGTTTTGAAGGTCTTATGTGCAAAGTAACGGTGGTAAAATCCGGTAATCGCAAACATCCTCACAATGAAAAAAGCAAAGGCAAACCCGGCGGCAAAAGCGCTGACGCCGGTATAGAATGCAAGCAGACAGGCCAGGTGAAGCGCCAAAAAAGGTATGACGCGTACGAGGTTGAAGGATCGGGAGGTTACGTCCAGGTGATCCGAACCGGCGTCGGAATCGAACCACCTCATAATGTTAATAAACCAGTTTTGCACTCGGGTCATACTGTGAAAGCCCTTTTTCTCTGAGTTGAAGCTGAACAGCGAGGTTTTGGCGAAACTTTCAAAAAGCCCGGGCCCTGTCGCTTAACGGTTTGTACGCTCTCAACACAATACTTGGATTCACCAATTACCATGTTTAATGAGACATTTCATAAAAATCATATACGCCGTATCGCGATTGTTGGTTCAGGTCTTGCCGGTCTGACTGCAGCTATTAAATTGCAGCGGCAGGGCCACAAGGTGACTATCTTTGAAAAAAGTCGAGGCCCCGGCGGCAGGCTTTCAGCAAAACGGGTAGACGGCGGCTCCGTCGATATGGGCGCTCAGTACTTTACCTCTCGCAATCCTGATTTCCTGCCTTTTCTAGCGGAGTTTGCCGGAGAGGACAGCTTTGCTACCTGGAATGGACAGCTTGGCTTTCAGAGTAAAGATGGCAGTTGGCAGTCGTTTCCGGAGGAGCCCCGGTATGTTGGTACGCCAAGAATGACCGCACTGTCGCGCGCGCTCTCCGTTCATGTAAATGTGATTGCAGAAACCCGAATTGAACGTATGTTGCGGACAGAGAAATGCTGGATTTTGTACGATATTACTGGGGAACCTATGGGGCAGTTCGATCAGGTTATCATTACTACGCCACCAGCCCAGGCCCGAGACCTGCTTGCCCAGAGTGAATTGCCGCAACTGGCGGCACAGCTTGATGATGCGGTAAGCCGAGTGTTGCCATGCTGGGCAGTAGCCGTGCAATTTAGTGAAAACCCCTGGCCCAGGCATAGTGGAATGAGATGTGACCACCCGGCGCTATTCTGGGTAGCTAACAACTCCAGCAAGCCCGGCCGTGACAGTAACAGCCCCGATCAAAAGGGCACTTGGTGGGTGCTCCATGCAACCCCTGAGTGGACTAACCAAAACGTAGACGCCCCAGCAGACCGGGTGACAGCAGAGTTAATCGCAGCATTCAGGGAGCTAACGGGTACTGCGGTTGATGTTACAGATGCCATTGCACACAGATGGCTGTATGCCCGTTCCGAAGGCGGCGCCCAACCGGGCCATCTGTGGTTTGAGGAACAGGCTATTGGTGTTGCGGGAGACTGGCTTGGCGGTGGCCGGGTTGAAGGCGCTTTTGACAGCGCCTGTAGCCTGGTGTCGGCATCTGCTGAACCACCTGTTAGCCGTTAACGACTGGCCCGGAATTATTCGTGATATCCGGGCAGTTATAGAAGTGCGTAATGGTTCCATCGCTAAACTTGCTGAAAAAAGCACTTACGTCGGTGATTTTTTTCAGAGAGCGTGTGCGATTGACCGGATCACGGATTAACACCTTGATACCATTAAAATTGTCCTGAATATTGGAAAAACGCGCCCGCATGGAGCAGGTAACAACGTGTGCCGGGTTGAGCTCCATGGCCTCGGCCAGCCAGGCACTGTGGCTCGCAATCCCGCTGACAGAGAGGTCTTCTCGGGTGTCGAGGTGGTTCAGTTTTACCCTGTTCACGATGCAGAAAGCGAAGCTTTCAGGACGCTGGCGCGCAACTTTACGGAAGGCTTCCCAGAAAAAGTTGTCAGTGAGCTCGGCAAAATAGCGCATGTTGCTCAGGCAAGTGTCTATCCACTCAAAGCTCTCCGGGTCTTCCAGGACTTCGTTAATGGCCTCGCGCAGTAGCCAGTCAAACCCCAGCGCTGTTTTGTGGGCGTATACCTTGCGGTACATCTGGTAGCGGCTATAAACAAAGTCTTCCAGTGCCCCCAGGCCTTTTTGCGTAATGGCCAGCCCCAGCCAGGGTTCGGACTCATCCCAGCCAAAACGCAGGTTGCTGAGAAGGTGGTCGAGATTGAATCCGCCAATAGTGACAGACGAGTGGAACCCATCCCGCAGCATATAATCTGCGCGATCGGCGTCGATTTCCCCCGATACGATCGACGAAAGCAGATCCAGCACCAGGCGCGGAATGTTTTCGCTAATCAGTGATTCCGCTTCTGCGTCCTCTCCGGCAATAAACCCCCAGAAAGTGCGGGCATGGCGGCAAAAGGTTTCGCTGGGCGTAACGTCTGTGGTTTCCATAATGCCGATGACATCCCGCGCGTGCAGTCCAGCGCTTTCGAGATCAATGGCTGACAGCACATCATGGGCGACCCTTACCGAGTAGTGCTCGTGCTCGAGTTCATCGGGTTCCGTACTGTGATATGCGGAATAATCCACTCCTTCCCAAAGATCCGCGAACCGGCCGGATCGGGACATAAGCTCACGAATCCGCTGTGCCTGGGTAAACTGATGAGAGAAGCTGGAATGGCCGCTGTCGTGCAACAGACAGCCAAGGCGAATGGTCTTTGCAAGATAATCGATGGCGTCGAGTTGGCTGAGGCTCAGATCGGTTTGCTCGCTGAGCTGACGCTCCCGGAGATAAGCATCAATCATTGAACGGAACATGCGTGTGCCGACATGCATTACGCCAATACTGTGAAGAAAGCGGGAGTGGGTTGCGCCGGGAAATACCAGACTGAGAATATCATTCTGGCAAATATTGCGCAGGCGCTGAAACAGAGGGTGGTCAATGACCTGAACTTCATGCCGATATAATGGAATTGCGCCGTGAACCGGATCCATGATCAGCTTGTCATAGGCACCTAACAGGTCATTTACCGCTCGTCTCATTCGCAGGAATCTCCGGATTTCACCAAACTGGCCTTGTTATATAATGGGGGCGTGCCAGAATAGCCTTTGACACGCCATTTTTCGTTTATCGCTGGTAGTTTAGGGCAGTAGCCATGACCTCGCGCACCGGGCGCCTTTTAGTTCGTATATTGATCATTGATGCAGACGAGAAGGCTCGCGCTGATCTTGCGCGCTTTCTGGAAACCAGAGGGTTTTACGTCTCTGGTTACCACGACGTCGCTTCTGCCAGCGAGATGATTGACGATAACATGCCCGACGTTATCTTTGCAGATCTCCCGCCTCCGGAAATAGAAGGGCTTGCTGATCGTCTGGAAGAATCAGAGTCACTTACGCCAATCGTGGCCTGCTCAGTTACCCAATCCAGTAAAGATGTTGTCGATACCCTTCGGGCAGGTGCATCCGACTTTGTCCTCAAACCTTTCGGTAAAGATAAAAAAGCTATCGCTGACGTTATTCGCAAGCTCCTTGACCGGGTTCGGGTAGGGCGTCTTAACCAGTTGTACCGGCAGGAACTTGAAGATGCCAACCGGGACCTGAGAGACGGAATTGCCGAGTTGCGAGCGGATCAGCGGGCAGGGCGTAAAGTCCAGTTGAGAATGTTGCCGGAAAAAGAGCGTTTCACGGGTGGCCTTTATGTTGACCACCTGATCAAACCCTCCTTATACCTCAGTGGCGACTTCCTTGATTATTTTCCACTCACGGAAGACAAAACGCTGGTTTACATTGCTGACGTGTCCGGGCACGGAGCCAGCTCTGCGTTCGTAACCGTGCTACTTAAAAACCTCAGCAACCGCCTGCAACGCAATCTGCGCCGTGGATCTACTGACGATATTCTCTATCCCGACCGTTTTCTTGAACGGGTTAACTCGGAGCTGCTCGATACCGGGCTTGGTAAGCACGTAACAATTTTCGTTGGTGTTATTTCCTTGAGCGAACGTACGTTAAAGTATGCGGTGGGGGCACATTTCCCGATGCCAGTGCTGTCTTTTGAAGGCGGTGAGACTGCCTTTCTGGAGGGGAATGGCCTGCCTGTCGGACTTTTCGAGTCCCCGGAGTGGGAGGTTTACGAAGTTGCTTTGGAGAAGCCTTTCCATCTGATTCTGTTTTCAGACGGGATTCTTGAAGTCATCAGGCAGAAAAGTCTTGATGAAAAGGAGCAGAGACTACTTGAACTCGTATCTGGAGGCCGTCACACTGTCGCATCTCTTAGTGAGGCTCTCAATCTCGACGAGATCACAGAGTTACCGGATGATATCGGTATTGTGACGGTTACTGATACGATGACAGTGTCAGAAAACACATCGTTGAAATAACGGCAGTGTGAGAGGCATGGCTGGTTACAAAATCCTACAGGCTGAAAAGCAGGGCATTTATGTCCTTAAGTTTATTGGAGAAATCCGGCTGAATCTTTGCTGTACGCTGGATAATCTAGTGGACTCCATCACCCTTGACCCTCAGTTCAAGACCGTGGTGATTGATCTCACTGAAACCGAAGTTATTGATAGCACCACTCTTGGGCTTATCGCTAAAATAGCGATGGCAGCCCAAAAGCAAAGCAATTTTTTGCCTACGCTGATCACCACCAATCCCGACATTACCCGTATTGTCACCTCCATGGGTTTCGACAAAATCTTCATTATTGTCCGTGAGCCTGCCTCCCGTATTGAAGAGCTGGAAGAAATACCCGTGTTGAGGGCAAGCGAGCAAGACGTTCGTGACAGGGTGCTGGCCGCCCACAAAGTTCTTATGGGGCTGAATAAACAGAATCGGGAAGAGTTCAAAAATCTCGTGCGCGCCCTGGAATGCGAAGAGCCCGGCTGAAGTACCGCATTGACCAGCCTGGCTTGTGTGGTTCAGACCTGATTCAAAACAAACGGAACAACTATGCCTGAGAAAAATGAGCCCCTCACGAACGGGGCCAAAGAACCAGTACATGATGTAGCGGTTCTCGGGGGAGGCAGCTTCGGTTCTGCCATGGCGAAAGTTCTCGGTGAGAACGGTCACCGGGTTCATTTCTGGATGCGTGACGAGTCTCAAGTCGAAGAAATTCGCACAACAGGCGTCAATAGCCGTTACATGCCCGGGGTAGAGATTAAAGGAAAGATCCAACCGACTACCGACCTGGCAGATGCGGTAGATAAAGCTGAAATCGTATTTGTTGCCATTCCGAGCAAAGCCTTCCGGGCAGTTATCCATGCAAACCGCGACAAATTCAAAGATGGCCAGATTGTTGTCAGCCTGACCAAGGGTATTGAAGCTCATGGTTTCAAGCTCATGAGTGAAATTCTTCAGGAAGAGATTCCCCGCTGTCGTATTGGTGTGTTGAGCGGCCCAAATCTGGCGAGCGAAATTGTGAGTCGCGATCTCACCGCAACTGTCATTGCGGCCAAAGATCCGGACGTGCGTCGCACCGTTCAGGATCTGCTTGGCTGCGAATATTTCCGGGTCTACGCCAACGTGGACATATACGGCGTTGAACTCGCGGGCGCACTTAAGAACATATATGCCATCGTCGCAGGCCTGGCTTCTGCCCTGAAGATGGGCGAAAACGCCAAAGCGATGCTGATAACCCGTGGGCTCGCTGAAATGAGCCGTTTTGCTGTCAGCCTGGGCGCTAACCCCATGACCTTTATGGGCCTTGCGGGCGTCGGGGACCTGATTGTTACCTGTACCTCCTCCAAAAGCCGTAATTTCAGGGTTGGCTATGCCGTTGGCCAGGGGCAGAAGCTGGATGATGCAGTGGCTGAACTGGGTCAGGTGGCAGAGGGTATCTACACTCTGGAACTGGTGAAAGAGAAAGCGGAGGCAATCGGCATTTATATGCCTCTTGTTCGTGGTCTGTATGAGATTCTGTACGGAAATGCGTCCATCAGCGCAGTGATCAATAGCCTGATGATGTCTGTGCAAAACTCCGATGTGGAGTTCATCCTGCCGCGGACTATCACACAGTAACGAGGTTTAGCACCGGAGGTATGCTGTGTTATTACTCATCATGCGTCATGGCGAAGCTGGCTGGCACTCTCTCGATCAAGAGAGGACTCTCACTGAAACTGGCCGCCATCAGGTTGCCGGGTGCGCTGCACAGATTGCGGCTTCGCCCTGGAGACCGGCTCAGATATGGGTCAGCCCCTACGTGCGCGCACGGCAGACTGCGGCTATTGTTTCGGAGATACTGAACTGTCCAGTTGAAGAAAAGAGCTTTATTACCCCTGAAGACGACCCCGGCTTGTGCCTGAATGCGCTCCTTGAAAACCCTCATCCGCGCCTTATGCTGGTCTCCCATATGCCTCTTGTCGGCAGCCTTTCAACTTTACTGATTGATGGTCATCGGCGCGGCATCCCCTTTATGACCAGTCAGACTGTGGTGCTTGATATGCCCGTGGTCGGCCCAGGCTGTGCAGACTTGAAAACCCAGTTTCTGCCCTGATTGAGTTTTGATCAGGGTCACATCTATAATTTGAGTGCAGCATATGTACAGCTTTCCTATTGATTACGTTGAACCGGTATTTCGTCCACCCAGTGAGGCGAAATCTCTGATTCTGCCTGTTACCAATGGTTGTTCCTGGAATAAATGCACCTTCTGCGAAATGTACACCCAGCCTCAGAAAAAATTTCGGGCTCGAAAGCCAGAGGATGTGCGTCAGGACATTGCGAATGCGGCAAAAAGCCTGGGCGGAATAAAGAGGGTATTTTTGGCCGATGGCGACGCCATGGTATTGCCAACGCGCCGCCTGCTGGAAATCCTGAGTGAGCTCAAGGCTGCGTTTCCGGAGCTTCAGCGGGTGTCCAGTTATTGCCTGCCAAGAAACCTTGCCAGGAAAACCGTAGAGGAGCTCACTTTGTTGCGTGAAGCCGGGCTAAAGATTCTCTATGTAGGAATGGAATCCGGGGACGATGAGGTGCTGGAGCGGATCAACAAAGGGGAAACCTGGGAGTCAACGCGGTCAGCACTGGTCAAGATCCGGGAAGCCGGGCTTACCAGTTCCGTTATGGTGCTTAACGGTCTTGGCGGTTCAACGCTGTCACGCCAACATGCAGTAAATACCGCAACCCTGTGCAACGAAACCCAGCCGGATTACCTGTCCACCCTTGTGGTGAGTTTTCCTCAGGGCGAACAGCGCTTCCGAGAGGGATTCGGCCCGGATTTCGAGCCTCTGTCTCAGCAAGGGTTATTTGAAGAAATCCGGACTTTTCTCGAGCACCTCCAACTGGAGCGCACGGTGTTCCGGAGCGATCATGCGTCGAATTATCTAGTGCTGAAAGGCAACCTGGGCCGTGATAAGCAAAAACTGTTGGATCAGGTCAGCCTTGCCATCACGAATCCGGGCGCGGTGCCACTTCGTACTGAATGGCAGCGTGGACTGTAAATCATGGCTTACGGAGCAAAGATATGAGCCAGAACCCGGAAGATCTCGCCAAACAGGTTCAGCAAGCAGCAAACAACCTTAACCAGCCACCACTCGATAAATGGCGGCCGGAATTGTCCGGAGACATGGACCTGCGGATAAGCCGTGATGGGCAGTGGATTCATAAGGGGCAGCCACTGGGACGGGAGGCTATCGTCCAGCTGTTTTCGACGATTCTTCGGCGCGAGGAAGACGGGCAGTACTATCTGGTCACACCGGTAGAAAAATGGCGAATTCAGGTAGAAGACACTCCATTGCTGGCTCATTCCCTAACGGTTGAAGGTAGCGGTGAGCAACAGATTATAAAGCTAACCACCAACGTGGGTGAAACCCTGGAGGTTGGCAAGGAGCATCCTCTGGAAGTTGGTAGCTATGAGGATACGAAGCAGCCCCGGCCAGTAATAGGTGTACGCCATGGTGTCGTTGCCCGCTTGGTAACCGCTGCGTACTATGATCTGGCGGAGCATGTTGTGGAGCAAACCATGGGTGGAGAGCCAGTGCTCGGTGTATACAGCCATGGAAATTTCTACAAAATCGGGAAAGGTGGTTGAAAAGATTGGGGCCGCCCCCAGAAACGATTGTAGAAAACGCACTATTTCACTTGTTAAACTGTGTTTTCATACTTGTTACGAGCCTGGCTCTCAAACGAGGCCCGGTGGTCGTTAGTCCCTCTGTTCAGTCTGGCTGTTCATGATTACTTTCGATTGCCCTTAATCAATCAAACAGTCATTGCGACACTCAAGGAGATCACATGGCCCAACCTCGCGTTGTTACCATCCACTACACGCTCACCAACAACCAGGGAGAAGAGCTGGACTCCTCCCGCGTAGAAGGTCGTGAGCCTCTGTCGTATCTTGAAGGTGCACAGAACATCATCGGTGGACTGGAAAGTGCACTGAACGAAAAGAGCGCAGGCGACCAGGTTAAAGTTTCTGTCGAGCCGGCTGAAGGCTACGGCGAAGTTAACGAAGAGCTGGTTCAGCCAGTTCCGCGCACCGCCTTTGAAGGCGTTGACACCATCGAGCCGGGCATGCAGTTCCAGGCACAGACTCCGGGCGGCCCCCAGGTTGTTCGTGTTGTCGAAGTAAACGAAGAAACCGTTACCATCGACGCGAACCATCCTTTGGCGGGTGAAACTCTGCACTTTGATGTAGAAGTTATCGAAGCTCGTGATGCGACTGATGAAGAGCAAGAACACGGCCACGCTCACTAAGAGTGTCGGACCGGTTGTTGAAGAGGGGCTCCTGCGGGGGCCCTTTTTTGTTTCTGTAACACTTATTCCGACCAGATTTGCACAAATTAATGTATTTCCCTATTTAGCAAAGCTTAAAAAACTCGCTTAAACTTAGAGCAGGTGCAGGAACGCCGTCCCCTCACTGGAGCTGTAAATAGAGTATCCACCACACCAGCTGGAAATGGATGCTTTTCTGGGGCGATAACTCTCACTCAATATCCATCCTTCATAGTCATACCCGGAGATAGTTATGCGCGCCAAGAAACTCCTTTTTATGGCAACTTTGTTTGCATTAGTCTTCCCAGTTGCTGCGTTGGAGAAAAACGACCCTCTTCCTTCCTGGAGAGACAGCGACGCAAGGGCCGCAATCATCACATTCGTTGAGACGGTTACCGACGCATCAAGCGAGGACTATGTTCCGCCAGAAGACAGAGTCGCTACTTTCGATAATGACGGGACACTCTGGACTGAGCACCCGGTTTATACCCAGCTGGCCTATGCCCTAAGCCGCGTTAAGGAGCTGGCGCCTGATCATCCGGAATGGAAAAGCACGCAACCTTTCAAAGCCGTTCTGGACGGTGATATGAAGGCGCTTGGTTCAGCAGGAGAAGAGGGCCTTGTTGAATTGATGATGGCCTCCCACGCAGGGATGAGTACCGCTGAATTTGAGTCGATCGTCGTCAGTTGGTTCCAGACCGAGAGGCACCCCCGATTTAACCGGCCTTATACGGAACTCACCTACAAGCCCATGGTGGAGCTGCTTGAGTACCTGCGTGGGAATGAGTTCAGCACCTACATCGTCTCGGGAGGAGGGATAGAGTTCATGCGGCCGATGACAATGGAGGCCTATGGTATCCCGTCACAGCAGGTGATTGGCTCGTCGATCAAGACTGAATACAAGGTTGTGAATGGCACGCCGACGTTAGTACGCCTGCCCGAGATCAACTTCAATAACGATAAAGGTGGCAAGCCTGTCGCTATCAACCAGTTTATCGGAAAACGGCCGATTGCCGCCTTTGGTAACTCTGGCGGGGATCAGCAAATGTTGGAGTGGACAGGTGCGGGTGATGGGGCGCGCTTGATGATGTTGGTGTTCCACGACGATGCCGAGAGAGAATACGCGTATGGTCCCGCAAATGGCGAGATTGACACACATTTCGGAAAGTTTCCGCAATCATTGATGGTGAAAGCAAAGGAGCAGGGCTGGCATGTTATCAGCATGAAAAATGATTGGGCCAGTATCTTTAAACCAGTCGCTGAATGATCTTTTCACTTACAGCAAAATAAACAAAGTAGTCGTCTCGACTCAATAAAAAAGCGGAGGAGCAGTCAAACCCGCTCCTCCGCTTTAAAAGCACCAGATTAACCGGCGCCTTGAGCTATCAACCAAATCACATGTTAGGGTAGTTTGGACCACCGCCACCTTCTGGCGTTACCCAGGTAATATTCTGGGAGGGATCTTTAATGTCACACGTCTTACAGTGAACACAGTTCTGAGCATTTATCTGGAACTTCTTACCGCTGCCATCATCCTTCTCAACCACTTCGTAAACCCCTGCAGGGCAGTAACGCTGAGCAGGCTCATCGTATTTTGGCAGGTTTACCTCAATAGGAATATCGGGATCCGTGAGCTTGAGATGAATCGGCTGGTCTTCGGCATGGTTGGTGTTGGAAACAAACACCGATGTAAGGCGGTCGAAAGTCAGCTTGTTATCCGGCTTCGGGTAGTTCACTTTCTTACACTCAGACGCGGGCTTCATGGTCGCGTAGTCTGGCGTTGTATCGCGGAAGGTGAAAGGAAGGCTTCCACGCAGGATGTTCTGCTCGAAGAATGCAATGGCGCCGCCAATATAGTTGCCAAACTTGTGCATTGCCGGGCCGAAGTTGCGCTCGTCGTAAAGCTCTTTATAGAGCCAGCTGTTCTTAAAGCGATCACCGAAGCTGGTGATTTCTTCACCCGACTGTCCGCTCTTCAGTGCTTCGAATACCGCTTCTGCGCCCAGCAAACCAGACTTCATTGCAGTGTGGGAGCCTTTGATCTTGGAACCGTTCAAGGTACCTGCATCACAGCCCAGTAACAGGCCGCCCGGGAAACTCATTTTGGGCAGGGCATTGTAACCACCTTTGGTGATGGCGCGGGCACCATAGGACACTCGCTTGCCGCCTTCCAGATACTTTTTCACTTCCGGGTGCAGTTTCAGGCGCTGAAACTCTTCAAACGGGCTCATGTGAGGGTTGCTGTAGGAAAGATCTGAAATCAGACCCACGTAAACCTGGCCGTTTTCGAGGTGGTACAGGAACGAACCGCCGGTAGAGCCACTTTCCTTCAACGGCCAGCCTGTTGTGTGCACAACCAGACCTGGCTCGTGTTTCGCAGGGTCAATGTCCCACAATTCCTTGATGCCAATACCGTAATGCTGGGGATCTTTACCTTCGTCCAGGTTGAATTCGCTGATCAGGCGCTTGCCCAGGTGGCCGCGGCAGCCCTCTGAAAACAGAGTGTATTTTGCGCGCAGTTCCATACCGGGCATGTAACCGTCTTTCTCTGATCCGTCACGTGCCACGCCCATATCACCGGTAAGAATGCCTTTTACCTGGCCGTCTTCGATAATGGTCTCAGCCGCGGCAAAGCCCGGGTATACTTCTACGCCCAGCGCTTCAGCCTGTTCTGCCAGCCAGCGACACAGATTGCCGAGGCTAATAATGTAGTTGCCATGGTTGTGCATGTTTTTGGGAACAAAGGCATTGGGGACCTTGGTCGCTTTGTTCTGATCTTTCAGCAGAAAAATGTCGTCACGGGTCACCGGAGTGTTCAGCGGAGCGCCTTTCTCTTTCCAGTCAGGGAAGAGTTCGTTCAGAGCGGTCGGCTCAAATACAGTACCGGCCAGAATATGAGCACCGATTTCCGAACCTTTTTCCACTACACACACGGTCAGTTCTTCGCCGGCTTCCTGCGCCAATTGCATAACTCGGCAGGCTGCTGACAAGCCGGCAGGGCCGCCGCCGACGATAAGAACATCAAATTCCATCGATTCGCGTTCCACGTTGGTCTCCTCAAACATCTTGAATGGATCTTATATGCCCGCAGGCTTGAATTCTGGAGCGTCATCATACCGGTAAAACTACCCATAGACGACTACCCAGAGCCAAATACTCCTGTTTTACAGGCTCAAAGGATAACGTATTTAAAAAATCAAACAAACGTTTGTTTGAAATATGAACAAAGCTTTGGCATTGTAGTTTTGTACAGTAATTCAATGCGCTGCACTGGTTAGCAGGTATGCAGATGCCTTGAATTATACAAGATGCAAGGGCGGGTTGGCATAGGGAAGGGGCACGACCGGTTTCATCGGACTATTGACCCACTTTATCTTTGCCTTCAGTATAAGTCCGCCGTGACGGATGGCCCCAGTGCGAGGCCGCTGTTTGTAACGTTCGGCACGAATACCCATAATCCCGGTATCTTGCCGAGACGAAGCAATCAGGAATACTCTGCAAACCCGCCCAAACCGGGCCGGCCTGAGAGCAATTCTGATTGAGAGTCATTAACCCATCGTAGAAGAACGAGGAATCTATGAAGGTTCTGGTCGCTGTAAAACGAGTAATCGACTACAACGTAAAGGTACGTGTCAAGCCGGATAACACTGGTGTTGATCTCGCCAACGTCAAAATGGCAATGAACCCATTCTGCGAAATCGCTGTTGAAGAAGCGGTTCGCCTGAAAGAAAAGGGTGTTGCAAGCGAAATCGTAGTGGTTTCCATTGGTCCCAAGGCCTGTCAGGAGCAGATTCGTACTGCGCTGGCGCTGGGTGCTGACCGTGGCATTCACATTGAAGCTGATGAAGAAGTCCAGTCTCTTGATGCGGCCAAATTGCTTAAAGCCGTTGTTGAGAAGGAAGAGCCCAAACTGGTCATTCTCGGCAAGCAGTCCATCGATTCTGATAACAACCAGACTGGCCAGATGCTGGCTGCGCTGACGGGTATGGGGCAGGGCACCTTTGCTTCAGAAGTGGTTGTTGATGGCGAAAAAGTGAACGTTACCCGTGAGGTAGACGGTGGTCTGATGACCCTTTCCCTGAACCTCCCTGCGGTCGTAACCACAGACCTGCGTTTGAATGAGCCGCGCTATGCTTCTCTGCCAAACATTATGAAAGCCAAGAAAAAGCCGCTCGATACCATGAGCCCGGCTGATCTGGGTGTCGAAATTGCATCGCGCCTGTCCACGCTGAAAGTTGAAGCGCCGGCTGCCCGTTCGGCAGGTGTTAAAGTGGCCGACGTTGCAGAGCTGGTCGATAAACTGAAGAACGAAGCGAAGGTGATCTGATGAGCATCCTTGTAATTGCTGAACACGACAACAGCAGCCTGAAACAGGCGACCCTGAGTGTTGTAGCGGCTGCCAAAGCCATCGGCGGCGATATTGATGTGCTGGTTGCCGGTGAAAACGTTGGCGCCGTTGCCGAAGCTGCCGCTAAAGCGGACGGTGTTGCAAAGGTACTGGTTGCAGACAATGCAGCCTACGGCCACTTCCTGGGTGAGAACCTGGGTGATCTGGTTGCTGAGCTGGGTAAAGGTTACAGCCATATTCTGGCTGCTGCCGGTACAACTGGTAAGGACTTCATGCCGCGCGTTGCTGCGCTGCTGGACGTTGCTCAGGTTTCTGACATCATCCGTGTTGAATCCGAAGACACCTTTGTTCGCCCAATCTACGCCGGCAATGCTATTGCAACGGTAAAGGCGAGCGACAGCATCAAGGTTGTAACCGTACGCCCGACCGGTTTTGATCCGGTAGCAGCTGAAGGTGGTTCTGCCTCCGTTGAGCAGCTGGACATTGTTAAAGATGCAGGTCTGTCTTCTTTCGTGAGCGAACAGAAAGCTGAATCTGACCGTCCTGATCTGGCGAGTGCCGGCATTGTAATTTCTGGTGGCCGTGGCATGCAGAACGGTGAGAACTTCAAGATGCTTGAGCAGGTTGCTGATCTGCTGGGCGCTGGCATGGGTGCTTCACGTGCTGCAGTCGACGCAGGCTTTGTGCCGAATGACATGCAGGTTGGCCAGACCGGTAAAATTGTTGCCCCGCAGCTGTATATCGCAGTTGGCATCTCCGGTGCCATCCAGCACTTGGCTGGCATGTCTGATTCCAAGGTGATCGTTGCGATCAACAAGGATGAAGAAGCGCCAATCTTCCAGGTTGCTGATTACGGCCTGGTAGCGGATCTGTTTGAAGCAGTACCGCAACTTGAAGAAGAGCTGAAGAAAGTTCTGTAACTTTCTTTCAGGCTTATAAAAAGGCACCTTCGGGTGTCTTTTTTATTGCAGTTCCATAAACTATAAGCACGTCCCTGTAACCCGCTTGAAACCCCGGATACCGCGCATGATCATCAGACCGTTTGAAGCTCTTGCCTGCCCAATTGACGGTTCTGCATTGCAACGGAACGAGAGAAGCTGGCAATGCGGTGCCGGGCACAGTTTTGATATTGCCCGGCAGGGTTATATCAACCTTCTCCCTGTACAGAACAAACGCTCTAAAGATCCAGGCGATAACAAGGAAATGGTTGCAGCTCGCCGAAGGTTTTTGAACTCAGGGTTCTATCAGCCAATAGCAGAAGCTGTGGGTAACGCCGTGTTCCATGAAACTGGCGGCAGTGAATCTTCCTTAAGCTGTCTCGATGCCGGGTGCGGAGAGGGATACTACATGCGGTATCTCGCTGAAAAGGCGCCGGAAACCGCAACTCTCTCTCTTATCGGGCTGGATATCTCCAAGTGGGCAGTCCTATCCGCCGCCAAACAGGACAAAACACCAGCCTGGGTTGTTGGAAGCAATGCCAATCTGCCGGTGTTACCTGAAACGCTCGATCGAATCTTGTGCCTGTTCGGTTTTCCCGTTTATCAGGAATTTGCCCGAGTATTGAGGCCGGGCGGCGAGATAGTCCAGGTAGATGCAGGGTCGGATCATCTGATTGAACTGCGAAGCATTATATACCCGGAGCTGAAAGAGGCCAGAAAGCAGCCGGAAATTGCACCGAATGGCTATAAAACGGTGGAGACGTCCTCCGTTCGCTATAGCCTCACGCTCCCCGACAAAGGTGCCATAGCTCACCTGTTAGCCATGACACCACACCTGTATCGGGCAAGTGCAGAAGGCCTGTCCCGCGCGGCGGAAATCGAATCGTTAAACGTCACAGTAGATGCCACCATAAAACGTATCAGAAAAATCTGACCAGCATTCCAGCCTAATGGTCGTTTTTCGGCGCCTCTGTGGGGGGAGCCTTACGTAACAGGGCCCGCTTTTCCGCTTTCGTTATAAAGAGAGTGTCGGCGAGAATGTGTATGGCTTTGTTTGTCGTGCGCACCGCGCGGTAGACCTGTTTGCTGGCCTCATCGTGGGTCTTTCGGGCTTTTTGTGCGCCTTGCCGGAACTGATCATCTTTTGAAAAATGGTCAACCAGGCTGAACGTGGTATTGGAAATGACTCTGTGCACCTTTTCAACTGCCCTGGCACCGCCGGATACAGTGTCTTCCAGAATTTTGGCTCGGTTGCGAACCTCGTAGATATCCATGCGGCGTTTCTGAACAGCGCTGTTGGTCGCGATATGGTAGGAGTTCAGCCTGCGTATCAGCATTCTGGAGCGATGATGCTGCCAGAACCCGTAGCAAAGGGTGCCGGATGCGAGCGCCAGAAAAAGTATTGCCAGAGCTAACTGAAACGTCAAAGTGGGGTTCTCCTAGCGATACTCAATATTCATTTCTACGTCGATGTTTCTTTGGATCATTTCTTCTTCCAGCTCTTTCATCACACCCTGATAGACCATTTTACGGACCATCACCGGGAGCTTGTCTGCTAGCAGCCGCGCAGAACGAGACTCACGTTTGGCCACATCAATCGGATTGAGTACTTTCAGCGTAAGGATCAACTCTGGCTCTTTCTCCATACCCGGGGCAGTGTCCTTCTCGTCAATTCCGGCCATCATGCTTGTTATGATCTTGCGCTGCTCTATAACTTGCAAGCAAAGCACGCCGCTGAAAATGACTAGAAGTAAACTTAGTATCAGGAGGAAAGTGGCCAATTCGTATCTCCGGGTATTTATACAAACGATATTCAGCAGTGTGCCTTATACAACGGGCTGTGCGATTGGCCGTGACGACGCCTCCACGGCTGTAAATGTGAAGTTAGATCACAGGCTCAAAACTGTTAACATCGAATCAATACGACATTCAGTAGATAATGCGCGTAAAACGCATAAAAGGACGGGCAATGAGCAAATCAACAGGAACCACTTACGACCTGGTTATATTCGGTGCTACAAGCTTCGTTGGACAGATTCTTACGCAATATCTGTTCGAGTCATACGGTATTACCGGGGAGGTCCGATGGGCGATTGCCGGCCGTTCCGAATCTAAACTCAGTTCGCTCAAGTCTGATTTAGGAACCGGTGCCGCTGAACTGCCGGTGATCATCGCAGATGCGACTGACGATAAAGCGCTGACGTCCATGTGCGAACAAACCCGCGTGGTGATCTCAACGGTTGGCCCTTATGCGTTGTACGGAGAGCCTTTGGTTAAGGCCTGCGTGGAAACAGGCACTGACTATTGCGACCTGACTGGTGAAGTTCAGTGGATTCGTCGCATGGTGGAGCGCTATGAGGACCAGGCCAAAAAATCTGGGGCGCGGATCGTTCATTGCTGCGGTTTTGATTCCATTCCTTCGGATATGGGCGTGTACTTCTTGCAGCAACAGGCCGAAAAGACCTTTGGTGAAACTTGCCAGGACGTACGTATGCGGGTGAAGGTCGCAAAAGGCGGGCTTTCCGGTGGCACCGTTGCCTCGATGATCAATATAGCCAAAGAGGCTGCCGCGGATCCGAAACTTCGCAAGGAACTGGCTAACCCGTTCTCTATCTGCCCGCCTGAACACCGCTCGAAGGTTCGCCAACCGAGTCTAAAGGGAGCGGAGTTCGATAAGACATTCAACGCATGGCTGGCACCGTTTGTTATGGGCGCTATCAACACCCGCATAGTTCACCGCTCAAACGCCATGCAAAATGCCAGGTACGGTAAGGAATTTACATACGATGAGGCCATGATGACCGGCCGTGGCACCAAGGGTCGTCTGGCGGCTTACGGTATAACAGCTGGACTGGCAGGCTTTTTTACGGCATCTGCAATAAAGCCCACTCGCTGGCTGGTGGAGAAATTTGTACCTCAGCCCGGTGAAGGGCCGACTCCTGAGGATCAGAAAGCGGGATTCTACGACATTCGCTTTGTAGGGCGCACCCAGGACGGAAAAACCATGATCACCAAGGTAACTGGCGATGCTGACCCAGGTTACGGCTCCACCAGCAAAATGCTGGGCGAAGCTGGTATGTGCCTGGCATTCGATGTCCCTGCTGAGCAACCGGGCGGTTTCTGGACACCGGCATCAGCGCTAAGCGACAAATTGCTTGAGCGCTTGACCAGCAAAGCCGGCCTTACCTTTGAGGTGGTTGAGACCCGTTAAGCTTGCCGAATCAAACTCCCAGGTAAAGCACACGGTCGGTGCCCGGCAGGGCGTCCGGCCCGTGTGCCAGACTAATCACCGTTCTACCTTCCAGCCAGGCATCAATTAAAGGGGTTATTCTTTCCCGTGTAGCTGCATCAACGCCGGTAAATGGCTCATCCAGAATCACCAGAGGCTCAGAGCTCAAAAGCACCCGCGCAAGGGCTACACGGCGCGCTTCACCGCCTGAAAGCCGGCTACCTGAACTCCCTAACCAGGTATCCAGCTGGTCCCTCTCCGTCTGGAAGCGGTCTGCCAGGTCAACCAGTTCCAGAACACGCCAGAGCTGTGCGTCACTTGCTTCAGGATCTCCTAAAAGCAGATTTGCCCGTAGCGTATCCTCAAACAACACGGTTTTCTGTGTGAGGTAAGCACAGGGCAGGCTGCTGCAAAAACCGTTAGAAGGCGTCAGAAGCCCAGCAAAAACATCCCCAAGCGATGACTTCCCGCTACCAGAATGTCCAAGAATACCGACTCGTTCACCTGCTTGGATCTGGAGATCAAAATGTGTAAATAGCGGCGCATGATCAGGGTACTTTACCGCAAGATTCTTCACTAGCAGGGCGGTGTTCACCGGCAGGGCTATCACCTCGCCAGCAGCTGGTACGCTATCCGCTTGCCGGCAGTCACGGTTTAGTCGCGCGGCAGAGGCTTGCGTGGCTCCCAGCTTCCCAAATGCTTCAGGTAGCATGCTGTAGACTTCTGCAAGCCCGAGCAGAACAATAGGTAGTAAAACCAGAACTGGCCCGGAAACCTCCCCTGAACGAAACAGCCCAAAACCAGCCCAGAGCGCAAAAACCGCCGACAGATTAATCAACAGATTCGAACCGGCCTGGTGCCAGCCAATACGTGAATCCGCCTTTACCTGCTCCGACGACGATTGGTGCGCTTGCCGCATGAGCCAGGCACCATGTTTGCCTGTGCGCCCGGCGGCAGTGAGTTCGGCGAAACCTTCCAGGTGCTCAACAACCGCAGTTCTCAGTGATTCCTGCTGATCACTCTGGCGAGACGAAATCTTCACTGTACGCGTATATGTAGCGAGGGTTGCGATGCCGAAAGCTGCTACGAGTATAAGGCCGATTCCGGCGGCAATCCGGATATTAAAAAGCACCGATGCCAGTACCACGACCAGCAAGGTAACCAAAGCCGCGAGAGCGGCCGGAGCTATCAGGCGCAGGTATAGAGTATCCAGTGCATCCACATCGCTGGTCAGTCGCGAAAGCCACTGAGCACCTGTTAGCTCCCGTCGCTGGCCTCGGCCAACAGAAGACAGTTTGCGAAACAGAGCCACGCGAATATCCGTTAACAGCCTCAATACGGTGTCGTGGTTATAGAGCCGCTCCAAATAACGGGAAACCGTGCGTGATACCGCAAAAAACCTGATCCCGCCACCGGGAACATACAAGTTGACCGTGGCGGGCAAACTGGCAGCCAAAAGAATACCGACCAGAGCGGTTTCCGTTATAAACCAGCCCGAGAGCGCCAGCAGGCCGAGACCTGAGAGCAGGGCGGCCAGCATCAACAGGGCACCGATAAAAAGTCTTGTAGGACGTGCACCGATCAGCTTTAACCAGGGTTTGAGCTCAAACATCTCTGACCTCTCCGCCTGAAACCAGCAGCACTCGATTGGCGAGCGCCAGCAGTGCATGGTGATGGGTGGAAAAAATCAGTGTCTTGCCGGCCAGAGCAAGCTTGCGCAGAGCTTCGAGAACAAATATTTCAGTGTCGCTATCGAGTCCGGCAGTGGGCTCATCAAGAAGAATCAAATCATAGTCAGCAACGAAAATTCTGGCCAGGCTGAGGCGCCGGGCCTGGCCCCCGGAAAGCCCTTGCCCGTCTTCTGAAACCTTGCTGTGGATACCTTGATCCCGGCTCTCAAGCAATGGGCCAAGACCAACGTTGCTCAGAGCGGTTTCAATGGCCACATCGGATACATTCGGGCTGGTTAGCCGCAGGTTGTCTGCCCAGGTGCCGTGAACCAGAAAACCGGTCTGGCCGAGCCAACCGAAGGCAAAGGTTCCTGCTGGCTTTCCAAATACCTTGATATCGCCACTGTCGGGTGCAAGAAATCCTGCCAGAAGATGCAAGAGTGTGGATTTACCGCTGCCGGAAGGGCCGGTAAGGGCGATCACATCACCTTTCGCAACAGTCAGTCCAATATTCGAAAGGACAGGGTGGTCCGCACGGAATGCCAGTGACACGTCGCTCAGCTGAATCGAACCGCTATCAACAGCAGGCGTAACGAATGAAAGGTCGTTATCGGATTCTTCAACGTCGTGATCTGCAGCAGGCGAAGCGGTTTGTTCATCACCCAGTCGTGCCAGAATCTCAGCGCCAGCGCCAAGAGCTGCTGCGCGGTCATGATAGTACTGAGAAAGCGTGCGTAAGGGCTGGAAGAACTCTGGTGCGAGCAGCAAAATCAAAAGGCCGGAGAAAAGTGTCAAATCCTGGGATGGTCCATAAGTGATATAACCCAGAAGACCAAAACCGATATAGATAGCAATCACTGCAATGGCGACAGAAGCAAAAAACTCCAGAACTGCTGAAGAAAGAAATGCGATACGAAGAGTTTTCAGCGTAACCCTGCGATAGTGATCTGATCTTTGTTGGATCACTTCTGCGGCGCTTTCTGTTTGTCCGAACAACTGCAGCGTGGTCAGCCCTCGAACCTTATCAAGAAACTGGCCAGACAGCCGGCTGATGACTTCAAAATGCTGTTGGTTAAGCTTTTCCGCACCCATACCCACAAGTGCCATAAAAAGAGGGATCAGCGGGGCGGAAAGGAGCAGGAAAATTCCCGCGAGCCAGTCCAGATAGAAGACAAGCAGCAGAATTATCAAAGGCACAATGAGGGATAACGTCATCTGCGGAAGGAAGCGGGCAAAATAGCCGTGCAGAGCATCAACGTGGTCGATCCATTCCCGCGCCAGACTACCTGCAGACGTTTGCCCCAGCGCGAGAGGGCCGCTGTTACGCCAATACCTGTGTATCTGGCGGCGGGCAGTTCGTCGGACCTGCTCGCTACATCTTGCCGCAAGATGGGTCTGCACACCCTGAGCAATAGCCCGTAGAGTTATTGCCAGCACCAGGCCCGCAAAAAGAGGCGCCAGCATGGAAGCTGACGCATTTTCAATCACACCAAGGTGAACAATCCTGGCCAGAAACACCATTTGGATAATAGTGGCGAAACCAGCCAGTGTGCCGGCAGCAACCGAGCCCTGGATCCACCGCCGGTTCCCTTTGGCGAGATCCGAGAGCCAGCGCCGGACAGCACTGCTCTCGACCTGCGTTTCAGTCACTTAGTGATAACCCTCGCCAGCCCGTACCTTGCCCCGGAATACCCAATAGGTCCATGCGGTGTAAACCAGCACAAATGGAATCACGATCAGCAAGCCTAACAGCAGGAACAGCTGCGAGTTGTAGGCGGAAGCTGCATCCCAAACAGTGTAATCAGGAGGGATAAGATAAGGCCAACGACTGACGATAAGCCCCAGGTAGGTCGTTATAAATAACCCCATAGTTGCTACGAACGGCATACCTTCCAACCGATTACGCACTGAGCGGAAAATCTGGATAGCACACAAAAGAGTCAGTACCGGCAGCACCCAGATTATACTGAGATTGCTAAACCAGCGCTCACGCACCATATCGTCAATGAAGGGCGTCCACACACTGATAATACCGAAGATTACCAGTATCGCTCCAAGCAAGGGCAGGGTGATCTTGTAAGCCCATTCCTGCAGCCGTCCTTCGGTCTTCATGATCAGCCAGGTAGAGCCAAGCAGAGCATAGCCTGCAACCAGACCGAGGCCTGTCAGTACAGTAAACGGCGTGAGCCAATCCAGGGCGCCACCTACATATACGCCGTTTGCAGTCTCGTAACCCTGAATGTAGGTGCCTACAACCACACCCTGAGCAAACGCGGCAATCGTGGAACCTCCGGCAAAGGCCCAGTTCCACAGATAGCGCGAAGTACGTGCTTTGAAGCGGAACTCAAACGCAATGCCACGGAAAATCAGGCCAGCGAGCATCAGGAAAACACCGATGTACAGTGCCGGTAACAAAACACTGTATACCAGGGGAAATGCACCCAGAAGGCCAGCGCCCCCGAGTACCAGCCAGGTTTCGTTGCCGTCCCATACAGGCGCGACCGTGTTCATCATGGTGTCGCGATCCTGTTCCGATGGAGCAAAGGGAAAAAGAATACCCACACCCAGATCGAAGCCATCCATCAACACATACATGATGACGCCAAAACCGATAATAAACGCCCAGATTAATGCGAGGTCAAACAGTTCCATTATAAAAGCCCTCCCTGTTTGGCTGACTGCTCGTTTTGGTCGTGAAGCTCAAACGTAGTATGGGCTGCCGAGAACGGCCGTTTGGGTCGTTCACTCTGAGTGTCCGGCTCATGAGGATTGTTTTCCATGCCCTCATACAGGACACGCATCAGGTAATAGACACCAGCAGAGAACACGAGCGAATAGACCACCACGTAGCCAATCAATGTGAACAATGCCATACCACCAGTCAGCGACGGGGTGACCGCTTCGGCCTGGGTCATCTGGCCGTAGACGAGCCAGGGAGCACGCCCCACCTCAGTGACGAACCAACCCGTGAGAACCGCGATGAACGGCGCTACGCTCATGAAGCGCAGTCCTTGTAGAAACCAGCGTGCGCGCCAGAGTCGACCACCGGGCCGCAGCGCCAACCCAGTAAATGCAAACAAGATCATCAGCATTCCGAGACCAACCATAATCCGGAACGACCAGAAAACGATTGCAACCGGTGGCTGCTCTTCAACCGGGACCTCCTTAAGGCCGGGAATTACCCCATCCATGTCATGGGTGAGAATAAGGCTGGCCAGCCCCGGAACCCCGATTTCGAAGAGGTTAGTCTGGTTTTCCTGATCTGGAATCGCGAATAGCAGCAAGGGAACATTGTCTGATGTTTCCCAGTTTCCTTCCATTGCAGCCACTTTCATCGGTTGGTGTTCAAGGGTGTTAAGCCCGTGAAAATCACCGACAACCAGTTGGGTTGGGGCGAGAATTAACAGCATCCAGAGGCACATAGACAGTGCTTTGCGGTTAGCCTCCACTTCACGACCCTTGAGCAGATACCACGCACTGACACCAGCTACAACAAAACCACCGGTCAGGAAAGACGCAATCACTTTATGGGCAAAACGGTACTGGAATGATGGGTTGAAGATCGCCTCGCTCCAGGAAGTTACGTGAAAAACGCCGTCCCGAAGTTCCGTGCCCGCAGGGGTTTGCATCCAACTGTTGGCAGAGAGAATCCAGAAAGAAGAAATGAACGTGCCTGTAGCAACCATAATCGCAGCGAACAAATGCACGCCCGGGGGCACACGATCCCTACCAAACAGCAACACGCCAAGGAATGCGGCTTCGAGGAAGAAGGCCGTAATTACCTCATAACTCAGCATGGGCCCGAGGAAGTTGGCCGAAGCCTGAGAGAAATTACTCCAGTTGGTACCAAACTGGAAAGACATAACTATGCCAGACACGACACCCATGCCAAACACAACGGCAAAAACGGTCGTCCAGAAAGACGACAATTTTGCCCATACCGGATTCTTCGTTTTGAACGAAAGCCCCTCGAGCACGGCAATATAGGATGCCAGACCGATGGTGAACACCGGAAAAATCGCATGAAACGATACGACAAACGCGAACTGAATTCGCGACAGGATAAGAGGATCTAGTTCCACAGGAACACCTCGGTAATGTTAATGTAACAACAAACGAGCGCAGCATACCCGCTCAGCCGCTGCCTTAGCATTAATTGTTATATTGTTATTACCGGCAGATGGCTGTCATGCTACTCGATATGTTAGCAAAATGGATAGGGCAGATTGTCGCACTCGTTGACTAAAAACAACTATGGTAAAAAACATGAGTTTTTACGAAGAGCGAATTCTCCCTCACATCATAGACCGGGCCTGCTCGATGGGCCAGCTCATGAAGCTGCGGAGCCAGCTGGTGCCGCTCGCCAAAGGTCGTGTTCTGGAAGTGGGAATGGGTTCGGGCGTTAACCTGGAATTTTATAACCCCGACAAGGTTGAAATGATCTACGGCCTTGAACCCTCTGAGGGCATGCGACGTAAAGCACTTCCAAATCTGAAGCGCTCGCCGATACATGTTGAGTGGCTTGGCCTTCCGGGAGAGCAGATCCCACTGGCCGATAACAGCATAGACACCATTCTCCTTACGTTTACGCTTTGCACCATACCCGATTGGAATGCGGCGCTTCTTCAGATGAAGCGGGTGCTGAAACCAGGAGGCGAACTCCTGTTTCTTGAGCATGGCGAATCCCCCCACGAGCATACCCGGAAGTGGCAACACAGAATTACACCCGGCTGGAAGAAACTGGCCGGTGGTTGCCATCTAAACCGACATATTGCAGATCTCATCCGCCACGCTGGATTTGAATTGATTGAACTGCAAAACCTCTATATTCCCAAGGCTCCGAAAATAGCCGGCTATATTTATAAAGGCATCGCCCGGAAATCGACTTAAGGACGGCAGAAGTTCTTTACTGAAAAAGAAAAAGGAGTAACGAAAGTGGGCATGAAAAGCCAAGTAATTACAGCCTTTACAATCCTGACTTTCAGCTTGACGGCAGCGCATGCAGTTGAAGGCGATCCTGTGGCAGGGAAGCAAGCGGTAGCCGTGTGCCAGTCTTGCCACCAGCCCGATGGTTCGGGCATGAATATCCCCGGCGGCGAATCCTGGCCGAAATTAGCGGGGCTGAATGCCAGTTATCTGTACAAGCAACTGCTAGATATAAAAGAGGGCACGCGCAAAAGCCCTACAATGAATCCATTCGTCGATATGCTGAATGAACAGCAGCTTAAGGACGTCGCCGTATATTACAGCCAGCTTCCGCCGAACGAAGGCAAAGGCGGGGAGAAGGCTACCGACGAGCAACTGGCGCGTGGCGAAAAGCTTGCGACTGATGGCGACTGGAACCGTTACATCGTTCCATGTAGCAGCTGCCATGGCTCCGATAACCAGGGAGCAGGCGATCATTTTCCGGGCATTGCCGGTCAACATGCGGGCTATATTGCTGACCAGTTACGCGCCTGGAAAAGTGGTAAGCGGGACAATGACCCACAGCACCTTATGCTAGCCATTGCTGAGCGCCTTGATGATGAAGACATCGTTGCAGTTTCAGCCTGGTTGTCGCGTCAGCCTGCCAAGCCAGCAAAGTAAGGGAGGACATACTAATGGACGGCCTATTCACAAAGAGCAGCCTGTCATTGGCGGTTGCAGCCGGAGTGCTCAGCTTTACTCTTCAAGCAGCAAACACCGAACATCGAGTGCCCACCAATATCCCTCAACCTGAAGAAGGGCAGTTCGTGCATGTGCCGCCAACCATGGACGATCTGGAGAAAAGCAACCTGCACCCGGAGTTGAAGCGCGTTATCAGGCGTGGACACGACTTGTTCGTTAACACCCAGCAATTGCGGGGCAAGAACGTGTTTAACGGCATGAACTGTAGCAGCTGCCATCTGGGGGAAGGGCGTCAGCCGTTCTCTGCGCCAGTCTGGCCGGCAGCTGTCGTTTTACCGAACTATCGTACGAAAAACGATCACGTAAATAGCCTTGAGGAGCGGATTGTTGGCTGTTTCTCATTTTCGATGAATGGCAAGCCGCCAGAGTATGGCAGTGACAATATGCTTGCGCTCGCTGCGTATCATCAGTGGCTCGCTAAAGGGGTGCCAATGTATCAAAGCGGCAAATCCATGTATGGCCGTGGCTTTCCAAAACTCCCGGAACCTGAAAAAGGTATGAGCTTTGAGCGTGGCAAGCAGATTTATGAGGCAAACTGCAGCATCTGCCATGCCGCAGATGGCAGCGGCCTTGTGCAGAATGGAGAAGTTGTCTTCCCGCCGTTATGGGGCGATACCTCTTACAACTGGGGTGCCGGAATCTCGCGCAACTTCACCTTGTCTTCATTCATAAAGCACAATATGCCACTGGGCCAGCCTAACAGCCTGACTGGCCAGGAATCCTGGGATGTTGCCTCCTACATCAACAGCCACGAGCGGCCGCAGGACCCCCGCTATACCGGCAATGTGAAGGAGACCCGGGAAAAATACCTCGACACTTTTCATAAATACACAAACTACGGGTTAGAGGTTAACGGCAAACTGCTCGGAGACCACGATAATCTTGGCGGTGAAAAAGACTTCTTGAAGCCAGACGCGTTGCGGCCACGCACTTTTAGCGCTGAATAGCCTTCACACACCGTTAGTGTCATCGCTGGCGGTGTTTTGAATTGCGTTATCGCCCAAGGCCTTATACAATTCTGGCGCTCAAAACCTCCCCCGATTGCTCCGGTGGTGAAATTGGTAGACACAAGAGACTTAAAATCTCTCGACCTCACGGTCGTGCCGGTTCGATTCCGGCCCGGAGCACCATTGAGAAAAATCCCTTTAAAATCAGCGTCTTAAGTGCAGCTCTCCAACTTCTTAAATCGATAAAATCAATGAGTTACGATTCCAGCAACTAGATTTTTGGATTCTAGTAGAGCTCACTATGTACACCTCGGTGTACACCCAGTTCGGTGTACAAGCAAAGATCAAGGCGTAGATCATTCTCGCTACGGAAATAGCTTGAAACACCGGATTCATGGGCATTCATGCGCTTTTGTCCTTGGTATCCGTAACGTGCGGGTTCGATGCTTTTATCCGGAATCGAGAGAATGCCACTAAATCCCCTTTCCGAATCAAGCGGTTTTGACGATTCTCCGACTACTGAGTAGTTTGACTCATTAGGGCGAAAGGGCTCCGCCCTCAAATCTCAAAACCCTACAGGGAATGGTGCCTCAGTGAAGTCAGTTGAAAAGATAAAGACGCAGAAGCTTGTGACTCGAATTGAATCAGGGAACTTCGATGAGAATGACGTTGACAGCCTGTTTATGAAACTTAGGGCTTACTCATACGGCTTCTCGGTTTTCAGAGAGATCGCTGACTTTGTGGCTCACAATGACAATCGGGATCGTGGCCTCGCAAAACAATCTCTCGAGAACATGTACCTGTCTATGAGGTTTTTTCTGGAGTTTAATGCAACGAAAAAAAGTCTCGATCTATCCAAGCCGTTTCCCATTTGGATAAAGAAGCTGATGATTCTCCAAGTAGGGAAATGCGAAAAGGGTGCTCTCAAAGAAAAGTTCAATGTTAATCCTGAAAGACTGGTAAAGCGGATCAAAAAACATTTCAAAGAGGATGCTGAGTCAGGGCTCGTAATTTGGAGTAAAGAAGGAATAAATGGAAATACTTTAAAAGCTATTCAGTACGTAATGAGTTTTATTAGCGGCAGAGCTGCATTTACTCAAGATGATCTCATCCATGATCTCATCGGGGTTCTGAAGAAAAATAGAATAGACTTTGACCCCCTGGTCTTTGAGGGACTATCAGACAAAATAACGGTCTGTGTCCTATTGCTGCTCCATAAAACTCAATTTGAAATCGGCGGTCACAAGACTGCCTTTTGTAGTGTGGCAGCCGAGAAAAGTCGTATTCCTCACAATGTCCAATACGTTGATACCAATGGAAATCCTGTAGATCACCACGAATTCTTTGGGCCGTTGTTTGTTACCGGCACAGTGTTTGTAGAGAGGGATGGGAAGGACTTGGGAGTCTCTCACTCCGTGATGTCGACGAATCTCGATGCTGAGACTTGGTGTTCTCAGAAGTTGATGCGGATCGAACCATGGGCAGATGACAATCCAAATTCACTCTGTAAAAAGCTAGATCTTGATGATGACCTTACGGTAGATGAGGACTTCAAACTGGCGCCCAGCCCCCGCTAGACCTTGCTTCCGGGATTTTGTACACCTGCTTGTACAACTGTCAGTCTCTTCTGCTAACTATCTGATTTATGAATGGAGTTCGATGGTGGCCCGGAGCACCATTAAAACCACCATCCCACAAAGCCTCAATTCCAAACCAGTTCCCTTCAGTTCTATCCTGTTTACAGACGTATTCCCGTTTGCTTTCGAACAACAGCTTTCCAGAGATGCTCTTTTGAGGAAGTAACTCGATGACGTGGTGATACCAGGTGGAGTGAGCTAAGCTTCTGTTAAAATGAAAGATTAAGGCTCCGTGGTAGAAAGCAGAATGCGTCATTATGTTGAACATACTCTTCTGCACTACCGCGGAACGCGGTCTAATCACCGTTAGACGCTATAGGAGCAATCGATGCTTACGGCAGTCGCTTCAAAGGCATTGGTGATTTGGGCCAGCATCCTTGTTTTAGCAATTGCCAATGGAGTACTGCGTGAATTCGTACTTATACCGTTCCTCGGAACCCCGGCAGCTCTTGTGCTAAGCGGGTTGTTGCTTTCAACCTTGATCATCGGTGTCGCGTACTTATCGCTTCCTTGGCTGCAAGTTCGTCGCCCCGTTCAGCTCTGGGCCATTGGGTTGGGCTGGCTCGCACTCACACTCATTTTTGAGATTTCGTTTGGGCTCTGGCAAGGCAAATCGTGGCCCGAGCTGCTTGCGGCTTATACGTTCAAAGGTGGCAACGTCTGGCCAGTTGTTCTCGTCGCAACGGCCGTCGGGCCGTACATTGCCGCTCAGTTGAGGGGGAGTGCGTAGTGCGCCAAACCTGCCAATTAAGTTCGTTCCGGCCTGCGGCCTACACCGGATGCCCCTGTCGGGGCGCCGCTTTGCTCAGGGTTATGTGTTACTGCCAACAGGGGAATTTCGTTGCCTGAGCTGAAAACAGTCGGCCTTTTTCTTGTCACCGCATTGGCAGAGATCGTTGGTTGCTATTTGCCTTACCTCTGGCTTCGTGAGGGCAAAACCATCTGGCTTTTGGTGCCAGGTGCGTTGAGCCTTGCAGCATTTGCGTGGTTACTGTCGCTCCATCCAACCGCTTCTGGCAGGGTCTATGCTGCGTATGGCGGTGTGTATATTTTTATGGCGATTATGTGGCTTTGGGCTGTTGATGGGATTCGCCCAACGGTTTGGGATTTGGTTGGGTCTTTCGTTGCGTTGGTGGGTATGGCTATTATTATGTTTGGCCCGCGTACCACATAACCAACAGCTTTAGTCCGCTGTCCTACATGAACCTTGCTAAACAGGGGCCTTACGTATCAATAGAAGTGCATCAAACGTTACGCTGCCGTCTGAAAGGAGACCTTGACCGAATGGATGAAGACCGCACCGACAACCCACTTACCCTGAAGTTTGGGAACGAAGAGCTGGTCATTCGTCGCCGTTACGAATTAATCAGTATCATCAATGACTTCTTTATCGCTATCTGGTTTCTGGTGGGCAGTATTCTGTTTCTGTTTCCCGAGCACGAGAAGTCGGCTGTCTGGCTGTTTATTATTGGTAGCTTTCAGTTTCTGGTTCGCCCGACCATCCGACTCATCAGTCACATTCATATACAGCGAATTCCTGCCAGCAACTGGGAGAGTTAGAGGAGGAGGTATGCGATATCGTCTCAGCTCTGATGGAAGCTTGAACAAGCACCTTTGCAGGCTGCTTCAGTCTATCAATGATGATATTGCACTCGCTCTTTTACGGGCCGTCCGCGACCCGGAAACCGGGATCCATGAGGCACGCAAAGGCTGCAAGGAGATACGTGGGATACTGAGATTGCTGCGGCCTCAATTGGGGGAGCGTGAATTCAGCTATTGGCAGGATTTCTATCGCTCACTTTCTAGCAAACTCTCGGGCCATCGCGACCACCTGGTTCGGGAGCAGACCTGGCAAAATCTTGTAAGTGAGACCCCGCGTCTTCAACGTAAAGCATTCGTGAGCCTAGCCAGGTTTCTTTCATTGTCGCCCGAACCGGCTATTCCTGATAACAAGAGCAGGGATACATTTCTGGAACTTGCTCTGGATGTGGTTGAAAAGAGTGATATGTTTGGGGGGCGGGACCTTGCGAAATCTCTGGCCGAGCTGCTCCCAAACCTTAAAACTATCTACCAGAAAACACGCGATGCAGAGAAAATCGCCAATGGATCGGATGACATCGAAAGCTTTCACCGATTCCGAAAACGTTCCAAGGACCTGTTTTATTGTCTGAGGGTTCTTAAGCCGGTGTTTGGTAAAAGCATCAAGCCCATAGTTGCTAATCTCCAGAAGTTGACTGAGGTCCAGGGGTTGGCCAATGACCAGGCCGTCTTGCTGGAGTTCCTGACTGAACATCGGGACGCCCTGGGTATTGATGATTCACATTGGGAGCTGGTAGAGAGTCTTATAACTAAAAGGCTTTTGGGGTTTCAAAAACAATCCCACAAAATGGCGAAAAAGCTCCTGTCAGAATCGCCTGGAGCTTTCATTAAATTTCTATAGACGTCAGTCAGAGATGGTTACTAATCACTGAGGATCGGGAGCGCACTATCAATGAAGGTCAAGTTCGATACGAATCGATTCCGCGTCAAAGAAGAAGAGGTTGTAGAGCTTGGTCAGTGGCCCACCAAGGTGAAACCTTTTTACAAATCCAAAAAAGATTATAAAGAGCTTCTCGAAAGTCAGGTGTCTGAGTTGAGTGAGCTGCAAAAAAAACACTATGCCTCTAACCGTCATGCGGTGCTGTTTATTTTTCAAGCGATGGATGCAGCCGGCAAAGATGGGGCTATCAGGCACGTGATGTCTGGCGTCAACCCCCAGGGCTGCCAGGTTTCCAGCTTCCAACACCCCAGCGCCAAGGAGCTCGACCACGACTTTCTCTGGCGCACAAATAAAGCACTGCCGGAACGTGGCCATATTGGTATTTTTAACCGTTCCTATTACGAAGAAGTGCTGATCGTGCGGGTGCACCACGATATCCTCCATAGCCAGAACCTGCCCGATGGATTACTCGACGAATGCACTATCTGGGAGGGCCGGTACCAATCTATCAGCGACATGGAAGCTCATTTACATCGCAACGGGACGCATATCTGCAAGTTTTTCCTGCACCTCTCGAAAGACGAGCAGCGGAAGCGCTTTATTGATCGCATTGATAACCCGGATAAAAACTGGAAGCTCAGCATGGCCGATATTGAAGAGCGGAAATACTGGGATGACTATATGCGGGCCTATGAACATTGCCTGAGCAATACCAGTACCGACGAGTCGCCATGGTATGTGATACCCGCCGATGACAAGAAAAACGCTCGACTAATGATCGCTCAGATCATTATTAACACGTTCAAGAGTCTCCCGATTGCCTATCCAAAGGTTTCTCCGGCGCGCCGGCGTGAGCTCAAGCAAATACGCAAAACGCTAACTCAAGGCTCTGGGGCGGTCTGAATCCTATTGATATCGCCCGTTGGTACCGCTGGCTCATCAATCATGAGCACGTAAATGCCGCCACCAATAATGGCCGCTGTGAGAATGGCTTTGAGTAAATTGGAGTTGAACATTGGCTCCTCCATTTCTGAATTCGTTGCTATAGGTACAGACCTATGGGCGCTTTCGGATGTTAACAACCCTTTGATTTGCATTCTACAAAAGTCGCTTCGACAGCCAGCGCACGCTGTCCGATACTGGATGGCTCTATAGCTCTGGCTTCCAACAAAAAGAGGTAGTGAATCGTGACGGACCTGCTGCTAAAGCATACTGACGAAAATGGCATAACCACTCTCACATTGAACCAGCCTGACCGACGAAACAGTCTTTCCATGGCGATGTTGGGAGCGCTCTCTGATGCGCTTAAGGTCTTGGCAACTGACGACACGACACGTGTGGTGGTTATTGCGGCCGAGGGCAAGGTTTTTTGTGCCGGGCACGATCTAAAGGAAATCCGTGAGGAGCTGGACAGCAATGAGTTCCAATTGGCGCTATTCAGGCGGTGCAGTGCGGTCATGCAGCAGGTTGTCAATTTGCCGAAACCGGTCATTGCGAGAGTAGCGGGTGTGGCAACGGCGGCGGGGTGTCAGTTGGTAGCCAGCTGTGATCTGGCTGTTGCGGCGGATTCCGCGCGTTTTGCTACGCCGGGTGTAAACATCGGGCTGTTCTGTTCAACTCCTATGGTGGCCTTGTCCCGCAATGTTTCCCGCAAGCATGCCATGGAGATGCTCCTTACCGGGGAGCTGATAAGTGCTGCGCGCGCGGAGCAGCTTGGGCTGGTTAACCGTATTGTTGATGAAACACTGCTGGATGAAACGGTTTACACGATGGCTCGTACAATTGCAGAAAAATCCGGGCATACACTGAAGATAGGTAAGGGCGCTTTCTACCAGCAACTGGAGATGTCGCTGTCCGATGCTTATGACTATACGGCTGAGGTAATGGCTGAAAATATGCGTGCCGATGATGCTCGAGAGGGCATATGTGCGTTTCTGGATAAACGCAAGCCAGACTGGAAGGACTGCTAGCGAGGCTTGCAGTCCTGTTTTTCCAGTTTGAGGGTGTCTCCCAAACCGATGCCATTTGCCTCAAAAAATCCCGCGTTCATTTCTACTGCGGAAATGAACGCAACGCCAGATGGATAGCTGGGGCATCGGGAGCCATCCCTGGAGGTGCAGGGCACCATCTGCCTGATACTTCCGATTGAACCCTTCTCGTCGAGGTAAGCAATATCCAGCGGGATGAGGGTTTGGTACATCCAGAAGCCATGATCCGGGCTCTGGCTTTGCTGATACTCAAACAGCATGCCTGAGCTGGCTCCCAGAGACTCTCTCCCCATCAAGCCCTTGCGTCGCTCTTGCGGTGTTGCAACAAGTTCAAGGCTGACATTGATTGTGCGAGTATCGGTGACGAAACAGCCTTTCAAAACCGGCAGGTCTGCCGTGGGCTCCGCATCGGTGCTGGCGGAACATCCCGCCAGAACAAGGGCAAGAAAGAGCAGGGCGCACCGGTAATTCATCAGGAGCGAAGCCGGTAGCCGGTTTTGAATATCCACCAGATGCCCCCCATACAAGCCGCCAGGAATAGCAGGGTCATGCCTACGCTAATACCCACGTGTACATCCGAAACACCATAAAACGCCCAGCGAAAACCGCTGATAAGGTAGACCACCGGATTGAACAGGCTGATGGTCTGCCAGATTTCAGGCAGCATATCGATGGAGTAAAAAGTGCCGCCAAGGAAGGTCAGCGGGGTCACAATCATCATGGGAACAATCTGAAGCTTTTCGAAGCCGTCGGCCCAGATACCAATGATAAAGCCGAACAGGCTGAACGTTACTGCCGTCAGTATAAGGAAGGAAAACATCCAGAACGGGTGCAGTACGCTGTAGTCTACAAACAGCTTGGCCGTGGCAAGGATTATCAACCCCAGAATCACTGATTTGGTGGCGGCTGCACCCACGTAGCCCAGCACGACTTCAACATAGGATACAGGGGCAGAAAGCACCTCGTAGATCGTGCCCGAGAATTTCGGCATATAGATACCGAAAGAGGCGTTGGAGATGCTCTGCATCAACAGAGACAGCATAACCAGCCCCGGAATGATGTATGCACCGTAATCGATGTTATCGATCTCACCCATGCGAGACCCAATAGCCGAGCCAAAGACAACAAAATACAGACAGGTAGAGATGACCGGCGAAAGTACGCTTTGCATCAGGGTGCGCCGCATGCGGGACATTTCAAAGTTATAGATGGCTTTAACACCGTAAAAATTCATGCCTTTCTCCAGTTAGCCTGCGGTTTTTTCATGCACCAGGCCGACAAAAATCTCTTCCAGGGAGCTCTCCCGGGTACGCAGATCGCGGTACTCAATGCCTATGTCGCCGAGGGTGCGCAGCAAACGCGCCACGCCAGCTTGTTCCTGTTGCGAATCAAAGGTGTAAATCAATTCATAGCCATCCTCTGACAATTCCACCGGTTCCAGGGTGAGCTCGCCGGGCACTTTGTCGAGCTTGTGCTGAAGTTGCAGGCGGAGTTCTTTCTTACCAAGTTTGCTCATCAGCAGGCTTTTGTCTTCCACGAGGATGATTTCGCCCTGCCGAATAACCCCGATACGGTCTGCCATTTCTTCCGCTTCTTCGATGTAATGAGTCGTGAGAATGATGGTTACGCCGTCTTCCCGAAGCTTGCGGACCATCTCCCACATATCACGGCGTAGTTCAACGTCTACACCCGCTGTGGGTTCATCCAGGAATAGTATCCGCGGCTCGTGAGAGAGGGCCTTGGCGATCATCAGCCGGCGTTTCATGCCGCCGGAGAGGGTCATAATGCGACTGTTGCGCTTGTCCCACAGCGAAAGATCCCTTAGCACCTTTTCAATATGGGCAGGATTGGGCGCTTTGCCGAACAGGCCACGGCTGAAAGACACCGCATTCCAGACAGTTTCAAAGGAATCGGTATTGAGCTCCTGTGGCACCAGCCCGATGGTTTCGCGGGCTTTGCGGTATTGCTTTACGATGTCATGACCTCCGGCTTTGACCTCGCCGGACGACAGGTTGGTGATGCCACAGATGATACTGATCATCGTGGTTTTGCCCGCACCATTGGGGCCGAGCAGAGCAAAAATCTCGCCGCGGTTTATTTCCAGGTTGATATTCTTGAGGGCCTGAAAACCGCTCTCGTAAACCTTGTTGAGGTTCTTAACAGAAATATCCGGCTGCACGGGTGTATCCTGTTCCAGAAGATGGGTCGTAAATGAAAGCGCAGCATTTTCTCATGTCTGGCGCCGGTTTAGAAATTTTTGAATTGAGGCAGATAGTGTCCATAATGCCTCAACTGTTTTAACTGGGTGTGGGTATGTTACGAGCGATTGTGGTTGTAGGTTTCATCTTGGGTCTGATTTCAGTCATTGTATTTGGCCCCACCTGGATGCAGACCACAGAAAACAAAGCCACTGATACCGACTTGCCCGCTTGCGACCTCCTTTCAGGGCCCTGTGATTGGGAGGCTGAATCTGGCCAATGGCAGGTGGAACTGAAAACTATAGGCGATAAGGGGCAGGGCACAGAATATGAGCTAAGGGTTATCGCCCCAGCAGCACCGGATCGGTTCCTTGCAGTATTACGCGGCGAATCCATGTACATGGGAGAGTATCCGGTTCCGCTGCGGAGTGAGAAAGATGGTAGTTATTCCGCTCACTTTACCGCACCTTTCTGCACCATAGACTCCGAAATGGTGTGGCGCATTGACTTGCAAGCAGGCCAGAATGCACTCTCGGAACCAACCCCATTGAAACTGACATTCCAGGCTCAACATAACCCACGCCCTTAAATTGATTCAAACTCTGAGAAAACGTGATGGATTACGGTGAAAGTGTACAAAAAGTGTTGATGCGAAAGATCCGCAAAGCCGAACAGGATCTGATGCAACTGAAGCTGGACTACTGCCGCTTTGTCTTCGGGCTGGCACAAAGAGCCAGAGTTGTTTCAGGGGGCGTCACTTATCTGGTTCTTTCTGTTGATGTAGATTCTATGGTTTCTACGGAGGAGGGTGCATTTACCCGCCCGGACTTGGCGGGAGTCCCTGTGGACAAGCCAGATCAGGTGGAGAGCGTTCAGCTGGGGAATGACTGGGCACTGGAGCACTGCAACAAACAATCGAAGTAGCTTATATCAGTGCGTTTGCAGTAAAAGCGGCGTGGAGGCTGATGAAGTCACGATGGGTTTTGTATCCTTAAAAGGAGTCCGATGACCATTATTCTGGTGCTCCACACACTTCTGGTAATAACGTTTACTGTCCGAATTCTGCTGCGTGATGACCTTTCGCCTCCGGGACGGCTGGCCTGGTTTATCGTTTTGAATGTGTTGCCTTATTTTGGCAGTGCCATTTACTTTCTGTTCGGTGAAATTGATCTTGGCCATCGCGCGGACAGACGTCATAAAGAAATCTTTGAGGAAATCCGGTCGAAAGCCTCGTGGTTTATGGGTGAGGCCGCGAACACTGAACAACTGATTGAGCCGGTCTATCGGCCGGCCTTTCGCTACGCAGGTTCAATCAACAGGTTCTATCCTTCGGCGGGCAACGCCGCTGAACTCATGGCTGACGGAGAAGAGACGCTCACGCGAATGGTTTCGGATATTGATGCAGCCACAGATCATGTGCATGTGCTGTATTACATCTGGCTCGATGATAATACCGGCCACACCATAGCCGAAGCGCTGATCCGCGCAGCGCGAAGGGGGGTTACTTGCAGGGCTATGGCTGACGGCCTTGGGTCGCGGGCAATGATCAATTCCCTGCTGTGGAAACGCATGAGAGACGCTGGCGTTCATCTTGCTGTTGCACTATCACTTAAGCATCCTATCCGCACAATTCTCACCAGCCGGCTGGATCTTCGTAATCACCGGAAAATCACAGTAATCGATTCACGGATAACCTACTGTGGTAGTCGCAACTCGGCTGACCCCGAGTTTCTGATCAAATCAAAGTACGCGCCCTGGGTTGATATCATGCTGCGGTTCACCGGGCCCGTTGTTGCACAGAACCAGTTGTTGTTTGCGAGTGACTGGATGCAAGCTACCAACCAATCCCTGGATTGTATTTCGTTATCTTCCGCACCAGCGACAGGTGGTTTCCCGGCACAGGTAATGGGCGTGGGGCCAACCGAGCGTCACGGCGCCACGCCACAGCTCTTCGCCAATCTGATAGCCTGTGCCCAAACCGAAATGACACTCTCCACACCTTACTTTGTTCCGGATGCGACGGTTCTGGAGGCTCTGTGCGCGGCTGCTCATCGCGGTGTCGCGGTTTCACTGATCTTTCCCAAGGTAAACGACAGTTGGATCGTGGCGGCTGCAAGCCGAAGCTATTACCATCGTCTGCTGGATGCAGGGTGTGTTATTCATGAATTCAAGGGGGGCCTTCTTCATGCAAAAACCCTCACAATCGACAGCAAGGTCAGCCTGATTGGATCTTCAAATCTGGATTTACGCAGCTTCGATCTGAATTACGAAAACAACATCCTTCTTCAGGATGAAGAGATCACTCTTGCGATCAAAGAACGCCAACAGACCTATATAAGCCGCTCTGAAGTCGTCGATTTGCCTGGGGTTCTGGGCTGGCATTATTACCAAAGAATCTGGCACAACGTGATCGCAACTATAGGCCCGGTTCTATAGAGCCAGGACAGATCGCTAATCAGTGAATCAGCAGTTAGGCAGGGTTTGCAGAGCCAGTTTGCGGCGAATATAACGCCCAAGAGCATCCACGCCGATGTTGAGCAGGGCGGTTACCAGGATCAGTACCATCGCTCGGTCAAACCGGATGTTCTGAATGGCACTGTCGACATAAAACCCGAGCGTATAAATGCCAAGAATCCCGAGGATGGCTGTTTCCCGCATGATGATTTCCCACCGGTAGAAAAGAAATGCCAGGAATGAACGGTACACCCGGGGCACCAGCTCCCAGGTGTACCGGTTAAAGCCGGTTGGCGCATCCGGGCGGAGCTTGAGGGAATTGGTCTGCCTTCCGATCAGGTGCCCGATGATTCCGCCATTGTGGAGTGCCAGAGCAACCACCGCTGGCAGCATCGAGGGCCCCCAGAGTTGCAGTAGAATGTAGGCCAGAATGTACTCAGGCGTCGAGCGTACAATAACCAGAGCTACATGGCCGGCGCTACGCCTCATAGGCCCGCCGAAATGATTGGAGATCAGAGGGAATGCAAGCAGCGAAAGAATACCTGTAGCGACCAGCGCAATCTGCGTTAGCACAACAGTATTCCAGATGCCGGGCATAGCTTCATTGATCATCAGGTCGTTCAGCCAGGGCGTAAGCCCTGCCAGGCCTTCACCATTACGCAATGGTGCTGGAACTATATCTTCGGTGAAGAACCTAAGTACGTTACCCCAGACAATGGGCAACCCCTCACCGAGAAAGAAAGGGGCCCCAAGAAGATAGATGGGAAGCAGCTTTGGACGCACCCAAAGGGGCATGGTGGCAATCAGTACATAGAACAGAATCAGCATTGCGCCGGCGTCTGAATACAGGCCCTGTGAAAATGACGCCTCAAGATAGAAACCTAGTGTAGGCAGGCCAACAAAGCCGAGAATGGCACTGGAACGCAGGCCGCATTCCAGTCGGTAGGCTGTATAGGTTCGCATCTTCACCCAGCAGTCCGGAATTCGGGTATAAAGGAAGGCAACAATGTTCCCCGTGCCCGGCGGCAGGGCTCGTCCAGGCTCTGGATCAGCCTCTTCGAGTATTTCCGAATATACCTTGGCAAAAATCCCGGCGTAGGGGATAGCGATGGCCAAAACGCCGGTGAGTGGATGAAAGCCAAAAAACTGAAGGAAGATCAATGCCCAGAAAAGTTCGTGAATGGCACGGATAAACGCACAGAAGATACGCACGGGCAGAGACTGATAAACCAGCGCCAACAAGAAGCCAAAAAAACTGCCAAGTGCAACACCAACGAATGCGAAAGCGACGGTTCGCAGTAGTGCTGTCAGTAACCCTTCACTACTGAAAAAATTGGGAGTGACAATTCCCAGAAAGAAGTTGCCCAAATCCCGCCATGGGTTGGATGCGGTGATGGCAATATCCGCAAAGAGCAATCCGACCAGGGCGATGGCCAGGAAAATGAAGCTGATACGAACCGTTGGGGAAGCGAACATGAAACGGCCCGTGTTACCTAGTAGAGAGACATTATGTCTGTAGCGGCAAGATTCTCGGTTGGTTGATCCAGAGCAATCTGGCCACTTTCTATACCAACAATCCGGTTACAATAATGTAGCGCGAGATCCACATCGTGAAGCGCGATGACGCTGGTTGAGAATCGGCCCCGGAGGTGCGTCATTACCGAGTTGGCCATGGGGCCATCGAGAGCGGACACAGGTTCGTCTGCCAACAGAACGGCCGCGTTGCGGTAAAGCGCACGGGCAACGGCTACACGCTGCCGCTGGCCGCCAGAAAGAGAGGCAGCAGGTGTCCAGAGTTTGTCACCCATGCTCAGGGATTCCAGCAGGCTAAGCACTTCTGCCTTGTCTTTGGCGAAGGGCCGGGCAAGCGTTAGAGTGCTGTACCAGGTCGCATGCTTGTCCAGTTGCCCCATGAATACGTTATGAAAAACCGAAAGGGCGTTAACCAGGCCCAGGTCCTGGGGAACGAGGGAGGAATTCCTGTTAATCCGTTCATGAATCAAGCGAATCAGCGTGGACTTGCCCGCGCCGCTTTTTCCCACCAGAGCGATTTTGTCACCAGGATTAACCTTTAGCGAAAGCGGGCCAATGACCCGCTTACCGCTAAATGATGCCGTCAGGCCAGAAAGATCAAAACCCGACATCAATCGAGGATTCCGATCTCTTCGGCTGTTTTACGAATCGGCTCATAATCGTCGTTTGAGGCGGGAATGAATCCTGAACGTGGAAAGCTTTCCAGAAGCTCCGGGTTATCGAGATTCAAAAGCGCCTCTGTAACGCGTTGCTTGAAACCTTCCCCAAAACGATCGTTTACATCACCACGAATCGTCCATTGATAGTCCGGGTAAGCCGGTGTTTTCCAGATCACCTGAACCGCATCGGTATCAATGTTTCCGTCGCTCAGCTCTTTCTCCCAAACCTGAAAGTTGAGCGCACCTACTTCGTAGGTGCCTGCTTCAACAAGTCGAAGAGTGCGTGTGTGGTTACCACTGAAGCCGACACGTGAGAAAAAGTCCTCAGGCTTTGAGCCAAAAGTGTCGCGCACATAGAACTCTGGCATCAGCCTGCCAGACGTCGAGCCCTTGGAACCGAAGGTAAAGGTTTTACCCTGTAGCTCATCTTTCAGATCTGAAAGTTCATCAGCTGGCGCAATACCTGTGTTGGAATTGGCAATAAAGTAGGTTTCGAACGCTTCATCTTCCACGCCTTGAGCTATGGCTTCAGAGCCTGGCACCAGTCTGCGGGCCTGAACTCCCGAAAGGCCACCAAACCATGCAAGCTGAACCTGATTATTACGGAATGCTGAAACGGCAGCTGCATAGGACTTCACGGGAATGTAGCGAACGTCCACATCAAGTTGCTCGGAAAGGTAATCCGCTACTCCACGAAAACGCTCGACCAGTTTGGTTTCGTCTTCATCCGGGATCGCAGTGAATACAAACGTCTCAGCCGATGCCGCAGCAGCGGTGAAACATAAAAAGCTGGAAAGCATCAACTTCCGTATGATATTCAAAGCCATTTGAATTCCTTGATTTGTTATCTGATTGATTAAACAGAAATGCCGCTTACGTATTAAATCATAAGCGTCTGTGAGTTGGAGGATACTCTGATTTCCTGTAACCCTGAACCGCTATGGATCTCATCATGGCTACGTCGGGCGCTACTTCTCACTCTCGCAACGTGATCGGTTCTATGGACCCGTTTTCATCCTGAAGGGTAACCCTCCCGATGATAGCTGCGTGCGGATACCCCAGCGCTTTGAGTTCCCGGACGCAGTCTTCCGCGTTATTCACCGATACGCCTGCCAACAAACCACCTGCGGTTTGTGGGTCGAAAATAAGTGGATAGCGAGGGTGTTTTGCCCACGTCTGCTGATCCCGGATACTACAACACATCCGTATATTCGCCGGCTGCAAGGAGCTGAGAACGCCTGCCGCTGCTGTTTCTTCAGCTCCGGGTAAGATCGGGACAGCTGCAAGATCCAGTTCCGCATCCACTCCGGAAGGTTGCGTCATCTCTAACAGATGGCCCAGCAACCCGAAACCGGTTACATCCGTACAGGCTTTTGACCCAAAACGTCGGAAGCAGTCTGCGGCGGATTTGTTGGACTGAACCATAGAGGCGAGGGCGGAATCAATCCAGCGACCTTTGGCTGCAAGGCGTGCGTGGGCCGCAAACAGTGTTCCAGTACCTATCGGCTTGGTGAGGATCAGGACGTCGCCCGCTCGCAAGCCACCTTTACTCATCACCTGATCCGGATCAATCAAGCCATTAACTGCAAAACCCAGCGCAAGCTCACGACCCTCTCCCGTATGCCCTCCAACCAAGGCGCAGCCGGCTTCATTTAGCACATCGACGGCACCAGACATCATCTGGAATACCACGTCTTCAACTTTGGATTCAATGCCGTAGGGTACCGTAGCCACAGCGGTCGCACTCTGAGCTTCCGCGCCCATGGCATAGATATCACCGAGGCTATGGTTCGCTGCGACGCGACCAAAGGTGTAAGGGTCATCGATGAACGCCCGGAAGAAATCGACAGTGTGAACCACGGCTTTTCCGGGAGGTACTCGTAAAACAGCAGCGTCATCTGGGGCATGAAGGCCAATGATGATGTCGTTCCGATCGATAGGTCTGAGTTCACCCAGAGCCCTTAACAGTGCGGTGTTGCCTACTTTAGCACCGCACCCTCCGCAGCGCATGGCAACCGCCGATATAGCCTGAGCGGCGTCTTCGGAATTCTGTGCTGCGGCGGTATCGGGCAGGGTAGCGACTTCTTCCATGGGCGGGAGATCGGTGAATTTTTTCATGAACTGGCGATCAATCCAGTCTTTCCAGCGCCACACCATAGTGCCGTCAAACTGCATATCGCCGCGAGACGCTACTGCAAATTTATCGCCAGTACTGATCAGTGCCAGCCATTTTTTCTGGGGATGAAAGTCCTTTGGTGCTTTGCCCAGAGCCATACGCTTGAGGTTATCCGCAAGAGGCGGTCCTTGGCGTACCGCAAACACTCCGGCTTTTTCCCGTGGGTGATTGATTACATTGGCAATGTCACCTGCGGCGAAAATGCTGTCATCATTTTCAACCTGTAGCGTGTCGCGAACACGCAGAAACAAGCCTTCATCCAATGCGAGCCCGGTTTCCTCAAGCCACGACGGTCCGCCCGCTCTGGTTACCCAGAGAACTTCATCTGTCTGCAAGGTTTCGCCAGCAGCCGTACGTAAAAGCCCTGCGCCAACTTTTTCAACAGGAGATCCAAGGTGGAGTTTTACCCCACGCTCAGAGAGGGTTTTCCGGAAGACTTCACGGACCTTGGCGTTATGGGTAGGAAGAATTTCCTCGGCAGCATCAAATAGATGAAAATGCAGTTGATCGGAATCCTGACCGCGCTGCTTCAGCTCATTTTTCAGGCGATACTGCATTGCCAGTGTAAGCTCGACGCCCCCCGCACCTGCGCCCACAACAGCGACAGTAAGCGGACCCTGGTGACCTTCAATCCGCGTAAGCAAGGCGAGCCAGCGATTGTTGAAGCCGGTAATTGGTTTTACCGGAACCGCGTGTTGTGGAGCACCTTCAACCTCATTCACTCTGGGAGAGGAGCCAATATTGATCGACAGTATGTCATAGGGAGCATCTGGACGATCTTTACAAATCACACGTTTGTTATTTCGATCAATTCCGGTAGCTTCTGCGCGGTAAAAGCGTGCACCGGCAAACTCGGCCAGGCGGCTCAGATCAATATGAACATCATCGTAGGTGTAATGCCCTGCAACATAGCCAGGTAACATTCCGGAGTAGGGGGTATGGGTGTCTCGGCAAATAAGGGTCAGCCGGACGCCGGGAACCGGTTTCATTGCAAACCGTTTGAGTACCCCGACGTGGCTGTGCCCGCCGCCAATCAGAACAATGTCCCGTAAAACAGGCTGGTCAGGCGTTAGCATCAACTAATTTTCTTGGCTTCGACTGTAAACTGGTCAGAACCTTTGATGTTTGTAAAACCCTTCAACGTTTCCAGATCGGCGGCTGATGGGTTGGCAATCTGGTCAATCGAGGTGATTCCTGCCTCTTTCATTTTTTTCGCAGTCGCCGGCCCGATACCTTTCACCAGAGTAAGATTGCTTTTATCAACCGGTTTTTTGGCTCTGGCTGCTGGCGCCTTCGCCACTGCAGGCTTTGAAACAGCTGCTTTCTTGGCTGCCGGCTTCTTGGCTGCGGCTTTCTTGGGTGCAGCTTTTTTAGGTGCGGCTTTCTTGGCTGGCTTCTTGGTAGCAGGCGCCTTTTTGAGCTCTTTTATGCTCTCTTTTTCGGCTTTACGAATATCTTCTTTAGAAGCAACCCCCAAGCGTTCGAGTATGTTGGATTGCAGCTCATGGAACTCGTCCAGGCGGCGCTCGAACTCATCGTTAAGGCGCTTCATCTCACGTTCGCGAAGCTCATCAACGTCTTTCAAAAGCTTACGAACCGGATCCTGAACCTGATGTTGAAGGGTTTCAAACTGCTTCATAGCATCGCTGATCAGTCCTTCGATTTGAGAGGATGTTTTCTCAAATTCCTGGTTTACCTTCTTAACGATCTTTTCAACACTCGCTTTGGCTTTCTTCGCCATGGGGTTGTCTCCTCGCAGACAAATAAAACGGATAATGTGATCAGGCCATCTGCCGGAATCCGGGCATGGAACCTGAGGAACGACGTGATTTTAACGACTGCTTTTTGGTAAGAACTTCTCTGATGCGGCGCAGTTTTTCTTCAAGTGCGGTACCGCCGTCAGACTTCAAGTCAACAAAATCAATAGAATAGAAGAAGTTGCTGCAGTGCTTTCTGCGCTCGGTAATAAGCCCCGTAACATTCTCCGCACGAATCTTATCAAACGGCATGTCCATAATCAGATCGAGTACCACGGTATCACCCGGATTGAACATTTTGTCCGTCTTCATAACGCAACCATATCCATCCAATTCGAAAAGCGCAGCCTCGACCCGTTCCTTTCGGAACAGGCCGTGCCGGACAATGAATCGGGCGACAAGATCGGGCAACGCTTCTTTCATGAATACAGGGTCTCTAACAGAGATTACTTGATATTGATTAAACAATAGACACTGGCAAGCTATTATGCAACGCCATCAGTGCCATACGATAAACCTTTGAGGCTGTTCTTCAACACTTAACGGGTGATAATTTCATACATATCAATTCTGCGGTCTTTAATGTTGGTAACAGAGCCTTCATTGCGTACCAGTTTGAGCTTTTCCAGGTCCATATCCGAGAACATGATCATCTCGGTATTTGGTGTCGTTTCTGCCATCACGGCATCATGAGGAAAGGCGAAATCTGAGGGCGAAAACACGGATGACTGAGCATACTGTACGTCCAGATTTTCGACCTTCGGCAAGTTTCCTACGCTACCGGTAATTACCACGTAACATTCATTCTCGATCGCACGAGCCTGGGCACAGTGGCGGACACGCAAATAGCCGTTTTTGGTGTCTGTCCAGAAAGGCACGCAGATAATATCGACTTCGTTTATGGCTGCAATTCTGCCCAGCTCAGGAAACTCGATGTCATAACAGATAAGAATGGCAACGCGCCCGGCATCTGTGTCAAAGACTTCAAATTTGTTCCCGCCTTCTATAACCCAGTCGCGACGTTCGTGAGGCGTAATGTGAATCTTGCGTTGTTCGTCCACCCGGCCATCCCGGTGACACAAATAGGAAACATTGAAGACCCGGTCGTTTTCCAGTAAAGGCATAGAGCCGGTGATAATGTTGATGTTGTAGCTCACAGCCATTTCGGACATGCGATCCCGAAATTGTTGGGTGAACCCGGCGAGAAAGCGGATAGCGCGGGTTTGGTCTACCTGGTCAGTCAGCCCCATCAGCGGCGCGTTGAAAAATTCCGGGAACAACGCAAAGTCGCTCTTGTAATCCGACAATGCATCTACGAAATACTCAACCTGCTCCAGTACCTCTTCAACAGATAAAAATTCACGCATCTGCCACTGAACGGCACCCATACGGACCTGGGTTTTCTTTTCGTTCAACACTGAGGAGGGCGGGGTATAAAGGATGTTCCGCCATTCAAGCAAGGTCGCATACCCCTGAGACTTCTCATCCTCCGGGAGGTACTTGTGCATTAGCCGGGTGACCTGAAAGTCATTCGACAACTGGAAGCTCAGAATCGGGTCGTAAATGTCTCTGCGGTCGACCCGGTCAATGTACTCGGCAGGTGAACACTGATCCGAATACTTGAAATAACCAGGTATACGGCCTCCAGCAAGGATAGCGCGCAGGTTAATGGCGCGGCAAAGCTCCTTGCGAGCTTCGTATAACCGTCGGCCAAGGCGATAACCACGGTAGTCCGGGTGAATGAAGACATCCAGTCCATACAGGGAGTCACCGTTTGGGTCATGCCGGATTTGTTCGTTGCGTTTGATGAGATCGTCATAGGTATGAGGGTTACTGAAGCGCTCGTATTTGACGGATACCGTAAGGGCCACAGCAACCAACTGCCCCTTGTCCTCAATACAGATCTGTCCATCCGGGAACTGTTCAACCAGCGCTTTGATGGTGTCTTTTGGCCAGGCACCGCCAATATCGTCATACACCCGGTCCATCAATACCTGGAGTTGTTCGTAATCATCAAGTGTCAGGTTGCGAAGATTAAGATGCAGTTCTTCATGGGCCATTCAGCGGGGCTCCTGTATGGCTGGGAATGGATTTGATAACCAAGTTTAACAGAAGGCTTCAAATAGGTCGCACAGGGAGCTAAATACCTGCGTGGGGCTCAGCGACTAAGCAGCTCAAGGCGCCAGCGCAGGTTGCGCAGCGTTTGGCGCCCCAGGTTGTCAGATTCATCACTTAGAAACGGATTTTCCAGAACGATCATCGTGCGACGATCAAGGTTAAGTGTCGAGACCGCGGCTGCGTAATATTGCTGGAGAAAAGCACCGAAACTCCCATCCCGGATAGCTCGTTCCATTCCCAAGTGCAGGCGGTGTGCCGTGGCGAGATCTTCAGGCCCGACAAACAGGTAAGAGGGCATTGGATAAGCCAGCATCAGCGTTGGCTCTATTACCAGCTCCGGATCATTTTCAACTCCAAGGTCGTTCAGAACTTCGCTGACGCCCCTGGCAAAACAGTCGAAGCGCTCATTCTTCAGCATGCCGAACAGGATTTCATAGCGGGAATGGGTAATTACGGGTATCTTATTTTCGATCAGGACCGGCGTGTCCGGCCAATGCGAACCCTGGCCTATCCGAATGCCTTTCTCACGAAGATCTGCAAGAGAATGGATGTCCTCGAACAACGGAAGGCTTTCAGCTGTAACGACACACACTCGAAAACCAAGCAGTCCACCATCCACAGGAACCGGAACTGGGGTGAGAAAAACTTCTCGCTCTACCGAAGTAGCCACATTCGCTATATCCAGCAGGCGGTTATCGCCTTGCGCGAGCTCCCGCAGCGCTCGGCCCTGGCTCAGCTCCTGACTTCTAAGAATGCGGAAATCGCCGTATTCCGGTGTTTTCTGCAAGGCGAGGCTAACCAAAGCATGAATCGCCGGGCTGTCGTAATTCCGGTACCACAGAACATAATCTTGCGAAGGGGGGTTAACTGAATGATCGACAGCCCACAGTGTCGTGGATGTGCCCGCTAATAAAAGCACAACAGCGACAGTTAACCTGACACCCAAACGAACACAAGCTGAAAAGCCGTGGCCACATCTCAATTTCTGAATCCTTTTTCTTGTCTGCTCTGAATCCATTCCTGCGAACTCAATACCTGATCGCACGTGCATCGCGGTTTATGCATCTTCGCTCTTACTCTAGATCAGAATGAATATGGCGAGTGTGAATCCAGCAAAAATATTGTAAAAGAGTGTTGCGATGTGCAGGTGCCATTGTAATGATTCGCTCCAGGCAAAATTCAGGAGCGTAAAAATGGCCTTAATTGACAGTATTATCGGTGCAACCGGAAACTGGATTTCCACAACGGACCCTAAGGCAACCTTGGCACAACCTGTCGAGTGGTTAAAGAAAACCGGGGGATATGCGGCCGTGAATCGCATCATAGGATTGTCGATTCCGTTTGCGCCCCGAAATCGCTTCAGTGTGGAAGAAGTTAGACCAGGATATGTTCGAGCGCGCATACAGCTGAAGGGCAACAAGAACCACTTCGGTAGCTTGTATGCCGGCGCCTATTTTCTTGTAGCGGAAATTCCTGGTGGGGTGCTCACGCTGTTTGATCTTGGCCCGGCCTACACGCCAATCCTGAAGGAAATGACTCTTGAGTTTCTGCAACCGGCTAATTCTGATGTCACAGTGGAGTTCTCTCTGTCGCCGGAAGACGTTGCTTCAATCCGAGCAGATGCCGACTCTACCGGCCGCGCCAAATTCATGCTGAAAGGGGAGTTACGTGATGGTGATGGCAATCATGTTGCTACATCTATCGCGCAGTACCGGGTACGCAAGAAAGGATTCCAGCAGGCTGCATAAATGAAAGCTCCGGCATTTCCTCATGCAGGATCCAGCCGGGCGATGGCAGAGAGGAATATCTCACCATACTTCTCCAGCTTTGCAGCGCCGACGCCGCTTACGCCAGCAAGCTCATCAAGGGTTTGCGGCTTGCGTTCAAGCATATCGAACAGGGTGGTGTCATGGAAAATAACGTAGGGTGGCACTCCCTGCTTGTCAGCAAGCTCCTTGCGACAGGCTCGCAAGGCGTCCCAGCCGGCATGATCAGTTACCTGATCCTTGACCGCGCTGCCGGTTCTGCCGCCAGACCCACGCCCAGCCGATGCCTTAACAACCGGATCCTTGCGCAATTCAACCTTGTGTTCACCTTTCAGTAGTGGCCTGCATTGTTCAGTTAATTGAAGAGCGCCATAGCCCTCCGGGTCGGCCCGCAGGTATCCGTTAGCCACCAGTTGCCGAAACACGGATTTCCACTCGTTTACGGAGAGTTCCGTTCCTATGCCGTAGGTTGAGACCTGATGGTGACCCGACTGCATAACCCGCTCGTTTTCCGAGCCGCGCAGGACATCAATCAGATAGGTAACCCCAAAGCGTTGTCCGGTGCGGAATACACAGGATAGAGCCTTTTGAACAGCAACTGTTCCATCCCATGTTTCGGGCGGATTAAGACAGGTGTCACAGTTGCCGCAAGGCGCCTCAAGCTCGTCACCAAAATAGTTCAGCAATACCTGACGACGGCATTTTGTGACTTCACAAAGGCCCAGCATGGCATCCAGCTTCTGCCTTTCTACACGCTTGAAGTGATCATTCCCCTGAGAGGCTTCCAGCATCTGCCGAAGCTTGATCACATCCTGCAGACCATAAACCATCCATGCAGTAGAAGGCTTGCCATCACGGCCTGCACGGCCGGTTTCCTGATAATAGGCTTCAAGGCTCTTAGGCAGGTCAAGGTGAGCAACAAAGCGCACATCGGGCTTATCGATGCCCATGCCAAAGGCAATGGTGGCCACAATAATTACCCCGTCCTCCCGCAAAAACCGCTCTTGATTCTGGGCCCGGTCATTTGCTGGGAGCCCGGCGTGATAGGGCAATGCGGTGTAGCCTTTTTGCGCCAGCATTTTTGCTGTGGCATCAACCTTATTACGCGAGAGGCAATAAACAATCCCGCAATCTTCTTCATGTTCTGCTTTTATAAAATCCAACAACTGTTTGTTTGCATTGGTTTTCGGGGCTATCCGATACTGAATGTTAGGGCGATCAAAGCCACTTATGAAATGCCGGGCTTCGGTCAGGGATAGGCGTTCGGCGATTTCCTTACGAGTACGCTCATCAGCGGTCGCAGTCAGCGCAACCCGCGGAACGGTTGGAAACTCATTTGCCAATACCGCCAGCTGCAGATAATCCGAGCGGAAATCGTGCCCCCATTGGGAAACGCAGTGGGCTTCGTCGATGGCAAACAATGAGATGGACGCGTCATGAAGCAGCTCCAGGGTACGGGGCTGAATCAATCTCTCCGGAGCACAATACAGGAGGTCCAGTTCACCGGTGCTCAGCGCATATTCGGTAGCCCGCGCCTGCTCAAAATCCATCGTTGAATTCAGGAAGGCTGCCCGCACTCCCAGTTCTCGAAGGGCTGCAACCTGGTCCTGCATCAGGGCGATCAGCGGCGAAATAACGATGGCCGTGCCTGAACGAACAAGTGCGGGAACTTGATAGCAAAGCGATTTACCACCGCCGGTGGGCATCAAAACCAGGGCATCTCGGCCTGCGGCCAGCTCACGGATGATCTCACCCTGCAACGGACGAAAGGACTCATAACCAAACACCTCATGCAATACCTGTTCAGGGCTTCTGCCGGAGGTAGTTGGGCGCTGTGCAGAGAGCTGTTCAAAGTCTTGGTCGGGATACATAGAATAACCGGCTAATCGCTATGCTGGGGTGAAATCTGGTAGCGGATCATACCAGATTCAGCGCAAGGAAAGGCCTTAAGGGCAACCTTTGGGGAGGCAAAACCACAGAAGAAACGTTACAATGGCGCGGTTTCAAACTACCGTTTCACGGCTCAACATAATCGTTACTGATAACAACAGGGCACCCATGCAGGAATTTGACGCCATCCGTCCGTATTCGGACGACGAAACTGGCCCCGCAATTCAACGATTGTTAAACGACCAAGAATTTCTGGATATGGTGGGGCGCTTCAAGTCGCCGGCACTGGCGCGCTGGGCACCCTCACCACTAAGGTTTTTTACGCGCCGCTGGCTCGCTAGCCATTTTGGCCATGTTACAGAGGTGGATGAACTTCAAGCCGGGCTTTCCGGATATATCGGTGAGCTGATTACAGGTACGACCACCCGAGTTACCACCAGCGGTGTGCAGGATCTCAGTAAAGATGGCGCCTACCTGTTCATCTCGAACCATCGCGACATTGTGTTCGACCCGATGGTAGTCAACTACCTCCTTTTTCAGAACGGGCTGCGCACCACACGAATAGCTATTGGCGACAACTTGCTGGCCAATCCCGTTTTTGCCGAAATGATGCGCCTGAACAAGAGCTTTATTGTTCGCCGCAACATGACAAGCCCGCGTGAAATGCGTGACGCCTATATTCTGCTTTCGGGATTTATTAATCACAGCATCGCTAATAACGAGAACATCTGGATCGCCCAGCGAGAGGGGCGTGCAAAAGACGGCCTGGATTTCACCGATCCTGCCATCATCAAGATGTTCTACATGAGCTGTAAGAAGAGCGGCCTTAGCTTCGCTGAAGCAATGAACAAGCTCCGCATCGTTCCGGTATCCATATCCTATGAATACGATCCATGCGATGGCGACAAAGCCCGCGAGCTGGAAACCAAGGCTAGGGCTGGCAGCTATAAGAAAGCGGAAGGCGAGGACACAGAGCAGATCATGAAAGGCCTGACCGGTTTTAAGGGCCATGTGCACGTTCATTTTGGCGCTCCCATTGTAGATGCACCTGAAAATGCCAAAGAGCTTGCAGCCCTGATCGACCATGAAGTGCATGCCAATTACCACCTGCATGCCTCTAATCTGGTGGCCTACGAGAAGCGTGGACTGCATTCCCCCGGGATCATGGATGCAGAGAAGATCCGTGAATCTGTGGTAACTGCCGGAAACTGGTCTGAAGATGACATGCAGGTCGCACGCCTGGAAATGGAAAAAAGGTTGGAGGCTTGTGATCCCGACATCCGACCCTACCTACTGGACATGTATGCTAACCCGGTGCAGACCGCGTTAAATGCAAACACCAGTGAGAACACTCCGGATTAATCCGGACCACACATTCTTTAAAAGACGAGGTACTGCGTGCAGGATCTTCAGTATATTGAGGTAGAAACCCGAGCCAACCCTACAGCGGCCGTTATCTGGCTGCACGGTCTCGGCGCCAGTGGCCACGACTTCGAGCCTGTAGTGCCGGAGCTAGGTTTACCGGACGATGCTGCCGTACGTTTCATCTTCCCGCATGCGCCCAACTTGCCTGTCACTATCAATGGTGGCATGACCATGCCTGCCTGGTATGACATAAAAGCCATGGATATTGACCGGGTTGTGGACACCGAACAGCTGATGGATTCTGCCCGGGCGGTAGGCAAGCTGATCGAGCAGGAAATAGAGCGCGGTATTCCTGCAGAGAAAATCATTATTGCCGGTTTTTCACAGGGCGGAGCAGTTGCCTATGAACTGGGCCTGTCTTTCCCAAAACGCCTTGCAGGTATTCTGGCGCTCTCGACCTACTTCGCCACAGAGAAAACTGTCCAGCCGTCGGAAGCAAACGCAGGTATTCCTATAAACGTCTATCATGGCACTGCCGATCCGATGGTTCCGGAAACACTGGGCGTGCGAAGTGTCGCAGCACTGAAAGGCATGGGCTACGATCCCGCGTACATGACCTTCCCGATGGAGCACAGCGTGTGCCTTGAAGAAGTTCAGGACATAGGGCGTTTTATCTGCAAGCACGTACTCTGACAACCCCGTCGGCTGGATAGGCTCCAGAGACGGCAACGGGCTGAGGCGGGCTTGTTCCGCTGCCTCAGCTGCGCCAGAAAGCTGGTGAAAGCACAATGACCACGCTCAGAATCTCCAGCCGCCCCATGAGCATACCGACAGCCAGCACCCACTTGGCGGCATCGGGCAGTGGGCCGAAGTTCCCCGCAGGGCCAATAATGTCGCCCAACCCAGGCCCTACATTGGTCAAGGCTGTAAGTGCCCCGGATAAAGACGTAATGAAATCGAGCTGCATAGCGGCCAGCGCAACGGTGATCAGCAACAGACACAACAGGAATATAAAGGTGTAGGCGATCATCGACGCGATGATATCGTCACTGACAGCACGGCCATTGTAATTGCGAGTCAACACCGCACGGGGGTGCAGTAAACGGATCATTTGCTCCCGCAGGACGATCACGGATAACTGAAAGCGGAAAATTTTCATGCCCCCTGAAGTGGAGCCTGAACACCCACCAATAAACATCAGGAAGAAAAACAACACAAAAGCCAAGGGTCCCCAGGCCGAATAATCCTCTGACGCGTAGCCAGTTGTTGTTACAACAGATGTTACATTAAACAGCGTTGCAACATAGTTATGCAGAGGATCAAAAGGCACAGGAGAAACAGCCCAACGATATAGAGTGAGAAGAGCAGGCACCACTAGCAAGATAGTCAGGAACAACCTGACCTGCTGATCCCTGAAGAGCACCCCACGCTGGCCGTGGAGCTCCCTTACAAACAGAAAGAACGGCAAGCTGCCGATCATCATGAAAAATGAAGCTTCCATCAATATCAGATCATTGAACTTACCCATGCTCAGATCTGAAGTAGAGAAGCCGCCAGTGGCGATACTGGTCAAGCCATGGTTGAAGGCATCGAAGAGCGTCATGCCCGAAAGCCAGTAGGTCACAACTGCGATGATCGAAAAGCCGAGATAGACAAAAAGCAGACCGCGGCTAAGTGTTTTCATTCTCGGAAGCGCCTTGTCAGTCCACTCCGATGACTCAGTAGCGAACAGCCGCATTCCGCCAACACGGAGGAATGGCAGCACAGCTACGAACATGCCGATAATCCCGATCCCGCCTATCCACTGCAGGATAGAGCGCCAAAGGAGCAGGTCCCTGTCCATGGTATCCAGACCACTTAACACAGTCGCTCCAGTCGTGGTTATACCGGAGGCACCCTCAAAAAATGAATCTGCCGCAGAAATACCATGGCCACTAAGGTAAAAAGGGAGTGAAGAGAGCAGGGCGATGATGAACCAGGAGGAGACCGTAAGCACGAACATATAACGTGGCTTCAGCTCTCGGGGTTGTCTGTACGTGGACACAATACCCAGCAAACCAATGCCGAAGACAATCGCCGCCGACTCCACAAACGACGCTGCGTTCGGCGCTTCCGAGCCGAGTAACAGAAATATCGGCAGCGTCATGAATATGCTCAGCAGCACAAACATAAGGCTGACAATAAAAACAACGGGATAGAGGTTTCGCAATGGATGCCCGAATCAGCTGAACCGAGAGATGCGTCAGAATACCTGCGGTGAACCACATCCGCAAGGTAACCGGGGGCCTGTAGCTTTATGAACCACACATTAAAACACCGACAGTTAGGGCCTCGTGTAGCGGTTGGATATGGAAAAACGGTCAAGTTTGATGCAGTCTCAATAGTCACCATCAACACAAACATACCGGGATTCGAACGTTGAACCATCTCGCCCACCTTTTTCTTGCCCCGGACTCGCCCGAAGCACGGGTGGGCAGCCTGCTTGGGGACTTTACCCGGGGCGTGGATCTTGCGGCGTTGCCGCAGACCGTAAGGTTTGGCGTTCGACACCACCTGGCAGTGGACACTTTTACTGACAGGCACCCCGATGTATTGGCAAGCAAACGGCTTTTTTCCGGACAGCGACGCAAATTTGCGGGCGTGGCTCTGGATATTCTGTACGACCACTTTCTTTTGTGTCATTGGAGCGAGTTTACTGATACCGACCCGAACACTTTTATAAGGGACGTCTACAAGGAGCTACAAGCCAACGAAGATCTGATGACACCAGATATGAGCAGGACAACCCGGCACATGGTGGCGCACGACTGGTTTGGGTCCTACCGTAGTCTCGACAACATTGGATATGCGCTGGACCGGGTTGCAGCACGCATACGCTTCCAGAACTCGTTTACAGGCATCATTAACGAGATACGACCGCTGCACTCAGAACTTGAAGAACATTTTTTATCATTTTTCCCGGATTTACAGGAATTTGCAGGAGGAATTGAATGAAGTCCCTGATACCTTTATCACTCGCCACAGCACTTGTTTTTCCAGCGGTTGCATGGTCAGAAACAGCCCCAAAGAGCGAACCGTCAGTTCCCGAGACACTCGGCTTCGTAGAGTGGGTCGTGATGAACGACACAGGCCTGAGACTTAAAGCACGATTGGACACAGGTGCGAAAACGTCATCATTACACGCTGTGAACGTAGAAGAATTTAAACAAGACGATCAAAAGTGGGTGAAGTTCCAGATACCGCTGGCAGACCACAAAGATCACCCCTCAGAAGGCGATATTGACCACGAAGAGATCATTCTGGAGCTTGAACGACCGGTAGAACGCACAGTGCTTATAAAGCGCAAAGGCGCGCCGTCCCAGAGACGCTACGTGGTAATGATGGACTTCTGCATTGCCGGTGCCAGCCACAAAACCCAGTTTTCGCTTACCGACCGCGGCAACTTTTCCTATCCGGTGCTACTCGGCCGCCGCTTCATGAGAGACGACAATATTCTGATCGACTCCGCAGACAGCTTTATCGCTAACAAGGAATGCGAGTACATGAGCCTGGAAGAACTCGCGGAGGAGAATCAGGCCAAAATCGTCAGTACGGATGCAACTTAGTGATTGGTCTGGTCCCCTAAGGCAACGGGCACCAAATACTCATCAACAAAATCGCTGACCAGACGCACAACGACATCCGGCTTTTCCCGGTGTGGAACGTGTCCGCATTCGTTTAGCAGCTCTAAAACGCAGGGCCCGGCCGGGAGTGAGGTATAAAGTTCCGGGTGGGCGGCTGTCCCGAACTCGTCGTTCTCGCCGTGAATGGCGAGTACAGGGCAGCTCACTCGGGATAAGGTTTCGTTGAGGGTCCAATGCTGGAAGTTTTCTGATAGCCAGGTTCCCGTCCAGGCGCGCAGAACCCAGTCTGCCTTTTCACCGTGGTATTTTCTTAGACGATCGATCTGACCGTCCTGCGCAAAAACCTGTTCTGCATCTCGAATTCCTTTAACCGTAAGATCCTCAACAAACGCCTGGGCCGCTTCGGTGATTAGGGCAACACATCGATCGGGGAAAGTTGCTGCGCAAACGGCAGCCATAGCTCCGCCCACACTGTGCCCGAATGCGATAAAGCCTTTTATACCCAGCTCATCAAGTATCGCTGTGAACGGCCCGGTTGCCTCGCTAATGATGAAGTCTGATTCCAGCGCGTCCGCGCGGGCATAGGAGCGTCCGAACCCGGGGCGGTCATAGGCAATAACCTGGCGACCGAGCGAGCGTGCCAGCAGTTCCGGAAAATCCCGCCAGAGCTCAACACTTCCAAGGGAGTCATGAAACAGCACAACCGGTGCAGTGGTTGCGGGTTTGATGCCTGAAACCGGCGTCCAGCTCTTTACAAAGAGCTCGCCGTCAGAGGTCGAAATAAAGCGTTCGGTTGCTGATACGGAAGGCATGGCTTTTATTCCTGTCAGAGCGTATGCGGATCAGGGAGCAAGATAGTCCACGAGCGACTGGGATGGAAGGTTTGGATGAATTAACATGTATTCTCCCGAGCCCGCCATATTTTATTAGTGAGTGCAGCAACGTGTCGTTTTTGAACCTGTCTTTGTTGTCGGCCTTCATCCCGACCTTTTTTATTGTCTCGATCACACCCGGTATGTGTATGACTCTGGCATTGTCGCTGGGCATCACTATTGGCGTGCGGCGGGCAATGTGGATGATGGCAGGCGAGTTGGTAGGGGTGGCTATAGTTGCATCGGCCTCAGCAATTGGCGTCGCAACCTTTATGCTGCGTTACCCGGCCGCATTTGAATTGTTCAAATACGCCGGCGGCGCTTACCTTATCTGGTTGGGCATCCAGATGTGGCGCTCACGAGGCAAGATGGCCATGCCCGAGGGCGACGCAGTGCCTAACACTGCATCGCGGTGGCAGCTCGCAGCGCAGGGGTTTATTACTGCAATTGCCAACCCTAAAGGCTGGGCTTTTTTTGTTGTATTGCTGCCCCCGTTTATTGACAGCTCCTTGCCTGTTGCGCCGCAGTTGAGCGCGCTGGTCATTATCATTCTCACGCTCGAGTTTGCCTGCCTACAGATATACGCCCACGGTGGTAAAACCCTGAGTCGTGCACTGAGAAAAGGGGGCAGTGTTCGCCTCGCAAATCGCATATCCGGAAGTTTAATGATGCTGGTAGGCGTGTGGCTGGCGCTGGGCTAATTACGCATTCTTGTGCTCTTTAATCAATTTATTAAAAATAATTTGCTCGATTGTTTTTGTCGCCCCACTGCAGTGCCAATATCATTTTAATAAAACAACTCTGCTTTAATGACTCTGAATTTTATTTTCTGCGCATGATATTTTTACCTGCCGACAACTTGGTTAACAATCAGCGTAAGTTGTAAGTTAAGTCCTATAAATAATGCACATTTGTAAAATCCCTAATAAATAATAACTCATATGCATTATTATTTATTAAATCCCTTGCAGTAATGAAGACGCGTCCTCCAGGGCGCCTGATCAACTAGAAGATTGATAATCTGGGGGGTTGGCGCGGAGTTTACCAGCAACAACAGTTAACAATTTTGTTTCGAAGTTGGTTTGCAAGCATCCGATTCGCTCTAAGTGTCAATGTTATAGACATGTATAGTTTTAGCTAGATGAATGATGTAAGACCAGCTGTTTTGATCCTGGCGTTTATGTCTTGCTGTAAAATAAGTTGGAACTTTTTTGCACACTGCCAAACCTTGCCTATACTGATCCCTGTCATAGTAAGTTGTCATGACGCTGTTTGCTGTTAATGGGCCTTGGGCCCGAATCCACGCAACAGGGTTTTGATTGTGCAGTCCGGTCAATCGGAGGAAAGGAAGCTGATCCTCCGCCGGTCAATTAGCCTGCGTACACTTGCCGCGAGGGAAGGCTATGGCAACGTTCGCTAGATCTTCACTAATCGATTTCAGTCGTTATAAATGGCTGAAACCTCTGGATGCCAGCCTGCTTCTTGATATTGGCGACCGGTCTCCTGACTTGCTCTCCGTTCCAACCAAAGATGCCCAGGAAGTTCTCAGTAAAACCGTGCGGCTGGTCTTGGATCTTCCCCGAAATTCAACACCTCTAGTGGTTTGGACTCAGGGCGACAGTGAGCTTCTGGTTCATAGCGATCAAACTCGTATCGGCTTTTCCAGTGGCGTGGTGGCTTTGCGTATTACCGTTGAGTGCGAAGAGCACGGAAAGCTGGTTGTGCCTGTTCCTATAGGTGTCGGGACGAGTCAATCGCCCACTGGGCTAATTATGTCCACCTTCGAAGATCTTGAAGGCCCCACCGAACTGGTTGACGCCTGGCGCGATGCGTTGATTGCGTTTGCCTGGGAAGCCTTGCTGGAGATCGCCCGCGTTATTTGTGCAGAAGTAGGGAACGACAAGCGTGGATTGCCGCTTGTACCAGGGTCGATAGGTGCATCGCCAGACCGGCTTCTGTTACAGCCGGTTTCCCGTTTCTCGTTATTGCCGGGAGCCTGACATGGGTGCACAACCGAATCTCGATGTGTTTGCGACTCTGGCGGAGGCCGTTGGGCTGACGCGCGACGGAGATCTTCAGGGACAGTGGTTTCAGGATCCGCTAGGCCGACCTGATGGGGCCCGGCGTGGCTTGAGTTCCATGATGTATCGCGACGATCAGCGTGATGCTCTGATCGAATTTGTAGACGATGTGCTGGGCGGCGCTGAACGTGACTCTGTGGGAGACGCAATCTGGGTACCGCTTTTCAATGATGCTGGTGCCACTATTTTCGTCGTTGTCCAGGAGGCCAGCGACCGTGTGCTGGTCGGATTCGGTATTGAATACGAGAGCGGCGGTCAGGCTCCTTCTGTCGCTGTTCGAGCTCATGTTCCAGTATTCCAGTTTGAGCGTCAGAACGCTGATACCAGCGAGCCCCTGGGGACGGGCGCTGATCCTGAGTGGCTCGCGCTCGGTCAAAGCGGCGCGAATATCGACATATCTCTGGAAGTCGGCATTTCGAACGAGGCACCGGCACCGGGCGAGCTGTTCATCGGTGGTGTTTACCTGGGACTTCACCTTCCAACCGATCCTTCCGACGATCTGACGTTCAGTGTGGGTTTCCGTCGCCTCCAGTTACCTGGCAGCAGCGCACCGAAAGACTTCGATTTAACCGTTGATTCCATCGACGAACTCGGCGGCGACTTCCTTGAATTCATGACCGGCCTTATCCAGGCACAGGCTGAAGCACTGGATTCAACCAACCCCGCTACGGCTCCGTTCGCCGCGCTAACGGGCTTGGCCGGGCTCAGAGCCGTAAACAACATTCCGGTATTTCCTCTGGAACAACTGATTTCGAGCGGAATTCCGGCGGTAACACACTGGCTTGAATCCATCCTGCTGAATACCGATTCCCGGAATGCCTGGCTTGGACAATGGGCCGAGTTACTTGGGGGTGCGATCAACACCACTCGCAGCTCGATCGAGTTCAGCAACGGCCAGCTAACCGGGTCTGTCGGTTTGCGAATGCAATCGTCTTCGGGCGGCGGACTGATCGTCACGCCCTGGATGGAGGGTTCATTGCGTCCTCAGTCCGGAGCTGAGGTCAACGCTCACGTGGATCTACTAACGTTGCAGACCCAGGCGTCATCCGTCACGGCGTTACCCAATTTGTCGCTATCTGCAGTCTTCGGGCAAGAGGCAGGTCTGGGATCCGGGCTTCTTACGGGTGATCCGGGGCTGGGCTCCGTCAAGGTGGGCTTGGTTCTGTCCGATGGCAGACCCGCTTTTGCGCTGACGGCGCACGATGTGACCCTGGGGGGCGTGAGTCACGAGCTGCTGGACCTCTCCAGCCCCGAGGCTGCACTGGACGCCGCCGATGGTGTGGTTGATACCGCTCTGGTTGCCGCACTGAACAGTCTGGGAAGGCCCGGAGAAATTTCCGCCCTGGTTTTGGGGCTTGATCCGCCAGCCGGTATCAGCGGGCCATCAGCGATTGATTTGCTCACCGACCCGCTGGGCCGGATTTCTGGGTATTGGAACTCTTTGCGAGGGTCCTCGGCATCGATGAATCTCGTTTTGACTGCAATACAGGAACTTATAACTGGTTCTTCATCTCCGGTATCAGGAAGTGGTACCTCAGAAAACCCATGGCAAATCAATCTTGACCCGGTCAATTTTCTTGTCGCTCTGGATGGTGACTGGGTTCATTTCGATCTTCAGGCGAGTGTAGAGCAGGGCGTATTTGAAGGGAAAGCCGCAGAGGTGTTTTTTGAAGCACGCCTGCTTAAAGTAAATTTCAGCAGCCCGGCCGTTGAGTTTTTCAGCCGGGTAAAAGCGGGCGCAAGGCTAAGGGAGTCGGGCGAAGACACCCTCAGGCTGGACCTTGGGCCGATAGACCTCCTCACCCGTTCGATGGGCGTAGCGCTAGGCTGGACTGCATCCGGGGGACTGAATGCAAAGGTGGAAGCGCCGGAACTTCGCGTTGAACTGGAGTCCGCTCAGGATTCCATCAGCTCGACCGTTTCTATACCGGTTCCACTCCCGGAGTTCCATAACGACGGCAGTGTGACCTTTGCGCCAGACTGGGCTGCTATTGAACAGGCCATCGCGGCGCTGCTGCTGCGCATGGAGTCCCCCGTAATCAATGTGGGTCTTGACCTGGCAGGCTGGTCGGGCTCGGGCGCACGCCTTTCTCTCGCCACGTTGCTCTCTGATCCCAAGTCCGCCCTTGAGTCCTGGCTCGGGAGTCTTGTCCTCAATTGTGACCATGTCCGTGAAGCCATGGTTCCGTTGGCTTACCTTTTGAGCGGATTCAGGCAGAAGGCTCCACTGGGCACAGGCAATGAGCGGACACCGTTCCGCGCAGCCATAGCCGCCGAAGCCCAGGCACCGGGCATTGCAGTATGGCTGGATCCCGGCTGCGCTATCCCTCATGGGCGTTATGAGCCTGCAGCCGGCTACTTTGACTACAGCGAGGCGCCAGAGCCATCAACCATGGCGGCGGCCCTCAAATCCGCAGGGGCCGCGCTGCCGGATCTTGATGACTTGATGACGGGCAGGAATAGTCTGGGAGATGGTTTCCAGGCGTTGCTGGATCGTCTCACGGGCACCGATGGCCTGCTTGGCAGGCCGGCGTCACTGCCGGACGGCGTTAACGGTGTCGATATACCCGGTCTCAGTTACCGCGAGTTGGTGGCATACGGTGTTCTGAACCTGTTACCCCAGGAGGCGGCTGGTATTGCTCCGGATTCAGTGCTCTATGTGGGTTGCGAGGATATCTGGGCAGATTGTTTCGGAACAGACAGTTTCGACGCCCGAACCACCAGCGGAAACCCGGTAATTCCGGCCTCGGCTCAAGGCCGCTGGTCAATTTGTCTTCCCGGCTTTGCAGCCGCTGCTTCAGCACGACCTGATCGTGGCGCCGTCGAGGAGCAGGCACACCGGTTGATCATTGTGCTGGAAGATCGTCTTGAACCCGTTACGGTTGTTGCATTTGGTGCTGCAGGTGCAGCGGTCATCAGGGCTGCCAACTCCATAGCCAACATAGATCATGTGATCACAGTCGGCACGCCGTGGAGCCCGGTTTCATTGAATGGATTAATCTCGGGGTTGAGTGGCGACGCCCTCAGAGTGATTGAGCTGATTCGGCGCCCCAATGAAGAAACTCTTGCAGAAGAGGAAATCGCGGGCGAATCAGGGCCTGTGTTGCAGTTCGGGTATGTCATCGACCGTGCCGTTACTGCAGCAGGGTTTACAGCCGAGCAGTTAGGTGGGCTGCCGCGCGCAGATGAGCAAACCCGCCGCACGGGAATGCCCGTTCATGCCGTGTTTGGTTCACTGGATGCAGACACACTCGAAACCGGAATGGCCGCATTGATTGCGGATGCAATTGAGTACCGGTACGAACAGTTTGAAACGCCCGAGACACCACCGCAAAAGCTTCACCTCGGTGTCGATCTTCCGGTCTTCGACGCGGATCTTGGCGGCGTACTTGTTGGCGCTGGCGCAATTCTGGAACTTGCCACCTGTGACAGGGGAGAGAGCGGTGATGGCTTTGCAGTACAGACAGAGCGCCAACTAATTGTTGATCTGCACTTTGGCGTTCACGACGGCTGGTTGATCGGGGGTCCAGGTGCGGAACAGGCGGATATTGAAGTGCGCTGGATTTCTGTCCGGCTATATTTGCCCCTCCAGGGCAGCGCCCGGGTTTCGGGCGCAAGGATAACGCTTCATGAGGCCAACTGCTTTGGTGTACGCAAAGAGCGGTGGGTGATCCAGAATGGCGCGGACCTGGCGGATGCCATCCTGCCAACGCCTGAGATCCACCTGATCATGGCCGAAGTGGTCTCGCGCTTGTCATCGGCATCGTCGTCACTGTCACAACTGTTGGCGGATGTCGGGCTGGTTCAGTCCGGAGGCTATAACCCGGAGGGTCTGGATGAGCTTATTGTAGACGCCGGTTCTGCGGTATCTGCGGCATTAGGCAGTTCTTCTGAGTCCATGGCCAATGCCGTTCGCGCTCTGGGTGGCTTTTCCGGCACAGGTGCTGAAATTTCATGGGCCATCGATGCGGCTAGCATTACGGTAAATCTTGACACTCGAAACATCCGGGTGAGTGTCGAACACATCGCGGGGGATTTAGCGCCCATCTCTTTGTCTGTGGCGGTGTCTGCCGCTTCCGCATCCCTATCGGCCGGCCTTGGGCAAATACGCGAAGATGCAGGAGGGATTCGGTTAACAGGAGGCGCGGAAACCGGCTCTGCAGCCGCAAACCTTGGAATTGAATGGCGGTTGCCGGGTGCACCTGCAACCAGAACCATCAACCTGCTCGCGCCAACCCAGCTTGACGAGCTCGCAAGGCTTGGCGCCTCTTTGATTCCCGCAACACTTGTTGCCGGATTCGCTGACCACCTCCGTGACAACGCGTCTGAAAACGCCCGGCAAGCCATTGACGCCTTGTTGAGCAGCCTCGACTTGCTGGCGCCAGCATCGGAACTCGCAACTCAGAGAATCCTGCTGCCCTGGGCTTTATTCCTCGACCCGGTAAGCTGGTTGAAGTTTGGAACCCGACAATGGGCCCTCGATCCTTTCGGCCAGTCGGTCCAAACCTTGAATGCCTTGGGGCAGCTGCTGATTCCAGGTTTTTCGGGCGATGGGTACGAGCTAAGCAATGAGGTCGCTGTCGGCTATGGTGTCAACGACGGTCGGCTTGAGTTAGCGGTCAACGTAGAAGCCCGCCATGCTCTGGGGCCAACTCCAGTAAGCATATCGGTTGCGGGTGGACTGTCGATTACGACATCCGGTTCGGTTGCGCCCACTATGGCAACGACCGTTACGTTTGACGGCAAGGGCTTGTCGCTGACTGTGTCTCCGGACGTCCGCATTGACCTGATTCGCGCGGATCCGGCAGCACCAATGCCTGTCTATCCATCGGGACCGGGAATAGGCGCTCTCCTTTCCACGGGGGCAGGCATGGCCATTCCTGTGGTCTTGAACGCGCTGATTGCCGAGCGCAATGATCCCGCGCCATCGTTAACAAAAGATGTGGCCGCTGCCATTTATGAACTGGGCAGCGCGTTGGATCTGCTCGAATCAGACCAATTCGCCGACGCCAGTATACAGGTGTTCGCCGCCAACCCGGCGGGCGTTCTGCTCGCCCGATTGCCAAACCTGGTGGTGTCTGCCGTTGATCAATTGGCGAATGCCCTTGATCCATCCAGCACTTTTATCAGCGCATCGTCGGTAGGGCCGGGCATCTCCCGGTTGGCTCTGGGTAGTTCAGACCCGGTGGCGATTACGCTCGATGCCAGTGGTTCTGGCCCCGCCATCGAAGTTTCGGCATTCCTGACGATTACCGATGTCGGAACTATCGGGTTTGAGAAGATTCGGTTAAGCGAATCCGGGGTTCAGGTGTCTGTTTCCTATACAGCATCGGGCTTTGATCTTGGCAACGGTCTGATACTGCGACCTGTTGCCCGTGTTGATGCGGGCATATCCGGTTCCGGTTTTCAGAGACTGGCTGCCATTGGCCTGGCGACCGATGGCGTAGGCGATCAATCCGTGCAATTCCGGTGGGCACTAAACCAGACTCCACCCAGAATGGCCCTGGTCGCAAAAAGCGCTACCGGTGAAACCGAGAACACAGATCCCGCTTCAGTTGCCCTGGCGCTACTTTCCCAGGCTATCTCCATGGCGGCCGGCGTTACGCTTGATGCAATGGGCACTCTGGGCAGCGACACCGTCGATGCTCTGCAGAACGTTCTCTTCACAGGCAACTCCGCCACCCTCGACCCAACCCTGTTTGACGACTTTTCAAATGCAGACCGGATGCTGCAGCGGCTGTTCCAGTTAGGCTTCAACCTGGCAGACAAAAACCTGAAGATCACGATCGACAACAAAATAGAGGTCGGATTCACCCTGAATGGGAACCAGGTGGGGGTGTTCCTCTCGTTGCCTGAAGGTGAACGAATAGCGCTGAACAGCAGTGACCCAACGGTGGATCTTGAAGTTGTTGCAAACTGGATTAACTCGCCAGGCATTGCGCCGGGATTATCCATTTTTCTGTTGGAGAAAGTGGACGAACGCCTGGAACTAAACGCGGGGTTCTCACTTGCTGGCCTCGGGGTCCGGGTCGGTAAAAATTCAGGCCCGCTTCTGAACCTGGGAATCATGAGTATCGATGCCATAGGGGTTCATATATACGGCGAAGCCACCTCTGCCGGGCCTGGTGGTGGTGTACAGGTACAACTTGACGGTCTGGCGATTGTACCTTCGGCAGCAGGCGGCGATAACGCGGTTGCAAACACCATTATGAGCGATGCGGGTAATGATGCTTCTCCTGCCGCTCGCCCGGCATTCAGCCCGTCTTTGGCAATTCAAAAACCACCAGGGCAGGGTCTTGGTATTTCCCTTAGCGCTGGAGATCAGCCCGGGCCATGGTGGTTAACCATCCAACGACAGCTTGGGCCTCTGTACCTTGAGCAATTCGGGTTTGACGTAGCCGAAGCGAACGGCACCGTTACCGGCATTTCACTGCTATTCGATGCACGCATCTCCCTGTTTGGCCTGACAGCATCCGTTGACGAGCTCGGGCTGCATTGGCTCGGCGGAGATCTATTTGAACTGAATAACTGGGCTGTCGATCTCCAGGGCTTGGGCGTGGCAGGGGACTTTTCGGGCTTGTCGATTTCAGGTGGGCTTCTGAAAACCGAACTTGATGGAAAGATCGGTTATCTTGGCATGCTGTCGGGGCGGTTTGGTGTCTATGGGCTTTCGTTATTCGGGGGCTACAACGAAGACAATGGATTACCGTCTTTCTTCGTATTTGGTGCCATTCAGGGGCCGATTGGCGGGCCGCCGGCATTTTTTCTGACGGGTATCGGCGGGGGGCTCGGGATCAAGCGCGGCCTCCGTGTGCCCGACGACCTTTCAAAGTTCGGCGAATACCCGTTCATCAAAGCACTGGACCCTTCTGCCAGCGCATCAAGTGACCCCCTGGAAGAACTGCGGCAATTGGCTGCGTATTTCCCGCCGGAACCCGGAAATTTCTGGTTTGCTGCAGGCATCAGCTTTACCAGTTTTTCACTGGTCGACGGCGTCGCCGTTCTTTCAGTGTCCATTGGAAACGGTCTGGAGTTGAACCTGTTTGGTTTGGCGAGATTAGCACTCCCCAGACCACAAGCTGCTCTGGTGTCGATTGAACTAGGCCTATTAGCCCGATTCTCGTCGTCGGAAGGGCTTTTCCTGATTCAAGCACAGCTTACTGATAACAGCTGGCTGCTGTACCCCGAAGTGCGACTGACCGGCGGTTTTGCCTTTGCAACCTGGTGGTTGGGGCCAAATGCGGGCCAGTTTGTTCTGACTCTGGGCGGCTACCACCCCAGCTTCCACCGGGACGGATATCCGGTGGTTCCGAGGCTCGGGCTTCAGTGGCGAGTGACCGATGAAATTGTCATCAAGGGTGAAGCGTATTTTGCGTTGACCTCTGAAGCACTGATGGCGGGTATTGATGTCGAAGTCAGTGCAGATTTTGGTTGGGCCTGGGCAAGGATAGCGTTTGGTGCCTACGCCATTGTCTATTTTGACCCTTTCTACTTCCAGGCGGGAGCCTACGCCAGAATATCGGCCGGCGTCAGAATTAAAACCTGGTTCGGCACTATCCGCATCAGCGTAAGCCTGGGCGCCCAAATTCAGGTGGAAGGGCCGGACTTCAAAGGTAGGGCCACTCTCGAAATCGGGCCTTGCGATTTCACGGTAAGGTTTGGAGGCTCGCGCGAAATCCGGGAGCCATTCATCGTCTGGGATGATTTTGTAGCCAAGTATCTGGAAGAAGCAGGATCGGGCAGGGCGCGAACTCTTTCCGGTATTTCCGGCAAGGGTAGCTTGCCCGCTTCGACCGATGGCGCCAACTCGGCACCCTCCAGTGACGGCAGCCTGGCAAAGCCATTTGAAGTCTTTGCTGAATTTGAGGTCTCAATTGTCGCGTCGGCACCGATCACCGAATTCGATTTTGGTGATTCTGAGGGTTTTTTCGAAGTTGATGGATTACGCGTGAATAAAGTTATCTCACCCAAGCTGCCAGACTCAACGATAGTGACCATGGGTATCAGCCCAATGAATGCTTCCGGGCTCAAAGGCACTCTCAAGGTCAGGCTTTCGCGATGGGACGGAGAAGACTGGATAGATGAAACATTGCGGCTGCGTCCTTTAGTTAAAGGAATGGTAGACGAAAAAGTATCCAAAGAAGGTCCTACCTATGGCATGGAAGCCTTCCCGATTGGCGTTTGGGGCACCGCAGAAGATCACGAGTCGTCCACGAGTGCTCTCCCCAAAGGCGACGTTATATTCGCAGGCAGCAGGTTAAAACTCGTCGCTGCGGCGGATATGAGCACTCAAACCGGCCCGGAAATAGATTACTACCGTGTCGAGACAGGCCGCAGACTCCTGCCGTTATCTGCCACCGGCAATCGCCGCCAGAACAACATCGATCGGGGCGCATCCATGGGGCTTTCTGCCAACGTCAACTCTGTGTCTGATGCGTTTAATGAGGCCCGGAAATACCTGTTTGCAGAGGGTGTACGAGAAGTGCCCGAAGGTTTGCTTGCCGTTGGATCACGGAGCACAAAATCCCAGGCCATCTATGAAAGTTCAAGAACCGCACCACCTATGTTTGGTTCCCTGATGGATGGGCTTGAACCATTCAATGCTGAGAACGCCTCAGTAAGCGTGATGGCGACAGGCGCAACCGTAGCTCCGCGGAAACCCGCCAGGCCATTCGTGACTGGTGTTATGACCAGCGGTGCCGGTGTGGCTTTGCGAGCGGTGACCACCTCAGTTTCGGATGGGCGAATCAAGCGCAGGCCTGCACCTTCCATCGAATCTGTGCGTGGCCGCCTGGGTCGTAGTTTGCCGATCAAGCTCAACCTTACTCACGCTCCCTCGCGCATGAGCAACGAGACCGTTGTACTCCGGGGTTCACTACCACACACCAGCATTGCGGGCCTTTCGCAAACGTACCTTGGGGACCGCGTAGGCTCGGGTGCTGGAACCGGCTATGTAAAAGGTCTGGTTTCCGGGCCAGCACCCCAGGCGCCTCAAACCAGCCTGCGACCCGGTGACTTCGTCACAATGCGCTGCCCGGATGCAGCGATTGACACAGGTACTGCCCGTCCTCACCTGCGCATTTCCGGTTTCGCTCGCGTTGTCATGTTGCTTGGCAATGGTGCCGTGCTTCATGACACCACGCTTCAAGACTCGAAACTTGAAGTGCCTGCCCAAACCAGCCTCATCGCGGTGCAGGCCAGCGGAGGCGGCGATGGCCGTGCGACGGGGCTGCAGGTACAAGGCTGGCACGATCAGTCACGACTGATACGGTTGTCCGGACGGTCAGCGCTGGGCGCAGGCTGCGTACTCATACTCAACGGCACCAAAGGCCGCACCCGGATAGGTTGGAACATCGCGCAGGATATAGTGCGCGGTGCGGCCTCCGTTTCAACCCGTTTTGGCTCTCATGTCACCTGCATTGGTGTGGTCCTGAAGGGCGCCAGCTCCAACGCTTTGAATGATGTTGAGGTTGAACTATACGGAGCGACTCACCGAACAGAACCCGTGGAGCCCATCGTGGTTCAGGCCGGCGCCAGATCCATTCTTCTGTTCGATGTAATCCCGGATGGAAAAAGTCCAGGCATTTCAGTTCGCGTCATTCAGGGTGGCGCAAAGGAAATAGCCGGCATGATAGCGGCAGTTTCTGACGCAGATTCTCTTGCAGAACTTGTTGCTGAAAAGGGGTTGCCCGTCACCGTTTCACGCTTACGGGCGGTGTCGGACAAGAGCTGTGATATCGAATGGATTCCGGTGGAGGAGTGAAAGCACATGCCTGTTGGTGAAGGAAAATTCAAGCTTCATGCCAAATTGGCGGCGCCATTAACAGCCGGTTTGTGGCGGCTGAGAGCAGATCAGCATTTCACGGCACAATCCGGGGATACACCGCTCGATGAGAGCGACCTGCGCGTGAATCAGGAAAACGTGCACTTGCGCATACGATCGCCCCGATATCTTCTGCCACCGGACCAGATTCTGTCTACCTACCCACCTGCAAACTCATTCGGGAGCTATGGAAGCCGCTTACCGCAGGTGGTGATCAAACGCCGAACGCTGCCTTGGGAAAGAAGCCTTGATGGTGCGCCAGAAAACACTCCCTGGCTTGCTCTGGTTCTGATTGCCGAGGGCGAAGCAAAACTTGAATCCTCAGTGGATGTGAACAACTGCGTAACAGCGGGTGTGGAACTGAAAGGCCTGAAAGAGGTTGCGAAAGGCAATTGTCTGGTTGCCAAAAGGTCTCTGATTAACAGTGTATTCCCTACCAAGAACGATATTGATCTGCTGGCCCATGCGAGGGAAGTGGACATCCGGGACACTGAATTGATGATGGGTGATGACGATGGGTTCCTCGCTGTCGTGATCAGTAACCGTCTGCCGTTGCCAGGAAAGGACGAAGAAGGAAACGACGCACCAGTTAAATACCTGGCGTGCCTGATTAATCTAGAAGGCCAGTACGATGTGTTACTTAATCGCTCGCCAGATCCCGCACCCGCCTTCGCAACGCCGTTCCTGTTCAAGACCCTTCTGTATCAGGAACAGCCTGCGCAGGATGATCATCGGGTTATGGGAACGGCACTTGCACCCGGAGGTCCGGGTATCAACCCTGTAGATCTGGGTGAACTGACCAATCCGGTACCATTAGCACAAGGAATCAAAGGCTCTCGCAGCACCCGGTACCAATCCGGTGCTGCGGTGGGCGCGGGGGCAAAGCCCTTTGCGGGCAGCGGTCAATGGTCAACATCTTCACCGGTGATCAACACATCGGCGAAAGTTTCCCTGCAGATGGCAGAGCCTTTTCGCATTGTCGATGATTTTCAAATGCATCCTTATGATCCGGAATATCGTTTCCCGGTTCTTTTACACTGGAGCTTTACCACAACGGGCGATACCACTTTCCGTTCCCTGATGACCAACCTTGATTCCCGTTTGCTTGGCGACAAGGGCGGTTCTGCAAAGCCTTCAAATGGGCGGCTTCCCCTTGAAGTTGCCGAGAGCGGACATGTCGGGCTGGGGCATCAGACACGCGAAGGCGACCGGGTACGGGCCTGGTATCGCGGTCCTCTGGTACCACACCCTACGAAAAACACCGGCTCTGACAGGCTGAAGCTTGCGCATAGTTCGGACCAACTCAGGATCGTTATCCCCGATGGCCGCGAAGACCTCTCGCTGGCAACGGCCTTCGAAATCGGGCGTTTACTGACGCTTTCGCAGCCCTCCATTATTGCCTCACTGATGCGCTGGCGTCAGGCGGATTACCACGCGGCACGTCTGCATTCGCTAATGGCCAGTAACCGAAGCCTTTGGGAAGAGATGCTGGGTGTCGGTTTTGAAAAGATCGACGCTCACAAAATTGGCCCCCTGGTAGGCCGGTTATTTGCAGACGCCATCGTCAAAAACCCGGATCAGTTCCTTGGCAACCCCCTAGCTCGTGTTACGCCCGGTCGACCGCTGGAGTTCGAGGGCAAGGCAAGCGCCGTGCTGGCGCGAGGGCTTGGGTTGGAAAAGTCTCTTTTTACCGGGGATCTGAGCAAGGTACTCAATGGGCTGCGTGATGCCAAGATTCCGAGGGACGACTTGCTGTTAAACGAACTGGGGCTCGTCGATGTTCGGGACACCCTCGGAGTGGATCTGGACAAACAAAGGATCGATCTGGTTTCCGGTGCGCTTTCAAACAAATTACTGGACGACCACCTGACGGGCCCGGCTTTCCCGGTGACAGAACGCTTCAGGGTAGACGTCCTGAACGACAATCTGGATGTAATCCTGCGTGACCCAAGGCGTCATGGCTTCACGGATGAGGACGAATCATGATCAATATAAGCAGCGATATTCTTGAACACCTTGGCGCTGAAATTGTAAATGCGGAGCGACGTCCCTTTACAGAATTCAAGCCTGACGAAAACACCGCTATGCCGGCAGAACTCAGAAACTGGCTCGTTCGGCTGCGGTTACTGGAAGGTGTGCCTTTTGCCAACCTGGTTGCCGACAGCGAACTGCTTCCACAAGAGTCAATTCGCTGGTTTTATCTGGATCGACGTTGGACAGACGCCGTCGTGCAAGGTGCGCTGAGTGTCGGCACCGTGAACAGCGACGACCGAATACAAATCGATGCCCAGTACCCCGCTATTCGCGCAGAGCTGGATACCGAGGAACGGAATGTTCGACGAGTCGAAGGCATGGCCAGATTCGCAGGGCAGCCAGGCCCCATCAGCGGCTTTCTTTTGCGCTCTTCGGCCGTATCCGGCTGGCCAGGTTTTCATGTCCGTGCATTCAATGTCGATCTGGAAGACCGCGAAGATGACCGATTCCCGGAGGACGATCCCCGTCGAATGCGCCTGTTGCGCCTTGAACGTCTGGCCCCGGCGGTGTTGCTTTGCATGTTTGACGGCATCCCCAAGGTCGTCCACATCGAGGAGCCAAGACAGGGCGTTCAATTCGGATTTATGCATGAGGACAATGGCAATCAGCGCTCTGCCAAGCTGCGCCCCCGTAACAAGGATGACTTTGAATACCTTGATGAAGATGGCGCAAAGGATATAGACGTTCCTTTCCGGGTTGGCTCATCTGGCGTGGTGGATATTCGCCGTTTGTCTGAAGACCTTGCGGCACATGATGAGACAGGTGCCAACGATGACGGTCTGGACAGTGCCGAATACGCTCTCCAGCTAATCCGCTTTCCATGGCGGCAGGTGTTTGGCGAAGTTCAGGTGCCGCCGGTCCATGAAATGTTCCGGCCTTCCATCGAGTATGTGTCGATGGTCAATACCACCTTCAAACTGTGAGGCCGGCCATGTTTAAACACTTGCTCAAAAAGGAAACTCTCACCAAGGCCGTTTTCGACGAACGCTGGGCATGGCTGGTCAGGGCGAACACAGACTTGGGTTCTGTTACAACCTGGGACCCGAACCTGCGCCGAAGCAAACGAATACTGGTTCCCATTGATGTTCAGGCCTACGTCGCCAATGAGGGCAACCGGGAAACCCTGGTACCCGTGACAGGAGGGCCGGGTGATCCATTGCCGTTTGCCGAAGGCACGTTGCCTGAGGCTGGCATACATCTGCACTGGGCGTTACCCGATGCGTTGCTCAGAGGCGGCGATTCAGCAGCAGGCGGCGAACTTGAAATGACCGAACTTCCCGACCGCTGGGTGGTTATTCGCTCGCTGTTTCCTGTGGGCATCAAACGACCCATGCTCCGGGGCTGGGTGGTGGATTCAAAGAAAGGATCCGTAACACCACTGGACCAATATAGTGGTGAAACCAATAACAATGAGGATAAACCGACCTTCGGCCAACTTGACGGAACTATTGGCGGGTCACCCCTGTGGACAGCGTCCTACCAGGCGAGTGCAGGGCGGTTTGGCTTTCACGATGCCCTGGAGGATCTGCCCAGCCTGAAGAAAGTTGCAAAGGACGGCTTCGAGAAGAACGTGGCTACCTACGTGGTGGCAGGCTGGCATACCGACAGCAACAAGGACCCCCTGGCTGTCGGCAAGGGGGATCTGCTGGATGTATTGTCGGAGCTTGGTTGGCAGCTTGACCCGGAGGCCGAACCGCCCGGAAACGAGCCAGACCTTGCTGTTGCAGAGCGGTTACTCGCCAAGGGCAAGTTAAAGCAACCGGCCGAAACAACACCCACGAAAATCGTTTCCCGCGGCAGAGAAGAATCGTTCACTTACATTGATGTTGTCCCGGACATGGCTCTGCCGGTTTTAAAAGCATCCAAAGTTTTGATTGCTCAGAAACCACCTGAATTTCTGTCGCTCTTTCACGGGATGATCACCGGTGTGCCCGTGGATGCATTGCTACCAGACGCTGATGAGCGGCCCAGAAAGGCGTCGCTATCTGTTTCTGCGGGTTTTGATACCGACGACCTGGTTACAGCTCTCGGTGCTCAAACGTTAGGAGCCAGCTTGTCTCAGCGGCGTGCAGCAGAAATGATAGCGGCAGCTTTTACCAGCGATCTGATTGACAGGATTGGAACCCAGGATGGCCTCAGGGATATTGCCGAACGCGAGCACAATGACACGTTCAGCTCCTTGCCCGGAAAGCCCTTGCCGGCAGCGAAGCTCGACCACCTCAGAGCTGAGGACTCCGCATCGGTACATGCCACCACAGTAGGCCGAAAAGGCCGGGCGAAACTCGGGCCACAAAGCAATGATAAAAACCTGAGCCCGGTGCCAAAATGGCGGGACAAGGTGATCTTCCGGCCAGCAGGCAAAAAATCCAGCGGAAACGCACGCAATATTGAAGAAAAGTCGGCTAAAACTGTGCCAGGGAACCGTCGAACCGTGGAGCGGCCAGCCCCCAGAGTATTTATCCCTCAACCGCCCTCTATTGCCATAAAAGGGGCCCGACCCAGCCTGCGTCACCACTTCGATGGCTTACACGACGATGAAGGCCGTTTGCGGTGCCGTTACCCGAACGAAGCCCAAAAAGGTATCGCAGGCGTCGTTAAAGCCCGCGACCTTGTACCAACTCTCGGGTCGGGTGCCATTCCGCCAGAAGTTTTAACGGTCGTGCGCGAGGCAATGGTGCTGAATCCTTATTGCAGCCGATGGCTGGCCAACGCTGCCGCAGACGAAGAAGCGAATCAGGTTCAGTATCAGCATCGCATCGAAGGTGAAATGCTACGGATGTTTTCCATCGATGGGCGTTACGATGGGAGTGGGGTATACACGCTGTCCGAGAGCGAACTTAGTCCACAGGCACCGGGAGAGGAAAGCTGGCGCTCTGTGTCTTTTTCCCGGACCGCGTTGAAGAAACAGGCCGCGGCCGAACTGAGCCGTGCTTCATACCTCGAAGGCTCCAGCCCGGACCCCTTGGGGGTGACCGCATGGCGGCAGCCCTGGGTCCCCCTATGGCTGGAGTGGCGTGTAGAACTGGAAGGATCGACCCGGATCAGCGATTGGGAGCTTGGCCAACTGGAGATGATTCGTCGTGGCGATTCGGCTGACATCCAGTTGGTAGAGATTTCGGGCCGCAGCCCGGTCAACAGGGGGCTTGGCACAGCACTTCATAGCGGCATTGAACGGTGGATAAAAGCCGAACAGGAACGTGAGGCCACCAATGAGTCACTCACTGTGTCACAGCAAAGTTCACTCGAATCACTGGCGGATTTTCTGGAGCCACTGGATCTCGCTTCAGCTTCGTTAGACGGAATCCGCGAACAGCTTTTAGGGCTTAACTATCGCGGCGGTTTTTTCTCTGCCCCCGAAGCCGACGATCGCCCGGAAGTGGTTGCAGACCCACTGCCGCTGTTTGGTGGCACTCTCAAATTCAGCGCACTGCGGTTGGTGGATGCGTTCGGGCGAGTTCTGGATGTGCCCACCAACAACATCCACACGATTACATCATTAGAAATCAGCGACGAGCCCTCGTCCATGAAGATGTCGGCAAGGATACAAGGCGGGGCGCGCTGGCTGTTTCGCCTGGTTGACTCTGCCTACCTGGGCGAGCCTTTGCTCGCACCGGAAGCCTTTGTTAATCAATTGGAGCCGGATCTGGCGGTCAATCCTGTCGCCGGCTTCCTGCTCAGCGATCACATTGATGAATCGCTGGAGGTGTTTGATATTAAGGGAAATGCTCTCGGCCAGATCAGCCATCATGAACTCACGGGGGCCGTGCGCTGGGAACCTGCACCGGGGCGGCCACTACCGCCGGGCGCTGGCCCCATGGCAGAGCTTCCGCTCAGCGCCACGCCTTTGGGCAAGCTGGCAGCCGGTGTTATCCGGTCAGATGTCCGGCAGCGCGACGGCAAACTTCCTCAATCTGAAAGCTCTTTGACCGCGCTTCTCCGCGCAATCGACACCACTCTCTGGACAGTAGACACCTACAGCACACTTGGATCGGCAACAGTCGCCGGGCTGGTTGGCCGCCCGATTGCCGTGGTGAAGGCAACGTTAAGGCTCGATATTCCTGATGATCTGGATGACGTTCGGGTTGACTCGGAAGAAACCGCGAATGCCAGGCGCGCAGCTTTTGACGCCTTACGGGATGAGTCTTTTCCTGTGCGTTTGGGCGACTTGCAGAGAAGCGACGATTCGTTGCTCGGTTATTTCATCGACGACAATTACGACCATTTTCATCTGGTCGACAAATCCATAGCCGCTCTCGCCCGGGATTCCGGTCGCCGTCGTGGCCAGCTTGGCTTGCTGGGCCAAGTCCACATACCCGATGTTCAACCCCTGGATCACCCCTACTTGTTCAGCGACGACACGCTCTATATCCGACCCGGCCAGTCATATCGACTGACGTTGCTGATGCTTCCAGCGGGCAAGGTAAACCTGACGTCGGGTGTATTGCCCAGAAAATCCCTGGCGCTGAACGATGCGTGGATCAACCAGGGGCTGAAACGTGTTATTCCCTCAGTAAGAGTAGGGCCGGTGCTGGTGGACCCGGAGGAAATCAGACTGCCGAAGGTGAATCTGTTGGGAGATCGACAACAATTCACTAAACGAACGGGGCCGCTGACATGGAGAGATGATCCAATCGTGTCTGCGAGCCAATCCGCCTTGTTACCGCGCATGCCTCATGAATTTCAGGAAGGCTGGATTCGCATAATCGAGGAGGATGAATCATGACCAACGCATCCACCGATCCTCGCATTTCCGCGGAAAAAGCATGGAAGCGCAGGCGAGACAGGAAAGCCAAAAAACAAAAAAATTCAACGGCTCGAGATGCCTTTCTCGAGGGGAGTACAGGTTTTGTAGACCGCCAGGCCCTGTCGGCGTCGTTAAGTGCATTCATGTCACAGGCGGGAATTGGCGAATTTGATGAGCCTGGTCGAGCACCGGGGCCGTCACCGATGGCTGGGCCTGCACCCATGGCGTTTGCCGTTAATAACTCTAATCGCTGGGTCCCCATAGGTCCCTCGGTTGTCAGGCAAGGGCAAGCGAATGGACGCCCCAGAGTATCCGGGCGAGTCCGCGATCTGGCCGTCAGCCCCGATGGCTTGCGGGCCTATGCAGGAGCGGCCAAAGGTGGCGTTTGGTACACTGGCGATGGCGGCGCAACCTGGGAACCGCTTGGTGGCTGGGCCAATGAGCCGAGACGAATGGGTGGCCATACCAGTGCTTTTGCTACCGGCTGTCTGTTGGTGTCATTTGGTGCCGATGCGGTAGCTGATTTTGTGATGGTAGGCACAGGGGAAATTGGTGCGGCCCAGGATTCGGCTGGCTCGGCACCAACCCTTGGTATGGGCATTCTCGCGGCCTGGGGTCCAGCACATACGGCTTTGAATGCTGATCCTTGGGAAACGATAACCGGCATCGACAGGCTGGAAGGTGTTTCTGTTGTTCGTATGGTAAGAGTCCCTGGTGCAGTCGCCGGTTCGGATACAGATCAGGTTATCGCAGCAACATCCGGCGGCTTGTTCCGGGGCACACGATCCATGGTAGGTGCCAATCTGGCCTTCGCATGGATCCCGCTGCAGTTCCCACCCGCACCGGCAGTGCCGCCTGCTCGAGGTGTTGCGATCCAGTTCGTCGACCCCACTGATCTCTGCTACGTAGGCAATCGGCTGTTCGTCTGTTTCAGCCACACAGGCGTTGCCTTCTCCGATGACAACGGCAATAGCTTTTCCTGGGCAACGATGAACTTTCTACCGCCCCCGGCAGTACCTGTGATCAGTCGCCTGCTCGGCCGAATGAGCCTCGCCGTAAACGACGATAACAACCGAATCTACGTGCTGGGCGAGGTGGATACCAACCCTTTCGCCGATAATTCCCCCCTTGTTGCTCACGTCTGGCAGATTGCGAATCCCGGTGCGATTGCGCCCGCGGTGCCCAACGCTACCCCACTCAACAATGTGCCCACCACGGCTGATCTCTGGCCGGGACAGCGGGATTATGACCAAGCCATAGTGGTTACTACCCGGGCATCCGACAGTTCCCCTCCGGCCAGAATCGACCGCGTCTACATCGGTGGATCTCTCATCTGGCTGACAAACTGGAACGCGTCTATCTGGGCCTTTGATGTCAGCGGAAACAATCTGATTCCTTCGCCGGGCGTTTCTGATCAAATCACCAACACATCCGAGGGTCCTGTGGGACCGGGGCTCATTGGCCACACAGTTCACCCTGACGTTCACAGCCTGCGTAAGGCCAACAATCCCGACGGAACGAACCAGATCTGGGTAGGATGCGACGGAGGTGTGTTCGTTTCCCTGCGTAACGGACAAACCAACACATTTGCAGCAAAGAACGTGGGGCTAGCCTCCATCGAGTCGGTATTTTGCGCAAATCACCCGACCTCCAGTCACTTCGCGATGCTGGGCTGCCAGGACAACGGTCGACAGGTGAGGGTAGGCAGCACAGTCTGGGAAATGAAAACGAACATGCAGGGCGATGGCGGTGGTGTCATTTTCCATCCGGTGCAGTCGCATTATGTGATGGGGCAGTTTAACACTGCGGACTGGGCTTGTGATCCTTCCGCAAGCTACGTGCCGCCGTGCATACCCCCGAACCCGCGTGACCCGACTGGCAGTGACGCAGAATTCGCCGCCAGTAATTTCTATTCAGGCATTGCCGCCATTCGTCGTGCGGCGGGAAACCTTGGCCGAATTGCCTTGGGCACCAACCGGGTCTGGATCACGGATAACCTGGGAACCCGCAACCCCAATACCTGGAGAGTTCTGGATGCCAGCGCGGCCGGCGGGTTTGTACAGGCCCGAGATCCACGCACGGGCGGACGGGGGCCCAGCACACCCGCAAACCTGGCCTTTGGCGTGCCGGCCGGCGGGCTTGGGCCAATTGTCACGGTGAAATGGGCAGATGAACGCACGGTTCTTGCACTGTTTAATCAAGGTGTTGTCCGATACCAGGAAAGCTTAGACAATCCCGGGCGCTGGAAGTCGACGATCTTGCTATCGCCGGCTACGCTGGCTCCTGCTGCACCATTGGTCCTGCCGAAAGCAACGTTTTTTACAGATATTGAACCGGTGCCCGGAACGAGCGATTTCTACGTTACGGGAACCGGCCAGACCAGCCAGTGGACACCTGCAATCCCTGCTTCGCCCCCAAATGCCGCCGTGGCTGCGGTTCCACCGGATGTGGCTCAGGACACCTGCTACTATTTTGACAATGCCGCAGGCGGATTTCGCCTGACCGGTCTGGGGCAGGTCCTGCCGCCAGTCCCGCCGTTACTGAACGGTCCCATCGATCCGGCGTATTCGGTTGTTGTCGATCCGGCCAACGCCAACGCCGTGTATGTGGGCACCGCGTCAGCGGTTTGGCGTGCCACCAAAATAGCCGGTAACGCTCACGGCCCATGGCAACTGTTTGTGAATGGTCTGCCAGAATCCACCGTTCAGGACCTGACTGTATGGACTGATCCTGCCGGCGCAGCAGGCTCACCCCGCCTTCTGCGGGCGGCGTTGCAATCCCGTGGCGTATGGGAAGTAAACCTTGCAGCCGATGAACCGAGCCGCACTTATCTGCGGGTACACGCCCGGGACGACCGCCGGATGTTCCCGACACCGATGCAGAATCCCAGGCGGCGGCCAGGCGCAACAGCAGAACCCTTTTTCGCCAGCCCCGACATCTGTATCCGCCCCGAGGCACCGGTTGCAACCCCGCCGTCTTTCCGTGGTTCCATTCTCCGGAACAGCAATCTTCGCTACCAGCTTTGGACATTCCAGACGGCTTTTCGTTGGATTTATCCGAGTGTCATTTCCAATGGCCAATGGAGTGACCAGTTTGGTGATCTGGTAGAGAGACACCGCAGATTGCTAACACTTCCAGCGCCCGGATCCCGGCGAGTAGATGCTGCGTTATGGGCAGCTGTTATGGCCAATGCTCAGGATGAAAATGGCGCTCCCGGCGTTTATCGGGCTCCCTGGCAAAACGCAGCAGTTCCCGATCTTCCAGGTTCTGAAATAGACCTGATGGAGACCGTGGTGCCGCAGCGAGATACCAATAATGTTTGGCGGGTTTTTCGAGAGCGAAGCACTGTGGACGTGTTATTGCATCACCGTGACACAAGGCCGGTCGCGGCTAACGGTGCGTTCGTTGTGCTTTTGTGGCGCTCTGATCCGTCCCAGAACATTTTGTTGGCAACCGATTGCACCGATCTCATCCCCTTCGCCAGGAGCCTTACCGGCGGCGCGCCACAGCCAATACCAGCGGGATGGAATGTGCCGCTTGCCGCTGACGGCATGCCTCTGCACAGATTGCAGGTTCCACTGGCTGCGCGTATGCCACGTGCTGTCTCTATCAACATTGACCTCTCAGCAGTGCCCACCGGGCACCGCGTTCTGCTTATAGCGATCGCCGGATCAACAGCAGATCCGTTTTCGGCAGTTCCCGCTGGCGCACTGGAGCGAGTGGAAAACCTGGTTCGGCATTGGCCGCACGCAGCAGCTCGGGTCATCAGTGTCTGGCGCAGGCCCGGAACCCAACTCTTTCCCTGAGTTTTTCTATTTAAAGAAGGAAGCCACCCATGGAATTTGATGCACTGACTATAGTTATCCTGGCGCTGGTTATTCCGGCCTCATTTTTGCTCTCGGCCGCCGCCGGGCTTGGCGGATCACTGGTTCTTGTGCCAGGCCTGATGCTCGCCATCGGAACCCGTGAGGGGATTGCTGTGGCTGCGTTGCTTCTGGCGTGTAACAACATAGCCAAGGTGATCGTTTACAGAAACACACTACCCTGGGCCTCGTCTGCATTGATTGTGGTTGCCGTTATGGTTGGGAGTGCGTTGGGCGCAATCCTGATGCTGCAAATGCCAGAGGTGTGGGTTCGCTATGCGGTCGCAACCATGCTGTTGCTTACACTTGCCGGGGACTTCTTTGTCCAAGGGCCTGTTCGCAAAGCGTGGGCGGTTTTCCTGGCCTTTCTTTCCGGCAGTACCTCCGGTTTCTCGGGTACATCCGGCCCCTTGAAAGGCGTTGCTCTCCGGAGCCTCCAGCTGGAGCGTTTTTACTTCGTTGGGGCGGCGTCGCTGGTCTCAATGGTGGGCGACCTGACAAAAGCTCTGGTATTCAGTCAATCCGGCCTGATTTCCACGAGCCATCTTTTACTGGCTGGCGCATTGGTCCCGGTTATGGCCGGTTGTACCTTACTCGGCCGGAAAATCAATCGCGACATCGGGGAAAAGTGGTACAGCATACTGTTCTGGACCGTAATGAGCGGGTATCTGACTCGTTTAATGGTGGCGTAAATGGCGGACAAAAAGCAGCAAGGCACTGAAAAAGCTCACACCACCAGCCCACAGGAACCCGAGTGCCAGCATGAGAAATGGCATCACGCAGATAAGCACGAGGTCTGCAAACCAGATTTTGATGAAAAAGATTCAAACATCTCACCAAACCGCAAAGCAGCGGGACCGAACCTGAGAACTCTTAACCGGTCAGCGGATCCAGAGAGCAACACATCCGAGCAGGCCCCTGAAAAGGCCAGGCCGCCTGAAGCAAAGATCAAGAATGAGCCACCTCCCGAGCCCGGGCGCTGATCATGACAACCATTGTCGACAACTTTGAACTCGACCTATCAGCAACTGGCGGCCAGGCCGGAACCATCACAGAGCCCAGCTTGGCAAGTTCGGGGAAACGGATAATCGTGACCGGAAACTGGTTTTGCTCACGCTCAACAACAGGAGGGAAAACGTGGAAGTTCATCGACCCATACACAGAGCTGCCCCCGGTGGATGCCGGTTTTTGCTGCGATCAACTTATCCACTACTGCAAATCGCGCCGCCTCTGGATATGGTTGTTGCAGTTTTCCGCAAACAGCAACGGCAACATAATTCGTGTGGCCGTCAGTTCGTCCGGCAAGCCGGGCACCTGGACGTGGTGGGACACTCGCCCTCAGGACATAGAGGAAAACTGGGATCACGTATGGCTGGATTATCCGGACATGGCAGAAACAGATGCCAACCTTCTGCTCTCATTCAACGTGTATTCAACAACCTCGAATCGCTGGCAAAAAGCCGTCGTTTTGAGGCTGCCGCTCGACCAGCTCAACGCCCGCGAAAAACTCACTCGTGAAGCCTGGTCAACGACCGGGTTCGGATCTCTACGCTTTGCTCGAGGTGAGGGCAGTACGGCCATTTTTGCAAGCCTGAGCACCAGCCGACCGTCGCTTGAAATATTCCGCTGGCCCGACTCTGAAAGTGATGTTTCGCAGGTTTCAGTGCCGGTTACGCCTTGGAGTAATGGGCCATACACCTCCAGTACCGACGCTACCAGCGCATGGATGAACCGATTGGACGACAGGATAACTGGCGGCTGGAGTTCCGATGGCGTTCTCGGATTTGCCTGGACAACCTCTGCCGACGCTCTGCATCCGTTTCCCTATGTTCGAGTAGCGCGCGTTGATGGAACAACAAACGAACGCATCGATGAGCCGGACTTGTGGAACTCTGACCGCGCATGGGCTTACCCGGCAATCAGTCCAAACCAAAGAGGTGACGTAGGCATAGTGGCATTTTGCGGAGCAGGGGGGCGGCACCCCACTTTAGGTGTGGGACGTCTCGATCCGTCGACAGGACTTTGGAACATGACGCTGGGTGCCGCTTCAACCCACCCACCTGCAGCCCGAGCCTGGGGTGACTATCTTGATATACAAGCTGATCCCAGGCGCACAACGTATTGGATGGCATCGGGGTTTACTCTCAGAGGGGGTGGCGAAAGGGGCAACATCTTGCCTCGGGTTTTAATTTTCAAGCCTTAACTTTGGCTTGGAGGCCGTCAGGGAGAATTGAAGGTGGCTATTGCCTCTAACCGGGGCTGAAACATGCGGGCGCAGCCTGCGGTGACATTTGCAGGCTGCGCAATAACTCAAGCTTTCGGGTAGTTCTGTGGAAACAGTTCACGCCTTGCAGCTTCGTCACGTTCCGTCTTGAAGTCGAGGTCCTTACCCACCTCACGTGCTCGCGCAGCGGCAGGACGGCTGTTAATGCTGTCAAACCAACGCTTCAGGTTCGGGTAGTTTGCCATCCCGTCCTCACCCAGAATGAAGGGCCCCTTGTCGATCCATCCCCAAGCGGAGATATCCGCAATGCTGAAGCTCTCGCCAACCAGGTAATCGCGGTTTTCCAGGTGTTTATCCAGCACCTCATAATGACGCTGGGTTTCCCGCTCGTAGCGATTGATGGCATATGGAAGTTTTTCTGGCGCCATATGTTTGAAATGAACTGCCTGACCCGAATAGGGGCCGACGCCACTTGAAATGAACATCATCCATGACAGAATTTCGGCGCGATCCTCAGGGGCACCACCCAATTTTCCGGACTTCTCGGCGAGATAGAGCAAAATGGCGGTGGAATCGAAAACGCGAACGCCGTTGTCGTCAATGGCGGGTACTTTGCCGTTAGGGTTGATACTGCGAAATGCGGGTAAATGCTGCTCGCCTTTCAAGGTGTCGACCGGTACCAATTCATAGGGCAGGGCCGTTTCTTCCAGGTAGAGGGCAACTTTCAAAGGGTTGGGCGTGGGGTGAAAAAATAATTTAATCATAGGTCGCTCCATTGATTTTGAGTGATCATTCAAGCATTTCTTGAGCGGTCATTCAAGTTTATTGATTTTTTTTGTGGAGCAACAGTGCTGCCCGAGCCAAAACCGTTCGGTTTACCGGATTGGAGTCGTATCAGAAGTTAGAAACGGGGCTGGGTTTTATCGATTTCAGAACATGGGAAGGCGAAATTAGGGCAAGTAGCAACGAGTCTACTCGCCCCGATGTAAGCGTTAAGAAGATATTACAAATGTGGCGGCTTGTTCGCACCCGTGCGTTCTGCCTGCCATTCAGTCAGGGTCTGTGCGGCTTTATCGCCTTCAAGTGATCCTATCACTTCAAAAAAATCGCTACGCAGAGGATCGTTTACAACCTGATCCCTTTTTTTACCACGGACAACATAAACCGTTTGCAGATTCTGATGGTCAAAGGCACGCCATTGCTGAGTGTCTTTCAGTAGGGTGAATTCGTGACCCTCGAGCGCTTTTATAAGATCCTGCGTGTTTGTAGTGCCGGCACGCTCGACGGCGTCTTTGTATTGATAGACGATGCCATAGGCAGTGGCTGCTGTAGAGGTTGGCCTTACGCCGTATTTCTCAGTAAACGCCTCCGCAAATTCCTGACCACGGACAAATCCAAGTTGATAGGGGATCATCCACTCCCATGGCGTGGTGGATATAACGTCTTCCATAATGGTTGCGCCTGCATTCTGGGCGATTCCCAGAGTAATATTGGGCAATACGATTTTCATCTTGTCTTTCAGGCCCATCTCATAGGCAACCTTGAGCGCTCTGACCAGATCATCACCGTATAAAACAAGAATGAGCACATCAGCTCCACTTGCGTCAGCTTCCGTAAGAGCTTTTTTGAAATCCTTGATAAATGCTCGTGGGAACGGGGTCAGAGCATGGGGATGGGTCTCTGTGTCAGAGGTGTTCGTAAACTTGCGGATGGAGGCTTCCGATGACCAGCCCCAGGTGTAGTCGGCGGTAACGTAGAAATACTTTGCGTCATCAAATGTAGAGGTGAGATAACTGCCAAGTGCGTTTGCTGTCATCCAGGCATTAGGGTACTCACGAAACATATGGTCGTGTCCCTCGCTACCAGTTGTGGCATTCGCGGAGGTTGTTGTACCAAAATAGAGGCGGCCCAGTTTTTTTGCGACTTTTCCAGAGGCAATCGTCACAGCGCTGGAAGCACCACCAAAAATCATGTCCGCTTTTTCTTGCTTGATGAGCTCTTCAGTATTGGTGACGCCACGCTCGGGCGACCCGGCTGTATTACGAATAACCAGCTCGACGTTCTTACCAAGAATACCGCCGGCGTTGTTTATTTCTTCTACAGCCAGAAATGCAGCGAGTCTTTGTTGCAGGCCCAAATCTTTGTAACGACCAGACTCCGGATAGTTAAACCCAAGCTTGATGGTATCTGCCAAAACAGGGAAGCTGCACAGAAAAATCAGGAACCCTGCAAACACGGTTGCTTTTTTGTTCATTGATTATAGACCTCGTCATTATATGACTATTATTTTTGGACCGGAGACTATATAACCAAATCATGACAAAAATCAGGTTTCCAAAGTTACAAAGGGCGCGGTTAACGTTACCGAGTGTAGTCGCGCAAGTGCTTAGAACTGGCAAAAGAGCCTTAGCAGAGCTCTCTGGAGAGCTCTCTGGAGAGTTCTCTGGAGAGTTCTCTGGGTTGTTGAGACGTACGCCCAAAAGACACACAGGATTAACAGCTATAAAATACACCATTTAACATAATATACATTATGCGCAGTACGGTATGCTGGTTTGTTAAAATGGCGACTTATGGACGACCATAGAAAACGCTAAAGAAAAATTACCGCCCCAACAACAGGTACTCGGCCACTGCCTGGTAAGCTGGCAAGGAAATCGGATCTATCTTTCCGTTCTTCGCTGTTGGATAGGAAGCAAACCGGACGATTACCATGTCTGCCTTCGGATCGACATAGATCGTCTGCCCATGGACGCCTCGGGCCGCATACGAATCGTGCTCGTTGTGAAGCAGCCACCACATGCTGTGATAGCTTCCGCCTTCCAGGGTCGTGTAGCCGGCCTTTGCAAAATCGTTCTTACTGCCACCCTTACGAATGTTGGCAACCACCTTTGATGGAAACAGTCGCTGGCCGTTAATTTCGCCTTCGTTTAGCATCAGCAAGCCTATGCGCCCCAGATCTCGCAAGCCTGCACTCAGACCGCCGCCGGCAAACGGTGTGCCCTTGCCGTCTACCGTAATGTAGGCATCCTGCTCGGCCCCCATCCGACGCCATATGCGCTCTGACAGCAGCTCGGTGACTTCCAAACCGGATACACGGGAGATTATCCAGCCAAGGGCGTCTGTGTTGATCGTTTTATAATGGAACGCATCACCATGATCGCCTTCGGGTTTAACAGTTTGAAGGTATTCGAAGTAACCATCGGGCCCCTCATAGCCAGTAGGCTTTGGAAACGGGCTGGCTGCTCTGGAATATATCCAGATGTCGGCGTCGGGATCGGAGTAGTCTTCGCTATAGGCAAGCCCGGTGGTCATATCCATCACCTGCCGGACGGTTGCGGACCCGAATGCACTATCGGCAAGCTCTGGAACGATGGAGGAAACCAGTGCATTTTCGTCCAGCTTTCCTTCTGCCATGAGTATTTCCGCAAGCAGGCCCGCCATCGACTTGGTCATCGACATAGCTCCGTGCTTGCCGGTCTCGTCGAGGCAGCCGAAGTACCGCTCGTAGACAATCTTTCCTTCATGAATGATGAGCATGCCGTCGGTATAGTTTGCTGCCAGCGATTCTTCCCACGTCATCGTTTCGCTGCTGCCCATAGGTGTAAACGTCAGCGCATCGATTGCAGCCTCATTGAGGTTGTACTCAAGGAGAACCGGTGCGCCAATTCCACGGCTAACCTGCTCCGTCGGCAAAAGTTCGCGAAAATGGCAAACGGTCCAACGGAGCTTCGGAAAACTGAAGAAATTGGAGTCTGGCTGCGTTACCAGTTTGTCTGGTGGCGGTGGAAAACCTTGCATCAAACCCAGTTTTTTCGGATCCGATGCCGCCGCGTCCAGAGTGTCGTTTTTGGCGGCCACACCAACAGAGATAAACAGAAGCAGTGAGAAACCAAGCTGCAATATGTGCATTGGCCAGGACACTCCTAGGAAAATTCCGCGATGGTTTGAATTGAGTGTAGCAGCCTCCAATGGCCTGCCCCGTATTAGGTCCACCCCGAGTTGGAAAAATCCGCTTCTTGAGCTGGACGACAAATTAAGTGCTGCCTGGACGACAGTTCGCTTCACCCAAACCGAAAGGCTGAGAGTTGTGTTTCCATAACTCGTTCTGAGTAAACTTGGATCCCAAGGTCTTCATTAGCGGCACCAGCAACAACCATCAACGGAATCAGATGCTCTTCCTCTCCGCTGGGATGACACTCCAATGCATGAGGAGCAAGCGTCCAATCTTGTAAATGCTGAAACTTCTTATCCGGACCTGATTGGATCGTTTCTTTCAACCAGGCATCGAACTGCTCGGAGGCTGTGGTAAAGCGGTCATCTCCGTATCCGGACATGTTGTGGAAACTCATTCCGCTACCGATGATCAATACACCTTCTTTGCGGAGCGGGGACAACGCCTTGCCGGCCTCCAGGTGCGCAGCCGGAGAAAGCCCATGCCTGAGTGAAAGCTGTACAACAGGAATATCTGCCTTGGGGAACATCACCTTCAGTGGAATGAACATTCCGTGGTCAAACCCTCGCTCCGCTTCCTGATGAACCTCCAGGCCGACATCATGCAGTAGATCACTCACACGCTGAGCCAATGCAGGCGAGCCTTTAGCAGGGTATTTCAACTGGTAGGTGTGCTCCGGAAACCCGTAATAGTCATAGATCAAGCCCGGTTGCTCCGCTGCCGTTACGCTGAACTTCGGTGCCTGCCAATGAGCCGAAATCAGGACAATCGCTGTCGGCCGTTGCGGGAGAGAAGTCTCAATGCTGCGAAGAAAATTTTCCATGCCATGCCAAGTGCCGACGGGATTCCAGTCCATAAAGAAGCAAGGGCCCGCTCCATGCGGGATAAAAAACACGGGTTGAACGCTCTTGGCACTTTTACATCCCGACACGGGTTATCCTCTTTGAATCTTGATAACGCATTTGACTAACGTGAAGCTGCAGAGTCCTGGCTATCACTTTGTTTTGCTTTCTTATGCCCATCTTCCGTCTGGCCGATCTTCCAATAGCTGGACACATAGAATTGGGCTTTCGGCACATCAAAAACCTGGCGAAAATACTGCCTTAAGGCACGCATAGAGCCGAATTCACAGGCTGCCCATACCGAAGGTGTGCCCGGCATAACAGCCAAAGACTGCACTTTCTCCAATAGAGGGCGCCCCTCAGGGCATGGTTTTGGGTTGATGACCCAGTGGGTTTCCAGTCCAGGCGGGTGCTTCAAGGTCTGAATGTCGCCCTCCTCGCGAACTTCGATCACCGCATAACCGCGAGCATCCGCGGGGAGTTGTTCCAGATTGACGCTAAGGGCCGGAAGGGCGGTCATGTCAGCTGCCAGCAGGAACCAGTCGCCGTCTTGACTGACAAGCTTCCGCGCCCCGGGGCCTGCCACAAGAATCCTGTCTCCGGGCTCAGCTACACTGGCCCAGGCAGACGCCGGACCATGGTCCTCGTGTATGACAAAATCGACGTCGATTTCTTCGGAGCGCTGATCGCGGATAGTGTAGGTTCGCATCAAGGGGCGAGCGTCACCGCCTTGAGGAAACAGCAGTTTGATATAGGCACTCTCCTGCCCTTGTGGAAAATCTTCCAGCCCATTGCCGCCGAGGGTGATTCGGAGCATGTTTTTCGTCACCCACGAACGCCTTTTTACTTCGAGCTCTCTCGCTTGGGGTTTAGCCAAAACGTCACTCCTGATTTATCTAGGGGGTATCAATAATTAAGGAAAAGAGTGCCTGTGTAGTTTCCAGCCCCTGCACTATAGCCAACGCATCTGTGTGTTAGAACCGGCTATAATCACTGGAGAGCTTTAACTGAGAGTAGGAAGTAAACATTGGACCGGTATACCAGTATGCGTGTTTTTGTCCAGGCGGCCTCTCGCGGCAGTTTGTCAGCTGCGGGACGGACGCTAGGAATATCTCCGGCTATGGCGACCAAACATGTCGATGCCCTTGAAGCGAGATTTGGAGTCAAGCTGCTCCATCGGACAACCAGAGGGCTGTCCCTGACCGATCCTGGCAGAGAATATCTGGAAGGATGCCAGCGTATTCTTCAGGATCTGGACGAAGTGGAATCTGACATCTCCGCCCAGCGGCAAGAAGCAAAGGGGCGTTTGCGGGTTAATGTTCCGCTCTCCTTCGGGCTTCGGTTCATTGCTCCACTGATCCCCGGGTTTACCGAGCGCTACCCGATGGTGGACGTTGAACTGGGGCTGAGTGATTCACGGCACAATCTATTTGACGGCAGCTGGGACCTGATTTTCCGCGTGGGCTATCTGGCGGACAGCGATCTCAGAGCGCGGCGCCTGGGAGATAGCCCCATGAAAGTCTGTGCCTCGCCGGATTACCTCGCCAAGCACGGCACACCTCAACGCGTGTCTGATTTATCCAGCCACAACTGCCTGAGTTACACCCTGTCTCCGTTCCAGAGCAAGGGTTTTTGGGCGTTTGGCCACCATGGCGATATAGAGGTTCCAGTAAAGGGCAACCTCAGAGCCGACAATGGCGATGCCTTGATGGCGGCCGCCATTCGGGGCCAGGGCATTATCTATCAACCCGAGTTCATCGTGGCAGATGCCCTGGTCAACGGCGAACTGATATCCCTGAGCCTGGACCACCCACCTCTGGAGCCAGGCGGGCTATACGTGCTGTTCTCGCCTGATCGGCGGCTACCCCTTAAAGTCCGGGCAATGATTGATTACCTGGTTGAGGTGTTTTCGGCCGAAATCCAGGAGTGACCAGCGTGACCAGTAAGGATGGCGTTAGCCATCCTTACTGGGAATTTCAAAGGCTTCACTTCTCAAAACCTTCCAAAACAATTTTGCCAACCGCTTTGCCGGCTTCCAGCTCGGTGTGTGCAGCACGCAGGTTTTCGGCGTTAATCAGACCAAGGTTTTTTCCGGCCGTGCTTCGAATAACCCCCAGATCCACGAGACTCGCTACCGTCTCAAGAAGGTTGTGCTGCACCTGTATGTCATCGGCGCCGTGCATAGAACGCGCAAACATAAACTCAATATGCAGTGACAGGCTTTTGGGTTTGATTTTCATCACATCCAGCACAGCAGGATCGTCAATCATGGCGATCTTGCCAAATGGCTGGAGCAGAGCCACGTAATCATCGAAATACTGATCGGTGGCATTCAGGCTGGCGACATGTGTGATCGGGGCAATTTTGCCCTCTGACACCAATTGTTCAACCTGCGGCTGCAGTGATTCCCGGTGGTTTACAACGAAGTCGGCCCCCAATGATTCGACCCATTCGCGGGACTCTGGGCGGGAGGCTGTTGCCACAACGGTGGCACCCGTCAAGTTCTTCGCCAGCTGGATCAGAATGGAACCAACGCCGCCCGCAGCGCCAGTCACAAGGATCACCTGCTCACTCGGATGCACATTTCCCGGCTGCTGCTGTTCAAGCCCGAGATGGTCAAACAGCATTTCCCAAGCCGTGATGGTAGTCAGGGGCAGTGCTGCGGCTTCCGCATCACTCAGGCTGGCGGGTTTGCGACCAACAATGCGCTCGTCAACGATCTGGTATTCCGCATTGCTGCCCTGCCTGGTTACATCGCCTGCGTAGTACACCTGATCGCCGGGCTTGAACAATGAGGCGCCCTCACCTGTCGCTACAACTTCTCCGACAGCGTCCCAGCCCAGAACCTTGAACTGGCCCGGCTCCGCGGCTGCTCGCTGACGTACCTTAAAATCAACCGGATTGACGCCAATCGCCCGAATCCGGACCAACAGGTCCCTTCCGTTTGCAATTGGTTTTGGTATTTCAACATCCTGAAGGGATTTTGGATCGTTAATGGGTAAGGATTCAGTGTATCCAACTGCTTTCATGTTGTTCTCCACAGTGAGCCGGTCGTGTTTGATCATGGCCAGCAGTGTGATCTCTCTTTACACTATGAAAAACAGGCCAATCCCATAAACATAATCAAATAATTTTTGAAAATGACCTTTGACGATCTGAACGTTGTACTTAAAGTGGCCGAATTCCGGAACATTACCGCTGCTGCCACCAGCCTCGATATGCGAGCCGCGACCGCCAGTGCCGCCGTCAAGCGCGTGGAACAGGAATTGGGGATTGAGCTGTTTATCCGTTCTACCCGCAAACTGCGACTCTCGGCAGCCGGCGAAAAGTATCTGCCTCAATGCCAACAGGCATTGGGATTACTGAGCAAAGCCAGGCAGTCCATTCATTCAGGCAGCGAAACAGTGGCAGGAGAAATTCGGCTATCCGTCTCCTCCGACCTGGGAAGGAACCGGGTAGTGCCCTGGATTGACCAGCTTATGGCTTCGCATCACGGGCTAAGTTTACGCGTCCAGATTACCGACAGTAATGTGGACTTTTTCCGGGATTCGGTCGATATGGCCCTCCGCTATGGGCCACCGGACGATTCCAACCTGTATGGGTTCAAAATCTGCGATGTTCCCCGTCTTCTCTGCGCCACACCTGAGTACCTGAGCGAACACGGTACGCCAGAACACCCCCACGACCTGGCAGTTCACAACGGACTTTTCTATCAGCTGCAGGATATTCCCTACGATTTGTGGACCTTTAAACGGGACAGTGAAGAGTTCCGGGTAAAAATGAAAGGCAACCGGGCATCGAACGACGGCGACCTGGTTAGACGCTGGTGCGTGGCCGGACACGGCATAGCCGTGAAATCCTGTCTCGACATGTCGGACGACCTGTTGGCCGGCCGAGTAATCAATGTCATGCCAGAGTATACGCCACCGGTTTCGGAGTTATGGTTGATTTGCCCAACACGACAATCCATCACGCCAGCAGTGCGATTGTTGAGGGATTCTCTTAAACAGTATTGCCATGGCATCATGAAAAAAATGAACGAGAAAGGGATCCTATGTCAACAACAAAAACAAGTGTATCACCGGCAAGTTTCCGCGCTTTCAGATTTCTGTCTGGCAACACCGCATCCCTCAGAGCCAGATCGAAACTGCCCTGAATGAGGTCCAGCTCCATATCAGACAATCGCAGAGTGCCAGACACACGCTCATTGCCAAACCCCATCGCGGCCATCGCCGCGGTCGGGTCATCGTTGCGCATCCTTCCTTCGATAACCACTCCGCGATCAGTGATGTTGTGAATGTGGGGTGGCGACTCGACGCTCTGCTTGAATCGAACGAGCTGAGGCTGCGCGAGAACATTTAAGGGCTCCAAGAATCTGTGAAAAAGTGTGCTTCTCAAAGATTCGTCCAACGCTGGGCAAAGAAGTCCAGAAACACCTGAATACGCGCCGACAACGTCGTATTCCGGTAATAAACCGCATTGACCAACTCCCGGGGATTCGGCCGGACTACGTAGCCATCCAGCAGCTCCACCAGGTCTCCTTTTTCGAGGTCATTGGCGATCATAAAGCTGGACAGGTAGGCAACTCCGTTGCCCTGTAGGCAAAGCTGGCGCACCGCTTCGCCGCTGCTCGCTCGAATGGTCGGTCTCATCCTCATTCCCTCTCCCAGGTGCCAGATATTCAACGACTCCGGGGCGGTAAAACCAATAATGTCGTGTTCCTGGAGGTCGGCAGGCGCGGCACACCCACCTCGACGTTCCAGATACTCCGGTGATGCAACCACTGACAGCGGAGAACGACCGAGTACCCGGGCGTGGAGGGTGGAGTCATCCAGTGCGCCGATCCGAATGGCGATGTCGATTCGACGTTCCAGGAGGTCAACGATCGTGTCGCTCGCCGTCAGTTCGAGCTCGAGGTCCGGATAAACGTTCCTGAATTCCCGAACGTGCGGAACGATCTGATGCAACAGAAACGGGTTTGCGGCGTCTACCCTCAAACGCCCGGCCGGCCGTTGCTTGCGAATGGCGAGTTGCTCCTCCGCCTCTTCCAGTGCGGCCAAACCACCTCGCACCTTCTCCACAAACAGGCGCCCTTCCTCTGTCAGCCCTACTTTTCGGGTGGTTCGATTCAGAAGCGTGGTGTTAAGGGACTGCTCTAAGCGGGTAACCGCGCGGGAGACCCGGGTTACGGATACCTCCAGTTGCTCCGCTGCGCCACTGAAGCTGCCACTGTCCACCACCGCGAGCAGGAAGTGGAGATCGTCCGAACGACTTTTCATTTTCATTATCCGCAAAAGTAATTATCAAAAAGCACTGTTTATCGCAAAAGTATGGAAGACCACACTAGGCAACGTCAATCAACTCCAATGGAGAACCGTTATGCCTATTGCACTATTCGCACTGACGTTAAGTGCTTTTGCAATTGGAACCACCGAATTCGTGATCGTCGGACTGGTTCCAACTATTGCCCAGGATCTGGGCGTTACGCTTCCTTCGGCTGGCCTCCTGGTCAGCTTGTATGCTCTGGGGGTCGCCGTTGGCGCCCCTGTACTTACCGCATTAACGGGTCGCTGGAATCGTAAATGGGTGCTGCTGTCGCTGATGAGTCTGTTCATCATTGGCAATGTGCTTGCCTGGATGGCCCCAAATTACGCTTCGCTGATGACTGCTCGAATCCTCACCGGGCTCGCTCACGGTGTGTTCTTCTCGATCGGTTCAACGATTGCCACCAGCCTGGTTTCGAAAGACAAAGAGGCCAGCGCCATCGCGATCATGTTCACCGGCCTCACGGTTGCACTGGTGACGGGCGTGCCACTGGGAACGTTTATCGGACAAACCTTCGGCTGGCGCGCTACGTTCCTGACCGTCGCTGCCCTGGGTACCATTGCACTGATTGGCAGCGCGCTGCTGGTGCCGAAAAATCTGAAGAAATCAACGCCTGCAACGCTTCGCCAACAGCTTGAAGTTATCACCCATCCACGACTGCTCCTGGTGTACGCCATGACCGCCGTCGGCTATGGCGGCACCTTCACGGCCTTCACTTATCTGACACCCATTCTGGAGGATGTCAGCGGATTTGCGCCTGGAATGGTCAGTCTGCTGCTTCTGGTATATGGCATTTCCGTAGCCACTGGCAATATCTGGGGCGGCAAACTGGCTGACCGCCTTGGGCCGACCTCGGCGCTGTACATCATTTTCAGTGGCCTGGCCGCCATCCTCTTTGTGCTCACCTTCACGGCCTACAATCCAGTTGCAGCAGTCATCACCCTGCTTGTTTGGGGCGCCTTTGCCTTCGGCAACGTACCTGGCCTGCAGGTCTACGTAGTTCAACTGGCAGAGCGCTATACGCCCCATTCTGTTGACGTTGCATCCGGATTGAACATCGCTGCATTCAACATCGGCATTGCCGGCGGCGCCTGGCTCGGTGGGCACGTGGTCGAGGATATGGGGCTGATGAACACGCCCTGGATTGGTGGGGTTATTGTACTGAGCGCCCTGCTCCTGACCCGGATTTCTTCAACACTGGATAACCGCGAACCGGCTACGGCCTGAACCATCAGAGGCCTCCCGGAAGGGAGGCCCATTGAGGTGTACGATGACGCTTTCAAAGCTAACCGCCGGCCCCCTGACCATTGGGCTGGAGCTTCCGCTAGACAACGACTGGACCCAGGACGGCCAGCGTCAACGCATGCTCGACAAGCGGCCGTTTGGTGTACCGGATCTCAGCCAACATCAGTCACTGGCCAGACTGGCCGACGAACTCGGGTTCCGGGCCTTGTGGATTCGGGATGTTCCTCTATACGACCCGTCGTTCGGCGACGCCGCCCAAGTTTTCGATCCACTGGTGTATCTGGGTTTCCTGTCCGGGATAACCCGAAACATTCTGCTTGGCACTGCGGCAGTTGTTCTCCCACTGCGCAGCCCTTGGATCGTACGCAAATCCGCGGCATCGGTTCAGGCACTGAGCCAGGACCGCTTGATGCTCGGAGTGGCGAGTGGAGACCGCCCCTCGGAATACCCATTGTTTGGCGCAGACTATGAAAACCGCGGACAAGCCTTCCGGAACAGCGTGGAGATTCTGACCGGCAAACAGGACTCGCGATTGTCACCGGGCCAGGCCATTTTACCGGATACCCGAACGCCACCCCTGCTGTCCGCCGGGCTATCACAGCAGTCACCGGAGTGGATCGGCCAGCACATGAGTGGCTGGCTGGCTTATCCGGGAACGCCAGAGGAGCATGTGCATCGCGTCAAACTATGGCGCAACGTCGCCAGCGACAAGCCCTATGTGTCCTTTATTCACTTGGACTATCTCGACGATCCCAAAGCGCCGCGTCGACGTCATCGCTTCGGCCTTCAGACCGGAAGGGAGGGGCTGCTCCGGGAACTGGAGGAGATGCAGAGTGCTGGTGTAAACCACATTGGACTTCATTTCAGGCGCAACCAGGCCCCGGTGGACGAGTCATTGCGGCTCATCGCCCAAGATGTTCTGGGGGTGTTTCATGATGCGAACTGACAGACCAATGACCTGGGGCGTCGTGGGAAAGGACAAGCCCACCATCGCCCTGCAATGGAAAAACCTCAACTCAATACCCATACCTGGCCCCGACGACGTTGTCATCCGGAATGAATACATCGGCCTGAACCCGGTTGACTGGAAAATGATCCGGAACTGGCCAGAGAACTGGAATATAGGTCACGCACCCGGCGTTGACGGCGCAGGCACTGTGCTCAAATTGGGCGAGAACGTGAAGAGTCTTGTTCCCGGGCAAAGGGTTGCGTACCACCAGGATTTGCACCGAAACGGCAGCTTTGCCAGCCACACGGTGGTCGATAACCGGGCCCTACTGAAAGTTCCTGACATCCTGCCTCTGGTTCTGGCAGCAGCGCTGCCCTGCCCATTGATGACGGCCTGGCAGGCGATCGAAAAAGTCCCGCATCGAGCGGAGGCGGATGTTCTGATCACGGGAGCCGGCGGCATGGTTGGCCGATTTCTAGTTCAGCTGGCGGCGCAGCGGGGCTACCGGGTGACGGCCATGGCCTCGGCCCGGCACCACAAGACGCTTCGTCAGTTGGGAGCCGAAACTGTAATCGCCTGGGAAACCAATTCTTCTCAAAGCCAGTTCTTCGCCGTGTTTGACACCGTCAACGCGCAGCATGCTGCGTCGATGGCCGACTTGATTGAGGCCAATGGCCACCTGGTTTGTATTCAGGATCGTTTGGAGACACCTCCGGTGCCACCCTTTGACAAAGCCTTGTCTCTGCATGAGGTGGCTCTGAACGCGCTGTTTCGCGTAGGCACCGAGCGCCAATGGGCTCAGTTCCGTCAAGCCGGAGAGGAACTTCTCACAATGGTGGCTCGTGAAAACCTGCTCGCCCCGGAACCACGCATCGAACCCATCACAGCGCTACCAGAAGCGCTGGAGGCAACCACAACCCGGGACCGTCCGTTCAAGACGGTCATCGACGTCCGCTATTTTGCAAACCAGGAGTAAAATATGAGAACCGCTATCCCTAATCCCGGTCTTGGAACCTTCCGCCTAAAAGGCGATGCTCTGAAATCCGCTGTTGCTGAGTCGCTGGACCTTGGGTACCGGCACATCGACACCGCTCAGATCTACGAAAACGAAGATGAAATTGGAAACCTGCTTTCTGCCTCGGGCATTGATCGGTCGGATCTGTTCATCACCACCAAGGTTTGGTACGAAAATTTGGCACGCGACAAGTTCATTCCCAGTGTGCGCGAGAGCCTTACCAAATTGTGGAGGTCCATCCTTTCCTACAGAATGACGCGGTAGTCGAGTTCTGCCAACAAAATGGTATTCAGGTCACGGGTTTCATGCCATTGGCAGTCGGCAAAGCACTGGAAGACGACACCCTGCAGAGGATTGCTGAAAACCACAACGCAAGAACACCAGAAGTGGTGCTTGCATGGTTAAGACAAAGGGATATTGTGGCGATTCCCTCATCTACCAAACGAGCGCATCTGGCATCGAATCTGAAGGGAATGGACTTGTTTTTATCTGACAACGAACTGTCTGAAATAACAATGTTGAATAGTAATCATCGAATAGCAGATCCGGACTTTGCGCCAATCTGGGACTAATAGAATCAATGGCGAACAGCGACCATGTACTTTCAGGTTATTTTTGGTCGCTGATGGCTTTAGTAGCGAGAAAGTTCGCTCTTGTTTGAAAGTTTGGGAAGCTCGGCTTGGTCGCAAAGCGAACATTCAGGTTTGGGGATAACGTCAAAAACAGCGACGTATTTATACGTCCGACTGCTTTTTCTTGTTATGAGTCATCTTTACCATGTTGGCTTTATGCTCGAGATCGATGCGTGCTTCGTATAGATGAGTCAGAAGCGATTCTAAGAGATCAATAGATAAGCAAAGAGTGTGTTTGTCAGTCGCATTCAACCGGTGGGCTGCATCATCGCCTATGAACTTAAGGCCATTGAGCCCATCTATAATCGTGTTCGGAATGTTCGGCAATTCTTTCAGCTGTTCAATTTTCTTCGCAAGCCCCCAAGCCTTCTTATCGTCGATTCCCTCAATAACACAGATACCTTCTAACAAAGCACGAACGCCCATTGCCGTCACAATTTCCAAGCCTTGCTGAAAAGCTGTAACTATTTCTTTGAATGAATTGTTGAGCTTTTTATCTACATGGTGAAAGCGTTTTACTTGACGCTCGCCAAGGTTTTTCCTTTTTGGATGATAGCTGTAGGAAAATACCTCATCTCCGTTTTGGTCATACATTCCTGAGCATGTCCACTTTTCTTCCATAGTAGCAGTGTCGCAACCACGACATATGAGAAAACGGAACTGTGTCTCTTCGTAATAGCCAACAAAGGTCTGCCCATGATCTTCAAACTCTTCATGAAACGACTGATCATGAGAAGACTTAACGTCGTGGTTGGTCTCACCTTGACAGGTATTGCAATAGATCTTGACTCTGTCTGTCACTCTGCGCTCCGTAATTCATAACGCTTGCAGCATGCACGTCCACAGAATGAAACCGAAGTCGCAATGGAGGGCATCGTCGTGTCTGCATTAGCTATAAGTCATTTCACTACTCTTAAATAAGGAGGAAGCCTCTTCCCTCCGGCTCTTTGAGTATCCTCATCCAAGAAGGCTTCCCGAGCTTCGTCTACGACCACCTCAAGTTCCTTCAGGTAGTATTCGGAAAGCTCTTCGATAGACTTTTTCTTCAAATCGTCATCATCTGGAACCGGCAGTTCGCTGAAGTGCTGCTGAACCTTTGCCATGCTTTCGGGGAGGTCAACGTAATACTTTTCCTTTGTCCCATCCGGCAACTCGATTTCCCACCCACTACCGCCAGTTTGATCTCCGATGAAAAATCCGCTGGCTCCTGGGGGTGGAGTTCCCAACTTTTCCATGTCAGAAGATGAGAAGTTGATTGAGGCGGAGGTACTGACCGGAAGCTTTCCCTGCTTGAGTATTTCGTTTCTCAGCGTGACGAAATACTTCATCAGAACATCAGACTTCATCTTTGCCTGTATCGGTTGATACCAAGCATCAAACCGATCAGAACCGACAGGCGTTTTTAGGTTTTGAATTACGAAAGTCACCGAGCGGCCAAAAACGACTAAATTCCGGATGCCTGAATATCTTCGGTAGCGATTTCCGGACGTGAGATCCTCGTAACCAAACCGAGCAGTTTGGAGCGTTTCCTCAGCCTTCTGAATTATCGCCCGAATTTCATTATTCACTCAGAACCTCAATGACTGATAACGCTATGGCTTTGCGGCGCACCGGAGCGCCAGCGTAGGTGCGTCCGACAACAGCCACTTGTTAAGTTCTGGCCGGCGACCCGCGCCCGGCGTTGACAATGCTTGCAAGATCTCGAAGCTCATCTCTTTCGTTAGCATACAAATCTTTGAGAACGCTCTCCATCGCTCGGAATCCAAAGGCCAAGTCGCATTCACGCAATGACCCATCATGGCTAGCGTCGTTACCCAACCACTTGATCGCCATTAGCAAGTGCGCTGGCTCCCTGTGGGACTCTGATAATACTTCTAGTTTTTGGTGAAGAGTCCCATTAAGGCTTGGATCTAATTCAAATATCAACTTCTCAACTGCAACTCTCAAACGATTACACCCTGATGCCAGATCAGCCCATGCAACTGAAAATGCAGACTTTAGTATTTTCCCTATGCTATCAGGGCACCCTTTCGGAATCGCAAATAACGGGATCGCTGGCTCAAAATATTTTGGGATAAACTCTATATCTTCGAAATCTTCATCGCCAGCTTCCACTGCTGGGTAAAAAGTCTCATTTCCTATCCCACATACAAAGGTAATACCTGTGCACTTATTGCATTCAAAGGAAGCGGTAAATCGGTAGTCAATCCAGTCAGGCTCCCAATCTGGATGCGAGTGCAAAGATCTCGAATCTGGGGTTTCTTCGTAAAAAAGTGAATCTTTCCTCAGGGAAAGAAGACCGTTTTCACAATGGGGACACTTCCAGTCTGGTGTGGATGACCGATGAAATGGTTTGATGAAACGGTAACTCAGGTACCGGAGGTATTGCTGCTCATTCATACTTTGACCTCAGGAACTCAACGCTTGCAGCATGCGCGCCCACGAAATGGAGCCGAAGGCGCAATGTAGTGGGCGTCGCCGTGCCTGCACTGGTTATGTCTGTATAATCGACACGCTCATAGCAAATAAAAGCATCACAGCGCCGACCAGCGCTGTAATCTGCTTTAGCCCGAACGCTAGGCGCCTAAACCTGTATGAAATGGACTTGTCGTCATATCGGTACCCGTCAATCTCATTACTTAGCGCTGCTTGAACAGCAAAATAGCCAGCAAGAAACTGAGTGTAATCGAGCACAATCGTGAGAACCCCAAAAAAGCCTGCCAACAGCAGCAACTCATTTTTGCTCTCGTAGATACCTGAGAGTGCCCCGGAATCTGATGTGAGTATCGTATAGACTACCGCGACTAGGCCAAAACCAATATACCGAGATAGGTCACTGATTTTTGAGGACACATGCCGTTTCTCCTCAAGGACTGTTGTCCGCTTTTCGCTATCGGTCATGGTCATCTCTCCGACTTGGCGAAATCACTAGGACCTGGATCGTCTGTGCTTCGTTTGACAGTATCTCGGAGCTTTTTGCCAGCCCGTAAAGCCGGCACCTTTGATGGAGCGATTTTCAAAGCTCCGCCGGTTCTCGGATTGCGCCCCATTCGTGCTGCACGTTCTCGAACTGTGAATGTACCGAAACCGGTCAGATTAACAGGCTTTCCACGGCCTAAAGATTTGGAGATGGTACTGAATACGGCATCTACGGCTTTTTTGGAATCAGCCTTTGACAAGCCTGTCTGCTCAGCGACTGAATCAATTAGCTCCTGCTTGTTCATTTTTCTTCCTCACATTCGGAGTTTCTTTGCGCACATAACAGCAGCTAGACAACGCGCTTCATCATTGCAAAAAAATTTAGCTGTGTCGTTATTCCAGACTCTGAACCGTCCATCGCACCGCCTATAAAATTATAAAACAACAGCTTAGCCCACCATCGTGAGCTCTGCCACGGAATCATTTGGCGTCTGTAATTTGCTCCGTCAATCATACTGGATGAAAGGCCAGTGATTCGCTTGGAACCTTCAGGGGAAGGCCTGACTCGAATGTTCGCTTTTGTTTAGGAGCTTCCCTTCGGATGGGTGCCTTCTGTAGTGGTTGCCTAGCCGGTGAATGGAACATCTGCCGGCTTACCCAGGTCGCCGTTTCCTGCAGCACACCGGGGGCAAAGACAGACTTTGTTGGCCTTTTCTGCAGGCACCCGAGCCAAGGCGTGTTTGCTCACGGTTGCATTGAAACACCAGCATGGCGCGGCCACGTCTGCAGTGGTAGCACGCGCGCACTGATTGTCACCGCCACAAAGTGGGCAAAAACAGGCGGGAGTCTGCTCCATGTTTATCTTCTCCATATCAAGTTACCGACTGGCATCACTGGAAATGATGTGACGTATACCGCATAGGAATTTTTTGTTCGCTTCACAAACAACGAGAATCACTACCAAGCCAATCGGGTGAAATTGTTTTTCTCAGTCCTTTCCAAAAGTGGAATCGTTATATGAAAGCTATCAACAAGTTCCTGTTCGTTTTTTCAATTCTTGCCTTCTCTGTACTTGCACAGGCAGAAGGTGTAAGCCAGGAAGATATTGAGCGTGGAAACAATCCGTCTTCTGTCACTGATTCTGGAACAGGTCATTAATTAGCCGGCTCCGGAGCCAATGGGTTAAGAGCTCCTTCACCCATTGGCAATAAAATCCAGACTGGTTCACGCCTACCTGGCTATGACTTGGCCGCTGATTAATCTGACTTTTGCTCGGCAACCAAATTTCTCGATCGGCCACACGGAGAGTTCGTCATGACGTCATGCCAGCGTTCCTGAAGAAGCCTTTCGATTTGATCCCGCATCCAGATGACCCCTGGGTCCCGGTCGTGGCGGGCATGCCAGATAAGGTAGAGACTGGTTGGATCAACGTCGAACGGCAGATCACCCATCCACAAATCATTCACGAAACCGCAATCCTGGCTGATTATTTCCGGAATGGCCGCTATCAGATTTGTTTCTTTTAATATTTCGGGAACACCAGAGAAATGATTGGTGGTGGCCGCAATGCGGCGACTCTTCCCTTTCTGGTCCAGATAGTTGTCTACGAAACCGTGAGCGTCTCCGGACATGCTCACCAGCAGATGACGGGCATCCAGAAACTCCTCCATGGTTATTTGCCTACCGGCGAGTGGATGATCTGCTCTCATCGCCAGTGCATACCCTCCGTCAAACAACCAGCTGCTGCGAAGACTGTGATCGTGGTGATTCAACATCCCAACTGCGAGATCAACATGGGCTTCACGTAAAGCATCTCTAGTACCTTCCGGTGTGTACGGCACAGCATGAAGGTCAATGCCCGGGGCCTCATGTTCAAGTAGCTCAAGCAATTGACGCCAGATCAACTCAACAATTACGTCGGTCGCCGCGACCCGGAACTTCCTTCGAGAAGCCAAGGGATCAAACTGGGTGGCATGTACAGCATTTGTCAGGGCGAACATTGGCCCTCCAACCTGATCCCAAAGGCTTCTTGCGTATGAGGTTGGCTCAATATTCCGCCCCTTTCGCACGAAAAGAGGGTCATTCCAGATATGTCTCATCCTGGAAATTGCGTTGGAGACCGCTGGCTGGGTCATCGCAAGCCTGTCGGCTGCACGGGTGACTGAACGCTCCGTCATGATCGCGTCAAAGATATAGAGCAACTGAAGCTCTTGGGTTTTCATGGCTAAAGTACCTTGGCAAGAAGAGCCGTGTTCAGTCTGACCGGTAAAAGTTACCGTCGCAACCAGGTTAAACCGACGTGTTGAATTCCAGGCAGACCAAAATGAAAAGCCTCCGAACGCGGAGACTTTTCAAAGACGGCTATAAGTGCCCTTTCACAAAACTTCGAAGCTGGCCCAGGCTACCGGCACCGGTCTGCTGCGCCACTACATCGCCATCGCGGAAAAGTACCAGCGTTGGAATGCCTCGAATTTTCATCCTCGCAGTCATTTCAGGACTGTCGTCCACATTTACCTTGACGACAGTTAGCTGATTTTCGAATTCGCTGGCAATTTCCTCAAGAAGCGGCGCCACAGTTTTGCATGGGCCGCACCATGGTGCCCAGAAGTCGACCAGAACTGTCTTTTCATTCCTTTCGACTACTTCGCCAAAGTTCGCGTCAGTTACATGAACAATATCCGTCATCTGTATACTCCGGTTATGGGTTGGTTCTCATCAAAATGCACCGGATTGAACGTGATAACTAATACGCTACAGATATAGTTTGTATTTCCCTGAGTGATACCCCAACTAATTCACCAAAGGCTTTGGCAACTCATCACACGAAATGATGTGTCGCATATTGTTTCAGAATTATCGCCCCACGCTCGTTAAACCCATACTTCTCCCATCTGATATCGAGTCGGTTTTCTACATCGGTATGAGCGTTAACCCATCGAACTTTGGAGAATATGTTATGCGTAAATTTGTACTGATTGCTCTTGCTTCTGTTTTTGCGGCCGCGGCCTTACCAGCAAATGCTACCTTGGCAGACCGGAAATCAGACGAGCGGAACTTCGAGCACGTTCAACCTGCACCATACAGCGGTCAGGTCGTCATTCGCGGTGAAATCCAGGGCCGGGACTCAAAGCGAGATGCTGCCGAACCCGCTCCGTACAGTGGCCAGGTCGTAATTCGTGGTGAGCTAAGGTCTGAAATCCACGGTTGAGTTTTAGGATTGGTTATCTATAGAGCGTCGCCGCAGAGGCTGAATAGCGCCTGCGGCGTAATTCCCCGTGAACACGTTAAAAACCGGCATCTCAGCTAAACGGTATGGGGCGAATTATTCAAGCGCCCTCAATACCCAGTCCAGCCTATCCTGTCCAAAGTGCATTTCATCATTAACGAAAAAGGTTGGAGCTCCGAATACGCCCCGGCTAACCGCATCATCCGTGGCTTCAATCAGCGCGCTTTTAATCTCGGGCAGTGCCATCGCCTCCATCACTTCGTCCGCATCAAAACCTGCTCTGATAAGCGTATCCCTCAGAACCTCGCGAGATGAGAGGTCTTTACCCTCGCCCCATGCAGCAGAGAACATGGCATGGTTGTAGTCTTCAATTCGATCCACGGATAACGCCCAAAGTGCGCCACGCATCGCGTTTACGGTACTGAAAATGAAGTGCGGGTTTTGCTGGAATGGAATGCCATAATAATCAGCGTGGCGCTGAAAATCGGCCTTGATCCACTCCCATTTCGCCGGAATGGTGACAGGAGACGTGTTGCCCGTGGCCTTGAAGACCCCTCCAAGCAGGATCGGTTTGTAATTGATATGGGCGCCGGTACCTTCAGTGAGTTTCGACAACCGCATATACGCAAAATATGACGAAAGGCTTATGAAATCATAATAGAAATCGATGCGCTTACTCATGGTGCATACCTATCTTGAGTTGGTAGTGAATTACCAGGATTCGGAGAAAGGCCGGGCGTCCTGCTCGAATGTCCAGGCCGAACGGGGCTGCTTATGGAGCTGCCAATAGATTTCCGCGAGGTCGTCGGGCTCGATAATGCCCCCCTCTCCTTTACTGGCATAAAGATCAGGCAGAAATTCGGCGGTGGCCTCATTGCGTATGAGCCCGTCAACAATCACATGGCCAACGTGAATACCTTGTGGCCCCATCTCCCGTGCCATGCTCTGAGCCAGCGCCCGCAAGGCGTGCTTACCTCCGGCAAACGCGGCGAATCCACGCCCTCCCCTCAGGCTCGCGGATGCTCCTGTGAACAGGATGGTTCCCTCGCTACGGGGCAGCATTTTTTTTGCTACCTCCCGCCCAACCAAAAACCCTGCCAGTGCACACATTTCCCAGACCTTTCGATAAATCCGTGCGGTTGTGTCGCAGACATCAAACTGAACGTTTCCACCAACATTGAACACGGCGACCCTTATCGGGCCCAGTTCGGATTCCACCCGTTCAATCAATTCGCTGACTTGGTCTTCATCCCGCGCATCCGAATGAATCGTGGTTGCACTCGATCCGAGGGCAGTGATTTCGGTACTGAGCGCCTGCAAATCTCCGCGTCGACGGGTCACGACCAGGTGAAAGCCCTCCCTCGCGAAACGACGGGCAATTGCGCCTCCCAAGTGATCTCCAGCTCCGATCACTAACGCGACTGGCTTGTCTGTGTTGCCCATTCTTATCTCCTGATTGCGTCAAAGAACTGGTAACAGCCTAGACCAGCACTTAGCATAGATAAAATCGATTGTTTAAATTCAAACCACAAGCAATGGTTATTATATGGAGCTACAACAACTGCGTTTGTTTCTGGCAGCTGCCGAAACACAGAGCTTTACTCGAGGTGCAAAGAGAGCCTTTGTTTCGCAGCCGGCGCTATCAGCGTCGATCGCGAAACTGGAGGGGGAGCTGGGAGTCCGACTTTTTACAAGGAACAAACGCAGCGTTGTATTAACGCCTGCAGGAAAAACCCTGCTCAAACGAGCAACGCAGATAGTAAATGAATGCAACAAAGCCCGGGATGAGCTAAAAAACCATGGCCAGTTAAGGATGCTGCGAATAGGCGTTGTGAACACATTGTCTATCGCCAACATAGCCCGTCTGATTGAGCCTTATCGACGTGAGAATTCCAGCCTGAAGCTACAGGTATTCGACGCCTCAAGCGAAGAAATGGAACGACTAATGGAGTCAGGCCGGATTGATCTGTCACTAACCATAATTCCGGAACGATCTGAAAAAAGAAGGCATGTCAGCTATTCAAAGCGTCTGTTTTCGGAGTCTTATAAAGTGGCTATGGCGGCCAATCACCATCTGAGTGAATCGCCTACATTATCTCTTGCCGACTTGGAGACGGAACCCTTTGTCTCTCGCTCTCACTGCGAATACCGCCACATGTTGAAAGCGGTAATAAAAACAGCTGGCGTGCGATTGAATGTTGCGTATATCACCAACCAGGACGACCGGGCGCTTTCCTTGGTGGAACAGGGGGCAGGCATTGCTATAGTTCCAGAGCACTACGAATCGCTGAATATCGTTAAACGCCCAGTTACCGAGCTGTCAGCGACGCGATCCATTGGTTTTGAATGGGGTGAAAGCGAGAATCAACATGAAATCGACCGATTCATCACGTTTGCGTCAACGGTCAGGTGGCCGGAATAGGCTTTAGCATTTTCCGAGGTGCTCCACTGTATATCATCCGAATCGAAAGGCAGACCAGGGCCAGCTCCATGAGGGATAAAACATGGGTTGGACACTATTACCAGGCGGGCTATACGTGCTCTTCTCGCCTGATCGGCGGTTACCCCTTAGTAAGTGAAAGGTGTCTGATAATGTCAGCCTCACGTCATCCAGGGTGGTTTCTGGCCAATTCGCTCCACCAGAAAATCTATAAAAACCCGAACTTTTGCGCTTAATGCGTTGGACTTGGGGTACACCAGCCAAAGGGCCGGCTCCGCGCCCATCCGGTAGTCTGGAAGCACTCTTACAAGAGATCCCTCAGAAAGTTCTTGATGAACACTCCAAAGTGAGTGGATCGCAACCCCCGCCCCCGCCATGGTCGCGATCTTGTAACTCGAACCATCGTCAATGATCAGGCGATTCTGCGAGCCACGAGGGTTGAACTGCCCCTTTTCTCCCTTTGGGCCTGCCAGCGTTATCGTGGCCTGGGATTTAAAAGCAATTAATTGATGGGAGTGTAAATCAACGGGATGCTCCGGAGTTCCCCATTTCGCCAGATAATCTGAAGAAGCACAGAAAACACGCACATCGTCAGCCAGTTTCCGTGCTTTCAGGTTGCTATCCGGCAATACGGAATCTCTCAGTGCCAAGTCGAAACTGCCCTGTATGAGGTCTAGCTCCATATCCGACAATCGCAGATCCAGATTGATACCCGGGTACTTTTCCAAAAACGCCGGTACCAGCGGCACAATGTATTGCTGAGCGAAGGTGCTGGAGGCCGTAAATCGCAGGGTTCCGGACACATGCTCATTGCCAAAACCCATTGCGGCCATAGCCGCGTTCTCCTGTGCCAGGATCTCCCTGGCAAAGGGCAGGAATTCCGCGCCTTCGGTTGATAGCGCCACCTTTCGTGTGGAACGGTGCAGCAGGTCAGCGCCGACGGCTTTTTCAAGCTTGGCCAACCGTGCACTCGCGACGGCTGGCGGCATCCCCAATTCCCGGCCGGCCGCACTAATGTTGAGCTTATCCGCTGCCAACACAAACAGTTTTATTCCCTCGGTATCCACGCTTTATATCCATTTTGCGAATTCTGAATACCATTATTGGTCATTTATCTCGTTTTCGCGACCACTTAACCTATTCAGCACACACTTGGACAACCCAAATACGAATTGGAGACAGACGATGAAAGCAATGGTCCTCAAGCAGTACGGCGCTCAGGCTGCGTTTGAGCAAGCGGATATGGCTGCACCCGAAGCGCGTGCAGGCCAGGTAATCGTGCGTGTTGCGGCAACGAGCATCAATACCGTCGACACCATGATTCGCCAGATGGGTAAAGATCTTCCCCTATCCCCGGACCTTCCGGCAGTCCTCGGCATGGACTTCGCTGGAACTATCGAAGCGATTGGCGAAGGCGTGACCGGTTTTGCTCGCGGTGACGAAGTCTACGGATGTGCGGGGGGCCTTGCCGATCTGCAGGGCGCACTTGCCGAGTTTATGCCCGCTGACGCACGGCTGATTGCACATAAGCCAAAGAGCCTGACGATGCGCGAAGCAGCCGCCTTGCCATTAGTTGGCATCACTGCATTTGAGGGCCTGCAAAGAGCCGGTGTGAAGGCCGGTCAAAATGTGTTGGTGCACGGTGGAACAGGTGGCGTGGGCCATGTCGCGGTTCAGCTGGCCAAACACTTTGGTGCCACTGTGTATTCAACGGCTTCCGGTGAAAAGGCATTCGACATCGTCAAAAGCTACGGCGCAACGCCGATCGATTACAAGACTGAAACCGTTGCAGACTATGTGGAGGCTCACACCTCAGGTGTCGGCTTTGATGTGGTTTTCGATTCGGTCGGTGGCGGCAACATGACCAACAGCTTTGATGCTGCAGCCCTCAATGGCCATGTGAGCACAACCGTAGCCCTGGTTGAACTGGACCTGACCCCGGCTCATTTCAAAGGCCTGTCGATTCACGTAGTCTTCATGCTGATTCCGATGCTGCACGACCATCACCGGGAAGCGCACGGGAAGATTCTGGCTCAACTGGCGCAGATTGTAGATCAGGGCGGCATAAAGCCACTTCTGGATGAACAGGCTTTCAGCCTATCTGAAGTAGGCAAGGCCTATGATCGTCTGACCAGCGGTCAGGCCATCGGTAAGGTTGTCGTGGAGATCTAACAAATTTCGGCGTAAGGACTAAAACCATGACCAAGAAAATTCTGATCACCGGCGCCACTGATGGCATCGGGCTTGAAACCGCAAAGCGTCTCTATTCAGAGGGCCACACCTTGCTGTTGCACGGAAGGAGTGCAGAGAAGCTGGCAACGACAGAAAGAATGTTGGCAAACAGCACAGGCACGGGACTGATCTACACCTATAAAGCGGACCTATCGCGCCGGGCTGAAGTGCATTCACTGGCAGACGCCATCAACAAAGAGCATGAGCAGTTGGATGTAATCATCAACAACGCAGGCGTGATGCGTGTTCCCGAAACCGTCACCCAGGACGGACTGGATGTCCGGTTTGAGGTGAATACGATCGCCCCGTACCTGCTGACAAAACGCCTTCTACCAATTATGGGCCCAACTTCACGGGTGATTAACCTGTCGTCCGCGGCACAGGCCCCAGTAGAGATGGACGCTCTTCGGGGGAAAATACGGCTTCGGGACGACATGTCGGCCTATGCCCAAAGCAAGTTGGCACTCACCATGTGGAACAATGCACTGGCTGCGTCACTTGGCAGCCAAGGCCCAGTATTCGTTGCAGTCAATCCGGGGTCGTTATTGGCATCGAAGATGGTCAAAGAAGGTTTCGGAATCGCAGGAAAGAGCCTGTCGATTGGTGCCGATGTACTCACCCGAGCTGCGCTTTCAGACGAGTTTGCCAATGCGTCAGGCTATTATTTTGACAACGACAAAGGTCAATTCGGCCCTCCCCATCCAGATGCCCTGAATGATCAGAAGTGCTCTGAGGTTGTAGCCGTTATCGAGGAGCTGATTGGCAGCGCAAAGTCCTGAAATATTCAGCTTAGGCAACCACTAATGCCGTATTTCGGTAATAAACGGCATTGACCAGCTCCCGAACGGGAGGCCCACCTCTACTCGACAAATCCAGCTTTATTGCAATGGGCCCGGAATTCCAGCTTGCTGATTCGATCATCTCCGTCAGCATCTGTGATCTGCAAAAATCGTAGTCCGAGGTCAAAGTCTGTCTTGAGTGGTCGCTCTTTACTGTCGTCTGGAACAGGGCCACACGCCAGACCCTCGGTGATTCCGCATTGGCGCAAATAGATCAATTCGGATTTGTCTATGTATTCATTCCCATTACGATCCGCACATTTGAACTGTGCCATTGTTGCTCCAGCAGCCGCTTTGGCAGTCCCAGTCTGCGCAGAGGACTCAGTTGTAGTGCACCCGGACGCGCTTATCCCCGCGGTGACGATCAGTGTAGCTAGCAGTCGCGTTTTCATTGGAAGGATCTCCGATAGGTTCAGGGTTAATATTGTTTTTCGATACCTTTAACGATTGCAGAAGCCTGCGCCCGTTAGTCTATGTTAAGTGGAAAAAGATGATAGCTGTGTAGCCCAACACTGGCTTCGATTAAAAGCCCACCATCAATTAGAGTAAAAAGAGCAACGCCTTTATTATAAGAAGGATTATAGCTCGCGCCCCACAGTACCACCGTCGCGTTGGCCTGACCGGCAAACTGGAAAGTCCTATTCCTGAATAGCGCGACGTCTCTTGCATCTTTCAGGAACAATATCTGTTGGTACACCTGAAAGCCAAGGTCAGCTCCCGCCAGAAACTGCCAGTGCCAGACGATGTCCGTGGCAGCGCCATCCTCGACTAACCAACCTTTACCGACGGCACCTCCGAACCCTGTTCCTGCGCGAAAATTATTGGGCAGGATTACAATGGCCTCAGCGTTATCGAAGTAGTAATCCAGCTCGGGAATGTTACGAAAATCCGAAAAAGCGTTTTCAAGTTCGGTCTGAAACCCGGTGGTCAACTTGCTACTATCGCCATTATCAGGTGAGGAAGCGCAAGCACTGAGCAGAAAAGTCAGCAGAAATCCTATGGTTTTGGGCAGGCGCGACAGGCTCATCGTTTGCACTCCAGGTGACCGGCAACGACATCTGAACCTCCGGATACATTACCCAGGATATCCGAGGTCGCGAAAATGCCTGAACGATGAATCAACGTGATTCCTGCATAGCAATTACGGACGCTTTTAGCCTCTATGAAATTGCGCAAAGGAACGTCCACCTGCGCCTCAAGGTAGTTGAGAAAATGCGACGTATACCGCCCTTTCCTCTCTTGCTTTATTTGCTCCACCATCGGTATTCGTTCTGCATAGTCAAAACCAAAGCCAAAGCCATAGCGAAATACCTCACGCTGGCTCCAGGGTGAGTAACCCGTCCCCATGGCCATCACATAAGCGCTGTAGTCCCAGAAATTTTCCTGCATACCATTCTCGAAGCGACGGTTCATCGAAACTTTGCCCCAGAAATCGAGAACATCTCCATCCGAAAGCAGCTTGCCCAGAGTCAAACCGGCCAGGTAGGCATCTACATCTTTGCTGCGGCTCAAGTCACCGCGGTGAGATTTGTGGAAGGTGCCCTCAGCCTGATATCCAGTCTGAATGCGCCAGGACCAGTCCTTCACTGACCAGTTGGAAGGGCTACTCTGATCGAACACATTGCCAAATTCATAATGGAACCCAAGGAACGCCATATAGATCTGGTCTTCGTCAACCAGCGGACTGTTCCTGATCTCCTTGTCCAGTTGCTCCCAGCTCAGGTTTGCAAAAACATGCCAACCTTCAAAAACACGATAAGAGCTGTTCAAACCCAAGCGAGTCAGGTAAACGGCCTCCGGGTGATATTCAGGCAAATCACTTCTGGATTCTCCAGCGCTTACACCATAGTAGTAATCTACCAGCTCCTCGCTTTGGTAAATCAGACTGATATAAGGCGTAATACGCAAACGGTCGTAATCCAATAACTGGCGATAAGTCAGATCAGTAACGTAGCCATTGTGGTGGCCCTGGATGTCGTTCAGCACGTTCACGGAAAATTCATGGGTACCCCAAAGACGATTTAGCGCGAGACCACCTTCCAACGTCTGGCTGCGCTTCTCCACCGTCCGGTAAAAGTCACTGGTTTCCGGTTCAAGCCGGTCAAAGCGATATTGCACAACGGCATCAACACGGAAGCTGTAGTCCCATAGATGCAGGCCTGCCCGAGTACCATGTGAGAACAGGTACTCACCTTCATAAAGGTACAGTGGCACCCTGTCCGCGTTGTTCTCATTCTCTAGACTGGAGAGTGACTCAACACCCCGGTAAGGGCTCCGCCCGAAACGTAGGCCCGCACCAAGCCCCACTGTACCCGCAGGGGTATCCGCGAAAGGAATCTGAGTGACCTGGTTATCTGCTTCCAGAGAGGACGAAAGGAGTAGTCCGGCCGCAACGACGAAAAACCACTTCTTGGCCATGTGCTTTGCCATTCGCTTGTCGCCCCGCCAACCCTGTTACCTGACGGATAGGGCTTTAGTCAGCTGAAAGTCAATCAAGGTTCCAGGCGGGATAACCACCTGATTACCCCCACTCAAGACAGCGACTCCGGCGCCCACCTTTGCCCCTGTCCGGGCTCCACTGGACCCGTCGGCTAAAGCCCCGACCGCCGCACCTCGAGCCACCTTGCCCGCGGAGGACGCGCCTGTTGGAAGGGTTAGTGCGTTAATGCTGCTGGTCGAGATGGGGACAATAACCCCGTCCAACTTGACCCCGGTAATGGTGATAACCAGACTAGCTTTGCCTGCGACCCGCCCCGATTTTTTGGCCTCAGTAACCTCTCCATAGACCGCGCTGCCGGCCGGAGCGACGGTGGTGCCGTCTACCGATAATGCGCCTTCCAGCGAACCTGTAAACTTGTGACCACGGGAATGCTGTCCACTATTCAGGCTATCCACCAAACGCACAGTAAGCTGAGTGCCAGCAGGCACTATGGCGGAACTTCCGTTTGATGTTTTTTCCGCCGTCTCAGACGAGGCCGCTGGACTCCCAGCCGCGCCCATATCAATCGCCTCGACATCCTCTGCTTTGAACGTCATGGTGATGCCGTCGGCATCAAACTCGATACTGTCCCCCTCACGACCAATAAACGTCCCCTCAACGGTCCTGCCATTTTTGAGCTGGATGGTATCTGCAAGACACAGGGTTGAAATGAAAAGGGTGGCGAAGGAAAACAAGAAAAAGCGTTGCATGAGATTATTCCTCAGTGAAACTCACCAAAAAGGGCTACCCGACGCCGCCCCTCCATTCCTGAATTTCAATTCGAGAAATTTGTTGTTTTTTCGGGCTTAACTGACACTGCCACTGCTTCGGTGTAGGTTACCAAAACCTGATCCCCGGCATTCACTGCCTTAAAATGGTCAGGATTCTTCACCAGAAGCTCGAATATTCGACCCTGTGGACCTTTCAGAGTAATCGTTCCCTTCCCAGGGCTGACAGCCACGACATCGGCAAGGGCCTGAATGACCTGCCCTGCCCCTCCAGAGGGTTTCACGCCTAATTCAGCGCTTGCCGCAGCGACGCCGATTGAGGTGTCACTGTCATCGGAGCGGACTTTCTTCAAGGTCAGTGACAACGATTGGATATACTCAACATAGATTTCATCGTTCAGGCTGATCTGGTCGAAATTACGAATCCGCTCATCCGCAGCGACCTCAACGAAATCACCGTCAGCAAACTCCAGCATCAGTGTTCGGGTTGCTGTTTCGATTCCTTTAACGATTGCAGAGCCAGTGACGATGTTGGTTTCGGTTACGCTGCCAGCCCGGCTGTCGGTTATCGAATGCTCCTGCGGTGGGCTCTGCGCTAAAACAGGCCAGGACACGAAAGACAAAGCCAAACATTTGATCAACATTAAATGACGCATTGTGCTTTCCCTATTTTCAGTTAGCCGTTAATGACTTTTTGATCGCAACATGCGTAATGCAAAGCCCGTCAGCGACATTCTGCCGCTATTCGAAAAGTTAACAGCCTGCAGCAATGCAAGACATTGGCCTTTGGACCTAATGTTGTGCTCCGGTTTTTTAAACCAGTGTGGTGTTGGTACCCCTCATTAGCCACCCAGACCGGTTTTAGTGCCATCCAGAGTCAGAGAAATCCGGTTGATCGACTGAAATACAAGGAATCGAGATCCTCACATGTGAAACGTGAAGATATGCCAACGCTGAGAGGAGAGGGCTACCGAGGGCGAAATACCCAATGCCGTCGCAGGCTTGATCGATGCCGGGAACCTCAAGCGCGCCCACGCCCTGATTAAAACCTGCAGAGCGCAGGGCAAGATTGTAGTGGAGGGTTTCCGAAATACGGGAGCTCAGGCGGCGTGACCGATTTAGCTGTTGGGCTCGTTCGCAAGATCCTTCAGTGCGGCCATGGCCTCATCGGCTCGATCGCTGGGTACAAACATGTGGTCGTGATAAAAGCCGGCGATTACATTTGTGGTGATTCCCCTCTCTGTAAGCAAGGTGGTTACAACCGACGTAAGCCCCAGTGCTTCGAGGCTGGAGTGGCCTTTAAGCGTGATGCGACGAAAGACTCTGTAGTAATCCAGGCCCTCATCTTTGGCCTGCTCCAGAGGAATTACCAGAGTAAGACCTTCCAGTTCCGCAATGCTGACTATGGGGTTGAGGCTTCCCAATTCGCCATACTTTGCTTCAGGAACCGTGCAGTAGACATAGGATTTTGAATCCAGCGCTGGCGAGAGTTGCTTGATCAAATCCTGGAGGAACTGTTTGCGCTTCATCTTTGGGTGTCCTTTAGCCAAATGGCATGGGTGTCGCTTTGCGAAATATCAAAATAGTCTGTTAAAGGATAGACAATTACGAACAATGACACCAACAAGTTACCGGAGAAGCCGCCTGAAAACCGACGCCCTACCCTTTGTTTTACGACCTTGAGTCACACCCTGCAGTTGATCAACTTGAATTTTTTCGAATCACCTTCTGTAGCTCGCCAACCAGACCATTCCGGAATGCCAGCACGCAAATAACAAAAACAACGCCCATCAATACATGGATGTAGTTTGCCAGAGGGCCAGAGGCAAGAAAGTTCTGCATTGAAACAATCGTTGCTGCACCGATAACCGGGCCCCAGATCGTGCCCATGCCGCCCAGCAGTGTCATCAGCACCACCTCACCCGACATAAACCAGTGAACGTCTGTGAGTGAGGCCAACTGGAAGACCAGTGCTTTGGTCGAACCGGCCAGACCGGCCAGTGTTGCCGAAAGCACGAAAGCCATCAGCTTGTACTGATTCACTTTATACCCCAGAGAAATGGCCCGGGGCTCGTTCTCGCGGATCGCCTTCATCACCTGGCCAAAGGGGCTGTGAACGGTGCGGTAGATGGTCAGAAAACCGATAATGAAGACCGCGAGAACAAAGTAATACATGGTGAGGTTGTCGGTCAGGTCGATCAGGCCGAACAGATTGCCGCGCGGGATCCCCTGAAGACCGTCTTCGCCGCCAGTGAACGGTGACTGCAAAAAGAAAAAGAACGCCAATTGGGCTAATGCCAGAGTAACCATGGCGAAATAGATGCCTTCGCGGCGTACCGCAAGTTTGCCGTAAATAAGGCCGATCAACGCGGACATAACAACGCCTGCAAGAATCCCGAGCTCCGGAGTCAGACCATAGGTAACCATCACATACCCGGTAACATAGGCCCCCGACCCCAGAAAAACAGCGTGGCCGAAAGAAAGCAGCCCGGCGAACCCCAGTAACAGGTTAAAGGCGCATGCGAACAGAGCGAAGCAAAGCACCTTCATGAGAAAAACAGGATAGAGAATAAATGGGGCGATCAGCGCGAGGCCCAGCAATACCAGGTTGAGTTTTTTGTTGTACATGTTTGTTACCTTAGAGCGAAACAGCGGCGAAAATTTAGCGAAGTGATTCCTACGCTTCCTTACCGAACAAGCCTGCCGGTTTGATTAGCAGCACCAATACCATCACCAGAAAGATCACGGTATTGGAGGCCTCGGGGTAGAAGTATTTGGTAAGGCCTTCAACGATACCCATTGCCAGCCCGGTGATAATGGCGCCGCCAATGGAGCCCATGCCGCCGATAACAACGATTGCAAAAACCACGATGAGGATATTCGAACCCATATCGGGAGACACAGTGTAGATGGGGGCTGCCAGAACACCGGCTAGCCCTGCCAGGCCAACGCCGAAACCATAGGTCAAGGTGACCAGTAGCGGAACGTTGATACCAAAGGCCTGCATCAATTGAGCGTTTTCGGTCCCGGCACGCAGATAGGCACCAAGCCTGGTTTTCTCGATCATGAACCAGGTGCAGGCGCAGACCAGCAACGAGAAAACAATGATCCAGGCCCGGTAGTTGGGCAGGTACATGAATGGCAATCGTGTGCCGCCCTTCAGCGCTTCAGGCATTGCGTAGGACAGGCCGGATGACCCATACCAGTGGGTGAAGAGACCTTGTAGAATGAGGGCGATACCAAACGTCAGTAGCAAGCTGTAGAGGTGGTCTTCGTTGGCAATAGGACGAATCAGCGTACGCTCAATTACAATACCGAAGGCTCCGACAGCCAGAGGGACCAGTATCAGCGCCCACCAATAGCTGATCCCCAGGTAGTTCAGCGCTATCCAGGCGGCAAAAGCACCCAGCATATAGAGCGCGCCCTGAGAGAAATTAATGATCTTCAATAGCCCAAAGATGATCGCCAGGCCCAACGCGAGCAGCGCGTAAAAAGAGCCGTTGATCAGCCCGATCAGCAGTTGGCCAAACAGGGCAAAAAGATTGATATCAAAAAAAGTCGCCATAACCACACCCGAAAGTCTTTAGATAGAAGCAAGCGCTTCTTTTTCTTGTCGTTAGTCAGGGGTACGGGGCAGGCGCACCTGCCCCGGAACGGTTACTTCTGGTTCAGCGCGAATTCGCAGCCGCCATCTTCGAGCTTCAAGAAGGCGTCTTCACCCTTTATCACTTTCTCTATCGCAAAGATGTCGTTGGCATCACTACGCTCATCAGCGTTTTTGATCCGAACCTGCAACATGTCGTGGACCATTCGGCCGTCTATACGCAGGTACCCGTTACGGGAAAAGAAATCCTCGACTGGCGTCTCCTTCATCTTGGCCATTACGGCATCAGAATCGTCAGTGCCAACCGCTTCGACAGCGTTAAGGTAGTGCATAACCGAGGAATAGGCGCCAGCCTGTGCCATGGAGGGGAGTTTGCCATCCATACGCGCCATATAGCGTTTGGACCACTCGCGGGTCTGCTCATCCATATCCCAGTAGAAACCTGTTGTAAGCTTCATGCCGCCGGCAATTTCAGGGTCCAGAGCCTGGGCGTTAGGGGTGAAAACCAGCAAACCGGCAACGTCGGCCATCTCTGTGACACCGAATTCGGCGGCAGTTTTAAGGGCATTAACCATGTCACTGCCAGTATTGGCCAGTGCGATTACATCAGCGCCAGAAGACTGGGCTTGAAGGATGTAGGAAGAAAAATCGGAGGTTCCGAGAGGCGCACGTACGCCGCCGACTACTTCACCGCCGTTGGCTTCGATGACACCGGTAGCAACGGATTCCAGTGCATGACCAAAGCCATAGTCAGCGGTGACGAAAAACCATTTTTTTGCCCCCCCGGCAACCATCGGTTGCACCGTACCATTTGCCAAGGACACTACATCGTAGCTCCAGTGCGCGTTATAGGGAGAGCATCCTGAGGTAGTAAAGGCGTGACTGGCAGGTGCAGCGATCAAAGTGATCTTTTTGGCATCGCTCATTATTTTGGTTACAGCTCCGGTTACAGAGCTGGCGACTGCCCCGCTAATAACGTCGACCTGTTCGTTCTCGATCCATTGGCGCGCAATCGTCGAGCCGATGTCAGGCTTGAGCTGGGTGTCAGCGCTGACAACTTCGATGGGCTTACCAAGAACTTTACCGCCGAAATCATCGACGGCCATCTGCACGGCCTCAATACTGCCCTGCCCGGTTATATCCGAGTACACGCCACCCATGTCTCCCAGAACGCCTATCTTGACCTTGTCATCAGAAAGACTGGCGTGGGACAGGCTGGCCGCGGTAATCAAAGCGGTAGTAGCAGCAGTTTTGAATATTCGTTTCATGGTTTTCTCCAGTGTCATTGTTTTTATTTCAGGGTGTACTTCGTGAATGAACGCCTACCGGGATCTAAACGCCCAGGTAGGTATTCAAAAGTTCGGTCTTCTCTTTCAGTTCGTGGGCTTCGATTTCGGCTACCATATGACCGTGCTCCATCAGGTAGTGTCGGTCGGCAATCGGCGCCGCGAAGTGAAAGTTCTGTTCAACCAGAATGGTCGTCAAGCCTCGCTCTTTGAGCTTGGTCAGCACTTCAGCAAGCTTTTGAACAATGACCGGAGCGAGGCCTTCGGTGATCTCATCGAGGAGTAATATGTTGGCGCCGGTTCGCAGGATTCGGGCCATGGCAAGCATTTGCTGCTCACCACCTGAGAGTTTTGTCCCCTGGCTTTTCCGGCGCTCGGCCAGGTTCGGGAACATGTCGTAAATTTCCTCAACCGACATGCCTTCAGAACGCACCTTGGGGGGCAACATCAGGTTTTCCTCAACATTGAGGCTGGAAAAGATGCCACGCTCTTCGGGGCAGAAGCCTATCCCGAGGTGCGCAATCTTGTGGGACGCCATGTTCAGGGTTTCCCGGCCGTTGATTACGATGGAACCCGTGCGTTTCCCCACCATGTTCATGATCGCCCTCAGGGTGGTGCTGCGCCCCGAACCGTTTCTTCCCAGCAGGGTCACCAATTCTCCCTGGTTAACCGTCATGTCGATGCCGTGGAGAATGTGGGACTCGCCATAGAAAGCGTGAAGGCCGTTTATCCGAAGCTTTTCGCGGTTGGATTCAACTTTCAGAGCAGTGCTCATATCGTGTCCTCCACCACGGGGATATGGCCTGAAGCGCCCTCACCTTCTTGTTCATCCTCCTGGACACCCATATAGGCTTCACGCACCCGAGGGTCGGCCGAAACTGTCTCGTAATTGCCTTCGGTGAGGATCGCGCCCCGCTGGAGCACGGTAATCGTATCGGAGAGGTCTGAGACCACGTTCAGGTTGTGCTCGACCATGAGGATGGTTCGGTTCTTGCCGACCTCTTTGATCAGTTCGGCAACCACGCTGATATCCTCGTGGCCCATGCCCTGAGTCGGTTCGTCCAGAAGCAGCAATTCAGGATCTAACGCGAGAGTGGTAGCTATCTCCAGCGAGCGTTTTCGGCCGTATGGCAGATCGACGGCCAGCGCCTTGGAGAACTCCCTCAGCCCAACTGAATCGAGCAGATCCAGTGCGCGGTCGTTGAGTTCATCCAGAATCTTTTCAGAGCGCCAGAAGGCGAAGCCATCATTACGTTTTTGCTGCAACGCCACCCGGACGTTTTCGAGTACCGTCAGATGAGGGAACACGGCTGAAATCTGGAAGGAGCGGACAACCCCCATTAGAGCGATGGAGGCGGAATCTTTCCCGGTTATATCCTGGCCGTTGTACAGCAACTTTCCCCGGGTAGGCGTCAGAAACTTGGTCAACAGGTTGAATACCGTGGTTTTGCCCGCGCCGTTGGGGCCGATCAAAGCATGGATGGTTCCACGCTCAATTTTCAGATTGACGTCGTCGACAGCGGTAAAACCTTTAAACTCTTTGACGAGACCTCTCGTCTCGATAATCAGATCCTGGTTCATAGCTTTTCCTTGTTATTATTCGAAACACCGAGCCGTTATTTCTATGCATCTAACTCGCTACGAATCAGCTTTTTATTGATCTTTCCCACGCTGGTTTTCGGAATTTCATAAACAAATTCAATCCGCTCCGGAATGGCCCATTTCGCAATTTCACCGCTTTCGACAAACTGCTTCAGGTGGGCCTTGATAGCGTCGGAGCTCACATCAGCACCTTCTCTGACCACGATGGTAGCGACCGGACGCTCATCCCAGCGCTCATCAGGAACGCCAACCACGGCTACTTCCGATACCGCCTCGTGCTTGCTGATCAGGTTTTCCAGTTCAATGGTTGAGATCCACTCGCCACCGGTCTTGATCACATCTTTGATTCGATCCTTGATCTGCAAGGTACTATTGCCATCAATCGAACCCACATCTCCGGTGTGTAGCCAGCCGCCTTCCCAAAGCTCAGCGCCTTTCTCCGGCTCCTTCAGGTAGCCCTGAGTCAGCCAGGGAGCACGTGCGACCACTTCACCAACAGACTCGCCATCGTGCGGAACATCCTTGCCTTCGGTGTCAACGATTCGAATATCAACCAAAGGTGTTGCGACGCCAGCGAGGATGCGAGCTGCGCTTTGCTCAGCGATCGGCAGCGCACGCTCTTCATCTTTCAGGTTAACCATCGTGATAACCGGGCAGGTCTCGGACATGCCGTATGCAGTTACGAAATTGATTCCTCGATCCGCCATCTGGGCGGACAGAGCCTGGGTCGGCGCGGAGCCCCCGGTGAGCATGTTCCAGCCAGACAGGTCCGTGCTTTTTGCTTCTTCGCAATTGAGTACCATCTGCAGCACAGTCGGGACGCCGTGAGAGAAGGTAACGCCCTCATCGCGGAACAGCTGAACCAACCGGTTCGGCTCGTAACGACCCGGATAGACCTGTTTTACTCCGAGCATTGTGGCGATATAGGGAACACCCCAGGCATGAACATGGAACATGGGGGTCATGGGCATATAGACATCGTCGCTACGCAACATGGCGTTTGCGTCCGAGCTGCCAAGTGAGATAGCTGTAACCAATGTATGAAGCACCAATTGGCGGTGACTGAAGTACACGCCTTTCGGATTGCCGGTAGTTCCCGTCGTATAAAAAGTCGTTGCGATCGAGTTCTCGTCAAAATCCGGGAAGTCATACTCTGAGAGAGCTTCAGCCAGCATCGATTCGTACTCGCCAACAACGTTCAACGTGGTGGGTGCAGCGGTTGAAGAATCTGTCAGCTGAATATAGCCACGCACAGTGTTGAGTTCGGGAGCCACTTGCTCGACCAACGGTAAAAAATCGTCGTGAACCAGCACCATGTCGTCTTCTGCGTGATTCATGGTGTAGATAATCTGGTCAGGGCTCAGACGAATATTCACGTGATGCAACACAGCCCCAATCATGGGAATGGCAAAATAGGCTTCCAGGTACCGATTGCTGTCCCAATCCATGACCGCCACTGTGTCACCGGCACCGATACCGGCCTTCTCCAGTGCATTGGCCAGACGCGCGATGCGCTCATTCAAAGTCAGGTAGTCGTAACGGGTGATATCGCTATACACGATTTCGCGATTTGGGGAATAACGCTTACCTGACAGCAATAGGCTTTTGATCAGTAGCGGGTATTCATAAGCATTTTCGGCGCTGGGGAGCAGCTTGGTTTTTTTCATCATTGGCCTCGTTTTTATTGGAGCTCTGTCATGGGTAGAGCAAGGCCAATGCCAACTGAGGAAAAACCAACAGGCTATTGTTTTTATTAGAAAACTTTACAGGAAAGCCCAGGTGGTGCGGGGGAGCGAGCGGAAAGCGCTCAGTTTTGATCGGACTATGAGCGGGTAACGCTCATAATAAACCCGTTCATGAGCGGACACCGCTCATGAACCATGGGGCAAGGAAACCGAAACTATCATTGGCGTATAATCAGACTGACCGGAGCTCACCAACTTCAACGCTTCAACGGCTCAGCTCCGGCATATAGATCTTCCAGTTCCCCAACATACGTGTTGCGGGTGGATAGTCTTCGTTGGGAAGCGACTCGCCAATAGCGATAACCTGCATCATCTGATGGCTGACAGGGTCTATCCACGATTGAAAGCCTTGAGGATCCTCCGGTAATGACAACTCCAATCCCTCTAATGCCTGGCGCACACCTTCGGCATCTTTAACCTCGGCGTTCCGCCAGGCCTCAGCCACCGCCAGAACGACGGAATAACTGGTCTGAGCCATGAAATTGGGATACCGGCCGCTCCTTCGATAGAACTCTTCTACAAACTCACGGTTAACCGGAGTGTCAGGCCAGTTATTGTGGTGATGCCCTGAAAGAATCACGCCGGGAGGCATGTCATCCCCCAGCGCCGACATCACACTGTACCCTCCTCCGGTATCGAAGTTAGCCAACTGACTTACCTCCAACAGTCCCTGCTGGTGTGCCTGACGTACAAAATTGGCGAAATCATCACCGAAAAAATTGCAGACCACGATATCCGGCGGCGAAACCAACAGTGCTTCGATATACGCGGAAAAATCCGGCTCCGAGAGTTTTGGATAGTACTCATCGGTGAGTTTGAAGGGCACCTCAAGAGACTCCAAGCCCTCTAACAGGTCATCCAAAGCCTGATGGCCATAGTCATAGTCAGGGCCGACGTAGGCCAGTGTGGTCCAGGGATTAGCAGTCTGTATTTCTTTGAGGTAGCGCGCACCGGCCCGCATGGATTGACGACTGTCATTATTGACCATGAAGTACCAGGGGTTGACGGGTACCTCCGTTAGCCTTGATGACGTGTGCCCCCCACCAATGAAAAGGACCTTCTGCCGTTCAGCATAAGCGCTGATCTCAAGAGCAATACTCGAATAAACGACGCCACACAGAATATCAACGCCTTGTTCTTCAACCAGTTGCCGGGCCAGAGTAGCGCTACGGTGGCGTTTGCCCTTGCTGTCTTCGAGGAGTACCTTCAGGCGCGGATAGGGGCCGGGCTCACCGCTGTTTACGAGCGTTTGGTTCAAGTGCTCAATTTGATCCACCGCCATACCCAATGCCACATCCGCGTCACGACCAAAAAATCCCATCGGACCAGTAAGAGGATACAGACAGCCGATCGTCACGTCGGGTTCTACCGGTTCATCAATAGCCCGGGGTTCCTGTCCATAAGCTGAGGGCAATACTGACAAGAGTGCAATGGTCGCAATCAGTGCCTTGCGAAAGGAACGCGATACACTCAAACGACTCTGGAGTTTCATTCTGCAATCCCCAACTTCTGTAATCGTCGTTTGAGTGCATGCCGGGATATGCCCAGCTTTACCGCTGCAACGCCCTTGCGCCCGCCTGCCTGCTCCAGGGTTCTGATGATAATATCCCGCTCTGTTTCGGCCAGGCGATCACTAATAGAAGCATCAGACGGGTCGGCGGATGGCTCTGGAGCGTCGATCAGTTGCATTTCCGGAGGCAGCATGTGAAGTGTTACAACTTCACCAGGATAGAGCACTGTCAGTCGCTCCAGGAGGTTCTTCAGCTCGCGAATATTGCCAGGCCATACGTAACCTTTCAGGTGCTCCAAAACCTCTGGCTCAAACAACACAGGTGAACAGCCCTCACTGGCAGCCATCTTAAGGCTGAAATGCTCGATCAGCAAAGGGATATCGTCCCTTCGCTCTACCAGTGCCGGCACACGAATCGGCATCACATTAAGACGGTAATAAAGGTCTGCTCTGAAGCTGCCCTCTTCCGCCGCCTGCCCCAGCTCGCGATTGGTGGCTGCAACAATACGCGCTTCGGCCTGATAAACGCGGCTGGAACCGATGGGGCGGTAGCTATGATCTTCAAGAAAACTCAGCAGTTTGGCCTGCAGCGCCAGCGGCATCTCACCAATCTCGTCCAGAAACAGGGTCCCGCCATTCGCCAACTCCACGAGACCTGAACGACGTTGGTGAGCCCCCGTGTAAGCACCCTTTTCTGCTCCGAAAAGCTCGGCTTCCAGCAAGTGTTCGGGCAAGGCTGCGCAATTCACCTCAACAAAAGGGCCAGAAGCCACCTTCGATAGTTGATGGATTTCCCTTGCAACGGCCGTTTTACCAGTGCCCGAGGCACCTTGTAACAGCAGAGTTTTGGCACCACTACGCGCGATTCGGGTCAGATCTTCGTGCAAGCGCCGCATTGCCTCGCTCCGACCGATCAGCCGAACTTCTCCCAGTTGGCGCTCGCGAAAAAAACGCACCTCTTTATCCAGCCTGCAGCGCTCGAGCGTGCGGGCAATCAAAGATTTCAGTTCATGGATATCAAAGGGTTTGGTAATAAAATCCAGAGCGCCACTTTTAACCGCTTCGATTGCGACCTTGATGTCACCATGAGCTGAAAACATGACGACTGGACAGCCAGCCAACTGCAGTTGTAACTGTTTTAACACTTCCAGGCCACTGAGGTCCGGTAGCCGCAGATCCAGTAATACCAGGTCCGGCTGACAGTCCAGCGCCGTCTCAATGCCTTCATTACCCGTATGGGCAGCGGCAATCCGGTAGCCATCCGTTTCCAGTGCCAACTGCAGCGAACGCACCAGTCGCTGCTCATCATCAATAATCAGAATCAGTGCCTTATCCATGAGTGCCCTTAGAAGCGTTGAAAATAAGCGACACCCGTGTGCCAGTGCCTGGTTCACTGTTAATGCTCAGCTTCCCACCATTGAGCTGCACCAAACGTTTTGAAATTGACAATCCCAACCCCGTTCCCTGAGTTCGGGTGGTATAGAAGGGTTCCGTAGCCCTCTCCAATGCTTCAGGCGTCATACCAGAACCCGTGTCGCTGACGGTGATCACTGTATTTTGTTTAAACGCCTGAACATCCAGCCTCAACTCGCCACCCTCCGGCATCGCCTGAATGCTGTTGAGCGCCAGGTTCATAAGCACTTGTTGAATCTGATTTTCATCCACACACAGACACGCGTCCATGTCACCCGAGAGAAACAGGTTGGTGTTCTCCCTGACGGCAAGGGGTTCAATCAGCGCCGCCAAACGCCGTAGCAGGTCACCCCCTGTGAACCATACACGTTCAGGATCGAAAGGCCGGGCAAAGCTTAGAAGGTTTTCAACTACGCCATTTACACGATCGATTTCCTCCAGAACCAGCGTAATCAGCTCCTTGCTTCGAGGGTCCTCGTCTACTGGAAAACTCTGGACGCACACTTTGATGGTGGCCAGCGGGTTACGTACCTCATGGGCGATACTGGCAGAGAATTCCCCAAGAACAGCTTTCTTTTCAACCTCCAGACGCGAGTCAATCAGCGCCTTAAGCCTTCCACCCATTCGATTGAAGGCTCTGGCAAGCAGGGTTATCTCATCATTCCCGTCGGGAGGGATATGCACATTCCAATCCCCTCGAGAGACCGCTTCCGCGCCCTCTATTAAGGGCACAAACCTTCGTTTTAGTCGCAGGATAAGAGTCATGAAGAAGCCGCCAACAAGTACCACAGACGCGCCCACACCCAGCAGAAAAACGGGGCGCCTGAGTTCCTGGCTAAGATCAACAGCCGGATCGTGTTTGATTACTTCAATTGACCAACCCGGGGCAAACTCTTCACTGAGCCAGCTGGGAGTCTGCTCCATTGCAGGTTGACCATTCACCGTAAATCTATGCCCTTCGGCGGTACTTAAGAGTGGCCTGAACCCGTCGATCCGAGCCTGGCTTTTGAGTAGTTCGGTCAGGCTGGCAAACCGAACATGTAAGGCCACAAATCCAGAAGAGGACGTTTCGCCTGAAGTCGCCGGTAATGGCGCTGCAAACAAAAACCAGCCTGAACGACCGGGGAGAGGTGCTTGGGGGCCAATCAATACGAAATCAGCAAAATTTCTCCTCGGCAGCCCCGCCAGAGATAACTGCTTTTCGCCCCAATAAGGCGATCCCGATGATACAACACCGGGTAACGCCGTTTTTAATTGCCATTGGGCATCAAAGAAAAGTACACCATAGATATCGAAGCTGTCCGTCTCGAAGCTGATCAACGCACGAGTTGACTCCAACTCCGGTGAGAGCGGATCCCCTGAAACGAACCGCTCGATATCAGGCAAATCTACAATAGTTTCTAGTTCAAACTGCCGGGCTTTCAGAAAGCCAGACAATGCAGCACGGGTTGCATTCATCGAATGCTGAACTTTTTGCTCCCCCAGATTCTCAAGCAATTCGCCAGTGAAACGGTCATAGAGCCAGGTAACCACCAATAGGGGCAGTACAGCGACCAGCAGCGCAAGCACCAGATAACGCCTTAGCAGGCTGTTACGCCATAAACTGATTTTTGTCTGAGTTACGGAAGGTTCCTTCAACGCTGATTCGCTCTTGAGTATTGGCCTGCGCCAGAGTTTGTCACTATTAATAACTATCGAATGAAAAGCAATTAATAGGCCAAGCTCAATACCAGCAGTGACTGCGATCAACAAAGTGGATCAGGCAAACACGTCTACCTCAACTTATTATTGGGTTCATAACAGCTACGAAGAGCAGCTGTAATGGGACGATCCGCCGATATCAAATAACTCTGCAGGCTTCAGCCTGTAGTATTTCTCCTCTACGTCTTCCGATTGCTCTTCATAGGGCTGCGTCATGACTTTCTGGAGCTCTCGAATCAAAGAATAATTACCCGCTGCTGCTTGTTGATACGCAGGCACAACCAACCATTCCCGCAAAATGTATTTCGGGTTGGCAAGTTTCATCTCCCGCGACTGCGCCTCGCGAGAGCGAGATTGAGCGGCCGATTTCCATTTTCCAAGCCATGCCGACCAGCGCTTCTCGAACTCCAACGGATCGGAAACATTCCTTGAGTTTTTATAAAAGCTCTTTTTCAGCGGAGTAATGTTGTCGGGTACGTTTGAGAGCTCGCGGAAGAAAATGGTGTAATCCACTGGCGTTTGCACCATCAGCGTTGCAAGTTCGCTAAACAGTGCCGGGTGAAAGTCTGCAAGCCCCAGTTTTGCAGCCCACATGCTTTCCATTTCCGCCTGCATCACACCCGCAAAACCCTCTCTGATCTCATCAAGTTGCTGCACGCTCTCGCGATACTCGGTAAGCAATGGCCGCAACGCGGAACAAAACGTGTGGAAGTTACGCTCTGCTGCAGCCGGCTGGTTCAGGAATGAATAGTGAAGTCCCCCACCCGTCCATGGCTGGAAACGCGGATCAAACACATCGCAGAATCCGAAGGGGCCGTAGTCGAGTGTGAAGCCGCCGGCCGCGCAGTTGTCGCTATTGAAGTTGCCCTGGCAGTAGCCAACCCGGATCCAGTTCGCCACTAGCGATGTGAGTCGCCTGCGGAATTCGCGTGCCAACAACACCACTTTTTCGGTAGTGGCCAGCGTATGGTCGATCACGTCTCCGTACTCACGGTCAATCAAATGCAACACTAGCTTCTCAAGCTCCTCCATCGCTTGCGGGTGTTCGTGTTTGCGGGCTCGCCGCGCGAAGAGCTCAAGCTGTCCGACCCGAATGAACGACGGCGCTACCCTCGTTGTTATGGCGACGGGTTCAAAGACGAGTATGTCTGGGTTTTGGGAGTGTGAGCCCTCCGAATACCATGGTCGCTGCACCTTCTCCGTTTTCGAAACGTACAGACTCAAGGACCGTGACGTCGGTACCCCGAGTGCGTGCATATGCTCCTGCGCCAGGAACTCCCGTACACTCGAGCGCAGAACGGCCCGACCATCGCCGCCGCGGCAATATGGCGTCCGGCCACTGCCTTTTAGCTGCATTTCCAGACGTCGGCCCTTGATAACCGACTCAAACACTGAAATCGCCCGCCCATCGCCGTATCCGTTGCCAGTCTGGAATGGGCACTGCTGGGTGTATTCTGTGCCGTAGATAGAAAGTGCGTAGCCGCACGCCCAACCAACCTTTCGCATAGGCTCTGGAACGCCCGTCAGATCGCCTGAGAAAACACGAACGAAATCGGTCGACTGGGCCATGCTGTCGGCAAAACCCAGCTCGCGAAACAAGTCTTTGCTGTGGACGACGTACTCTGGGTTTTCGATTGGTGTGGGGCTTACGGGCACAAAGTGGCCCGTAAAAACCTGGCGCGGCTCGTGGTCGCGGCCATTTGCTTTCGCGTCAGGATCGCAATTGAGGGAGTCCATCAACGAATAATTTGCTGACTTTGCAAGGTCACCGAGGTATGTGAAAGGTAGCGTCAAACTAAAACCTATTGCCCGTTTTTAGAAACCACCGCGTCCCATTCTTCTTTAGTCATCTGGTTGCGGATAGCGAATCGATGATCAAGCGCACGGGATTGAGCTGACTCCCAGTCGGCATTCATCGAGTCAAGCTGTGCCTGCATGCTGGCGGTTTCTGTGTCGTAATTTTTGTATAGCTTGCTTAATTCCCGTCCAGACTTCGCGAACACCTTGTCGAACTGCTTAAGTTCACTATTGAGTGCTTTTAACTCCTGTCGCACTGCTTCCGCCCTATCAGGGTCTGTGATGACCTGCTGAGCGAACGTTTCGAAGCTCTTGATCATATCATGGGTCAGGATAGCAGCGGATGCGCTGGGCCCACCAAGGAAAAAAGCAACCAGTATTGCAACTAGCATCTCATTGGCCTCCTGCTGTGTAGCTCATGGTTCGGGGGTTAAGATTCTTGAGTTCAAACTTCGCCAACGTTTCCCATTCTTTAGCCGTAACCGTTGCTTTCATCTTGCCCATTAGCACCAGAAACCTGGTTTGAGCAGCTCGGCGTTCCTGATTGTATTCCTGAATGAGGTTGTCCAGTTGCTCGCGTTCGGTCGAGTAATCCAGGTTCATGTCCCTCAGCTTTTTCGAGTATTGCTGCACTGAAGCTGCATGTTGGCTGACTAGTCGATCCCGTTCTGCCGATAAAGCCGCGAACTCTTTAGCCCTTAGCGGGTCGTCGATTTCACTGGCAATCAGGTTCTGATAATCGGTATGTAATTCTGTCTGCTTTGATTCAACCTCTTGCGGACTGAGATCTTTGGATGAATTGGCGCAACCAATTAAGGCTGACCCTGCGATGCTGGCAATGAGTACGATAAAAATATGATGGCGTTTCATCTGTTTTTCCTAAGCCTCTAGAAATCTAATTTAAGATAGGCCAGCGCGCCCTCGTATTGCCAGCTCATGTTCCCATCGAATCTGTTTTTGGAGACACTCACATCGAGCTCTACAGCATTAACACCAACACCAATTGCAATGGTTTTCGTTAAGCTAAAGTCGAGACCGGCGAAGACGTCGTACAAAGACCCCTCGTAATCTCCGTAATCAACAAAAAATATTTCGCCGCTACCTCGCAGCGCCCACCGATCAGCAAACCGGTATTCTCCGCGCAGACCAATAACGGGCAAAGGAGCTGTAAGGTCGTTCGATTCGGCCCTGGCACCCCCCGATGTGGACAGAGTCGCTCCAAAATCTGCAACGTAAACGCCAACCGTCGCACCGAGAAAATTGCGATCGCGTTTCAGAAACATCCAGGTGTATGCAGCCTTATAGATCGTCAGGTCGAGATCGGTTTTTACGGTGCTGCTGAGCGGGTAAGTTGTGTTATCCCAGATGATTTCCTTTTCAATCTGTTTAGAGGATGAGCGGGACAGGTCGAATGCGCTGAAGTCGAAACGATGCTTCTCGGCAAATCGCCAGTAGCCATCCACGCGGAAAACAGTATCGGATTTCTTCAGCCCGAGGTCGTCCTCAAGATCTATGTCCGTTCCCCGGCCCGAGTCCCCATCGAGTCTCGACCGGCTTTCACGGTCAGTGAAAAAAGCGCCGATGCTTATACTGAATGTTGGGTCTTCCTGCGCGATCGCCGTACTCGTGATCATCAGTAACATTAAAAGCCACGTGGCTCGCATTTCATCCCCTCCCCTGACTTTATCTCCTCAGTATTCTCCTCAATGCGTCTGCTCGCTATCAAGAAAGCGCATGGCACTATTTCCAGCACATATTCTTGCTACCACCACTGCCGCCCTGTGTCCACTGTGTCTTGCGCATAACTGATAGCTCCATAGAGACGAACAGGTGATGCTAACCCAGAAGCTTTAAACACGTCACCGGCTCGCACACAAAACAAATTAGAGATCAATCAGGAGCAATTGCTGTGAAAACATCCCTTCACACCGCCTTCAAACTCACCATCGCAAGCGTGTTTGCGCTAGCCATGCTGCCAGCCGGTTCTGCTAGCGCTGCTGGACCCGCTGTAACGCCAGCCGAAGCCCGCGCCATCGCCAAGGACGCATACGTCTACGGTTTCCCGATCGTCGACAACTACCGCGTCTCGTACGCTTACTACACCGACAAGAGCGACCCGAACTTCAAGGCACCCTGGAACCAGATTGCAAACATCGCGCGCGTCTTCACCCCGGCCGATACAGCTGTGCAGACACCGAACTCCGACACGCCCTATTCCTGGATGGGTATGGACCTGCGTGCCGAGCCGATCGTTCTGACCGTGCCGGCGATGGAAAAGGAACGCTATTTCAGCGTCCAGTTGACCGACGCCTATACCCAAAACTTCGACTACATCAGCAGCGGAGCAACAGGGAACGATGGCGGTGTGTTTGTCGTGGCCGGCCCGAACTGGAAAGGCGAGAAGCCTGAAGGAGTGGACAAGGTCTTCCACTCGGAAACAGAACTGGGCGTAGCGGTCTATCGGACGCAGTTGTTCAATCCGGGCGATATCGACAACGTGAAGAAGATACAGGCGGGCTACAAAGTCGAGACGCTGTCATCATTTCTCGGGCAACCGGCCCCAGCTGCGTTACCGGCTATTGATTTCCTCAAGCCTCTGACGCCCGACGCACAGAAAACGTCGCTGGAGTTCTTCAAAATACTCAACTTTGCTTTGGGTTATGCGCCGGCTGTTCCGTCTGAAGTGGAGTTGATGGAGCGATTTTCCAAGATCGGCGTCGGCCCCGGACAGACATTCGATGTGGCGTCCCTGTCGCCCAAGATGAAAACCGCAATTGAGAACGGCATGGCAGAAGCTTGGGCAGAATTTGGCCAGTTCCGGAAAGAAAAAGTCGACACCGGCGAAGCGACATCTGGGGATTTTTTCGGAACCCGCGAATTTCTGAAGAACAACTATCTCTACCGCATGGCCGGTGCTGCTCTTGGCATCTACGGCAACTCGAAGCAGGAAGCGATGTATCCGGTTCTTGCGGTTGATTCCAAAGGGGAAAAATTGAACGGTTCGAACCGGTACACTCTGCATTTCCCCGCGGCGGATCTTCCTCCGGTGAATGCGTTCTGGTCAACAACCATGTACGAATTGCCAGCAAGCCTGCTCGTTGCCAATCCGATCGACCGTTATCTCTTGAATTCAACGATGATGGCGCAATTCGTCAAGGACGCCGATGGTGGCATCACCCTCTACTTCCAGAACGAGAATCCCGGTAAAGACAAACAAGCGAACTGGTTGCCTGCTCCCAAGGCTCCATTCTGGGTCATCATGCGGCTCTACTGGCCAAAGGAATCTGCGCTGGATGGTTCGTGGACCCCGCCAATGCTGGTCAGGGCGGAGTGAAACGGCTCGGGTAATGCGCCCCGTGCATTTCGCCTGCGCAGATTGAGCATCAATCTGCGCAGTGTTTAAACACAAACAAGTACTTCTATCAGTTGATTACTGCCAGTCCGATATCCGCTCAGGTCGTGGGTGTGAATTCAAAGTATCTGACGGCGATTCGCCAAGCAGTCGCTTGTAGTCGATCGAAAACTGCCCCATGTGGGTGAAGCCGCATTCGCGCGCGATATTCGCAACCGTGGCTGTAGATGGGTCGGCATGCTGCAGTAGCCTCCTGGTTTTCATCAAACGCTCCCGTTTAACGAAGGCCATGGGTGTAATACCGTAAGTGCGCAAAAAAAGATAACCAAGCGTCCGCTTGCTCACACCTGACACTTCAGAAAGCTGACCGAGCTGGATTCTTTCTTTCATGTGTTGCGTGATATAGGTGAGCGCTTCATTCAGCCTGTCAGGATGGTTCGATCCCTTCATTTGCATGGTCTTATTAATGGCAGCCACTCCTGGATACCAGGTTGCGTAAGAGTTGATTCTAATCAGGTGAGAAATAGCTTCGCTATCGCGAATACGCACGGTATCGATTGGCGAGAAGGGACAGGAAATCAGGCTTACGTATCTATATGGTCGCTCGCGCAAGCGTGGCACTTGGACATTCACCGAATGCATTCTTGTACTGGGTGGTAAACAGACTCAGGTGGTTGAAGCCGAGCCCGAAGGCCTCATTGGTGACAGTTGTTCCGCCGCCTGAAGCTTTAAGTCTCTTGCGCACCTGGTGCAGCCGCATCAAGCGAAAGTAGCGTGAAGGGCTTGTTCCAAAGGCCTCTGCGAAGGCGTATTCCAAGTATCGACGGCTGGCGTTCATGGCCACACACAGTTCGTCGATGCTCACCGGTTCTGCGATCCTCTCCCGCATATAACATTCGGCACGCTTGGCGATAATGAAATGCCCCCGGGCCTGAGACATGACTTTCGCTGGAGCAACGTCGATAGAGCTCAGGGCGGCGCCCAGCGCATTACGAAGATCGGTAACCAGCCAATCGGCTGCACGAGTATCCAGCGGAATTTCAGCGGGCTGTACTATGTTTTCAATGGCTTGCCACAGGTCTTTTAATCTCTCCGGATCAGGCCTTATGGATGTACAGGAGGTGATCTGAGTCAGGTTCGTGCGCAAAGTGGTTTGTTCAATTGACTCGATCCACTCGGGGAGAATAACCAGAGAAGTCCACCCATAGATTGTCGACGCACACCCGCTGATTTCCTCACCTGGCTTGCAGAACAGCAATTGCGATTCATCGACAGAGTTGCCATTCCAGTTCGCATGAGCCCCCTTAGTGAAAGCGCCAATGCTGAACCGCGTCGGGTCAAGTTCGCCCATCATGCGGATAGGCAGGTTGATGGTGCCGAGATCAATTGAAACATCACCCAGTGAAATCTGATCAAGCGCAATATCGAGGTTTCCGGGCTTCAGTTGGACAAATTCGAGATTAGCGCCACTAACGGCATGATTAACCTCGTCCAGATCGTGATATCGAGCCGGGGGATGGTATTGCTTCCCTAAAATATAGAACCCTTCACTCATGGAACGCTTCCTGCGCTTTTTTGATAGGCACATCAAAGCATAGGCCAGATAACACGTCACCGCTACAAAATTAGCAACAAGCAGTCAGCCAGTGTCGCTCTTGAAAATACGCCCTGAATTCGGCAATGCCTTGCGCATAATTGATAGCGCGATATGAGCGAACGGGTAATGCTAAGCGTTATGAAGCTCACTTTTGGTGCATAAAATAAAGGATTAAAAAACATGGAATATAGAACGGCTGTGACGTCGGCAAAAAAACTTTCCTTGAAGCTGATGATGGTGATTGCCTTGATCGGTTTCGCAGCAGTTGCTCAGGCTGTTTCAAACACTGAGCACAAACCCGAAACGATCGCCGAGCAGGCTTATACTTACGGTCTCCAGCAGGCAATCTTTTACGGCCAGCGCTGGATCTATACCCAGAACGATGCAGCAAGCAATGATATCTACTCGGGGCTGAACCGTTTGTTCTGGGTGCGGAAACAGATCACTCCGGATTTCCCCGTTGTGACACCGAACGCAACAACACTTTATGGGTCCGGTTTCCTGGATTTGCGTGACGGGCCTGTCGTTATTGAGGTTCCGGAAATCACCGACCGCTATTTCAGCGTTCAGATCATGGACCAGTATGGAATCTTCAGGATGATCGTTGGGTCGCCCTTTAATGGCACCAAGGCCCGCAGCTACATTCTCCTTCCACCGGACTTTTCTGGAACGGTGCCGGCTGACTTCCCGACAACAGACATAGTTCAATGGCCAGCGAAAACTGCCTACGGCGTTGTCCGCATGGGTGTTGAGACTGGGTCGGATGCCGAAATCAAAACCATTAATGCTTACCAGGACCAAATTACCATGACGCCTCTGGCGGACTGGCTGTCGAACGGACATAAAGGCGTGGCCCAGGCAGACCGAGCCATTGTGCCGGGCGATTTTCCCATCCCTGCCGGATTGCCGGAGTATGCGGTTGGACAAGTAGACAAGCAGACAGCTGAGCAGTACTACACCCTGCTCAACACCATCCTGAACGATCCAACCATGCAAGTGATTGAAGATTCGCTTCTGGAAACCGAGATGCTTGCCCAACTCGAAACAATCGGAATTGGCAAAGGAATGAACTTCGATTGGTCAAAGCTGACGGCAGAACAGAAAAAAGCCTTGGAGAACGGATTCAAAGCGGGTTTCGAGAGTGTGCGCAAAACGTTGAAAACAAACCTCATCAACATGAACGGTTGGGGCATCGTGCGCAATGATGGTGGCTTTGAAACCAGATGGATGGACAGAGCAGTCATTGCCGATGCAGCTTGGGCGGCTCCAGACAAAAACATCTCCCACTCCGGTGCATTCCTGTTCACCGACGCCGATGCCAAACCACTGACCGGCGACAACAAATATACGCTGACCTTCGACATGAACGACCTGCCACCGGTAACCCAATTCTGGTCGATCCCGATCTATGACGCCAACGGATATTTCGTCGCCAACGAGATCAACCGCTATACCGTGAACAGTTTCATGCTGGAGGCCGGCGACCTCGTTGCCAAAGACGGCAAGCTGGTGATCTACGTGCAGAACGAGAAACCCACCGATCCGGATCAGGCAAAGAACTGGCTCCCGGCTCCGGCTGAAGGGTTCAGGTTTACAGCGCGGTTCTATGGGCCTTATGCCCCGCTGACGAACGGCACATACAACATGCCCAAGGTCGAAAAGTCTCTTTAACCTCTCAATAATGGCAAGGAAAAATAATGAACAAGCCAGCGATCGCATCGCATCTCGCCACCGCGCTGTTATTTAACGCCGGCACGGCACAGGCAGACAACGACCGGGAAATTGAGTTGGTAGAGAGCAGCTCCAAAGGGGTAACGAAATGATCACCCGAATTATTGCAACAACAATCGTTATGGCAGTCGCTAGCCTTCCTGCGTCAGCCGAGGTGTCGAAGGCTGAGCTGGAGTCCATTTCTATTCCGGATACACTCGAGACGCCTATTGGCACGTTGGAATTCTTTGATGGCGTTCCCACCGACGCCACCATCGACACAGTTTATGACAACCTTGATCGCATGCGGGCAGTCGAGGCATACCTCGACAATCAGGGTGCCGCTTCGCTGTTTGCCATGCGCAAAGGCAATGCAGCCATCGGCGCGACGTCAAACAAAGTCAGCATCACCGAGCAACTGCTCAAGCCGGAATCCCTGTACCTGACCGGCAATACCTCCACTTTGTATGCGTTGACCTATCTCGACCTGAAAGTCGACGGTGCGCTGGTGGTCGAATTGCCACCAGGCATGCTCGGCTTTCTGGACGACGCCTGGTTTCGCTATATTGAAAACATGGGGCTGCCCGGCCCGGACAAAGGAAAAGGCGGTAAGTATCTGCTGTTGCCTCCAGGCTATGACGGCGAGGTGCCTGAGGGGTATTTCGTCGTCAAGATGCCCACTTACCATAACCTGATGTTCTTGCGCGGCTCCATCGCCAAAGGCCTGGAGCCAGCCGTCAAAAATATCAAATCCCAACTCAAGATCTATCCACTGTCCAAGGCCGACAATCCGCCTGATACGGAGTTTGTCAATATCTCCGGCACAAGCTACAACACCTTAGTGACCCGAGATCTGAGCTTCTATGAAGGCCTGAACCAGGTTGTTCAGGAAGAACCAATTGATGCCATAGGGCCTGAGGTGCGCGGCACTCTGGCTGCCATCGGTATCGTCAAGGGCCAGCCGTTCAATCCCGATGCGCGCATGCAGAAGCTACTGGCCGAGGCCGCTGACATAGGCGCCGCCACCGCACGTGCCATCACCTACCAGCCTCGCATCGATGGTGTGGAAATCTATCCCGATACTCACAGCGCCTGGACCATGGGATACGCGAACAAAAACACCTCGTTCACAGCTGATGGAGCCATGAATCCCGATGCTCGGGTATTGTTCTACTTCAACGCTACTGGCGTCACTCCGGCCATGGCAATGACGAGAGCAGGCGCCGGCTCCGATTATGGCATTGCCTATCTGGATGCCAACAAGAAGGCATTTGACGGCTCCAAAAGCTACAAGCTACACCTGCCACCTAACGTGCCTGTGAACAATTTCTGGGCCGTCACTATCTACGATACCCAGACACGTTCACTACTACAGACATCTCAACCGTTCCCGACGCTCGGCAGTCAGGATAGTCGCATTGAAAAAAATGCGGACGGTTCCTACGAGCTCTATTTCGCACCAAAGGCGCCAAAAGGAAAAGAAGGTAACTGGTTGCAGACCCTACCAGGAAAAAGCTGGTTCGCCATCCTGCGGATGTACGGCCCACTTGAACCCTGGATCAACAAAACCTGGCGCCCGAGCGAGATAGAATTAATAGAGTGATTCAGTAATACCCAGCAGCCCATTGACGGCATCTCGAACCTCTCGGTAACGCTCCGGATTATGGGCCAGGGTATCCAGGTTGTCCTCGGGGAAGATATCTTTCATCTTTTTACCCGCTTCCTCACTGGTAAAAATAGATGGAAGAATCTGCTCCAGGCAACGCAACATGACTTCCGGCGATACCGACGCCCCGGGTGATGCACCTAACAGTGTGCCGTAGGTTTTGTCACTTGATACCAGAATCTCGGTGCCCATCTGCAGGTCACCATCCCGGATGATCTGCACACGCTGCCCTGCCTCAACTGCCTTCCAGTTGAACTTTTTACTCATGCCCGGGGCGAAGTTATCCAGCTCCTTGAACATGCTTTTCTCACCTTTGAAGGTCTCCGAAACCAGATACTTGACCAAAGGAAAGTGCTCAATTGCCACGTTCAGCAAGCCCGGAATATCATGCAGGCGCATGGAGCGCAGGTAATCGAGGAAACCACGGCCTCTCTCAAGCACAGGTTTGAACGACGCGAAGGGGCCGAACAGCAGGTAGTGCTGGCCATCAGCGACCCGAAGATCCAGATGCGGGACAGACATCGGAGGCGCACCAACCTTCGCTTTGCCATAGGTTTTCGCCCGGTATTGCGTAGCCTGCTCGGCGCTGATCGGCGCCTGCAAGAAGCGACCACCAACGGGGAAGCCGGTGAACCGACGGGAGAAAGGCAGGTGGCTCTTTTTCAGAATCGGGAATGCGCCCCCTCCGGCACCGACGAAAAGCACGTCCGCCTTGTACTGCCGATCAACCCCCTTATTCTTGGTTTCAACAAGCCAGCTCCCGGCTGGGCTTCGATGCACACGTTTAACATGGGTGCCGTATTCAATCTTTACACCCAGATCTTTAACCGCATAACTGGCCATTTGCTCGGTCAGCGAACCAAAGTTGACGTCCGTACCCGTTTCGATCGCGGTCGCTGCCATTTTTTCGTGGCGGGGACGCTCCTCCATGGTGTAGGGAATCCAGCTTTTGATCTCGTCGAAATCTTCGGAATAGCGCATCTGCTCGAAAAAATGGTGGGCGGACATTTCCTTGAAGCGTAACCGCAGTTCTTCGATCGCCGATTCGGAAACAATAGTGCAGTGCTTGGTCTGGTTTATGAACGATTTAGGGTCTTTGATAGCGCCCTTCTGGACGAGATAGGCCCAGAACTGTTTGGCCACATTGAACTGGGCGTGAATTTTCACCGCCTTATCAACCGAAATAACCTCTTCGTCCACCGGGGTGTAATTGAGCTCACAATTCGCCTCATGCCCGGTGCCGGCGTTATTGAACACCCAGGAATTTCCTGCCCCGGGGCCGTCAAGCCGTTCAAGAACTGTGATATCCAGCTCCGGTGCCAGCTCTTTTGCCAAAGTGGCAAAGGTGGTCCCCATAATCCCTGCACCGATAATAATTATGTTCATAAGATCTATTCGCCAGAGTCAGTTTTATGAAAGTTACAGGAAGGGCTCAATGCCCGCTTAACACGTGCGCCTCCCCTATTTCTGCCCAATGAGTAATACGTTGCTTGTCTCCATCCCAGAAGTATTTCAAGTGAGGTCCTTGCACTGGAATAGAAACGGCTCGCGGTTTGAACGCAGCGATACATTCGCTGCCGGGGCACCGGACACTGTTGTATAAAAGCCCGTTTGATCCTTTGGTGCGCCAACGACTTGCAAACTTCTGGCTCAACACGTAATCATCCGCATCCGGATTATGCAAATCTGCAAACTCTGGGCCCCGAATGTCGTGCATGTCCAGCGCCACACTACCAATGTAGGCGCGCATGGTAAGCGCTATTGAATCTTCATTCGCGGCCGCCATTTCACGTTCTTTGTGATAAACGGTTTCCCGGATTGCAGCATCAAGGCTGCTGGCTGCGTAGTAAACCCCAAAATGCCTGTCGGCGAAGCGACTTCCAAAGCCCAGATGGGTAAACGATGCCATCACAGGGGTACTGCCTGGCCCGCTGACTCTGTCGTCAGGACGAACGAGTTCAATATCCCCTACCTGATCCCGCAACCGTGGATTTGTCATGCCTTCGATCTCGAACGCAAGCTCGAATTCCTCTGGATCGTAGATGCGCTCAAAAAGGTCTATGGGTGGATAATGGCTGGGGATGATTCGATAGGTATCCCACTCAGGGAGGTGTAAAGGGGGGGTGGAGAACATCACCACCCCCGTTTGGCATCAAAATACTGACGGGCCAACATAAGGTTCATCATCGAGCCTTGCGTCATGAACTCCATCGCCGACTTTCCGCCAAAGGGCACTTCAGACGTTTTAAGGCGGATCCTGCGATTCGCTCGCTCATGAGTCGGATACAGAAGCTGAAGAGCCTTGTAGATGCCCAGGATGTAGCTTATTCGCTCCATTGTGTCATTGGAAAGTTTGGTCGGATTAAGCTTTGCGTAGTTATAAAGCGTTGTCCTGGATGGACCGCCAAGAAGCTTGCTGCGCTCTTCAGCATTACACCCCCATTCTTCCGTTACCCGAAAGAATCCCTTTAGCGCAACGCGCCCTTTCTCGGCTTCACGGTCGCCTTCCGCGCTTTTACGTTCAACCACAGCTGTCATGGTGCACTCCTCACCGCATGCTGTTCATATGTGAACAATATAACAACAATTGTATTTTTTTGATAGCCTTGAGTTTGTACTCCGAATCTTGTCATTTACGCTGGAAAGCGGCATTGATGCCGAGTTGTCACCATTTATCTGAAAACGGGCCATTTGCGTGCGCCAGGATTTGCCGGATAGTGTTCTATCCTATGATGAGAACGTTCTGAACGACTTCTGGAGCACAGTAAAATGGTATCAATCAAATCGATACACGGTTCCGCCCAACTACTCCTGGATGTTACCAGTGGCGTTACTCAGATTGTCGAAAGAACGCATCGCACTATTGCGAGGGAAGTGAACCCACTGAATCGACTGCGCGACATGGCGGGAGTGCCTCCTGAGGAGGGGTCTCAGGGCCGGACTTACCAGGTCATCCAGTCGACCACTTCATTGCTGCAACAGGAGCTACATCGGTCGCTTGACAAATTCTCAGCCCAGGAGGATATCCTGAAGTCATCACAAAGCGTGAAGGTTGCAGCCGCACTGAACGGAGTATGCGGGGATCATCTGGAAGCCAGCAACAATCCCCTGGCCATTCCCATGCATTTTCGAAACAGCGCTGGTCAGAAAGTCGGGCCAGGCTCTGTGAATGGCTTTGCCTCAATTCAGGATGCCAGCTCAAAAATCGTAGTATTGGTTCATGGTTTATGCCTCTCCCATGAGTACTGGAAAGGACACAATGAAGGGGACCTGGGTACGGAGTTGCAACGTGAGTCTGGCTTCACACCCTTGTATCTGAATTACAATACTGGAAAGCATATTTCACACAATGGCGAGGAGTTAAGTCAGTTACTTGAGAATTTAGTTGAATCCTGGCCAGTTGAGATCGAGGAGCTTACCCTGATTGGCCACAGCATGGGAGGGCTCGTTATTCGTAGCGCCTGCTGGTACAGCAGTGAACTCAACCTGCCGTGGACCGGGCTTTTGAAAAATGCCCTTTATCTCGGCTCGCCTCATCATGGCTCAGCCGTAGCCAAGGCCGGAAATATGCTGACCTTCGTTATGAAGAAATTCCGTTACGCCAGTCCGTTTGCTTTGGGCCAGCACACCAGCGCAGGTATCAAGGACCTGCGACACGGCAATTTACTGGACGATGACTGGGAGGGTATCGATCAGGATGACTTCCACCCGGACTACCGCCAGCCGGTTCCGCTGCGAGAAGGCACGCGGCACTTCTTTATAGCTGCAGCCATTGGTAAGAACGTCTCCGACTTTACCAGCATGATGGTAGGCGACCTTCTCGTTCGACTGGGCAGCGCAAAAGGGCATCATTCTGATAATTTAAAGAAGCTCTCCATAAGCCCCGAAAACTGTCGCGTGTTCGAAAATCTGAATCACCTGGACTTACTCGACAACAAGGTGGTGCACGATCAGATACTGGAGTGGCTGGCGGCATCCCCCGATGCTTGCAAACCTGTCAATCGGTTATGATACGTTTTCCCTGAGAATCAATGCCATCAAATCCGCGGCCGGTAACTCCCGCGCCAAAGGTGCTCCTTGCCCCGCCCATTGCGCAGCGAATTCATGGTTGCCAAGTCTGGACGCCGCTCCATTGAGATATTTAGCTGCATCATAGGCAACCGGGTAATCGGCTGGCGGTGGGCTGTCTTTGGCTTCGCCAAACGAAATGAGCCGGTTGACGATCCCCCGTGCCGGCCTGCCGGAGAGCACTTTGGTTAGTCGCGTTTGCTTTGCTCTTTCGCTTTTCAGTGCTGCCCGGTATGCATCATTTGCAGCGGATTCCGAGCATAGAACAAACGCGGTGCCGAGCTGCACAGCAGCTGCACCGGAAGCCATCGCGGCTTTCATGGCAAAACCGTCCATGATTCCACCGGCAGCGATAACAGGCAGAGCTGTCTGGCGTGATAGCAATCGTACAAGAACCAGAGTGCTCAAACCTTCATCTGTAGCTTCCGTATTGAAAATCCCCCTGTGTCCGCCAGCTTCAATTCCCTGTGCCACGATGGCGTCAATTCCAGCCGCTTCAATCTGCGCTGCTTCGCCCGGGCTTGTGGCCGTGGCCATGGTATAGACTCCTGCTCCCTGCAATACCGAAATGTATTCAGGCGATGGAATACCAAAGTGAAAACTGACAACCGCAGGTTTCAGCTCAAGCAGCATTTCGAGCGTTTCGGCGTCTTCAACAAACGATGTGTAAATTTCACTGAGCGAATCCGGTGGCTCCACGCCCGCTTCAGCGAACAAGGGTGCCAGGTACTTCAACCAGTTGGCCTCCCGGGCAGGATCTCGTCGCGCAGGCTGATGACAAAACACATTCACATTGAATGGCCCAGTGGTCAGAGCCTGAGTCTGCTTGATCATTTCCCTGGCCTGAGCTGGAGAGCTTGCGCCTATTCCCAAGGAACCCAGGCCACCAGCATTGGTAACGGAAGCCGCAAGTTGAGGCGTCGAGACCCCGGCCATTGGCGCCTGAACGATGGGATACCGAATACCGGATCGTTTCAGAAAACTATTGTGCGAGTTCATTCCAGCTCCTTTGTTGATCATGTGTTTGTCGCCAGCATTGTCCGGAACGCCAGACACAGGCGTCTGCAATTCCAGACACTGGCATCATGAAAGTATCACCAAACCATTTAAAAACAGATAGATAAACGCAGGCCTGGTTTTTGCTTAAGTACTCCGGGGTGTATCACCTCAGATTACTCGGCCGTCTGGCCCGCTTTCCTTTCAGCCAAAAAACAATAAAAGGTCATTTCATGCGTTTTCTTATCCTAGCTCTTTTACTGGTCAGCCCTTTATGTTTCGGAAAAACCGTCGTCGTTATCGAAAGCTATCACGATGAATACAAATGGGATGCTGATTACCTCCGCGCCATCGAATCGGTCCTGGGGGCTAAATATGACATCCGCGTACTGGCGCTCGATACCAAGCGCCTACCTAAATCAGAGTGGCCTCAGAAAGTAGCAAGCATCCAGCAAACTGTGGCTGAAATAAAACCGGACGTTGCGATATTGGGTGATGACAACGCATTTACACTCATGGCACAGCACCTTGCCGACAACGAAATCCCTGTGGTCTTTTTCGGAGTAAATGGTGGCCCTGACCAGCACCCAGCGCTGACGCACCCCCTTGTCACCGGTATTCTTGAGCGCCCTTTCTTTGCTGAGAACGTTCGCCATATGCGTAAGGTACTGAAGCAAAATGAACGCTTTCTGGTCTTGATGGACGATTCACCAACTATGAGAAATGCGGTTGAGGAATATTTCGGAGATGTTCGTCAAACCAGGCTTCATGGCTCTCATCTCGATATCGTGCTCACCAACGATAAGGACGCCTGGCTAAACGCCGTTTTCACAGCACACGAGCGATATGATGCGATCATCGTAGGCACCCATCACACCATCCGTGACCGAAACGATAAATACATCCAACCCAGGGATCTGATGGATCAGGCGTTCATTCGCTCTCAAGTTCCCATATTTTCATTCTGGGATATTTTCATCGGGGAAAATCAGGGCATCGGCGGATTTACCGTTTCCGCCTACCAGGAGGGGGTCACGGGTGCCCGGCTGGCATCACTGATTCTTAATGGCCTGAAGCCCCACCAGATACCTCAAATCAAATCTATCAGTGGACATTACGTGTATAGCCGAAGCGGCATGCAACACTGGAATGTTGCCCTCTCACCCCTGATCGCAAGTCAATCCAGCTTTGTTGATTAGAAGCCCCAGAAACGAATCAGACACCGGATGAAAAAGACCGGCCAAACGGAAGTTTTCACCGGTGTCTTTGACAAACCGCTAATAACAGACAAAGGTTCAGAGGTATAGCATGCTCGCAAGCCAAGGAGCGTTTAAAACGCATTGAGTGCCCGAGACATCATAAGGGCGCTATAGATGCATATTGCTCCCTAATCGGACACACCGTGGGATTTTCGCGAATGACCTTTGCACGTATTGCCGGCACTGGCTCTTATCTGCCAGAGAATATAGTTACCAATAAAGACCTCGAAAAGACAGTCGATACCACAGACGAGTGGATCCGTGAGCGCACAGGAATCGAACGGCGGCACATTGCTGTTGAGGGCCAGACAACAGTGGACCTGGCCGAGCAGGCCGCGCTCAATGCCATAGAGGCCGCTGGTATCGATGCCAGCGATATCGATCTGATCATTTTTGCCACATCCACTCCCGACAAGATTTTCCCGAGTTCTGCCTGCATTCTGCAGGCACGGCTGGGTATTCGTGGCTGCCCGGCTTTCGACATACAAGCGGTATGCAGCGGCTTTGTCTACGCTCTCTCGGTTGCCGACAAATTCATAAAAACCGGAAGCAGTAAAAAGGCACTGGTTGTGGGTGCGGAAGTGTTTTCTCGCATCATAGACTGGTCAGATCGAGGCACCTGCGTGCTATTCGGTGACGGTGCGGGCGCTGTTATTCTTGAAGCACATGAAGAAACCGGGATTCTTTCCACGCACATCCACGCAGACGGTAAGTACGAAAAACTCCTGCATGTTCCCTGCGGCATTGCCGATGGCTACGATCAGGTAAAAGCCGGGCTGGCTTTCGTGGAAATGAAAGGCAACGAAGTCTTCAAAGTTGCTGTAAACACCCTGGGCAAGATTGTTGACGAGACCCTGGCAGCAAACCGAATGAAAAAGTCTGATATTGACTGGCTGGTTCCCCATCAGGCCAACCTCCGAATCATTTCTGCCACCGCAAAAAAACTGAATATGTCCATGGACCAGGTGGTTGTTACCGTCAACGAACACGGCAACACCTCCGCTGCTTCCATTCCCCTTGCCCTGGATGTTGCGGTCAGAGACGGGCGTATTCAACGCAATGAGGTTATTTTGCTTGAGGCGTTTGGCGGCGGCTTTACCTGGGGTTCGGCGCTGTTACGCTATTAATTGGAATTTTAAAAGCCTTCCCGACGAGCTGACAGCTTTCGCCGCTCATGGGTGTTTTTCTATGTGATAGTCGGATACACTGTATGCTTATACAGTAAAGCAGACATTCACTGCGAGGAATGACCATGGCGGTACAAGCAGTCTATTTTTCCGATAGGGACGGCCTGGATATGGCATTAAAAAACCCTGACACCATGCTTTTCACTTCAAAAGCAGACGCTGATGCCCGAGACAAAATACTCGAGCTGGCGGAAGAAATTCAGGTTTTTCTGGCGCGGAAAGTTGAAGGCCTGGGCGATGATATGGCCGAAAAGTGCGCCATGGCCATCGCCGAGGACAAAGATCTCTTCCAGAAAGCTCTGAAAAAGCCAGACCTTCTGAACGCTGCTCAGGATTAACCTGGGCAGCCATACCAGACACCCTCATCAAACCGTTCCTGCCCGCCCCCCGGGCAGTACACTCTGTGCAGCCACCCACACTGTCCTAAACTGCCATACCGCGCGTTACGCCAGGTGCGTATAATGAACAATGCGTCACTATTATAATAAAACGGTTGGACCAGCAGATATGACTCAGCAAAACAGCAGTACACAGCCCTCAATCATCATAATCGGAACCGGGTTTGGCGGCCTGGGCATGGCGATTCAACTAAAAAAAGCAGGCTTTGAGCGGGTCACACTGCTGGAAAAAGACAGCCACGTTGGTGGTACCTGGCGCGACAACACATACCCCGGCGCTGCCTGCGATGTGCAATCGCACTTTTACTCCTACTCTTTCGAACCCAAACACGACTGGTCGCGCAAATTCGGGCTACAGCATGAACTCCTCGGGTACATGGAACACTGCGTTGAAAAGTACGGCCTTGGAAATCAGATCCGTTTCAACTGCGAAGTGGCGGAAGCGACGTTTGACGAAAGCCTCAACCTCTGGTCGCTAAGACTTACCAGCGGTGAAACTCTCGAAGCACAAGTCGTCATCACGGCAACCGGCCAGTTGAATCAGCCTGCGTGGCCCGATATCAAAGGCATGAACGATTTTGAAGGAACCTGCTTTCACTCGGCACGTTGGGATCATGTTTATGATCTTACGGACAAGCGCGTTGCGGTTATCGGTACCGGAGCCAGCGCGATTCAGTTCGTACCGGAAATTGCTGGCAAGGTTCAATCGCTTTCCCTGTTTCAACGCTCAGCCGCCTGGGTTCTGCCAAAAGCAGACAGGCCCTTCAAACGCTGGGAGCAAACCCTGTTCAAGGTCATTCCCATTTGGGACAGGCTTTACCGCTATCTGATTTATTGGAAGAACGAAAGCCGGGGCCTGGCGTTCACCCGTTTCAGTCGCCTGCTCGACATATTTGCCAGACAGGCCAAAACGGAGGCCACCAAATATGTTTCGGATCCGGAAAAGCTCAAACACATCATTCCCGATTACCAGATTGGTTGTAAGCGGATTCTGATTTCCAATGACTGGTATCCAGCCATTAACCGACCCAATCTGGACCTGGTTACAGACCCGATCGAAAAGATCGACAGCACTGGCGTCCAGACACGGTCCGGTGACCACTATCCTGTTGATGCCATTATCTTTGGAACCGGCTTCCGTGCCTCGGAGTTCCTGTCTCCAATTCGTGTAACCGGGCGCGGAGGAAAAACGCTTAACGAAGCCTGGCAAGATGGCGCTGTTGCCTTCAAAGGCATTACGGTCTCCGGCTTCCCGAATCTTTTTATGCTGTATGGGCCGAATACCAATCTGGCGCACAATTCCATTCTGTACATGCTGGAATCACAATTTAACTATGTACTCGATTGCCTGAAGGTTCTGCAAAAGTATCCCGGTGCCGCCATGGACGTTCGAAAAGATCGCCAGGAACGCTATTCCAGCGTTGTTCAACAGGGGCTTGAAGGCAGCGTGTGGAGTTCTGGTTGCAATTCCTGGTACCTCGATGCCAACGGAAAGAACACCCTGAACTGGCCAGGCTTCACCTTTTCCTATCGTTTTTCCACCCGCCACGCCGACACAGCTGACTATCAACTACTCGATCCGCCCGGGTGATACCCGCCTTTAGCTTCAGAGTTTGCATTGCCCACAAATACATAGGATGATTGGATGATCGGTTAAACGGATGATAGGCTCATGTTGAAAAGAATCCAGAAAGGCTCGTTGGTGGAAACTGCGATAGAAAGCCTGAGACACGCCATAGAAACCGAGCAGTGGCCGATAGGCGGCAAACTGCCCGTGGAATCAGAGCTTTCAGACGCTCTTGGAGTGAGCAGAAACACCGTTCGTGAAGCCGTGCGAGTACTGGCCCATGTCGGGATGCTGGAAACCAGACAGGGCGATGGCACCTATGTACGGGCCACCCGAGATGCCGGGGAAACTCTCAAACGCATCGCCCGCACCCAACTCACGGACCAGTTGGAGGTCCGGATCATGCTCGAAACAGAAGCATCAAAACTCGCAGCGCAACGACGCACAGACCACGACCTCCGCACCATGACCATGGCGCTGGATGCAAGAGGCAAAGCGGATACCAACCTCGAAGCCCGCATTCGCCATGACGAGACCTTTCACCATGCACTGGTGGCTGCATCCCATAACTCTGCATTGGCGGAGCTCTATGATTACTTCTCCCACGCCATCACGCAGACAATCGAACGCACTGAAAGCGACGCGGACTTACCCGAGCCATCGCAGGAAGATCATGAACTGCTGCTGGCCGCGGTGCGCCGACAGGATTCAGTAAAAGCTGAAAAGCTTGCCCGAGAGCTTCTTGCCCCCAGCCTCAAAGCGCTTCGCAAGAGAGGCTCCTGATCATGAAGTTCAAACCAGACATCTTTACCATCCTGCTGCTAGGCGCCATTGTCCTGGCTTCATTTCTGCCCGCAACAGGCTCTGCCGGGGATGTTCTGGCCAGTGCCGGGACAGTAGCCGTCGCCCTGCTCTTCTTCTTTCATGGTGCCGCACTGTCGAGGGAGCAGATTGTTGCCGGCGCTTCACACTGGCGACTGCACATTCTCATCACCCTGCTCACGTTCGTGTTCTTCCCTCTGGTTGTGCTCCCCATTAACGGCATGAGCAGTTTTGCACCGTCTTGGATGCCGGCAGACCTGGGCCTTGGTTTTCTCTACCTGGGAGTACTCCCCTCCGCGGTATCCTCATCCATTGCCTATACCGCCATGGCGCGCGGGAACGTCCCTGCAGCCATCTGCAGCGCTGCGGCATCCAATGTGTTTGGCATGATGCTCACACCCTTCTTGCTTCTCTTGCTCGTGAGTTCCGCCGGTAGCGGCGACTTTGCGGTGGGCGAAGCCCTGAAAGATATCGTCTTGCAGCTGTTATTACCGTTTGCAGTGGGGCATGCCATGAGACCGGTTCTGGGAGGGTATTTGGCGCGCAATGAAAGCCTGATGGCGCGCTACGATAAATGCGTAATCTGGCTGATCGTGTATTCCGCCTTCTCGCATTCAGTGGAAAGCGGGCTCTGGCAAAACCTGCCTGCAAAAGCCATTGTCCTCACTATCCTGCTGTGCATCGCCTTGCTGGCATTGTTTATGTTTTTTGCGAGGTTGCTGGTGCGGCGGTTCGGGTTCAGTCTGGAAGACGAAGCGGCGGTAGTTTTCTGCGGCTCCAAAAAGAGCCTGGCTTCCGGGCTGCCAATGGCAAAGGTGCTATTCTCCGGGCACCCCGGGTTTGGCATGATCGTTTTGCCGATCATGTGCTACAACCAGGTTCAAATAATTCTCGGCGCGATTCTGGCCCAGAAATACCGGGACAAAATTGCCGAGTCCAGATCAGCGCAAACAGAAACGGATAAAGCGTGAGCGGGTGGTGACGTCAGCCACCGCCCATGCCGCCAAAAAGCATGGCGAGTATGACAAGCCCGATAACCCAACCGATAACCGCCGGCCAGAAATTGACCATTTGCGGAGGCTCTGACTCTATCCCCTCCTCTGCCATATCCGGCTCTGGATAACTACGCTCATCTTCCAGAGCTACGGCGTCCTGAAGGCTGTGCCAGTCAAACCATTCTGCCAGAAAACGCACAACCGGCCCGGGAAAACTGCCATTTTCAGCCATGGGGCGAAGCTGGGGCTCCAATTGCCGGCCTATCTCCCGGCGCACGGGCAACTGGTCAGCCGGGGGCTCGCAGAGAATGGCTTTCCATATTCCGGCATCCGAAGTCCTGCCAGAGTCATTCAAAAGCGCCTTGATCTGAATAACAACCTCACGGGCAACCTGGCTTTCCGAGGCATCCAGCTCCCGAGTTTCTGAACTTACTGCCGGGGCTACGGGCGTCTCTTCAACCGGCTCACCAATCGCTTCCCGGAACGCTTCTTTCAGCTGGACAGCTTCGCTATCCGACGCAAACCGAAGCTGGTTCTCGTATGCGTCCTGAACCCTCTGGCGATCGCGGGTAGGCTCAATTCCAAGAATTTCCCAGCAATTCATATCAGGCTTACTCCTACCCTTGTAATTCATGACATTTTTGAGAGACAAACACCATGTAGTCAAATACGATAGTGAAAAACACAAGAAAATTGTTATTTCGCTTTTAACTCGGCAATTATAGAACGACACCCATGTCCGTTACGAATTTCAGAGATCACAGTCGACGGCGTTCCTCGCCCTGTACCCTCAAGTTTTTAACGAGAGGGATTCTGGGATTGCTACTCTCGACTCCAACCCTTGCGCAGCCGCTTTCCGAAGAATCTGGCCAGATTGGTTTCTACGGATTCAACGACGAGATACCGGAAGTACTGACGACTACCCGGTTACGGCAGCCCAAAACAAGGGTGCCCGGAACGACCACCGTTATCGACGGCGCGATGATTCGTGACCTCGGCATAATGAGTCTGGCGGAGATATTCCGCCTTGTCCCGGGGATGGTTGTTGGAGATGTGGGCAGCGGCACTCCAGTCACCACCTATCATGGCACTGTACATTATGAACAACGGCGCATGCAGGTTCTGGTTGATGGCCGCACCGCGCACCGCGCTACCCTGTCTGATATGGACTGGCAAACCATGCCGGTTCCGCTGGAGCTTATCGAAAGAATTGAAGTAAGCCGGGGCCCGAATTCTGCCGCCTATGGCATTAATGCCTTTCTGGGTACCATCAACATCATTACCCGCAATCCGGCCGATACCGCCGGTACAGAGATTCGCGTTGTTGGAGGCTCCAGAGACTATCACCGTACCTTTGCTTCCGTTGGCGATGTCAGCGACAGCTACGACTGGCGGTTAGCGTTTGAAAAGCGCAAATTCGGCGGTTTTGATTATCAACTTGATGACGACGAAGAGCCTATACCTTTTAACAGCGGCCATGATATCAATGTTTTCAACTATGACTCACGACTCAAGGTTAACTCCGGCTTTAATGCAGATATTCGCCTCGGCGTAGTAGATGGAATAAACGAAGAAGATTTTTTTAAAGACGGCGAACTCGGCGCCACTGACAACCCGGACATCGACGTGCGGGACTATTATCTTCAGACGCAGCTTAACTTCACCACATCGAGAACCCATTTTTTTCACGTTCAGGTGAACTTCGAGAATTTCAATCGCAGACAGCGTTGGCCCATAGAAGTACCCGAATCAGTGGTAAATTGCCTCATCATCGGTGCCGATGTATTTGACGAAGCTAATAACTGCTTTCAAGCAGGCGGCACGCCACTGACCGCCAACGTAAACTCAGACTCCGAAGACTCCAGACTGGAATTCGAATTTCAGGATACGTTGTTATTTAGCGATGAGTTGAAGCTCGTTACCGGATTGGGTTATCGCAAAGACACGTTTCGGTCTGAGACCTTTTTCAACGGGCGGGGGACCAGCTACCAGTCGCGAGTATTTGGTAACCTGGAATATACCCCTATCGACTGGCTCACATTAAATGGTGGCGGTAACTGGGAGCGCACGACAACCACCGACGAGGGCTACTTTTCACCCCGATTTGCTGCAAATTTCACACTTGGAAACAATCACGCGCTAAGGTTTGTGTATTCGAAAGCTGTGCGCACACCTGATAGTTTTGAGCAGAACCCGGAATATGGGTATACATTGAGAGATATCGCGCCGGCGCAATACGCTTTACTCGAGGGCTATCGGGTAGAATCCCCCCTTGATACTCGTGCGGGAACGCTTGAAGAAGAGAACATTATTTCCCGAGAAATCAGTTATTTCGGGCAATTCCCTCTGGATCAAGGCCAGTTCTCTCTCGAAGTCAGGGTATTCAAGGACAAGATGCGGGATATGATAAGCGGCATCATAGGGTTCCAAGACTGGACGATCGACAACAACGTGGATATCGACCAGAAAGGTTTTGAAGTGGAAGCAGCCCTGGATTACCCCGGAACAACATTCAGAGTCAGCTACGGCTATCTTGATCAGGACGACTGGTACAACGGTCCAGAAATTTCTAATAACGAGACTACCAACTACAAGGAAAAGAAGTACAAGGTAGCTCTTCTGGGAAGACTTTCGGCAAGGCACTCCGGCAGTATCGTATTGATTCAGAACTTGCCGTTCGGTCTGAAAGGCTCCACCGCCTTTTATTGGGCAGATCAACTCAAAGAATCCAGGTTTGAGCGCCTCGACCTTCGCCTGGCAAAATCGTTCCTTCAGCCCCGGTACACGGCCGAGTTTGCTGTTACAGTGCAACATTACATGAACACAGATCCAGATGTGAGTATCGATAATAATATCGAGGATCAGAACCAGCTTTTCCTGGAAGCAGGTATCCGTTTCTGATCTTTAATCAGGGAATGCTTCTGGCCCGGGATGGTATGACAGAAAACGCCGTTTTGTTTTGGAAACTGGCTAAAGCCACTTTGCTCCGCGCTGTGTTGATAGCGGTAGTAGTTGTCGGTTCAGTTTCCGCTCAAACCGGTGGTATTGAGCGTTCACCAGTCTACCTGGCAGTTTCGGGCAATGTTGCCCTGGACCAGCATATCCATGACCTCCTGCAGCAAAGTTTTCATAAGCATTGGGATCTGATTTCCGTTTCGGGTGAACAGGCAGCCCTGATTGAAGACGCTCCAGTGATTACAATCGGCCCCGGCGCGTTTTCCCGAGTTCGTCAGGCAAACCGAAAGGTCCCAGTTCTTGCCATGCTGACAACACGGGACTTTCTCGAAGGCTTCGCTAGCCGGTCTCCTGGGCAGATTTCCGGGGTCTATTTCGATGTCCCATTACTCCGGCAAGCTTTGATCGGAAAGACCATTCTTCCCCACGCTAGCCGAATAGCATTGATTGCTACCACAGCTTCCGCTGAGCTTTACGACTCTCTTATTGATGAGCTTCCGCAATACGGGCTTGAGGCACAGCTTTTCATTGTTAAAGAAGATAAACAGCTTATCCCGACACTCGTTCGGGCGCTCAGTTATGGCGATTTCTTATTGGCTGCACCAGACAACGCCATATATAACCCCAGAACTATAAAGCACGTTCTGCTCACCGCTTACCGCAGGAACAGAATCGTTATCGGCCCCAGCCAGGCCTATGTCAAAGCGGGTTCCATCGCAGCCGGTTACGCGCCTTTCCCGGTTATGACCGAGATGGCAGCGGAGTATTTGCAAGAATTCTTTGAAACCGGAACTTTCCCGGAACCGGATTACCCCCCCTCCTTTAACATCGCGATCAACCAACAAGTTGCCAGGTCCCTGAACATTCCTCTCGCCCCCAAGGAGCAGATCGTTAAGTCCGTTGAATTACAGATAGAAAATAAGGGAGTGCAAATAGATGAGTGAGCGTAATGCCGCCGGCACTCCACTGTCCCGGAAGTTGTTGCTGTTAGGCTCAATGCCCGCCATTGTGATGTTTATAACCCTGATCGGTTTCTTTACATCTGTGCGGCTCGAAGATGCACGTCAGGATCTGGCCGACAGCAACCAGCTCATGGCGGATAGCCTGGCACCCTCTCTCGAGTACGCAGTTGTTTCCGGGAACACCCTGGCACTGCAAGAAATACTCTCCCAGTCGATCAGGCATAGCAAGGCTGACTGGGTGCGCGTAACAGACGTGACCGGTGAAGAGATTGGCATTGCGGCGAATGGCAAAATCGAACTGTTTGAGCTGCCGGGTGAGTTCAAGGTTTATGAGGCCGAGATTCTTCAGAAACCGCTAGAGTTCGAAACGGACAGGGACACCCATTGGTTCGAACCAGAATACGGATACGGATCAGGTGCACTGCGAGTCGGCACCGTTCAGGTGGGCGTCAGCGATGAGGCCCTGGAAGCACGACGCCGGGATATCCTCTGGACATCCGTGACACTTGGCATTTCGCTGCTGCTGTTTACCATTCTGGTAGTCAAACGCTCAGTGACAGCGATCCTTTCGCCTATTCACGAGGTTTCCGGGCGTATCAAGCGCCTGATCGAACGAGATTACCGGGCAGCAAAAGTATCTACAAAACGCAACTCAAGAGACGTGATTGCCATACAGCAACAACTCAACGAGCTAGCAGAACATCTTAGTGCACTGCGAGCGTTACAAGAGAAAACCCTGGCCGTTTCCGAGCAGGCTCGTGAAAAGGCAGAAAACGCCAACCAGACCAAGTCTGAGTTTCTGGCTACCATGAGCCATGAATTGCGTACTCCGCTGAACGGTGTACTGGGTATGATTGACCTTGCGCAGGAGGATACGCTCACTCCGAGACAGCGGGATTATTTGCAAACTGCCCGACAGTCCACCGAGGATCTGCTTACTGTTATAAGCGACATTCTTGAATACGCCCGCATGGACAGGGGCGCGGTTGTTCCGGAGCAGAGGGTTTTTGATCTGCGGGCACTCATCACGAATTGCGTTGCCTCATACCGTCATGTGGCTGAAGCACAGGGCTTGGCCCTTACGCTTGATTTTTATGGTGACTGGCCTGAGACCACGCACGTAAAAGGAGATGCGCCGAGGATTCGGCAGATTTTTGCGTACCTGCTCGATAACGCAATCAGGTTCACAACCGAGGGTTTTGTATACGTACAAGTTGGTTGTTTGGGCGTTGAGGATGGGTGCATGATTCTCAACTGCTCTGTAAACGACTCGGGTAACGGCATACCTCATGATGCTCTACCTGATATGTTCAGTTCACTCGAACAGCTGGATACAGACAACGCCGGATCTTTTGGTGGTGTCGACATGGGTTTGTCTCTAGTCCAGCGCCTCGTTGAACTATTGGGTGGGCACATACAAATCGGAACAGACCCGGGTAAAGGCTCTTCGTTCCGCTTTGAGTTGCCTCTGGAGTTTGTGACTCTGGCTGAAAACGCGATATCGTCTGAAACAACAACGCAAGGCGAATTATCTCTCTCCATGCAGGCACTGGTTGTCGAAGACAATCCCGTAAACCAGCGCGTTGCAACCGCAATTCTGAACCGACTTGGCTTCAATACAGACACAGTTACGAACGGAAAGGAAGCCCTGAATAAGGTCCGAAACAGCCATCAAGGTTACGACGTAATTCTGATGGATTGCCAGATGCCGATCATGGATGGCTACGAAACCACACGCGATATCCGTGAATGGGAAGTTGGAAACGGCTTGGGAAGAACGCCCATTATTGCCCTCACAGCCGACCTGCTGCCAGAGACTCACCAAAAATGCCTTGAGAGCGGCATGAACGACTACTTATCCAAACCTGTGAAAAAGGAAGATCTGCAGGAGGTGTTGAAACGCTGGGTAACGCTGACAGAAAGCTGATCGCTAGTGGGTGAAGAACCGAGCCCATCCATGGGCTCCTGCTCTGATCAGGACACAGGTTCCCGCATGGTGACGAACTCTTCTGCAGAAGTTGGGTGAATGCCCATGGTGGAATCAAACTGAGCCTTGGTTGCACCCGCCTTGATAGCCACGGCAAGCCCCTGGGTGATCTCACCAGCGTCTGGCCCGACCATGTGCGCACCAAGAACCCGATCAGTTGCGTCATCGACCACAAGCTTCATCAGGCAGCGTTCATCACGACCGCTGAGAACATATTTCATGGGCCGGAACTCAGACCGGTAGACTCTCAGGGTGTGCCCTGCTTCCCTTGCATCTTCTTCGGTTAGCCCTACGGTACCGATATTAGGCTGACAGAAAACAGCCGTCGGGATTGATGTGTAGTCCATCTCTCCCTCGCCATCCCCGAACAGCCTGCGCGATAGCACCATCGCCTGTGCTATTGCCACCGGCGTCAGTTGCGGCGTACCGATAATATCGCCCAGCGCCGTTATAGAAGGGACTGAAGTCTGGAAATGGTCGTCCACAACAACATGACCGGATGCGTTAAGCTCAATACCCAGCTCAGTCAGGCCCAGACCATCTACCAGGGCCCTTCTGCCGGTTGCCGCCATCACAAGCCCGGTCTCCATAACCGTCCCGTCACTGCGTTTGACCTTGTAGTGGGAGTTCTCGGCTTCAACCGACTCAATCGTCACACCAAACTCAAGCCGGATGCCTTTTTTACGCATTTCCTGCTCGGTGAAGCGCCGAACATCGTTATCAAAGCCGCGAAGGAACAGATCGCCCCGGTAAAGCAGCGTGGTTTCGACCCCGAGACCTGCCAGAATACCGGCGAATTCCACTGCGATATAACCACCACCCCAGACTACCGCCTGCCTGGGTAGCTGCGGCAGATAGAACATCTCGTTCGACGTGAGGATGCACTCCTTACCCGGAATATCCGGAACCACCGGCCAGCCCCCTGTCGCCACAGTGATGTGGGATGCAGAGTATTCCTTTTCGCCTACCGTGACCGTGTTCGGGTCTTTAATGGACGCGGTACCATTGATCACCGTAACACCCGCATTCTCAAGCATGCGCGCGTAAATACCGTTAAGCCTCTCGATCTCGGTATTTTTATTAGCGACCAGTGTTGGCCAGTCAAAGCTAACGTCGTCGAGTGGAACCTTCCAGCCGTAACCTGCCGCGTCTTCCAGCTCATCATGGACATGGGCGCCATAGACAAACAGTTTTTTGGGCACACAGCCAACGTTCACGCAAGTACCCCCAAGATAGCGGGACTCAACTACCGCTACCCGGGCACCACGCCCGGCCGACATACGCGCCAAGCGCACGCCGCCTGAACCTGCACCAATAACAATCAGATCATAATCGTGGCTGTCAGACACAGTCTCTCCTGCTGTTAAGAAAAATGTTAGTTTTGGTTAACCGTAGTTTTGGCCTCAGGGCGGATTTCACGGAACAGTATATGATCCTCATAACCACCAAGCCGTATTTTTCCGAGACTACGGAAGCCTTCCGATTCATAAAAAGGGAGATAGCGGCTATTGCCAGTATCCAATACCAGCCCGCTTGCTCGCGGATTTTCAGCACAGAGTTTCTGAACAGCCCTGAGCAGAACCCGACCGTAACCGCGATTCTGATACTTCGGGTTCACGCCCATCATTGGCAACTGGTGAGCCAATGGCTGCGGTAACATTGCGCGTATTTTTTCATGGTAATCAAGATAGCGCCGGGTAGAGGCAAAACCGGCTGTAAGTACCATGCGGATCCTCCAACTGAACTGACTCGCCAGGTCCATACGCAGATCCGGGTCGCCGATGAACGCAACGGCAACCAGTGTATCGTCGACCATCACGCCGACCGCTTCCTGCTCCAGCTCAAAGTAGAGATCAACCAACTCACGAATGGTTGCCCGAACACGTTGCTTGTAACCAGGTTTCCGGTGATTGAACAAAAACTGAAAGGTTGGCTCCCCCCTGTATGCGTCATACAGAATTGACCTGGCTTCATTCAAAGCGCTGACATCTAACCGGACAATGACCGGTTCTGGCTTATTATTGTTATTGCTGTCGCTACTCATGCTTTCACTCCTGCCTCTGTCCGGAGAGATAACCTCCGGCACCCTGTCACTCAAAAGTCAGATTGCCAGTGTTAAACGCACCGACACCCTGCCAGGTTCTCCAGACCGATCGATCGCAGCCTGATCAATCACTACACCGTGTTTACCATTGAGCATTTCAAGCCAGCCTGCAAACTCCGCATAGGGAACGGTTTCCAGCCACACACGGATCGCACCCTCTCCGCTTGGCTCAAACCTTTGCAACGTAAGGCCGGATTCTCTTGCCGAACGTGTTACCAGAGCCATCAGCGCCCGGCCATCCTGGGGGACATCCGCTGACGTTGCAGCCTGCCCTGCGCCACTGCTTCCCAACCGCCTGATAGTCGGCTCATTGGATTGTATCCAGGCTACAAGCTCTGAGGCATTTTCCTTACTTGCAGCCGCCTGATCGTGAAAACCGGTAACCGGCTTCCAGATCGCAAAATAGAGAATCCCGAGAAACACAGCAAGGGCCAACACCACAAGTGCCTGCTGATCCCGACGGGGGAGCTGATCATACTGAGCAATTAACTTGCCTACCGAGGGCTGTTCTTTCAGCTTCGTCAACATGATCCTAGCCTCCCGAGACCGTAAGGCGGCCACGGGCACCGCTGGATTCGTTTACTACGGAGCCAATCTTGGCATCAAGCCCCTGACCAGCCAGGCCGTTGCGCAAAGCGCTCAGGCGATCGTAGCTTTCGGCACGCACATCAACGACCAGCTCTCCACGAGACTGGCTATAGTTAATGGAGTTGAACGTTACTGAGCCGGTATTCGCCACTTGGGAGTACTGCTGGCCGGTGTACTTCATCAGCGTGACAAAACTTGCATCCGGGCCGTCCGAGCCGGCCATGCGCAACTGGCCTTCGACCACACGCCTGACATTGCCGGCATGAGTTCTGCTGTCACCCGGAAACGACGCCCGGTAAACCGACATCGCCTGCTGGCGCAATTCATCTGCCTGCTTCTGATAATAAAACCCCATGCCCGCTTCAAGGGTTACCTGCACCACAAACCACAAAGCGGCTACCGCAATTAACGGCTTCCAGGGCTTTAAGGGGCTTGCCTTGCCACTGCTGACTGAGAAGTCTCGTTGGCAAAGGTTAATCGGCCGGCAAAGGTGATTATGATGGGCATGGGCCAGCAACTCCAGCGGCATCAACGCCAATGACTCCCGGCGAACTGAAAGCCGTTCAGGAGCCATAAGTTCCCCAAGCACAGCTTGCTGCTCTTCAAATTCCGTTTCTGTGCCGTAGACCACCACAGGTACTTCAACCACAACATCTTCTGAAGAGGGGGCGGCCAATGTATGCGCGAACATTCCCAGGTTGGCAGACTGCATGCTCAGCCATTCGCCCCGGTCGCTCACCATCATCGCGTTATCACCATCGAGGCAAATGGACCAGCCACCTTCTGTCACCGGAAGCAGCGCGGCGTCTGGATAGATGGCATCAAGCCTGGTATGTAACCAACCGCTGAATAGCTCAAGCCATTCAGCCATTCTGCCGCGATCAATCGCTGCTACCCGGAAACCTTCCTGAGTGTGCAGGCCTAGTGCCAGGTGAACGCTGTCTATGTCCTGTGCAATCTGCTCTTCCACAGCATATGGCAGCGCCTGGTTGATGAACCGGCTTTGTTTCGCTGGAATATCCGCAACGCAGAACAGTGCCTCATCGCCCGGAATGAGTCCTGCCAGTAAAACATCATCGAGCCCATTCTGGCTCAGCGTCTGTTCGACCGTACTGCGCAGATCGCGGCTTCCCTGTGCCTGGGCGTCACCGCCGGCATCGTATAGCACCCAGTTATACAACCGGGCTTCCGGGTCTTCTCCGCTACCCGCGCTGAGCGGTAACGGCCGCACGTAAAGGCGATAAGACATGATTATCCTTCTGAGATGGTATAGGGCTCTTTCGTAATGCGATTCTTTTGTCCGGTATCCCTGCGAACGGTCCGGACATTACCTTCCTGATTGCGAAAAACGGTGCTCACCATGCTTACCACACGATTATCGTAGGTAATCCGTGAAACAACTTCAAAAAAACGGGTTTGCAGCCCCAGCCGATCGGATTTCAATCCCAAACCGGCAAACTCAGGAAGCGCGAGAAAATCCTGAATACTCTCGAACCGCTCCTCCTCCCGTTGTTCAAGAATAGACTCAGCCTGCGCTGTCGTCAGCTCTTCATGTAACGACATCAACACTTCCGCTGTAGCAGTGTTTACGTTGATACCCAAACCTCTTACCGGCAAGGTGGCTACATGAGGCCGCAACGCCACATATATTTCCTCAGTCATGCCTTCAATCAACCGTAATTCAGACACGCTGACAAAGGGCTGATTGGCCGCGCGAAAGCCGGGTTCTGCCATCAGGTACTGGCCGTCTTCGGCACCGTAAGCACTGATCGTTTGATCATCGGGATCAACCCAGTCAACTAATGTGTCCACAGAGACACCTGTAATTCCGAGAGCGATCAACAAGCGCTCAAGGCGGTCTTTGGTTATCGGATCTACCTGACCGGTAACAGCAACCAGATCATTGAGATTTATCCGTCCGCCCAGATCATCGATCTGCACTTCCGCTACGCCATTGTCATCCAGAGGTAGAATGGCAGCGTTCATGGCCCAGAACTCGTCAAGACTGTCGACCATCAGGCTGTCTTCTTTATCCTCTTCGAAATCCCGTACCAGAATCTGGCGCGCAAAGGCTTCTGCACCGAGGGCTATGCTTTGTCCCTGCTGTTGCGCCAGATAATGCCCGGCCTTGAACACCCTTATACTTTGCTGCTGGGTCATTCCTGAAGCCAGCATAACCACCAATGCCATTGCGAGCAGCACCATAATCAACGCTACGCCCTGCTGAGAATGCGGTAACGAACGGTGGGAAGAGCCAACCATAACCCTAGCCTCCCTGCCCTGTTGTACCTTGGACAGCACCCTGTTCAGCCTCTGCTTCCTCTTCACTTTCGTTGCTGCCGACTTCATTCTGTTGGTCAACGAGCCCCTGAGCACCTGCCGGATCATAGTCTGGCAATACAAACGTCCGAACAAGCTCACCAAAGAGTTCGTGCTCCAGAGTGATCTCTATCCCACGAGGTAAGGGAATATCGGGTCGGCTGCCGGGGCTCAATGCCATCATGGCTTCGTCGGAAGGCCACTCTGTCTCCCAGGAGTTCTGTTCATTGAGAAACCGCAGATCAAAGGCTGTTATCTCTTCAAGCAGCAACAAGTCCTGACTGTTTTCCTCCTGGCCTTGATCCAGCGTTGGCCAATATCGGCGCCGCAATTCGCTACCGGTAAACTCCCAGCCGACCCGTTGCAGGCTGCTGCGCCGGATACCCAGTGGGTTGCGCCAGCCCTGCCGCGTCAGCAGCAATGAAAAATCATCCTCACGACTGGTCAAGGCAGGCTTGAAATCGCCGTAGAGATCCCGGGCCGGCCGGTTGACTATCTGGGTGATGTCACGCTCAAGAAGAAGCATTGCTCGCTGAAGACCATCAAACTCCTCGGCCAGTTCATCAACACGGTCACGCGAGAGGATAACGCCGTTCAACACCTGCCACACACCTATACCAATAACCGCAGTGATGGTTATCGCAACCAGCACCTCCAGAAGTGTGAACCCCCGCTGGCGCCGGCCTCTCATTTTTCACCCACAAAAGCAGAAAGTGTATGCACCGGGTAGGGTTTCGAAAGGTCACCCCGATAGCGGGCTACGTTAACTTCCACGCGCCGCATTTTAGGCTCTGCAGTGGCCAGCACCCTGGTCGTCACCTGCCAGCGGAAAGGGCCATAGTCTTCGTCTTTCGAATTCTCGGAGACCCCTGGGAGGTTTTCTTCCAACCGGATTTCGTTGATACGATTGTCGGCAACCCAGCTCGCGAGGGTTTTATCACGAATTCTTTCATAGCTTGAGATGTACTGGCTGCCAACCTCGGAGGCGGCGGTCGCAATCAACCCGAACACCAGCAATGCGATCATCACCTCAATTAGCGTGAAGCCTCTCGCTGATTTCCCTAATGTTAAGGGCTGCTCTGGCTTCACCTGTTTTCCCCCACATCTCCAGGCTGCCGCCACTCGATTGGAGAGATTCCGTCTGAAGCAAGGATTTGCGTGTAGTCCGTATCGCTGCCAATTGTGAACTCCAGCTCAAACGGTGTGGTTTCTCCACTCGAGAAAAAAACCACATCTGGCCGTAGCTTGTCTTCAGCAGAGGCAAGGCGGGGAGCATCACTTTCAATAAAAGGCGTCGTCACCAACCATTCGGGAAAGCTTCTTGCCCGGAATAGTTGCTCACCGGACCCTTTCCAATCGCCTGTTTCTTCCTGAAATGCCACGAAGCGATACCCGTTTTCCTCGAGCAGTAACCCTAGCTCCAGGTTGTTTACTACTGCCTGGTCCGATGCTGTCTGCATAAGCAGATACAGCTCCCGCACCTCATTCTGCAGCTCACGCTGTTGGGAGTTACCTCCCATGGTAAACACCGCCAAAGCCGCGAGCAGCCCCATCAGAACCAGGACAACCAGTATCTCGATCAGCGTGAACCCGCTACTGTTGTTTCCTGATCTTTCAAAAATCACCAATTAACCGCCGATGTCCCAGAGGCTGATGTCAGCAGCGTCGCCTTCACCACCATCCTGACCATCAGCTCCCTTGGAGTAGAGATCGTAAGGGCCTTCTCTGCCCGGGCTCACGTACTGGAACTCGCTGCCCCAGGGGTCTTTCGGAACACTTTTCATGTAGCCGTCAGGGTTCCAGTTCTTTGGCTCGGGGCTGCCGCTGGGGCGTGACGCCAGAGCGTCAAGACCCTGCTGAGTAGAGGGATAATGGCTGTTATCCAACCGGTATAGATCCAACGCCTTGGAAATGTTGGTCAACTGGGTTTCCGCCACGGTTATTTTCGCCTGATCACTCCGGCCCATAATATTCGGCGCCACAACAGCCACCAGCAGGCCGAGAATAACCATCACAACCATGATTTCGATAAGGGTAAAACCCCGGTTTGACTTAGGCGTATTCAGTTTTTTCATCGTCATTGTGTCACTCGTTGTTGGCTTCAAAAGCTATTTTCACAAAATACTATTTACGATTACCGGCCAAAGATTTTAGCCCACCAGGTTGCTCATGTTGAGTATGGGAAGCATGATGGCCATCACGATAATCAGCACCACCACGCCCATTACCAGCAGCATCATGGGCTCAAAGAGCCCGACAATGGCAGCTATTTTTGATTGCAGCGTGTTCTCCTGCATATTTGCAGTACGTTCCAGCATGCTGTCCAGTTCCCCACTGGCCTCTCCGCTCGCGATCATAGTCAGCATCATCGGCGGAAAATAACCCGACTGGTCCAGTGCCCGATGCAAAGAGCCACCCTCACTTACCTTCCGCGCTGCGTCTCTCAGCTCTTGACGCAGATAGTCATTGGAAAGCACCTCACCTGCAATTCTCATGGCATCGACCAGAGGAACACCACTGGTTGTCAGAATGCTCAGGGTGCTGGCGTAGCGCGCCGTATTGACGCCACGCACCATTCCTGCGAACACAGGCAGATGTAGCAGCCGTTTGTGGAAACGCATACGGAAAGCGGGCTTGGTAAGCGAAAAACGGAAGGCCAGGAAGCATCCAACCAGAAGAATAAACAGATAGAGGCCGTAACTGGAAAGAAACTCCGACATCGTCAGCATGGCTACGGTAAGCCCGGGCAGTTCCTGCCCCTGTTTTACGAAAACTTCAATAATATCAGGAACAACATAGGTCAGCAGAAAAACCACAATGCCGATCGCGACAAAACTCAGAATAATGGGGTAGATTGCTGCAAGCTGAATTTTCTGGCGTGATTCCTGTCGACTCTCTGTGTAATCCGCCAGCCTGTTCAAAACCAGATCCAGGTGCCCTGCATGTTCACCTGCCGCTACGGTCGAACGGTAGAGCCGAGGAAATGCTTTGGGAAATTCACCGAGGCTATCCGCCAGCGTGTAGCCTTCCATGACCTTCGCCCGGATAGCAATCAACATACTGCGCGTGCGTGGCTTGGCCGATTGTCTGGCGGTTGCCGAAAGCGCCTGCTCAATGGGAATACCCGATTGAATCAGTGTTGCCAGTTGGCGCGTTACCAGAGCAAGGTCGGAGGCAGAGAGAGAGCCCCGCCCGCTAAGGGGGTTGCTGCGGCTCTGCTTTTGAGACGCTGGCTCAACTTCAAGTGGCGTGAGGCCTCTCTCCCGAAGCTGCTGCCGCACGGCGCGAGGCGCATCTGCCTCTAACACACCCTGTTTCTGTTTGCCCCGCGCATCCAGAGCCTTGTATTCGTAGGCAGCCATAGCTTACTGACCCCGGTGCGTTACGCGGAGCACCTCTTCCAGCGTAGTGACACCGTCCAGTATCTTCCGGACACCGTCTGAATGAATGCTGGGGCCCTTAAGCCGGGCAACTTTTTCCAGATCCAGCTCACCTGCACGCTTGTGAATCAACGCACTGATCTCCTCAGTTACTTCAACCACCTCATAGATACCAATGCGCCCGCGGTAGCCAAGCTGATTACAATGCTCACACCCTTTTGCCCGATACACCGTTGGCGGGTTGGTAAAATCCTGCTGCAGGAATTCGCAGTGCTCTTCCGTGGGCGTGTAAGGCTCACGGCAATCCTTGCACAGCACCCTCACAAGACGCTGAGCCACAATACCCACAAGGCTTGATGAGATCAGGAAAGGTTCAATGCCCATATCCATAAGGCGTGTGATCGCACCTACCGCAGTATTGGTATGCAGAGTAGATAACACGAGATGGCCGGTGAGACTGGCCTGAACAGCGATTTCGGCAGTCTCCAGGTCCCGGATTTCACCAATCATCACCACATCAGGATCCTGACGCAGAATGGCCCGCAACCCCCGCGCAAACGTCATCTCGACCTTGGGATTCACCTGAGTCTGGCCAATGCCAGGCAGGTTGTACTCGATAGGATCCTCAACCGTAAGAATGTTTCGGCTCCGGTCGTTTATCTCTTGCAAGGCGGCATAAAGGGTTGTGGACTTACCCGAGCCGGTAGGCCCGGTGACCAGCAATATGCCATAGGGCCGATGTATGAGGCGACGCAGGATTTTAAGATCGTCGGTTGCCATACCCAGAGACTCGAGGCGTATTGCACCCGCCTGTTTGTCCAGCAAGCGCAATACAACCCGCTCGCCACCAGACGACGGCATAGTCGAGACCCGGATATCCACCTCGCGGCCGGCGACCCTCAGTGCAATCCTGCCATCCTGGGGCACCCGCTTTTCGGCAATATCCAGCTTTGCCATAACCTTGATTCGTGAAACCAGTAGCGGTGCCAACGCTCGTTTAGGCTGCACGACTTCTCGCAACACACCATCAACTCGGAAGCGCACAATCAGCTGCTTCTCGTAGGTTTCGATGTGCACATCCGACGCACTGCTTTTTACCGCTTCCGTCAAAATCGCATTGATCAGACGGATGATGGGCGCATCGTCTTCCTGCTCCAGCAGATCCTCGGTTTCCGGAACCGAATCGGCAAGAGAGGCAAGATCCATATCATCGCCAATGCCTTCAACCATCTGCATGGCTTCTGCAGAATCGTTTTGATAGGCAGCGTTCAACGCCTGATCAAAATAGCCAGGATCGATCGTCGTAAACCGGGCACGCCCGCCGCTTATTCTGTTGGCTTCGGCCAATGCAGAATGGGGAGCGCCGGGCCTGACCAGAATAACCGGGTTGCCGTCATCAGCGCGGGTCAGGATAACTCCATTGCGCTTGGCAAAGGTGAAAGGAAGACGACCCAGCGGAGCATCCTGCGGCTGAAGTTCGGTTTCTGTGGTCAAGGTTGTCCTCGTTCGTGTCAGGCAATCATGGGAAGGCTATCACAGGACATAGGCCCGCTGAATAACTCTGTACACTATACTGCCAATAAAAGGTTTCAGTCTGATAACCTGTGTACCTTTCGACGGCGTCCGGGCAGTTGGCGAACTTAAAATCAGGACTATCAATGCTTTCTATCAATCGAAGGGTTCCCCTCATTCTGGCTTTGACAGCCGGGCTTGCCATGGTGGCTCTCACCTCCTGGCAAGGCTACAGCTTTTGGCAGACCGAGAACCGGCAAGCCGCTTCGGGCACTCAAAACGCTGCGAAACCCCTCGTACAAAAGCCCAGCGTTCCTTCCGTGCCCCTCGCCTCTCTGGATTTTTTTGGCAGAGCTCAGGCCGCGGGAGCTGAGGAGCCCGAAGATACAGAGAACCTGCCAGAAACCAACCTGCGAATTTTCCTCAGGGGTGTTCTCGCAGCCGACGGCGACTTCCCGGGTAGTGCCCTGATTGAGGACGACAAAAGCAAAACCGAAGTTTTCCTCGTGGGCGATGAACTACCCAGCAACGCCAAACTCCATTCCGTTCACCCTAACCGTGTGATTCTCGACCGGTCCGGGAAACTGGAGAACCTGTATTTTCCCGAGTCTGATAATCAAACAGGAATGACCTTTTCGTCAGACGCCGACAACATCCAGGAAGATGCTCAACAGCAAGCCCGGGTTCCCGATATCACCGATCGATCAGCTCGGTCTATAACGCCGCCAGCAAACGAGCAGGAGCGCCGGGAAGAAATACGCAAACGCCTGGAGCAACTCCGGGAGCGCCTGCGCACCAATAATGGCTGACTTGGAGCCGCCGCACACGTAACCCTGTCGGTAAATGACACCCATGATGTCGCTATGGGACAGTGTAAGCACCGGATAAGCCTATAGACTAGCGCCCATTCAATTAAATAACGGGAGTGAACTTTGATGCGACGGTGGAATGGCTGGGGAGATGAGCAGTTTGATCTGGAGCTACCGACTCAGGGGCGAAGCTTTCTCGCAAATCGTATCGGTTCCGGCGCACCCCTGAGTGACGCCTCGCTTGAATCAGTCCTCCCTGGGGTTCCTGAGTCTCGTCTGCCGTCAGATGCCAGCGTTGATGCGCTGATCGACACCGGCGCGGAAGCGCGCGTACGCCATGCCCGTGGCCAGAGCCTTCCGGATTGGCTGGCCATGCGTAGTGGCGAGTTCGGGGTTTTCCCGGACGGTGTAGCCACTCCCGAAACCAGTCTCGATATACAGAAATTATTGCAGTATGCGAGAGCCCACAAGATTGATCTGATTCCATACGGTGGTGGCACCAGCGTTGCCGGGCATATAAACCCGCTTCCAGGTGACACTCCAGTACTTACGGTGGACATGGGTGGCATGAACCGCCTCATGGACATTGACCACGAAAGCCAGATAGCCACCTTCGGCGCGGGCACACCGGGGCCACTCGTAGAATCCCAGTTGCGAGCGCACGGCTATACTCTCGGACACTTTCCCCAATCTTTTGAACTGTCAACCATTGGGGGTTGGGTGGCTTCCCGCTCAAGCGGGCAACAGTCCCTGCGTTATGGTCGCATCGAGCAGCTGTTTGCCGGCGGCCGGGTTGAAACGCTTAAAGGTACCCTTGACCTGCCTACCATACCGGCTTCAAGCGCTGGCCCGGATATTCGCGAAATGATTCTGGGCTCTGAAGGCCGTATTGGCTTTATCACCGAAGTCAAAGTCCGGATCAGCCGTTTACCAGAACAGGAAAGCTTTCACGTTGTATTCTTCCCTGATTGGGACAGGGCTCGCACGGCTTGCAGGAAACTTGTGCAAAACCGCACTCCGCTTTCTATGCTGCGACTCAGTAACGCCATTGAGACTGAAACCCAGCTTGCACTGGCAGGACACCCCCACCTTATCGGCATGCTGGAAAAAGTACTCTCCCTGCGCGGAGCCAATGAAGGCAAGTGCATGATGACCTTCGGGCTGACGGGCAGTGCACGACAATGCGCCAGTGCCAAACAGGAAGCAAAACGCATTTGTTCAGAATACAAAGGTGTTTATACCGGCACCCGGCTTGGCAAGAAATGGGCTGAAAAACGTTTCACCATGCCCTATCTCCGTGAGGCACTCTGGCAGATGGGCTACGCGGTAGATACCCTGGAAACAGCAACCGACTGGGATAACGTTGATAACCTGCTTGGCTTGATAGAAGACAACCTGCGCCACGGGCTTCAGGCTCGTGAACCTGACACCAACGAACGCACCCACGTGTTTACCCATCTTTCCCATTTTTACGCTCAGGGCTGCAGCATATACACCACCTATGTTTTCCGTGTTGCAGACACCTATGGGGAGACGCTTGCGCGTTGGAAACACCTGAAAAACACAACCTCAGAACTGATCGTGCGCAACCGGGGCACCATCAGCCACCAGCACGGCGTCGGCAAAGACCACGCACCCTACCTGCCTGTTGAAAAAGGAGAGCTGGGAATCCTGGCCATCCGCTCTCTGTGCCAGACCTTCGATCCGGACGGTATTCTCAACCCGAAAACCCTGGTGGAGTGAGAGAAATGAAGGGTCGGGACACACTGCTTGATGAGCTACGAAACAGCACTCATACGTTCGACGTTGTTGTGGTTGGCGGCGGCATTACCGGCGCCGGTATAGCCCGAGAGGCCGCTGGTAGCGGACTGAGAACGCTGTTGATTGAGCAAAAAGACTTTGCCTGGGGAACCTCCAGCCGATCCTCGAAAATGGTACACGGCGGCCTGCGTTACCTCGGCAGTGGGCAATACAGGCTGACCCGCGATGCAGTAACCGAACGCCAGCGCCTCATGGCAGAAGCACCCGGGCTAATAGAGCCATTGCGCTTTATGATGCCGCACTTTCAGCGTCAGTTTCCCGGGCCAAGGCTGTTTCAGATATTACTCAGGATTTACGACAGAATATCCCGCACCCATTCGCGCCAGTTCCTGACACCCGGCCAGACCATGCAATGGATACCCGGGCTGAACACCGTGAAACTAACTGGTGCCAGCGGCTTCATGGATGCTGTAACCGATGACGCCAGACTGGTACAACGAGTCATCACCGAGGCCCGGCAAGATGGATCCTGGTGTCTTAATTACGTTAAAGCACAGAAGGTTCTACGGAAGGACGGCCAGGTCAGAGGGCTTGAGCTGAAGGCCGAAGATGACGCCGCGACTTTCACGGTTAATTCGCCGCTGATTATCAATGCCACCGGCGTTTGGGCTGACCAGCTTCAGCAACGCGGCGGCGATGAAAAGCCGATGACGATCCGGCCATTACGCGGCAGTCACCTGGTTCTCCCCTGGCGCAAGCTCCCGGTTTCCTGTTCTGTTTCATTGTTCCACCCGGATGATAAACGCCCGGTTTTCGCATTCCCCTGGGCTGGCACAACCGTACTTGGAACCACAGACCTGGATCACACAGACAGTCTCGACAAGGAGCCGCGAATCGCCGAGGAGGAAGTTGACTATCTATTGAGAGTCTCTAACAGCCTGTTTCCCGGAGCAGCGGTGTCCCGAGGCGACATTCTTTCCACCTGGGCGGGCGTCCGCCCAGTCGTCACTGGCGCCCAAACTACGACCGGCCCCAAGGCTCCATCGAAAGAAAGCCGTGAGCATGAGTTTCGTGAAGATAAAGGATTGATCAGCATCGCAGGCGGAAAACTGACCACCTTCCGGCTGATAGCAAGGGAAGCACTTGCCAGAGGGCTTGGAGGCGCAGAACGTTTGCGACCGGAGAAGGATCCGGTTTTCAAACCAGCGACCGCCTCACGACGGCCCCAACACATAAGCCATCAAAACTGGCAGCGGCTCACGGGTTTTTACGGTTCGGATCTATACGCGGTTCTGCAGGCCGGGCCCACGGCACCCGTTAGCGATGATGCGGTTTCTTGCACCGTTCCGGGTGAATTGCTGTGGGCCGAAGTTGTGTGGGCCTGCAAACATGAAGATGTAAAACACCTCGATGACCTGATGCTACGCCGCACCCGGCTTGGGCTGATAGCCCCAGAAGGCGGTAAAGCGCTGCTGCCAATAATCCGGCAACACTGTCAGAACATACTCAACTGGAGTGATGAACACTGGCAAACCGAAGAGACCCGGTACCTTGCCCTATGGAACGAGGCCTATTCGCTTCCGACCCGCAGGAAGCAGACATATGTCGGCTGACCCTCTCATCCTTGCCATTGATAACGGCACCCAGAGCATACGCGCCCTGCTTTTCGATACCCAGGGCAATCTGGTCGCCAAAGGCAGACAGGAGATTCAGCCGTACTTCTCAGATCAACCGGGGTGGGCCGAACAGCACCCGGAATATTTCTGGGATAACCTTGGCAAGGCTTGTGAACAGCTTTGGGAATCCACAAACGTCAAGCCAGACAGAGTTGTGGGCGTTACCCTAACAACCCAGCGCGGCACGGTGATCAACCTTGATGAAAAAGGGAAACCTCTGCGCCCGGCGATTATCTGGCTGGATCAACGACACGCCCACATTGATGGGCCGATTAAAGGCCCCTGGGGCTGGGCTCTCAAACTGGCACGGCTTGAAGCGACGATCAACCGCTTTCGCGAGAACACCCAGGCCAACTGGATTGCCCAGAACCAGCCAGAGATCTGGGAGAAAACCCGACATTTTGTTTTGCTGTCTGGCTACCTGAATTACCGCTTAACCGGCGAATTCCGGGATTCCACCGGCAGCCAGGTGGGCTATTTGCCGTTTGATTACAAAAAGCACCGCTGGGCCGGCCCCCGGGATTTCAAATGGCAAACCATGCCGGTAAAACCAGCCATGCTACCGGAACTGGTCAGCCCTGGCTCCCCTCTGGGCCACCTTACCTCTCAGGCCGCCAGCCATCTGGGCCTTCGAAAAGGACTGCCTGTAATTGCTGCCGCCTCTGATAAAGCCTGTGAAATACTCGGCTCCGGCGGTTTGACGCCGGATATAGGCTGCATGAGTTATGGCACGACCGCGACGATAAATGCCACCAACAAGCGCTATGTGGAACCGGTGCGCTTTATGCCGCCCTATCCTTCCGCCCTGCCCGGGCACTACTCCACTGAAGTGATGATTTACCGGGGCTTCTGGATGGTGAGCTGGTTCAAGCGAGAGTTCGGCTTGCGGGAACGAGAAATCGCCAAAAAGCGGGGCATCGAGCCGGAAGAACTGTTTGATGAACTGGTCAAAGCCGTACCAGCCGGCTCCATGGGCCTGATGCTGCAGCCCTACTGGTCACCCGGCATACGCCAGCCCGGGCCGGAAGCAAAAGGCTCCATCATAGGTTTTGGCGATGTTCACACTCGCTCGCATATCTATCGAGCTATTCTGGAAGGCCTGGCTTACGGCCTCAGGGAAGGCAAAGAAAAAATCGAAAAGCGCAGCGGAATAAAAATCCGCAAGCTCAGGGTTGCCGGCGGCGGCTCCCAGAGCGACGCCGCCATGCAGTTAACCGCGGATGTATTCGGCTTGCCGGCCGAGCGCCCCCACACCTATGAAACCTCCGGGCTGGGAGCGGCGATTGATGCCGCCGTTGGCCTTGGCCTGCACCCGGATTTTGATACCGCGGTGGCGGCGATGACCCGGGTTGGCGACGTATTCCAGCCTGATCCGGAAGCCCAAGGTCTTTATGAGAGGCTCTATTCCGAGGTTTACTTACGTATGTACCCTCAGCTACAACCGCTGTATCAGAAGATTCGGGACATCACCGGTTATCCCAAGTAGGCGTATTTGCTGTGCCTGCCACTATGTATAGCCATCACCAAGTGAGTACAGACAAAGCAACACGTTCCGCAATTACAATCTCGGCAGCGCGGTTCCCTCCGGAACCCGAATCTCGAACCCTGATTTCACAAAGACCGTCTGACCGGCAGGTACTTCGCGATTCCAGGCCAGGACGCCCTTCTTGTCATCAACGCCCCGCTCCACTGGCTCACTGATTTCCAGTGGCTTAACGGTCAGAGTATCCTTCTGCGATACAGGTAGCCGGTCAAAAATCCGAACCTGTACGGGCTCCGAGTGATGGTTGGTGATCTCGAACCGGTTTTGTCGACGCTGGACATTCTCGCTTTTCCATACGCCCTCCTCTCCTGTGCGTTCAAGTTCATTAACCACAGCAACCCGGATACCCTCATCGACACCGAAGCCGAGCGTCAGCTCTTCGCCACTGGTAAGCTCCGGAAGCCTGCTTTCGCCCACACTCTGGCCATCCCGATAAAGGGTTACCCGCCCAGCTGGTATGGGTGCCTCAGACTGAAAAGTGCCCGTCGCATGCACATATCCGGTGGTGTTCTGGACAGGCGCTGTCCAGATTGCAACTTCAACCGGAACCCGGTGCTCCGCAACCGAAAGCCGCTGGCCCGCAGCGCCACTGGGAACATCAACCGGTTGTTGCAGCCGATAGCTTTGAGTAAACGTGCTTTGGCGCTCCACAACAGCCGAGCTCTCCATAAGTGAATCGGCCTGCATTTCAGCCATAGGCGCCAACGCCTTTGAGCGATAAACCTGGGGCGGCTCAGGATTCACAACCCAGGAATACAGAGGCGGCATAGCAATTCCCCTGCGAGCGTTTGCGGTTGCAAGTTGCAGCTCAACACCCTGCCAATCGGTTCCGGTTGCCTGCTGCACAACGGCTAGGTGCTCCAGCATCACCTCGCCACCAGATCCGCCTGCCAGCCGGCTTTTCAGGCGCGCAGTGTATTCACTCCGCCAACTGGCTTCGGTCGTCTGAAACCTGAGTTTTACCTGCAGTTCGCCGGCCGTGGGAGCCTGATATCGAATTGAAACTTTTTTGGTTGCCTTGGCGCTCTGTTTAACCTGAGCAAGCTCCCTCGATAAACGGTCTCTGATGGCGATATCGTCGGCCAGTTTCACCCGGATTCGCCGTATCTCCGCCAGCGCATTCTGTGTTGTATCTTTCAACGTAGCAGCCATGTCGTTCAGCTCTGAAGCAGACAGTTCGTGGGGAGACTCCGCAGCTTTGCTCATGAGGGTAACTTGCTGGCTCCACGCCCGGATCGAGTCTTCCTGTTCCTGAATTCTCAGGCTAACAGCCGCTAACTCATCACGGATACGTCGGGACTCCCCAGCAACGAATTCAGCCTGTTCCACGCGGCTAACCTGTACCTGCCGGATCTGTGATCCCGACACGCCCTCAAGCACAACCTGCAAACTCTGATCCTGGAGACTGACTGGCAAACCCTCAACCTCAAAGGTTCCTGCACCAGAACTCACCTGTTCGCTTTCCTCCCAGGTAAGCTCCGCATGAGAAGGATACAAGGTTGCAGCTGTGATCTCCGCCTGAGCCATCAAGGGTGTAGCTGCAACGGCAATCGCCAGCAGGCAGTATTTTTTCATGGGGAGGGTCCTTCTGGTTACGGCGGTATTGGTGCCAGCTGTTTTGGCATGACGCGTGTTATTCACCCGGCTCGGGCACATCGTGTTTGCTCGCGCTCTGATCCCGAACGATGTCTTCTGCCCGGCTGTGGTCCTCACCGTCTGGTCGAAGTGGTTCCTGGTCTTGCCCGCGAACCGGAGCCAGTTTTACTCGGGTGAGAAACGGGAAGTGGTCCGAGCCTATCGACGGCAAACGGGTAATGGAGACAAGCGTAAAGTGATCACTGTGGAACAGGTGGTCAAGTGGCCATCGTAATGGCCAATAATCTGCGTGAAACGTGCTGTAAAACCCTCGGCCTACCCTTGGATCAAGCAATCCGCTCACTTTACGGAACAGGCGAGTCGTCGGCGACCAGGCCACGTCATTCAGGTCACCGGTTACGATGACAGGCTCGTCACTGTCGGCAACACTGCGACCTACGATCACAAGTTCTGCATCCCGCTCTGTTGATTCGTCGTTTTCTGTAGGGCTGGGCGGCGCAGGATGCACAAAGTGCACTCTCACACAGTCGCCCGACCGAAGCTCAACCAGAGCGTGCATGGAGGGCACTTTTTCCTCTATCAGAAAGCAAACCTCAGACTCGTGCAACGGTAACCGCGAGAACACATGCATGCCATACAGGTTATCCAGCGGGCACTTGATGGTATAAGGCATTTCCTTTTCGAGAGCCGCAAGCTGTTCCTCCCACCACTGATCTGATTCCAGCGTGACAAGAATATCGGGCTGGTGCTGCTCAACGAGTTTTAAAAGTGCCGGGGCGTTGCGGTTAGGGGTCAGTACATTCGAGGTAAGTATGGTCAAAGTCCGTTCAGGGTCTTCGGCCCGCGCATCTTTTACCTCTTTTGGCCAGATCGCAGTGTATGGCAGGATCCACCAGAGCTGTGCCGCCAGTGAAAGCCCTGTGATGATCACCAGCCCCCAGCTTGCAGGCCGAGACAGGTCAAGGAGCAGCAACTGGACGATCAACAAAAGAGCTGCAAGAAAAGCCAACTGAAGGCGCGGAAAGTCGAAGCTCCGAACACTCCAATGTGGGTTGTGCCAAAGAGGCAGAGCGGTCGCTATAGCTATGGCAAAAGTACAGACGAGCAGCGTAATGAACATCAGTGGCCTGGCGTGTCCCGATAAAAGGTAAAGTAATAAAATCACCGACTGGTGATCATGGCGATCAAAAACTGCAAAGCGTACAAATGGCAAACCCGCGCTTCACGTTTAAAAACCATAAGCTGGCGCCGGGTATAAGTCCAGCCATCGTGCTTTAACTGTCTTGCAGGCTCCGAAACGCATCTTTCACATGGAGTGCCAAGGCATCGTTCAGCTCATTGGAGCCTTTACGCACAAGGGCCAGCTGGTAGGAGCCTATCTCGGGTAAACCCTGGTTGACTATTTCCTTCAATGGCGGGCGCACAAGGCTCTTCGGGAAGGGTGCAACGGCGAGATCAGCCACCATAGCAGCTTCCTGACCAGAGCAATGTTCACAGGTGTAGGCAATCCGATAAGGCTTTGCGGCGCTATCGAGGGCCCGCAATGTCATTCGCCGCCAGGAGCAACCTTCGTGCGCCACTGCTACCGGCAAGGGCGTGCGCAGAAACGCGGAGCCCTCCTCCAGTCCTGCCCAGGCCAAAGGTTCTTCATAAACAACCTCGCCGCGAATATCCCTGACTTCATCCGCTACGGTAACCAGTGCCAGATCCAGCTCTCCAGAATCCAGCCGGGCGAGATTTTGTTTACTCGATCCCACAACCACATCCACCAACACTGCGGGATATGAGCGTGCAAACTGGGCGAGTACCTCGGGCAGGATGCGGGTACCAACATCGTCTGATGTTCCGATACCGACCTTGCCTTCAAGTGATGGTGAGAGAAAATACTGAACCGCCTCTTCATTCAACCGCAACAATCGACGGCTATAGTCCAGAAGCGCTTCGCCTTCCGCTGTCAGGCGTACCTGCCGCGGTTCGCGAATAAACAGGCATTTGCCAAGATTCTGTTCCAACTGCTTGATTTGCATGCTGAGTGCCGAGGGGGTTCGGTGCACCAACTTCGCGGCACCGGTGAAGGTACCGCACTCGCAAATCGCTACGAAGGACCTGAGTACCTCATTGTCGAGCAACGGTATTGCCACGTGATCACCCTGACTCCTAACTGGACGCAAATATGACTTAAGCATATTTGAACGCAGAGTTAAATTCTTTTCGTTTGATTGAATCTAATTGAAGCTCCATCCTTTCGGTAACAGTGCACTTGAGGGGCAGTTTCGCCCACTCGAATGCCACCAACTCAGGAAGGTCAGAATACGGGTGAAGACAATGCTGAGCATCAAAAGCAACGACCAGATAAACGGGCTGAATATTCTGCCCTGGATGAGGAGCTATACCCGGCGCCAGCAGTTTCGGCGGATGGCTATGTCACTTCTGGCAGAGAAAGACGATGTTCTCTCCGACTTGGGGTATGAGCGCAGGCACCTTTACGGTGCGATGAACCTGCCACTGCGAAATGATGCCGCAAGGTATCTTGAGCAGCATCGCCGGGTTTGATGCCAGCATCAGGCGTACAAACTCATTAACCCGCTCTTGCTTGTTCTCGAAAGAGAGCACGCCCCAGGCTCGCGAAATACTGCGAAAAAGCGGCATTGATATCCTGCCGGTGTTTGCCTGTTGGGTAGAGCCCGGCCCTGGCTTCCTCTGAGTGGCGTGTTCCACGCACCAGAAAGCTGTTGCCGGGCTCACTGTCTTCTACAAACGCTTCGAAAGCCCTGGCACAGAGCTCTTCAGGTTGCGCGTAATACAATACATTACGTTGCTGATCAGCCTGCTTTGAGCGCAGAAACAGCGTACTGGGCTGGGTGCCATCTTCATTCAACATAATCGTTCGAAAACACCTGCCCAGTAGCTCAATAAGCGGATGCTCTTTCTGGTCCGCGCTATCCAGCCAGGCCGCGGATGCAAAGCCATGCTTGCCAGAGCTGCGAAACGCTTTGCTTCCCATATAGTGGTCGAACGCATGAAACCATTCATGGGCAAGGCTCCCTGCCCCCGCATTCTTCGCTAGAGCCAGTTGCCGGGTAGCGGGAATATAGTGTGCGGCGACGCCGGGCCTGCCACCAATTCCGTACTGAAGTCCCAGCGAGCCTCGCAGGGAAACAAGTGCTTCCGGGCCCCGAAGAATGAGTAACAGATCGCTGAGCGCCCGATAGAAGCGGCCAGCTGCTCTGTCGCGCTCTTCCGGCGTTACCCAGTTCCCGACTTCGATGCTCCTGAAGTCGAACCGGCGTCGCACTGTTATAAAAGACACCGAAGCTTGTGCCATCATCACTTCCTCCGGATTTCCACGACAAAGGCAACCAAGCTGCTGGCAAGAGGCAAGCTACACGCCAACAACTGGCTATATATACAGTATATTGGGCATAGACGACTTCTGAGTCAACACTATTGGAAAAGACCAGCACCGAGGTACCCCTGCAGAATACTGCGTCGCCGGTGCGTCGCTGAGCCTAGCCTCCTGAGCCGGGCATCTTCATGCTGATGATCGCCTGCAGGATTTTGCCTACCGGGCCCTGACTGTCGAAGAGGGTCGTTTCCACCAGACCGACACCGGTATTCTGCATACGGCTGCGGGCATCCAGCCCCAGCCATTCGCCAACCGGGCTCCGGTGAAGGTAGAGGGTGACGTCGGCGTTGATGCAGCCAGTTTCACTATCCAGATTGAGTTGACCAACGCCGTTACCAAAATCGCAGAGCGTGGCCGCCATAACAGAAGGGCTCATCTGCACGCCCTGCACCAGCGGCATCGGTAGTTTCATCCAGGCTATCCCGTGGCCCTTGCCATTTACACCGTCGATAACTACCGCCTTTGCCGTGCTGTGCAAACCCTCAGGACTATACTGATTCTGCCAGCCGGCGGCCTCAGAAATATTTTCCTCAACGGGCCCGGAAGGAGGATCAAATTCTGGTTCAGGAAAGCGACCGTATTCCGGCACCGAGACCGGGTTGTTCTCAAGGAATAGTGCGCTTGCCCGGGCCACTTCAGTATCACCCGCCAACAACGACGCTTCCATAATCTGGAGTCGTTTACCGCCACGCACCAGCCGGGTGGAGATCGCCAAGGGTGAATTGGGAGCCGGACGAAGCAGATCCACCGTAAGCCTTGTCAGGTTCAGATGCCCGCTATCCGATGCCTGCTCCACCGCATGGGCCATCAAGCCTACCACCGGCCCACCGTGCAGATGTTGGGGGCTCCAGGGACTACAGCACTCGGGCGTAGGCACATACAGTTCTTTATCACGCAGAAACAGTGCTTCACTCATGGGGTGCCCTCACCTCTTCGCCATGGATTCCAACATCCGGTTTACCGCATCCAGGTGCTCCGGCTCGTTGTGAGACATTCCCTGAAACACAGCGCAGAGGTCCAGAAAGTCCTTCAGTTCCATACGCTGAGCCATCTTCATCAGGCGTTTGGTCAGGCGGGTCGCCTTCGGGGGCTGGCTGGCAATACGTTTTGCCATAGTCATCACGGTAGGCATCAGCTCATCAGCCGGCACCACCTCCAGAACCAAGCCCAATTCTTTGGCTTCACTCGCCTCCACAATGCGGCCGGTCAGCGTAAGTTCGAAGGCACGCTGATAACCAATCAGGCGCTGCATGAGCCAGGCACCGCCGTCGCCCGGGATAATGCCCAGGTTCAGGAAGGTTTCACCAAATTTGGCCTTCTCCGAAGCGATACGAATATCGGCCATGTTAGCCAGATCAAAGCCGGCACCGATGGCTGGACCGTTCACTGCAGCAATAACGGGAACTTCCACGCCCTGCAAGGCCAACGGAATCTGCTGAATACCTTTGCGGTAGCGGTCCGCGCACTCGGCCACATCGCCGGCGAAATCACCGCCCCGCTCCGCCATATCGCGAACGTTACCGCCTGCACTGAAGGCAGAACCGGCTCCGGTGATAACCAGTACAGACACATCGTCGCAATGATTGACCCAGTCGGCCGTGGTGACGATGTCGTCAATCAGGTGAGAACCGGTCAACGCATTGCGCAGGTCGTGGCGATTGAGGGTCAGCACCGCAACCCGGTCTTCGAGGGTTAACAAAGCATCGGTGAGATTCGGAAGGTTGCTCATCAGGAAATTCCTTTGAGGTTGGCACACGCCCGGTCACAGCCAGGCAAAATTTGGTGCCTAGGATAAACCACCGGCCGAGGATTATCTCACCAAAGTGGCAAGCAGCAACCCAGAGAATGAATTTCCTGGCGCTGAACGAAGCTGAAATCGTTCACGTCGCTTCCGCAGCGCTAGAGGCCGCCCACAAACAGAAGAGTATGCAGATTATTTGCGCTGTACCTGGACGCACTTGAAGATATAGAGGGGAGCTATGTGGGAAGCGCCCTACCGGGCGCCCCCATGAGGAACATCTTACTCAGTCGCCTGCCCGGCTTCATTACCCATCTCTTCTACGCCTTGCTTGACGTTATACCAAGCTGAAGAAGTGGCCTCTTTGGTGTTTTGCCAAGCATTCTCACTGACGTCCTTGGTGTTTTCCCAAGCCTGCTGCAAACTCTGGCTTGTCTGGTTCCACCAGTCCTGGTCATACTCAGGCAGTTCTTTAAGTTCATTCTGGGTCATTTCCACATGAACTTCATACTCAACGCTGCCAAAATCGGCGTTGCCAGGGGCTGTCGCAACAGTAAAAGTGCCACGCTCTGCAATGACTTCTCTGCCCCCCAAGCCAAGTACTTCACCGGTTTCTATAACGAGTGAGTGCAGTGACATATCGTCACTCAACAGAATATCCTCGACCTCACCAATCTCTTCGCCGGTGCTATCGAAAACATCGGCATCGCTTAGCTCATCCATAGTGTAAAGCCCTTCTGCGGCAACCGCCGAAAGACTCAATGCCACTCCACCTGCCAGCAGCGAGACGCCCATTGCACGAGTAGTAAACTTACGCATTGTCGTACTCCTTTATGAAGCTTTTCGTGTGGTCGGCCAAAGCGAAGACGCTTCAAAGGCGCAACGCTCGGTAGACGTGATCAGCAACCGAGGGCATCGCCCCGGTGAACTACGTCAGCCCCAACCTAACAAAGGCCCTCACGTTGACCAAATTACCCTCCAGTAATGGTGAGGTCTCCGCGTCATGGCAAGACATCAAGTGATAGGTTTCGAGGACTTCGAGACTAGTTCTTTGCGGAGATCTCGCGGCAATGTTCGTCAATGTCTGGTACAAGGACAGGCAGCCCCTGTGCCAAGTTCAACGCGATACGTTTCATTAAAGCTGTTTCAATCATCTCGTAATTGGCCGAGGCCCCTTCTTCGGTGTGAAGCCGCTCGCGAACCAGCATGATTTGAGCAAGAGCGCCCTGAACCTCTTCGTCCTCAGGATATTTCGCTTTCATAGCTTCTGGCGAAAGTCGCAGGAAATCTTTAGCCAACGCCTCGTGATCAGGTCCTTCAACTTCCATAGCGTTATCTCCTATCAGAGCGACTGTAGCTGCATCATCCAATACGGCTCCCCTTCTGCAATTCGGGCAGAGGCGAAGGTCGGGGCCCAATATGTTAAATATAGTTAAATTCCTGTAAAGAACAAACGTCGGCCTATTGCTCGACTCGGGTATCAACATATAGCCGCTTGACAACAACCATCCCCAACACCGTTAAAGGTGCCGCGAGAACCAGGCCAAGAATCCCTGCAGTCAAACCCATAATAATCTGAGCTGACAGCAGCAACGCGGGAGGAAGCTTCACTGATCTGCGGTCTACAAGCGGCGTTATCATGTTGCTTTCCACCGCCTGTACAGCCAAGTAAAGCACCAATACAGGCAAGAACTGGCCATCCGGAAGCGCCACCAGTAACGCAGGGATCGCCGCCAGTATTGGCCCTAAGTTAGGGATCGACACCAGCAATGCTGCCAGCAGCGCAAGTGAGAGCACCATGGGCACCCCCAACAACCATAGCCCCATGCCTGTGGCCACACCGACCACAGTCATTGATAGAAGGCGTCCTAATAACCACCAATATAGGCGCTGGCTAATTTCTGTAGTAAGCGTTGTAACTGTAGCGCGTTGGCGCGGCGGGATAAGAGAAAGCAATCCCGATCGATAGGTGCCTGGTTCGAAGGCAAAGAACAGAGCTATGAAAACAACAAAAAAAAGATCCAGGAAAATACTCAATGTGGACGAGAGGAATAACGAAACCTTGGAAAACCACTGGCCGAAGAGACTATCTGCTGCACCCTCCTGACTGAACCGCTCAATAATCTGAGTACCCATAGGCCACTTACGAAACTGCTCTTTTAATTCCGAAACGGAATCCGGCAAAATCTTAGCGAGCTGTTCAAACTGCTCGTTCACCCCGCTTGCAAACTGCATTCCCAACAAGGCCAACAAACCTGCTATCGAGAGAATCACAGCTGACAGAGACCACCCGCGCGACAGAAAGCTATGGCTGCATAACCAACCAGCCGGAACCAATAAAAAAGTGCCCAACAGAAGTCCGGCGAAAATCAGCAACAGAACCTGAAAACCATGCCAGAGCAGAATCAAAGCGCCCGCCATAACCGCACTAATGCTTACGGCGATCCAGACTTTTCGGGTGTAGCTGCTTATTGGTGTAGGGGCATTGCTGCCGGGCATGTCGAAACCTCTCGATTAGCCGTTTGAATTTACGTTTAAGAACCAGGCTACCGGACCAAGCGTCCCGAAAAACAAGAATGCCAACTTCCGGCTCAGTTCTGACCTATGGCCCTGAATATTGCCCGAAACCTTAAATTTTACAATTACATAACCTGTAACAGATTAGTCACTTCAGAGACATACTCGCACGCTACAGTTTTCAGTCTGTCACAACGTCTCAAAACCGTAGGAAAACAATCGAATGTCTCCCTTATACCCGAAATTAGCGTTAGCTTTGGCTATTACCTCTTTAACTGGTTGTTTTAACGGATCAGGTTCGTCCTCAGACTCAAACGAATCACCTACTCCTGACTCATCTGAAAATGATGAGCCATCAGTGGTAGCAGACAGCCGCTACTACGCTCTACCGTATTTGCAAAATCCCGCTCCAACAGAAATGACCGTGACCTGGTTTAGTGATTCCGACAAGCCAGGAACCCTGGCCGTTAATGGAATTGGTGAGTTTGCTTCAAATCCCGAGTTGGCAGACAGCCTTACCTATGGTGCCTCTGAGATCGAATACATACACGGTGATCAAAACTTTAGCAGTATTCATTCCTATGCTACTGAGGGGGCTGCTCCCGCCCCGAATTACAAGCATTCTGTCAGGGTTACCCAACTCACACCGGAAACCAGCTATCAATACTCTGTAGATCAACCGGGCGCTGACACATTTGCGTCGGAATTCAAAACAGCGCCTATGACTGGCAGTCGAGAGGCGGTTCGCTTCATTGCCATGTCAGACATGGAAACCGAACCTGAGTCGACACAGAAAACCGTACGCTGGACAGCGAATGCATTGGCAGTTGGCGGGGAAAAGCTAGGAACCGACCCTGATACCTATACCCGGCAATACCCTGTTGATCAAACAGAGGGATACAAAGCAAACCTTGGGTACGCTGCAACACGTGGCCCGGACTTTTGGGTCATTGCTGGTGATCTGGTCGAAAAGGGCGGGCGGCAGCTGGACTGGGACGAGTTCTGGCGCCACAGTGCTGGCGAATGGGGCACTCTGGCATCTACAACACCCATCTTCCCTACCCTCGGCAACCATGAAAACTACTGGCACCCGGAGGCTCCGGGATATAACGCCCAGGCATCCATGTTGTCCTATGACAAATGGAACACTTACTGGGATCTGCCGACTAATTACGCTACGGATGAGCGTTATGAGAAACGCTACTATCGCGCTGACTATGGCCCTGTGACCTTGATCTCACTCGATTCCTCCAACGGCAATGATGATGACCCAAGCCAAGACACTAACCTGATGATTAATGGAGTAGAGTCTCGCGTTCCCGACTTCAATCCAGGTAGCGAACAATGGAACTGGGCTATACGTGAACTTGCAGATGCACAAGCGCAAGGCCAGATAATCTTTGTTCAATTCCACCACACAGCATTTGGTACAGGTGTACACAGCTTGCCATCAGGAAGCGCAGGCATCGCCAACGGTGAAGACAGTCAATCGGGTGTTCCGATGCGGGCTTATAAAGAACTCTTCGAACGTTACGGCGTGACAGCCGTGCTATCCGGACATGATGAGTTACTGGAGTATGTTCGCATAAACGGAGTCCATTACTGGGATGTCGGCTTCGCAGGTGATGGCCTGAGAGGGCCTGGATACCCGCCGACCACTACATACGTCCCTTTTGATCAATTGCCGGCCGAGGCCCAGGAAACACACTGGAGCGTTCACGGCGACGTACCGGAGATGTGGAACGGAAACCAACTTATTGATGGCGGCAAGCACTATGGTTTCCTTGAGGTGGACGTTCGCCCCAGTGGCGACTATGGCTATGAAGTCGTCATGACGCCGCGGTATGTTTTCCCCATAACGGATGGAAATGGTGAGCCCACGGGTGAATTTGACCATCGCCAATATAACAAGGTGGTTCGGGTGGTAGTAGAGCGCTGAGGTTATCTTAGCGGGCGAACCCAGGTTCGCTCGCTAAATAATAGAACTCAGATCGAACGAAAGGGAGTTTCAGGGATTGGGGAAGGGGCGATTGCGGCATGGCATCATCCTGGTGGTTTGAGTTCGTTTATTTTCGAATCATTATCCAAGGTCTCATTGCGCCTGTTCTACGGGTATCAACACCTCGTTCCGTCTCAGAAACCATGGAATGAACGGCGCGTTATAACGGGCCCATACCGGCGCTCCAGCTGCGATGTACCCCTTTTCACCAATCCACCTTTCCAGCCTGGACTTGTTCTTTTGGTAACCTGATTCACTCCAAAGACCGGAGTAGCGAATGGCTGCCATCGTCTGTTCCGGCACAGAACGTAAAGCGATCCGTTCATCGTTGGGTTTCGGTATGCTGCCCATCGTAAACGAACTGGGCATCATGAAACTCACTACCCATTTACCATCAACCTGGGTCTGCCCGACCGGCGCCGTCATGTCGATTTTCTGGCTCTCAGCCACCTGGCCAACAGGCGCGGTCATGGCGATTTCCGCTTGGGATTGGTTATTGCCGGAAATGTATTTAAACAAACGACCAAAAGCTTCACTGCCCGCGTCTTCAAATTCCGTATCAACGACCGTCTCTGCAACAATCTGCGGCTCATACTGACGAACTTCCAGATTGTCGTCCTTCAGGAGTACTGTGTATTCCGCTTCTTCTGTCGCCATGGTGGTTGCCGATAAGAACATTGAGCACAGTGCGATAACTAGCGCTGCCTGTCGTTTAAGCATGATGTTTCCTTTAATACTTGCCTTCAAGCCCGAGGTCTATCCTCGCGCTTTCAGGTTTAAATTCTCGCTGCGTGATCTTCAAGTTGCAGTGAAAAACTGATCTAACTTTTACGACGACGGATTCAACCATTGCCATTGACAGGTAATAACTACAGTCATGGTGTTTTAATCCGTCGATCTAAGCCGTAATTTCACGCTCATTGGCTTACTTCCCTCATGGCTTTGATATTCAACGGGGCCGAAATAAGTGAAGGGGGCAGCTTTGCCATTGCGCAGCTTATTGTCGCGGACAAATAAGTGCACTGAGAGCCCGAGCTCTTTGTGGCTGATCAACTCCCGCCCTCGTTTGCTCTGGGGCGTAGCCGAGTTCTGGCTCTGCCAATGAAATGTGTGCTCATCAATCCAATGATCAACATAGCGGTGCTGGACGCCTTTGCCCTGCTTGTTTAACGTCACCAACAAAATGTGGGCATTGGCATCTTTGAGAAAAACATGACCGCTTTGCCAATTGCCAGGATTAAACGTCGCTCCGAACAACTCCGGAATCTCCTCTCTCGGGATTTCCTGCCCAACAGCCATCTCCAATGGATCTATAATCTCGCAAAAGCGTGCGAACGTTCGAAACTGTTCGAGAAGCACGGGAGTGACAATAATGTCTTCATACTCTGGGTTAGCAGCTTCGAGCCGATATTCACCTACGGGGGATTTACGAACCGTCCGGAGAAGATATTGTGTGTCGCCGGCCTCATCCATCCGTTCAATCGCGAGCGTTTTCCCTGTGATCGATCCAGCTTGGTTTGGGTTGATCTGCTCAAGCAACAGATAATCACCATCGTGAATCGGCTGCTTTCCGCCATTCATAGAGTTACCCGATGCTCTGGCGATGAAATGACGATTTGGCTCTATTCGCCCGTGTCCCAATCCGATAGACCTGTAATCCGGTTCTTCAGCGTTACTGCTTCTGAAGTGGCCACAAGCAATCTTCAAGGATGGGAAGTAAGGCAACTCCGTTCCAGAAGGCGTAAGCGGGACTACATTTTCATACGAAGACGGCTCTTGCTTGGAAGACTGCCGTGCTTCGTAGGACGCAAGGCGGTAATCAATTAACTCCTGCACCATCTCCTCGAAAGTAGGTACCTGATCACCCTCCAGTCCAACTACTGGCTTAAATTGATCGTTCTCAATCTCAAAAACGGCTGGAGACTTATTGGTCCAATGATCGACAGGGTTCTTCTTCCAGTATTGCTGCCATTGCGCAGAGGAACCATCAACGCCCTTCACTGAAGCAGCAATTTCTTGATATAGCCTTGGTCGGCGCTTCAGTGTCTCCCAGGATGCTTGGGCCAGTTTCGAGAGCTTTGGTGGTCTACGCCAACCGCCTAGCTGTTGGAACGCGTCTAGCAATATCATTTTGAATGATTTGCTCATGGCCGTGGTTTCAACTTCCAGCAAAAATGCTTCGTAACGGGACAAAATCTCTGTCTCAATATCGATGAGATCGTCCATGTCACGAACCAATCCAAACCAGCTTCCGTGCAACTTGCGGGTTTTAGTGATGCTGGCACCGAAATGATAGTACTCGGTAAGCGTTGGACGACGACCCAATGTATCTTTCAATACCTGATAGTCTTTTTCAGCGCCCTGATGATCAAGAGCTTTGAGGAAGTCGATCACCTCCAGATCGTAGTTGATAAAGCAGCCGTCTGGCAGGTCCAACTGATTTTTTTCGGCTTTCCTGGCGAACTCCGCTAACTGTCGGTGATTCATCGCCTGTCCAATCAACGCCTGAGGTTTGTGTAGGAAACTCTGGTGGTTACCCACAAAATCCAGAATCACAAGCTTGTCTTTCCCGGTAGCCAAGCTTTTCCGTAATCCCCTGCCAATTTGTTGGAGAAACAGAATCTTGGACTCCGTCGGACGTAATAGCAGCACTGTATCAATTGCGGGCAGATCGACACCTTCGTTGAATAGGTCGACAGAAAAAATGACTTCGAGTTGACCGTTTTCCAAGCTCTCCAAGGCCTCGCCACGAGACATTTCAGATTCACCGTGAACGGCTGCCGCCTTGATTCCTTTTTTCACAAACTGGCTGGCCATAAAATCGGCATGGACGCGTGAAACACAAAAGGCCAAGGTCCGGGTTTGCTTCTGTTCACTCCATACCTTGAACACGTGTTTGGCGCGCCCATAAGTAGCCAACTTATTGGCGAGCAAATTGGGGTCAAACTTCCCGTTACGCCAGGGTATTTCGGTGTAATCGACCGTCTCGTCGTAGATACCGTAGTAATGGAAGGGCACCAGAAATTGACCCCTGACGCCCTCAAACAACGGGTATTCGAAAACCAAGTTGTCGTCACACAGCGACAGGATATCCGAGCGGTCTGTCCGGTCTGGGGTTGCCGTTAATCCCAGGAGAAATTGCGGCGCAAAGTAACTCAAGAGTCGATGATATACGGGCGCTGCCGCGTGGTGGAATTCATCGACAACAATATAATCGAAATGCCGGGGATCGAATCGTTCCAGATGGACTTCTTTGCCAAGTGTTTGTATCGAAGCACAAAGGATGTCGACTGTTCGATCGCGCTGCTTACCCATGTAAAAGCCAACGCGGCTATTTGGCTTGATCCGCAAATAGGTCTCGGCCGCTTGATAAAGGATTTCTTCGCGATGGGCGACAAAAAGAATCCGACGGGCGCCCATTTGAACGGCATCAAAGGCTGATAGCCAGGTTTTACCTAAACCAGTTGCTAACACGACCAACCCTCTTCGGTAGCCTTCTACGCGGGTCAGATCCAGTGCCTCTAGCGCTTCCTTTTGCACTTCGTTGGGTGCTGGAACTTCCTGCGTCTCATCACTACCCGGTTCCAGTGACTGTTCTGGTGGTTTCCTCCGTTTCTCGTACTCATCGATCCAGTTGTCAGTTAGAGGCACAACATTGGGGTGCTGAAACAGTTCATCGAACCTGCTGGCAGCCTCGAGGTATCCAGAGTCGGGCGGGAAATCCACCTGATAATTCCATTCCAACCCGTCCTGAAGGGCTTGACGGCTGATATTGCTGGAGCCGATAAACGCCCGACCCCACATTTGCTGATTCTCAACATGGCCAGCGAAAAGGTAAGCTTTCAAATGAAAGCTACTCCCTTTGCTCTGATAGACACGCACCTGAGCTCCATGGTCATGCAACAGAACAAGCTTCCGAAGGGCCTCTGTGTCGGTAATGTCCAAATAATCACTGGTGAGAATGCGGATACGAGTTGGGTCAGGAGTTCGTTGCAGCGCGCTCACCAAATCCGGGAACAAGAGATTTAAACCGGTGGTTTTAACAAAAGCTACCGCCATATCTACCTGATCAGCAGCTTTAATTGCCTGGCATAGCTTAGGTAGAAAATGATGTTCTTTCCCGCCCGTCGTCAGCTTTTGGTGGGAAGCGGGCGCCTTGGTCAGAAGAATGTTCAACCACTGCTCATTCCTATCAGGACGCTGATCATCAGTGCGCCACATCTGGCAAGCTTCAAAGTCTGTCAGATCCTGAATCCACTGTTCGGCAATCGACTCGTCAGCATCAGTAAAGTGCCGACCATTGTGGTCACGCTCCCCCTGGCCAATCTTGAAACTCATGTAGAAAACGCCATCCGGTTTCAGGGCTTTCCACAGCTGTTCAATAGCTCTGGGTAGTTCAACGAGAGGCAAATGCAAAAGGCTGGCACAAGCCCAGATGCCGTCATACGTGATGGATTCTTGTACGTCTGAAAAGGACCTGTTCTGAATTGGCAACCCGGTCTTTTGGCAGGCAAGAGAAGTAATAGCTTTTGAGCCATCGAAAGCAGAAACGCGGTAGCCATTCTTTTTGAAAAACAAAGCATCTCGACCAGAACCACAACCGGCGTCGAGAATATGTCCACCTTCGGGAATTTGTGGCAAGAACTCTCGGTAAAGGTCTTCCATGCTGACCTCAAACGTAGACTCGACAAAGTCATCGGCATTGCTGTCGTAATAACTCAGCGTATCCTGCATTGAATAGTTCCCTTGCGACTAATTAGCCTGAAGTCGATCTAGACCAGGCTACCAGGCGGACAGGTCGTCGCCAACAAACTAGGGAGATCTACTCTAGAACTTCCCTTCAAGATGCAGGAGTGGTTTTTGAATCACTGGTCTCAGGCCAACACCGCAACAAACTCTCCAATGACTCTCAAGTCGTGAAGATCATCGTCTTCAATCACGATATCTTGATAACCATGAGCGCTAGTGACCGGTACCAAGATGACTTTTTCGTTAACGAGTTCGTCGCCGGACATCGTTTTTTCACTGCGATACAGTTTAACGGTGAGGCAACTGCCGTTGTCAGGGTCTTCAATAGCCCGATGTTGTACCAAGACTATCTTGCCATTCCGCGTTCCTCCTGGGTTCGCGTTAAAGAGGCACCAAGCGCCATTGGGTATTCGCTTATTCATGGATTCGCCAACAACCTGGGCGACAAACTGACCCGGCCTGGTGGCAAAATGTTCAGGCAGATTTACCCACTGAGCCTCTTCGGCGGGCAACTGGAATTCACTAAATTCGCCAGCTGCTGCCTGCAGGTCGTATAGAGGTACAAAACCGTCATAAGGGGTTGCTGATTCATAATCAACCACCTCATACGGAAATGGCTGGGCAGAAACTTCATCCGTCTGTTCAGTGATCTGGGTTTCGGCAAAGCTACGAAAATGCTCTCTAGTTTCGGCATCTGTAGAGTAGACGTAACATCCTTTCATACCCCGTGTCATCAGGGTGCGATAGGTGTTCTTGATGATCATGTCAGCATCCGCCAGGGCGCTCTCCCGATCCTCTTTCAGCCTTTTTTTGTATCCACGAACAGACCGATCCGATTTTGAGCGCGCGCCAGCGTTTGTAACCGCAACGCCATCTCGGATTACAAAATCATCTCCAATAATCACGCCTACGTAATCGAGCTCCAGCCCCTGGCAGGTATGGATACAGCCAATCTCACTTATCGAATCCTGAGCGATAAGCCATTTGGCGCCGTGCTTGTCCAGATTCCATCTTGCCCTGAAATCATGCTCAGCGAGTTCAATATCAAAACTGCCTGGATCCTTCTTGCTCTTCCAATCCCAGCAATATCCGGCTACCAGTCGTGCCTTGTTGGCGCGGCGATTTCTCTGCTCAATAACGTTTCGCAGCTCATTCGGATCGTCGAAAACCCGAAAATCATAGTCGATGCCATCCAGCGTTGTATTTGCGGTTTCCCTGACCTGAAGAACATGATCAACCCACGCCAGATAACCGTCAGAACCATTGCAACGGAATTGGGAACTCAATTCGAGGACAGTTATCTCTGAACCCAATTGCTTCGCAAAATACCGAATCTCTTCCACTGTGCCGATATCCGAGAGCGTGACGCGCTGATCTTCATCAATAAAGAAGATCGAGGTTCGGGCGCTGGTTATCAGCTCTTTTATCTGGTTCTCTCCCAGGTTCCCGTAAAGGCCAGATTTTTCGTTTAACCTGTGGGCCTCATCAACGACCAGCAAATCAAAGAAGTTATTCTCGGTGTCTGTATAGCCCCCAGAACCGCGAAACAGGTTATCGATGTGGGTTTTGCGCATAGTACCTGTCAGGCGTGCCTTGAAAACTTCCCGGGGTGCGGCATTCTTGCTAACAAACTGGGTCAACATCTCCCTATTGGTTGCTTCAACGATAAGGTTAATTGCAACAACCGATTTACCCGTACCCGGTCCACCCTTCACAATGAACGTCTGTTTTGGAGTTTCGCGCCCTATTTCCGCCAGCTCCAGCGCAGTCTCGTAAACAAGTTTCTGCTCATCCAGCAGAATGAATTCCCTATTCCCACGAAGCATTGAGGCAAGGGCGTCGGCAAGCCCTTTTGACGGTTTGATTACACCATGTTCAATTCGATACATGATGTTGTCGCTGTCGCCATAGCGGATATTTCGCCTGAGGAAATCCGACAACTTTTTCGCATCGCTTGAAATGTAAACCGGCGCCCTCTCTGTGTGCTCAGCATAGCGCGAGTCGTTAATAGCCGCGCCACTCTCCATATTGTGCAGATAAGCGCAGGGTTGTAGGCTAATGCGCTCTTCTCGGACTGTTTCGTTGTAATCCTCAATCAGGGCTGAATATGACCAGGCTTGATAGGAGGGATGGTTAACTTCACGGATGGCCCCGTTCAGGAATGTTCTGACTATGGCGTCTTTGTCCGTAACCTCTGCTTCGGACCACTGTTTCAGTTCAACGATGATTGCGGTGTCATTTCGCGATGCATTTTTGCCCGTCAGGATAAAATCCACTCTGCGACTGGTCAGTGGTATCGTATATTCAATGGCAACACCGGCCGACGGGGGAATGCCCTGATCCAGCAGGGCGTTAAACATGTATTGAAGCGAATTTTTCCAGGAAGCAATTTCGGATTTTGGAGTTCTTCGTTTAAGCTTTCTCCAGACCTCTTCCTCGATAACCTTCTCAATCTGATTGAACTTCACATGTTCAACAAATTCCGCCTTGGAAGCCGAATAGACGATCACGAATAACCCCTACAACTCGTTATATTTAGTGGACCTGCCTTTAGCCTTGGCAACAGGGTATTTGAGGGCATTTGCCTCTATTTTACGGGCGGACTCTTCAGCAATATCGACACCCAAAGAATCCGCTAGGAGAACAAGATACAGCTGTATGTCCGCAATTTCGTCTTTCACTGCTGCCAAACGTTTTTCACTGAGGTTTTTCGAGTCGTCTTCGCTAAGCCATTGGAATTGCTCCGACAACTCACCAGCCTCACCACAGAGGGCCATGGTCAAGTTCTTCGGAGAGTGGAACTGGCGCCAATCGCGTTCTTCAGCAAACTGCTTCAATTTCAGGCGCAACTCTTGCAGCGAATCCATTTTGGCTAAACTCCCCTTTCTCGTGAAATACATTTGCTTTCGATCTATTTGCAGATTAACCAAACTCGAGTGCGCCGGTCCACATAATCCATATTGAATACACCAGCGTCGGCCTTCCGGCTTGCCGAAGCAGGTCGGCATAGGCCACGCGGCTAATCAGCCCCATCTGTTCCCGCGCCCCAAAACTCAGTTCGGTGATTTGCCCCAATTCAGTACCCCGGCTGAAGGTGCCGCGCCGTAGCTGTTCGTCGACTCCCAGGGAGACTTCCGGGAAAAGCACCGAGAGATAATGGTTAAGGTGCTTTTGCAGCGGTGCCTGCAGCCTCAGGACATCAGTGATAGCTTAAGTGCTGGACTCAGTAATCCGGATATCGCCCCCAGAGCTCTTTGTTATCCACTCAGCTCGTCCAGAACCAACAAACCCAAAGGTCAGGGGCTCTTTTAATTTAGTGTCATCGACCAAAGCGGAAATATTCACGTCTAACACGGCGCCACTCAGGTAACCGCTCGGATGGCTATGTGTGAGTTCAGCCCTCCTGTTGGGTACGAGTATTATGCGATGAGAAAGCGTCTCCACCTGTCGCAATAAACTTATATGATCTCAACCATTGAACACATGGTGAGAAAACCTGATTTCACGCCACCGAACCTGGGAGAACTCATGACTGAGTCGGCACTAAAAAATTCAGCTCCTTCAGAAAACCAGGTTGTGTTCGATCTCAGCGCCATCCTTAACTACCCCATTCAGTTGGTTGTGCAAAGCTGGCACTCTGCCGAGCCACTGCGTTGGTTCAGCAGGAATGATGACGGCATTGTGGCTGAGGGTCGCTTTCTGAAAGCTCCAGGCCTGCCGCTGTTCACGCTAGAAGATCAAATGGGAAGGCGGGTTTCGGACGGCATACCCGAAGACATATTGGCTGTAACCCGCTTAATGCCGGCGATGGACTTTGAACTCGCACAAGCCTGTGCGGCGTCGGAAGCTGCTCGTGAGCTGGCAGAAAGCTCTCCCCTTCTGTTCATTCTTCTGGTGAACCACGCATGCAGCCAGCCGCTCTCTATTGACGAGTTTGAGCAATTGTTAGCATTAAAGCGCACGGCCATTCTTGAGCGGGCCGGCCTGCCAGGCAGCAAATCCCTGGTTCGTCTGGTAAACAGGGTGGAACTCTCTCCGCTACTCCCCTGGGAGCTTGAGGATGTCAGCCGATCATTGGCTCAGCCTGAATTTCTTGCTGTGCTCAGGCACCACCCGAATCTTCACCTGAATCATCTGCGCTTTCTGCTCCGCCAAGGACAGCCGCTTTGGACGGGCATGCTGAATCTCGTTGATAGACACTCGTCAGCTTTGGACATCACCTGGCTATGCCGAATGATTCGCGACACGCTGAACATGGCAGCGGGCAATATGCAAAGGCTGACTCGGGTGAGTTCTGGGCAAGAACTGCAAGAAGTTCATGATCAGTTAGTTGAACGCTTTAACAGCATGGGCTCCGAAGCCAAGCGCAAAGCCCATGCTGCTGCTCTTGCGCAGGAACATGGGGTTTATCCAGAACCACCTCTACCCGCCATTGACGGCATCGAGCCACTGGAATCCTGGCTGGAGTTATTGGATGAGGGCTCATTCATGCACCACTGCGTGGGTAGCTACGATAGGTTCGTTGCGCTTGGTGAGGTGTTTATTTACCGCATGATGGAGCCAGAACGGCTGACTATTTCAGTGGAACGTCGGAATAACACCTGGGTGATTGGCGAAGTGCGGGGAATCCGAAATGCCAACCCTTCACCGCAGGCATTGAATATTGTCCAGCGCTGGGTTGAGCGCTAATGGCCGTTAACAATTTCAACACATAACCGCTCATACCATGGTCAGAGCTCCACAGTAAAGCTGAAATGATTTATGTTAGGGGTTAACTATTTTATGATGGTGGATCAACACGGCTGTCCACCTGCCAAGAGACAACTTATTAATGATTCGTTCAAGAACGTTTACGCCAACCCATGTGGTTTTATCAGCTGCTGCGTTATCACTGATTCTGGTGGCCGGTTTCTGGTCGACACAGAGTGAGTCATCCACAAGTATCCAGTTACCGAGTAACGAAGCGCTAAACCATTTCGCAGATCTCGCGCAGCAGCCAGGCTCCCAGACCACAGGTCAGCCATTACCATCAGGCGCCGCAGGTCTCGCCGGGGCAACCAACATCGTCGAGCACAGGGTCGAGCCCGGCGATAGCCTCAGCAGCATTTTCAGCCAAGCCGAAGCCTCGCAAGCCGACCTGAACCGTATTTTGAAGGCGGATGTGGAATATCTGGCGCTGGAAACCCTCAGGCCGGGAACAGAACTCAAATTGAAGTTCAATGAACAGGGCGAATTCCAGCAACTGGCACTGGATCTTGATCCGGCCCGTTCTATTACCTACACCAGAGTGGATAGCGATACGTTCGAATACCAGGAATCCGTGCAAAACACACACTGGGTATCGGAGGTGTTGAAGGGTTCCATTCACGGTAGTTTTTACCAGTCAGCCAGGAATGCCGGGCTCTCCGCCACACAGATTGCATCCGTCCAGCAACTGCTTGAGCACCAGATCAATTTCAGACGGGAACTGAGGGCTGGGGATACTTTTGCGGTCATCGTCGGCCATGAAACGACGGCCACAGAAAGCACTGGGAAAACCCGCATTGAAGCTGTGTCGCTTGAAAGGCGCAACCATACTCACACGGCGTTCCTGTTCGACGACGGCAACTATTACGACCAGAACGGAAAAAGTGTCTTGCCCGCATTCAGGCGCCTGCCTACGGCCAAATCCTTTCGGGTGAGCTCGCACTTCAACCCGAACCGGCTTCACCCCATTACTGGCCGCATCTCGCCCCACAACGGGGTTGATCTGGCCACACCCGTCGGTACGCCAATCATGAGCACCGGCGACGGTGTTGTCGAGCGAGTGGGCAATCACCCCTATGCCGGCAAATATGTCGACATCAATCACGGCAATGCCTACAAAACCCGTTACTTGCACCTGGATAAAGTGTTTGTGCGGAAGGGACAGCAGGTCCGGCGTGGCGAGAAAGTCGCACATTCCGGTAATACGGGCCGCAGCACCGGCGCTCATCTTCACTTCGAACTGCACATCAACCACAAACCGGTAAACCCGTTGAAAGCCGACATCCCTACCGCTTCAGATGTCCCGAAAACGGCGTTCAAACAGTTCGAAAAACTCGCCGAATACAGACTCGCGGTGATGACTGACGCCGCCAGCCGGTCGAACCTGATTCTCGCAGGCATAGACACCCAATTCGATTAACTTCCGGTTTTTGGGTGCATTTCTGTAGCCGTTCGGCTTTGTGCAATGTCGGCAACTAATGCCCCTGGAGCCATTTGAATATCCGGGAACGAACCTCCGGGAAGTAGGCCCCTCCTACCGTCCAATGGCAGCAATTCTCTATTTCCACCAACGAAGCTTGCTTGCCGAAACGTTGCGCGATGCTGCGCTGGATGTTGATGGGGGTAATTCGGTCTGCAGTTCCACCTACGATCAGAACCGGGCACTCAATGCTCCGTGTGTTCACGTGTGTGGCAGACCGACTCCCGAGCAACGACCCTATGCTGATCTGGAACGTGGCCATGCCAGATTCGTATGTACAGCTTTCGTAGATGTCTTTCTGTACAGAAGAGGTTTGGGCATTGGCGATGCCGTACTCCACATTCGCCAGTGCGACTTCCGTGACACTGGTCCATAAAGGAAAACGCAACAGGTTGCGGCCGAGCGTGCGGATAGCGGACCAACTCAGGCCGTTTATGCCGGCCGGGGGCGCGGATGATAGAAGAATCAGTCGGTCACAGGGTACCTGGGCGGCCACCAACTGCGCCAGGAGAGCACCCATTGAATGCCCTACCAGTATTGGTGGGGAGTCCAGGCGTTTCACCTGCTCTACAATAAATGCTACATAGTCCTGCACGCGCGTTCTGGCCAGTTTCGCCCGGCTGGCCTCTGTATGCTCCGCTTTTGGAAAATGGTATGGGAGGCATAAGGACTCCGCCGTATAGCCCTGATCCACAAAGGCCTCTTTCACATCCCTCAGAGTGTCCTGATTGCTCCACATTCCGTGAATCAGTATCACCGCCGGCTTACCATTGCTCTCCTTGTCCATAACCCTTCTCTTTTGTTGTTATAGTTTGGCTTCAGGCCGTAGTGGCTTGCTGAAGCAGACCTGACTCCTGGGGTGAAGCTGAGGGCGCAGTTTCAAACTGCAAAATTCCATCATCCACAGGGTCTTGAACCAGCATTTTTTTATCCTTGCCATAATGCATGGTTATCCTCCAGGGATCGGCCTTACCCTGCCGGGGCATTTTATCGATTGCCCGTACGATATAACCCGGTGCAAAACCATCCAGCACACTTGCATTGGTCGCATTATTCCCTGTGTCTACAGCTGTTGCGACTGACACTCCCGTTTGGTTCATGTGAGCGAACAATCGACACAGATAGCGCCCGCCAATATCGCACTTGAGTGTCCAGGGCGCGTTGGTGTACCCGAAAATCCAACCGTAGTTAGGCACGTCCTGAATAAGAATGCCTTTGTAGGCCATTTTCTTGGGCAGGTTCACTTCCTCACTGTCGATACTGAGCGTCGATCCGCCCATCAACTGAACCTCCAACCCGGTCGCAGCAACAACAATATCTGCTTCGATATGCTGGCCGGATTTGAGCACAATGCCCGTTTCATCAAAGCGATCTATATGGTCGGTTACTAGCTCCGCCTTCCCTGAGCGCAAACTTTCGAAAAAATCACCATCTGGAGCGGCACACAAGCGCTGATCCCAAGGCATGTATTCAGGTGTAAGGTGTCGTTTATCAACGTTTGGGGCATGTTTATACATATGCGACAAAAACATCTTGCGCATTGCATTGGGCCAACGCTGGCAGGCCAGATAAAGTGCACGCTGGAATAGAATGTTGCGTCGGCGGGCCAGTTTGAATACCCAGGCTTTTGGCAACAGTTTGTTCAACACCATCGATATCTTGTCGGTATTCGGCAATGACATGATGTAGCTGGGTGAGCGCTGCAACATAGTGACTTTTGCCGCTTTATCCGCCATGGCCGGCACCAGTGTTATGGCCGTCGCGCCACTGCCGATAACCACCACTTTTTTACCGCTGTAATCGAAATCTTCAGGCAATCTCTGCGGGTGAACGATATCCCCGGTATAGACTTCTTCGTCAGGAAAAGCTGGGCGGTAACCCTGATCGAAGTTGTAGTAGCCGGCACAGTTCACCAGGAAGTTGCAGGTAAATACTTTCTCCTCCCCCGACGCTTCCTGCACAGAGGAGACGGTCCACTTTTGATCTTTGGTCGACCAATCAGAGTTCTTAAGTTTTAAGCCGAACTTGATCTTTTCGTACAAACCGAATGCTTCTGCAGTTTCGCGCACATACTCACGAATATCGCCGCCCTGGGCTAATACGTTGTCGGAATACCAGGGTTTGAAGTTAAACCCGAAGCTGGCCATATCGGAGTCGGACCGTATACCGGGATAACGGAATAGGTCCCAGGTGCCACCCACATTTTCCCGGCGCTCCAGAATCGCCAGAGACTTTCCGGGGTGTTCCCGGGCAATGTGACAGGCCGTGCCGATGCCGGAAAGCCCCGCACCGATAATGATGATGTCGTAGTGTTTGACCGTCATCTGAGTATCCTTCTTGTTATTAATCAACTGACGTTAATTCTGATTCTCGCAAACGCTGCCTTGACAATATTGACAAAACGAGACATTTTTTTGATAAATCACGACATATATCTTTTAAAGCACCACCGCGGTGGTACTGCACCAGCGAGCTGAATCACTGCAAAAAAACAGGCGGAGACCTGGATGGCCAATTTGATTAGAGCGACAAACCTGAGGGGCTTCGAGCGGCTTATAGAGCAAAGAGGCGGCGACCCCCTCCCCTTGCTGGAAAAGTACGATATTCCCCCGGCGCAACATCGGGATGACAGCAGCTTTCTGCCTTTTCGAAACCTGGCAGATCTTCTCGACGACACGGCTAAAACCCTGACCTTTCCCGAGCTCGGCCTAAAGCTGGCTGAGTCCCAGGGATTGGACATTTTGGGTCCAATCAGCGTTATTGCCCGCAACTCAGGCAACGTAGGTGCGGCCATTAATAATATTAGCCGCTACCTTCATCTACACAGCCCGGCCCTCAGCATCAGCGCTACTCACAACAGCTCATCAGATGAAGAAAGTATAGATTTCGAATTTAGAATTGATCACGAAAATACCGGGGGATATCACCAGCAAAGCTATGAGCTAAGCCTGTCCAACTCGATGCAAGTGATGAAACTGCTGTGCGGCGATCGTTTCAAGCCTTTTAGCGTGCACTTTATTCACGCCCAGGTTGCTGAAACGTCTATCTATCAGGACGTATTCGGTTGCGAGGTTCTCTTTAATCAGAGCTGGTGTGGCATGCGGTGGCCTGCTCAAACCTTTCATCACCCTCTCTCAAAAGCAGACCACCAGACTTTTGGACTCGCAGAACAGTACCTTTCGTCCCAGCGACCACCAAATGCATTGAGCCTTTCAGAGGACGTTACCCGACTCATCACCACCCTGCTGCCCACAGGCCAATGCAGGAGTGACGTTGTTGCAGCCCATTTCCACATGGATAAACGCACCTTGCAGCGTCACTTGGCCAAAGAAGATACCTCCTTTGGAAAGCTGCTGAATACAGAAAAACTAAAACTGGCACATATATATTTGAAAGAGCCCAACATGAAACTCAGCCAAATTGCCGGGTTGCTCGGCTATTCAGAGCAATCAGCTTTTAACCGGGCGTGCCGTGACTGGTTTGGGGTGTCGCCGCTTCAATATCGCAAACAGGCTGGGTAAAAAGGGAGAAATAATGGAGGCGCGGGTCGGAATCGAACCGGCGTACGCGGAGTTGCAGTCCGCTGCATGACCACTCTGCCACCGCGCCTAAAAAGATCGAAGGAATCGAATCTTTGTGCTCTCAGGTTGGCATTGAGAGACTTGGAAGAAATTGGAGCGGGAAACGAGATTCGAACTCGCGACCTCAACCTTGGCAAGGTTGCGCTCTACCAACTGAGCTATTCCCGCTTAAGCTACCGAAGCAATGCCCCGACAACGGATGCGTATTCTACGGATTACGGTTCTTTCGTCAATACCTTTTTTTAAGTTTCTGTTTTACCGCGATTTGTTGGTTAAAGTTTGTACGGTTTATGGCTTTTTTGATCAAACTTCCACCAGGCTTTGGAAAAGCTATAGTCAGTATATATCACTACGATATAACGATATTCTTTGATGGTATTCAGTGCAAAATATATATTCATATACACAGATGTAGAACGATCACACCACCGGGATATTTCACGATGAAAAATGTACACGATTTGGTTGAGGCCGCAAAAGCCCATGTCCGAGAGATACCTTTGGAGAAATCCGAACAGGCCATCGAACAGGCGGACGTTTTGATTGATGTACGTGAAGCGGATGAATTTCACGCCGGCCATATTCCAGGCGCCTTGAATATCCCCAGAGGCATACTGGAATTCAAGCTGACCAATGATCCCGCCTTCGAAAACAGAGGGCTGAATATCGTGATCTACTGCAAGAACAGCGGGCGTTCCGCCCTATCTGCTAAAGCTATGAAGGAGATGGGCTATATGCATGTGCAGTCCATTGCTGGAGGGATTGAGGCATGGCAAGAGGCAGGTAAGCGTGTGATCAAACCGGAGCTACCAGACTTCGATTAAGCCGCCCTCAAGTGGGCGACTTATTGGGTATCCCCTTCAACCAGCCTTACCCTGTAATTTCAGTGCTTCGAGATCCCTGGGTTCAACGCCCAGGTCCCGCCATTTTTCCGGATGACAGGTAAACAGCAGTATCTGGTGCCGGGTGGCTGCGTCGAACAGGATGCGCTTCATACCATCCAAACGCTCAGCATCGCTGTGAACAAGGGTGTCATCAAGAATGATCAGGGTTGGGCGGCCTGCTTCCTGTAGCAGGTCCGCATAGGCCAGGCGGCTGATCAGCCCCATTTGTTCCCGGGCGCCATAGCTCAGTTCAGCCATTTGGCCCAACTCGCTGCCCCGGCTGAATTTTCCGGGCATCAAATTTTCGTCCACTTCCAGGCTCGCCTCCGGGAAGAGTACGCTCAGGTAGTGGTCCAGATGTTTCTGCAACGGGGCCTGCAAACGGCGCGTCAGAGCCTGGCGCTTATCTTTAAGCAAGTTCAGCAGCAGATCCAGTGCCTTCGCCCTTCGATCCAGTTCAAGATATCGGCGGTTAACATGCTCCAGTTCCGCGGCTTGTTCGTTGTGCTGTTCCTCCAGCCCTTCAGCGCCCCAGGCCTCAAGCCTTGCGCGGATCTCACTCAGTTCCAGCGCACGGTTTTGTTGGGCTTTTTCCTGGTGTTCAGCGGTAGCCCGGTAACGTTCAATGTCTTGTTTTAGAAGCGCGGGGCGTGCCTCGCGAATTTGGGCGTCGCGCTCCTTCAAAGAAGACTCGAGTTCAACTTTCTTTTTTTCAGCAGCGGCTATATCGCGGTTCAACTCATCCATTTGCTGCTGGCGCTCAGGGCTGTTCAGTTCTTCCCGCATCCGCTGCCACTCGCGGCAAGCGGTTTCGCTGACATAACGGGCTTTAAGCAAATGCGCTTCCTGGTTTCTCTGCCTGGCCTCAGCATCTGTTAGTCGCTCTTCTGCCTGTTTCAGTTGTGATTCCACAAGGCTCAGAGGCTTATCATCGCTTTCAATGGCGGCAGCTGCTGGCAAGGCTTCGAGTTCAGCGGTGCGGGTGAGGAGCTCTGATTCCACCTCAGTTTTCGCCGAATTCAGCTGTTCAACGCCTTGCGGGGCGAGGGACTTCAGCAGATCATCAAAGCGCTGTATTTGTGCTTCAGCTTCCTGCAGGCGCCCTTGCTTCATTTCAGCAGTCTCAACAGAATCAACCGACATTGCGCTGAGTTGTTGCGATACTGACTGCTTGAGCCGATCCTGCTGGCGACGCAGGCTTTCGAGGTCCTCACCTCCAGGTTGAATGCCCAGGCTGCCCAAACCAGGAATTTCCAGAACACCCGGCTCCAGCAGAAGCTTCTCGCCCTGCCCCGCGATGCTCTGTCCATCCAGAGTCAGTTCTTTTCCAGAATCCAGCTGCCAGGTCACGCGGGTGGCAACGGTCTGGATCCGGATATTGGTGTCATCCAGTTCACGTTGATTCTGTTTTAGTTGGCGCAACACATTGGCATCAATAAGGTTTTGCTTTTTCTGTTTTCGGGCGCCATCCAGTGAAGCCTGGATACTTTTGGCCTGTTCCTGGTTTTGCCTGAGCTTGGCCAGCTCCGCTTCAAGCCTGGCACATTCCTTCTGCAGGCGTTCCCGCTTATCTCTGAGATGAGCCTGCTGCACGGCTTCGGTGGCGGTTTGATAGTGTTTACGGGCAGTCTCAACCGCTTTTACCAGCTCAGGGCTTGCAAGCTCTTCCTGTTCGAGTTGTTTTGTCGCTTTCTGGTAGCTCTGATGGCGCAACTCAAGCTGCTCATTCTGACTTCGCCAGTGAGCCTGACTTTGCTGCAACAAGTTCAGGTTTTGCTGCAACTGTTTGAGGGTATCCATTCCTCGGGTTTGTTGTTCCTGCAGCGCCTCGACCTCGCGATATTTTACTTCTGCGCGCTGCATACCTCGGCGGGCTTCCTCCCAGGGGCGGTCGCGGCTGGCCTGTTCATGCTCGTTTGCCAGAATGCCCAGGCGGTCTACCTGAACCTTGTACTGATCAATCCGCTCCTGCAGATCACCGACTTCCTGCTGTAAGGTTTCACGGGTATTGGCCAGGGCGAGATAGTCGCCTCTGGGTTTTCCCGTGGCTGTGAGCAGTTCCTGGCGTTGCTGTTCCACTGCCTGGATAACCTCATCGCCTCCGCTACTAGCGACTTCACCCACCAGGTTATTCAAAGCGGATTTCAGATGGCCGCCAGCATGCAGAACGGCCTTTTCGATATCCTGTCCCGTGCCCTGCTCGACCCAGAGCAAGCCAGGAATGCCCCAGTGTTCCTCTTTGCTGGCACCTTTTTTCGGGAACTGGTAACCCAGGAGTTCAGCAAGCTTCTCTTCGGCTTCTTCGCCACTGAACGCGGTGCTGTCTACAAGCAGGTCACAACGATGCCGTTTGAGAAAACGCTTATCCAATTGCCAGCGCTGCCCGTTGTGCTCAAACAAGATCTCAACGGTGGGCGCTGCTGACGAGTCACCCCAGGGCGCCAGGTCTTCTGCCGATTTCGACCGGTAGCGTTCAAAAAACGCGGCTCGGATGGCGCGCACCAGAGTGCTCTTGCCGGATTCATTTGGGCCGTGTATCAGGTTAATGCCGGGCTGCAAATCACCAAGCTCAAGGCCCTTCGAGAACTGGCGGAACTGCTCGACCCGCAGGCTCTGAAGCTTCACTTGGCCACCTCCGGTTCTTTGTGCGTTAGAAGGCTTGCCAGAATGGCCAAGGCATCGCGGGCTTCCTCCGGGTCAGCGGCTGTATGCTGGCTTTCCCGTAACTCCTGCACCACCTCTCCGAGGTAGCCGTCCGCATGCAGTGCGGCAATATCCTCTTCTGTGGGCTCCAGTTGTATGCCGGTACGGTCACAGGTAACGCTGCGGTAGCGTGCCTCGGCAACGGATAGAGCTTCGCTCAGTTTTTGATCTCCGGCCAATGTCAGAGTGCCGTCCAGTTTGAGATCCAAAACAGACGCCTCCGGCAACTGGCTGATGCGGTTCAGTAACTCATCCAGATCGGAAGGTACAGACAAGGTTTCCCGCCACTGGTGCCATTGATAGCGGGCTGTTTCATATCGCGTCACCTCGGGCTTAGCGCCTGGTTCTTCAATATCAACAATCAATACGTAGCCGGCGTCGTTGTTACGAAACCGCTCCGGCTCGGGCGTGCCGCTGTACCAGGTACGTGGGTTGGTCTCCCGCACACCATGCCAGTCACCCAGCGCGAGGTAGTCCAGGTTTGCGGTTTCTGTTCGGTCGGGGGCGATGGGATTTGTGGCGTCGATATCGTCAGGCAGCACGCCTTGTACGCTGCCGTGGGCCAGGCCGATACGCAGCAGCCCGGGGCGCGTTCCTATCTCGTTGAAAGGCTGAGTCAGGTCGCCGTAGGTGTGGCGCTGGGTCAGGGGTGCAGCCAGCACAGCTATTTTCTGCTCTGGTAATTCGGTAACGCCGGGCTCCAGCGCCAGGTGAACATTAGCTGGCACTGCTCCGAGGCGCTTGGCACGAGTCCAGACGCTTTCTGCGAGGGCCGCATCGTGGTTGCCTGGCAGCATCACCCAGGGGCCAGCAAAGCCACGGGTAGCATTAAACACTCGCCGAATGGTTCGGTCGGAGACCGTCTGGGCATCAAACACATCACCGGCTACCAGCACCGCATCGCATTGATGCTCGGTCGCCAGCGCGGCCAGTCGTTCGATGGCCTGGTAGCGAGCTTCCACCAATGCTGCACCGTCTTCGGCATCAAACCGGCTGTAGGTTCGGCCCATTTGCCAGTCCGCTGTGTGTAAAAACTTTGGCACCTGCGTTCTCCTTGCTTCTTACCATTGCTCATCGCCAGCATGGTACACTTTATTCAACTCAACGGGGTGCCGGGCAAATGCCGGGCTGAGACCATACCCGCGGAACCTGATCCGGATTATGCCGGCGAAGGGATTGAGCACTCATCGGCTTCGGTGGGGCCCGCGGCACGCTTGCCTCTTTTGGCTACCCCTGATCTGCTGCGGAGGTTACATCAATATGCTCAACCGAGCGTTTACACTGTTCCTGTTTACCTTGTTCTCTGTGCCTGCCAGCGCCGAGAAGGCATCAACTCTCACCATCTATACCCACCCTTCATTTGCCGCAGAATGGGGCCCGGGGCCAGCGGTCAAGGCAGCGTTTGAGCAGTCCTGCGATTGCCAGATCAACTACGTAGTACTGGACTCCGGTGGCGACATTCTTCAGCGCCTGCGCCTTGAGGGAGAAAGCACCGAAGCTGACCTGGTACTGGGCCTGGACACCGGCACTATGGAGACAACGCGGCAGACCGGTTTGCTAGCCAATCATGATACGGATCTGTCTGCCTTGAGCCTACCGATCGACTGGCAGGACCCTGTGTTTGTGCCTTATGACTGGGGCTACTTCGCGTTTGTTTACGATACCGAACAATTGCCCGAGCCGCCGAAAAGCCTGGAAGCACTGATTTCAGCCCCGGATGATCTCAAAATTATCATTCAGGACCCTAGAACCAGCACACCCGGCCTCGGCCTGTTGCTCTGGATGCGCCATGTATATGGCGATCAGGCTTCAGAAAAATGGCAGCAGTTGAAAGGCAAGATTCTCACTACAACCAAAAGCTGGAGTGATGGATATTTTTCGCTGTTCATGAATGGTGAGGCACCCATGATTCTGTCTTACAGCACCTCTCCTGCATACCACATGGCCGTGGATAAAACCGACCGCTACCAGGCCGCAGAGTTCGAAGAAGGTCACTACTTGCAAGTGGAAGTAGCCGCCCTGGTGAAATCATCCGATCAAAAAGAACTTGGTCAGGCCTTTCTTGATTTTATGCTGAGTGAAGACTTTCAGCGCCACATTCCTCTGAAAAACGTTATGTATCCGGCCACGGACCTGGGCGACGAATTGCCTGCCGTGTTCGATAAGCTGATTCAGCCGTCAGATGCCCTCTACTTTGACCCGAAAACAGTGACCGATAACCGCCGTACCTGGCTGAATGAATGGCTGGATGCCATGACGCGCTAACAGCAGAAAATGAGCCCTGTCATTCAACACCAAAGGCGTTCGTTACCCGCCTACCCTGCACCTTTGAGCCACTCGCGCTGGAAGCTCTGGCCCGGGCTGACCATCGCTGCGGCGTTGATAGTGCTCTCGCTGGCAGGGCTGGGCGCGCTGGTGTGGGAGGCCGAACTGCCGGGCCTCAGTGAGTTCTGGAGTAACCGTTACCTTCGCACTGTAGTTACCTTTACCATCTGGCAGGCCTTCCTCTCTGTCGTCCTCAGCCTGCTTGTGGCCTTCCCGGTTGCCAGAATTCTGGCACGGCAACCCGCCTTCCCCGGCCGCGCCTTTTTGCTGCGTTTGATGGAACTGAGCCTCGTGCTCCCTTCAATTGTATTGGTATCCGGTATTATCAGTGTTTACGGACGCCAGGGCTGGTTTACCGGCCTGGCTAACGAATGGCTAGGCACTTCCTGGAACCTCTACGGTATCAACGGCATTGTGCTGGCTCACGTTTTCTTCAACGCGCCTCTGGCCGCAAGAATCCTGCTGCAGGCCATTGAGAGTGCGCCGGCATCGCAGCGACGTGTGGCGGCCCAGCTGGGTCTTGGCCGGTGGTGGTACTGGCGCGCCGTTGAATGGCCGGCCGTCAAACCGGTTCTGCCCGGCCTGGCGGCTCTGGTTTTCACTCTTTGCTTTACCAGTTTTGCCATCGTAATGACCCTGGGGGGCGGCCCGGCAGCCACAACTATTGAGGTCGCCATCTACCAATCATTGCGCTTCGAATTCGATGCCGGCCAGGCCGCGCTTCTTGCCATGGTTCAGCTGGTTATTTGTGGCTTTTTCTGGTGGCTGGCGGCCCGCCACGGGCTTACGGCTTCGCTACTCCCAGACAGACGGGTGGCATCGCATCGCAGCAAAGCCGGCAGCTCAATCTGGGCGCGCCTTGGGGACGGAACCGCTCTGGCTGTGTTTGTGCTGTTTCTGGTTACTCCACTGATGGCCATTTTGCTGCGAGGATTGCCGGGGATGGGCTCGGCGTTTTTTCCGGACGGTACTTTCTCGGTAAATCCGGCCCTGCTTGATGCCACTCTGAGAAGCCTTGGCATCGCGATTCCCGCCGGGCTCATGTCGGTGATCGCCGCGCTACTGATTCTGGCTTCCGGAACAAGCCAATCCAGGCCGACGATTACCCGGCTTTCGGACGTGGCAGCCTATCTGCCGTTGATGGTTCCTCCGTTGGTTCTCGGCACCGGGCTGTTTCTGCTGTTTCGACCAAGCCTTGGCAACTCCAGCGAAGGGCTCGCTCTGGTTACGCTGATCAACGCGATGATGGCCCTGCCCTTTGTGTTGCAGATGCTAAGAGGCCCGATGGGAAGCCTGGACTCAGCCAGCCGCATGCAGGCGGATCAGCTAGGCGTGCTGGGCTGGTATCGCTGGCGCTGGCTACATTGGCCGCGCATGCGACGGCCGCTGGCATTGGCTATGGCGTACGGCACAGGTTTATCGCTAGGCGACTTCGGGGTTATCGCTCTCTTTGGTAGTCCGGGCCAACCCACCCTGCCGGTTCTGCTGTACCAGCAACTGGGCAGCTACCGGATTGACGCCGCTGCAGCAACGGGGTTGTGGCTTGTTTTGCTTCTGCTGATGCTGTTCAGCCTATTCAACCGGCTCGGCTCGCCCTTGTTCAATTCTGGCCTGGCGCCCAAATCATCCCGCACAGTTCCGGAGCCTGAACATGCTTGAGGTACAAAACCTGGTTTTCGCCTATCCTGGCCAGGAGACGCCCTGGAACTTCCAGTTCTCCGCTGAGCCTGGGCACTGCATCGCCATACATGGCGCCAGCGGATCCGGAAAATCCACTCTGATGAACCTGCTTGCCGGTTTTCTTGAGCCCCAGTCCGGCGATATTCTCTGGCAGGGTAAAAGTCTTCGCCACGCAGCACCCTGGCAGCGACCGATGACCAGCGTATTCCAGGAGCACAACCTGTTTGAACACCTGAGCGTGACGGCTAATATCGGCCTGGGCATTCACCCGGGGCTGAAGCTTGCGCCGGAAGACACGCAGGCCATCGAGCGTGGGCTGGACAGTGTTGGCCTGAGTGGCTTCGGCCAACGTTTGCCCAGCGACCTGTCCGGTGGCCAGCGGCAGCGTGTTGCGTTACTGCGCGCGATACTGCGTAAACAGCCGCTAATGCTTCTGGATGAGCCTCTTACAGGGTTGGACAGAGAAGCACGCGACCTTCTTCGGCAACTGTTACTGCAGCAGAAAGCCCAGGGCGCACTCATCGTACTTGCCAGCCACGATGAGGAAGACCGTCGTATACTGGCAGACAGCGTCTGCACCCTCTAAGCTAGTGAGCTAACAAACCAACTTTCGGATTTCTGTCACCCGTGCCAATAAGTGCCAGCTCCCCAGAAAATGGAAATACCTTCCAGGCAAAAAGTCAGCATGGATGGCTGACCAATAAAAATGGCACCTTGGCTATCCACGGGGACTGGACCCTCAACGATTATCAAACGCTCAAACAGCGTGTGGCGGAATATTCAGGCCAGCAGTGGAATACCGCGACGATTGATATCAAAAGCCTTGGACGGGTTGATACAGCAGGTGCATCACTTCTTGCCAAGCTACTGGGGCCAGAGCTACTTGCCGCCCTGACCGCACAGGAAACCAGCCTGCCCAGTGAACAGAGCGCTTTGCTTCACGCTGTGGCTGATGCGTTAATGCAGAAGCCCTCACCCGAGCCTGAAAAGCTCACACCAGTGTCGCAATTCCTTACAGAAACCGGCAAGACGGTTGAAGCCATCTGGCACCTGATCTATCTGCTGTCGGGGTTCGTTGGTCAGATTATCGCCACTTTGTCCGTTGTGCTGCCAAGGCCCAAACGCTGGCGTGTCACCGCCTTCGTAGCAGCCATTCAGAACACCGGTCTTAACGCTCTACCCATCGTTGCCCTACTCACCTTTCTGGTCGGTGCCGTGGTCGCATTCCTTGGTGCCACGGTTCTTGAAGGTTTCGGTGCCACCATTTACACCGTTAATCTGGTCGCCTTCTCGTTTTTACGCGAATTCGGTGTTCTACTCGCCGCGATTCTGCTGGCCGGCCGCACCGCCAGTGCATTCACGGCACAAATCGGTGCTATGAAGGTGAACGAAGAGCTGGATGCCATCCGCACTCTGGGGCTGGACCCGGTTGAGCTGCTGGTGATCCCCAGGGTTCTGGCGATGATGGTCAGCCTACCCATTCTGACCTTCGTGGGAATGCTCTCCGGTTTGGTCGGTGGGGCTATGGTCTGTGCAATTTCCCTGGATATTTCCCCGGCCCAATTTATGGCGATTATGGAGCGGGACATTGCTCTTCAGCACTTCCTTGTCGGTATGTCGAAAGCGCCGATTTTTGCCTTCCTGATCGCGGCTATAGGCTGTCTCGAAGGTTTCAAGGTCGGCGGCAGTGCACAATCCGTTGGCGTACATACAACATCCAGCGTGGTTCAATCCATCTTTATCGTTATTCTCCTGGATGCTGTTGCTGCACTTTTCTTCATGGAAATGGGTTGGTAAATCATGGCTGACTCCAGGTTTGACACACCCCGCAAGCAGGCTAACCCCGTTATTGAGGTTCGGGATCTGGACAACCGCTTCGGCAGCCATGTTGTTCACAAAGATCTCGATCTGGATCTTGTCAGAGGCGAAATTCTGGGCGTTGTTGGCGGTTCGGGAACCGGAAAATCGGTACTTCTCAGAAGCATTGTGGGGCTGCATAAGCCTTCAGCTGGCCAAATACGAGTATTCGGTAAAGATCTCGACAAGCTAAGCGACTCAGAGCGCTCAGAAACGGAGCAACGGTTTGGCGTTCTGTTCCAGAGAGGTGCGTTATTCACCTCTTTAAATCTTATACAAAACATAGCCTTGCCATTGATCGAGCATTGCGACCTGTCCCGTTCCGATGCGCAAGAGCTTGCCCGAATGAAGCTTGCACTGACTGGATTACCGGCGGATTCCGCTCTCAAGTACCCGTCTGAACTTTCTGGTGGTATGGTCAAACGTGCAGCGCTGGCACGTGCTCTGGCGATGGACCCTGAGATCCTTTTCCTGGATGAACCCACCGCTGGCCTGGACCCGATTGGCGCTGCCGCTTTTGACAGGCTCATTGTTACCCTACGGGACGCATTAGGGCTGACGGTATTTCTGGTGACCCATGACCTGGACACACTTTATACAACCTGCGACCGGGTTGCCGTTCTGTCTCAGAAAAAGGTTCTGGTGGCAGACAATATTGAAAAAGTTGCAGCGACCGACGATTCGTGGATTCAGGAATATTTTCAGGGCCCCCGCGGGCGGGCCGCCAGTTATGCATTCCAGGCTCATGAATCGAGCCGGATACGGGAGTAAGAGTCTATGGAACCGAAAGCACATCATCTGATCATCGGGCTTTTTACGCTGATTGCGGTGGTGGCAGCGCTGTCTTTTGCGCTATGGCTGGCCAAATCGTCTGCAGACCGTGAGTGGGCCTACTATGAAATTGTGTTTGACCACGCAGTAGGTGGCCTCGCAGAAGGCAACCCGGTTCTTTACAGCGGCGTTAAAGTTGGCGATGTGCTTGACCTCAAACTGGACCAGACCAAACCCGGCCAGGTAAGGGTTCTGGTCCGTGTGGAGCAGACTGTTCCCGTGCGGGAGAACACCCGTGCAGGGCTGGTGCTGGCCAATATTACCGGCAGCATGAGTGTTCAGTTCAGCGGTGGCAGCAAAGATAGCCCCGTGCTGGAGGGTAGCAGAGAGGACCCGGCATTGATCATCGCTGAGCCTTCAGCGTTCAACAGCCTCCTCACAAACGGCGAAGTTCTGCTGACCAAAGCGGACAAGTTGCTCACCAGCGCAAACAGGCTTCTATCAGAAGAAAATACCGAAAACCTGACAGCCATACTCCGCAATGCGAGAGAGGCAAGCGACTCACTGCTGAGCAGCCGGGACCAGCTAGCAGCCTTGCTGGAACGCATGGACAATGCCAGTCAACGGGCTGCCGAAGCTGCATCCAGGGTTACGGCCGTCTCGGATAACGCCAACACCTTGCTGCAAAACGAAGGAAAGGCTGTATTGATCACTATGAACGCAGCCATGACCGGAATTGAGGAAACGGCCAACCGTATTGATCAATTAACCCTGGATAATGAGGGCGCCCTGGATTCCGGGCTTCAGGGTATGGGTGAACTGGCTCCGGCTCTGCGAGAGCTGCGCAACACTCTCCGAAACCTGAATCGCTTTACCCACCGACTGGAAGAAGACCCAAGGGGCACTATCTGGGGCGGCCCAACCATCAAGGAGGTATCCCCGTGAATCAAACAGCTACAAAGGTATTCAGATTTGCGGGTGCCGTCCTGGTATTTTCCGGGATGATGACTGCCTGTACGGTTTTCCCCAGACCGGAACCGCCACGGGTAATGGACTTCCCAGCCCCGAAGAGCCTGCAAAAGAGTGATATCAGCCGGCCTGAAAGCCTTCGCATTGATACACCTTTTGCGTCTGAGCCTTTCAACAGCACCCGGATTCTCTCCAAGCCTGAACCATGGGAATTCCAGGTATATAGAGGCGTACGCTGGCGGGATACGGTGCCGGTAGTACTTCGAGACATGCTAACGGGGGCTTTCAGGGCGAACGCAGGTTTCCGGGATGTCGCCACAGATACCAGCCCCGGCAATACCGATCTCACTCTGGCAACCGAAATTACGGGCTTCCACTCAGTTAGCTATGGCGAGAGCACACGGGTAACCATTGCGGTTCATGGTCAGCTGATCAACAACCGTTCAAGAGCGATTTTGTGCTCCGACAGCTTCATTGTTTCAGCACCAGCAGAAGACAGGGGTGTAGAAGCGGTTGTACAGGCGTTCGGAAGCGCCGGAGAAGATCTGGCGGGCCAGGTTATCGAATGGGCAAACGCCTGTGAAACGCGCCCTGATCAGTCCTCCTGAGGGAAGAGGTCTGGCCAGGCCGCTTTGATGTAAAGCCCCATGGACCAGAGAGTCAGAACGGCGGCAACGTACAAGAGAACAACAGAAAGCTGAGAGAGAAGCAGGCCCGGAGGAAAGGCCAGCAGACCCACGATAGAAGCCATCTGCGCCGTGGTTTTAACCTTGCCAATGTACGACACCGCAACGCTCGCACGGCTGCCAATTTCCGCCATCCACTCCCGCAATGCAGAGATCACAATCTCCCGACCAATGATTACCGTTGCCGGTATGGTGAGCAGGATTGCGGAATACTCCTGAATTAATAACGCCAGAGCTACCGCCACCATCAACTTATCTGCAACCGGGTCGAGAAAGGCACCGAAAGGCGTGCTCTGGTCAAGTTTGCGCGCAAGGTAACCGTCCAGCCAGTCAGTGGCTGCTGCTATCCCGAAAATCGCCGCACTTGCCATGTAGCTCCACTGCACGGGGAGATAGAACACCACCACAAAGACCGGAATCATAACGATGCGGGAGAGTGTGAGCAGATTCGGTAAATTCATAGGGCTTTTACTCATCGTGCAGTGCTGCGTATATGTTTTCAGCCAACGATTTACTGATGCCCTGTACCTTGGTCATCTCATCAACGCTGGCTTTGCGTAGGTCTTGTATGCCGCCGAAATACCGAATGAGCTCCCGGCGACGTTTGGGGCCAACCCCCTCAATGCCTTCCAGCGTGGACTGACGGCGTTTTTTGTCACGCCCTTTTCGATGTCCGGTAATGGCAAAGCGGTGGGACTCGTCCCTGATATGCTGGATCAGGTGCAACGCCGGCGAATCAGCCGGCACCCGAAATACGTTTGCCGTCATGGCATCAATTAACTGCTCCATGCCTGCACGGCGGGTTACTCCCTTGGCGACGCCGATTAGCGGAATATCCGAAATTCCAAGTTCATCAAACACTTCCCGGGCAATGTTCAACTGGCCCTTACCACCGTCGATAAAAACAAGGTCTGGCCGTTTACCCTCACCCGCAACCATTCGACGGTAGCGACGGGTTAACACCTGCCGCATGGCGCCGTAATCGTCGCCGGCAGTGACACCTTCAATGTTATATAAGCGGTAATCACTTTTCAGCGGCCCATTCTCATCGAAAACGACACAGGATGCGACGGTATTCTCCCCATGACTGTGGCTGATATCGAAACACTCCATCCGCGAAGGGGTTTCCGCAAGCTCCAGCATGTCCCGCAGAGCGAGCAACCGACGATAGACCGTTTCTTTGCTGGCAATATGTGTAAGCAGAGTTTGCCGGGCGTTGGTCATCGCCAGCTCCAGCCACCGGCGGCGTTCGCCTCTTACGTTACCACGTATACGGGTTTCACGGTTCGCCGCATCAGAAAGCGCCTGCGCAAGAAGTTCCTGCCCTTCCACATCAACAGGTACCAAGACGTCTTTCGGGATCTCCCGGCGAGTGTTGCCGCCAAAATAGTATTGCCCGAGAAAGGCGCTAAGCAGCTCACCTTCAGATTGCTCGAGCGAATAACGGGGAAAGTAGTCCTTGGTTCCCAAAACCCTGCCGCCCCGCACAATAATCACCACAATACACACCACACCGGCATCCTGTGCGATGGCAATAACATCAGCGTCTCCGCCCTCACCGTCTACCGATTGCTGTTCCTGTACGTGGCGCAAATGGTTGACCTGATCCCGGTAGGCTGCGGCTTTTTCGAATTCCAGGTTTTTAGCGGCTGTTTCCATGGCGTTCATCAGATCACGAATGATCGCCGGGTTTTTGCCTTCGAGAAACATGGTGGCGTGCCGGATATCCTCCCTGTAGTCCTCGGGCGAAATATACTCCACGCAAGGCGCTGTGCATCGATTGATCTGATACTGAAGGCATGGGCGGGTTCTATTTCTAAAATAGCTTTCACTACAAGATCTTATGCGGAAAACCTTTTGCAATACATTAAGGCTTTCCTTAACAGCTCCAGAGCTTGGAAAGGGCCCGTACCAGGTACCTCCCCCTTTTTTCGTGCGCCCACGCCGGAAGGTTAATGAGGGATAATCGGTGTGGGAGGAAACGTAAATGTAAGGATAGGATTTATCATCCCGGAGCAGGATGTTATAGGGCGGACGCAATGACTTGATCAGGTTCTGCTCAAGCAGAAGTGCTTCTGTCTCGCTCCCGGTAATCGTCACTTCAATGGAGGCAATTTTGGCAACCAGTGCTTCGGTTTTTGGCGCCAACCCGGTTTTGCGAAAGTAGCTGCTGACTCTTTTTTTCAGGTTACCCGCTTTCCCTACGTACAGCACAGAGCCACCGATGTCATACATGCGGTAGACACCGGGCCGTTCTGTCAGCTGTTTCAGGAAGTGCTTACTGTCGAACTCCCCGTTAGTTTCACTCGGGGAATCAGATCTTGTGGGCATCGAGCAACCCAAGACGAACGGCCATTAAAGCCAACTCAACATCACTGGAAATTTCCAGTTTTTCGAATATGCGGTAACGATAGCTGTTGACGGTCTTCGGGCTCAGGCAGAGTTTGTCTGAAATATCCTGAACTTTCTGACAGTCCACAACCATCATGGCGATCTGCATTTCACGCTCGGACAGGCGATCAAACATCGATAACTCGCCTTCCTCGTCCTTATCACCACCCAACTGCTTGAGTGCCATCTTCTGGGCAATTTCCGGACTGATGTAGCGCTGGCCAGAGTGGGCCATGCGAATTGCGCGAATCATTTCGCGGATATCAGCGCCTTTGGTGACATACGCGGAAGCGCCGCTCTGCATTACGCGAGCTGGATAGGGGTCGTCTGCGCAGGCAGTTACGACGATCACACGAATGGTATCGTCTATTCTCAGAATGCGTCGCGTAGCTTCCAGACCACCAATGCCCGGCATGCGGATATCCATCAATACGACATCCGGGCGGTCTTTGCGCACGAATTCTATAGCGTCTTCACCTGATGAAGACTGGCCGATAACATCAAAATCGGGATTATCCGCGAGCATCCGGGTTATCCCGGAACAAACCAGCTCATGGTCATCTACAACCAGTACCCTGATCAAATCTCACCTCGCATACTGCTTTCGGAAATCAGCGCGATTGTAACGTTTACAGGCGCCCCCGGGTAGGTGCAAACCGAAATACACCGGAATGCTGCCCCTTCAATTCGGAGAGCCAAGCCCGGCTGAATTCTCAACAGGATCGAACCAGACTACCAGATCGCCCCTGTTAATGGCTGCCCGCACCCCACTTAGCTCGGCCAGAGGGTTTTCGGTATCATTCAAGCCGTGGTAGCGAGTGCAATACTCTTCTGCCAGACCATTCAACTGATCTTCCGTCAATAACTCCCTGTCTACAATGAACTTTTCCTCTCGGGGATCAGACTGAGGCTGATGCGCGGTTTCGTCGCTCATATTATCTCCTTTAAAGACGCCTATCTTAGGGATTATGCCGGCCGGGGAGAAGTCTCCCCCACTTTCAAAATCCCGGACGATTCTCTATCATCCTCCGCTTTCAGAAAGTTTGGATGCTAATGAACCCGTTGGTTTTTCGCCTCACACTTCCAATTCTGTTCGGCTATCTCCCGCTCGGGATGGCGTTCGGCGTGCTGTTTACAACCCAGCTCGACTACGCATGGTGGGCAGCGCCCCTGATGGGCGTTGTGATCTATGCAGGTGCCGGCCAGATTCTGGCGGTCAGTCTGCTGACAGTGGGGGCCGGCCTGCTGGAAGTATTCATTGCCATGTTCGTACTCAACGCCCGCCACCTTTTTTACGGACTTTCCTTACTCGGGCAGTTCCGGGGCGCCGGCTGGCGCAAGTTGTATCTTATTTTCGGGCTGACCGACGAGACATACTCACTGCTCACCAGCCGACCGCGCTCTCCCAATACCAACCATGAGCTTGATGTGGATTTTCGAATCACGGCATTCAACCAGGTTTACTGGGTGATTGGCTGCACGCTAGGTGCGCTTCTTGGACGTAATGTTGTGTTCGACAGCACAGGTATTGAGTTTGCGCTTGTTGCGCTGTTTATCGTTCTCACCATTGAACAACTCAAAGCCCTGGGGGACGCCTTTCCGGTATGGGCCGGTGCTGCGGCTGCGGGAATCTCTATGATCTTGCTACCGCCAGCGCATCAGCTAATCGGCGCTATCGCCATTGTTACCGGCGTACTCTTACTTCAATATCGCAAACTGCGAGCCAAACCCGGCGCGGAGACTAGCCACCATGTCTGACACTGGTTATCTGGTTGCATTCATTGCTGTGGCCGCAATCGCGACCTTTGCAACCCGGGTCATACCTTTTCTGTTTTTTGAGCGTCATACCGAACACCCGTTAATCAAACACCTGGGGCGCTATTTACCTGCAGCTGTGATGGCGTTGCTGGCAACGGTTTTCTTGCAACGTTCGGGAGACTGGTCAGGGGCGGCGCCTGGGCTAGACGCAATTCTTGCGGGTGCGCTTGTGGTGATTGTTCATTTATGGCGTCGCAATGCCCTACTCTCAATTGCAGCAGGGACAGCAACTTACATGGCAATACGCCAAACCGGGATACTGGACTCAGGGCTCACGGGCTGAGGTGCGGTCTCAGCCTTGGCCTTCGAGGTTTGCAACCAGCCTTGAGTCGCTCAAAGCGGCGGTGCGATGTTTCACCACCCCCTTGTACTCGGTGCTTTCAATCATTGCCATAAACGCATCGATTGAGGGGTAGCGTACAAGCAACACTTGATCCCAGGATTCATCTGGCGGCGCAATAAGGGAGCCAACACTGCGGCCAGACCATATAACTTCGGCTCCCACGGCACTGACACAGGCGGCAGCTTCGCGCATATACAGTTGGTAGGCTTCACGCCCGCTCCGGTCACCGGATTCATCGGCGTAGTCAGCTTTATCGCGAAATCTTAAAAGGTTCAGCATAACCACGGGCTGGTCTTTGGGCGTGTCTGCCAGTACCTTTTTTAGCTGCTCCGGCGTGGGGTTTACGGCGTTCATGCTTGCCCTCATGTCCAAATTAGGTTGCGCACTACTATAGCCCACCCTCTACGTCTCTCGGCAAGTGATTTCATTACCTTTCCGTCAGAACTATGATACGGGCATCAATCCTCAGACTTTTGGCCAATCAAATGGATCTTATCAGCATTTTCCTACAGACACTGGAAACCACCCTCCCAGTCTTTGCCATGGTCTTTATCGGGCTGGGCCTTCGAAGAATTGGTTGGATTGATGACTCTTTTGTCCACACTGCTTCTGCATTGGTTTTCAAAGCCACACTGCCGACTCTGGTTTTTCTCAGCATTATTAAAGCCGATCTCAATGCATCCCTTAACCCGAACCTTCTTATTTTTTACCTGTTTGCAACGCTCGCCAGCTTTGGCCTCACCTGGCTGTGGGCTCGCTGGAAGGTTGCTCACGAAGACCGGGGCGTGTACGTTCAGGGCGCCTTTCGAGGCAACTGCGGCATTGTGGGCCTGGCGCTGGCGGCTAACCTCTACGGAGAGTTCGGGCTATCGGCAGGCGGCATTCTACTAGGGATAGTCATACTGTCTTACAACGCGCTTTCTGTGATCGTGCTCACCGCCTATCAGCCGGGGCACTCCCCACAATGGAACCGTATCCTTCAGGATATTCTGCGCAACCCTCTGATACTCTCTGTATTCGCTGCCATTCCTGTTGCCTGGCTTGATCTGAAACTGCCCAACTGGGTAATGACCAGCGGTGATTATTTTGCCTCCCTTACATTGCCACTGGCACTGCTGTGCATTGGCGCCACCATTTCTTTCAGCGCTCTTCGCAGTGACAGCTCAACCGCATTCAGCTCTTCGCTCATGAAAATGGTCATACTACCAGTGCTTTGCACCGGTGCCGCATGGGCGATAGGCTTCTCCGGGCCGGAACTCGGCCTGATGTTCCTATTTTTCGCAAGCCCGACTGCGGCCGCGAGTTTTGTAATGGCGAAAGCACTTGGTGGCAACGACCGTCTGGCGGCAAACATCATCGCAATAACCACGCTGATGGCAAGCGTTACCATAACCCTGGGAGTGTTTATCCTGAAGAGCGCCGGCCTCGCCTGAAATGGAGCAACCCCAACTTTTCAAGAATTTGTGACCGCCTGTTTCAGCAACGAAAACCCGCGCCGGCACCCATCCAGATAGCCTGAACCGAAAAGGTTGTAGTGGTTCAGGTAGTGATAGAGATTGTAGATATCGCGCTTCTGCACATAGACCTCTGACCGCGGGTAAAGCCGATCGTAAGCTGCATAGAACGCACTGCCAAAACCACCGAACATTTCGGTCATCGCCAGGTCAGCTTCCCTGTCACCACAATACACCGCAGGGTCAATCAACCAGGGATCTTCGGCATCAAACAACACGTTACCGCACCAGAGATCCCCGTGCAGAAGGCTGGCATGAGTGCAATGTTCATTCAGCCAGTCAACCAGGCTCTCTTGGTAGGTACTTAGACAGTCCTCAAATGCGGCTTTTACAGAAGGCTCCCGAATTATAGAAACCTGGTACCCAAGGCGATCCCTTACAAAAAACTCACCCCAGTTCGCAGACCAACGGTTTGGCTGCGGCGATAGCCCGATGTAGTTATTCCAGCCCCAACCATATTGTGGTTGCCTGGCCTTGTGCATTCGCGCAAGGCCTTCGCCAAACATCTTGAGCGTAGTCGGTGACGCAGAACACGAATCAACCGCCGTAACCTTGAGTTCACTTTCACTGACACTGTAAACCTCCGGAACTCGTAAACAGCTTATCCCCTGGTCGCGAAGAACTTCCCTCAGGCTTTCAAGTCCTTTCGCTTCACAGACCAGCGCATCTGCATACCCGGTGCTGTTCGGTTTGATGAATACGCCCGCCATACTCCGTTATTCTCCTTGGACACTCTCGCTTTCAAACGTTAGATTCATACGGAGCTTGGCACTTCAAACATCCAGCGACAAATCAGGGGCCCCGATGACTGCAGGAAAGCCATTTTCGCAAGCCTGCGAGAATAACAAACAGGTTATTCTCGAAAAACTTGCTACGGTATTCAGCCAACCGGGAACCGTTCTGGAAATAGGAACAGGAACCGGACAACACGCCGTTCATTTTGCAGGTAACCTATCGCACCTTACCTGGCAGCCCAGCGACCATCCGAGTAACTACCAGCTATGCGAGCCATGGCTGACAGAGGCTCGCTTGCCAAACATCAACAAACCACTGGCTCTGGATGTTTCCGTCGAAGAATGGCAATTGCCGCGAATAAACGGAGTTTTCTCTGCCAATACTTCCCACATCATGTCGTGGCCAGAAGTTGAGGCCATGTTTCGGGGGGTATCCGCCAACCTCCAGCCAAATGAAGCCTTCTGCCTGTATGGTCCATTCAATTACAACGGTCAGTTTACCAGTGCCAGCAATCAACAGTTCGACGCGCATCTGCGGCAACAGAACCCGGCAATGGGGATTCGCGACATGAATGACCTGAAGCGCATCAGTAATGAAAACAAACTGTTTCTGGAATCGGATTTCGAGATGCCAGCGAATAATCGACTGCTGGTCTGGCGAAAGTGCGAAACCGACTCCGACTGATGAACTACTCTCTGAGAAATACGCGACCAGACGAACTTGAGTGGCTCTACACGTTGAACAAAGAGTCCTTCCTAGATGTTGTGGTTCGTCAATTTGGCGAATGGGACGAAACCTTCCAACGGCAGCTTTTTTTCTCAAAGTGGGATCAGCCGCGACCGGCCCAGGTTATTGAAACAGGAACGGATCGCGTCGGCGTTGTGATTCTGGAACAGCTTGAGGATTGCAACTGGCTGCATGAGTTGCAGATTTGGCCCGACTACCAGCGGCTAGGTTTGGGAACCACTCTTCTGAATAACCTGCTGGCAGACGCACGGGCGCGGGGAGTCCCGCTTCGCCTTCAGGTTCTGCACGCCAATCAGGATGCGAAGCGGCTGTACGAACGATTGGGCTTTGCGGAAATCGATAAGCTGGATCACCACTATCTTATGGAAATCGTTTAACCGCGCCTAAAACTGGGCGGAGCGCAAACCGCAGGATTACGATGCGCTCTACATGGTAATTAGAATGCCTCCGCTCGCCATGATGATCACCACCGCCCAGGCGGGCAGCTTCCATAGACTTAGCAACAGAAAGCCCGTAAGTGCGAGAGCAAAGTCTTCAGGGCCGAGAATCGCGCTGGTCCAGACCGGTTGGTAGAGGGCTGCGCCCAGAATACCCACCACTGCCGCATTTGCTCCGCTCATCAAAGCCCGCGCGTTGCCCCAGCAGCGGAATCGGTTCCAATGGGGCAAGACCGCGACCAATAGCAGCATGCCCGGCAGGAAAATCATAACCAACGCCAGAGAAGCGCCGAACAGGCTGCCGCCAAGCGGCGTCATTGTCATTCCCAAATAGGAAGCAAAAGTGAACAGTGGCCCCGGTATTGCCTGAGCCGCGCCATAGCCTGTCAGGAACTCGTTCGCCCCAACCCAACCGGATTCCACAACCTCCGCCTCAAGCAGCGGCAATACCACGTGGCCTCCACCGAATACCAGGGCGCCAGCGCGATAAAAGGCATCCATTACTTGCAGACTTTCGGCGGGGTTGACCCACACCAGAAGTGGCAAGCCGACTAACAAGGCAGAGAAGATTACGCCGGCCATGCGACTGGCACGGATGGAGACGGGTATTAATAACTCGTGAAATTGAACTTCGGTATGGGCTTGGCAAAGTGCCATCCCCGCCAGCGCACCAATCACAATGGCTGCAACCTGACCCAGGGGGCCATTTGCCAGAACGACGATAATCACTGCTGCAAGCGCAATGCCGGCGCGCTTGCGATCCGGGCAGAGATTACGCGCCATACCCCACACAGCGTGAGCCACGATGGCTACAGCCGTTACCTTGAGCCCGTGGATAATGCCCTGACTGACAGGGCCATCAAGTACAGCCGATCCCAAAGCAAAGAGCACCAACACCATGGCGGAAGGCAAAGTAAAAGCCGCCCAGGCTGTAGCGGCACCCCAGGGGCCTGCGCGCATCAGACCCAATGCGAAGCCTACCTGGCTGCTGGCCGGACCCGGCAGGAACTGGCACAGAGCCACCAGATCGGCGTATGCCTGTTCGGACAGCCATCGACGGCGCTCAACAAACTCAGTGCGAAAGTAGCCAAGGTGGGCGATGGGGCCGCCGAAAGAGGTCAATCCCAGCAGTAAAAAAGACATGAAGACTTCTCTGATACGACTAACGGAGTGCATTCTATTCATGCTTGCTACAGATCCCGATCAAAGAGTGTCATCTTTGCCACGCCCAGGAGCTTTCCCAAAAAAGCGCAACCAGAACCTCTTATATCAAACCCGTCACGGCGAATGTATTTTTGTTAATTGAATGTTCACTCAAATACATATTGAGCGATTGCTCAATTTGAGTTAGAGTCCTTCCGTCGAACTCGCACATACGCTGTATTACGCAATGAACTGAGCGATCTCTTCAATTCGTTACAGCCTATGCAATTGCGAGCTATATCACTTTGATATTAACTGGAAGGAGGCAATCCATGGCCAAGTTTACTCTTCACGATAAGCAAAGTGCGCCGCAGGAAAGCAAAGGCCTACTCGAAAATTCCGTTGAAGCCTTTGGTATGGTTCCAAACCTGCACGCGGTTATGGCCGAAGCTCCTGGACTGCTTGAAGCTTATCAACAGCTTCACCAACTGTTTCTGGACAGCAGCTTTGATGACGAGGAAGTCACTGTGGTGTGGCAGACTATCAATGTTGAACATGCTTGCCATTATTGCGTGCCCGCCCACACCGGCATCGCGAAAAACATGAACGTTGATGACGCCATTACCGAAGCGCTGAGAAACGAAACGCCGCTGCCAACTGATCGACTTGAAGCCCTGCGCGAATTCACCCTTGCTCTCGTGCGTGGCCGTGGCAATGTCGACCAAAAAGCAGTGGACGCATTTCTGGAAGCAGGTTTCACCAAGCGCCAGATCCTTGAAGTGATTCTTGCCACCGCGCAAAAAGTGATGAGCAACTACACCAATCATCTTGCAGAAACCCCAGTAGACGAGCCATTCCAGAAATTTGAGTGGCATAAGGCAAGTTAATCATAAAGGCTCGAAAGCCGGCTTGCTGGATTCCCCAAAGGGCAGCTTTCCGGCTTCGAGCGCGAAAACGTATAGGAGATCAGGGTTATGTCGGATACCAATCAGTACCAACCACCAAGCGTCTGGACCTGGGACGCAGAGAATGGCGGTGAATGGGCCAGCATTAACCGCCCCGTCGCAGGGCCGACCCATGAGGCCTCATTGCCGCGAGGAAAGCATCCCTTGCAGATTTATTCAATGGGTACACCCAACGGCCAGAAAGTGACCATCATGGCCGAAGAATTACTCGCTGCTGGTGAAACTGGCGCAGAGTACGATGCGCATCTGATCCGTATTGGCGAAGGTGATCAGTTTTCATCAGGTTTCGTCGACATTAATCCGAACTCAAAAATCCCTGCGCTATTAGATACCGAAACCGGCATCCGGGTCTTTGAGAGTGGCTCGATCCTTCTATATCTTGCCGAGAAATTCGGGCAATTTCTGCCCAAAGAAACGGCCGCACGCACCGAAGTGCTGAACTGGCTCTTCTGGCTGCAAGGATCCGCTCCTTATCTGGGCGGTGGCTTCGGGCACTTCTATGCCTACGCACCTGAAAAGTTTGAATACCCGATCGATCGTTTCACCATGGAAGTCAAACGCCAACTTGACGTACTGGACCGGGAGCTGGCCGAGCATCGCTACCTCGGCGGAAACGAATACTCCATTGCGGATATCGCCACTTGGCCCTGGTACGGAAACCTGGTGCTGGGAGAGGCCTATGACGCAGGCGAGTTCCTACAGGTGGAGAGCTATAAGAACGTGCGCCGCTGGGCAAAAGACATTCTTGAACGCCCAGCCGTTCAGCGTGGCCGTATAGTGAATCGCACCAGAGGCCCGCTTTCAGAGCAACTGCATGAGCGCCATGATGCCTCGGATTTTGATCGGAAAACGCAGGATAAGCTGGCGCCGGAATCAGCGGGCTGACCTTCGGGCCTTGAACAACCTGCTCTGTGGATGAGAACCATGAGAGCAGGCAAATACCTCAGAACTATCAGTGCGTATCACTACCTGTTTCACCATTGATGCGCAGCGCTTCCAGTGACAGCGCCATATCTTCTGCCAGGGCATGTACGGCAGCACTGTCCACATCACGCTGAGCGAAGGCCCTCAGCCCCATCACCTCAGCCTGCAACCTGCGGCCGAGCCGGATGGGATCGAGCCGGCTATCCAGTTCCCCCATCCTCTGAGCGTCAGCGAAACGAGACACAAAGCGCGCCTCCATACCGGCCAACAACTCTTCTGCTTTGCTCCGGGCAGCGTGCTCACGCTCACCCAATTCAAGCAGACTTTTTACCAGCATACAGGCACGACTTGGTAAACCCTGATCACAAAGCCCGCCAAGCCCGCGCAAATAAGCCGCCAGGCCAGCTAAAGGTGATTCATGGGCGAGTAAGATACGTTCAAGATTCGCCAGCCCCAGACTGGCATATCGCTCCAGAGACTCCTGGAAAAGCCCGTCTTTGCTACCGAAGGTTGCATAGATACTCCCCGGTCGCATATCGAGAGCTTTCTCCAGGTCCTTCAGCGAGGTGGCATGAAAGCCTTTCTGCCAGAACAGGTGCAGCGCCCGCTCCAGAGAATCTTGCCGGTTGTGAATCATTGCTCGAGCCATGGATATTCCCAGTTATTGGTGCCGAAATACTATACGGCGCTGGAGTTTGAATGATTACTCAATTTTATATTGAGCAACCATTCAAGTCCAGTTAGAGTCATGGAATCCAACTAACATTCCAACAAGTTCCAGCGCTCCGGAAACCTTAACAAGAGAATGCCTTATGCCAAATGAAGCCTTTCCCTCGATAATCGTATTTGACGTAAATGAAACGCTTCTGGATATCACTACCCTGGAGCCATTGTTTGATCGAATCTTTGGCAATCCGGGCGTGCTTAGAGAATGGTTCGCACAGCTTGTACTTTATTCCCAGACAATGACCCTCTCGGGACTATACTCGCCCTTTGGAGAGCTAGGCATTGGTGCCCTGAAAATGACGGCGAGTATCCATGGCGTGAACATTGCGGATACGGATGTTGCAGAGCTGAAAGAACGAATGAGTTCAATGCCGGCACACCCTGACGTTTTACCCGCACTCACCCGCTTGCAGGACGCCGGGTTTCGAATGGTGACGCTAACCAACTCAGCCGCCGGCGCCTCCCCCACTCCGCTTGAGAAAGCAGGATTAAGCAGTTTTTTTGAAAGGGCTTTCAGTGTCGCTGAAGTAGAAAAATTCAAGCCGGCTCCGGAAACCTACCGTCTTGTCGCTAAAGAGTTGGAGGTCGAGACTTCAGATCTGTGCCTCGTAGCCTGCCACCTGTGGGATACCATCGGTGCACAAGCTACCGGATGCCAGGGCGCATTTCTCAAACGCCCCTACAACGACATGCTGCCTGCAACCAATGTCCCCGTCCCCGACCTTTGTGCGTCAGATCTTACTGGCCTTGCCGACGAAATGATCAAGCGCAGACGAAGCACCTGACCGACCGGGCATCGGCCAAGGTGCCCCAAGCATTTCAGTATGCGCCTTCGCTGTAGATCAGCTCATAGCTGTGGCTGTATATCTCCAGAATGTTCCCGAACGGGTCTTCCATGTAGATCATGCGGTAAGGCTTCTCACCCGGATAGTAGTAACGCGGCTTCTGCATACGCTTCTTGCCACCGGCTGCTACGATACGATCAGCGAGTTCTTCAACGTTCGGATCCTGCACGCAGAAATGGAAGATACCGGTTTTCCAATACTCAAAGTTATCCTCCGGATTCGTCTGGTTTTTAAACTGGAATACCTCGACACCAATCCTGTCTCCGGTAGACATGTGGGCAATGCGGAAGCTTCCCCAACCTTTGCCAAACACCTCGGTGCACATTTCACCAATGGTGCTGTCATCCTCAACGATCTCCGTTGGCTCCATGATCAGATACCAACCCATCACCTCGGTATAAAATTTAACGGCATCTTCAAGACTGGGTACTGAAATACCGATGTGCGAAAAATTTCTTGGATAAACGTTGTTCATGTCCTGCACTCCTGTTTTAACGTAGAGACAGGTTACAATCGCCTTATAAGTACGTAAAATTATCGTTTATCATGCATATGAGTATAATTTGTAATGACTAACACTACCTGGCTCAGGAGCTTTTGCACACTCGTTGAGGTAGGTCACTTCACTCGCACGGCTGAGCGCCTGCACATGACTCAATCCGGAGTCAGTCAACACGTGCGAAAACTGGAAGACCAGTTGGGCGTTGCCCTTCTGATTCGTGAAGGCAAACAGTTTTCGCTCACAGATGCTGGCGAACTGCTGTACGCCGAAGGACGTGCGATCCTTCAGGCGCTATCCAGCCTTGAACAAAGAATCGTCGAAGACCCTCCGTACGAAGGCTTAGTTAAAGTCATGTCCCCGGGAAGCGTGGGGCTCAAGCTATACCCTCACCTCCTAAATTTGCAAAGCCAGCATCCCGGGCTTGTGATTGATTACCGGTTCGCTCCAAATGCTGACGTCGAAAACGCGCTTTCCGATTACAGGATCGATTTTGGGTATATGACCAGCGCGTCAACTCTGGAAGAAGTGAGCTGTTCACCGGTCGCAAAAGAATCTCTCCTGCTAGTGACGCCCGCCGATATTGTTGAGCCCAGCTGGGAATCGTTAATCGAACTCGGATTTATTGACCACCCTGATGGAGCTCATCATGCGGGTATGCTGCTTGGTGCCAATTACACTCAGTTTCAGCACAGTAACCTGTTTCAAAAGAAAGGTTTTTCGAATCAGATTGGTTTGATTCTGGAGCCGGTGAGCATGGGATTAGGATTTACCGTATTACCAGCCCATGCTGTCGAGGCCTTCGGGAGACCCAAGTGGGTGAAGACGCACCGGCTTGCCACCCCGGTCAGTGAGACTCTCTACCTTGCCGTTCGTCGCGACAGAACGCTGCAGAGCAGAATGAACACAGTGATTGCAGAATCGAAGAAGTGGCTCTGAAATCAAAGCCAGTATCGAAAGCCTGCAGTCCGTCCCCTCCTTTCTGCATCTACCTTCTCAAGTTTTGACATTTTCCTGATAAAACCTCCACAAAGTCGTGATACCGCCAGAGCTAAGGTACTCACTCACGAGTAGCCCGACTTCGTCTGTCTTCAAGGGGGTCATTTTCGCTGTGATCAGATTTTCACCACCTTTCTTCTCACGCCAGGTGCAAGGATTCCTGGCTGCCGGGGGCCTTGCCACGCTGTTTCACTGGCTTGTTATGGCTGCGTTGATTGGCGCCGGGCTTGAGCCAACAGTCGCAACCGCAAGTGGAAGCCTGTCGGGCGCCGCACTGAACTATGGTCTACAGCGACGCATGGCCTTCCATAACGCTGGCCCGCACAGATTTACCCTATGGCGCTACGTCGGATCCTGTTTTTTCGCCTGGCTGTGCAATCTCGTATTTTTCTTCCTGTTCAATAACCTTTTGGCACTTCCCGTACCGCTTTCCCAATTGGCTGCTACGGGGCTTGTCGCTGCAATGAATTACACCGTTTACCAAAGGCTGGTTTTCCATGAACAAACGCGTTGAGTTCCCTGCTGTACCGTTTGATAAGCCATTGCTATCACTCGTAGTGCCGCTATTTAACGAGCGCCCCATGCTGCCTCTTTTCTTTGAGCGGGTTCTACCGGTGCTCGCTCAACTGGACCTGAAGTGGGAAATCGTGTTGGTTGATGATGGTAGCGACGATGGCAGTGCCCAATACATCCGCGGCGTTGTTGACCGAACGCCGGGCATCCGTCTTGTTAAATTGAGCCGGAATTTCGGCAAAGAAGCCGCAATGACGGCGGGCATGGAACATGCCACGGGCGATGCGGTGATCGTGCTGGATGCCGACCTGCAGGATCCGCCCGAGCAGATTCCGGGCATGGTCGAATGCTGGCAGTCTGGTGTAGATGTTGTTCTGATGCAGCGTCGTTCACGGGCTGGGGAAACGGCCTTAAAGCGCTGGAGTGCGCACATTTTCTATCGGTTGCTGAACCGAACCAGCCGGACAAATATTCCGGTAGATACCGGTGATTTCCGATTGATGAGTCGAAAGGCGGTTAACGCTCTGTTGTCTCTGAAGGAGCGCAATCGCTATATGAAAGGCTTGTTTGCCTGGGTCGGCATGCCAACCAGAATAATTCAGTATGACCGAGAATCCAGAGTCGCAGGGGAAACAAAATGGGATTATCCAGGGCTGGTTGGGCTTGCGCTTGAAGGGCTGACTTCATTCTCGGTGTCACCTTTGCGCTGGGCTACGTTGATCGGACTGATCGCCGCCACTATGGGCGCGGTATTCGGGCTGTGGATCGTCGTCAAGGCTATCATGCTGGGCGATGCGACCAGCGGCTACCCATCACTGGTGGCCATCATCAGCTTTCTCGGTGGCATTCAATTAATAAGCGTGGGCATCGTGGGCGAGTACGTCGGCAAGACCTATATGGAATCCAAACAGCGACCGATTTACCTGACCGAAGAGGTGCTTGAAAGCCGGGTCAGTGTTACGCAGCAGGCTAATCGTAAAATGACAGGGGCACGACATGTCAAAGCGGTTTAACGTCTGGTTGCTGATACTGGCGGTAATTCTAGTGAGCCGCTTCATTAGCATGGCGCTGTTTCCCTTTGCAGACACTACCGAGCCTCGTTACGCGGAAATCGCCCGCTTGATGGCGGAAACCGGAGACTGGATTACGCCCTGGTTTGAACCCGGCGTTCCTTTCTGGGGTAAACCGCCATTGTCTTTCTGGGCCCAGGCGGCGTCCATCAAGATGCTCGGTATCTCGGAGTTTTCGCTACGCTTTCCTTCCTGGCTGGCAACGCTCGGCATGGTGTGGCTGGTGTGGCGACTGGCGCGGCAACTCTGGAGTGTTCAGGTGGCTCAATGGAGTAGCCTGGTTTTCGGGACCATGGCCCTCACGTACATCAGTGCCGGAGCCGTAATGACCGACGCCTTTCTGGCTCTTGGCACCACGCTTACGCTGGTCAGCTTCTGTTTGGTGATGTCGGGAGAACGCGGCGTTTGGCGATGGCTTTTCTTTCTTGGAATGGTGATCGGACTTCTGTCCAAAGGCCCCTTGGCCCTGGTGCTGACCGGAATTCCCCTTGGTTTGTGGTTACTTCTCTCATGGCGTGAGGCGACCACATACTTGCGAAGACTTCCCTGGCTGGGAGGAACGCTGATAACTGCGCTGCTGGTCTGCCCCTGGTATGTCATGGCTGAGTTAAAGACCCCCGGGTTTCTGGATTACTTTATCATAGGGGAACATATTCGCCGGTTCCTGGACCCGGGTTGGGCTGGAGACCTCTACGGCAGTGCGCATAACCGGCCCAAGGGCATGATCTGGATATTCTGGTTGTGGGCATCCTTTCCATGGGGAATTCTTGCGCTGGCGAGCCTGGCAAGTGCATTGCGCAGTGGCAAAAGAAACGAAGCCCTGCACACAGCCATATCAAATCCCGGAGTCCGCTTTCTACTGCTCAGCGCAATAGCGCCTATGCTGTTTTTTACGCTCGCAGGCAATACACTCTGGACTTATATACTGCCTTCACTCCCGTTTACCGCCATCCTGATCGGTCGCCGGGTCTCGCATTGGGAGACTTCCCCGTTGTTTAGGGTACGGGGCGGCCTGGTGGCGCTTGTGCCTGTTTTACTGAGCGTCTTCGTCGGTCTGGCCGCGACAGGCTGGACGCCGGTCAAAACGGAGAAGGAACTGGTAAGCTATTACCAACAGAACAGGCAAGCACAGGACAGCCCGCTGTTGTATCTGGACAACCTGCCCTTTTCCGCCAGGTTTTACTCAGGCGGGGATGCTCTCGAAGTTACCCGGGGTGGTTTGAGTAAGTTGCAGTTGGCCGACAGATTTAAACGTTTGTACGTGGCCGTTCCGAGGAGCTGGTCAGAGAATAACGTGGCTGACTTATCCATTTCGAACCGGAAGATTATGGAAAATAATCGCTATCAATTGTTGATTATTGAGGGCTCGCGCCACGGTCAACATACAGTGTCTGGCGCCAACGGAGTTCGCTTGAATGACATCTGATCACTCTTCTGCACTAACTCCTGCACTGACTTCTGGCAAAAGGTCTGTCAAACCGTCTCTCAAGCTTTTGATTATTGAGGACCAAGTGGATCTGGCTGAAAACCTGTTCGAGTTTCTGGGTGAGGATCGTTACGCTCTGGATTTTGCCGCTGACGGTCTGACCGCCCTGCATTTGCTCGCCACCCAGACCTACGACGTTATCGTGCTGGACCTGATGCTACCTGGCATCAATGGTTATGATATCTGCCGGCGTATCCGCCAGGACCTGAAATGCGAAACGCCTGTTATTCTGATGACCGCATTGAGCGCACTTACCGACAAGGAAAAAGGGTTTGATTGCGGTGCTGATGATTACCTTGTAAAACCGTTCGAGTTGCGTGAGCTACAATTGCGAATTGAAGCCCTGCACCGGCGCTATTCACCCCAGAGGCCCGTCTTGTCGGCCGGCGATGTACGGTTCGACCCGGGCACACTTGAAGTGGAACTGCACGGGCGGAAAACAGCACTATCCGGCACGCCGGCTCGCCTGTTTGAATTATTGATGCGAGCCTATCCGAGCTTCCTCAGCCATGAAGCACTGAGCGAAGCCATATGGGGAGCTCATTATGGCGAAACGGAAGGAAACAGCCTGCGAACTCATATTTACACACTCCGGAAATCCCTTCAGGCCAGCGTGGGTAGCGGTATGGTAAAAACCATCCATGGACGAGGGTACAGGTTAGAGGTCCCTGCGGACCCCCTTGAAAAAGAAAGCACCGATACACCATGAAATTCTCCCTGACCACGCGTCTGGCCCGAACCCTGTTTTTCCTGATCGCCGCCACGACTGCTCTCTCGATGTTTATCGTCGAGGTGTTTGTAAATGATGTTGAGGACACTATTCTCAGCCTGGAGCTGAAGGCAGATGCCCAGTTTTTCACAGAGCAACTCCGGGAAGGGAGCTTTCAACCTCTAAAAACAGCCCAACTGGAAGCCACTTTCCTTCCCGAAGGTGAGCATGAAGACCGCCTGCCAGACTATTTTCAGAGCCTCCCTCTGCCGTTTTCCCAAGAGGTCGAGATAGGTGAAACAACACTTCTCATATTCGGCGAGCAGGTGACTGCGCCAGACGGAAAGCTGTTTCTGGCTCAGGATATTACGATCATGGAAAACCGCGAGTCCCTGGTTCAGCTTGCTCTGGCAGGTGTAGCCGGCTTCATGCTTCTTGTCGGTTTTTTTGTCGCCCGCACAGGCGCCCAATACCTGGTGCGCCCCTTTAAAAAGCTGACTCGTGAAGTCCTCAACACAGCACCGGGTACCAGGATGCCGCAAATCACTACGGATTATCATGATCAGGAGTTTTGCGATATCGCTGCTGCATTTAACCGCTTCCTTTCCGCTTCAGAGCGCCATATCGAGCGCGAGAAGTCGTTTGTGAAGCTAGCGAGTCATGAGTTGCGCACACCCCTTGCCGTGATGAGTGGCGCCCTCAACGTACTCGAGCAGCGCCAGAGTTTGTCTGCAGCGGACGAAAAAACCCTCGCTCGTATCCGCCGGGCCATGCAAACCATGCGCGACGATACAGATGTCCTGCTTGAGCTCGCTCGCAGTGAAACGCCCAAAGACGATGCCCGAACCGTGATATTGCAGGAAATCGTCCAGAACACCATTGATGACCTGGAACAGGGGCTTCCGAATCATGCCGGGCGGATTACTGTCTACTCAGACAGCTCGGAACTGAGAATAAACACTCATCCCGCTCTGGTGCGCATGTTGCTGAGAAATCTGTTGCAAAATGCATTAAGGCACACCGTTTCCGAGGTGGAGGTTCGAATGTTCGACTCCAGCATCTCGGTGCGGGATTTCGGCCCCGGACTTCCTGATCGAATTACTGCAAGCCTGAATACTGACGAAGCACCCCGCGCCATTACGTCCCCGGCCGGAGAGTTCAGCAACACCACTTTCGGGTTGCTGATTGTCCGGCTGGTTTGTGAACGACTGGGCTGGGATCTGGAGGTCTCGCAATCAGACGGCAAAGGCACGGAGTTTTTGATCCACGTTCATAGCCTGGCCTGATACGCCTGTTCCCGATACAACATCAGTGGAAGGAGTGCATGGGCCAGCGCTTTTTCAGTCGCAGCTTTCTCCGGACTGTCTTCCAGATATTCTGTGCTGCCCTTTTCTCGGGAATAGACTCCCGCTAAAGCTTCCTGACCGGGCCGCAATACTGTCACGTTGAAGCGGTCGTCCATCCACGCATAGTAATCATTGAACTGCATGATCGCCCGGCCGGGCTCTTCCGGAAAACTCAGCAGATCACGGCCTATCATCGGGTGGTCACTGGCAATGCCCATTAGTGATAACAGGGTTGGTGCAAGATCGATCTGGCTGGTCACTGTTTTAATGCGCCGGCTTTCAATATCAGCCCCAAGTATCAGCCCCGGAATCTGAAAGTTCTTCACGGGCACCAGCTCGTCACCCCAGACCCTGGCGTCATGATCAGCAACAATCAGGAACACCGTATCCTCCCAGTAGTCACTGTTTCGGGCAGTATCGATGAAATTACCCAAGGCGTGATCTGCATATTTAACGGCATTATTAACAGTATTTTTCTCATCGTCGTAACGCTCTATTCTTTGGTCAGGGTATTCAAATGGAGTGTGATTGGAAGATGAAAAAACCAGACGGAAAAAAGGTTTCTCCGACGCATGGAGTTTCTCAAGGTCTTCATGGGTTTTTGCGAACAAATCTTCATCGCTGACCCCCCAACTCCCGGTAAAAACGGGGCTGGTGTAGTCCTGTTCGTCGATGATCGTGTCGAAACCGTTTCCGGAGAAAAAGCTGCGCATATTGTCAAAATGGGCTTCACCGCCATAAATGAAACCTGTGTCGTAGCCTTGATGTTTCAGCAGCTCACCCAAGGTAAAGAACCCTGTCTGGGACAGTGACAGCTTCACTACGCTCCGTGCCGGAGAAGGCAAATAGCCGGAGACAACAGCTTCAATACCACGAACAGACCTTGTACCCGTCGCATACAGATTCTCGAACCACCAGCCCGAGTCTTTCAGGGCTTCAAGGCGAGGAGTAACCGGGGTGCCACCCAATGACTCAACAAAGGTCGCACCCAGGCTTTCTTCAAGAACAATGACCAGATTAAGTGGGCGGGACTTTTCGAGTACAGGGCGCTGCCGGTGTAGCGTCGGAAACTCACTTGAGCTGAAAGCGTAGTTACTGAGCCAGGGCGCACTCCTCACCTCATCAAGTATTTTGGAAACTTCCATTTGGCCGTAGATGTCACCTGCGTCGTCCTCGTGCTTGAGATTGTAGATAGCAAAGGCCACCGACCAGGTTGAGTTGATTATCAGCGAATTCACCAGGGCATCTGAAGTCAATGCGAACATCGCCGGGTTAGCAGGTCGATGGCCGGTCGTGGAGCGAATACACATAAACACGGCGAGAATTACGATCGGCCAAACCAGAAGCGCTCGAGGATAGCTGCCCGACCTGACCTCCCCTGACCAGGGTCGCAGCAACCAGGCAAACAAAAGCGTCACTGAGACACAAAGAAAGACTCCGGCAACAACTGTCGGCAAGTATCCCTCCCAGAGCATACTCAGTACCTCTTTGGGATAATTCAGATACTCAATGAACAGGCGGTTGGGCCGGGTATCGTATTCTGCAATAAAGGTTGGCGTTGCCAGCTCCATGAACAGAAACACGAAAACAACAAAAAGCGACCACAGGCCTGTCAGACGCTTCCAGACTGTCCAACTGAAACGATGACCCAGAACCGGCAAAAGAAGGACCAGAGGTGCCACGGCCATACCCGCCATGATCAGATCCACCCGTAATCCATGAAGAAAAATGTCTGGCCAGACGGATGTTTCCGCAACCCGATCGAACTGCCATGCCACCAGCAGAAAACGGGACAACCCTCCGATGAGAAGTATTGCCAAAAATAGCATCAATATCGGAGCATAAGCACCGGTCCAGCTGAACCGTTGATAGATACGTTCCGGCAATGAGCGTATCGGGAAAGACAATGAAGTCATATCTGCACTCTGTGTAAGAAGCTTCGCCTCAGGCGACTTATTAACCGAAGTGCAGAATAGAAGGGACCACGTCAATGGCGGGTCAAAAAGGTATCAAAAATTTGTCAAATCATGGGAAGTGTAGGTCGGCGGGAGCCCCGTACAGCGTGCCCGCCTTACGGTCTTATTCACCTTGAATCTGGAAACGGGCAATAAGCGCTCTCAGCGATTCCGACTGCCCCTGCAACTGTTCACTCACCGTCTTGGTTTTGCCAATATGTTGATCCAATCCCTGTGAACTTTCTCCGAGCGCATCCACATGCCGGCCCACACGGCCAATTTCATCACGCTGAACGAGAATCGCCTCATCTACTTCATTGGAAAAATGGCTGAGGTCATCAAAGGTTTGTTCGAGGGCTACAAGGTGCGTTTTGAGTGTTTCCAGCGTATCGCGACTTGTATCACCGGCTGTACGGGTTTCATCGAGCAGGCCATGGGCGCTATCAACCTGAGCCACCAACTCATTAACCCACTGACGGATCTGGTTAGTGGATTCACCTGTTCGTCGTGACAGGTTTCGCACTTCATCGGCAACAACGGCGAAGCCTCTGCCCTGCTCTCCTGCACGGGCCGCCTCAATGGCTGCGTTCAGTGCGAGAAGGTTTGTCTGCTCAGCGATGTCCGCGATCACACCAATAACCTGTTCGATCTTTACACTGGACCCGCGAAGCGCTTCAATCGCCTCGGCAACGCGATTGATCACCTCAACTGCGTGTTCTGCTGCATGCTCGCTCTCTCGCAGCTGGTTCTGAACATCATCGTTACCCTTCACGGCACCACTAACCTGCGCTCTGGAGTTCTGAGCCGTTTGCTCAATCTGGCTAGCGCTATGGGTAATCGCGCCCATTGACGAAACCACTTCATGGATCTGCAGGTTGGTGCGCTGCGATGAGGCCTTCACTGCATCGGCCTGCTCGTCCAGATTGGCCGAACGCTGCTGCAGAGCCATCGCCGCACCCGTGACGTCATCCACGAACAACTTGAATTTTTCAATCAATCCGTTGATCGCCATTGCCACTGCAGTTACTTCATCGCGTCCTGAAACAGGTAGTGATTTAGAAAGGTCTGAGGCGGCTTCCATTGAGCGGAGGCACTCCGCAATCAACTGAAGTCTTGTGGTTACCGTGCGACGTAACCAGAACGTCAGCAGCAAAACACCAATCAAAACGACAAGCGAACCCAGAATTAACAAATTCTGTTGTTGTTCGAGAAAATCAATCAGTGAGATGGCTCCTTCATCGGATTGCTGGCGGCCTGCAGAGAGCTTGGCTTCGATCTCAGCAAGAATTGGATCAAGTGCTTGATAAAGATGAAAATCAACAACTTGGCCAACGGAGTAGTAGCTCTTTGCATCAATGGGTTCTTTCAGAGCCTCGAGCAGTTCCAGAATTGCATAATGAGCCTCCATGTTCGCCTCTGCCCAACCTTGTAAGCGTGGGTTATCAAGCGCCGACTGCCACTGCCCCTTTATCGCTGCTGAGTTTTCCTTAAACTCTGCGTTGATCTCGTCCCACAGCAACAACTGGGCCTTAATTTTGAAGGCAAGGTCCTGGATTTGGCGGTGGCTGCGATCAAGATCAGTCAGCAACCAGACATCCGACATTTGCTCTTGAACAAGCCTACCTGTGGCTTCCTCAGCCTCATCAACGACTGTCATCGACAGCAATCCCAGGCCGGCAAGTGCAACTAAACAAAACCCGGAAAATACAAACAAGCGCTGACGGACGGTAAGATGTATAGACATGAATTACCTCATAAAATTGGCATTTTGAGGATATGTCAGGAATATGACAGTTTGGTTGCAACAGTGAGTACACATAGGTAAAGCGGAAAGATTTTACATTTGGCAGAACCAAGAAACGGCCAGCCTGGGGGCGACTGATGCTGCACCTAAACGAAAAAACCCCGACTTTCCAAATGAAAGTCGGGGTTTTTAATTGGCGGAGAGAGAGGGATTCGAACCCTCGAAACGCTATTAACGTTTACACACTTTCCAGGCGTGCGCCTTCAGCCACTCGGCCACCTCTCCAATAACCTGTTTCAAATCAGCTATGTTGTCGCTCATTTGAGGGCGCAAACTTTAATGGTTTTGGCGGCGCTTGGCAACTCTCTTACGCTATATCGAGGTAAAATTTACCGTTTACGCCAATAATCATGTGTATGGTATTCGGCGCCCTTGGCTAGGGGTACTATGGCAACCCACTCTACTTAGCATATTGATAAAGCCTGGAGGCCTTCAATGCTCATGAAATCGGAACAATCGACTCTGCTACTGATAGATGTCCAGGAAAAGCTGATGCCCGCGATTGCGTACGGCGCTGAGGTAATCGACCGTTGCACAACCCTCGCTACAATTGCAGGGCTTCTGGAAATACCCGTGCTGGCCACCGAGCAGCTGCCTGAAAAGCTGGGGCCTAATGCAGAGATCGTCAAAGAGCTTTGCGACCAAACTATCGCCAAATACCACTTTGATGCCTGCCCGGACGGGCTGGTTGAGAATCTCCCGGAAGGCCGACAACACATTATTATTGCGGGCTGCGAAACCCATGTATGTATGATGCAAACGGCGCTAAGCCTGATCGATGCAGGCTACAAGGTGTGGGTGGTTGCGGATGCGACCGGCTCGCGCAATGAATTTGACCGGGATGTTGCCCTTGATCGACTCAGTAGCAGTGGTGCACGTATTGTTACCGTAGAAATGGTGGCATTTGAGTGGATGCGACACTGCAAACACTCTGCATTTCGTGATGTACAAGCGTTGATCAAGTAGCGGTTAGCCCATTCATCCATTCGTTGCTTGGTACCGTAAAGGACATCTCGACTTTATTTAGGAGGCACACAATGCTGAACATGGATTTTGGCAGCAGGGTTGTTGTCCGCACCAGTGAGCAGGAGTGGGTCCCCAGCCCTGCGGGCGGTGTTCTAAGGAAACCTCTGGCCAGAGAAGAAGCTGAGCGCGGCCATGCCACCAGCGTTGTGCGGTACGAGCCTGGTGCCTCATTCAAGAGGCACGAACACCCCCTTGGCGAAGAGATACTGGTCCTGGAGGGTGTCTTTTCGGACGAAAACGGTGATTACCCGGCCGGCACCTATCTGCGAAATCCACCTGGAAGTGGTCACGCACCGTTCAGCAAGGATGGCTGCACGCTGCTGGTAAAGCTACACCAGTTCAATGATCGCGATAAAGCCACCGTTCAGATTGATACCCGGAGCAAAGGCTGGTTACCTGGAATCGGCGGACTTGAGGTGATGCCACTGCATGAATTCGAACACGAACATGTAGCCCTGGTAAAATGGCCTGCCAATGAGGTTTTTCAGCCCCATCGGCATTTTGGTGGTGAAGAGATCTTCGTGCTCTCAGGGGAGTTCTGCGATGAGCACGGCCGCTACCCGGAAGGCTCCTGGATAAGAAGCCCTCACTTGAGTCAGCATCACCCATTTGTGGAGCAAGAGACCATTATCTGGGTTAAAACCGGCCACTTACCTTTCTGACCGAGACCTACTCAACAGGGCGGTGATCCACCACAATGAGCTCGTCCAGATCAAAGCCCGCCTCAACAGCCGCCCGTCGGAAACGGGCCATCGCTTCTTCACTGACTTCAGGTGTGCGTGAGAGGAACCATAGATAGTCCCGGTCGTAGCCAGTGACATAAGCATACTGATACCCATCCTGGTCCAGCTCGAAGATAACGTAAGATGCGTAAAACGGGCCAAAGAACGATACTTTGAGATGTCCAGTGGTCTCATCACCCACGAACACCGCCCTGCCCTCAGCAAGACTCCATTCGCCAGCCTCCGCATCGAACCCGCGATTAATCACCTTGATGCTGCCATCATCCTGCAATTCGTACTCGGCCGTTACCTGGCTGAGCCCTTCCTCGAACGAGTGATCAAGGCGGGCAATTTCATACCACTCCCCCAGGAATTTTTCCGTATCAAGCCCGGTTACGGGCTGTATACCTTGCGGCACGCCGGTACAAGCTGCGACTAACAAAAATAGTGGCGCAAGAGCCAGAAGCTTCAGATGATTGCGTGAAAATGCCATGGAACTCTCTCTGTATGTAAACGAATAGGGGCACGAGACAATGATTCTACGCAACGATTACACAAAGAGAAAAAAAGAGCCCCTAAGGGCCCTTTAAGTTGGGGTTACACGAGTGCCAAGAGTCTTCACCAGTCCGAGGCTGCAAGAGGCTGGTTAACAAGACTATCGTTCTCAGGTTCCACACCATCTGCCTGGTTTTCTGCCGGCACTGCGAATACGTGGTACGCCTCTGGGCCGAACTGATCAAGTGCGGTATCTATATATTCAAAGTCCCTGGGCACAGGCTCCCCGGAAAAGGCGACACGGAACTGCCGCTTCAATACAGGGGCTCCCACGTTCAGTGGCTGTTCCACCCAAAGGTAAACGGCTTTATCGGGTATAAGGTACTCGCAACGAACTACTCGGTAACCTTCGGTAAGCGATAGGGTGGTTGGCTCTTTACCCGGTTCAATGCGGAATTTGTGGATAGTTTTCATGGTGGCCTCTCCTTTTGGGCTACTGCCTTTTACACCTCCATAGTGGCCACATTTAAAGCTCGATAAAATAATGTTTTATAATCAATTCACATCGTTTTTTTCGATGTATCTCTGGGATTCCTGAAATCTGTGCGTACTTCGCAGATGGCCCGAACGCCCTCGTGATCTAGCCGGCTCCCACGGGTGATGGCGAACAACTCATCTGTTACGTCATCAATAGCAAGGAGGTGTTCCACTTCATACTGCCGGCAGACTTCGTGCTGAATGACGGTAGGTGCAGCAAAAACACCGAAGCCTTCATGCCCAAAGACCTTAATCAACGCACTGTCATCCACTCGAGCCACCAGATTCATGCGAACCCCATTTAAAAGGAACCAGTTCATAAGGCGGTCGAAGTAAGGCACATCGGTGGCATTGGCAAGAAAGGGCTCTCCGTTCAGTGACTCCGGCAATCCGGGTCTTAATCTTTGCGCCAGCGCCGGCGCGGCAAAGAGGCTGATACTGGAGTTGGCAATCGGGTGAACGGTCAAATTAGTTTCTTGCTGTATTCCTGGCATGCGGTCTGTGAGGACAACATCCAGCTCTTTTCGCTTGAGACTCAAAATCAGCCCCTGGGTTCGGCCCGTCTGGCATTCAAGCTGAACCGGTCGTTTGATCGCCATAGCTGGCTGCAAAAGGTAATAGACGATCAGCTTGTGGATAGAGGCAGAGATACCTGCCGATAACGCCAGAGGGCGGTCCGCGGGACCCGATCGCAAGGTTTCTGTTAACTCTCCTGTAAGAGCAAAAATATCGTCGGCGTACCCAAGTGTCAGCCGGCCAAGATCTGTCAGGACGAGCTTTCGCCGTTCCCGCAGAAACAGTCGACCGCCAATAGAAGCTTCGAAGGTCGCAAGTTGTCCACTCAAGGTTTGCGGCGCCAGATCCAGCACGTCGCTGGCGCGGGCAATCGAGCCTTCTCGGCTTATCACCCAGAAATAGTAAAGATGGCGAAGGTTAAGCTGCTCCATATACGCCTCAAGTTACGAAGCCTCACTGGCCCCTACTTCTTTACGGGTTAACCAGACTGTCATCAGCACGCCATGGATTACCAGAAACGGCACGGCGATCATTACGAGCGAAGACCAACCCAGCCAGGAAAGGATAACCCCAGCCGATAGGGCGGCAGTAGCCTGCGAGCCAAATACAAATATATCGTTCAGCCCCTGAACCCGGAAGCGTTCAGCATCTGTGTAGCCGCGGGGTAGCAAGGTGGTACCACCTACAAAAAGGAAATTCCATCCGACACCCAATAGTAGTAGTGCAGATAGGTAATGGTGAAAACTGACACCGCTGGCGGCCAGTACAACGCATCCCAGATAGGCCAGCAGGCCTGCCGCCATCATCAGAGGTATGCCTAAAACCCGGGTGAGCCAGCCACTGATGAGCGATGGCAAATACATGGCCATGATGTGCAGCTGAATAACCCGCTTGGCATCATCCAGATCATGCCCAGCCATTTCAGTCATGCTCAGTGGCGTTGCGGTCATGATAAAGCTCATAACAGCGTAGCCAATAGCAGCAGCGCTAATAGCTACCCAAACCAGAGGGTTGGCCAGGATTTCCCGCATGGGCCTGCCACCACCTGCGTGTGTCTCTCTTACCCGCTCGCCTTTTGCCTGGTATCCCACACCGAGTATCACCAATGCGAAAAACTGAACACCCACCAGAGCCAGCCAACTGGTAAGGAACGGGTGCTCTGCCCCGGCTCCGTTGCCCAATGTGGCTACTTCAGGACCGAGCCACGCAGCAACCAGCCCACCAAGCAACACTCGGGCAGCAGCTGAGCCCGCCATGTTATCTGGCACGGATTCCATCGCCGCGAAGCGATACTGATGCACCACCGCCAGCCCGGTTCCTCCCACTACTGCAGCCAGACAAAGCATCGGAAACTGGCCGAGCCAGGACGCCAGTGCACCGAGAATACCAGCGAGGATGCCCATTAACGCACCAAGCAACATCACGCGCTTGCGCCCTAGCCTTTCCATCAACCAGGTAGCAGGTTTTATGGCGAGAACCGTACCCACAACCACGAGGCCGACAGGTAACGTGGCGAACTCGGGGGCTGAGGCCAGTAGGCGTCCCTGAATACTTCCGATAAATACAATAAAAGGCGCAGTACACATGGCCAAAGCCTGTGCCGCTACAAGCACCCATACGTTAAATGGCATGGCTTACTTTTTCCTGTAAATAATCCCCGGATGACACTGCACCATCTCATAGAGATCCGGCAAACCGTTGAGAGACTCAGAGGCGCCAAGAATCAGGTAACCACCCGGGTTGAGGGTGGCGTGAATGCGGGTCAGTATGTCTTTTTTCAGGTCGGCAGAAAAATAGATCAGCACGTTGCGGCACATCACTATGTCGAATTTACCCAGCATATAACGCTCAAGCAGGTTCAGTTCCTTGAACTCAACCATACTTTTGATTTGTGGCCGTATCTGCCAGCTACCACTTGAGGAAGGCGTAAAAAAGTGTTTCTGGCGCTCAGGCGACAGGCCCCGGCCAATGGCGATCATTTCGTATTCACCACGGCGCGCGACTTCGAGTACGCTTTTCGATATGTCCGTTGCGGTGATTTTCACATCACGCAGTTTGCCGGGCTTCTGGCGCCGGAACTCATCGACAATCATACTGGCCGAATACGGCTCTTGCCCTGTAGAACAGGCGGCAGACCAAATCCGCAGGGGTGCAACAGAGGTTCGCGCAGCAAATTCCGGAAACAACTTTTCCTGCAGAATACGAAATGGGTGATTATCCCGGAACCAGAGAGTTTCATTGGTGGTCATCGCATCTATGACCAACTCTTTAAGGCTGGCCCGGCCCGGTTTTTTCAAGCGCTCCAGCAACTCTCCGAGAGAATTTAACCCGTTCTCTTCCAGAATCCGCCGTAACCGGCTTTTCACAAGGTATTGCTTGTTGTCACCCAGCAAAATACCACACGCATCCTGCAGGAACGTTTTGAAGGATTCATATTCCTGTGGCGTAATTTCTACGTTCATTGCATCTCAGTTCTGAATGAATTACCCGACAAATGAGTAGAGTCAGCTCTGGTCAACTATTTCCATGATTCGTTCAGCGAGCTCATCGGGGCTGAATTTTGCCATAAAATCGTCTGCCCCGACCTTCTGCACCATCGCCTTGTTGAAAACACCGCTTAACGAGGTATGAAGCATAATAAACAGCGTGTTGAGTGCGGGATCGCTTTTGATCCGGGTGACCAACGTATAACCATCCATTTCAGGCATTTCCACATCGGAGATTATCAGTGAAAGATGATCCTTTCCTGTCGATCCGTCCGCCGTGATTTCTTTAAGGTATTGAAGTGCCTGTTTACCATCATTCCGGGTGATCACTTCCATACCGATCGCAGTCAGGCATCGCTCAATCTGGCGTCGCGCTACAGAGGAGTCATCAACGACCAGAACCGGCAAATGCCCTGGAATTCGTTCAGCGCTTTTGTTCCGGACTGCTTCAGTAACATCTTCCCGAAGCGGAGAAACCTCTGAAAGAATCTTTTCTACATCAATGATTTCAGCAAGTTTATCATCTATCTTCGTAACTGCAGTAAGGTAGATATCCTTACCCGTCCCCTTGGGCGGAGGAAGAATATCTTCCCAGTTCATGTTCAGGATCCGGTCTACTCCGGTTACCAGAAACCCCTGCGTCTTGCGATTGTACTCAGTAATGATCACGAAACTGCTGGGCAATTCTTCCTGAGGAATCCCTGGCAAACCGATGGCCATACCCAGATCTATAACCGGGATGGTCGCTCCCCGGGTATGGGCCACGCCACGCACAACCGCCCGGCTGTTGGGTATGGATGACAGCTTCGGGCACTGGAGTACTTCTTTGACCTTGAACACGTTGATGCCGTAAATCTGGCGTCCCCGCAATCGAAAAAGAAGAAGCTCCAGGCGATTCTGCCCGACCAGCTGCGTACGCTGGTTAACACTGTCCAATACACCTGCCATCGCAGTCTCTCCTTGCCTGCCAAAAGCGTCGGCATGCATTTTGCTGTTCTTAAGAATGAGTTGCCTGGGTGACAGATTAACGTCACCCAAAAACGGATTAATCTGTTTAACGGCCAGAACGCCGCAAGCCTTAGGTATTTGCCGCTAATTTTGCCGTTTAACTGACAGCATAGGACAAACCAGAGCATATGCGCACCACGCTTTTAGTCTCGCTCCTGATTATGTCAGCCCTGACCAACTCTGCACTGGCGCAAACAACTGCAGATGAAATTCGCCTGGCCGCCAAATCGTTTCTTGACGACTTTGCTCGCACCCAGGCTGAAGAGGGCTATCAGGTCACCTTTGAGACGGGCAACATTGACAGCAGAATCAATCTCGCGCCCTGCACAGCGCCACTTGCGGTGGAGTTTACCGGTGACCCCTGGAAAAGCGAGCACCCCTCTGTACAAGTGGCTTGCAGTGGCGGACGGCCCTGGCGCATGTTTGTAACAACCACTGTGACGATAAATGGCCCCGCTCTGGTAGCAGCCCGGCCGTTCGGGCGCGGCGAGCGTATAACTCAAGACATGCTTGAAAGCCGTTCAGTCGTTGTGAATGCCAGCCGGCGAGGAATCATAACCGACGCCAGCCTTGTACAGGGCATGGTTGTGCGCAGACCTGTCAATAGCGGCTCGGTTCTGACACCGGACCTTCTGGAAGCACCAGACGCCGTTTCGCGGGGCGACCATGTTATTATCACCGCCCGCAGCGGATCCTTTGCGGTTCGTTCCCGGGGCAAAGCCCTGGCAAATGCATCCGTTGGTGAGCAGGTTATGGTGCAAAATCTTGCATCATCGCGAACGATCAGGGGCAACGTCACTGCACCCGGGCACGTCGAAGTCCCAATGTAGTTTTCTCTGCGATCTTTGCCTGGCAGATCTTTTCCGCCGGCAAAAAACTGCCTAAATCGCAGGAAGAACAGTGCCGCAAAGGTGCATTAGAAATGTGACAGAATGTTAACAAAAAGTGTCTATCTGGCCCTAAAGTATGACGGCAGTGTGCCGTTAAGAAGATATAAACCCGAGTCAGCCCACGTGTGTGCGGCTAAACTGTAGAGCAGGTAACGATATGTCAGTTGACTTAAATGGAATTGGCCAAGGCCAGGTCAACATCCAGAGACCAACGGCCGACAAGTCATCCAACAGCCAGAATACCGGGCAAACCACACCGGAGCAGGCCAATAATGCCAAGGCTCAGGGTGCGCGTGGCGAAAACGTTAATTTGAGTAGCCAGGCCAGGAATCTGAAACAGCTTGAACAGAAGCTGGGAGATTACCCCGAGATGGATGACGAGCGGATTGAAGAAATTCGCGCCGCACTGGCGGATGGCACGTACAAAATTGACGCTGAGAAACTGGCCCAGAAAATGCTTGATATGGATAAAAGCATATTCGGGTGAGTAAATCATGGCTGCAATTGATGATCTGAAGAATCTTCTTTCACTGGATATCCACCAGCTTGATTCCCTGGTGGACGTTCTGCAGAAGGAAAAATCCTGCCTTTCTGGCTCCGATGCCAAAGCACTTGAGACATTAACCCGCGAGAAGAATGCACTTCTCGGAGAAATCCGGGAACGTGCGAAGCAGAAGATCCGCACGCTGGTAGCTATGGGATTTCGCCCGGATAGCGGCGAACCCTCTCGCTTCATCCGCAGCGCTGGCCTTGATGACCTTTACACTCTCTGGCAGAAAGCCGATGAAAAGCTTCGGGAATGCCACACGCTGAACCAGAACAACGGGCGAATTATCAACCACCTGCAGAAGCGCCTCACCCGTCTTACAGACATCTTCAGGGGAGCCTCCGGCCAGCAGAAGCTATACGGCGCCAAGGGCCAACAAACCACCGTATCAAGCCGCACAGTTCTTGCCAGCGCCTGATAAACGCGTATGGGTGGCCGTTCTGATCTTCCCGATGTGCTCTGGTAACGCCAGAGCAATACCCCGCTTTCACCCACAGCCCACCTCAACACCGCTCCGTCAGGCTCATAGCCGTTACTGCTGTAGCCGGCATGCATCCCGAACCACGAATCAAATCTGTTAAGATCGGGGTACAATCAAGTTCAAGTAATTATTGCAGGAATTCCACTTACCGCTAACCGACTGAGAGCCCAGCGATGAGAAATTTGGCAAACCCCCTGAATAATGTAATCCACGTCGTAGTTGCGATTCTCGCTTTATCTTTTTTATCGATTCCAGCTCAAGCCCAGACCGAAAGCAAAGATGCCGAAGCTGAGCTACCGAAGGTACGGATCCTCACCAGTGAAGGCGCTATTGAGCTGCAGCTACGGCCAGATGTAGCTCCCAAAACGGTTGAGAACTTCCTGCAATATGTACAGGACGGCTATTTTGACGGCACCGTTTTTCACCGGGTTATTCCTGGCTTTATGATTCAGGGCGGCGGCTTTACTGAAGATATGGCACGCAAGGAAACCCGGGCACCTATCAAAAATGAGGCATCGCCAACGCTTCCAAATCTCCGCGGCACAGTTGCCATGGCACGAACCAACGCCCCCGACTCAGCAACGTCTCAGTTTTTCATCAACGTAGCAAAAAATGATTTTCTGAATGCAGGTGTTCGCGGACCAGGCTACGCCGTTTTCGCGAAGGTAACGGCTGGCATGGGTGTGGTTGACACCATCGCCGGTGTTCGGACTGCCCGTATCAAGGGCATGGCGGATGTGCCGGTAAATGCTGTTGTAATCGAGAGCGTTACTCTGCTGGAGTAACATAACAGGACAACTGAATGACTTCCCCTGCCATTCCGCCAGCCATAGAGGCGGCGGAATTGATCTGGCGCGATGGCCTGCCGGAATCGAAGCAAATCGAAGATATCTGTTCTGACCTCCGTAACGGGCGGCTGGAATCTGGTGACGAATTCATCGAACGCTACAACCTGATCGAGCAGTTTGCCGCAGTTCCTGAGGCAGGTTCCTTCGTAGTTGCCAAGGCAGGCTTCGGTACAGGCTTGACGTTTCTGACCACATGGCAAGCCTGGCAAGCACACGGTCCCTCTCATGCGGCGACGCTTCACTTTGTCGCCGCTGAACCTTCTCCACTCTCCCGGAGAGATCTTGAGAGCGCGCTGACGGCTTGGCCCGAACTTCAAAGTTTATCGAAAGAACTGATTTCGAATTACCCGCCTCTGATTCAGGGTACCCACCGCCTTATTCTGGATGGTGGTCGTATTCGCCTGACACTCTTCTTCGGCGATATAAATACCGCCTGGGATCAGCTCGATTTTCAGGCTGACGTCTGGCTAGGGGATAACCCTAAGGTTCCGGAAAGCTCTGTAACACGAGATACCACCGAGACGCCTGCCAATTCGGTCGCGGTTATCGGCGCTGGTATTGCGGGCTGCCTGCTTGCAAACAACCTCGCACGGAGAGGCTATAGCGTCACACTGGTAGATGCCGCAGACGAGGCAGGCTCAGCGGCATCCGGCAATCTTCAAGGTGCAATGTACGTAAAGCTCGGTGTCGAGTTTAACCACCAGACTCAGCTTGCTCTGTCTTCACTGACGTTTAGCCAACGCTACTACGCTCCCTATCTCGACCAATACTGGCACCCAACTGGCCTGCTACAACTGGCCTGGAATGACAATGAAAAAGATCGCCAGCGACGGTTTATCGAGCGAAACCGCTATCCGGAAGAAGTTCTGCGCGCGGTAACCAGGCAGGAAGCAGAAACTCTTACAGGCAGCAGTCTTGAGAGCGGTGGCTTATGGTTTCCATCCAGTGGATGGCTGTCCCCTGGCAAGCTCTGCAGATCACTCGCTTCCCACCCGGGCATCCGAAAAGTTTTTGGTTTGTCGGTGAGACAACTGGTGGCTTCTGAGGGCAAGTGGCTCCTATCTGCGACTGACTCTGAAGATATCCGGGCAGACCAGGTTGTTATCTGCGCCGGGCACTTGAGCCCGAAGTTGATACCAGGCCAGGGAACATTCCGCTTCAAAGCCATTCGCGGGCAGGTCACTCATATCCCCGCCTCCCTGGTTACCAACCCAAAGGCTGTTATCTGCGGTGCCCGTTATTTCAATCCGGCTCAAGGCGCAGAAAGCGAGCAACTGGCCGTCATTGGTGCCACATTCGACCTGCACAGCGACGAGCCCGCCCCGACTGCAGCCAGCCACAGGGAGAATATCCGGGACCTTTCGGCGATGGTACCGCAAATGCTGTCAGCAGAGATCGCATCGGGCAACCTGCCCGATCAACTGGCTGGACGCGTCGGCTTCCGTTGTACAACCCATGACTATCAACCTGTCGCCGGGCCGTTTTTCGATGCCAGTGGTCAGGTTCAGGAGGGCCTTTACCTACTGACCGGATTAGGGAGCAAAGGCCTGACCTATGCACCTCTGCTCGCGGAGTTCGTTGCAGATCTATTAACGGACCAGCCATCGGCACTTCCTGCGCAACTTGCAAAAAGAGTCGCTACCGGGCGTATGCATCGAACAAAAGTGGCGTCTTCGTAATTAATTACTGCTAATGGTCTGCAGTAGCGCGCCGATACACTGTCTGACAGGTGTCGTCTTCAGAGGGTAATGCAGGTGTCCATTTTTGTCAGCGAGCCAGGCCGTCCCGTAGGGACAAGATTGCCGGAAATATTCCGGGGGCGACGCGTGGGTGATGTCAGCGAGCTCACGGAGAGCCAACCCATCAATCCACAGCGCGGTGAAGCAACAGACTCCGAGTTTCAGCTTGCAGCTCAGTCGGGCCGCCATCGTGCTCTGGAAGAGTATGGCGCGGCCGCCGCGGGCGAACGCAAAGATCAACGGCCTTATCTGCCAGTCTCCTCTATTTGCTCGCCATCGCTTTACTCCATATCCGCCTCGGCAACCGTGAGCGAGGCTATGACAATGATGGACGAACAAGGTGCCAATCATCTTGTCGTTACCGCTGACACAAACGTTGCCGGGCTCGTAACGCAGCAGTGGTTACTGGCCTGGCTATACGAAAATCAAACCAATACGATTAACCAAAGCCTGACCCATATTGAGTTACCCGCATTCCTGACCGCCTCGCCGGAAACCGATGCCCACCAGCTTGCCAGGCTGATGCTGGCACACCAGCTTAATGCAGCTCTGGTTGTAGACGCTCAGGGCGAGGCTATTGGCATTATCACCAGCACAGATTATCTTCGCCTTTACGCCAGTGTCGGCGGACAACAAGGCAGTGTTTAGCTCCTAAGGATTCAGCAACTGTCCCTCAGGGCTGAATAACAATACCAACCAGGAAGAACCCACCCGGGCCAGAGCCACAATTTCGTCGTCCCGGTAGTTGGCGAGTTGAATGATTTCCGAGTCACCAGCAAGTAACTGGCTACGCCATTCATTACGGAACACACTCGTCTCTGCATCCGGTTCAGGTTCCGATACCAGTGACAACCGCGAAATAATACCCGCGGCACTGCCACCGGAGTTAGCGGTGCCAGTATAGTCTCCATCGGTAACACCGGCCGCCACCAGATCACCGGCAAAGCCAGTTAGCGAAGCGAAGTGCTCGTCCGAGACATCTCCGTTATCATTCAGATTAAACGCGCGGATAACATCACCGGTGGAGGTGTAACCCAGCACAAAACCACTTGCGCTGGAGCCTGGCAGACTCGTCAGGCTCAGGCTGTCTTCTTCCTGCTCGGCCGTGTATTCATTGCTCCCATTACCCAGCAACCATAAGGTGCTTCCATCTGCCACACCTCTTGAAATCCTCTCATCCGCGTCAGTCCCTCTCTGATATACCCTTAGGCCAGTGTCTGCGGATGTCGTGTTGTAAAAATAAGCATCCTCTCCACCCAATGATGGCTCACCGCCAACAGCGCCCCTGGCAGAGCCGAACAGTGACGCTCCGATACCTGCCACACTTGCGCCAGCTACCCGGTCATCTGCAGAAGATCCGACCTGGCGTGTCCAGGCCAGCGCTGGAACCAGGCCGCTTCCATCAGCAAGCGAATCTATGCGCTGCAGAAAACTGTCGAAGCCTCCGTTTGCCATTTGCCCGGGCCATACACCATCGGTCTCACCAGCAATCACAACAAAACCATTTGCGACATTTATGCCCGCCCAGCGAACCAGATCGTCTCCAGCTGTGCCTGTACGTGTCGTCCAGGCTTCAATATACTCACCACCGTTGCTTGCTTCGTCGTACCAATACAATGAGCTTACAATATCCGTACCGCCCTGCTCTGTGGTACCGGACACGGCTTTATCTGTGCTGTAAGCCACCAAAAGTTCAAAGCGATCGGTCTTTATGTTGTTCTTTGTCACCTCTCGTTTGGCTACGCTGATCATTGGCTCTGGTTCAGTCAACTGGTCTCCGGCCCCTGACACGTCAAGAACTTGAAGCAAGCCACCCTTCTGGCTGAATATACGCACCAGAACCCTGTCGTTATCTGCACTGTCGTATCCAGCCACAAATATTCGCCCGCTATGTCCCGTAGCTACGTCCGTTGCGACAAAACCGCCTCCAGATCCAACAACAAGTGGCGACACCAGCTCGTTAATACTGATTCGTAGCATTTCGTCTTCCGCTGCACGGGCATAGTTTTCGCGACCGAGCTGAAAGTTCTCGTTCAGGGCCAACAGGATAAAACGGTCATCCAGACCAGAGTTGTTATAAGTTCCAGGGTCAGCAACACGGATAGTGAATGTGACCTCATCCACCCCATCCGGAAATACAAGCTCATCTCCCGGCAGACTGGTGCTGAACTCGGTACCTAATCGAGCGGTGGAATCGTCCGAATGAACAATCTTTGCCCGGACCGCTCCCTCCCGCTCCCCGGTCAGGCGCGCTGCGTATGTTCGGGAGCCACCAACATTCAACGTATCCCGCGATCCACCTGCGATGGTTTCAAGGCTCACTCCAGGCTCATTGTCATCAATCACCAATGTGGTGCCGACACCTCCATTGGTCTCTCCCAATCCTGCAAGGCCGGAGCGCACTTCCGTGAGGTTCAGCTGCAAGGCCTCTGAAGGCTCGGGAAAACTGTCGTCCACAACTTCCAGGCGAATGTAGCACTCGGTGATTCCCGGCTCGAATGTCACGACACCGCCGGCATATACTCCGGTGATGTCGGTTTCGTAGGTCAGGTAGGAAAGCTCTTCGAGGAGTGAATCACTGCCGCTGCCCATAGCCACGATATCCTGCCCCGGGATGGCATCACCGGCGTTGGCTTTGCTGTGATCACACCGTTGATCAGGAGCGGTCACACCCGGATCACAACTGGATGCGTCGTAACCCGATGTCAGTTCGAAGGCGACCGCTACCCGTGTTACCGACGGCTGATCCAGCAGTACTTTTACAAAAACAGGCCCGGTTGGCAGCGTTAGGTCGCGGGTGCCGGAAACAGCACCGTTTGTATCATAGGTGTTGATCGTAAAACTGTGTTCACCGGGAGTTTCCAGATCAGGTAAATCACAATGCTCCCGGCGGGTATCCGGAATAGTCGGTGATGCGCCTTCAATGAACGTCTCTGATTCCAGCGCAAGTGCGTTGTATTTGACTTCAATATTGAATGGCTGAGTGCCCGCCATCTCGCCGTCGGTGCTTACAAGGTTAATATTTTCCAACTTACCAAGGTCTGCATCGCCTCGGGCGCCCCCACTGAGGCCCGGCACACCGCGCATGATGATTCCTTGCCGAGCTTTGTTGCTCGTATCTTCAAGCGCTAGCCAGGACGGCGCATTCGTCAGCGTATAATCGAGTATGTCCTCGCCGCCGTAGGCGCCAAAATTGTAGTAATACTCCACCCCAAGATAGGCTGCCGCCGGAGGGATGCCCAGAATCGTTAGCTGATCCGGATCCTTCTCGGTTTTACAGCCTGAGGCGGCAGAGACAAGCAGCAGTATAATTGCCATGTTTGCAAGGATGGCAGGGCGGGGATACGACTCGGCGCGCATGGGAAAATCCGTTTCGGAATATTGTTGTTATGGCAGTGCATGCACACTGGTACAAACCAGTGATTTACACACCGTTACAGAACAACGCCATGTTAGCCAGTTTGGGAAATGGGGTATCTGCGCGAGTTCTCAGATTCGCCGGCCAGCCAAAGCCTGAGGGGTTGTTCCCCGCAAACTTCGACGCCAGTGCTCAAAACAAACCGTGCTCCTTCAGCATTTCCAGCAACGCCGGCTCATCCAGAACCTGCACGCCAAGCTGTTCAGCTTTTGTCAATTTGGAACCGGCCGCCTCACCCGCCACAACACAGGCTGTCTTTTTCGAAACGCTGCCAGCCACCTTGGCGCCCAGTGACTCCAGCTTTTCCCGGGCCACATCGCGGGTCAGTTCCGACAAGGTTCCTGTAAGCACCCAGGTCTGGCCCTGAAGCGGTCTGGCACCAGCAGTAACTTCCTCCTCCTGCCACTTTACGCCGGCCTCACGCAGCGCATCCAGCGTTTCCCGGTTATGGGGCTGGTCGAAAAAGCTGCAGATATGTCCGGCGACTATCGGTCCTACATCGGGTACGGCAACAAGCGCTTCTTCATCCGCTTCTGCTACAGCCTCCAGAGAACCGAAATGGGAGGCCAGGGACTTGGCTGTGGCCTCCCCCACTTCCCGGATACCCAGTGCGTATAGAAAGCGCCAGAGTACTGGCTCCCGGGCCCGATCAATAGCCTCTACCAGGTTAGAGGCAGATTTTTCCCCCATGCGCTCCAGGCGGGTTAAATCCTTCGTGGTCAGGTGGTAGATATCCGCAACGGTTTTCACCATGCCCTGGTCTACAAGAATATCGATCCACTTATCGCCAAGCCCTTCAATATCCAGCGCCTTTCTGGACGCGTAATGCCGAATCGCTTCTTTTCTCTGGGCCGGGCAATACAGCCCACCTGAACAACGCGCGATCGCTTCACCTTCAATCTGTATAACATCAGAGCCGCACACGGGGCAGTGCTTGGGAAGTTCTACCGATTCAGCATTTTCCGGGCGCTTTTCTACAACCACCTTCACAACTTTGGGAATAACGTCACCGGCCCTGCGAACAAACACGGTGTCGCCGATATGAACATCCAGCCGGCGGATCTCGTCCATGTTGTGCAAGGTAGCATTACTGACCGTCACCCCACCCACAAAGACCGGCTTCAGGCGCGCTACTGGCGTAACGGCACCCGTACGTCCCACCTGAAACTCCACATCCTCGACAACCGTCAGTTCTTCCTGGGCCGGAAATTTCTGGGCAATAGCCCAGCGCGGCGCGCGGGAGACAAACCCAAGCTTCTCCTGATAGTCCAGTCGGTTGACCTTGAATACGATGCCGTCAATTTCGTATGGCAGCGTATCGCGCTTCTGCATCAGCTCCTCATAGGCCGCGAGACATTCGTCGGCGCCCTGGGCTCTTCGCATTTCCGGATTGATACGGAAGCCCCAGCGCTGAACTTGTTGGAGGCTCTCCCACTGTGTATCAGGCAACAGATTTTCATCTGTCACTGCAACACTGTAGGCGCACATTTCCAAGGGGCGCCGCGCCGTGACCGTAGACTTCTTCTGGCGCAGGCTGCCGGCTGCTGCGTTCCTGGGGTTTACGAAGGTTTTCTCACCCAGCCCCGTCAGCCGGCTATTTAAAGCCTCAAAGCCGGCCCGAGGCATGTAAACCTCACCCCGGACTTCCACAAGGTCGGGAACATCCGGGCCTCTCAAACGCAGTGGCACCGAGGGAATGGTACGAATGTTTGCCGTAATGTCCTCTCCGGCATAGCCGTCGCCACGGGTCGCTGCACGGGTAAGCGAGCCCTGCTCGTAATGCAGGCTGACAGCAAGACCGTCCAGCTTTGGCTCGCACACGTACTCAACGTCCTCATCGCTGTTGAGGCGTTCCCTTACCCGGCGGTCAAAATCACGAAGCTCGTCTTCGCTGAATGCATTATCCAGAGACAACATGGGCAGACGATGGATAACCTCATCAAAGCTGGTCTCGGCACTGCTACCTACACGACGGGTAGGCGAATCGTCCGACGCCAGCTCGGGGTATTCATTCTCGAGTTTTTGCAATTCCCGAAACAGGCGGTCGTACTCCGCATCCGGAATACCCGGATCGTCCAGCACGTAATACCGGTAATTATGCTCATCAAGGGCTGACCGCAGTTCCTCTACCCGCTTGATAGTGTCCGGTGAAGGCTTACTCATAAATTCGTGCTCTTGGCTGTCAAAAAAATGCCCGGATGGCTCCGGGCATTGTTATTTCAGTTCTGACCCAGGCCGGCTCAGTGGAGTGGCGACCGCTGCTTGCGCTCGAACTCACGGATACGCTGGCGGCAGTGCTCGATGGTCTGGGCTGTCATCACGCTACGACGTTCATCCTTGAGCTCTCCACCCAGGTTACGAACGACGCACTGGGCGGTTTCAAGCATGAAATCGAAGGCCTGTAAGGCCTTGGTCGGCCCCGGCATACTCATGAAAAAGCTGATACCCGGTGTCGTCATTGCGGCCACATCGTCAGGCTTGAATGTGCCTGGCTGAACCGCGTTCGCAACACTGAACTGTACAGGGCTAGTGGTATCCTCTGCCTCGTGGCGGTGATAGATCTCCATATCGCCATGGGCCAGACCGCAGGCTTCAAACAGTTTCTGCAACGCGCTGCCACTAAACTCCTCTCCCTGGCGGGCAAGCACATTAATAACAATAACCTCGCGGGCTTCCGGGCGGTTTGCGCCGGCCGGTGGCTGCTTGGGATCGGCTTTCTTTGGCTCGCGGCGGGCGGTATCTTCTTCTACGTCAATTGACGCCGCTGCAGATGTTTCTGGTACAGACAAGTCATCATCTTCTGCACCCCAACCTGTATCAACTGTTAACTCTTCTTGCTCAATGGAAGAAAAACCAGCCTCTTCACCATCGCTGCGGAGTTGCTCATCAGGTAACTCGTCTTTTTCCTGCAGCGCTTCGCGAACAGGCCGTGTCGGTTTCTGTTGCGGGGTGCGGAACCGCGAGGGTCTTTCACGCCGCACATAGCCGCGTTCTTCCAGGGTATCCTTTGAAATAGCCCTGGCCCCTCCGTTTGGAAGCTCAGGATTATGATCCTCATCCAGCGGAGACTCTTTGAGATCGTCAGCGCCCATCCCGGAAGAAATCGCAATAGATTCCTTGCGGGCACGGCGCATGCGCCTTAAACCATCTATAACAATGCCGATGATAACCAGGGTACCGATGGCAATTAACCATTCCCTAAGTGACATAGTGCTGCTGTCCTGTTTGCAGATCGGGTACGGGAGCAAATAAGACGCTCCGTCTATTACTCTAAAAAAAGCCCGTAATGAATACAACGCAAAGCCGCATCACATGGCTTTATTGTCATTCTTGACGAATTTCTGGTCAGTTCGTTCTCAGGCTTCCGCCAGGGCGGCCGCCTCATCCACATCCACCGAAACGAGACGCGAGCACCCTGGCTCATGCATGGTAACGCCCATAAGCTGATCTGCCATTTCCATAGCGATCTTGTTATGGGTTATGTAGATAAATTGTACCTGTTTTGACATTTCCTTGACCAGATTGGCGTAACGACCAACGTTGGCATCATCAAGAGGCGCGTCAACCTCATCCAGCATACAGAAGGGCGCCGGGTTGAGCTGAAAAATGGAGAATACCAGCGCGATAGCGGTTAACGCTTTTTCGCCCCCGGACAACAGATGGATAGTGCTGTTCTTTTTACCTGGCGGCCTTGCCATGATCGTGACACCAGTTTCCAGAAGGTCCTCGCCAGTCAATTCGAGATAGGCATTACCGCCGCCAAATACTTTCGGGAACAAGGCCTGAAGGCCCCCGTTTATCTGGTCGAAGGTTTCCTTGAAGCGCTGACGGGTTTCCCGGTCAATCTTGCGAATCGCTGTGTCAAGAATCTCCAAGGCTTCGATAAGGTCTTCGTGCTGGCTGTCGAGATAGGTTTTGCGCTCACTCTGGACCTGATACTCATCAATCGCAGCAAGGTTAATGGCGCCAAGACGCTGGATGCGGTTACCAATTTTCTCAAGCTCCGCTGCCCACTCGTCCTGATTCGCATCCTCTGGCAACTGTGGCAGTATGTCCTGCAACTTCACCTGCAACTCTTCAAGCTGCTCAATATAATTACCGGAGCGTATCTCAAGCGCCTGGGATTCCATCTTCAGCTTCTCGAGCTTTGAGCGGACTTCCTGAATCCGGTGATCTGTGCCGCTTCTGCCCTGTTCCTTCTCCCGCACCTGACGATCAATCTCTTCGAGCGCATCGCGGGCGACGCCAAGTTTTTCTTCTTCCGCGAGCCGACGATCCAGCAGCCCCTCAAGCTGCATCTGGAGATCTTCCATGGGCTCTTCGGCACTTTCCCGGGATTCTCTAAGCATCTCAAGGCGCTCTTCCAGCCGTTCTTTCTGCAACTGCATGCGGTCTATCGTCTGCTTTAGTCCGTCGCGCTGACTGCTAAGGGATTGTAGTTGCAGTTGCAGCTGATGAGCGTGGTCCCGGTCATTCCGGGCTTCCTGGCGCAGGCCATCGAGTTTTTCCCGTAACATGTCACGTTGTTCGAGTAGACGCTCTTTTTCATCCTCGCCATCCTCGCTCAACATCAGCGCCTGCTGCCACTCTTCGCGAGCGATGCCAAGACTCTCCTGCTGCTCTTCCAGATTCAGTGCGACGTCAGCGACATCCTCGTGAATGCGTGTCAGGCGCGCATCAATCTGTTCGGCGCGAGCACGGAGCCCGCTGATTCGGGAGACAACCTGGCCAAGCTCCCGATCACTTTCGCTCAGCCGGGCCTGAGCATCATCTCTCGCTGCCTCTGCCTTTTCTGTGCGCTCCTGCAAGGCCTCATAGCGCCCCTGCACTTCTTCCAGAGATTCTTCGGCCTGGGACAACTGCTGAGTCAAGTCATCCACTTTTTTCTGTCGTTCGATAACACCTATCTGGCCGGCGTCAGAATCCGGCATTAAGACCCAATCGCGGGCAACCCATACACCCTCTCGGGTGATAAGGCTGTGACCTTCTGCCAATCCGACTCTCTGCGCCAAAGCGTCATCAAGAGTCTCCGACGTACCGATACCCGCCAGCATGGCAGTTACCGAATCCATCCCGTCAACCTTTGAGGCCAGACCCTGAGCGGAAGTACTGTCACCAGAGCCAGGCTGGATAACGGCCAGCCCCTTTGGTGCGCTGTGCAGAGCTTCATTCAGTTGATCAATATCCGGCAACAACAGCCCCTGGCTGAAGCGCCCGATCACCTGTTCCAGCGCAAATTCCCAGCCATCATCTATGCGGAGCTTTCCTGCGACCCGGGGTAGATCAACCAGGCCATGTTCCCCCAGCCAGGCTTGCAACCGGTCATCCTGACCACCCATCTGTTCGTCGAGCAAAGCCTGTTGGGATTCCATACTGGCCTGCAGGCTCTGAACCCGCTGACGGATTTCCGACAGGCTCTGTTCGGTATCCCGCTGGTTATGGCGTGCATCCTGAAGTTCGTCGTGGGTGGCTTCAATGTGTTCTGCGGCTTCCTCTCGCTGCAGTTCCAACACCTCTTGCTGCTCCTGGAACGACTCAAGTTCCGCCCGATCAATCTGTCCGTCCAGCTGGGCCTGTTCTTCCTGAAGCTTGTGCTGACGAGCCAGCAACTGTTCGATAGCCTGTTCAAGTGAGCGGATGCGAGACTGGGCAAGCTCCGCCTCCCGGCGGGCGTCTGCGGACCGTGAGCTGAACTCTTCCCACCGATGCTGCCACTCGCTCATGGCGTCTTCCGCCTGTTGTAGCTTTTCACCGGAGTCTTCCGAACGGATGGCCAGAGCCTCTTGCTCGGGCTCAATCATTGCGAGTTCTTCGCAAATTCCTTCCAGTTTTTCCTCGTCCAGGCTCAGTTCGCGGCCGAGCTCGCGCTGGTTCGCCATGGCCTGGTCCAGTTCTGCGGCCGTTTGCCGGCTGCGCTCTCGCTGATGCTCAAGGCTTTGTTCAATTCGGGCGATATCCGCTCCAGCCTCATAATAACGGGCCTGGGCACGGTTAAAGTGCTCTGTGCGTTCGTGGTGGCCATCCCGAAGAGATTCGAGGGACGTCTCCAGGCTGATACGCTCCGCCAGCTGCTTCTCAAGCTCCAGCTCGGTGTCACGGATTTTCCCGCGCCAATTTTGCAGGTCGTTATCCAGTGACTGCCACCGCAAAACAGTAAGCTCGGCTTTTTTCTGGCGTTCGTCGTGTTTATAGGCTTTGTACTTTTCTGCGGCCGCAGCCTGCCGTTCAAGGTGCTGCAGCTGGCGCCCGAGCTCTTCACGAAGATCGGTCAGGCGCTCAAGGTTTTCCTGGGTGCGACGCATCCGGTTTTCTGTTTCCCGGCGACGCTCTTTATATTTTGATATACCGGCGGCTTCTTCAATATAGGTTCGCAACTCCTCTGGCTTGGCCTCAATCAGCCTTGAAATCATCCCCTGTTCGATAATGGCGTAACTTCGAGGGCCAAGACCGGTGCCCAGAAACAAATCCGTAATATCCCTGCGACGGCACTTAGCGCCGTTTAGGAAATATTCCGATTGGCCTTCACGGGAAACACGGCGACGCACTGAAATTTCGTTAAACCGGACAAATTCTCCGGGAGCAGAGCCGTCGCTATTATCAAAGACCAGCTCTATGGAAGCCTGCCCCACTGGTTTGCGGGCACTGGATCCATTGAATATAACGTCGGTCATGGATTCGCCACGCAAGTACTTGGCAGAACTTTCACCCATCACCCAGCGAACGGCATCGATAATGTTGGATTTGCCACAGCCATTGGGGCCTACCACCGCCGTCAGATTCGTGGGGAACGGCACAGTGGTCGGGTCTACAAACGACTTGAACCCGGCAAGTTTTATAGACTTCAGGCGCATGTCACGCGCTCTCCTCCTCCCTGAGAATGCTCAATACCTGTTGGCGCTGATGCTCGCCAAAGGCCGTAATTGCAGCTTGTAAGCGTTCAGAATCCCCACTTGCTGCTGCCTCGCCGAGGCGTCTGAAAAATTCAGCCGTCTGCCCAATACTTTCCCGGAAATTCTCCAGGGCAACAAAATAAGTGCGACTTATCGCAGGCCGGAAGTTTTCCAGGGTTTCTTCAAGAAACGGATTATCGACCAATCCATAGGCGTGGCGCATTACACCGAAACCGGCATCAATAATTTTTTCTGCAGCATCCGGGCCTGTTGAGTTCACAGCCTGAATGACCGCCTCGACTTCCCGGACTCGCCCCATGACGCCAACCAGTTCATCGCCAGTCCAGCGCTCAATAACCTTACGCCCTAGCATGCACAGCAAGTCGATATAGATATCATAGAGGCTGTTAACGCTCGCCACGGTCAGGCTTGAAACAACCGCGCCCCGACGTGGGAAAATTTCAATCAAATGTCTGCGTTCCAGAATGAGCAAGGCCTCACGCACCGAACCACGACTGACGTTGAGGTCGCCAGCAACCTTTAGCTCCTGGATGCGACTTCCGGGTGTCAGATCCCGCGTCACGATCCGCTGCCCCAAATGCTGGGCGATCTGTTCAGAAAGACTTTCCGGGGCCTGAAACGTCATAGGGAATGTAGCTCACTTCTGCAAACGGCGAGGATGTTGGTCGCAGAGTTTAGCACAGGGTTTCCCCATCCCCATCCCCTAGTAAAAGCGCATTTTCCGGCAGGAAGCGCATCCAACGGAACGAGCTTGCCGTATTTTTGACACTCAGGTTCACCTTGGCACGCTGGTGCCACAGAACACTTCATAATTTCCATATATCTATATGTTTTTAAAAAAAACTTCGGTTTCCGGCACGAAGCATGCTCAATCCTCCCTTAAGAGCATCACCAATTTTGCCAGAGAGTGAGATCCAGTGAAAAACATATCGTCGATACAGAGCGCCACCTCTCAGCCAAAGGATCTGGCAGCGCTACAACAGGCCTACCGGAGCTGGTCGAACACTTCCGACCCCTTCAGCAGGCTTACACGACGCCTTGCCACGACACTGTCCCTGGAAACTCAGCTCGGCATTCTGGCGGAAGAACTGGGAAACATCATCCCCTTCGATTCCCTTACCTATCGCCACCAGATCGGGCATCGTGATTTTGTATACGCAACCGGGATTGGCGGCCCTCACCGCTGTGAGTATCGCTTGAATCTCGAAGGAGTGTGCTACGGAACGCTCTCAGTAAATCGTCGGCAAAAGTTTTCAGACGACGAGCTCCAAGGCATTGAAATGATCATCAGTGCAGCCGTCTGTTCGCTCCGCAATGCCTGCCAATTTATTACGATAGAACAAGCAGCATTGACCGATGCGCTGACTTCAATTCCGAACAAGCGCGCCCTCGACGAACAGCTGCAACGTGCATGCTCGCTTGCCGACCGCCATGCGGGGGAGTATTCCCTGATTCTCTGCGATCTGGATCATTTCAAATCAGTAAACGACCAGCAGGGGCATGTGGTAGGTGACCACATGCTGCGATTGGCCGCCAGCACTCTGGAAGCGGCAATCAGAAACTCAGACAGCGTATATCGGTTTGGCGGTGAAGAGTTCGCCATTCTGCTACCACACACAGGCGAACTCGAGGCGCGGGATGTAGCAGATCGTGTGCGCAATGCCATTGCGGATCTTCGGGTAGACTGTGGTGGCACCGAGCTGTCTGTGACAATCAGCTGCGGTGTTACTCGCTATATGCCGGGGGAAAGCGCGGACCAATGGATAGCCCGCGCCGACGAGGCCCTTTACAGAGCCAAAGAACAGGGCCGGAACTGCACAAGGGTGTTTGCCACCATTGGCTGAATAACGCGACCCGAAACGAATTTTAACCTATCTGCCCGACTTACCAGGACTCCCTGTCTGGGCCTTGCGAGGTCTGGCAGGGCCTGTTTTAGGCTTGCTTGCTCCGCCACGGGGTTTATCTGAGCCACCTTTGCGAGCAGGTTTGGTATCACTCACATCCCAGCGCCGGCCTCCGCTTTTCTTGCTGCCACTGCCAGGGCTCTTTCTTCTCAACCGGTCATGAGCGGCCTGCTCATCCGGCGTTTTCTGCGGTATATCTATCGAATCAAGCCCGACCACTTTGCTCAGGGTGTCCACTGTTTTCTGATCCAATTCTTCCCATTTGCCAAGTGTCAGCCTGCTGGGGAGAAAAATCGGTCCATATCGCACACGCTTCAAGCGACTTACACGCACGCCCTGAGACTCCCACAAACGCCTGACCTCCCGGTTTCGGCCTTCCAGAAGGGTCACGTGAAACCAGCGGTTGATTCCACTGCCGCCAGCCTGGCTTATATCACTGAATTTGGCCATGCCATCTTCAAGAAGAACCCCCGCCATCAGGCGCTGGATCATGGCATCATCAACCTCGCCAAAAATCCTGACTGCATACTCCCGGTCAATCTGGCTCGAGGGGTGCATAAGGCGATTTGCCAGTTCACCGTCGGTGGTAAACAACACGAGCCCGGTGGTATTGATGTCCAGCCGGCCTATCGATATCCACCGGTTATCCTTGAGCCTGGGCAAACGGTCAAATACCGTTGGGCGCCCCTCGGGATCCTTACGAGTAGTCACCTCACCTTCGGGCTTATTGTAGATAAGCACCCGGCGCACAGTCGTCGCCGCACCCGCAACCTCAAGTCTTTTCTCATCCAGCTCGAAGCGATCATTCACGGTCGCCTTCTGGCCCGGCACAGCTGCCTCACCATTGACGGTCAGGCGCCCGGTTTCCATCCAGCCTTCAATTTCCCGGCGCGAGCCAATACCTGCGCGGGCAAGAAGTTTCTGGATCCGCTCCGGGCCTTCGTTAGTAGCCGTGTCTGCGGCCGGTTTTGCTTTTCTTCCGGGGCGTTCTGACGCCATGAACATAATCCTTAATCGCTGACTGACACCCGAATGATGTCAGTGAAGTGTCTCACCCGGGGAATTATCCTCTGCGGGCTCCGCCGAAGTTGAATCAAACTCAATCTCGGCCTGAATGCTTTTTTCAATCTCTCTGCCAATTTCTTCCAGGTCCCGGATCTCGGATAGAGGTGGCATCTGATCCAGGCCTGAAAGGTTGAAATAGTCCAGAAACTGTCGGGTTGTTGCGTACATCGCAGGCCGACCAGGAACGTCTCTGTGCCCTACAACGCGAACCCACTCTCGCTCAAGTAACGTACGAATGATATTGCTGCTTACCGTAACACCCCGGATGTCTTCAATTTCGCCGCGAGTTATTGGTTGGCGGTAAGCAATAAGGGCAAGAGTTTCCAGTAGCGCTCGGGAATACCGTTGCGGTTTTTCCTCAAACAACCGGCTGACCCAGGGAGCATATTCCTCACGCACCTGAAGCCGGTAGCCGCTGGCCACTTTACGAAGTTCAATCCCCCGGCCCTCGCAAGCGTTACCAAGGAGCATCATCACATGTTCCATAACCTGCCGGGCCGGACGTTCATCCTCGGTGAACAGTTCTCGCAACTGGTCTACAGAGAGAGGCTTGCCCGCCGCCAGCAGTGCGGCCTCGACAATCGCCTGAATTCTGGAAAGATGCTCTTCATTCATGATCGCTATCCGTTCTTCGGTACGCCGTTTGCCGATACAATAGGGCCTAACGGGCAGCCCGGGCACGCATGTGAATGGAACCCAACACGTCTGTCTGCACGACTTCAACCAGCTGTTCTTTCACCAGTTCCAGCATGGCCAGAAACGTAACCACTACCCCAAGCCTTCCTTCCTCCACGGTAAAGAGGCTCTCGAAAGTAACAAACTGATCATCCTGCAACAGAGACAGAATGGCCGACATGCGCTCGCGCGTGGAAAGCTTTTCCTTTTCCACGTGATGGCTGGTAAAAAGATCCGCTCGCTCCAACACTCCTCGAAGCGCAAGAATCATCTCCCGAAAGTCGACATCAGGATGCGGCTGGGTAGACGGCAATTGTGGCAAGGCTGCCGATACAGAAAAACTGTCCCGCTCCATCCGCGGTAACGATTCGATATCCTCAGCGGCCTTTTTGAAACGTTCATACTGTTGCAGCCGGCGAATCAGTTCAGCCCTGGGGTCCAGCTCTTCGTCTTCATCAGATTCGTGCTTCGGCAGCAGCATGCGGGACTTTATTTCTGCAAGCGTGGCTGCCATCACCAGATACTCGGCAGCCAATTCGAAACGCATGGCTTCAACGGCTCCGATGTAGTCCATGTACTGCCGGGTAATTTCACTCACGTCTATGTCCAGAATATCCATATTCTGGCGACGGATGAGGTAAAGCAATAGATCGAGCGGGCCCTCAAAGGCTTCCAGAAATACCGCAAGCGCGTCCGGCGGTATGTAAAGGTCTTTGGGAAGATCGACCAGCGCCTTCCCGGATACCTTTGCTAATGGGGCCTGCTCTGGCTCTGGCTTCACGGGATCAACGATAGCTCAGGCCCATTGCGGCACGGACTTCATCAAGCGTATCACGAGCCGCATCACGGGCGTGTTCACGCCCCTCTTGAAGAATCGAATGCACCAGATCCGGGTTCCCTTCGTATTCCAATGCTCGCTCCCGCAAAGGACGTTGCTCTTCGATAATTGAATCAATCAAAGGTTTTTTACAGTCCAGACACCCGATACCGGCACTGCGGCAACCCGTCTGAACCCACTCTTTTGTTGCCTCATCTGAGTAGACTTTATGCAGCCCCCAAACCGGACACTTCTCCGGCTCACCCGGGTCTGTGCGCCGCACCCGCTGCGGGTCAGTCTGCATGGTCCGCAGTTTCTGGGCCACGCTATCCGGCTCTTCCCTCAGGCCAATGTAGTTGTTGTAGGACTTGGACATCTTCTGCCCGTCCAGTCCCGGCATTTTGGATTCAGGCGTCAGCAATGGCTGCGGCTCCGGAAGTATGACCTTGCCGCCACCCTCAATGAAGCCATAAAGGCGTTCACGATCACCGATGGAAATGTTCTGCTGCTCCATAAGCAATGCACGAGCAGTGTCCAGAGCTTCAAGATCACCTTCTTCCTGGTAGCGCTTCTTGAGGTTACGATAAAGCTTGGCGTTTTTCTTGCCCATCTTGGTGATGGCTGATTCCGCCTGCTCTTCAAATCCTGGCTCACGCCCATAAATATGGTTGAACCGACGGGCGATCTCACGGGTAATTTCAACATGAGACACCTGATCTGCGCCAACTGGTACTTTACCCGCGCGATACATCAGTATGTCGGCAGTTTGCAGCAGTGGATAACCGAGGAACCCATAGGTCGCCAGGTCTTTTTCCCGCAGCTTTTCCTGCTGATCCTTGTATGTAGGGATACGCTCCAACCAGCCAAGCGGCGTGATCATGGAGAGTAAAAGATGCAGCTCCGCATGTTCAGGCACCTGTGACTGAATGAACATGGTGGAAGACCCGGGATTAACGCCAGCTGCGAGCCAGTCGATCACCATGTCCCAGACGCTTTGCTCGATGCCAGAAGGGTCATCGTACTGCGTCGTCAGGGCGTGCCAGTCGGCAATAAAGAAGAAGCACTCAAATTCGTGCTGGAGTTTCACCCAGTTTTTCAGCACACCGTGGTAATGACCAAGATGAAGCTTGCCGGTCGGACGCATACCGGACAAAACCCTTTGCTGGGAATCTACAGAACTCAAAGCACAAACTCCTTCAATTGAATGGGACTCGGCCCATAGTAGATCAGACGACCCGGCATTATAAATAAAAAACCCCCGCTCTGCAGAACAGAAACGGGGGTTTTAGTGAAAGAAACCAGCTTTACCAGCCAGTCACTTCCTTCAGAGCCTTACCAATCTCGGCCAGACTGCGCACGGTTTTGACACCAGCGTCGTTCAGAGCCGCGAATTTTTCGTCTGCAGTACCTTTACCACCGGAGATGATGGCACCGGCGTGGCCCATACGCTTGCCTGGAGGCGCTGTAACACCGGCAATGTAGGAAACCACTGGCTTGGTGACGTTTTCCTTGATGAAAGCAGCCGCTTCTTCTTCAGCGGTACCGCCGATTTCACCAATCATCACGATAGCTTCAGTCTGCGGATCTTCTTGCAGCAGCTTGAGAATATCGATGAAGTTTGAACCCGGAATAGGGTCACCACCAATGCCCACACAGGTAGACTGGCCGTAGCCGAAGTCTGTGGTCTGCTTGACCGCTTCGTACGTCAGGGTACCTGAACGGGAAACGATACCGACCTTACCTGGCTTGTGAATGTGCCCTGGCATGATGCCGATCTTGCACTCACCCGGTGTGATAACACCTGGGCAGTTAGGCCCGATCATGCGAACGCCTTTACGGTCAACGTATTCTTTGGCGTACAGCATATCGATTGTCGGGATGCCTTCGGTGATGCACACAATCAGCTCAATGCCTGCATCCGCCGCTTCAATGATGGCGTCTTTACAGAACGGAGCCGGAACGTAGATCACAGTTGCCTGAGCACCAGTCTTCTCTACAGCGTCGCGAACGGTGTTGAACACCGGCAGACCCAAATGCTCGGTGCCACCTTTACCCGGGCTTACGCCACCAACCATCTTGGTACCGTACTCAATAGCCTGCTCAGAGTGGAATGTACCCTGTGCGCCGGTAAAGCCCTGGCAGATTACCTTGGTGTCTTTATTAATCAGGATGCTCATTATTTACCCCCTGCGGCTTTAACGACTTGCTCTGCAGCATCGGCCAGGCTGCTGGCGGCGATGATGTTCAGGCCACTATCAGCCAGTACCTTGGAACCCAATTCAGCGTTGTTACCTTCAAGGCGAACAACTACGGGCACTTTAACGCCAACTTCTTTAACGGCACCAATGATGCCTTCGGCAATCATATCGCAGCGAACAATACCGCCGAAGATGTTAACCAGTACGGCTTGCACTGCATCGTCAGACAGGATGATTTTGAACGCTTCGGATACGCGCTCTTTGGTCGCACCGCCGCCAACGTCCAGGAAGTTAGCCGGACGGCCGCCAGAAAGCTTGATGATATCCATGGTACCCATGGCCAGGCCAGCACCGTTAACCATGCAGCCGATGTTGCCTTCGAGGGCAACGTAGTTCAGTTCCCAGGCTGCAGCTTCAGCTTCGCGAGCATCTTCCTGTGAAGGATCGCGCATTTCCTGAAGCTTCTTCTGGCGGTACAGAGCGTTGCCGTCGACGCCAATCTTGGCATCCAGGCAGTGCAAATCACCAGCCGGAGTGATAACCAGCGGGTTGATTTCCATCAACGCCAGATCGTAGTCTTCAAACAGTTTCGCCAGACCCAGAAAGATCTTGGTGAACTGCCCGATTTGCTTGCCCTCAAGACCCAGTTTGAATGCCAGCTCGCGACCCTGGTATGGCTGTGCGCCAACCAGCGGATCGATCTCGGCTTTCAGGATTTTTTCCGGAGTTTCTTCCGCAACGGTCTCGATCTCAACACCACCTTCGGTGGATGCCATGAATACGATACGACGAGTACCACGATCGACAACAGCGCCCAGATACAGCTCTTGGTCGATATCAGTCAGGGATTCAACCAGAATTTTGCTGACTGGCTGGCCGTTCTCGTCAGTCTGGAAAGTCACCAGCTGTTTGCCCAACCACTGCTCTGCGAACGCTCGGATGTCATCAGTGTTCTTGACCAGCTTTACACCGCCAGCTTTACCGCGGCCGCCCGCGTGAACCTGAGCCTTTACAACCCAGCTGTTGCCGCCAATTTTTTCTGCAGCTGCTACTGCTTCGTCCGGGGTATCGCAGGCAATGCCCTGCGATACTGGCAAGCCATATTCAGCGAAAAGCTGTTTGCCCTGATATTCGTGCAAATTCATAGTTAGTGTCCCGCTCTTTGATGGAGGATAACCACGTACGGAAATTGAACCCGCGACTCCCCGTCAGGAGAGTCTTTACTGCGAATTCCTTTCGGCGAGCAGGTTTTCAACTCAGCTCGCCATGATCGCAACAGGAAATCGGCTCTTTTTATGGTAAAGGGGCGCCATCACGGGCGCCCCTGTTTCCTGGTTTGCGTTACTTCTTTTTACGACGGTTCGCAATATGAATCGCGCCACCGCTAACTGCCAGCGCTGCCTCGTGCACAGACTCCGACAGAGTCGGGTGCGCAAAACAGGTCAGAGCCAGATCTTCTGCACTGGAGCCAAATTCCATGGCAATAACACCCTGAGCAACAATTTCTGATGCCTGAGGGCCCACAACGTGGAAGCCCAGAATCCGGTCGGTCTTCTCGTCGGCAATGATCTTCACCATGCCAGAGGCGGAGTTTGCCGCCATCGCACGACCGTTGGCCGCAAACGGGAATGTACCAACGTTATAGGCTTCACCTTCACTCTTGAGCTGCTCTTCCGTTTTACCTACCCAGGCCACTTCCGGCGATGTGTAGATTACATTTGGAATGCAGTCGTAGTTAACCTGAGGTTTATGGCCGGCAATACGCTCTGCCACCATAACGCCCTCTTCGGAAGCTTTATGCGCCAGCATAGGACCACGCACAACGTCGCCTACGGCCCAGACACCCGGAGCCTCGGTTTTACAGTTTTCATCAACAAAGATGAAACCACGCTCATCCATGCTGACGCCGGAATCTGCTGAAAGCAGATTGTCTGTAAATGGCCGGCGACCAACAGCAACAATCAACTTGTCGACTTTAAGTTCCTGTTTGCCCTTGCTGTCTTCGTAGTTCACATAGACCAGCTTGCGCTTCACTTCGGCGCCGGTTACGCGGCCACCCATGACGATGTCCAGGCCTTGCTTGCGAAACTGTTTCAGAGCGTCCTTGGCAACCTGCTGATCCACGGCAGGCAGGAAGGTATCCTGAGCTTCCAGTACAGTTACTTCAGAACCCAACCGCGCCCAGACACTGCCCAACTCAAGCCCGATAACGCCAGCGCCGATGATGCCAAGACGCTTGGGAACTTCATCAAATTCCAGCGCGCCCTCAGAGTCCACAATATAGCCTTCCGTCATCGGAGCAGGCGGTATATCAATGGGCTTGGAGCCGGTGGCAATAATGACATTCTCGGCTTCATAGGTCTTTGTCTTACCGTCTTTATCGGTGACTTCAACCTGACGATTTGCCAGCAGCTTGCCGTGGCCATGTATGGAAGTAACGCCGTTGGCTTTAAACAGGCCTGCGATACCGCCGGTCAACTGTTTAACGATGCCACTCTTACGCTCCATCATCTTGGCGATGTCCATTTTGACATCTTTGGCGATGATGCCCTGCATTTCATAGTCGTGGCTGGCTTCCTCAAACTTATGAGAAATTTCCAGCAGGGCTTTCGAAGGAATGCAGCCTACGTTCAGGCAGGTACCGCCAAGTACCTGACTTTTGCCATCCTCGGAGGTCCACGACTCGACACATGCGGTTTTAAGACCAAGCTGAGCAGCTTTAATGGCGGCAACATAGCCACCAGGGCCTGCACCAATGACAATTACGTCGTACTTATCAGACATAGTTAATCCTGTTTTCTGATTCGTTAAATGTCAGCTCAGACGTCCAGCAGAATACGCGCCGGGTCCTCGAGCATTTCCTTGATGGCCACAAGGAACTGCACCGCCTCCTTGCCATCGACCATGCGGTGGTCATAGGACAGCGCAAGGTACATCATCGGACGGATTTCAACCTTGCCATTGACCGCCATCGGGCGCTCCTGGATTTTATGCATACCCAGAATAGCCGTCTGTGGCGGGTTAAGGATCGGAGTAGAGATAAGCGATCCAAAAATACCGCCATTGGTGATGGTAAAGGTGCCACCAGTCATATCTTCGATTGCAAGCTTGCCACCTTTTGCCTTGGTACCATACTCAACAATCTTCTTCTCAATGTCTGCCAGACCCAGTGCGTCGACATCACGAAGTACCGGAACCACCAAGCCACGATCAGTCGAGACCGCAACACCGATATCCTGGTATCCGTGGTAAACCATATCGTTACCATCGATAGACGCGTTCACAGCCGGGAACCGCTTCAGCGCTTCAGTAGCTGCCTTGGCGAAGAACGACATAAAGCCCAGCTTGATTTCGTGACGCTTCACGAAGCTGTCCTGGTACTGCTTGCGCAGTTCCATAATGGGGCCCATATCGACCTCATTAAAGGTCGTCAGCATAGCAGCGGTTTGCTGAGCATTTACCAAACGCTTGGCAATACTGGCACGAAGACGAGTCATGGGTACGCGTTTCTCAATACGCTCACCCGTAGAAACATTGGCTTCGGGCGCAGCAGCCTTTGAGGCTCCACCTGAAGACTTGGCATTATCTACATGATTCTGAACATCTTCTTTAGTAACGCGACCATCTTTACCAGTACCTTTTACGGAACCCGGGTCAACATTATTTTCCTCGGCCAGTTTACGTGCTGCCGGGCTAAGAATAGCGTCGTCAGAACTCTGGCTTTGTTCAGTTTTGGCTTCGTCCTTGTCAGCATCGGCCTTGGCCTTGCTTTCGTCACCGCCTTTGCTGTCGGCAGAGCCAGAGTCGCCCACGGCGCCTGCCTTGAATTTGCCGATAACTTCACCGCTTTCTACGGTGTCGCCTTCGCCTTTAAGGACTTCTTCTATTACGCCGTCGGCCGGAGCAACAACCTCGAGAACGACCTTGTCGGTTTCAATATCGACAATCAGATCATCACGTGAACAGGCTTCGCCCGGCTGTTTGTGCCAGGTCGCGACGGTACCCTCTGCGACCGACTCCGGGAAAACGGGTGCTTTTATCTCAGTAGACATTACAGTTCCTTAGCTCGGTAGCTCGTCAGATTTCGAACGCGTCGTTAACAAGATTTTTCTGCTCTTCAATATGAACAGACATGTGACCTGCTGCCGGCGCAGCAGAGGCCTCACGGCCGGCATACTGAAGGTGAAGCTTGGGGTTCAGCCGCTGCAGCGCATTGCGCATATGGTGCTGACTGCTGTACCAGGCGCCCTGGTTCATTGGTTCTTCCTGACACCAAACCACGTGCTTCAACTTTGAGTAATTGGCCAGTACCTCATCCAGGTCTTCGCTGGGGAACGGATAAAGTTGCTCAATGCGCACAATGGCAACATCGTCACGTTCATCAGCTTTCTTCTTTTCCAGAAGGTCGTAATAGACCTTGCCGCTGCAAAGAATAACCCGGGAAACTTTTTTCGCCTCCGGCAGTTCTTTCTCAGGAAGAACGGTCTGGAAAGTGCCTGATGTCAGGTCTTCCAGATCAGAGGTTGCTTCCTTGTGGCGCAACAAACTCTTGGGTGTAATCGCCACTAGCGGTTTACGCAGCGGGCGCTTCACCTGGCGACGCAACATGTGGAACACCTGGGAAGGCGTTGTCGGCACGCACACCTGAATGTTGTGCTGCGCAGATAGCTGCAAGAAACGCTCCAGCCGCGCAGAACTGTGCTCTGGCCCCTGCCCCTCATAACCGTGAGGTAGCAGCAGAGTCAACCCACAAAGGCGACCCCACTTGTGCTCACCGCTCGTGAGGAATTGGTCAATAACCACTTGGGCGCCGTTTGCAAAATCCCCAAACTGCGCTTCCCAGACCACCAACGTATCCGGGGTCGTAGTAGCGAAGCCATATTCAAAAGCCATCACTGCCTCTTCAGAGAGCAGTGAGTCGTATATTTCAAACTTCGGCTGAGTGTCAGTAAGTTGCTCGAGAGCAATATGCCTGGAACCGTCTTTCTGGTTATGCAAAACAGCATGCCGGTGAGAGAAGGTTCCGCGGCCCACGTCCTGGCCGGTCAACCTGATCGGGTGCCCTTCATTCAGCAGAGTCGCATAAGCCATTATTTCGCCATAGCCCCAGTTGATAGGCAAGGCACCGGCTGTCATTTTCTCACGGTCAGAAACAATCTTGGAAACCTGACGCTGAATGCTGAACCCTTCAGGAACCTGGGTCAGTTTCTTACCAAGCTTCTGGATCGTTCTCAACGCCACACTGGACTTACACTTGGCTGTCCATTCGTGTCCCAGATAGGGAGCCCAGTCAACATAAAGATCTTTATTCGGCTCTTTAACCAGAGATTTGACCACGTGCTCGCCATTATCCAGCGCGTCACGGTACTCATTTTCCATCTGCTTGGCTTCGTCTTCGCTCACAACGCCAGCAGCGACCAGTTTGTCCGCATAAAGCGTGCGGGTGGTCTTCAACTTGCGGATCTTCTCGTACATCATCGGCTGGGTTGCCGCAGGCTCATCAGCCTCGTTGTGACCCCGACGACGATAACAAACAAGATCGATAACCACGTCGCCTTTGAACTCATTGCGATAGTCCATCGCCATTTGAGTAACAAAGACAACTGCTTCAGGATCATCCGCATTCACATGAAGTATCGGCGCGTGAACCATTTTGGCCACGTCGGTACAGTATTCAGTGGAACGAGCGTCTTCCTGCTTGCTGGTCGTGAAGCCGACCTGGTTATTGATAACGATGTGGATAGTGCCACCCACGCCGAAACCGCGGGTCTGCGACATCTGGAAGGTTTCCATTACCACGCCCTGCCCCGCAAACGCGGCGTCGCCGTGCATGATAACAGGAACGACCTGATTACCCTCATTGTCAGAGCGTCGGGTCTGACGAGCACGCACAGAGCCTTCAACTACGGGTGATACAATTTCCAGGTGCGACGGGTTAAACGCCATTGCAAGGTGTACTTCACCGCCTTCGGTCATCACGTTGGATGAGAAGCCCTGGTGATATTTGACGTCGCCGGAACCGGAATCGGCCAGTCGCTTGCCTTCAAATTCGTCAAACAACTCTTTCGGATTCTTACCCAGCGTATTAACCAGCACGTTAAGGCGGCCACGGTGGGCCATACCCAGAACGATTTCCTTGGCACCGTATGAGCCGGCACGCTGGATCAACTCGTCCATGCAGGGGATAAGACTTTCGCCGCCTTCAAGCCCGAAACGCTTTACACCGGGATAACGGGAGCCTAGATATTTTTCCAGACCTTCAGCTGCCGTGAGGCGCTCCAGAATGTGCTTGCGGGTTTTTGTCTCGTAGCCCGGCTCGGAGCGGACAGGTTCCATCCGTTGCTGAAACCAGCGTTTAATGCGGGTATCAACTATGTGCATATACTCGGCGCCAATGCTGCCGCAGTACGTCTGCCTCAGACCGTCAACTATGTCTCCGAGTTTCATGGTTTCAGAACCAAAACTCAGCGAGCCTGTCTGAAACGTCAGATCCCGGTCAGAATCGGATAAATCATGGAACGCCGGATCGAGGTCTTCTACCGACGGGCGCTGCCAGACCCCAAGAGGATCCAGTTTCGCTTCCTGATGACCGCGGAAGCGATACGCATTAATAAGCTGGAGAACACGGGTTTGCTTTTTATCAGCGTCCGACGTTGCACTGACAGGCACGCCGTTACTCGCGAGAAAACGCTGATTGCGGGATATGTGTCCAAACTGTTCACGAATCGTAGAGTGCAAGACATCTCGGCCATGAGAGCCGTCGACGCTCGGAAGCTTGTCAAAATAGCTCCGCCACTCTTCGGAAACGGAATTAGGGTCTGTCAGGTAGGTTTCAAAAAGCTGTTCAACATAGGCCAGATTTCCACCTTGTAAGTGGGACGTCTGCCATAACTGCTCCATGATGCTTTCTTGCATTTTGAATAGCTCACCTTGGGCTGGTGCGGGGGAGCCCGGTATGGTCGGCCAGGGGTAATTACCAGTCAATACGGGTTTTTACGGGATCGACTGTAGCAAACCACACCCAACACGGATGCTTTTCCGTTCCCCAATGATTTTTTGTACTCAGCGAAGCCGCAAGAAAACCGGATGAGTTCCCGCCACGGCTTGCGTAGTTTGCACCCGGGTAAGACCTTTGACTATAAGCCTTTGGTTGAAGGCCCCGCATAAATGCGAGGCCTTCCGGGTTCCAACCTGATCAAGTCAGTATAGCGTCTGTCTGCAATTTTGCCGCTTAAGTAGCACGGTGTAGCAGAAGATTCCGGATATGGCCGATAGCCCTCGTCGGGTTAAGGCCTTTCGGGCAAACGCTAACACAGTTCATGATTCCCCTGCAGCGGAAAACGCTGAACGGGTCATCGAGATTGGCAAGACGCTCAGCCTGTGCGGTGTCGCGACTATCCGCCAGAAAGCGGTATGCCTGCAACAGACCCGCAGGGCCAATGAACTTGTCCGGGTTCCACCAGAACGACGGGCAAGACGTTGAACAGCATGCACACAGAATACATTCGTACAGGCCGTCAAGCTTTTCGCGATCTTCAGGTGACTGAAGACGCTCGATACCAGGCGCAGGAGTGTCATTTACAAGATACGGCATCACTTTTTCGTACTGCTTGTAGAACAGGCTCATGTCCACAACCAGATCACGGATAACCGGCAGTCCTGGCAGCGGGCGCAAAACCAGCTTGCCATTCTTGACGACCTGCGACATTGGCGTAATACATGCCAATCCATTCTTGCCGTTCATGTTCATGCCGTCAGAACCACACACACCTTCACGGCATGAGCGGCGATAGGCCATTGAAGAGTCCTTTTCCTTGATCAGGTTAAGAACATCAAGAACCATCAGATCCTTGCCGGCCGGAAGCTCCACATCGACGTCCTGCATATAAGGGGCGCTGTCAGTTTCCGGGTTATAACGATAAAGGCTTACCAACATAATGTACGTCCCCCTTAATAAGTCCGAACTTTCGGCTGGAAGGTATCGACAGTCTTCGGCGCGAAGTTAACATCACGCTTGCCAATACGCTTGTCCAGCGGGAAGTAGAGAGAATGCTTCAACCAGTTCTCATCATCGCGCTCGGTAAAGTCATTACGGGCATGAGCTCCGCGACTCTCTTTGCGTTCGTTTGCAGCAATCGCAGTTGCCTGGGCCACCTCAAACAGGTTATCCAGTTCCAAAGCTTCGATACGAGCGGTATTGAACGCATTGCTGGTATCAGTAAGCTTGGTATTGCGAACTCGCTCACCAATCGCTTCGAGCTTCTTCAGGCCTTCTTCCATGCTATTGCCGTCACGGAATACGCCAAAGTAGAGCTGCATACAGTTCTGAAGATCCTTACGGACCTCAGCAACACTCTCACCTTCTGAAGCTGTGTTCAGACGATCAAGACGCGCCATTGCACGCTTGATGTCTTCATCAGTGGCACCGTCGGTTTCGAAACCACCGCGCAGCTGCTCTTCAATGTGCAAGCCAGCGGCACGACCAAATACTACGAGATCCAGCAGCGAGTTACCGCCCAAACGGTTTGCACCATGAACGGAAACACACGCAGCTTCACCACAGGCAAACAGACCCGGAATTGGCTGATCATTACCGTTTTCGTCCTGAGTCAGCGCCTGGCCACCTACATTAGTAGGAACACCACCCATCATGTAGTGACAGGTAGGTACAACAGGAACAGGCTCTTTCACAGGATCCACGTGAGCAAATGTGCGAGACAACTCACAAATACCCGGCAAACGCAGATTCAGAGTTTCTTCACCCAGGTGATCAAGCTTCAGCAGTACGTGATCCTTGTCCGGGCCACAACCGCGACCCTCAAGAATCTCGATAACCATGGAGCGTGCAACAACATCACGACCAGCCAGGTCTTTCGCATTTGGAGCATAACGCTCCATAAAGCGCTCGCCTTCGGCGTTGATCAGATAACCACCCTCGCCACGGCAACCTTCTGTTACCAGCGTTCCGGCACCGTAGATGCCTGTTGGGTGGAACTGCCACATTTCCATATCCTGCATCGGGAAACCTGCACGCAGCGCCATGCCAATACCATCGCCGGTATTGATCAGGGCGTTGGTGGTAGACGCATAAATCCGACCTGCGCCGCCCGTTGCCAGAACCGTAGCTTTGGACTTGATGTAAGCCACTTCGCCTGTTTCGATTTCAATTGCAACAACACCAACAACTTCATTCTTGCTGTTCTTGACCAGATCGACGGCGTACCACTCGTTCAGGAAGGTAGTACCACCTTTCAGGTTTGCCTGGTACAGAGTGTGCAGCAGCGCGTGTCCCGTACGGTCGGCTGCGGCACAGGTGCGTGCGGCCTGAGTAGGGTTGTCAGGGCCCTTGGACTGACCACCGAAAGGACGCTGGTAAATACGGCCCTGTTCGGTACGTGAAAACGGCAGACCCATGTGCTCAAGTTCGAAAACAGCTTGAGGGCCAACTGAACACATGTATTCAACGGCATCCTGATCGGCAATGTAGTCCGACCCTTTTACTGTGTCATACATGTGCCAGCGCCAGTCATCATTGGGATCAGCGCTTGCGATTGCACAAGTGATACCACCCTGGGCCGACACAGTGTGCGAACGCGTTGGAAATACTTTAGTGATACACGCAGTCTTAACGCCCGATTCGGTTAACTGCAGGGCCGCCCGCATACCGGCGCCGCCGCCACCGATAACAATCGCGTCGTATGACATGGTATTGATATTAGCCATCTATTAAAGCCCCCAAATAATCTGAATGCCCCAGACCACATACACGAAAATCACGAGAATGCATGCCGCCTGAAAGAGAAAACGCTGCATCGCGGATTTGATGTAGTCGGTAGATACTGTCCAAAGCCCGACCCAGGCATGCGCACCGATCGAAAGCAGCGCCAACAATGTGAAGACTTTGAACCATGCCTGATCAAACAACGCCGACCATGACTGGTAATCCACATCTGTTGTCACGAAAAAGCCGAGCAAAAACAGCGTATAAAAAGCTAATACGTAGGCAGAAACACGCTGGATGATCCAGTCCTGGATTCCGTTACGGCCAATGTTGGTCACACTATTCATGCCCATACCCAGACTCCTGCCAGAACAATGAGGATGACGGAAACTGCAATTGTGATTTTCGCGGCTGCACGCCCGCTTTCCAGCTCTTCACCGATACCCATATCCATGAGCAGATGCTTGATACCCGCAACAAGATGATAAAGCAGAGCAGACAGAATGCCCCAGATAATCAGCTTTGCCAGGAAGCTGTTCAGCAATTCACTAACCTGACTGAAGCCTTCTTGCCCGGAAAGGGAAAGCTGAAGTCCGTAAAGCATGAACGCAACACCAACAAAAATGATGATGCCGCTTACGCGGTGCAATATGGACGTAATGGCTGGCAGTGGAAAATGAAACTTGCCGAGATCGAGATTTACTGGTCGTTTGCTATTCACAGCGCTCTCACACTCTCTTTCTAGTACCGCGAAGCCGGCGAACCGGTGGCGGATGGTTGGTATGTAAGGATCGAATGAAGGATACGGAACCGACAGTCGATTGGCTCAGGAGGGCGGACACCTATCAGGTAGCTTGCTACGAACAAGCGTACACGAAGAAGATGCATCCCCGATTCTGGGCTAGGGATTATAAGGAGGCGCCCGTATAATTACAAACGCGCAACCCATGCAAAAGCAACGAAGAAACCGCAAGGGCACAAGCTATAAGGCGTATTGACAAACGTTTTTTCTGGTCGGAAGTCACGTTATTCGTGATATCCCTGATTTACAAAAAGGACTAGATCGAAAGGTTTCCCCACTCTTTCATTGACAAAAAAAGCCTACGCCCTATATTTTGCCGCCAGTTTTGCGATAATACGCGCCTTCTTGCGCAACTATAAAGGCAGCCCATGCTGCAAAAGCTGATAAACAGGAGAGCACTATGACCGACAGGAAAGCCACGCTCTCGGTGGGGGACAAGTCCATTGAGCTACCGGTTTACTCCGGCACAGTTGGCCCTGACGTCATCGACGTACGAGGCCTAGTCCAGCAAGGTGTTTTTACTTACGACCCGGGGTTTGTTTCAACAGCCGCCTGCGAGTCGGCCATCACTTATATTGATGGTGATAAGGGCGTTCTCCTGCACCGGGGTTATCCAATCGAGCAGCTTGCAGATCATTCAGATTACCTTGAAGTCTGCTACCTGTTGCTGAAAGGTGAACTGCCAACTGCCGCAGACAACAAGCAGTTCCACGAGACCATCAAAAAGCACACCATGCTGCATGACCAGATGCGCAATTTCTTCAACGGCTTCCGCCGGGACGCGCATCCGATGGCCATCATGTGCGGTGTTGTTGGTGCCCTGTCCGCGTTCTACCATGACCAGATGGATGTCACGGACCCCAAACAGCGTGACATTACGGCCCATCGTTTGATCGCGAAGATGCCAACGATTGCAGCCTGGTGCTACAAGTATTCCAAAGGCGAGCCGTTCATGTATCCGCGCAACGACATGTCGTATGCGGAAAACTTCCTGCAGATGATGTTCGGAACGCCCTGCGAAGACTACAAGCCAAACCCGATTCTGGCGAAAGCCATGGACAAGATCTTCATTCTGCATGCAGACCATGAGCAGAACGCATCCACTTCGACTGTGCGGCTGGCTGGCTCTTCTGGCGCCAACCCCTATGCCTGCATAGCCTCTGGTATTGCAGCACTCTGGGGCCCAGCTCACGGCGGCGCTAACGAAGCCGTTCTGGACATGCTTGCAGAAATCGGTGACGAAGCAAACATTGATACCTTCATCGCCAAAGCAAAAGACAAGGACGACCCCTTCCGCCTGATGGGCTTTGGTCACCGCGTTTACAAGAACTTCGATCCGCGCGCCAAAGTAATGGCCGAAACAGCTCACGAAGTACTGAGCGAGCTTGGACTCGAAAATGATCCACTTCTGAGAATCGCCCAACGTCTCGAGCAGATTGCGCTTGAAGATGAGTACTTTGTTCAGCGCAAACTGTACCCGAACGTGGACTTCTATTCCGGCCTGATCCTTAAGGCAATCGGAATTCCAACATCCATGTTCACGGTAATTTTTGCCATGTCACGGACTATTGGCTGGTTCTCCCATTGGAACGAAATGGTCAGCGGCGACTACCGTATTGGCCGTCCGCGCCAGCTTTATACCGGTTTCCCGGCAAGGGATTATCCGAAAGGGTAAATTCTGACTGCCCTGAAAACCCAAAGGCCGCTGACTCAGCGGCCTTTTTTTTCGTCCGCAACAAATACAGCTTTTGCTCAGGCAACCCTTTAACTCTGTGCTAACTTAAGCTCCATAACTCAAAGAGGAGACAGGAATGACTACCGCAACCTTTATCGGCCTTGGCGTTATGGGCTACCCGATGGCAGGCCACCTTGCAAAAGCAGGCCTCACCGTCCGCGTATGGAACCGCTCAGCACAAAAAAGCGAACAATGGGCAAAGGAATATCCGGGAACCGCCTGTCAAACGATTGCAGAGGCCGTTAAAGGGGCCGATTTTGTTATGACCTGCGTGGGCGCAGACAAAGATCTCATTGCGGTTTATGAAGGTGAGGACGGCATTCTGGCGCATGCGCGCTCTGGAGCCATTCTGGTTGATCACACAACCGCATCAGCCGGAGTAGCCGAAAGACTCGCCAATTCGGCTCAGAAAGCCGGCATGGCATTTATTGACGCACCTGTGTCAGGGGGCCAGCAAGGCGCGCAAAATGGACAGCTCACCATAATGTGCGGCGGATCTGAACCGGATTACGCCAAAGCCGAACCCTTGCTCCAGCATTATTCCAAAGCCCTCAATCTGATGGGCCCGGCTGGCAGTGGCCAGAAAACCAAAATGGTCAACCAAATTGCCATTGCAGGCCTGGTTCAAGGGCTATCTGAAGCACTGCACTTCGCCGAACAGGCAAACCTCGACGTCAAGAAGGTTGTCGATGTAATCTCTAAAGGAGCCGCCCAGTCCTGGCAGATGGAAAATCGATCAGGAACCATGATTGACGGTGAATTTGATCATGGGTTTGCCGTCGACTGGATGCGTAAGGATCTGGGGATTTGCCTGGACGAAGCGCGTAAAATCAACGCCTCACTGCCGGTTACGGCACTGGTAGACCAATTCTATGGTGATGTTCAGGAGATGGGTGGTAAACGCTGGGACACGTCTTCACTGATTCAACGACTGAGAAAATTCAGATAAGCGCAAATAAATTTGCCAAATAAAAAAGGGGTCAGAACAACCATTCTGACCCCTTTTCTTATCTTGAGCACTCTGCCCTGATTATTTCTCGCGGGGCTGCCACTTCCCATTCACATACCATGCAGACCAGCCGGTAGCTTTGCCGTCTTTTTCCGACATAACATACTGTTCTTTGGTCTTGCGACTGTAGCGAATGACCGTAGGATTGCCCTCCGGATCACGCTCAGGTGCCTCCATCAGGTAATCGTGCTTCGGATCGATTTCCTTACGGTGCGGCTTGATCTCCATAACGAGCGGCGGCCGGGTTTCACGGTTTTTCGGAAATTTACTGGCCGCCAAAAACATTCCGGATGCCCCATCACGCAATACATAGGTGTCATCCACCTTCTGGCATTGCAGCTCAGGCATTGGTACCGGGTCCATTTTGGGTGGCGCGGGCTCCCCGTTCTTCAAAAGCTTACGAGTGTTTTTACAGGTGTCGCTCATACAACCGAAATACTTGCCGAATCGACCTGTTTTCAGCTGCATTTCGGAGCCGCATTTATCGCATTCCAGGGTCGGCCCGTCGTATCCTTTTATGCGGAACGTACCCTCTTCTACCTCATAACCGGAACAATCAGGATTATTGCCGCAAACGTGGAGCTTGTGGGTTTCATCCACAAGGTAGCTATCCATGGCTGTAGAACAGATGGGACACCGCCGCTTCTTGCGCAGCAGGCGGGTTTCACCCTCGCCTTCCACATCATCGTCCGCACTGACAACTTCATCACCCGAAACCAGGTTAATGGTGGTTTTGCAACGCTCCTTCGGCGGTAGCGAATAGCCCGAACAACCCAGGAATACACCGGTGCTGGCCACCCGAATCTGCATATTGCGTCCACACGTGGGGCACGGAATACTGGTTTCCGTCGGATCATTCGGGCGCATACCGCCCTCACCGTCTGCACCCTCGGCAGATTCAAGCTGCGAACGGAATCTCGCATAAAAATCGTTAAGAACCTTCTTCCAGTCCACATCACCTTCGGCAATGTGATCCAGATCGCCCTCCATCTTCGCGGTAAAATCGAAATCCATCAGGTTGGAAAACGATTCACAAAGACGCTCGGTGACAATCTCACCCATTTTTTCAGCGTAAAAGCGCCGGTTCTGAAGGCGAACATAGCCCCGATCCTGAATGGTCGAGATGATCGACGCATAAGTTGATGGACGACCGATACCCTGCTTTTCCAGTTCTTTTACCAGGCTAGCCTCAGTATAACGCGGTGCCGGCTTAGTGAAGTGCTGACTGGGCTCAAGTTTTTCGAGGCTCAGCGCCTCCCCTAACTTGATGTCAGGCAGGGCCACATCTTCTTCTTTTTTAGCCGATTGCGGGGCAACCTTGAGGAAACCATCAAATTTGATAATGCGGCCGCGTGTACGCAGCTCGTAATCACCGTTGGCAACCACGATCGAGGTACTGAGAAACTCTGCTTCTGACATCTGACACGCCACGAACTGACGCCAGATCAGTTCGTAAAGTTTCTCCGCATCCTTCTCCAGGCCACTGATAGCCGCGGACTGACGGGTGACTTCTGTTGGACGGATGGCTTCGTGAGCCTCCTGAGCACCCTCTTTACTACCATAAAGTTTGGGCTTCTCAGGCAGATACCGGTCACCGAACTGGTCCTGAATATAATCACGGCAGCTATTGATGGCGTCCTGGCTCAGGTTCGTCGAATCCGTACGCATGTAGGTGATATAACCGGCTTCGTACAACCGCTGTGCCAGCATCATGGTTTTCTTGACGCTGAACCCCATTCGATTACTCGCCGCCTGCTGCAACGTCGATGTAATAAACGGAGCGCCAGGGCGGGATCTGGTTGGCTTATCTTCCCGCTTGGCCACTTTAAAGCTGCCGGATTTCAGGCGCTCTACGTGCTCAGTACTTTGCTGTTCGTTAATCGGGCGATAGGGTTTATCGTTATACCGCGTAACCTCAAAACGAACAGGTTGAGCACTGTTCTCGGCACCAAGGCCGGCAAACAACTGCCAGTATTCTTCTGGAACGAATATACGAATGTCTCGCTCACGCTCCGCAATCAAACGCACAGCAACGGACTGGACACGACCCGCAGACAGGCCTCGGGCAAGCTTAGCCCATAACAGCGGCGACACCATGTAACCGACAACCCGGTCAAGAAAGCGCCGTGCCTGCTGGGCATTAACACGATTGGTATCGAGCTGCCCTGGATCTTTGAACGCTTCCTGAATGGCGCGCTTGGTAATTTCGTTAAACACCACACGACGATATTTTTCTGGCTCACCGCCAATGGTCTGTTGGAGATGCCATGCAATGGCCTCCCCCTCTCGGTCAAGATCCGTCGCGAGATAGATATGGTCAGCATTCTTGGCGAGTCGTTTGAGCTCACTGACAACTTTTTCCTTGCCCGGAAGAACTTCGTAACGGGCGCTCCAGTCTTTGTCAGGGTCTACACCCATACGGGCAACCAACTGCTCCCGGGCCTTGCGTTTTTTATGCGCAACCTTGTCTTCGGGGCTGAGTTTGCGAGTGAGCGCGGCCTGTCTGGCGCGCTCCTTCGGGTCAGACTGGGATCCGCTGCCACTAACGGGAAGATCACGAATGTGCCCAACGCTCGACTTCACAATGAAGTCAGGGCCCAGATACTTGTTGATGGTCTTCGCTTTCGCTGGTGACTCGACAATTACGAGACTTTTACCCATATCGGAGATCTGTATCCTTGGCGATAAATCGGTCAGTAAATGAGCAGACCGTAAACTCGCTGTAAAATCAATCGGCTGGAAAAACTATAGGAGCCGCCATTGTGTATAGGCTCACTGTTTTACAGTGTCAGGATTAGCAAGACAACCCATTCTTTGTTTCCATCCTGCTTTTTTCCCGTTTTCGGAACGCCCTCTTAGGCCACCCTGAACGCAAAAAGGCCCGGCGCGAGCCGGGCCTTCCATGAAAGCGTTACCGTGTCCATCTAGCGGATCACAGACGCTCCCACACCGTTGCAATGCCCTGACCCAGGCCGATACACATGGTGGAAACACCAAGCTTACCGCCTTTGTCTTGCATTACGTTCAGCAGGGTTGTGGAGATACGAGCACCGGAACAGCCCAGCGGATGGCCAAGAGCAATCGCGCCGCCGTTCAGGTTAACTTTCTCTTCCATTACACCCAGAAGCTTCAGGTCTTTCAGAACTGGCAAAGACTGACCTGCAAAGGCTTCATTCAGCTCCCAGAAGTCGATATCTTCGACTTTCAGGCCTGCACGCTTCAGTGCCTTTTTGGTTGCCGGCACAGGACCGTAACCCATGATCGCGGGATCACAGCCAGCGACTGCCATGCTACGAATCTTCGCGATCGGCTTCAGCCCCAGCGCTTCGGCACGCTCTGCAGACATCAGTACCATTGCAGCGGCACCGTCAGTCAGCTGAGAAGACGTACCTGCAGTGACAGTTCCGTTCTTGGGATCAAAAGCCGGCTTGAGCTGACCCAGTGATTCCGCCGTAGTTTCCGGACGAATGGTCTCATCGTGCTCAATCAGCGTCTTGAAGCCATTTTCATCATGACCTTCAATCGGAACAATTTCGTTCTTGAAGCGGCCTTCCAGCGTAGCTTCCTGAGCAAGGCGATGCGAACGCGCACCGAACTCATCCTGCTGTTGACGGGTAATGCCGTGCATCTTTGCCAGCATCTCGGCAGTCAGGCCCATCATGTTGGAGGCTTTGGCAGTGTACTTGGACGCAGCCGGGTTATGATCGAAACCCGCTGTCATGGGAACATGGCCCATGTGCTCTACACCACCCACCATGAATACATCACCGTTGCCGGTCATGATGGCTTGCGCCGCAGTATGGATTGCACTCATGGCAGAACCACACAGACGGTTTACGGTCTGGGCTCCAGACTCATGAGGAACACGGGTCAGCAGTGATATCTGCCGTGCCACGTTAAACCCCTGCTCCTTGGTCTGGTTTACACAGCCCCAAATCACATCTTCTACTTCTTTCGGGTCGAGCTTGGGATTGCGCTCGAACAACGCATCAATCAGCGTTGCCGACAGGGTCTCCGCACGTACATTGCGGAAACAGCCATTCTTGGCACGACCCATCGGAGTCCGCACGCAATCGATGACGACAACGTCTCTCGGATTAAGGCTCATAGATCTTTCTCCGTTCGGAAATCTCGTTCAGGGTTAGCCAAAGAACTTTTCGCCAGTTTTGGCCATTTCGCGCAGCTTCTCGGTCGAATGGTAAAGGGGACCGAGGTCTGCAAACTTGTCTGCCAGTTCGACGAACTTGTCTGCACCCATATCATCGATATAGCGCAGCGCACCTCCGCGGAACGGCGGGAAGCCGATACCGAAGATCAGACCCATATCGGCATCAGCCGGGTCTGCAACAATGCCGTCTTCCAGGCAGCGAACAGTTTCAAGGCACAGAGGGATCATCATACGAGCAATGATATCCTCATCACTGAAATCGTTCTTACCCTGAACAACAGGTTCAATCAGCTTGTAGGTGTCTTCATCGACAACCTTCTTCTGCTTGCCCTTGCGATCCAGTTCGTACTTGTAGAAGCCTTTATCGTTCTTCTGACCGTAGCGATCATTCTCGAACATCACTTCAACAGCTGACTTGTAGTCGGCCTTCATACGTTCCGGGAAACCGTCAGCCATTACTTCATTGGCGTGCTTGGCAGTATCCATACCAACTACGTCAAGCAGGTACGCGGGGCCCATTGGCCAGCCGAACTTCTCCATGACTTTGTCAATATTCTGGAAGTCCGCACCGTCACGGACCAGAGCGGAAAAACCACCGAAGTACGGGAACAGAACACGGTTAACCAGGAAGCCCGGGCAATCATTCACAACAATCGGGGTCTTGCCCATTGCTTTTGCATAAGCAACGGTTGTTGCAATAGCGCGATCGCTTGTTTTCTTGCCACGGATAACTTCAACCAGCGGCATCATAGGCACCGGGTTGAAAAAGTGCATACCGCAGAAGTTTTCAGGCCGTTTGAGGTTCTTGGCCAGCAGGTCGATAGAGATGGTTGATGTGTTAGACGTCAGAATGGCGTCATCACGGGTCATCTCTTCAACTTCACGCAGAACAGCGTCTTTTACCTTGGGATTCTCAACAACAGCTTCAACAACCAGGTCTACGTTCTTGAAATCACCGTAATTCAGAGTCGGAGTGATGCTATTGAGAACATCAGCCATTTGCCCTGCATTCATGCGGCCTTTATCAACACGCTTGGTCAGCTGCTTCTTGGCTTCTTTGAGGCCCAGAGCTATACCGTCCTGGTTGATGTCTTTCATGATGATAGGCGTGCCTTTCAGTGCTGACTGATAAGCAATACCACCACCCATGATTCCGGCGCCCAATACAGCAGCCAGTTTCACTTCCGAAGCTTCTTTTTCCCACGCCTTGGCTTTCTTCTTCAGCTCCTGATCGTTCAGGAACAAGCCCACAAGGCAAGCAGCAACGTTGGTTTTTGCCATTTTGGCAAAACCTTTCGCTTCTACTTCGATGGCCTTGTCACGAGTCAAGCCCGCATGCTTCTGCATTACCTTGATCGCTTCCACCGGTGCAGGATAATTTTTACCGGCTTTACCGCCAACAAATGCTTTGGAAATCTCAAACGCCATCATGCTTTCCATGGCGTTCAGCTTGATCTTGCCTTTCTTCTCTTCACGGCGCGCTTCGTAATCCAGCTTGCCTTCGTTGCACTGATCAATAATTGCAACAGCTGCTTCAACCAGTTTCGCCGGCTCGACAACTGCGTCCACAGCGCCGGTTTTGAGGGCTGCATCCGCGCGATTTTCAGTACCGCCACAAATCCACTCAACCGCATTATCCACGCCTACCAGACGGGACAAACGAACAGTGCCACCAAACCCCGGGAAAATGCCCAGCTTGACTTCTGGCAGGCCAACTTTCGCTTTGGGCGCCATAACCCGGTAATCGGTTGCGAGGCACATTTCAAAACCGCCGCCCAGCGCAATGCCGTTGATTGCTGTAACGGTAGGGAACGGAAGATCCTCAACCGCACTGAAAATCGCATTGGCTTTCAGGTTGTTGGCAATCAGATCTTCTTCGGAACCGGCAAACAGGTCAGTAAACTCTGTAATGTCGGCACCAACGATGAAACTGTCTTTAGAGCTGGTTACAACCAGACCCTTGAGTTTCTTCTGTGCTTTTAATGCATCAGTCGCGGCGTGAAGCTCTTCAATAGTAAGACGGTTGAACTTGTTTACCGACTCGCCCTGCAAGTCGAAGTCCAACTGAGCTATCCCGCCTTCGATCTCTTTAACCGTGATGGCTTTACCTTCGTAAATCATCAACTGATCTCCAGTCTGTGTTTGGAACTGCTTCCAATTCTGGCAGGTCTCGATGACGATCCGCCAGAGTGGTTTTGTGCAGCGAGATTTCGGTCACTGCCCGATTAATCGACTCAAAAAATTCATACAGTCGTTTGAATCGTGAGGGCACACGATGAGAAAAAACAGAACGTTTGTCAATTCGTTTCTTTATCAACGCACACCAACCGCTTTGAATTTCGATACACCCTAAAGGTAAAATCTATTAACTTCAGATGCTTAAGTGTTACTTTAAACAATATACCTTAACTTAATCGTGCAAATTTCAAAGATATTTACATTTCCACGAGCCAGCAGTATCAAAACCGCTTGATTGGCCGGGGAAGTTACTTTACCTTCCAACTACGACTTTGGTACACAATAATAAACGTATTACGGAGAGTCATCCGATGAAAACCATCCGCCTGCGGACCCATTGCCTGGTCTCTGCACTCTTGCTTTTAATGCTCACATCCATAAGTGCCCAGGCACAAGACACTGACGACTTTCTGTCTCAACTCCACAGCTTTCGTGTCAGTAATTACGTTTCTCTGGATGCTTACTACCGATTTATTGGTAGTGGCACCAACGACACCCTGAACGAGATAGTAGCGGGTATCAACACAGCCAACGACTCTATGAATCTGCTCGCAAAAAACACACGCGGCATCTTGAGTGGTGAACAGATTGAAGGGCTTAACAGCGAATTTGACAAGTTCAAGGCCCTGATGCGCGACAACATCAATGACGTGCGTAATACCGGGTACCCAGACTTGCGTCTTGTCTCCGATATGGCCAATCAGGCGCTGATCATGAACGATACAGCAACTGAACTTTACCAGGTTGCCCAAGAAAACTCCCAGACGGAAACTGACCCACGAGTTGAAGCGGCAAGATTAAGCGCAGTGAAGATCGCCCAGATGATGGCTAAATATTCTGTTCGCACCAATTCATCCGTAGCTCAGACCTTTCAGGGTTCATCCACTGAAAAGCCTCTGGATGAACAGGCAATGGAGTTTGATCAACTTCTGGCTAAGGTTGTCGGAGGAAAGAGCGATGGCGAGCTGAAGGTCCTACTCGATGACGTCGAGGCAAAATGGCAATTCATCCGCGGCTCTTACGTCAATTACAACGAGAACAACGTAGGCTTTGTGATCGACAGGTACTCGAAACGCATTCTTGAAAGCCTGACCATGGCTATCGGCTTGCTTCAGCAAAATGCCTGAGAACCCGGTAGCTCTTTCCCCAACCGGACTCTCGTATTATGCTGTAAGAAAGATTGAACACTAAGGAGCTAGGGATGTCTGCTTACAAGAAATTGCTTGTTGCCATAGATCTTACCGAAGAGGCGCCACAGGTTCTGGAAAAAGCCAGAGCCATGAGGGAAGCACATGGTGCCAATCTGGTCCTGGTACACGTTGTGGAGCCGGTAGGTTACGCCTACGGTGGTGATATCCCGATGGATCTTACAGAACTTCAGGATCAGCTCGATAAAGCGGCCCGGGAACAGCTTGCCGCGTACGGCAATGAATATGGTGTCGATAACGCCAATCAGATTGTGACTGTTGGCAGACCAGAATCCGAGATACATCGTTTGGTCAAGGAACAGGAAGCCGACTTGGTGATTGTGGGAAGCCACGGCCGCAAAGGCTTTCAACTCCTTCTTGGCTCAACCGCCAACGGCGTATTGCACGGAACCGAATGTGACGTTCTGGCCGTTAGGATTCGCTGACTCCCTACGCCTGAATACCCTATGATAAAAAAGCCCGGAGCAAACCATGCTCCGGGCTTTTTTATATCACCAGCTAGCTCAGTTGAGCGCTTGCTCCTCAAGCTCCATCCATCGCTCAATCACTTTTTCCAGGCGAGCCTCAGTCTCCTCCAACTCACGCAGCGTAGTTGCAACCGTATCGGAAGGGCCTGAGTAAAAATCAGCTGCTGAAATACGCTCCTGAATGCGGGCAACTTCCAGCTCCAATGCTTCTATCTGGCCCGGGAGCTGCTCAAGTTCAAGCTTCAGCTTATAGCTGAGCTTCGCTGTTTTGGATTTGTTCGCCACCCCACCCTGAGAGGCAGACACACTCTGCGCCTCGTTTGCAGACGAGCCACTCTGTTTACCAGACTTCGCAGCCTTGTCATGACGATCAGGGCGAGCACCATTGGCCTCGGCCGGGAAACGGCCGCCCTGGCGACGCCAGTCGCTGTAGCCGCCGACATACTCACGCACCTTTCCTGACCCATCGAGAAAAACGGTCTCAGTAACCACATTATCCAGAAACTCACGATCGTGACTGATAACGATTACAGTGCCGGCAAACTCGGCAAGCTGCTCTTCGAGCAATTCCAGAGTCTCGACATCCAGATCGTTGGTTGGCTCATCGAGCACCAGAATGTTCGCGGGTTTACTGAATAGTTTGGCCAACAAAAGCCTGGCTCGCTCGCCTCCGGAAAACACCCTCACGGGTGAGCGAGCCCGCTCTGGCGCGAACAGGAATTCCTGCAAATACCCGAGGACATGCTTACTCTGGCCATTGATGTCAATAAATTCCCGGCCTTCAGACAGGTTATCAAGGGCATTGCGACTCAGGTCCAACTCTCCACGAAGCTGATCAAAATAGGCAACTTTGAGGTTTGTGCCGAGACGGATGACACCTTCTGTTGGCTCAAGATCTCCAAGAAGCAAACGCACCAAGGTGGTCTTACCTGTGCCGTTTTCTCCCACAAGGCCGATCTTGTCGCCCCGAAGCACAGTAAGATTCATATCCCGGATAATCGGGGTTCCGTCGGGATACGCAAAACCAGCATCAACAGTCTCGACCACGAGCTTACCTGAACGGGCCGCATCTTCCACTGCAAAGGTTGCTGTTCCACCGCGCACTCGGCGCTGACGGTGCTCTTCCCGCATTGCCTTAAGCGCCCTCACCCGGCCCATATTGCGGGTACGGCGCGCTTTGATGCCCTGGCGAATCCAGGCTTCTTCTTGCTTCAGACGTTTGTCGAAAAGAGCGTTTTCCCGCTCTTCCTCTTCAAGGGCTTTTTCCTTGAGCTCCAGATAGCGGTCATAAGTAGAAGCAAAACTGATCAGTTTACCGCGATCCAGCTCCACAACGCGGGTTGCCATGCGCCTTATGAATGCCCGGTCATGGCTGACAAACAGCATTGCGCCACGAAACGCACCAAGCGCTTCCTCAAGCCAGGCAATCGCCGGCACATCAAGATGGTTGGTGGGCTCATCCAGCAACAGAATATCCGGCTCACCTACGAGTGCACGAGCCAACAATACTCGACGCTGCCAGCCGCCAGAAAGTGTATTGAGCCGCTGGTCCGGGTCTATTCCATATTGTGCCAGCACTGCTGTCACCTTCTGATCAAGACGCCAGCCATCAAGGGCCTCAAGGCGCTCCTGAACCTTCATCATACGATCAAGGCTTGCCTCGTCTGCAGATTGTGTAAGCGTGTGAAATTCCGCCAGGAGCTGGCCTGTTTCAGGAAATGCACCGGATACGACCTCGTACGCCGTTCTCGAATCGTCAGAGGGAAGGTTCTGTGGCAGAACCGCCAGAACAGCACCATCCTCAAGGCGCACTTTCCCACCATCCGGCAGAACTTCACCACTGACGATTTTGAGCAGGGTTGATTTACCTTCACCATTCCTGCCCAGAAGACACACACGCTCTCCGGCATCGATATTGAGAGACGCCTGATCCAGCAGAGGGTGCATCCCGAAGGCCAGGGAAATCGAGTCCAGCGTTAACAGTGGCACGTTGCGTTCTACTCCGTTTCAATAGCAGTGATGGAATCACCCACATGGATAACTCCCGGTAATTCGTTAATTGCATTCTGACCGAAAATCACGCCGTCGACCGTTTTTCGATAACTGGAAAGCATTCTCAAAGGTTGCAAACCTGGGTCTTTAACTCCGGTGTCCGGATCAACCGTTGTCAGAACACAGCGTGAACAGGGCTTAACAATGGAAAACCGTTGCTCTCCTATCAAAAGTTCACACCAGCGATCCTCCTGCCACGCAGCCGCCCCCTCAACAACAATGTTGGGCCGGAACCTGCGCATATCCACCGGGACCTCAAGGCGACCATTCAATTCCTTCAATGACGCCAGGCTGGTAATCAGAAAAGGGAACCCATCGGCGAAGCCTACACGACGGTATTCAGTTACCCGGCCCGCATCAACACGCCGAAACGACGAGTCTGGCATATAAACAAAACGTAAGTCCTTGCCACAAAACCGGCTCAGCGCCTCACTTGCATCGGACTCGCCTTCTTGAGCCTTGACCCAATCACGCCAGACCAACACTCGCAACTCCTCACCCGTCGCCTTTAATGCGAAATCACCCTCACCCGGAATGTGGATATTCACGCCAGCGTCAGAAACAGAAGTAGTAATCTTCGCGAGCTCAGGGGTGGCCCTTTGGGTGACAAAATTGCGATCTGTATCAACGACCATCCAGCGACGATCACCTTTTGGACCAAAATCATCCATTTCAAGTGACGACACCTGGATACCGGTAAGTGACTTGACCGGGTAGATATGGAGCGAGTGGACTTTCACAAGACGCATCTCCGTAACAGAGCAAATGTTGACGAGACGGCCAGTATAACCAAAAACAAAAAACCCGGTCTCTTTCGAGGCCGGGTTTTCGGAATCTGGAGCGGGAAACGAGATTCGAACTCGCGACCTCAACCTTGGCAAGGTTGCGCTCTACCAACTGAGCTATTCCCGCTTATCTGCTGGAGGCATTGCCTCTCAACGGCTGCGTATTTTACGCATCCCACCCCTTTCGTCAACCTACTTTCAAACTTTTTATTGTCCAAACCGTCTGCCACTGGCGAGATATTCCTGCTCAGCTTCCGTAGACGGGCGATTGAGAGCCTGATTCCTGTGTGGAAACCGACCAAAACGTTCAATGATTTCGTGATGATCCTGAGCTGAGCGCAAAAAGCTTTTCAGGAAATCCCGGAGGACACCAGAAGAGGACGCGACCAGCTGCTCATAACATTCGACCGAAAGGGCCTGGTCTTCAAGACGCTCGGAGTGCTCCAGGGGCATATAGATAAACGCCCTTTGAATAGAAGGAAGCGCCATATCATGACCCTTACGCATGGCCTCCTTGCAAAGCTTGTTCGCCAGCTTGTCTTGCTCAAAGGCCAGCGCCCCGCCGCGGAAAATATTTCTGGAGAACTGATCAAGCAGTATGATTTCCGCAAGCCTCCCGCCAGCTTCCGTGCGCCAGTGATCAAGACCCTGCTCAGATGCAAACAGAACCATGGAAAGAAAACGGCGCCTGACCTCCTGATCAAACCTCTTACTTGATCGAAACCAACGGTTGCGATGGAAGCTATCGGGCAGACCATGCTCATCAAAATCTCCGAACCAGAAATCCAGAATGCCTTTCCAATCGAACATTAGAATATACCCTGTTATCTTGATTGGCGGGATTCGCTGAGAATAACCGCCAGTAAAAGAAATTACGACAGACACCTTCGATTCCAGTATCCAGGAGCTTTATGAACAGCCGCCGCATTATTCTGTTAGCCCACGGCAGCAGCGACAAACGCTGGTGTGACACCTTCGAGGCCCTCGCAGACCCTACCCTCAAAGCGGTCAGCAATTCCAGAATCGCTTACATGGAACTGGCCGAGCCATCTCTGGATCAGGTCGTTCAAGACGGGGTAGCCGAAGGGGCCCTTGAATTCACTGTCGTACCGCTTTTCCTGGCAGCGGGCCGGCACCTGCGCAAGGATGTACCGGCCATGATAGAGGCCTTGGAGCAAGCTACAGGGGCAAGCATCCATCTTTCGCCTCCGATTGGCGATAACCCTCTTCTCGGCCAGGCCATAAAGGATGTGGTTACCCTTCAACTGGACCAGAACAGCGGCCAATAAGGAATACAACCATGGAAAAGCGCGTACTGATTACAGGTGGCACAGGGTTCATTGGTCATGTGCTGTGCCACGAGTTGCTGAAGCGAGGTTACAGACTGACGGTTTTAAGTCGGCAAGCGGCAGATAACGTACGCGCAGTGTGCGGCCAGGTAGAAGTTATCGCCGACCTTGAGAGCCTGAGATCCCACCCGGGTTACGATGCCGTGATCAATCTCGCAGGAGAAGGCATCGCAGACAAGCGTTGGTCTGACCAACGAAAAAAGGCGCTACGTGATAGCCGCATAAGTCTCACAGCGACTCTTACAGAAGTCATCACTAGCTGGGAAAAACCGCCAGAGGTAATGATCTCAGGTTCAGCGGTTGGTTTTTATGGCGACCAGGGTTCAACCCGGGTAACAGAAGAAACCGCTCCTCATGACGAGTTTACCCACCGCTTATGCAAAGACTGGGAAGACGCTGCGTTAGCGCTGGAAACATTGCAAGTGCGCGTATGTCTATCGAGAACTGGCGTGGTGGCTGGCGCCGGTGGGGGCTTTTTGCAGCGCATGATTCTGCCATTCAAGCTTGGGCTGGGTGGGCGCCTCGGTGACGGTCAGCAGTACATGCCCTGGATTCACCGCAGTGATGTCGTGGCAGCGCTTATCTGGATGCTGGAAACACCCGAGGCCTCGGGAGCATACAACGTGGTAAGCCCAAACCCCGTTACAAACCGGGAGTTTACACGCTGTCTGGCAACTACCCTCAAACGCCCTGCAATATTCCCGGCACCCGCACCGGTTCTAAACCTGGCGCTAGGGGAAATGTCGCGCCTGCTACTGACAGGCCAGCAGGCAGTTCCTGAAAGGCTGACCAATGGCGGGTTCGTGTTTCAGTACCCCAGGCTCGAGAAAGCTCTTGAAGACGTTGTAAATTAAAACGTTCTTTTTTCAACAAAAGCGTTGACAGGTGAGGAAGGCTTTCTTAATATACGCGCCACCTCGACGAGGCACGGTTTTGAAGCGTTGCGTCCCCTTCGTCTAGTGGCCTAGGACTCCGCCCTTTCACGGCGGCAACAGGGGTTCGAACCCCCTAGGGGACGCCATTTCTGCTTTACAGACTTATAGCTCTGAAAGCAGAAACAAGCTTTAGCAAAACCAGATCAAATCAGCAGTTTTCAGACCGGCTTCCCACCGGCCTTCAAATCTTTAGCTTGCTGCTCTACGCCATGCGACTTCTGGTCGCGCATCACAAATACGCCTACACCAACGAAGAATGCGACCATCAGCAACACAGTTGCGATTCCAGCGAAAACCACAGCGTCCATATACATAATTTTTCTCCTGGCCCATATCAAACTTGATTAAGCTCAGGTTACGTCTTTACAAAATATCAATGTTGATCTGCGTCAATGGATAACCCCCCTCTTAAAACCAGAAAGCCCAGAAAATATCGACCAGGGCATGTTCCTCTCACCTTTTCACATATATGCAAAGAATTTGCGGAGCGGGGCTGTTATAGTCATCAAGTGATAGACTTTCAGCATTTATCAACTGGCCAGGGTGGCTGAAGTTACGAGATGCCAAGACTACCGACGCGCATTCAACGATTTCGTAAAGGCTCTCCCCTGTCATTCAGGTTGCTTGCCTGGATACTTCTATTCAGTTCGGCTTTCACTCTGATCGCCTCAGCCATTCAGATATACTCCGACTACCGAAAAGACCTTGCCCAAATTGACAGCCGAATGCTGGTTGTTGAGTCAGGTTATGCGTCCAGTCTCGCCAGAAGCCTCTGGGCTCTTGATCAGAAACTGCTTCAGACGCAAATGGAGGGTATCCTCAGCCTGCCAGACATTGTCCACCTTCGTCTGCGCATTGAGCCTGACTCCGAGCTGGTTATGGGAGAGATACCTCGCGGAGCCGATACTCAATCTCACAGATTCGACCTGATTCATCAGGGGGAAGGAGCGCTGAAGCTCGGTGAACTGACCGTCACTGCGAATCTGGACCGCGTCTATGAGGATATGAAGGTGAAGGTTGGCATCATAATGGCCACCCAATTCCTCAAGACATTTTTCGTATCCATATTGATCATCTTGGTCATTCAGCATTTTATTACCCGCCATCTCACAACCATGGCGAATTACGCAAAAGATTTTTCTCTGGCGAACCTCAGCACGCCCCTTACGCTGGACCGCCCGGATACACCCTCACACCGTAATGATGAAATCGGCCGCGTAACCGAAGCGTTCAACCAGATGCGCGAAAGACTGAACGACGACCTGGTGCGCCAGAAGCGAGACGCAGCCGAGATCCACAAGTTCTCTAAAGCAATCGAGCAAAGTCCCTCTTCCGTTGTTATCTGCGATCGCCAGTGGCGGGTTGAGTTTGCCAACCATAAATTTACCCAGCTTACGGGCTATAACGCGAAATCCATTGTTGGCCGGCACCCGGGTGCTTTAAGCGACGATAACGTGAATAACCGTGACAACCGCCACCTATGGCAATCCATCCGGTTGCAGGTTCAGCGGGTTGGTGTCTGGCAGGGTGAAGTTAACAGCGTGCGCCGCAATGGAGAACGGTTCTGGGAACAACTGATCGTCACGCCCATAAAGAATGGTGCCGGGGATGCCACTGGCTACCTCATTCTCGGTGAGGACATCAGTATCCGGAAACGCTATGAACAACAATTGTTACGCCAGGCCAACTACGACATCCTGACTGGCCTGCCCAACCGCATGCTTGCTCTGGACAGGCTCAAACTCGCTTTGGCTCAGGCACGGCGCGAGAACTCCATGGTCGGTGTGATGTTTCTGGACCTGGATAACTTCAAGCACATCAACGACACGCTGGGCCACGACGCCGGTGACAACCTGCTCATAGAAGCAGCCCGACGAATTTCCAGCTGCCTGCGTGGAACCAGCACAGTGGCGCGACTCGGGGGAGACGAATTTCTCGTCATTCTGCCAGGACTCGCAGGCCCCGAATCATCGTCACAAGTTGCCGAACGTATATTGAGCACGTTTGCTCCGGCCTATTTTCTCAATGGCCAGGAAGTGTTTGTTACAACCAGCATAGGTATTGCCATTTATCCTACGGATTCCGACAACAGTGGCACCCTTCTCCAGCATGCCGACGCAGCCATGTACCAGGCAAAGCACCAGGGGAAGAGTTCCTATGCGCACTTTACCCAGGAAATGTCCGAAGTTTCTCACGAGCGCCTGCAAATGGAATCGCGCTTGCGACGCGCGCTCGAATTGCAGGAAATGGAGCTTTACTTCCAGCCAATCATAGATACAACAACCGGCAGCCTGAAAGCGGCTGAAGCACTGATACGATGGAATAATCCGGCGTTGGGTATGATCATGCCAGATCGATTTATCCCGCTTGCCGAAGAAACCGGTCTGATTATTCCCATTGGAGAATGGGTGCTTGAACAGGCTTGCCTTGCAGCAGCTGGCTGGAAGTCGGTCACCGGCCAGGACATCGGTATATCAGTTAATGTATCTCCACGTCAGTTTCGCGACTCCGGATTTACCAAAGCGGTTATGGGCGCTCTCTCCAACGCTGAACTGGCTCCTGAAATGCTGGAGCTTGAAATCACCGAGCGCCTGCTTCTTGATAACTCGATAGAAACGGCTGAAATCCTCAGCAATCTGGATCGCGCAGGGATACGCCTGTCAGTAGATGATTTTGGCACTGGCTACTCAGCTCTCAGCTACCTGAAAAGCTACCCGTTTGATACGCTCAAGATCGACAAATCGTTTGTCCAGGATGTGATGAAAGAGCCTGAGGACGCGACCCTTGTGCGCGCTATTATCAACATGGCTCACAGCCTTGGGCTTAGCGTAGTTGCCGAAGGCGTTGAGGATGAGGCTCAAACCCTTTTCCTCCGCCAGGAAGGCTGCGACTTCGCTCAAGGCTATTTTTATAGCCGCCCCCTACCCGCTGAAGAATTTAACGAGTGGCTGAATCTCAATCACCGTACATCAACCTGAAATCCGGGAAGCTGTGAGAACATGACAAAATCCATTCTTGTTGTTAACTGCGGCAGTTCGTCCCTAAAACTCGCTCTGTTCGACGAAAATGAAAAAAAAATAGCATCGGCGTCTGCAGAGCGCCTGAACAGCAACGACGCATCTGCTCGAATTGATAGTGACGAGCGCATAGTTGCTCTCCCGAAGGGCGCCGACCACAAACAAGCTCTACAGGTACTGGTTTCGACGCTGCGTGAACGGCAAATGATGCCCGATACCCCAACATCTGTTGGCCACCGCGTTGTCCATGGCGGTGAGACGTTTCGCGAAGCGGTTTTGATCAATAACGATGTGATAAGTGCGATCAAAGACTGTGCCAGCCTGGCCCCTCTCCACAACCCGGTCGCCCTTGCCGGAATTGAAGCAACTCTTGAGCAATTTCCCGATACACCTCAGATTGCAGTATTTGATACCGCTTACCATCAGACTCTTGCGCCACGCGCGTATCTCTACGCGCTGCCAGAATCCTACTACCGGGACTGGAGCGTTCGACGCTATGGATTTCATGGCATCAGCCACTTTTTCATGGCGAATGAAGCAGCAAAGCGGCTCGATAGAACACCGGCAACCACATCAATCATATCCGCTCATCTTGGCAACGGGTGCAGCATAACGGCGATCAAAGATGGCCTGAGCGTCGATACCAGCATGGGGCTAACACCTCTCGAAGGGCTGGTCATGGGCACCCGAAGTGGTGATATCGACCCGAGTATTTTTAGCTACCTCTGCTCTCGCGGTATGTCACTCAGCGAAGTGCACAGAGCACTTAATCACGAAAGTGGTCTTCTCGGGATTTCGGGGCAGACCAACGACATGCGCACGTTATGCGACCTGGCGGATCATGGCCATGAACCATCAGCTCTGGCGATTGAGATATTCTGCTTTCGCCTGGCAAAATACGTGGGAGCCATGATGGCTTCGCTAAATCAACTGGATGCTCTGGTTTTCACTGGCGGTATTGGAGAAAACAGCAGTCGGGTGAGGGAGAAAACCCTGAGTCACCTTGGGCTCCTGGGGTTTGGTATTGATGCCGACATGAATGAACATCACGGTGGGTACAGCGACGGCAGAATAGACGATACAGCTTCCCGCTTCCCGGTTCTGGTTATCCCAACCAACGAAGAACTTGTAATCGCCCGTGAGGCCACGCGCCTGGCCGCCAATGTATAAAGAACTACCAAAGTAACTATCTGGAATTCCATTATGGCCAAAAGCCTGTTTATCGCCCCCACATCCATAGATTCAGGGCTTACATCAGTATGCCTGGGCCTTTTGCGCGCAATGGAGCGTGTGGGGATCAGTGTTGGATTCTACAAGCCCTTTTCCCAGTCGGTTAATCTGGGGGAGTCCATACATAACGATGGTAAAGACTCATCGGTTAACTTCGTGCGCTCGCGCAGCCACCTGCAGTTACCAGACCCCATTCCGCTGAAAAAGGCGCAACAGTGGCTGAACCGTGGAAAAGCCGACCTGTTGATGGAAACAGTGGTTGGTGAGTACCAAAAGGTTGCCAAAAATGTCGACGTAGTGATCATTGAAGGCCTGGTTCCCGATCGCCGCGAAGCCTACATAGCACGGCTAAATGTGGAAGTGGCGCGAAACCTCGGCTCCGAAGTGGTATTGGTCAGCACGCCGGGCAAGAGTAGCGCGGCTGAACTGGACGAAGAACTGGATTTCTCCGCACGTATATTTTCCGATGTGTCCGCGCAGGATGTTATCGCAGTTATTCTCAACAAGCTTGGTGATCCTGGGCGATCGGGGCTCGAACCCTACAGCACTGTCAACCAGACCGAATGCGAACCCCCTGACTACCGGAACGCGTGCAAGGTCTTCCGAGACGGTCGTTTCCGCTTGCTGGGCGAAATTCCCTGGCAGTCCGATTTACTGGCTCCGCGCGTCTCCGATATTGCCCGAGAGCTTGGTCTCCCGGTGCTATACGAAGGCCAGATGCATACTCGCAGGGTGCAGAAGGTCTCTGTATGCGCAAGGTCTATCCGCAACATGACGGAGACCCTGAGCCCGGGAACACTGATGGTTACCCCCGGTGATCGTGAAGATATTATCGTAACGACAGCAGTTGCGGCTTTGAACGGTGTGCCTCTGGCAGGCCTCCTGCTGACGGGCGGGCTAATGCCAGATCAGCGCGTAATCGATCTTTGCTCTCGTGCGCTGCACACCGGCATGCCGGTACTCAGCTCGCCCACAAATACGTACGAAACCGCACATATACTGGCAAACCTTTCGACAGCTATCCCTGTCGATGACCCCGACAGGGTCGAAAAGGCGATGGAAACAGTTGCAACAAATATTGATACAGACTGGCTTCAGGAACACCTCCGCGTTGAGATTCAGAGCCGGCTATCCCCCCCTGCGTTTCGCTATCAGCTGTCCGAGCGCGCCCGGGCGGCCAACAAGCGCATTGTGCTTCCGGAAGGCAGTGAACCGCGGACCCTCCAGGCTGCAATCATTTGTCACCAACGCAAACTTGCGCGCTGTGCTTTAATCGGCGACGAAAGCGAAATCCGGGGTGTGGCGGCCTCACATGGTCTTGAGCTACCTGACGACATTGAAATAATTGATCCTACCCGCGTGCGCAAAGAGTACGTCGCACCTATGGTCGAGTTGCGCAAACACAAGGGTCTTGCCCCGGACATGGCGGAAGCCATGCTTGAAGACAATGTCGTCATGGGCACCATGATGGTCGCTCTGGATGAAGCCGACGGGCTGGTTTCAGGCGCCATACATACCACAGCCAACACCGTGCGCCCTGCTTTGCAGCTGATCAAAACCCACGAACAGGCCCGGGTTGTCTCCTCGGTTTTCTTCATGCTGCTGCCGCAGCAGGTTCTGGTGTATGGTGATTGCGCTATTAACCCAGACCCAAACGCAGAAGAACTCGCTGATATTGCCATTCAGAGTGCCGAATCAGCTGAGGCCTTCGGTATTGAACCTATTGTAGCGATGATCAGCTACAGTACCGGAGCGTCCGGAAGCGGGCATGATGTGGAGAAGGTGCGCGAGGCAACAAGGATTGCCCGGGAACGCCGGCCAGACCTGCTTATCGATGGTCCCCTGCAATACGACGCGGCTGCCATCGAGAGTGTGGCCCGGAGCAAGGCGCCAGAAAGCAAGGTTGCAGGTAAAGCCACGGTGTTCATCTTCCCCGATCTCAACACCGGCAACACCACCTACAAAGCGGTTCAGCGAAGCGCAAATGTAGTAAGTGTCGGGCCGATGCTTCAGGGCCTGAGAAAACCGGTGAATGACCTTTCACGGGGTGCGCTGGTGGAGGATATTGTGTTTACTATCGCGTTGACAGCGGTGCAGGCAAAGCAGGTAGAGGACGCGGGGCTGGCCTGAGCCGCCCCGCTAAATAGAAAGGCCTGTCAGCGTTTGATGCTTTTCTGACGGGTCTTTTTCACACGGCGTCCTGCCTTCAGATCATTATCCTGCTTGACCTTTTGGCGCGGCGTTTTCCGGTCAACGTTGCCAACGAAAGGATTTTCACTGGAGCGGAACTCAAACCTTATAGGCGAGCCCGTCACCTTAAGTACTTTGCGAAACGTATTTTCCAGATAGCGTTTATAGGAGCCAGGCAAGGCTGCGGTCTGATTACCATGAACAACAATAACCGGGGGGTTTGAACCACCCTGGTGAGCATAACGCAGCTTGATTCTGCGGCCCCGAACCAAAGGCGGTTGGTGCTGGGAAATTGCATCTTCGAGAATTGTGGTTAATCGGTTGGTCGGCCACTTCGCCATGGCGGATTCATAGCAGGCTTCCACCGACTCATACATAACCCCCACGCCAGATCCATGAAGCGCGGATATATAGTGCTTGTCAGCGTAATCAAGAAAGTCCAGGCGACGCTTCACCTGCTCTTTTACCCTGGCACGCTCTTCCGGATCCATCCCGTCCCATTTATTGACTGCAACCACCAGAGAACGACCGGCATCAAGAACAAATCCAATCAGGTGCAGGTCCTGATCAACGAGCCCTTCCCTTGCATCGATCACAAGTATCACCACATGGGCATCATCGATGGCTTTCAGCGTTTTGATTATCGAAAACTTTTCGACCGCCTCATTAACATTTTTACGCCGCCGTATCCCCGCCGTATCAATCAGGGTGTATTGCTTTTCGTGCCGCTCATAGGGAATGTAAACACTGTCCCGAGTAGTGCCTGGCATGTCGTAAACCACCACGCGATCTTCCCCTAGCATGCGGTTAACCAGGGTTGATTTACCAACATTGGGGCGGCCGACAATGCCTATACGAATTCCGGGGTACTTGTTCGCGTTATCGGCTTCCTCCCGGTCTTCTTCAGACGGAAGCAACAACTCCAACATCGAACGAACGCCACGGTTATGGGACGCCGCTATCATGAATATAGAATCAAATCCGAGGCTGTAGAAGTCGGCTGCGGCGATGTCCGGGTCCTGGCCATCGGTCTTGTTGACCACCAGATGGCCCTTTTTGCCCGACCTGCGCAGGTGATCAGCAATTAACTCATCACCCGCCATAAGCCCTGCGCGCCCGTCGACCAGAAACAGAACAATGTCTGCCTCATCGATAGCCTGCAACGACTGCCGTGCCATTTCGACATCCAGCCCTTCTTCTATGCCGGTAAGACCACCGGTATCAATAACGATAAAACGCTGGTCTTCGTAGGTGCCCTCACCGTATTTACGATCCCGGGTCAGGCCAGGAAAATCTGCCACCAGAGCGTCGCGGGACCGCGTCATCTGGTTGAATAGTGTCGACTTGCCAACATTCGGCCGACCGACAAGGGCAATTACTGGGGTCATAATAATTCGCTATAAAGTCGTTTTAGGCCCCGCATTAAGCGGGGCGTTGAGGGCTTGCGGATCAGTTCCGCTCCCTCAGCTTGAATACAGACAGCTTACCGCCGTTTCCGAAAACCATCAGGTTTCCATTCGCCAGGCGCTGAAACGGAACCCGAAGGCCATCGCTGTCATAGCGCTTCTGGCCTACCAGGCTTCCGTCATCGGCGGACAACACGTGTAGATAGCCCTCATAATCTCCGACCACAAGATAATTCTCGTACACAGCCGGTTGGGTCAACTGACGCCAGGACAACGCATCTTGAAGCCATAGCTCTCTGCGGTCTGAACCACGGTATGCAACAACATCACCATTCGCAGATGAAAGGTAGATATTACCGCCGCCAATCATTGGAGAATGCAGGCTTGATGCCTTCCGGCTCCAGATTTCCTGGCCAGTCCGAATATCAACCAGTGCAAGCTTTCCCTGATACCCGGAGACCATCACCGCAGACTCAAGAACCAGCGGCTGCCCCGAAATGTCTACCAACCTTTCAAGTTCTGTACGTCCCTGCGGTTGCCCCACTTCGTATTGCCAAAGCGGTTGACCGGCGTCCGCCGACAAAGCAATAAGCTTGCCGTTAGAAAACGACGCGATCACAACGTCACCGCCCACCAAAGGCTCTGCCGCGGCGCGCAAAGACAGCGCCGGAATTACACCATCGTACTGCCAACGTTTCTCACCGTTGGTTGTATCGAAAGCGAGGACTCTACCATCGGTGGTCTGGGCGACCACTAAACTACCGTTTGACTGGGGCGCGGCTAGCGCTTCCATTGGCAAGGCGCTGCGCCAGAGTTCACTGCCGTCTTCCCGGGATAGTGCAATCAGGTCTGCTTCACGGGTAACCAGATAAAGCTGGGTGCGATCGCCACCAACTCCGGCAAAGATACGACTTTCAAGATCACGCTCCCATTGCAGCTTGCCTGTCTCTGCATCCAGAGCTAAGAGTTCACCATCAGCAGAAGCGGCATACAGTGTTTCGCCAGCATTTAATGGTGACAGGTACAGGAAGTCACCATCGTGCCCCTCGCCAACCGATTTACTCCACACCGTTTTGAACTCAACCGTGCTGTCCACATCGGGAACCGGCACAGGCTGCTCAAAGGTATCAGTGGTGCTGCATCCGGAAACACCCAACGCCGCCGCCAAAACTGTAAAGACGCCTGCCCGGACTAGCCCGCTACCAGTCATCCGCATCAGGCCTCCTCTCCTACGCCCAGGTCAGACAGTTTGAGTTCCAGAATGCCGGTACGGCTTTGCTGACCCTGCTCCCGAGCTGCCAAATAAGCGTCCCGAGCACCCTCTTCGTTACCCTGCGCCAGTAGAATATCGCCACGTAGTTCAGAGAAAATTGCCGCAAAGGCACCTGTATTTTCAACACTTCCAGCACCATCAATGGTGGCCAGCGCATCGTCATACTGTTCAGCGGAGAACTGCGCCCGGGCAAGGCGATTGCGAACGACTAGCGCCAGAGCCTTATGCTCGCCCGCTTTTCCAAGGGCCCATTCAAGCGAATCAATCGCCGCTTCGGCGTCGTTATCCTCAACCAACTGCTGACGAGCAAGAATCAGATTTCCATATACCGCGTATGCACTGTCGGTATAATCCTCTTGCAGGGTTTTTGCTACGAAAGCCACTGTCTCGCCCGACGTTTCGTCGGCTTCGTTGGAAAACGCGTTCAACAGCGTCGCAAATTGATTGGCTGCCTCTGCGCGCTGCTGGTCCTGATGGTTCTGCCAGGCCTGCCAGCCGAATACAATCGCCAGGGCGGCACCGATACCAATGAGCAGAGAACTACCATTCCGCTTCCACCAGTCCTTGATCGCCTGTACCTGTTCTTCTTCGGTGCGCAATTCCGCCATGTTGACTCCTGTAATGGTTTTTTACTTTTATGTTCGTACGGATCAGTTTGTCAGGGCTTTCGCAAGCACGGCTGCCAAATCACTCTGCGCAACGCTACTCTGCTCTTCGCCCGATCGCAGCGGCTTGAGGCCTGCCGTGGCATTCTCCAGCTCATTCTCTCCAAGAATCACAGCGTAGCGAGCGCCACTTTTGTCTGCTTTTTTCATCTGACTCTTGAAGCTACCACCACCGCAATGACTGACAATTACCCGGCCTTTCAGTTCGTTACGCAAAGTCTCAGCAAAAGCCAGAGCCGGTGCGACCGCCGCTTCACCCATAGCCGTTACATATACATCCGCGTTACTGTTGGCTTCCTCTGGCACCAGTCCGAGCGTATCGAGTAATAAAATGAGGCGTTCAAGGCCCATAGCAAAGCCAACTGCAGACGTCGGTTTCCCACCAAGCTGTTCAACCAGGCCGTCGTACCGCCCACCCGCACAAATAGTGCCCTGGGCGCCAAGACTATCGGTAACCCATTCGAAAACAGTTTTGCCGTAGTAGTCGAGCCCGCGAACAAGAGCCGGGTTAACGGTGTAGGCAATCCCTGCTGCATCAAGAAGTTTCTTGAGCTGGTCGAAGTGTTCCCGTGATTCGGCGTCAAGATAACTTTCCAGACGCGGCGCGTCTGTAAGCAGTTTGCGCGTGCCCGGGTCTTTACTATCAAGAATACGCAGCGGATTGGTATCTAGGCGTCGCTGACTATCTTCATCAAGCTGCGTTTTATACTGCCCCAGGTAGTCCACCAAGGCGCAACGAAACTCTTTGCGTGCCTGTGAAGAGCCAATGGAGTTGATTTCAAGGCGTGCATGCGTGCCAAGACCAAGCTCTTGCCAAAGCCTTGCCGTGAGAATCAGCAGCTCCGCGTCAATGTCCGGGCCCTGAATGCCAAAACACTCAACACCGATTTGATGGAACTGACGGTAACGGCCCTTCTGTGGCCGCTCATGCCTGAACATGGGGCCTGTGTACCACAATCTGCGAGTCTGGTTAAACAACAAGCCGTGCTCTTCTGCCGCACGGACGCATCCAGCGGTACCTTCCGGTCGAAGAGTCAGGCTGTCACCGTTGCGATCCTCAAAGGTGTACATCTCCTTTTCAACGATGTCTGTAACCTCACCGATGGAGCGCTTGAAGAGATCCGTCTGCTCCACCACGGGCATTCGGATCTCCTGATAACCATATTGCCGCAAAACCCTGCGTGCGGTGTCTTCAACAAACTGCCACAAAGGTGTCTGTTCTGGCAGGATATCGTTCATCCCGCGTATTGCCTGAATCTTAGCCAATGTAAACCCTTAAATCTTTCTGAATACGAGGTAAACGATCATTTGTCTGAACGCGCAATGATGGCATCTTCCTGCTCTTTGCGCTGGGCAATCTCTGCACGAATCAACCGCTCAAGGTCATCGGTAAGGCTTGCATTATCAAGCTTCTGATTCGGCTTACCTGCCCTGTAAAACAGGTTTTTGGGGCTTCCACCGGTCAGTCCGATATCCGCCACTTTTGCTTCACCAGGGCCATTTACAATGCAGCCAATGATGGCAACATCCAGAGCTTCGTTCACATCTTCCAGGCGCACTTCCAGATCGTTCATGGTCTGAATAACATCGAAGTTCTGGCGAGAGCAGCTTGGACAGGCAATAAAATTGATACCCCGGCTGCGTAGGCGCAGGCTTTTGAGGATATCGAAACCAACCTTGACCTCCTGAACCGGGTCCGCCGCCAGAGAAACCCGAATAGTATCGCCGATACCGTCCATCAGCAGCATGCCGAGGCCAATGGAAGACTTCACCGTGCCTGAACGGAGGCCGCCGGCCTCGGTGATGCCAAGGTGAAGCGGCTGCTCAATCTGGGAGGCAATTTTGCGATATGCGGCTACCGTCATGAAAACTTCCGAAGCTTTCAGGCTGACCTTGAAATCCTGGAAGTCATGACGGTCGAGAATGTCAATATGGCGCATGGCCGACTCAACCAATGCGTCATGAGTCGGCTCTCCATACTTACGCTGGAGTTCCTTTTCCAAAGAGCCTGCGTTCACACCAATGCGAATCGGAATATTACGATCACGCGCCGCGCTGATCACGGCACTCACACGGTCTTCACGGCCAATATTGCCTGGATTGATACGCAGGCAATCCACGCCTAATTCGGCAACCCGCAGCGCAATCTTGTGGTCAAAGTGAATGTCTGCAACCAGTGGCACCGAAACCCGATCGCGGATCTTTCCGAAGGCATCAGCAGCTTCCATGGAAGGTACCGAAACCCTCACGATATCAGCACCTGCATCCTGCAACGCGACAATCTGGCCTACCGTCGCATCAACATCGCAAGTATTCGTGTTGGTCATGCTTTGCACCGCGATTGGCGCATCACCGCCAACGGGTACATTTCCAACCATGATCTGGCGGGATTTGCGTCTTATGATCGGGGATTCGTGTTTCATGTGCTTGGGACCGAAATAGATTAATGCAAAAATTTTCAGATTGTGAGGGTGAACTCCGCACGGTTGTTCTCAACGGGGAAATCACCAATATCCACAGACTCTCCCTGGAAGCGCATCGCTTTTACGGTATTAACAGCACCAATCACAACGGTCAGAGGCGCCTCTCCGGTCACTTCAAGCTTCTCACCCGCTCTTCTCAGGGAGCTTGTCAGCCGGGTGCCAGTCGCATCCTGCACCTGAACCCAGCAATCGCCGGCGAAATCTATTTCCAGCCTGCCTGATACGGGGCTCGCATCTGCAGTTAGAGATGGCTGAGCCAACGCGGGCTCTGTGGACTGAGCAACCACCGGTATCTGGTCTTCCACAATGTCACCGGACTGCACAGATGTTGCCGATTCAGCTTCAGCCGCAAAGGTCTCCTCCGGCTCGGCACCTGTTGTCGCTGGCAGATTCTCCGTTTGAGCTTGAGCTTGAGCTTGATCGGCATCGTTGTTCACAGATGCGTCTGCTGTTTCAACTGCAGGTTCAGGATCATCGCTGTTCAGGTTTGGCAGTGTTTCCGACTCACCCAACGAATCTGCTTCCAAAGCCCTCTCATCCGGTGCCGTCATTGTGGAAAGTGACGCGCCGGAATCACCGGTGCTGAACTTAGGTACCACAAACATGACAACAAGAGCCGCTACGAGCAGAACCGCCAGGATAAGTAACAGCAGTTTGCCAACCCTGCGCTTTCTGCGCTTACGCCGCTCGATATCCACCAATGGATTGGCTTCCAGTTCGCGCGCTTTCTTTTGCCGCAATGGCTCAAGTTCAAGATTCAGGTCCGCAATAATTGCGTCCCCGTCGAGACCAACCTGCTTTGCATAAGCCCGAACATAGCCTTTAAGAAAAAGTTCACTGTCGATCTGGCTATGATCGTCATTTTCGATTGCCTGGATGACGCCATTTCTCAAATGCTGCGCATCGGCTATCTGGGCAACGCTTAGTCCATGCCTTTCTCTAGCTTTCTTAAGTTGCTGACCAACGGTTTCCGTCGACGCAGTCTGTTGAATCTCATCACTTGTCATTGGAAATCAGCGCCTTGTATTGTTGATACTCTACTGACTCCGGGTACTTGTTTTTCAGTTGCAACACCATGCTGGACTCTTGGTTTACATCTCCACGATAGCGCGCAATGCGTATACCCGTTAACAGGCTTTCAGGCGAATGCTGCAGTCCTTCGGTTCTTTGTATGATCAGCAACAGTCGATTGTAGTAATGCGCAGCGCCATCCATGTCGCCGGAAGCCGCCATCACGCGGGACAGCGAAAGCAGTGACCGGGCGTCGCCACGGCTCAACTCGGAGGCACGACGATAAGAGACTATAGCTTCATCCATCTCGCCGAGTCGTTCCTGGGTCATACCAAGATTATAAAAAATGGACGCACGATCGCTGTACTCTGTGTCCCTGGACGCAGCCCGAAACTGGTCGCGGGATTCATCCATTCGCCCCTGGGAATATAAAAATGCACCGTAATACACTCTGGCGCGTGTATAACCGGAATCGTTGGAAATTGCCTGCTGGAAGCTCTTTTCTGCAAGCTCAGGCTCGCCATCTGAGTTATAGATCAACCCTTGGGCCGCCAGTGCAGAAGAACTATCCGGAGACAGCTCCAGCGCTCGATCAAGATGATGCCTCGCCCGCTCAATATTACCCTGGCCGATATAAGCCGTCGCAAGCTGGACATAACCTTCAACGGCTTTCTGCCGATCGGCCTCGCGGGAGAAACGGCTGTCGGTTGTTGTGACACACCCTGTGATCAAGAGAGTGCACAACAAGGTTGCCATGACAGCAAAACGTCCAGTCAGCAGTTTTTTAGGCACAGATTGCGTTCCTCGCAGATTGAGCATCGCAGGAGCCCGGATTCAGGGGTTCACCTGCTGAACATTTATATAACGTTGGCTTCTACGGGTGCGGTCTTCTACCTTTCCAACCAACTGGCCACAGGCAGCGTCAATATCATCGCCCCGAGTCGTCCTGATGGTTGCGATATAACCGGCATCGTTCAAGACAGCCTGAAACCGCCGGGTAGCATTCATGCTGGGCCGCCGGAAGTCACTCTCAGGAAACGGATTGAAGGGAATAAGGTTGATCTTGCAGGGAAGATCCCGCAGCAATTCAGCCAACTCCACGGCATGCTCCGGTTTGTCGTTCATACCTTCAATGACCGTGTATTCTATAGTCGCTTTTCGCTTTTCCGGCAAACGGCTAAAGTAACGACGCGTTGCCGCCAGAAGCTCGGCGATCGGGTATTTCTTATTGAGCGGAACCAACTTGTTCCTCAACTCATCATTGGGCGCATGTAGAGAAATGGCCAGTGAAACATCCGTAACTTCTGCAAGACGGTCAATACCTGGCACGACCCCGGAAGTGCTCAACGTAACCCGACGCTTGGAGATGCCGTAAGCGAGATCCTCCATCATCAGATTCATGGCATCCACCACGTTGTCGAAATTCATCAGAGGCTCACCCATCCCCATCATGACAACGTTGGTAATCGGCCTGTCCGGGCCCGGCTCAAACGGCATAAAGGCCTTGCGTGCGACCCATACCTGTCCGATGATTTCGGCAGCGGTCAGGTTGCGATTGAAGCCGCGCTTGCCGGTTGAGCAGAAAGTGCAATCAAGCGTGCAGCCGATTTGCGAAGAAACACACAAGGTACCCCGCTCTCCATCGGGGATCAGCACAGTTTCTACACTGTTACCGTTATCCATGCGCATGACCCACTTTCGGGTGCCATCCTTCGATGTTTCATCATAGACAACTTCGGGGCCACGAACCTCAGCCACTTGCTTGAGCTTGTCCCGTAGGGATTTGCTCACATTGGTCATTTGATCGAAGTCATCCACGCCACGCTGATGCATCCACTGCAGGATCTGAGTAGCGCGAAAACGCTTTTCCCCCAGAGAATCGAAGAACGCCTCAAGCTTGTCCTTCGGCATTCCTAGCAGGTTGGTCTTTTCAGCGGCCGCTGTCATTTTATAACCTCAATCAGATAACCAATACGGAGACTGCCGGAGGCAGCCCCCGATCAACGTAATCAGCCGCGCGGGCAGATCTCGTTGTCATTGAAAAAATATGCGATTTCGCGCTCTGCAGAAGCAGCAGAGTCAGATCCGTGAACCGCGTTCGCATCGATAGATGAAGCGAAGTCAGCGCGAATGGTGCCTGCTTCAGCTTCCTTCGGGTTGGTAGCACCCATCAGGTCACGGTTTTTCAGGATGGCGCCTTCGCCTTCAAGAGCCTGAACAACAACAGGGCCAGAAGTCATGAAGGCAACCAGATCGTTGAAGAACGGGCGCTCTTTGTGTTCAGCGTAAAAGCCTTCAGCCTGCTCCTGGGTAAGATGCATCATGCGTGCAGCAACGATGTTCAGGCCAGCCTTCTCGAAGCGGCTATAAATCTCACCAATTACATTTTTTGCGACTGCATCAGGCTTGACAATAGAAAGCGTGCGCTCGTTAGCCATGGTATTTCTCCTATTAGGGTTTGGGTAAATTTCAGGCCTGCGATTATACGCAGTCGGAGGCCTACTGCCTACCGCACTGCACGAAGACGAGTAACAACATCAACAATTTGCGCGCTGGCAAAGGCGATTTCTTCTGCGGTCGTGTAACGCCCGAAGGAAAATCGTAAAGCGCGATTGGCCTGTTCATCACTTAAACCAATACCACGGAGCACAAAAGAGGGCTCTACGGCCGCGGAGGCGCAGGCGGAACCCGAGGAAACCGCCAGATCCCGGAGCCCGAGCATCAGAGACTCTGCATCGACGCCGTCGAACGACAGATTCACAATCCCGGGCACGCGAACACTATCGGAGCCATTGAGGGTAACGCCGGACAAGTCCTTCAATCCATGCAGAAACGATGAGCGCAGAGACTCAAGGTGATGCATCTCCTCCTCAAGGCCGGCCTCAGCAATCGCAAACGCCTTACCCATACCGGCAATCTGGTGCGTAGGCAGGGTTCCTGAACGCATGCCGCGCTCGTGGCCGCCGCCATGAATCTGAGCTTCTATGCGCACATCGGGCGAGCGCCTGACGTAGAGAGCACCAACACCCTTGGGGCCATAGACCTTATGACCAGAGAGAGACATCAGATCCACAGGCATGGTCGTAACGTCAATGGGCATTTTGCCGGCAGCCTGGGCTGCATCCACATGAAACATCACACCACGACTGCGGAGTTCTGCACCAATAGTTGCTATATCTGTTACACAACCCAGTTCATTATTCACCAGCATCAGGCTCACCAGGACCGTCTCCGGCCTGAGTGCATTGAATACCTGAACCGGCGGAATACGACCGTCGCTGTCAGGGTTCAGCCAGGTAACCACAACACCCTGCCCTTCCAGCCACCTGCAGGTATCCACTACAGCCTTGTGCTCAATAATTGACGTTACGATGTGCGCATTATCACGACCGGCAACCGCCCCCTTGATCGCAAGGTTATCTGACTCTGTCGCGCCAGAAGTCCAGACAATTTCGCGGGGGTCGGCGTGAATCAGATTCGCAACCTGACCTCGAGCCGACTCGACAGCGGATTCCGCTTGCCAGCCAAATCCATGGGAACGGGATGCCGGATTGCCGAAAAGGCCATCGGGGGTAAGATACTTGATCATTTCATCTGCGACTGCGGGGTCAACGGGCGTCGTTGCCGCGTAGTCGAGGTATACGGGCTTTTTCATAGAATACAGAGGCTTGATTCAGGCGGGCGCCTGATCTGTCAGACGCTCGGTATTAATCGTGTCAGAGCCGCCATCAACCTGAAGACGGTTCTGCCTGTCCGCAACCTGGCGGATTTCATGTCTTTCCATCAGATCACCGAGGCTTATCTCGCTGAGAAACTGATGAATCTGATCACTCAGATCAGACCAAAGGTGGTGTGTCAGGCATTTTTCACCATTCTGGCAATCGCCTTTATTTCCACACCTTGTGGTATCGAGCGATTCACTAACCGCGTCGACGACGTCCGCAATGTATATCTCGGCAGCCACACGACTCAGGCGATAACCGCCTCCAGGACCACGTATACTGGCCACTAGCTGCCGGCGCCGGAGGCGTGAGAATAACTGCTCGAGGTAGGAAAGAGAAATTTCCTGACGGGCTGAAATATCCGCAAGAGTAACCGGCCCCTGCCCCCCGTGAAGGGCAAGATCCAGCATTGCCGTGACGGCGTAGCGGCCTTTGGTAGTCAACTTCATGGCATCAGCCCCATGATGGGATTGAATCTCGATATCGGAGTCCGAGTATGAATTGACCAAGTATTCCAGTCAAGTATTCAGTCCCGATCCTCTCTATCGTCCCGCACGCAGTCAAAATCGTCTTCATCCAGTACAGGCAACTCGCCATTCTGGTACTCACTGTTAACCTTACGGAGTGCCTTGCACATGGTCTCGATACGATCATCGACAGCATGCATATGATCCAGCAATGCCCTCACAGAGCGCGCCACCGGGTCCGGCATCTCCTCGGTTACGCCATAGGCATCGAAGCCCATACGCTCTTCCATGACCTTGCGACGCGCGTCGTCTTCCGTTTTTTCCTTAACAATGATCCTGCCCGGAATACCCACAACCGTCGCGCCGATCGGTACCGCTTTTGTTACAACAGAGTTCGATCCGATTTTGGCGCCCTCACCCACTTCAAAAGGCCCCAGAATCTTTGCGCCGGCACCAACAACAACGCCGTCGCCAATAGTGGGGTGACGCTTACCCTTGTTCCAGCTGGTACCGCCAAGAGTGACGCCCTGGTATAGAGTTACATCATCCCCAATAACAGTCGTCTCACCAATCACCACACCCATGCCGTGATCAATAAAGAATCGCCGGCCAATCGTGGCTCCGGGATGTATTTCTATACCGGTAAACCAACGCGCCAGGGTCGAGATAGTGCGCGCCAGCCATTTCAGCCCTGCATTCCAAAGCCAGTGAGAAACCCGGTGAATAAGCAGAGCATGCAGCCCCGGATAATTCGTGAGCACCTCAAAGGTATTCCTGGCGGCAGGGTCTCGGTGAAATACACTTTTTACATCTTCACGCAAATGCCTAAACATGGCGATCTTCCTGTCCGGTCGGTTCTGAACCGGCCTCGGTTTGTTTCGTGTTCCCAGACACCCCCGCAGCTTTCTGCACCGCGCTCAGGATCCCCCGAAGAATATTGATCTCCATCCGATCGAGTTTTGCCCGCTGAAACAGCCTGCGCAAACGAGACATCAACTGCCGCGGGTTGTCTCGGCGATGGAAATCGACATCATGCAGCGTCTGCTCAAGATGGACGAAAAAGCTCTCAACATCCCCCACCTTGGCGGGTGATACATCCCAACCCGCATCACCCGGTGCCAGCATCGGCTTTAAATAGGGACTACCTTCACCGCCTTCAAGGTTACGCAGAAAAAGCATGCGCAATTCGTAGCACATGATCTGCACAGCCATCGCCAAATTCAGAGAACTGTAATCCGGGTTCGATGGAATATGGATGTGGTAATGGCAGCGCTGAAGCTCATCATTACTCAAGCCGTGATTTTCCCGCCCGAAAACCAGGGCCACCGGGCCAGAAAGGCTATTTTCGGCCGCAATTGCAGCCGCCTCAGGTGGTGGCACAACTGGCCAGGGCACCTTGCGCCCCCGGGCACTGGTGCCCAACACCATGACACAATCTTCCAGAGCCTTATCCAGCGTTGGAACTACCTGGGCCCGATTCAGAATATCGGAAGCACCGGCGGCACGGGCGTATGAGGCCTCATCAGGAAATGAGTTCGGATTTACCATCCATAGGTTGGCAAGCCCCATGTTCTTCATGGCCCGGGCAACAGCACCAATATTGCCTGAGTGAGAAGTCTCTACAAGGACAATCCGGATCTGATCCTGAAATGCGTCCGGCCCTTCCAGCGGGGGAGATGGTTTGTGCATTGGCTGCAAGCCCAAAGTTAAAATTTAAGGCCGGCAATGATAGCAGAAACGACTCGCTTTCTGCTCCCCCCGAAAAACTCATCATATGGCGTTATCCGTGCTATTCCTGAGTCAAAAAGCATACAAGAGCAAGGTTCTTTTGCTATCATACCCGGCCTTCACACACCCGGATAACGAACACTCAGATGGAACCAGCTATTAAAATGGCCCTGCGCGTTGCGCGCCAAGGGTCGGATTACCTGAAAGCCCACTTCGAGCGCCAGGAGCCCACCGGAAAGGACGACGACGAACGTCGCCTTCAGTTGGACCGGGTAGAGCAATCCATTTACGACAATTTTGCTGAGCAACTCGGAAAGGCCTACAAAGATCACACCATCGCGCCGCTGAATGAAGCAGATGCCGGCACCAGCGAGAGAAGCTGGCACATTTTCCCGACCATGGGTCGCGAAAATTTCCTCAGAGGCATCCCTGAATTTGCCCTGGCACTGGCACAAAAGAAGAACAATCGCACTGAAAACCTGCTTCTGGTGAACCCGGTTACAGGCGAGGAATACTCCGCCAGCCGTGGACGCGGTGCCGCATTGAACAGCCGCAGAGTTCGCGCTTCAGAAGTTCGGCATACAGAAAAAGCGGCCTTTGCAAGCAACTTGCTTGACCAGGCACGCAAAGGCGACAACCCCCTGCTTTGGGGCGAAATGGCCGCCGTGCTGGCTCAGAACTCAGGCATGTTCCGCACATCAGGCTGTGTGGTTCTGGATATCGCCCGGGTTTCTGCGGGTCTTCTGGATGCAGCCGTTATATTCCGCCCGGAAACTGTAGATCTGGATCTTGGCGTAACCCTGGCAATGGAATCCGGTGCACTGACCGGCGATTTCGCAGGGAATCCATCAACTGGCAAAGCGCGACAGCTGGTGGTTGCGAACCCCAAGCTGTTCCGGGAAGTGCTTAAAGTACTCCAGCCGTTCCGTGGTCGCATACCTGCTTAAAGCAAACACCCGGTTCTGAATCAAATATCAGATTCCGGGCACAAAAAAACCGCCAACTGGAAAGTGGCGGTTTTTTTGTGCCCGGAGATTCGCCCCGGGAAAATCACATACGGTTAAGCCATTCCGGTGGCTGCTCGTCTTCTTCGGAATCGCCAGTACCTTCTTTCGCTGGAACCATCAGGTCTTCGCGAGAAACGCTCATTGCCATCAAGAGGTTGGCAGATACATAGATGGACGAATAGGTACCTACGACAACACCGATGATCAACGCAAGCGCGAAGTTATTGATCGCTTCTCCACCCAGGAAATACAAAGCCAGCAAAACCACCAGCGTGGTGCCCGACGTGTTAATAGTACGGGCAATGGTCTGGTGGATAGACTCATTGATGATATCCCAGGGCTCGCCTTCCCGCATTTTCCGAAAGTTTTCACGGATGCGATCCGCCACAACAATGGTGTCGTTCAGCGAGTAACCGATAACGGCCAGCAAGGCTGCAAGAACAGTCAGATCGAAGGTCCACTGGAACAATGCGAAAAGCCCGAGAACGATAATAACGTCGTGGGCCAAAGGCACTACCGACGCGATACCGAATTTGAACTGGAATCGCATACCCACATAGATGAGCACCACGGCGAGCGCCAGAAGAAGGCCGAGGCCACTATCCTCTTTAAGCTCATCACCAACCTGCGACCCCACAAATTCGGAACCGATCAGCTCAAGCTCATCACCACCAGCCTCAAGAGCGCTGGTGATCTCCTGGGCAAGCTGGTCATTACCGGCTTCAGACAAACGCACCAGAACAATGGTATCGGCACCAAAGTTCTGCACTACAAACTGATCGTACCCCGCCTCCGTAAGCGTCGAACGAACCTCGTCGAGCAGAGGCGCTTCCTTATACTCCAGCTCAACGGACGTGCCGCCAGTGAAGTCCATGCCAAAGTTAAGGCCACGGACTCCCAGAAGCACAATGGAAACTACTATCAGTGAAATGGAGATAACAGAAGCAATCTTCCGGAACCCCATAAAATCAAACGGCTTCTTCTGATCATCAGACATTGGCGATCTTTCCTCCGATCGACAGTTTCTCGACCCTGCGGCCGCCATAGACGGTATTGACGATACTCCGGCTAACCATCAGCCCGGAGAACATGGACGTCAGGATCCCGATGCACAATGTCACCGCGAAACCTTTAACCGGGCCCGAGCCCATTGCGAATAGAATAATAGCTACAAGCAGAGTCGTGATGTTCGCATCGAAAATGGACACAAAGGCGCGGGAGTAACCTGTGTTGATCGCCAGCTGGGGTGATACACCCCCTTTGAGCTCCTCTTTTATGCGCTCAAATATAAGCACATTGGCATCGACCGCCATACCCACAGTCAATACGATGCCGGCGATACCAGGCAAGGTCAGTGTGGCCGAGAGAATGGACATGCACGCTATAAGAAGCATCAGGTTGATGGTCAGAGCAATATTTGCCACAACCCCGAAGCCCCGGTAATAAACCAGCATGTACAGAAGCACAAGGATAAACCCGAGAGCCACTGACATCATGCCCGCATCAATATTCTTCTGACCCAGGCTTGGCCCGATAGTGCGCTCCTGTACAAAGTACATGGGCGCAGCCAAAGCACCGGCTCGCAGAAGCAGTGCAAGTTCCGCGGCCTCAGGAATGGAGTCCAGACCTGTAATGCGGAAGCTGCTGCCCAATGCTGACTGAACAGTAGCCAGGCTGATAATACCTTTCTCAACAACCCGCTTTTCTGACTCCACCGGCTCGCCATTGACCATTCTGGTCTCGGTTTCCGTGCGGAATTCAATAAACAGTACGGCCATGCGACGGCCTATGGCATTGCGCGTCGCCCGGTTCATCAAGTCGCCGCCCACCGAGTCCATGGTGATACTTACCTGAGGCTGACCGTTTTCATCGAACGCCTGCTGGGCATTCGCAACGTTATTACCTGTAGCAATGACATCACGCTCCAGGCGAGCACTACGCTGGAGCTCATCGCGGAAGCTGAACTGCTCGGTCTCGCTCGCCGCAGCATCCTGACGAGCTTCCATACGGAATTCCAGGTTTGCTGTAGCACCAAGAACACGTTTGGCCTGAGCCGTATCCTGAACACCCGGCAGCTCTACGATAATCCTGTCAGCGCCCTGCTGCTGCACCAGAGGCTCGGCAACGCCAAGTTCGTTCACCCGGTTACGGATAGTGGTCAGGTTCTGCTCAAGGGCATACTTGCGAATGGCAGTCACCTCAGCTTCTGACAAGGTAAGAACAATCAAAAACTCGTCACCACTGGTTCGCTCGTCGAGCAAAAACTCGTTGTACTGACGCTTGATCAAGTCAAAAGCTTCAGACCGGGAGGCTTCATCACGAAAACTCAGGACGATATCACGGTCACCTTCAACATCACCGCCGCGATAACGAACACGCTCTTCACGAAGTTCTCGCTTTATCTGGCCGGAGACAGCTTCCAGTCTCTGGCCAACGGCTGTATCCATATCGACTTCGAGCAGGAAGTGAACACCGCCACGGAGGTCGAGGCCGAGTTTCATCGGCCCTGCACCCAGGCTTCTCAGCCAGGAGGGTGTCGAAGCTGCCATATTGAGAGCAACAAGATAGTCTCTACCAAGAGCGGCCTGAACCGCTGGCCGGGCGCGCAGTTGGTCATCGGAACTGGTCAACCGGATAAGGGCATCCCGATCCTCAAGAGAACTGCTTTTAACCTCGATACCATCCGATTCCAAAGCCTTGAGCGCCCTCTCGAGCACGGCAGAATTAACTTCGGTACTACTGCGCGCACCGGTAATCTGCACAGCGTAGTCATCGGGGAAAAGATTGGGTAGAGCGTAGATAAACCCGATCAGAATCGCGATCAGGATAATCAGGTTTTTCCAAAGCGGGTACTTGTTCAGCATGGGATCCCTTGTAGCCGGCCCTGAAGCCAGCCTTGGTGTTTCAGCCAGGAAGGTTCAGGCCGGCGGGTATCAAGGCCGGCCCTGAGAGACCTTGCTCAGATATCTTTGAGCGTACCTTTCGGCAATGCAGCGGCAACAGCGACTTTCTGTACCTTGATCTCAACATTGTCAGCAATTTCAACAATGATGAAATCGTCGGTTACTTTCGTGATTTTTCCGGCAATGCCGCCGGATGTAACCACTTCGTCACCCTTGTTAAGGCCGGACATCAGTGTTTTGTGCTCTTTAGCGCGCTTGGATTGCGGGCGCCAGATCAGGAAGTAGAAAATCAGAATAAAGCCGGCGAAGAAGATCACCTGGCCCATAACACCCATGCCACCAGCAGGACCCGCTTCCTGAGCCATCGCAAGTGCGGGCATCATTGCCATTAGGCCGGCTAAAAACAACTTGACTGATTTCATTAAAACTCTCCGTTGATTAAGCAAAAATAGTTACCCATTACCCAGCGCTGGCACTGTCTCGCCGCGCAGAGCATAGAAGTCGCTTATAAAGTCCGACAATGTACCTGCTTCAATGGCGCCGCGCAATCCAGCCATCAGGTTCTGATAGAAGCGCAAGTTATGGATTGTATTAAGCTGGGAACCCAGCATTTCTCCACACTTATCCAGATGATGCAGGTAACTTCTCGAAAAATTCTTGCAAGTGTAGCAGTCACACCGATCATCCAACGGTGAGGTATCGTGACGATGCCTGGCATTGCGGATCTTTACGATGCCGGTAGATGTGAACAGATAACCATTACGGGCATTTCTCGTAGGCATCACGCAATCGAACATGTCGACACCGCGCCTTACCCCTTCAACGAGATCTTCCGGGCGCCCTACCCCCATCAGATAACGAGGTTTGTCGGCCGGCATTTTCGGCGGCAAATGATCAAGGATGCGGATCATGTCTTCTTTTGGCTCACCTACCGACAGACCACCAATGGCATAACCATCGAAACCTATGTCGGTAAGGCCTTCCAGAGAACGGTCTCGCAGGGACTCATACATGCCACCCTGAACAATGCCAAACAGAGCTGCGGGATTACCCTCATGGGCGTCCTTGCTGCGCTTCGCCCAGCGCAGTGAAAGCTCCATAGAGTCCTTTGCCTGCTTCTCTGTTGCAGGGTATGGAGTGCACTCATCAAATATCATAACGATATCCGAACCGAGATCACGCTGGACCTGTATCGCAATTTCCGGTGACAGCTCAACCGGTGAACCGTCTATCGGTGACCGGAAGGTTACTTTTTCTTCGGTAATTTTGCGCATCTCGCCAAGACTGAAAACCTGAAATCCGCCAGAGTCGGTCAGGATCGGCCCTTTCCACTGGGTAAAGTCGTGGAGATCACCGTGGGCTTTTATCACCTCTGTGCCTGGGCGCAGCATTAGATGAAACGTATTACCGAGGATGATTTCAGCGCCGATTTCGTGAATATCGCGCGGCAACATTCCTTTGACCGTTCCATAGGTGCCTACAGGCATAAACGCCGGGGTTTCAACCGTTCCCCTCGGAAAGGTCAGCCTGCCGCGTCGCGCCAGACCATCTTCTCCCAATTTTTCAAAGGACATGAAACAGGGCTGGCTCAAGACTTGTCTCCGCTATCAAGTGGTGATTGAGTGCCTGCCTGTGCAGGCTCATCAGGTACTCCAAGCAGCATTCCCCTGCTCGGCTCCTGTCCGGTTATGAACATGGCATCGCCATAACTGAAAAACCGGTACTTTTCGTCAACAGCTTCGTGGTATGCACGCATCACATGCTCGTAGCCCGCAAACGCGCTCACCAGCATGATCAGTGTGGATTCTGGCAAATGGAAGTTGGTAACCAACGCGTCGACGGTCTGAAACCGGTAGCCGGGATGGATAAAAATATCCGTTTCGCCCCGGAAAGCGCGCAAAAAACCTCCCCTGCTTGCAGACTCGAGAGACCGCACTGAGGTTGTCCCAACGGCTACTACACGGCCACCCCGGGCACGAGTGCGATTAACCGCCTCTACCGCCGCCTCGGGCACATGGACTATTTCACTGTGCATCACATGCTCGTCGATACGGTCTACGCGTACAGGCTGAAAGGTTCCAGCCCCTACGTGCAAAGTAACGAATGTGCTTTCCACGCCTCGCGCTTTGAGAGCCGCTAACACGTCTTCATCAAAATGCAGGCCAGCCGTCGGAGCTGCGACGGCCCCGGCTTCCCTGGCATAGACTGTCTGATAGCGCTCCCGGTCCGCAGATTCATCTGGCCGGTCAACATAAGGCGGCAGAGGCATATGCCCAATACGCTCCAGCATATCCAGCACTGCCTCATCAGCCTCACTCGCAAGATGAAACAAGGCATCACTACGGCCGGTCATGCGCAGTACAGTACCGTCTTCAAGAATGACCTTTTGACCATCCTTAAGGGCTTTAGACGCCCGAACATGAGCCACCAGGTTACGTTCATCAATTACGCGCTCTACCAATACTTCAACCTGACCGCCGGTTTCTTTCTTGCCAAACAGGCGAGCCGGTATCACACGAGTATCATTGAAAACGAGCAGATCGCCTGGCTGCAGCAAATCCGGAAGGTCCGTAAAACAACGGTGCACAGTATCGCCTGTCGTACCTTCAAGGCATAGAAGACGGGAAGCGCTGCGCTCTCTTAGGGGGTACCGGGCGATGAGTTCGTCCGGGAGATCAAAGTGAAAATCGGAGACGTTCATGGACCGGACTGTTCACGACGTCGCACTATGCGACTTGAATATGGTAGCGGCGGGCCAATTCAAGATCCGGGCCGCTGCTGGTTAATTTTCGTAAGTGACTGATTTAATTAAACTCAACCACTTACGAAAGCGGCGTAGTATGGCATGCGCACCAGCTCGGTTACAACCACACCGCCCTTGGCAGTGCGCGCCAAGGCACAATCAAACCGTTAGGTCGACACGGCCTTAGTTACCCTTCTTTGCATGGGGCAAGGTTTTTCGAAGTGCTTTAACTATCACCTTTCCGAAATCTTTGGCGGCAACGTCTATGCTTTTCGGATCAACTGTACTGGAATACAGCTGCCAGACGGGCTTGGCAGAGTCCGTGTCGAACAACGTCGATTTCAACGCATAGCTTATGGTTTCTTCATAATCTGCTGGCACTACTGTAGTTTCCATATAAGTGGTTGATGCCAGTGGCCCAACAGATGTAACAACAGGCTGGTGAATAACCTGCTCCGGAACATATCGGGATTCGCGATGCTTGCTGATCAGAGAAACCACCAGTACACCATCGTATTCGCCGCTTCTTGCATCCTCAGCAATCAGGTTCTGTAATCGGGTCGGGTCACCCCAGGGGATCTCTGAGTTCTGCATTTCGAAGCGACTAGCTTCGAATTCATGCTTGTTCAGTTCCGCCACAAGCTCGGTTTCAATAGCCGACCGATTGTGCTCTTTTTGCGTTACAGCGAATACCAGAACACGGCTGTAGTTTTTATCTACTTCCGCAACCGCATCAATGCGCTCGACCTTTGTGCCGGAGCTGGCGCACCCGGCCAAAATTGCTGCGAAAAAAAAGCAGATATATTTCATTATTGTAGATCCCTTCATACTTGCCCTCTTAATTCCCTGTAGCCCATAGACAGCCGTTTCTTTGGCCACCCTTGCTGTATTAATGACACGCTGTTCCGACAATCATTGTAGTTCAGAGCTATGGTGAGCACCCGAAAAAATAGCCAGACATCTCATCTGTTGCTTCGGACAATTATCGAAGAAACCGAACAGACACAAAAAAACCAGCCTGGAAGCTGGTTTAATTTTTCTCTAGGAAACTGATCTCAAATCAAGTTTTGGTAGCGGCGGGCGGACTCGAACCGCCACTCCGGTTAAGGAAACGGATTTTGAATCCGTCGTGTCTACCAATTTCACCACGCCGCCATCGAAGAGAGGGGGAGATTATACTGAGCCTGATCGTGAAAGCAACACGCTGAGACGCGAGTTTTTTCACGGCCCCTCACATTTACAGTCGGTCGAATAACGACAACTGGGAAACCTGGGCAAAGGATTGCTGCGCAGCCTGCAACACAAAGCTCTGAAAACTGAGATTGCTGATCGCTTCCGCGTAATCCACATCCTGTAGCTGGGAGCGGATTTCATTGGTATACACCGACGAATCTGCCAGGAAGTTCCTGGTGGATTCAACCGCATTCATGCGCCCGCCCAACTCAGTCTGCTTGAGGAGAATGCTCTCCTGGGCATTATCGAGATTTACCAGCGACTGAGCGATAAGGTCATCATATTCGGCAAGGCCCTCTGGCGTGCCTTTATCGATGGACTCTAGCCCCGCAATAAGGTTTTCGATGGTACCGAATACCGATTGCCGCTCGTTGGGCTTCAGCGTGAAGGAGTCCCCTGCGCCCGGCGTTATATCGGCAATAGTGGCCTCAACCCCGGCAACTACGAAGGGTTCACCACTTTCATAAGTAGCAGGGGTAACGGCAAGTGCATTACCTTGGCTATCCTGGGCCTGAATAATACCGGCAGCGTCGACTGTGAGCGCAATATCGCCGGGAAAGCCACCGCTGAAGGCTGCGTTAAGGTCAGCCTCATTGACAACTGACACTCCAGATATAAATCCACCTGAAACATTAGTGGTGTATTCTCCGGTTGCAGCGGCCGGGATATTCACGAAAATACCCTTGCCATTGTCACTGATCGGGACGGTAACGCCATCATCGATTTCAAGAACGCGCTGGCCCTCGTCACCCTGATAGACGTAACTCCCTTCCTCGTTCTGCTGAAAAGCCTGCACAGAGCCCTGAAACCCGCTGAAAATATATTCACCAGAGGCATCCCGGGTGTTGCCAATATTGGCCAACTGCCCCAGCCTTTCTTCAATTTCCGAGGAAATGGACTGGCGATCATTCGCGGACAGAGACCCATTGCCTGCCTGGACAGTAAGTTCACGAATTCTCTGGAGTATATCTATGGAGCTTTCCAGAGCGTTCTCCTCCTGGCTGAGACGGTTGTCGGCCAGATCCACGTTGCGCTCATAAGTGCTAACCCGGGATAGCTCCTGGTCAAGCTTCAGAATGCGGGCCGCAGCCACCGGGTCATCCGAGGGCTTATTAACCCGCTTACCCGTGGATATCTGCTGCTGGGTGCTATTCAGATTACTGTTTAGCTCCTGCAACCGGTTAATACCGCTTGAGAACACTTGTTGTGATGAAATCCTGATCATGTCACATCACCTCTATCTGTTACCGGAACGTCTGCAACAGCGTATCGAACAAATCCTGGGCCACCGAAATCACCTGCGCTGAGGCGTTATAAGCAGCCTGGTACTGAATCAGTTTGCCGGCTTCCTCATCGAGGTTTACCCCCGAGACCGACTCCCGCTGGGCAGACGACTGCTCCAGCAGGGTATTACCAGCTTCCAGATCAAACTGGCTCTGGCGAGTTTTAACGCCGATATCCTCAACAAGGCCCGCGTATCCTTCCGTGAAGCTCTGGCTATTGCCGTTGAGTGTATTTGCGGTGCCCAGCGCAGCCATTAGTTCGGCATTCCGGTTATCCGAGACACCATTGCTGTTGTAGTTAATCTCGAAGGTGTCGCCTATTGCCGGCTGGCCTGTTAACTTGAACTGGTAGCCCTGGTAATCATCACCCGCAGCAGGGTCACTACTGAAAACCAAATTGATATTGCCGCCGGTGTACTCTTTTGGCGAACCAATAACAGGTGCGGAAGAAGGATCCCCAGCAACTGCCTCAGGGCCCTTTACGACGTACATCATGCCCGTAGAACCGCCCGCCTCAAAAGAGATAGTTAAAGGCCCATTCGCTAAATCACCCGCCGTCTGAAACCCCGGCAACAGTGAGCCGGTAAACGGGCTGCGCACATCCAGCATAGTGCCCTGATCGATCTGTCCCGTTCCCACATTTTGATCGCCGGTAGTGGCGCGAATAGGGCTGGCAAACGCCAGATCTTCTTCCCGATCAACCTGCAGCCCCATTGATTCTGCTGCGTTACGGCTGGGCTGAATCAGGTACTTGTCGCCAGCGTTGAAGCTTCCACCCTCTACCCGGATATTGAAACCCGGCATGGTAATTTCGGACTGAACGGGATCCGGCAACCGGCCCTGATTAACAATTTCCCCGGACGCCTCGTCGATAAGCTCAAAATTACGCCCGTCGCCGCTGAACTGCAGCGTCCAGCTTCCGGCCGGTAGTTTGCTGCTGTCGGTAATTTCTACCGCCAACTGCCCATCATTTGGCAACTGGTTGTCTGCATTCGCCACAACACGGCTTCGCTGAACTGCCAGGTCGTTAACGTCGTTAAAAAACAAACCACCCAGATCACCCTCAAGATCCATACCGATTTCGTGTTGGTGATTCATGCTGGCAGCAACGCCAATCGCGATCCGCCCCAACTCATCAAACGCCGGCTTCAGCGCTTCGCTTTCGAAACGTTTCAGCCCACCGAGCTTACCGCCGGAGATCTGTTCATCTATGTTAAGGGTGCGACCACCATTGGAGAGCGTAAACTCCAGACGCGTCGGATCTTCCGAGCTGCTCCGGGTGCCCATCTGTGCCGCATTATTTCCAACTACAAGGGAAAGGCCATTGGAGAGGGAAACGTTTACCTGGCTACCCTCGGCTTCAGTCACTTTTATGCTCACCAGCTCAGAGAGCTGGCGCAATTTTTCATCCCGCTGATCCAACAACTCATTCGGCATCTGGCCCTGGGCCAGCCCCGGAGATTCAGAAATCGCCAGATTAAGGTCTGCAATGCTGTTCAGCAGAGCGTTGGCATCTTCAACACCCTGCTGCATCTGAGTCTTCACAGACTCCCGCTGCTGAATGAATTCCTGGCTAAGGGCCTGGAAACGGTTAACTACCTGTTGCGCTTCACTCAATACCAGCTGTCGCTGCGGTAGCGAGGTGGGATCCTCCGCGGCGTTTTGCAGACTTGCAAAGAAGTTATTCAGGGCATTATTCAGGCCCGTAGTTTCACCACCCAGCAAGTTGTCGAGCCGGCTCAACTCGGAATTCAGTGTTTGCTGCTCACCCGTCAGCGTGCTGTCTTCACGCACCTGCTGCACAAGAAACTCATCCGCCAGCCTGCGAATATCCACAACGCTGACGCCTGAACCAATGGTTCCGGCACCAGTGCGCTGCCCTTGCTGGGTTTCGAACACCACTTCCTGCCGGCTGTAACCAGGCGTATTCGCGTTGGTGATGTTGTTGCCTGTGGTATTCAAAGCGCTCTGATGCCCGAGGATACCGGTCAGGCCAATACCTAGCAGTCCCGCCATAATAATTACTCCCCGGCCCCATTGCTCATTGAAAGAGTCATCAACGAATCGCGGTTCATAATCCGATTGATTTTCTCACCGTACTGCGGATCAGTGGCATATCCAGCTTCCTGCAACTTCCTCGCGAAAACTTCTGGCTGATCGGCACTTGCGAGCACATCCCGATACCGGGGATTCGACTCGAGGAATGACACATAGTCCCGGAAGCTGGATTCATAATCCGGGTAAGCCCGGAAATCCGCGCGCTCTTTCATTGGAACACCCTCACGGAACTCGGTGGTGGTGATGGTTACCGCATCACCCTCCCACCGACTGTCAGCCTTGATACCGAAAAGGTTATAACTGTGCTGGCTGCCATCGCCCCGGATCATGTGCTTACCCCAGCCTGTTTCCAGAGCTGCCTGGGCCACCATCAATTTGGGATCAATACCTGTATCCGCAGAGATACTTTCTGCAACAGGCAAAAGCGTGCGCACAAAGTGCTCAGGAGAATCGAACTGCTCCGGCATTTTTTGTGCCTCAGGAGACGCCGCCGGGTTTTTATCGACCTCAACCTCTGAGACTTCTTCAACTCGCTCAGGAAGGCGGGGCGACAGTGGCGGTATGCTACGTTCATAATCCGCCAGTGCAGTTTTGTGAGATGCGAGAAGCGCTCCCTCTTTATCGATTCCGGGAATGTCTTTCCCCAACTGCCGCACCAGAGCATCAGCAAGCCCGGTGCCCTGCCCGCCCGACATGGTAAGGCTCATCTGGCTGTCGAACATGTCGCGGTAGAATTCCGACTGGCTGCTGTTGAGGTAGTTACCCTCAGCAAGCACATCTCCTGCTTTGCGCATGGACTTCAGCATTTCAGACAGAAAGATACTTTCAAACTGACGTGCCACTTCCTCAAGCGCCGCCTGTTTATCATCACGGGCACCGTTTTTCAGTGCATTCAGCCCGCTGAAATCCGTGTATACCCTGGCCTGTTGAAGCTGATAATCCTGCATCATGTCACCTAGATAACAATAAGCTCGGCGCGCAATGCGCCTGCCTGCTTCAGGGCTTCCAGTACCGCCATAACGTCGCCGGGCGCGGCACCTACCTGATTCACAGCCTGAACAATGTCGTTCAGCGTAACCGCCGGTCCGAACTTGAACATGCGAGCCGGGTCTTCGGTAATAGCAATCTGGCTATCCTGCACAACCTCAGTGTTACCAAGAGCAAATGGATTGGGCTGCTGCACTTCCGGGTTTTCCTGGATAGTCACTGTGAGATTGCCGTGAGTAACAGCCGCTGGGCTCACCTGAACATTCTGCCCAACTACAATGGTGCCCGTACGGCTATTGATAACGACTTTTGCAGCATCTTCCGCAGGATCCACTTCAAGGTTTTCCAGAATGGAAAGAAAGCTCACACGCTGCGAAGGGTCACGGGGCGCGCGCACAGAAATCGATGTCGCATCGTGGGCATAGGCCATATCGGGGCCCAGATTCTCATTGACCACTTCCACCACTCGGCGAGCCGTTGTGAAATCGGGGCGCATCAGGTTAAAAGTGATGGTGTCGCCACGAGTAAAAGGAGAGGCGATTTCACGTTCAATCGTGGCACCGTTTGGTATGCGGCCAACGCTGGGAACATTTACGGTGATACGCGAGCCGTCCAGCCCTTCAGCACCAAACCCGCCGACAACAAGACTGCCCTGGGCCATCGCATAAACGTTGCCATCAGCACCTTTAAGAGGTGCCATAAGCAGAGTACCGCCTCGCAGACTATCCGAGTTACCAATGGACGAAACCGTGATATCTATTTCCTGGCCCGCTTTGGCGAACGGCGGCAGAGTCGCGCTCACAGTTACGGCCGCTACATTGGCAAGATTCGGGTTCACCCCGTCCGGCAGGGTGATACCGAACTGGTTCATCATGTTGCGAAATGTCTGATTAGTGAAGGGCGCCTTGTCACCCGTACCATCCAGCCCCACAACCAGCCCATAACCCACGAGCTGGTTGTTGCGCACGCCTTTGATTCGCGCCAGATCCTTCAGGCGATCGGCCAACACTGGCGCCGCCATTACCGCAAGCATCAGCGAAAGAACTACGCATCGACGTATCATCACAGAGGCCACCACTCGCTATTAAAGAATCGGGCCAGCCAGCCCATCTGGTTTGCCTGATCGAAATCACCGGTACCACCATAAGCAATTCGGGCATCCGCAATACGATTGGAAGCCACAATGTTGCCTGGGTCGATATCCTGTGGCCGAACAAGACCTGTCAACCGAACGTATTCATCGCCATTGGTCAACGACAACCATTTCTCGCCACGAATTTTCAGTACGCCGTTTGGCAAAACATCTGTAACCGTGACGGTAATGCTGCCCGCAAGGCTGTTGCTCTGGTCAGCTTCCGCTTTGCCGCTAAAGTCCCGCTCGTTCGTTATAGAAGTAGCAACGCCAAAATTGCTTTTTCCCAGCACTGTAGGCTCTGGCAAGGTGATTTCGTTGTCTTTCGTGATGCTGGATTCTGCGTTCTTGCTTGCACGGGTGGACTCGTCAAGTGTGACCGTCAGCACGTCACCAATATTCAGTGCAACCGTGTCCCCATAAAAATTGTAGTTGCGGGAGCTCTGGTATATGGCTCCGGATTCCGGGTCACGCTGCATCATTGCCTGGGCTCGAACCGGCGCATAAGCGGGATCATCCGGCACAGCTCGCGGCCGGCTCATGGCGGTACACCCCTGCAGTAGAATCAGCATCCAGACCAGCAGAAAAGTCCCTGCCCGCCCGGTTAACCAGGTTGATGTAGTCGGTTTCATGAGTTCACTCCTCACTTCTTTCGCGCGCCTGACATTTCAAAAACATGCCATGGCAAAGCATTAACCAATGTTGTTGGTAATAAACTGGAGCATCTGGTCTGTGGTGGAGACGACCTTAGAGTTCATCTCATAAGCACGCTGGGTAGTAATCATATTCACCAGCTCTTCAACCACTTCCACGTTGGATGACTCCACCATGCCCTGCTCCAGCGTACCCAGCCCGGCCAGACCCGGCTCGCCCTCAGCAGGGTCGCCACTGGAATTGGTTTCCTTGAACAGGTTGTTACCTATCGCCTGCAGACCCTGGGGATTGATAAAGTTCACCAGAGTGATCTGGCCCAGATTGACTGGCGCCGCCTGGTCATCAGTGATCGCGGAGACCGTACCGTCTTTGCCGATCGTTACGGTTGTAGCGTTTTCCGGCACGTTAATGTTCGGCTGGAGTGGGTAACCATCCGGTGTAACCACATCGCCGTCGGCATTGAGCTGGAACTGACCATCTCGCGTGTAGGCTGTCTGACCATCCGGAAGCTCGATCTGCAGAAAACCACGGCCATTAACGGCTACATCAAGAGGCTGTTCAGTAATCTGGAGGTTGCCCTGGCTGAATTGCTTTGCCGTTCCGACTACCCGCACACCTGTACCTAACTGCAAGCCCGAGGGCAGCTCGGAGTTCTGAGTGTTCAAACCGCCCGGTTGCCGGTTGATCTGATACAGCAGATCCTGAAATACCGCCCGATCCCGCTTGAAGCCCGTGGTGTTTACGTTGGCCAGGTTGTTGGAGATGGTGGACATGTTGGTGTCCTGGGCACTGAGACCCGTCTTACTAACCCATAGAGCCGGATGCATAGTCTTTACTCCTTGCCGATGCCTGGTTTGCGGCCAAAATTTGCCGCTTTTCGCCAGGCTGGCGTTGTTTTCACGTTTTTTTCAAAAGTTATCAAAGGTTCTGCAACAGCCGTGCCGCTGCTTCGGAATTCTCGTTCGCGGTACTCATAACCTTCACCTGCATCTCGTATTGACGGGACAACTGAAGGTTGGAAATCATTTCTTCCACCGCATTAACATTAGAGCTTTCGAGAAAACCAGACGCCACGCGCAACGTGGCATCGGCAGGCTCTTCACCATCAATCGCCTGGTCCGCCTTGCGATGAATAAAGCCATCCAGCCCTTTTTCCAGCGCCTCCGGGGGAGGATTGACCAGTTTCAACCGATCCACTTCTACTAGCTGGTCGGGGGGCCCACCCACGGGAACAATAGAAACAGTGCCGTCGGCACCGACCTGGACATTATCAAAGGGAGGAAGGGCAACCGGTCCGCCGTTACCCAGAACCATCTCGCCACTGGCCAGCCGCACCATGCCGTTAACATCAATTTGCAAGCTGCCGGAGCGGGTAAAGGCTTCTTCACCGAGGTTGTTCTGAATAGCCAGCCAGCCTTCGCCTTCTATGGCGACGTCCATTTTTCGGCCGGTCTGCATCAGTGCTCCCGCCGATAGATCTGTGCCGGGGCGCTCCGCCATAGCGTATGCACGGGTAGGATGATGTTCCCCGAATACAGGCATGCTGCGGGCCTGGGCAAAATCCTTCTTGAAACCTGTGGTGCTTACGTTGGCCAGGTTGTTGGCATGGGCACGCTGGGAAAGCATATTCTGCTTCGCGCCAGACATACCGAGATAAAGTGCTTTGTCCATGGGACAACTCCTGCCGGAATTTTGACTGTTTCCAGTGCTCTTTCAGACATTCTTGCAGGAGTCATGCCATATTCAGACAAAAGCCTGTTTAGCGGAGGTTGATGATGGTCTGGGTGACCGCATCGGAGGTCTCGATCGTTTTGGCGTTCGCCTGATAGTTGCGCTGGGCAATAATCAGGTTCACCAGTTCTGCAGAAAGATCCACGTTGGACTCCTCAACCGAACTGGCTGCGATACTGCCGAGCGTTCCTGTATCTGGCTGGCCAATAATCGGCTGACCGGATTCGAACGTTTCTACCCAGCTGGTATCTCCTATCGGCGACAAGCCGTTTGTGTTGTTGAACGAGGCCAACGCCACCTGCCCCAAAGCTTTCGACTGGCCGTTGGTATAACGGGCAAACAGTGTTCCCTCACCCGAGACATCAAGGCCAGACAAACGACCGGTGGTATAGCCATTCTGGCGCTGATCATCAACACCAAACGCTGCGCCATACTGGGTTGTACCCCCGAGGCTCAACACAAAAGCCGATGATGTCGGTGGCTCCGGAATGGGCGTAACAACATTAGTGCCCGCCGGCGGAGGACCGTCCGCTCCGTTGGGTTGGCCGTCGCTGTCCTTCGGAATCCAGTCGGTGATGAGAATTTCGCCGTTGGCATCGCCATCAACGGACTGCAGGGTGCCGTCCTGATCAAATCTTGCGGTATACGGCGTAGTGTCGGTACCCGCAACCATTTCACCGTCAATCTGCAGGTAAACGGACCACTGGCTAACACCCACGCCGTTCCCCGGAGATGGTTCTTTCACAAAGAACTGAGTCATTTCGTGGGAGTTGCCCAGGCTATCGAAGATAGAAGTGGATGTGGCGTGATTGTAAGTACGCTGATCCAGTGGGTTGAATTCATTGGTGATTCGGATAGGCGAATTGGTATACGCATCCGCAAAATCCGTGTCCGCTCCAAGGCCCGACAAACCAACAATTGATCTGTCACCCGTAACATTCACGTCGCCTGATACGGTGATAGGTGTGCTTACGGAATCAGCCGGAGTACCGTTACCATAACTGAACTCCAGATCCTCCCCCTGGTTATGGATAACCCGCAGTACGTCATTGCCAGTCCCATCATCCACTACAGACGCCGAAATAGCGGTATCGCTGGAGCGGTTGATGGCGTCCCTGAGGCCCAACAAGGTTGTCGCGGTGCTGGTATCAAGCTGAAGTGGCGCATTGTTGACACTAAGGCTGAACGAGAAGCTCCCTGCGGTCTGTGCTGCCGAAATATAGGAATCGGTCAGCGGCGGGGCCGCGGGCACATTGGTATCAACGATCGACGCAGTCGTGGTCGCTGAAGCACTCAGGCCAGGTGCATTGGTGATAATGTCTGCAATATCACCGGCTGTTGTTGCCGGGCTCAGATCCACAGAGTAGTTCGGAGTGCCATCAGAATAGGTGATTTCAAACTGCTCACCGCTAATATCGTTGAATGCAAGCGGTCCCACATCCCGTACTCGGGATTCGAGCACGGACTCACGGGAATCCAGGTTCAGGTCCGTAGTCAGGCTGGTCGTTCTACGCGGCGCCAGGTTATCTGTAGCAATCTCAAGATCGCCACGGATACCGGAAAGGTTACCGTCATCGTCGGCGGTGTAACCTTGGACCCGCATGGACTGAGCGTTGACCACAAAGCCATCTTTATCGATGGTGAACTGACCAGCCCGGGAGTAACGGGTTTCGCCACCATTATTCAGTATAAAGAAGCCATCTCCACTGATGGCCATATCAAGACCGCTGTCAGTGAAGCTGATGTTGCCCTGACTGAACGACTGTTTTACGTCCTGAACGTTCACCCCGTCACCAACCGGTGCAGAGCCTCCGCTCAGAAAACCACTGGCATAGAGATCGCCAAACTGTACTCGGCTGCCTTTAAAACCTACGGTGCTGGCATTGGCAATATTGTTGCCGGTTACATCCAGATCTACCGCTGCCGCCCGCAGGCCGCTTAGTCCTGTATTAAAAGCCATAATTCACCTCTGGTCTGACACCGGTATTAATTGATTTGTTGTACATCTGACAGCGCAATGGAGCCCATGCCCGCCAGGTTCAGAGTCACCGACCCGCTCTGGCCCAGTGACACACTATCTACATTGGCGCTGACAAGGGTCGGAAGCTGAACGCTACCCTCAGAATAAGAGGCTTCAGCCACAATCTGATATGGACCCGGCGGCAAGCTGTTGCCGTTTCCATCTGTGCCATCCCAGCTGAACGCCATAACTCCCGCGGAGCTACTGCCCAGATCAATCTGACGTACCAGCTCCCCGCTCGCGCTTTGAATAGAGAGGCGCACACCACCAGTGGACGCAGGCACTTCAATGTTGCCGGAGATTTCGCCTTCAGCGCCGAGAATCCCCACTTCGGAAGGTGCGAGAACGGTTTTGCCTACCATCGCTGACGCCTGAAGCGCCTGGGAAGACCGGAACTGCCCGACCACATCATCAACGGTGCTGGTAAGCGCCTGCATTTCTTCAAGCGAGCTGAACTGTGCCAACTGGGAAATGAACTCACCGTTGTCCTGAGGCTCCAGCGGGTTCTGATTTTTCAACTGCGCCAGCATCAACTCCATGAACTCGTTCTTGCCGAGCTCACTATTGCTGCTGGTGCCACTCTGAGTCTGACTGCGATAATCAGCCAGTACATCTGAGGCTTCTGTTGCGTTAATTGTACTCATGATTCAATCCCCCGCCCCATTACTGCTGACCAAGTGTCAGGATGCGCTGCATCATGGATTTAGCCGTGTTCATAATGTCTACATTCATCTGAAAGCTTCTTGAGGAAGACATCATGTCTGCCATCTCTTCCACCACATTCACATTGGGATAGAACACATATCCGTCCTCATTTGCTGCCGGATGATGAGGTTCGTAGCGCATCTGCAGTTCCGCATCGCTTTCAACAATGCCCTCAACACGAACGCCAGCACCTGCATCCTCACTCGCCTGAACACCAAATCCTTGTTGCCCGGGGTTCAGAATTGACTGCTGAATTGCAGAGAAAACCGGCTTCCGCGCACGATAGGTTGTGTCAGTGCTGGAACTCGCCGTCTCTGCGTTGGCAATGTTTGAAGCGGTTGTATTCAGCCTCAGCGACTGCGCTGTCATTCCGGAACCGGCGATATCGAATATGCTGCCCAGTGACATGATAATTCTCCTTAGCTAATCGTAGACCCGCGGATTACTCGCCTTTGATGGCTTTAGTCAGGCCGGTAAACTTGCTGTTCAAAAACTGGAAGCTGGCCTGGTAATCCATCGCATTGCGCATAAACCGGGTCTGCTCTGCCTGGGCATCCACCGTATTACCGTCTACGGAGGGCTGGTTTGGTAACCGGTACATCAAATCTGAATCACCAGCGCCCGCTGAAGTATCCATGTGGCCTTCATGGGTTTTCTCCATGCCAAAGCCACTCATACTGTCCTGGGCCTTTTGCATCATGGCCTGAAAATCCATATCCCGGGCTTTGAAACCTGGCGTATCAGCATTGGCCATATTGTTCGCCAGAACTTCAGCGCGCTTTACTCTGGCTTCCAGCGCGTGCTGGTGAATGCCAAGAGCTTTGTCAAAAGTGATCGCCATACAACCTCCGAAATACTGTCTCCGGCGGCTTGAGGCCTTGCCGGTTTCGTTCTATGGCAGAATTAAAGCAATGCTGATGCCAGATTTTTGAAGCCCTTTAAAATAGCGACATTCAGAGGGTTACAGGAGGGGATTGAGGTAAGAGCGAAGTAAGGGGGAACGGCAAACCCGGGGAAAGCGGCAAGCTGCTTCCCCCACAGGAATAGCGGGGAAGCACACGAGGTAACTACGCAGGCCAGCGCGCCACAAACTCAGCCAGCTCTGGCCGGGGTACCGCGGGCTTGGCCGAGGATACAGAGCCGGTGTAAAGAAGCCCGATGATAGACTCTCCCTCTTCAAGCCCAAGCCCTTCGAGAACCACCGGGTTGTATACCAACTCACCGGTGCGCCACATCACGCCAAAGCCAGCATCCTCCAACGCCAGCCCCAGAAAACTCATGCCCGCGCCCGCTGAGAGTATCTGTTCAATTTCGGGGATCTTCTGATGCTCTTTGGGCGACGCGATTCCAACGATAACCATCGGTGCCCGCTTCGCTTTACCACGTATTATCTCTAGCTTCGCTTCATCGGTTTTACCCCTCATATCGGTGTACCCGGCGGCGAGCAAATCACCCAGGGCATTAAGACCTTCACCCTCGATAACCAGATAACGCCAGGGGCGCAGTAAGCCATGGTCCGGAGCACGCGATGCACACGCGAAGGCCCGGTCAAGCGTTGAGGCGTCGGGGCCCGGCGCTTCCAGCCGCGGCTCAGATGCCCGGTTGAGCAAAAAGTCAGTGACTGAACTCATATTAATAGTTTCCGCTAACTTAACGCTGGTCAGTTACAACTCAAAAAAGACCAGTGAATTGTGGGTTCTACGTAATACTGTTAACCTTTAGTCCTACTCGGCATAAAACAAATAAAATTCTACGGTTCCAGCGCCATGAGTGATCAGCGTACATGATGAGTGCTCCGGCAGATCTGCGCAATGCCAGCATCAGCGCAGGAAAATCTCTGACCTCAGAGGCCCTCAACAGCCCCATAGCTATTCCCCCGATGCCCGATTATAACGGTCGTCTAATTGCCTATACGGCAACGGCTGCCATTATTGTGGTGGGCGTATTGCAGGGGGCGTTCGAGCAATGGCACCTCTGGATGATTGTCGGCGCGCTGGCCTGGCCACATATTGCGCACCAGCTTATCCGGCAAACGTTTTTGAGAAACTCACCCCGCATTCGCCAGAAAATGCTCACGGCGGATTGCGTTATTGGTGGCGGGTTCATAGGTTGTATCGGGCTGGTTGCCATACCCTCGGTCTCGGTGGCATTGATGCTGATGTTCAGCGGTCTGATCATCGGCGGCATACGCCAATTCCTGATTGGCTCGGCCTTTATGGCGGCCTCTATTCTGGTTTTCTTCTTGGTTCTTGGGCCCGCAGACTCCTTCCAGTCCCCCCTGCTCACCAGTATGCTGTCCATCTCGTTGACCGGCTTCTATATCTGCGTCACTGCATTTTATTCGCACCAGCAGGCCCGCGCTCTGATGCTGGCAAAAACTCAGATACAAAACCAGCGCGAACAATCCATAGCGCTGTCCCACAAGCTTTCAAAATACCTTTCTCCTCAGGTCTGGCAGTCTATCTTCACCGGGGAAAGAGACGTTCGCCTTGAAACCCAGCGAAAAAAGCTTGCCGTCTTCTTCTCTGACATAAAAGGCTTTACCGAGCTTTCCGAGGAAATGGAACCGGAAGCACTCACCGAACTTCTCAACCACTACTTCAACGGTATGGCCGAAGTAGCTCTCAGGTACGGCGGCACCATCGACAAATTTGTGGGCGACTCCATTATGGTTTTCTTTGGCGACCCCACCAGCCGCGGCCAGCGGGAAGATGCGTTTGCTTGTGTATCCATGGCAATCGACATGCGCAAACACATGAAGATCATGCGGCAAAAGTGGCGCAGCCAGGGTATAAAAACCCCGCTCGAAATCCGCATGGGTATCAGCACCGGCTACACAACCGTGGGTAACTTCGGGGCTGAAAATCGCATGGATTACACCATTATCGGCAAAGAAGTAAACCTCGCCAGCCGGCTGGAATCCCTTGCAGAGCCGGGTGAAATACTCGTTTCCTACGAAACCTTCTCACTGATCAAAGACCGGATTATGTGCCGTGACAAGGGCGAAATCACCGTTAAGGGCTTCGTTAAACCCGTGCCCATTTACGAAGTTGTAGATTTCCGCAGAGACATGGGCCCGAACCGAAGCTTTATGGAACACGAACACAGTGGTTTCGCAATGTACCTGGATTCCGACAAGATCACCGAACGGGAGCGCCGGAGCATTCTCAGCGCTCTGGAAGATGCCGCAGACCGCCTGCGACAAGAAGAAGATTCAGCCCGGGACTGATTATTGACGAATCAGCCTTGGCCCCACCTGCTCCTCCGGCCCGGTACTACGCCAGGGGTTTATATCAAGCCCCCCACGGCGAGTATAACGGGCACACACAGTCAGGCTCTGCGGCTCGCAGCGATGTAACAGGTCGGTGAACAGCGTCTCTACGCAGTGTTCATGAAAGTCCTGTTTCTGTCGAAAACTCACGATATAGCGTAACAACCCGGCGCGATCGATGGCCGATCCGGTATAGCTGATCAGCACTGTGCCCCAATCCGGCTGGCCGGTCACCGGGCAGTTACTCTTCAGCAAGTGCGAGCATAGATGCTCGGTTACCACAGGCCCGGTTGCTTTCAGTGATTCAGGCGCGTAGTCATAAACCACGTATTCAACTGGCTCGTTATCAATCAGCTCATAGCCCGACGGGCGCCCGACGGCCATATCCGAATCGTCGACGCTCCGAAAGCGCACATTTACCGCTGCGCCACTGGCACTGGATAAATCCGCCGTAATAGTTTCGACAACCTGTTCGGCCGATGAAAACACCGTCTGGTTCAAGGAATTCAGGTACAGCTTGAGAGACTTGGATTCAATAATCGACGGCGCAGCGGCGGGAAACCGGATTTCCGCCCAGGCCAGGTCCGGAATGCCTCCCGGTCGAAGCCATGAGATTTCCCAGGCCTGCCAGAGATCGCCTCCGAACCAGGGCCAGCGCCCATCTTCCAGGCCGATACGGCGTCTATTCTCTGCCCGGGGCACCGGGAAAAGCAGGGCCGGATCATAGCGATCAGGGTACTCGCTGGCTTTGCCCAGCGGTGCGTTATCAAGAGCCATATAATTTCCTGAAATCAGTTCTGAATGCCAGCCTGCAAAAGCTCGCATTCACATCAGTGGCGAATACCTTTCCCTCGCGCCAGTAGTTTAAGCGCAATGAACGTAAGCACGGCGATAAAGGCGAGAATCATACCAAGAGATACAAACGGATTTACATCAGAAACGCCGAGTATGCCGAACCGGAAGCCATTCACCATGTACAGAATCGGGTTAACCATAGAAACACCCTGCCAGAACTCCGGCAGCAGATCGATGCTATAGAACACCCCGCCTAGATACGTCAGCGGTGTCAGAACGAAGGTAGGCACGATTGATACATCATCAAACTTGGTCGCCAGCAATGCATTGATAAAGCCGCCGACGGCGAACAGTGCAGAGGTGAGAAATACGGTTACCACAACCATCGGCAGGTTGTGAATCTCCAGGCGCGTGAACGCCAGCGACAGCAGGGTTACGATAAGGCCTATACCCAGGCCACGTGCCATGCCCCCGGTTACGTAGCCAGCAAGAATCACCCAGTTCGGCACCGGCGATACCAATAGCTCTTCCACGCTTCGCTGGAACTTCATGGAGAAAAAAGACGACACCACGTTCGAGTAGGAGCTGGTAATCACTGCCATCATGATCAGCCCCGGTACGATAAACGCCATATAGTCGAAACCGCCCATGTCACCGATTCTGGAACCAATCAGATTCCCGAAAATGATGAAGTACAACGTCATGGTGACCGCTGGCGGCAGCAGAGTTTGTGCCCAGATGCGGGTAAACCGGCGAATCTCTCTCAATACAATCGTGGTATAAGCGGTGAACAGAGCATTGGCATTCATTTTCCGCCCTCCATTACCGCTTCTTCAGCCGGTTCATTCTGTTCCACCATGCGGATGAACAACTCTTCCAGGCGATTTGCTTTAGTACGCATACTGACTACTTTGATTCCCTGCGCCTCCAACTGAATAAACACATCGTTAAGCACCTGTCCTTTGTGGACATCCACTTCAAGCACACCTTCACCATCCAGCCGGCATGAGAAACCATCCAGTTCCGGGGCACGCTCCAGAGTGGTTTCCGCATCCAGCAGAAAGGTCTCAAGGCTGAGCTGCTGCAGCAATTCCCGTTTGCTGGTATTCCGGACAATGCGACCGTGATCGATAATGGCAATGTTCCGGCAAAGTGCTTCCGCTTCTTCCAGATAGTGCGTGGTCAGAATGATGGTGGTGCCCTGCCGGTTCATTTCCTCAAGAAACGACCACATGGACCGCCTCAGCTCGATATCTACACCAGCCGTAGGTTCATCCAGAATCAGCAGTTTCGGTTCGTGCACCAGCGCGCGGGCAATCATCAGCCTTCGCTTCATGCCACCAGACAGCATCCGCGCTGGCGCATTTCGCTTGTCCCAGAGCCCGAGTTTCTTCAGGTATTTCTCAGCAGAGACAGCTGCTTTTTTCAGGGGTATCCCGTAATAGCCGGCCTGAATGGTGACAATATCAAACACCTTCTCAAACTGATTGAAGTTGAACTCCTGAGGCACAACGCCCAGATGGAGCTTGGCATCCGAGAGGTGGGTATCTATGTCGTAGCCGAACACTTTCACCTTGCCGCCAGACTTGGTAACCAGAGAACACACAATGCCAAGCGTGGTCGATTTCCCGGCGCCATTAGGTCCTAACAATGCAAAGAAATCCCCCTGTGCCACATGTAGGTCGATTCCCTTGAGAGCTTCAAACCCACTGCCGTAGGTTTTGGTTAGCCCCTCAATTTCCAGCGCATTGGTCATAACAGGTTCCGGTTCAAATAAGCAGTGTTGAAGAATCACTCATTCATTGAGGCACGCCCGACTTTTTCAAGGCTGACGCCCATCAGCACCAGCGCCGCGAAATACACAAACTGCGACAGATATCCCGATATAGCCATGGATGGCTCCCTATAATGCGGTTACAACAATTTACAATCGGCCGTCCACAACCGTTCCGCTGGTCCGGCCCGAACTCAGGGAATGCAAGACGAAACATGGCTGTCGCTCACCTCACTCCCCCATTACTGACTCTGCCCCGTGCGTTTCTGATCACACTATTTATCAGTCCACTTCTTTCCGGATGCTTTAGCGGTGACAGTGGCGGCACGAGCAGTGATACGAGCACGGGGAGAATCAATGCCCTGGGAATCAGCGGAATGTCCTATCAAACCGCCAGTCAGACCGGCAGAACAGATGCCAACGGGCAGTTCCTTTACTACCCGGGAGAAACACTCAGCCTCCAGGTCGGCAATCTGCTTATTGCGGAAGGTGTACCTGCTCAGGAGTGGGTAACGCCACTGGAGTTCATTCCGGAAATCAGAACACAGCTTGAGGTCCCATCTGTAGACGACGAAGGCCTCAGCACTCACACCATTACCGAACAACAACTCATTACCCGCATACCTCTAACGAACCTCACCCGCTTTCTCATAGCACTGAACTGGACGGATAACCTACGGGAGAATGAAGGCATAGAGATCCGGGATCGCGTTATCCAACAACTGAATGCAGCGCTGCCCAACCTCACAAGCCCGATCGACTTTACTGTCAGCGAAGCGGAATTCAACGCAACCGGTAATCAGCCGTCGCCTGCAAACCAGCTACTTGCCGCCATCTGTTTCTATCCTGAAGGCGATGAGCTGTGCGAGCAGCCACCCACGGAAGAGGAAATCAACAACGCGCCGGAACGCCCCGAAGATGAAGACGACTGGGCCCCAGACGTTGACTACAAGCAGGATCTGAGCGCCAGAAGGCAGAGAATTCTTGAAGCTGTCCGCTCAATGGATGAGGTTGACGCTGAAGATGCCCGGCTCTATCTCACGCGGGAGTTGAACGCCATCTCAACCACTATTGGAAACCGCTTTTACCTGGATAACCATATAGCCAGGCATCCAGACAGCGACACGAGCATAAAACAGGTGAAAATACGGCGTATACGCGGGGGCCTTGATCTTGCGAACCTGGAAGCCATTACCACCCGCCCGCAAGATGTAGTCTTGCATTCCTTCAGCTGGCAAACAGCAACAGTGGAGTATTACGTGTCAGGACCCACCGACGGCGAGTCCGAAATCGTTACAAGCTTTTTGCCAGAAGATACTTATCGATGGGTGCGCAAAAGCCTCAGGGTTGTTATTACCGACTGATCAGCCGGGAAAGGCTCCAACGCGACTCGCTGCTGGCCACATCGTAACCGGCAGGATCCAGGCCATCGGTTCCGTGAGCAAGGCATTCTTTGATGGCCAGAATTTCTGCTGCCGCCCGGCTTTCATTATACTTTGCCAGGTCAACAACCTTGGCGGCTTTCAAGGGCGCATGGTAACGGTCAGTCATCACCATGACGCGCGGCCACAACCTGCGCTTGGCCGAGGGAGAAACCACAATACCGCGCTGGCCATCTGTCAGTTCAACCAGGCTACCCGTCGGGTAAATCCCGATCGCCTGAATAAAGCTCTCGACCAGATCACCCTGAAACTCAATATTCCTCATATCGTAGAGCAGAGTCACAGCCTTCGCCGGCGTCATAGGCTCAGCAAAGCTCTCCCTCGGTTCGATAAGAGATTCGAAGAACTCAGCAAGCCCGGCTATTTTCGCCAGCAGAGGGATCCTGTCTCCACGCACGCCTTCAGGAAAGCCCGAGCCGTTATGTCGCTCACGATGCCCCTGCACCACGCTCAGTACCGCGCGTGAAAGGCCGCTGTCTTCGAGCATGGCCATACCTTTCTCAACGTAGGTACGGTAGAGCGCATACTCTTCTGGAACCAGCTGCCCTTCTCGGCTAAGTAACTCAGCAGGCAACCTGGTTTTACCAACCTGGGACAACAAACAGCCCAGGCCAAGATGATTCAGCAAACCTTCATTCAACCCCAGCTGGCGCCCGCATACGAGCGCCCACACCGACGTATTCAGAGCATGTCGATATACATGATCATCATGCTGCCGGATGCGGCTCAGCCACAGTAACGCGTCTGGCTGCCGAACTACGCTACTCACCATTTTGCTGATAACCGCAGCAACCGGCCGCAGGTCTTTGATGCCGTCAGTAGCAAAGGCCTGATAAAGGCCATCAAGCGCAACACCAGCGTCTTCCAGCAAACCATTCGACGCTTTCATTTCCCGCTTCAGCGTGGTCACGGTCCGGTAAGTTACAGGCTCTCGTATGCTCAGCGGGGGGAGGTTTAGCTCTTCTCGCCCCTCTCCCCTGCGTCGGCCTTTGGTACCAAAGGCAGGGCGTACAATTTTGGTGAGCTCTACGGAGTCCCGGGTTTCAGCGACGTCTATAGCAACCCACTTACAATGGGAGACCAGTGCGCGGATATCATCCTGGGAACGGATGTGAAAACCCTGAATGGGAAAGGGTGTCTGATGCCACGGGCGATCAAGATCGGACACAAACATGCCAACCTCAAGATCATGTACCGCAATTTTTCTCTGACAGACGCCCACGCTTCGCTCCTGAATGCGCAATTTCGATGAGTACTATTTTTATACGGATCAGCGGAATAGTCCATTACATTTTGATGTTTCAGCGTAACCGCAACAACACAGTCGGTAACGATAATCTTCAGCCCGAAACAATTTGTAGCAATGTGACAGATATCACAGGGCCACCACGAACAGCATCACTCTTATCAATCCGTACTGCAGACCGTGCGGTCAAATTCTGGAGGACGGGCGCTCATGGCCCCGCGCACCGTCTTCCGGCTGTATACAGAGTAAGGCACCGCCGAGGCGCGAATATAATCCACATTCATCGCATCCTTACCTTCACCCTTAACATCGGAAACCGTTTCACAGGAGACCAACAGTTCGAGTTGGCCGGATAGCTCTGCAATGCGTGCCTGTGGATCAGAAGGATTGACGGCCATGCATACATCACCAGAACCAGCCACCTCACCTTCGGGAGCACGCCGGTCATGGCCGCTCAAACCGCAGGCACGAATACCCTGGGCACAAGTACCCGCCTCGGCGTGGCTGTCATCGTACAAATGCCAGTCTCGCTCACTGCACTGGGTTTCAAGGAGAATTGGGGTAGCGCGGTCTGCGAGGAACCACCAGGAGGGGTATTCAGCAGTGTGCCAGGACAAACGGACTGCTCTGGGCGCGCCCCGGGAGTTCTCTGCAGAGAACATGGCGTAATGGGAATAGTAGGTGGCACAGCCAGCTTGCATAAAGAGCAACCCGGCAACAGCGAACAGGAAGGCAATGCCTTTAAAAGGTCGGTAGAGTTTTAGTGCAATCATGAGTCGCTCGTTGATCCTTAACGACAATCTCACTGAGGAAGCCCCATTATCCCTGGGAAAACGTGTCAAAAATGCCTGTCAGTTATCACTCTGATCAAACTGCAAGCCAAAGCCATCGATGGTTTTGCGAACCACAACCATGCTCAGCTCCGGTGCCGGCACGGGTAACCCCTGAACCTGAACTTTTACAGTGTCCCCCAGTTCGGGTGCAAACGGTTCTGTATCCACCACAACGAACACACCACCATCCGATATGTCCCGGGTCGAGAACACAAACTCCCCCTGTTGCTCGTGACTCACTTTTACTTTCGCACTCATCGCTGTTCGAAAGTGCTCTCTGCGGTCATCTACAGCCATCGGCCAGGTTCCAATGTGTGTCTGCGTTACGTAGCAGGTTATTGTATGTTGTTACGAATCATACCATTTAATAATGCATTTCAAAGGATAGCGCCGGTAACAGCATGTATCTCCTAGGTGATATTGACTTGGCAGGAAATACAAATGAGAATGGTTGGCGTTTTAACTCACCTATGATTATTTCGCTCACAGGTGCAAACCCGATCCGAAACATTTAAGGATGGCACTATGCGCATGAAACTGGCTGCAACCGCAGCAATCGCCCTTACCGCTCTGCCCCTCACAGCCTCTGCAGACGGCGACGTTAACATCTACTCCTACCGTCAGGCATACCTTCTTGAGCCACTGTTGAATGCGTTTGAAAAAGAAACCGGCATCAAGAGCAACGTCGTGTTTGCCAAGCAGGGCCTGGCTGAGCGACTGGAACGCGAAGGCCGCAACAGCCCGGCTGATATCGTAATGACCACCGACATCTCACGGCTTAACGACCTGGTTGAACGCGATCTTGTCCAGACCCTGGATAACGATGTACTTGAGGAAAACGTTCCGGAAAACCTGCGCCATCCAGAAGGCAAATGGTTCGGCCTGACAACCCGTGCGCGTATCATCTACACCTCTAAAGAGCGCGTCGAAGAGGGTGAAATCACCACTTACGAGCAACTGGCTGACGACAAGTGGGATAACCGCATCTGTACCCGCAGCGGCAAGCACCCGTATAACATTGCCCTTATCTCTTCCATGATTGCGCATCATGGTGAAGCTGAAACTGAAGAATGGCTGCAAGGTGTCAAAGACAACCTGGCTCGCAAGCCACAAGGCGGCGACCGCGACCAGATCAAGGCGATTGCTGAAGGCGTGTGCGATGTATCCATCGGCAACAGCTACTACTACGGCAACATGCTGAAAGATGATAGCCAGCGCCCCGCAGCTGAAGCCGTCCGCCTGGTATTCCCGAACGCTGATGGCCGCGGCACTCACATCAACATCAGTGGCATCTCGCTGACCAAAAGTGCTCCAAACAAAGACAACGCCATCAAGTTGATGGAGTTTCTGTCGTCTCCGGAAGCACAGAACATCTACGCCACAGCGAATACTGAATACCCTGCAAACCCGAACGTAACGCCCACAGGGCTGGTTGCAGAGTGGGGTGAGGTCCACCCAGACAGCTTGTCACTGCAGGTTATTGCAGAAAACCGCAACGCAGCAGTCAAACTGGTTGACCGTGTAGACTACGACGGCGAATAAATGCCTGAGCGAGGGCGGCTTGGCCGCCCTCTTATTCACCTTTAATCAACCCACTAAACTTTTAGCCAATCAACCTCGTTACTGATTCCGGTCATTGCAGCGGCTAATTGAGCTGACTACAATCGTCCCCCCTTTAACTCAATAACAGGATCCACATGAGCGAGGCTGCGACCAGCGTTAACCCCGGGCTTACCCCGCCCCTGCTGGCAAAGCGTACCTCCCGCCGCTGGATGATCAGCGCACTACTCACGACAGCCATAGTCGCGCTACCCGTCCTGTCCGTTATTGTTCTGGCCTTTTTTCCTGAAGAAAACATCTGGCCACACCTGATAGATACCACCTTGCCCCGTTACCTGGTCACCACCATCAAGCTGATGATCGGTGTCGGCATTATTACTCTGGCCATCGGCCTGTCTTCAGCCTGGGCCGTCACCATGTGTGAGTTCCCCGGGCGCAAGTTCTTTGAGTGGGCCATGCTGCTGCCTTTTGCTGTGCCGGCGTACGTAATTGCCTATGTGTACACCAGCCTTCTGGATTACGCAGGCCCGGTCCAGGGCGCTCTTAGAGACTGGTTTGGCTGGGCCAACGCTTCCGAATACTGGTTCCCCGAGATCCGTAGCCTGGAAGGCGCCACGCTGATGCTTGGCCTTGTACTCTATCCTTATGTATATCTTCTCGCTCGCGCCGCATTCCTGGACCAGTCACCTTCCCTGTTTGCCGTCAGCCGCAGCCTTGGCCATTCAGCACTCAGCACCTTTTTCAAAGTGGTTCTGCCCATTGCCCGCCCGGCCGTTGCCGTTGGTCTCTCGCTGGCGCTGATGGAAACCCTGAATGACTTTGGCACGGTCGACTTTTTTGCCGTCCAAACCCTTACCGCCGGCCTGTTCGATACCTGGATGAATCTCGGCAATCTCGGCGGTGCGGCTCAGATAGCCACAACCATGCTCATATTTGTTGTTATTCTGGTTACACTGGAGCGTTACTCCCGACAGCGCCAGCAGCAATTCGCCGCCAGAGACAACCGGGATCCGATCCGCCGCTTTACCATGTCCTTCCCACGCCAACTGATTTGCGTTGCCGTTTGCGCGGTACCGGTAGTATTCGGTTTCGTTATCCCCGGCGTCACACTGGGCGTTTATGCCTGGGAATATTTTGACGAGAGCTGGAACCCTGCATTTCTGCACAACACCCTTAACAGCCTGTTCCTCTCAGGCACTGCGGCTCTGACCACTCTATTGATCGGCATCACCCTCGCGTACAGCCGCAGGTTGCACAACACTCGCGGCATGCAGGTGCTCATGCGCCTCTCAAGTCTGGGTTACGCCATGCCAGGCGCCGTGCTTGCAGTTGGTGTTATTGTGCCCCTGGCAGGGTTTGATAACTGGCTGGACAACCTGATGCGAGATTTCTTTGGCGTCAGCACCGGCCTGCTGCTCAGCGGCTCGGCTTTCGCCATTGTATTTGCCTACACAGTGAGGTTCCTGGCCGTGTCTGCCGGAAGTGTGGAGAGCGCGCTGCAGAAAGTTACCCCAAGCATGGATATGGCATCCCGCTCACTGGGCAACAGCCCGGGCAAGACACTCGTGAAGGTGCACCTGCCCATGCTTCGTGGAACACTGATTACTGCCGCGCTGGTGGTTTTCGTGGATTGCATGAAAGAGTTGCCGGCCACGCTCATCCTTCGGCCTTTCAACTTTGAGACCCTGGCTACCTACGTGTACCAGTTTGCCTCAGACGAGCGCCTGTATCACAGCGCTCTGCCAGCGCTCATTATCGTGTTGGCGGGAATCATACCGATCATTCTGATGAGCCGTTCCATATCCAACACCCGCTCTATGGCCTGACAGACCCCACAAAACTAAGGCATCATCCTTGAGCGGGCGTCCTGCACTACAAACCGGCCCTGAAACACAGCAACCGGATCGCCTTGCGGCATGGTGTTGGGCGTTCCACAGAACACCTCGGTGGTCAAATCCAGCCGTCCCTTACCGTGCCTGGCAAGACTCTTTCTGAAGCGTTCGGGAATCTCATCCCCCGGCAGGCGGCAAATCGCGTAAAAATCCGAATTCACGGGATCAAGATAGTCGATACTACCTGTCTGAACGACGACCTTGCCTCTCAACCCAAGATCGCCAAGTGCAAGCTCGGTGACACCCCAGGCAGCCGTTACCGCAACCGAATAGACGCTTCCGCCAAAGCCAGTACCTTGATGATTGAGATTGGGCGCAAGCGGTGCACTTAACAACAGGGCGCTGCCGTCCCACGAGTGCAATTCAATTCCCAGCGCGCGAGAAAGGGGAATTTCCTCATGAATGCGCCTTTGAAATGCCGAAAGCTGAGTCATAAACTCCTCCTGATATCCATTAATTTTAGGCGCGCCACCCGCTTTCCCCAATGCGACTAACGTCGGTTCTGAAACGAACCAAGCCCGGCGAAGCCGGGCCTGGTCATAAATACGAGGATCAGACTATACCTTACTGCCAGATCACCTTCTGGCGCCGCGCATACCAATCATTCACCCTGTCCTCGTAGGCGTCTTCCACCACGTTACGCTTCAGCTTCATCGTCGGCGTCAGAAAGCTGTTCTCAATCGTCCACTCGTCACTGACTATTGTTACAAAGGCCAGCTGCTCGTGAGGGTCTACTGTTTTGTTTACCTTGGTCAAAAGCTCTGCAAAACTCTCCTCAAGCTCCTTCCTGAAGTGCTCATCCGCCATTTTCGGGCGAATTCCCTCAGCCAGCTGAATAATAGCAAAAGGCTGAGTCTGGTTGGCGCCGGAAACACAAACCATCTCAATGGACTGATGCGCCATCAAACGATTCTCAATCGGCGCGGGAGCAATATACTTACCCTTGCTGGACTTGAAAATCTCCTTCATCCGGCCCGTGATCTTGAGGCGACCCAGTTCGTCAATTTCGCCTTTGTCGCCGGTTTTCAGGAAGCCATCGTCGGTAAAGGTTTCCCTGGTTTTTTCTTCATCCTTGTAATAACCCACCATGGTGGCCGGGCTCTTTATCAGGATCTCGCCCTCAGGGCTGATTTTTGTTTCCACCCCAGGCATGCACTCGCCCACATAGCCAGTACGGGAACGCCCGGGCTTATTAATGTGAGAATAGGCGAAGTTCTCAGACATACCGTAGCCTTCAAGCAATTCAAGGCCAAGGTTGCGATACCAGTCGAGCACGTCGCTGGCCAGCGGCGCAGAGCCACTTCCTGCCAGCTTGACCTTGTCCAGGCCAAGGCCTTTGAGGATCTTTTTCTTGATCAGGCCACTCACCACCGGAATCTTCAGTAATGTCTCAAGTTTCTTCGGCGGCAACTTCTGGAGAACACCCTGCTGGAATTTAACCCACAGCCTGGGCACCGAGAGGAACAGCGTTGGTTGCGCGCGTTTCATATCCTCAACAAAGGTATCAAGGGATTCCGCAAAGAACAGGTGAAAGCCGGCGTACAAAGAAGCCAGCTCAACAAAGGTGCGCTCAAATACATGAGCCAATGGCAGGTAGGACAACATGCGCTCATCAGGGCCTACCTGCAGCACCTCCATACCACCAGCGGCCGCGAAAGCCATATTGCGGAAGCTGAGCATGACGCCTTTAGGCCTGCCGGTACTGCCCGAGGTATAAACTATGGTCGCCAGATCGTCCGCATCGCGGTGAACTTTCTCCTCCAGCGGCTGGAACCTGGCTACAATATCATCCCAGGTTTCAAAATCATTGGGCGGACTGAGCGGGAAAGAAATACAGCGCACAGATTCCGGGACCCCGGGCTTCATCATATCCCAGTCGTCCAGTTTGCCAACGAACAGAACCTCACATTCTGCATGGCCCAGCACGTAATTGACGGTGTCGGCATTCAGCGTTGGGTATAGCGGTACGGAAATATGGCCCGCCATCCAGATAGCCCAGTCTGTCATTATCCAATGAGCGCAGTTTTTGGAGATCAGGCCAATCCGGCTTTTTTCCGGGAGATTAAGTGACTTGAGGTAAGACGCCATGCGCCGGGCTTCATCAACCGCCCTGCTCCACGTGTACTCCACTACTTTGCCCCCGCCAACAGGCTGGGTCATATACAGAGAGTTGGCCTTGGCACTCTCCCAGTGGTACACCATGTCCAGTGGAAGTTTGGTTGTTGTATCCATGGATATTCCTTGCTTTCGTTATTTGAATTATCAGCACATTATTTAGACTTTAGTAGGGTATTTCAACACATTATAGCCAATGAAAGCGTGACTCAGGCCGACCACTCAGAAACTCCCTCACCGGAATATCCTGCCAGGTCAACTTCACGTTAACATGCGCTACCACCAAGGGTGCACGGCTGTGATAAACTCCGGCACCTTATCACTGCAATTACCGCAACAGACCTCGGAGATGGGCATATGGCCAAGCAAACCCTGCGCACCCTGTTGGGCGCCTCATTAATGGCACTGGCAAGCATTACACAGGCAGCAGAGCCTCGCGTTGTCGCCATTACGCAGATTGTGGAACACCCTGCGCTCGACGCCGTCTACCAGGGCGTAAAAGATGAGCTCGCAGAACGGGGCTATACAGAAGGTGACAACCTGACTGTCATGCATGAAAGCGCCCAGGGCAATTCCGCCATCGCCTCCCAGATTGCCCGCAAGTTTATCGGTGACAGTCCCGACGTGATCGTGGCCATCGCAACGCCTTCTGCACAAACTGTTGCTGCAGCCGCGCGCAATATCCCGGTCGTATTTGCTGCCGTAACCGACCCGGTTGGCGCAAAACTGGTGAAGGATGCAGAGGCTCCGGGTGCAAACATTACCGGCGTTAGCGACATGCTCCCCATCGATAAACACCTCGACATGCTGCTACGCATGGTGCCGGACGCCAAAAACATTGGCACTGTCTATAACCCCGGGGAAGCCAACGCAGTATCCTTGATTGAATTGCTTGATGAACGCCTGCAAGCCCGCGGCCTGACACTTGTTAAAGGTGCAGCCACCAAAACCTCCGAAGTTCTTGGCGCCGCCCGCTCGCTCGTAGGTAAAGTTGATGCTATCTACCTGACAACCGACAATACGGTCATCAGCGCCGCAGAAGCGGTTATCTCTGTAGGCGAGCGTGCAAAAATCCCGGTATTTGCAGCCGACACCGCGACCGTTGATCGTGGCGCCGTTGCCGCACTGGGCTTTGACTACTACGATCACGGCCGCCAGGCCGGTGTTATGGTTGCACGCATCCTTGAAGGTGAGAAGCCGGGCGACATGCCGGTAGAAACCATGGAAAAGCTTGACCTGTTTGTTAACCCGGAAGCCGGCGAACGCATGGGCATCACTATTGCTGATGATGTAATCGCCGAAGCTAAAGAAGTGGTCAAGAGCGACAAGTAACGCCATACCTACACGGGCGGCCTCTCTATCCGGAGCCCGCCCGTTTTTCTTTTACGGTGAATATCCCCCATGCTCAGTAACATTGCATTTTACGGCGCACTTGAGACAGGCCTTATTTACGGCCTGGTGGCCTTCGGCATCTATCTCTCTTTTCGCGTACTCGACTTCCCCGACCTGACCGTTGACGGCAGCTTTCCCCTGGGTGCTGCCGTTGCCGCCGTGCTTATCATCGAAGGCTGGAACCCATGGCTGGCAACCGGTTGCGCAGTGCTCGCCGGCATGGCCGCGGGTGCCGTAACCGCCATTCTCAACGTCAAGCTGAACATTCTTAACCTGTTAGCCTCCATCCTCACGATGATCGCCCTGTATTCCGTCAACCTCCGGGTAATGGGCCGACCGAACATCGCCCTGCTGGGAGAGGACACCGTGCTCACCCCCTGGTACTCATTGGGTCTTGAATACCATCAGGTGCCGGTGTTGCTGTTCGTGATTGTGATCTTCATTTCCCTGATATTGCTTTGGCGCTTCATGAAATCGGAAACCGGTCTCGCCATGCGTGCAACCGGTGCCAACGCAAGAATGGCCCGCGCCCAGGGCATTGCGACCGGTACCATGATCATTCTCGGTGTTGCAGTATCGAACGGACTGGTTGGTCTCGCCGGCGCACTGTTTGCACAGAGCCAGGGCGCTGCCGACGTAACCATGGGCGTTGGCGTGATTGTTATCGGCCTGGCATCGCTGATTGGTGGTGAAGCCGTGATCACACCGTCAACAGTTGTGCGCGCTCTTATCGCCTGCGTGGTTGGCGCCATTATCTATCGCCTGGCCATTGCCTTCGCCCTGAACGCAGATTTTCTCGGACTGCAAGCACAGGACCTGAACCTGATAACCGCCGTTCTGGTTACCCTGGCCATTGTATTGCCCGGCATCCGCACGTCTGTGGCGAGCAAACTCACCCGCAAGAAAGCCTGAGGAGGCACTATGATCAGCGCAACCGATCTGCGGCTTACCTTTGGTAAAGGCACACCGCTGGAAAACCCCGCTCTTCGGGGCATGAGCCTTACGGTTAATCAGGGCGAATTTGTTACCGTGATTGGCAGTAACGGTGCCGGCAAGTCCACGTTCCTGAACGCTCTGGCGGGCGAAGTTATCGTGGATAGCGGCACCATTGTTGTCGATAACCTCAACGTGACCAAACTGCCCACCCACAAACGGGCAGGCCGCGTGGCTCGTGTCTTCCAGGACCCGCTCGCCGGAACCTGCGAAGGCCTGAGCATCGAGGAAAACCTGTCGCTTGCCATCAAGCGCGGCCAGCGCCGTAGCCTTGGTACAGCCGTAAAGAAGCAGTACATGGAACAGTTCCGGGAAAGCCTCTCTTCACTGAACCTGGGGCTTGAGAACCGGCTCGGCGATAAAATGGGCCTGCTCTCCGGTGGGCAGCGCCAGGCAGTGAGTTTGCTGATGGCAAGTCTGACTCCCTCCGCCATTCTGCTGCTCGACGAGCACACCGCAGCGCTGGACCCCAAAACGGCCGCTTTTGTGCTGGAGCTCACCACGAAAATCATCGAAGAGCAGAAACTGACCGCTCTGATGGTAACCCACAGCATGAAACAGGCGCTGGAAGTAGGCACCCGAACCGTCATGCTGCACCAGGGCCAGGTGGTGTTCGATATTGCCGGCAAGGACCGCGAAGGTCTGGAAGTGAAAGATCTTCTGGAGCTGTTCGAAACCCAACGCGGGCTTTCCGTGGATGACGACAGCCTGCTTCTTGGTTAATGGTGAAGCGGGAGCCAGGCTCCCGCTTCTTTTTCTGCCTCTACAAAACCACTGATAACCGCCCTCTTCTGCACGATTTTCGTGCGTTTTTCAATCACAACATATAGTAATTCCCAGCTATCCAGCCCAAGCGGCGGATTTACTGGCGTTTTCCCTCTTGCAAGCCCTTAGCCCATTGAATTTCTTTGCGAGAAGTCGCTTATCAATAGTTCTGGTTAAATTCACAAAACACTATATCCTGTTATACTCTCAAAAAATAAGCCCATATATAGGGCCAACGACTTCACAGCTCACCTGCAGACAGGCAGGTGCACTAGCTGAAAAAAGCCGCGTAGGCAACCACAATCAGAGCGTAATGAGAGCGCGATCACCGGGAAATACAGCCTGCCCCGGCTTTACAAGCGCACAAGATATAGTGGTTTGCGAAGAAACTTGAAAAACAAGGGCAACTACGCAGGTTTTTGCAACGTTTTACAGAGATATGGCACCGTTAAAAGTGCCATCAACAGACAACAGACATACTTGAAAATCGAGGGTGGCAATGAACGCTAAGGCAGAGGCAGTAGTTACAACGATTCCGATGCAGGAAACTTCGCTAGACATCTGGACCAGCAAGTACCAGCTAAAAACCAAGACCGGCGAAGCGGTAGACAAGGACATCAACGCCACCTACCAGCGGGTTGCAACTGCCTTGGCGCAGGTTGAAAACAAATCTGTGCGCGCAGAGCACATGAAAAATTTCCTTTGGGCACTCAAACACGGGGCCATCCCCGCCGGCCGCATTACCTCCAATGCCGGTGCCGAAGCGCACAAGCCTGCAACCTCTACCATCAACTGCACCGTATCCGGTTCTGTTCAGGACTCCATGAACGACATCCTGGAGAAAAACCACGAAGCAGGCCTCACCCTCAAGGCTGGCTGTGGTATCGGTTATGAGTTCTCCACCCTGCGCCCGAAAGGTGCCTACGTTGCCGGCGCTGGTGCCACCACATCCGGCCCGCTGTCGTTCATGGATATCTTCGACCGCATGTGCTTCACCGTATCCTCTGCCGGTGGCCGTCGCGGTGCCCAAATGGCCACCTTTGATGTTCACCACCCGGACATCATCGATTTCATCCAGGCCAAGCGTGAAGATGGCCGCCTGCGCCAGTTCAACCTTTCCCTGCTGATCACGGAAGATTTCATCGAAGCCGTTCGTAACGACAGCGACTGGCACCTGTCTTTCCCGGTTACCGACAAAGAAGTCAAAGAAGAAGGCCTGGACCTGGCCGACCCCAGCCAGTTCGTATATCGCGACTTCCCGATACTCGATGGCTACGTGGTTAACGAAGAAGGCAAGGTGGCGTGCCGTATCTACCGCACCCTGAAAGCCCAGTTCATCTGGGACACCATCATGACCTCCACCTACGATTACGCAGAGCCTGGCTTCATCCTGATCGACAAGGTCAACCAGATGAACAACAACTGGTTCTGTGAAGACATCCGCGCCACAAACCCCTGTGGCGAGCAGCCCCTGCCCCCTTACGGCAGCTGCCTGCTGGGCTCTGTGAACCTGACCAAGTTTGTGGATTACCCGTTCACCGAGAAAGCCAGCTTCAACTACGAAAAGTATCGCAAGGTAGTGGGTATCTTCACCCGCATGCTGGACAACGTAGTAGAAATCAACGGCCTGCCCCTGGCCGAGCAGCGCCACGAAATCACCAACAAGCGCCGCCACGGCATGGGCATTCTGGGCCTGGGCTCAACCCTTGCCATGCTGCGCATGCCTTACGGATCTGAAGAGTCCGTACAGTTCACCGAAGACGTTGTTCGCGAAATGGCCGTGGAAGGCTGGCGCCAGTCACTTTCTCTGGCAGAAGAGAAAGGCGCGGCGCCAATCATGGACGAAGACTTCGAAATCACCCCGAAAATGATGGGCAAATGCCCGCAGCTGCAGAACGATGGCTACAAACTCGGCGACAAGCTCAAAGGCCGTGTACTGCACGCCAAATACAGCCGCTACATGCAGGAAATTGCCAAGGTAGAACCCGAACTGGTTGAACAGCTGGCAGAGAAAGGTGGCCGCTTTACCCACCACACTTCTATCGCACCAACCGGCACCATCAGCCTGTCGCTGGCCAACAACGCCAGTAACGGCATCGAGCCAAGCTTCTCGCACCATTACGCCCGCAACGTAATCCGCGAAGGCCGTAAAACCAAAGAAAAAGTCGACGTGTTCTCCTTCGAGCTGCTGGCCTACCGCCACCTGGTCAACCCGGGTGCTATGCCCTTCTCAGACGAAGAAGACAAAAAACTGCCCAGCTACTTCACCACCTCTGATGACGTAAGCCCGGCGCAGCACGTAGACATCCAGGCCGCCGCACAAAAGTGGGTAGATTCCTCGATCTCCAAAACCGCGAACGTACCAACCGATTTCGCCTATCAGGAGTTCAAAAACATCTACCTCTATGCCTACGACAAAGGCCTGAAAGGTTGCACCACCTTCCGCTTTAACCCGGAAGCCTTCCAGGGCGTGCTGGTAAAAGAGAAAGACCTTGAAAACACCCTCTACGAGTTCACCCTCGACGACGGCAGCAAGGTGAACCTGAAGGGCAACGAACAGGTAGAGTACGACGGCGAAATCCACACCGCCGCCAACCTGTTTGACGCGCTTAAAGAAGGCACCTACGGAAAGTATTGATCCGGAACACCGACACAGGACAGAAGACATGACAGTTAAAATCAGCAATAAAATCGTCGGCTACCGGGTTAAGAAAGCCGACACCGACGCACCCAGCGAACAGCAGGCACCGGCACAGCTGGAGCCAACGCTGCAGAAGATGAATGAATACATCGAACGGCCGGATTTTCTGGTGGGCACCACCTACAAAATCAAGCCGCCGGTGGCTGAGCATGCGATGTACATCACCATCAACGACATCCTGCTGAACGAAGACACAGACCACGAAAGCCGGCAGCCGTACGAAGTGTTCATCAACTCCAAATCCATGGAGCACTTCCAGTGGGTAATCGCCCTCACCCGCGTAATCTCTGCGGTATTCCGCAAAGGCGGCGACCTGACCTTCCTGGTGGAAGAACTGCGTTCCGTATACGACCCCAACGGCGGTTACTTCAAGAAAGGCGGCGTGTTCATGCCTTCGCTGGTGGCTGAAATTGGTGCCGTTATCGAGAAGCACCTGAAGGCCGTAGGCCTGATGGAAAGCGAGGAAATGAGCGAAACCACCAAGCGCATCCTCGCCGAAAAGCGCGCCGAATTTGAAGCCAACAACACCAAAGCAACCAACGACGACAAAGCCGGCGACTTCCCGCCCAACTCCACCATGTGCAGCAAGTGCAACACCAAAGCTGTCATCGTGATGGACGGTTGTGCGACTTGCCTGTCATGCGGCGACAGCAAGTGTCAATAGCCATAAAAAGTGGATACTTGTAACACTTAGCATCGCTAACTAAAAACCCTCAAGGAGTGATTCCTAGAGGGTTTTTTTATTTTATATGCATGTAACAATCAAAAGCCCATTACTGGAAAACAGCCATACTGCCTGAGTACTTGGACACACAATTGCCTAACCATATGTTGTGCAGGTTTTTTTAATAAAAAAAACTTGCCAAGGTCCACGAAAAATATCCAAATCCCAGGCTTCGCCTCGTAGTTTCAATCCTTTTCACCCGTCCCTATATTCCGTTCAAGATATTACGCTGCTGACAAATCGCGGTAACACTATAAAACGATAAGCTTAATCATCAGCGCAACTGCAACCAAGAGGTATTGAATAAGGGAAACGCCTCTCCCGCCCCCCTCTTTTCAACTAATGCTCTCTAACCCAGAAAGCTACTGATATGAAAATAGGGTTTAGCACGCTTAACCAACGCTCTCAGTAACGATCAAACGCACGCCTCAATTAATTACATATGTTTAATTTTTATTAATGCACTATTATTGTCTTAGTAAAAATACAAAATTATAAATATACATCGTTGATTTTAAAGAAAACAAAAACATACCATCTATTTAATTAAATATTAATTTATTCCACAATCTAAATTATATAACCAATATTTTCTAGCATCTACCATTTACATTTTAAAAAATCTAAGTCACGCTTCTAAAACCATTCATGTTGGATTTATTAAATGAATCATAATAACATTATTAATAATATTGCGGTTCTCAGGACGAAAGGCGGAAGCGGTGAACATAGAGCGGTAAATAAGATATATAAAGAAAACTTCGAGTCTTCCCACTCAGTCTTAGTTATAAGAAAGAGAGAGGATAACAAGTATATTCAGAATTCACTCCTCGAACATTTCGAACAACGTTTCCAGACAAAAACCAAAAACCACGATTCAAAACTCTATTTTAAATATATAGACGAGATTGACGAGGCAAAGAGCCAGGTCGCATCTAACTCTCTTTGGCAATGGGATCGATGGAACCAATACCAGATTTCAGCATTGAACACTTCGCTGCCAACGCACAAAATAATCTATACCTTAGGACTCGGATCTGCTGTAGATATCACAACATTCAAAAAATCATTAAACCTTTTTGACATTACATTCTTGACGGTTAATACAGAATGCACCTCTTCCATTTCTCATGCCGAATTTATTTTAAATAAGACAGAAACAGAAGAAATAAAAAACTGTTTTATCTTTGAGTGGCATGAGCATGACAAAGGAGATCATAAATGCTACAGCCACAGGATTTGTACCTCCGAAGATTGGATTCTGAGCAGAGACAACTGTGAAAGCCAACAAATATCGGAAATGTGTATTTAAAAAACTATCTTGGCTTTTAATAGTTAATATAAAGTTTTTAAATTAATTATTCGACAACCATAATCTTAAATATTAACCGAACAAAAATGAAATATAAACCAGCTTCACAGTTTAGAATTATTAAAATCTCGCACACTGAGTCTGGTGAGCGTCGCTTTATCGTTGTTAATCGTGAAACTTTGACACCAATGGAGGCGGCATCGATCTACGAGACGCATCTCAATCACCGATACGACTCCCCCGGCACACGGCAACAGCACCTTAATTCAATTGTTTACCTTTACTCTTGGGCTAAAACACAGGCCATAAATCTGGATAAACAACTATTATCTGGCGAGGGCCTTACTCAAGCTCAAGCCAGGTCTTTTGCAGCATGGCTACGCAAGTACCGAATCGAGGGTAATGGTGTCCTTCCCTATAAGAAACGCAGAACCATCAACAAAATCCTTAGTCTTTGCTCGGTCATATGTCGATGGTTCACTACTCAGTTCGCTCGCCCAGACTCCGGATCGACGCATGAACAAGTAATCAACATTCATATTTTAGTAGATGCTCAAAAGCGGATGTGGAAAGAACTGCAAACGAAGGTTAGACAAGAAATTTTCGCGCCTGACCTTTCCGATGAACAAATAAAAAAGGTTGAGCACTTTCTGCTACCGGAAAACCGGCACTCTTCGGTTGGGTGGGACATAGCGACTCGGGACTATTTAATCTGGCGAATGGCAATAGAGTTTGGCATGCGCATAGGGGAGATTCTGGCCATGCGTCTACAAGACTGCCCCGGGAGAAACTCGCCCTATTTTAAGATCGTCCGAATCGAGGAAAGAGGTCCTGATTACTTTGATCCTCGCAAGGTCCCAGCACGCCCCAAAACTCTTTCGAGACAATTGGGGATTCAATTGAGCAACACCAAATTCCCCAACCTCCTGACTGACTATGTATCAACGCACAGGTACATCAAAGCCATACATAAAGGTCGGAATATCAGAAAGTTTTTTCTTCCCCATCCGTTCTTGTTGATAGCTCGGAACGGTAACCCCCTATCCGGGAAAATGGCCGACAACGTCGCCCATAAGATCAAGGAAGGAACTGGCGTAGATTTCCATTGGCATCTTGCTCGCCATGCCTTTTTTAATCGCGCTTATTCCGCAGTAGCCGAAATCAAAGACCGTGACGAGCAGCAGGTAAAGCTTGCCGATCTGGTTGTTTGGGGAGGCTGGCAAGACCCGCAGAGCCTCGATATTTACAGCCGGAGAGCAAGGCGCGAAAGAGCCAGAACGGCTCTGCACCTCTGGCAAAAAGGTGGTGATGAATGGAACGCACTAAACTAAAAGAAGACTTCAAAACAGGCTTATTCCACGACGAAGAAGGGCGTAGCTTTGTGCGATGTGAATTCGACCCGCGCGACCCAGTGTGGATCGACGTTTCCAAGGATGTTTGGAGCGCCCAGTACGCAGGTTCTTTGCATACCATTGATTGGAGAGACGCTGACATATCGCGGGCATTATTGCCTGATCTTCAAACGCTGATTAAGGGGCGCTTGCAAAAGTCGTCGCCGCACTACCTCCGCAAAGTTGGCCATGCACTTATAACCTTCTTTAGAGCTGCTAGAGAGGCAGATGTCGATCTAGAGGAAGGCTTTGGCAAATTGGATGCACCCTCATTCCTTAAGGTCTGGGATGTCATTACGCCCGATTCTCGGAGCATTGTGAGATCCATCTATTCGGAATGCGCCGATAAACACATTGCCGGAGCTGACTATTCTCTGGCCCGCGAGATCAAAACCTGGAAAGCAAGGAGCGAAGTCGTATCCCTTCGCGAGGTCGTGCACTGGCACCCTGAGAAGGGCGCACTCACGGCCGCTGAATGGGAGCTTATCAGAGGATTCCTTGAGGAGTGGAACCTTGACGAACACCCCAACACCATCGCAACCAAAGTCTTCGGTCGAATCATGACCGAGACTCTGAAACGCCCCTCGCAAATATGGTCAATGCCAAAGAATGCGTTCTGGGTGGTACCCTCCCCAGATGGATCCAGTCCAGCCCAGTATTTTCTCCGAGTCCCAAAAGCAAAACGCCAGACAGGTGAGCCTCCAGGCACATGGCAGATCACTGAGTCACTGGGAAAAGCTATCCAGGAATACTCGCAAATTCCGGAAATTCGAGCCCTTCAAGACAGAGTCAACCGTCTTGCCGTTCTACCAGGTTACCGAGGCACTCCTCGGTGGATTCAGCACGGAGAAGTTGATGCTCAGACCGGTCAGCAATCACTTAAGAATCTGGTTAAGCAAAGAGGAATTGTAAGCCCACGTACAGGTGAAGTAATAAACCTCACGCCCTACAGAATTCGGCACACGGGGGGCACAGCGATGGCTTTGCAGGGCATTCCGAGGGAACAAATTCAGGAGGTCTTAGAGCATGACTCCCCCTTCACCGCAGATGCCTACATTCAGGCTGTCGGATCCGATCTGATGCCAGCGCTAGAAAAAGCCACGGATCGCGGCGTGGGTGAGGTATTCTCGATTCTGACCGATGCTTTTTTTTTCAAGGGTACCATCACTCAAGATATTGGAAATAAAGCAATCACAATTCCTGCCATCAATATCCATGAGCCCGCTGCTAACGAGACCCAAGCACCCGCCGTTGTGGGTGGATGTGGAAAGGATGGAGCCTGTTCAAAACACCCATTCTGGGCCTGCTACAACGGCTGCCCACATTTTCTTGCATGGAAAGAAGCAGACCATAGAAAGTCGCTGGAATACGTGGAGTCAGAACTTTCTCGTTGGGGTGAGGCAGAGGGCGGAAAGGAACGAAGTAAGCTGTACAAAGATTTCGATAGGACCGCAGCATCTATTCGAGAAGTTGAACAGCAAATCGAAGAAGCTAATGGGGATGCAAAAGAATGAATGCAGTCCAACTTGAAAACTGGCTCTCGGAGGTACCGATAGAGTCAGCGATTATTGATCTTGTCCCCAGATTATTAGCGGAAATCCCCGCGGGCTATTCCTTCGAAACCGATGAATGGGATGTTATCGAATGGGAGACGCGAGGGGTCTCCAAGAAACGCAGATCAACCTTGGCGTTTTCCAGAATCGCTCACACGGAGCTGAGAGAGATAGCCAAGCTTTGGGTATTGGATGGCCGACTCAAAAAGCAAACAGGTGTCGGCTCCGCCAAGTGGAAGATTTCAATCTTGGCCCCCTTGGCAGAAGTACTTGGTGCTCGCCCATTGCGCACGTTGAAGACAAATGACTTCTATGATGCAGAAAGCAAACTTCGAGAGGAATTCGCGCCAGGTACAGCCTTCAGAGGTTCCGGGTACTTAGAGTCCGCGTCCTCATGGCTGGGCAGGAGCCTAGGACTCCCCCTGGACTACCACAGCCGGCTCATAAACCCGAGTGTTCACGGGCGCTATGGCACGGATGAAGGCAAAGCCAACAAACTCGTTCCAGACTCGGTGTTCCGAGATTTGATTTTAGCAAGGCACCGAGAGGATCTGATCGCCAAAGACACCTTCTACTTAAACGTTCTGGTCATACAGATGGCGACCGGTTTTAGGATCAGCGAGCTAGCAGCGCTACCCGCAGATTGTCTACTCCGCGAAGGCGGCCATCTTCAAATTTTGCACTACCCGGCAAAGGGTGGACGCCCGGTCCCTCGCCCGATCCATCCAAGTATGAAAGATGTGGTTGAAGACGCAGTTTCAGCTCTGTCTGAGATCACCGCTGAAGCCCGAGCAGTAGCAAAGGAAATTCGCAGGGATCAAACTCTCGACTGGACTGCGATTTACGCCAATGAAACCGCATTGCGGTATTTCGTTGCTAAGTGGGCCAACGAATGGACCAGCAACCCGAAGCACCTAATGATTAATCCAAACGGCGCTTGGCTTAACAGAGATCAGTGTTTCGTTGATGCGATTGGCGTTCTTGAGAAAGCTGGAGGAGTCAAGACAAAGGCAGCTCAAACCCTCCAGGTCAGCAGGATAACCTTTGACAACCTGCTAGCCGCACAAGAGGCCGCTCGAAGGGGTGAGTTACCAGTTGTCGCAAACAGCAAATCCAAAGGACAGCAGAGAAACAGCTGGGATACCGATTTACGCGTAGTTTCCTTCCTGAATTTGGAAAAGCACACGTCAGTAGCAATTCGGCAAAAAAAACGAGCCTTAATCCGGGACATCCTAGATGAGGCCCAAAAAACCCAGTTGGCCGGCAAAGTCTATCCAGCACCTGACTATGACCGGGATTTCGAAGGAAGTTTCCGGTTTGAAGTGCGACCACTGATCAAAAACAAACAAGGAAAGCCCCTCATATATCCTCACGAGGCTCTGCTCGTTACCCAGAAATATGCGCTTTCAGAGCACCGTGGGACCAAGGCTGATGCGTTCACTGTAATCGGAGAGTCCGGCTTCAGTGATTGGCTTGGGGGTGTTGCTCGATCTCACGGGACTGGGAATCACGAAGACAGCGTTTTTCGACGCTTAGAAATTATTGATCGGCGCACAGGAGAGTGTGCGAAGTTCACCTCTCACGATGTGCGCCACTGGTTGAATACGATCTATCAGAACGGGGGTCTGACAGAGGACCAGATTGCACTTATCTTCAACCGAAAGCATAAGCAACAGAATGCTGTATATGACCAAACCTCGAACCGAGAGCGCTCTGAAAGGATGAAACAAGCGATCCGTGACAAGATCGCTTTGGGCGCAGCCACAGACACTTACTCTAGGCTTGCGGAATTCTCGCGGGACGATGCTGAGGATTATCTGGAAGCTGTTGTCAGAATGGTCAATCCCATGCCACATGGCGTGTGTATGCTTGATTGGAGCACCTCCCCCTGCCCCCACCACCTAAGTTGCTTCAGTTGCGAAACGGAAGATAAAGGCCCCTGCGAACATTTAATTGTCGATCCGGGCAATGAAAATCACCTAGAGGAAATGAAGCGAATCGCTAAAGAGGCTGATCTTATAGTTGAGGCAATTGAAGCACAGGGCATCGATGAGTCTCCACAGATTGACCATTTCAAGCAAGTTCGCACGAATGTGAACGTAATGCTCGAGCGAATCCCAGCGGTTGAGGTTGATTAGGAGAACTCCAATGCCAAAAGACTCCAGGCGACAGCTGCGAAGCGCAGCTCTAGAAAAACGAATTGCAACGGTCATCCGCGAGCGTGCTGACACGGCGAAAAAAGCTGGAAAGACCTTTGTCTACAACGCAACCAAAGTTGCAGAGCAAGTTCCAACGACACGCAAGACTCTGAGATCCCATGACGACCTTGTCGAACGGGTTTTGGCTGATCTCGACGCCCGCCGCCGAATGGTCGACGGAAATGCCACCGTCGAACATTTGCAGGACAAAATCGCCCGCCTGAGCGATCAACTTGAAGAAAGTGAAAGGACCATACTCGCTCTAAGGTCACACCATGCTGATATCTATGAGCGTCTATACGCCAACTCGATCGACGGAGCGCACCTCATTCGCCCGATAATCGAATCGGAAATCAGGGATGCAGGCTATTGCACGCTTTGTGGGGGCGAGAACACCAGCTCACGACAACCAAGTAATGTCGTCTCTCTGAAGGAGGGAAAGTAACCATGGCGAGTGGTAAGCAGATAGCAGCTGAAAACATTACCAAGTTCGAGGCGTGGTGTGAGGAACGCAATGCTGCTGGGGACTGGAGTGATTACATTCGCCGTGGCCAGTTGAATCGGACCGAGATTGCCAATGAATGTGGCTTCGCCAAATCTGCCCTTCGACAAAACCCAGTTCTAAAGGCCGCTTTAGAGCACCAGGAAGACACATTGAGGTCTGAGGGCACTCTCACCCTCGAAACTGGGAAAAACGCCGCAGAAGGCAATTCAGGGACACCAGAGAGCGCCATCGATAACCGAATCGTCGCTATCAATGAAAAAACGGAAAAACGCGTGAAGGCGTTTGAAGAGCAGAACGCGGCTCTCAAAGCTGAGGTCATGGAACTTCGAGAGAAACTCAAACGCTACGAGCTCATCGAAAAGCACCTCACTGAAACTGGAAGAATGGTGCGTCCGTGACCGATATATCAGTTGAGTTAACGATTAACTCCATCATCAGCCGCGGCAAAATCGGCGGTGTCATCATGGCCGGAAGTTCACCGGATGGCTTTCGGTATGTGGTTCAGTGCGACTGGCAGTTGGTTCCAGATGCCAGCCTCCCCTCGAAAGGACAACGTTGGCTTGTAAACGGGCCTGTTGAGGTTAGGAAGATCTTTGTTAATGGGTTTAGTAGACACGAGCATCAGATCAATGCGGAGAAAGCTGAACTACTTCGGCCCTCGGGCGAAAACATTATCGCCTGGATCACTGAAAACCCGCAGATCAGAGGTGTTGGGCAGGTCAAAGCACGGAAACTATATGACCGATTCGGCCCCGAACTACTGAATCTTATCGAACAAAAAGACATAGCAGAGCTCTCTACTATCGTTACTGAGGAGGCGGCTCAATTAATCTGTCACGCCTTTCAACAGCATAATGTGGGAGAGGTTCTTTTGTGGCTTGATCAAATGGGAATCAAGCGTCCGATCGGCCAAAAGGTGATCTCGTGTTATGGCGACACGGCCAGAGTAAAGGTCAAATCGAACCCTTATCTACTGATCAGCTTTGAGGCGAAGTGGAAGATCGTTGATGGAATCGCAATCACCCGCTTCGGCATCTCTGAGAATGATCCACGCCGCCTCGAAGCAGCAGTGGAGGAAGCATTGTATCGTGGCCTTCAAAATGGCCACACCTGCCTTCCCGAAAACAATCTCAGGCAGGCAGTTAAGCGGTTGTTGCTAAAGAACGATTTGGTGGATCTGGCCCTAGAGCAAGGCGAAAGCACTCAGTATCGAAAAATATTAGATCGCTACCAGCCGATTGGCACCTACCTTATTGAGCACACGGTTGCTCAGCGTCTTCACCAAATCGTTGAAGGTGAAAGCGAACAGCAAGCATCAATCTTTAAAGCTGATTCAATCAATCAAAAGGATATCGACGCAGCGATCGAACAGTACGAACAGTCACAAGGCTTTGAACTTTCACTTGAGCAAAGGCAAGCGGTTGAATGCAGCGTTGCCGCAAAGGCGAGCCTTATCTTAGGCGGAGCAGGAACCGGCAAAACAACAGTTCTCAAGGCACTTTACGAATCTATAGAAACAATTTCACCGGCGACAGCCATCTATCAGGTCGCGCTTGCAGGCCGGGCCGCACAACGAATGAGCGAAGCCACAGGCCGCGATTCCATGACCATTGCGGCATTTCTCCACTCAGTCGAAGAAACGATGCTTGGGGAGGGAACACTGATCGTCGTGGATGAAGTGTCTATGGTGGACGTGATTTTGTTCTATCGTCTTCTCGCTCACATACCTCCGGGAACGCGACTGGTGCTTGTTGGGGATCCAAGCCAACTGCCGCCAATTGGACCGGGTTTGGTTCTTCACGCCCTTGAAGGACACCCCGCCATCCCACAAACCGAGTTGAAAGTGGTGAAACGTCAATCTAAAGCCAGCGGTATTCCTGTAGTAGCCGCTTCGGTTAGAGCCCATCAACTGCCGGAATTCGCTCCTTTTGACGGGATTGGGAATGGTGTTTCGATGGTTGAGTGCCGTGAAAGTGCCCTCAACACTACGGTTCAATCTCTCTATCGCCAGTTGGGCGGCACTGGCAGCGACTACAATGTCCAAATCCTTTCTACCACTCGAACAGGAAATGGTGGCGTTCAACACATCAACCAATTGTTCCGTGATCATCTCCAACTCAACGCAGAGCCCGTATATGCCCATAGCCAAGAATTTGGCCGTGTCCAGGGCATGACGCTGGCGCGAATGCTGCTTTCAGTTGGCGACCTTGTCATGTTCACCAAGAATGATTACACCATCGACCTACGGAATGGCTCTCTGGCCCGTATCGTTTCAGCCCTGCCCGTAAATAACGAACAATCTGACTGTTGCGTCGTTGATTTCGAGGGGGTCGAGATCGCTCTTAAATCCCATCAGCTAGAAGCCCTAACCCATTCCTACTCGATTACCGTGCACAAGTCTCAGGGTTCCCAGTTCACCCGAGTTATCGTCCCAATTAGAGAGTCACGCATACTTGACCAAACATTGGTCTACACGGCTATTACACGGGGCGTTGATCAGGTCGTTCTCGTGGGTGATCGAAAGGCGGCCGAAGCAGCTATCTTAGCGCCTGCCTCGGCTGCCGGACGAAATGTCACACTTCCGGAGCTTCTGTACTAACGATTTTAACACCACCATTACCGGTAGAGCCTCACCATGGGGGCATCGTGCTTCGGGAGTCTCAGCCGGCTGGACATTCTCAAATGTGACCCTGACCTCGTATTGGGTCTACCCAGAATTGGAAAATTTGGGCTCCAATTGCTTCTGTTTTCTGCGTGAAACCGCACGCTTCCTGGAGTAGTTCGAGGGCGTGGACCACTCCAATGCGGAATGGGGTCGGACTTGGTTATAGACCCCCCTCCACGCTTCGATTTTTTCTCTGGCGCCTGCCAGTGACAATAAACAGTTTTCATGCCGACACTCCTGCCGGTGTCGTCAATTAAAAAAAGTTCCACGGTTGCGTTGTCGGTTGGTTTTCCGGGCCGTGAGAGGTTGATTTCGATGTTTCGACCATAGGCCCAGCGACCCATGACCTTGCCGGCCTGCGACCTACACCCGACGACTCGACCAGCCCCCCTCAAACAGGACCTAATACGGGGCCAGGATCACTTCTCAGCGTAGCAGGTGACTCCAAAGCTGAATGCAAAGTGCCTAACGTTGATTTGCGGGGGCACACAACTGACGCTACGGTCGCAAAGCGAACATTCAGACTTGGAGGCAAAGCCAGGCTATAGGGCTGCTTTTTGGGCTTTGTGCATGAGAACGCACCTCTCAGCCTGCTTAATTACTACCCGTAATCACAACATGCGAACCTGAACTGCAACTAAAAATAGGGTCTACAGTTGATGGATTTCCATTGCATCGAATTGCCCTAAAAAAAGCCGAGAGTAGATTCTCGGCTTCTAATTCACCCGATCAGAACGCGATTCGCGCTCCAATCACGGCAAACCAGTCTTCGGTACTGCCACCGTCCGCTTCGGCGAAGTCGGCACTATCGCCATACTTGCGCTCATGCACCACGCCCACATAGGGCGAGAACGAGCGGTCGATCAGGTCATAGCTTAGCCGAAGGCCTGTTTCGGTAGAAACCAGTCCTTTGCCAACGCCAATTTCCCGGTCTTCGCTGAACGCGACCGTGGCATCCAGAGTAGCCGCCAGGATCCAGTAGTTAGTGAAAAGCAACTCGTACTCTGCATCGAGTTCGGTTGACGTATCGCCGTCCTTGCTCACATATAGGTTGGCATCGATCTCAAACCACTGGGGCGCCAAACCCGCAACGCCCAAAACAGCATAGGTCCGGTCTGGCCCTTCGGGAGTATCGAAACGAACACCCGCTTTGGCGTCGAAGAACTTGGAGATGGGCACTTGGCCCACAACCTGATTCTCCAGCGTTTCGTAGGCCTGCTCCTCAATCTCATACTCGCCTTTGGTGAGCCACCGGACTTTCAGATCGTCCGTGCCGTAAAACAGATCGGCATTCCAGACGCCCAACTCCTCATCATCATCGCTGTAGCGGTATTCAAACTCCTCGAACTGAACGCCCCAGGTTGTGAGCGGCTGTTTGCGGGCGGTGGTGTCGGAGATCATTTCCTGAGCTGTCGCCGCCGCTGAGAATCCAATGGAGGCAAGAAAACTGACAGCAACAAGTGATCGAATAGATCTCATGCATCACCTCCTTCCGCGATTGTTGCGTCCGCCTTTGCTTGAGTCGACTCAGGGCCACCCTCAACAATCACTTTGCGGAACATACCGGCCGCCGCGTGATAGGACAGATGGCAGTGAAAAGCCCACTGGCCGGGCTCGTCGACCTCGGTTTCCATATACACCGTGGTGCCTGGCTGCACGCTGACCGTGTGCTTGATCGGATTCCATTGACCAGCGCCAACATCGAGGATGGACCACATGCCATGCAAGTGCATGGGGTGCGTCATCATGGTTTCATTGACGAACTTGAAGCGAACGCGCTCCCCGTATTTCAGGCGAATGGGGTCAGCGTCCTCGTACTTCACACCGTTAATACTCCAGGTGTAACGTTCCATGTTGCCAGTCAAACGAAGCTCGACTTCGCGCGTCGGTTCGCGGTCTTCATACAGTGGGTCCTGAGCCTTCAGGTCTGCGTAAGACAGGAACTTGCCGCCATTGGCTGCCGTGGGCACAAGGCCGCTTCCCTTGGCATAAAAGGGATCGCTTGGGCCTTCTTTGCCCATCGCCATGGAGCCATGGTCCATGCCGGACATGCCCGAATGATCCATTCCTTCCATATTTGAGTGGTCCATTCCTTCCATTGAAGAATGATCCATGCCGGACATCTCTTCTGAGCTATTCATATCCATGTTGCCATGATCCATGCCAGCCATACTGCCGTGATCCATGCCGTGCATACCGCCCATGTCTGCCATGGTCAGGCGTGCCGGTTCACGCAGCTGTGGCACGGCCGCTTCCATACCCTCTTCGGGAGCTAATGTGGCTCTGGCGTAGCCTGAGCGTCCCATGGATTCGGCAAAGATGGTGTAGGCCTTGGCATCTTTCGGACGCACGATGACGTCGTAGGTTTCCGCAACGCCAATCCGGAACTCGTCTACATTGACAGGCTGAACGTTATTGCCGTCGGCCTGCACAACCGTCATATCGAGACCGGGGATACGAATGTCGAAGTAGGTCATCGCAGAGGAGTTGATGAACCGAAGCCGGATCCGCTCGCCGGGTTCGAAAAGTCCTGTCCAGTTCTGGGCCGGTCCTTTGCCGTTGATCAGGCCCGTAAAGCCTTGGAGGTCCTCAACATCTGCTTTCATCATGCGCATGCCACCCCAGGCCATCCGGTCACTGACGGTGTTCATCAAACCGTTTTCGGACACGTCCGAGAAAAACTCGCCGACAGTCTGCTGCTCGCGGTTGTAGTAATCCGGCATCATCTTCAGGTTGCGCATGATGCGGTCGCCGGAGTGTGGGTGCTTGTCAGTGAGCTGAACAACGTATTCACGGTTGTAACGGAACGGCTCACGGCCTTCAGGCTCAATCACAATGGAACCATAGGCGCCATCTGGCTCTTGGAAACCAGAGTGGCTGTGGAACCAGTAGGTGCCCGCCTGCTGGATCGGAAACTCGTAAGTAAAGGTTTCACCCGGCTTGATGCCCGGAAAGCTGATGCCTGGCACACCGTCCTGATCAAAAGGAAGGATCAGACCGTGCCAGTGGATTGATGTCATCTCATCCAGGTTGTTGGTCACATTGATCCTGACGTTCTCCCCTTCCTTGAAGCGCATCACCGGCCCAGGGGATTTTCCGTTGTACCCAATGCCTTCCTTAACGAAATCACCGGTGTCAATTTCAACCCGGTCGACCGTTAGGTCGTATTCGCCGGCCAGAACCAGTGCCGGAATCAAAAGGCTCAGAAGCGCCGTCAGTAGACGTGTTTTCATCTGTTTTACTCCAAACTTCACTTCGTTGAAGCTGGGCTGGGAAACGTTCGCCAACCCATGCATTCGTAGGGTTTTCAGCACACCAGGTCACTCAAAGTTAACGTCACCGTACATGCCAGCCTGGTAATGCCCCGGCACGTTACAGGCAAACTCGATATCGCCCTTTTCGGTAAATTTCCAGACAACTTCCTTACTTTGTCCCGGCTCCAGCAACACGCTGTTCGGATCGTCGTGTTTCATGGAGTGCCCGTTGCCCATATCCATGTTCATCATGTCGTGATTCAGCTTGCCGCCCTGGATCACGCCATGTTCGACCATCATCATTTCCTCTTGATGAGCTTCGTGCATGCCGGGTGTGCCCACATTGAATTCATGGACAAGGTTCCCCTTGTTCTCCACCACAAAGCGCACGGTTTCGCCTGGCTTCACACTGATTTCTTCCGGTTCGTAGTAGTTGTCGTACATTTCGACGGTAATAGTGCGAGAGGCTTCTGATGCCTTGCCCGGTTCGCCACTGCTGGCGCCGTGGCCACCGCCATGGGCACCAGCGGCGAGGGTCACTGCTGACATCGACATGGCAGCGGCTGCGACAATCAATTTGGATGCGTTCATCTTGTCTTCTCCTCGAATTACTGGCCGGAAATACCGGCAACGGTTAGCCCTGAACTCAGAGCAATGCCAAAATACGAATGACACCATCGCGCACCAACCTGAATTCTTGCTGAAAATACCCAACTCTTTTGTTGTTCAGCCTAAATTCAGGTAAGTGGGTGACACTGTTCGCCCATCCGGTTCAAGAGAAGGACAGCCCGATGCGATTACTGCTCGTTGAAGATGACCGTTTGCTGGCTGATGGATTGAGCGGCCAGCTCGAAAAGGCGGGATTCAGCGTTGATACGACATACACGGCCAGAGAAGCCATGGTTTTGGGAGAACAGGAGAATTATCGGGCTGTTATCCTTGATCTTGGCCTCCCGGATGGCAACGGTCTGGACATCCTGCGAAAGTGGAGAAGAAATCGTATCGCCTTTCCGGTGCTCATCCTGACCGCTCGTGGAGACTGGCACGACAAAGTCGAAGGCCTCAAGGCAGGGGCAGACGACTACCTGGCCAAGCCCTTCCAGACCGAAGAGCTGATTGCCCGGCTTAACGCCATTGTGCGTCGCAGTGAAGGCCGAATTCACTCGATGGTGAAAGCTGGGCGCTATGAGTTGGACGAAAATCGCCAGAGCCTGAAATCCGACGATGGCACGGAACACAGCCTGACCGGTACTGAATTTCGCCTGCTGCGCTGCCTGATGAGCCGTCCCGGCCATGTATTTTCAAAAGAGCAGTTGATGGAACAGCTCTACAATCTGAACGACACCCCGAATGAGAACGTGATCGAAGCTTACATCCGCAGATTGCGAAAACTGGTGGGCAACGACGCCATTTCAACCCGTCGCGGCCAGGGGTACCTGTTCAATGACACTGTTTAGAAAGCCCACATCCGTCAAGGGCACCCTGCTGGTAATGCTGTTGCCTGCGGGCATTGCTCTGATGGGGCTGGCTTGGCTGGTTCATGGCCTGCTACTGGACCGTATGTCACAGGAATTCGTGGAGACACGCCTCAAGGATGAAGTCGCCTTCCTGGAGCACCAAATCCGCGATTCTGGCGGTAAGCTGGATAGTCTCCAGACGGGCGATTACTTCCAGGAGGTCTTTCATCACGCCTTTGCCATACATGCACCATCCCAAACCATCATTTCACCGGACTCCTGGGCCGCGGTGTTAATGGCCATTATCGAATCCAAGCAGGAAGGAACCATTCGGGTGCGGGGTGTGGAAACGACAGAAGCGCCGGAAGATATTCTTGCATTCCGCAAGTCATTCCGATTGGGCGACACCCCCATCGTGGTGATTGTGGCGGAGGATCTGGGAGCCTTGAAACGCAGCCAAGCCGAGTTGCACGTCTGGACAGCCATCGTTTCTATACTGCTGATTCTGCTGCTGGTTGCCGTGATTTGGTTCGGCATCAATTTGTCCATGCGCCCCGTTGTCGAGCTGAAGGCTACGTTAAAAAGGCTTCAGGACGGCGAGGTTTCTCGGATTCATGTCCAGACGCCCGAGGAATTTCGCCCGCTGGTTCAACAACTCAACCAGCTACTCGATTCCTTGGATCAGCGCCTCGAACGTTCCAGGGATGCGCTGGCCAACCTGTCTCACAGCGTCAAGACTCCCATTGCAGCCGTCCGGCAGGTACTTGAGGACACGAGCCGCCCGCTTCCCAATGAACTCCGGCTCCAGATGACGGCGAGACTCAACGACATCGACAAACAGCTTGAAGCCGAAATGCGACGAAGTCGTTTTGCCGGACCACAGATCGGGAAAAGCGCCTACCCACTGAAACAGGCACGGGACCTGCTCTGGATGCTGGGGCGACTGTACCCTGAAAAATCCTTTGAACTGTCGAGCTCTCTGCCAGAGGACGTCCGCTGGCCGATTGAAGAACACGACCTGAATGAAATTATGGGTAATCTTCTGGACAACGCTGGCAAATGGTCAGAACGCTGCGTGGAGCTGTCATTGGCGCAACACTCCGGAACACTGCACATAGGTGTTATCGACGATGGACCGGGCGTTGCTGACGCCGAAATCGGCAAGCTGGGTCAACGGGGATTGCGGCTGGACGAGCAGACACCGGGCCATGGCCTCGGGCTCGCCATAGTTCGGGAAATCGTCGAACGCTACGGAGGAACCCTCCACTTTACGGTCGCTAAGGACAGCGGTTTGTGCGCGACAATCGACATTCCCTCTGCGATATTGGCGGCCAGTTAGTAAACTAGCCGCCTTAGATGCAATTCAGGGAGGATAATTGCTTGGCAAATCAGGATGAATCACTTTTCGTTCAAATCTCGCTGATGTTGCAGCATCGGCTCCATCATCATCTGCATTGGATCCATTCGCTCTTGCATCGATTCCCAGTGTTCACGCATCTTGTTTAAGACATCAGAGGTTGTCTGGGAAAACCAAGTGTATGATTATCGATTGACTCCGAGAGCAGCTTATATTCCCTGCGATTCGGATTGAAGGACCACATTACAGCAATCAGATCTCAATACTTTCAGCTATTTCTAGAGCATCCTCCACCTCGACACCAAGGTATCGCACGGTACTGGACATATTTGTGTGTCCCAGTAGCAACTGGACTGCTCGAAGATTTTTGGTCTTCTTGTAGATCAATGTTGCCTTGCTCCGTCTCATTGACTGAGTGGCATAGACGGAAGAATCGAGTCCGATGCTGATTATCCACTTCTTGACGAGGCGGGCGTATTGATGAGTAGTGATGTGGTCAAACTTTCGCATCCGGCTCGGCCACAAATAATCCATCCCTGAGAGTCCGCGAAATTCGATCCACGCTTCGACGGATTCGCGAGTCTTTTTGGTTATCTCGAACTGAACAGGCTGACTGGTTTTCTGCTGGATGACTTGCGCCCGATCCAAAACCTCACCGTTTCTGGAAATATCTCGAACCAAGAGCTTCACCATATCGCAAGACCGAAGTTTGCAATCAATCGCCATGTTGAACATCGCCAGCTCGCGGATGTTCTTAGCGATCTCCAACCGAATGCGGATAGCCCATATTTGTTCGAGTTTGAGAGGTAACTTCTGGCCAACGAGCTTCCCCTTGTTCCAGGGAGCTTTGCTGATAGGAAATGTCATGATGTGGCCCTCTTCGGAGGGTAAGGGCCTTTAAGTATGGTTCAGAAGATTGTTCTCTGCTGGCCAACCTGGTCGCAAAGCGAACGTTCAGGCGGATAGACCACGACTTGCTCTTGGAGAAAATCAGCCTCTTTTTAGGAATGTCCGCAGTAACGGGGTAGAACCCTATGTATTCGCTCCATACATAGGGTTCTACTTTATTCGTGGTTAAGGCGAGGCAGTCGATGTATGAGAGCGTCTAATTTTCGGCACGAAAAGTCCGATCAATCAGGTACCAGATACCACACGGTCAATGGCTTCTTTTGCCTCCTCGGGCGAGAGAAAACGTCGCTTCTTCCCAGCCGGGGAGACACTCACTGTCTGAGTTTCACTGCTTCGATTAATCATCCCCATTGTCAGTTGCATACCAAACTTTCGAAGAATCTTATTGATCGTTCGAACAGTGCCCGACTCTGGGTCCCTCTCAATCGCAGAGATAGTCGTGGCAGAGAACCCCGCAAGTCTTCCGAATTGTTTCTGGTTCAACCCTGTGAACTTCAGGCGAAACCGACGAAGGGCCTGGCCCAGATGAATTTTTCCGGCTTCGAGCTCTGCAAAGGTCTGTTCTCGAATCAGTGACCGTTCGTTTGGCGTTAGCGGTGTTCGTTTCAATTTAGGCATGCTAAATACACTCCCCACTATGACTCAGCACGGATACAACAAGCGTTCCAGCTGATCATGAACCAATTCCGGCTCATGCATCCTGATCGCAATATGAGTCAGCATTGCGTCCGGAGCTCCATACCGCTTCAAGCCAGCCTTCATGTCCATCAACTTCAGCAGCTCACCTTCCATGATGCTCGCAGCTGCTTTGGGATTAACAGCAAGCTCCTCCAGAATCAGCGAATAATCTGGATTCCGCCGTTGGTCCAGCAGGTGATGTGGCCACCATGTAGACATCGCGATCGATTCAGGGTCCAACACCATAGGGGCTATGTCATAGGCCGGCGCCAACTCAATATCATGACCTCGCTTAATCAGTGACGTGTTGCGACCGTGGTTGTCGCGATTACCCGTTGCGGTGTTCAAAACATCCCGAACCAGGTAATCCGCGAGCAGAGCATCTTTGTCCTCAGGCTTGGTCACACAGTTCTGGAGTTTCCGGATCACGTCGACGTGATCCAGGCGAGCACCATCGCCGATCATGCCCATCATCGAATAAACAGACTCTATTCCATGACGCAAGATGCCTTCTTGCCTAACTTCTCGGTCAAAACGCGGTAACCAAAGAGCAACATCGCCGTAGATGTCATCGAAAGCAGCCCCGGTGATGGATTTAAAGCCCTGTTCCTCAAGGAACTGGTAAACAGCGGCCTCACCCTCAAGTACCCAAATATCGTCTCGGGTCCTCTTTCCCCTCGGAAATTTAACCAGCCAGTGCCGGGCAATCTCTTCGTCAGGAATGGTTCCCTCAAGCGCATACCGGCCATAATGGTTTTCGACCAACAAAAGCTTGGGCGCGTCACCCCCAGCGCCCGTTGCGCCGCCAATTGCAACATGCAGGCTGTGAGCATATTGGATAAGGCTGTCGGCCCGGGTACACACTTCTTCACGGTCGAATAAAACAACCTCTGACCTTGCAACTTCAGACTCGAACGCTTCCGCCGCTTCTTTGATTCGCAAGTTGCCAACTGGACCAACACACCCCTCAGCCAAGAGCTGGTAATCGATTAGATGCTCGGGATCGCGGTCATATCCAAGGCTTTTAACCCAGTGCCGGCGACCAGCTCCCTGAGAAATGATGTCTCTAAGGATCGGGACAATCTCACCATTCATGTAGTCGCCTGCCAAAATGCAAGGCAGATTCACTCCCACAGCTGTCCGGTCCATTAAGTCCTGATGGTCAAAATCTCCAATCCGCTCCAGGGCTTTCAGAGCGTACTCCATGTCATAAGAGAATGTCGGGTTGCCTCTGAGACCTTGGTCAGGGCCTCTGAATTCGATAACGCCGGCATCATGCCACTGGTTGTCCCAGTGAATTTGGAGGGTAAGGCTCATGCGCGACCACCATACATTGCAAGAATACTTGCAGTATTATTGGATATCGAGGGAAATATTGCAAGTATACTTATAATTATAGAGCGACCGGACAAAAACCCAACAAGTATACTTGCAATATAGTTATGGTGGTAAAGGGGAGGGAGTGGCCGCCAAGATAGGGGGCATGGCGACCTAATCGGGGAGCTAATTTAGTCCTTTTTTCGCCATGACGTTCTCACAAGAAGAACAGACCATAAAGCGCGTATTGGGGGTCATCTTCCATCGCTCGTGCGAGTTTCGCGTTTGCAAATTGACCACTTGCTATCTTTCTTGAAGTAGTGAACGCAATTGGTGGGAAGGTGGCGCTGATAATGTTCTTGAACCCATTTTTTGGCCGGCCGTTGGTACTGAAGTGTGTCCGCCTTTTTGCTCGGTGTTCCTGACACCATTGGAAATTCCGGCTGGCTTCCAGAATGCTGAGAAGGAGTCGAACTTAACGGCATAACTCAGGAGTGAGCGGTCCAGCGATTGGCGGCGGGGCACTGGCGAAATACCAAGGGTGGAAAACGTTAATCAGCGGTGCGACTGAAACAGGAATGTTCGCAGGTTGATTGGCTGAGGTACAAACTGAAGCTACGGTCGCAAAGCGAACATTCAGATAGTGCGATAACGCTTGGGCTTAGCCGCTTCAAAGCGGCAGCGGAAAATTGGTCGGTTCTCCTTGGTTATGCCTCTTCGAGTTTAGCTCTAACCCTTGCGGCCAAACTTGCATATTCTCGAGCAGTTTCCGAAGTAATTTCCGCATCACTGCTATGGACTGCCTCGTTTCGTATTCGCCTCAGCTTTTGCAGCATCTGCAATACGCCTTGCCCCAATGAAGATTTGTCTAGATCGCTCCACTGGATACTTTGAATCCTTTGATGAGGAGGCGCATGGGACGTCGCGTACTCGATACCATGCCTTTTCTCATACCCTGTCATCGCTTCTTCCACTGAGAGCCATGCATCTAAGATAGCACCCCGAGGACTGTCCTCGGCTAGTCTGCTAGCCCTACCCTGTTCCGAATCCAAACCAACCTTCGCAGAATTACCTAAGACTTTGTCAGCACTATTTGCCGCAGCTTGAACCTCTTGCGCCAGGTCAATTTCAGAATCTTTATGTTTGATCTTCGTAATTCGCCCAAGTAAGTTCGCCACCTCAGTCCGCAAAATAACCACAGCGATTACCACAGCTGATGGCCAGGCCAATGCTTTGATCACTTCAGCGGTGAATTCTAACGGTTCCATATCTTTCCTTGGACATAACGCGGAGCGCACCGGTGCGGCCTTGCCATAACATAGGGAAAACAAGGACATCCGCGTGACGCAAATTATTAACTTTCTTTCCCAGCCCCGCCGTCAGAAATGTAACGAAACAAAAGGCGGCCCAAAGCGGAGATTTCTAAAGTTTGACTATTCTGTTTTAAGGTCGCTAATCCCAGACGCAAAAGTGTATTTTTGTAGCCATCTTGCAGAGCAGAACGATCAGCTTCCTCTTGAGACCTACCATAACTTCTAGATGCCGGGTGAAGAACATCCGGATACTGCTCCATTAATTTTTGGTGGTACGGCGAGCTTAGTGTTTGGGGCTCCGAAATGTAGATTAACCAAATCAGTTCTGGGTCGGCCAGCTCCCGGTAGAGATTCAAGAGTTTTCGGCTCTCCTCATACTTTAGTGATTCCGACGAAAGGGAGCTGCCCACGATTGCAGCCAGCCACTTTTGGCGGTCCTTGGATACGGATCGAGCCGCTTGGAGCATCCCTTCCTCCAAGATATCTAGCCCTTCGGGAGTTGCAGAGTTACGCTCGATGCAATCCAGTCGAGACTGGAGGTTAGCAAAGTCCTCTTCTAGGGTTTTCAGGAAGCTGACTACTCGATCTAATCGCTGATTCGGAATTAGTTGTCCTATTGCTTCCGAAAGTATTGGTCCGACAACTGGACACGCCCCCGAAACTCCTTGAGCAACAGAGACCAATCGATCGCGAGTGTTTGTATCCAGGTCCGACATTTGGACTCCTAAAAGTAAACGCTAATGATACACGGCTACCGACTTAGGCGTCGGTGGGGGAAGTGCAGAACGAACTGGAACAATTTGTTAGGCTTTTCGTTCCACAAACTCCGTGACCCCGTTAAGGACGACAATCGACGCATGGTGCGCGTCCAAGGCGTCTCCTCGTGAAACGATTTCCTCTCCGTATCGGACACCCGCCGAGCATTGTATATGGGTAACGGCATCCTGAAGATCATGACCCAGGCCTTGGTTTCCCGCATCCACATAGAGCTTTTGCAGATTATGGCCACGAGGATGCGAGCCAGTCTGCGACTGGATCGCATATTTTAACGATTTCTCAGCAGCCTGAAGTGATGCCCATTTCGATAAGCCGTACTCGCGCTGATTGTCGCTTAAATGATTTGCGGCTGTACTGACGTCAGTTAAAGCCAAGGACATGAGCTGATGGTCCTTTGCCAACGAACGTGCTCTCAGCATTGTAGACAGGGCGAATACGAACAAGCTGTGGATGTGAAGGAGTTCCTCGTCCGTTAGTGATTGCCGGAGCCCATCTGCAAGATCCTTGAAAGCATCAAGCACGTTAAATTTACGCTGCCCCTGGGAAGCATTCGATGACTTAGCTTGCCGCTGCCTCTCGGCGTAAAACGATACTGCTCCATAAACTATTGGAAGTTTGACGGTATAGATATCATCGCGGATCGGAACCGCGATCGTTCCTTGACTAAAGTCCTGCTTAACCCTGTCACCGTATCGGTGCTCATACCATTGATAGATCGATTCTACGATTGGCCAATTAGTAGCAGAAGGGTGTTGGTCAGCCTGTTGGGGTTTTGTTATGGGCAGAGACAAACCTAAGGTTTGACCGACCTTCATAACCGCATGGATTGGCCTTTGAGGGATTGTGTAACCATCCCCGGCTAATTCTGCGTCTATTCCAACGAGCAGTTCAGATATTTGGCTATTATTCATATAGAAAGCCTAACGCTGGCGTAACGGGCCGTTTTGTAGAGCGCAGCGGAACAACCGGTCCCGTTGACGCATTGATTAGGCATTGCGCTCAAATTCCCCACTCAAGAGAGCTTTGCTCCCTTAGGCTAGCGGGGGTTCGGAAGCTATCGATATATGGCCCCGACCTAGTGTGATTCATCAAGCGCCAAAACCATTGTTTGGGAACCTCGTGGTTGAAACCCTCGGGGAACTCAAACCTGTACGAGAATCCATCCTCCTGATGCTTGTATGACACTGCATACAAGGGCTCCAAGTACCTTTGAATTCCCCAGCGAATCTCATTCAACAACTCAGCCATCCAAGTTGCATAGTAGGTGAAGTAATTTTGCTCAAGATGCTCCTGAAAATCTTCTAAGGCGAGTGGGATTAACTCAATAGGAACATCGTAGCCATGCTCAGAAAGGATTGTGCGGATGCCTTTCGAAACACCCGTTAATCTCGAAATATTATGCTTTGAACTGTTTCCGGATATTTTGAGAAACTCGATTCTTGATACTTCTATCTCCGCATCCAGATTCAAAGTGGGCAACCAAAGCTTTATAGGCGACTTTTGATCTAACCAATGCTTAAGGTTATTAACGGCGCTTTTGAGTTCTCGAACGCTGTCGTCCGTGCCAAGTTCACTTTCCACACAGACCTTTTCAAGAATATCAACACAGGAACCGGAAACGCCCGTCAACTTGCTATCTCCGGCCTCTTTTGCAAAATCAAGAATTCGAATAATAAACAGAGAGCGATGAACCAAGTCCTTGAAATATATCAGGGCTTCACCAGGAATTCTTGAGCTTTTCCTGACATCTAGTACGGCATGATTAACAATTTCGTTAACCGCCTCTAGGCAAATGCACAGCCCTATGGATTCTCGTTCCTTATTGCTCAGATCCATCCGTATAATCCTGTCGCCTAGCCTGGGCTACGCCGCTTGGAGAACCCGCACAAACCCGTTGACCACTTTGTTAACTGCTGACCCCATAACGTTTTTTCCAGCCTGCTTTATGTTTGCTTTGAACGGTTTCCAAATAGTCATTCAATCCTTTGTAGGGAGCACCATCCCTACTCACAATGCTCTTCTTTTTGAGTTTTCCATAAATCTTGTAGTAACAATCGGCGTAGAATTTCTTTACCATTTCAGGCGGATTTTTATAGCCCTCTTCGATCTCGAGAAATCTGCGAGCACACAGTATTACTAGATCAGAAAGTTGGATCATAGGATTTTTCACTGAGTCTACAGCTGAGGCGAACTCTACAATCCATTTCACGCGGTGACTTTTAATATCTTCAAACCTTCGGTGGTAAAAAACCTCTTCAACCTTGGGCATGTGCTCTTCTTTTTCATCGAGAATAATCATGCCTCGAGCTGACTGCCCTAGATTACTTTTTACCACCTCATTGATATAGGTGATGAGGTAGTCAAAACCTAGAAGATAAGGAATTTTTGGATCAAAATTCAGGTCGCTTCCGCACTGATTTTCAGCCATTCTCGCTTTATCAAAAGCGATCAAATGCACGTCGTGTTTCCGCTCGAGGATCAGATCAATAGCTTGATTGGCGAGATCCAACCGACGCTCAATGGCATGCCCCTCGAAAAAACCCTCTCCCTCTGGGGATAGCAGATCGCAGGAATGCATTTCGAAGCCTGTGGGAACGTTGCCTCCGAAATAGCTGATTATTCTTTTTTCCCATTCGGCGTGGGTTTTGTTCCAACCTTCATCTCTCAGGCTGATGCCCCCTAGCACAAATATTGGTTGATCTTTATCGGTAAGGTTAGCCCCTGTATCCCCCGACTCGTCCATGTAGAAGAAATGCACAGTTCCCCCTCAGTTAACGCCCGGCAAACGCGCCAGTTTGGAGCTGCGAAGCGGCGGAAAATCGGTCGCCGTGCAGCCGATCGTTAGGTGATTTTCTCGCTCACGCCTTCAGGGTATGCCTTGGCTACCGCCTCAAACGTGCTTTGGCCCTCAGTATGTACCCGGATTAGTTTAGCGGTGCCGAGGCAATTCGTAATGGCAAGATCGCAACCAGTCGGAACTACGCAGACTCCCAGCTTCTTCGCCCACGCTTCCATAACTGTATTTGAAGCACTGAATGCGTTGAGACCGTCTGTAAGTGCGGCCTCAATCTCAAGAATTCGTGGCAATCCAAGACTTCTCAGTTTTGTAGCCAGAGACTTATCTGAAAGCCAAAAATACGCAGACTCGCCTCCCCAGCTCCCAAGAAGAGCCGAAACGTCTCCATCGCTGCAATGCCGTGGAACGATGACAGTCCACAACCTCCCCGACCCAGAGTCCCTTTGTGAATGAAAGGGGCTCTCATTAAATACCTTATCGGCTTCCTCTTGGGTCAGCAGCTCCATAGCAACAAGATCATGAAGTCGTTCTTTCAAAAACTCCAACGATGAAGGCACGAGCCTTCGTTGCATCGCATCCACCTCTTGCTCCAACAATCTGGCGTAGTGCCATACTCGTATTCGAGTCTGGGCCAGTATCGGTGTCAGCTCATGCTCCTGAAACGATAAGTATGCTGAAGAAAATCGATTCGGCTTTAGGCTTTGATAAGGCGAGCTATTCAGATGCTCGTCCATCAATCTGCGTGCTTCAGAGTGATAGTCGAAAACTAGCTGTGATTCCGCTGTAAGCACACGCTGAAGTTCAAAGCTAAAAGTGTTTGGATTCCAGGGATCTATCACGGTGCAGCGTATCCTTCCCACCTACCAGCAATTAGGCAGCGCGCTTTATCATTGCAGAAATTTGACTGTGTCATTATTACTGACTTTGAACCATCAATCGCGCTGCACATAAATCAATAAAACAACAGCTTAGCCGAGCATGGCCATCTCTGCCATGTAATCATTCAGCGTCTGCAATTTGCTCGGCCAATCATACTGGATGAAATGGCTGTGATTGGCTTGCAGTCTGTAAAAAAGCCTTGGCTCGAATGTCCGCTTTTGTTTAAATACACCTCGATATCACGCCTCGCATCGATAACACCATATCTAGGCTATACCTGGCCAGTTTATGGTTACAAGGCGCTGTCAAATTATGGTTGCACTGCCATACTCCTGATCAGGCATCGTCCGCTTCAATTCTTTCGACTTCACCCGCTATCTCAAGTTTCTCCGGAGACTTTATCGGCTCAACGAAGAGAGGCTCACCTATCCTCGTCTTGAATAGATGCTGCAACGGATCGGTATTCGTCAGCTGAGGGTCCAGCCACAGTTCAAAATCCTCCGGTCTCAACATTAATGGAATGCTTTTCGGATGAATGTGCCTAAAGTTCGGATGTGGCGGCAGGGTGACGATGGTAAACGAAGGTACGAGATCACCCTGGAAACCCCAGAGCTCATAAAGCCCGGCAAACGCGATTGCGCTATTAACGGGATGAATGTTGTAGCACTGCTTGCGCCCATTTTCCCCGGTCCATTCGTGGAATCCACTGGCCGGGATAATGGCCCGCTGGGAGTGAAACCGTTTTTTCCAGAGTGGGCTGGTGCCCAGGCTTCCTGATCGGGCGTTGAACGTGCTGTATTTTGGTGAGGGGCGATAGCCTCTACCATCGGGTTTTGGTTCGATGAGCAGTGACCAGATAGCGTCTTCCAGGGCTCTTCCCTGGTTTGTCTCGTAGACGATCTGGCCTTTTGCACCTGGTGCTATGTTGAGGCGGGATTGAACGCGTGTAGGTATGCCCAGGATTTCTAGAAGATCCTGGACTAAAGGGTCGTCGATTACGTTGTAGCGGCCACACATAACGCTGTCCTTCTATGAGAACGAGCTATCGAGCAAATCAAAGATTACGGGCATTAACCTGATCTCGATGGATTCGGTACATGACACCAGAGCAAAGTTCACAAAAGCATTGTTGAGCATTTAGAAAAACCTGATGGTTACAACGTCGACAATAAAACAGATATTCACCCCGGTCGTTTCGATACATTCCTGAACCTACTGATTTCCGTACCGAAGGAATTACTTGAGATGGTTGATGGTTCTGTTTTTGGACCTGGAACTGTGGTGAATCTTCCCGATAGCTGGATTTCTCCACGTCACGATCGTGTGACTCAAGATAGTGAGCCATCCTTGGGTGATAGAGCCATCTTTTACAGTCCAACTCTTTCGCCATGGATTTCGCGAGAACGACTTTGAGAGGTGTCTCTGAATGCTGAAATTGCGACCTAGCACTAGAGATATCAATGGCAAGAACAACCACCTTATGATCGTGACAATTCCAGTCTGAAAAATCCGGCACACCTTGTTTTTCAGGGTGTACCAGCTTTATGCCAACTTGCACGCCTTTAAATTCACCCGTTACATCGAAAGTTTCACCCAGTTGGTTTCTGTTTACGTGAATGTTTTCCAATGTAATGGTACAGGCCTGAGAACATACGTAATCAGGATCGTGAACAGATGACCAAGGGCTTGGCGGGGGATAAACGTAATCTGGCATAGCCACATCAAATGACTCGGACTCGGAGAATATCTGCCGAGCCATCGCAGCAACTGACACCCAATACGAAAACGTGCACTCCTCATAGACTTTTTTGTCTTGTCCACGAGTATTGTGTGCAAAGTGGTCAACACGCCCAACCATACAGTGTCTGGCAATAAGAGGAAGATCACAACCAGGGCACTTACAACCACATCGCGCCCCACTGGGCACCTCCCTTACGTCCACAAATCGGTCAGATTCAATGTGGTATCCAAAAGGGATTTTGGTATCAGCCACGCCCAATCTCCAATTCGAGTGACTATAAGTTTAGATAGCTAATCGAATGGGGAGGTGAGTGTCAACAAGGTGTCGACCCATTGATGGGTTCATGTGGTGCTGCGAAGACCTGCCACAGGGCTCCCACAACCCTTTAGGCCCTTAGTTCGAGTCCAGGTGGGCCTAACATTCGATACAGTAACCTCAACCTCGCCAGCGATATTGATACCATAACTTGGCCGTTTTGGCCGCTAAGCTTACATAGGCAAGCATGAATGAGCGCTTCCCATGCTTAGTAAAAGCTGAGGTCGCAAGGCGAACATCCATAAATTTGCGACAACGCTTGCGGCATGTCCACCAAAGGAAAGGATCCGAAGGTGCGGTGTAGTGAGCGTCGCCGTATCTACACTTGTATTCGCTTTTAAGGTCAATTGTTTGTCAATCGATTCTGCGTTGGACCGAAAATATCGAGTTCGCATCGCTGAAAATATATTCATCAAGAGAATTTTTGGTGCCAGAAAGCAGAATTGCTCCCTTAATTTGCTTTCCATATCTTCTAGCGAGGTATGCGGTCAGCTTCTCTTGAAGCCATCCATCAAAGGCAGGCATCGAATCATCAGCTTTCTGAATTTCCATACAGAGGGCGGGCCAATCTACGCCTGTAATTTTAATAATTTCAATATCTTCCTCCAAAATGCAGCAAAACAAAGCCCGGAACAAATCATTTCGCCAAGAAATAGTTCCATCTTCGTTAAATTTTCTAAGGTCTCGTCCAAACGCATAGTCCACCGCGTAACAAAGATTGGAGGTAAACATTGCATTAGGCCTAAGGCCCAAAATCTCCTCTTTAGAACGCGCTCCGTGGTATAGAGATTCACCTTTTTTTAGCGTAATCGTCGGAAACTTAGAAAGTTCTCTATCAGCTATTGCGAGGGCAGCATTATTCATAATTCCTGAACCGTATAATTCTCGTGGAGCATTGAAGCCATGACCTTTTGGCATTGCGGCGCATCGGATCGCCGGTGCAGGTAAACCCGACACCAGCCACTGGCCAAGTCTTGTCAGTTCGAATTCCAAAATTCAGCTCGAAACCCAGACTTATCTCAGCATTCTGAACTCGTGACTCGCGTATCGAGATTCCAAGCCATCTGTGCTTATTCATCATCCAAGTTAAGTTCTTGAGAGTTATCAGAGAAATAAATTTCTTCGGCATTCGCATTGATTCTGAAGACCCTGCGCCCGTTCTCGTTTTCACCTCTCTGAAGTAAGTGCCGCTCTTCTAGAGTCGCGCCTCTTTTCCCCACAAGCTGATAAGAACAATCCATTTCTTGGGCTATCTCCTTTGCGAACATATCCCTTCTTTCGTCTGAAAGAATTTTAAGTATTCCTAAGTCGTTTCGGGGAAGAAGGTTTTCCTCGTCTACATTTTTAATTAGTTCTTCGTACTTTCTTGAAAGATTAATTATTCTACACTGTCCCTTTTTGCACTCTGGGCACAGCATGTTAAAAACCTTGATATTTGCAAGCATGTCGAGTCCATGCTTAGCATGACATGTGTCACAAACAATTTCCTGATTAAATTCAATATATTTCTTTATTATTGGATTGTAGTCGAAAATTCTTTCGACATAATACAGGCGATGCTCTCTCTTATCGTTCGGTCTACCATAAGAAATCGACTGTTGTTGGCACAGACCGTAATTCAATGCGTATATTGATACGTCTTGGCCGTCACGGTCCTTCATTTCGTAATATTTGGTTAAAAAGAAATTAAGTTCAAGCGAAGATAGCACAGAATCGTAGTCTCTTGAGATGTTAAAGTGACTTGTCGGTGGTCTACCTTTTAGCTCCCTGATTAATTTTGATCCATCATAATTCCTGAGTTCTTTGGCTCGTTTTACAATCTGCTCAAATAGCTCTTTCAGACTAAATATAGACGACCGCTCCTCGAAGGTTTCATGTAAAAATTTGTTGAGACTAAAATACTGAGCGATTTTGTCTTCATAGTATTTTCGAGCGGCGCTAGCAATTGTTGTTCGCTTAATTGTATCACCATAAATGACCGACGCCTCATAGGCGTAGTATAGAATATATCCAGCAATCCTTGGATTCGCAGAGCATGCATGGAAAATGGTTCTCCAGATTTCATCATTATCTACATCAATAAGATCATGCCAAGATTTTCCACAATAAAAATCCAGTCTTTTCTCTATCAAACGTTTAGTAAAGTTTATAGATTTCTCTTCCATCGAGCTTACGTCACTTCGTCCAAATGCTCTGTGTATATCTAGATATAACTCGTCTACTTTGGAGCGGTCTATATTCCCGGTGTAGATTCTTCCTGGATATACCGCTACCTTCAATTTAATAAACTCATCTGACCAGTTATTAAATGGTGCCAAAAGAGTATCTACAACCTCTTCCATCTCTGACTTTGGAAGCTCTGAGAAATCGTCGATGAAAATATAGATGTGTTTTATTTTTAGTTTCTTAAGTATTCCCTGGAGATTTTTTATTAATTCTCTGATCCCGAAGAGTCTGATGTATACTTCGGAAAAGTTTTCGCTATGTTTTTCTTGTGCCTCTAGGAGCAGGCTTACCAAAACTTCCATACTTACATTCTGGCTGGATGCGCCTGATTTAAGTTGAGCTTCCAACTTCTCTAAACCCTGAGTTTCAGACTCTTTGTTTGTCTCTTTGATAGCCGTTGCGTTTATGAATTTATCTTCTTCAATTGATCTTATGAAATCATCAAGCTCTCCAAATACCTTCTCTTTTTTTCCTGAAAATTTATCTTTGAAGCTTTCCCATGCGCTACTTTTAATTCTCAGCTCGATCTGGTTTTTTAGCTCCTGCGTTATATCTCGGAGAAATGTTTTAAATACATTTATTTTTCTGAGAGTATCGATGGATAAGCTTTTTCCGGAAAATTTATTTGAGAAGTTTGCGATATCGGATGTAGAGGATTCATACAAAGACTTGATATCAATATAGGCCCATGTCACGTCTTTTTTTTTGTCCAGCTCTCGCTGGGCCCTCTGAAAAATTGTCGACTTTCCAGTGCCTTTACGGCCAACTAGGAAAGTTGTATTCGGCTTGATTATTGTCTTTAAAAGGTGCTCATTTGGGAATAGGTCGACGTATAGATCTTCAATTAAATTATTTCCCTGTTCATCGCTCAGCTCAGAACGCCTGAATAATTTCAAAGTGTCTATAGCTTTTTCAAAGTTCTCTATTGTCATGACCAGCCCCTAGGAATTCGTACTTAGAAAAATCCGATATTAATTATATGCTCAGAAAATCGTTTCTTGATATTTCGTGAAGTAGATAGTCTTTTTAACATGTCTGATAGTAAACGACCATAGTCGACTTTGACCCATACAGGACCACAGTTAACCATATCCGAAATTTAAAGTCTTTGAACGACTGGACGTAAACACCGAGGAAACGGAAAGGTTCTAAAGGTCAGGAAGGCGTTCGACCCCGTTGTTGCGGACACCTCTAAAAAATGGGATTCGACGGGCCTCCACCGGAAGCTCCGGTTTGGCCCTGCTTATGCTGGCGCTGGAGCACCTACCCAGCTCCCAAATAGCACTGTTGTTGATAAAAATAAAAAAGTGAAGGACTTAGTCGCATTTGCATGGAACGCAGGAAGATGAAGTAAGCTCTCTTGGCCAAAAATCGGGCCTTTGGACAACTCTAAACGTTCGCTTTTGTTTAGCTGAGTTCAGAGGATGCCCTGGTCGCAAAGCGGACATTCCGAATGGGCGATCCCAGCCCACCACCGCGTATAGCCCAAACAAATTGAGTTGACACGATCTACACGCAGAAGCGCTTGCAAAGAAAAAAACAATAATGAAAAAAGATTTGTATTCGGCCATATTGTCTTTTTGATCAAGCAACGTTGGTCGATTGGACTCCTGCTTTTGTCAGGAGTGCATAGAGAGCGGCAATCCCGGTTCTTGTGCCACGCTGTGCGCAATATGTGAAAACGACCCGTTGTTTTGCCCGTGTGAACGCAACAAAGAACCCCGCTGTTGCCTCCACCTGATCTTTCGAGAAACTCCACCAAGCGCCATCATCCAACCCGATGAAAATTACACTGTGGTATTCAAGTCCCTTGCTTTTATGGATCGTCATAAGAGGTACCGTATGTGTGCCCTCATACGCATCGAGTGCAGAGCGCCAGTGGTCCTCAGCGCAAGAAGATGCAAACAGATGCTCAACGGTTGAATCCAAAATATTGCTCAGCCAATCACCCTGACCATATGCGGGGTAAGCTGCGACTAGTCTCCTCCGTCCAATAAAATCTACAATAGTGTCCACGACCGATCGTGCAGAATCCCTGGATTTCGGCGGGATGGGGTGGACTGACCGAAGTTTTCGCACGAAGGAGTCCAGTGTTTGAGCAAGCTTGGTTCGTGCTAGGTCATCCTCATAAGAAACCCCATGCAGTATGCTTAGCAACTCTTGGCATTCTGTCCAAAATCGACCGCTCCGACTCAACATGGCCAATCGTAAAAACTTAATAACCAACTCTGAGGCTGGTTCAACTAGCAAATCCTGGAGCATTACTGTTCCAACAAAGCCTGCTTCATTGCGCAGAGGTATCCCTGCTGCTGTGAAGGAAGGACCCAGCACATCCGCGTATTCGCTAGCCTTCTGACGCACCAGCAGAACAAAGTCGCGTGGATTGAGTGAGTGAGCACTCATCTCAGATTTTACAAAGTTGGATAAGCTCGCAGCTTCCATCTGCGGAGTGGAAAAATCCCAAATCACGCAACTTTCACCGGCAATTGTTCCTGCGCTTTTAGAAACGGGGGTCACAGCTCCGGCGTCCAAGGATTGCGCCAAGATGTGTTGAATACGAACAAGTTCTGGCGACGATCGATAGTTGTTGTACAGAGGCGTTCGGGTTGCTTGAAAGTCCCGTTCGAAGGCTGCAAAGGGATCGTCCATTGCCATCGCCCAGCGCATGATCTGCTGTTTATTGTCGCCGACCGCAGTGATCACACTATCAGTCCCAAGAAAGATAGTACGGACCAGGTCATATTGAACCTGGGTGGTGTCCTGAAATTCATCCATGAAAAGATGTGAATAGGTCAGTCGAAGAGCATCACGGATCATCGGGTTCACCCGTAACAGAAGCTCCGCCAACCTCCCGATCATAGGGAAGGACAGAAGAGTTGTTCGACCCTCGTGCAGCGACACTTGCCAAAAACGATCGGCAGCCCACTCGGTATGGGTCGGCTGAGTCCACCCATTTACTGGGAGTGGCGAGCCTACTACATGGCGACGCTCAAAGCTTTTAACCGGTATGGCCCTTATATCATCATGCGAGCCTACAGAAGCTGGAGGAGGCCCGGCCCCTCGAGTCAAAAACTCACGGTATTCTCGGTCTTTTGGAAAAGTGATTTCATAATCCGGATTTGGTCGCCACCTCTCTGGCAATGCTTGTCCAAATCGATCAATAAGCCCTTTTGCAAAAGCGTCGAAAGTCATCGAGTCAAAACGCTTTGCGTGATCCCGATGGCAGCGTCGTTGAATCCTCTCGGCTAGATTTTTGGCAGAATCGCGCTTGAAGCTAATTGCGAGAATACGTCTGGGCGCCGGCGAGGTATCTGTTTGCAGGAGATATGCAGCACGCTGCGCAAGCAGTTCAGTTTTGCCTGCACCTGGGCCTGCGATGACAGACCGATTATCTGTGGAGAATACGGTCTGCATTCCATTTGCTTCAAGCTCGTTCACACCCACCGGCTTCCAGTCTTCCGGATGGATTCGTCGTGACATAATTGTCATTCCTAGTCCTTCCTTAGGCACCTGGAAATATGCGTGATGACCTCTTTAAGAGACATAGGCATTCCGTCTCTGAGCTCGCCTTTTTCAATATACGTCAGAGCTGCCAAATGAGTCGCCGGTTTACTATGGGTGAGGAAGTGATAGCGATAGGCCGGAAGAAGTTTGGGATAGTTTTTGAAGGGACCGCTATAGCTATTCAAGCCCGCGCCACCAGTACCGAGAACAACCTCTGCCGCTTTATCAGCGGACATCCTTGGGCCGCCGCCTTCAGGGATGATTGCTTCGTATGCATCAGGGAAGGACTTTAACATGGCCAGATCAAGATCAAGTGGCGCTGAAAAGTAAACACCATACGATTGAAGGCTGTCGACCCATGATTTCAGCGTCGAGTGATCCTCATCACCCGGCCAAGTGTGCATCTGCGCGAAAGCGTCGTCAGGCAACACTCCCCCCTTAATAGCGAGAAGTTCTTTCTTGGAATAACCTACGTCAATGAGGTTTTTTATAGCTGTCTTTACTCGACCAAAGGCGCCTCCATCTCGCCCCATGTCAAGATCTAGCAGAGTCGCATAAGGAATGCCGAGGCCAGATAACAAACGCCAGAAATGCTGTACGTGACGCCCACCCAACGGAACAATGGCCACGAAGGCTGGATCGATTAGAAGATCAAGCGCCTCTGCCAGAGGAGGTAAAACAATCCTCTCGGAATCACCTTCAACCAGAAGCACGAATCGTGCGAAATATAATTCAGGGTATGCAAGCATAGCTCCCCTAACGAACTTCGCGGCTTCACCCGCATCTTTGGGCATTGTCACTCCTCTGACTGAGGAAGTACGCGTTTTCGGATCGCAACGACAATACCGAACCTCATTGGGATCAACACGACTAAGAACTGCCGGAGAATGGCTCGTAATAATCGCCTGCGCCCCACTTTCATTTGTCAGCGAGCGAACCTGGCGGATGATGCGGGCGAGGAAATAAGGCGACAGATGGTTCTCTGGTTCTTCCTGGGCGAAAAGTGTCAAAGCTGGAATGTGAAGACTGCCTTGACGAAAACCCTCAACTTCGCCTGCAACAACCTTGCGTTCCAGATCGAAGACGGCCGCAGCAAGTGCAAAATAAAAGAGCGACTGCTGCCCATCACTCAAGTCGTCAAGGGAACGCTCTTTCCCTTCCGGTCCCCGTTCGAACACGACGGCAATTTTATTAACAACCTCTTCGAATCGGCGGCTTACTAGACTTAGACGGGGTTTGGTGTCGACCTCATCGTCATGCAACCCCAACCACCGGTGCTGTAACGCTTTGCCAATCGACGCAATTGCGGACTCATCCTCAAATGCAGACGCTAACTCCTCGGTTGCCTTTACAACAGCACCCTCCGTGCTTGAGGACCATTCAATCGCACGTAAAAGACGAGCTGCAAGCGCTCCAGTTGTGGCTTGGATCTGAGAAGATGCATCTCGGCTGGCCGGTGTGTAGTAAAGCTGAATCAATCCCCGGTCTGATGCCGAAACAGGATGGCAGTCTTCTTCGAGAGGCTCCTCATCCAATGTGTCAACCCAGAAAAGCTCCTGCGAAACCTCACCCTCAACTGTCCCATCATCTTCCCATCGCGCCTGAAGACGCATGCGACAAACAGGACAATCACCTTCACGGGCAATCTGCATGTGATTAAACGCAGGGGCTATTGTTTCAGCCCTTGCTGTGCCATCCGCCAACTCTGGAATTCCGATCAATACATCAATGAATAGGTCGCTGTTTTCCCGATTATCCGGGTCTTCCCCAACGCCAACGTGAAAGTCAGAGCGATGCAAGGTGCGCTGCGAGCGGGTCACACCGAACATCTTGGAGAGAGCATGCAAAAGTGCGGTTTTACCCGCCGCGTTGGGGCCGATGACGGCTGTTACATTTGAAGAGAACGATACTGTGGTCGGGGCTGGTCCAAAACAACGAAAGCCCGATATTCTCACGGATTCAATACGCACTTCACTCATTCCTTTGTCGTCGGTAAGTTCCTGAATTCTACAAGCTTGCCGCCTACACAGTTGATGAGTCAACGTCAAACCAATGGGTTGGAAGCAATATCATTTCCAACTCCCAATTTTCCAGTTAACTCAATGCTTCCATAGGTCTAGCTATGAAATATCAACCATGAAAACACGGACGGGTATTATTTTATCTGGAGCTTCAGCCGGATTGTTTTGAAAATGAGCGCTACTGAAACGGGGTCAGGTGAATAGCCCCCAGTATTCCAGACACTCACCAGACTCTCTCGCTTGTTCAACCATACCAACAAAGCCTTACTGTTCGCGGCAAACGGGTAAAGCTCACGCTTTATCGAACGCCTTTGAAAAGGGCTTCTGATGTTGATGGAAGCGCACATGGCCCGCAGAGCTGAGCCTGCGCCTAGCTTCTGAAAAGGCTGGAGTGATATAGCCCCAGTTGGCGGTGCGCGAGAAGTAGATAACATAGTCGATGTTGGCCTCTCGCCACTTATTCTCAACGAACACGTTATCATCGCCACTTTCTAGTGACTTCACTTGTATGCGGTAGTAGTGGTTGTCGTCTGCCACAACAAGATCGGTTTTCCGGTCATGGTCTGTGACTGGCATAAACACTTCCCAGCCATCAGCCGTAAACCAGCTAGCAGCTAGGTTTTCGTAAGAAATTTGCTTGTAGTGTTGGAATGCGGGGGCAGTACGCTGTGCGTTTTTAATGGGCATGGTGGCACCTATAAATTGATGCCGTATGTCGGGCTATGGCTCCCCGAATACGAACCGGATCACCCTGAAGGTTGATCCCCAATTTACAATCACCATGCAGCTATCACTGACATCTAGCGACAAAGGCTGCCAGCCTCGAAGAACCCCGGATGGGATCTCTTTCGTGAATGTCGCTATCAGACCCTATCAGGCCGTGATCAAGTTGAGTTCGAAATTTATCAGCGATAGGGCGTAGCGTCAATCCATGTGTCGGGCAAAATGTTGGTGGTCACAGCCATTATTGCATTGCTATAACGGACCTTGGGTGTCCATCCAACAAATTGACTGTCGCCAGGTCGAGGTAACCCCTCCAATCTAATAGGTAGTCAGCTTCGGCAGTCATTCAGAAACGCTCTTATCCAATCGTTTTCAGCCAGTCGCGGCTCGAGTTTGTAGATCTTCACTATCCGGTAAAAGCGAGCCACATAACCCCACTGCCCAGCAGGCGGTAACCATTCGTTAGGCCCTTTCGCTCCTTTGCTTCGATTCAAACTTGCCTCGACTGGCCAAAGATTCACTGGGTCATTCGCAAATCGTTCACGCTTTTCACGTGACCATTGCCCTGCCCCACGATCCCAAGACCAAGCTAACGGCACCACATGGTCGATATCAATGTCGGATGCGTTCTGGATAACCTGGTTTGTGAACGGGCTGATCCAACGGCTGGTAACAACACGACAGCGCTTGCCCGTCGCAAACCGCACCGGTGTAGTAGAGATCGCAATAAGGGCTTCAGCCCGACTGTCCTGGCAATCCCCGTCGGCATCATCCCAACCATGCCCGAAAGCAGAGCGATCGTAGTTTTGTGCCATTGCCAGAGTTTGTTGAGGCGGGATCAGTGTGGTTTTTCCCATTACGCCTTTAGGCAACTTGCCTCCGGCATCTAAGCAGTCATCCAGCGATTTATAAGCCCGATAGTTTTGTGTTCTTTCATACCAACTGCTCTGTGGAGGATGGCATAGGCCGCTGCTGGACATTTTCACTACGCCGGCAATCGCCGTTTGGCTGAGCAGTCCGAAAGCGCTTATAACCAAGAAGGGTACTATTCTGATACTGTGTTTCATTGGTCAATCTTGTCCGCGGGGGACTGTGTCTAAAGCCGCCCCAGAAAAGCCAGTAATGCCCGCTGCTTATACATCATTGCGGGGAGCCAGGCGGCCGAGAATTATATTGGACGGCCTACAGTGATCACAACTATTGGAGTCCGTGGCTGTCTTAGCGAGCGTTCGTTGCGTCGATGAATTCGAAGAATCAAGCTTACAACTCCGGAGTTACAGAGTGTGCAAAAGCTTACGTTGGCGCGAGATTTTGCTTACAGAAATATTGGCACGCAGCGTGTAATCTGTCGAAGAGTCGATTTGCATGGTCAATGTCGGCTCACCTCCGGCATGGATGCCCGGAAAGCGCGACACCTGCCGAGTGGTGTGACTGCCAAGGAGAGGCTTGTCTTCGTTTTCTGCACAATAGACCCAGATTATGCGCAGCGTCAGTCTGTATGTCCTGACTTCAGTTTAACTTCTGATTTCTGGATATAGCCGGGAGCTAGTACGGCACTTTCCACGTCGTAGAGTGCGAGCGGATTTCTCAAACAGAGCTGATACTGGCCGCCGCGCTTTGATTGCTCCGGAGAACAATCAACGTTCCATAGGCGAAGCCAGTAACCTGCATTCGCTGCCCGCACTTCCTTAATCATCATGCCGCTCTCCATGCCGTACTCAAATTCGATGGCCTTCGGGTTTTTTAGATTTTCAGAGCTTGGATGGGGCGCCAATTCCAGTTTAACAATACGCTTCCATTGATTGTCGGCGTCGACGGACTCAATTTGACTTATTGAATCGAGTATCACCGTCGCATTGGATATTCGTCCTAAAACAAAGTCCCAGAATATTTTTCGTGACCGGTCGAAGGCACGCACATGCCAGCGGATTCCGTTATCTACCAATGAATGGGGGACGATTTCGATGTTTTTGCAAGTGCCAGAGGCATGCATATACCGCACTCGTATTGCGTTTTTGTTGGCAATCGCACGAGTCACACAAGCTAAAACATCAACATTAGGCAAGGATAGTCTAGGAGCGCCATTCGCGAGACTCAGGCCTAATAACTCGCTGTATTTTGGACCCCGTAACTTCGATAAAACCGACTGAGCACGGTGTGTAAAGCACGGTTTGAACGAGTCGACGTCGATTTCCCACCGTTTGGTTACATTATTCAAATTCATGTTGCCAGGACAAGATGCGTTGTACTGGCGGAAATCTCTGGTAGCAGCCGCTTCACCTATTCCAAAAGCTTCCACCAAGTCTTGTCGAGAAATGGACCCGCGGAAAAGCAGGACGAATTCTATGTGTTCAAGTCGAGATTCGGCGGCATTAGACATCGGTGGCTCCAGTTTCTATTCTTCTCCTATTATAGAACATAAATGATCCGTTGACACGATCATTTTGATCGGGTATGTTCAGAAAGTACACTGAACCACGGTGTGCTTATGCAAACCAATATAAGAGGTAATTAGCAATGGCAACGAATAAACCGTATGGAGATAACCGACGACAAGGAGCAGTCCGAAGTCGTTCACAGTTTCAGATGCCTTCTGGAAATTGGGCGAAAAGGGATGCGGATACAGGGCAGATAATGGACGTTAAACAGGACGGAACGCCATTTAAAGGAGTAAGACGAGAAAAGTAGGCACTGACACCACATCAATGCCTACTTAGATTGATGGACACCCAGTTCGCGAAAAACTGCGGTGCCGGCCTTATGTGAGGAGGATCTTAGCCCAGCCGTACAAGGCTTACATCAGGTAACGCGATGAAGCATAGACGGTAGCATCATTCTTTTCAAGGAATCCCTCCTCTGCACTGATTTTAGGAGGAGCATATGGCTAAGCCGAAAATTGTACGTGTGAGTAGTTACGTTCGTTTTCGCTTTGGGCGCTTGGAAAGCGTCATAACACATTGGCGCTCTGCGCCAGCTTGAATGGTATGGGAACCTTACGGAGGAGGTTCCCATGTTTCAGACAGCGTACCAATAAGAAGATGAGCTAATAAATCAATTTATTGCGGGATCAGTTTGTCGCGTGAGTTCAGAAGCCAACAACCGTTCAACCCTGAACAAGCTCCGGGTGCCTTTCGGTGAAAAAGAAGGACGCTTGTACCTCCCAGATAGCGTGGACCGGGGACTGAAGTGTGGTTGTCACTGTCCGGAATGCAAGGTTCTCCTGGTCGCCAAATGCAGCGTGGCGGGACGCTTCTATTTTGCCCATCATCGCAGGGCCGAGTGCCCCGGTGGGTATGAAACCGCCCTGCACAAGATGGCCAAGCAGATCCTGCTGGATGCCGGCCGCGTGTGGATACCGAAGCGGAATGTGTTGCTCTCCTTCCCTCTGGTATTCGGTGAAACACTGTCCAAAACACTCCACTTCAAAACACGGGAGGTTCATTTCGTATCCGCCGTCTCTGAAAAACGGTTGGAAAATAGTCTTACGCCTGACGTTACTGCCCTTCTGAAGAACGATACCGCTCTGCATATTGAGATTCTGGTCACGCACGCCGTCGAGGAAGACAAAAGTCAGGTGCTCGACAACGTCATGGAGATTGACTTGAGTAGGCTGTCGGAAGAGACCGTATTGGACCCGGTCGCACTTGAAGCTGAGGTGCTGAAAACCGCTCCGCGCTGGTGGCACCAGTGCTCTTTGATTGATGAACTTTCGAAGGTTGAGTCCGCACGGGAAGCGCTGGAAGCCAGGGTGCCAGAAGAGATCAAACGCCTGAAATGGAAGCGGGAACGCGAAGAGGCGGCCAAGCTCAAGAACGAGCGTGCTGCGCAGCAAAAGGAGGAACGCAAACAGGCCCTGATCCGAAAGAAAAAGGAAGCCCGAACGCCGTTCGAGATTGCCTTGAGAAACCTGGAGCAAGTGGAGTCTATGGGCTGGCTGACCATGAGCGATCGGTTAGCCGAACGAGCAAAGCCCCAACTGGATCAGATTGCACAGCTCTTGGACTTCGAGCCAGGGAAATGGCCGACATTCATGGACCTTACTGTTCACCAGGAGTGGGTATTCAAGGAAGATCGGCGGCTGTGGCAAAGCGCGGTGTTTGAGTCTCTGATCCTGAAGAAGGAACCGGGCTATATTTTCTCGGTGGCCCAGGCACTGACTTATGCGGAAAAAGCCGCCGGGGTTCGTGAGTGGGCGCTGAAACTGAGTCAGCTCAAGCAGGCCCACCTGAAGCAGCCCTACAATCAAAGAAAGGACTATGAGAGCCGTGGAGTATGGTTTTTGACCCCCGCCGAGAATCGCGCTATTCGGTCGCCGTACGCGATAGTTTTGTCGTACCTCAAGAAACTGTGTAAGCGTGGCGTGCTTACGGAGGAACGCCAGGCCAAGACGTTCCGGGTTCTGGCTTCAGCGGCTGAAATCTGGGCAGCCCATCAAAAAGAGCAAAAGCAGGTCAAGGTCAACGCGGTTCGGGCGGAAAGAGCAAGAGCGACTTTACAGGCGTTGCTAGGCGATATTTTTCCGGAAGATGAGAAGTATCAGAAAGCCGAACAGGAATGGCGGGAGCGAAAGGAGGCTGTTACTCAGCGGCTTGATAATTCGGTAAGCGATGCAAACGCTATTGCCGCTGCCGGTCACGAGGCTGCTTTATTCTGTCAGAGCTGTAAGCGGCACCATTTGCCGGCGCCCATAAAGGAGTGCCCTGTTTGCGACAGTCACCGGGTTCGGTTGGTGGAGCTGACGCAGGACTACCTTGGCACCCTACTGCACCGTCTCAAGTGTATGCCTTGATTGGAATTCAGCAGAAACCCTAGTGAAGCGGATCTAGAATGTGACCTGCCTGCCACGATTGCATCAAATCCTGCGCATTCTGGTGATGGACTTACGGTGTTCTTTAAGGTGGACAAATTGGCGGTTATGTCTTTGGAGAGACCAGTCCTAGATCCCGAGACGAGCGCGAACGGCTGCACAGCTCGGGTTAGCGCTGCTGCCAAATTGGATAAGCTCGCCCTCGAAGAAGTCCTGACCCTTTCCCTCAATGTTGTCGTCTATGAGGAGGTCCCCTTAAGAAGCCCCTTATGAACGCATAGAATGAGCTTTTCGCCAAAGCCGAATCCGAAATAAAGCTCAATCCACTCTCACTTTTCAGCATAACTGATAGGATTTCTCGAGCTGGGGGCAGAAAGGATATAAGGATCGTATTGCTCCGAATTGATCAAGTCCTTGACCGCCTTTATCGCCCCCTCTATCGGCTCAAGGTTGGCAAAAAATAGATACTGTGACTGCGTGTATTTGGATGCTCGGATTCACCCTTAAGGCCTCAAAGAAGGCGCCTTTAAAGTCACACAAGGTATCATCCATATCAACATACACAATCTTCATCTGTGCTCCCGTTCGATTTGTCGTTTCTGCACGAAACTCCACCCCCTGAGCAGCTGCGTCATAACTCTCACAGGTCGATGATGATTGGCGGGTTGACTGGACGATAGCTGGCATTACACGTGCTTGCGTTCGCAAACTTTAGCCCGTCGCTTTCGCGAATCGCAAAACCATAGCTTTCGTGAATATGACCGCAGATGTGAGCCTTGAGCTGCGGCAACTCCTCGATTCTTTTAGCGAGTACATAGCAACCGACGTGTTCATCTATATCCGGAATCCAGTCGAAAATCCCCAAGACTGGTCCGTGCGTCACAAGTACGTCAGTATCCTCCGGGACAAGCTTGAGTCGCTCCCATCTTTCATCTTCTTGCGCGTTGAAGCTCATCCATCGAAAGACCGGCTGCCAGGGAAAGCCGTAGAACTTCAAACTACCAATCGTTGCCTCTTTCCCTTGGAGATAGGTTATTCCGTTTTTATCACACATTTCCCGGGACCAACCGGGGTATCGAACAAAGCAGTGGTCGTGATTACCTGCGATGAGAACTTTGTGCTTGTGCTTCTGTGAGCCCATCCAGCGCGTAAAGTCATCGAGTTGTGGCAGAGAGCCTGACCCGGTGCAATCTCCCGCGTGCACCAAAACCTCCCCATCCGGGAGTGGCAGCATCTTCTCATGCAGGCTGTGCGTGTCGGATATGCAAACAATCCTCATCGCTACTCCCACGGACAGTCTGAACTGCCCCACTCTAAGCCCACAGGTCCCCCGACGGCACCTTGGAGCTTTCTTTTTTTGATCCAGTCTATCGCGATTTTGTCCATATCATTAGATGGGATTTCAACGACAAGTACATCCAAGGATTTGCCTTTGAAAGTCTCTTTTTCGACTCGAAATTCCTGCGGATCATTCAGTTCTAGAAGAACTGACTTTGGTTGCGCGCTGAGTAGCTCCTGGTAATACAGGTCGTAATTCTCGCCGCTGGAAATTGAAGCTTTTGTACTCATGTATTGGCTCTCTGATCGTCAATGCTCGCGAAAAGTTTTACACGTTCATGACATTCCATAATGGAAATTATTTCCTTAGTTATTTCAATACTTTACGTCAGGTTCAGTGTATGCAAAAATTGGAAATTCTTCCAGTAGAAAGTTGCAAGAATTTTGGCTTCCTGGCACGGGGACATGCGAGGGATTCGGAGCTCGATCCCACGGATTTCGAGGAACGCCACCGACCGAGGTTTCAATTATGAATAGACAAAAACAGAAAAGGCTTCTTTGCATGGGCTCACGCACTAAAGTAACGATATGCTGAGACTCTTGAGCAGAGAAACTTATTATGACTGAAAATCTTTTGGGACTAGGCGACAATGACATCGCTGACTACGACCGTCGCAAGCGCGAGGAGCTTCGCCAACGCAATCCTGAAAATCGCGCCGAAGTGACTCTTGAGATGTGGACGCTAGCTATCCTCCTGCGCGATGACCAAGTAGTTAAAAAGGTCGTGTACGGTGTTGTGACCGATTGCCTGACCGGTGATTACACAATCGGTGAGGTCGCATGCAGCCAATCTCTGATTAATGTGCCCCAGCACCCGGGCCGGCGCATTTTCGTCAGTCAGAAACTGCGATACGAATGCAAAGGGCCCGGAACTACTGTGACGATCCCGGAACATGAACTTAACACGCACTTGCCCTATCCCGATGACGACATCGAAGCCATAAAGCGGCGAGTTGAAAGCGGTAAATTATGAGAATGCTGCTCTGCTTAGATCTGGAAGGGACTCTGATTAGCAATGCGGTCAGCCAGGAAAAAACATTTTTCGAGCAGGCACACCTGTTACGAAGATTCTTGGCTCAAGATAACAGGAGAATCAGGACTTTCCTTCAAAAACACCACAATCCGCACTAGACTTAGTCAATCGATTAGTCTCGCGCAACCCACATCAATCTTTTGGTGATTATCTGCTCTCGTTGGAAGAAACGAAGGAAGAACTTGGAGCCTGATTCGGGTTTGTGTGCAATTTCGTGATCGGCTTACCAAAGAAACAAAGGCTTTTAGGGAGCCCCAGGGGAGGAACTCTGTTAAAAATCCGCTAAGTATCCACCCATCCTCCTTTATTTTCTACCCAGTTAATGCCACCAAAATATTCTTAGAACGCCTCAGTCACTCACTCACTCACGCAAACTATCCAGTTTTTCATGGGTATACTCAAATGCGGTTGAAGTAAGTGATTGGTAGGTAAACAGCAAGGCCCGGAGCGAAAGCCTCGGGCCTTTTTTATGGCCAGCGACCACCGAGGCTTCGTATTCGCGTGACTGCTTCGTTATTACGCGGTGATATTACGAAATTTGACAGCTCCAGACTGGTAACTTGCTGTTTTTGCGCTAGTTTTATAAGTAGGTTGTTTGGTAAGTACGTAATCGTGATGCGTGGAAATGTGGAAGTCACGATATTGAATAACGAAGAACGCGGTCTAATACGCTGTTAGTCCGCTAGCCGATAAGTTTAGAATTTGATTGAGGACATCATGCAAATAACTAAAGACTCATTAGCTTCCTTTCTCGATAGAAACAACATTTCTAAGTCTGATTGGGAAAAGGCGAAAATCAGTATCGATAATCTAAACTTAATCGCAAAAGACTATGCTGATAATGTCCCACATTTGAATGAGTCAGCTGAATTTCTAGCTAAAGTATTGCAGAAGTGTAAGCAAGTACACTCGGTTCGATGGCGCGTTAAAGATCCTGAACACTTGCTTGAAAAGATAATTCGGAAAAGGGCATCCGGCTCGGAAAAATACCAAGAGATTAATGATAATAACTATTTTGAAATAATTACGGACTTGGTTGGTGTTCGAATTTTGCACCTTTTTAAATACGAATGGCTGGACATCCACTCCTATATTTTAAGTAGCTGGAAGCCATTGGAATGTGTTAAGGCATATATTAGAGAGGGTGATGAAGGGTCGATAATAGATAGTTATAAAGAAAATGGATGCGATGTCGAGCCTCACCCGTCGGGATATAGATCGATACACTATATTATTTCAACGCAACCAACATTAAAAAGAATTATTTCTGAGATACAAGTTAGAACTATATTTGAGGAAGGTTGGAGTGAAATAGACCATAAAGTTAGATATCCGAACTTCTCGGACAATAAGTTAATATCCTATTTTCTTACTATTTTCAATAGAATGGCAGGGAGTGCAGATGAAATGGGAACCTTTGTGAAGGATTTAACTGCTGAAATCTCGCTGCAAGAGTTAAGATATAGGGATGCTCAAAAGAAGCATGAAGCACATTTGTCGAAAATTGAATCATTAGCTTTACAGTTGAGCAAAGAGAAACGGCAAAACAGAGCTAAAGAAGATAGTCTTGAGAAGCTGAATAACGAAATAGAAGAGCTAAGAAGAAGCACTAATCTATCCGATCGCTATGCTTCGGCCGTTGCAGGACTTGATTTAGATTCGCTGCGCCGTAGCACTGAATCGGCTCTAGCCGGACTTGATTCTGATTCTCTGCGGCGCATTACAGAATCGGCATCATTTGGTCTTGATTTGGATTCTTTGAGAAAAAGGACGCAATCAGCATTAGCCGGACTTGATTTGGAAAATATAGGCAGGCTTTCAGTGTCAGGGTTAGAAGGACTGGAGTCGCCCTCAAGACGGAGGTCTAAAGCCAAGAAAGGAAAGGATAGTGATTCCTCACCTGATGATAATGACTAACAAAACACGGAAGACGGACGCGTGAGACGCGCCGCTTCGTTTTGGCGTTAGAGCTGACGAACCATGAAGCCCAGAAAGGTTATTCTAGCCACCAACAGACGATACTCTGAGCAGTACGAGCCGCTGTTGGAAGAACTATTCAACCGGCGCATAGAGTTGTTTTGCACATGGGGAACGCATTGTGAGCAGTGGGAGTCAGCAATGGACCTGTTTGTAACCGACCCTGATCGTATGGAAGAGCATCATATAACAACGACCAGCCACGTGGATGAGTCACTGGAGGATGTTCAGAACATGGCTAGCATGTGGGTTGTCGAGGGCGGTGGCAGAAATGACGTTGAGATCATCAGGCTCTAACCAGTCGGTCAACCGGACGCCAAAAGCGTGGCGCTTTTGGTTCCCTCCGCTGGCGCTCCGGCGCCGGTTACCTCAGCGTTATGTGCAAGGAAAGCTCGCAGAATCATGAAAGCTTTAAAGGTTACCGGAGCAATTGTCGTTGCTCTAATCGGAGCTTGGTACCTACTCGAGGATTACTGGTATAGAAAAGCTATTCCAGAAAATATTGGTCTCAGTTACCGCATATCTATCACCTCGGATTCTGGGCTTAGGGAAGGTTGTGGTACGGCTGTCTACAAATTGGGCGGTAAAACAGCAGAAGCCATCAAAGAGCAAGGTGTTAAGTTTTTCGAGGAATCAGGCCAGGCTCGAGGTCATTCTGACCGGTACTATACATATGGCGAGTGGATGGAAACTCCAAGAGATGACTGGACTAGGTCGGAAAATTGGTCATATGAACTGCTTTGCGGCGGGAGTATCGGTGGCTCTTTGCATGACGACATAGTAGAGAGCGGACGAACCGGTGGTTCGTACTATTCGTTCAAGGATGAGGCCGTCCTGATGGTGATACCCGACAAAAAACTGGTGGTTTTCAGTCACAATGGTTAAAGCACATAACCAGTGCAGGCACGGCGACGCCCACTACATTGCGCCTTCGGCTCCATTCCGTGTGCGCGCATGCTGCAAGCGGTTAAAAGGAGAAACATGCGCTCATGAAAGATTTCGGCGATGAACAGGTGAAAGGAATGGATCGCTTCATTCCCACCCGCCGGAGCGCTGTGTTGCTGGTGGCTTTGATCACCGCGCCTCCGTCTCTTTTCGCATTCTTAGTGCAAAAGCATGACTTTGTTTTGGGCGATCTTACGGAGGCCTCCCGGCTTCCAACTATCGCTGCTGTCACGCTGGGCCTTGCCTTAGTTATCGCAGTTACACTTTGCCTTGAGTTGGCAGTTGCGCTGAACCATTCGAAACACCGGAAAATTAAGCATGTCAGCAACGAGCACTCGCAAATGTCGTTTAAGTGGCTTGCCAGCAACGCCTCCACTCGACATTACCTGTTTATCGCCTCGGTATTCACGCTGGGGGCGGCTCTTGGCCACTACTTTTAACAATTCGCGTCAGTACGCGGCCTTTGGCCGCCGCTGCGCTTCGCGTTAGCATCAAGGTGAAACATGGATGAATTCCTAGCAAAAATATATCTCGAACAAGCTAAGCAAGAATGCGAAAGATGCTTTCATTCCATTCAAATAATGAATGCAATTACCCAAAAGAAGCTTGATGATGACTTCTTTCAACATGCCCTTGATTTGATCCATCACGCCGCTGCCGTATCCCGAATCTTTTGGCCGCCTGGTGGGAGGAATCAGCCAAGTACTAAGCGAGCGCATCGCAGAGGTCAGGCGCTGCGGGATATGCTTCAGCTTCAAAGCGGCCATGCTGTTCAAAATCGTTCATTGCGAGACCACTTTGAACACTTTGATGAGCGTTTAGATGATTGGGCTGAAAACAGTAGAAATAGAAATATTGTTCATCGCCTTTTTGGGCCGCGATCTGCTATAGGTGGTGATGCTATTCAAGATTCTGACATCATTCACCATTTCGACCCCGCAACAAACATATTTGGTTTCAGGGGCGAACATTACAATATACAAGAACTCGCGACAGGGATTGATGATATTTATCAGAAAACGATTGCCAAAATTGAAGAGCTCGATGCTAACAAAGCATTGCAGCGGACAAGCCGCTGAATGCGGCGTTAAGCTCTCCAAGAGGAACCGTCATGGAAGCAATATTAATGCAGTTTTTTTTCCGCATTGGTTGGAGCTTTGGTGGTCTATATTTTCGGAGTACGAAAATCCTCTATCGATGTGAGGAATGCCTTTTTTCAGAAACAAGCATCCGAGTTTTACTCTCCGATCGCCGGTTACCGCAAGCGCATACATTCCAAAGCTCAAATTCGAGAAAAAGTGTCTTCGGTTGCTGAGGAGGCATGGAAAGAGGCCATAGCCAAAAAAAATCCCGCTTGGGAAACAAAAGAAAACCAAGAAAATGAATTCGAGCCATATGGGAAGATCATCGAATACGATAACGCGCAACTTCGCGACGAACTCATTCCTCTGTATCGAGAAATACTTCGTGTTTTCACAGAAAAATATTGGCTTGCCGATGAGGACACTCGTGAGTACTACGAACCCTTTTCGGAGTTTATTGAGATTTGGGAGCGTTATCTATCTGAAGCGCTACCTGCAGATGTTCTAAAAAAGCTCCACCATTCAGAAGAAACGCTTCATGGTTTCTATGAGCATGTAGAGAGAAAGCTCTCTCGCCTCCAGGGTGAGATTGTTTCTCCGAGTTTCTGGAAAGTGTGGCTTTGAATCAGCTTAACAAGGGGCTGCAGCGGACCAATTTTCCGGCGCGGTGCTCCTCCAAATCGGCCGCTGAGCCCGGGCGTTAGCTTTCTGGAGGAACTTTCGTGGTACTTGAATCATGGTTTGCGTTCGTTATTGCATCGGCAGTTCTGCTTGTTATTCCCGGTCCCACAATCCTCGCAGTTATAAGCTATTCCATGGCTCACGGTCGCCAAGCCAACATACCATTGGTGATTGCCGTTGCACTCGGCGATTCAACCGCGCTATTCGCGTCTATTATAGGGTTGGGTGCCTTGTTCGCAATATCGGCTTTCTGGTTCACAGTAGTCAAAGTGGCTGGCGGTATGTACTTGCTCTACCTTGGTATCAAGTTGTTTCGCTCAGGCTTTTTGGTGGCTGAAACCGTCGCTCCGGATTTTGCCTCTTCGCGTTTGAAATTGTTTGCTAACACCTATCTTGTTACTGCGCTCAATCCAAAGGGCATCGTTTTTTTCGTAGCATTCTTGCCGCAGTTCATCACTCCGGGAGCAAACAGCACATCGCAATTGTGGCTGCTCGCTGTCACCTTCGTTACGTTGGCGACGATAAATGCCACGCTGTACACCGTTTTCGCATCATCTGCTCGCCGGTTGCTCTCATCTGCCAAGGCACAGCAGAGGTTTAATTTTGCGGGTGGTGCGTTACTCTCAACAGCAGGGGTCTGGGCATTGTTCGCCAAACGTCCGACTATATAAAAGCTAACAATCCGCGTCACGGGGATGGCCTTTACGTCGCTCCGCTATGCAAAGGCCACTGATCTTTCACCTCTTTAGTGGACGGTCATTTACCGCACTGTTGAGCAAAGCGTTATACACAGCGAGGAGCGTAATGAGTTATTTATATTTGGCTATAGCTATTGTCGCTGAAGTTGCTGGTACAGCAGCTCTGAAATCCTCAGAGGGATTTACTAATTTGTTGCCCAGTATTGTTGTTGTCGTGGGTTACAGTATAGCCTTTTACTTTTTATCATTGGTGCTTAAAACTATTCCGGTTGGCGTCGCATATGCTATTTGGTCTGGAGCTGGAATCGTTCTAATCTCGGTTTTCGGTTTGGCTATATTTGGTCAAAATTTAGATCTTCCAGCAATAGTTGGTATGGCTCTTATTATTATCGGAATTGTAATAATGAATGTGTTTTCAACTTCGATTCAACACTAATGCATACACGGCCATTAAGGTAGTTCCGGGCCGGTGGCCTCCACCGGGCGCCCTTACGAGGGCGCCGCTTATGGCTCGCGTTAAAAATCTACAAACATTCATGCTCTGCCTCCTTCACAAGAACCTATACTGCATACACCCCTCTCCCATTCGCCCTCTAAAAAGGATTACGATATGGACCTCAAAAGCGGTTACCCCTTCTGGGCCATCAAAAATGGCCTCATGTGCGCTTTCCCCCAGCTCAAGGCGAATATCACCTGTGATGTGGTGGTGATAGGAGGCGGTATTACCGGGTCGTTGATCGCCGACAATCTGGGTAAGAACGGTTTTGATGTGGTGGTGGTTGAGCAGCGCGATATCGCCTGGGGCAGCTCCGCTGCGAGCACGGCATTGTTGCAGTACGAAATTGACACCCACATGGCCGATCTCGCGCGGATGTACGGCGAGTTCCATGCGGTGGCGGCCTACAAGGCCTGTGCCGCCGCGATCACGGATCTTCGGGATCTTGCTGATGAGCTGGGCGATGTGGATTTCGGCATGCGGGAGAGCCTGTACTTCGCCAGTAAACGTAGCCACAAGGCCGAGCTGCGAGAAGAGTACGACCTTCGAATAAAGCATGAGTTTGACGCTGAGTGGCTTGATGCGGGTGGCGTGAAGGAGCGCTTTGGCTTCAAGGCGCCTTGCGCGATTCTAACCAAATTGGCGGCCCAGGTTGATCCATATCGTATGGCTTCCAAGCTGCTCCTCCGGCTGGCAGAACGCGGCGGCAGGGTGTTTGATCGCACGGTTATTCATACCATCGAACCATCGGAAGACAAGGTGACTCTGCAAACACCGGAAGGTTTCAAAATTCAGGCCAGGCATGTGGTGATGGCCGCTGGATATGCCTCGCAGAAATGGCTGAAGCAGTCGGTGGCGAAGAACCGCAGCAGTTATGCCTTTATTACCGACCCGATAGAAGAGTCAGCCCTCGGCCCCTTAGCGTCCACTATGATGTGGGAATCAGCCAGGCCTTACCTGTACATGCGCACGACGGGCAATGGCCGGCTTCTGGTCGGTGGAGATGACGACGATATCGACATCCCGGCGCGTCGGGACCGACGAGTGGATAGCAAGGCCAAAGGTTTATGCAAGAAGGTCAGGAAACTGTTTCCGGACCTGCAGATGCGCCCGGCGTTTTCCTGGGGCGGCACGTTTGCAGAAACCAAGGATGGCCTGCCTTTTTTCGGCGAGCATCCGCAGTATGGTCCCAGGGTGCAATTCGCCCTCGCCTACGGCGGTAACGGTATCAGCTACAGTATGATTGGTGCGGATTTACTGAGGGCCAATATCGAAGGCCGCTTGCATCCCTTGGCAGGCTTATTCGGTTTTTCGCGGGCAGGCTAGCTGTGACCTACCCGGGTGCATGCCTGGTGGGGCGTTGCCTCAGGAAATAGCATTCAGGAATCCCGCCTCATACGGGGAGTCTTTCCAGGCGCACCAATCCCAGCAAGAAGGTAACACCTATAATCATGATTCCCGCTGAAAAGTATAATCCAAGGTTGTAGCTGCCAAACGCTTCAGTAAGGTACCCGGTAAAGGCGGGCGCGATGATTTGCGCTGCCCCGTAAGCCAGTGTCATCACGCCCATAAATCGGGCTGGATTGCTTGGGAAGAACTTTCCAGCCATGGTGAGTACCAGGCTGACACAGGCAATAAAGGTTCCGCCAAACAGGAATGCACTTAACAATAACGCCGTTAAGCTGTCGTTAATGGCGGGCAGAATAATGCCAACCACCTGAAGAATGTAAGCCGCCAGGAGTGCATAAAGATAGCCGGTTCTTCTCGCAATTCTGTCCCACACCAGTGTCGCTGGCATGGCGGCAATCCCTACCAGCAAAAACGCCAGTGTCCCCTGCCCCTCCAGCCCCTTTGTTCTTTCTACAATGTCCACAATGAAGGTGGAGCTGACAGCGTATCCGTACCCGGCACAAAAATAAGCAAGCATCATGAGCGTGGTAAACACTCGGCCCGGGGGGTTATCTTTTGTGGTCGTTACGTCCCGCCCATCCACCAGAGGGTGCGGAATCCATAACCATGCGGGAATAGCGACAACGCCCGCCATCACGGCCAGCGCCAGCCACTGTTGCTGCCAGTTGGCCGACAGAGTCAGCATTACTTCAACTAAAACGGATGTGGCTATGATGCTCACACCGATACCGGCGAAATGAATGCCTAATTCAGCGCGATGATCATTCTTCACCAGCCATTTCAGAATCAGGCCGGATGCAATGATAAGGCCCCCGGATGCACAAACCCCGGCAATGAATCGTAATACAGCCCAGACAACAACATCCGTTGTCATCACCATGGCTGCTGACGTACCTATGCTTAACAGAAGATAGGCCCTGTGCAGGTTGTATTTGTAGTTGAGGTTGTTCAGCCTGGAGGCAAGCAGCACCCCGGCCATGTACCCCATAAAATTAGTGGTCGCCAGCCAGCCACCACCTACTTCGGTGAGGCTTGCCCCGCTCTGCATGATGGGCAGTACAAGACTGTAGGAAAGACGGGCCACGCCAACGGTTACGATCAGGCTGCAGATTCCGGCCAGGTAGACTCGAGTCCGTGTAAGCTCCATCAAGATTCCCACCATACTGTTATTAAATGATTTTCAGCAAAGATTACTCCCGTCTGCTAATCTTAAATATTGAATTATCAAGAACATTTATTTCTTTTTAAGAGAACTGTATGGAAATCCTGGCATTGAAGACCTTTAAAGCGCTGGTCGATGAAGGTGGCATCAAAGGCGCAGCAGATAAGCTTCATACGGTTCAGTCGAACATCACCAGTCGGATTAAAAAGCTGGAAAGTGAGTTGGATACCAGGCTGTTCACCCTGGCAGGCAGAAAGCTGCAGCTAACCCCCAGCGGGCAACAGCTCTACCAGTATGCGGACGAGATTCTAGAGCTGGAGTACCAGGCTAAATCTGCCATTTTGCGTGATAAAGGAAACTATGAGTTAAGGGTGGGAATGCCAGAAACCTTTGCTGCAGTTCACATGCCTTTAGCACTCAAGCAGCTCAAACAGGATTACCCGAATATCCAGACCAAGATCTTTACGGACACCAGCGACAGGCTCGTAGGTGCCGTGTTGAACAACAAGGTGGACTGCGCCGCCATAGGCAATGCACCCGCACATGAAAAGCTTTGTGTTATTCCTATTGTGAATGAAGAGCTGGTTATGGTGACCCCTGCGGGAAGCCATTATGACCCTGTACTCTTTGTGCGCGAAGAAGGTTGCGGTTACAGGAACCATGCGCTTTTATGGCAGCAAAAAGTAGGACGCGTCAGCGATGAACTCATGATCATGAGCAGTGCGGATGGGGTTTTGGGCTGTATCTCGGCCGGTTTGGGTTACACCATTATTGGCAAAAATATGGTGGTCGGAAGCCGATATGAAAAGTCTCTGGTGATGACGCCCGTGACACAGGGTCCAAAGCATGTTCAGCTATCTATCGTTTACCGAAAAGGCAGCCCCCTGGAAGCAGGCACGCTGGCACTTGCGGACATTTTCACAAACAGGGGCCAGTTAGAGCCTGCCCCCTGCAATTTTTAGGCGCAGGTTTTACCGGAAGAATACTAATCTCAATGAACATCATAAAAGGATGACAGGTATGATCTTCTCTGATGCTGCCCGTTGGCGGGCCGCTACCACTGTGGTGGCATTGTGCGGGTCGCTGGCCAGTTGCGCGGCTCTTTCGCCTGCGCCGAACTTGACCACCGATGAAAAGAAAGCCCTCAGTACCAATCTGAACGAGAAATACGTAGCGTATCAGGATTGCATGGCCAGTGAAGCCGATCGCTTCAGCCATATCACATCCGCACCACCTTCAGACATCGCCAAGGGCGCACAAGCGGGCTGTGAAGCTGCTTTCAGGAGTTATCATCAGGCTGTGACCAAACAGTTTACGTCCTTTGTTTCAAGCGCCGGTCAGGCAGAAGCCCGGAGCCGGGCTGAGCAGCATGCCAGCGATGCAAAAGATCGCACCTGGAGTCATGTCATCCAGCGGGTTCTGCTCCAAAGACAATAAGCCAGATCATGAGAAAGCTTGAAGGCTTTGTTGGGGGTGTGGTTGAGGGTGTGCTTGGGTAACGTGGCGTGACCCAAGCACATTGCTGGCTATACCTGCATCAGGACTCGCTCACCATAACAGACTTCACATTCACAAATTCGAGCATGCCAAAGCCGCCATGTTCGCGGCCATAACCACTCTGCTTCACGCCACCAAATGGCAGGTTAGGCTGGGCCAGATTATAGCCATTGATATTAACCATACCCGTGTCGAATTCATCCCGGGCCAGGCGCACAGCCTCATCTTCGTCGGTGCTAAAGATGCCACCGCCCAGGCCATAAATGGAATCATTTGCCACTCGCATAGCCTCGGCTACATCTTTTACCTTGATCAACGCCGCTACCGGACCAAACAGCTCATCGTCATACGCTGGCTGCCCGGGCGCCACGTTTTCCAGGATCGTGGGTGGGTAGTAGTAACCTTTGTCTTCGGGAATTTCACCACCCAAAGAACAGATTGCGCCGTTCTCGATCGACTTGCGAACCTGCTCATGCAGCCCGTCTCTGAGGTCTTCGCGAGCCATGGGGCCCATTTTGGTATCACTGTGTGTGGGATCACCAAAATTAAGCTTTTCCATTTCAGCCAGGTAGGCATCCCTGAACTCTTCATACACGGGTTCTTCAACGATAAAGCGCTTCGCAGCGACGCAGGTCTGGCCCGCATTGTAGGTGCGGCCCTGAACGCATAATTGCACGGCCTTCTTGATGTTGGCATCTGCCAATACCAGATAGGCATCATTGCTGCCCAGTTCCAACACGGTCTTCTTCAGCACTTTAGCTGCTCGCTGGGCCACTGCCCTGCCAGCGTTGGGGCTACCCGTCAGAGTTACGCCACGCACCAGTTTGTGTTCAATAACGGCGTCTGACACCTCGTGGTCAATTAACAGTGTGCGGAAGGCGTGCTCCGGCATGCCGGCATCGCGGTAAAGTTTTTCAACTTCCAGAGCCATGCCCCATACGTTATTGGCATGCTTCAGCAGTACGGTGTTACCCGCCATAAGGTTGGCAGCGCTGTAGCGAATAACCTGGTAAAGCGGAAAATTCCACGGCTGTATGCCGTAAATCACGCCTTGCGGCTGATAGGAAACCACAGCACGGCCGCCTTCCAGCTCTCTTGTTTCATCCGCCAGTTCGGTGGGGCCCTGTTCAGCGGTGTACTCACAAATCGCCGCACACAACTCACATTCCTGTTTGCCCTGTGCCAGGGTTTTTCCCATTTCCCGGGTCATCAGTTCGGCGTAGTCATCCTGGCGCTCCCGAATCAGGGCAGCGGTTTTGCGTAGGGCATCCGCACGCTCTTCAAATCCGGTCTGGCGCCAGTTCAGAAACGCATGGTGCGCCTGTTCAATGATACCCTCGGCATCTTGCCTGGACATCAGGGTATAGGTTTCAAGAACTTCTTCTGTGGCAGGATTGATTGTCTTATGAGTATTCGACATCAGTTTGCCTCCTGAATAATTAATGACAGCGGAACCGGTATTGGGTCGGCCGTCATAAATTGAAGTTGCCGGATGAACCTAACATTTCCAGATACCCTTAAGGGCGAAGGTTACCTAACCGTATAACTCCACCGCGACCTGGCCGAAAGTTACCTTGTTGGATCAGGCTGTCTCGTAAGGTGACGATGGAAACTGGCAGCGTTTGAGTGATTACTCAAATATAATTTGAATCCTGAGTTTTCACTCAGTAGCGTAAATGTTCAACAGATCACTTTGGAAAACGTGAACTGCGAACTGTGAAATGAGAGGAGCGCTACGATGAGTGAATCAAACTTTGAGCACCAATACCTGCATGTAGACGGCCACCGTATTGCCTACCTGGATCAAGGCGAAGGAACACCGCTGATCCTGCTTCACGGCATCCCGATGTCCGGCCTGCTCTGGCGCAAGATCATCCCGCAGCTGGCGCAGACACACCGGGTGATCGTGCCAGACATGCTGAATTACGGTGAATCCGATAAACCGCTTGATGCGGATGTTTCGATCGCTGCACAAAGCACGATACTGCTCGGCCTTATGGACGCATTGGGCGTACGCTGTGCAGATCTTGTGGCCCATGATATCGGCGGTGGTGTTGCCCAGATACTGGCGGTAAATCACCCGGAACGCATAAACCGGCTGGTGCTTGCCGATGCTGTCTGCTTCGATTCCTGGCCGATTCCAGACTTCAAGCCCTTGCAGGAACCGGGGGCGGAAGATCAGATGAGCGTACAGGAACTGGAGCAGATGCTTCGCGACTTCCTGCCCAAGGGCATGCATGATGAATCACATGCCACCTCTGAGCTTGCCGATATTGTTGTGCACCCCTGGCAGGGTGAAACAGGCAAGCGAGCGTTTTTCAGAAACCTGCGCAGGCTCAATCCGGAATACACACTCGCAATTGCTGATGAACTGAAGAATATTCCCCATGAAACCCTTGTGCTATGGGGACAACATGATAAGTTCCAGAAGCCGGAATACGCTGAGAAGCTGAAAGGCGCGATACCGAACACGCGCCTGGAGTGGGTCGACGCGGCGCACTGGATAACCGAAGAGCGCCCTGACGATGTCGCGAAAAAGCTCATCGCGTTTCTGGATAGTTAGGGGACCACTGGAGTCCCCGACTCTGTTCCCTTTTATCTAGATTCAACAGCGAAAATACCATGGCCTCTTCATTTCATAGCCTCTACTCTTTTCGCCGCTGCCCCTATGCCATGCGCGCCCGGCTCGGTCTTTTGTTTGCCGGGCTGCAGGTGGAGCTGCGAGAGATAACACTGAAAAACAAGCCGGCGCAAATGCTCGCGGTTAGCCCGAAAGGCACCGTGCCTGTTTTACAGTGTTGTGATGGGGCTGTGATTGAAGAGAGCCGAGAAATAATGGTGTGGGCGCTTGAACAGCAAGACCCGCAAGGGCTTTTAGATGCACAGGTTTTGCAGCAGGCCAACGCCCTGATCGAGCAAAACGACAGCGAATTCAAGTATTGGCTGGATCGCTATAAATACGCCGATAGGCATCTGGAAATGTCCCAGACAGAATATCGTCAACGGGGCGAAGCCTTTTTGCAGGTTTTAGAGACATTACTGACGAATAACCGTTTTCTGCTGGGGCCTGACGCGACCGTCGCAGATATTGGCATCATGCCGTTCGTTCGCCAATTCGCCCATGTTGATCGCGATGTTTTTTACGGCCTACCCTACCCCAACCTGCAGCTATGGCTACAACACTGGCTGGAGCATCCGCTCTTTCTACAAACCATGACGAAATTCCAGCCATGGCAAGAGGGAGATGACGTGGTGGTTTTCCCTTCTTAACGCTAAGCGCTTTGTAATAGTCTGCAATTTCACTACTCACCAGGAAGCGCTAGGCAGCGTCCGACGTGCGACCAGTGGAAATCTGATTGCGCCCCTGAACCCTGGCCTTCACGTCGGGAAATTTTACAACCTTTTTCCGTTGACGAAATTACGATCAAAGTAAACCAGACTAGGTCACTGAGTTTTAATACGCTGCCTGTAGCTGGTGCGATTCATGCTGTTTATTGGATTCATGCAGTTTATTGAGTGCATACAGCTTCGGGTGAAACCAACATGAGACTATTTATACGGATATTTACAGCACTTATAACGATGCTATGGTTCAGTGCGAGTATCGCTGTTCCTGTCAATGCTAATAGCGGTGTCTCGTTTTACCACGACATCATTATTGCGTCCGGAGGACAACTTCCTGTAGGTCTTGAGTCACGCGATAATCCTACAGATAATAGTTTTTTTTCCGCAAGCAGTGATCTACAGGCGCCTGATGCTGTGGATTTCAATGATACGCATATATTGATTAACGGGTTGGGGCCGGAGACGCCTTCAGTTTTTTCAGCTATTAGCACCGATACACGAAATGCAGCTACAGAGGGCTCTTTTGCCAGCAATAATACCCAGCTTTATCTCGTACATGAGCTAGAAATAGTTCCTGATGGGACTAACGACACCTCTGAAGAAGGCATAGGGGGTAATGGCCAGGCGCAAGCAACTCTGAGTACAGAATTATATGATACTCAGGGAGTTTCGGATGTATTTTTTGAGCGAACCTTTACCTTTTCAAACCAAAATCTGTCTGCGTTAACCTTTGGCATTCAAGGTGACTTTGAGATGGATTTGTTTGCTACGGCCGATGGTCAAAATAGTTTTGCAAATACCTTTGCCCAAGTGGATATGTTTTTCAGTTCTCAAAATCCGCTGGATATCGTGTTTGCGGACACCTCGCCCTATGTCAACAATCAAAACGAGGTGGGTGATAATGCGCTGTTTTATCTTCAGCGCGAAACCGATGTTGCCAATACTGGACACTTGAGTCTTACAGGCAGCGCAAGTGCTATAGGCACCAACATCGGCGGCCTTACACAAGCATTTGGCAACAGTGCTATGTCCTACGCCTTGGGTATTACTCTTTTACCGGGCGAAGAAATCACTATGTCGCATAGAGTAACGTATTCCAACCTGGCGATGATTGGAGAGGGCGCGGTGAAGGTACCTGAGCCTTCAAGTGGCTTATTAATGCTCTTCGCTTTTGGCTTGTTAGTGTTCAGAAGACAAAAGCAAAGTCTGGGTGGCTGAGGCAGCGTCCGACGTGCGACCAGTGGAAATCTGATTGCGCCCCTGAACCTTGGCCTGGTATAGCTCTTCGTCCGCCCTGGAAATAGCGTGTTCCAGGGTGACATGCTGAGCATGGCGGCTGGCGATACCCACACTGATGGTGCATCGAATCGTCCTGCCGCAATCGTTGACCTCCAGTTGCTCAATATTACGGCGGAAACGCTCAGCCACTGAGAGGGCTTCGGCCTCGTCTGTTTCCGGCAACAAAAGAGTGAATTCTTCACCGCCCCAGCGAGCCAGAACGTCGCCTTTGCGCCGGGATTTTTCAAGCTCGTCGGCAATTTTCTTCAATACCCTGTCGCCGACTGCATGGCCATATTGATCGTTGATGCTCTTGAAATGGTCAATATCGATCATAGCCACACACACATTGCTGCCCTTGCGCGTAGCCAGGCTCCACAGTGATTCTGCAACAGACAGAAAACCACGCCGATTGTTGAGCCCCGTCAGCAGATCGACCTGGGCCGTCCGTTCAGCTGTCACCCGGGCCTCTTTATTTTTACGGGCCAGATCGGCCAGCGCCAACATCAACAGTATGGCATCCACTACCATACCGATATCCAGGGCATAGTAGCCAAGCTGAGAATATGAAATCACGCCGGCTACCGTCAGGGCCGTCACAAAGGCACCAATAACAGAGGCCAGTGTTCCTAGCATGAAATACCGTGCGGATTGGTTGCCGCCCATCCAGCTCGACACGCCCATGTAGAGCATGAGTACCGTGAATACCGGCACAACCAGGAATGCCAGTTGCAGCGCCAGGCCCTGTTTGTCTAAGGCGAAACAAATACCAAAGAAGGTGAAATAGGCCACACCGATTGTCTTAATAACTTTGTGAAGCCCTGGGCGCCGCACCCGGGTCTTTAGAAAACTCGTCGCAAAGGCCAGGCCAGAGCTTACGAAGCAGAGCATGAACAGGGGCGGCGCCCACTGTTGCCAGCGCACAGCATCGGGCCACAACAAGGCCATGCCGATACCGTTGTAGGACGCCGTCACGACTACGAAAATGGCCGTGTAGAGCGAGTAAAACAGATAGCGCCGTTTTCGAAAGCCTGCGAATAGCATCAGGTTGTAGGTGGACAGCGCAAACATTACACCGTAGATAAAGCTGAAGAAGATCGCCTCGAACTGCTCTCGACTATGGCTGACGGCGATGCTGGAAAAGTAGAGTGGCACCACCATTGGATCTGCAGTCTCAACGCGCAGCAATAGACGTGTCTCGCCGGGCGGAAACCGATAGTCTGCGCTGGGTATCCGTTTGGCAATGGCGCGTTGCTCCAACGCAATACGGTCACCACTGACGAATTGCTGTAGCAACTGGCGGTCGGTCAGGAAATAGAAGTCGACCCTTTCCAGCCAACCGGTTCCGACGGACACGCGCCGCAAAATGGGGCCGTCGGTCGAATTGGATACGTTCGCCACCAACCATATCGCATCAGAATTGAGGCCGTTGGCTAACACCCCGCTCTGAGGGCGCATCAGGAGAGCCGGATTCGTACTGATCAAAGACTGAACTTCGTCGAAGGAGAGCGCTTCACCTTGCTCAACGAGATAGGCTACCCGATCAGCCATTGCGCCCTCGTAGTCGGCTCGAGCGTCAATCAGGGGTAATGCGCTTTCGTCCTTTGCAGGTTCCGCCAGAACGCATGTGGTCAGATTCACAGCGATCAGGAGGAAAAAGAGGAACCAATGCTGGTGCACTTGATTATATTTCCGTAAGTATTTCTAAATAGGTTATAGGCAAACCTGTGCCTTGTCATACGGTGCTGTGTAGCGAATTGTGGTGATTACGAGCGACTATCTGTAGCTACCCGCTGATACCTGGCACTGCCGCTCGTTTTTCCTTCAGACCATGGTACGATCTCCAAAAAAACCAAGGAGATAACCAATGCCCCGCATATATGAAGACAACTCTCAGTCTATTGGCAACACGCCGCTGGTCAGGTTGAACCGCGTTAATGACGGCGCTACGATCTGGGCCAAGATTGAAGGCCGCAACCCGGCCTATTCGGTGAAGTGCCGAATTGGCACGGCCATGGTTCTGGATGCTGAAAAGCGGGGCGTGCTTAAGCCGGGGATGACCATTATCGAGCCTACCAGTGGCAACACTGGCATCGCACTGGCTTTTGTTGCTGCAGCCAGAGGTTACAAAATTACTCTCACCATGCCGGCTTCCATGAGCCTGGAGCGCCGCAAGGTATTAAAAGCCCTGGGTGCGGATCTTCTGCTTACAGAACCTGCCAAAGGCATGCCCGGCGCGATCGCCAAAGCGGAAGAACTGGCGACCGCCGAGCCCGAAAAGTACTTTCTGCCCCAGCAGTTTAACAATCCCGCAAACCCGCAGATTCATGAAGACACAACCGGCCCTGAAATCTGGAACGATACCGACGGCGCTGTAGATATTTTCGTCGCCGGCGTAGGCACGGGGGGTACGCTGACCGGCGTATCACGCTACCTCAAGAACACCAAAGGCAAAGCTATCACCACTATCGCGGTTGAGCCTTCCGACTCACCGATCATCACCCAGGTGCGAAATGGCGACGCTCCCAAGCCCGCCCCGCACAAGATACAAGGCCTCGGCGCTGGCTTTGTGCCGAAGAATCTCGACATGAGCCTGGTTGATCAGGTGGAAACGGTAAGCAACGACGATGCTATGGCCATGGCGCATCGGTTGATGCGGGAAGAAGGTATTCTCTGTGGCATTTCCTGTGGGGCGGCTGTCGCTGCCGCAATCCGGGTTAGCCAGCAACCCGAGCATAAGGGCAAGAATATTGTAGTAATACTGCCGGATTCTGCCGAGCGCTACCTGTCGACCGCGCTGTTTGCCGATCAGTTTGGCGATATGGAAAACGTGCAGTAAAGATGGCGGCTGTAATTCTTGAGCGCTAAATCTATATTGCCTAGAATGGCGCTCTTTCTATTCAATGCAGGTCAACAACATGAACGATACTAAATCGCTGCCAGCGCTACCGGATCGCCTTTCAGGCAATCCTAATAGCCCGCACCATGTAGCAGAAGTTTTCGAGAACGATATTGGCATTCTGCTAAACGGTAAAGAGCGGACCAACGTTGAGGAATATTGCATCAGTGAAGGCTGGATTAAAATATCTTCGCCTAAAGCACTGGACCGTCGCGGACAGCCGCTTCTGATGACCCTGAAAGGAAAGGTTGAAGCCTTCTATCGTTAACCAATCTTTTGCAGTCTGGGGGTTGCTGGTGCAATGCCCCCAGTCACATTTCCTCATGAACCTGGCCATAGGCCAGCATCGCGAACAGGCCTGTTCCGCCGAGAATGTTGCCGATCAATACCGGGCTGATGTGGAAGACCAGGCCGGTCAAAATGTTCATCTCCCCATTCAACACCAGAGTGAAAATCTCGTTTGACCCTGCAATGACATGAGTGAAATCGCCTGCTGCAATCAGCCAGGTAAACATAACGATCACCAAGACTTCAGATCCCTTCGCCGAAGGCATCATCCACACCATTGCAGCTATGAAAAACCCTGATGGAATGCCTCGCAAAAAGGCCTCAGCCGGGGTCAGTTCCGCCACGTGACGGGAGATTTCCAGGATTGCCGCAAAGGTGTCAGCAGGAATAATGCCCCCGTGAACGCTAATGGCAGCGGTTAAGAATGTGCCCACCAGATTGGCCGCAAGTACAATGCCCCAGAGGCGGGCAGCGCAGTAAAAGCGGTTACGCGATGGTTCTGCCAGTACGGGAAGGACGACCGTGATGGTGTTTTCGGTAAATAACTGAAGCCGGCAGAGGATAACCAGCACAAACCCGAACGCGTAGCCCAGGCTCTCAATCAACGTCAGGTAGGGGTGATCTGAGCCAAGATTGGCGCGAATAATTCCCTCGGCGAGTACAGAAGTCGATATCCCTACCCCTGCTGCCACACCAGACCACCATAACGATGTATTCGGGCGCCGGAGTTCGTCCTCGCCCTCGCGCAGGACAACGGAGTAAACGGTCAGCGGCGATAGGTTTCCGTGTTCGGCTACAGAAGCCCTCTCTTTGCGAGTCAGCGACTTTTCACTGGTCGTTGGCGTCTGTTCCCGGGACTCTCGATCTTTGCGCTTGGCAACTGCCTGGCGCTCCCTTGCCGCTTCCTCATCGTTCATTTAATGGTCCTTTGGACAGCCATACACAGGCACCCAGGTTGCTTTAACATTTAGTCTTCCGGAGCTCTGATATAAGAACTATGATTTGAGAACTATGATAGTCCAGGACGGTGGGTTTGGATCACTCTCAAGGAGAAGCACCATCAAATATCTATGGATTGGCCTTTTCCTGGCCGTTTTGACCTGGTCAGGGATAAACCCGAATGATCAGATTACGTGGATGCTGGAGGTTTTTCCCGCAGTTGCCGGCGCCATCCTTCTGGCTTTGACCTACCGTAGCTTCAGGCTTACCTCCCTCCTGTACATTCTCATCCTTGCCCATTGCATCGTGCTGATGATTGGCGGCCACTACACTTATGCGGAAGTTCCTTTCTTTGACGGGCTTTTCGGGGCCGAGAGGAACAACTATGACAAGCTGGGCCATTTATTCCAGGGATTTGTGCCAGCAATGATTGCCAGAGAAGTTCTGATCAGAAAACACGTGGTGAACGGGCGTTGGTGGCTAAGCCTGTTTGTAATCTGTGTTGCGCTGGCTTTCAGCGCGTTTTACGAACTAATCGAATGGTGGGTCGCCCTGTTATCCGGCGAGGGTGCGCATGCCTTTTTGGGGACCCAGGGCTATATCTGGGATACACAGTCGGATATGGCTTGTGCATTGATTGGTGCTATATCGGCGCTGATAATCCTGTCCAGGTACCATGATAAACAGATCGAGGCGTTAGATACGCTACCCGAATAGCCAGATCGCTTGCCCCGCATTGCGAGGCATGGCGATGGCTATAACCGGAAACTAACGTGCAAGGCTTACGGTAGCGCCTGCCGATGCTGTTTCAACGGCATCTGCAAGCTTCTCTGCGGTAATCGCAGACAGTGTCCAGCCCAGGTGACCATGGCCCGTGTTGTAGAACACCGTGGGAAGGCTGCCCGGCCCTACTCTCGGCATCATGTCAGGCAGCATGGGGCGCAACCCGGCCCAGGGCACAACCCGCCGTGTACAAACGCCTGGAAAGCATTGTTCTACCCAGCGGGTAAGAGGTCGAATACGGTCATCCCGGATATTGCGGTTGTAACCATTGAACTCTGCGGTACCCGCGATCCGGAAACGGGTATCACCCAGCCGGCTGGTTACGAGCTTAGTGGCATCATCCAGCAGACTGACGGTCGGTGCCGCTTTTTGTGAGACTTCATCGTCCAGCTCAACGGTAATGGAATAGCCCTTCACCGGATAAATGTTAACGCGGTCGCCCAGCTTTGCCGCCAGCGCCCGGCTACCAACGCCGGCACAAATCACCACGCCATCGTATGTTTCGCGGGTTTGCTGTTCGTCGTCGTAGGAGGTTACCCAGGCATGGGATTGATCTGCGCTGAGTTCAGTCACCGTATGGCCGTAGCAGGTCTTCACGCCAAGGCGCAGGATGGCCTCTGCCAAACCGTTGGTGAATTTGTGGATATCGCCGGTTGAATCACTTTCGGTGAAAAATCCACCGTAATAGGTGCCGGCAAGGGTGGGCTCGATTGCACGCATCTCCTCTGGAGTAACGGCCCGGCGCTCAAGGCCGCCAGCGGCAAGGAGTTTCGAGACATTCGCTGCGTGGTCGAAACCGGCTTTGTCGCGATAGATGTGCAGAATGCCCTGCTTCTTGAGGTCGAAATCGATACCTTCTTCTTTCGCCCACTCAAACAGATATTCACGGGCAGCAATGGCCAGGCGCGTAGTTTCAGTGGTGTTCTCTTCGTATTTGGGCATGGCGGCGCAGAATTCGGCAAACCAGCTCAGTTTGTGCCAGGACGGCTTGGGATTAACCAGCAACGGGGCGTCATTGTGAAACATCCACTTGATGCCCTTGGCGATGGTCTGCCAGTTGTTCCAGACTTCAGCATTGGAAGCCGACAGCTGGCCACCGTTGGCGAAAGAGGTTTCCATCGCCGCATAACGGTGCCTTTCATAAACGGTGACATCCAGGCCACGCTTGGCCAGCGTATACGCGGTCGTGATACCGGTAATACCGCCGCCAATAACTGCAATTCGCTTCATAGCAATCTCCAAAGAGCGTCCAGAGTTCACTTCTACGTAGAGCCGTAGAAATCACCCCTTCCGTCACGGGACCTGAGAGATTCACGCGCTGTTTTACAAAACAGCCGCTTGCTCCTTCGGTGTGCCGACTAACGCAGTCGCCGACAGCTCTTCGGAAAGTCTTCATGTTAGCGGTCCGTTTGCCTGAGAGTTTCCGGGGCAGTTGCTCCTTCGGCGCCGATCACACAACCGTGCGATTCAGTCTCTCCCGCTAACACGTTGGATTTGCATTTAATCCTATCCTGCTTCACAACATAGCAAATAATTCGGCTCTACAACATCTCCTCTGCCACTGGAACATGCTAACGTCCTTGCTGACAGAGCATGTTGTTATGCCTGATCAGCGATATGATTGATTTCAAAAACGAGACAATAAGGTGCCTTCTCTATGACGGAACTTACACAGGTTGCCGGCCTTAACCCAAACCAGCTTCTCAATATTGAAGGCCACCTGGACCGTCGTTACATTCAGCCCGGGAAGTTACCCGGTGCGCTTACGCTGGTAGCCAGGCATGGCGAAATTGCCTATGTAAAAGCCCAGGGGCTGATGGATGTGGAGCGCAACAAACCCGTCTGCCGGGATACAGTGTTTCGCATCTATTCCATGACCAAGCCGATCACGTCTATCGCCATGATGCAGCTCTACGAACAGGGCCGGTTTCTGCTGGATGATCCGGTACACAAATACATTCCATCCTGGAAAGGCCTGCGGGTGTACAAAAGTGGTGTCTATCCGGATTTTCTGACCACACCAGCAACCAGCTCCATGACCATTCGCGACCTGTTCACGCATATGTCAGGTTTAACCTACGGCTTTATGAACCGTACCAACGTTGACGCTGCCTACCGCAAATTGCGGCTGGACGGCAGCCGGAACCTGACATTGGAATCACTGATCAATCAGCTGGGGGAGTTGCCACTGGAATTCTCACCAGGTACCGCCTGGAATTACTCAGTCAGCACGGATGTGCTGGGGTATCTCGTGGAGTTGCTGTCTGGCCAGCCCTTTGATGAATACCTGCAAGAACATATCTTTGCGCCTCTTGGCATGGTGGATACAGGCTTCCACGTTCGTGATGATCAGCTTGAGCGCTTTGCCGCCTGCTACCAATATCAGGCCGGCGATCACTTCAAGCTACAGGATGACCCGGAAACCTCGCCTTTCCGGCGCCAGGGGAAGTTTCTGTCGGGCGGCGGAGGGCTGGTCTCTACCATTGATGACTATTTCCGTTTTGCCCAGGCTCTTTGCCAGGGCGGGGAGTTTCTGGGGCAACGGATTATTGGTCGCAAAACTCTGGAGTTCATGCGCAGTAACCACCTCCCCGGCAATCAGGATTTACCCGGTCTCTCTGTAGGCGCGTTCAGCGAGACACCTTATGCCGGCAGCGGTTTTGGTCTGGGCTTTTCGGTAAAGACTGACGTTGCCAAATCACAGGCCAACGGATCGGTCGGCGAGTACGGCTGGGGTGGCCTGGCGAGTACCAACTTTTTTATTGATCCTGTGGAAGAACTGGTGGTGATCTTCATGACCCAACTTATTCCCTCCTCAAGTTACCCGATTCGTCAGGAATTGCGGGCCATCGTTAATGGTGCGCTGGTGTAGACTTTCAATTGATTGAGGAGATTCAACATGAGCCAGAACCCCAGCAAGGTGGACAGGCTACTGGCTGAGCAACGTGATTACATCGCGAAACGCGAAGCTGGTTACCGCGAGCGGGCTCTGAAAATGTATCCCTGGGTGTGCGGGCGATGCGCCCGTGAGTTCACTCGCGTCAATTTGCGGGAGCTCACAGTGCATCATGTTGATCACGACCACGACAACAACCCCGCCGATGGCAGCAACTGGGAGTTGTTGTGCGTGTATTGCCACGACGAAGAACATAACAAGTTTGAGGATTTTGTGCGCTACGGAGGTAGCTCCGCGAAAAAACGGGAAGCAGCGACCTACAACCCCTTTGCAGGTCTCAAGGAAGCGCTTGAGAAGAAAAACTAGGCGGATTTTGATCTATGATTAAAAGTCTCTTACACAGGAGACTGATATGAAGAACTTTCCCGCACACTTTGAAGAACTGAATACCTGGATGGGCAAACTTGGTGCCGCCATTCCGGACGTAATGGAAGGCTTTGGCGCTCTGCATAAGGCGAGCATCGCAGACGGTGCCCTGGACAGCAAAACCAAAGAGTTGATCGCGCTGGGGATCGCCATCACGGTGCGCTGCGACGGCTGTATCTCATTCCACGTACACGATGCCTTGACGGCCGGCGCCACCAGGGAAGAGATCGCCGAAACCGTATCCGTAGCGATTCTCATGGGAGGCGGGCCGTCTATGGTCTACGGTATTGAGGCCATGCAGGCAACAGAACAGTTCATGGAGCGTTCGAGCCAGGGCGACTCATAATCTGCTGCTAATAGAGGGGCTTTGGCGGGTTTTAGTTACCGTCCCGCCAAAACCTTAGGATGTGTCCCTTGAAAGGCTGTTCCAGATAATCGGTATGCTCTGGTTTCTCTTGTGAAAAGCTGTACCCATGGGTTTCCATTCGCCGGCAGAATTTATTTTTACGACCTCTTCCCGGATCAACCAGAATCACTTCACAGGCCCTGTTGGAGTGCTTGTGAATGAAGTCGGCCAAGAGGTTTATATGCGCGTCTTCGTATAGCAGGTCACTGCCAATAATGATGTCAAACAAGCCGAGATCACTGGCCTCATCCGCCCAGCCAATGCGCTGGTAACCTATGGCTTTTCCATGGTTAAGCTGCGTGTTTCGCTCGAGAAAAACGCCCACTTCAGGGTGGTAATCGGTTGCAGTGATATCGTCATTGCGTTGGTTCAGCAACAGGCTGGACAGCGCCATCCCACAACCAATTTCAAGAATTCTCTTGCCCTTGGTTTCATGGCAAGCGATGTAATGCGCAAGTACCAGGCTTGAAGGCCAGATCACGCCAAAAATCGGCCAGGTTGCAGACGAAATGCCCAGTTTGAGAGCTATGTCGTTTGGGTCATCGAACTGCTGATTATCACGCAGGGTGCAAACGTGGATGTCCACGTCGCCGAACTCAATGGTTTGATAACGCAGGCGCAGCGGCGATGTCATCGCTTCGCCAAATCCTCAAGGAAAGCCTGAACTCTCTCGGCGTTGGCGCCAAGGTCGCTCTTACCTACTCTTGATGCGGAACGCATGTCTACCTGCACACCGGTTTCTGTTTCAGCCATGCGGATTACCACGTCGTCTTTGAAACCGAACCAACGGGTGGTCGCGGTGGCTTCAATGGTGTTAGCGGTGGTTCCGGCAATTTCCCAGCCCCGCGCCTGAATAATCGATCTTGCAGCTTCCATAACGCTGGCCATGGGCATGCTGAGGGTCATCGCCTTTAACTGCGGATAGGCAGCCTGTTGCTGGCGTGCGGTTTCCGCTCCCGGATAATCCACTGCATTGGGCGCTTCCTCACGGGCGGCAGCCAGCAATATGAAGGCGGGTGGGTTGTTGGTATCCGTTGTGATGTCGTGGATGGGCGGCACGCTCTGCGCACGCTGTTTCATCTGCATGGGCATGGCGATCATGGCGCCAACGACTATGCAGACGAGAGCTCCCACGAGTGCCGGGCGCCAGCGGCGAAGAACAAGTGCAAGCACCAGAGTTATCAGCCCCAACACGGCCGCACCTGCTGCCAGCTGGGCACCTTGGCGCAACCAGGTGAATGACGTACCTAACTCTATCAGCTCAGCCCTGTAGGCTGGCCCCGCAACGGCCATCAACACGCCCGCAGTGATCAGAAGGATCACACCAAGCCAGGCGATAATCGCAGGCCATTTTCCGCCACGGCGGGGCGGATTTGTTTTTGTCAGCATTCTGGCTCCTTTAACGGACACAACCTTTTGGCTGGCTATTACTCGACAGTCTCACCAGCATCGCTTTTGGCCGCCAGCACTCTGACGCGTTCGAAATCTTCTTCACTGAACACGCCGTTCACGCCGGATATCGCCGCGAGCGTCATTCCGTGTTTCAGGCCCAGCTTGTAGATATCCCGAACTTTGCCCCACTCAATGTTGCGCCCCAGTGTGAAGTTCTCGAATCGGCCTTCCAGTGCCAGCACGATTGTTTCCGCCAGGCAGGCATAGGCAACGCCTTCAGGCAGGCCGATGTTTTTCATATACACGTCGCCCGGCAATTGAACCTCTCCGGATTCAATCACCAATACGTCGGGGCGTTTGGCTACATCTTCTGCCGATATATCCAGGGGACGGGCCACGTCAGTGATCACACAACCAGGCTTTACCCTGGTGATATCCAGGATTCGTTTCCCGGCACCAGAGGTGGCTGTCACTATCATGTCCATGTCTTCGATATCCCGGTCGGCAGAACCTGCCACATGCACGATGGCGCCCGGGGTTTCCTGTTCTATGCTTTCTTTCAGAGCCAGCAGCTTGGCGGGCTCAGGTGCCGCCAGATAGATCTCGTCCACCGCTTTGGCCAGCAACCTTGCGCAGACTGAGCCAATTGCGCCCGTTGCCCCCACAACCATGGCCTTGCCTGCCATTTTTCCATTTTCGCCAATCTTGGCCCTGCCGATATTTTGCACGGCATCCTTCGCGGCCCAGAGTGCACCAGAAGCACTGTAACTGTTGCCGGTGGTAATGGGTAGCGGTGCCCGTTTGGCTACGGTGATACCGGCATCTCCCACCACTTTGGTAAAGGCACCCAGGCCCATTATCTGAGCGCCCAACTTTTTCGCGAGATTGGCTGCAGCCAGCAACCGGCTGTACGTAAATTCAGGATCGTGAGCCATTATTTCTTTAGGCGTGCCGCCGACGGTAATCAACCAGCCCTCTACTTCGTCTCCTGTAGGCGATTTTATGCCAGTGACTTTTGAATAGATAAACGGCGGAGAATAAGCGATGGCCTTTTCTACCAGATTCATCACCATTGGGGGTGACACATCGGCAACCCAATCCAGCGGCCGTGTCTTGGTGAGGTACTGTTGTGAGAGCGGATGGATCACGAAGGCAAACCGGTTTATCCGGCGATAGCCATTCGGGTAGAGAATCCGGGGTTCAATGCCCAGGCTTTGAATAACATTAAGATAATCATCTGCACCCAGTTGTTCTGGGGCACGGGAAAGCGCCGCACTGATCATCGCTTCCATCACATTAACGCCCACGGGGCGGCCTTCCAGCCAGGGGCTGTAATCAACGACCATCGCCACCTTGCGTGTGCGCAGCCACTCCATAGCCGTTTCCGATACACGGGACGTAATGATGGTTTTACCGTCCAGTTCCTTATCGGTGAAATTCTCCAGGTCGCCCAAGTGGGAAACAATCACATGGGCATCTTTCACCGCCTGGTGCAGCGACCCCTTGATCAACCCTTCGCCAAGACGATACAGCGGCGTTCGAAGCACGGTTTCGACCATCTTCACTGCTGATGGGCGGAACATAATCGGGGCCGTCAGCGAACTGTAGGTCTCAAGCTGTTTCAGCGACGTCAGCAGGCGTGGTACACCGAAATCCATATAAGGATCGGCAAAAAAAAGGTTTTCGGTATGCTCGGAGAGAGCTTTTGCTACACGGTAACCGGCCTGCCCGTTCATGAAGACTACCCGGGCATTATCAAAGAAGTGACCCAATTCCGACTGGGTATGGCGCACTGCCCACTCCTGAAGAATGCCCCGCAAACCTGAACCGCTGGTTATCGGCTTGTCTGGAATACAGGCTTCAAGCCTGGCCGTGTCCGGATGCTCCAGCTGCACCGAACCGATCTTGTAGTGATCGGATACCATGCTGAGGCCAAAGGCATCTGCCCGGTCATGGTAAGTTTTCAGCAAGGATACGGCGCGGGAGAGGTCGCCATCGGTACCCGCACGAATAACCCGGAAACTCTGCCCCAAAAACTCTGTTTCGAGATCGTAATCGTATTCGGATGAGCCCTGACTTACGCTAATAACTGTCTTCATACCAAGTCCTTGTTCTTATCGTGCCTTAGTTAGAATCAGCGTATGGCATTATCTGAAAAATTGCCTTAGCTCAGGTCAAATTATGACCGGAATCGCAGCGCCCGCAGCCAATGAACGGGCTACACTGATGAAAGAAGAGAGAGCTGTAAAAGACCACAACACTTATCATGACACAGGAGTGAGCATGAGTATTCAGAACGAACTTCATTCCACGATTCAACGCCTTGTGCAGCCAGGCAAGGGAATTCTTGCTGCGGACGAAAGTCATCCTACCATCGCAAAGCGTTTCAAAGCGGTTGGTGTTGAGTCTACCGAAGACCTGCGCCGTGAATATCGCAGCCTGATCTTCACCCCACCTGGGCTTGGCGACTTTATCAGTGGCGTGATTCTTTTTGAGGAAACTCTTGGCCAGAACAGCCTGGATAATGTGCCAATCCCCAAGCTACTGGAAAGCCAGGGCATTGTTCCGGGTATCAAGGTCGATAAAGGGAAAAAGCCGCTGGTTAATGCGCCGGGGGACGAAATAACCTACGGGCTGGACGGCCTCGACGACCGGCTGGAGATTTACAAAAGCCAGGGTGCCCGTTTTGCCAAATGGCGCGCTGTGTACAACATCTCTGACACCCTGCCCTCACGCCAGGCGATGGAGGCTAACGCTGAGATGCTGGCCCGCTATGCAGCGCTCTGCCAATCCATTGGCATTGTGCCGATTGTAGAGCCGGAGGTGCTGATTAACGGGAATCACTCTATCGAGCGTTCTGCAGAAGTGAACGAAGTGGTGATTGCGGAGGTTTTCAATGCCCTTCGCCGGCACCGTGTGCAACTGGAAGCCATGATTCTCAAGCCCAGTATGGTAACGCCGGGCAGCGACTGCGCGAAAGCTTCTCCGGAAGAAGTAGCTGAAGCCACTCTGCAGGTTTTTCGGCGAGTTGTTCCGGCAGCCGTGCCCGGCATTAACTTTCTTTCCGGAGGCCAGACCCCCGAAGAAGCCACTCGCAACCTGAACGCCATGAACAGCGGTGGCCAACAACCCTGGAACCTCAGCTTTTCCTATGGCCGGGCCCTGCAGGAACCCGCCCAGAAAGCCTGGGCAGGAAAACTGGACAACGCAAACGCTGTCCAGCATGCCATGCTTGAACGGGCCAGGCTCAACGGCGCAGCCTGCTCCGGAAGCTACAAGGCCGATATGGAAAGCTGATCTCAGTTACATCCGGTCGTACAGCCACCGTCGCCGTTGAAGGCGATGGTGCGCCCACTCAAGGGAACGTGCATAGGCACTTTAACCAGATCCCTGAACAAGGCAGTTTTTGTGCCCTGCTTCACCTCGCCGCCTGATGTAGCTGGCTCATTGGCATGAGAGGCGATAACGGCTTTTGGATCAATCAGATCATTGATCACATAAGCGGCCTCTTTTGGCCCGGTCGTGTAGGTATCACCAATGTTCATAACCACCAGCTCAGCTCCGTAGTGATCGTTCACCACCAGTTTTTGCTCAGCCGTAATACCGGTATCGCCAGAAAGGTAGACCACCAGGCCATTTGAGAAAGTCAGCACGTAGCCGGTAGGCGGCCCAACACTCGCACCAACGCCTGCGGCTTGCAGATATTCCGCCAGCGGACCAGTGAGGAAGGATGGTGAAACCCCATTACTGTGAACGGCCGGAACGGTCGTGATGGCAACACCACCAACGTTCACCTCTGCGCCAAAGCGCACCAGCATGGAATTGGCAGCATCACCGCCTGCCGCCTTCAGCTTGGCGGCAAAAAACGCCGGCATTTCACTGCCCGTCACGATTTTTGAATTTTTCTTCAGGGCAATGTCCACGGTGTTCGATTGCGGCAAAGTAACCACGGGGAATTCAGGGCCACCGCAAGTCCCGGCATTGGTTTCCTTGATGCGTCGGTCACCCAGGTGATCACCGTGCATATGCGACACCAGCACCACGTCAATTTTGCCAAGGCGGGGGTCATCCGGGCCAGCTACGGTACGGCCGGCATCGTAAAGGATACGGGTGCCATTTGGGTCTTCAAACACCATGGCTCGGTCCAGGGGGCAGAATTCGCCATCATGGCTTCCCAGCGGCGTAACCTTTACATCACCTTCTGCTGCGCCTGCACCGGTCACGAGCCCCAGCGACAGACAAACTCCACTCAGGAGCCCTTTGAAGGCCCCGGATTTCATTTTTTTGGTCATTAAAGATCCCTCCTTCGTGGTTTTTTTTACGGACCACAGTATTTACGAACACATGGCAGCTCTGTACCAGTGTAGTTCGCAATCAGGAAGGACAAGGAATAAAAGGTCGAAAACAGAAAGCTTCAGGCGGCGCACTCTGCACTGCGGGATAGCGGCAGCTTTTGCTCAAGGCAGTCGAGCATTGGTGCTACTTCGCGGATTTTACGGGCGTCCTTCCAGATTGCTTCAGCTTCTGGAAAGCCCTGTCGCAGAAAGTTCATCCATTGCTTGATACGGCCGGTGACGTACTTGTCTTCAAGCCAGCCTTGCAGTACTTCCGCATACTCCCGAACCAGAACTACTGCTTCGGGCCAGGTCATATCCGGAATTTCAATGCCCTCTTGGCTCGCCTTGATCTTGCGAGCCAGATCCGGCCGGGCAATCAGGCCCCGGCCGATCATCACATCATCACAACCAGACACTTCCCGGCAGCGCCAGTAGTCCGCTACAGTCCAGATCTCGCCGTTGGCAATAACATGAGCCGACACCGCCTGCCGAACTCTGGCAATTTCCTCCCAGTAGGCTGGTGGCTTGTAGCCATCTACCTTGCTGCGGGCGTGAATAACGATTTCCTGTGCCCCGGCTGCTTCCAACGCCTGAGCACAGGCAACGCCCATGGAGCGATCGTCATACCCGAGGCGCATTTTTGCCGTTACTGGCACACCTGCGGGAACGGCCTTACGCACGGCAGCCGCAATCTCATGCATCAACTCGGGTTCACGCATCAGCACACAGCCACCTTTATGCTTGTTCACTGTTTTCGCCGGGCAACCGAAATTGATATCCACCTGGGTAGCGCCCAACTCTGCAGCTTTAAGGCCATGCTGACCCATCTGTTGCGGATCGGAACCCAGGAGTTGAACGGCCACTGGCGTACCTACCTGAGTGAGTGACTGATTATGAAGCTCGGGCGCATACTTGTAGAAAATCCGGGGCGGCAGCATGCCGTGAGTCACGCGAATAAACTCGGTAACACACCGGTCGATACCGCCGACTTTAGTCAGGGTTTCACGGATAGGTGCGTCGACCAGCCCTTCCATCGGGGCAAGGATGATTCGCATGTAAACTCCAGAAGCGGAAAGACAGAATGAGAATGCTGCTGATCAAAAATCAGGCGGAGGGGATTGTAAGGAATATAAAGGAAAGTTGATAGCCGGACACTCCACTAGAGAAGTGCCCGGCCTGTTGCTTTCGACTTACTGCTGTACGTCGAAACGGTCTGCGTTCATGACTTTGGTCCAGGCAGATATGAAGTCTTTAACAAACTTCTCCTGGTTATCATCCTGGGCGTACACCTCAGCGTATGAGCGCAGGATGGAGTTCGAACCGAACACCAGGTCCACACGGCTAGCGCTCCACTTGAGCTGATCGGTTTTGCGATCACGAATCTCATAGAGGTTGTTGCCCACAGGCTTCCAGCTATTACCCATGTCAGTCAGGTTAACGAAAAAGTCATTCGTCAGCTGGCCTTCACGGTCGCTCCAGATTCCGTGCTTGGTTCCATCGTAATTGGTTCCAAGCATGCGCATACCGCCAATGAGAACGGTCATTTCCGGTGCTGTCAGGCCCATCAGCTGAGCACGGTCCAACAATAGCTCTTCTGCCTTCACCACGTAATCTTTCTTCAGCCAGTTGCGGAAAGCATCTGCAACAGGTTCCAGCGGCTCGAAAGAATCCGCGTCCGTCATCTCGTCCGTGGCATCGCCGCGGCCTTTCAGGAATGGTACGCGAAGGTAATAACCGGCAGCTTTCGCAGCCTTCTCGATGCCTACGCTGCCTGCCAGCACAATCACATCGGCTATGCTAGCGCCGGTGTCGGCTGAAATCTGCTCATATACCTTGAGCACCTTTGCCAGCCGGGCGGGCTCGTTGCCTTCCCAATCTTTCTGGGGAGCCAGACGAATACGCGCACCGTTGGCACCACCACGCATGTCCGAACCACGGTAGGTCCGCGCGCTATCCCAGGCCGTGCTGACCATCTCACCGATGCTAAGACCACTTTCAGCAATCTTTTCCTTAACGACTTCTTCGCAGTAGTCGGTGCGGCCAGCAGGAACCGGATCTTGCCAGATCAGCTCTTCGGCCGGCACTTCCGGTCCGATGTAGCGAGCTTTGGGCCCAAGATCACGGTGCGTCAGCTTGAACCAGGCGCGGGCGAAGCAGTCCTTGAAGTATTCTGGGTCCGCCATGAACTTTTCACAGATGGCCCGGTACTTGGGGTCCACCTTCATGGCCATATCTGCGTCGGTCATGATCGGGTTGTGGCGAACGGAAGGGTCGCTGGCGTCAACCGGCTTGTCCTCTTCCTTCATGTCGATGGGCTCCCATTGCCAGGCGCCCGCCGGACTCTTTTTCAGCTCCCACTCATAGCCAAACAGCAGATCGAAATAACCCATATCAAAGGTGGTCGGGTGCGTGGTCCAGGCACCTTCAATACCCGAAGTCACCGCATTGCTGGCTTTACCCTTCATATTGGGGTTGCTCCAGCCCATACCCTGCTCTTCCACACCACCCGCTTCAGGCTCTGCGCCAAGCGCGCCGGCATCACCATTACCATGGCATTTGCCAACGGTGTGTCCACCAGCGGTAAGAGCTGCAGTTTCTTCATCATCCATTGCCATGCGGGCAAAGGTCACTCGTACCTGCTCACCTGTCTTGAGCGGATCCGGCTTGCCGTTCACGCCTTCTGGGTTTACATAGATCAAGCCCATCTGTACGGCTGCGAGCGGGTTTTCCATGGTGTCTGGTTTATCAACGTCTTCGTAACGCTCATCCGAGGGTGCCAGCCACTCCTTCTCAGCGCCCCAGTAGATATCTTTTTCAGGGTGCCAGATATCTTCGCGGCCAAAGGAAAAGCCGAAAGAAGGCAGACCCATGGACTCATAGGCAACCGTACCCGCCAGGATTATAAGATCGGCCCAGCTGATCTTGTTGCCGTACCTTTTCTTGATGGGCCACAGTAGGCGACGGGCCTTGTCCAGGCTGACGTTATCCGGCCACGAACTGATGGGCGCAAAACGTTGGTTACCAGTACCGCCGCCCCCACGGCCATCCGCAATGCGATAAGTGCCTGCGGAGTGCCAGGCCATACGGATCATCAGGCCACCATAGTGACCCCAGTCTGCCGGCCACCAGTCCTGGCTGTCTGTCATCAATGCGTGGAGGTCTTTTTTGATGGCGTCAAAATCGAGGGTTTTGACTTCTTCGCGGTAATCAAAGTCTTCGCCCAGCGGATTGGTCTTGCGGTCATGCTGGTGCAGGATGTCGAGGTTGAGCCCTTCTGGCCACCAATTCATGACGTTACGGTTTTCAGTAGAGTTAGCTCCGTGCATCACGGGGCATTTACCACCAGTATTGTTTTGCGACATGGTATTCTCCTGATTTATCCATCATTAAAATATTCGTCTTCGCCACTAAGGTAATCATAGCTACTGACTGCCCAAGTGCTGCTTCAAATCTCTGCTACTTTCGGTATTACAACTGTTTGCCTGCCCCTACCCCTTCACGGAGAAGGCCCTACTTCTCTTCAATGTGCAATCGCATAATTCTCCCAGTAGTCAGCCAGAACAACGAAAGTGTCTTTCCATTTCGGGGAGATCATTGGGTTCAGTGCCTGCATCGTCCCGTTTCCTGCTTTAGTACCACGGACTCAGGTTAACCCTTCAGATAACAAGAGAAACAATTAATTAAAAGTACGAATGTGAAAGTTTTTGTTTATCGATCAGCGCGACAGAAAAGCGGAATGAATCAGAATCTTTCGATGGAGGAGAACTTGCCGGAATCGTCGAACAGAATACGGAAGCTGCCCCGCACACCGTCCTGGAGATAAAATCTGGAGAGAATACGAGCCGGGAAACGAACAGAGCGTCCGTCCCGGGCTCGGGTGTGAACATCGGTAGCAACGCCCTGATAGAGCTTTATCCACTCATCAGGGCTGATGCTTATGTCCACAATAATCTGGTGCATAAGGCTTAGTTAGCCAATTCCAGCAACAGACGGTTCAGGCGGGTTACGTAAGCACCCGGGTCTTGCAGCTGTTCGCCGCTGGCCAGTGTGGCCTGGTCCAGCAGAACAGCAGAAAGCTCGCCGAAGCGCTCGTCGCCCTTCTCGCTTTCAAGGCGCTGAACCAATGGGTGATCCACATTGATTTCAAAGATCGGTTTGCTGTCAGGAACTTTCTGGCCCGCCGCTTCCATGATCTTCTTCATCTGGGCGCCCATATCAAAGTCGCCGGTTACCAGGCACGCCGGTGAATCAGTCAGGCGATTGGTTACCCGCACTTCCTGAACCCGGTCGGTAAGTGCTGTTTTGATGCGCTCCAGAAGATCTTTATGTTCCTCGGCAGCTTCTTCCTTGTGCTTCTTGTCTTCCTCAGTTTCTACTTCACCAAGGTCGAGATCACCGCGGGCAACATCCTGTAGGGATTTGCCATCATATTCGGTCAGATAGCCCATCATCCACTCGTCGATACGATCGGAGAGGATCAGTACTTCAATACCTTTCTTGCGGAATACTTCCAGGTGCGGGCTGCTCTTGGCGGCCATGAAGTTATCAGCCGTGATGTAGTAGATCTTGTTCTGACCTTCTTTCATCCGCTCGATGTACTGGTCAAGAGATACGTTCTGGGTGCTGTCACCTGTATGGGTGGAAGCGAAACGCAGCAGGCCGGCGATCTTCTCGCGGTTACTGAAATCCTCGGCAGGACCTTCCTTCAGCACAGTGCCAAACTCACCCCAGAATTTCTGGTACTCGTCAGAATCTTTCTTGGACAGTTTTGCAAGCATATCCAGTACTCGCTTGGTAAGCGCGGTACGGATGCTGTCTACCGTGGCGTCGTTCTGCAGGATCTCTCGGGAAACGTTCAGCGACAGATCGTTGGAATCCACCACGCCCTTCGCGAAACGCAGGTACAGCGGCAAAAACTGCTCAGCGTCGTCCATGATAAACACACGCTGCACATAGAGCTTCAGCCCGCGAGGTGCCTCGCGGTTATACATATCAAATGGCGCGCGAGCCGGAATATACAGCAGGCTGGTGTAGTCGAGCTTGCCTTCAACCTTGTTGTGAGACCAGGTCAGCGGGTCTTCAAAATCATGCGCTATGTGCTTGTAGAACTCTTTGTATTCCTCGTCTTTGATCTCGGTACGGGGCAGAGTCCACAGTGCGGTTGCATCGTTAACGGTTTCGTCTTTTACCTCTTCACCCTCTTCGGTGGGCTCGGATTTCATGACCACCGGGAAGGAGATGTGATCGGAATACTTTTTCACCAGGTTGCGCAGGCGGAAGCCATCGGCAAATTCTGTGGCATCCGGCTTCAGGTGAATAACAATCTCTGTGCCGCGCTTTTCGCGAGCGACCTGCTCAATGGTAAATTCGCCGTCACCTGCTGATTGCCAGTGCACGCCCTCTTCTACCGGCGCGCCTGCACGGCGAGTGAATACATCAACCTTGTCGGCAACAATAAAAGCAGAGTAGAAACCTACACCAAACTGACCAATCAGCTTGCTGTCTTTCTTTTCGTCGCCGGAAAGCTGCTGAAGAAACTCTGCAGTGCCGGAACGCGCGATGGTACCCAGATTCTGGACAACATCCTCACGGGTCATGCCGATGCCGTTGTCGGCCAAAGTGATAGTATTGGCTTCTTTGTCGAACTCGAGGCGAATTTGCAGGTCGGAGTCGCCTTCGTAAAGGCCGTCATCTTTGAGTGCGGCAAATCGCAATTTATCTTCGGCATCGGAGGCGTTTGAAATTAGCTCACGAAGGAAGATTTCTTTGTTTGAGTACAGCGAATGAATCATCAGTTGAAGTAGTTGCTTAACTTCGGTCTGAAAACCCAGAGTTTCTTTCTGCGATTCAACAGTCATTTTATTTGTCTCTCCTGCATGGAACATGTGGGGGGACGCGTGAGCGAAGGAGCTCCCGCGTCATCCGACTTCGGAATTAGTCATGCTGGAAAAGTGGGGGCTTACCGAGGCATTTCAAGCCCTGCATGCCAACTCAGTCAGTCTTCCAGCAGGAAGTGCGCTCGTGCAGTGGAAATCGGCTTGGAACGGGATTGCTGCCAGGCGGTGATCATTACGTTGGCGACGCGATTTCCCTGGCGGGTTAACTGGCACTCGGCGTAGGTCTCGCGGTCGAGGCCTGCGCGGAGATAGTCGAGGGAGAAATTGACAATACGGGGCATGCGAATGGTTTCCTGAGCCAGCATCAGGTATATCGCCGCCGAAAGCTCCATAAAGCCACCGATGACGCCGCCGTGAATGGCGGGCAGCACCGGGTTGCCGAGATTCTGGTCTTTGGCAGGTAGACGGAATATCAGGTCGTCGCCAAACTGGCTGCACTGCAAGCCAATAAAGGTTGCATAGGGAATGCTGGTGATCAATTTGGAAAAGTCACCGCTTTCACGGGTATAGCGCAAGATTTCCGGATCTGTCATACCGGGCCTCCGGTGATTTTTTCGCGGTAGGCTTTTGGCAGTGCGTCAGGGCCGATGCGCATGAAGGTTCCAACGCAATTTGCAACGGTTTCGCCGCCTTCCTGATAGGCTTCACAACGGGTAAAGATGATGTTGCGGGTAATTTTGTAGACTTCCGCGCGGGCATACACGGGCTTGTGTGGTTCGGCCGGACGCATGTAATCAACCCGCAGGTCCAGCGTGGGGCAAAGTTCGAACACGTCGAGGGCGCAGAGGAGGACCGAGCCGGATGTGGTGTCCATCAACGTTGTTATAGCGCCGCCATGAATTACGCCGGTGTCCGGGTTGCCGATGATCCGGTCGTTGTATGGCAGGCACAGGGTCAGGCTGCAGTCGGTGGTTTCGGTAACCGACAAGCCAAGCTCTTTGGCCTGGTTGAGTGTTTCGATGAACCGGGTAACCCGGTCGGTTCGGATTTGATTGTCCATTCGGAACAAGCCTGTAGTTCGGGTGTTGGTTCCGGAGTGCCGGTGTTTAAAGCCGGCAGCAGCCGTGTAATTATAGCTTTCAGGAATTCAATCACAGGAGTCGAGAGTGAAAAACACTGCCTTGCATCGCTGTATTCCAGTCATAACGCTTATGCTGCTGCTTACGGGTTGTTCTGTAAACCCGGTAACCGGCGAGAGGCAACTTTCTCTGATTGGAGAGAGCCAGGAGCTCGCCATCGGCGCCGAGCAGTATACGCCCACTCAGCAGACTCAGGGCGGGCAATTCTACATTGATCCTGAGCTTACGCTTTACGTGAGTGAGGTTGGTCAGAAGCTGGCGCGGGTCAGCGATCGCCCCGACCTGCCCTACGAATTTGTAGTGCTGAACAGCAGCGTGCCTAACGCATGGGCCCTACCCGGGGGCAAGATTGCCATCAACCGTGGGCTGCTGACCAAGTTTGATGATGAAGCTCAACTGGCTTCCGTGCTTGGCCACGAAATTGTTCACGCAGCAGCAAGCCACAGTATTCAGCGCATGCAACAAAGCATGCTGATCAGTGTCGGTGTTGCCGGTTTAGGGTTTGCACTTTCCGATAATGAGTGGGCTGGACTGCTTATGGGAGGAGCTGCGATGGGGGCACAATTGGCATTGGCGCAATACAGCCAGGGTGATGAACTGGAGTCGGATCATTACGGCATTCGTTATATGAAAGAAGCCGGCTACGACCCACAAGCCGCAGTGGAGTTGCAGGAAATCTTTCTCGAACTCTCCCAGGGCCAGAACACGAGCTTTGTTGATGGTCTGTTCGCCACGCACCCACCCTCCGCCCGACGTGTTCAGGAGAACAGTGAGCTGGTGAGCAAGATCGGCGGCGGAGGCTATCGGGGCGCTGACGTCTACCAGAAGAAAACCGCAACCCTCCGCCAGCTCCAACCGGCCTACGACGCCCACGACGAGGCCATGAAACTGGCTTCTGATGGCGACATGGATGCAGCCCTCAAAAAGGTCAATGAAGCGATTGATCTGTTACCAAGGGAAGCCATGTTTTTCTCCCTGCGTGGTCGTATCTACCAGGAACAAAACAATCATGACAAAGCCTCAGCCGATTTCGACAAAGCGGTTTCGCTGTATCCCGAAATGTTTGCGTACCGGCTACACAACGGTTTGAGCGCGCTCAAACTCAATAATCTGGACAAGGCACGGGAGAACCTGATCCAGGCCAATCAGGTTGTGCCTACGTCCATTGCGTTTTTACGCCTGGGCGATATTGCAGTGGAGGACAACAACCGCGATGAAGCTATCGCCTACTACAGCAAAGCCGCGGAATCCAGCGGCGAAATAGCAGAGGAAGCGCGTCGCAAGCTGGCCGCCCTTACCCAGTAAAGCGGCGTTTATTGTGCTGCCGGCATCAGGAACATTGACTTCTAGAGCAATAACTCTAAAAATCAGCTCATAACAATCAAATTCAGGTGAAGGACATGTTAACGAAACGTATCCAGCCTATGGCTTCGCAGGCAAAGCGCTTGTATGTGGAGCTGATGTTCCAGGTTATGGGACGAGCTCTTCAAGCTGTCAGTGAGGTTGATAGCGTGGTGCAGACAGAAGCGAAAGCGCTTCCTGAAGGCTTCCTGTTTGAAATGATGGTGATGCCCGATGGCTCAAAGCTGATCGTGGAACACATGGGTGAAGGCCGCTTCCACTACCACGGCGACACCGCTCCCCGGCCTGTAGACGTATCGATCAAGTTCAAACACCTTACTCACGCCTTTCTGGTGCTATCGTTCCAGGAAAAGACGTCGGTCGCATTTGCCCATGATCGCATGCTGGTAGACGGAGATGTGAGCTACGCGGTGCGTATGACCCGCGTGCTCAATAGACTTGAGTCTTTCATTCTTCCCAAGATCATTGCCAAGCGCGCTGTAAAAGAATACCCGGTAGATCTTCACCTGCCGGAAAAACTGACCAGTGCCGCCCGGATCTACCTGAAGGTTGCCACCCACTTTGTCCAGTCAGCGAGAGCATAATGACCAACACTTACTATGAGTTCTTCTGCCCGGTAAAGGTTATTGCCGGCAAAGCCGCCCTTGAGCATATCCCCTACGAGCTGAGCGGATTGGGTGCCAAGCGACCGATGATTGTGACTGACAAGGGCGTTCGTGCCGCCGGCCTGCTGGACCCCGTGATTGCAGCCTGCGAAGAAAGCAATCTGGACATCGTCTGCATTTATGATGATGTGCCACCAGACTCCTCAACCACTGTAGTTCGTGACATTGCTGCCGTTTATCGCAAGGAAAAATGTGACTCCATCATTGCGATTGGTGGTGGCTCCGCTATCGACACAGGTAAAGCAGTCAACATTCTGGTTTCCGAGGGCGGCACAGACATCGCAAAATACTCAGGCGCCGGTGTAATCAAGCATCCGCTCAAGCCGTTTTTTGTTGTGCCTACCACAGCAGGAACCGGTTCGGAAGTTACCTCGATTGCGGTGATTACAGATGAGACAAAAGGCGTAAAACTACCCTTCACTTCATCGTTCCTGCTGCCCAACGCGGCGATTATCGACCCGCGTATGACGATGACGTTGCCACCTCACATTACTGCGGCAACAGCCATGGATGCCATGACTCATTCGGTCGAGTCCTTCACCTGCATGGCAAAGAACCCGCTGAGCGATGCCTACGCTACAGCAGCCATCAAGAAAGTAAGCCAGTCGCTCTTGCAGGTTATGGATAACCCAAAAGATAGCGACGGCAGGCTCGAACTGGCCCAGGCATCCACCATGGCCGGCATTGCCTTCTCCAACTCCATGGTTGGGCTGGTGCACTCCCTTGGCCACGCTACTGGCGCCATCTGCCATCTGCCCCATGGCCTGTGCATGAGCCTGTATCTGCCTTACGTGCTCGAGTACAACCTGGAGACCATCCGCCAGCCACTAGGCGAGTTGTTGTTGTATCTGGAAGGGCCGGAGGTATATGCGGACACGCCAGCCAGCCGCCGTGCAGAAGCCAGCATTTCGGCGCTGCGCAAGTTGCGGGATGCCCTGTACAAACGTTGCCAGCTGCCCCGAACACTGAAAGAAACAGGCAAAGTGACCGAGGATCAACTGGATCATATCGCGGAAATGGCGCTCGACGATGGCTCCATCATGTTCAACCCGAAAGAAGTGACACTCAAGGATGCCCGCGCCGTGCTGCAACGCGCCTGGGCCTGATCTGTCTACCCCTCGAAACAGGGCTCGGCGGCAAGCCGGGCTCTGTACCTGAACAACCACAGGTTACGCTCTTAACATTGAAATTGTCGGGCAATCGGGTAACATCAACCGTGTTTCTGGCAGGGATATAGCCGGGTCAGTTCGTTCACTGACAACATTGCCCGCAGCCCGCAGAGAGCCCCTCTTGATGAAGCATTCAGATTATCCAGAGCCTAAAACCTACTCAAGACGTTTTGCCTCCGCCTTTTTCCTCTTTTCCTTTCTGCTGAGCACCAGCGCAGCTGGCGAAAGCGCCCGAAAAATTTTCCACTTCAATATCTCACCCAATGGCTACCCGCCCTACATGATTGTGGATCAGGAAGCGCCTTCGGGGATAATGTGGGATGTGGTATCGCTGATTTCCGAACGCATAGGGTACGAAACTGTCGCGAGAAAAATTCCCCGTAAACGTGTCGACCAGATGTTGCTGGATGGCTACATAGATGGCACACCACGGGCCATAGAATGGACGCACGAGCCAAAAAACTTTCTTTTTACCGATCCCGTGGTCCATATTCAGGAAGTGTTCTTTACACCCAAACACAAAGGCGAAACGTACCATTCACCGGAGGACCTTTTTTCCAAAACGGTCGTCGCGCCGCTGGGATATCTGTACCCCGAACTTGAGCCATATTTCGAATCCGGCGCCATAAAGCGTTTTGACGTTCCAGGGGAAAAGGACATGTTTAACTTTTTGCTCCACGGCGATCGTTTTGACGCCGCTGTGGCCGATGTACTCGTGGGTAAATGGATACTGAGAAACGAAGGGTTGCGGGAACATTTTACGGTATCTTCCGGAAGCCTGAATTCCTATGGCTTCCGGATAATGCTACGCAAAGAGAACCACTCTTTCGTCAAAGATTTCAATGCGGAACTTACGCGTATGCGTGAGAATGGAGAGCTCGACGCCATCCTGGCGAACTATCGGTAAGCGGCCACCGCCGCTTACCGACCGCGACTTCTGTTCTACTCGAGGCGCCTCAGCAGAAGCATAGGCGATACACTCAACACTGGCCTCAATTGCCAGCGACCGAACAGCGCCAGAACCACAGCACTGATCACAGGTATGGGTAGCACAACCTGCCAATGCCAGCTGAAAGCACCCTCGAACATCCGGAACTGCAAAGCCCATACCGCGGCCTCCGCTGCTGCTACGCCGAGAATCCCGGCAAAACCGCCGAGCAGAGCAAACTCCAGCATGGTGCTTCTTACCAACAATCTCTGCCGACCGCCAAGTGTGCGCAAAAGTGCGCCTTCCCTCTGGCGATCCTGGAGCGTGGCGCTGACAACCGCTGCCATTACGACCAACGCCGCGGCCAATATCAGTACAAGAATCGCTTCTATAGCCTGGGTAACCTGTCGGACAATCTCCTGTATACGCTCAATAACGTTGTCGATTTCCAACAACGACACGGTCGGGAAGCGCCGGGAGAATTCATTCAGCTCGCTTTTGCGATCTCTGGGCAGATAGAAGCTGGTTATCCAGGTGGCAGGCATATTGGTGAGACCGCCTTCCGGTGGAAACGCCATGTAGAAGTTGGGTTTCATGCTGTCCCACTGAACCGTGCGGATACTTGTGACGGTTTCAGTGACCTTGTCAGAACCTATGGTAAACGTAAGCTCATCACCCAACACAAGGCCAAGTTTGCCGGCCAGCTCTGACTCTACGGATACACCCTCGGTTTGACCCTCCTGAAACCATTGGCCTTCTACAATTTCGTTGTCAGCCGGAAGCGAGGGCATCCAGGTCAGGTTCAGTTCCCGGTTCAGAGCCCCTACCCGCTGGTCTTTACTCACCACTTGTTTGACCGGCTGCCCGTTCAATTCTGTCAAACGGCCTCGCACCATGGGGTAAAGCTGATCCAAGGGCTGACCGCGCTCTTCCCAGTAACCCGCAACCTCATCCACCGCATCCGGGGAAATGTTGATCAGAAAGTGGTTGGGGGCGTCATCCGGTAGTTGAGCCTGCCAGTCGTCCAGCAATGAGGTTCGCACCAGAATCAGCGTTGTCGCCAACATGAGCGTCATGGCAAATACAGCAATTTGCGAGAGGCTGGCTCGGCGATGTCGATACAGCCCGACCAAAGCCAGGCGCCATGATTGCCCTCCACCGCGAACCTTCCGGAGGGCTGCAACAAGAACACCGCCCAACAGGGCCAGGGCTCCGAGCAGCAATGCCAGACCACCAAGCAAGGAAACAACCAGTGACAGATCACCGGCGTACATCCACACCAGGCCGAACACTGCCACTATGGCGATCAGCATATCCGGCAGAGCTTCCCGACCTGTCTCACCTGGCTGGCTGCGCAGGACGCGCATTGCCGGAACGTTCCGGAGTCGCCGAATGGGCGGGTAGGCAAAGGCAAACAGAGAAATCACCGCTGTGAGGAGTGCCGGGGCAAGCGCGGACGAATCCAGCTGAAACTCAACTGGCCGGTCCAGGGCCTGGCCCAGCAGCTGAGTGAGCAGCCAGAACAACGGCACGGCAACCAGAAGCCCCCCGATCATGCCAGTCACTCCCCAGAGCGCCAGCCGCTTCAGATAGAGCCGTCCGATCCCGGCACTGCCCAGACCCAGGGTTTTGAGAAGAGCCACAGTATCGCGCTGAGAAAGCGCGTACTGTCGGCTCGCAACAGCGACCGCTACAGCAGCCAGCAGGACCGCCAGGCTACCACCCAGAAGCAGGAAACTTTCAGCCCGATCGAGAGATCGTGAAAAAGTTTCGCCATCGCGAACGCCTTCCCACTCGTGACTGGGTTCAAGTTGCGGCTGAAGCCACTGGTAATAACCCTCAAGGGCCGCCTCCTCGCCTGCAAACAGGTAAACGTATTCCACCCGGCTTCCTTCCTGGAGTACTCCGGTAGAAGCCACGTCATCCACATGCATCATGACCCGGGGAGCGAGTGCGGAGAGACTAAAGCCGCCGTCTGGCTCACGCAGCAACAAGCCGGACACAGTCAGGTTCAGGCTTCCTACTTCGAGCGTTTCGCCAATCTGGAGATCCAGCAACCTTAGCAACCTGGGATTAATCCAGACTTCACCCGGCTCTGGCCCGCTTTGCACCTGTATCCGGGAGCCCTCGGATGCACCTTGAATTTCCAGTTCACCGCGCAATGGATACTCATTGCTGACGGCCTTGATCGAAACAAGCTGGAAAGCATCGCTGCCAAATACCATGGTAGAGAACTCCACCATGCGACCAGTTTCCAGCCCACGTTCCGCAGCTTCTGTAATCCATTGCTCGGGTACGGGGCGCCCGTTTTCAGCTTCCAGTTGTCGGTCTGCCGCCAGGAAGGAGCTGGCAGAAGATACCAGGGTGCGTTGTAACTGGCTGGCGAACAGGGCAATGGTAGCAACCGTGGCTACGGCAATAATAAGCGCCGCAAGTACCACACGCACATCACGCTCTCGCCAGTCCCGGCGCACTGACATCAGCTTTTTTGCAGCAGCCATCAGTCAGCAAGCTCCATTTCTTTAACTGGCTCGGTCAGCTCGCCAGCCTCAATATGAAACTGCCGGCCACAGCGAGCGGCCAACTGTTCATCGTGAGTGACCATCACCAAAGTGGTGCCCTGCTCCTGATTTAACGCCATCAACAGATCCGAGATTTCCTGGCCCGTTCGGTTATCCAGGTTACCGGTGGGCTCGTCGGCAAACAGAATCACCGGGTCAGAAGCGAACGCACGCGCAATAGCAACCCGTTGCTGCTCACCGCCGGAGAGCTGCCTTGGCGTGTGGCTGACCCGCTCGCCCAACCCCACTCGCTCAAGGAGCTCATGAGCACGCTTTTCCGGCGCATCCAGGCCCGCAAGCTCCAGCGGTAACATAACGTTTTCCAATGCAGTCAACGCCGGAAGCAGCTGGAAAGACTGGAATACAAACCCGACCCGGTGGGCACGCAATTTGGCCCGTTCATCTTCGCTCAGGCCGCTGATGATGGATCCGTCAAGTTCAACGGTGCCTTCGGTCGGTGTGTCGAGGCCGGCGAGCAAACCCAACAGTGTGGTTTTGCCGGAACCGGAGCGGCCAACAATGGCTACGGATTCTCCCCGATTGATTTCAAGACTGACCCCCTTCAATATCGTGAGCGTATCTGTTTCCAGGCTTACGCGATGGGTCAGGTTTTCAACTCGCAGCATTGCGCGCTGGCTATCAGGGTTTATAGTCTGCATCTTGCTAACGGGGCTCCCGGAAAAACACGTTCATTTATCAAGGTATACGGATCTTCTATGCATACGGTGTTGCTGTACGTCAGATCAATCACATTCCTTCTGGTGGCATTCTTTGCCATGCCTTTGATGGCTGGCCAGCAAACACTTCTGGTTGTAGGTGACAGCCTCAGTGCCGCCTACGGCGTACCTTCAGAGACCGCCTGGGTACAACTTCTGCGCCAGCGTCTGCAAGGCAACGGCTTGAGCCACTGGGATGTGGTAAATGCCAGTATAAGCGGCGAAACTACGGACGGAGGCGCTCGCCGGCTGCCCGATTTGCTTGAGAAGAATAACCCCTCGGTGGTCATCATCGAGCTGGGTGGTAACGACGGCCTTCGCGGCTTCCCCCCTAACGTGATCAAGTCCAATCTTGCGTCGATGGTTGAAAACGTTCAAAACTCCGGTGCCCGCGCCATTCTGGTTGGTATGCAGATACCCCCGAACTATGGCCAACGCTACACTCAGATGTTTGCCGACATCTTTCCAGCGCTATCAGACAGCTATAGCACCGCTCTGGTTCCCTTCTTTCTTGACGGAATCTATGACCAGGCGAACCTGATGCAGGGCGATGGCATTCATCCTACGGAAGAAGCCCAGCCCAAACTGCTTGAGAATGTGTGGCCAGCACTCGAACCCTTACTTGAGTAGCGCGGAATCACGACACACCCTGAAGAAAGGCGAGAGCCCTGCGTTCAGACCAGTAGTACCCGTCATTGCCGAGTTCTACAAACCCGACATGGCCACCCCATTTTGGCGCGTCCAGACGTACATGGGCTCCGAGCACAGCCCGGGATTCCGGAAAGCACTTTTGCGACAAAAACGGATCGTCCGCTGCGTTCACCATCAAAGACGGAACCCGGATATCTTTTAGCCGGCCTGAGGCAGAACATTGAGCCCAATAATCAGGGGCGGATTTGAACCCGTGCAGCGGCGCAGTGTAACGATCATCAAATTCATGAAAACTATGAATCGCGTCAAAATCGGAAATATCGATAAGATCGGGAAATTTTCGTGCCTTTTCGTCCATTTTTACCCGAAGATCTCTCAAAAACCTCTGCATATAAATTTTCCGGCTGGGCAGGGCCAGCATATCCGCACTACCCGCCAGATCGCAGGGTACTGAGTAGGTCACTGCGCCACAGATTCTACTGTCAACCCGCTCGCCCTGTTCACCGAGATACAGCAGTGTCAGGTTCCCTCCCATACTGAAGCCAGATAAAAACACGGTGCTGTAACCTTGGGCCAGGCCATGATCCACAACCTGACGGAGATCTTCAGTAGCCCCACTGTGATAAAACCGCGGCTGCAGGTTCATAACGCCGCCACAGGAGCGGAAATTCCAGGCCAGTACATCCCAACCTTCTGCTAACAAGGCCCGCGTCAGCCCTAGCACATAAGGCCGCCGACTATGGCCTTCCAGACCGTGGGAAACAATGGCCAAACGACTGCTACCCTGGCGATGCCAGTCCAGGTGTAGCTCATCGTTATCGGGCGTTGGAAGCACTTCCGATTCAGGATTTTCCACTCGAACCTTGCGAAACAACGCCGGCCATACAGACTGAATATGCCCGCTGCGTAACCAGGGAGGAGGACGATATTGATGAGCCATACTGCAGTACAAATTTTGACCTTTTATATCAGGGGGTTGACCGGCTAATTCAAAGCGCTTAATATGCCGCCCGACTTGATGCTGTTCCCCGATAGCTCAGTTGGTAGAGCAACGGACTGTTAATCCGTTTGTCGCTGGTTCGAGCCCAGCTCGGGGAGCCACTTATTCCGAAATGCCGCTGCTTCCTGTGAAGTAGCGGCATTTTTCGTTTCGGGACTTGTAAAGCGACCCTCAGAAAACCTGCTCACGCTGCATGAACTCTGTCAGCACGCGGAACAATGTAAAGCCATCTTCATTTCCGATCAGTTCACGTATGGAATGCATACCGAACTGTGGTACGCCAATATCCAGCGTTGTCACACCCAGATTTGCTGCCGTCAAGGGCCCGATTGTGCTGCCGCACCCCATATCACTGCGCACCACGAAGGTCTGGTGCGGCAACCCCAGTTCATCACTGATATGCCGGTATACCGCGGCCGAGCGGCTGTTAGTGGCATAACGCTGATTGTGGTTCACTTTGATAACCGGGCCCTTATTCAGAATGGGGCCATGGTTTTCATCGTGTTTGTCCATGTAGTTCGGGTGCACGCCATGCGCATTATCTGCGGAGATCATCATGGAGCGGGCAAGGGCCTTTGCCTTGCCTGAGCCACACCAGCGATCGAGAACCGCGGTGAGAAACGGCCCTTGGGCGCCTTCGGAAGACACACTTCCCACTTCCTCATGGTCGTTACACACCAACAATGCTGCTTCATCGCCAGACGTGTTCAGCAGCGCCTGCAGCCCGATGTAACAACTCAACAGGTTATCCAGCCGTGCCGATGCAATAAATTCATCGCGCAGCCCCACGTACCCGGCTTCCTGAGCATCGTAAAAACCCAGTTCATAGCCAAGTACCTTGCGAACTCCGACACCGGATTCCCTGACAATTTGCTCGCTCAGAAGATCGTTAAAGCTGGTTGCATCGTCTTGCGGAGCCTGCATCAGAACCGGCGGCAGGTCCGTCTGGGCATTTACCGTGCGATTGCTGTTGGCTTCTCTATCCAGATGAATTGCCAGGCTGGGGATGAAGGCGACAGGCTTCTGGAAATCAACCAGGGTGTCAGTGACCTTGTTATGCTCGTCGAGAAAGGTCACTCTCCCCGCCAGCGAAAGATCCCGGTCGAACCAGGGGTTCATCAGGACACCACCGTATACCTCGACCCCAAGCTGGAAATAGCCTTTGCGGCGCAGCTCCGGGTTGGGTTTTACCTTCAGGCATGGGCTGTCTGTGTGCGCACCGACCATGCGTATACCCGACGCGGCGGCATCTCGGGTGCCGGTGCGGAAAGCGACGATGGATGACCCGTTTCGCAATACGTAATAGCTGCGGTTCTGAGCAAGGGTCCAGTCGTTTTTCTCATCCAGCTCTTCGAAGCCGGCTGCATTCAGCTGCTGCTTCATGGTGGCCACAGCATGCCAGGGCGTGGGTGATGCGTTCAGAAACTTCAGCAAATCTTTGTTGAATTCAGCGTGTTCCATGATGTCCCTGATAGAATGATAGTTATTGCCATAGTATGTCATGAAGCCTGGGCGCCTCATACCGAAGCAACAGAACTTACCCGCCCGGGCCACAAATTCTGCAGCTTCTATCTGCCACCCACAACACGGAGACTGACATGCCTGCACCAAAGTTCCTGGACATCGAATATTGCCAGACTGACGACGCCCTGTTCCCGACTGCCATCGCCTGGTCGCTGGAAGACGGCCAGATGAAAACTGTAGTCATTGCTCCTGCAGAAGAGTGGCTGCCTGAAGATGGCGACTTTGGCGACCTGGATATCCCCTACCTTGAGGAACAGGGTGTGCCTTTGCTGGAGCTTATTCAGGAGCTACACCAGGACCTGACCGACCAGACGATATACGTTGACGGCATCGATCCGGACGAAATTCTGATGGATATGATTTTCGGCGCTCTGGAACAAGACGCTCCGTTTGAAATAGGGCCCATCAGCGAGCTGATCACCGGCATGAGCAATGAAGTGCTGGAAGATCGCCGCCGTGAGTTGCTTTTTGAAGAAGGTCTCGAACCCCAGCTACCCGAAAACGGTGTTTACGCTTTGTTGTTGATGGCCCAGGAAGCTGGCCTGTTCAACCAGGACTGATAGCTCAAGTGAACCGACACAGGGAAGTGTGACACGGGTCGACGTAACAAACGGTTACACAAGGCAGACTCAGCCCGTAACCGCTCACGTCAGGAATCCCGATAACAATGAACAAGGTTGTGCGATCGCACCGATTACTCACACTGGTGCCTGTTTGTCTGCTTTCCGCCCAGGCTGCTCTGGCCCAGGAAACTGAGGAAACGCCCCGTGCAGACAAGCATTACATAGGCCTACTGGCAACGGCGTTCAACTTCCGCTCGATAGGCTCTGCTTCTAATGAGCAAGCCACGGGAAGCGGTGGAACGCTGATTGCAGGCAGCCACATCAATGATATGTTCCATGCAGAGCTGCGCGCAGGGGGTGGCCTCAGAGACGCTGAAGTGCCAAGTAGCGACCTCACCCTTTCTGTCGACTACTTTGCCAGCTGGTATATTGGCCTGCACTACCCTGTTACGGACTATGCCAACGTTTACGGCCAGGCAGGATTCTCTTTCATTCACGGTACAGCCGAACTCGAAAATACCGATGAAAATCAGAACGCCCAATTCCAGGATCTGGAAGGCGATTTCCCGGACAGCAGCTTCAGCATTAGCTGGGTGCTCGGGCTGGATGTCAAAGTTATGAGCGACACCTATCTGGTGCTTGAAGGCGGAAAACTGTTTGAAGATACCAGCACCGATGCCAATACCTTTCAGTTTTCCGCCGGGCTCAAATACGAGTTCTAACGGGCCCCAGGCCTGATTTAAGCATTATTGTTATGCATTTTTTCGGATATGCCAGCACCGGTGAATCCGGGCGTTCCGCTGAAAATCCTTATCGAGGGTGCTGGCGCTCACTTCTTCCACTTCAAACTCCGAGGCCAGCTCCTCATCAAGCTTGAAGCGCCGGAAGTTGTTGGAAAAAATTAACAAACCATCCGAGCTCAGTCTGGCCATTGCCTGACGGATCAGCTTTGCGTGATCTTTCTGTACGTCCAGCACTCCCGTCATACGGGCGGAGTTGGAGAAGGTGGGCGGATCCATGAAAATCAGGTCATACAGCTGATCCGGAGACGGCCTGGAAGCGAGCCACGCCAGACAATCTGTCTGCTCTACTTTATGTTTGCGGGGATCAGCCTTGTTCAGCGCCAGATTATCCTGTGCCCAACCCACATACGTGTTCGACAGGTCCAGGCTCAAGGAACGGCTGGCACCACCAACAACCGCATGGACAGTTGCGGCGCCGGTATAACAGAAGAGGTTCAGAAAACGCTTACCCCTGGCGTTCTTCTGGATCCAGTGGCGCACTGGGCGATGGTCCAGGAACAGGCCGGTGTCCAGATAATCTTTGAGATTTACCTTCAGGATGCAGCCATGCTCATGTACCTGGAAGAATTCGCCGCTGACGTCCTGCTTTTCATACTGACTGATACCTGTCTGGCGCTGCCTGTGCTTGCAGATCATCCGATCCGGCTCGATGCCCAGGGCTTCGGGAATAACGGCCAGGGCCTCAGCCAGACGCTCCCGCGCCGAACGCTCATCAACCGACTTGGGGGCGGCATATTCCTGCACATGCACCCAATCCTCGTAGATATCAATCGCAATCGCGTACTCGGGCATATCCGCATCGTACAGTCGATAGCAGCCAATCTGCTGTTTTCGCGCCCACTGGCCGATGGATTTCATATTTTTCTTAAGCCGGTTGCGCAGCATGGCTGCGCGCTCCTCGTTCGCAATCCGGGGTGATACCTCACCCGGCGCTGAGGGCTCTCGGGGCGTGCGCACACTGGCTTCGTCTATGGTAAACAGCAAAAGTTGCGCCGGCAGCTTGCCGTTAAAAAGTTTGTACTGTTTAAAGCTTCGCAAGCCAATGGATTTGCCGAATTCTGGCGCGCCGGTAAACACGCCAAGCTGCCAGCCTGATGCTGTTTTTTTAACTGCATCACCCAGTGACTCATACAGACTTGCAAGAGCCGCCCTGTCGCTGAGCCGCTCACCATAAGGAGGATTCACAAGTACCAGACCGGTTTTCGACCGGTCGTCTCCCAGTGAAAGCTCTTCAATTGGTTGAGCCTGGAACTCAACCAGCCCCTCAAGGCCAGCTCTCTGGGCATTATTACGCGCGGTGGAAATAACCCTGCTGTCCTGATCAAATCCAAGAAACCTGGGTACTATGCCTTGCTTCCCTTCGTAGGCGCGTCTTTCGGCCTCCTGGCGCAGGGCAAGCCAGGTTTCAGGTTGGTGCCCAAGCCATTTTTCGAAGCCAAAGCGCTCCTGACGACGACCCGGGGCGATATCCAACGCCATCAAGGCGGCTTCTATGACCAGGGTGCCGGAACCGCACATAGGATCGACAAAATCGCCGCCTGCGGCTGCAAGCTCAGGCCAACCTGCACGCAGCAACAAAGCCGCCGCAAGGTTCTCCTTCAAGGGCGCCAGCCCCTGCTCTGTGCGGTAGCCACGTTGATGCAAACTGTGGCCACTGATATCAATACCCAATGAAAGGCGGCCACGATGTAGCCGTGCCGATACGGTTACATCCGGCATCTTTGCTTCTACCGCAGGGCGCTTTCCGCCGCTCATGGTGAAACGATCCACAATACCGTCTTTTACGCGTTGGGCACCGAACTGGGTGTTACGGATCGCCTCGTTCTCACCAATGAAATTGACGCGAAAACTACCATCCACCGAAATATGCTGCTGCCAGTCAAGATGAACCACACCATCGTAGAGTTCATCGGCATTGGTGGCCGCGACTTCATCAATATGGAGGATTACCCGGTTTGCCAGGCGAGACCAGAGACAAGCCCGGTATCCGGCCTCCAGCGGCCCCTCTACCCATGCACCAGCAGGCGCATTTCTCACCAGCCCAAGACCAAACGTGGTGAGCTCGTCCGCCAGAAGGTATTCAACACCCTTTGGGCAGGTTACAAAAAAGACAGATTTGGACAAGTTCAACTCCAGGTTCTTTGGCGATTTCCGGTAAGTACCGGTAATAGCAGCGGTCATAGGTTTTGGGTAATTTTTTTATCGCTTATCGATCTACAAAAACATTTATTAAGATCAAAACGATTGTGTACTTCTACTTAAGGTTAAGCTTACCTTGTAGGTGACGCGTCGTTCGGGAGGAGTAAGTTCTCCCGTTAACAGGATCCTGACTGCTCTGGCTGGAGCTTACAATAGTGGGTTGTCCCTGAGGGAATGCCACACTCCGTAGCCATGGTAGAAGTGTACACGCTTGTTCTGTTAATCCATTAGTGAGGAACGGCATGAAAAGACAGAAAAGAGACATGTATGCTCGTGCATTCAAGCGGGGTTACCTCGCTGGCGTGTCCGGCAAATCCAAAGACAGCTGTCCGCTCGAACAGGCTGAAGTTCGCCAGGAATGGTTGAATGGCTGGCGTGAAGGCCGCACAGATCAATGGGAAGGCATGACCGGCGTCTCCGGTATTCATAGGCTGGCAAACGTCACGACAGCGTGATGTTTGCCGAAACCCCCGATATCTTAATCTGATCTTTTAGTACGCAAGTTGGGGCTAAGGCTCCGTAAGGGCCCGCCATGCGGGCCCTTACTCGTTTAATCACCACGGTTTTAAAGCCCCTGAAAAACTACCTGAGCTTGCGGATCGCCTCTACGGTTTCATGAATCAGTTCCGGCCCACGATAAATAAAGCCCGTATACAACTGAACCAGCTTCGCGCCCGCACGAATCTTTTCAGCCGCACTCTCACCGTCCGTAATACCGCCCACACCAATAATGGGCAGCTCGTCACCAAGCTCAGCGTATAGCCCCTGGATAACTCTCAGAGATGCCTCCCGAACCGGAGCTCCACTCAGCCCCCCTGCCTCCGCAGCATGAACGTGGCCGGCAACCGCATCACGGCTTATGGTGGTATTCGTGGCAATAACACCATCGAGCCCGGCCTCTCTCAAAGCTGAGGCGACGAACCGGATGCCATCGTCGTCCATATCCGGGGCAATTTTAACGGCAACGGGGACATATTGCCCAAACTTGTTCTGACACTTCAGCTGCTCATCCTTGATGGCGTGGAGCAGGCTTTTCAGAGAGTCACCAAACTGAAGATCCCGCAAACCAGGGGTATTGGGCGATGACACATTAACCGTGATGTAGTCGGCACGGGTGTATACGGCCGAAATCCCTTTTCTATAGTCCGATTCAGCCTTCTCATTGGGCGTGTCTTTGTTCTTGCCAACATTGATACCCAGAATTCCGCGGTAGTTACGTTTATCCACACGCTCCAGCATGTGTGCCAAGCCTTCGTTGTTGAACCCCATACGATTAATAATGGCTTGATGTTCTGGCAACCGGAACATACGGGGTTTCGGGTTCCCAGGCTGGGCGAGCGGCGTAACGGTTCCAACCTCTATAAAACCGAAGCCGAGGGCGCCCAAGGCATCCAGATGATCTGCATTTTTATCCAGTCCTGCGGCAAGCCCTACCGGGTTGGGGAAATCCAGCCCCATAACATTTACTGGCAGCGCATGGGTTTTCGGTGAAAAGGCGCCTAACACGCCCAACCGATGCGCCAGATCCAGGCCATTCAATGCAACGGAATGGGCCTGTTCGGGTGATAGCCGGAAAAGCAGGTTTCGAATAACGCCGTACATCTGAAAACTCTCCTATAAAACGTGTGCGCGAGTATACCGGAAGTTTTCCACAGCGGCCCGGTCATGCAAATAAACGCAGCTAAACAGCTGTATCTTTAAGGTCGCGGGTGCTTGTCCACGGAATCTGTGGATAACCCTGTTGAAAATCGCGGGGCAACCTTGCCTACCCCTTGTTATCTGCGCCAATCTACAAATTGATCATTTTTTGATCAGTTTATTTTTGCATGTTTTTCAACAAGTTAAAAGAATCAAGCTTTAAAAAAAGAAAGTTTAAGCAAACAGTCACTAATGCGAAATAATGTTGCAATGTGCATAAATCTGGCGCATAAGCGCCGAAAACTACCTTGAGAGAGCTCTTCCAATAGCTCACAACACCACAAGCAATAAGGTTATACTGGCTTTCGCCATTTTGACCCGGAGTTTTTAAATGCAACAACCCGACTCCCCGGCCCAACGCAACCGTGAAACTCTCGCTGTGGAAATGAAAGCAGCCTCGCGGGTAACCATTATAGGAATGGTTCTTGATGCCTTTCTCGGAATCATTAAAGTTATTGGCGGCACCCTATTCCATTCTCAGGCTCTCCTCGTTGACGGTATACATTCGTTCACCGATGTCGTTTCCGATCTAGTCGTTCTGGGTGTAATGAAACTGTCACGCCAGGAACCGGATGACAATCACCCCTACGGTCACCAACGCATTGAAACCTTTGGCACTCTGGTGCTTGGCAGCATTCTCATTGCAGTAGGCGCCGCAGTGGCCTGGGAAAATACTCTTAGACTGATAGAAGGCGATATTAACAACGTTCCCGAATGGCCGGTGCTTGTTGCTGCCGCCATTTCGGTTGTGAGCAAGGAGTGGATATTTCGTTACACCCGTCATATCGGGCAAGCCATACGCTCAGACCTTATTATCGCCAATGCCTGGCACAGTCGTACTGACGCATTTTCCTCCGTGGTAGTTCTGATCTCAACGGCAGGTGCCATGCTGGGCTTTCTGTGGCTGGACGTACTGGCAGCTGTAGCCATTGCCGTCATCATTACCCACATTGGCTGGAAATTCACCTGGGACAGCGTTCAGGAGTTGGTGGACACCGGGCTATCGCCGGACGATACCGAAATGTTGAAAACCATAGCCCGCGATACCGATGGTGTTCTCAATGTACATGAGCTGCGCAGCCGTCGCATGGGACACGATATTCTTCTCGATATTCACCTCGTCGTGCGGCCGGAAATCAGCGTATCGGAAGGGCACCAGATTGGCATGCAAGTGGTGATAGGCATGCGTAAGGCACTAGAGAATATCCGCGACATAAACTTTCATATTGACGCAGAAAAGGACGAAGACCATTTCCCGGAAACTGAAAGCCTACCCTCGCGGGCGGAAGTGGGGAGAATCATTGCAGAACAACTTGGAGAAATACCCCAGCGCAGCCGTCTAAGGCTTCATTACCTCAGGAACAAGCTGCACCTGGAGATTTTCCTGGACGAGCAGGATCCCGGTACGATATTCACATCAGAAAATGTCCGGAGCCATCTGGATGGCTATCCCTGGTTTGGCAGCGTAAGAATTTGGGTAGCCGGCCCGTAAGCCGGCTATTAGAGGATCGCCTGCCGTCAACGCCGGCGGTTCTCCTCCATCCTCGACAGAAATTCCTGCATGATCAACGTATAGAGTTCGCCACCAAGAAACAGGTCTTCAACACCTGCATCAATGCTTGGGTTGTCGTTAACTTCGATAACAGCAACCCGATTTCCGGATTGTTTGATATCCACACCGTAAAGCCCATTACCTATCAGCCGGGTAGCGTTCAGCGCCGCCTGAATGACGTTTCTTGGAACTTCATAGGTAGGCATGGTTTCAAATCCGCCGCTCTCGCTCGCTGACTCGCCGTGCTGGTAAATCTGCCAGTGGCCTTTCACCATCATATATTTACAGGCATAGATGGCCCGGCCACCCAATACACCGATGCGCCAGTCGTAATCGGTGTAAAGATACTCCTGCGCGAGTACCAGCGCCGACTGGCGAAACAGGTCTTTTAGCCCTGTCCTCAAGGACTTTTCGTCTTCTGCCTTGTTCACTCCCCGGGAAAAGGCGCCATCAGGTATTTTGATGACGACGGGAAAGCCCAATTCCTGAACCACTTGTTCTACAGCGTCTTTCTGGTCCTTGGAAAGAATCAGGGTTTTCGGTGTCGGAACCTTGTTGTTTTTCAGAAGGTCTGCCAGAAAAACTTTGTTGGTGCATTTGAGGATCGACGCAGGATCGTCAATCACCACCATGCCTTCTGCCTCCGCCTTGCGGGCAAAACGATAGGTGTGGTGGTCAATGGCTGTGGTTTCCCGGATAAACAAACCGTCGTACTCGGGCAAACGCATGTAGTCCCGACGCGTAATCTGTTCTACGTTGATACCCAGTTTTCGGCCGGCTTTTTCAAAGCGCTTCAAAGCAACAGCATCGCTGGGAGGCATTTCTTCTTCGGGGTTAACCAGAATCGCAAGGTCAAACCGGTAACGACGGCGGGTTCTTGGTTTGCGCCACACCATACTGCTGAAGCGGTCCAGCGCCGACGCAAAGGCATCCTGTTCGGTCTCATCCAGATCTGCTGGCGCCGCAGGCTTCATGGACTCGATCTGCCAGGCCTTCCGGCGCCGGAAGACAATCTCAAGAATCGGGCTGGGAAACCGCTCAAACAGTGCCCGTGCCACAGGTTTGAGATCCGGATGCTCGGTTTGCCCGAAATAAGTACGAATCCGCACTTCATGGGTAGCATTGCGTTCATCACTGGCCGGGTCGATGGCCGATCCAGCTGCCTCCAGCCAGTTGATGACACTGGCGTCCAGTTCTTCCAGTTCGAGAGAAAACAGCCCTTTGCGACTCAGGTCGTTAAGCGTCATTACCGAGGGCACGACGTGATGGCCGCGGGCTTCGGCCAACAGCGAGCAGTAGTAGCCACGACTCAGGTATTTTGCACTCTGACACAGGTTGATAACACGAACGCGACTATTGGCCGGTGCAGAAAACTGGAGGTACTGATCAAAGCTCAGAACGTCTTCGCTGGGGTAGTAAGGAGCCCAGTCTTTGGTGCGATCTACAACGATAAGCAAACGGGACATTAAGGGCACTCCTCCCCGGAGACAATTGCCAATAGAACTGGCCGCAACAATACGCCGCTGCGGGGGTGGGAACAATCGGTGGATAATGAGTGCTTTTACGCATGATGAGATTATATGCCTGCGCTCAACTCTCAAACATAATAGCCGTACACGGGAAGCCTGCCAGCATGCCCAGCCGATATTCTCAAGGCCAACTTATACATGTCCGATCTGCAACTGCGGCAAGCCACCAGCGATGATCTGAAGGCGCTTCTGCAACTTGAACATCGCTGTTTTACGGAAGACCGTCTATCCCGCCGCAGTTTCCGACGCTTTCTGGACATGCCCCGGGACAGGTTGATTGTCGCCGAGGCCAAAAGCCCGGGGCAGAGCGAGTTGCTGGGTTATTGCCTGGTTCTGATGAGCGCCGCCACCCGTATGGCGCGCATATATTCCATTGCCGTGCTGCCGACTGCGCGTGGGCGTGGTATTGGTGAAAAGCTGGTAAAAATGGCGGAACGTGAAGCAGCAGATGCAGGCCGCATACTAATGCGCCTCGAAGTCCGGGAAGACAACAGCGGGGCCATTGCACTCTACAAGCGTTTGGGCTATCGCCAGTTTGGAACTTACCGGGACTATTACGAAGATCACGGGACGGCTCTGCGCTTTGAACGGCGCATTCTGTTTTACGAGCCAACAAGGGAATTTCTCCCCGTACCCTATTACGCCCAGACGACGGATTTTTCCTGTGGCCCTGCTGCGCTGATTATGGCAATGGCAGCGCTGGACGAACAGCAACCACTGACCACTCTGGAAGAGCTGAAAATCTGGCGCGAAGCTACAACCATTTTCATGCTTGCCGGTCACGGCGGCTGCGGCCCCCACGGACTTGCACTGTCCGCCTGGAACCGGGGTTTTGAAGCCAGCGCCTGGGTGAGTGCCGAAGGCCCGTTATTCAGGGACACGGTCCGAAACGACGATAAAAAAAGGGTTCTGGAACTGGTACATGAAGGTTTTTTGAACGACATAGGAAAGACCGGCATACAGTTGCATCACGATCCGCTCACCCTTGAGGCCATGGAGCAGGCGCTCCTTGAAGGCCGGATTCCGGTGATTCTGATCAGTACCTGGCAACTCAATCGAAGCCGGGTACCGCATTGGGTAACCGTGTGCGCTGTCGACGATCGGTTTGTGTACCTCCACGACCCGGAAATTGACGTGGATGACGGAGAAACCGTAGCCGACAAACAATACCTTCCGGTGGATAAACGGGTATTCAGCCAGATTTCACGGTACGGTCGCAACCAACCACTTCAGGCCGCCGTCATTATCGGCCCGAAGCGCTGATTTGGGTTTAACCTGTCCGAAGCGCCGCTTCTTTAAGCGCTGAGATTTCATCCCGAAGACGTGCGGCAGCCTCGAAATCCAGATCTGACGCTGCTTTGTACATCTCGTCTTCAAGGCGTGACACTTCTTTGAGCAACTCAGCGGGCGTTCGCTGGCCAACCCTGGCACGATACTGCTCTGCTTCTTCAGCCGCTTTCTCACCAGGTCGTGTGGCTTTATTGCGACCTCGGCCTCCGCCGCCAGCGCCTTCCATGACATCCGCAATTTTTTTGTTGAGCCCCTGCGGTGTAATACCGTGAGTCTCATTGTGCTCGGCCTGCTTTGCGCGACGGGTTTCGGTGATATCGATGGCCCGTTGCATTGATCCGGTTATTCTGTCGCCGTAAAGGATGGCCTTGCCGTTAAGGTTCCGCGCCGCTCGGCCAATGGTCTGAATCAGCGAACGCTCGGAACGCAGGAAGCCTTCTTTGTCGGCATCCAGAATGGCCACCAGTGATACCTCGGGCATATCCAGGCCTTCACGCAACAGGTTGATGCCTACAAGCACATCGAATTCACCCCGGCGCAGATCACGGATGATCTCTACCCGCTCAACCGTATCAATATCCGAGTGCAGATAACGCACGCGAATATCGTGCTCCATCAGAAAGTCCGTAAGATCCTCAGCCATGCGCTTGGTGAGCGTGGTCACCAGTACCCTTTCACTGACTTTCACCCGGGCGTGAATTTCAGAGAGCAGGTCGTCAATTTGTGTCGAGGCAGGACGTACTTCAATGATCGGATCCAGCAGGCCTGTCGGGCGCACGACCTGCTCCACCAATTGGCCAGCATGTTCGGCTTCGTAGTTGCCGGGAGTGGCCGACACAAAGATCATCTGAGGCGCTATCCGCTCCCACTCATCAAACCGCATAGGCCGGTTATCCAGAGCTGACGGCAGCCGAAAGCCATACTGCACAAGGGTTTCTTTTCTGGAGCGGTCACCTTTATACATGGCGCCGATCTGCGGGATAGTCACATGGGACTCATCCACAATCAACAGCGCATCCGGTGGCAGATAATCAAAAAGTGTTGGCGGTGCCTCGCCCGGCTGCCGACCGGAAAGATAGCGGGAGTAGTTCTCGATGCCGTTGCAATAGCCCAGCTCGTTCATCATTTCCATATCGTAGCGGGTGCGCTCTTCCAGCCTCTGGGCTTCTACCAGGCGACTATTATCACGCAGCTGCGGCAAGCGCTCATCGAGTTCCTTCTTTATCTCCTCAACGGCATCCAGCACTGTTTGCCGGGGCGTGACATAGTGGGACTTGGGATAAATCGTAATCCTGGGCACACGCCGGAGCACCTCGCCGGTGAGCGGATCAAAGTAGCTGAGGTTCTCGACTTCATCATCAAACAACTCAATGCGGACAGCTTCTTTTTCCGACTCAGCCGGGAACACATCAATGACATCGCCACGAACACGGTAGTTGGCACGGTGAAACTCGATATCGTTGCGGGTGTACTGCAGTTCAGCGAGCCGGCGCAGAATGTGCCGCTGATCAATCTTCTCGCCGCGATCCAGGTGCAACATCATTTTCAGGTAGGATTTCGGATCACCCAAGCCGTAAATGGCAGACACGGTTGCCACAATAATGGCATCCGGGCGCTCAAGCAGAGCTTTGGTGGCAGACAGCCGCATCTGCTCTATGTGTTCGTTAATCGAGGCGTCTTTTTCGATGAAAGTGTCAGACGAAGGCACATAGGCCTCGGGCTGATAGTAATCATAGTAAGATACGAAGTACTCGACGGAATTATCCGGAAAGAATTCGCGAAACTCACCGTATAGCTGCGCAGCCAGGGTTTTATTGTGGGCCATGATAATGGTTGGCCGCTGCACAGACTCGATCACTTTGGCAACGGTAAACGTCTTGCCCGAGCCGGTAACACCCAGCAACGTCTGGTGCGCCAGGCCAGAGTGAATGCCATCCACCAGCCCTGCAATGGCTTTGGGCTGGTCACCGGCAGGCTCGAATGGTGAATCAACCTTGAAAACGCCTTCCTTTACAGAACTGCTGGAATCGCTACTGGCCATAATCGGCACACAACCTCCACTCACTCAACATTGGTATCCGTACCAGATCCCGCTAGCGCAAAACCTGGTCTCAGAGAGAAATTTATTGTTGCGCCGGCTTCATGATACCATCAACCTGATCGACGGCTGGGCGAAAATCAGCCGCTAAATGGCAATGATTCAGACACCCCGCCGGTCACAGACCTATCAGACGCAGCTTTAAGGAGCGCAAGTTTGGACCTTCAACTTTCCAGCCGAGTACAGGCAATCAAGCCATCTCCCACCCTCGCGGTAACCAACAAGGCTGCCGAACTTCGCGCAGCAGGCCAGGATATAATCGGCCTTGGTGCGGGCGAGCCCGACTTCGACACTCCGGATCACATCAAACAGGCAGCCATTGAGGCCATTAATAACGGCCAAACGAAATACACTGCTGTTGATGGTACGCCGGCCCTGAAGAAAGCGATTATTGCGAAGTTCAAACGGGACAACGGCCTGGAATACGAAGCCAACCAGATACTGGTATCAAGTGGGGGCAAACAGAGCTTTTTCAACCTCGCACTGGCGACCCTTAACGCCGGTGACGAAGCCATTATCCCGGCGCCCTACTGGGTATCCTACCCGGATATGGTTCTGGTTGCTGAAGGCAAGCCGGTGATCATCGAAACAGGCGCGGAAACCCGCTTCAAGATCACTCCGGAGCAACTGGAAAACGCCATTACCGAACGCACCCGGTTGTTTGTTATCAACAGCCCTTCCAACCCCAGCGGTATGGCTTATACCCTGGAGGAGCTGCAGGCGATTGGTGAGGTGCTGAAGAAGCACCCGAACATCATGATTGCCACCGATGACATGTATGAGCCCATACTTTGGACCGGCAAACCGTTTTGCAACATCCTGAATGCCACACCCGAGCTTTACGACCGTACCTTTGTTCTCAACGGCGTATCCAAGGCGTATTCGATGACTGGCTGGCGTATCGGCTACGCGGCTGGCCCAGCGCGTATCATTGGGGCTATGAAGAAGATTCAGTCTCAAAGCACTTCCAACCCATGTTCCATCTCCCAGGCCGCCGCTACCGCTGCGCTGGATGGTGATCAGGCTTGCGTGGGTGAAATGGTCAAGGCCTTCAAACAGCGCCACGACTGGCTGGTAGACGCCCTGAACAAGCTGCCAGGAGTTGAGTGCCTTAAAGGTGACGGTACCTTTTATGTATTCCCAAGCTTCCAGAGCGCAATCGATGCCGATTCCAGTGTCAGTAATGATGTGGAGTTCGCAGAGAAGCTGCTGAGCGAAGCCGGCGTTGCTCTGGTTCCAGGTTCTGCCTTCGGTTGCCCGGGGCACATGCGCCTGAGTTTTGCGACAAGCATGGACAATCTTGAGCAGGCGATTGAGCGTTTGCAGAAGGCTCTGGGCTAAAAAGTTCGTCTAGGGGTTGACGAGGCGGTGGGGTAATCTTAATATACGCGCCTCGTCATATGACGACGTTCCCCGATAGCTCAGTTGGTAGAGCAACGGACTGTTAATCCGTTTGTCGCTGGTTCGAGCCCAGCTCGGGGAGCCACTATTTTAAAACCCGCTAATTCTATGAGTTAGCGGGTTTTTTCGTTTTAGCTTCGTGAACTTTTGCTTTTGACCCTAGCCTGCTTGGCTTGGGGGAGCGGGATGACCGACAGGGCTTTCCAAAACACGCTACAAGCACACCCATGTGCGCCTGTTTCGGGCCATCCATGGCCCTCTACAGTTTTGGAAAGCCCTGTCAGCCACCCCTTGCTTAACACTGAGTTGTCCGCAGAGTTTATAGACTATTACTCGGAAACCTGACTGGAATGGTGGGAGCCCACTCCCAAAAATGTCGTAGGCCAAGGATGGCCGAAGACAAGCGCACATGGATGTGCTCGTAGCGGTTTTTGGGAGTGGGCTCCCACCATTCCCTGCACTCAGGCTCAAAGGCCAGGTCGAAAACTAGAGGCCCATCACCTCGGAATGAATAGCCTCCAAAGCAGCCAGAGGGTCAGCCGCCTGGGTAATTGGTCGACCTATAACGAGGTAGTCTGAACCGGCTTTGAGAGCATCGCTGGGGGTCATGATGCGCTGCTGATCGCCTTTGTCGGCCGTTAAAGGCCGAATACCCGGAGTGACCAGTTTGAAATCGATGCCCTGCTCTGTTTTGAGTTTTGGGGCTTCCTGTGCGGAGCAGACTACACCGTCGAGGCCGCAATTTCGGGTTAGCGTAGCCAGGCGGGAAACCTGTGCTTCAGGGGAATCGGTAATGCCTATGCCTGCAAGGTCTTCTGCAGTCATGCTAGTGAGAACCGTGACGGCAATCAGCAGGGGCTTGTCGGCGCCAAAGGTGTCCAGGCGCTCCCTGCAGGCTATCATCATCTTCTCACCACCTGAGGCGTGCACGTTTACCATCCACACACCCAGGTCGGCAGCGGCGGCCACAGCAGCTGAGGCTGTGTTGGGAATATCGTGGAATTTCAGGTCCAGAAACACATCGAAACCACGCTTGTGCAAACCCTCAACAAATTGGGGGCCGGAGCGGGTAAATAGCTCTTTGCCGACCTTTAGCCGGCATTTTTCAGGATCAAGCTTGTCCACCAGGCCCAGAGCCGGGTTTGAAGAGGGAAAGTCTAGGGCTACGATGATCTTGGGATCGTTAGAGGTATGCACGTTGAAATATCCTGAAGGTGTGTCAGTAAATATTATTCGGCTTCAACGCCCTGAATCGGGCGAACAGTTTCCCACTGCTTACAGCTTGGGCATAGCCAGTGCAGCTGTTGACCTGAAAAGCCACAGCTAACGCAACGATAGACCGGTCGATTGGCTAGAATCAGAAGCCCTATACGGCTCACCAACCGACCTTCGTCAGTGGTCATACCCTTCTCATAACCTGCCATTTCTACCAAGCGCAAAAGCGCTCGCACGCTCGGGCGTATCTCCAGCTCCTTACGCAACAAATCCAGCGCCGCCGGGCGCCCGGCCCCCCGCTCAACAGACTCAACCAGAGCGAGCAACAAACTTGTACTCGGATAAACCTCATAAAGTTTGCGCAATTTTTTTACCAACCGGCCAATATCCCCGTGCTCATGCTCAAGCTTCATTAGGCGGTCGACGGCTTCAGGCCCGAAATCCGGGTTTTGGTCAAAAACCTTCAGGCTCTGATTTCCGGCTTCCCGATAACTGCCCTGCCGGACAAGTATCTTCATCAGGATCAAGGTCGCGCGAACGCAGGAGCGGTCATAATCCAGCGCTTCTTTGGCAAGCCGCTGGGCAGCCCAACGATCATCTCGTCCAAGAGCCTGTTCTGCCATCTCACAGGTAAGGTACGCCAGATCCTTGAACATAGCCGGATCTGCATCGTTTTTGGTAAGGGCGCGAGCGATGTCTGATGCTTTTCCCCACTCCCTTTCTTGTTGATAGAGCTCAATGAGTTGCTGAGCGGCCTTGCGCCCATACTCTCGATCTCCCATCAACTCTTGCAGTAAAGCCTCAGCGCGATCTAGCAAGCCCGCATTAAGAAAGTCCATGGCAAGCTCAAGCGTGACCTGAGGTGAAAATCGCGGGGGCAGTTCGGGCCGTGCGAGGAGGTTCTGGTGAACCAGAATGGCGCGATCGGTTTCGCCTTTATTGCGGAAGTGCCTGCCAATGGAGAGGTGAAGACTAACCGTCTCTTTGTTGACAGCCAGAGACTGTACAAAATTATCGACAGCCTGATCTGAATAGTTCGTAAACAGGAACTGAAGCCGATCCTTTACGGAATCTTCGTCTGAAATCTTGGTTCGGTTTCGTTTATTATCGCTACCCAGACGCCCAACAAACCAGCCGAGGGCAACTGCAATGGTCAACAGCAGCCACTGAAACACTATATCCATTAAATAGCCCGGTCGTTCTGAACCCTGGATTTCTCCAGTGCCTGTTCCGTTCGATCAAGTTTCTTCTGCAGGGTACGACGGGATACCGACGTGCGAAAGGTAGCAAGCAAGGTCATCAAAACGCCAACCAGCGCGCCGATTACAAAAGACATGATGATCCAGACGGCGACGCCGTGGGGCTGGGTTTCAAACACCAGAAAGTTTAGAGCGACGGCCATCTGATTGTTCAGAGAAAACACGAGCGCCAGCAAAACCAGGACCAGTACCAACAGAATCAATAGAATTTTCTGCAATCCTGCCATAGCCTTAGCTCTCCCTAACGCTTATAAAGTGCCCGAGTTGTGGGTATTCCGTTCCAGGAACAAAAACTTCTAAAATCCCTGCTTCAAACTGTCATTCACTTGTTCACGCAGCTCTTTGCCTGGCTTGAAATGCGGAACATGCTTTGCGGGTAATTGTACCGCTTCGCCTGTTTTCGGATTCCGGCCAGTGCGGGCAGCCCGATGGTGAAGGGAAAAACTGCCAAATCCCCTGATTTCAATTCGCTGCCCGTTAGCAAGCGACTGGGACATATGCTCAATAATCGTTTTTACCGCCAGCTCAACGTCTTTAACCGAAAGCTGCGTTTGTTTTGAGGCAATTAATTCGACCAGTTCAGACTTCGTCATGAGGCACTTCCCTCTATTCTTTTTTTATTCGGCCGTTGGTTGCCGAATTCCTACTCGTGTAGTTTAGCCAAATCATAAAAAAACACAAAAAAAACGGGCTCTTAGAGCCCGTTTTTTTTCATACCAACCGGAACTTAGTCCTTATTGGCGTTTTGCTGCTGCATTTGCTCCTTGATGAGATCACCAATGGTGGTCGCACCGGAGGTAGTTTCTGCAGCTTTGCTACGTACAGTATCAATAGCCTGCTTATCGTCTTCTACGTCCTTGGACTTGACGGACAGGTTGATAATGCGGTTTTTGCGATCGATGCTGATGATCTTCGCTTCAACTTCTTCGCCTTCTTTCAGTGCGTTACGCGCGTCTTCGACACGGTCACGGCTGATTTCAGAGGCTTTCAGAACCGCTTCAACTTCGTCGTTCAGAGCAATAGTAGCTGCCTTGGCGTCAATGGCAGAAACAACACCCTTAACGATGGAGCCTTTGTCATTCAGCTGAACAAACTCAGCGAACGGATCGCTTTCAAGCTGCTTGATACCCAGGGAGATGCGCTCACGCTCGGGATCTACAGACAGGATAACGGTATCAACATCGTCACCCTTCTTGTATTCACGAACAGCTTCTTCGCCTGTTTCGTTCCAGCTGATATCAGACAAGTGAACCAGACCATCAATGCCACCGTCCAGACCGATGAAGATACCGAAGTCAGTGATTGACTTGATCTTACCGGAGATGCGGTCGCCCTTGTTGAAGTTGCCGGAGAAATCTTCCCATGGGTTGGATACGCACTGCTTGATACCCAGGGAGATACGACGACGCTCTTCATCGATGTCCAGAATCATCACGCCCACTTCGTCGCCAACATTAACGACTTTGGATGGGTGAATGTTCTTGTTGGTCCAATCCATTTCAGATACGTGAACCAGACCTTCAACGCCTTCTTCCAGCTCAGCAAAGCAGCCGTAATCGGTCAGGTTGGTTACACGTGCAGTAACCTTGGTACCTTCCGGATAGCGACCTTTGATATCAACCCAGGGATCTTCACCCAGTTGCTTCAGACCCAGAGATACACGGTTACGCTCACGATCGAACTTCAGAACCTTAACGTTGATCTCGTCACCAACGTTTACGATTTCGCTCGGGTGCTTGATGCGCTTCCAGGCCATATCGGTAATGTGCAACAGGCCGTCAACACCGCCCAGATCTACGAACGCGCCGTAGTCGGTCAGGTTCTTGACGATACCCTGAATTGACAGACCTTCGGTCAGGGTTTCCAGCAGTGCTTCACGCTCGGCGCTGTTTTCAGCTTCCAGAACGGCGCGGCGAGAAACAACCACGTTGTTACGCTTCTGGTCCAGCTTGATAACCTTGAATTCGAGTTCCTTGTTCTCCAGGTGCGCAGTATCGCGAACCGGACGAACGTCTACCAGGGAACCCGGCAGGAACGCACGAATACCAGCCAGATCAACGGTGAAACCACCCTTAACCTTGCCGTTAATAATACCTTTGACCACTTCTTCAGCTTCGAAGGACTTCTCGAGTACCTTCCAGGATTCAGCGCGCTTGGCCTTTTCACGGGACAGGCGGGTCTCACCGAAACCATCTTCTACTGCATCCAGTGCTACGTCGACAACGTCGCCAATAGCTACTTCCAACTCGCCTTTTTCGTTCAGGAACTGGGAGGCGGGGATAACGCCTTCGGACTTCAGTCCGGCGTTAACTGTGACCCAGTCGCTATCAACATCAACTACGGTTCCCTGGACGATGGAACCTGGTTTCATGTCAATTTCTTTTAGGCTTTCTTCAAAAAGATCCGCAAAGCTCTCGCTCATTATGAGTCCTATAGGTTCAATGCAAGTATGCTCCGTGCCGCCAGCAACACGGTCTGTTAATAAGTTCCGGAATCAGCCAGTGACTGGCAGATTACGCTGCTTCCGGTATTTCAACGACAAAAAGGTGCAGTCAAGTCTGGCCCGCTGCTGCCATACACCTGCCCAACACCTCTTGTATACTCAACCCCGTAGAATCAATGACTTGCGCATCGTCTGCAGGCTTGAGAGGGGCTGCGGAACGGTTCATATCCCGTTCATCACGAACCCGTATCTCCTCTAAAAGGGCGTCAATACTAACATCGACGCCGGCAGCCTTCAACTGGCCGAAACGCCGGCGCGCTCGTTCTTCGGCGCTCGCTGTCAGAAAAATCTTGACCGGCGCGTCCGGGAAAACCACTGTGCCCATATCGCGACCGTCTGCAACCAACCCGGGCTCTTGCCGGAAATCCCGTTGACGCTGCAAAAGCGCATCGCGAACCGGCTGCATAACGGCAATGCGCGACGCGTTGTTACCGCAGATTTCCGTACGGATGTCAGAGGTTACATCCTCGCCCGCTAAAATCACCTTTACGGGCTCACCTTCCTGAGTCGGCTGAAAGGCAACATCCAAAGATGCAGCAACCTGCACTAACGACGCTTCGTCATCCAGCGATACATGCTGGCGCGTTGCTGCGAGAGCCGTCAGCCGGTAAAGAGCACCACTGTCGAGAAGGTGCCAGCCAAGTTTTCGCGCCAGCATCTGGGTAACGGTACCTTTGCCAGAGCCACCCGGGCCGTCAACGGCGATAACCGGTGCATTGCCTTCCGACATTAACCTGCTCCCTGTTCGGCGTTCGCTTCGGAACCCTCGGATGAAATATGGATACCGGTTTCTTTGGCCAGCTCTACAAAACCGGGGAAAGATGTTGCTACGTTGGCACAGTTATTTATCTCGATCTCGCCAGTTGCCCGCAGCGAAGCCACAGCGAAAGACATAGCAATACGGTGATCGCCATGGCTTTGAATGGAACCGCCTTTGATGGTCTGGCCACCCTCGATAACGATGCCATCCGGTGTAACCAGTGTTTCAACACCCAGAGCAGCAAGACCATCGGCCATTACCTGAATGCGGTCGCTCTCTTTTACCCGCAACTCCTCAGCACCGGTCAGTACCGTGCGGCCGGTAGCGCAGGTGGCAGCAATAAACAGCGCCGGGAATTCGTCGATAGCAAGAGGTACCTGATCTTCCGGAATATCAATACCTTTAAGCTCAGCAGAGCGGACACGCAGATCCGCAACCGGCTCACCACCAATTTCCCGCTCAGCCACGATCTCAATATTGGCGCCCATCTGCCGCAGGATGTTGACCACGCCGACACGTGTGGGGTTCATGCCAACATGGCGCAGGATCAGATCGGAATCTGGCGCAATGCTCGCTGCCACCAGAAAGAAGGCAGCCGATGAAATATCCGCTGGCACATCGATAACATTGGCTGTCAGCTTACCACCGCCAGTAACACTGGCCGTTGGCCCATCGCGCTCCACCTGATAACCAAAGCCAGTCAACATGCGCTCGGTGTGATCCCGTGTCGGTGCGGGCTCAGTTACGGACGTTGTGCCATCAGCATAAAGGCCGGCAAGCAAGAGGCAGGATTTCACCTGGGCACTGGCAACCGGCATATCGTAGTGAATACCTGTCAGTTTCTTGTCTCGGCTGCCATGAATTTTCAGTGGCGGACGACCGCCCTCTGCGGTGTCGATAACGGCACCCATGGATCTCAGTGGGTCCGCAACCCTGTTCATGGGTCGAACGGAGAGGCTTGCGTCGCCGGTGAGCTCGGATTCAAAGGGTTGAGCAGCCAGGAGACCGGTGAACAACCGCATGCCCGTTCCGGAATTGCCTAGATATATAGGGCCGCGCGGAGCCTGCAGGCCGTGCATTCCAACGCCGTGAATGCGCACAAAACCGTTGTCCGGCCCCTCAATCGTAACGCCCATATCACGAAAGGCCTGTAGCGTTGCGAGGCTGTCTTCACCTTCAAGAAAGCCCTTCACCTCGGTGATGCCTTCAGCCAGAGCGCCGAGCATAATAGAGCGATGAGAAATGGATTTATCACCAGGCACCCGGATATCCCCGGTTACGGAGCCACCTGGCTGAAGACGGAACCTTACCTGCTTTTCACTGTTATTTGTCACGTAAGCCTGCCCTGAAAGCATTTTTGAAAAGTGTTCACGCGCCGCTTTGGCACGGCTGAATACTCGCAATAGCGTAGCGCCATCCTGATCTGCAATCGCAGTGCGGAGTTGATCCAAGTCTTTAGTGAAATGATCGATCACCCGAAGAACGGCGTCGCGATTGGAAAGAAAAATATCGTGCCACATAACCGGATCGCTCGCGGCAATCCGCGTAAAATCACGGAATCCGCCTGCAGCATACCGGAAAATATCCATGTTCTCGTCTTCCCCTGCCAGCGTATCAACCAGCGAGAAAGCTATGAGATGGGGCAGATGACTTGTCGCTGCCAGCACTTCATCGTGGTACGCCACTGACATGGTAAGCACAGTCGCCCCACACGCCTCCCATAAAGCCCTGAGCTGGTCCAGATGAACACTGCTCACGTTATCTGATGGGGTCAGTATGACTTTATGGTTGGCGAACAACTCCCAATTGGCCGCACGAATGCCACTTCTTTCCGATCCGGCAATCGGGTGCCCGGGAATCACACGAGGCAAAAACTCCCCGAATACAGCTTCTACATCCTTTACAAAACTGGTCTTGGTACTTCCGACGTCGGTGAGAATTGCATCCGCTGATAGGTACGGCCGCACTTCCTCAAGTACCTTGCGAGTCGCCTGCACTGGCACAGCCAGCACGACAAGGTCTGCACCCTGCACCGCTTCTGCGGTCGTTCCGGCAACCGTATCAATAACGCCCAGAGACTGGCCCAGCACAAGGTCTTCTTTACGCTGATCAGCTGCGACAACTTCCCGGGCAAGTCCGTTTTTACGAATAGCGCTGGCCAGCGAACCGCCTATCAGGCCGAGCCCGATAATGGCGACACGATGAAAAAGCGGCTCGCCGGAAGACACCTCAGGCGCCCTGCCCTGACGCTGCCAACGCCTTAGCGAGCGCGTCGATAAACTGTTCGTTCTCCTCAGGCAACCCCACTGAAACGCGGAGGTGTTCTGGCATTCCGTAACCCGCGATGGGGCGCACAATAACCCCGTGGGCCAGCAATGCCTGGTAGACACCCATAGCTTGCGGCCCCACTTCAACCGCCACAAAGTTACCGGATGAAGGAATATACCGGAGGCCCATCTGATCAAAGGCCGCTTCCAGCTGCTTCAACCCGGCAGTATTGGTCTCGCGGGAGCGTTTCAGATAATCCTCGTCATCCAACACTGCGGTGGCGGCTGCGAGTGCAACAGTGCTTACGTTAAAAGGTTGCCGGACGCGGTTGAGTATGTCGGCAATTGCCGGTGAACTGATGCTGTAGCCAACACGCAGTGCAGCAAGGCCCCAGGCTTTGGAAAAGGTACGACACACAATCAGGTTCGGGAAACGGGTCAGCAGCGCAACACCGTCCGGATCCTTTTCACCGGTCATATACTCGCAGTAGGCTTCATCCAGAACCACCAAAACGTCTTCAGGGATCTTGCCGAGAAACGCTTCAATGGCGTCTGAATTGTGCACAGTTCCGGTAGGGTTGTTCGGGTTGGCCACAAAGATCAACCGGGTGCGTTCGGTAACCGCTGCCGCCATGGCATCCAGATCGTGGCCCCAGTCTTTCGCCGGCACAGCAACGGCTTTGGCGCCAATTGCCTGAGTCACAATCGGGTAAACGGCAAACGCATACTGGGAAAACACTACTTCGGAATCAGTGCCTGCAAAGCAACGTGCAATTACCTCGAGCACATCGTTTGATCCGTTTCCAAGTGTAATCTGGTCAGCGCCCACGCTGAGTCGCGCGGACAGCTTCTGCTTCAGATCAAACCCGTTACCATCGGGATACAAACAAAGTTCCGCCAAGGCTTTTTCGGCCGCAGCAACAGCTTTTTTACTGGGGCCCAGAGGATTCTCATTACTGGCCAGTTTGATGATCTCAGCCGGATCCAGGCCCAGCTCTCGAGCAAGCTCGCTGATCGGCTTACCCGGCTGATAGGGAGATAATGCCTGAACACCTTTTACCGCCAGGCTTTGATAATCAATGGCCATACACCTTCCTTAACTGGATGATACTAGAGAACACCGATGGGATAGGAGCCCAGGCGTTTGAGCTCAACGGCTTCTGCCTCTACCTCGGCGAGCACTTTACGCGCCAGCTCATCATCCATATGCCCTTCAAAATCGATATAGAACACATAGGCCCAGGTGCCACTGGGCGAGGGGCGCGTCTCAAGCCGGGTAAGACTGATTCCATGACGATGAAACGGCTCCAGCAACTGGTATAGCGCGCCAGGCTTGTTTCTCATGGAAACCAGAATCGACGATTTGTCTTGCCCGCTTGACTGAACCTCTTCCCGACCAACAATCAGGAATCGGGTGGTGTTGTCCGGCCGGTCTTCAATGCTGCCCGCCAGTTTCTCGAGACCATAGAGCTCTGCTGCCATATCACCGGCAATTGCTGCTGCGCCCGGCTCGTTGGCTGCCCTGCGCGCTGCTTCGGCATTACTGGACACAGTAACCCGCTCAATACCGTAGCGATGGGTATCCAGCCACTGGCGACACTGGGCAAAAGACTGCTGGTGCGAGTAAATGCGGGTTATTTCCAGATCCCGGTAGTCCGGTGAAACCAGCAGATGGTGATGAATTCTCAGCTGAACTTCTCCGCAGATTTTCAGCGGGGACAACATGAACATATCAAGTGTGTGGTTGACCATGCCTTCAGTAGAGTTTTCAACCGGCACCACGCCATAGTGTGCAGTGCCGGACTCTACCTCACGGAAAACCGCATCGATCGCTGGCAGGGGTAAACTGACAACGGAGTGCCCGAAGTGCTTGAGGGCTGCCGCCTGGGTAAAGGTGCCGATCGGCCCCAGAAAAGCGATGTGCATGGGCTTTTCCAACGCCAGACACGCCGACATGATCTCGCGAAACAGGCGGGCCATTTCTTCACCCGGCAAGGGGCCGGGGTTCGCCTCTTTAATACGGCGCAGAACCTGCGCTTCCCGCTCGGGGCGATAGAAAAACACATCCTCCCCAGGGTTTGCGGCCATTTTTACATGAGCAACTTCCTGGGCGCATTTAGCACGGGCACTGATCAGTTCCATGATCCTCTGATCAAGACTGTCTATTTCTTCCCGCAGTTCTCCGAGGCGAACCTGCTCATCACTCATGATCAGCCCCGCTCCTTCGCAAACTCAGTCATGTATTGAATCAGAGCATCCACGCCCGCCTCGGGCATCGCATTGTAGATACTGGCACGCATGCCGCCGACCGAGCGGTGACCTGCCAGGTTCAGCAAACCACGGTCCTCCGCACCCTGAAGGAAGACACCATTCAGAGCATCGTCTTGCAGCGTGAAGGGCACGTTCATCCAGGAACGAAAACGCGGCTCTATCGGGTTAGCGTAAAACTCATTGGTATCAATAAAACCGTACAGTTTTTCCGCTTTTCTCTGATTAATCTCGCCCATGGCTTTAACGCCGCCCTGAGCCTTCAGCCATTTGAATACCAGGCCCGCGAGATACCAGGAGTATGTCGCGGGCGTGTTGTACATAGACCCGTTATCGGCAATAACCTGGTAGTTCATCATAGTCGGCGTTTCCTTCCGGGCTTTCCCCAGAAGGTCCTTGCGAATAATGACCACAACCAGCCCGGAAGGGCCTATATTTTTCTGGGCACCGGCGTAGATCAGCCCGAACTTTGAAACATCCACCGGGCGCGAAAGCATGGTAGAAGACATATCTGCCACCAGCGGGACATCCGCGCTATCAGGAATAAAATCAAACTCCAGGCCGCCTATCGTTTCATTCGGCGTGTAATGCAGATAAGCCGCATCGGCACTGGTCCGCCAGGAGGCCTGATCCGGAATACTGGAGAAGCCACCGGCTTCAGCGCTGGCAACGACATTCACGTCGCTATAGCGCGCGGCTTCGGCAATGGCCTTTTTGGACCAGATGCCGCTGTTCACGTAATCCGCAGACGTTTTGTCGCCAAGCAGGTTCAGAGGAATCGTAGAGAACTGACTGGAAGCTCCACCCTGCATGAAGAGAACAGCGTAATCATCTGATACTCCAGCTAATTCCCGCAAATCCTGCTCGGCGGTTTCGGCGATCTCCACGAACGCGTCACCACGATGACTCATTTCCATCACGGACATGCCAGTGCCGCGCCAGTCCAGCATTTCATCCCGCGCCTGTACCAGCACGCTTTCCGGCAAGGTTGCCGGACCTGCACAAAAATTATACGCCCTGCTCATGTTCCTGTGGTCTCTCACGTCATGCGGATTCGATGTTCGGCAGCACTGGCTTATTCCTCGCCAGCGCCCGATTCCGAACTGTTGTCTACGCCTTCATCTGTGGAAGCTTCTTCGCCGTCGATATCTGCGCCATCAACCTCAGACTCTTCAATGTCTTCATCGTCGGTTTCAGCAATCCGCTCCACGCCCACCAGGCGCTCATCTTCCTGACTCAGTCTGATCAGGCGCACACCCTGAGTGTTCCGGCTGAGGACAGACACTTCATCCGTGCGGGTACGAACCAGCGTACCTTTGTCGGAAATCAGCATCATCTCGTCGCCGTCGAACAACTGCAGCGCAGTTACCAGGTTACCGTTACGGTCGGAGCACTGCATGGCAATAACGCCCTGGCTGCCACGACTATAGGTCGGGAACTCATCAATCGCGGTGCGTTTGCCGTAACCATGCTCACTGGCCGTCAGAATCACCCCGCCTTCCTGAGGAATGATCAGGGAAACCACATGGTGGCCTTCCGGCATTCTGATACCACGCACACCACGGGCCGTCCGGCTCAATGGCCGAACCGACTCCTCGTTGAATCGAACCGCCTTGCCCGCTGTGGAGAACAGCATGATTTCGGCGTCGCCTTCGGTTATTGCAGCGCCAATCAAGGTATCACCTTCGTCCAGAGACAAGGCAATCAGGCCACTGCTACGCGGGCGTGAGAAGTTCGGTAGAGGCGTTTTCTTGACGACACCTGCAGACGTCGCCATGAGAACAAACTGGTTTTCCGGGTAATCCCGCACTGGCAGGAAGGTAGTGATACGCTCACCTTCCTCAAGGGGCAGAATATTAACCATCGGCCGGCCACGGGATGCGCGACTGGCACGGGGAATCTCGAATACACGCAGCCAATAGACCTTGCCACGGTTGGAGAAGCACAAGATGGTGTCATGGGAGTTGGCGACCAACAGCTTCTCAACGAAATCTTCGTCTTTCATGGAAGTCGCGGCTTTACCACGCCCACCACGGCGCTGGGCCTGATAATCCTCAACCGCCTGAGTCTTGGCATAACCACCATGGGAGATGGTTACAACCAGGTCTTCTTCATCAATCAGGTCAGCAATCGTCAGATCACGCTGGGAGCTGGTTATTTCCGTGCGTCGCTCGTCGCCGAACTCCTGTACCACAGCTTCCAGTTCTTCACGGATAACCTGCATCAAACGATCCGGGTCGCCCAGAATTTCCAGCAGGCCGGCGATCTTCTCGAGAATTTCCTTGTACTCGTTCTGGAGCTTTTCCGTTTCCAGACCGGTCAGACGGTGCAGACGCATGTCCAGGATAGCCTGGGTCTGTTCCGGCGACATGAAGTACAGGCCATCCCGCAAGCCATAGATTTCCGGCAGGTCGTCCGGACGGCAGGCATCTTCGCCGGCACGCTCAAGCATCGCCATCACGTCACCGGGCGCCCAGCCCTTGGCCATCAGCTTCTCTTTGGCTTCCACAGAGCTCGGCGAGGCCTTGATCAACTCGATCATTTCATCAATGTTGGCCAGTGCAACGGTCAGACCTTCAAGGATATGGCCCCGTTCACGGGCTTTGCGAAGCTCAAAGATGGTACGACGGGTCACCACTTCACGGCGGTGACGCACGAACGCGTCCAGCATTTCCTTGAGGTTCAGAATTCTTGGCTCACCGTCGATGAGCGCAACCATGTTGATACCAAACACAGTCTGCAACTGGGTGTGTTTGAACAGGTTGTTGATAACAACTTCCGGGTTCTCACCGCGACGTAATTCTATAAAGACGCGGATGCCTTCCTTGTTAGACTCGTCCCGAAGCTCGGTGATGCCTTCCAGGCGCTTTTCTTTCACCAACTCGGCGATCTTTTCGATCAGACGGGCCTTGTTAAGCTGATACGGCAGCTCAGTGATAATGATGGCATCACGATTGGTTTTCTTGTCATGCTCGATTTCATGCCGGGCACGAACATAAATACGGCCACGGCCGGTGCGGTAAGCTTCAACGATGCCGGCACGGCCATTGATAATACCTGCAGTCGGAAAATCCGGTCCCGGGATGAACTCCATCAGCTCATCGCAGGTAAGATCAGGGTTATCTATCAGCGCCAGACAACCGTTCACTACTTCGGTCAGGTTATGGGGCGGGATATTAGTCGCCATGCCTACAGCGATACCAGAAGAGCCATTCACCAGCAGGTTAGGAACCCGCGTAGGCATAACTTCAGGAATTCGCTCTGTACCATCATAGTTGTCGACAAAATCTACGGTTTCTTTGTCGAGATCTGCCAACAAGGAGTGTGCAATTTTCTCCATGCGGATTTCGGTGTAACGCATGGCTGCCGCGTTATCACCGTCGATAGAACCGAAGTTGCCCTGACCGTTTACCAGCGGGTAACGCAGGGAGAACGGCTGAGCCATACGAACGATGGTGTCGTAAACAGCAGAGTCACCGTGCGGGTGGTATTTACCAATGACATCACCCACCACACGGGCAGACTTCTTGTAGGCCTTGTTCCAGTCGTTGTTCAGTTCGGACATTGCGAACAGAACACGACGGTGAACCGGCTTGAGGCCATCCCGCACGTCTGGAAGCGCTCGCCCGACGATAACGCTCATGGCGTAATCCAGGTAAGACTGCTTCAGTTCATCTTCAATATTGACCGGCAGGATCTCTTTGGCTAATTCACCCATCGAGAAAGGTTCCTTTGCGTTATCTGGAAGTCGTTGCAGGGCCGTTTCCAGGCCCCGTCGTTATTCTTCAACAAGCCGCCAATTCTACCACAGTCGCACCCTTTCAGGGGCATCTGTGGGGCAGCCTTAATCAAATACCACAGTCTTGTTTTCGTAGGTGATCACGCGATCCTCAATATGAGAGCGCAATCCCCTGGCGAGAACGTTTTTCTCCACATCTTTACCGAGGCGCACCATGTCCTCAATGGAATCACTGTGGGTAATACGGATGACGTCCTGCTCGATAATCGGCCCCTCATCAAGATCCTGGGTCACGTAATGGCAGGTAGCACCGATCAGCTTTACACCGCGGCTGTAAGCCTGGTGATATGGCCGCGCCCCGGCGAAGGACGGCAGAAAGCTATGGTGAATGTTAATCACCTTTCCGGCGTGTTTCGCACAAAGATCAGCCGGAAGAATCTGCATATACCTTGCGAGCACCACCACATCAACGTCATAGCCCTGAAAAAGCTCGTCGATATGGGCAAATGCCTCATCACGGTTCTCCTTGCTCACCGGAATATGGTGGTATGGAATCTCATGCCACTCCACCATACGGCGCAAATCATCATGATTGGAGATCACCGCAACAATTTCAGCGTTGATTTCATTACTGTGCCAGCGATACAGGAGGTCGGCCACGCAGTGGGACTCCTTGCTGCACATCAGAATCACTTTTTTGGGCTGGGCCGAATCGGCGATATGCCAATGCATATCAAACTCACGGGCAATCGGCTCAAACGAGGCGCGGAACTGATCAAGGCCAAACGGAATAGACTCGGCCTTGATCTCGTGGCGCATGAAGAACCGGCCGGTGTGGGTATCCGAATGGTGACTGGCTTCAGTGATCCAGCCATTATAAGTCGACAAAAAATTACTCACCTTGGCGACAATTCCAACCCTGTCCGGGCAGGAAATCACAAGACGGTAGGTATGCTCCATGAAAGCCTTTCCTTAACTGAAAAACGGGAAAGCAGATGCGCCGGGAACCATTGCCGGAAACGGCAGCCGGAACAGACACCAGGGTTAGCGGTACGCACCAGATAAAATGACGGGCTATCATAGCCTATCTGGACATCAGAAACGAGGAGTGAAGACATGGACAGAGGCCTGCACCAACAAACTATGGAAACCCGACTCCCCGGGCGCTCAGGCAGCCTACAGACACTTACCCGGATGGCCTGCCTTGCCCTATGCCTTGCAACCCTAACGACGCCGGTTTTCAGCCAGGCGATTCTTGAGGGTGAGCGGTTTCATCCCGCCAGTGCCCACAATGGCATGGTTGCAACCAGCCACACCCTGGCGACAGAAGTGGCATTAAAAGTACTGAAAGATGGCGGCAACGCCGTGGATGCGGCAGTAACTGCCGGATTCGCCCTGGCCGTTACCCAACCAAGGTCCGGAAACATCGGTGGCGGTGGTTTTATGCTGATATCGAAAGGCGACGGCTCCGCACCCGAGGCCATCGATTACCGGGAGAAAGCGCCGTCTGCCGCCACCGAGACCATGTATCAGGATGAGTCTGGCAACGTAATCCAGAACCGCAGCCGCTTTACGCACCTTGCCGCAGGCGTTCCCGGCACAGTTGCCGGCCTGGCCATGGCTTTGGAGCGTCATGGCACTCTGTCCCTGAAGCAGGCACTGGCACCCGCTATCGAACTCGCCCGGGAAGGGTTCATTGTTCCGCAACGATTCAGTGAAGGCCTTGAGCAGGCACGGGAGCGGCTTCAACGCTGGCCCGCAACCCAGGCAACCTTTTACAAAAAGGACGGTTCTGCCTGGAAAGCCGGTGAGCGCTTCCGCCAGCCGGAACTGGCAACCACCCTGCAACGCATTGCAGATGAAGGTGTAAAAGGTTTTTATCAGGGTGAAACAGCTCAATTGATTGTTGAAGAAATGGAGAGACATGGAGGCCTTATCACCCGGCAGGACCTCATAGACTACCAGCCGATTGTTCGCGCTCCGGTGCATGGAAACTACCGGGGCTACGACATCTACTCCATGTCACCACCCTCCTCTGGCGGTGCGCACATCGTACAGATACTGAACATTCTCGAGGGCTTTCCGATTCGGGAGCTGGGCCACAACTCGGCGGATACGATTCACTACATGGCTGAAGCCATGAAACTGGCCTACGCCGACCGCTCAGAATACCTGGGCGACACAGATTATGTAGATGTGCCCCTAAAAGGACTAACCAGCAAACCCTACGCTGAACAGCTGCGGCAAGGCATCAAACAGGACAAGGCTCGCCCGGCAAGCGATATCCGCCCCGGCCAACCCCCGGGCTACGAAAGCCCGGAAACCACACATTTCTCGGTTGTTGACAAATGGGGTAACGCAGTATCAAACACTTACACCATAAACTTCAGTTACGGCTCAGGGATTACCGTGGAGGGCGCCGGCTTTCTACTCAACAACGAAATGGATGACTTTAGTGCCAAGCCGGGCGTGCCCAATGCCTATGGCCTGATTGGCGGCGAGGCAAACAAGGTAGAACCCGGAAAACGCATGCTCAGCTCCATGTCACCGACCATTGTTCGCAAAGACAACCGTAATTTCCTGGTGACCGGCAGCCCGGGCGGCTCGCGCATTATTACAACGACTCTGCAGGTAATCATGAACGTGATAGACCACGACATGAACATACAGACCGCTGTTAATGCGCCCCGAATCCATCACCAATGGCTCCCGGATCAGATTCGCATCGAACAGGGTGTCAGCACGGACACTGTGCGTTTACTGGAAGGCCGCGGCCACAAGGTGGTAACCAATTCGGCTATGGGGGCCATTCAGAGTATTATGATAGGTGAAGATGGCACTCTGTACGGTGGTGCAGACCCGAGACGTAGCACCTCTTCGGCCATGGGCTACTGACACCAGAGTCGCGTGCCGATACGACGGTAGATACGGTAGATATAGAGGGTAACCGAAGATAAAAATGATCAATCCCAACAGCCCCGAAAAGCAGACGCCCCCGGCAAAGCAACAGCCGGAGGTACCGAAGCAGTATTCCTTTCTGTGGCTCAGCGCCGCCATCTTTCTGGCGTTCATGTGGCTACAGGACAGTGGCGCACCTAAGCTTCAGGAACTGGCGTACTCGGAATTCAAGACCGCCGTTACAAATAATCAAATCTCCGAGGTAACTCTCAGAGAAGACAACATAACCGGCCTGTTCAGTGACCAGGGACGAGCTTCTTTCACTACTGATGATGCGGCAAACAGCTCTAGCCCCGGATTCAGCACTACCCGCCCCCCCATGGATGATCCCGAACTGCTCACGCTGCTGGAAAGCAATGATGTCACCATCCGGGCCAAATCCCCGGAACTCCTGTGGTGGCAGGAGCTGATTCGCGGCATCCTGCCCTGGATATTACTGCTGGCCCTGATGTACTGGTTCTGGGGCTCCGCGCAGAAGCGTATGACCCAGGGCGGTGGCATGTTTGATTATGGTCGTTCCAAAGCCCGGCGGGCAGTGAAAGAAACCTCCACCACAACCCTGAATGATGTAGCTGGCATTGAGTCAGCAAAGCGTGAAATTGCGGAAATTATCGATTTCCTCAAATCCCCGGATAAATACCGGGCACTGGGTGCATCCATGCCCAAAGGCGTTCTTCTCGTCGGCCCACCAGGTACAGGCAAAACCCTTCTTGCCCGTGCCATTGCGGGGGAAGCGGAAGTACCTTTTTTCAGCATCAGCGCTTCAGAATTCATTGAAATGTTTGTGGGCGTGGGTGCCTCAAGGGTTCGGGATATGTTTGCGAATGCCCGCAAGGAAGCACCCGCGCTGGTTTTCATTGATGAGCTGGATGCGATCGGCCGCTCCAGAGGTGCCGGCGTCGGTGGCGGACACGATGAGCGAGAGCAGACACTGAACCAGATTCTTACGGAAATGGATGGCTTTGAGTCCCACGAGAACATTCTTGTGCTGGCCGCCACCAACCGCCCGGATGTTCTGGACAGCGCCCTGCTCCGCCCTGGTCGGTTTGACCGGAAGATCACTCTGGATCTTCCCCACAAAGATGCTCGGGACGTCATTCTCGCCGTGCACGTTCGTAAAGTACCCCTGGCTGCAGACGTAGATTTGAAGCAACTGGCGGCCCGCACTATTGGTTTTTCCGGTGCCGACCTGAAAAATCTGGTCAACGAAGCAGCTCTGACAGCAGCCCGTGAAAACCTGAGCGAGGTGACGGCTCACTGCTTTGAGCTCGCCCGTGATCGCATTGTACTGGGTGAAAAACGTGACGCCCGGCTATCACAGGAAGAGCGGGAAGTTGTGGCCTACCACGAAAGCGGACACGCCATCATGGCTTATTACATGCCCAAAGCCGACCCCCTGACCCGGGTCACGATTATTCCTCACGGCATGGCTATGGGCGTCACGGAGCAGACGCCGAAGGAGGATCGTTACAATTACTCTGAAAGCTATCTCAGAGACCGCATCAAGGTAATGCTCGGCGGTCGATCAGCAGAAAAGATCATCTATGGCGAAGTAACCACCGGCGCCCAGAGCGATCTCAAGGAAGCCACCAAACTGATCCGCAAGATGATTGGCCAATGGGGCATGAACGAAAAAATAGGCCCCATGGGCCTGAGTATTGGCGAGGAACACGTTTTCCTGGGGCGCGAGATGGGCTCGCAAAGGGAATACAGTGAGAAGATGGCAGAGCTGATTGATGCTGAAATCCAGTCAGAACTTCTGGCTCTGGAAAAAGCCACCCTTGAATTCCTGACAGATCACAGGGATCAGCTTGAAGCTCTGGCCAAAGCCGCACTCAAGAAAGAAAACCTCGGAGCGGAAGAGATCGAAAAAATCCTCAACAAAGAGGCGACCCGAAAAATCGCCTGAACACACTTGCCCTTGGTATGCCCCTCAAAACGATTCCCAAGGGCTTTATCTCAGACTTGCGTAACCAGCATATCGCTGAACAGCGCCAGGCAAAAACCGATCACCGCACCAAGGGGTGGCCCCCAGTGCTTTTCCAACCGCGACTGGGGCGCAATATCCTGAAAAATCAGATACAGAATACCGCCAGATGCCACCAGCATGATGGTTCCGAGAATTACTGGCTGGTCGGACAGAAAAAAATACCCAAGAAGCCCTGCAATCGGCCCCGCTGCAGCAAGGCCTGTCATTACAGTCAGGGTCTTTTTCGGTGTATAACCTGGCTTGTCACAGAACTCACGATAGGCATTGAACCCCTCAGGCAGGTTTTGCATGGCAATCAGCACAGCCATCAAGGGTGCCAGGCTCGGGTTAACGATAATGAGCCCACCCAGCGCGGCCGCCTCCGGCACGAAATCCAGCATCACGCCCATCAACTGTGGTGATTCCCTGTTATAAACTCCGAGCATTCGTTCAATCCAGAAAAACAGCAGACCGCCGGAAATAATAGCGGGTATGGCCCAAAACGAGTTGCCAATGCTCGACTGCCCTTCCGGTATCAGCACAATACTCACAGCGCCAAGCAGAATGCCACCACCCAAGGCTATCAGAAAGTGCCGGAACTCCTGTTCCAGCCAGTTGGGGCCGATGCGTTCAATTCTTGCCAGTAATCCGCCAAGGGGGATGCAAATACCGGCAAGTGCAGTCAAACCAACGATATAGACGATTTCAGAACTCATCGAAAAACCCGGGCTGAAAAAGTTGATACATCAGGATTCGCCAGAAGCCCCTGCAAGTTTGTCCTGGGTTTTGTGCTCAAAATCGCTCGCGTCGTGGCGCTCATATAGCTGACTTTCAGGTTCCCCCCAGGCCCGATTCACCATTCGCCCACGTTGAATGGCGGGGCGCTGTTTAAGCTCCAGGGCCCAGCGCAGCACATGGGTATAGGTGTGCGCTTCAAGAAACTCGGCCGCATCGTAAACCTTGTTTGTTACCAGCGCGCCATACCAGGGCCAGATGGCCATGTCCGCGATGGTATATTCATCGCCCGCAACATACCGGTTATTGGCCAACTGACGGTCCAGCACATCCAGCTGTCGCTTGACCTCCATGGTGTAGCGGTTAATGGGGTACTCGTACTTCTCGGGTGCATAGGCATAGAAGTGTCCAAAACCACCGCCGACAAACGCCGCACTGCCCATCTGCCAGAACAGCCAGTTAAGCGTCTCGGTGCGTTTGGCTATATCCGAAGGCAGGAAATGGTCAAATTTTTCAGCCAGATAAAGCAGAATGGAGCCCGACTCAAATACCCGTACAGCAGGCTCCTGAGAGCAATCCAGTAACGCCGGGATCTTCGAATTCGGGTTAACGTCCACAAACCCGCTACTGAACTGTTCCCCCTCGTTAATGCGAACCAGCCAGGCGTCGTATTCAGCTTCATTGATACCCAGTTCCAGCAACTCTTCCAGCATAATCGTGACCTTCACACCGTTTGGTGTTGCCAGTGAGTAAAGCTGGAATGGATGCTTACCTACAGGCAAGTCTTGGTCATGAGTCGGACCTGCAACAGGGCGGTTGATATTCGAAAAAGCGCCGCCGCTTGCAGATTCCCACTTCCAGACCTTGGGTGGCGTGTAGCTGGAATCGCTCATATCTATGGATACTCCTTGTATGCTTATTATCAAGCCTGCATGCCGGCCATTCAGAATATTCAAGCAACTGGGTTGTGCATGCGAAACCCCGTGCTTCACTATAGGTTAAGCTATTCCAACAAAGGAACCGTACGTATGCCAATGATCGGTTGGATTTTTATACTCGTTGCCGTAGCCCTGGTTCTGGGCAGCCTTTTTATGCTCAGGGATTCCGCCAGCAAAATGTACATCCCGGAAGACAAACTGGAGAAGGTTCGCAAGCGCAAGGCAGAGCTCGAAGCGCAGGAAAAAGCGGACGATGATTAGGGTTCTGCCAGATTCCAGACAAGCACATGCTCATCACCAACGCCAATAAGGCTATCACTGGCCAGAGAGAAGGTCATATCCTCAAGGCTAACGCGGGGCATGTGAAGACGAAAAGGGTTAGTACCAGCACGAACATCCCACAGCACAAGTTTGCCGCTATAGCCATAAAGCGCAAGCCAACGACCATCAGGGGATGCCGCGATAAGCCGGACACCACTGGTATCAGGCAAAACAGCGGAGTAAAGCAGGCTGCCCTTATCGGTATCCATGAGGTGTACACCAACCATCGGATCGGACTCCGGTCTCTCGATATCAAAGACCGTTGCCAACCACTCGCCCTTGGCCGAAACCAGCCCTCCGGAGCCTGTTTTGAAAGCACGAGGGTCCAGCTCTGGCCAGGAAGGAAGACCTTCGGGCATCGCAATGCGGGGTGGTACAGCAAACGAACGCAACACCTGGCCAGTATCCGGATCCAGCTCGGCAACGCCCTGGTCATCCTCTACCCATGGATTGGAACCGCCCTTTAACAACCTCTGATGGTTGACAAACCAGTCACTGCGCGGAACAGGCTGAGGCGATGACATTGTCAAGCCATCAAGTCGCCGAAAATCCCCCACCTTAAAAGAAGCCAATACAGGCCCACGTCCATCGACCCACCACTGTATCGTATCCAGTCTTGGCTGCTCACCCTCTGGAAAATCAAGGCTAACGACACCCTCCCCCTGGCGATAATGAAACAGGGTTAACTGCTCTCCAAAGGGATAACCGGTAAACCAGAGTTGTTCTCCGTCCAGGCTTGCATAAAGTTCATTAACACCGGCCTCTCCCTCCCACAGCACTTCAATGGCTGTCGCCTCCGGGGTCAGTCTCAGGAGTGCACTGATCCATAGCTCTTCCCCATCACGCTCAGCGCTTGCTTCTGCAACCAGAATCAAAGCGCCATCCGGTTGTTGCTGAACTGCACGAAGCATTAATGCCTGGTTATTACCAAGTCGATGGGCCAAGGGCTCGATCAGCTGCCCATTTGTAGAAGGAAAGCGCCAATCTGCCGCAGGCAAGGTATCGGGTATCGGCACCGGCGGAATCCAAACACCCGGTGATTCTTCCAGGCGGATTGCGCTATCGGGCAGTGCCTTGGTGATTGCATCCAATGTCGCCTGAAAAGTCTCCGCAGGTACCAGGTTCTGCGTAGTAAATTGGGGAGTATCGGCTAAAGCCAGAAAGCGTTTTCGATTCTCTAACGCGTGCTTGCGCTGGATAGTCACGGCAGTAACGGGTAGCCCCATCACAGGTTCAAGGTCCAGGATATCGTAGTCGTCCGTGCGGTAATTCTTGCCGTAGGTCTGTTCGCGATAGTGACGAACTCGCTGAACGGGTTCGCGAAACTCTGGCACTTTTCGCATCGTTTCAGAGTATGCCTGGATACTTGCACCGAGAAGCTGCAAACGGCGTTCGCGTTCGTTGTCCGTCAGTGCGCCGTCCTCCACCGCTTGCTCAAGCTCCGGGCCGTAGACCTTGTTCACCATGGCCGCACGCAAACCCGGCTGGGCTGCAAGCATCAGCTGCACCCAGTCTTCCGGCAGATCGGCCCGTTGCAGCGTGGCTTCCTCAACCGGATACCCCAACTGCTCCCATACTTTCACAACAACAGGGCTTACAACTGAAAATGGCGCATCAACAAGAATGACTACAGCTTCTGAGGCTATTTCCCGGCCTTCACCCATGATCAGAACCGGAGTGCGCAGTTTGCGCGGAGTATTTGGGTGAAGTGCGGCAGAACCATCGTCCAATCGCCAATCATCCTGGGAGCTGGAGGGAAATTCCATTTGAGCCTGAGCCGTACTGGTGAGCAATAGTGTTATCCATATCCACAACATTCGGGTTTTCATACCCGGCATTCTACCGCTCATCCAATATTCCTTTTAATGTCAATTATTCAGCGGTAAGCCAAATCCGTTCTTGCCGCCATAATGAAGTCGTTTTTGTGCAGTCCACCGATTGCATGGGTCCACCAGCTTACGGTCACCTTCCCGTATTCCACAAGGATAGCCGGGTGATGGTCTTCGGCTTCAGCCAGCTCACCTACCTTGTTGGCAAAAGCCAGAGCCTGAGCAAAGTTCCTGAATTTAAATACCCTGCGCAATTGTTCTTCGCCATTCACATCAAGGATATCCCAGTCCTCGACATCTTTGTGCAGCACGCGTTTCTCTTCATCGGTTGCCCTTGGGGCGCCCGCACTACAAGCTTCACAGTGCTGTTCAGTCAGTCCACTCATGTATAACCTCCAAGCCTGATATTCCGGACTGTCCATACTTTCCCTGCTACAAGCGTGGGTTCCGTTACTCATTTTATCAACCCACTTCTTGAAATCAGCCCGCCTACAGAATACTGTATATTTAAACAGTATTCCGAGATTTCACCATGAGCGAACTTATTAACACGCTGATTCAGGATGCCCGTGTATGGCAGGGGCAACGGCACATCAAAAGCACTCAACCGGCAGAGCCAACCGGCTATCAGGCTCTGGACAACCAGCTTGGTGGCATAGGCTGGCCCAGGGGTGCGTTGAGTGAATGCCTGCTGGACGCCCCCGGTATTGGCGAGCTGACTCTGTTAATGCCGTTAATGCAGCGGCTGTCGCAGGCCGGTAAAACCGTGTTCTGGCTGAATCCTCCACATACGCCTTATGCTCCGGCGCTGGCTCGGGGGGATATCGACCTGAACCAGGTGATCATGGTCCATACCGAAGATAAAGGCGATTTTCTGTGGACGCTGGAAAACTGCCTGCGCTCTCCGGTTACCGGCCTTGTGATGGCCTGGCCGGGCAAGCTCGCGGCCCGCGAAATCCGGCGTTTACAGCTGGCAGCCGAAGCCGGCAGTAATGTTTGCGTGCTTTTTCGCGAACGTCGCTACGCTGAACAGAACTCCCCGGCTGCCTTGCGCCTTGAACTGGAGCCCGGCGAGCAACAGAGCCTTAACATAAATGTGCTGAAGCGCCGCGGCAGCTGGCCGGGCCAACACTGCTCGCTAGCTATAACTCACCGGGCGAACCTGCTCCACCATGAAGCGCCCCGTGTGGTTCAGGGTCCCTGGCCCACATTAGCCCGGTAATTTCCTATGCTCTGGCTGTACTTGCACTTCCCTCACCTGCTTCTGGATCACATTCGCCGCTCCAGTGAAAAAGCCTCTGCGCTGGTGATTGTGGAAGATTCCGGACAAAAAGTGATACAGGCCTGCCCAGCTGCCCGGGACCTGGGTGTGGGCGCCGGCATGCGCCTGAAAACAGCAGTCAGCCTGGTACCAGAGCTGGGCATAATAAGGGCAGATCAACAGCAGGAAGCCCGAATTCTCGAAGACCAGGCCCGCTGGCTATACCGTTATGCGGCTCATATTGTTCTGGTTCCACCAAACGGTTTGTTAGCTGAAATCGGCAGCCTGCAACGGTTGTACGGCGGCCTCCCGGCAGTATGGCAAACCCTGGAAGAGGTATTGCAGGAGCGCCGGCTTACGGCCTGGCCAGGTATTGGCCATACACCACTGGCAGCCCGCCTGATTGCACGGAGCGGCAAGGGAACATGCACGAGCGACAAAGGCCACACTCTGCAAGTCCTTGGCCAGATGCCTCTGCTGGCTGCAGAGTTTGACGAACGCACCTGCACCCGCTTGCAGCGGCTTGGGCTGAATACTCTGGCCGAGGTGTTCCGCTTACCACCGGCTGACATGGCGCGCCGGCTGTCCCCGGAAACCCTCGCATATATCCAGAAAATTCAGGGCTCCAGGCCTGACCCCCAGGCACCCTGGCAACCGCCCCATTACTTCCGGCAACAGGCAGATTTTGTACAGGACATTGAACAATCGCAGGGCTTACTGTTTCCGTTGCAACGTATTCTGTCCGAGCTGGAAAGAGACCTGTGCTGGCGCCAACAGGATACCGACTGCTTGCTTCTGGTTCTCGGGCACCGCCATGCAGAGCCAACGCGCCTGCGCATCCGCACCTCCGGCCCGGAACACCGGGCAGAAGCATTTCTCAGCCTGATCAGACTGCGATTTGAGCAACAACCCCTGCAAGCCCCGGTTATATTGCTACGCCTGACGGTTAAACGGTTTCTTGGGCGGGAAGCCCCGAGCGGGCAGGATCTTCTGGGCGAAAGCCAGGACCTGAACGAAGCCTGGCACACCTTGTTGAGCCGTCTGCAGGCACGGCTTGGTGAGAATGCTCTGAAGCAGCTTGCGCCCCAGGCAGATCACCGGCCCGAACGAGCATGGAGCGCGTCAGAGGTTCGGCGCACACAGCATGTTTTGACAACAGCCGCCAGCCACCTGCCTCAACGTCCCTTATGGCTTCTTCAGGGGCCGCAACCACTTACGGAAATTCCGCAGGTATGGTTTACCGGCCCGGAGCGAATCAGCGGTGGCTGGTGGGACGGTCAGAGGGTCCATCGGGATTATTACATTGCCCAACTGAATAACGGACAGCTTGCCTGGGTGTTCCGGGACGTGCGGGAAGGCTGGTTCGTACATGGATGGTTTGGCTGATGAGTGAGCCGTCTTACGCCGAGCTGTTCTGCTTCAGCAACTTCACCTTCCTGACCGGGGCATCTCACCCCCATGAGCTTGCGGAACGAGCCGCAGAGCTGGGATATACCGCACTGGCAATCACCGATGCCTGCTCGGTGGCCGGCATACCCCGTGCCTGGGCTGCGCTGAAAGAAAGCCCCGTAAAACTGATTACCGGCAGCCTGTTCGAGCTGGAGGACGCCCCGCCAGATGCCTGCGCCCCCAGGTTTATTCTTCTGGCTCGTGCCCGCAAAGGCTATGGCCAGCTTTGTCAGCTTATAACCACAGCTCGCCGCCGGGCAGAGAAAGGACAGTACCTGCTCTTCAGCCGGGATATGGAAACACATGCTCTGGATGACTGTCTGTGCCTGTGGTTGCCACCCGCGCCGGCTAACGCCAGCCCGGACCAGGCCCTGGCTTGCGGCGAATGGCTACTCCGACTGTTTGAGCATCGTCTCTGGATTGCCGCCGCCCGCACCCTTGAAGCCGGCGAAGACCAACAACTGGCCCGCGCCCGCTGGCTTTCCGAGCACTTGCGCTGCCCAGTTACCGCCACCGGCGAAGTTCACATGCACAGCCGGGAGCGCCAACCCTTGCAGGACGTACTCGCCGCCCTGCGCAATCACGCCAACCTGGAAAATGCCGGCCACTGTCTGTTTCAGAATGGTGAACGCTACCTGCGCCCACTACCGGTCCTGCAACGATTATTCCCCGAAAGCTGGCTGGAAGAATCTTTGCGTATAGCCCGGCAGTGCACCTTCGAACCCGGTAGCCTGCGCTACGAATACCCTCCGGACCTTGTACCGGAAGGAGAATCTCCCGCTGCTTATCTGAAACGTTTAACTCAAGAAGGCGAAAGGCAGCGCTACCCGGAAGGTACTCCACTATCTGTTCAGGCCCTGATACGCAAAGAGCTGGGGCTGATTTCAGAAATGAAGTACGAACACTACTTTCTCACTATCCATGACATTGTTGCCTTTGCCCGCACCCGAAACATTCTGTGCCAGGGCCGTGGCTCTGCCGCTAACTCCGCCGTGTGCTATTGCCTGGGCATTACCGAAGTAAATCCAGCCCAGGTAGACCTGCTGTTTGAACGTTTTATCTCCAAAGACAGAAACGAGCCGCCGGATATCGACGTGGATTTTGAACACGAACGCCGGGAAGAAGTTATTCAGTACATCTACCAGCGCTACAGCCGGGAGCGGGCCGCGCTGGCAGCAACAGTGATCCGTTACCGTCCTCGCAGCGCCATTCGCGATGTAGGTAAAGCTCTCGGATTCGACCCGGCACTGGTGGAACAGTTACTGGAAGGTATCGACTGGCGTGATAAAGCCACCAACTGGCGCCAGCAGATTCTCGATAAACGCCTGACCCGAAACCCCAAAGTCGCCGATCAGTTCTTTACTTTGGTAAACACCCTGCTCGGTTTTCCCCGCCACTTGTCCCAACATGTAGGCGGCTTTGTGATCAGTTCCGGACCACTGGCCGAACTGGTGCCTGTCGAAAACGCTGCCATGTCTGACCGCACCGTTATCCAATGGGACAAAGACGACCTGGAAAGCCTGGGCCTGATGAAAGTGGACATACTCGCACTGGGCATGCTCACAGCCCTCCGCAAAGCTCTGGAACTGATAAGCCAGCAAAAAGGCCGGCCCTTCCATATGCAGGACATACCCCAGGAAGACAGGGCCACCTACAAGATGCTGCAAAAAGGCGACAGCATCGGCGTATTCCAGGTGGAATCCCGCGCCCAGATCAACATGCTGCCCAGGCTGAAACCTGAAACTTACTACGACCTGGTGATCGAAGTGGCTATTGTTCGCCCCGGCCCGATCCAGGGTGACATGGTGCACCCGTACCTGCGAAGAAAACATGGCCTTGAACCCGTGGAATATCCCAACGATGCCATCCGTAGCGTGCTTGAACGCACTTTGGGTGTACCCATCTTTCAGGAACAAGTCATCAAACTGGCCATGGTTGCCGCCGGTTTCACTGCTGGCGAAGCCGACCAACTCCGCCGCGCCATGGCCGCCTGGAAATCCCACGGCGACATGACTCCGTTCCGGGAAAAACTCATCAACGGCATGCTCGAACGTGGTCACGATGCTGACTTTGCTGAACGCCTCTATCTGCAGATCTGCGGCTTCGGCGGATACGGCTTTCCGGAATCCCACGCCGCCAGCTTTGCCCTGCTCGTTTACGTCTCGGCCTGGATCAAAAGACACTACCCCGCCGCCTTCTACTGCGCCCTGCTCAACAGCCAGCCCATGGGGTTCTATTCCCCCTCACAATTGGTCCAGGACGCCAAACGCCATAACGTTGTTGCATTACCGCCAGACATCAACATCAGCCAGTGGGATCACACTCTGGAAGGCCGTGACCACCAACTGCGCCTGGGCCTGAAAATCATCCGGGGGTTCCCGACAAGCGCCGCTGAACGCCTGTACCAGCATCGCCCCCAAACCGGCTACCAATCCGCCACCGAGTTACGCCGCCTGGCAAACCTGAACCAGCGCGAAATGGAACTCCTGGCCGGTGCCAACGCCATGCCTGCATTCGCCGCCAACCGCCATCAGGCTTACTGGCAGCTATTGGGCCACGAAAAACCCGCAGAGCTTTTTTCAACAGCTGAAGACAACGAAAGCTACGAACCGGAAACTTGCGCCCAACTACCGGAACCCAGCGAAGGCCAGAACGTACTCGCCGACTACTCCAGCCAGGGTCTCACCCTCCAGCGCCACCCACTGGCCCTGCTCCGGGAACAAGGCCACTTACAGTTCTGTCTCAGCGCCGAACAACTAAAAACCACCAAGGCCGGCATACCCGTACAGGTAGCCGGCCTCGTAACCGGCCGACAGCGCCCCGGTTCTGCCTCCGGAGTTACCTTCGTAACCCTGGAAGACGAAACCGGCAACGTAAACGTCGTCGTCTGGCTGGAAACCGCACGCCGGCAGCGCAAACCGTTGCTCACCGCACGGTTGTTACACGTGAAAGGCATACTGGAAAGAGAGGGGGAAATTGTCCATGTGATGGCGGGAAAACTCTCGGATCTGAGTCATCTAATACAGACCCTTCCTGTTAATTCCCGAGATTTTCATTAAAACAATCTTTAAGAAAGCCAACAATGAAGATCAAAGAGCGGGCGCGGGGCCGATTTTCAGGAATGTCGGAGGCCATGGATGGCCGGAGCCAAGCGCACAGGGGTGAGACAAGCATCTATGAAGCAAAGCTTCATGCGCAGCCGAACGACAGCAATCTGTGATTGCTGGCCGGACCCCGCAAGGGGTGCTCGTAGCGGTTCCTGAAAGAAGGTGACCCTCCGGCTCAAACACCAAAACCAGCAGACCTAAAAACAGAAAACCCCGCACAAGGCGGGGTTTTCACACTACAAGAGCGACAATCAGCTAAGCAGCTTGATCATCACACCCGCAGCAACAGCCGAGCCGATAACACCAGCAACGTTCGGCCCCATAGCGTGCATCAACAGGAAGTTATGCGGATTCGCCTCAAGACCAACCTTGTTGGAAACCCGCGCTGCCATCGGCACCGCAGATACGCCGGCAGAACCAATCAACGGGTTGATCGGATCCTTGCTGAACTTGTTCATCAGCTTGGCCATAAGAACACCACAGGCCGTACCAACACCAAAGGCCACAATACCCAGGCCAAGAATACCCAGGGTCTGAGCATCCAGGAACTTGTCCGCCATCAGCTTGGAACCAACGGACAGACCCAGGAAGATCGTAGTAATGTTGATCAGCGCATTCTGGGCAGTGTCATTCAGACGCTCCACCACGCCACATTCGCGCATCAGGTTACCAAAGCAGAACATACCCAGCAGCGGTGCCGCATCCGGCAGGAAGAGAACAACCGCAATCAGGACAACCAGCGGGAAAACAATCTTTTCACGCTTACTGACCGGGCGAAGCTGAGACATCTTGATGGCCCGCTCTTTCTCACTGGTCAGCGCCTTCATGATAGGCGGCTGAATCATCGGTACCATCGCCATGTAAGCGTATGCAGATACCGCGATGGCACCCAGCAGATGCGGAGCCAGCACACTGGACACGTAGATGGAGGTTGGTCCATCAGCACCACCAATGATACCGATCGCAGCCGCTTCCAGAATGGTAAAGTCCAGAACACCGAGCCAGTCCAGCAATGCTGCACCCAAAACAGTACCGAAGATACCGAACTGGGCTGCGGCACCCAGCAGCATAGTTTTCGGGTTGGCCAGCAGCGGACCGAAATCGGTCATCGCGCCAACACCCATGAAAATTACCAGGGGTCCGATGGTGCTGCCGATAACCACAGAATAGAAGTTATACAACATACCGTTGCCATAACCCGCATCCTGAGCGATGGCGTTGGCCATCGCCATTTCGGAATAGCTCGCCTCTTTCACCGCGACCTTGAAGGCCTCTTTCAGTTCAGGCGTAATTGCCTGCCCGGCCTGATAGGCCACATCCAGAGGCGCTGCCAGAGCAGCCAGGATCTCGCCCTTTCCGCCATTCAGTGCAAAATGAATAGCGTTTTCCGCCGCAGTCAGGGCCAGCCCCGCCTCCGGAATATTCGCCAGAATGCCGCCGAACCCGATGGGTACCAGCAGCAGTGGTTCAAACCCCTTACGAATCGCAAGGAACAGAAGAAGCAGACCCACGGCGATCATGATCACCTGGCCAAGCTCTATATTGAACAGGCCACTACCTGTCCATAATGTCATTAATTTATCCATGGAATGCTGGCCCTTTATGCGATTGTCAGCATTTCATCATCAGGAGAGACGGCATCACCGACCTTGATGAAGACTTCGCCGACGGTGCCGGCCTTGGGTGCACGAATCTCGGTTTCCATTTTCATGGCTTCGAGGATAATCAGCACATCGCCTTCTTCAACGGCATCACCTGGTGAAACCAGTACCTTGAAGATGTTGCCGCCCAGAGGTGCGATCACAGGCTCGCCTTCACCGGCCGCCGGAGCTGGCGCAGCAGAAGCCGCTGGTGCGGATGCAGCACCGCCCTCGCTCTGAATCTGGGAAATTTCACCACCTTCAGAAACCGCAACCACGTACTGCTTGCCGTTAACATCGACGGTGTAAGTCTCGGGGCCACTGGCCTTCTTGGCTGGAAGCGCATCTTCAGCGGTGGGCACCGGCTCAAATGCGTCCGGATTGCCACGGTTTTCAAGGAACTTCAGACCAATCTGCGGGAAGAGCGCATAAGTCAGAACATCATCAACAGTGTTATCCGCCAGCTTGATGCCTTTCTCATCCGCCAGTTTCTTCAGCTCGTCGGTCAGCTTGTCCATTTCCGGCTCGATATTGTCGGCCGGACGGCAGGTGATGGCTTCTTTTCCATCCAGAACCCGCTCCTGCAACTCCTTGTTGAACGGCGCCGGCGCGGAACCGTATTCGCCCTTAAGGATGGCAGAGGTTTCCTTGGAGATGGACTTGTAGCGCTCACCGGTCAGAACGTTCAGTACCGCCTGAGTACCAACAATCTGGGAAGTCGGCGTTACCAGCGGGATGAACCCCAGGTCTTCACGAACTTTGGGAATCTCGGCCAGAACTTCGTCGAACCTGTCCGCAGCGTTCTGTTCTTTGAGCTGACCTTCCATGTTCGTCAGCATGCCACCAGGCACCTGAGCGATCAGAATACGGGAATCGGTACCGCGGAGGCTGCCCTCAAATTTTGCGTACTTCTTACGAACTTCGCGGAAGTAACTAGCGATCTCTTCCAGCAGGACAAGATCCAGGCCAGTGTCACGCTCGGTACCTTCCAGAATCGCAACAATCGCCTCTGTGGGCGAATGGCCGTAGGTCATACTCATTGACGAGATGGCCGAATCCACGTTGTCGATACCAGCTTCCGCTGCCTTGATGGCCGTAGCTGTCGACATGCCAGTGGTCGCATGGCACTGCATGTGAATTGGAATATCCAGCTCTTTCTTCAGGCGGCTGACCAGATCAAAGGCTACATAAGGCTTAAGAATACCGGCCATGTCTTTGATTGCAATGGAGTCGGCACCCATATCGGCGACTTCTTTCGCCAGCTCAACCCACATCTCAATGGTATGCACCGGGCTGGTGGTATAGGAGATGGTGCCCTGGGCGTGCTTACCGGTTTTCTTAACAGCCTTGATAGCCGTCGCCAGGTTGCGCGGGTCGTTCATCGCATCAAAAATACGGAATACATCAACACCGTTCTCGGCGGCACGGTCAACGAACCGCTCCACTACGTCGTCTGCGTAATGCCGGTAACCCAGGAGGTTCTGACCACGCAGCAGCATTTGCTGAGGCGTATTGGGCATGACTTTTTTCAGTTCACGGATGCGCTCCCAGGGGTCTTCGCCCAGGTAACGGATACAGGAGTCGAAAGTAGCGCCGCCCCAGGATTCCAAAGACCAGAAACCAACTTTGTCGAGCTTCTCGGCAATGGGCAGCATGTCGTCAAGCCGCATACGGGTGGCAAGCAGGGACTGGTGGGCGTCACGAAGTATAACGTCCGTAATCCCCAGCGGTTTCTTTGTATCAGTCATCGTGTCAGCCTTCTGTATTAAAGGTTGTATCTAATCGGTTGCCGGGTCACTTCTTGTGGCGCGACCGGAATTGTGCAATCGCCTTTTTAATCGCCTCTGCCGTATCAGGATCAACTGATGCTGGCGCCTTTGGCTTGGCGCGAGGTGACTTGGCTGGAGTTGCAGGCTCAGGCGGTGCAAACCGGGTGAGCAGTTTGGACATAAGCAGGGTCGCGAACACCAGAACAATCAGGAACACGAACACGAATCCCATACCCGCAACCATCAGGTCGATGGCTTGTGACATCAGGTCATCCATATTGAATAGCTACCTGTTATTAATTCATGGTCTTTTTCCCGGAAAAACAGACACGCATAAGACCTAAGTCCTATAGCGCACCGGAGCAAACCGGGGGGCAAAATCCTGCGTAATTTACCGGTTTCGCACGCTGTGAGCAACCAAAATGCAAATGACTATACGGACTTTCCGAGCGGTTCTTATCCACTATGCCTCCATGGACACGCCTACAACACCCACTCTCAGACCTGCCTGACTCTTAGCTTGCGACCTTTTACTTTTCCCTCTTCAAGGCGCTTCAGGGCGAGCCTCGCCTGCCCAGACTCGACAGCAACGAAGCACTGGAAATCGAACAGATCAATCTTGCCAACGGATTTTCCGTTCAGCCCGGCTTCGCCGGTCAAGGCACCCAGTACGTCGCCCGGACGCAGCTTTTCCTTTCGCCCGGCTGCGATGCACAGTGTTTTCATTGCGGGTGCCACCGGCTTTGGCGGAACAGATAGCAAAATTTCTGTATCACCCCAGGTAACCGGTCTGCCGCGCTCGGCCTCAAGACGATTGATCTTGTGTCCTTGTGACGGACTGCACAAAGTAACCGCCAGTCCGGCCTCACCAGCCCGCCCTGTGCGACCGACCCTGTGGGTATGCACTTCCGGATCACGCGCGGGCTCTGCATTTATCACCAGCGGCAAGGCCTTGATATCCAGGCCACGGGCCGCTACGTCTGTTGCTACCAGAACCTGACAACTCTGGTTTGCAAACCGTACCAGTACGCTGTCGCGCTCACGCTGCTCCAGGTCACCATGCAATGCCAGAGCCGAGAAGCCCTGAGCACCCAGCTCGACAGCCAATTCATCGCACTGTTGTTTCATGGAACAGAACACCAGGCAGGAAGCCGGCTGGTATTCAGAAAGCAGGCTTACAATGGCACGGGTACGCTCCTGCCCTGGAATTTCGTAAAACAGCTCACGAATATCGGCATTCACACTTTGCGCTTCTGCGCGCACATCCACGGGCTCCCGCTGAAAACCTGCACTCAGCTTGCGAATGGATTCAGGCCAGGTCGCTGAGAACATCAACGTTTGGCGCTGCTTGGGCGCATAACCCAGAATTTCTTCCATGGCATCCTGAAACCCCATATCGAGCATCCGGTCTGCTTCATCCAGAACGAGCGTCTTGAGGCGTTTCAGGTCAAGGGTGCCTTTGCGCAGGTGATCAGCGATACGCCCCGGAGTGCCCACAACAATATGAGCACCATGAGCCAGGGAACCGATCTGTGGTCCAATAGACACACCGCCACACAGGGTAAGAATCTTTATATTTTCCTGCGCCCTAGCCAACTCCCGCAAGGCTTTGGCCACCTGATCCGCCAACTCACGGGTAGGACACATGACCAGGCCCTGCACCGCAAACAGCTTTGGCTTGAGATTCTCGATCAGCCCGATACCAAAAGCCGCCGTTTTACCGCTACCCGTTTGTGCCATGGCAATGACATCGCGCCCTGCCAGACAATGGGGCAATGCCCTGGCCTGAATCTCTGTGGGCCTGGAAAAGCCCAGCTGGGCAAGATTGGCCTGCATGGCGGCAGACAGATCAAGATCTTTAAAGGAAGACATACAAGAAAATCCCGGAATCAGCGGTTGCTGGTTAAGAAGGTAGACACGAGCGCGTATACTGTCCCGATAGAATACCAGAATTTGTGACCAATTAACGGAGTTACCCCATGGCGTCCCTGCAGGATCAGCTATTAAAAGCGGGCCTGGCCGATCAAAAAAAGGCCAAGGCTATTCGCAACGAGAAACACAAGCAGCGCAAACAACAACCCAAGGGCGCAGTCCAGGTCAATGAGACCGAAATCCGCGCTCGCCAGGCCCGCGAAGAAAAAGCAGAACGCGATCGCCAGCTGAACCTCAAGCGCCAGCAGGAATCCGAGAAAAAGGCGATCCAGGCCCAGATTCGCCAACTGGTGGACACCAACAAACTGGATCGCAGCCGGGGTGAAACGTCGTACCAGTTCGTCCACGACAAGAAAATAAAGAAGTTGTATGTAGATGACACCATGGCGGACCAACTCTCCCGAGGCCGGCTTGCCATTGTATTCGTCAATGGAGCGTACGAGATCGTCGCCGACGGAGTTGCTCGCAAGGTTATAGAGCGCGATGAACAGGCAGTGGTTGTACTCCATGACCGCAAAAAAGACGATGTGGGCGAAGATGACCCCTATGCAGGCTATGAAATCCCCGACGACCTGATGTGGTGATCATTGGGTCGACTTTCCCCTTTGTTATCTCAGGACAATGCAGATGCGCTATAAAAGTGGGACTGGATATCAGCCCCACTTTTGTTGCCACCGCAACCATATGTTACCTAAAACAAATTGAATCTTAGCCCTGGTACGTACCTAATAGAGACACAATAAAAGGTTCAACCAACGCTTTTGCGTATCAAAACCGCCAATTCATGATTCTCTGAATGACCCGAATGGCATAACTGGTAACGCTCGCAAGCCCCAGGGACACTGTATGGCACTTCAAAACTTCTCCGGCAACATGACCATCCGAAGCAAGCTGGCTGGCGGCTTTGCGCTGTTATTGCTCCTCACCGTCATTGTTGGCGTCGTTGGCAGTCGGGCACTGGACGCCGTCAGTGATCGCTCAGCCATTGTAACCATGCTGGGACAGGTGAACACGGGGCTCACTGAAGCGAGAGTCGAAGAGAAAAATTTTTTACTTTCGGGTAATGCCGAGGACGTGCTCGCATCCAGGGCCCTCGGCGATGAAGTTCTCGAAATCACGAGCAAGGTCAAGCCGTTGCTGGCAGTTGACGCAGACATCAGCACCCTGGAAAACATTCAGTCTGATATCGCGCAATACCAGGCATTGATGAGTAATGTGGAGTCCAATATAAGCCAACGGGAAGAGGCTCTTGACAGGCTTGAAACAAAAGCCCGGGTATTGGGATCTTCGCTTAAAGCCCACAGCTCGCTGTTTTTTGCCTCGGCGATGTTTGAGGATATGCGCCGTTCGGAGCGCAAGTTCCTCGTAGAGCGCGATCCCACAAGTGTCGAAGCGTACCAGGAAGATGCTACAAGGATTCAGGGACCACTGAATTCGGCCGCCATAACCCCGGAAGAAAAAGCAAAGGTCATCAATGCACTGGAATCCTACACCGATGAATTCCAGAATGTTGTGACACTGACTGAATCCAGCGAGCAGCTATCTCAGGATATGGTAACGACAGCCAGTCGCGTGATCGAATCGGCGAACAGCCTGCGCGAAGCGCAGGCAGACAAGATGGAATCTGAGCACAATCAAGCGACGACACTGATTTTTGCCGCAACAGCCATCGCCGTGCTGCTTGGCATTCTGATGGCCTATCTAATTACCAGGGCAATCACCGCCCCCATCAATCACGCCGTTGCAATCGCTTCAGAGGTTGCCTCCGGCAATCTGTCGGTTGATATCGACAACAGCCGGACTGACGAAGTAGGTCGCCTGATGGCTGCCCTGGCAACCATGGTCAGCGGCTTACGCGAGCTTGTCAGGAGCATTGAGTCCGGAGCGACCAATATCGCGGCGGCTTCAGAAGAGCTGTCGACGGTTACCAGCCAGACCAGCGACGGGATCAATCGCCAGAAGCAGGAAACCGATCAGGTTGCCACGGCGATGAACGAAATGACCGCAACCGTTGCAGAAATCGCCCGCAACGCAGAGCAGGCGTTTACCGTCGCATCTGATGCTGCCAATCAGGCGACTGAGGGCGAGCGTGAGGTCAGGGAAACCGTGAGCCAGGTCAATGGGCTCGCCAATGAGGTAAGCCAGAGTATGGAAATCATCCAGAGCCTGAAAAATGAAACCACTAATATCGGGACGGCTCTGGATGTCATCAAATCTGTCGCCGAGCAGACGAATCTTCTCGCGCTGAACGCTGCCATTGAAGCTGCCCGGGCGGGTGAGCAGGGGCGTGGGTTTGCCGTGGTTGCTGATGAGGTGCGTTCTCTGGCCCAACGAACGCAGAGTTCCGCCCAGGAAATCGAGACCCTTGTGACATCCCTGCAAACCAGCTCGAATGACTCAGTATCCGCGATGGAGTCCAGCGCAACTATGGCCGCTGACACCCTGAAAAGAGCCACCGCGACAGGCGCATCCATTGAACGTATCACCCGTTCCGTCGACGAAATAAAGCAATACAACAGTCAGATTGCGACAGCGTCAGAACAACAAACGTCCGTAGCAGAAGAGATCAACCAGAATGTCACCAGCATTCGTGACCTTACCGACCAGTCTGCGGCATCCTCCAACCAGACCGCCAGCTCCAGTTCAGAGCTGGCAAAACTGGGTAGTGAGTTACAGAACCTGGTGTCACGCTTCAGGCTCTGACCAAGGCTCAGCCCGCCTGACCTTCAAGGGCCTTACGAATTGCACGCACAGCGGCGACAGACTCAGGGTTGTCGCCGTGAACGCAGAGGGTATCTGCTTCAAGGTGCAATGGTTTGCCGTCTATCGTCTGGAGCGGTTCGCCTCTGGCGATTGCAACAGCCTGACGCAGAATGGTGTCGGGATCGTGATGCACGGCATTCGGGGTACTGCGTGAGACAATATAGCCCTTTTCATCATAAGCACGGTCAGCAAACGCCTCCAGCAACAGCCCTACCCCGTATTCTGCGCAAAGCGTTTTCAGAGGCTGATTATCTGCCGTGGTCATCGCCATCAGTGCCAGTTCCCCCGGAGACTGGCTTAGCGCACCGAGAATAGCCCGGAGAACAGACTCGTTCCGCATCATGTCGTTGTAGAGCGCACCATGGGGCTTCACATAACTCAGGCTTCCGCCCTGTGCAGCAGCGATATGACTCAGCGCACCCACCTGGTAAAGCACCATGGCGTGAATCTCATCGGGGCTGCAAGCAATCGAGCGTCGCCCAAAGCCCTGCAGATCGGGGTAGGCAGGGTGTGCGCCCAGGGATACCTCATGCTCCAGCGCCAACCTTACCGTGTTGCTCATGACCATCGGGTCGCCGGCATGAAAGGCGCAGGCTATGTTCGCCTGGTCAATATACGGCATCACCTGATCGTCCAGCCCCATCGTCCAGGCGCCATAACTTTCACCAATATCACAGTTCAATAGCATGTCAGTACCCAGTCAGGGTGTATCAATTAAAGGTGGGCAGTATGCCACCGTATCACATGGTTATCGTTTCCACTTCCGTATCAATTATCACAATACAGCCATTCGCTGAATACTTCAGGACGTTATCCATCAGGTAAGGAACAGCGGCCGTGGCCCTGCCGGATATGCAGTTGCTGCACGCCGATCTGACAGCCAAAGACAAGGTAAACCAGGAACTCATGCGTAAACTGCCGGTCGTAGGCACGCCAATCATGAACAAGGAGAGATGATGTTATCGGTTAATATCGGCCCGCTGAGCTTACCTCTGGCCCAGCTTCTATTAATCACTGCTTTCGTAATTGCGCTGATTGTTGGCGCCATTACCGGGCGCAAGGAAGGCGTGCCCATAGCAGGCACTCTATCCGATATTTTTCTCGTTGCTTTGGTATCAGCGCGTATCGGCTTTGTTATTCAGTACTTCGAGTACTACCAGGAAAACCTCTGGGGCATTATCGATATCAGGGATGGCGGCTTCAGCGTCATTGCCGGTCTACTCGGTGCAGTCTTTCTTATCGGCTGGAAGCTCTGGCGCCACCCGAAAATCCGTCGATCACTCTCCATTGCCAGCGCTTCGGGTCTGTTGGTATGGGGCTCTTTGTCATTGTTGATATACCTTATGGAAAGCAGCTCCAGGGGCGTTCCTGATGCAACATTCACTTTGCTGGACGGCACGCCGGTGGCGCTGGCAGAAGTGGCAGGCGGCAAACCCATGGTCGTCAACCTTTGGGCTACCTGGTGCCCGCCATGCATTCGTGAAATGCCGGTACTGGAACAAGCTCAGCAGGAAAATCCCGGTATCACATTTGTCTTTGTAAACCAGGGCGAACAACCGGAAACAATCAGCCGCTTTATGAGCCAACACGGGCTCTCGCTAAAGAATGTTCTGACCGATACCAGTGCCAGCCTTGGCCGAACCACCGGCAGCCAGGCTCTGCCAACAACGTTGTTCTACGATGCCAACGGCCAGCAGGTAAACGCCCACCTTGGAGAACTGTCGCGGGCCTCACTGGCCCATAACCTCAGAAGCTTTGATACCGACGGAACCGGAGACTTGTAATGCAACTAATGAAGCCCGTACTCAAACACACACTTCTTGCCACAGCATTGGCCGCCAGCGGTCTGAGCCTGCAAGCTCAAGGGCAGGAGCAACACCCCGAAGCCGTTGAGCAACTGATTGATCGTGGCGTAACAGTCGCCGGCAGCTTCGAGGCGCCCGATAATATGACCGGCTACGTTGGCGACATGCAGGGCCGCCCTATTGCTTTCTATCTCACTTCAGATAACCAGCATGTGATCGTGGGAACCATGCTGAACGCCAAGGGTGAAAACCTTACCGAGGCCAAAATACAGGAGTTGGTTACAGGGCCACAAAATGAAAAGGCCTGGAGCCAGATTGAGAACGCAGACTGGGTGCGTGACGGCGACGCCGATGCCCCCGTGATCGTCTATACCTTTACCGACCCCAACTGCCCATTTTGCCACCGGTTCCGTCAGGCTGCAGAACCCTGGATAGACGCCGGAAAAGTACAGTTGCGCCATGTAATGGTGGGTATTCTGAGGAAGGACAGCCTGCCAAAGGCCGCCACTATCCTGGGTTCAGATAACCCCCGTGCTGCTCTGCAAAAGAACCAAAAAAGTCATGGAGAGGGTGGCATTGAGGTGGACCGCAACATTGTCAGCAAATACGCTAAAACAGTTCAGAAAAACAATCAGCTGATGTCCAGCCTGGGGCTAAGTGCCACTCCAAGCACCTACTACAAGGACAACAATGGGGCCGTCCAGATGAAACAGGGCGCTCCGAGACCCGGTGAAATGGAGGCAATCATGGGCAGCCCACAGCCTTGAGCACAACGCCCATTTGAAACGCCCAGACAGAACCGGCATCTGCTGGTTCTGTCTGCCCCTACCACGACACTTACGTTTTCCCACTCCAGTTCCAATATCGATCAACAAACACACTTTATTGAGATTTTGTCGATATAAAACCGCTAAAACATCATCACTTTGTAACAATAAATTTGACGGCGTGAAGGCTCGCGACTAGCTTTTACCAGACAAAGCACAAAACTGGTTTCAGCACTTTCCTGCAGATCCGTGCTTTAGAACGTAAACCCGCATGCACAACTGTCGCTCTCAAATATTTTCAGCGCCAAGAGGCAACCATCATGACAATAAATACCACACCCTTTCGCCAGCGCCTTATTTCTGTACCTTACTTGAAACGGTTTGGAGCCGTAATTTCGGCAGCCGCCCTCTCGTTAGCAGCAGCTAACGCCCAGGCGACCGACTGGGATATGCCCACACCCTACGGCGACTCCAACTTCCATACCGTTAATATCAGCCAGTTCGCTGACGATGTCAGAGAAGCAACAGACGGTGAGCTCGATATCACGGTTCACAGCAGTGGCTCTCTGATCAAACACCCGGAAATCAAAAACTCCGTTCGCCGCGGTCTTGTTCCCATCGGTGAACTGATCATGTCGCGCCTTGCCAACGAAGACCCTCTGTTCGAAGTGGACTCAGTACCCTACCTCGCCAGTGATTATGACCAGGCATGGAAACTCTGGCAGGCATCAAAAGACGTACTCTCCAAGCGCCTCGAAGGCCAACGTCTGAAACTTCTATTTGCTGTGCCCTGGCCACCTCAGGGAATTTATACCCAGTTTGCCGTTGAAACAGGCAATGAACTTAAGGGTGTAAAAATGCGGGCCTATAACAAGTCGAGCGAACAGCTCGCCGAGCTGCTAGGCGCTCTGCCCACTCAAGTCGAAGTGCCAGACATACCAACTGCATTTGGAACAGGTCGTGTTGATGCCATGATCACATCCCCTTCTACGGGCGCTAATACCCGGGCCTGGGACTACCTGACGCATTTCAATCACGCTCAGTTGTGGCTACCGAAAAACATGGTGGTCGTAAACGTGAAGGCCTTTAACAACCTGCCTGAAGCGACCCAAAAGGCACTGGAAGATGCAGCAGCGGCAGCTGAAAAGCGGGGCTGGGACGCCAGCAAAGCCGAAACTGACGCCAAGATAAAAATCATGAAGGATAACGGCATTGAGGTGTCCGAACCTTCCCCTGAATTGGTCAAGCATTTGCAGGAAATCGGCGACACCATGACCGAAGAATGGCTCGGCCGTGCTGGCGAAAGTGGTCAGGCTCTGCTTGACGCGTATAACGAACAATAGTCACCCGGCGGCGCCAGAACGGCCGAATCTCGGTTGTACTGGCGCTTGAATTATCCCCGCCCTGCAATAGGGGTCATAACAAAAGGACAGACCCATGCGCAGAGCGCTTGATGCGTTTTACAAGCTGGGCGGTGCACTCTCAGCACTGAGCCTGACACTCATCATGGTATTGATCGTGGCTCAGGTTCTTGGCCGAGTGCTCGACAAATTGATGGGCTGGGCCGGCTTCGATGCTATGGGGCTTACTGTACCAGGCCTTGCAGAGATCGCAGCATTCCTGCTGCTTGGCGCAACATTTTTTGGCCTTGGCTATACGTTTTGGCAAGGCGGCCATATTCGCGTCACCCTGGTGCTGCAGCACCTCCCCAAACCCCTACACCGATTTATGGATATCCTGGTAACCCTGGTAGCGGCGTCTGTTACGGCCTTTGCCGCCTGGCACAGCGCGCGCCTGGCACTGGACAGTCATGATTTTGGCGACCTCTCGATTGGCATGGTGCCCGTACCTCTGTGGATTCCCCAAGCGGTCATGACGCTCGGCTTGATCTGGCTTTTGATTGCTTTGCTGGACGCCCTGTTTTTGCTTGCCAGTGGCAGAATCAGCCAGCTCGTTAACGACGCCCCCGAGGAGTGAGCTCATGGAAATGATCTGGATGAGTTTGCTACTGCTGTGTGTGCTTTTGGTGCTTCTTGCCAGCGGGCTTTGGGTCGCTTTTTCACTAACTGGCATCGGCTGTATAGCCCTGTTTTTTTTCAGCGGTATCCCCGTAGGCGACAGTCTTTCCACGGCCTTCTACAGTGCCAGTGTGTCCTGGGACCTCGCGGCGCTTCCAATGTTTATCTGGATGGGTGAGGTGTTGTTTCGTTCACGCCTGTCCGAAGAGATGTTCCGTGGCATTTCTCCCTGGGTTGGCAAAGTACCCGGGCGACTGCTGCATACCAATATAATCGGCTGCGGCATATTTGCGGCTATTTCCGGCTCTTCGGCAGCCACAGCCGCCACCATTGGCAAGATGTCGATACCGGAACTCAGTAACCGCGGCTACAACAAGAACCAGATTCTCGGCACCCTGGCCGGCTCAGCAACCCTGGGGTTGCTGATTCCACCGTCCATCATTCTGATTGTCTACGGAGTTGCAACAGAGCAATCCATCGCCCGGCTCTTTGTTGCGGGTATCCTGCCCGGCTTGATGCTCATGTCCCTGTTTGCGGGCTACGTGATGGTCTGGTCGCTAATGAACCCGTCGGGCGTGCCCGCTGGTGAGGCCGAATCCTTCTCATTCCGAGAAAAAGTACGCCGCAGCCGCCCCCTTATTCCTGTGATGCTGCTCATTATCGGGGTTATCGGTTCTATCTATGCCGGCCTGGCGTCCCCGACAGAATCAGCTGCCATCGGCGTGGCACTGGCACACCTTCTGTCCTGGAAAAGCGGCTCATTGAGCAGGAATACCTTCGTGAGCGGGTTAATGGGCACGGTAAAAACCTCATCAATGATCGCCTTTATTCTGATTGGTGCCCATTTTCTGACGAGTGCGATGGGCTTTACCGGCATCCCTCGGGAGCTTGCCGCCTGGATTGATACCCTGGGTCTGTCGCCTTACATGTTGCTGCTAGCGCTAACTCTGTTCTTTATTCTGCTGGGCTGTTTTCTCGACGGTATATCCGTTGTGGTGCTGACCACCTCAGTAATTCTTCCGATGGTTAAGGCGGCGGGCATTGACCCTCTTTGGTTCGGTATCTACCTCGTGATTGTTGTGGAAATGAGCCAGATTACGCCACCGGTCGGCTTTAACCTCTTCGTCATCCAGGGGCTTACCGGGGAAAACATTCTGAGAATCGCCTGGGCAGCACTACCTTACTTCCTGCTGATCCTGAGTGGTGTAATTCTCATCACTTTGTTCCCGGAAATCGTGACCTACCTTCCCGGGAAAATGGGTAACTAAAGAGCCCTGGCACAGATACACCAATGAAACATAATAGATAAAGAGCTCCTGCCTCCTCATGAAAAAAACCAACGATTCTTCGCAGAATCCCGACACAAATAGCGCCCAGCGTAAAGTGGGCCCGATCGTATCGTCCGCCCACCTTGCTTCAGACAGCGCAATGGAGTTGTCCGAGCTGGAATTCGGGCTGATCGTGGCGAGCAATGCATTTAACCGATGGATGGTGCGTTGTATGAACGCGGCCGGTCTACCCGAACTCAGCCCTCTGGACATACTGGTTCTTCACAGCGTGAACCACCGGGACCGCGCAAAAAAGACCGCCGACATATGCCTGGTTCTGAACGTGGAAGATAGCCATACCGTGACTTATGCACTCAAGAAGCTGCTGAAACAGGAGGTTGTCGTGCCAGAGAAGCACGGTAAAGAGATCTGGTATTCGGTCACCGAGAAAGGCAAAGCAGTTTGCCGTCGCTACCGGGAAATACGTGAAGAATGTCTGGTGGATTCCTTAAGGACATTAGGGTTCTCAGGAGCCGACACTGGTGAGGTGGCAGGCTTCCTGAGAGGTATATCGGGGCTCTACGACCAAGCGGCACGATCAGCCGCTTCGCTTTAGCTGTAGCACCCGGAAGTCAGGTGCAGCCTTACACCATATCGGCCACAACACGCACGCGCACAGGCAAACCCTGCCGGACCGAAGCACCGCTGACATTCTCCAGCCAGGTGGCAGTGCCATCTTTGCGGGTAGGGTCAGAAAAGCCCAGATCGTTGATGTTCACGCCAGCCGCCAGATAAGGGTTGCCGGCACGCTCTTCTCCATCAATGACATGGCTCGCAGCCCCCAGCTCCCTGTGGCCGTAACCATGCTCAATGCCAAGCGCGCCTTCGTGTACGTTCTCCCCTACCAGGGCCAATGCCAGCACTTTGCCCCCCGGGCTTTCAATGCTTATGGTGTCGCCATGGCGCACCCCGAATTTCTCCGCATCGTTGCGGTGCAAAAGCACCGGATTGTAGGGCTTGATCATACGAAGGCGCTCAAGCCCTATGGCGTATGAGTTCATCAGGTTCGACTTGAACGAAAATGCCAACAGCGGCCACTCTTCCTCAGGATAATGATCTCTTAACAAGGATCCGTCCCAGAACCGTGGTTCATGGTGGGTCGGTGTCCCGACAAGTCTTTTACCACTATAACTATCAATGCTGGTGCCTACCTGCTCGTTATAGACACACAATGGGCGTGCCCAGGCATGACCCAGCTTTTCGCCATCATATGCACTCTCCATGGTTTCAAATCGACCACCGCGGGAGTACAAATGGGCGACCGGCCCTGCTTCGTCTTCAGCAACCGTACTCTGGATTCGCTCTAGCAACGATTCGATTCCACTGGCGTTGATATCTTCTTGCGCCGGCGTCGGCAAGGGTTGACCTGACATGGCGATATTCGCAGCAGCACGCAAGTAGAAGTCTTCGGCCCGCTTGAGAGGGTGCACCTGACCATCAGCGCCCTCGATGGCATTGTCACCGAAGCCTGGCAGGTCAAGGCGCTGAGCCAATTCAATGAAGAAGCTATCCATACTGACTGGCTCACCGGTCGAGGTTTTTGCCTGGCGCGGTTCGACAACGGGCCAGCAGGCCGTGGTCATCTTGGTCAGCGTGCCGCTCCAGGCACCTGTAAAGCCCCAGACTTCATACATCACAGAGTCCGGCACAATGTAGTCAGCAAAACGGTTGGTTTCGTTAATGAATCCATCCACCGCCACGAACAGGCCAACGTTTTTCGGGTCCTTGAGCCTTTCTTCAAGCAAAGATGTCAGGCCAGCCTGGCCGTACATCGGGTTGGCCATGACGCCTATCATGGCCTTTATTCTATAGGGGTATCCCTCAAGGCCTGAGAGCAAGTGTTCAGTTAGAATCGGTGGCGCGAGCGAACGCCAGGGCGCGGTCGCCGGATACGGGGACTCTCCCGCTGCCACACGACGCTTGTATTCGCTGGTTTTCTCGTACGGAAAACGTGAGCGTGAAAGAAACACACCCTTGGGCCCGACCTTTCCGGGGAAGTCCGCAAGGTTGTAACGGGGCCCGGCACCAACACCGTTGAAGCTACCGCCGCCTTTGGCCACTCCGCCTTTCTGGTTAAAACTGCCGGCCAGCAAGTTAATCATGTTAATGCTATAGGAAGCATAGAAACCAGCACCGGACATCATACCCCCATGGGTATCCGCGGCCGCAGTGCGCCCGAAGCTGGTGAAGCGCCGGGCGAGATTGCGGATAACATCGGCCTCAATGCCACAGAACTCTGCGTATTCTTCAATGCTGTACTGCATCGCTTCCTGGCGCAGCTTGAACAATGAGCTGCGGACGGTTACCGGGCCGCTGCCGGTTTCCACGGTACGCTCAACAAACAGCTGGCCGCTGTCAGCGACCTCAGAGCTGTCCAACTCTCCAGCACTATTGACCACGACCGGGTAATCGTCTTCAGCCCCTGATTCCGCTTGTCCTATGTCGCTCAAACGCAGGAAATAGCCAGCTCTCGGGTGGCTGTTGTCTTCAATCACCAGATGCGTGGCGTTGGTGTGGCCAGGCTCACCTGCGTGCCGGGCAGCGTTGTTGCCAGGCAGAGCTAGATAATCCTTGGCGTAAGCTTCATTCGCCAGCATCCAGCGAATCAAAGCCATCGCCAGTGCAGTGTCTGTGCCGGGAAGAATGGAAATCCAGCGATTCCGGTCGCTGGCAGAATGGGAAGCGGCCGCCGTCAGGGCCGGGTCCACCAGAACATATTCCATTTCACCCGTGGTTCGTGCCTGGGCCAGCAAACGCCCCTGGCGTTTGAACGGGTTACCAGCCTGACTCGGCGCGGTCCCGATAAACAACGCAAACTTCACGTTGGCATAGTCCGGTTTCACGTGAGCATTCTTCGCGAGATCATTCATCAACGCACCGGAGCCCATACGGAACGCAAGCCCGCAGTAGGCACCATGATGCCCATAGTTACGGGTACCAAAGGCATTGAATGCGAAGCGCTTGAGCAGCGCAGATCGACCGTAGTCTGTGGCCTCCATCATCAGAAGCTGATTGGATTTTGGCCCATACTCCGGGTTGTCCGGGTCCAGCGGCGTTTTCACGTCGCGAATGGAGCGCAGGCCTTCAACCTCACCCTCACCGAACAGGTCACCACCGGCCACGATTTCATCAAGCAGCTGTTCAAACGGAATAGTTTCCCACTGATTGCTGCCCCGGGGGCCAGTTCGTTTCAGGCAGTTAAGCACGCGCTGGTCGCTGGTCAACTGGGACATAGCCGCATTGCCGCGGGCGCACGCTGTAGAGCGGTTGAGCTGCCCCTGATCCTGAAAGCTGCTCATACGCTGAAAGGCTTCCAGCACCGGCGTTCTTTCATCCAGATGCTCGTCGGACGACAACGGGTGATAAGGGTTACCGGAAACCCGCAGTACTTTGTCTTCATTATTATCAATACGTACCCGCACGCCGCATTTAGTAGTGCAGCCATAACAGACTGTGAAGGCAGTACGTTGTTCCGGATTGAGTGTTACCTCTCCGGTTTTAGGGTCGACCGACCACTCCGGCGCTAGGCTATTGCCATGCAGCCGGTCAGCGGTGGCCTTGCCCGAAGTTCCGTTAACCAGGCCTTTGCCCATTTTTTCCAGCGGGCCGTAGTAGCCCGCCGCGAAGGTCGCGGCACCGCCTGCGGCAGCTGCACCTTTCAGGAAATTACGACGTTTATTGTCCATAATCTCGCTCCGAAGACGTGAATCAGTGGGGACTTGTGTGGAGGGCCTTTTTCCAGGGCACCAGAATGTCAATAATCAGCAGCGCGGCTAGCCATAGCCCGAAAGTGCCGATGATACCCAGTAAGCCGCTAGACCCGGCTTCAATGGCGTAGTGGTAGTAGCCGGCGGTATTCTTCGCCACAGTCTGCACCTCCATCAACACCATCCAGCGGAAGGTCCAGCCAATGTGTACAGCCAGCAGGCCCGCAATCCAGGAGCGGCCAAGCCAGCCCGGGCGGCGTAACATTACGATTGCAGACAGCGTAAGAGCTATACCCACCAGCAAGCCGTAAATCGCAACAGCACGCCATTCCGGATTCCCCTGTAGAGACACCAGCGCCTGTTCTACCGAAGGACTGAAACCGGTAATGCCTTCCGAAATCCATAATGCCGCCACCAACGCAGACAGAACCATGCTGACGAAAACCACCTTCAGACTCTGTTCGTTAACGTCTTCGTCGTTACCGGTCATCAGGCGGTTGAGTAAAATAACCAGCCCCGCAGCAGCAACCAGCCCTGTCAGTACGAACATGACCGGTAACCAGGGGGTATCCCACAGTGGTCGCGCTTTTACGATGGCGACTTCAGCACCGGTATAAATCATGATACCCAGAGAAAACACCAGTGCCCCAAGGCCTGAAAGCACCAACATCCAGCGTGGCGCATGCCACTGACCCAGGCTTATCCAACCAGACAGCTTGGCAATCCAGCCCTCACCCTGCGCCTGTTCCTGCATGGCAGGCCGCCAGGCAAGCCAGGCATAAGCGACAACCAAGGAGAGATACACCGGCAATAAAAGGCTGCCGATCGACATCCAGGACCAGGGAGTGAGGTTGGCGTAGAAGTGCCAGAACCTTAGCGGTTGGTGCAAGTCTGCCAACAGTGCGACCGGGCCTACCAGCGTGCAACTGACCGTAACCAACAGCGCTACTTTTGCCAGAGGCTGGTAGCTCTTCTTGCCAAACAACAACCCAGGAACGGTCAGCAACAAGGCCGAATAGGATACGGCAATCATGAAAAAATACTGTACCGCCCACGGATACCAGGCGATACCGTAGCGGGGTGCGAGAACCTCAATGACCGCTGAATTCATAGCCTATCTCCTCACCGTGTTGAGTGCGCACATCCCAGATGGCAGGCTTGGCATCCGGAGGGGATACGAACCGCTCATCCATACCCAGATAGAACACATGAGGCGATGTGCCCATTTCCGGTTTAAGCACCATCAATTCGTTGTAGTGTTTTTTCATCATCCGGCTGATCTGACTGTCAGGGTCGCGCAGGTCGCCAATAACCCGAGCTCCACCCACACAGGATTCGACGCAGGCCGGCAGCAATCCGACATCAAGTCGGTGGGCACAAAACGTGCACTTATCCGCCGTCTGGGTGTGTTCATTAATAAACCGTGCATCGTAGGGGCAGGCCTGCACACAGTAGGCACAACCAACACACACCTCATTATCCACAACGACAATGCCGTCCTGTCGCTGGAACGTGGCCTGTACCGGGCACACCGGAACGCAGGGCGGGTTCTCGCAGTGGTTACATAACCGGGGCAACATGAAGGTTGCCGAGTCGCCAGTCTCTTCGTGCTCAACCTCGTATTGGGAAACGATCGTGCGGAAACTGCCCAGCGGGGCTTCGTTTTCAATATGGCAGGACACAGTGCAGGCCTGACAGCCAATGCAGGCCCTGAGGTCGATCAGCATGGCATATCGCTTCTCGGAATCGCCTTCTCTTCGCGGCGGCTGATCATTTATGCCTGCGGAAGCGACGCTGCTTAGCGGAACCAGAGCGGCTCCGGCCGTCAGTTTAGCAATCTGTCCTAGCAGAGCGCGGCGGATCTTATCCATGACGTCTCCATTCGATAGCGCTGGAGGTTAATTGGTGAGGCAACTATCGAAAGTCTATCAAGGCAAGATTGGGCAAGTTTGACGATGGTCAATTCGGACTGCAGAGGCTGTAGGGGTATCCCCTGACAAAAGAAGGAGATAGCGCTGGTTTCGGGCGAACCTCTTTCGGTTCAAATTCTCCCAGCTATAGAATGCAAAATGCCTCAGGCTGTGGGGCGCACAAGCTGAGGCATTTTGACTTGAATATGGCGCGGCTGGGAGGATTCGAACCTCCGACCGCTCGGTTCGTAGCCGAGTACTCTATCCAGCTGAGCTACAGCCGC